>NZ_JAROCF010000001.1:0-2400000 GCF_030433685.1 Leifsonia williamsii
CGTTCGACTGAAAATCGAAAGGTCACCGGATCGATGCCGGTCGGAGCCACGGAAGAGAACCCCCGGATCCGTTGCGGATGCCGGGGGTTTCTCGTTGCTGCCCAGGTGTGGGCGAACGACGAAGGCGGGTGCGGCCGCACCGGCCGCACCCGCCTCCACTCGTCACTCGTCAGGCCACGCCGTTGCCCACGGGGGCGATGAGGCGGTCGGCGAACAGGCGGCTGACCGCGACGCCGTCGACCTCGAGTGCCACGTCCATGTTCGGCGGCAGCTTCTTCGGGTTGGTCCGGAGCATGTCCTGCTTGCCGTTCGTGTTGTGGATGTACATCTCGAACTCGACCGGCGAGGCGTTGTACTCGGCCTCGATGTGCAGGGGGTAGGTCTGCATCAGCGTGCGGTCGAAGGCGTGCATGACCGTCAGCGGGTCGTGCAGCCAGAGCGCCGTGTGGTCGGTGGGGATGCCGACGGCGGTGTAGATGAGCTTCTCCTGCGGCGGCCACAGGTCGAAGATCTTCGTCGCGAGCTTCGCCGTGGGGCTGTCGCTCGTGCGGATCCGCTCCAGGTCCTCGTCCAGCAGCGGGGCACCCAGGGTGACGTCGATCGGGATCAGGCTCATCGGCATGCCAGAGCGCAGCACGAGCTCGGCGGCGATCTTGTCGTTGTTGAAGTTGTACTCCTCGATCGGGGAGCGGCGGACGCCCTTCTCGTCGACGATCGGCACGATGACGCCGGCCATCATGATGAGTTCCTTGATGTTGTCGACGACCTTCGGCTCCTTGATGATCGCGTGCGCGATGTTGGAGACCGTGCCCAGGGTGACGACGGTGATCTCGCCCGGGTTGTTCATGATCGTCTCGATCATGAAGTCGACGGCGTGCTGCTCCTCGTACGCCGGCTCCTCGCCCGGCTCGAGGATGCCGTCGCCTTCGAAGCCGAACATCAGGGCTTCGTCGCGCATCGGGACGCCGATGCCCTTGAACACCGGGATGTCGCTCCGGCCGGAGATCTCGAGGACCTTGGCCGCGATCTGGGCGCGCAGGTGGGTGTCGCCGTAGCAGGTGGTGACGCCTTCGACGATCAGCTCGGGGCTCTGGGCGGCGAACATCACGGCGACGGCGTCGTCGTAGTAGGTGCCGATGTCGGTGTCGAGGATGATTCGGGTCTGTGCCATGGGGGGTTCCTTTCGTTTCAGCGCAGGATCAGGTTGAGGACGGTCGCGACGGCCAGCGCGGCGCAGAGGACTGCGCGGGCCGCGTTCTGGCCTCCGCGGAGGATGGTCGGAGGGTTCATCGGCGTCAGAAGTCGTACTGGTCGACGTTCTCGGAGTCGAACACGATCGGCTTGCCCGCCTGGACGATGCCGCCCTTCTCGACGGTGTACTCGCCGAGCTTGCCCGCGGTGAACGTGTCGCCCTCCTTGCCGGTGATCTCGCCCTTCTTAAGGGCCTCGATCGCGTAGGTGGCGACGCGGCCCATGTCGGCCGGGTCGAACAGGACGAACTTCTTGATGGTGCCGTCCTTCAGGTACGCCTTGGTGGCGTTGGGCATGCCGATCCCGGTGAGCGCCACCTTGCCGGCGAACGAGGAGTTGCTGATGTAGCGCGCCGCCGAGGCCGTCCCGACCGTCGAGGTCGAGATGATGCCCTTGAGGTTGGGGTTCTTCTGCAGGGTGGCGGCAGTCTTGTCGAACGACTCCTGGTCGTCGTCGTTCCCGTAGAACTTCTCGACCACCTTGAGGCCGGGGTGGGAGTCGGCGACGTACTTCTCGATGCCGCTGATCCACGCCTTCTGGTTCTTCGCGTTCGGCGAGGCACCGAGGATCGCGAACTCGCCGTTCTCGCCGACCTGCTCGATCAGGAGGTCGACCATCGCCTTCGACAGGCTCATGTCCGGCACCGGCGACACGAACAGGTCGCGGTACTCGGGCGCGACGTCCGAGTCGAAGGTCACGATCTTGGTGCCCGCCTGGCGGGCGGTCGACAGCGCCTGGCCGAGCGCGCTGGGGTCGCTGGCCGACAGGACGATGCCCGACTTGCCCTGCTGGGCGAGCGTGTTGATGAAGGGGGTCTGCGCGTCGGCGGCGCCCACCTGCGGGCCCACCTGCGTGTACGACCCGCCGAGGTCCTTGGTGGCCTCCTTCGCGCCCAGGCCGGCCTGGTCGAAGTACGGGTTGCCCAGCATCTTCGGCAGGTAGCCGATGCTGAGGTCGTCCGAGGACCCGGCGTCACCGGCAGAACCGGCGGCGCAGCCGCTCAGCGTCATGGCCGTCGCGGCCGCGATGGTCGCCAGGACGGCGGTCAAGCGTCTCTTCGTCGAGAATGTGCTCATTTTCTTACTTGCCTTTCAGTGCAGGGACTCTGCCGGGCCAGTCGGCACGGCGTGGTGTCGTCGCGCAGAGGCGAACGTCTGTGCGGCCTGTGCGATGACAGGCGGGAGGACCACCGAGGCGACCAGGAGGCCGCCGACGGCGATGTTGATGGAGTCGTCGGAGCTGTTGAGGAAGCGCAGCGTGCTCTGCACGATGCCGATCAGCAGCACGCCGCCGATCACTCCGGCGATGCGTCCGCGGCCGCCGAAGATCGAGACGCCGCCGAGGACGATGCCCGCGATCACCGCCAGCTCCAGTCCGGTCGCGTTGTCGCCGCGCGAGCTTCCGTAGCGGAAGGTGTAGAAGACCCCCGCGATGCCGGCGAGCAGCCCGCTCAGCAGGAAGAGGGTGAACTTCAGCCGCACCGTGCGGACGCCCGAGAAGCGCGCCGTGTCCGGGCCGCGTCCGACCGCGAAGACCGCTCGTCCGAACGGGGTCGCATGCAGGAGCGTCGCGAAGACGGCGATGGCGATGAGGACGAGCACCATGATCAGCGGGATGCCCGTACCCGGGATGTTGGAGTTGGCCAGCAGCTTCACCTGGACCGGGAAGTCGGTGACCGACTCCGTCCCGAGCATCCCGACGGCGATCCCCCGGAAGAGCGCGAGCGTTCCGATGGTGACCGCCAGGGACGGGAGCCCGACGACCGCGACCAGGACGCCGTTCACCACGCCGACGACCGCGCCGCAGAGGATCGCGGCGGCGATGGCGACCGGCAGCGGCACCCCGTGGGCGAACAGCCAGCCCAGCATGACGTTGCTGATGCCGACCGCGCTCGCCACCGAGAGGTCGATCTCGCCGGAGACGAGCACCAGGGCGACCGGCAGCGCGCAGAGCAGGATCGGCGTGAGGTCGAGCAGGAGGTAGCTCAGCGTGAGCGGCGACGCGAAGTGCGGCACCGAGGTCACGGCGATGATCGCGACGATCGCGGTCACGGCCCAGATCATGGTCTCGTGGGTGAGGATCGTCCGTCGCCACAGCGGCTCGCCGTGGGCCGGATAGACCCGCTTCCGCACGGCGACGGGCGGTGCGATGCGTGTGTCAGTCATGTTCGTTCTCCCTGATCGCGGACAGGCGGCGACGACGTCGGAGCGCCAGAAGTCGGTCGAGCACGATGGCGCCGATGATGAGGAGGCCGACGACGGCCTGCTGCCAGAAGTCCGGGACGCCCATGATGGGGAGCGCCCGGTTGATGGTGATGAGCAGCACGGCGCCGATCGCGGCGCCCCAGACGGTCCCCGAGCCGCCGAAGATGGCGACGCCCCCGAGGACGGCGGCGGCGACGGCGCTCAGCTCGAGGCCGCTGCCGGCCTGCGAGTCGACGGCGCCGTAGCGGGCCGCGTACATGAACCCGGCGAGGCCGGCGATCGCGCCGCTCGCGACGAAGACCAGGAAGACCCGGCGCTTGCCGCGCAGCCCCAGGAGCGTCGCCGCCTGCGGGTCCGATCCGATCGCGTAGAGCTCGCGGGCGGTTGGCCGCTTGTACATGTACCAGGCGACGACGACCACGAGCAGCACGGCGATGACGCTGAGGTTGGGCAGGGACAGGAACCCGCCGACGCCGAAGCGCAGGAAGTCGCCGGGCATCTTCGCGGCGCCGATCACCTTCCCGTCCGCCCAGAGGACGTTGATGCCCCGGAAGGCGTAGAGGGCGCCGAGGGTGACGACGAGGGCCGGGGCGCCGAGGACGGCGACGAAGAAGCCGTTGACCGCTCCGGCGACCGCGCCGAGGAGGACGGCCATCAGCGCCACGAGGATGGGCGGCGTACCGGGCTGGTTGGCGAGCGTGCTGGCCGAGAGCCAGGCGCCGAGACCGAGCACGGACCCCGACGAGAGGTCGATGTTCCTGGTGATCAGGACCACCGCCTGGCCGACCGCGAGCAGCACCAGCAGGGCCGGTGTCAGCAGCAGGTCGCGGACACCGTCGGCGCCGAACAGGAAGTGCGGGTTGGATGCCGTGGTCGCCGCGATCACGACGATCAGGGCGACGACGACGGCGGTCTCCCTGGACAGCGCGACCGCGCCGACCCGGCGCGCCCACGGCGCGCCGAGAGAGGGTTGTGTGATCGACACGTCAGTTCTCCGTTCCATGTGTCGCGGCGTACATGACGGACTCCGCGTCCGCCGTCTCGTGGCCGAGCTCGGCGGTGATGCGCCCTTCGCGCATCACCAGCACCCGGTCCGCCATCCCGAGCACCTCGGGCAGGTCGGACGAGATCATGAGGATGCCGACGCCCTGGCGGGTGAGGTCCGCGAGGATCTGGTGGACCTCCGCCTTCGTCCCGACATCGATCCCACGGGTGGGCTCGTCGACGATGAGCACCCGCGGGTTGGTCGCCAGCCACTTGGCCAGGACGATCTTCTGCTGGTTGCCGCCCGAGAGCGTCCCGGCCCGGGTGTCGAGAGCGCGTGCCTTGACCTGGAGCTTCGAGAACCAGTCCGCCGAGACCCCCTCCTCCCGCGCGCTGCGGATCAGGCCGAACCGCGCGAGCGCCTTGCGGACGGCCAGGGCGGCGTTGCGGGCGAGTCCGAACTCCAGGATCAGGCCCTGGCTCCGCCGGTCCTCCGGGACCAGGCCGAGGCCCATCTTGATGGCGGCGCCGACGTTCAACCGGGGCACCGCACGGCCCGAGAGGGTCACCTCGCCGGCGTCGTAGGCGTCGACGCCGAAGACAGCGCGGGCGACTTCGCTGCGCCCGGCGCCGACGAGACCGGCGAGGCCGACGATCTCACCCTCGCGCACCTCGAAGTCGATGTCGTGGAAGGTGCCGAGGGAGGTCAGCCCGCGGACTTCGAGGAGCGTCTTCCCGCTCCGTCGCTCGCCGCGCGGGTAGAGGGAGTCGACGTCCCGTCCGACCATCTGCCGCACGACCTCCCGCTCGGAGGTGTCGGCGATGGCGGACGTCGCGACCCACGCGCCGTCCCGCATCACGGTGACCGTGTCGCAGAGATCCCACACCTCTTCGAAGCGGTGGGAGATGAACAGGATCGCGCAGCCCTCGTCGCGCAGGCTGCGGGCGATCGTGAAGAGGCGCTGGACCTCCGCCGGGCTCAGGGCCGCGGTCGGCTCGTCCATGATGAGGACGCGCGCGTTGATCGAGATGGCCTTGGCGATCTCGATCAGCTGCTGATCCGCGATGGACAGGCCGTCGGCGATCCGGTCGGGGTCGAGGTGCACGCCCAGGCGTGCGAAGAGGGCGCGCGCCTCCCGCCGCATGCGGCCGCGGTCGACGTTGCCCGATCGCGTGAGCGGCGTCTGCCCCATGAAGATGTTCTCCATCACGGAGAGGTCGGGAAGCAGCGTCGGCTCCTGATAGACGACGGCGATGCCGGCGCTCTTCGACTGCGCGGTGGAGTCGAAGACGACGGTCTCGCCGCCGAGGGACATGGTGCCATCGTCGGGCTGGTGCACGCCGGCGATGACCTTCACCAGGGTGGACTTGCCAGCGCCGTTCTCGCCCATCAGCGCGTGCACGGCCCCGGAGCGCAGCGTCAGCTCGCCGTCGCGGAGCGCCTGGACGGCGCCGAACGACTTGGCCACCTGACGCAGCTCGAGCACCGCGGCCCCGCCGGGCAGTTCGGGTGTCAGTTCGTCGTTGAACATGGGGAGGAGCTCCTACTCGTCCAGATCCGGATGGCAGCCGCAGGACTGCCCGATGGTGAGTTCGGCGGGGACCGCCCAGTGCAGCTCCGCCTGCTCGTCGGCGAACAGCCGGCGCAGGGCCGCTTGCGCGATCACCTTGCTCGGCTGCCGCACCGACGTGAGGGTGGGGCGCAGGACCGTGCCCTGCGTCGTGCCGTCGATGCTCGTCACGGCGAGCGCCTGGGGGACGGCGACGCCGTCGTACATGGCGGCGGCGATCACACCGCGCGCCTGGTCGTCGCTGGCGCAGAAGACGGCCTCCGTGTCGGGAGCGGTCTTCCGCAGCTCGGTCCATGCGTCGCGGCCGCCCTCGAAGGAGTACGGGTGGCGGAGGACCGCCGCCGGCTCGTGCCCCGCCGCCTCCATCGCGCGCCGGAAGCCCGTGAGGCGGTCGTCGCTGACGAAGGTGCTCTCGAGACCGGTCAGGCACGCGATCCTGGTGTGGCCATGGCCGACGAGGTGCCGGGTGGCGAGCTCTGCCGCCTCGGCGTGGTCGATGCTCACCGAGCGGATCTGCGCGGCCGGGTTCGGACGGTCGACGACGACGAGCGGGATGCCCGCGTCGACGGCCGGCTGGAGGGAGGCTCGTTTGCTCACGCCGATGAACACCATGCCGTCGACGCGGTGGCGGATGAAGCTCTGCACGTATTGGGACTCCCGGCGGCTGTTCTCGGCGGAGTTGCCGAGGAAAACCAGGCGGCCGAGCTTGGAGGCCTCCTCCTCGACGGCGAGCGCGAGCTCGGCGAAGAAGCTGTTCTCGATGTTCGGCACGATCATCCCGATGGTGTGCGTACCGCTGCCGGCGAGGGACTGCGCCATGGGATTCGGGCTGTAGCCCAGCTCTTCGATGGCCGCGAGCACGCGGGCACGGCGTTCGGGGCTGACGTTCTTGGGTCCGCCGTTGACGACGTAGCTCACCACGGCGACCGAGGTCCCGGCCAGGCGGGCGACGTCCTCACGGCTCACGGCCTTCTTCACAGGACCACCTCCGCGAACGACGGGTAACCTTCGGCGGCGCCGGCGAAGCGGACGGACGCCGAGCCGGCACGCACGGCGTGCTCGACCGCGCGTCCCAGCGACTCCCCACGGGCGAGGTGGGCGGCCAGGACCCCGACGGTGGCGTCTCCGGCCCCGGTGGTGTCGACGAT
The DNA here is from genome assembly GCF_030433685.1 of Leifsonia williamsii. Lineage (NCBI taxonomy): Bacteria > Bacillati > Actinomycetota > Actinomycetes > Micrococcales > Microbacteriaceae > Leifsonia > Leifsonia williamsii. Next base: position 7,159 of record NZ_JAROCF010000001.1, read on the forward strand.
GTCGTCCACCCGCGGCGCGGGGACGTGAAGCACGTCGGCGCCCTCCGTGTACACCGCTCCTCGCGCGCCGAGCGTGACGACCACGCTCCGGACCCGCTCGCGCAGCTGCTTCGCCAGCTCGACGCCGTCCGTCTCGACGGTGTCGAGCAGCTGCGCCGCCTCGACCTCGTTGACGACCAGCGGGTCGGCCCAGCGGATCGCGCCGCCGATCGACGTGACAGGCGCGAGGTTCACGACCACCCTGGTGCCCAGGCGCCCGGCCGTGTCGATGACGAGGCCGGTCACCTCCGGGGGCAGCTCCCCCTGGACCACGACGACCTCCGCCCGCACGATGGCGTTCTCGAGCTCCGAGAGCGGGAGGTCGCCCGCGGCGTTCGCTCCGGAGTTCACCACGATGAAGTTCTCGCCGCTGACCTCCCGCACCACGAGCGCCGAGCCGGACGGGACACCGGCGACCGCGATGACACCGGAGACATCGACCCCCAGCACCTGGAGCCGCTCGAGGATGCCGCGCGACTGCGCATCGTCGCCGATGAAGCCGATCAGGGCGGACCGTGCGCCGGCACGGGCGGCGGCGACCGCCTGGTTGGCGCCCTTGCCGCCGACGCCCTGATTGAGCGAACGCGAGATCACGGTCTCGCCACGGCGGGGAAGGATATCGACGCAGACCTGGTGGTCCAGATTGATGGATCCGATGGTCAAGACATCGACGGTGTCCGGAAGCGGCATCATTGCTCTCCTGAAGATTTCTACGCATTTGCTACGCGCGTAGATGAGACGGTAGCAGCGGCCGAGCACGCCTCCCCCTCTCGGGGAGGGCAGGACATCCGCAAAGCGAACATCGCGTCGGGATGGGCCGGAGCGTCAAAAGGAAAACCCCCGGTCGGTGTAGGAATCCGGGGGTTTCGATGGGGTTGCGAGAACCTTCGGCTACGACGCCGCCGGCCGGCTCAGCAGATCGGCGTGGTGGATGGCCGCCACGTTCGGGTGCGCGCGCAGCCGGTACCGCAGGGCGTTGTCGCCGTAGGTCTCGAGGATCGGGCTGTTCGTCGGGTCGGACGAGAGCCCGCGCGCCTCGGCCTGCAGCTCGGCCGGCAGTTCGAGGCGCGGGACCGTGGAGTCCAGCGCCGGGTTGAAGAAGAAGGGGATCGAGATGCGGTCGGTCCCGATCCTCGGGGACTCGACGCGGTGCAGCGTCGCCTTCAGGTACCCGTCGGTCGCCAGCTCCAGCATCTCGCCGATGTTGACCACGAACGCGCCGGGGATCGAGGGGGCGTCGATCCAGTCGCCCTCGTGCTCCACCTGCAGGCCGCCCTTGCCCGGCTCGACGAGCAGCAGGGTGAGCACGCCGCCGTCGCGGTGGGCGCCGACACCCTGCTGGGCGACGTCGTCGCTCGTGCCCGGGTAGCGCACGATCTTGATCAGCGAGAACGGGTGGTCGGCGAACGCCGCGTCGAACACGTCCGCCGGCGAGCCGAGCGCCACCGCCCAGGTGCGCAGCAGACGCAGGGCGAGCGCGCTCAGCTCTTGGCGCCAGCGCGTGATCGCCGCCTCCAGCTCCGGGAGCGCTTCCGGCCACAGGTTCGGGCCCTCCAGCCGCTGGAAGGCCGGGCCGCCGTCCACCGTCGCGCGCTCCTCGCCGATGTCGATCTGCTCGCGCCAGTCGACGGCACCGTTCGTCAGCTCTTCGCCGGTGCGGGTGTAGCCGCGGAACTGGGGGCTGTGCACGTTCTCGATCGCCAGCTTGTCCGCCTCCGGCAGGGCGAAGAAGCGCCACGAGACGTCGAGCACCTCGTCGATCAGCTCCTGCGGGATGCCGTGACCGACGAGGTAGAAGAACCCGACGTCATGCGTGACCTGGCGCAGCTTCGCCCGGAACTCCGACGCGGCGGCCTCCCCCTGGTCGAGTTCGGAGATGTCGAGGATGGGAAGCGAATCGAGTGACATGCGTCCATCGTCGCAAAGTGCTCGACGGATTTCCGCTGTGTTACCGACGGGCCATCGGCATCCGACTAGGCTCCCCTCCATGACGGGTCGGGTGCACGTGATCGGCGCGGCCACCTCTGCCGGGGCGCACGGTCCCGGGCAGGAGCTGGCTCCTGCCGCCTTCCGCCGGTACGGCCTTCTCGCCGGGCTGGCGGAGTCCGGCCTGGAGGTCGTCGATCACGGCGACGTGGTGACGGCCACGATGCGGCCCGACCCTGGTCATTCCGGTGTGGCGGATGTGGATCGTGTCATCGAGGCCGCCCGCACCGTGTCGCGGAGCGTTCAGGAGGTGCTCGAGGCCGACCCCACCGGGCGGGTCCTCGTGCTCGGCGGTGACTGCACCATCCAACTCGGCGTGATCGCCGGGGCGAAGGCGGTGCAGGGCGACTCGGTCGCCCTGGCCTATATCGATCTGGACTGCGACCTCACCTCTCCCGCGAACGGCAACGGCATCGCCGACTGGATGGGCGTCACCCACCTGCTGGACGCACCCGACGCGTACCGGCCGCTGTCGGGCATCGACGGGAGGCCGCCGTTGCTGACGGCAGACCGGCTCCGGCTCATCGCCGCCGACCGCGCCACCCCGTATGAGCAGCGGCGGCTCGACGAGCTCGGTCTGATCCGTTACACCTCGGAGCAGGTCTCGGCGAGCACGACGGACGTCGCCGCGGAGCTCGGCGCGTGGGCCGACGGCGTGGACCTGCTGTCGGTGCACGTGGACGTCGACGTGCTCGACCAGACCGCGTTCCTGATCGCCGAGGAGCAGCGCGACGTGCCGGGGCTGAGCCTGGCGACGCTCGATCGTCTGGTCTCGGCGCTCATGGCGCACCCGGCTGCTCGCGTCCTCACCATCACGGAGGTCAATCCCAGCCGCCCGCCGGACCCGGCAGCGGCGTTCGGCGCTCTCAACGACCTCGTGATCGCGGCGCTCGCCCGTTAGACAGGGCTCTCGCTCCCCCGCGGTTCCAGGATAACGGGGCACACCCCTCTTGCAGCAAGACCCCGGTGGTGGTCCAGAATCGTCAGGCTCTGCACGCCGGAAGGACCTGATGACCGCTGCTCACCTGTATCCGTTCGCCCTCGACGCCCACCCCACCAAGGCCGATCCGGCCCTCGTCGGCGACGACGTGCGGCACTTCGCCCGGCTGGAGCGGAGCCTGTCGGCCGAGCTCGAGGCGCTGGAGCGGCGGCTCGCCGTCGTGCTCGCGACGGCCGCCGAGGGCCAGGACGCGTACGAGCGCGATCTCGAGGTGCGGCGCCTCACGCAGCGCGCGGGGCTGTTGCGCAGGTACGGGCCCGACCTGTGCATCGGTCGGCTGGTGAGCGAGCAGGGGACGCTGTACATCGGCCGCATCGGCGTGACCGACGACGATGGCGACCGGCTGCTCGTGGACTGGCGCACCCCCGCCGCCGAACCCTTCTTCGGTGCGACCCGGGCCGAACCGATGGGCGCGCGGTCGCGCCGCCGGTACCGGTGGACCGACCGCCGGATCACCGACTACTGGGACGAGGCCCTCACCGACGACGCGTCGGAGCCCACCGCGGCCCTGGACGACCAGTCCGTGTTCATCGCCAGCCTCGGCGCTTCGCGGACCCGGCGGATGCGGGACGTGCTCGGCACCATCCAGGCCGACCAGGACAGGATCATCCGGGCGAGCGGGCGCGGCACCCTGGTGGTCGACGGCGGCCCCGGCACCGGCAAGACGGTCGTGGCGCTGCACCGCGCCGCGTACCTCCTGTACTCCGATCCGGTGCTGCAGAGCGGTCACGGCGGCGTCCTGTTCGTCGGGCCATCGCACGCCTATACCGACTACGTCGCTGACATCCTGCCCGGGCTGGGCGAGGAGGGCGTCCGCACGTGCACGCTCGCCGACCTGGTGCCCGGTGGTGACGCGGCGGGCCCCGAGGCCGACGCGCGCGTCGCCGCTCTGAAGGGCGACGCCCGCATGCCCGGCGCCGTCGAAGCCGCGATCCGGCTGGCGGAGCGGCCGCCGCGCCGCCCGACGGTCATCGACACCGCCTGGGGCGAGGTGCGGATCGGGCAGCGGGAGTGGGCGGAGGCGCTGGGAGCGGCGGATCCGGCCGCGACGCACAACGACGCCCGCGGCGAGATCTGGAACGCGCTGCTCGACCTCGTCGTCGACGTCGTCGCCGCACACCGCGGAGACGGCGGCGCGCGACGCGACGGGCCGTGGGGCGATGAGGGCTGGGGCGACGCCGGCTGGGGCGACGCCGGCTGGGGCGACGCCGGAGCGGGCTGGGAGAGCGAGGAGCGCCGGGGGTTCGACGACGAGGAGCAGTTCGACGCGTACGGCCTCGACCACGCGGACGCCGACGCCGACGCGATCCGGCGCGGCCTCACCGAGGACACCGAGCTGCGTCGCGAATTCGACACCGTGTGGCCGCTGCTCGACCCCGCCGCCGTCGTCCGCAGCCTGTGGACGTCACCGGACCTTCTGCTGCGCTGCGCATCGTGGCTGTCGCCCGAGCAGGTGGCCCTCCTCCAACGTCCGTCGTCCAGCTCCTGGACGCTGTCGGACCTCCCGCTGATCGACACCGCCCTCCAGCGCGCGGGCGATCCGCAGCGGGAGGTGCGGCGCCGGCGGGCCGAAGCCGCCGCGGCCGCCGACCGCGCGGTCATGGACGACGTGGTGCAGAACCTCATCGCCGGCGACGACTCCGAGCTCAAGACGATGTCGATGCTCCGCGGCCAGGACCTCCGCGGGGTGCTGGACACGCTCTCCACCCCGGTGGCGTCGGGCACCGAGCTGCTGGCCGGGCCGTTCGCCCACATCGTCGTCGACGAGGCCCAGGAGCTGACGGCGGCGGAGTGGGGCATGCTCCTGCGTCGCGTCCCCTCCCGCAGCCTGACCGTGGTGGGCGACCGCGCGCAGGCCCGGCACGGCTTCCCCGAGACGTGGGAGGAGCGGCTCGCCGGTCTCGGGCTGACCGATGTGACGGTGGCGACCCTCTCGGTGAATTACCGGACGCCGGCGGCCGTCATGGCGGAGGCGGCTCCCGTCATCCGCGCCGTGCTGCCCGACGCCAACGTTCCGACCTCGATCCGCGACAACGGCCTCCCGGTCCGACGCGCCGCCCGCTCCGAGCGCGACCGCATCCTGCGCGACTGGCTGGCGGAGCACGACGAGGGAACCGCCTGCGTGATCGGAGACGCCTCGTGCGCCGGCACCGAACGGGTCCGCTCCCTCAGCGCCGTCGAGGCGAAGGGACTCGAGTTCGACCTGGTGCTGCTGGCCGACGACTCCGGCCTCGACGGCCTGTCACGCGGTGCGATCGAGGCAGCGGTCAACCGGTATGTGGCCATGACGCGGACGACAGGGGAGCTGGTGCTCCTCGGTGATGGGTGAGCCCGAGAGGTGCTCGTCGACGGCTACCGGCGCTCCTCCGCGTCGCCCGCGATCAGCGTCCCCGTCATGACCCGCGCCGCCCGGCGGGCCGCGGCGATCACGGCCTCGTCGGGTGCGTCCGTGGCGGCGGCCGCCTGCACCGCCGCATTGATCGACAGGAGCGCCATACGGAGCAGGACGACCGTCTCCGGGGTGCGCTCAGGGAGGTGGTGGCTCAGGTCGTCGGCGAGCCGCGACAGGCCGGCGCCGACGCGGGGCTCCTCGCCCTTCGGGGTCGATCCGGCCAGCAGGAGCGGGTTCGCGGCGAGGAAGCGGATGCCCTGCAGCTTCTCGGCGGTGAAGGAGTCGACCCACCGCAGCACCGCGTCGGTGATCAGGGTCGGCGAGGGCGGTTGCTCCCCCACCCAGGCGAGGAGCTCCTCCACCTCGTCTCCGCGCTGATCGAGGAGCGATTGGACGATCGCCTCCTTGCCGTCGAAGTAGTAGTACAGCGATGCCTTGTTGATGCCGACCTCGTCGGCGATCTGCCGCAGGGAGGTCGCCTCGTAGCCCTGCTCGGTGAACAGCCGCAATGCCACCCGCTGCGCCGCCTCGCGGGTTTGCGCCCCGCGATTGCGTGCGGCGGACTCCTGTCGCTCGCTCATGCCCTCACTCTACCTACCCGGCGGTAGACAATCTACCTATCGGTAGGTAGATTGAGGCGACACGCGAGGAAAGGCGACGTCCATGGCCGAATACACCGTCATCCGGGAGTACCCGTATCCGATCGAGGAGGTGTGGGCCGTCCTGACCGAGCCGGAGCAGGTCGCACGGTGGACGACGACCGGGCAGGGCGGCCGGCCGGAGGGCTTCGCCGCCGTGCCGGGAACGAGCTTCCGGTTCGTCGGCAAGCCCACGATGGGCTGGGCCGGGGTGGTCTACTGCGAAGTGATCTCCGTCGACGGTCCGCGCTCGCTGCACTACACGTGGAGCGGCGACGAGGACTCCGACGATGTCACCGACGTGACCTACCTGCTCGAGGAGACGCCGGAAGGGACGCGGTTCACCTGGCACCACACGGGCTTCACGGGCGTGGGCGGCTTCGCGATGTCGAAGCTGCTCGGCAGCGTCCGGAAGAAGATGCTCACCGAGGGCGTGCCTCCGGTGCTGGAGGCGTACCACCGGGCAGCGCGCTGATGCTCCACGACCCCAGCGGAGCCGCCCGCAGCACGGCGGCGATGCCCGCCTGCTCGAAGGCGCGGCGCGTGTCCTCCGCTCCGTAGGCGAAGTGCTCCCAGCCGTCCTGGTGGGCGACGACGACGTGGGGCGCGCCCAGGATCTCCGCGGCGGCGGCCAGGCGGTCGGGGGTGAAGGTGAGCGGGCGGTCGTCGTAGCGGTTCGGGACGTGCGCGCCGCCGCCGTTGAGGAGCGCGACGTCGATCCGCGGGAACCGGCGCACGACCTCCACCACCGCGGAGAGGGAGGCGTTGTCGCCGCCCACGTAGACCGTCGGGCCACCGGGGGCCTCGATGACGAAGCCGTCGACCTCGCAGGTGACGTAGCCCTCGGGGGTCACCTCGTCGGCGGGGCCGTGCAGCGCCGGGGTGGCCGTGATCGTGAGGCCGGCGGCGTGCGCGACGCTCTCCCAGCGGGCGAGGCCCCGGGCGTTGGGACGTCCGAGGTCCGCCGCACCGCTCGGCGTGGTGAGCACGAGCGGCGCGGCCAGGGCCAGGTCGCGTCCGCTGTCGTCGAGGTTGTCCGGGTGCTGGGTGTGGCTCACGAGCAGGACGTCGATCGGGCCGAGCGCCGACGCCGGGAGGGTCGGGCCGGCCGTCTTCCGGAGGTAGCCGTGGTCGCCGGGCGGGTCGAACGTGGGGTCGACGAGGATGCGCACGCCGTGGATGTCGATGACCGTCGTGGGGCCGCCGATGACGCCGACGCCGACGCCGAAGGGAAGGCGGTCCGCGCCGATGGTGCCGGGGTTCGTGGTCGTCATGACGTCAGCATGCCACGGCGGGCACACTCTGTCGGCGGTCAGCCCGTCACTCCACGATCAGCGCCACCCCCTGCGGCCCCAGCTCCAGCCCCGTGGCCGACGCGCCGGTGAGGAGGTCCGTGCCCGGCAGGTCGAGCGTCACCGGGCTCGGCGAGTGGTTGATCGCGGCGAGCACGTCTCCGCGCTGCACCAGCTCGACTCCGGCGATGGACGGGCGGCGCTCGACGGACGCGGCCGTCAGGACCGCGTCGAGGAGGCGCGCCAGCGGCTCCGGGTCCAGGCGGGTGGCGATGTACCAGGCAGAGCCCTCGCCGTGGGAGCGACGGGTGATCGCCGGGTGTCCGGACAGGGGGCCGTGGTCGAACACGGCCTCCACCTCCGCGGCCTCCGCCCGCACGTACTCGGCCCACTGCGCAGCGGACGCGGCCCCGCCGATCACGTCACCGCGCACGGCCACCGCGGGCGGCTCACCGCCGCCGGTCGCGGCAAGATCCGGTGCGGCCGGCGGCGCGAACTCCTCGATCCAGACGCCCAGCGTGTCGCGCAGCGGGCCGAGGTAGCCGCCCGTGCGGACGTGGAGGTGCGGGTCGAGCACGCCGGTCAGGAATCCGACCACGAGGGTGCCGCCGTCGCGGGCGAAGCGGTCGAGGGCCTCCAGAGCCGGGTCGCCGGCGACGAAGAGCGTCGGGGCGACGACGGCGCGGTAGCCGGTGAGGTCGCCGCCCGCCCGGACGAAGTCCACCGTGACGCCCGCGGCGGCGAGCGCCGCGTACCAGGAGAACACCTCCTCCAGGTAGCTCGTCCTCGCCGGTGACGCCTCCTGCTCGACGGCCCACCAGGAGTCCCAGTCGAAGACGATGGCGACCTGCGCCGGGACCCGGGCGCCGAGCAGGCCGGGCCGGGTCGAGAGGGCGCGCAGCTCGCCGCCGAGCTGCTCGACCTCGCGGAAGACGCGGGTGTCGGTCCCGCCGTGCGGCACCATGCCCGAGTGGAACTTCTCGGCCCCCGCGACCGCCTGGCGCCACTGGAAGAACAGGATGCCGTCGGCGCCGCGGGCGATGCTCTGGTACGACCACGCGCGCATCTGGCCGGGCAGCTTGGCGGCGTTGCGCTCCCGCCAGTTGACCGCTCCCGGCGACTGCTCCATCAGCAGCCAGGGCGCTCCGCCGCCGAGCGAGCGCATGAGGTCGCGCTGCATCGCGGCGTACACCGGCGAGCGCGGGTCTGCGGGGTCGGGGTAGGAGTCGTCGGACACGACATCCACCTCTTGCGCCCACGCCCAGTAGTCGGCCGGCTTGAAGAACCCCATGAAGTTCGTCGTCACCGGCACGCTCGACCGTGACCGGATGATCGCCTTCTCCATCCGGAAGCAGTCGAGCAGCTCGTCGGAGCTGAACCGATCGAAGTCGAGCAGCTGGGTCGGGTTGCGGAAGGTCGGTGCGGCGCGCGGCGGCAGGACCTCGTCGAACGAGTCGTAGTGCTGCGACCAGAACGCCGTGCCCCAGGCGTCGTTGAGCGCGTCGACGGTCGTGTACTTCGCCTCCAACCAGCGCCGGAAGGCCGCCGCCGAGGCGTCGCAGTAGCAGTGGCTCACGTGGCAGCCGTACTCGTTGTTGATGTGCCAGAGCTCGAGGACGGGATGGTCGGCGTAGCGCTCGACGATCGCCTCCACCAGCCGGGCGGCGTAGCGGCGGTACACGGGCGAGCTGGGGCAGTACGCCTGGCGGCTGCCCGACGAGAGGGTGACGCCCTCCGCGGTGACGGGCAGCACCTCCGGGTGGGCGATGGCGAGCCACGGCGGCGGGGAGGCGGTCGCCGTCGCCAGGTCGACGCGCACGCCGCCGGCGTGCAGCAGGTCGAGCACCTCGTCGAGCCAGGCGAAGTCGAACTCGCCCTCGCGCGGCTCGATCCGCGCCCAGGAGAAGATGCCGACCGACACCAGGTTCACCCCGGCCCGGTTCATCAGCTCGACGTCGTTGCGCCACACCTCGGGCGCCCACTGCTCGGGGTTGTAGTCGCCGCCGTATGCGAAGCCGCCGGCCAGCACTGCGCCGGTCACTCCTTCACGCTCCCGCTCGCGAGACCGGTCGTCCAGTACCGCTGGAGGAAGAGGAACGCGATGACCAGCGGGATGATCGAGACCAGGGAGCCGGTGATGACCACCGAGAACAGCGCCTGCGAGCCTCCACCCGCCGCACTGGTCGCCTGCTGCTGGGCGAGGCCGACGGTCAGCGGGTACAGGTCGGAGCTGTTGAGCATGATCAGCGGGAGGAAGTAGTTGTTCCACGTGCCGACCAGCGCGAACAGGAACACGGTGACGATGCCGGGCGCGAGGAGGCGGAGGCCGATCTGCCAGAAGATGCGGAACTCCCCCGCTCCGTCGACCCTGCCCGCCTCGATCATCGAGTCGGGGATGGCGTCGGCGGCGTAGACCCGCATGAGGAACACGCCGAAGGGGCTGACCAGCGACGGCACGATCACGGCCGCCGGGGTGTTCGTGATGCCGAGCTGGCTGAACATCAGATAGGTCGGCAGCGCGAGAGCGGTCAGCGGGATCATGATGGCGCCCAGCACGACGCTGAACATGAGGATCGCACCCGGGAAGCGGTACTTGGCGAACGCGTATCCCGCCATCGTCGCCAGCAGCGAGGCGCCCACCGCGCTCACGAGCGCGTACACGAGCGTGTTGATCGCCCAGTGGGTGTAGATGCCGTTCTGCGCGGTGAAGACGGCGCCGATGTTCGAGAACAGCTCGAAGGTGTGCCCGAAGGCGAAGCCGAACGTCGTGAACAGGTCGGCGTTGCTCTTGGTGGAGGCGATGAACAGCCAGACGATCGGCAGCACGAAGTAGAGGGCGCAGATCCACAGCAGCACGGTGAGGAGCGTGCTGCGCCGGGTCTCGCGGTTGTACGCCTTCACCCTGCCGCCCGCGCGGTCTCTCGGCGCGGGGGCCGTGCCGGGAAGCCCGGCACGCGTCGCGGTCTCAGTCATTGCGCGCCTCCTTGCGCTGGGTGGACAGCTGGACGACGTACGAGACGACGGCGATCACGATCCCGAGGAGGAAGGCGATGGCCGCCGCGTAGTTGACGTCCTGGTTCGTGAACGCGAGGTTGTACGCGTAGTAGTTCGGCGTGTAGCCGTTGTCGATCACGTTGGGCGCGATCGCGTGCAGCAGGCTCGGCTCGTTGAAGAGCTGGAAGGTGCCGATGATCGAGAAGATGACGGTCAGGATGATCGCGGGCCGGATGCCGGGGATCTTGATGCTCCACGCCACCCGCCACTGGCTGGCGCCGTCGATCTCCGCCGCCTCGAACAGCTCGGTCGGGATCGACCGCAGCGCGGCGTACATGATGATCATGTTGTAGCCGACGAAGGCCCAGGTGACGATGTTCATCATCGACCCCAGCATGTTCTGCGCGTTCAGGAGGTCGGGGGCCGCGAGCCCGACGGCGCGGAAGGTCTGCGCGATGGGGCCGAAGTCGTTGCCGTACAGATATCCCCACATCAGCGTCGCGACGACGCCGGGGACGGCGAACGGCAGGAAGATCAGCAGCCGCAGCGCGATGGAGCCGCGCACGCGCCCGCTGTCGAGCGCGAGCGCGAAGAACAGCGAGAGCGCGAGCATGATCGGCACCTGGATGACGAGGAACAGCGCCATCCGGCCGAGTCCGGCGAGGAAGTCGGGGTCGGTGAAGGCGCGCACGTAGTTGGCGAACCACGCGAATGTCTGGCCGCCGATGAGCTGCGTCGTGAACAGGCTGAGATAGCCCGAGTAGAACAGCGGCAGGAGCAGCATCAGGACGAAGACGAGCATGAAGGGCGCCACGAACAGGTACGCGGCGCGGTTGAGCCGCCTCTGCGTGGCGCTGCGCCGGGGGCGCTGACTCGCGGCCTCCCGCGCGCGCACCCGGCCGGGTGCGGCGGACTGGGTCATGATGAACTCCCTTGTTCGATCGGGGGCGCCCAGGCGGCGGCGGGAGTCGCCTCCCGCCGCCGCCCCGCGCTACTTGTTGACGGAGAAGCCCTGCTGCGTGCCGTACTTCACGAGCGCCTGCTGCCAGGCGTCGAGCCCGGCCGAGAGGTCGCCCTTGGCCGAGAGCGCCTTGCCGACGGTCTCCGTGTAGCTCGAGTACGCGTAGTCCATGTAGGGCAGCCACTCGAACTTGGTGTCGACCGTGGTGGAGATGCCGGCGAACAGCTCGTTGACCTTCTGGCCTCCGTAGAACGGCGCCTGCTGGTCGACGAACTGCGGGTCCTTCAGCGTGGCCGTGGAGGTCGGGAACAGGAACTGCTTGTTCGCGAACATCAGCGTCGACTCCGCGTCGTTGTTGATGAACTTGGCCAGCTCGTACGCGGCGATCGGGTTCTTCGTCGTCTTCAGCACGGCGTCGGACGAGCCGCCCCAGTTGCCGGAGGCGGGCTTGGCGCCCGGCGTCTGCGGCAGCTCGGCGGCCCGCCAGAGGCCGGAGGTCTTCGCCGCCGTGCCCTGCAGGAACACCGGCGCCCAGGCCGCGGTCAGCCAGCCGGCGTACTTGCCGTTGGCGAGGCCCTGGTACCAGCTGTCGGTGAAGTCGGGGTCGGTGGAGACGTAGCCCTTCTGCACGAGGTCCTGCCAGTATGCGGCGACCTTCTTGGCCTCCGCGCTGTTGACGTCGACCGTCACGCCCTTCTTGCCGTCGTAGCCGAACGGCTTGACGCCGGCCTGCCACAGCAGCCCGAGCATCTGGCCGGCCTGGCCGGAGGCGAGGTTGGACATGAAGACGCCCGTCTTCTCCTTCACCGTCTTGGCGTCGGCCGCGTACTCGTCCCACGTCTTCGGCGGGGTGGTGACCCCGGCCTTGGCGAGGATGTCCTCCCGGTACAGGTTGCCCATGGGGCCCGAGTCCTGCGGGATGGCGTAGACGGCGTCGCCCTGCTTGACCTGGTTCCAGACCCACGGCACGTACTGGTCGCCGAGGTCGGACGCGCCGTAGGGGGCGAGGTTCAGGAGGCTGTCGGTGACGGTGAACGACGAGATGTACTGGAACTCGACCTGCGCGACGTCCGGGGCGCCCTTGCCCGCCTTCAGCGCGGTGCGCAGCTTCTGGTAGTGCGGAGCGCCCTGGCCGACGTTCTCGACGTTGACCTTGATCGCGGGGTACTTCTTCTCGAAGAGCGCCACCTCGTTCTTGATGTCGGGGACCCACGTCCAGAAGGTGAGGGTGGTCGGCGTCTTCATCGCCTTATCGATGTCGGCCTGCGAGACCGGCTTGGTGTCGCCGGTGGAGCCTCCTCCGCCTCCGGTGCAGCCGGTGAGTGCGAGTGCGACGGCCAGAAGGCCGGTACCCAGCGCCACTGCTGTTCTCGGAGCTTTCTTCCTCATGATCGTTCTCTTTCTCTTGGTGTTCCTTCTCACGCGTGTGAGTCGGCGACCTCGAACACGGCGACGCCGCGCGGTTCGAGGGAGTAGGTGGAGCCGGCGGCGAACCGCTCGCCGGTCTCGACGTGCACGGCGTCGGCGGGCACCGTGACCACGTGCTCGGCGGCGGACCAGTTGTGGAGGAAGACGAGCCTCCCGGCGCTGGTCCGTCCCGTGCTGACGGTCACCGGGCGGTCGGTGCGCCAGGTCGCCGCTGCGGTGTCGGGCACGAGCCAGCGCGCGAGGCTGCGCGCGAACGGCTCGTTGGGGACGGTGCCGACGTAGGTGACCCGGCCCGCGCCGAAGGCGGCGGTGGTGACGGCGGCCTCCGCACCGAGCTCGGTCGGCCGGTAGGAGACGACGGTCTCGGCGCCCTCGGGGTGCAGCACGTCGACCCAGGCGGTGGCCTGCGAGCCGGGCTCCAGCGCGAAGCCCCCGGCGGCGGTCACGTCGAGCGGCTCGGCCAGGTTGCTGTACTCGTCGTACCAGACACCCGCGGCGTCGTGCAGCCGGTCGGGCGCGACGCCCCTCCTGGCCCGGGCGAGCTCGTCGCCGTAGCCGGTGCGGATGCCGAGGACGAGGTGGCCGCCGGCCTCCGCGTAGGCGCGCAGGGCGTCGAGCACCGCGTCGTCGGCGACGTACTCCGCCGCCGCGACCAGCACGGGGTACCGCTTTACGAGGTCGACGGCCGAATGCTCGACGAACTGGCGGGTGTGCTGCACGCGGACCTGCGCGCCCGCCTCGCTGAAGCCGCGGTAGAAGGCGTCGACGATCCGGGCGTAGGAGCGCCGGTCGGCCTCCCCCTCGTCCGTGGCGAGCGGCGGGTAGAACTCGAACGACCACGTGGTGTCGGTCGAGTGCAGCATCAGCACGTCGGCGTCCGGCTCGAACCCGTCGAGCGCGCTGCCGAGGCGCTTGAGGCTCGCGCCCAGCTCGGCCACCTCCCGATAGATCCGGCCGGGCACCTGGCTGTGCGGCAGCACGCCGCCCCAGTACGTCTCCACACCGAAGTGGAGGGTGTGCCAGTGCCAGTACTCGACCATCCGGGAGCCGCGGGCGACGAGCGCCAGCGCCGCCTGCTTGATCTGGCCGGGGTACGGCGGCTGGTTCTGCCAGGGGCCGCCGATCGACTGCGCGTTGGTCTCGGTGACGAGGAAGCGCTCCTGGCGCGACGAGTAGGCGCGGTCGGCCCACTGGAGGAGCGCCCAGGGCCCGGTGTGCCACCAGTCGGCGCGGCGCGGGAGGTCGACGTCGGCCGAGAGGCCGTCCTGCATCAGGTAATACGGGTTGCCGGCCGTGATGTCGAGGGAGGCCGCGAGCTGGTCGTCCGAGATCTGCGGCCGGGAGTACGAGATGCACGTCGTGACGAACTGGTCGTCGCGGGCGTACTCGCGCACGATGCCGGCCTGCCACGCGATCAGATCGGTCGCCTGCTCGCCCTGGAAGCGCCTCCACTCCAGCTGGTACTGCGGCATCAGGTTGCCGCCCGGCCGCCACAGCTCGCTCCACTCGGCGATGCGGTGCGACCAGTAGACGAGTCCCCACTCCTCATTGAGGCGCTCGACCGTGCCGTAGCGGCGGCGGAGCCAGGCGACGAAGGCCTGGAAGGTGCTCTCGTTGTGCGGCAGGTTGTTGCCGGGCTCGTTGTCGACCTGGTAGCCGATCACGGCCGGGTGGTCGGCGTAGCGGACGACGACCTTGCGGATGATCCGCTCGGCGTACCAGCGGTAGACCGGAACGGACTGGTCCATCTCCTGCCGGGCGCCCCAGCCGTGCGCGTGCCCCTGGGCGTCGACCGACGCGATCTCGGGGTGGAGGGTCTGCAGCCATGGCGGGATCGCGTAGGTCGGCGTGCCGAGGATGACCGCGATGCCCCGCTCGTGCGCCGCGTCGAGCACCGGCTGCAGCCAGTCGAGGTCGAACTCGCCGTTGCGCGGCTCCCACGTCGACCACACCGACTCGCCGACGCGGATGACGGTGAACCCGGCCTCCACCATGAGGTCGAGGTCGCGCTCGAGCGTCCCCTCCTCCTGGTACTCCGCGTAGTAGGCGGCTCCGAAGAGCACACCGGGGAACGTGGGGTTCAGCGTCATCGTCGACCTTCCGCATCATTGCGCCGTGTCGTCGACGGGTCTCCGCCAGCGCGGATGTTGTCGACAACATTTTGAGTTGTGAGCAGAATACACAGCGCCGACCCCGCCCACAACAGTCGTGACGCGACCGTTACCGGAAGGGTCCGGGGACGGCCTAGCGGGAGGCGTCGGCCGGCTGGGCGACGGCGGTCGACCCGCGCGCGACGAGCTCTGGCAGGTGGTAGCGGGGCACCTCGCCGATGTCGCCGCCCTCGATCTTGGCGATCAGCATGTTCATCAGGTACGCGCCCTCCCCCTCGAAGTCGAGGCGGATGGTCGACAGCGGCGGGAGGTGGAAGCGCGACTCCGGCGCATCGTCCATGCCGATCACGCTGACCTCGTCCGGCACCCGGATGCCGCGCTCCGCGAGGCCGTAGATCAGACCGATCGCCATGCTGTCGTTGGCCAACGCGACGGCGGTCGCCTCCGCGGGCAGCTCGGCGGCGGCCCGGTAGCCCGACCCGGCCGACCAGTCGCCCTCGTACTCCCAGACCACCTGCAGGCCGCGTTCGGCCGCGACCTCCACGAAGCCCTGGCGGCGCTGGTTCGCCGCGATCCACACGGGAGGGCCGCTGACGTAGGCGACGCGCCGGTGGCCGAGCTCGGCCAGGTGCTCGGCGGCGAGCCGCCCCGGCAGCGCGCGCGGGTTGAGGCTGGTGGACGAGAGCCCCTCCGCCGAGTCCATGGCGATCGGGATGTCGAGCCCGCGGCTCTCGATCGCCGCGCGCACGACGTGCGTCTGCGCGGTCGCGAACACCCCGGCGATCTGGTGCTCCATGATCACGTTGAGCGCCTCGTCCACCGATTCGCCGTCCTCGCCGTTCATGGAGGCGATGTCGAGCACGTAGCCGCGGGTGCGCGCGGCGGTCGTTGCTCCGGCGACGATGCGGCCGGGGCCCGACAGCTCCATGCGGTGCGCCAGGATGCCGATGCGGTTGGACTGCCGCGACCGCAACCAGCGCGCGGCGCCGTTGGGGCGGTAGTTCAGCTCGTCGAGCGCCGCCTGCACCTTCTCGCGGGTCGTCGGCCGGATCCCCTCGAACCCGTTGAGATACCGCGTCACCGTCTGGTGCGACACGCCCGCGAGGCGAGCCACGTCGTAGATGGTGGCGCGCTTCATGTGACGCAGTCTAGCCACAGGCCGCGGGCAGGCGGCCGCCGCCCTCCCCCGATCGCCGGCCGAGCACGGCCGAGCCGCTGTACGGGCCTCCCGGCCCCTCGGCGAACCGGAGCACATTGCGGCCGCCGGCGGTATCGAGCCGGTACCGACCGGCCGCGAACGGGTCGTAGCCGTCCACCGGCAGCGGGCCGGCGCACGGCGGGACGTAGTGGAAGCGCCAGCCGTCCCCCTCCAGGAGCCGGATGCTGCGGTGATGCCACGTCGTCGTCATGACGACCACCCGGTGGCCCGGCACATCGAGCGGACGGTACGCGTTCACCGTGGTGAACGCGGCGGCGACCAGCAGGACATACCCGACGGGGAACGCCGCCAGGAGCAGCAGGGTGGAGAGCACCCGCGCGATCACGCGCAGCACACGCCAGGGGATGCGGTGGGCCAGAACCGCTACCTGCACGAGCGCGACGAAGCCGCAGGCCGCGGCGGCGAGCACGAGGAGCATGCCCGCCTGGATCGCGTCCGGGGCGCCCGCCGGGCCGATCAGCAGGACGTCCGGGCCGGCCGTGCACAGGCCCACGCCAGCGGCCGCAAGCGTGACGGCGAGCGCGGCGGGCGTCCAGGGCAGCAAGGTGGAGGCGCGCATCCCGCCACTCTCCCGGCCGGTGGGTCGCGGGGGCATCGGGCGCGAGAGGGAGAGGGGTCGGTCGGAAGGAGGGATCTCCGCCGCGTACCCGCTGTACAGTGCCGCCCGGGGGTATCGATGAACAACTGCAGCCAGGGCGGAGCGTCGTGACGTTCTTCACGCAGGAGCCGGAGCCGCGCGGTGGCCCGCAGGAGGCATCGGCGGCGGAGGGACGCCGCTCGGCCGTGCACGGCTTCGGCGCGGTGGGTCTCGTGGCGCTCCCGATCATCCTGATGGTCGCGTACGTGCTGGCGGCGTTCCAGGGCTGGCAGGCGACCGATGCCGAGCAGGCCGCCGTCGATCAGAAGGCGTTCCCCCTCCTGATCACCGCGGGCGTCGTCATGGGCGTCAGCGCCGTGACGGTCGTCGTGCTCCGCGCGGGTGTGCGCGGGCGGTTCGCCGGGGGCACCGCGTGGGTCGTGCTCGCCGTGCTCTCGGCTCCGATCGCCGCGTACCTCGTGTTCGCCGGGTTCGCGAGCCTCGACCGGGGGTGAGGCGCTGAGCCGTCGGGTCTAACCGACGGTGTCGGCCGGCACGCCCTCCTCCGCGTCGGCCGTCGCCAGCGCTCCCGTCTCGGACTCGGGGCGGCGCAGGACCATCCAGCCGTCACCGGGGCGCAGCGTCAGCTCGCCGTCGAAGCCGGGCGCGTGGGCGAAGAACGTCGCGCCTCCCGCTCGTCCGGCCGGGCCGCCGAAGACGGCCAGCAGCTCCTCACCCGCGGGAGACCGCAGGACGTACGCGCGCTTGGGGGCCAACGTTGCCCAGTCCTCGACGCTGTCGACCACCTGCTCGCCCGAACCGACGACCTCCGCACCCACGGCCACCCTCATCTCTCCGCTGCCGACAAACACGGCCGGGACGCAGCGGCATGCGGGCGCATGCGGAGCGGTCGGCCGACCCCACTGTCCGCCCGTTCTGCGGCGAGCGCAACGGGCTCATGCGCGGCCGGGTCTCAGCGGGGAGCGCGCGCCACCACCCGGAACTCCTCCAGCACCAGCTCGGTCGCGGCGGTCGCCTCCGGCCAGACCGACAGGTGGGCGTCGCGCCAGGCGGCCACCGTGTCGAGGCCCTCGCCCTCGGCGTGCGCGTGGTGGGCGTCGACGTCGTCGAAGCTGCGGAGGCGGACGCGGGTCACCTCGATGATCGCGATCGCCGCATCGGCGGAGTCGACCAGCCGGTAGAGCGCTCCGACGGTGGGGAGGGGCTCCTGCTCGGCCGCGTAGTCCGCCAGGAGCGAGGTGGTGGCCGTCTTGACGCCGGTGAGGATGCGGCGCGTGAGGTCGTCGCGCTCGGGGCCCGGGCGGCCGATGGTGGAGGCGGGGAGGCTGCGCGCCCGCTGCGCGAAGTCCAGCGCGGCGGAGGCTGGTCCGGGGCGGGTCATGCATCCGAGCCTAGGGGCGGGCAACGGTCCGGGCCCTGGGCCGATTCATGAAGACCATCCGGCGCATCCACAGGCTCCGTAAGAATCGGCAAAGAATACGGGGACATCGTGGGTCTCATGGATCAGACGCTCACGCTCCCCGTGCCGGCCCGCCGCGCGCGACGCGGCTCCACGGCGGTGCGGCTGCGGCGCGGTGCGCTGGCGGTCAGGGCGGCGCTCGTCCTCGGCGTCGTCGGGGTGCTCGCGATGTGGTGGCTGAGCGTGCCCGTCGGGTTCGGCGCGACGCCCGCGAACGCCGCCACCTCGGTCGGCGAGCTGAGCGGGATGGCCGGCGCGTTCCTCGTCTGCGCCCAGGTGCTGCTGATCGCCCGCGTGCCGTGGTTCGAGCGGGCGGTCGGGCTCGACCGGCTCGTGTCGTGGCACCGGTCTCTCGGGGCGTCGGTGCTGTTCCTGGTGATCGCACATGTCGTCTTCATCGTCATCGGCGGCGAGCTCGCCGACCGCAACCCGCCGTGGACCGAGTTCGTCACGGTGCTGCAGACGTACCCCGACATGATCACGGCGCTCGTCGGCACGATCGCGTTCCTCGCCGTGGGACTGAGCAGCGCCCGGCTGGTCCGGCGGAGGCTGTCGTACGAGGTCTGGTACTGGCTGCACGTCACCACCTACGCTGCGATCTTCCTCACCTTCTTCCACCAGCTGAGCGGCGGCGCGCACTTCGTCTCCGACCCGGTGAACCGCGTCCTGTGGATCGCCCTGTACCTGGGCACCGCGGCGGCCGTGCTGACCTGGCGGTTCCTCCTCCCCGGCCTCGACGCCTGGCGCGGACGGATGCGCGTCGCCGCGGTCGTGCCCGAGGGCCACGGCATGACGAGCGTCTGGCTCACCGGGCCGCACGTCGAGCGGATGGACGTGCGGGCAGGCAACTTCCTCCTCTTCCGCTTCCTGCGCTGGGGGCACCTCGGCACCGCGCACCCGTACTCGGTCTCGGCGGTGCCGCGCGACGGCTCCCTGCGGATCACGGTGGGTGCGCTCGGGGACCACTCGGGGAGGCTGCCCCTGCTGCGGCCGGGCACGCTCGTGTTCGCCGAAGGGCCGTTCGGGCACTTCACCGCCGACACGGCGAGCCGTCCGCGCATCCTGCTCGTCGCGGGCGGTGCGGGGATCGGGCCGATCCGCGCCCTCGCCGAGGAGCTGGCGTCGCGCGGCGCCCAGCCCGTCGTCCTCTACCGCGTCAGCGGCCGCGAGCAGCTCGCCCTGCTGGGGGAGCTGCAGGCCATGCCGGGCGTCGCCGTCGTGCCGCTGGTCGGCCGCCGAGCCGACCTGGGCTTCGACCCGCTCGGTCCCGGCTCCCTCAGCCGCATCATCCCCGACCTCCACGACTGGGAGGCGTTCATCTGCGGCCCAGAGGGCATGGCCTCGCAGGTCGAGCGCTCGCTGCGGGAGCTGCGGATGCCGAAGCGCTACATCCACCGAGAAGAACTGAGCATGTCATGAACAACCGATCCTGGCGCGGAACCGTCCTCTTCACCGTGATCCTCGTGGTCATGGGAGCGACGGTCGGGCTGAAGCTGTACGGCGTGGGGCAGGAGGCGGTCAGCGCGCCGACGTCGATCACGTCGACCCCGGCGGCGGGCACGACGGGCGGTGCGACCGGCGGCTCGACCGGCGGCTCGACGCAGGCGGCGCCGTCGACCGGCTCCGGCTCGTCGACCTCGTCCGGCTCCGGCTCGGGCTCCGGGACGAGCTCCACCGGCACCAGGACCATCACCGGCTCGGCCGTGCAGACACGCTACGGCGCCGTGCAGGTGCAGCTCACGCTCTCGGGCGGCACGATCACGGCCGTCGACACCCTCCAGGCGCCCGACGGGAACGGTCGCGACATCGCCATCAACCAGGACGCGCTGCCCATCCTGCAGCAGGAGGTGCTCCAGTCGCAGTCCGCGGACATCGACACCGTCTCGGGCGCCACCTACACGTCCGAGGGCTACAAGCAGTCGGTCCAGTCGGCGCTCGACCAGCGGTGAGGCCGCCGGAACCCCCGACCTATACTGCGCAGATGGACGAGACCCGGCGGGTGCTCATCGCGGAGGACGACAGCCGTCTCGCCGCGATGCTCGCGTCGCTGCTGCGCTCCGAGGGCTTCGAGCCGGAGGTGGCCGCCGACGGGCAGCGGGCGCTGCACCGGGGGCTCACCGGCGATTTCGACGTGCTGGTCCTCGACCGCGGCCTTCCCGCGGTCGAGGGGCTGAGCGTGCTGCGCGGCCTCCGTGACAGCGGGGTGACGACGCCGGTCCTCGTGCTGTCAGCGCTCGGCACGGCGCCCGACCGCGTCGACGGGCTCAACGCGGGGGCCGAGGACTACCTGGCGAAGCCGTTCGACATCGACGAGCTCGTGGCGCGGGTGCGTGCGCTCACGCGCCGCGCCTCCGCCACCGTGCCGACGGTGCGTTTCCCCGGCGGCAGGCTCGACCCCGACAGCCGCACGGTCACGCTCGACGACGGGTCGAAGACGCTGCTCTCGGAGCGGGAGTCCGCGCTGCTGGAGCGGCTGGCCCGGCGGCCAGGACAGGTCTTCTCGCGTGCGGTCCTGCTGGACGAGGTGTTCGCGGACGCCGACGACCCGGGGGTGGTCGACACCTACGTGCACCACCTGCGCAAGAAGTTCGGGCGCGCGCTGATCGAGACCGTGCGCGGGCTGGGCTACCGGATGGGCGCGCTGCCGTGACGGGCGGTACGGCCGGCGATCCCCCCGACCGCGAGCTGCGCTCCGCCTCCCGCCGGCTCGCCACCCAGTTCGCGGTCATCATCCTCGGGCTGGTCGTCGCGCTCGGCGTCGTCGTGTACGTGGTCGTCGCGGCCGGTCAGGCCGAGGCCGCGCAACGGGTGCTCGCCGACGCGTCGATGGTGGACTCGCCACACGATGCGCCGCGCAACCTCCTCGTCACCGTGGTGACGCCCGACGGGGTGCAGAGCTCTCCCGGCCTGCCGGACGGGCTGCCCGACCGGCAGGCCATCGAGCAGGTCATGGAGCACGGCGGGACGCGGTCGAGCACTGTGGAGGCCGGCGGCGAGCGCTACCTCACCGAGACCGACGTGCGGCACGGCCGGGTGGTGCAGATCTCGTACGGGCTCGGCGAGCAGGAGGAGGAGCTCGAGCGCCTCCTCGTCGCCCTCGTCGCCTCCGGCGTCATCGCGACGGTCGCGGCGGCGGGCATCGGCCTGCTGCTGGCCCGGCGCGCCATCCGCCCGCTCGCGGACGCGCTCGCCCTGCAGCGCCGCTTCGTGGCGGACGCCGGGCACGAGCTGCGCACGCCCCTCACGCTGCTCAGCACCCGTGCCCAGCTGCTCCGCCGCCATGTCGCCGGCAGCGACACGGCCGGAGGGGACGAGGAGGTGCGCTCCGGGCTCGACGAGATCGTCGACGACAGCCGGGCGCTCACCGAGATCGTGCAGGATCTGCTGACGGTCGCCGACCCGCGGCAGACCGCCGAGGTCGAGGGCGTCGACCTGGCCGCGCTCGCCCAGGCGGTCGCCCGCTCGGCGGCGGGGAAGGCGGAGGAGCGCGGGCTGCGCATCCAAATCGACGGCGCGCGCGAGGCGGTCGTCACCGGCGCCCCGGTGTCACTGCGGCGCATGATCGTCGCCCTGGTCGACAACGCGCTGGACCACGCGGCGACCGACATCGCGCTGCGCCTGAGCGAGGAGCGCGACGAGGTCGTGCTGAGCGTCACCGACGACGGACCGGGCTTCTCCCCCGGCGTGGAGGCCACGGCCTTCGAGCGGTTCGCCTCGGTGCGCGACCCGCAACAGGCCGACGGTCGCGCGCGGCACTACGGTTTGGGCCTCGCGCTCGTGGCGGAGGTCGTCGCCCGCCACCAGGGAACCGTCTCGGCGGCCAACGCGGAGCCGGGCGGCGCCGTGGTCACGGTGCGGTTGCCTCGTCGTCGGTGAAGGGCTTCGGCCGCATGGGCGGCGCCTCCCCCGGCCCCGCCCGCGCCGCGCGCAACGCCGCCAGGATCGTCGCCAGGTCCACCACCTCCTGCAGCAGCGCCCCGACGACCGCCGGGATCAGCCCGAACGTCGCGATCACCATCAGCACGACCGACGCCGCGATGCCGAGCCAGATGCTCTGCAGGGCGATGGAGACGGTGCGACGGCCGATGACGACGGCGTCGGCGACGCGGGCGACGGCGTCCACCAGCAGCACCACGTCGGCGGACTCGCTCGCCGCGGTCGCGCCCTTGGCGCCCATCGCGACGCCGACGTCGGCGCTCGCCAGCACCGGCGCGTCGTTGACGCCGTCGCCCACCATGATGACGGGGCGCTCGGTGATGGAGGAGACGCGCTCCACCTTGTCGGCGGGCAGGCACTCGGCCTGGAAGCGGGTGATGCCGAGCTCGCCGGCCACGCTCGCGGCGGTCTCGGCGGCGTCGCCGGTCAGCAGCTCGATGTCGCCGATGCCCAGCTCCCGCAGCCGCCGGATCGTGCCGGGAGCGTCGGGACGCGGCGGGTCCCGCTCGATGATGGTGCCGCCGAAGGCGCCGTCCACCGCCACGTAGATCGCCAGCTCGCCGGCGGCGAACGGCTGACGCTCGACGTCGGGTGCGAACGAGCGCACGAAGCGGAACTTCCCGACGGCCACCTCGCGGCCGCCCACCCTGGCAACCACTCCGTCGGTCGCGCGCTCCTCGGCGTCGGTCACCGGCCGCAGGGCGAGCCCGCGCTCCGCGGCGGCGGCCACGACGGAGGCGGCGAGCACGTGCGACGAGTACTGCTCGGCGCTCGCGGTCAGCGCCAGCAGCTCGTCCGCCTCCATCCCCGCGGCCGGGCGCACCTCGCGCAGCACCGGGCGGCCGGTGGTGAGGGTCCCTGTCTTGTCGAAGACGGCCGTGCGGGCGGAGGCGAGCCCCTCGAACACGGTGCCGTTGCGGACGATGATGCCCGAGCGGGCCGCCCGGCTCATCCCGCCGATGAACGCCACCGGCGCCGCGATCAGCAGCGGGCACGGCGTGGCGAGCACGAGCACCTCGGCGAACCGCACCGGGTCTCCGCTCACGAACCAGGCCGTGCCGGCCAGCAGCAGCGAGAACACGGTGAACGGCACGGCGAACCGGTCGGCGAGCCGCACCACCTTCGCCTTGCTCTGCGACGCCTGCGCGACCAGTGCGACGATCTGCTGGTACTGGCTGTCCGCGGCGAGCGCGGTCGCCCGCACTCGCACCGCCTCCGTGCCGTTCAGGCTCCCGCTCAGCACGGTGTCGCCCGCGGCCTTCTCGACGGGGAGGCTCTCGCCCGTGATCGAGGAGACGTCGAAGGCGGCGTCCGCCGACACGAGCTCCGCGTCGACGGGGACCACCTCGGGGGGGCGGACCAGCAGGAGGTCGCCGACCCGCACCTCCTGGATCGGCACGTCGACGACCGTGTCGCCGTCGTAGCGGTGCGCCGAGCGCGGGTCCCTGGTGAGGAGGGCGTCGAGCTCGCGCCGCGCCCGCCGGTTCGCGTAGTCCTCCAGCGCCTCCCCGCCGCTCAGCATCAGCACGACGATGAGGGAGGCTGCGATCTCGCCCACGAGCACGGTCGCGACGATCGCGACGATCGCGAGCAGGTCGACGCCGACACGGCCGGCCCGCAGCTCCCGGACCATCCGGACCGTGTAGCCGAGCGCAACCGCGAGCGCGTACGCGCCGCCGATCCACGCCGCTGCTTCCCACTGGCCGGCCAGGGCGAGGATCGCGCAGACCAGTCCGACGACGACGGTCAGCGACACGACGCGGTAGCGGAGCACCAGGCGGGCGACGCGCATACGGCCTCCCCCCTCCGGCTGCGCGGACCCTCGCGAGGATAGTCGCCGGCGCGGCGCGGGGATAGACCGGCCCGGCGCTACCGTGGGTGCTACCGCCCGCCGCTATCGCCCGCCGACGTTCAGCCCGCCGAACGGGAGCGCGCGGAACGCGTCGATCGTCGCCAGGTTCTTCGCGAGGCGGCGACGCCGTCGCGCGTCGCGCAGCTCCGCCTTCAGCCGGAGGATCGTGTCATCCTCGCGGGCCACCGCCGCGCCGGGGAGCTCGATGTCAGACATGTCGGTTCCTTCCCTCACGCGCGGCGCCGGAAACGTGCCACGCTGACCAGTGGTCGTCGCCGACCCGCCCGTTTCGACATTCCGCCCAGGCCGTGTCGAGATCGCAGGCTCGGCTCCGACCTGGGGGTGACGCTCACGAGCGGGAGGGAGCAGCGGACATGCCGACGGACGACACGATCTTCGACGCGAACGTGCGCGCGGTGATCCCGCTGGTCACCGCCGCCCTCGTGTCGCGCTACGGCGACTTCGCCGACTGCGAGGACGCGGTGCAGGAGGCTCTGCTCGAGGCCGCGGTGACCTGGCCGCGCGAGGGGCGTCCGCGAGACGTGCGCGGCTGGCTGCTCACGGCCGCCCGCCGCCGTTACATCGACGTCGTGCGGTCGAATGTCGCCCGGCGGGCGCGCGAGGAGCGCGATGCGGCCCTCGAGGTGCGCGACACCGACGAACGCGACAGGGAGGTGCGCGACACCGACGACTCCCTCGGGCTGCTCGTGCTGTGCTGCCACCCGGCGCTGCAGCCTCCCGCGCAGGTCGCGCTGACCCTGCGAGCGGTGTGCGGGCTGAGCACCGCGCAGATCGCCGCCGCGTTCTATGTGGGCGAGGCGACCATGGCCCAGCGGATCACGCGGGGCAAGCGCGCCATCGACGCAGCGGGGAGGCGGTTCGGCCTTCCCGGAGCACGGGAGGTCGCGGAGCGGTCCCCCGCGGTACGCACCGCGCTCTACCTCATGTTCAACGAGGGGTACGCGCCGACCGACGGCGCCTCTGCGGTGCACGCCGAGCTGGTCGCCGAGGCGATCCGGCTCACCCGGCTGCTGCACACGGCTGCGCCCGGCGACGCGGAGACGACGGCGCTGCTGGCCCTCATGCTCCTGACCGACGCGCGCACCGGCGCCCGCGCCGACGACGACGGCGGGCTGATCGCGCTGCCCGTCCAGGACCGGAGCCGCTGGGACCGGGCCGAGCTCGCCGAGGGCCGCCGCCTGGCCGCCGCCGCCCTCGCTTCCGGCCCCGCGACGCCCCTGGTCATCCAGACCGCGATCGCCGCCGTGCATGCCGCGGCGGACGACGCCGACGCCACCGACTGGCGGCAGATCCTCGCCCTCTACGACGCGCTCGTCCGCGTCGACCCCGGCCCGGCGCCGCGGCTCGGGCGGGTTGTCGCCGTCGGCATGGTGAGCGGTCCGCTCGCCGGGCTGGCGGAGCTGGGCGAGCTGGAGGCGGACGAGCGGCTCGCGGGCAGCCACCGCCTCCCCTCGGTCAGAGCCGCGCTGCTGGAGCGTGCGGGCGCACTGGACGCCGCCCGCGACGCGTACGCCACGGCCCGCGACCGCACCACGAACGACGCGGAGCGCCGCTGGCTCTCCGCCCAGGTCGAGCGGCTGTCACCGCCCGACGGACCCACCCCCACCGCCTGAGAAGGCCCCACCGCAGGAGAAGGAGAACGACCATGACCGACACCACCAACCAGTACCTGCTGCTCTACCTGACGGCGCCCGACGGCGAGCCGTGGAGCGAGGCCGACGACGACATCGCGGACTGGCTCGCCGCCGGCGAGGCTGCGGGCGCGCTGATCTTCGGCGAACGCGTGAAGGAGATGGCGGACGCGCGCATGGTCGCGAAGCGCTCCGGGCAGGTCGCCGTGACCGACGGGCCCTTCGCGGAGTTCAAGGAGTGGTTCGCCGGCTTCGACCTGATCAACGCCGCCGACCTGGACGCCGCCGTGGAGATCGGCTCCCGGCACCCCTGCGCCCGCTACGGCAAGGTGCTCGTCCTGCCTCTGATGGACCCGGTCACCTCGAACGAACTGCTCGAGGCGACCATCCGGGCGCGCAGCGCGGCGGTTTAGGGCGCCGGGCGCAAGCCCGGCCCGGCCGCATCCTGATCCTGGATGCGGCCGGGCCGTCGCTCAGTTGAGCGGGCGGCGGCGCAGCATCAGCAGCGTCCCCACGGCGAGCGCTCCCAGGGCGAGGATGCCGACGCCCCACGCGATGGTCGAACCCGTCCGAGCCAGGCCGGTCGGGTCTGCCGGATCGCCCTGGCCGGCCGGATCGCCCGGCCCTGCCGCAGTGACCACGTCGTCGATGGTCGCCGTCGACGGGTCGGAGGACACGTCGCTCCCGGACGGGGTGCCGGAGAAGGCCGTCGCCGTGTTCGTCAGCGGCTTCCCGTCGAGGTCGGCCGCCACGACCGTGTACGGCGCGGAGCAGGTCGCGGTCTGCCCCGGCAGCAGCGTGCCGAGCGAGCAGTCGAGGACCGGAGCCGTGCCGCGGCCGGAGAACGCGCCCTCCTTCACGCCGACCTTCGTGGCCGTCGTGTTGCCGGTGTTCGTGACCGTGAAGCTGTAGGTCACGACCTGCCCGGCCGCGGCGAGCTGCTTCGTGTCGGAGGTCTTCAGCAGCGCCAGCGAGGGCTTCGACGGCTCCGGCACGGTGACCGACGACGACGGCGGCGCCAGCGGGTCGGTGCCGGCGGGCCCGACACCCGTCGCCGCGGCCGTGTTCGTGACCGAGGCGGCGTCGATGTCCGCCTGCGTCACCGTGTACACGGTCGAGCAGATCAGCTGCGCACCGGGCGCGAGCGGATCGGCCGACGCACAGACCGGAGCGTCGAGCGTTCCCGTGCCGGTGAAGTGGCCCTCCTGAACCGCCGGGTCGGTGACCGTGACGTTGCCGGTGTTCGTGATCACGAACGTGTAGGTGATCTGCTGCCCGGCGACGAAGTCCGCCGGGGCCGACGGCGACGCCGACTTCACCAGCGACAGGGCCGGCTTGCGCTCGATCGACACGGTCGCTGTGGACGGGTCGGAGGTCACCGTCGCGACGCCCGCTGTCGCCGTGGCGACGGCGGTGTTGGTCACCGTCCCCGCATCGACGTCGGCCTGCGTCACCCGGTAGGTGAGCTCGCACGAGCGGTCGGCGCCGGGAGCGAGCGGGGCGCTGCCGCAGCCGGGCACGGCGATCCCACCGGTTCCCGAGAACCCGGTCTCGGCGACGGCCAGCGCGGTCAGGGTCACGTTGCCCGTGTTGGTGACATGGAAGGTGTAGGTCACCGCATCACCGGCGGAGGCGGCCGAGCCGGGGTCCACGGTCTTCTCCAGCGTGAGGGCCGGGGTCTGAACGGCGGCGACGGTAACCGTGGACGGGTCGGAGACGACGCCCGCGCCTGTGGCGGTCCGGCCGGATGCGGTCGCCGTGTTGACGATGCTTCCGCGGTCGAGGTCCGCCTGCGTGGTCTCGTATCCGGCCGAGCAGGTCACGACGTCACCGGGGGCGATGTCACCCGTGGGGCAGTCGATCGCGCCCAGAGCGGCGGAGCCGGTGAAGTCGCCCTCCGTCACAGCCACGTCGCTGAGCGCGACGTTACCGATGTTCGTGACCGCGAACGAGAACGTGATCGCGGTGCCCACAGCCGTGAACGACGCGAGGTCCGCCGTCTTCTCGACCGAGATGCCTGGCGCCGCGTTGACCGTCACGGTGGCGGTCGACTTCGCCGAGGTCACGCCGGCGTCGTTCGGGTCGACGCCGGTGGCCTCCGCCGTGTTGACGATGCTGCCGGAGTTCATGTCGGCCTGGGTCACCGTGTAGGTCGCCGTGCAGTCGACCTCCTGCCCGGGGACGAGCGTGGTGGTCGGACAGGTCGTCACGGGCGTCCCACCCGTGCCCGAGAACGCCGTCTCGGAAGCGGCCACGTCGTGGACGGTGACGTTGCCGGTGTTGCGGATCGCGAAGGTGTACGTGATCGTTTCACCGGTCGCATTCACGTAGGCGGTGCCGGCCGTCTTGGTGAGCGTCAGCTTCGAGACCGCCTCCTGCGGCGTGGTGGCCGTCGAGTCTTCCGCCGTGACCGGGCCGGTCGACGCGTTTCCCGTGGCGTTCGCGGTGTTCGACAGCGAACCGGAGTCGACGTCCGCCTGGGTCAGCGTGTACGTCGACGTGCAGGTGAACTGTGCGGCCGGATCGAGGGCGGTCGCCGGGCACGAGATCGCCGACGGGATGCCCGTTCCCGTGAACGTCTTCTCGTTCACCGCAATGCCGGTCACCGGGATGTTGCCCGTGTTCGACACGACGTAGCTGTACGTGATCAGCTGCCCCGCGTTGTAGGCCGCCGAGGAGGACGGCGTCGCGGACTTCACGATCGCCAAGCCCGCGACCTGGTTCACCGTGACGGTGGCAGTGGAGTCGGCCGAGGCGACCGTGACGCCGGCCGGGGTCTTGGCGCTCGCCGCCGCCGTATTCACGACGGAGCCGGCGGTCAGGTCGGCCTGCGTGATCGGATACGACGCCGTGCAGTCGATGGAGGCGCCGGGTGCCAGCGCGTCCGGCGGGCAGGTGATCGAGGACAGAGCGCCGGAGCCGCTGAAGGACTTCTCGGTGATGCCCAGGGTCTTCAGGGTCAGGTTGCCCGTGTTCGTCGCGGTGAAGGTGTAGGTCACGACGTCACCGACCGAGTCCACCGTGTCGGGGGTGGCCGACTTGGTGAGGCCGAGGGCGCCGTTCTGCGTGGCCGTCACGGTGACGACCCCGCTGCTGTTGCTCAGGCCGGGACCGCTCGGCGGGTCCGCCGTCGCCGTCGCCTGGTCCGAGATGCGCCCGTGGTCGAGGTCCGCCTGCGTCGTCACGTACCGGGCCGTGAACGTGGCGGACTGCCCGGGCACGAGGGTCGTCACGGCGCCGGAGCAGGTGGCTGCCGGGCTGCTCAGCGCCGAACACGTCGCCGCCGGGGCGATGCTCGAGGGTGCTGCGTCGGTGAGCGCGTCGGCGACCCGAACGTTCGCCAGCGTGACGGCCGTGTTGTTGGTGACCGTGAAGGTGTAAGTGATCGCCTGGCCGACGGCGTCGACCGTCGTGCGGTCGGCGGTCTTCGTGACGGCGGGCTGGGCGCTCTGCGCCTGCAGATCGGTCACGGAGGACTCGGCCCCGGTGCCGACCAGGGCGTCGCCCGCCGTCGCGTTGGTGCCGACGGTGTTCTTGGCGACCTGTCCGGCGACGACCACCGGGGTGGACACCGTGTAGGTGGCGGCGAAGACGGTGCCGACGGTGACGCGACCGGCATAGGAGAACTTCAGCGCCGTGGTCTTCGACAGCGGCGACGGGGCGGTGGCGGACCAGTCGTCGACGCAGCCGGGGTTCGTCGCGAGGACCTCAGGCCGGCAGGGGTTGACGGCCTGCGAGTATGCCACCGAGAGGCCGGACGGCAGCGTGCCCACACCGGTCAGCGTGACCGGGAACTGCGAGCCGCGCGCCGTGGTCTGGGAGGCCAGCGTGTCACCGACCCGCGGGAGCAGGTCGTACATGACCGGGTTGTCGAGCGTCGCCTCGCCGCTGTTCTTGAACGACACCGTATAGGTGGCGGCGCCTCCGGCGTTGCTGACGTGCCCCGGGTTGCCGATTCCGACCGGGGACGGGTCGAGGTTGCCCTGCACGGTCTTGTCGACGGTGAAGCCGGCCCGGATGGGAGCGATCTTCAGCGGAGCGGACTCGCCGCAGTAGTTCCCGGCGGTCGGGGCGCCGTTCGCGCGCAGGTCGGTGCTGGACCACGGGTTGAGCGGTGCGGCCGAGATGCTCGCCGTCCGCGCGTTGTTCAGGTAGCACTGCGTGATCGGAGCGCCATAACCGATGGTGACGTCGCTCTGATAGGTGCCCGCGCAGCCCGCCTCGAGAGTGAGGCTGACGAAGGACGCCGACGTGATCCGGTACAGACCGCCGAGCGTCGCCGTGCCGGCGGGGATGACGTACCGCACGAGGGTGCGGCCCGTCCCGTTGTGGTCCTGGGTGAGCGTTGGGGCGATCGCGGGGGTCGTGGACGGCCGGACGCCCTGGCTGAGCGGGTTGAGCGCGTTCAGCGTGAACGTCGTCGTCGGGGCGTTCACCGCCGTCGCACCGACCGGGGCCAGGTAGTCGATGTAGATGGCCTGCGACGGCGCGGTCGGGATCTCGATCCGGCTGCCGCTGTAGGTGTTCGTTCCGGTGAGCGTGACGTTCGCGGCGCAGGTGGTCCCGACCTGAGTGGTGTTGAGCGCCGGGAAGACGAGGGCGCCGTTGCCGGCCGGACGCGCCGTCACGAGTTCCACGCGCGACGCGGTCTGCGTCGCGACGAGCGGGGTCGACGAGCCGACGGCGTACGGCGTCGAGCTCACCGTGTTCTTGATCTCCGAGGGCGTCTGCGCAGACGGCGACGCGTAGCCGAACAGCCGGAGGGTGATGTTCGCCGCCGAGTTGGAGCCCTCTCCGGCGAAGGCCGGGATGTTCACTTGCGCCACGGCCGGTGTGGTCGGGATCACCCACCCCTTGCCGGTCGTGTACGGCACCGTGCCGGTCGAACCGTCGGTGTAGACCAGCGTGATCGCGTCGGCGGCCGTGACCGGGAAGTTGAAGGGCGTCAGAAGGGTCGGGATGTAGGCCGGGGCCGTGCAGTACGTGCCGACGGCGTTGGAGGAGTACACACCTCCGGAGAGGTTGGTCAGACACGGCATCGGGTCCTTGATGTCGAACATGACGCCGCCGTTCGTCGGACCACCGACGCTGCCCGCGAGGATGTCGAAGTAGGTCGACTGGCCCGTGCCGTCCCAGTCGCCGGGGTAGGTGTATGGCGGGGTGGAGCCGTCGGTGAATTTGTACTGCCCGAGGTTCCCGAGCGTGCTCGTGGCGACGTTCTTGCCGACCACGGTCGCCGCGGCGATCACGGTCGAGCACTGCGACGGGTTCGTGGCCGAGCCGGGGACACCGTCCAGGTAGGTCCACGTCGACGTCGACGTGATGCAGACCTTGCTGCCGACGGCGTCCGGCACGCCGTTGGTGGCCGCGTTCCCGGTCACGACGAAGACGATCCGGCTGGTGACGCCGCAGGAGGCTCCCGTCGGGTCCGAGTACCGGATCACGCGGGTGGCGGGGTCGTACACCACCGTGCCGGGGAGGTTCGACGAGCTCAGCGAGTACGTCTGGTAGTCGAAGCCGGCCGGAAGGGTGGCCGCGAGCTCGATGGTGGACGTGCCGAGGTCTCCCTGCGGTGCGGTGGTGTTCGCGGCGCAGTTGAACACCATCGTGTAGTTGAACGGGTTGCCCTGGATGACCTGGCCGGGGATCTGGATGGACTGCGTGATGTTGTGGGCGGCGGCCGCGGTCAACGTGACGGGCGCGGAGGTCGCGGACGCGGAGTTGGTGCTCGAGAGCGTGGCTGCGATCGACGCCGACGCGTTGTTCAGCGTCTGGAAGTCGGGCGGGGTCACCGTGAAGGTGCAGGTGGCCGTACCGGTGCTGAGGGTGCCGAGACTGAACGACACCCGGCCGGCCACCGACTTGTTCACCGCCGGACAGGTGCCCGTCTTGACCCACGAGGAGAAGTCCGTGTTCGTGCCGTTGCCGGTGACGGTCGTCGTCGGGATCGTGGCGACGGAGTCGGCGCAGCTTCCGGCGGCGTTGCTGCACGAGTACGTCAGCGTGTAGGTGACGGCCACTCCGCTGTTGACGGTCGGCGTCGTCGGCGACGTCTGGGTGACCGAGACGGTCATGTCGGCCGCCAGCGCGGGCGTCGGCGACGCGACCGCCACGAGCGCCACGGCCAGCGCGGCGACGAACCCCGCGACCCCGAGCCGCCGGCCGAGCGCACGGATCGAGAACCCCTCTCGGTCGTCTCGATGCCGCTTCTTCCGACCGCCTACGCCTTCGGCCACGTCCTGCCCCTCCACTCCCGGTGACGCGGCGGTCGTGGCCATACCACGCCCCCGCTCAGCGAAACGCTATCGACGGGAGGATGACGGCCGTCCGGTTTTCACCCCGCGCTCACCCTGGCCGCACCACCCCCTTTCGGGGCACGGCTCAGTCGTGCTCGGGGAGCAGGTGCCGCTCGCGGGCGACGGCGACGGCGTCCTCGCGATTGGAGACGCCGAGCTTGCGGTAGACGCTGCGCAGCTGCGTCTTGACCGTGTTCACCGACACCACCTGCACCGCCGCGATCTCGGACACCGAGCCCGTGCGCACCAGCCCCCTCAGCACCGCCAGTTCGCGATCGCTGAGCAGCGCCTCCGGCTCGACGTCGCGCAGCAGGAACCGGTCGGGGAGGTCCGCGGTCACCCGCGTGTACCCCTGCGCCGCGAGCGTCCCCGCAACCCGGTCGACGTCGGCGGGTGGCAGCAGCGCGAGCGGCAACCGCAGTTGGGTGCGCTCGAGCAGGGCGCCCAGCCGCTGGATCACCCCGTCCCGGCGCGGGGTGGGCGAGATGCGCAGGAGCACGGCCGACTCGATGGCCGCTGCTTCGGCGGCGTCGCGCAGCGAGAGGTGCTCGCTCCTCAGCGTCCGCAGCTCGTCCAGGGCGGTGCCGGTCTGCCCGAGGGCCAGGGCGACGCGGGCGCGCTGGATCTGCGCCCCGGGCCCGGGCGGGATGTCGCGCTGGGCCACGGCGAGCGCGGCGTCCGGGTCGCCGAGGGCGAGCAGCAGCAGCGACCGCGTGCGCGCCAGGTCGGAGCGCGCCCGGGTCGAGCGCCCCTCGGCGGCGCGGAAGTCCGCGAACTCGTCGAGGGTCGCCAGACCCGCGGCCGGGTCGCCATCGACGAGCTCGATCGCTGCGGCGACGCGGGCGATCGTCGTCCAGTGCTCGTTGGCGTGCCGGCCGGAGGTCATGGCGAGCAGCGAATCAAGCTCGGCACGCGCTGTCGCCGCGTCGAAGCCTTCGAGAGCGGCGACCGCCTCCGCGACCCGGTAGAGGGTGCCCGAGTAGCCGTTGCGCTGCTGGTCGGTCCACGGGCCCGTCCGCGCGTACGCGAGGTGCTCGCGGGCGTGCGGGAGGTCGCCGCGCAGGGCCAGGACGCCGGCGAGCAGGGCGAGCGCGCCCATTCCGTTGGAGGGTGGCGTCGGCGACGCCTCCGCCAACCCGCGTGCCGCCGCCTCCATCGCCGTCTCGGGATCGCCCGCGTACAGCAGCGAGACGCCGAGGACGGCGTAGATGCGCGGGAGGTCGCTGATCGAGCCGCTGTCCTCGTCGCTCAGCGCTTCCAGGTGGCCCAGCGCGGCGTGGGCGGCCGCCGCCGAGGACGCGGTGCGCCCGAGCAGGCGGAAGGCGGCGGACTCGCTGGTGCGGATGAGGACGCGGTCGACCGGATCGAGGCTCGTGTTCCGCATCGAGCGCGCGCTGCGGACCGCCATGAGGAAGTAGCGCAGCGCCCGGATGCGATGGAAGCGCAGCTTGTTGTACGCGATCCCGAGCTCCATCGCGAGGAGCGGGTTGGCCCGCAGCACGCCGGCCGGCGCCTTCTCGAGCACCGCGCGTGTGAGCTCGCTGTCGGCGGCGGCCAGCTCGAACCAACCGGCACGGACCACGGCCGTCGCCGCCGCCCAGTCCCGGCCGTCGACGGCGGCCCGGAGGGCGTCGAGGTGCACGCTGCCGCCGCCCTCGACGAGCCCATCGGCCGGTGCCGGCTCGGTCGCGTCGGTCACCGCCGCTGCGGTCCGAAGCGGTGCAGGGCGTCGGCGGCGAGACCCGCGAGAGCCGACGCGGCCAGCTGCCCGACCAGGCGACCGGCGAGAACGGCTGCGAGGAAGAGCGGGAGGCCCCGGTTGACCGGCGAGAACACCGGCAGCGAGACGATGAACAGGACCAGCGCCGAGACGGCTGCGGCGATGGTGAACACCCACCGGTCGCGATCGGCGAGCCACGGCGCCCGGGCGAGAGCCCACGCGACCGCGTCGTAGGCCGCGCCGCCGGCGACGAACGGGACGACGATCAGCAGCCCGATCGGGCTGATCGGCGCCGAGAGCACGCCCGCCAGGCAGCCGGCCGCCGTGGCCGCCCACGGCAGCCCGAGCAGGCGCCGGGCGAGGAACGGGAGGAAGCTGTAGCCTCCCGCGACCACCGCGTACAGCGGAGCCGAGAACGCCGCGGCGGCGGCACTGAACGGAGAGAAGGCCAGCACGATCAGCGCGCTTCCTGCGCCCGCCGCCACGAGCGTGAACAGCACCCGGAGGAGCGGCAGGCGCCGGTCCCCGGCCGTGGCGGACTGGTGCAGAGTCATGGCGATACCCCTAGTGCGAGCGGTCAGGTGTTGCAGACGGTCAGGAGGTGCGAGCGGTCGGGCCGCGCGCGCGTTCGGGTGATTCACATCTTGGCACGCATGAGAAAACGGAAGCAATGACGCCCCTCCTGCCCGGACCCTCCTGGTGTTCGCTACGCTCCGCTCAAGGAGCGAGGGGGATGCGATGACGACCGAGGACGACACGACTCCGGCACGCAGGACCCGCACCTGGCGCACGCTGATCGCGGTCGCCGCCGTGCTCATCCTGGTCGCGGGAGGGATGATCGCGGGCGTCGTCGGGACGCTTCTGCTCGCCGCGCCCCGCGGCAGCTGCGACGCGGCGGCGGTCGCCGACCGGGTGCTGCCGACGATCGTGACCGTGCAGGTGCGCGGCGACGGCGGGTCGGGCAACGGCAGCGGGCAGATCATCGACGGCGACGGGCACGTCCTCACCAACAACCATGTGATCGCGCCCGGGTCGACACCGGTGGCGCTCGTGGTGCGGCTGAGCGACGGCGAGGAGCTGCCCGCAACGCTCGTCGGTCGTGACCCCAAGACCGACCTCGCGGTGCTGAAGGTGACGAGCGAGGAGTCGCTCCCCGTCATCCGGACCGGCGACTCCGGCTCGCTCTCGGTCGGCCAGCCGGTCGTCGCGCTCGGGGCGCCGCTGGGACTGTCCAGCACGGTCACCGCCGGAATCGTCAGCGCGCTCGGCCGCACGGTTCCGGTGCCGAGCAACGACGCCACGAACGCGGTGCTCGCCGGCGCCATCCAGACCGACGCCTCCATCAACCCGGGCAACTCGGGCGGCGCCCTCGTGGACTGCGACGGCCGGCTCGTCGGCGTGAACACCGCCATCGCGACCGTTCCGAGCGGCGGCGGCCAGTCGAGCAGTGGCAGCGTCGGCATCGGCTTCGCCGTCCCGGTCGCTCAGGCGCTGCCGATCGCGCGCGAGCTCATCGAGCACGGGAGGGTCGACCACCCGAGCGCCGGTGTCTCGGTCACGCCGATCCCGCCGTCGGTGGCCGCCGCCTTCGGCATCACCGACGGGCTCTTCGTGCAGTCGGTCGCGTCCGGCGGCCCGGCGGACGAGGCCGGCATCCGGGCGGGCGACATCCTGACGAGCGTGAACGGGCGCCCCGCGACCAGCGTCGACGCGCTGACCGCGGTGCAGGTGACGAGCAGTGCCGGCGACACGGTCGACGTGGAGTACCTGCGCGGCGGGGCGAAGCACACGGCGACGGTGACGCTGCGCTGAGGAGGAGGCGGCGCTGAGGTCGTCAGCCGGCTTACTATCGAGGTAGGCTGACGGAGGCGGAAGGAGCCCCAGTATGCTGCGCGTCCTCAGGAACGTCGTCGTCGCGATCGTCGCGGTCGTCGCGCTGGTCGTCGTGGGCTTCCTCGCCTGGGCGTCGACGCCGATGATGGGCGACCGCGCAGCTGCGCTGACGGTCTGGCGCAACCCCGCCGTCCAGATCGAGGACGCGGGCGACGCCGTCGTCCTGACGCCCGCCGAGGGCGCCTCCGGCACCGGGCTGGTCTTCGTGCCCGGCGCACTGGTCGACCCGTACGCCTACCTGTCCACGCTCTCGGGTGCGGTGGAGGAGGCCGGCCTCACGGTGATCATCACCAAGCCGACCCTCAACCTGGCCTTCTTCGACCAGCGGCCGCTCAGCGCCTTCACCGCCCATGCCCCGGAGGTGCGCGACTGGTACGTCGGCGGCCACTCGCTGGGCGGGGTCCGGGCCTGCCAGCTGGCCCACTCCGCCGACGTGAAGGGACTCATCCTGTTCGGCTCGTACTGCGCGACCGACGTGAGCCGGACGCCGCTGCGGGTCCTGTCGATCGGCGGCGAGCGCGACGGCCTGAGCACGCCGCAGAAGATCGCCGCCGCACGGCACCTGCTGCCGGCCGACGCGCGGCTCGTGGAGGTGCCCGGCATGAACCACGCGCAGTTCGGTGCCTACGGGCCGCAGCCGGGCGACCGTACGCCGACCATCGACGACACGCAGGCGCGGGCCGCGATCACGCAAGCGCTGGTCGGATTCCTCGGCTGACCCGGCCGGGCGAGGCATGGACCGGCCCGATGACACGCAGCCCGAATCCCGGTCCTTGACGCCCGATTCCGCACGGCGCTAGCTTGGCGACGCCGGTCGCGGAGGGGGTTCGCAGACATGTCGGTCGCCGAGAAGACGCAGAGCAGTACCGCCAAGCTGTCCATGCTGACGATGGCCGGGATGGTCGTCGGCTCGATGGTCGGCGCGGGCATCTTCACCCTGCCCGGCCGGTTCGCGCAGGAGACCGGGGTCCTCGGCGCCCTGATCGCGTGGTCGGTCGCCGGGTTCGGCATGCTGATGCTGGCCTTCGTGTTCCAGCTCCTCGCGAACCGCAAGCCCGAGCTCGACGCGGGGGTGTACGCGTATGCCAAGGCCGGGTTCGGGCAGTACCTCGGGTTCTTCTCCGCCTTCGGCTACTGGGCGAGCGCGGCGATGGGGCTGGTGTTCTACTGGGTCTTCATCATGTCGACCATCGGGGCGGTCGTCCCGGCGCTCGGCGACGGCGACACCCTCCTGGCGATCGGCATCTCGTCGGTCGGACTGTGGGGGTTCTTCCTGCTGATCCGGCGGGGCCTCCAGCAGGCGGCGGTCATCAACCGCATCGTCACGGTGGCCAAGCTGGTCCCGATCGTGGTCTTCGTGCTGCTCGCGCTGTTCGCGCTCAAGCCCGAGGTATTCGCCGAGAACTGGGCCGGCGCCTCGTACGCCGGGCCGCTGTTCGACCAGATCACCGGGACGATGCTGGTCACGGTCTTCGTCTTCCTCGGCGTCGAGGGCGCGAGCGTCTACTCCCGGCACGCCCGCCGCCGGCAGGACGTCGGCACGGCGACCATCCTCGGCTTCCTCAGCGTGTTCGCCGTGTTCGCCTCGGTCACGATCGTCTCGTACGGGGTGCTGCCGATGGGCGAGATCGCGCAGCTGCGCCAGCCGTCGATGGGCGGGGTGCTGGAGGCGGCCGTCGGCCCCTGGGGCGCCTGGCTGGTGAGCATCGGCCTCATCGTCTCGGTGCTCGGGGCCTACCTCGCCTGGTCGCTGATGGCCGCCGAGGTGCTGTTCGTGGCGGCCAAGGACGAGGACATGCCGCGGTTCCTCGCCCGCTCCAACACGGCAGACGTGCCGGGGCCCGCGCTGCTGATGACCGCGATCTTCGTGCAGGTGATCCTCGTCGTCACCTACTTCTCGCAAGACGCCCTGAACTTCGCGCTCGATCTGACGAGCGCGCTGACCCTCATCCCGTTCTTCCTCGTCGCCTGCTACGCGCTCAAGCTCGTGACGACGAGAGAGACCTATCGGGAGAGCCCGAAGGGGTGGATGCGCGACCTCGTCGTCGCCGTGCTCGCGACCCTCTACACCGCGTTCCTGCTCTACGCGGCCGGGCTCCGGTTCGTCCTGGTGTCGCTGATCATCTATGCGCCGGCGACCATCCTCTTCGTCATGGCCAGACGCGAACAGGGCAGGAGGCTGTTCTCGGGCCGAGAGCTCGTCATCCTCGCCGTCTCGATCGCGGGCGCGGTCCTCGGGATCGTCGCCCTGGCGGTCGGCTGGATCACGATCTGACCGCATCCCATGGGAAGGAAGTCACGTGTCTGATGCA
The DNA here is from genome assembly GCF_030433685.1 of Leifsonia williamsii. NCBI lineage: Bacteria > Bacillati > Actinomycetota > Actinomycetes > Micrococcales > Microbacteriaceae > Leifsonia > Leifsonia williamsii. The sequence continues at coordinate 44,937 of NZ_JAROCF010000001.1, forward strand.
ACCGCGCCCCACGGCGTCCACTCCGAGGTCGGGCAGCTGCGCAAGGTCCTCGTCTGCTCGCCGGGCCTCGCGCATCACCGGCTGACGCCGACCAACTCCGACGAGCTGCTGTTCGACGACGTGATGTGGGTCGACAACGCCGTCCGCGACCACGCCGCCTTCGTCGGCGACCTGCGCTCGCGCGGCGTGGAGGTGGTGGAGCTGCACGAGGCCCTCGCCGAGACCGTGGCGACCGCGGAGGCGCGCGACTGGCTGCTCGACCGCAAGCTCCAGCCGTCGCTCGTCGGGCCGGGGCTCGTCGAACCGACGCGGGAGTACCTGGAGACGCTCACGCCGGCCGAGCTGGCGCGGTTCCTGATCGGGGGCCTGTCGGCGCGCGACCTGCCCGAGCAGTACGGCAACGACCATCTCGCCCTGGCGCAGGACTCGACGGGAGGGTGGGAGTACCTGATGCCGCCCCTCCCCAACACCCTCTACACCCGCGATACGACCTGCTGGATCTATGGCGGCGTCACGCTGAACCCGCTGTACTGGCCGGCGCGACACGACGAGACGCTGCTCATGAAGGCCGTCTACCGGTTCCACCCCGGGTTCGCCGGCTCGACCGTGTGGTGGGGCGACCCGGAGGAGGATCAGGGCCGCGCCACCCTCGAGGGCGGCGACGTGATGCCGGTGGGCAACGGCGTCGTGCTGATCGGGATGAGCGAGCGCACCTCGCGCCAGGCGATCACGCAGCTCGCCGCAGCACTGTTCGACCAGGGCGCGGCCGAGCGGGTCATCGTCGCGGCGATGCCCCGGCTGCGCTCCGCCATGCACCTCGACACCGTCTTTACGTTCGCCGACCGGGACATCGTCACGCTGTACCCGCGCATCATGGACCAGGTGCGCACGTTCACGCTCCGGCCCTCCGACCACGCGTCCTCCGACCATGCGTCCCCCGGCCGGACGCCCGTAGTGGCGGTCATCGACGAGGGGCAGCGCGCGTTCGTCGACGTCGTCGCGTCGGCGCTCGGGCTGGACCGCCTTCGGGTGATCGAGACGGCGGGCGACAACTACGAGTCCGAGCGGCAGCAGTGGGACAGCGGCAACAACGCCGTGGCCCTGCGCCCCGGCGTCGTCTACACGTACGACCGCAACACCGCGACCAACGCGCTGCTGGAGAAGGCCGGCGTCGAGGTGATCCCGATCGTCGGCGCGGAGCTCGGCCGCGGCCGCGGCGGCGGGCACTGCATGACGTGCCCGATCGCGCGTGACGCGGTCGACTACTGAGCACGCGGCACGGAGTGACGCCGGGGATCCGTTAGGAATCCCGCCCGGGCCGTATGGATTCCGTTAGCACCCGCTGAGGGGCCTCCGCACCGGTGTTGGATCGGGCATTGCGCCTGTGGGCGTGCGGCCGCCGACCGGCGGGCGCCATCCCTCCTGACTGGAGTGTCTCTCGTGCTTGACGTCGTCTACGTACTGGGCGTGATCGCCCTGTTCGTGATCTTCGGCCTGGTCGGCAGGGCGGTGGAGAAGCTGTGATCGTCTTCGAGCTGATCGCCGCCGCCCTCGCCGTGGCCGCCCTGTTCTATCTGGTGGTCGCCCTCGTGAAGCCGGAGAAGTTCTGATGACCTGGTTGTTCGCGATCGCGGCCCTGCTCACGGTCGCCCTCGTCCTCGCGGTGCTGTACCGCCCGCTCGGCGACTACATGGCCTGGATCTACACGTCGCGGAAGGACTGGCGCGTCGAGCGCGGCATCTACCGCCTCATCGGCGTCGACCCCCGCTCCGAGCAGACCTGGCAGGCCTACCTGCGCAGCGTGCTCGTCTTCTCCGCCGTCGGCCTGCTGCTCCTCTACGGGCTGCAGCGGCTGCAGCAGTGGCTGCCGTACTCGCTCGGCCTCCCGGCCCCGTCGGAGGACCTCTCGTTCAACACGGCCGCCTCCTTCGTCGGCAACACCAACTGGCAGTCGTACTCGCCGGAGCAGACGCTCGGCTACACCGTGCAGTTCGCCGGGCTCGCCGTGCAGAACTTCGTCTCGGCGGCCGTCGGCCTGGCGGTCGCCATCGCCCTGGTGCGCGGGTTCGCCTCCCGCCGGTCCGGCACCATCGGCAACTTCTGGGTCGACCTGATCCGCGGCTCCCTGCGCCTGCTGCTGCCGATCGCGGTGATCGGCGCGATCGTGCTCCTCGCGGGCGGGGTCATCCAGAACCTCAACGGGTTCACCGACGTGACGACGCTGAGCGGCGCCACGCAGTCGATCCCCGGCGGCCCGGTCGCGTCGCAGGAGGCGATCAAGCTGCTCGGCACCAACGGAGGCGGCTTCTTCAACGCCAACTCGGCGCACCCGTTCGAGAACCCCACCGCGTGGACCAACGTGGTGGAGGTCCTGCTCATGCTGGTCATCCCGTTCGCCCTCCCGCGCACCTTCGGCCGCATGGTCGGCAGCAACAAGCAGGGGTACGCGATCCTCAGCGTGATGGGCATCCTCTACGTCGCCTCGTTCGCGATCCTCACCGCCCTCGAGACCGCCGGTCGCGGCACCGCCCCCGAGCTGGCCGGCGCGGCGCTGGAGGGCAAGGAGGACCGCTTCGGCATCCTCGGCTCGACGCTGTTCTCGACCACCAGCACCGGAACCTCCACGGGCGCGGTCAACGCGATGCACGACTCGTTCACGGCCCTCGGCGGGATGCTGCCGATGCTGAACATGATGCTCGGCGAAGTCTCGCCCGGCGGCGTCGGCTCGGGCCTGTACGCGATCCTCGTGCTCGCCGTGATCGCCGTCTTCATCGCCGGGCTGCTGATCGGCCGCACCCCGGAGTACCTGGGCAAGAGGATCGGCCCGCGCGAGATCAAGCTGGCCGGCCTCTACATCCTGGTGATGCCCGCGACGGTGCTGATCGGGACGGCGCTCAGCTTCGTCCTCCCCGGCGTCCGCGAGAGCGTGGAGAAGACCTCCATCCTCAACCCGGGCGTGCACGGGATGTCGGAGGTGCTCTACGCCTTCACCTCGGCGGCCAACAACAACGGCTCGGCGTTCGCCGGCCTGACCGCGAACACCCCGTGGATGAACACCGCGCTCGGCGTGGCCATCCTCGTCGGCCGGTTCGTGCCGATCGTGTTCGTGCTCGCGCTGGCCGGATCGCTCGCGGCGCAGGACAAGGTGCCCGCCAACGCGGGCACGCTGCCCACGCACCGCCCGCAGTTCGTCGGCCTGCTCACCACGGTCACCGTCCTCGTGACCGCCCTCACCTTCTTCCCCGTTCTCACGCTGGGTCCCCTGGCGGAAGGGCTGCAGTAACGATGTCCATCACCACCACCGCAACGACACCCGCGCCCGCGGGCCACGAGCCGCACGGCCCCGCGCCGCGGACACCCGCCGGCGCGTTCTCCTGGAGCCAGATCGTGCAGGCGCTCCCCGGCACGTTCCGCAAGCTCGACCCGCGCCTGCAGTGGCGCAACCCGGTCATGTTCGTGGTCTGGGTCGGCGCCGTGCTCACCACCGCACTGGCCGTGGCCGAGCCGTTCCTCGGCGGCCCGGCGGAGTCCGGCGGCACCGTCGTGCCCTGGTCGTTCACCGGGGCCATCGCGATCTGGCTCTGGCTGACGGTCCTGTTCGCCAACCTGGCCGAGGCCGTGGCCGAGGGGCGCGGCAAGGCGCAGGCCGACACGCTCCGCAAGACGCGCACGAGCACGACCGCGCACCGGGTCGCCGACTATGACGCCTCCGTCGATCCGTCCGCCGAGCGGGCCGTGATGGAGGACGTCTCGTCCGCCGACCTGCGCCTCGGCGACACGGTCGTCGTGGCCGCCGGCGACCTGATCCCCGGCGACGGCGACATCGTCTGGGGGATCGCCTCGGTCGACGAGTCGGCCATCACCGGCGAGTCGGCTCCGGTCATCCGGGAGTCAGGAGGCGACCGCAGCGCCGTCACCGGCGGCACCCGCGTGCTCTCGGACCGCATCGTCGTGCGCATCACGTCGAAGCCGGGCGAGACCTTCGTCGACCGGATGATCGCGCTCGTCGAGGGCGCCGCCCGGCAGAAGACGCCCAACGAGATCGCGCTGTCGATCCTCCTCGCCGCCCTGACCATCGTCTTCGTGGTGGTGGCGCTCACCCTGAACCCGATCGCGTCGTACGCCGCGAAGCCGGTGAGCATCGCGGTACTGGTCGCCCTGCTGGTGTGCCTGATCCCGACGACCATCGGCGCCCTCCTGAGCGCCATCGGCATCGCCGGCATGGACCGGCTGGTGCAGCGCAACGTGCTGGCGATGTCCGGCCGGGCCGTGGAGGCCGCGGGCGACGTCACCACGCTGCTGCTCGACAAGACCGGCACGATCACCTACGGCAACCGCCGGGCGAGCGCCTTCGTGCGGCTCGGCGGGGTGCAGGAGCAGGAGCTGATCCGCGCCGCCGCGCTGTCGTCGCTCGCCGACCCGACGCCGGAGGGCACCTCGATCGTGGAGCTCGCCGTGCGCGAGGGCGTCGACGTCGGGACCACCGCCCCCGGCGAGATCGTGCCCTTCACCGCCCAGACCCGCATGTCGGGGCTCGACCTGCCGGACGGCACGCAGATCCGCAAGGGCGCCGGCTCGGCGGTCATCGCCTGGCTGGAGGCCGACGGCACGCGCCTCGCCTCGAGCCTGGTGGCGGAGCTGGAGGAGCACACCGAGCACATCTCGCAGAGCGGCGGCACTCCGCTCGTCGTCGCCAGGAAGAGCGCCGACGGCACGGGCGAGGTCCTCGGCGTCGTCCACCTCAAGGACGTCGTCAAGGAGGGGCTCGCCGAGCGCTTCGCCGAGCTGCGCGCCATGGGCATCCGCACCGTGATGATCACCGGCGACAACCCGCTCACCGCGCAGGCCATCGCGAAGGAGGCCGGCGTCGACGACTTCCTCGCGGAGGCCACCCCCGAGCAGAAGCTCGCCTACATCCGCACGGAGCAGGAGGGCGGCAACCTCGTCGCGATGACCGGTGACGGCACGAACGACGCCCCCGCGCTCGCGCAGGCGGACGTCGGCGTGGCGATGAACTCGGGCACCTCGGCGGCGAAGGAGGCCGGCAACATGGTCGACCTCGACTCCGACCCGACGAAGCTCATCGACATCGTCCGGATCGGCAAGCAGCTGCTGATCACCCGCGGAGCGCTCACCACCTTCTCGATCGCGAACGACGTGGCGAAGTACTTCGCCATCATCCCGGCCATGTTCATGGGGGTCTTCCCCGGGCTGTCGGTGCTCAACATCATGGGCCTGCACTCCCCCGCCTCCGCGGTGCTGTCGGCCGTGATCTTCAACGCGATCGTGATCGTGCTGCTCGTCCCGCTCGCGCTGCGCGGCGTCCGCTACCGGGCCGCCAACGCCTCCGCCACCCTCAGCCGCAACCTCCTGGTCTACGGCGTCGGCGGCATCATCGCCCCCTTCATCGGGATCTGGCTGATCGACCTGGTCGTCCGCCTCATCCCCGGATTCTGAGCTCAGGAGCCGTACGCAATGAACACCACAACCCGCTCCACCGGCCGCCTCACCTGGGTCGCGATCCGCTCGATGGTCCTGCTGACCCTCGTGCTGGGCGTCGGCTACATGCTCGTGATCACGGCCGTCGGCCAGCTCGCGCTGCCCTGGCAGGCGAACGGCTCGACCGTGAAGGACGAGGCCGGCCAGGTGGTCGGCTCCGCCCTGATCGGGCAGTCCTTCTCCGACGGGGACGGCAAGCCGCTGCCGCAGTTCTTCCAGCCGCGCCCGTCCGCCGCCGGCGACGGGTACGACGGGAAGGCCTCCTCCGGCTCCAACCTCGGCCCCGAGAACCCGGACCTGATCGCGGCGATCCGCGAGCGCAAGGCGGCCGTCGCCTCCTTCAACGGCGTCGCCGAGAGCGCGGTCCCCGCGGACGCGGTGACCGCCTCCGGCTCGGGCCTCGACCCCCACATCAGCCCCGCGTACGCCGAGCTGCAGGTGCGCCGGGTCGCCGAGGCCCGCGATCTCTCCGAGGCGTCGGTGCGCACGCTCGTCGCCGAGCACACCCAGGGTCGCGACGTCGGGTACCTCGGCGAGCCGACCGTGAACGTGCTGCAGCTCAACCTCGCGCTCGAGAAGCTGAAGGGCTGACCATGACCCACCGCGGGCGGCTCCGGGTGCTGCTCGGCGCCGCCCCGGGCGTCGGCAAGACCTACACGATGCTCGAGGAGGGCAAGAGGCTGGCCGGCGAGGGCACGGACGTCGTCGTCGCGATCGTGGAGACCCACGGTCGCGCGGCGACGGCCGCCATGACGGCCGGGCTCGAGATCGTGCCGCGGCGGTCGCTCTCGCACCGGGACGTGGAGCTCGACGAGCTCGACCTCGACGCCGTGCTGCGGCGAGCGCCGACGATCGCGCTGGTCGACGAGCTCGCCCACACGAACGCCCCCGGCTCGCGCAACCAGAAGCGCTGGCGGGACGTGGAGGAGCTGCTCGCCGCGGGCATCCACGTCATATCGACCGTCAACATCCAGCACATCGAGTCGCTGAACGACGTGGTCGAGCAGATCACGGGGGTCCCGCAGCGCGAGACGATCCCCGACGAGGTGCTCCGGGCCGCCGACCAGGTCGAGGTGATCGACCTGGCCCCGCAGGCGCTGCGCGATCGCCTCTCGGGCGGTTTCGTCTATCCGGCCGAACGGATCGACGCCGCGCTCTCCAACTACTTCCGCCTCGGCAACCTCACCGCGCTGCGCGAGCTGGCACTGCTCTGGCTCGCCGACGAGGTCGACCAGGCCCTGCGCGACTACCGCACCGAGCACGGCATCGACAGCACCTGGGAGGCGCGCGAGCGCGTCGTCGTCACCCTGACCGGCGGGCAGGAGGGCGAGACCCTGCTGCGCCGCGGCGCCCGGATCGCCGCCCGCTCCTCCGGCGGTGAGCTGCTCGCCGTGCACGTCACGAGCCAGGACGGCCTGCGCGCCATCGACCCGGCCGCCCTCGCCCAGCAGCGCTCGCTGGTGGAGCAGCTCGGCGGCACCTTCCACCAGGTGGTCGGGACCGATATCCCGGAGGCCCTGGTCGCCTTCGCCCGCTCGGTCAACGCCACCCAGCTCGTCATCGGCGTCTCGCGGCGCAGCCGGCTCGCCGCCCTCCTCACCGGTCCGGGGATCGGCGCGACCGTCATCCGGGAGGCCGGCAACATCGACGTGCACATCGTCAACCACGACGCCGCGGGCGGCCGGTTCGCGCTCCCGCGCATCGGCGGGGCGCTGACCCTGCGACGCCGGCTGAGCGGCTTCCTGCTGGCGCTGCTCGCCGGCCCGCTGCTCACGTGGCTGCTGGTGACCTTCCGCTCGGCCGACTCGATCACCAGCGACGTGCTCGCCTACCAGCTGCTCGTCGTGGTCGTCGCCCTGGTCGGCGGCATCTGGCCCGCCCTGTTCGCGGCCGTGCTCTCGGGGCTGACCCTCGACTTCTTCTTCGTGGAGCCGTACAACACCATCACGATCAGCCGGCCCCTCCACCTCGTCGCCATCGGCCTCTACGTCGTCAACGCGGTCCTCGTCAGCGTCATCGTCGACACGTCCGCCCGCAAGACCCGCGCGGCCCAGCGCTCGGCGGCGGAGGCGGAACTGCTGCAGACGATCGCGGGCAGCGTGCTCCGCGGGCAGGGCGCCGTGCAGGCCCTGGTCGAGCGGACCAGGGAGGCGTTCGCGCTGCCCGGCGTACGGCTCGTCCGCGGCGACACCGTGCTCGCGACGAGCGGCGAGGGGCTCCCGGACGACCGGCACACCGCCCTCCCCGTCGGCGAGCATGCCGTGCTGGAGCTGCACGGCCCGGACCTGCCCGCCTCGGAGCGGAGGCTGCTCGCCGTCATCGTCGCGCAGCTCCGCGCGGCGCTCGAGCACAGCGACCTGCAGGAGGCCGCGGACGAGGCCCTGCCGCTCGCCGCCTCCGACCGGATCAGGACCGCCCTGCTCTCGGCTCTCAGCCACGACCTGCGACGCCCACTAGCGGCCGCGGCAGCCGCCGTCGGCGGGCTGCGCACCGCCGGCGCCCACCTCGACGAGCGCGACCGGGAGGAGCTGCTCGCCACCGCGCACGAGAGCCTCCGCACCCTCACCGGGCTCGTCACCGACCTGCTCGACGTCAGCCGGCTGCAGGCCGGCGTCCTCGCCGTCTCGCCCGTCCCCGTCGACGTCGCCGACACCATCGCGCCCGCCCTCGACGAGCTCGCCCTCGGGCCGGATGCGGTCGAGCTGCACGTCGGCGACGACCTCCCTCCCGCGCTCGCCGACCCCGGCCTCCTGCAGCGCGTCGTCGTCAACCTGCTCGCGAACGCCGTGCGGCACAGTCCGGAGGGCCGGCCGGTGCGGCTCAGCGCCAGCACCTTCGCGGGCAGAGTGGAGTTGCGGGTCGTCGACCACGGCCCCGGCATCCCGCCCGAGCGCCGCGACGACGTGTTCGTGCCGTTCCAGCGGCTCGGCGACACCGACAACACGACCGGCCTCGGCCTCGGGCTCGCGCTCTCCAAGGGGTTCGTGGAGGGGATGAGCGGCACGCTCTCGCCCGAGGACACCCCCGGCGGCGGGCTCACCATGGTGGTGTCGCTGCCGGCGGCGCCCGCTGAACGCGCCTCCACCCCCACCCCCGCCGCCACCACCGACCGGGAGGACGCCCGATGAAGGTCCTGATCGCTGACGACGACCCCCAGCTGCTGCGCGCCCTGCGCATCACGCTCGGGGCGAAGGGCTACGACATCCTTCACGCCGCCGACGGCGCCGAGGCGGTCTCGGTGGCGGTCGACCACCACCCCGACCTCTACCTGCTCGACCTCGGGATGCCGCAGCTCGACGGCATCCAGGTCATCCACGCGATCCGCGGCTGGTCGGACGCGCCCATCCTCGTCGTCTCCGGCCGCACGAGCGCCGGCGACAAGGTCGACGCGCTCGACGCCGGAGCCGACGACTACATGACCAAGCCGTTCGCCATCGAGGAGCTGTTCGCCCGCATCCGGGCGCTCACCCGCCGCACGACGCACCACGACGTCGACACCGTGGTCGCGCTGGGCGACGTGACGATCGACCTCGGCGCGCGCGCCGTCACCCGCACGACGCCGGAGGGGTCGACCCACGTCCGCCTGACGCCCACCGAGTGGCAGGTGCTGGAGGTGCTCCTCCGCAACCCCGGCCGCCTGGTGAGCCGCCAGACCATGCTGACCACGATCTGGGGCTCGGAGCACGTCAGCGACTCGGGCTACCTGCGGCTCTACGTCTCACAGCTGCGGAAGAAGCTGGAGGCCGACCCGGCCCACCCGCGCCACCTCCTCACCGAGCCGGGCATGGGCTACCGGCTGGAGCTGGACGCCGAGGAGCCCGCGGGCTAGCGGGGCACGCGGCGCAGCGACTCCTGCTCGGGCACGGAGTCGTAGAGCAGCCCCCACTCGCGCTCGTACCCGACCGGGTCGAGGTCGCCCGCGGCGCGCCGATCCTCCAGCTCGCGGAACCGGCCGATCACCTCCCGCACCCGCACCGGGTCGCCGTAGACGGCGTCCTCGTACGCGGTGCGGTAGAAGACGGCCGTCACCGTTCGCGACCGCGCCCGCAGCCCGGCCGTACGGCGGTGCAGCGCCCAGCACGACGCGATGTAGCAGGCGACGGCCAGGAACCCGGCGAGCACCGGAGGCACATGGTCGGCGGCGACGGCCATCCCGAAGACCCCGATCACCGCGCCGGCGAACGGCCACCACCGGCCGGCATGCAACAGCCGGCGCTCGGCCGTGGTCACGCCCGGCGGGTACACAGTGACGGTGATGCGCCGCCACACCGTGGGAGACGCGGGGGCGTGCTCCACGGCGCCCCAGCGGAGCGAGCCCTCGGTCAGACGCCTCAACAGTTCGCGCACGACTCCATCGTGTGCCGCCGACCGCCGGGCGATCCCACCCCTGACGGAACGCATACGCGTCTGCGCGATCTCCTGACGCTTCCCCTACGCCACGCGGGCCGACCGTAAGGGTTCCGTGTTTTTCCGGGCGGCCGCCGCATGGGTCTCGTCAGGGCCGCCCCTCCGCCGCCTTCGCTCGCGTAGACCGGAGCGCATGACCCTGACACGCATCCTCCCCACCCTGCGCCGCACCCTCCCCGAGCCCCTCCACCCGGCGCACTGGCCAGCCCACACCCGCGCGACCGTCGACGACGTGGTGGTGGCCGGCGTCTCGATGATCCGGCTGGCCGCGTGGTGCGGAACGCCGTGCCTGCACACCGACGAGACGCTCTCGGTGATCGTCACCCGCGTCCAGCACCTCGAGCGCCGCGCCGACGGCTCCCTCGCGCTGTGGTTCGACGCGGACGTGTCGACGGTCGACGCCGACATGGAGCAGGCGCGGCTCGTCGGCCGCCTCACCGTCGCGCCGGCCCGGCGGGTGCTGGTCGGGGGTGGGGAGGTCGAGCTGCCCGGCGACCTCGTCGTCGGCGACCTGGTGGTGATTCCGGCGCGGTCGATGGTGACGCTGCACGAAGTGGACCCGCGGCGGCGGGGGGCGGCGGGTGCGGCGTCGGAGGGAGGCCCGGCGTCGGCGGACGAGTGGAGCGGGCGCTGCGGGCGGTGAGCCCGACGCGTCCGGTCCTCCCGCCCCGCCGCCGCTCGATGCCCTAGGCCACCGCGCCCTCGTCCACCCCCACCTTCGCCTTCGCCCACGACCGCCCGCGCGTGTCCTTCAGGATCGTGTACTCCACGTCCACGTGCGGTTCGATCGCGCTGTACTTGTCGTTCGGGGCGCCGATGACGAGCTGGAAGCCGAGGCCGCGCCAGGCGCCGATGGCGCGCTTGGTGAAGTGGGCGTCCGCCTTGATCAGCGCCTCGTCCATGAAGACCGGGGCGTAGCGGGGGCGCTCGGCGCCGGCGTCGCCGAGCTGGTAGCGCAGGGCCGCTCCGACGATGAAGGCGATCAGCTCCTGGGACTCGCCGCCCGACTTCTCGCCGATGTGGTCGTAGAGGGCCACGTGCTGCTTCGTCGTCGCCTCCACCCGCTCGGCGCTGACCCGGACGTGGTTGCGCACGTCCACCAGCTCGGCGAAGTCGGGGGCGGAGCGGCGGAGGTGGCCGATCAGGCGGGACATGCGGCGGTAGGCCTGCTCGCGCTCCTCCTCCGTCGACGCGGCCTCGATGAGGGCGCGCACGTCGCGCAGCTCGCGGCGGAACCGCTTGCGGGCGTCCGACTGGTTCTCGCGCGTGGCGATCTGCAGGCGGTGGCCGTCGTCGTAGAACGGCAGGTCCTGCATGATCCGGTTGATCGGCTCGATGCGCTCCCTGATCTCGCGCAGCGACCGCGAAAGGGTCGAGTCGAGGTTGGTGAGGTCATTGCCCGAGAGCTTCAGGAGGCTGCCCCTCCACTCCTCCTCCAGCTCGTGGAGGCCGCTGGTCTCGAGCGCGACGAGCATGCGCTCGAAGTCGTCCACCGACGTGTCGGGGTCGGCCAGCAGGTTCGGGTTCTCCCAGCGGTCGAGGAAGGTTCGCATCACGCGCGCCATGCTCTCTCGGAGGTCCTCGTGGGCGTCCCGCGCAGCCCGGCTGTCCTCCGCCAAGCGCTGGGCGGCCATCCCGAGCGCCGCGTCGAAGCGGGTGAGGAGGGCGGAGGCGCCGAGCGACTCCCGCCCGCCGTCCAGGGTGAAGCGCTCGTCGAGGTACGCGGCCTGGTCGGCGGTCAGCGCGCGGCCGGCGTCCTCGGCGTCGTCGATGATCGACTGCGCCGCGTCGACGTCGTCGGAGATGCCGGCCCACTGCTGCTCCAGGCGGTCGTGCTCGCCCTGGTCGCGGCCGACCTGGTTCTGCAGGTCGGCGGCCTTCGCGCGCAGCTCGGCGATGCGCTCCTTCAGGCGGCCGATCTCCGGGTTGCTGCCGGTGACCTCCGCCTCCAGCGCCGCCCAGCGGTCGCGGTCGGCCTCGGCGGCGTCGACGTCGACCTGCTCCCAGGTCAGCTCGGCGACCCTCCCGGACGCGGCCCGGCGGTCCTCGAAGGAGGCGTACGCGGTGTCGGCGTCGGCCAGCGACGACTGCGCCGCCGCGAGGCGTGCGCGCGCCCGGTCGAGCTGCTCGTCGAGCTCGCGCAGCCGCCGTCCGCTGGAGAAGCCGAGCACGTTGAGCCGGCCGTGTCCGCCGTGCGCGCCGCGGCTGCCCTGCGAGATCTGCCCGGCGATGGTGACGGCCATGCGGTGGAGGGACAGGTCGGCCGGGTCGTCGACGCAGACGAAGCCGAACCGCTCCTCCAGCCGCTGCCGCAGCCAGCCGGTGAACGGCGACTCCCGGTAGTCGAGGCGCCCGGGGAGGGTCAGCGGGTCGCTTGCGCCTCCCGCCTCCAGGCCCGCCTGTACGCCCTCGTAGCGCAGCCGCTCCGGCGTGCGCACGGCATCGACGGCGGCGCGGAACCGGCTGAGGTGGGCGGCATCGATCAGCAGGGTGGTGGCGAACCCGCCGAGGGCGAGGTTGAACGCCTCGCGCCACGGCTCGAACTCGGTCCGCACCTCCACCAGCTCGCCGACGAACGGCAGCTCGTCCGGCGACAGCCCGGCGGCCTCGGCGAGCAGCAGCCGCGACTCGTGCAGCCGGCGCGGGATGCTGCCCGTGTGCAGCTCGGCGCTGCGGCGCTCGCCCTCCAGCTCGGCGACCTCGGCCTCCGCCGCCCGCTGCGCGGAAACGGCCTCGGTGTACGTCGCCAGCACGGCGCGGCGGGTGTCGGCGTCGGCCCGGCCGGCGGTCGCCCCGGCGATCAGGCCGTCGAAGTCGGCGCGGCTGCCGACCTCGGCGCCGAGCACCTGAAGGTCGGCGTCCAGCCGCTCGCGGTTCTGCCGCACGGTCGTCAGGCGCGCCTCGGCGGCACGCAGCTCGCGCTGAGCGGTCTCGAGCCGGTCGCCGCCGGAGGCGCGCAGCACGTCGGCGAGCCCCTCGCGCTCGACCTCCGCGGCCTCGGCGAGGGCCGCCTTCTCGCGCAGGGCCGCGTCGAGGGCGCGCGTGCGGTCGCGGACCTCGGACTCGACGGCGCGCAGCAGCTCCAGTCGGCGCTGCGCACGCCACAGCGACACCAGCGACGACGGGTCGGCCGGCACGCCCAGCTCGTCGATCAGCCGCATGCGCTCGGCCGCCGACGCCATCCGCTCGCGCAGGCCGCGGATCGGTTCCAGCGCGGCGACCTGCTGCTTGGCCTCCAGCATCCGCAGGCGGGTGCCCTCGAGCTCGTCGAAGTGCGCGACGACGGCGTCGGCCGTCGTCATCGTCTCCGGCTCCTCCAGCACGAGCCGCTTGTAGAGGTCGTCGACCGTGGTGATCTGCTGGCCCGCCTGGATGCGCGCGAGCAGGCTCATGGCCTTGGCGCCCGCCCCCGCCGCGCCGATGCCGAGCACCGCGTGCAGCCGGGCCGAGAACTCGCGGTCGGTGCCGATCGGGCCGAGGCCGGCGGCGCGCAGGGACGCGTCGGTGAAGCGCTGCGTCGCCGCCGCCTGCAGCGCAGCGAGGTCGAGCGGGCCGTCGACGGTCGCCCGCACCCGCACGGTGTCCTCGAGGATGCGCGCGGCGGCCGGGATGTACCAGGCGCGGACCGCGGTGAACCGCGACCCGTCGTGGTCGAGCCAGGTCATCGCCACGGCGGTCCAGGTGTCCTCGCCGTCGCCGCGGAGCACCCGCACCTTCGTGCCCTCCTCGGTGCGGGTCTCGTCGAGCTTTCCGCGGCCGTAGGAGAGGATGTTGCGCTGCTCGTCACCGCGCGGGCGCCCGGTAACTCCCCCGTTGGAGGCGCCGTTGAAGGGGGTCGTGTGCGGCATCATGAGCGCGATGTACGCGTCCATCAGGGTCGACTTGCCCGACCCGGAGCCGCCGCAGAGCAGGGTGGCTCCGGGCGAGAAGCGCACGCGGTGGGCGCCGTCGTAGCCGCCCCAGTTCACCAGCTGGAGGTCCTCGGCGAGCCACTGCTGGCCCCGGGAGGCGGCGGGGATCAGCCCGAAGAGGGTGTCGAGCATCGTCACAGGGCAGCGTCCTCCTCGGCGGGGGCGGTCTCGGCGTCGGCGGTCTCGGCGTCGGCGGTCTCGGCGCCGGTCTCGTCGTCCTCGTCCTGCACGGTCTGGTCGCGCAGCCACTCGCGCAGCTCGAGCAGGCGCTCGGCGCTCAGCACCACCTCCACGAGCGGGCTGATCCGGTAGCGGCCGGCCGACTCCTCGGTGACGATGCCGTCGCGCGCCAGCCGCTCCAGCGCCTTGCGCACCGCCTTCTGCCGCCGGGAGGTGCCGCCGTCGTGATCGGCGAAGTAGCTGAGCACGGTCTGCTCGATGTCCTCGACGTCGACCCGCACCGACGGCTCGCCCGCCGCCGACTCGCGCTGGTACACCGTGCGCAGGTGGACGAGGACCAGCGTCTCCGACCGGGTGTACGGCACATCGCGGAGCAGGATCGGCACCTCCACCTCGTCGGAGCGCACCTGCTGCTTGTACGCGAGCCCGCGGCCGTGGTCGATCACCAGGCGCACGTAGAGGTCGTTGAGCCGCGACTCGATCACCTGCTGGTGGTCGAGCAGCACCGTCCATTCCTGCCGGTTGCGCTCGGCTGCGAGGAAGCGGCGCTGGAGAAGGTGCACCAGCACGCGCCGTACCTCCGGGTCGAGCACGCCGCGGTCGCCGGGGAACAGCTCGTCGGGGTCGTCCTCCATCGCGACGGGCTCGATGAAGGGGGCGTCGGCGCCCACCTCATCCGGCTCCTTCAGCGTCACGGTGTCAGTCATGGTCGTGCTCCCTCATGGTGCGGGCGGTCACCGCGCCGAACGCGAACCGCCTGGACGTGCCGTCGGGTCGCAGCGCCTCGACGACGGAGACGCGTTCGCTCTCCGTCATGCCGTTGCGGTGCGCGATCTCCAGCAGGCCGAGCAGGTCGACCGGCCGCCTCGTCTCGTCGTCGGCGCCCTCGAACGCGTCTCCCAGGTCGAACTCGTCGCCGAGCCCTGCGACGTACGCCTCCAGCTCGGCGTACCGCGGGCCGCCCCAGGCGCGGGTGTCGTCGCCGACGAACTCGACGTCGGCGGGGTCGTCGGTCAGCGGCGCCGGCCGCCCCGGCGCGCGCAGGTCGCTCACCGACTGCCGCAGGTGGCGGATCGCGGCGTTCGGGAGGCTGCGCACCGGCGTCACCGGCGCGTCCGGCGACGACGTGCTGGTCCAGGCCTGCAACCCGGCGATCACATCCCGCAGCAGCTCGTCCACCTGCCGATCGCGCACCGGGTCGTGCGTCTTTACCTGCCCGGTGATCACGTGGGAGGCGCGGCGCTGCGCGGTCAGCACCTCCTGCACCCCCAGCTCGATGCGCCGGGCGACCGCCTGCAGCTCGTCGCGCTGGGCGGCGTCCATGAGGCGCGAGAACGGCAGGGCGAGCAGGTCGTGCAACTGCTCGGTGAGCGCGTCGATGCGTTCCGGGTCGCCGATCAGGCGCAGCGCGCCCGCGAAGGCCCGACCCTCGGCCGTGGCCTGCATGACGTGCTGGCCGCGCTCCAGGTACTCGCGCAGCACCTCGCCGGTCGGCCGCACGTCCCGGCGCAGGTCGGCGACCACGTCCCGCTGCATCGCCTTGATCGACTCGGCGACGCGGGTGAAGTCGGCGGGCAGCTCGCGGGCGAGGTGGAGGATGTTCTCGGCCTCCTCCAGCAGCTCCTCGTCGTCGGCGGGCTCGGCGAAGCCGTCCTCCAGGCGCGCGATCTCGGCGTCGAGAGCCTCGCGCTCCTGGCGCAGCCGGGCGAGCCGGCGGGCGGGGTCGACCTCGGCGTCGCCCGCGAGGCGCTCGACGGCCTCCAGCAGTGTGCGCACGCGCGAGTTGGAGACGCGGGCCCGGCCGCCGCCGGTGCGCCCGGTGATCTCGAGGGCGCCGACGGCGTGCGCCGAGAGCCGGTACACCTCGGTGTCGCCCTCGATCTGCGGCAGCAGCCAGCCCGCCCGCACCCACTCGCGGCAGATGTCGCGGGCGGAGCCGGAGGGCAGCCTCCGCTCGTCCTCGTCGTACCCGGCCGCGCGCAGCTCGTCGAGCACCTCGCCCAGCTCGGCGTGCGCGTCCGCGACCGCGACGGCCGGCCGGTCGGCGGTGAAGAGGAGGGAGAGCACGGCGACCACGAACGGCGCGGACCGCCGGTGCAGCAGGTGCAGGGTCGGGGTCTTGAACGCGTTCACGGAGCGCACGTACGCCGCCTCCGCGCGCGTATTCGTCATGAGTTCACGATAACCGGCGCGGCAGGGGGCTCCGGACGCTGCACGGGGTCAGGACTCGGCGCTCAGCGCGATCGTCCCGATCCCGAGCGCGGCGAGGATGCCGGCGGAGACGCGCTCCAGCCACGTCGTGACGGCGGGGCGCTTCAACCACGCCACCGCGCGCCCCGCGAGCAGCGCCACCGCGACGAGGTAGGCCGACCCGACCAGCGCGTCGATCGCTCCCAGCAGCAGGGTGCTCGGGATGGCGGAGCCGTCGTGCGGGACGAACTGCGGCGCGACCGCGAGGAAGAACAGGCCGACCTTCGGGTTCGTGAGCGTCGACAGCGCCCCGGCGAGGAACCCGGAGCGCAGGGAGGTGCGACGCACCTCCAGGTCGACGGCGTCGGCGGCCGTGTGCTTGCGGCTCGCCAGGAACGCGGCGACGCCGAGGTAGACCAGGTACAGGCCGCCCACGATCTTGAGCACGCGGTAAATCTCTGCCGACTGCTCCAGCAGAGCGGCCAGACCGAACGCCACCGCAACGGCCCACACCATCGAGCCGAGGGCGGAGCCCGCCGCGGCCGCCATCCCGGCGCCCGGTCGCGACAGGCTGAAGCGCAGCACGAGGAACGTGTCGGGGCCCGGCGTGATGGCGAGCACGAGGCACAGGCCGGCGAAGGCGAGCAGGCTGGCGGCGGTCATGCGGACAAGTATGCCGCGACCGGGACCGCTCCCTCCGCCTTCAACCGCTTCATGACGAGCGTCGATGTGAGCCGCTGGACGCCGGGGAGCCGGCCCAGCGTGCCGTCGTAGAGCCGCTGGTACGCGGCGAGGTCGGGCGTGAGCACGCGGAGCATGTAGTCCGGGTCGCCGAAGAGGCGCTCGGCGGCGACGATCTCGGGGATGGCGACCACGGCCTCCTCGAACGCCTCGATCGTCTCCAGGTCGGTGCGGCCGATGGTCGCGAACACGACCGCCTCGAAGCCGAGGCCGACCGCCTCCGGCGACAGCACCGCGCGGTAGCCGACGATGGCGCCGTCGCGCTCGAGCTCGCGCACCCGGCGGTGGCAGGCGGAGAGGCTGAGGCCGATGCGCGCGGCGAGATCGGTGACCGTCAGCCGGCCGTCCGCCTGGAGTTGCGCAAGGATCTCCCGGTCGAGTGCATCCACGCGAGCGATTCTTCCACGTGTTCGGCCGGTCGGCGCAGAACTTCGGAGCACATTCGGCGCCGTTTCCCGTAGCTTCTTCGACGAAAGGAGGCCGCACCGTGGATCCCGCCCTCGTCGCCCAGTTCTGGACCATCGGCCTGCTGCTCGTGCTCACGCCCGGCGCCGACTGGGCGTACGCCATCGCGGCGGGCGTGCAGACCCGCAACGTGGCCCCCTCGATCCTCGGGATGCTCGCCGGATACACGCTCGTGGTCTCGGCCGTCGCACTCGGCGCCGGCGCTCTGGTGACGCGCATCCCGGGTGCGCTGATGGCGCTGACCGTGATCGGCGGCGCCTACCTCATCTGGCTCGGCATCCGCACCCTGACCAGCCCGGCCGGGCCGATCACCGCGGGCGACGCGACGATCGACGGCGTGCCACTGAAGCGCTTCCTCCGCGGCGCGGGGGTGAGCGGGATCAACCCGAAGGGGCTCCTGCTGCTGCTCGCGCTCCTCCCCCAGTTCACGACCCCGCACGCGCTGCCGCCGACGCTGCAGATGTTCGGCCTGGGCGCCATCCACCTGATCAACTGCGCGGTCGTGTACTCGATCGTGGCGGTGCTCGCCAAGCGCCTCCTGCGCTCCCGGCCCCGCGCCGCCTTCTACGTGACGAAGGCGGCGGGTGTCGCGATGGTCGGGATCGGGCTGGCGCTGCTCGCGGAGCGGGTGGCGGAGGCGGTGGGGTGACGGCTTACATTATTTGATACGTGTAATTTCACACGTTACACTCGCGATGCTCGTCGAGACAGGCGAGAACACCACAGGAGGTGCATCGTGGGCCGGAAATCACAACCATCGGGTTGGTCGGCAGTCCTGGCAGCAGCAGTTCTACTGGCATCAGGGGCGGTCGCTGGTTGCTCGCAGCAGTATTCGTCTCCGATCGGGCAGTGCTCGCCCAACTACACCCTTACCAATCCCCACGGACGATTCGCCATCCAACAGGCGGGAAGGAATCAGTCGGTACAGTGGGGCGTCTATCCGAGCGCCGACATCCAGGCGCGCGCCCGACGTTACAAGCTCGACGTCTACGTCGGGTCCCGCCGTGTCGACTCGAAGACCCAGGCCTATGCCCCGCACGGTTCGATCTCCCAACGAGATGTCAGCGGCAAGAACGGGCAGATCGTGAAGATCAGCGGAACCGTCAGCGACGCAGCGAGCAATATTCTCTACCTGACCGTGCAATGCCACCTTGCCCGCTAGCCGATAGGACGTAGTCATGGTTGATGGCTTCACCGCAGCGGAACTGGTCGAAATCAGATCTCTGGTCCTCGCGGATGTTGCGACCTCGGGAGTCGCTCTTGGCGAATTCACCCTGTTCGACGGGCGAAGCAGCGCGGGCACCTCCCCGGATGCTTACCGCGTGATCGAGGGGGACATCGGCCCTACGGATGATCTTTTCGCACAGGTGGACGGGCACTGGATGCGGATTGCCGCCGACACGGTTCCCGATGCGGCCTCGATGGTCCTCGCGCAGCTGCAGGACGACATCATCGACGCGCTCGGCCGCGGTTGGCCGGAGATCGTCGATGCGAACAACCGCTTCGAGGGAGTCGCTGTGGCCAGAGGCGAATCTGCCGGCGAGCCCGCGGGCTGGTATGTGAACACCCGGCGGCTGTGCGCGATCGGTCGACTCGCTCGTCACCAGTGACCCTCATCACTTCGACCGGCCGGCCGCCCGCAACGGCTGCCAGCGCAGCCTCGGTATTGCTCGGCATCGCGGTAGCCCTGTCGCTGTTCCCTTCCGCCATCCCCTACCTTCTCGCAGGGGCAGTTGCGACGATGGTCGCGCCGACGCGCCACCAGAAGGTGCTCTCCGCCGCCCTCGTCGCTACCGTGGGCTGGACGCCCTGGCCTTTGCCTGCCGCCTTCGGCGCCGTCGCGTGGTGGATCTCTGGAGGGCGACCCCCGACTATTGGGCCGAGCACCCAGGCGGTCCACGCCCGCAGCCTGGCATGGCAGCTGCCTCGGCCGCGGTCCTCGGTCTGATCGGTGTCGCGATCTCCTGGGACAGGATCGGTGGCGACGCTTCGCCGCTGATGCCGCTCGAGCGGCCGCCTGTTCTCGTGACGATCGTCGTCGTGGCCGCCCTCGCGGCTGCGAACGCCGGGGCGGAGGAGGCCTTGTGGCGGGTTGCGCTGCTGTCCGAACAGTCCGCCGACCCAGCGCCGAATATGTGGCTTGCGCAGGCGATGTCCTTCGGCATCGCGCACTGGGCGGGCCTGCCGTACGGACCGGCCGGTGTCTTGGCATCCGGGACGTTGTCCCTCGTCCTGATGCTCGCGCGAGCGCGATACGGATTCCTGCGCGTGCTGATCATCCACGGGGTCGTCGATGTCGTCATCTTCGCCGCCGTGTTCATGTTCGCGATCTACCCGCCGAGTTAGCAGACCCCCAAACCCTTCACCTCGGAAGGCCGCTGCTTCACCCTCGCCGCGTCGGCAGCCGGGGAAGAGAAGGCGTCTGATTGCTCCCGAGGCCGCCGCGCCGGCACCCGACAAGGATTCGGCACTTCAGCCCGGGCACCCCCGGACGCTATGGTGATGCCGATCGGGGGTCGATCCCGCGGTCCGGCAGCCGGTCACCGAGTCAGCGGGGGAAGCCATGATGCGACGAAGCACTCGCCTCCGGGCGGCCGTCGGCGCGCTCGCGGTGGTCACGGCGGCTGCGGCGGCCGTTCTGGTCGGCGCGGGCGGCGCCCAGGCCGCTCCGGGCGACCCGTTCCCGGTCAACCCCGCCAACGTGTTCATCGCGCAGGGCTCGCCCACGGGTCTGTACACGGCGGTGCAGGGCGACGGCGCCATCCAGTTCCAGCCCGAGGGGCCGACATCGGCGATCGGATACAACGCCATCGGCTACCGCCAGGCGGACGGCTTCATCTACGGCATGGAGGATGTCGGGACCACCCTCGTGCGGATCGGTCAGGACGGCGTGGTGACGACCGTCGGCACCGTCGCGGGCCTCCCCAACACCGCCGCCGCCTGGAACGCCGGCACGTTCGGCGAGGGGCCGTACGCCGACACCCTGTTCGTCCGGGTCGCCGGACTCGGTGCGGCGGCGAACATCTACGCGATCGATGTGACGACCCTCACCGCGACGACGATCCCCCTGTCGCCGACGCCGGCGAACACGCCCGACCTGGTCTTCCTGGCCGGGGCGATTTGGGCCTTCCCGAACGGGCAGACGGCCTACCGGATCGACCCGGCGAGCGGCGCTGTGGAGGAGTTCGCCACCGGGCTCGCCCTCACGGGGTCGTTCGGCGCTCAGTGGGTCTACGGCAACGGCGACATCGGCCTGTCGGACAACAACACGGGTGTCATCTCCCGGATCCGGATCGACGACGCGGCGGGCACGATCCCCACGTTCACGCTGGTCAGCCAGCAGCCGGGCACCGCCAACGCCAACAGCGACGGCACCTCCTCCCCCGGCTCCCCGATCGACCTCGGCATCGTGAAGACGGGTACCGCCACCGCCGCCGCCGGCGGGCCGGTCGCCTACACGCTCACGGTGACGAACAACAGCAGCACGGAGTCCACCGGCTCGCTGGTCAGAGACGAGGTCCCCGCCGAGCTCACCGGCGTCACCACCGGAACCACCGGGTGCGATGTGACCGGCAACGCGGTCGAGTGCTTCCACGGGCCGCTCGCGCCGGGCGCCTCCTTCATCGTGACGGTGGAGGCCACCCTCGCCGCGTCCGCGACGGCGTGCTTCACCAACACCGCGACCGTGCTCGGCAACGAGGCGGACCCCGCACCGGCCAACGACGAGGCGTCGGCGCAGACGTGCCCGCTCCTCCCCGCCCTCGCCATCGACAAGACCTCCGCCGCGGTGAGCGGCGCCGGGGCGGGCGACATCGTGACGTACACGGTCGTCGCGACGAACGTCGGCGATGCCCCGTACCCGGCGACCGCCCCCGCGGTCGTTCTCGACGACCTCTCCGGCGTCCTCGACGACGGCCAGTTCTCCGGCGACCCGACCGCGTCGGCGCCGGGGACGCTGGGGTTCAGCGCGCCGATCCTCTCCTGGAGCGGTCCGCTCGCCATCGGCGCGTCCGTCGTGCTGCGCTACCAGGTCCAGGCCTCCGACGCCGGGGACGGCGTGCTCGCGAACGTGGCGTGGTCGCCGCTCGACCCGGCCGCCGCAACCGCCCCCGCGTGCGACCCGAGGGACTCGAACGGTCGTGACGTCGTCACCGGCGAGCCGTGCGCGCGCACGAGCCTCGCGCTGGCGACGACGCCACCACCACCGCCGCCGGGAGGGACGCCGGGCGGAACCCCCGGTGGCGGCGCGTCAGGAACGGCCGCCGGCGGAGGCGGTGTGACGACCGAGCTCGCGGACAGCGGCAGCACGGCACCGCCGTGGGGCCTCGCCCTGATCCCCCTGGTCGGCGGCGCGGCCGCACTGCTGCTGCCGGCGCGGAGGCCGACGTGGGCGACCGAGCGACGCGGCCGAGCATGACCGGGACCAGGACGGAGCCGGCCGGGAGCGGGTTCGTGCGCTTCCTGAAGCGCAAGTGGCTCGCGATCGTGCTGGTGGTGCTGGCGGTGATCGTGGCGATCCAGAACCTGGTGGGCGGCGATCAGGCGACCGTGTTCCTGCTGTGGAGCGAGTTGGTGATGCCGACCTGGGCGCTCGTCGTGATCGTGTTCCTGGTCGGAGGCATCGTCGGGTGGGTGTTCGCCCGCAACCGCGCGGCCCGGCGGGAACGGCGGCGGTGAACGGTCGCCGCGCCGCTTGACGGGAGGCGCCCGGCGGGGTTCTTTGGAACCATGATTGCTCTCATCGTGATCCTGCTCGTCATCTGGGCCATCCTGGCGATCCTCGGATTCGCCATCAAAGGCCTGCTCTGGCTCGCCATCCTCGGCATCGTCTTCTTCGTGATCACGCTGATCGTCGGCTGGCTGCGACGCGGGGCCAGCCGGAGCTAGCCTCCCGCCCGCCGAACAACACGCGAAGCGGGCGCGCCCGGCCGATGCCGTGGCGCGCCCGCTTTCCGCGTCCGCGGAGGGGTCTGCGCAGTGCGCTCAGGGCTGCTCCCGGTCGAGTGCGCCTCCCTCCGGCTCCTGGCCCGCCGCCGTCTCCTGCTTCTCCACCGGGGTGTCGGAGGGCGCAGGCGCGCCCCACGGCTCCACCCCCGCCGGCGGCTGGGTGGTGTCGGGCTCGTCCGGCAGCGAGCCGTCGGGGACCGGGTCGCCGGAGGAACGCTTCGGCTGCTGCTCGTCGTCGCTGGGAGTCAGTTCGTCTGTCATGTCCGCCATGCCACGCCTCCCCCTCCCCCGCGCGCTAGGGGTTGACACCGGTCCGCGCGCGTCATGCGGCGCGATCCATTGGACTTCGCGGCCGGTCAGCGGTACCTCTGGAGCATGGCCTCCTACGTTCCCGACCCCACCCGCTACGACGACATGCAGTACCGGCGCACCGGCCGCAGCGGCCTCGACCTGCCGGCGCTGTCGCTCGGTCTCTGGCACAACTTCGGCGACGACCGCCCGCTCGAGACGCAGCGCGCGATCATCCGCCGCGCCTTCGACCTCGGCATCACCCACTTCGACCTCGCCAACAACTACGGGCCCCCCTACGGCTCGGCGGAGCGCAACTTCGGTCGCCTGCTCGCCGAGGACCTGAAGCCCTATCGCGACGAGCTCGTCATCTCGTCGAAGGCGGGCTGGGACATGTGGCCCGGCCCGTACGGGCAGGGCGGCGGCGGCCGCAAGTACGTGCTCGCGTCGCTCGACCAGTCGCTGCAGCGGCTCGGCCTCGACTACGTCGACATCTTCTACTCGCACCGGCCCGACCCCTCCACCCCGCTGGAGGAGACGATGCAGGCGCTCGACACCGCCGTGCGCAGCGGCAAGGCGCTGTACGTCGGCATCTCCTCCTACGGGCCGGAGGAGACGCGCCGCGCCGCCGAGATCCTGCGCGACCTCGGCACGCCGCTGCTCATCCACCAGCCGTCGTACTCGATGATCAACCGCTGGATCGAGACGGAGGGGCTGCTCGACACGGTCGACGAGCTCGGCGTCGGCGTCATCGGCTTCACCCCGCTCGCGCAGGGCATGCTGACCGACAAGTACCTGAACGGCGTCCCGGAGGGGTCGCGCGCCAGCCGCGGCGACTCCTTCGACGCGTCGTGGCTGACGGACGACGCGCTCCGGAGGCTGCACGCGCTCAACGAGATCGCCGCCGCCCGCGGCCAGTCGCTCGCGCAACTCGCGCTCGCGTGGGCGCTGCGCGACCGCCGGGTCACGTCGCTCGTGATCGGCGCGAGCAGCGTCTCGCAGCTGGAGCAGAACGTCGCGGCCCTCGGCAACCTCGACTTCACCGACGAGGAGCTGGCGGCGATCGACGAGCACGCCGTCGACGCGGGCGTCGACCTCTGGGCGGGCGCGCGCCGCGGCGAGGTCTGAGCCGCACCCTCCCTTCGCCCCCTTCATCCAGTTGGCACGACATGCCGTGCGGCCGCCGGGCTGCACGGCATGTCGTGACGAATGGATCGAGGTGGGGGTGGGGATGACGGCGGGGTGAAGCCGGGAGGGCGTGGCCGCGTCAGCGGGTGAGCTCGATCAGGACCGTGCGGTGCGTGGAGACGCGGACCCCGGTCTCCTGGAAGCCGAGGTCCTCCAGGTCGTCCATCCCGTAGGTGTGCTGCTCGCCGTCGATGACCAGCTCCAGCAGCCACACCCGGCGCACACCGTCGAAGCGGCCGTGCTGCGCCGCCCGCGGCACCGAGTACGCCCGGTCGGCCCAGCCGATGTTGCGGTCGTACGGGACCTGCAGGGTGACGTCGCGCACCTCCGCGAAACCGTCCGGATAGGTACGCATCGCCAGTCGCGGGCGCTGCGACGGGCGCGCTCGCTCGTCGAAGACCACGGCGTCGCCGGGCCGGGCGTGCGCGGCCACGGCGGCGCTGACCTCCGCCCAGTCGCTGTCGTTCTTCGCATAGGGGCCGCGCTGCAACACGTAGACGGGCGCGCAGGCGGCCACCACGACGAGGGTGATCGACGCGGTGGCCACCATGGCGCGGCGGGCGGAGGTGCGACCGAGCCGCCGCCCGATCACGAGGACGCCCTCCGCCATCGCCAGCGCGGCGAAGGGCGCGGCGAACGTGGAGTAGCGGGCCGCGTACAGCGGGAAGACCAGGTCGGCGAGCACCAGCCCGCCGGTCGGGAGCAGCAGCACGCACAGCGCGACGGTGGTCGCCGAGATGGGTGGAGGCGCGCTCACCGCCGCTGCGCCGGCCCGGCGCCGCAGCCGCCAGGCCCGCCACACGGGCACCGCCGCGGCGACGATGAGCGCCCACGCGAGCACCGCGAACCACGGCGTCCAGAACCAGGGCGCCCAGAGCAGGGTCGAGTAGTCGAGCGTCTGCGCGCCGAGATAGCGGATCTGCCGCCGCTCCAGGAAGGCGACCACGATCAGCGGGGCCAGTGCGAGCACGGCGGCCGCCGTCGAGATCGCCCACGCCCGCAGGGCCGGGCGGGAGGCGCGCGAGAGGAGCACGATCGCCGCGTGGGCGAGAGCGATCGAGACGAAGTACAGGAACAGGTATGACCCGGCCGCCAGCCCGACGCCGTAGAGCACCCAGCCCAGGCGCCTCCGGGACGGGGAGGCGTCGCGGCCCGCGCCGTCGAGCAGCCAGAGCAGCAGCAGGGTCAGCCACACAGCGACGGCGGCGGTGAGGGCGTAGGAGCGCGCCTCCTCCCCCGCATAGGTCAGCCGCGGCAGCACGGTCGCGACGACGCCCGCGACGATCGCGGCGCTCGGCCCGCCGCGCCGGCCGGCGAGCAGGGTGACTCCCGCGACCGCGGCGCCGACGGCGATGGCGCTCGGCAGCCGCAGTGCGAACGCGCTCTCACCCGCGATGCGGATCCAGCCGTGCATGCCGAGGTAGTAGACGCCGTGCACCGCGTCCACGTGCGTGACCATGCGGGCGAGGCTGTCCAGCGGCCGCTTGGCCGAGAGGAGCGTGGCCGCCTCGTCGCCCCAGAGCGACGGGATCCAGCTGCCCGCGGCGCACACGACCGCCGCGACGAGCCCGAAGGCGAGGGCGATGGTCCAGGGGCGTACCGCCGCCAGCGGCTCGGCGCGGGTGCGCCGGGCCTGCCCGGTCAGAACGGTCATGGTCTCAGCCTCGGACTCGTCGGTGAACGGAAGGGAACGCTCAGCAGCCAACCAGGCGAAGCCGGACGACCCCTGGGCGCGTGGTGCGGGTCTTCGAAGAGAGGGGCCCCCACCACCCCGATTCACGGTACGCCGGGGCCCGGTGCAGTGGCACCGGCGGGTTCCGACCGGTGTGCGGGGCACGGCCTGGGGTGCGGGCCGTGGCTGGGTTCGGGCCGCCGGCGCTGCCCGTTCCCGTCGGCCGGGATAACCGGGCCCCGGGCACGACGAGGCACCGCCTGCCCGGGACCCGCCCCACGCACGCCGGGAAGGAGGCGACGCGAGAGCCGCGTCGGCGACCGCATCCGGCGCACGACAGGAACGGTAGGCCGGCCCGCGGCGGAGGAGCAGGGGATGACAGGCGTTTCGGCCGGTGGTATCCGCCCGCCGCGCCTCAGCCCTCGTCGACCGGCCGGATCAGCTCCGGCCCGTCGTCGGAGGTCTTGAACGGCGCGACCTGGTCGAACCGCAGCGTCTCCGCCTCGGCCACGCCGGCCCGCACCGCCTCGTCGACGAGCGCCTGGTCGCCGACGATGGACGGGTCGAGCCAGTGCAGCCAGAGGTCCGGCGGCAGGATGACGGGGTTGCGGTCGTGGATGTCGGCGAGCGTCTGCACGGCGTCGCTGGTGAGGATGGTCGCGGTGAGCGTCCAGCGCTCGGGGTCGTCGTCGGCCTTCGACTTGTCGCGCCACCACGAGTACAGCCCGGCGAAGCCCATCAGCTCGCCCTCGGGGTAGCGGATGAAGTAGGGCGTCTTGCTGCCCTTCGGCCCCTGCCACTCGTAGTACCCGCGGGCGAGCACGATGGCGCGGTGCGACTTGACCGGCTCGCGCCAGGTCGCCTTGTCGACGATGCCCTCGGCGCGCGCGTTGAAGGTCGGGAACTTGGGCTTGAGCGTCTCGGACCACGACGGCACCAGCGACCAGTGCGCCCGCTCGAAGCGCAGCTCGCGGTTCTTGGGCGAGTCGATGAGCACCGGGATGTCGTCGGTGGGCGCGATGTTGTAGTCGGCCTCCCAGTCGGCGCGCCACTCGTCGGGCCTGCGCCCGGTGGCCTCCACGAACTCGGTGATCTCGTCGTTGACCTTGTCGTCCATCGCGAACCTGCCGCACATGCCCGCCAGCGTAGTCGCGACCACCGACGAAGGACCCGTCGTCACATTCGTCGCGAATGCAGGTTCTGGGCGCGGCAAAGCACACATTCGTCACGAATGCAGGTTCTGGGCGCGGCAAAGCACACATTCGGCACGAATGTCGGGCGGAGGTGGAGGCGGGGTGGAGGCGGGGCGGAGTCGGCTCAGCGCACCACCGACGGCGACCACGCGTGCCGCAGGTACAGCGTCGGGCCCGCCGAGCCGTCGGCCGGCACGGAGTAGATGTCGCTGTCGCCCGGGGCGGTGGTCGAGGCCAGACCGTATAGCAGCGTGCCGTCGTCGAGCCAGAGGGCCTGGTCGTCCACACTCTGCTCGATCGGGAGCCGCGTCTCCACCCCGCTGGCGAAGTCGAGCACCGCGAGGGTCCAGTGCGGGCTCGCGGCGTCGGGGGTGAGGTTCTTCTTGTAGGCCACGCGGGAGCCGTCGGGCGAGAGGGAGGGGCACTCGGCGCCGTCCTTGATCGCGACCAGCGTGCGGCCGCGGAGGTTGCCGCGCACCAGGTAGGTGTGGTGGGCCGTCGCGCCGGTGGCGTAGAACGTGTTTCCGTCGTCGGCGAAGGTGACGCCCCAGAAGTTGCGGTCGGGCGCGGTGACCTTCTGCCCGTCGACGAGGAACGTGAAGTCCTCGAGCGAGCCGTAGTCCGCCCCGTTGACCCGGGAGATCGTGGTCTGGGTCGAGAAGGCGACGGTCCCGTACGCCTCGCCGGTGACGAACGAGGTCTGCGCGATGAGCTTCGAGTCGGCGGAGATGCGGGTGCGGCTGGGCACGCCCGGCAGCGGCCAGGACTTCAGCTCCTTCCCGTCGGCGGCGTACAGGGTCTCGGTGAAGGTCGTGACGACGCCGCGGTCGGTGTGGAGGCACGTCTCCACCTCCCTGGTCGCGTAGACGCGGTCGCAGGCCGGGCCGCTGACCGTCCGCTCGCCGGACGGGTCGTCGAGCGGCACGGAGGCGACGAGCCCGTACCCTTTCCCACTCGCCGTGTTGCGGAACACCAGTCGCGGGCCGGCCGGCAGCGCCGACGGCGAGGCGGTGGTCGCGGCGACCTCGCTGGGAGCGCCGGCCCGCGCCTGGTAGTCGGCGAACGCCACCGCTCCGTAGGCGATCGCGCCGCCGAGCAGCAGCACCGTGATCGCCGCCAGCGACCACCGGCGGACGCGGGGGCTCATGCGGTGATTCTCGGGGAGGTGCGGAATCCGCGCAAGAGCACGGCCACGAGCGGGATCACCACGGCGAGCGCCACCGCGGCCACGATCATCGCCGGGGTGCGGCCGAGCGCGAACCAGAGCACGCCGAAGCCGGTGGAGGCGACGAGCCGGCTCAGCGCCACGACCGTCTGCGCCGCCGCGATGCCGCTCGCCCGGCTGCCCTCCGGCGTGCTCTCGGCCGCGAGGGCGGCGAGGATGCCGTCGGTCGCGGCGTAGAAGGCGCCGAGCAGCAGCAGGCAGAGCACCGTCAGCGGGAGGCCGGCGACCGGCAGGGCGGCCGCGACGTACGTGCCGAGCAGTGCGAGGTGGCCGATGACGAACATGCGGGCGCGGCCGATCCGGTCGGACAGCCTCCCGAACGGCACCGCCAGCGCCAGGAACGCGATGTTGGTGCCGACGTAGAGCAGCGGGAACCAGGCGGCGGCGAACGCGCTGCGGCTCTGCAGCACCAGGTAGACGAAGCCGTCGCCGATGGTGAGGAGGCCGAGCAGGCCCGCCACCAGCAGCACGCGGCGCAACCGGGGGTTGGAGAGGTCGCGCCAGGCGAAGCGGGGGCGGGCCGTGCCCGACGTGCTGCGCTCGGCGCGCGGGCGCTTGTCGGGGATGACGAGGCCCAGCACGGCGACGCCGACGAGGGCGCACGCGAGCGACACGACGAAGACGGTGTGGTACCCGTCGGGGATCAGGAACAGGATCAGGAAGGCCAGCAGCGGGCCGATGGCAGCGCCGACCGTGTCGAGCATGCGGTGCACGCCGAAGGAGCGGCCGAGGTCTTCGGGCCGCGACGACGCGGTGATCAGCGCGTCGCGCGGCGCGGTGCGGATGCCCTTGCCGATCCGGTCGGCGGTCACGATGCCGACGATGGCGCCGAGGCCAGAGGCGAACAGCAGGAAGACGCGGGCCGCGGCCGAGAGGCCATAGCCGGCGAACGCCACCCACTTGGGCCGGTCGCCGCGGTCGGAGGCGTAGCCTCCCGCGATCCGGACGATCGCGCTGACGCCCTGGTACAGGCCGTCGACGAAGCCGAAGGCGATGGTGGAGAGGCCGAGGGCCCCGGTGAGGTAGAGCGGCAGGATGGCCGCGACGGACTCGGACGAGATGTCGGTGAGCATGCTCACGACGCCCAGGCCGACGACGGTGGCGGAGACGCGCGTGGCGCGCACCCCGTCCCGCTCGGCTCGCAGGGCCTGGTCGTCCGTGTCCTTCTCACGCCGGTCGGAGAGCGAGATGTACACGAGGGTCAGCCTTTCGCGGTGAAGGTCCCGAAGATGACGTACGTCGAGCCGTCCTCGGTGGGGGCGGCGGTCACCGTGACGGAGCTGCCGTCGCGGTCGAAGCGGAGGGCCGTCGCGCCGCCCTGCGCGGGTGCGGGGGTGTCGTACATCCCGTACTTCGCGAGCGCCGTGCGGTAGAAGGCGAGGATGTCGGTGACGCCGGAGGGGGTGGTCGCGGTCATGGTCACCTGGAGGCGGCTGCCCTGCGAGGCGACGGAGCTCGTCTTCACGCGGGCGCCCGGGGTGATGGGCAGCACCTTCTCGGGGTAGCCGGACACCAGGCCGCCGGTCGCGCTCGCGGTCCGCGGCAGCGGCGCGGAGACGGGAACGGGCAGCGGGTCGCTCGGCGGGAGGGCGGGCGACGTCTTCTCGACCGGCGGCAGCACCTCGGTGCTGTACCGCTTGCCCGCGGACGGCGTATCGGGACCGGCCCCGGCGCCCGAGCCGGGGCCGGCCGTGCTGGACGGCGCCGGGCCCGAGGTCGAGGGGGCCGAGGTCGAGGGAGCCGTCGGGGCGGGCGTCGCGGCGTGCGGACGCGCCGTCGGCGAGGCCGACCCGCTGCGCGAGGCGTCGGTGGCGGCGGGAGTCGGGAGCTGGGTGAGCGTGAAGGCGCCCGCCGCGATCACCGCCGCGGCGGCCAGCCCGGCGACGATGAGGGTGCGCTGCTTCATGGCCGTGCCACGTCTGCATCGATGGCGGCCGGGCTCAGCACGCCGTCGGCCTCGACGTAGCGACGCCCGCTCTCCGGGCACACCCAGGAGCCGGGAGCCTCCTCCCGCAGCGGGACGCCGGCCTCCCCCACCCAGCCGATGCGGCGGGCGGGGACGCCCACGACCAGCGCGTAGTCGGGGACGTCGGCGCGCACCACCGAGCCGGCGGCCACGAGCGCCCAGCGCCCGATGGTCACGGGGGCGATGCACACCGCCCTGGCGCCGATGGAGGCGCCGGTGCGCACGGTGACGCCGACCGCGTGCCAGTCGTCGGCCGACTTGAGCGAGCCGTCCGGGTTGACCGCGCGCGGGAACACGTCGTTGGTGAAGACGGCGGCCGGCCCGACGAAGACGCCGTCCTCGAGCACGGCCGGCTCGTAGACCAGCGCGTAGTTCTGCAGCTTGCAGTTGTCGCCGACGACGACGCCCGGTCCGACGTACGAGCCGCGGCCGAGGATGCAGTCCGAGCCGACCACGGCCTCCTCGCGGATCTGGGCCAGGTGCCAGACACGGGTCCTGGCGCCGACGGCGGCGCGCGGGTCGACGTCGGCGGTGGTCGCGACGACCGGCGGGTCGTCGATGGTGATGGTGTTCATGGCGTCGCCCCCAGGTCGTCGCTCGATGATGGTGGTGCGGCGCGCTCAGTACGCGCCGGTCGGATGGAGGAGCACCCGGGCGGTGCGCCAGAGGATCACCAGGTCGCCGGTGAGCGACCAGTTCTCCACGTAGTACAGGTCGAGCCGCACGCTCTCGTCCCACGAGAGGTCGGAGCGTCCGTTGACCTGCCACATCCCCGTGAGACCCGGCTTGATGTACAAGCGGCGGTGGACGTGGCTCTCGTACCCGTCGACCTCGCGCCGCAGCGGCGGGCGGGGACCGACGAGGCTCATGTCGCCGACGAGCACGTTCCACAGCTGCGGGAGCTCGTCGAGCGAGTACTTGCGGATGAAGCGGCCGACGCGGGTGACACGCGGGTCGTCCTTCATCTTGAACAGCAGGCCTGCGCCCTCGTTCTGCGCGCGCAGGGCGGCGAGCCGCTCCTCCGCGTCGATCGCCATGGACCGGAACTTGAGCATCGTGAAGGTGGAGCCGTTGCGGCCGACGCGCTCCTGCCGGAAGATCGCGGGCCCGGCGCTGTCGAGCCGCACCGCGAGACCGATGATCAGCAGGAACGGCAGCAGGAGGAGGATCGCGGTGCCCGAGACGACGACGTCGAGCAGGCGCTTCAGCACGTGCTTGCCGCCCTCGAACTGCGGGATCTCGACGTGGATGAGCGGCAGACCCTCGACCGGGCGGAAGTGGATGCGCGGACCGGCCACGTCGGTCAGGCGCGACGCGAGCACCAGTTCGGTCGCGGTCCCTTCCAGGGCCCAGCCGAGGTCGCGGATGAAGCGGCTGCCGCCGCGGGGCTGGCCGGCGACGATAACGGTGTCGGCGCGCAGCCTCCCCGCCGCCTCCGTCACGTCGGCGAGGCCGCCGACCACCGGCACGCTCTCGCCCTTCACGCGGATGGCGTCGAGTCCGGGGTCGTCGACGGCGGCGCCCACGACCTGGTAGGCGGCGCCGGACTTGTCGCGGATCTGGCCGGCCACGTACTCCACGTCGTCCGCGGCGCCGATGACGATCGCGCGGGAGAGGTAGTGGTCATAGCGGCGCTGCCCGATCAGCCAGCGGCGCCACATCCACCGGCTGCCGACGAGGGCGACGGCGCCGATGGGCAGCGCGAGCACGAAGTAGCCGCGGGCGATGTCGACCTTGGCCACCAGGAAGACGATGGCGAGCACGCCGAAGGTGAGGGCGCTGGCGCTCGCGACCCGGCGGTACTCGGTGACGCCGAGACCCATGATGCGCGGGTCGCGGGTGTGCGCGGCCGAGAGCGCGACCGTCCAGCAGACGGCGATGGCGACGGAGATCGCGAGGTACTGCAGCGGGAAGCCGGAGAGGTTCGTGGCGATGTCGTCGGGGCCGAACCGGATCAGGAAGGCCGTGCCGATGGCGCCGACGATGATCAGGGTGTCGGTGATCCGCAGCCGGGTGAGGTAGGCGTGCGCCCAGCTGCGCCCGTTGGCGGAGCGCGGGCCGGTGGCCGCCGCCGCCTCGGTGAGGCGGTCGAGCGACCAGCGGCTCGGGGCGGACAGGTCGCCGGCGAGCTGGCGGGGGCGGATGACGGTCATGGCTGGTTCCCCTTCCCCGGAACGGCCAGGACGGCGACCGAGTGGACAGAACCGGCGGCGGCTGGGGGAAAGCCGCGGTCTCGAACGGCCTTGCCGCCGCCGGCTCCGCTGGGGAGGGAGGCGCGACGGCGTGCGGTGCCGGCGCCGTGCGGCGCACGCGGCTCATGACGACGGTCCATCACGCATCCCCTGCTTGTTCGGGTCCACAGGTGCAATCGGGTTGTGCGACAACCGAGACCACAAGGAGCTCAGTCGTATCGGGTGTATAAAACTGACTGTTCCTCAGCTATCGCAGAACTGAGAATACATCGACTTTTGTGGTCCGTCGCTATCCCCCTTTCCGGGGGCCAAGCCTCCGGAAAGGCCCGCCGCTCAGACCGGGATGGCCTCGGCGACCAGGTGCTTGGCGATCTCCAGGGCGCTCGTCGCGGCCGGCGACGGCGCGTTGAGCACGTGCAGCTGGTGCGGGGCGTGCTGGATGACGAAGTCGTCGGCGAGGGCGCCGTCGGGCCGCACCGCCTGCGCGCGCACGCCGGAGCCGGCCCGGACGATGTCGGCCGACTCGATCGCGGGCACCAGCCGGGCCAGGCTCCGCGCGAAGGCGTTCCTGCTCAGCGAGCGCGCGACCTCCCTGGCCCCGGTGCCGAGGTTGCGGGAGGCCATGCGCAGGAAGCCGGGATAGGTCAGCGCCTCCGCCGCGTCGCGCAGCCGCACGTCGCGCCAGCGGTAGCCCTCACGGGCGAGCGCCAGCACGGCGTTGGGCCCTGCATGCACCGACCCGTCGATCATGCGGGTGAGGTGCACGCCGAGGAACGGCAGTTCGGGGTCGGGCACCGGGTAGATCAGCCCGCGCACGAGGTCGCGGCGCTCGGGCCGCAGCTCGTAGTACTCGCCGCGGAACGGCACGATGCGCACCTCCGGCTCGACCCCGGCCAGCCGGGCGATGCGGTCGGCGTGGAGCCCGGCGCAGTTCACGAGTCCGTCCGCGCGGGCCGCGCCCCGGGTGTGCTCGACCACGACGCCGTCGGGGGTGGAGCGGATCGCCGTCACCTCCGCGCCCGTGAGCAGCTCGGCCCCGGCCTCCTGCGCCAGCTCGGCGAGCACGCGGCACACGGCCGGGTAGTCGATGATGCCGGTGGACTCGACGCGGAGCGCCCGCAGCGCGTACACCTCCGGCTCGTAGTCGGAGGCCTCGTCGGCGTCGATCAGCCGGCAGGGCACGCCGTTCGCGACCGCGCGGCGGTGCAGCTCGTCGAGGCCGGCGAGCTCGCGGTCCTCGACGGCGACGATCAGCTTGCCCGGAACGGCATGCGGGATGCCGTGCTCGCGCGCGAAGGCGAGCATGGAGGCGTTCCCGGCCGCGCACATCCGCGCCTTCAGCGAACCCGGCTTGTAGTACGGGCCCGCGTGCACGACCCCGCTGTTGTGGCCGGTCTGGTGGCCGGCCCAGCGGGACTCCTTCTCGAGCAGGGTCACGGCGACGCCGGCCCTGGCGGCTCTGGCGGCCACGGCGAGGCCGAGGATGCCGCCGCCGACGATGACGATGCTGCGCGACATGGGGGTCCTCCCGGGTGGTGGTGGATGGTGCGCTGGCGCCGATGCTAGCCGTGTTTACGCAAAAATGAGCATGCCTCACCCCCACATTGGGGTGACCGAGGAATCCTCAGTAATGCTAGCGTCGTCGGCGTAGGTGAGAAATCTTCACCTGCTCGCCAAGGTCTCGTGGCGACGCCCTCGCCCGGGCCCATGAGCGCGATACCCGACCCGAAGGGAGTGCGCTGTGAGCCATTCATCCGTCCTGCCCGGAAGCACGCCCGGCCGTGCCCCGATGCCCGGCCGCGCCAGCCTGCCCGGCCCCGCCCGCGTCACCCTCGCCGGCACCGCCGTCGACCTGATGGACGCCGCGGAGGCGCTGCGCATCATCGAGGGGCATTGGCACCTCGACGACGCCACCCCGCTCGCCGTCTGCTCGGTCAACCTCGACCACATCCATCACTTCGGCACAGGCGCCCGCTGGCACGGCACCGGCAGTCATCACGCCGCCCCCGGCTCCCGCCCGATCGAGTGGCTCAACCTGGTCGACGGCGCCCCGATCGCCGCTCGTCTGGAGCGCGCCACCGGCACCGCGTGGCCGCGGCTCGCCGGCAGCGACCTCATCGGCCCGATCCTCGAGCGGGCGCAGGCGAGCGGCCTGCGCGTCGGCTTCTTCGGCGGCAACGAGGCCACCCACGAGCTGCTCCGCGAGCGCCTCGGCCTCGAGCGCCCTGCGCTGCGCATCTCCGGCTGCTGGGCGCCCTCCGCCGCCGAGCTCGCCGACCCCGCGCGCTCGCGCGAGTTGGCCGCCGAGATCCGCGCCGCCCGCACCGATGTGCTCGTGGTCTGCCTCGGCAAGCCGCGCCAGGAGGTGTGGATCGCCGAGTACGGCGAGCTCACCG
This sequence comes from Leifsonia williamsii, assembly GCF_030433685.1. Taxonomy (NCBI): domain Bacteria; kingdom Bacillati; phylum Actinomycetota; class Actinomycetes; order Micrococcales; family Microbacteriaceae; genus Leifsonia; species Leifsonia williamsii. The sequence goes on from NZ_JAROCF010000001.1 coordinate 79,397, forward strand.
GCGCGAAGACGCTGCTGGCCTTCGGCGCGGTCGTCGACTTCCTGGCCGGGCGCGTCGAGCGCGCGCCGCGCTGGGTCGCGGAGCACGGCCTCGAGTGGGCCTGGCGGCTGACCCTGGAGCCCAAGCGGCTCGCCCGCCGCTACCTCGTGCAGGGGCCGGGCGCACTGCTCGCCGTGCGGCGGTCACGTGTGGCGCGGATCCCGCTCGCGGCCCCGGCGACACCGGCCGTGCCGCGGGTGCGGACGGGCGGCGCTGCCGGAGCCTTCACCGCCTCCACCAGTTCCTCCTCCGCCTCCGCCTCCACCACCTCCGAGGCCCGCTTCGCCGGCATCGACGAGCGCCCGGAGGTCACCGCGATCACCGTCACGTACAACAGCGCCCCCCACCTCGATGCGTTCGTCTCCAGCCTGCGCCGCGAGGCGGCCGGAACCCGCCTGCGCCTGGTCGTCGCCGACAACGGCTCGACCGACGCGACCCGCGACCTCCTCGGCGCCCACCCCGACGTCACGGTCGTGCCGACCGGCGCCAACCTCGGCTATGCGGGCGGGCTCAACGCCGCGCTCGCGGCCGTCGGGCGCACGGAGGCCGTGCTGGTGCTGAACCCCGACCTCACGGTCGAGCCGGGTGCGGTGCGCGCCATGCTCGACCGGATGCGCCGCAGCGGCGCCGGCATCGTCGTCCCGGCGATCCGCGAGAGCGACGGAACCCTCACGAAGTCCCTCCGCCGCGAGCCCACGGTGCGCCGCGCCCTGGGCGACGCCCTCTTCGGCGAGCGCGTCATCCGCCGCGGCGGCGCGCTCTCGGAGATCGACTGGGACGACACCAGCTACCGCTACCCGCACCGCGTCGACTGGGCGACCGGCGCCGCGCTGCTCGTGCGCGGCGACCTCGCGCAGCGGCTCGGCCCGTGGGACGAGCGCTTCTTCCTCTACTCGGAGGAGACGGAGTACTTCCGTCGCGCCCGCGACACCGGCGAGACCGTGTGGTTCGCCCCCGAGGCGACGGTCGTGCACGCGCAGGGCGGCTCCGGCGTGCGCCCCGAGTTCACCGCGCTGATGGCGGTCAACCGCGTGCGCTACGCGGAGGCGACGGGAGGCCGGGCCTCCGTGCTCGGGACCCGTGCGGTCGCCGTGCTGCACGCCGGGCTCCGCGCCTACCAGCCCGCGCACCGGGCGGCGCTGCGGACGCTGCTGGACCGCGGATCGTGGCGGCGGCTGCCGCACGCGCAGCGGCCGGCGACGGCGGCTCCGGCCTCCACGCCCGGACCCGTCACGACCAGCCGCGGCAGCGTGCTGATCCCGCAGTCGACGCGGCCGACGGAAACGCCCGCCAGCGCGGTGCCCACCCCGGCCGCGGCGCCCACCCCGGTCAGCTGGCCCCGCGTCTCCGCCGAGCACGTCATCCGCCCCCGGCAGCACCGGGAGGCCGGACGATGAGCGAGCGGTTCGACCAGGTCGTGCTGACGCGCTTCAACCTCCCCTCGGAGGGGTACGAGAGTCTGGTCCGCGCCCAGGAGGGCTGGCTGCGCTCCCGGGTCGGCCTCTTCGAGCGGTACTGCCTGCCGTCGATGCGGGCGCAGACCGCCCGCGCGACCTGGATCGTGTACTTCGACCCGGAGAGCCCGCAGTGGCTGCTGGAGTGGATCGCACGCGTGAACGACGGCGACTTCCTGCCGCGCTTCCGGGCGACGATCTCGCCGGCCGAACTGGTGGCCGACATCCGCGCCGCGGTGCTCACCACCTCCGGCGCCCTCCGCGGCGGGCTCATCACCACGAACCTCGACAACGACGACGCGCTCGCCTCCGACTTCCTCGCCCGCACGGCCGCCGCGGCCCGCCCCGGCGAGCGCACCGCGATCTACCTCGCCGACGGCATCATCGCCGACCGCGACGGCGCCTACCGGCGCATCGACCGCCACAACGCGTTCTGCTCGGTGGCCGAGCCGTGGGAGGCGCCGGTCACCTGCTGGGCGGCGGCGCACAACCGGCTGGGCGAGACGATGCCCGTGCGCTCGCTGCGCGGGCGGCCCGCCTGGCTGCAGGTCATCCACGGCGAGAACGTCAGCAACCGCGTGCGCGGCCGGCTCGTCTCCCCCGCACGCTCGCGCGCCGCCTTCGGCGACCTGCTCGACGACCGGCCAGAGCCCGGCGCGCTGCGCATCGCCCGTGACCGCGTGCTCGGGATGCCCGCCAGGGCCGCCCGGGAGGCCGCCCGCGCCACGGCGAAGCGCACGGCGGTCGCGCTGCTCGGCCGCGACAGCCTCGACGCGGTGAAGTTCCGCGTCGCCCGCCTCACCGGCCACCGCGCCCGCTCGGACGGCGCGCGATGACCACCCGCTCCCTGCTCGCGATCGCCGGGAGGCGCTGGTACGTCATCGTCGTCGGCATCGCCCTCGCGCTGTTCGCGTTCGTGCTGCTCCAGCAGGAGGGTGCGTACACGACCCAGGCCCGCGTCGCCTTCATCGGCCCCGGCACCACCCGGGTCGGGCAGACCGACGACGGCAAGCTCGAGACGCTCACCGCCTTCGCCGCCGCCGTCGAGCGGGAGTACCACCACGGCAAGCAGAGCGACCGCACCTCCGAGAACGCCACGCTGTACGGCGCCGGCCTGAACGAGGGCGTGCAGGTGCTGCTGCCCAACACCGGCGGCCAGTGGCAGATGACGTTCGCCAACGCCGCCATCGACATCTCCGTCGTCGGCCCGACGCCGGAGTGGGTGTCGGACCGCCGCGACGCCGCCGTCGCCCGCGTGCAGGCGATCGCGACGCGGCTGCAGCAGCAGTCGGGCGTCGCTCCGGCCGAAACCATCACCACCACCGTCATCCCGGACGCGCCGCAGGTCGGCCGTATCTGGTCCACCAAGAGCATGGAGGCGCGGGCGCTGCTCGTGCTGGTGCTCATCGGCGGGAGCCTCTCGCTGGGCGCTGCGGCGCTCGTCGACGGGGCGGTCTCACGGCGCCGTCTCCGCCGGGCGCACACCGTCCGTCCGCCCGTCACGGCGGCGGCCCGACCCGCAGGGGGAACCCCATGACACTGAAGAGCCTTCTGATCAGCCTCGGCCGCAGGTGGTACGTCACGCTCGCCGGCGTGCTGATCACCGCCGGGCTGTGCGGCGCCGCGTACCTGAACACCTCGCCGACGCTGGAGCGCTCGGCGAGCGACCTCCTCGTGCCGGGCAAGACGACGATCCCCGAGGGCGGCAACCCGTACCTCTACCTCGGCGGCCTCGGCCAGGTGGCGGACGTCCTGGTGAGCTCGTTGCGGTCGGAGCAGGTGCTCGGCGGCATCACGGACGACTTCCCCGGCACGACGCTCGCGGTCGGCCGCGACGCCAGCACCTCCGGCCCCATGATCACGATGACCGTCTCCGGCAAGTCGGATGCCGCGGTCGAGGGCGCGCTGACCGCGCTGGCCGCCCAGGTGCCGAAGGCGCTCGAGCAGCTGCAGACCACGGCCGGCGTGCCCGACCAGGCCCGCATCAGCGTCCTCACGCTGACGAAGGACACCACCAGCACGGTCATCCAGAAGGGCCGCATCGAGGTCGTCGGCATGATCGCCGCCGCCGGGCTGGTGCTCACGGTGCTGCTCGCCGGACTGGTCGACGGCCTCGTGCGCGGGCGGCGTCAGCGGGTCGCGCAGCCGCAGGACGACCCGCAGGGCGGGGCCGCGCGCGAGCCGCGACGGGGTGGCAAGCCGAAGCGCAAGGCGCACGGCGCGGTGCCGGTGCCCGAGGCGGAGAGCATCAGCGACGCGAAACGTGCGGAGGTGGAGCCGGAGTCGGAGACGGCGTCAGCCCCCTCCCCCGAGCCCGCGCCCGTCGCGGCCTCGGCAGACGACGTCGATGGCTCGGATGACATCGACCGCGCCGACGAGGTCGACCGTGCCGATGACGCGGACAGCACCGCCGACATCGCCGACGAGATCGATTGGGACTCGTTCTTCGCCGAGACCGGGCACCGGCCCGTCCGCGAGAGCCGTGAGCGATGAGCCGCACGGCGGCGCCTGAGCGCGCATCGACGGACAACGGCGCGGCCTCCCGCCTCGCCGCCGCCGACCGCGCCCGCACCGCCCTCGGCCGCTTCCCGAGCCGCGGGCCGGACGCGGTCACGGTCCTCACCGTCTACCTCGTGCTGCTGCTCGTCGTGCCGTCGAGCATGTCGTTCGCGGCGCTCGGCTCGGTCGCCGGCCGCCCCGCCTCGGCGTGGGCGCTCGCGGCGACCATCTGGTGGTGCTGGTATCACCTCCAGCGCTCCCGTCCGCTGAAGGCGCCGATCCAGCCGGTCCGGCTCGCGGTGGCGGGGCTGCTCGTCGCCGCGGGCATCAGCTACGCGTGCGCGATGCTGCGCGGCCTGGTGGGGCCGGAGATCAGCGTCGCCGACAACGGGCTGCTGCGGCTGGTGTCGTGGGCGGGCATCCTCCTCGTCGCCAACGACGGCCTCGACGACCTGGAGCGGTTCCGGACGCTGCTGCGCCGCATCGCGATCGCGGGCGGGCTCATGGCCACGCTCGGCATCCTGCAGTTCATCACCGGGGAGTCGCTGATCTCGTGGATCAACATCCCGGGCATGAGCTCGGCGGTGTCGTTCGCCGGTGTGGATGTGCGCTCGGGCTTCGTGCGCGCGGCCGGCACCGCCTCCCATCCCCTCGAGTACGGCGTCGTGCTGTCGATCGCGTTCCCGATCGCCGTCTCGCTCGCGCTCGAGGACCACGGCCGGTCGCGCATCGTGCGCTGGTTCCCCGTGCTCGCGATCGGTGTCGCCTCGCTGCTGTCGGTGTCGCGGTCCGCCCTGATCGGGCTGGTGGTGGGGCTGCTGCTGCTCTTCCCGACCTGGACGCGCAGAGTCCGGATCCTGTTCGCGACCGTCGGCCTCGCAGCCGCGGCGGCGGTCGTGGCGGTGGTGCCGGGGCTCGCGGGGACCATCCGCGGGATGTTCACGGGCATCTCCGGCGACTCCAGCGCTCTGTCCCGCGTCGACAGCTACGACAGCGCGGCCGAGTACTTCTCGCGCTTCCCCATCGTCGGGAAGGGGTTCGGCACCTTCCTGCCGAGCTACCACATCCTCGACAACCAGTACCTGCTGCTGGCGATCGAGCTGGGTGCGCTCGGCATCCTCGCCTTCGCCTCGCTGATCGGGGCCGCCTTCTGGTGCGCGCACCGGGCGCGGCGCCTCTCGCCGACCCCGCTCGACCGCTCGCTCAGCCAGGCGATCTTCGCCTCGGTGGCCGCGGGAGGGACGCTGATGGCCTTCTTCGACGGCTTCTCGTTCCCGATGTCGGTCGGGATGCTGTTCCTGCTCCTCGGGATCTGCGGCGGCGCCCGGCGGGTGATGATGAGCCGGCCTGCCGTCTGAGCGGGCATCCCCCTCAGAACGCCCGGAACACCGCCGCGATGTCCTCGCCGCCGTGGCCCTCTGCGCTGGCGCGCGCATACACCGCGTCGAGGCCCGCGAGGAGGTCGGTCGCCACCCCCTCCGCGCCGGCAGCGTCCGCGGCGAGACGCACGTCTTTCAGCAGGCCGTCGAGCGCGAACGACGGCGGGAACTCGCCCGCCAGCATCGCGCCGCCTTTGATGTGCGCGTAGGCCGAGTCCGACTGGCCGCCCTCGATCGCCTGCAGGAACAGCCGCGGGTCGAGGCCGAGCGCCTTCGTCAGGGCGAGGGACTGCGCGGTGCCCGCGGTGATCGTCGCGATCCACGCGTTGGCGGCGAGCTTGAGGCGGGTGGCGGCGCCGACCGCGTCGCCCGCCACCACGGTTTTCTGTCCCATGGCATCGAGCACGGGCCGGATCCGCTCCACGGCGGCGGCGTCGCCCCCGGCCAGCATGACGAGCCTGCCCTGCTCTGCCGGGCCTTTCGTGCCGAGCATCATCGCCTCCACGAGCGTGAAGCCGCGGTCGCCGTACTCCTGCACGATGCGCGCGGTCGCCTCCACGCCGATGGTGCTGCACTGCACGAAGACGGCGCCAGGCCGCAGCGCGTCGGCGGTCTCGGCGAGCACCTGCTCCACGGCGACGCCGTCGAACAGGATCGCCAGCACGACATCCGCACCGGCTACCGCCTCGGCGGCCGACGCGGCCACGGTCGCACCCGGCGCGTCGTCCGAGGGCCGCGCGAGCGGCTCGGCGCGCTCGGGCGTGCGGTTCCACACGGTCACGCGGAAGCCGTCGCGCAGCAGCGTGCGGGCGACGGCGGCGCCCATGGTGCCGGTGCCCAGCACGGCGACGTGGAGCGGGGAGGCGGAGGTCTGGTCGGCGTCGGTCATGAGCGGTTCCCTTCGAGCGTGCTCCGTCCATTCCAGCACGGCTAGGCTCTCCCCTGTGCGCCGCCTCCGCTCGTTCACCATCGTCGCCCCCGGCATCGCCTTCGCCGAGGGGCCCGCCGCGAACTGGGTCGTCTTCACCGGCCGCGATGCCGTCGAGCTGGTCGACGCCGGCTATCCCGCCGACCGCGCGCTCGTGGAGGCCTCCATCCGCTGGGCGGGCGGCGACGTCTCGCAGCTGCGCCGCATCCTCCTCACCCACGGGCACTCGGACCACCTCGGGGCGAGCCGGGAGCTGGCGGCGCGGACCGGTGCGACCGTGGAGACCATGCCCGAGGAGCTCGGCAACGTGCGCCGCGACATCACCGAGCAGGTGACCGTGGCCGACCTGTTGCCCTCGATCGCGAAGCGCGGCACCGTCCGCTGGGCCGTCTCCGCGATCCGCGCCGGCGGGCTCGGCGAGGTGGGGGTACCCGACGCCGCCGCGCTGACCGGCGACGACGTCGAGCTGTCGACCGGCCACCGCCTGCGGGTGATCGCCACCCCCGGCCACACGAGCGGCCACACCGCGTTCTTCGAGCCGGAGGCGGGTGCGCTGATCAGCGGCGACGCCCTGGTGACCGGGCACCCGCTGCTGCGCGACTCCGGCCGCCCGCAGCCGCTCCCCGCGTTCTTCCACCACGACCGCGAGGAGGCCGCCCGCTCGGCCGCCGCCCTCGACCTGACGGGCGTGCGCCTGCTCCTCCCCGGCCACGGCCCGCTCCTGCGCCTCTGAGACACAGAGGTCCCGACACGCCGCTCGCCTCGCGGGCGGGCGGCGTGTCGGGACCCTTCTGCGATCCCGGCGACCGCGCTACAGCGCGATCTTGTAGATGTGGTACGTGTACTCGTTCGCGAACGTGTCCGTGAACGTGCCGTTCGCGCCGACCGTCAGCGACCGGTTCTCGTTGACGACCTCGACCGACTTGCCCGTCACACCGGCGGGGAGGGTGAAGGTGCGCGAGCCCGGCTTCGACGAGCCGTCGATCATCGAGAAGACGTACGCGTAGCCGTCCTTCGCCTTCAGCATGGTGTTCAGGCCCGGGCCGAACGACCACTGGTACGACTGCGTGTTGATCACGGGCGCCAGGGCGTGGATCCGGTTGTTCACCTCCTTGGCCGCGGCCACCTGGGCCGCTCCGCAGAAGTTCTTGTTCACCTGCGCCTGCCGGAACACGTTGCTGGCCTGGCAGTTGCCGCTGAAGCTCTGGTTGAAGTACACGATGCCGCGGGCCTCGTTGATCACCGAGCTCATCACCGCGCCCTCGAGCTGCCCGGGCGTGATGTACACCGGAGGCGCGCTCGGGCCGGGCCCGCCGTTGAGGTTCTCGACGAACTGCCACAGCGGCTGCAGCTTGCCGTCGGCCGCGTCCTGCTTGCGCAGCGACTGCATGGTCTTGCCGTAGCTGGAGGCGGTGCGGCAGTTGGCCTGGTCGATCGGCGTGATGTAGACGTCCCGGTACGGCTTCCAGTCGCAGTAGGGGATCGTGTACCAGTACATGTCGAGCGAGACCGCGTCGGTGAAGTTGTTCACGAACGCCTGCGAGTCCGCCGCCTTCATGTCGGTCGCCATCACCATCTGGGTGAAGTTCGCGTACTTGAACCGGCCGTCGTTCCCGAGGGAGTCGACGATCTGCTTGAGGTACGCGTGGCCCTCCGCCGGCGAGTACCGGCCGTCGACCTCATCGTCCAGGAAGTCGCCGACCCAGTTCGTGCTGTTGGCGTTGAACGAGCTGTTCAGCTTCTCGCCGATCCAGTACACGTCGTTGTCGCCGAACAGGCTGTACGGAGTGGCGGCGTCCATCCCGATGTAGGTGTTCAGGCCGAGCGACTTGTCGTACGCGACCTCGGCGTTGGAGCTGATGCCGTTGTACCAGGAGACGATCGGGAAGAACGACGGGTCGTCCCAGCCGGCCTTGTCGGTGGCCGGGAACTTCTTCCAGTACGCCGGGCCGCCCTCCCACGCGATGCGGGGCAGGTTCAGCGCAGAGGACCCGCCACCGCTTCCACCGCCCGCGGGAGGCGGCGTCGTCGGCGGGGTGGTCGGCGGCGTCGTGGTCGGGGGCTTCGTCGGCTGGGAGGTCGGGGCCGGGCTCGGCGCGGGGGTCTTGGTGGGCGTCGGCCGCGGCGCCGTGGTAGTGGTCGGCGCGGGCTTCGGCGGCGTGGTGGTGGAGCCTCCCGCCGGGGTGAACAGCACGTCGACGTAGTAGTTGCTGTTGAACCAGTTGGCGGTCGGGTAGCCGCCCGCCTTGCCGTACGCGTACACACCGCCGCCGGCCGGGACGGTCAGGTCGCCGACCTTCTTGGCGGTGGTGAAGTAGTTGATGTCGTCGGCGTAGCCGCCCTTGGGCGCGAAGTACGACGCGACATAGGTCTTGCCCGCGGTGACCGCGACCGGCGCGGTGAAGTACGCGGTCTGCCAGCCGGACGCCGACTCGCCCGCGAAGGCGACGGACGCCAGGCGCTTGCCGCTGGTGTCCCACAGCGAGCCGGTGTGCGGGCCCGCGTTCTGCGGTCCTCGGTAGTAGCGGATGCCGTTGACGGTGCCGTTCTTCGCGGCGCTGAACCGCATCCCGAGCTCCACCGGCAGGCGCTCGGAGTCGCTCACCACCTTCGGGCGCGAGCTGCCGAGCACGCTCGCCTGGGCGGGGAGCGCCCCGCCGACGATCGCTGTCGTCACACTCACCGCCGCGACCACGGCGACGCCGATGATCGCCCGCAACCGTTGCCGCTTCGCCGTGGCGTCCGGTCCGCTCCGGTGTCGTCTCCTGGCGTGCATCGTCGATGGGCGCGCAGAAACCATCCTGGTTCGCTCCTCTTCAGAGTCGGTCAATCGGGTGGTCGCGCCATCGATCGGACCAGAGAGTAGCACGAAGCGGTGAACGACACGTACCCCGGATACGGGGTGGACACGTCATCCTCCTTGCGGACCGGGCTCCAGCCCGAGCTCCGTGAGCAGCTGGTCGGCCCTGGCGCGCCACGAGTGACGCTGGGCGAAAGTACGCCTGCTCTCGCGGTCGGAGGCGGTGCCAGGGGCCGCCACGGCGGCGACGACGGCGTCGGCGAACGCGTCCGGATCCCCCGCGATCTGCACGAGCGGCGTCTGCAGCCCGCGCGCCGACGGCAGGTCGGTGCTGACCGTGTGGAGGCCGGAGGCCAGGTACTCCAACGTCTTCAGCGGGAAGCTGGCCCGGTTGAAGGCCGAGTCGGCGTACGGCGTCATGCCGACGGACACCGTGGCGAGCCGGCCGGGGATCTCCTCGGGCGGGATCTCGCCGAGCCAGGTGACCGTCGGGGCGTCGAGGAAGGCGCGCAGCCGCTCCCGCGTCCCGGGGTCGCGGGCGGTGAGCGGCCCGATGGCGAGGATGGGGACGCCACGGTCGCGCACCGCCTCCAGCACCCGCAGGTCGAGCCGTTCGTTGAGCTGGCCGACGAGGCACGCCACCGCTTCCGGCGCCTGCTCGGCGACCGGCGGGATCAGGCAGCCGTTCGGGAGGACGACCTCGCGCGCTCCCGACGGCGGGCGCTCGACGTCGGCGGTGACGGCGGCGATGATGTCCGCCTCCGCCGCGTTGCGCCGCAGGGAGCGCTCGACGCGGTCGCGCGAGAAGCCCATCAGGTCGGCGCCGGCCAGCCAGTCGTCGGTGAGGTAGAGCACCTTGCGGCCGGGGACCCCGCGCGGGAATCGCTGCAGCGGCGACGCGAGCACCGTGCCCGCGCAGCCCACGCCGAGATCGGCCACTGCGCGGCGCACCGACGCACCGACGAGGGCGTTCGCGACGTCGGCGATGAGCGGCCGGGTGAAGCCGGGAGGCGCGGTGGTCCGCACGCGGCGGATGCCGGGGGCGACCGCATCGCCGGAGGCGGAGGCCGCGGGGCTGCGGTCGGCGCCCTTGGTCAGCACCGACCGCGGCGGGTCCACCCACAGCACGTCGACCCGCTCGGAGAGCGCCTCGGCCATGCGCCGGTCCGTCCCGGCGACGTCGTTCCAGCGCGACCCCGGGATGTAGACGACGGTCTCGGTCATGCTCATGCCCTCCGCCCGATCGGTCGTGTCACATCGTCTCGCGCCGCGGCGGCGGCCGCCAGCACATCCGCGTGGCCCGCCGCCATCGCGGCGAGGAGGTCGGCCGCCGGGGTCGGGTGCGTGCGCCGCTCCTCGGGGGACCGCGACGCGATCGCGTCGACGGCCGCGCCGAGCTCCGCCGCGTTCGGCTGGTGCCGGGTGCGGCGGCGCGCCCGCGCGACGGCGGCGTCCGACACGGCGTCGGCCGGGCCGGTCGGGTTCGGGATGAGCACCGAGCGGCCGGCGTCCCGCGCGACGAGCTCGCGCGCGCCGCCGAAGTCGGCGAGCACCAGCGGCAGCCCCGTGGCCGCCGCCTCCGTCGCCGCGATGGGCCAGCCCTCGAAGAACGAGTCGAGGATGAAGACGTCGGCCGCCGCCAGCAGCGTGCGGGCGTCCGACTGGCCCAGCAGCCCGACGCGCGCCGGGTCGGCCGCGGACCGGCGGATCGCGTCGGCGCGGCCGAGCTCCGCCCAGTCCCAGGCGTCGCCCGCGATCACGAGCCGCACCGACGGGTCGGTGACGTGCGCGAGGAACGACGACACCAGCCCGCTCGCGTTCTTCTGCGAGTCGTACCGGATGAGGCTCGCCAGCACGACGGCGTCGCCGAGGTCGGCGCCCAGCACCCGCCCGAGCGCTGCGCGCGCGGCCCGGCGCTCCTCCGGCGAGGGCGGCCCGGCGGAGAGGGCGGCGTTCGGGACGACGAGGATGTGCGACCGGAGGTGCTCGGGCACGTGCGCCGCGTGGAACGCCCGCACGGTCTCGCTCACCGCGACGGCCGCGTGCGAGTGGGCCAGCAGATCGCCGAACCGGCGCCAGCGCGCCGGCGTGAAGTGGATCTCGGTGTTGTGGAGCACCGGGACCAGCGGGAGGCCGCTGGCGAGCGCCGCGTCCTCCAGGTGATCGGGGGCGCCGTGGAGCTGGATGACGTCGGGCGCGCGTTCGCGCAGCACGCGCTCGGCCTCCTCCGCCGTCCCGCACGCGACGACCTCCACCCCGCGCGCCCGCAGCCGCGCCGCGCGGGGCCCGTCGTCGGTGGAGAGCACGAGGACGCCGACGCCCGCGCCCGGGAGAGCCGTGGCGAGCATCTCGATGACGGAGCCGATGCCGCCGACCTCGATCAGCCCGGTGACCATGGCGCAGGTGAGCAGCGGCGGCTCCGCGCTCGCGGTCCCGGCGGCCTCGCCGGGCGCCCGGCGCTCGGCGATCGGGCCGAGGGAGGGAAGCGAGCGGCGGAACAACCGCCGGGTGACCGGGTGCACGTACGCGTATCGGAGGCGCGGCGGGAGCAGGTCGGTCGCGGTGACCAGGCCGCCGAAGGCGAGCGCGGCGCAGCGGGCGGCGAAGCGGGATGCGGCCATGATCACGCCTCCCCGTTCTTCGCTGCCGGGGCCCCTGTCGCGGCCGTCGGCGCAACCGTCATCGGCGCAACCGTCACCGGGACCTCGGGCGCCGGCTCGACGGGGACCGCCTCGGCGAGCGCCTCCTCGGCGAGCGTCTGCTCCCCGGCCGGCGCGCGCAGCTCGCGCAGCCTCCTCCGGATCCACGGCCACATGAGCGCCGCGTACACGAGCACCGCCGCGAGCCCGCCGACGAGGATCGCGAGCACGGAGTTGCCGATGAACGCCTCCGCCGCGGCCGCCGCGAGCACCGCCGGGATGGTGGCGACGGTCGGCAGCCACACCGCGCGGGCCAGCTCGCCGATGCGGACGCCCGCGAGCCGCAGCGCGATCAGGTACGCGGGAAGGGTGACGACGACCGCGACGATGACGTGCGCCCACGCCGCTCCGACGATCCCGTAGCCCTGCGTGGCCACCACCATCGCGACGACGAGGGCGACGAGCCAGGCGATCTGGATCCAGAGCACCGGCTTCGATCGGCCCTGCGAGTACAGGTAGGCCGCCGCGATGTCGAAGGCGACGCGGAGGCTGCCGTACAGCCCCAGCACCGCCAGCACGGGCGCACCCGGCAGCCACTTGTCGCCGTACAGCACCTCGATCAGCGGCACGCTCAGCGCCGCGAGCACCGTGCCGGCGGGCAGCGCGGCCGCCCAGGCGATGGCGGTGACCGTGGCGAAGGCGCCGCTCCCGCCCTGCGTGCGCGAGAAGTACGGCAGCGAGATCGAGCGGACGACCTGCGACAGCGCGTTCATCGGCCAGCTCGAGATGGTGAAGGCGAGCACGTAGAAGCCGAGGGCCGTCGCGCCGGCCACCCGCGCCAGGATGATGTTGTCGACGTTGAGCAGGGTCCACGAGAGGAGGTTCGCGGCGGCGATCGGGACGCCGAACGCGAGCACGCCCTTCACCACCGTCCGGTCGATGCGGTACCGCGGCACGACCCTGGCGAGCACGAACTGCAGCGCCGACGAGACGACCTGGGCGGCGACGCGGCCGATCGCGAGGCCCATCACGCCGAAGCCCAGGGCGACGAGAACCAGCGTGACGACCGTCGAGATGACGAAGTCGGTGAGCCCGACGAAGAACAGCTCCCGCTGCTGGAAGCGCCGCTGCAGCATGGCGTTCGGCACGATCGTGCCGCCGGCGAGGAGGAGGGTCAGCGCGAGCACCGCGATCGCCGGTCCGGCCTCCGGGCTGCCGAGCAGGGTCGCCAGGCCGCCGCTGAAGCCCGCGGTCACCAGCATGGTGATCGCGCCGGTCGCGAGGCCCAGCGCGCCGACCGTCGAGGCGATGCGCTCCGGCTCGCGCGAGCGGATCAGGTCGGCGGTCAGGCCGAGGTCGGCCACGGTCATCAGGATCGCCTGCACGGTGAGCGCGACCGCGTACACACCGAACTGCTCGGGGGTGAGGATGCGCGCGAGCACGATCCCGACGACGACGCCGCCCATCCGCAGCACGATGGTGCTGACCCCGCTCCAGGCCGCGCCGCGCGCCGCCTTCGAGCGCAGCGACGCCTCGGCCTGCCCGCTCACAGCCCGACCGCCTGGTCGCGACGGTAGCGGACCTTCCAGCGCAGCCCCTCCACCCGCCGCACGAGCCGCGAGCGGGCGCCGGCCAGCACGGTCCAGCGCCACGCGGCGGAGTGCACGGCGTCGGGCGAGATGCCGCGGGCGAAGTCCTGCAGCTCGACGGCCGCGCTGCGCACCTCCCCGGTCGCCTCGAGGAAGGCGGCGCGCAGGAGGGCCTCACGGGCGACCGAGCGCCGGGCCTGCTGCCGCAGCCGGTCCGCCTGCGGCAGCACGGAGCCGTCACGCTCGAAGAAGCGCTCGAACACCTCGTGCGCCTGCCGCATGTCGTCGGCAGCGCCCCCGAACTGCGTCGAGTGCATGTTGGCCCCGTGGATGCGGTAGTACGCCTGGCGAGGACCGCCGACGAAGCCGACGTCGGCGAGCGTCGCCGCCTGCAGCCACAGGTACATGTCGGCCGCGTGCGGGAAGTCGACGTCGTACCCACCCGCGCGCTCGTACACCGAGCGGCGCAGCACGGCCTCCGGGTTCACGATGCAGTTGCGTCCGCGGCGCACGACCCGACGCACCCACTGCTCGCCCGGCCAGACCTGCCAGCGGACGCGGCCGATGCGGGCCGCGGGAGGCTCGCCCTCGAACCAGTCGACGCCGCCGTAGACGAGCCCCACCGAGGGGTGCGCCTCCATCAGCGCGACCGCCCGCGTCAGCGAGTCCGTGGTCAGCGCGTCGTCGGCGGAGAGCAGGACGACGTAGTCGCCGGTCGCCCGCGAGAGGCCATCGTTGTAGGTGCGGATGTGGCGCATGTTCTGCTCGTGCTCGACCAGCGTGACGCGCTCGTCGGCGGCGGCGAGCCCCCTGGCGACCTCGACGCTGCCGTCGGTCGAGCGGTCGTCGACGATGATCACCTCGACGTCGACGCCATGCTGGTCGAGCGCGGACGACACCGCCGTCGGCAGATACCGGCCGTAGTTGTAGTGCGGGATGACGACGCTCACCGTCGGCCGGCGGGTCAGCGCCCTCGGGGCGGCGAACCTCATGGCCGCACGGCTTCCGCGAGCTCCTCCGCGACGAACTCCTGCTGGTCGGCGGTGATGTGCGGGTAGAGGGGGAGGGAGAGGATCTGCCCGGCCGCCGCCTCCGCCACCGGGAACGCCCCGGCGCCGAGACCATGCCCGCCGTACGCCGCGGTCAGGTGCAGCGGGGTCGGGTAGTGGATGGAGGCGCCGATCCCGGCCTCGTTGAGCCGCGCCATGACGCGGTCGCGGTCGGCGACCCGCACGACGTAGAGGTGCCAGACGTCGAGGTTGCCGGGGACGCTCTGCGGCAGCCGGACGCCGTCGACCCCGGAGAGCAGGGCCTCGTAGCGGGAGGCTGCGACCCGGCGCCGGCGGTTCCAGTCGGCGAGGTGGCGCAGCTTGACGCGCAGCACCGCGGCCTGGAGCGAGTCCATGCGCGAGTTGAAGCCGATCACGTCGTGCACGTACTTCTTCTCGCTGCCGTGCGAGGCGATGAGGCGCACGGTGCGCGCGATCTCGGGGTCGGCCGTGGTGACCGCTCCCGCGTCTCCCGCCGCACCGAGGTTCTTGCCCGGGTAGAACGAGGTGGAGGCGACTAGGCCCAGGCTGCCCGCCCGGCCGTCCGCGCTCTCGGCACCCTGGGACTGCGCGCCGTCCTCGACGATCGGGATGCCGCTGCCGCCGAGCGCGGCACGCAGCGCGCCCACCGGGGCCACCTGTCCGAACAGGTGCACCGGGACCACGGCCTGCGTGCGCGAGGTGACCGCCGCTGCGGCCGCCGCCGGGTCGAGCAGCAGGTGCTCGTCGTCCACGTCGGCGAAGACGGGCACCGCGCCGATGCGCGACACGGCCTCGGCCGTCGCGATGAAGGTGTTGACGGGGAGGACGACCTCGCCTCCCGCCGTCACGCCGGCCGCGCGCAGCGCCAGCTCGAGCGCATCGGTGCCGTTGCCGACGCCGACGCAGTACCCGGCGCCGGTGGCCTCCGCGTACTCCTGCTCGAACGCGCCCACGTCGGAGCCGCCGATGTACGAGGCGTTCGCGAACACGCCGTCGACGGCCGCGCGGATGTCGTCGCCCGTCTCGGCGTTCTGCGCCACCAGGTCGACCAATGGGACTCTCACAGTCTTACCCCCAACTCCTTCGCCGGAACCCCGGCCCAGATCTGTCCGTCCGGGACGTCTGCGAGCACCACGGCTCCCATCCCGATGGTCGCGTCCGCCCCGATGGAGACCCTCTGGCGTACGGACGAGTTCATGCCCAGGTACGCGGCCTCGCCGATGCGGGCGACCCCGCCCACGGCGACCCCGGCGGCGAACGTCGCGAAGTCGTCGACGATGTCGTCGTGCGTGAGCGTGCAGTGCGGCATGAGCACCACATGGCGGCCGACCAGCACGTCGGCGGTGAGCACGCAGCCGGCGAGGACGATCGTCCCCGGGCCGAGCGCGCTGCCGGCGCCGATGCGGGCGGAGGTGTCGACGAGCGTCGCGAAGCGGTCGTCGCCGATGCCGAGCGCCGCGAGGCGGCCGACGATCATCCGGCGGCCGGCCCCCGCGCCGACGCAGACGGCGAACCGCCCGGGGAGGCGCGCGGCGAGCTCGATGCCGCCGAGCACCTCCACGCCCCCGACCGACTGGCCGTGCAGGGTCGTGTCGTCGTCGAGCACGCCGACCACGCGGTGGCCGCTCTGGTCCATCGCGATCACCTCGCGGGCAAGCCCGCTCGCAGCGATCAGGATCACGTCCGTCATGCGGCACCCCGCAGCAGCGCCGCCGAGCGCAGCGCGTCGACGACCCGCCGCTGCTCGGCGTCGGTCAGCTCGTGGAAGAGCGGGAGGATGAGCGTCCCGTCGGTGAGCCGCTCGGTGACCGCGAGCGACGCCGATCCGGTGTCCCGGTCGCGGTACGCGGGCTGCCGGTGCGCGGCCATGATGCCGCGGCGGGCCGAGACGCCGGCCTCGGCCAGCACCTCCATCGTCCGCTCGCGCGTCGACGGGAAGCCGGGCTCGACCTCCACCCAGTACGACTGGAAGTTGCCGGTGCCCCAGGCGGGGTCCCGCACCGGGCGCAGCCCGTCGATGTCGGCGATCAGCTCGGCGTACCGCGCGGCGAGCTCGCGGCGGCGGGCCACGATCTGGGGCAGGCGGCCCAGCTGGACCAGCCCCACCGCGGCCTGCAGGTCGGTCATCCGGTAGTTGAAGCCGACCTCGGTGTAGACCTCGGCCGGGGCGAGCACGCTCGCCTGCCGGTCGGCGGCCGAGATGCTCATGGCGTGCTCGCGCAGGCGGCGGGCTCGGTCGGCCCACTCCGCGTTCGCGGTCGTCAGCATCCCGCCCTCGCCCGTGGTGAGCAGCTTGCGCGGGTGGAACGACCAGGCGGACACGTCCGCCCCCGCCCCCACCGCGCGGCCCTTGTACCGCGAGCCGGCGCCGCAGGCCGCGTCCTCGATGAGGACGATGCCGCGCGGCTCGGTCACGGCGCGGATCGCGTCGAGATCGGCGGGGACGCCGCCCTGGTCGACGACGATCACCGCGCGCGTCGCGGGGGTGAGCGCCGCCTCCACCGTCTCCGCGGTGAGGTCGCCCGTGAGCGGGTCGACGTCCGCGAAGACCGGCCGCGCCCCGACGTACGTCGGCGCGTTGGCGGTGGCGATGAAGGAGAAGGACGGGACGACCACGTCGTCGCCCCGTCCGATCCCGGCAACGACGAGCGCGAGGTGCAGCGCCGTCGTGCAGTTGGAGGTGGCGACCGCGTACGGCGCGTCCATCGCCGCGGCGAACTCCTCCTCGAACCGCGCGACGCGCGGCCCCTGGGCGACCCAGCCCGACGCGATGACCTCGGTGACCGCGTCGATCTCCTCCTGGCCGAGCCAGGGCTTCATGACGTTGATGCGGTTCACGAGTTCACCAGCGCCCGTCCTGCGGCGATCTCCTCGCGGAGCGGACGCCACCACTCGACCAGCTCGCGCAGGCCCTCCTCGAGCCCCACCTCTGCGGTGAAGCCGAGGTCGCGCTGCGCGGCGGAGGTGTCGGCCAGCCGGCGGGTGACGCCGTTGACCGCGCGCTCGGGCCCGTGCTCGACCGACAGGTCGGAGTCCATGGCCCGCAGCAGCGCCTCCGCGAGCCCCAGGAGGCTCGTCTCGGTGCCGCTCGCGATGTTGTAGACGCCCTCGTGGAGGTCCGCGGAGGCCGCGAGCAGGTTGGCGCGGGCGATGTCGCGGGTGAAGACGAAGTCCATCGTCTGCTGCCCGTCGCCGAAGATCAGCGGCGGCTTGCCGTCGGCGATCCGCTCCATCCAGCGCACGAGCACCTCGGTGTAGAGGCCGTGCACGTCCATGCGCGGGCCGTAGACGTTGAAGTAGCGGAGGATGACGTAGTCGAGCCCGTTCATCGCGCGGAAGCTGCGCAGCATCCCCTCGTTGAACGACTTCGCGGCGCCGTAGAAGGTGTCGTTGTTGTGGTGGTGGTGCCGCTCGGTGGTCGGGAACTCCTCCGCCAGGCCGTAGACCGACGCGCTGGAGGCGCTGACCAGCTTGTCGACGCCGTGCTCGACCGCCGCCTCGATCACGGTGAACGTGCCGTCGACCAGAACCTCCAGGGCGAGCCGCGGCTCCTCCGCGCACTGGGTGATGCGGATGGCCGCCTCGTGGAAGACGAGGTCCTTGCCGCGGGTCACGTCGTGCACCAGGTCGCGGTCGCGCAGGTCGCCCTCGACGAGCGTCACCCGGCCGGAGGCCAGGGCGTCGTCGAGGTTGGCCAGGCGTCCGCGCACGAGGTTGTCGAGCACGTCGACGTGGGCGGCGCCCGCGTCGAGCAGCTGGTCGACGATCTGCGAGCCGATCGTGCCGGCGCCGCCCGTCACCAGGACGGAGGCGCCCTGCAGCGCGGTCACAGCGCACCCGCCAGCGACTCCTGAGCCTCGGCGGGCTGGGCGGTCTCGGTGGGCACGGCGGACCCGCCGGTCGCGAGGCTGCGGCTTGCCGCCTCCAGCACCGACAGCACGCGGAGGCCCGCCTCGCCGTCGGTGCGCGGGGCGCGGCGCTCGCGGATGCTGTCGGCGAACTCCGCCGCCATCTGCGACAGCGCCTCCCGCTCGGGGAGGGCAGGCGACCAGGTGTCGCCGAGCCGGTAGGAGACGGTGGCCGCGGTGCGCTCGACGCCGTCGACGGCCTGCAGGCCCAGGTCGACGCCGCGGTCGTAGACGCTGATCCGCTGCTGCGGGTTCAGGTCGTCCCAGACCAGCGTGCGCTTGGTGCCGCCGATGACCATCTGCCGGATCTTCGTCGGGCTCAGCCAGTTGACGTGCACGTGCGCCATGGCGCCGTTCGGCAGCGGCAGCACGAGGTAGCCGACGCATGACTTGCCGGCGCCGAGCGGGTCGGCGCCGTGCGCCGACACCGTCTCGGGCCGGAGGCCGCCGGGGACGACGAAGTCGATGATCGACAGGTCGTGCGGCGCGAGGTCCCAGAAGACGTCCACGTCCGGCTGGATCAGACCCAGGTTGATGCGGGTCGAGTCCACGAACAGGATGTCGCCGAGCGCACCCTCCGCCACCAGCTCGCGGATCTTCAGCACCGCTGGCGTGTAGCAGTAGGTGTGGTCGGCCATGAGGACCAGACCGCTCGCCGACGCAGCAGCGACCATGGCGCGACCCAAGTCACCTGCGTCGGCGAGCGGCTTCTCGACCATCACGTGCTTGCCTGCGGCGAGGGCGCGCAGGGCGATGCCGTGATGGGTGCGTGCGGGAGTGGCGATGGCGACGGCGTCGACATCGTCCCTCTGCAGGAGCTCGTCGAGGTCCGTGTGGACGTCGACCCCTCCCACGCGGGCGGCGAGACCCTCCGCCCGGTCGCGATCAAGATCGCAGATGGCCGCCAGGTCCCATTCGGGACTGGCAGCGAAGTTGCGGGCCAGGTTCGGGCCCCAGTAGCCGGCGCCGATCACGGCGATGCGCAGTCGTGTTTCCATCAGTGCTCCCCAGCACCTTTCTTGATATCGGGACCGCCGTCGGGTCGACGGCCCCTGGTCGGGTTGTCGGCCCCGCTACCCTCCGGCGACGAACAGCACGTCGGCCCAGTAGTTGTGCGAGACCACATGATCGGGAAAATCGGTCGAGTATTGGTAGACGCCGCCGTTGGCGGGCGTCGACAGCGGCCCGTTGGTCACGGGCGCCGCGAGGGCTCCTGGATCGACCGCGTAGGTCGCCCCGGTCGTGTAGTAGGTGGCGCGGTACTCGGTGTTCGCCTGCACCGCCACCGGGGTGGCGAAGGCGACGGACTGCCAGCCGCTCACCGTCTCGCCGGTGGAGGGCGCGGTCGCCATCACCTGCCCGGTCGGCGACCAGAGGTACACGGTGTGCGTCCCGGTGTCGCCCGCGCCCTTGTAGAAGCGGATCCCGGTGATCGTGCCCGCCTGCGAGGTGGTGAAGCGCACGCCGACCTGCAGCGGCGGGGTGTCGGGCCAGGTCTGGTTGGCCGGCGTCGCCGTGGTCGGGAAGATCGAGACGCCGGCGGGGGCCGGAGTCGGCGTGGGAGTCGGCGTCGGGGTGGGAGTCGGGGTGGGCGTGGGAGTCGGCGTCGGCGTCGGCGTCGGCGTGGGAGTCGGCGTGGGAGTCGGCGTCGGCGTCGTGCCGCCACCCGTCGTCCCGGTGCCGCCCCCGGTGGAGCCCGCGGCCGGCTTGAACACCACGTCGACGAAGTAGTTCGTGGCCTGGTAGCTGAAGGTCGGAGCGCCGAGCGTCGAGCCGTACAGGTACCGGCCGTTGCTGCCGCCGGGCGCGGTCAGCGGCCCGCTCGTCATCGCGGAGGCGAAGCCGTTCGACGTGTACGCGTAGTTGCCCTTCGGGGCCAGGTACGACACGACGTAGGTGGTGCCGGGCGTCAGCGTGACCGGGGTCGAGAGCTGCGCGGTCTGCCAGCCGGTGGCGGTCTCGTTCTGGAACGTCACCTCCGCCAGCTTGTCCGTGCCCGACCACAGCGCCCCGATGTGCGTGCCGGTGTTCGTCGCCCCCTTGTAGAAGCGGATCGCGGTGACGTCTCCGGCCTGGCTGGTGCTGAACGCCATGCCGAGCTGCACCGCCGAGGCGTCGTCGGTCGCCGCGGGCACCGCAGGGGCGGCGTTGCCGAGCACGGTGTAGGAGGCGACTTCCGCGGCCTTGACCGTGAAGCTCCACTTCTGCGTGGCGAGCGTCGCGCCCTCGGTCGATGTCACGCCGCCGAGCGTCATCGTCACGGCCGCGCCGGACGGCAGCGCGGCCGCCGGGGTGAACGTGATCGTCTTCGCGTCGGCCGAGAGGGCGGCCGAGCCGGCGATCGGCGTCGAGCCGGTCGCGGCCGTGAGGCTCCAGCCCGGGCCGACCGGGGCGGAGAGGGTGACGGACGGCGTGGCGGCCGGGTCGACCTCCACGGCTCCGCTCGCCGGGTCCGCCGAGACGACCGCGATCGGGTCGGGCAGCTTGGCCAGGACCACGTCGACGAGGTAGCTGGTGCTGACCTGCGTCGTCGGGGCGACGCCGTCGGCGTAGCTGAACGTGCCTGCCTCCGCCGGGGCGGTCAGCGGGCCGCGCGTCACGGCCGAGCTGAAGGCGCCCGGCGTCGCGGAGTAGTTCCCGGTGGTCGTGCGGTACGAGACCGTGTACTCGGTGCCCTTGGTGACATCCACCGGCTGCGAGAAGGTCAGCGTCTGCCAGCCCGCGGTCGACTCGTTCTGGAACGTGCCCTCCGCCACCTTGTTCGTGCCCTGCCACAGCGCGCCGACGTGCGTGCCGGTGTTCTGCTGGTTCTTGTAGAAGCGCACGCCGGTCACCTGACCGTCGATGCTCGAGACGAACCGCATGCCGAGCGTCACCGGCTGGTCGGGCACCTGCAGCACGCTGGGCGTGGTGGTGTCGGTGAAGACGCTGCACGGGCAGGTGCCGGCAGCGGTGTCCGGCTTGGCCGAGGTGAAGCTCCACGAGCCGCCGGAGGACAGCGCGATGCCGTTCGCGTCGGTCGCCGTGAGGGTGACCGAGAACTTCACGAAGCCGTCCAGTGCGGAGCTCGGGGTGAAGGTCGCGGTGCGGGTCGAGGAGGCGTACTGCACGGTCCCCGCGACGCTCGCGCCGTTCTGGTCCTTCACCGTGAAGGCGATGTTCGCGCCGGGCACATCCCGCGACAGCACCGCGCCGATCGTGGTGTTCGCCGGCACCGACGAGGAGCCGGGGAGCGGCCACTGCCCGCTCGCCACCAGGGGCGAGGTGTCGGTCGGCGTGAAGATCGGGTCCACCCAGTAGTTGGCGCCCTGGTACACGCTCTGCGGGTACTGGCCGAGCGTCGTGTTGTAGGTGCCGCCCGGCTCGGCGCCGTAGCCTCCCGCGACCGTGAAGGGCGCGTTCGTCTCGGGTGCGTACGGCCACTGGTACGGCGTCGCCGCGTAGTGCCCGTTGGGCGCGGAGTACGAGATCGTGTAGGCCGTCCCGGCCGTCACGGCGACCGGCGATGTGAAGTTCGCCGCCTGCCAGCCCGAGGCCGACTCGGTGCCGAAGGTCACGTTCGCCAGCCGGGTGCCGGAGGCGTCCCACAGCGAGCCGGTGTGCGTGCCGGTGTTCGCGGCCGACTTGTAGAAGCGCACGCCGCTGATGAAGCCGTTCTGGGTCGGGGTGAACCGCAGGCCCAGCTCGACCGCAGCGCCGTCGCCGCCGTCGGCCGTCTTGGGCGCCTCCGAGCCGAAGTACGAGTACGGACCGGTCACGTTGACCGTCCGCGAGACCGGGGTGGAGACGTTCGCGCTGTCGTCGGACGCGCGGACCCTGAGCGACACCGCGCCGATCCCGTGCTGCGAGTAGGTGTACGTCCACGAGGTCGTGCCCGTCGCGGGGTGCCACGTCGTGCCGCCGTCGACCGAGACCTCCACGCCGGAGACCACGCCGCCGGAATCGCTCGCCGTGCCGCTGAAGGTCACCTGCGTGCCGTTGGGGATGCTCGCGTTCGCGGCGGGCGTCGAGATGGTGACCGTCGGCGCTGTCTTGTCGGTGCTGGCCGTCGCCGCCTTCAGGGTCGTCGAGAGCGTGCCGGCCTGCGCGCCCATGTCGGCGAGGAGGTTGACCTGCGCCTGCTGCATCCGCACGTCCGCCGCAGGCCCCTGCCCGTCGTGCTCCGCGTCGAGGCCCCAGGTCCACTGGATCGTGCCGGCGCTGAACACCAGCGCTCCGCTCGCCGCCTTGTAGAGCGTCATGCTGTGCGTGGTGGTGCCGGCGGCGACCACCTGCCCGAAGTCCTGCAGGTACTGCGGCACCGCGCCGGTGGTGGTGGAGACGCGGATCAGCCCGGCCGGCCGGAAGCCGTTGTCGACGTCCTCGTCCGACTCGTAGCCGACCGTGTGCGCGGCGAGCGCCGTGCTCGAGCTGAACATCGACGACAGGCCGGTGTTGCGCCAGAGCCGCTGCTTGCCCTGCGCCTGGGTGACCGTCACCGCGAGGTCGCTGAAGTTCGCCATGTACATGGTCCCGGTGAGCCCGTTCTCGGGCAGGCCGGCGCCGTTCGCCTGCGACGCGAAGCGCGGGTCCCGCCAGGTGCCCGTCCACTCCGGTGTGCTGGTGTCGATCTTGTCGTCGCCCCAGGTCTCCTTGTACGACACGAGCGTGCGGTACGCGGTGGAGGGGCCGGCGATGGAGTTCTCGTACCGGGTGTGCCAGTAGGCCTCGTTGCCCGAGAGGAACTGCAGATTCACCCCGGCGTCCCGCGCGGCCAGGACGTTGGCGCGCTGCGCCGCCGACCAGTACTCGTCGTGCCCGACCGAGAGGAACACCTTGTGGTTCTTCAGCAGCGAGCCGTACCGGTCGGTGTCGACGCCGCTGAAGTAGGTGGTGTTGTACCCGTTCTTCTCCAGGAACCGGACCATCGGGTACTCGGCGCTGAAGTAGAAGTCGCGGCCGTCGTTGTCGCTACGCGTGACCACGGGCCGGTTGTAGCTGATCTTGTACGCGCGGTTGTTCTGGCCGCCCTGGTAGAAGTCGGACCCGCCGTACGTGTTGTACGCCTGCCAGGTCGGGTCGGAGGTTTGGAACAGCACCGGCGCCGTGCTCGCGTCGTTGCGCACGATGAAGGTGATGTGGCTCTTGCCGTGGGTGTCCCCGCGCTCCAGCACCGCGATGTAGACGCCGGAGACGGCGTTCGGCGGCACGGTCCAGCTGGCGGTCTGCGCCCAGTTGCCGCAGTCGTAGAGGTCGGTGGTGTCGTCCTTCTTGCACTCGGGCTGTTCGCCCACGATCGTCACGGGCACCGAGTCGATGCGGCGAGCGCCGTCGCCGCCGTAGTAGCCGGTGCGGTAGATCGTCATCGTGTACGAGGAGGCGTCGGTGTCGACCTTGAAGCCGATGGTGCCGCCGATGTTCACGCTGATATCGGTGGAGAAGCCCTGGATCGACGGGTCGCCGGACCCGTTGATGTCCCACACGTCGGGGTCGGTGCCGCCGAGCGCGTTCTCGCAGACGATCGGATTCGGCTGGGCGTTGCAGCCGGCGTCCGCCTGGGCGGGACGGCTGACGGCCACCGCGGCCCACGCGGCGAGCGCGAGCACCACGACGATGGCGATGGCGACCATCACCCCGCGCCGGCGGTCGAGGCCGTCGAAGCGCATCCAAGCAGACTGAGCTTTACTCACGTCTGAGAGAATCTCACAGATTGCTGAGGATTGCTCACCCCCTTAACGGGGGAGGACGGGGGGCCACCCCATTCGGTAGCATCCCGCAAGAAGTGATCTTTACTCACTTTACTCGCGACCCGACACGAGAACAGGTCTCCACCGATGCCAGCGAACACCCCCGACGCCCGGCCGGCCCCGCCGACCGGAGCCGTCATCGTCCCCGCCCACAACGAGGAGCGCGTGATCGAGCGTACGCTCCACCGCCTCCTCCCGCTCCTCGCGCACGACACGGTCGAGGTGATCGTCGTGGTCAACGGCAGCACCGACGGCACGGCCGCCGCCGCCCGGCACGTGCCCGGCGTCACCGTGATCGAGAGCGGCATCGGCTCCAAGCCCGCCGCCATGAACCTCGGCGACGCCGCCGCCACCCGCTGGCCGCGGCTCTACCTCGACGCCGACATCGACGTCGAGCCGGAGGCGGTGGAGGCGGTGTTCCGGTCGCTCGCGGATCCCCGCGGCCCGCTCGCCGCCCGCCCCGCCTCCGTCATCGACACCTCGGCCTCCTCCTTCCCCGTGCGCGCGTACTACCGCGCCCGGGCGCGCATCCCCGAGCGGGGCACGCGCCTCTGGGGCGCCGGCCTGTACGCCGTCTCTCGCGAGGGGCACGAGCGCTTCGACGCCTTCGCCGACGTCACGGCCGACGACTCCTGGTTCGACGCGCTCTTCGCCGAGGACGAGAAGGAGGTGCTTCCCACCTCCCCCGCGCGCGTGCACGCCCCGACGAACACCGCGGCGCTCCTCGCCATCCTGAGCCGGCACCGCCGCGGCTACGTGGAGCTCGACGGTGACGCCGCCGCGCAATCCACCGACCGGGTCGCGGCGCTGCTGCGGACCATCCGCGGCCCGCGCTCCGCCTTCGACGCCTGCTGCTACGCCGCCCTCGCGGCGGCCGCCCGCCTGCGCACCCGCCGCACGGTCGGCGCCGGCACCCGCCGGTGGGAGACCGACGGCACCACCAGGGCCGGACGGCCCGCACACGGGACGGTGGGCGCCCGATGAGACTCGACAGCCTCCCCGCCGACGACGAGCACTACGGCCTCGTCGTGGTCGGCGCCGGCCCCGTGGGCCTCGCCCTCGCCCTGGAGGCGTCGCAGACCGGCACGCACGTGCTCCTGCTCGACGCCGGCGCCGAGGACGCGGGCCGCCGCGACAAGCCGCCGGCGCGCCGCCGCAACGACACCATCGTCGACCCCGACCGGCACGCCCCCGAGCTGCAGACCACCCGCGTCGGCCTCGGCGGCGCCTCCTGGATGTGGGGCGGCCGCTGCGTCACCTACGAGCCGGTGGACTTCGAGCAGCGCGACCATGTGCCCGACTCGGACTGGCCGATCGGCTTCTCAGCGATCGAGCCCTGGCGCGCGAAGGCGCAGGAGTACCTCGATTGCGGCGCCGGGCCCTTCGCCTCCGCCGAACCGGACTGGCCGGGCCTGGGTGAGTTCCGCATGTCGCAGCTGGAGCGCTGGGCCCGACAGCCCAAGCTCGGCCCGCGCCTCGGCGCGCGCGTGCTCGCCGACCCGCTGATCGACCTGCTGAGCGACGCGCCCGTCGTCGGCATCGCCTTCGACGACGACGGCAGCACTGTCCGCGGCCTCCGCATCCGCCACGGCGACCGCCCCGCGATCGTGCGCGGTGACCGGTACGCGCTGGCGGCGGGAGGGATGGAGACCGTGCGCCTGCTGCTGGACGCCCAGCGCACCCTCCCCACGGCGTTCGGCGGTGTCGACGGCCCGCTCGGCCGCTACTACATGGGCCACGCCACCGGCAGCATCGCGAACATCGTGCTGACCGACCCGGCCGACATCGCCCTCCTCGACTTCCACCGCGACGAGCACGACAGCTACGTGCGCCGGCGCTTCTCCCTCCCGGCGGAGGCGCTGAACGAGCACCGCCTGCTCAACGCGAGCTTCTACCTCGACAACCCGCCGTTCTACGACTACCGGCACAAGAACGCGACGCTGTCGGCCGTCTTCCTGGCGCTGGCCGTGCCGCCCGTCGGCCGCCGCATCCTCGCCGAGGGCATCCGCGTGCGCCACATCGGCCCGGAACCGCGGCGCTACGGGCCGCACATCGTCAACGTGCTGCGCAACCCGGTGCGCGCGGTGATCGACTCGTGGGACATCCTGCGCCGCCGCTACCTGTCGCGCGTGCGCAAGCCCGGCTTCCTGCTGCGGAACCCGGGAGGCACGTACGCCATCCACTACCACTCGGAGCAGATCGCGAACCCCGACAGCCGCGTCCGGCTCGACGGCGGCGTGAACCCGGACGGCACGCCCAGCATGCTGATCGACTTCCGCTACACCGACCAGGACGTGGACTCGGTGCTCCGCTTCCACGAACTTCTCGACGACCGCCTCCGCGCCTCCGGCAAGGGCCGCGTCGAATACCTCGACCCGCCGGAGCGCCGCGCTGCGGGCGTCTGGGAGCAGGCGATCGACGGCTTCCACCACATCGGCACCACCCGCATGAGCGCCCGCCCGGGCGACGGCGTGGTCGACGCCGACTGCCGCGTCCACGGCGTCGACAACCTCTACATCGCCTCCAGCAGCGTCCTCCGCACCTCCGCCGAGGCCAACCCCACCTTCACCACCGTCTGCCTCGCCCTCCGCCTGGCGCACCACCTGGCGGAGACGCCTGCGCTCACCCACCCCCGGAAGGACGAGGCCGCGGTCGAGGGCTGACGCGTAGCTCTGGAGTCGCGGCCGCGCTTCCGGCTCACCTCCGGAGTTGCGCGCACCACTGCGGCGTGTCGCGACTGCGCTCCGGAGTTGCTGCGGCCGACGCCAACTCCGGAGCCCTGCTCCGACACGCCGCACCGCGGCGCCCTCCTCCGGACACGCGCCGGCGCGTCGCGCCCACCCTCCGGAGTTACCGCACGCGTCCCCGCCCGCTACTCCCCCGCGAACCGATCCGTCGCCTCCACCAACGCATCCAGAATCCCCGGCTCGTCGAAGGCGTGCCCCGCGTCCGGCACCATCCGCAGCTCCGCCTCCGGCCACGCCCGGTGGAGGTCCCAGGCCGTCATCGGGGGCGTGCACACGTCGTATCGGCCCTGGACGATCACGGCCGGGATGCCGGCCAGCCGGCCGGCGTCGCGGATCAGCTGCCCCTCCTCCATCCAGCCGCCGTTGACGAAGTAGTGGTTCTCGATGCGCGCGAACGCGACAGCGTAGCGCGGCTCGGTGAAGGTGGCGACGAGGTCCTCGCGGGGCAGCAGCGTGATCGTCGACGACTCCCAGCGCGACCAGGCCACGGCCGCCGGCTCGTGCACGGCGGGGTCCGGGTCGTTGAGGAGGCGGTGGTAGGCGCGGATCAGGTGCGCACGTTCCTCCACAGGCACCGGCTCCACGAACCCTTCCCACAGATCGGGGAACAGCGCCGCCGCGCCGCCCTCGTAGAACCAGTCGAGCTCCTGCGCCCGCAGCGTGAAGATGCCGCGGAGCACCAGCTCCGTCACCCGCTCCGGGTGCGTCTCCGCGTACGCCAGCGCGAGCGTCGAGCCCCACGACCCGCCGAACACCTGCCAGCGTTCGATGCCGAGGTGCTCGCGCAGCCGCTCCAGGTCGGCGACCAGGTGCCAGGTGGTGTTGACCGAGAGGTCGGCGGAGGGGTCGCTCGCGTGCGGGAGGCTGCGACCGCACCCCCGCTGGTCGACCAGCACGATCCGGTAGCGGGACGGGTCGAACAGCCGCCGGTGCGCGGGCGTCGTGCCGCCTCCCGGGCCGCCGTGGAGGAACACCACCGGCTTGCCGCCCGGGTCGCCGCTGGTCTCCCAGTACAGCTGTTGGCCGTCGCCGACGTCCAGCATCCCGCTGTCGTACGGCTCGATCTCGGGGTACAGGCTCCGCATGGGTCGACCCTAGCGGCCGGCCGACGCCCCGCTCACAGCTCGGAGCCCGACACGCTGAAGGTGTCGCACGACGGCGTCCCGCCCTTGTACCCGGCGGTGAACCAGCGCTGCCGCTGCTCCGACGAGCCGTGCGTCCAGCCCTCCGGGTCCACGCGACCCGTGGCGGACTCCTGGATGCGGTCGTCGCCGACCGCCGCCGCCGCACTCAGCGCGTCCTGCAGCTGCGTCTCGGTGATCGGCTGCAGGAACGGCACGCCGTTCTCGTCCTTCGTGGTCGCCGCCGCCCCGGCCCAGGCCCCGGCGAAGCAGTCGGCCTGCAGCTCGGTGCGCACGCTGTCGGAAGTTGGTCCGGTCTCGCGGCTGGAGTGCGCCTCCATGATCCCCGTCAGGTTCTGGATGTGGTGCCCCCACTCGTGCGCCACCACGTACAGCTCGGCCAGCGGCCCGCCGCTCGCCCCGAATCGCGACCGCAGCTCGTCGAAGAACCCGGTGTCGACGTACACGGTCTGGTCGGCGGGGCAGTAGAATGGACCGGTCGCGCTCGTCGCCCCGCCGCACCCGGTGGAGGTGGAGTCGGTGAACAGGATGAACTCCGGCGACGCGTACCGGCCGCCCTGCGCCGGCACCTCGTCGGACCAGTACGCCTCGAGCGAGGCCGCGGCGCCCTGCATGCGGCAGTCGATGCTCGCGTTGGCGTCGGCGCCGGTCTCGCAGTTCTGCAACTGCTCGCCGGTGCCGATCTGCTGCGTCTGGGCGACGTCGC
Organism: Leifsonia williamsii; assembly: GCF_030433685.1. Lineage (NCBI taxonomy): Bacteria > Bacillati > Actinomycetota > Actinomycetes > Micrococcales > Microbacteriaceae > Leifsonia > Leifsonia williamsii. The sequence continues at coordinate 107,984 of NZ_JAROCF010000001.1, forward strand.
CGCCGAGGAACGGGGTGATGTCGACGCCGAGCAGCTGCGAGATCAGCACGACCGCGATGGCGCCGATCCCGACCCCGCCGGCGGCGATCCCGGCGGTGCGGCCCCGGCGGCGGACCTTGCCGCCGCCGATGTCGGAGTTGGGGTTGAACGTCATGCCGCACACCGTACGCCCGGCGCTACGCTCGCAGAATGGACACCGTCCCCGCCGCGACCCCGCCTCAGCCCGTCACCGTGACCGTCACCGGGGCGGGAGGCCAGATCGGCTACTCCCTCCTCTTCCGCATCGCGTCGGGCCAGCTCCTCGGCCGCGACGTCCCGGTGCGGCTGCGCCTGCTCGAGATCCCGGCCGGCCGCCGCGCCGCGGAGGGCACGGCGCTGGAGCTGCAGGACGGCGCCTTCCCGCTCCTTCACGGCATCGACGTCACCGAGGACGCGACCGCCGCCTTCGACGGCGTCGACATCGCCCTGCTGGTCGGCGCCCGCCCACGCGGACCCGGGATGGAGCGCGCCGACCTCCTGGAGGCGAACGGCGCGATCTTCGGCCCGCAGGGCGCCGCGATCAACGCCGGTGCCGCCGACGACGTGCGCGTGCTCGTGGTCGGCAACCCCGCCAACACGAACGCGCTGATCGCGAGCGCGGCCGCGCCCGACGTGCCGCCCGAGCGGTTCACCGCGATGACCCGCCTCGACCACAACCGGGCCGTCGCGCAGCTGGCCGCGCACCTCCACGTGCCGGTCCGCTCGGTCGACGGCGTGATCGTGTGGGGCAACCACTCCGCCTCCCAGTACCCCGACCTCAGCCATGCCACCGTCGACGGCCGCCCGGCGACCGAGCTGGTCGACGAGCGCTGGCTCGCCGACGAGTACATCCCGCGCGTCGCCAAGCGCGGCGCCGAGATCATCGAGGTGCGCGGCAGCTCCAGCGCGGCGTCCGCGGCGAGCGCCGCCATCGACCACGTGCACGACTGGGTGAACGGCACCGGCGACCGCTGGACCTCCGCCGGCGTCGTCTCGGACGGCAGCTACGGCGTGCCGGAGGGGCTGATCTCGTCCTTCCCGGTGCGCTCGGCCCCGTCCGGTGCGGGCGACGGCGCCTGGCAGATCGTGCAGGGCCTCACCATCGACGCCTTCTCGCGCGAGCGCATCGACCGCTCCGTGGCGGAGCTGGTAGAGGAGCGGGAGGCCGTGCGCGCGCTGGGCCTCATCCCCGCCTGAACGTCGAGTTGACGCAACACGCCGCCCGGCGGTCGTGCCGGGCGGCGTGTCGTGACAACTGGGATGGCCGGCCGGGATCAGCGCTTCTTCTGCGACTTCTCCGGGACCGGCAGCGTCCCCGCCGCGCGCCGCTCCGCGTAGTACGCCCGGGCCTCCGCCTGGCGCTCGGCCTCGGCGCCGCTCGCGATCTTCGCGCGGACGAGCTCCGGCCCGTAGCCGAAGGCGTCGACCAGGTCGACCGCGTGGGGGCGGATGCGGGTGAGCAGCCGGTCGATGTACGCCGTGACCGCCTGTGCGCGCTGGGGTGAGAGCCGGCCGTTCATCAGGTACCAGGCCAAGTGCTTCTCGATCAGGCCGAAGCCGAAGAGGTCGCGCAGCCAGGTGAGCACCTGGCGCGTGCCGGCGTCCTCGGTGTGCTCCAGCGCCTCCGTGAACGCCTCCCACTGCAGCAGCTCGCCGTGGGCGCGGGCGGCCTCGATGAGCTCGTTCTGCTGCGCGTTGAACAGGTCGGCCGCGGCCTTCTTGCCCAGCTTGGAGGCGGGGCGCAGGCGGCCGGCGATCTGGCCGATCATCGTCTCCACGCGGTCGGTGAGCAGCTCGCGCTGCGTCGCGGGCTCCTGCAGCCAGTTCACCGAGCGGGCGGTCGAGCCGAAGTCGCGGACCGTCTGCGCGACGCTCCGCAGGCCCGTGCCGTGGTACGCGCGGCCGGCGGCCTGCGTGACGACGTACCGGGCGAGCGCGCCGGCGTCGGCCTTCGCGAACTTGCGGCTGAAGTCGGTGAGCAGGCGCTTCGCGACCAGTTGCAGCAGCACGTTGTTGTCGCCCTCGAAGGTGACCCAGATGTCGAGGTCCTGGCGCAGGGAGGTGAGGCGGTTCTCCGTGAGGAAGCCCGCGCCTCCACAGGCCTCGCGGGCCTCCTGCAGGGTGTCGAGCGCGTGCCAGGTGCTGAGCGGCTTGAGCGCCGCCGCGATCGTCTCGAGGTCCTGCCGGTCGGTGTCGCTGTCGGCCACGCCGCTGAACACGTCGTCGAACTTGTGCAGGAACACCTCGTGGGCGAAGCTCGCCGCGTACGTGGTCGCCAGCAGCGGCAGCAGGCGGCGCTGGTGGCGCTGGTAGTCGAGGATCACCTCCTCGTCGGTGTCGCTGCCGGCGGTGAACTGGCGGCGCTGGTCGGCGTAGGTGATCGCGATGGTCAGGCCCAGCTTCGCGGCGATCGTCGCGGAGCCGTCGAGCGAGACACGGCCCTGCACGAGCGTGCCGAGCATGGTGAAGAAGCGACGGCCTGGGCTCTGGATGGGCGAGCTGTACGTGCCGTCCTCGGCGACGTCGCCGTACCGGTTGAGCAGGTCGGTGCGCGGGATGCGGACGCCGTCGAAGTGCAGCCGCCCGTTGTCGACGCCGTTGAGGCCGCCCTTCTGTCCGTCGTCCTCTCCACCGATCCCGGGGAGGAAGTCGCCGTTGGCGTCGCGGATCGGCACGTAGAAGGCGTGCACGCCGTGGTTCACGTTCTTGGTGACGAGCTGGGCGAACACGACGGCGGCGGTGGCGTCGACCGCGGCGTTGCCGAGGTAGTCCTTCCACGCGGCGCGGAACGGGGTCTGCAGGACGAACTCCTGCGCCTCCGGGTCGTAGGTCGCGGTGGTGCCGATGCTGGCGACGTCGGAGCCGTGCCCGGTCTCGGTCATCGCGAAGGCGCCCGGCACCTCCAGCGACATGATCGCGGGCAGGTACGCCTCGTGGTGGCGTTCGGTGCCGAGGTGCAGCACGGCGGCGCCGAACAGGCCCCACTGGACGCCGGACTTGATCTGGAGGGACGGGTCGGCCGCGACCAGCTCCTCGAACGCGGCGATGTTGCCGCCGTTGTCCTCGCCGCCGCCGACGGACTTCGGGAAGGCGCGGTGCACCTGGCCGTTCTCGACCAGGAGTTTGAGCTGCTCGAAGACGCGCTTGCGGTGCTCGGCGACGGGGAGGCCCTCCACCTTCTGCATCTCCGGGCGCTTCGCGAGCTCGCGAGAGGCGAGGCGGACCTCGGCCCAGTCGCCCAGGAGCTGACGGCCGAGCGATTCGACGTCGACGCGCGGGGTGGCGCCGGCGGGGGCGCCGGTTGCGCCTGCATCCTGCTGGGCGGCGGGCGGGGTGTCGGAGGCGTTGACGGCGGCGGACGCGGCGGCAGGGGCGGACGCGGCGACGCGCTCGGAGGTGTCGACCATGAGGCTCCTCTTCGATTCTCGTCGGGACGCTGACACGCTACGACGCCCGGCCGCGGGCGCGAAACGCTCGGTGCGCGGCCTACAAACCGGCGGGAGGGCGTCCCGATGACGCGTTGCGGAATCCTCCAAATGGGGGACGGGCGGGTGCTGTGCTGTCTACAAGGCGGAGGTGGCCGGCCGGACACGCAGAAAGGGTCCCGACTCGCCGTCCGCCTGTGGGCGGGGCGGCGTGTCGGGACCCCTCTGGTGAGGTGATTTCGGGTTCGGTACGTCGGCGGAATGCCGACCGGGCGCTCGGCGCCAGGCGCTAGGCCGCGCGCCGGGGAGCCTGGCGGCGTGCCGCGCGCGGGGGCTGCTGCGCGCGGGTGGCGCGCGGGACGCGCGGGGCCGCGGTGAGGGCGGCCCGGGCGGCGGCGGCTCCGCGGAGCTGCACGACCGCGCCCTCGGCGAGCTGGGCGTCGCGGTCGACGCGCGCGCCGTTGCCGATCATCGTCTTGGCGCCGAGCTTGGCGTTGCTGCCGATCTTCGCGCCGCTGCCGACGACGCTGCCCGCGCCGACGTGGACGTTCGCGCCCACGAACGCGCGGTCGCCGATCGTGGCACCCGAGTCGATCCAGCTCCCGGCGCCGATGTAGGCGTCGAGGCCCACCCGGGCGTCGGCCTCCACGTACGCTGTCGGCTCAACGTAGGCCGACTCGGCAACACGCGCGGAGGGCGCGACGAGCCCTCGTCCGTTGGCGTGCCGCTTGTACTTGATCACTGCGCCGGTCTCGTCCTCGAGCTCCTCGATCATTCGTGCCATCTCATCCTCCTTCGAGATCGTCGCGATCCAACAGTGGGGAAAACGCGTTCCAGGATCGGAAAATTCCCTGGTCGCCCCAGGGAACGGCGCGTTCATGGCCCCATGAGACCGGCACAGTACGCCGCGCTCCCGCGGCGGACCAGGGGTGCGCAGCGAATCGGACCGCGCCGGGAGGGTGTCCGGGCGGCGTCAGGAGGAGATCGGGAGGCGTCGCGAGGAGGAGTCAGGAGGCTGCGGCCACCACCTCCAGCAGGGCCTCGCCGTACGCCTCGCGCTTCTTGGCGCCGATGCCCGAGATGCCGTCGAGGTCGGTGAGCGAGGCGGGGCGCGCCGCCGCCACCGCCCGCAGGGTCGCGTCGCCGAACACGATGTACGCGGGTACGCCCTGCGACCGGGCCTCCCCCGCGCGCCAGGTGCGCAGCGCCTCGAACAGCGGCTGGTCGGCGGCCGAGACCTCGGCGGCAGCCGCGCTCCGGCCGGAGGACCGGCTCGCGCGCTCGGGACGCTCCGGCTCGCGCCGGAGCACCACGCGCCGCTCGCCCGAGAGCACGGACGCGCTGGCCGGGGTGATGGTCAGCACGCCGTACTCCCCCTCCGGCGTGAGCAGCTCCTGCGCGATGAGCTGGCGGACCACCCCGCGCCACTGGCTCTCGCTGAGGTCGTCGCCGATCGCCCAGGTGGCGAGCCGGTCGTGGCCGTACTGGTCGACGCGCGGCGTGCGCTTGCCGCGGAGGATGTCGACCAGATGACCGGCGCCGAACCGCTGGTTGCGCTCGCGCTGCAGCCGCACGACCGTCGAGAGCAGTTTCTGGGCGGGAACCGTGCCGTCCCAGCTCTCCGGCGGCTGCAGGCAGGTGTCGCAGTTGCCGCACGGCGTCGAGCGCTGCCCGAAGTAGCCGAGCAGGTTGACCCGTCGGCACTGGACCGTCTCGCACAGCGCGAGCATGGCGTCGAGGTGCTGGGTGAGCCGCCGCCGGTGGGCGAGGTCGCCCGGGGAGTCGTCGATCATCCGGCGCTGCTGCACGACGTCTTGCAGCCCGTACGCCAGCCACGCGGTCGAGGGGAGGCCGTCACGGCCGGCGCGGCCGGTCTCCTGGTAGTACCCCTCGACGGACTTCGGGAGGTCGACGTGCGCGACGAACCGCACGTCGGGCTTGTCGATGCCCATGCCGAAGGCGATGGTGGCGACGACGATCACGCCCTCCTCGCGGAGGAACCGCGACTGGGTGCGCGCCCGCAGGCCCGCGTCGAGGCCGGCGTGATAGGGCAGAGCGGTCAGACCGCGGGCGGAGAGGAACTCGGCCGTGCGCTCGACCGAGTTGCGCGAGAGCGCGTAGACGATGCCCGCGTCACCCGGGTGCTCCACGGTGATGAAGTCGAGGAGCTGCTTGCGCACGTCGACCTTGGGCACGATGCGGTACTGGATGTTGGGCCGGTCGAAGTCCGACACGAAGTGCTCGGCGCCCTCGAGCCGGAGCCGCTGGGTGAGCTCCTTGTGCGTCGCCTCGGTCGCGGTGGCGGTGAGGGCGATGCGGGGGACGTCGGGCCAGCGGTCCGCCAACTCGGACAGCGCGAGGTAGTCGGGCCGGAAGTCGTGCCCCCACTGGGAGACGCAGTGCGCCTCGTCGATGGCGAACAGGGCGATGCGGCCCCGCTCGAGGAAGCGCTTGGTCGCCTCCGACGACAGCCGCTCGGGCGCCACATAGAGGATGTCGAGCTCTCCGCCGAGGTATGCGCGTTCGACCGCCGCGCGCTGGCCGGCATCCTGCGTGGAGTTGAGGAAGGCGGCCCGCACGCCGACCGCGGTCAGCGCGTCGACCTGGTCCTGCATGAGGGCGATCAACGGGGAGACCACGACGCCGGTGCCCTCGCGGACCAGCGACGGGATCTGGTAGCACAGGCTCTTGCCGCCGCCCGTCGGCATCAGCACGACGGCGTCGCCGCCGGCGGCGACCCGGTCGATGATCGCCTCCTGCTGGCCGCGGAAGGCGTCGTACCCGAACACCTCGCGCAGCGCCTCGCGCGGGGACGCGAAGCGCGCCGGCGTCGCCCGCGGCGCGGCCGGTGGACGAGGAGGAGCGACACGCGCACCCGCGCCACCCGCGCCACCCGCGCCGCCCGCGCCACCCGCGCCGCCCACGCCACCCACCGGCGCCACCGCCCACGTGGGCTCCGCGAACGGATCGCCCGCGTAGCCGTCGACCAGCGACGGGTCGTCGGCGACGTCGGGGAAGGGCGGCTCCTCATCCGGCGGCGGCGCGTCCCGATCGTCGGGCACCCAGGCGTTCCAGTTCATCTCTCGATCGTAACGAGGGCCGCCGACCGCCCGGTCGGCGGGGCGCCGAATCTGTGGAGAGCTCGCGGCCTCCACAGATGCATTTCCGGGCGTCTGCACCTCTCGCCCCCGCCGCGGACGCTCGGGTAGCATCGCGGACATGCCTCGCCTGATCGTCACCCAGTTCATGACCCTCGACGGGGTCGTGGAGGCGCCGGGCGGCGAGACGACGCACCGCCACTCCGGCTGGACCATGCCGTACGGCACCGACGACCTGGTCGCCTTCAAGCTGCGGGAGGTGCAGGAGGCCGGCTCGCTGCTCCTCGGCCGCCGCACCTACGAGCAGTTCGCCGAGGCGTGGCCGCCGCGCGAGGGGCCGTTCGCCGACGCCATGAACGCGCTGCCCAAGACGGTCGTGACCTCCCGCGCCGGCGAGCTCGGCTGGAACGCCACGGCCCTGGTCGCCGACCGGCAGCTGGGCGGGGTCCGCGCGGCCGTGCAGGGGCTGAAGGAGCAGGAGGGCGACGCGCCCATCCTCGTTCCTGGCAGCGCGTCGCTGGTGCGCTCGCTGCTGGTCTGGGGGCTGGTCGACGAGCTGCGCCTCCTGACCTACCCGGTGCTCGTCGGCGGCGGGGTGCGCATCTTCCCCGACGACCGCGAGAAGTGGGCCTTCGAGCTGACGACCCTCGACCGCTTCGAGTCGGGCGCCGTGCTGCACATCTACCGCCTGGCCGGGAGCTGATGCCGGCCGCCCTGCTGGGGCTGCTCTCGGCACTCGTCTACGGCTCCGCGGACTTCGTCGGCGGCGTGGCCGCGCGTCGCGTCGGCGCTGTGCGCACGACGGCGCTCGGGGCGGTGAGCGGGCTCGCGCTGCTGCTCCTGGCGCTGCCCGTCGTCGGCGGCGCGTGGTCGGCATCCGCGGTCGGCTGGGCCGCGGCCTCCGGCGTCGTCGGGTCGGCGGCCATCTTCCTGCTGTACGCCTGCCTGGCCGTCGGGCCGATGAGCATCCTGTCGCCGCTGACCGCGGTGGTGTCGGCCGTGGTGCCCATGATCGTCGGCCTGATCGGCGGGGACCGGTTCGCGCCGATCGGCTACGTCGCCCTCGGGCTGGCGCTGGTAGCGGTGGTGCTCGTCGGGTTCGTTCCTGAGCGAGGGGCCGTGCGCCCCTCCGGTCGCGCGCTGCTGATGGCGGTCGGAGCGGGAGCCGGCATCGGCCTGTTCCTGGTGCTGCTCGACCAGACCCCGGCCGACTCGGGCCTGGTGCCGCTGATCGTCAACCGCGCCGTCAACGGGGCGATCATGTGGAGCGTCGTGGGCGCGATGGTGGTGGCGGCGCGGCGGGCGCGGGCGCCCGGCGACCGCCTCCCCGGTGCTGGCCTCCCCCGTGCCCGCCTCCCCCGTGCCGGCCTCCTTCTGGCCGCCCTCTCGGGCGTGATCGACGCGACGGCGAACACGATCATCCTGCTGGGCCTGCGCCTCGGCGACCTCACGACCATGTCGGTGTTGGTCGCGCTGTACCCGGCCGGCACGATCCTCCTCGCCGCCCTCGTGCTGCGCGAGCGCGTCGCGCCCGTGCAGTGGGCGGGGCTCGCGCTCGCCGTGATCGCCGCCGCCCTGCTCTCGATCGCCTGAGACGCACCGCCGACCCCCCGAGCGGGGGCAGGACGCTGCGGGTAGTGTGGGCGACCGAGCACGACCATGCAAGGAGGAGCGCCATGTCGGCACCCCATGACCCCGCTGACGACCTGGAGAACCGGCGCGAGCACCTCGGCGACGTGAGCCAGGCGGTCCAGGACTTCGCCAGCGAGCAGGAGGGCTACCACAAGTCCCTGTCGTCGCGGCAGCTGCAGATGATCGCCATCGGCGGCGCCATCGGCACCGGCCTCTTCCTCGGCGCCGGAGGGAGGCTCGAGCAGGGCGGCCCCATCCTCGTGCTCGTGTACGCGGTGTGCGGCTTCTTCGCCTTCCTCGTGCTGCGCGCGCTCGGCGAGCTGGTGCTGCACCGGCCGTCGTCCGGATCGTTCGTGTCGTACGCGCGCGAGTTCTACGGCGAGAAGATGGCGTACGTCGCCGGGTGGATGTACTTCCTCAACTGGGCGATGACCGCGATCGTCGACTCCACCGCCGTCGCCCTCTACGTGAAGTACTGGAGCGCCTTCTCGTCGGTGCCGCAGTGGCTGCTGGCGCTGATCGCGCTGATCGTCGTCGTGAGCCTCAACCTCATCTCGGTGAAGGTGTTCGGCGAGATGGAGTTCTGGTTCGCGCTGATCAAGGTGGGCGCGCTCGTGGCCTTCCTCCTCGTCGGCATCGTCGTGCTGGCGGCCGGCTGGCCGACCGACCTCGGCCCGACCGGCATCCCGATGCTGGCCGAGAACGGCTGGCTGCTGCCGAACGGCGTCGGCACCATCGCGATGGCGCTCGTGCTCGTACAGGGCGTCGTCTTCGCATACGCGGCCATCGAGCTCGTCGGCATCGCGGCCGGCGAGACCGCGGAGCCCGAGAGGATCATGCCGAAGGCGATCAACAGCGTGGTCTTCCGCATCGCCGTCTTCTACTGCGGCTCGGTGCTGCTGCTGGCCCTGCTGCTCCCGGCGAGCGCGTACAGCGGCGACGAGAGCCCCTTCGTCACCTTCTTCACGCACCTCGGCGGTCCGCAGACCGGCGCGATCATCGGCTCGGTCATGAACTTCGTGGTGCTCACCGCCGCGCTGTCGAGCCTCAACGCCGGCATGTACTCCACCGGCCGCATCCTCCACTCGCTCGCGCAGACCGGCGCCTCCCCCGCCTTCACCGGCCGGATGAATGCTCGCGGCGTCCCGTACGGCGGCATCCTGCTCACCGCGGCGATCGGCGTGCTCGGCGTCTTCCTCAACCTGGTGGTGCCGGAGGAGGCGTTCAACATCGTGCTGAACGTCGCCTCCCTCGGCATCATCACCAGCTGGGCGATGATCGTGCTCTGCCAGATGCAGCTGCGGAAGTGGTCGCTGCAGGGAAAGCTGGAGCGACCGTCGTTCCGGCTGTTCGGGGCGCCGTTCACCGCGTGGCTGACGCTCGCCTTCCTCGCGGCGGTGCTGGTGCTGATGGCATTCGACTACCCGACGGGCACGTGGACCGTCGCGTCGCTCGTCGTCATCATCCCGCTGCTCGTGCTCGGCTGGTACCTGCAGCGCGGCCGCATCCTCGCCATCGCGAAGCAGCGCGAGGGCTACACGGGGGCGCACCCGGTCATCGCGGCGCGCCCGGGTCAGGAGCGGGGTCAGCAGGAGCGGAGCCAGGAGGAGCGTCGCCGGCGCGGCTCCACTCCGGGCGGAGACGCTCCACGCCGTCGAGGATGAGGTCGAGGCCGGTCGCGAACTCGGCGTCGTAGTCGTAGCCCTGCGCGGCGAGTTCGGCCACGACCTCCATCAGATACGGGAAGGCGGCGGCCAGCTCGGCCGGGGGCCGCTCCTCCTGCTGCTGCTGGGCGAGCTTCTGCGCGGCGAGCGCGCCCGACTCCTCGGCCGTGTCGAAGGGGAGGGTCTTCTCCTGCAGCGCGAAGCCGTAGACGTAGGCGTCGAGCACCGACGTCACGTGCACGGTCGTGCGGAAGGAGAAGCCGGCGCGACGCAGGCACCCCATCATCGCGTTGTGCTGGAACAAGTTCGCGGGGCCCGGCCGCATCCGCGTCTCCATCAGCCCGACCGCCCAGGGGTGACGGCGGAGGGCCTGGCGGAGGGAGGCTGCGCGGGCCCGCATCGCCGGGCGCCAGCTCTGCAGGTCGGCGGCGTCGGGCGGGTCGGCGGCGTCGGGCGGGTCGGCGGCGTTGGGCGGGTCGGCGGCGTCGGGCGGCTCGACCTCCGCCCAGACCAGGTCGACGATGCCGTCGATCAGCTCGTCCTTGTTGGCGACGTGCTTGTAGAGGGCCATCGGCACGACGCCGAGCCGCTGGGCGAGCGCGCGCATGCTGAGCCCGTCGAGGCCCTCGCGGTCTGCCATCGGGAGGGCGGCGGCGAGCACGGCGTCGCGTGAGAGGCGCGGGCGGGAGGCCCCCTTCGCTCCGGTCGCTGCGGTCACTTGACGAAGTGTACGCCGTACACCTATGCTGCAGCAAACGAGGTGTACGCCGTACACCTCCGCCGCCGGCATCCGTAGAAGGAGCAGCATGACCGCCCTCGCCACACCCCTGTCCGTCCGTCACCGGCGCTCCTCCCTGACCGCCGGTGTGCTCTTCCTCGTCACGTTCGTCTCGGCCATCGTGGGCGCGCAGCTGTACGGAGGCGCGCTCAGCGACCCGCGCTGGGTGCTGGGCGGAGCCTCCGACACCGGACCCCTGATCGGCGCCGTGTGCGAGCTCGTGCTGATCGCGGCGAACATCGGCACCGCGCTCGCGCTGCTACCCGTGCTGCGCGAGCGGTTCCCCGCCCTGTCGCACGGCTACGTCGCCGCACGGCTGGTCGAGTGCGGCTTCATCGCGGTCGGCATCCTGAGCGTGCTGACCGTGGTGACGTTGCAGCGCGCGGCCGGCGACTCCGGCTCCGGCTCCGGCTCCGGGTCCGGCTCCGCTGACGGCGCGGCGCTGGTGACGACGGCCGGGGCGTTCGTGGCGCTGCACGATTGGACGTTCCTGCTCGGCCCCGGCTTCGTCGTGGGGCTGGGCAACGGCCTCCTGCTCGGCTGGATGATGCTCCGCTCGGGGCTCGTGCCGCACTGGATGGCGTGGTTCGGCCTGATCGGCGGCCCGCTGGTGTCGCTCTCGGGCATCGCCGTGATGTTCGGCGCGTACGGGCAGTTCAGCCCGGCCTCGGCGGTGCTGACCCTTCCCGAGATCGTGTGGGAGGCGTCGCTGGGCATCTACCTGACCGTGCACGGCTTCCGCCGCCCCGGGGTGGTGGGAGATGTGGCGCAAATGTCGGCTTAGGCGCGCTCCTTCCCTACATTCGGCACGAATGTCGGGCCGGGTCAGGAGGGGGCGGGGAGCAGCTGCGCCGCCTCCTCCAGGGCGGGGAGGGCGGCCGCGATCGTGCGGCGCTGCGCAGGCGTGAGCTCGGCGAGCACGGCCGAGACCGCGCGGGCGCGGTCGGTGCGGGCCTCCAGCAGCAGGGCGATGCCGGCGTCGCTGGCCGAGACGAAGAAGGAGCGGCCGTCGTCGGGGTCGGGCTCGCGCGCGACCAGGCCGCGCCCCTCCAGGTCCGAGATCACCCGCGTGATCGTGGGAGCCGCGACCACCTCGATCGCCGCCAGCTCGCCCGGGCGCAGCGGGCCGCGGCGCACGATCGTCGACAGCGCCGAGAGCTGACCGTGGCTGAGGCCGCCGGTGGAGGAGCGGATGCGGCGGTTCAGCCGGCCGATCGCCAGGGCCAGGCGGCCGGGGACATCGTCGTCCTCGGCCGTCGGCCGTCCCAGATCGTCATGCTCGGTTCGCACCGACTTCCTCGCCTTCGTCGCTGGTCGACCGCGCGGGCGCCGCGGTCTCCCCATGAACATACTTCGCCCCGCCGAGGAACGACGCCACGGCTCCGATGATGCTCATGATCGCCGCCGCCCAGAACACGACGACCAGTCCGTCGTGGAAGGGGCCGGAGATCAGCTGCGGGAAGAACTCCTTGCCGACCAGGGTCGCGCCGTCGACCTTCGGGCTGTCGAGGATCCCCGTGGGGCCGAGCAGGCTCTGGATCGGGTTGTAGCCGAGGAACGCGGCGAACAGGCTCCCGACCGGCGGCGTCTGACCGATCTGCGCGGCGACGTGCTGCGGCACGCCGTGCGAGGTGAGGCCGTGGGTCAGCGCGGTCGGGAGGGTCGTCGACAGGCCCGCGATCATCAGCGAGAAGAACACGCCGATCGAGAGCGAGCTGCCCGCGTTGAGTGCGACGCCCGCCATGCCGGAGGCGGCTCCGCGCTCGTTCGCGGGCACGCTGTTCATGATCGCTGTGCGGTTCGGCGATGAGAACAGTCCGGAGCCGACGCCGTTGAGGCCGGTCAGCAGCGCGAACTCCCAGTAGTCGAAGTTCACGGGGATCAGCAGCAGGCCGATGAAGGTCGCGGCGACCAGCACGAGTCCGACGGTCGCGAAGGCGCGGGCTCCGAACCGGTCGGACAGCGCTCCGGAGATCGGGCCCGCGACGAGGAAGCCGATCGTGATCGGCAGCATGTAGATGCCCGCCCACAGCGGCGTCGACTCGTAGCTGTACCCGTGCAGCGGCAGCCAGATGCCCTGCAGCCAGATGATCAGCATGAACTGGAGGCCGCCGCGGCCGATCGACGCCAGCAGTCCGGCGAAGATGCCCGACGAGAAGGCGCGGATGCGGAACAGCTTCATGTCGAACATCGGAGCCGGAACCCTCCGCTCCACGAGCACGAACGCCACGAGCAGCAGCACACCGGCAGCGATGGAGCCGATCACCCACGGGTTGCCCCAGCCCTGCGAGCTGTCGCCGTAGGGCTGGATGCCGTAGGTGATGCCGGTGAGGAGGGCGACCAGGCCGACGCCGAAGGTCGCGTTGCCGAGCCAGTCGATCCTCCCCGGGTTCTTCTGCCCGACCTCGTGCAGCGACTTGTACGACCAGATGGTGCCGATCACGCCGAACGGGACGGACACGAAGAAGACGGCCCGCCAGTCCACCTCGGCCAGCACGCCGCCGAGGATCAGGCCGATGAACGAACCGGCGATGGCCGCCACCTGGTTGAGGCCGAGCGCGAAGCCGCGCTTGTGGGCCGGGAAGGCGTCGGTGAGGATCGCGGTCGAGTTCGCGAACAGCATCGCGCCTCCGACGCCCTGCACGAACCGCCAGGCGATCAGCCACAGCGCGCCGGGGCCGCCGGTGAACGGGTCGAGGCACAGCGCGATGGCGGAGATCGTGAAGATGACGAACCCGAGGTTGTAGATCCGCACCCGCCCGAACTGGTCGCCCATCCGGCCGAACATCACGACGAAGACGGCGGTGACGAGCATGTAGCCCATCAGCATCCACAGCAGGTACGACACATTGTCCGGCTCGAGCGGGTTGAGCTTGATGCCGGTGAAGATCGCGGGCAGCGAGATGATCACGATCGACGAGTTGATCGTCGCCATGAGCATGCCGAGGGTCGTGTTGGAGAGGGCGACCCAGCGGTAGTGCGGGTGGTCCTTGGTGAAGATGCCGGAGCGGGGCACGGGAGGGAGTCCTTCGGGGATCGGGACTCGCACGGCGATGGGCGAGAGCGCACGGTGTTGTTCAGGTGCATTAACTATATGCCCGGGCTATGGATTCGGGAAGGGCAGTGACGGCGGAGAGGAGGCAGAGAAAGGCCGCATCCCCGGGTCGTGTCGGACCCGGGGATGCGGCCTGGCGCGGCGGCCGTGGCCGAAATGGAAGCATTCCCCCCGGTGCTTCCCGGCCGCCGCCGTCGGTCGGCCTCAGCCGACGGTCGCGCCGGCGCCGGAGATGGTGCCGTTGGTGTGGACGGTCGCGGTCATGGACCACGACGTCGTGATCCAGGCGGGCTGGTTGACGTTCCATCCGCAGTACAGGTTGCGGGAGGTGGTCGAACCGCTGTCGCTCTTGCTCACGTTGCTGATGGTCCAGCCCGTCACCACGTAGTTGGTGAAGCAGGCGTGGGAGCCCGTGTACCCGGAGTAGCTCTGCGTCACCCAGACCCGCGAGCCGTTGTAGTAGAACGTGCCGTTCTGCGTCTGCGTGTAGGCCACCCCCGTGACGAACTGCGACCAGTGGTTGGACGAGACGGCGAGCGTCCCGTTCGGCGAGGCGGTCGCGAGGATCTCCGACTTCTGGGCAGCCGACAGGCCGGGATCGGCGAGCACCTGTGCTCGCGTCGAACGCTCCGGGGTACCGAGGCTCACACCGGTCGTGTACGTGCAGTCGGAGGCGGCCCTGCCCGCCGAGAGACAACCGGGGTCGACGAGCGTGCCGGTGGTGGACTGGCCGGCGGCGATCGTCGCCGCGCCCGACGAGTCCGTGGTCCCCGCCTGGGCGGGCAGCGCGGCTCCGAGCACGACGAGTGCGGCGCCGGCGATGGTCGCGCACGCTCCGAGGAGTGCGCGATCCCTGAGTGCTTTCATCCGTGTATTCCTTCCCCGATACATGGTGGATCCGGGCCTCCGGAAGGAGGTCGCTACAAGGGGATGTCCGGCAGATCCTGGCCGGTTCCCACGAATCCTGCGACGCGCCGGAGCCCTAGGAGAACCCGTTTCCGGCGTGCTAACGTCGCCGCTCACAGGCCTCCGCGAGCGGCAGATCGCCGACGCACGAGAGGTGGAGGAGGTTCTCATGAACGCCCCTGACGTCGTCGGCTGGGTCCTCATCGTGGTCGGTTTCGTCGCCCTGGCGGCGTGGCTGACCTTCATCGTGATCGCCGCGGTCCAGATCGTCCGTTCGAGCCGGATGGAGTACACGAGCAAGGTGCTGTGGATCGCGGCGCTGATCGTGTTCCCGCTCATCGGAGTGCTGTGCTGGTACGCCTTCGGCGACCGCACGCGCCGCATCGAGAACGCGGTGAGCAGCCACCTCCGCTGAACCGCTCCGACCCTCGTGTTAGCCTCTGTTCGATCTCAACAGGGGGAGTCGAGGGTGGTCGACGAACGGGCCGACGCCGCTCTGTGGCTGGAGGCCACCAGCGGCACCGAGCGCTCGTTCGCCGTCCTCTTCGACCGGTACCGGAGGCGCGTCTTCCGCAAGGCGTACGCGCAGCTGAAGAGCGTGCACGACGCCGAGGACGTGGTCGCGATCGTCTTCCTCGAGGCCTGGCGCAACCGGGCGAAGGTACGCATCGTCGACGGGTCGATCCTGCCCTGGCTGCTGAGCGTCACGAGCTACGTGCTGCTCAATCATGCGAGAAGCGCCCGGCGCTGGAACCGGCTGCTCGCGGCGCTCCCCGAACCCGAGCAGCACGCCGACCACGCCGACATCGTGCTCGACCGGCTCGACCACGACGCCGAGCTGCGCGCCGTGTACGAGGCGATGGCCGTGCTCACCGCCCAGGAGCGATCCATCATCGACCTCAGCGTGATCGAGGAGCTCCCGCTTGCAACCGTGGCGGCCGTGCTGGACATCCCCGTAGGAACGGTGAAGTCCAAGCTGCACCGCGCTCGCGAGAAGATCCGCCGCCGGATGCCGAGCCATCTGACCAACGACACCCGCAGCGAGCTCACCGCCCGACTGTACGGAGCCGCCCAGTGACACCCCTCTACGACGACGGCGACATGCCGGAGATGACCGAGCAGCGTACGGACGCGATCCGCGAGACCCTGCTCACGCAGGTGCGCACCGAGGCGAGCCGTCGGCGGCGTGCGCTCCGGCGCAGGTTCGCGCTCTGGGGCGGCATCGGGGTGCTCGCCATCGGCGGTGCGGCGACGGCGGCCACCGCGATCCTCCACTCCCAGGAGGTCACGAACACCGACATCGTCTACTGCCTCGCGTCGCCGCAGCGCGGCGCCGACGGTCAATTCACGTATGCCGCCGCGACGCTGCACGACGAGGCGAGCGGCGAGGGAACGGTCTCCGACCCGATCGGCGTCTGCCGGGACATGTGGCGCCGCGGAGCGCTCGACAAGGACACGGACCAGCTCGCCGCCACCCCCGGCCCGCACGAGGTGCCGAAGGAGCTGCAGCTCTGCGTCATGGGCGACGGGAGCCCGGCCGTCGTTCCCGGACGGCCCGGCATCTGCCAGTCCGCCGGGCTCGCCCCGGAGCGGTAGCGCTCAGCCCGCCGGCCGGAACACCAGCGAGAGGACCCGGTCGTTCAGCGCCCCGAGGCTCGCGCAGTTCGGCGTGCACAGCAGCTGCGATCCGCCGTACGAGGGCGCGGAGTACAGCGAGACATGGCATCCGGCGAACGCCTTCGCCGAGCTGATGACGTTCCGCCACCCGGCGTCGAGCGCTGCGAAGCCGAACGTCACCCCGGCGCAGCTCCCGCTCCCGTAGAAGGACAGACTCCCTCCCGCGTAGCCGGCGTCCTTGTAGACGGTGCCGAGAACAGTGCTCGCCGTGGTCGCCGCGGCCAGGGCGGAGGTGCCGCGCGGCGCTGTGACCACGGCCAGGTAGGCGCGGAGCTCGTCCGGCGTCCGGAAGCAGACGGGGGTCGCGGGGTCCACGCCCGACGCGAGCGGCTCGATCCGGACCGCGCAGTATTCGCCCGCCGAGGGCGCCGCCGGCTCCTGGTTCGGCGGTGCGGCGGCCGTGGTCGTGACGGACAGGACGGCGGCCAAGGCGGCCGCCGACACCAGCGCCGGTGCGCGCTTCATGCATACTCCTCGAGGACACGGCCGCGCCCGTGTGCGGGCGAAGGCCGACGGTGCAGCGTCGGCGGATGCCGACGCTCACACGGGTATGTCCGCGACGTGAGCGCTGGTTGCGCCTCGCGCGCCCTCCCTCTACCGCCCGTTCGGGTTCCGGTCCGTCGGCGTCTGCACGGAGTTCGCCTCGGGGTCCTGAGCCGGCACGGCCTCCCACTCCCCGTCGTCGCCGCGCCGCCACTCCACGCGGTCCTCGACGCCGACCCGCACCCGCTCGCGGCGCAGCCAGTACGTCTCGTCGGGGCTCCAGCCCGCGATGACGGAGGCGGCCTCCTCGGTCACCGGGATCGCTCTGCCCGCCAGGCGCAGGTAGCCCGCGACGCTGAGGTGCACCCCGTCGTAGTGCTGCGCGACCGCCGCCCAGTCGGGCCGCAGCCAGACGCCGGCGCGACCCGTGGTGCGGTACCAGTCGTGGCGGTGGGAGGCCGTGGCCGTCAGCGGGAAGCGGCGGCACAGGCCGGCCCACGCCTCCGGCGAGTCGACCTCGTACACCGAGGCGCCCTCCACCCGGACCGGGGCGGAGACGGCGCGGTCCCAGCCGAAGCCGTCCTCCACGAGACGGAGGCCTGCGGGGGCCCCGGCGAGGGTGCGCGTCGTCGTGAGCGTCGCCGGGCGGGTGAAGGGGATGCTCCACCAGGCGCCCGACCAGGGGGCCTCGGGGTCGGTCGGTCGGTCGGTGGCGGCGGCGAACTCCTCGGCCACGGCCTCCTCGCGCCATTCCGCCCAGTCGGGGTCGGCCGCGGCGTCGGCGTCGACGTCGGCGGGGACGTCGTCCCGCATGCCCTCCGGCGTCTCGAACACCACCTCCCACTGGTCGCGGGGCTCGATCGGCTCGCCCCAGGTGCGGGCGTCCGGGTGGGCGAGCACGGCCTCCATCACCCGGAGCAGCGCGGGTCGCAGCTCGGGCAGGGCGGCGAGCACATCCTCCCCGTCGGGCTCCTGCCAGTAGCGCGCGCTGTCGACGGCGCTGGTCAGGGCGGGCAGGAGGCTCGGGAGGCCGGCGACCGGGGCAGCGGCGAGCACGGTCGCGAGCTGGGGGACGGTGAGCCATTCGGGCTCGGGCGGCTCCGGCTCGCCCTCCGGCACGAGCGTGAACGTGACCGTCGACCGCCCGCTGCTCACGTCGAGGTCACCCGCGAGCCGCATGACAGACGCGCCGATCAGCCAGTGGTCGGGGTCGTCGCCGTCGAAGGACTGGAGCGCCGCCTCCAGCGCCAGCCGGCGCCCGCGGGGTCCGTCGAGCAGGGCAGCGGCGTCCAACGTCATCCGCTCACCCTATCCGCGCGAGCCCGGGCGGGGTCACGCGAAGAGGAGGCGGCGGGCGGTGTCGACGAACCAGGCGCGCAGTTCGTCCTCGGTCCAGCCGAAGTCGCGCACGTAGAGCTGGTACGGGTCGAGGCCGGTCAGCAGGGCCAGGGTGTCGGCGTGCTGCTCCACCGTCGCGTCGGGGCGCAGCCAGCCGCGGGAGTCGAGGATGCGGGCGAGCGCGCGCGCATCCTCCCGCCTCCGTCCGGCGAGGGCGCGGTAGACGGCCGCGAGCTCCTCGTCGTCGTCGGCGGCCGAGCTGAACGCGCGCCAGATGCCGATGGCGCGGGAGGCGCTGGTGACCGCGAACTCCGCCGCCGCCTCCAGGAACTCCTCGCGGTCCTCCAGCGCCAGGATCGGCGCCGCGAAATCGCGCTCGACCGTGCCCTGCTGGCCCTCCTCACCCGCGAGGGACTGCTCGAAGGCGGCGAGGATGAGCGCGCGCTTGGGTCCGTTCGCGGCAACCGACTCCACCGACACCTCGGCGCGCTCGGCGATCTGAGCGAGGGTCGTGCGGGCGTAGCCGCGCTCGGCGAAGCACTCCGCCGCCGCCGCGACGATGCGCCGCCGCGTCTCCGCCGCCTGCTCGGCCCGGCGGGCCGAGTTGTAGCGGCGCTTCGCAGGGGTCTTGCGCCCGTCGGCCGGATCCATTACCTTGCTCATATTCAATACAGTACCACCGTGTTCAATACTTCCAAACCCGAAGGAATGTCTCCATCATGGCCCACCTCCTCCTCTGCAGCTCACCGATCTGGGGGCACGTCGCCCCCATGCTCCAGGTCGGCGCCGACCTGGTCGCCCGCGGGCACCGCGTCTCCCTGCTGACCGGCGCGAAGTACCGCGCGCGCGTCGAGGAGGCGGGGATGCGCTTCCTGCCGCTGCCCACCGAGTGCGACTACGACGATGCGAACCTCGACGCTTGGCTGCCTGGGCGCGCGGGAAAGAAGGGCCTGGCCGCCGTCCGCTACGACATCACCGGCATGTTCGTGCGCGTGATCCCCGGCCAGCACCGGGCGCTGACCGCCGCGCTCGACGCCGACGCGTACGACGCGATCCTCTGCGAAGGCGTGTTCACCGGTGTGCTCCCACTGCTGCTCTCGACGCCGCGCGGCAACCGCCCGCCCGTCATCGGCATCTCAGCCCTACCGCTCACCGCGCGCAGCGTCGACACCGCACCGTACGGGCCGGGCATGGCGCCGGGCAGCGGTCCGCTCGCCCGCGTGCGCAACCGCCTGCTCAACGCCATGATCTACGGAGGCGCGCTCAAGCCGATCACCGACGCCGCCAACGAGCGGCTGTACGTATGCGGCTCGCGCCCCCTCGACGGCACGATCTTCGACATGGTGCGGCTATTCGACCACACGTTCGAGCTCGGCGCGGCCGGTCTCGAGTACCCCCGGCGCGAGCTGGCCGGGCACGTGGAGTTCGTGGGCCCGCTGGGCCTGCCGGCCGCGGCCTCCACCGCCCTGCCCGAGTGGTGGGCGGACCTGCGCGGCTCGCGTCCGGTCGTCCACGTGACGCAGGGCACCATCGACAACGCCGACCTGTCGCGGGTGCTCGCGCCGACCCTCCGCGGGCTCGCCGGAGAGGACGTGCTCGTGGTCGCCTCCACCGGCGGCCGCCCGGTCGACGAGGTCACCCGGCTGCTCGGCGGCACGCTGCCGGGCAACGCGCGCGTCGCGGAGTTCCTGCCCTACGACCAGCTGCTGCCGCTGACCGACGTCGTCGTCACGAACGGCGGCTTCGGCGGCGTGCAGCAGGCGGTCGCGCACGGCGTGCCGCTCGTGGTCGCCGGCACCACGGAGGACAAGCCGGAGGTCGCCGCCCGGGTGGCCTGGTCGGGCACTGGCCTCAGCCTCCGCACCGGCACCCCCACCCCCGAGAAGGTGCGCAAGGCCGTGCTGCGCGTGCTCGCCGACGACCGGTATCGCGCGGCGGCCGCGGGCATCGCGCGCGAGGTCGAGGCGCTCGGCGACCCGCTGGAGAGGATCGTCGCGGCGCTTCCGACGAGAGAGACGCGACGCT
Source organism: Leifsonia williamsii (assembly GCF_030433685.1). Lineage (NCBI taxonomy): Bacteria > Bacillati > Actinomycetota > Actinomycetes > Micrococcales > Microbacteriaceae > Leifsonia > Leifsonia williamsii. The sequence goes on from NZ_JAROCF010000001.1 coordinate 128,083, forward strand.
CGGACGCGGCCGGGCGCTAGCGGACCGGGGCCGTCGCCTCCGCCTCGTCGAAGTCCCAGCCCACCAGCGCTCCGTTGACGGCGGCGCCGGACATCGCGCCGGCGCCGATCGACATCGGGACGGTGGCGTTCGGGTTGACGACGTTGCCGATCGCCCAGACCCGTTCGTCGCTGGTCCTGCCCGCGAAGTCGACGGCGAGGAACGAGCCCGCGGGCATGTCGTTCCGGTCGAGCCCGAGCGGCGCGAGGACGGAGTCGTGCGGGCGAGGAGCGCCGCCGGTGAAGATCGCGTCCAGTTCCACCTCCCGGCCATTGTCGAGCCGCACGCCGGTGACGGCCCGGCCGTCGCCCAGGACCTCCACGACCCGTTCGGACACGAGCTCGACGCCGCGCGACCGCAGGCGCCGCTCGGTCTCCGCAGAGAGCCCGCCGAGGCCGGCGGTGAAGACCGTGACCCGGTCGCTCCACTGGCGCACGAGCTCGGCCTGGTGCAGGCTCAGCGGCGAGCTGGTGAGGACACCGAGGCGCTGGTCGCGCACCTCCCAGCCGTGGCAGTAGGGGCAGTGCAGCACGGAGGCGCCCCACCGCTCCGCGAGCCCCGGGACGTCCGGAAGCTCGTCGCTCAGACCGGCGGCCAGGATGAACGCGCGGGTCGTCGTGGTGACGCCGTCGCCGCCCGTGATCGCCAGGCCGTCCCGCAGGCGCGTGACCTGCTCGACGGTCCCGTCGGCGAACGCGACGCCGTACCCGGCCGCCTCCTCGCGGCCGCGAACGAGCAGTACAGCGGGCGACGTCCCCTCGTTGCCGAGCACGCCGTGCATGTGCTCGGCGAAGCGGTTGCGCGGCCGGCCGGCGTCGATGACGAGGACCCGGCGCCGGGCACGCCCGAGCATCAGGGCGGCGGAGAGGCCGGCGGGACCGCCGCCGGCGATGATGACGTCGTGATCGTGCATGCCCCCAGCCTGGACGGCTCGCTGTCGAAAGTGCAAAGATGTTTGCTAAATCGGCAAGGAGGTCCGGAATGGTGGATGAGCTGCGTCAGCTCGGCGGCCGGCTGCGAGCGGCCCGCCAGGCACAGGGGCTCACGCTGCAGGACCTCGCCGACGGCGCGGGGATGTCGGTCAGCACGCTCTCGCGGCTGGAGTCGGGCAAGCGCCAGGCGAGCCTCGAGCTGCTGATCCCGGTGACGCGACGGCTCGGCCTGCGGATCGACGACCTGCTGCGGCCGCAGACGGCCGACCCGCGGGTGCGGCGCGCGGTCATCCGGCGCGAGGGAATGATCATCGCCCCGCTGACACCGGAGAACTCGCCCGTCGCCACCTACAGGATCACGTATCCGGTCCACCCGGAGACGCCGGCCCTCAAGGTGCACGACGGCTACGAATGGCTCTACGTGCTCAGCGGCCGGCTGCGCCTCCTCCTCGGCGAGCAGGACCTCGTGCTCGGGCAGGGGGAGGCGGCGGAATTCGACACCCGCACCCCGCATGCGATGAGCGCCGCCGGCGACGAGCCCGCCCAGGTCATCAGCATCTTCAACGAGACCGGCGCGCGGATGCACACGCATACGGCCGACTGAGCAGCGTCAGCCCACCAGCTCCCGCGGCTCCACCACCACGTCGACGAGGGCGCCGTTGCGCCAGAGTGTCAGCTCCATCCGGCGGCCGATCGCACGCTCGACCATGAGCCGCTGCAGCGCGGTCGGATCGGTGACGTGGCTGCCGTCGAGCGACACGACGACGTCGCCCGGGCGCGTGCCGGCCTCGGCGGCGGGGCTGCCCGGCACCACGGAGACGACCTGGATGCCCATCGGCGCGCCGACCTTGGCCGCCGCTTCGGGGGCGAGCCGGACCTTCGTGCCCGCCACCCCCAGCCAGGCGCGGCGGACGCGCCCGGCGGCCGTGAGCGCCTCCACGATCTCCAGCGTGGTGGCGTTGATCGGCACCGCGAGCCCCAGGCCGACGCCCGCGACGGCGGTGTTGACCCCGACCATGCGGCCCGCGCTGTCGGCCAGCACGCCGCCGCTGTTGCCGGGGTTGAGGGCCGCGTAGGTCTGGATCACCTCGTCGATGACCCGGCCGGAGGAGGTGGGGAGCGAGCGGCCGAGCGCCGACACGATCCCCGCGGTGACGCTCCCGGCGAGGCCCAGCGGGTTGCCGAGCGCGACCACGAGCTGCCCGACCCGGAGCCGCGCCGCGTCGCCCAGCGGTACCGGCCCCGGCGTCGGGTCGACCGCGCGCAGCACCGCCAGGTCGGAGAGCGGATCGGCGCCCAGCACCTCCGCGCCGGTCGAGCTGCCGTCCGAGAAGGCGAGCTCGACGGCCGTGGCCCCGGCGACCACGTGCGCACTGGTGAGCAGGTGGCCGTCGGCGCTGATCACGGAGGCGCTGCCCGCTCCGGCCCCGCTGCGCGTGCGCACCGTCACGGCCGCGACCGACGGCAGCACCGAGGCCGCGACCCGTACGACGGCGGCGGAGTATGCGTCGAGTGCAGCGTCGTCGAGTGCAGCGGCGTCGAGGGCGGCGGGGTCCAGCGCAACGGGTTCGAACCCCTCGGCATCGCGCGCCTCGCTGCCCCGCGCCTCTCCGCCGCCCGCGACCGCGTCGTCCATATCGTTCATGTCAGCAGTGTCGCTCCGCGCGGAGGCGGGAGCGAGCGGTTTCGCGCATGGCGGACGATCACCCCCGGCCGTGCGTCACCGGCCGCCGGAAGGGCGCGCCGATCGTCGGCACGACCGCCCGTCGCCGCGCCAGCAGCAGCACGACCGCCAGCACCGCGTACACGCCCGACACGAGCCAGCGCGCCTCCGTCGACGAGAAGACGAACGTCGCCGCGAACAGCACGAACAGCGCCACCGCCCAGCGGCCGCTGAACCGCAGGCCGAGCAGCATCGAGACGCCGAGCAGCGTCTGCGCGGCGGTGAGCACGAACTCCTCGGTCTGGCGTCCGTCGAGCGGCAGCATCCACCCGCCGCCGCCGAGCGCGTGGGCGATCGGGAGGGTGCCGACCAGCGCCGTCCACTGGTTCACCTTGCTGGCGAGCAGGATGCCGACGGCCATCGCCGCCCTGCCGCGCGCCGCGAAGACGATCGCGATGACGAACTCCGGCGCCTCGGAGGCCAGCGGCGCGAGCCACTGCACGAGCAGGAAGTCGTCGATCCCGGCCGCCCGTCCCCCGGCGATCAGGCTGTGCGCGAAGGGCTCGGCGAGCAGCAGGATGACGACCGCCGACAGCGCGAAGATCACGATGACCGTGACCCGCCTTGCCACGGTGGGGAGCGCGCCGATCGCCTGCGGAACCCCGACGAGCTCCGGCTCCTTGCTCTCGCCGCGAGCCGCTCGCCAGAGGTAGTACGCGAAGAGCGCGAGCAGCACAACGCCGAGCATCACGTGGATGCCGCCGGTCAGCGGGATGAGCAGCGTCAGCAGGGAGGCGATCAGCAGCAGTCCCAGCTCCACCCGGTTGTCCTCGGGCAGGCGCACCGCGAACGGCCGGCGCTCGATGCCGGGGTCGAGGGGGCGGCGGCGTGCGCGGGAGGCGCGGAACACGAGGAACGCGACCAGCAGGATGAACGGCCAGCCGAACCCCAGCAGCAGCCGGTTCGAGCCGGTCATGTTGGCGGCGGCGTACGGCGCCTGGCTCGGATCGGACCCGGCGCTGAAGGCGAAGTACAGGTCGATCGCGTACTCGGGCAGGATCGCGATGATCGCGAGCAGCCCGACGGCCAGCCCGCCGGAGATGTCGACCTCGGCCGCCTCCCCGGCCCACGCCAGCGCGAAGGCGGCGGCGACGATGGCGAGCCCGAACATCAGGATGCCGACGAGCGGCTCGGGCTCGACGCCGCTCAGCCGCAGGGCGACGCCCTGCGCGGCGACGAGTGCGACGACGCCGAGCGGGAGGACGAGCCGCCGGAACGGCCGGCCTCCTCGCGGCGAGGTGCGGTGACTGCTCTGGCTCGTGGTGGGTGCTGTGGACATAGCCGGTCCGGCCTCTCGGTCGAGGCGGCGGACAGCACGCAGCAAGGAGAGTCCGGTCGCCGTGATGGGACCGAAGGTCTCGCTCGCCCGGGCCGCGACGCGCGGGAGCGCCACCCCTGCACGTGCATCGGCGGTCGCCCTGCGGCGGCGGACGGGAGGCACGCCGGGCCGCGATGGCGCGGCCAGTGTGTCGACGTGCCCGCACACCCCGGTGGCCGCACGTGCGGCCGGCGGGCGCGGAGCTACTCCCCTTCGCGAGATCGATCCTCGCAGGCGCGGCCCGCCCGCCGCCGCCTCAGCACAGCCATCGGCGGCGGATTGGCAGCGTTCTGCACGGCCTAACTTCTCGCGACGCCCACCCGATCACCACCGCACATTCGGCACGAATGTAAGGAAAGACGCGACCTAACCGCACATTCGGCACGAATGTATCGCGCCGGCGACCGGCGCAGGTTTCAGGCCCCCGCGACCTCCTCCGCCGCCCGCCGCAGCACGAAGAACTTCGCGCCGTAGGCACCGATGCTGAGGGGGAAGCTGCGGAGGTTGTCCACGGTCCCGATCTCCTGGTCGTCGGCGGCGTCGACGACCGCGGCGCCCTTGGGCAGGGCGTCGGAGCGGACGGTGCCGTCGACATCCTCGGAGCTCATGTTGAGCACGGTCAGCTGCACCTGCGGCAGGCCGTAGTCGTCGAGCGTCTCGAGCTCGTGCACCAGGACGAGGAGGCCCGGGTGCGCCACGTCGGGCACGTCGACCTGGCGCGCGCTCGCGATACCGGAGCGGGAGCGGATGCGCAGCAGCTCGCCCAGCCGGCTCGCGAACGAGTCGGCGTCCTTCAGCTGCTCGGGCAGCGGACCGTACAGGGAGCGGGCGCGCGGCATCCCGGACGCCGAGCGCTCCGCCTCCGGCGCGAGGCCGAGCAGGTCGTGCGCGCCGCGCTCGACCCAGCGGGTGTCGCCCTCGGCGATCAGCTCGGCGACCTCCTCCTGCGGCAGGGTCAGAGCGCCGAGCAGGTCCCACCCGGACAGCGCGAACACGCCCGGCTGCCACGCGTTGAAGGCCGCGAGCAGCAGGTGCGCGTCCCGGATCGCCGGAACGTCGGCCTCGGTGATCGAGTCGAGGGTCGCGTGGCCGCGGGTCGCCGCGATGAGGGAGGCCGTGGTGCAGGCGATCCCGTTCGTCGTGAACACGAGGTTGTAGTCGGCCGTCGGCGCGGTGAGCGCATCGGTGAGGTCGGCCCGGATGATCTCGGCGAGCTCGCCTCCGGTGATCTCCTGGTACCGGAACGGGTAGATGTCGTCCCGGTGCAGGGTCGCCCAGTGCACCAGCTCGTAGGTGAGCTCGTCGTGATTCTGCAGCCCGTGCACGAGGCTGACCGGCTCGACCCCCAGCTCGAGGGAGGTGCGCAGCGTCAGCCGCAGGAACTCCGTGTCGCCGGTCGCGAGCGCGTGGTGGTACGCCGGCCGGTTGATGAAGTCGTACGACAGGTCGGCGCCGACAGCGCCCGTGTCGCGGATGTCCTCCACGGTCAGGTTGAGCTCCTGGAAGGTGAAGCCGCCGACCTTGCGCACCATGCCCGCGATGACGTGGTTGGCCGCGTGCGAGAGCGGGTGCCCCTCCGACCAGGCGGGCAGCCCCTCCGCGCTCTTCTCGACGCCGAGGAACCCGTTGGCGTCGAGCCGCAGGGCGCTCGTGCCCAGGTCGCCGAGCGAGTGGAGGGCGTCGCCGATCACCAGCCGCATCCCCGAGAACGTCGGGTCGAGCCAGTTGACCGAGGGCTGCCCCTCCTTGAAGTAGTGGAGGTACACCCAGCGCCGCGTGACGCCGTCGACCCCCACGACCGGCGCGGTGACGCTCCAGTTGGTCTCCTTGACGCCGGGCGCGAAGAAGATGACGCGCTGCAGCTCGCCGATGATGTAGCCGCGGGCCGCGAGCGCGGCCTCGGTGTCGGCGTCGAGGTTGACGGAGTCGCGGTGCTCGGGGACCGTCGGCAGGAGGTGCCACTCCTCGGGCGGGATCTCGACCATGTGGTAGATGCCCGGGTAGTCCTTGTACGCCATCTCGGCCAGCCGGAAGTCGGCTCCCTTGCCGGTGTGACCCGGCACGATGTCGTCGATGACGACGCCGCCGTGCTCCTCGGCGACATCGGTCATCCGGCGGAAGGTCTCCTCGTCGCCGAAGATCGGGTCGATCTGCGTGCCGATCCGGTCGAAGTGCCCGTCGACGCTCGGCGTCTCCTGCCAGCCGCGGATGCCGCCGGCCCGCTTCACCGGCCCGGTGTGCACGCCGTTGATGCCGATCGCCTCGAACGCGCTCCACAGCTCGGGATCGGCGAGCGCGTTCAGGAACGACTCGCCGGGCCGCGTGATGAGCGAGATCGGGTACGCGGTGAACCACACGTCGGAGGTCGACACCGCGCGCCGGGCGTCCGGCCGCGCGTACGGGTTGCGCCACATGCTCGGCGACCCGGACAGCTGCCGGCTGAGCACGTCGGCGTCCTTGAGCATGGACTGCCGCACCAGCCACTCCACGTACGCCGGGTTCAGCCCGTTCGCCGCACGAGGGTCGGAGAAGCTGCGCCGCAGGGTGCCGCTGCGGAGGTTCGCGCGCGGCCGCAGACGGCGCGGCCGGGCCGGGTACAGCTGCTCGTCGTAGGTGATCTCGGGGGCGTCCTGCTCGTCGTCCTCCTCGGACTCCGGCACCTGCCCCTCCACCTCGAGCGCATCCGCCACCCGCTCCGGGCTCTCGACGATCTCGTCGTCCACCTGGGCTCCTCTCCCGTACGTCGTAACAACCCTATTCAGCCCGCATCGGAAGCGCAGGCCAAGGGGTCTCTCCGAGATAGTGATGAGAAGGGTCACGCGAATGTGACATTTCACATGTGAACTGATTGTGTTCCTTCAGAGTTGCGGATCTCGTCGCTCCCAGGCACGTGGGCATGGGACACGTCCGCTCCGTTCGACGACGAACGAGAGGAAGAGCATGCGTCGTTCAAAAATGCTGGGGGTCATCGCTGCTGCCGCTGGAGTCGCGGGGCAGCTGACCGGATTCGCCTGGGCTGATGCCGACGAGGTCACGACCGCGAACGCCATCGCCGCCGTGCAGGAGGCCGCACCGGACGTGATGGCCGATGCTGCCGACGCCCCGGAGGCCGCGGATGTTGCTTTCCCGGTACAAGCTGAGCATGGCATCGAAATGGGTGGTGACGCCGATCCGATCACCATCGGGTTGCCTTTTGCCGAGGCGGCCTCCGACGCGATGGAATCGGACGTCACCGGCGTGGTCGTCTATGACAACAAGAACGGATCAGCCACGGTTCCGGTCCCGCTCGAGGATGGTGGCGTTCAGATCAACACGGTGATCTCAGGCCCTGACGCGCCCGCCCGTTACGACTATCCGATCGATCTTCCCGAGGGACACTCGATGCGGTTGAACGACGATGGGTCAGTGTGGGTTCTCGACGCATCGGGCGTCCCGACCGTGGGAATCGCCGCCCCCTGGGCGAAGGATGCGACCGGGCGGCCGGTTCCTACGCACTTCGAGATCAGGCAGAACGTTCTCGCCCAGGTGGTCGACTTCACGAGCGGCACCGCATTCCCGGTCGTTGCTGATCCGAGTGTGTCTTACTACTCGTACAACTGCGTGTCGCCGACCGGCAGCAGCTATTTCATGAAGCCCGGCGAGAACCTCGTCAACTGCAAGGGCAGCTACCTGCAGAAGTACATCAGCGGCAAGATGGTCAAGTCCGTCGGGCTGAAGTACAACGGCGGCGCGAAGGTGAAAGTGACCGGCGCGGGCTGGTGCGTCGCGTCGCTCACCGGCGCCGTGCCCCTGGCGTTCTACCCGCCGACAGCCACCTTCATGTGGTCACTCACCGCTGGATCGGCGCTTCTCGGCGTCTACGGCAGCTGCAAGGGCTTCTAGGTGACCGGCATGAGCAACACTCGCGCAACCACCCGGATGACGGGACACGTTCCGCGACACATCTGGTTCCACCTCCTCCTGGCGGCATTTGCCGCGGGGGCGATCGTCGCCTTCGCGTCGGTGCCGCTTCGGATGAGCGGTCTCGTCTCATTCCTGACCGTCATCGTAGCGATCACGGTCGACCGATCCACCCGGTTCATCGGTGGCACCCGACCCAGGGGCCGGCGTGCGACCACGTATTCGGTCCTGGCCGGACTCCTCTTCGTCGTTTCCTTGGGCCTCGCCGTCGCCGCCGCACACTTCGGCGAGGCGCCGTGGGTCGCGTGGATGCTTGCCGTCGTCGTATTCGTCGTAGCCCTGGCCGGCGCCTGGGTACCGGACGAGGCGGAGCAAGACCCGCCGATCCAACGCTGACGCCCCTAACGCCCCAGGGTCAGCTCCGGCTTCCACTGCGGCGAGCGCACCGCCGCGCGCAGCCGCTTGAGGGCGGCCGGTGTCGCCGTCGCCGGGTAGAGGGACACCAGGAGGCTGTCGCGGAGCCGGGAGTGCTCTTTCGAGGTCGACGGGTCAAGGCCCGCGACCTCCGCGAAGACGCTCTCGAACTCCGGGAGTTCGGTCTCCGCCTCCGCCGTGCTGGGAGGCGGCGAGCGCGCATGCGAGCGATCCATTCGCGTTGGGTCTGGGCCTTGCACTTCGGCCAGCGGGCGAGGAAGCCGGCGACGTCGCCCGCCTCGGCATCCTCGGTCATGCGGCTCCCCTCCGTGGGCGGAACGGGCCTCGATCCTACCGCAGGAGGCGGTCGCAGGCCTCGCGGTAGCGGGCGTACGCGGCCACGATCTCCGCAGCCTCGACGTCGTCTGCCGGCCGGATCGGCGGCTCTGCCGCCGCCGACACGTCGCCGAGCGTCCAGAGGCCCGCCCCGACGGCGGCCAGCGCCACCGCCCCGCGTGCAGAGCCTCCCTCGACCCGGACGACGTCGACCTCCGGACCGACGGCCGCTGCGAAGGTGCGGCACCACTCCGCCGAGCGCGTGACCCCGCCGACGATGCGCAGCTCACGCGGGGTGCCGACCACGTCCACGACCGCCTTCACTGCATCGGCGCAGGCGAAGGCGACCCCCTCGAGCACCGCCCGGGCGAGGTGCGCTGAGCCGTGCCGCTCCTCCTGGCCGATGAAGGCGGCCCGAGCGCGATCGTTCTTGATCGGGACCGTGGAGCCGAACATGAACGGCAGATACGTCAGTCCCGCGCTCCCCGCTGGAGCCTGGATGACGGCATCACCGATCGGGGAGCCGGCCAGCAGCGTGCGCTCCGCCCACCGGATGCTCGCGCCGGCGGCATAGAGCGAGGCCATCGTGACGAAGCTCTCGCCGGTGGCCGAGAGGAAGACGAACCCGGCGCCCGGGTCCGGGAGCGGCGAGAGGCCCATGATTTGGGCCGCCGTGCCCACGTTCACGCTGATCTGGTCGGAGGCGACGACCCCGGAGCCCAGCACGACCGCCGGCACGTCGCCGGCGCCCGCGATCACGGGTGTGCCCATGACAAGACCGGTGGCGGCGGCAGCAGCAGTCGTGATAGCGCCGGCCATCTCCTCCGGTCGCAGCACCTCGGGAGCGAGGGCGGGGTCGGCCCCGACGGTCTCCCACAGCTCGCGCCGCCACTCGCGCGTGGTCACGTCGTACAGCAGGGTGCCCGCCGCGTCCGTCCGGTCGGTCGCCCACCGGCCGGTCAAGCGGAAGCGGAGGTAGTCCTTCGCCAGCACGAGGCGCCGCGCGCGGGCGAGCGCGTCCGGGTGACGCTCGGCGAACCAGGCGAGCTTGGGGGCGGTGAACGCGTCGACCACGTCGTTGCCCGTGTGCCGGCGGAACGCCGGGTCACCGCCGAGTCGCCGCGTCTGCTCGGCGACACGGCGATCGGCCCAGGTCATGGCCGGCGCGACCGGCTCGTCGTCCGCTCCGATCAGGAGGAGGGAGTGCATGTGACCCGACATCCCGACGGCCCGGACGGCCGACGCGTCGAGCCCATCGAGCGCCGAGCGCAGTGCCGCGACCGCCGCCTCCCACCAGTCCGCGGGGTCCTGCTCGTGGGCGCCCGGCTCGGGAGACCGGGTGGGGTACTCGCGCACCGCGTCGGCGACCGGACGCCCCGTCGCGGCGTCGACGACCAGCACCTTCAGAGCGGTGGTGCCGGCGTCGACGCCCACGACGAGGCCGTCAGGGTGAGCGGTCACTCTCAGGCGGCCCGCTCGCGCTGGGTTGTGAAGCCGTACTCGCGCAGGAAGTCGAGCGACTCCTCCGCGACCCGGTCGAAGTTCGACAGGCCGATGCCGGCCGGCTCGCCGACCCCGATCGGGCCGCCGACCTGCCAGCCCTCCCACTCGACGCTCACGAAGCCGTCGAAGTCGATCTCGGCCAGGGTGTCGAACGTCTCGCGGAAGTCGACGAGGCCGCCGCCGAACCAGATGTGGTTGGTGTTCACGATCGTGGGGAGGCCGACCTCGTCCTTGATCTGCACGATGTCGATGTACTTCGCGAGGCGCTTGATGCCCTGCGGCACGGTCATGAACGGCTTGACGGCGACGTAGAAGGCGCCGGTGTCCATGGTCATGCGGAGGTTGGAGGCGCCGATCTCGTCGAACATCCGCTCCACCGACTCCACCTTGTTGAGGATGGTGCCCTGCAGCAGCTCGATGCTGACGTTGAGGTCGAGCGTCGCCGCGTAGTCGCAGACCTCGGTGATGGCCTCCTTGGCCTGGCGCCACGCCTCCTTGCGAGTCATCAGAACGTTGAGGGGCGGGTCGTAGTAGCCGTCGCCGAGCAGCGTGCAGGCGGACTTCGCGCCGAGGGCCTTTGCGGCGTCGAGGGCCTCCTTGAACGAGGCGATGCCGCGCTCGCGGTCGTACTCGCGCGGGCTGACGAACGTCGTGTGGTTCGCGACGTAGCCCACCTCGATGCCGGCCGCCTCCGCCGCCGCCTTGGTGTCGGCCAGGCGCTGTTGGTACTCGGCCTGCGGGCCGTTCTTCAGGTGGCCGAGCAGGAAGTCGACGGCGTCGTACCCGTAGTCGGCCACCTTGGTCGCCGTCTCGGCCGAGGTCAGGTCGCCCCAGGAGTTCCAGGCCGGACCGGCGGCCTCCAGGCGGCCCCACGGCATGTTCGGCCAGACTTCGAAGCTGATCTTCATCGTGTTTCTCTTCCTTGTTTCGTTTCTCGTGCGGGAGGCGGTGCTAGATGTGCGGGATGCGGTCGCGGAACCGGTCGGCCAGCGCCCTGTTGTGCTCGGCCGCGCCGGGCATCCCGGCACTGAGGTAGATGTCGGGCTGCGCTCCGCCCTCGGACTGCAGGGCGAGCGCCTCCACGATCACGGCGTTCAGCAGGGCGATGCCGACGGCGCTGGAGCCCGGCCCGGCCTTGGGCAGGCCCGGCGCGATGGAGACGAGCGCGTCTCCGGGTGGGCAGTGGTTGTCGAGCACGATGTCGGCCACGTCGTGGAGGCGTCGCCCCGGCGCGCTGGTCGAGCGTGCGTACGCCACGGACGTGATCGCGATGACCGGGAGGTCCCGACGCTTGGCCGCCAGCGCGACCTCGATCGGCAGGGCGTTCGAGCCCGAGTTGGAGACGACCAGCATCGCGTCGACGCCCGAGCGGATCGGATAGTGGCCGAGGATGTCCTCCGCGTGCCCCTCCTGGCGCTCCAGCTCGGTGCTGCGCTGGGCGCTCACGTGCAGCATGTAGTCGTCCTGCAGGATGGGCGAGATGCGCGCCGACCCTCCCGCCCGGTAGAACGCCTCCTCGGCGAACACGTGCGAGTGGCCGCTGCCGAAGACGTACAGGATGCCGTCGCGGTCGAACGTGTCGGCCACCGTCTTCGCCGCGCGCAGGACGGCCGGCAGCTCGGCCTGCGCGGCCTCGGCGAGCACCTCCTGGACGCGGCTCAGATACACCTCGGACGTGCTGGTGGACTCGGTGATGACGGTCACTTGGTGGCTCCCGCGATCAGGCCGCCCACGAAGTAGCGGCCGACGAACAGGAACAGCACCACGGTCGGGATCAGCGTGGAGACGGTGCCCGCCATGACCAGGCCCCAGTTGACCGTGTACTGGCCGACGAGGGCGCTGAGCCCGATGGGCAGCGTCTTGAGCGTGTCGCTGACGATGAACTGCGAGGCGAAGACGAACTCCGTCCACGAGTACACGAACGAGTACACCGCGACGGTGGCGACGCCCGGCGCCATGAGCGGCAGGACGACCTGCACCATCGTGCGGAGCGGCCCCGCGCCGTCGATCGACGCGGCCTCGTCGAGCTCGGCCGGGATGGAGTGGATGAAGCCGCGCAGCAGCCACGTACAGAACGGCGCCGTGAAGGCGACGTTCACCAGCACGAGCCCGGCGTAGCTGTCGATCAGGCCGAGACCGGCGAGCGTCTTGTAGAGCGGGACGATGAGCAGCGTCCCCGGGATCATGTACGACACGAGCACGATGCCGGCGATCTTGCCGCTGCCCGGCACCTGCAGCCGGTACAGCCCGTACGCCGCGGCGAGCGACACGATCAGCGTCACGACCGTGGTGGCGACGCCGACGATGATGCTGTTGCGCAGGTAGACGCCGTAGTCGGTGGTCAAGAAGAGCTGCTCGAAGTTCGACAGCGTGAACGACTGCGGGAACCAGGTCGGCACGGCCTGCAGGATCTCCTGCCTGCCCTTGAACGCCGAGCTCAGCACCCAGTAGAGCGGCCCGAGGACGAGGATCGTCAGCACGATCATCGCCAACAGCGCGGGGAGGCGGTTCAGGCGCAGCGTGGCCCTCATGCGAAGTCCTTCGGTCGGGCGAAGCGCACGAACAGCACTCCGGCGATGGCGAGCACGATCACGGTCAGCACGCTCGCTGCCGCGGCCTCGCTGGACCGGAATGCGCTGAACGCGGTGTCGTAGATGTAGACCGGCATCGTCGTGGTCGCGCCGGCAGGGCCGCCCTTGGTGGTCAGGTAGATCGTGTCGAGCACGTTGAACGACCACAGCGAGCCGACCAGGCCGAGCGCGAAGAGCACCGGCTGGAGGAGCGGGAAGGTCACCGACCAGAACGTCCGCCAGGCGTTCGCGCCGTCCATCTTGGCGGCCTCGAGCACCTCGTGGGGCACGGTCGCGAGCGCGCCGTAGATGACGACCGCGCTGAGCGGGAACCAGTGCCAGCTGTTGACGAGGATGACGGTGAGGAGGGCGACAGGGCCGTCCGCGAACGGGGCGCCGATGTCGATCCCGACGCCGGCGAAGATCTTGTGGATGATGCCGTACTGGGAGTTGAGCAGCCACTGCCAGATCACCGCGACCGCCACGGTCGGCACGACCCACGGCAGCACCAGCCAGGTGCGGGCGCTGCGCGACCACCAATTGCTGCGCTGCAGCAGCAGCGCGGTGGCGAACGCGAGAATCGTCTGCACGATCATGTTCACGATCAGCCAGATGCCGGAGCGGCCGAGCGCCGACCAGAACTTCTCGTCGGTCAGCACCTTCGCGTACGTCTCGAAGCCGACGAAGTCCGCCGGGCTGCCGATCACGCGCTGATCCTGAAGGCTGGTCACCACCGCATTGACCAGGGGGAAGGCGATGACGACGGCCATGATGATGACGATCGGCGCGACCAGCGCGTAGCCGAGCACCTTCGTCGAGGCGGACATCTGGCGTCCGCCGGCCGCCGCCGAGCGGCGCGGACGGACCGAAGCCGTCCGCGCCACCCGGGTCGTTGCAGGAGCGGTCATTTGTCGATCGCGTCCTGCATCTGCTGCTGGGCCCACGACACGGCCTCCTTGGCGCTCTTGCCGTTGACGGTCATCTGCTGCACCGCCTGGGCCAGGATGTTCTGGCCCGAGATCTCGCCGATGGAGTCGATGTACTGGCCGTCGACGAAGCCGAACAGCTCACCGGTCTCCGACTGCTTGAGCATCGCGTCGACGCACGTCTTGTACGTGCTGATGACCGGGTTCTCGCGCCAGTTGCTCTCGGTAGCGCCGTTGTCGGTCACCGGGAGGAAGAGGCCGGGCTCCGCGTTCAGGAAGTCGCCGTACTGCTTCGGGTCGAGGACCCACTTGAGGAACTCGCCGGCGGCCTTCTGCTTGGCGTCGTCCTTGCTGAGGACCATCGCACCGTTGGAGTAGTAGATGCTGCCGGTCTTGCCGCCGTCGTCCGCGACCGGGATCGGCGCGCAGCCGAGGTCGGTGGCCGGACGGCCGGACTCCTCCTCGAAGGGAGCCAGATACTGGCCCTTCTCGACGGCCATCGCCGTGGCGCCGCTGTTGAGCGCCGCCTGCGGCTCGGGCCAGGAGTAGTTGCCCGCGTCCTTCGGCGACAGCTCGGCGAGCTGCTTGTACAGCTCGAACGCGGCAACGGTCTTCTCGTTGTCGATCGAGACCTTGCCGTCCTTCGTGAACATGTTCGCCGCGCCTCCGGTGACCATGAAGCTGTAGAGCACCTGGTCGGTGGCGAGGTTCTTGCCCGACGGGACCGCGATGCCGGTCTGGCTGCCGGTGGACAGCTTCTTGGCGTCGGCGACCAGCTCGCTCCACGTGGCCGGGGCCTTGTCGATGCCGGCCGCCTGGAACAGGTCGTTGCGGTACCAGAGCATCTGCACCATGCCGTAGAGCGGCACGGCCCAGACATCGCCCTTGTCGGTGTATGGCGCGGTGGCGGCCTTGATCAGGCCGTCGGACTTCTTCACGTCGTCCACGACGTCGTTCACCGGGTCGCCGAGGCCGAGGCCGCGGACGTAGGTGGCGAAGTCCGGGATGGCGAACAGGATGTCGGGCTGCTTGCCCGACTGGGCCGCCGCCGCGATCTTCGTGTAGACCTGGCCCCAGTCCTGCACCTGGATCTTGACCTTGTAGTCCGGGTCGGTCTTGTTGTACTCCTCGGCCAGCTGCTGGAACGCCTTCTCGCGGGAAGGGGTGTTCTCCATGTGCCAGAGGACGATCTCCTTGTCGCCGGAGCTCGCCGATGGCGAGCCACCGCACCCGCTGAGCCCCACGACCGTCGCTGCTGCTAGAGCAATCGCGACAAGTGCTTTAGAACGCATTGCATTTCACCTCTCTGTGATCCGGCGCTCAACCGTGCGGAATTCGGGCTGTTACTGTGTGCTTGTGGAATCGAGCGACCGTGTTCACCTACGATAACTGCTATAGATCAATTCCGCCACAGATTTGTATCAATAAGGTTTCGGACGCATGACTCTTTTGTTTCGACGCGCACAGCGCAAGGAGGCGTAGACCGTGGGCGCACCCCGCTACATCGAGATCCTCGACCAGCTGCGCGAGCGCTGCGCCGGGCTCGCACCCGGCACCAAGCTCGCCTCCGAGCGGGCCCTCGCCGAGGAGTTCGACGTGAGCACGATGACCGTGCGCCAGTCGCTCGCACGCCTCGCCGACGAGGGCTGGGTGCACCGCTCGCAGGGCAGCGGCACGTACGTCAGCCGGCCGACGGTGACGATGGGGCCGAGCCTCACCTCCTACACGGAGGACATGCGGAGGCTGGGCCTCGAGCCATCGTCGAAGGTCCTGCGCTTCGAGACCATCAAGCCCGACCTCGAGACAGTGACGCGGCTGGAGCTGCGCCCCTCCGAGCGGGCGATCGTGCTGGAGCGCCTGCGGTTCGCCGACGGTGAGCCGATGTGCCACGAGATCGGGGTGTTCCCGTCCCGGCTGGCGGACGCGCTCGGCGCGGCGGACCTCGCCGGGTCGGTGCACGAGGCGCTGGCGGAGTGGGGCGTCGCTCCGTACTCGACCTTCCGGCGCGTCCGCGCGGTCGTGGCGCCGGAGCGCGAGTGCGAGCTGCTGGGGCTCCCGTCGCCCTCCCCGGCGCTGGAGATCAGCGACACGTTCGCCGACGCGCTGGGGCAGCCGTTCCAGCACGTGCGCACGCGCTACCGGTTCGACCGCTACGAGGTCCTCAGCAAGATCGACCGCCTGCCTGGCGCTGCGCGCTGAGCGAAGACGGCCACGGCCGCCTTCAGTCCGCATCCGGCACCTTGATGCCGTGGCCCGTGAGCACGGCGACGACCGGACCGTCTGCACGCTCGGCCTCCCACTCGGCGGCGACCAGGGCGATCGCCGACGACGGCTCCACCCAGAGACCGTCCGCGCGAAGCCGCCGCGTCGCGTCGGCGATCCCCTCCTCGTCGACGGCCACCGCAGCGCCGCCCGTCGCCCGGATCGCTTCGAGCGTCAGCTCCCCCTGCCGCTCGTAGCCACGCAGGGCGTCCGCGATGGCGGTGGCGGAGGTGGTGTGCCAGCGCGCCCCCGCGTCGCCCAGGGTGCTTCGCCAGATAGCCGGGTCCTCCGGCGACGCCTCCCAGGCCCGCACGATGGGCGATACCGCCTGCGCCTGCACACCGATCAGCCGCGGAACGGCTCCGCCGCGCAGCGCCTGCAGGTCGGCGAAGCCCCGTTCGATGCCGCGCAGCAGCGGCCCCGCCCCGATCGGGACGCACACCACCGCCGGCACCCGGCCGAGCTGCTCGACGAGCTCGAACGCGACACCGCGGTACGCCTCGCCGGGAACCGGGTTGCGGAAGGTCGTCGAAACGTTGAGCCAGCCCTCCCCTTCCAGCGCCAGCGCCTCGGCGTAGGCGGCGCTGTAGTCGCCCGTCACCTCGGTCACCTCGGCCCCGTACGCGCGGCACGCGCGGAGCTTGGCGGCGGCATTGCTCTCGGACCCGACGATGACACGGCAGCGCAGCCCGGCCCTGGCCGCGTAGGCGCTGGCCGAGGCGGCCGCGTTGCCGGTGGAGGCGACGACCAGGCCCGCGTAGCCGCCGTCGAGCGCGAACGAGACGGCGAGCGCCATCGCGCGGTCCTTGAACGAGAGGGTGGGGTTCGCGCTCTCGACCTTGAGCCGCACGCCGTCCGGTCCGTCGAGCAGCGGGGTCTCGCCCTCGCCGAGGCTGACGTGCGCGGTCACGCGCGGCAGGAGGGCCGCGCGGCGCCACACGCCCGGCGCCGAGCGGTCGACCGGAGGTTCGGCGGCGAGAGGTTGCGCCTCCACGACCACGACCCCGCCACACCGCGGGCAGGCGTAGCGGAAGCCGCCGTCCGACCAGTCCCCCTCGACGCAGGCGAAGCGCACGTCGCGGCCGCCGGATGCACGCGTCGTCGTCATGAGACCTCCATCGCCGATGATTGTGGAAAGGTGTTCTAAAAGCTACACTCACGATCGTCCCAGCCCGAAATCCGAACGGAGGCGCCGCGTGGAGGTGCTCGAGCTCACCCAATCCCTCGTCGCCATCGACTCCCAGAACCCGGGGCCGCTCGAACCAGCGGTCGCGGGGTTCGTGCTCGACTGGGCCGGCGAGCGCGGGTTCGCCACCGAGACCATCGAGGTGCGGGCCGGCCGCCCGAACGTCGTCGTCACCGCCGACCGGGGCCCGGGCCCGCGCCTCGGGCTCTCCGGGCATCTCGACACCAAGCCCGTGGGCGACGCGCTCGCGCTGTGGGACACCGACCCGCTCGAGCTCACCGTGGTCGGCGACCTCGCGTACGGGCTCGGCGCGACCGACATGAAGGGCGCCGTCGCCGCGATGATGGTCGCGCTCGAACGCTTCGCCGCGCGACCGGGCGCGGGCTCCCTCAGCCTGGTCCTCACCGCGGACGAGGAGCAGGGCTCCGACGCCGGCGCCAAGGCGCTCGCCGAGACGGGCCGCGTGCCTCGGCTCGACGCGCTCGTGATCGGCGAGCCCAGCGGGATCGACGAGCCGTGGGAGGCGCTCCACCTCGTCTCGCGCGGCATCTGCTGCTTCGAGGTGGAGGTCGTCACCCGGCAGGGCCACAGCGGCCTCTCCCCGCGGCTCGGCCGCAACGCGACCCTGGTCGCCGGCGATCTGCTGCGCGCCTTCGAGTCGTTCCGCCCGACGGTGTCGCATCCCGGCGCCGTCCCGGCGACCCCGACGGTCAACCCCGGGATCTTCGTGAGCGCCGGCGTGAGCTGGGGCACCTGGCCCGGAAGCTGCCGCGTCGGCGTGGAGATCCGGCTGGTGCCCGGCATGGACCGCGACACGGTGCGCGCCGAGGTCGACGCCTTCGTGCGCGCGAACCTCCCCGAGGAGGCGGACTACCGCATCCACTACGTGCCGAGCGGCCAGGGCTGGATGCCCGCGGTCGAGCTGGCGCCCGACACCCCCGTCGCGATCGCCGCCCTCGGCGCGGCGGAGGAGGTGCTCGGCCGCCGGCTGCCGGTCGCCGCGTTCCCGGGAGGGACCGACGCGACGTACTTCCTCGGCGCCGGCGGCATCCCCACGGTGACGAGTCTCGGTCCGGGGTGGATCAGCGTGGCCCACGGGGCCAACGAGTGCGTCGGCGTCGGCCAGCTCACCGAGGCCGCCGACCTCTACACCCGGCTGGCCGAGCTGTTCAGCGCCGGACGCGGCGCAGAGGCCCGCCCGATGGTGGCGGCGACGCCCGCGCGGGAGGGCTCCGCTCGATGACCGCGCGCCGGATCACCGACACGGTGTGGGCCGTCGGGGGCAGCAGCGGGCCAGAGCGCACCAGCGACCACGACGGCATTCAATACCTGCTCTGGGACGGCACGGACGGGCTCCTCATCGACGTCGGCACCGGGCTCGGCGCCGACGCCTGGCTGGCCAACGTTGGCGAGGTGTGCGCGGATGCCACCCCCTTCGGCGCCTTCGTCAGCCACTACCACGCCGATCACGCGGGAGGCGCGGCGGCCGCCATGCACGCGGGCATCGACGTGTACGCGGGTTCGGTCACGGCGGCCGCGCTGGCCACCGCCGACGAGCAGGCCACATCGCTGGAACGGGCGAGGCGGGCCGGCGTCTACCCGGAGGACTATCGGCTGGCCGCGGCGCCGGACGTGCGCATCCTCCCTGACGCGTCCGCGCTGACGATCGGCTCGTTCACCGTCACCGTCCTCGACGCCCCCGGACATTGCGACGGCCATCTCGTCTTCCTGGTCGACCACTACGGCCGTCGCTCGCTGTTCAGCGGCGACACGCTCTTCTCCGGAGGGAGGGTGAGCATCCAGGCGATCCCGGACTGCCGCCTCGACCTCTACTCGGACACCGTGCGCGGGCTGGCCGAGCTGGAGGTCGACGAGCTCTTCCCCGGGCACGGCGAGCCGGTCCTCGCGGACGCCTCGGTCGATATCGCGCGGGCGGCCGAGTCGTTCCGGCGCCTGGTCCCTCCGCCCAACATCCTCACAGCCTGAGCGATGCGGCCACCGGGCCGCGTCAGAGGGTGATGGGGCGGCCGAGCCGCGCCGACTCCACAATCGCCTCGGCGATGGCGACACCCCACACGGCCTGCTCCAGCGGCATGAGCGTGTTGGCCCGCTCCCGGCGGAACACCGACGCGGCATAGGCGACCTCGCTGCGCAGAGCGCCGCCGACCCGGCCGTCCTCCTCCGGCCAGAGGGAGAGATCGGGCGCGAGGCTCAGCTCGTCGGTCCAGACGGTGAGGGCGTCGCCGATGAGACGCTGGCGGGCGGTGCCGGCCGATCCGATGACCTGCACCTCGCCGTCGATCGAACCGTCGAGGGCGAGGAGGCCGGCGAGGCTCTGCGGTCCGCGTGCCGGCACGGTCCACGCCGACTCGATCGTGCTGGTCGCCCCGGACGCGAAGGTCACGATCGCGCTGATCACGCTCGGCGCCGCGTCGCCCGCCGCGCCCGACTCGCTCGCGTAGACCTTCGTGGCGGGCTCGCCGTGCAGGAACACCGCGAGGTCGATGTCGTGGATGCACGACTCCCACACCGGATGGACGCGGTCGCCGAAGTCGGCGAACCAGGCGCGGCTGAAGTCGCGGCGGAGCCGCGTCGCCCACAGGGTGCCCAGCAGGCCGTCCTGCAGGGCGGAGCGGAGGTAACGATAGGGCTGCGCGAAACGCGAGATCTGGCCGACCACGACCTCCCGGCCTCCCGCCGCGGCGGCGGCCGCCGTGCGCTCGGCGGCCTGCGTGCTGAGGGCGAACGGCTTCTCGACGAACACGTCGCATCCGCGCGCGATGGCCCCGTCGGCGAGCGAGGAGTGCGACCCCTCGTCGGAGGCGACCACCACGGCATCCGCGGGCGTCCGTTCCAGCACGTCTGCGAGGCTCGCCCCGTGCCGGCCGACGCCCCAGCGGGAGGCGACCTGCTCGGCACGCGCCGGGTCGACGTCCACCACGCCGACGACCTCGGCAGCAGCCTCCTGCCAGGCTCGCAGGTGCAGTTCGCCGAAGCGCCCCGCGCCCGCGATGACCACGCGCAGCGGTGCGACGGTGCCCTCCGCCGTCATCCGATCGGGCCCTGGTGACCGATGGCCGAGGAGACGCGGCGCGCGGCGTCGGCGACCAGCTCACCGATGACGGCCATCCGCTGGTCGTCGAACCGCTCCGCGGGCACCGAGACGCTGATGGCGGCGATGACCCTGCCCGTGTCGTCGAAGATGGGCGCGCCGACGCAGTCGACCCCCGGCTCGTTCTCCTCCCGATCGACGGCGTAGCCGCGCTCCCGCGTGTCACGGAGGACGGCCTCCAGCACATCAGCGGCGATCTCACGGCCGAGGAGATTGATCGTGGCCTCGCGGACGGAGTCGACGACCGGCTGCGGCGAGTAGGCCAGGATCGCGCGGCCGAGGGAGGTGAGCACCGCCGGCGCGGTGCCACCGATGCGCGACGCGGTGCGGACGGCGTGGACGGTCTCCAGCTTGTCCACGAACACGATGTGCGGCGACGCGAGGGTGCCCAGGTGGATCGCCTCGCCGGTCCGCTCGCGCAGCTCGGACATGACGGGCAGCGCCTCGACCCGGAAGTCCAGTCCGCCGAGGAAGCCCCGGGCGAGCACGAGCGACGCCGGTCCGAGAGCCTGCATGCCGTTCGGCGTCTCACGAACGAGCCGGCGCTCACGAAGCGCTCCGACCATGCGGTGCACGGTGCTCAGCGTGATGCCGGTCTCGCGCGCGATCTCGGCGAGCGAGATGCCCTGCGGCCGCGATGCCAGCAGGAACAGGATGCTCATGGCCCGGTCGAGCGCCCGCAGCCCGTCGGGGCCTTTGCGTCTGGGGTCGTCCTCCGCGGCCGTCTGCTCGATCGTGGTCACGTCGTCCCCCCTATTTCGGAATACCCGTCCATTATCGTATCGAGTCCCGCCGGGGTTCGGCCAGTGCGGGCGGAGGCTCAGTGGAGGATCAGCATCCCCACGATCCCCACCACCACGACGACGAACACGAGCAGGTCCGTCCAGGTGGCCACGGCCTCCTCCGCCCCCTTCCCCCGTTTGGCGACGTGCCGCAGTCCCGCGAGCCCCAGGTAGAGCGCCCCGGGCAGCGCACCGAGGATGCCCCAGCCGGGGACGAACGGCGCGAACAGCGCCACCGCGCCGAGGCTCAGGTTCGCGTAGCCGAGCTCGTGCACGACCTGCTCGGCACCCGCGTCGTCGATGCCGAGGATTCCCTTCGTCGTCCGCGCGGGGTTCGCCAGTTGGCTGATCCCGGCCACGAGGAGGCGTGTGCCGACGCCCCAGAAGGCCCACCACATCCCGAACACCACCAGAGGGCTGCCGCCGGAGACGAGGAGGTGCACCGCGCCGGAGACCAGCGGCAGCACCACCGTCTGCGCGATGACGAGCGTGATGTACATGCGGACATCATGCGGGCCGCCGCCGCCTCCCGGCCAGACCCCACCTCCCGACGGCCCCACCGCTAGGGTGGCGATACACGTACGTCGGAGAACGAGAGGACACCGATGACCGCCTGGGGCATCCTCGGAACGGGCGGCATCGCCGCCGCCATGACGCGCGACCTGCAGCTGGCCGGGCACACCGTGACCGCCGTCGGCTCGCGCACGCCGGAGTCGGCGGCGCGGTTCGCCGCGGCGCACGGGCTGGAGCGGTCGCACGGCAGCTATGAGGAGCTGGTCGCCGATCCGGGCGTCGACGTCGTCTACGTCGCCACCCCGCACCCGCAGCACGCCCCGAACGCCCTGCTCGCGCTCGGCGCCGGCAAGCACGTCCTGGTCGAGAAGCCCTTCACCATGGACCAGCGGGAGGCGCAGCAGATCGCCGACCTCGCCGCCGCCAACGGCCTCGTCGCGCTCGAGGCGATGTGGACGCGCTGGCTGCCGCACATGACCCGCATGCACGAGGTCATCTCCGACGGCACCATCGGCGAGGTGCGCATGGTCATCGCCCACCACGCCCAGCGCACCAGCCAGGACCCGGCAGGCCGCATGCTGGCCCCTGAGCTCGGTGGAGGCGCGCTGCTCGACCTCGGCATCTACCCCGTGTCGTTCGCGTGGGACGTGCTCGGCGCTCCCGACCGCCTCCTGGCGCAGTCGACACCCACCGACACCGGCGTCGACCGGCAGACCACCATCCTCCTCGGCTACCCCGGCGGCGCGCAGGCGGTGCTGACCTGCGAGCTGGATGCGCGGGGCTCCAACAGCGCGATCGTAGTCGGCACCGAGGGGCGCATCGAGCTCGACGCCACCTTCTTCGCCCCCACGACCTTCCGCGTCATCGACCTGGACGACACCGTGGTCGAGACCTTCACCTCCCGGGTGGAGGGGCGCGGGATGCAGTACCAGGCGGCCGCGATCGAACGTCTCATCGCGGCGGGCGGCGGAGAGGACCCGCGCCTGCCGCTGTCCAAGTCGGTCGCGATCATGGGCACGCTCGACGCCGTGCGCGAGCAGATCGGGCTGACGTACCCCTGACCGCCGCCCGCGCGCGAGCAGATCGCGGACGTTATCAGATCATGCGTTCTGGAGGGTGAACGGCGGGTGTCGCCCGCGTCACCTGAGCGTCTCCTCAGGTTCACGCCGCGTCCGTAGGGTGCACAGGCCACTTCGGCGACTTCCCACCCGATCAGGAGCCTCAGCGCCGCCATGCCTCGCATCCCCCTCCGCACCCCCATCGCCGCCGCGGTCGCTGTCGGCCTCGCCGGACTCGGCCTGACGGCCGCGGCGACGCCCGCAGCGGCCGCCCTGCCCGCCGGGGCGCTCTTCATCTCGGAGATCGCGCCCGACAACGCCGGCAGCGACAACTTCGAGTACATCGAACTGCAGAACACCACCTCCACCCCGATCGACCTCGCCGCCGAGGGGATCGTCGTGCAGTACGCGGCGAGCAGCCCGAAGAACCTCGCGCTGAGCGCCGGCGCGGTGGTGCCGGCGAACGGCGTCCTCGTCGCGCGCATCGACTACACGGTCGCCGGCGGCGTCGACGTCTCGGCGCACCCCGACGAGGAGTTCCGCTCCTACTGGGCGGGCGTCACCGGCACCCCGGACAACGGCTACCCGATCGCGCACCTCACCGGGCAGGACGGCATCGCCAACGCCGGCAACCGCACCTTCCTGCTCGCCGACTCCGCGGGCACGGTGATCGCCTCCTCGCTGCTGCCGACGCGGACCGCGACCGCCGACAAGGTCGCGCAGTTCACCAACCCGGCCACCGGCACCACGGCCACCCTGATCGCCGACCTCGCCGCCCCCACCCCGGGCGTCGGAAGCGCGGTGACCCCTGTCACGCCGACCGACCCGACCGATCCCACGGACCCGACCGACCCGACCGACCCCGGCACCCCGCCGGTGCCGCAGCCGGACCCGTCGCTGACGACCACGCCCCTTCAGATCACCGAGCTGCAGCCCGACTCCCGCACCAACGTGCCGGGCACCAGCAGCGACGCGTACGAGTTCATCGAGCTCTACAACGCCACCGACCGCGACATCGACCTGTCGGACTACACGATCACGTACCTCTACCCCGAGACCGGAGCGAGCGCCGACTGGCCGTTCACCCCGGCCGACGCCGTGATCAAGAGCGGCAAGACCGTCGTCCTCTGGATCAAGAGCGCGACCAACGCCGCCTTCACCGCTGCGCAGTTCAATGCAGAGTTCGGCAGCGCGCTCACCGAGGGCGTCGACCTGCTGACGATCGACTCCGCCGGCATGGCCAACAGCGGCGCCCGCGCCATCCAGGTCACGACGAAGAGCGGCATCCCCGTCAGCAAGGCCCTGTTCAGCCTGAACGGCACCGACGACGCGGTCGCCGGCCAGCCTGTCCAGTACGGCCCGCCGGCCGCCGGCTCCGTCGAGCAGACCCGCCTCGCGCTCGGCACGCCCACCCCCGGCGCGGTGGCCGCGAACCAGATCCCCGCCGGCCTGATGGTCGTCCCCGCCGACACCACCGCGCCGGTCGTCGCGGACACCACGCCGACGACCATCACGCCGGGGTCCGATTTCGCCTTCGGCTTCACCGTGACGGACGACGTGCAGGTCAGGCGCGCCACCCTCGAGCTGACGAACAGCGCCGACAGCACCCCCGCACTGCACGAGCTGACCGTCGGCGCGGGCGGCGCAGCGAGCTACTCCATCCCGGCGGCCGACCTCACCGGCAAGAAGTGGTTCGACTACGTGCTCACGGTCTCCGACGGCAGCAACCACGTCACCACGACGAGCAAGCGGGTGCTGGTGGAGGGCGCGGTCGACGAGCCGCTGACGCTCAACCTCACCGACGGCCAGTTCGTGGCGGGCACGACCCCGGTCTCCGGCATCGCGGACGCGCTCGACGACGACGTGACCGTCTCGGTCGACGGCGCCGACGTCTCCCCGACCCGTCCGGACCTCGGCGGCACCCCGGTGTTCGCCTTCGAGGCCAGCGGCGTCAACACGTTCTTCCGCAACGGCGTGCTGATCGGCGACGACATCCTCACCATCTTCGACGAGGGCATCCCGACCGGCTGGAAGACGATCCCGACGACGGTCCCGCTCTCGTACGTCACGAAGGGCAAGACCCTCACGGTCAGCGTCTGGGCCGGCACGAAGGCCGCGCCCGAGCTGAGCCCCGAGAACAACGACGACTTCGAGATCCGCAACCCGCGGCTGGTGCTGCCGAACGGCCACACCCTGACGCCGAGCGGCTACACGCCGGGCGCCTCGCTCAAGATGGGCGACAGCGCGGGCAAGCTCGACTACTACGACGCCGTGTTCACCCTGCCGGACGACGCCTTCACCGCCCAGACCTACGACTGGGACACCACGAAGGTCGCCGACGGCGAGCACACCGTCTCCACCCGCACCACGACCGACGCGCAGATCTCGGCGACGGTGAAGGTCGACAACACCGTGCCCGCCATCACCACCTCCGTGGAGGACGGCAAGGAGTATCGCGGCGGCTTCACCATCGACGCGTCGATCGCCGACGCGGGGTCGGGCATCCCCGCCTCCTCGGTCCCGGTGATCACGCTCGACGGCGAGGACGTGCGGCACCTGCTGCCGATCAGCACCTCCTCCGTCACCCTCCCGGCCGGCACGCACGTGCTGCACGTCGAGCAGTCCGACGCCGTCGGCAACCGCGCCGTGCGCGACGTCACCTTCACCACGCCGGTCGAGCAGCCGACGGTGAGCGGACTCACCCCCGGCGACGGGACGACCGTGAAGCAGGGCGATGTGACGCTCGGCGCCACCGTCGCCGACCCGAGCGGCGACCGCCTCACCGCGGAGTTCCGCACCGGCGAGCACCTCGACACCACCACGGGCGGCGTCACCTCGAGCAGCGGCACGACCTCCGTCGCGACCGAGGTGCAGAAGCCGACGGCCCTCAGCATGGCGAAGCTGGACGCGCTGACCGGCACCGACGGCGTCGACACGAGCGTCTCCTCCGACACCGCCCTCCCGTACCAGCTGTTCGACGTGTCGGTCCCGGCCGGCGCGGGCGACGGCTACCAGGCGCGGCTCACCTGGACGGGCTCCGCCAACGCCGAGGCGAAGGTGCTGCTCTACGTCAAGAACGTGACCACCGGAGCGTGGGAGGAGGTCGACCGGCACATCACCGGCGCGGCCGACGACGGGAAGACGTTCACGCTCACCGCCCTGGTCGCGGCGAAGGACCACGCGGAGGGCGGGAGGATCACCGCGCTCGTGCAGCACTCCGAGGGCTACGCGGCCGGAAACCTCAGCACCCGCGACTCCACGATCACGCCCGCCAACCCGGGCGACACCCCGCGCTCCGACTACGACTTCACCATCGGCTGGGAGTCGGACACGCAGTATTACAACGAGAACAAGACGGGTGTGGAGTACCAGCACCAGGTCGACATCCACGACTACTTCCTGCAGCAGCGCCAGAACATCAACCTGCAGTACGTGGTGCACACCGGCGACATCGTCGACAACTCCAAGGTCCCCGACCAGTGGACGCGCGCCGACGCCCAGTACGACCGCCTCGACGCCGCGGGCCTGCCGTACGGCGTGCTCGCCGGCAACCACGACGTCAACCACAAGGACGAGGACTACACCGAGTACTCCGCGAACTTCGGCGAGGCCCGCTTCGGCGCCAACCCCTGGTACGGCGGCGGCTACCAGGACAACCGCGGCCACTACGACCTCGTGTCGGCCGACGGCCTGGACTTCATCTTCGTCTACATGGGCTGGGGCGTGTACCAGGACCAGATCGACTGGATGAACGAGGTGCTCGCGCAGTACCCCGAGCGCATCGCGGTGATCGACCTCCACGAGTACCTGCTGACCACGGGAGGCCTCGGCCCGGGCCCGCAGGCCGTCTACGACCAGGTCGTCGCCACCAACCCGAACGTCCGCATGGTCATGTCGGGCCACTATCACGACGCCTACACCCGCGTCGATGGCTTCGACGACGACGGCGACGGCACGGCCGAACGCAAGGTCTACCAGATGCTGTTCGACTACCAGGGTCTGCAGGAGGGAGGCATGGGCTTCCTCCGCCTGCTGCAGTTCGACAACGAGGGCCGCGACGTGACGGTGCGCACCTACTCCCCGTCGCTCGACCAGTACGACACCGACGACCCGACGGTTGCCGACGACCCGGCGAACCCGAACAAGTACCAGGAGTTCACCATCCCCTACTCCGACCTGAACATCACCCCGCGCACCCGCGTGCTCTCGACCGACTCGTTCACCGCCGACATCCTCGGCGACCGCGTGATCGGCACCTCGACCGACGTGGCGAGCGGCTCGACGGTGACGGCGTCGTGGAAGGGCGCCCCGGTCGGCACGGCCGGCTGGTACGTGCGGGTCACCGACCCGTACGGCGCGGTGACGGACTCGCCGGTGCAGCACGTGACGGTGACCGCGGCCGGGGGCGGGAACCCCGGTGGCGGGAACGGCGGGAACCCGGGTGGCGGGAACCCCGGTGGCGGCGACGGCGGCCCCGGCGACGGTGGGTCCGGCGACGGCAGCGGCTCGGGAGGCGGCACCGCCCCCGCGGGCGCGGGCGACCCGTCCTCGGTCGGCGCCGACGGCTCCCTCGCCCACACCGGCACCGACGCGGACGCCGTGACCGGAGCGGTGCTCGCCGCGATCCTCGTCGCTTTCGGCGGCCTGGCCGTCGCGATCCGGCAGACGCGGCGCCGCCGGCACGGCTGACGCGCGGAACGATAGAGGGTCCGGCGGTTCGACCGCCGGGCCCCTTGTCGTCAGCCCTGCTGATCGAACTTAGTCACAGTCCTGACAGCGTCCGACGCTCGCAGATACAGCACGCGAGTACTTCCGTCCGGAAAGGGCGTGAAGCCGAACCGCTCGTAGAAGCCCACGGCGCGGTCATCTTTCGCGTGAACGATGATGGCGCGCATGCCGATCGTGTCCGCCACCCGAATGGACTGAAGCACTGCGTGCTCCAGCAGCGACGAGCCCAGCCCGTTCCCCGCATGTCGCACGTCGACGGCCAGCCGTCCGATCAGAACTACGGGGATGGGATCGGGCATGTTGCGGGATAGCGCAGCCGGCGCGTCTTTCCGCACCAGGGAACTCGCGGCCAGGCAGTAGTAGCCGGCGACACGTCCGGTATCCTTGGTGACAGAAACGAACGTGCGCGAGCCGCCACGCGCCTCATTGTGACGGGCCCAACCGCGAAGCCAGCGGTTCAAGCCGTCATGACCGCAGTCGAATTCGGAAATGATGTCGCCGGCTCTCAAGGAACGCGGCCCGTGGTAGCTGCTCAACGCAAGTGGTGCTTCGTCGTGCGGGTCAGTCGATGAACACGGAAGGGCGGCGCAGCAGATCGGTGAGCCCGTCGATTGTTCGTGCAGGTTCGTCGAGAAGCGCTGAGAAGCGATCGAAAGTCTCCGCCTCCATCTGCAGTTCATGCTCGCGTCGAATGACCTCCGTCGCTCGCTCCGTCAGTGCGATAGTGGCGAACTCTGACAGGTTGCGCCCCTCGATAGCAGCAGCCTGCTCGATGAGCTCCTTCTGGTGCCCGCTAACGCGGACTTCCAGTCTCTTGTCCTTCATGGTCGCCATGATTCGAGTGTACGGCAATTTTCCGTACGTGAGGGCACCTAATTTGACAGCACCCCCCGTCGCAGCCCCAGCATCCCCTCCACCGCGCCCGCGAGCAGCGGCCCGCGGTCGCGCGCACCGCCCCAGCGAACGAGGCCCTGCGCGTTGAGGCCGTCGATCATGCCCAGCAGCAGCCAAGCCACGGTCGCCGGGTCCTCGGCGGTGAAGTCGCCGGAGGCCACGCCCTCCTCGACCACGCGGCGGATGATTGCCTGCCAGGCGTCCATCTGCGAGCGCACCGCATCGGCGAGCGCGTCGTTGCGGCGGCCGAGGGCCCACGCCTCCACCCAGACGACCGTGACCTCGTCGCGGGTGCCGTCGAGCAGCGTCGCGACGAGGGCGGAGATGCGGGAGGTCGGGTCGGGCCGCGAGCGCAGCAGACCCTCCACCTCCACCAGCTCGGCGGAGACGATCGCGGCGAAGGTCGTCGCCACCAGCTCATCCATGACCGGGTGGTAGTGGGCCACCAGCGCGGGCGTGACCCCGGCGCGCGCGGCGACGCCGCGGAGCGTCACCGCGGCGAGGCCGTCGGCGAGCGCCAGGTCACGGGCGGCGGCGGCGAGCTCGGCGCGCCGCTCGGCCGGCGGGCGGCGGCGGGTCTGCGGCTGCGCTGCTCTTGACATCGTGCGATCAGTATAGGTACTTTCGGTCGTGTTGTTGATCGCGCGATCAACAACTTGCACCGCCGCACCGACGCACACGGAGGCTCCCATGACCTGGCGCATGCCCGCCGAGACCGCACCGCACGAGCGCACCTGGATGGCCTTCCCGCGCGCCGGCCTCACCCTCGGCGACGACGCCGCCTCCGCCGAGGAGGCGTACGCCGCCTGGACCGCCGTCGCGCACGCGACCGCCGAGTTCGAGCCGGTCACCATGGTGGTCGACCCGTCCGAGCGCGAGCGCGCCCGCCGCATGCTGGGGTCGCATATCGAGCAGGTGGAGGCTCCGCTCGACGAGTTCTGGATGCGCGACTTCGGCCCCACCTTCGTCCTCGACGACGAGCGCCCCGGCGTCCTCGGCGCCGTCGACTGGGTCTTCAACGGCTGGGGCGACCCCGACTGGGCCGAGTGGGAGAAGTCGGCCGAGATCGCACGCTTCGTCGCCGCGCAGACGGGCGCCGAGCTGGTCAGCTCGCTCCTCGTCAACGAGGGCGGCGGCATCCACGTCGACGGCGACGGCACCGTGCTCGTCACCGAGACCGTGCAGCTCGACCCGCGCCGCAACAAGTACGCCGACAAGGCCAGGGTGGAGGCGGAGCTCGCCCGCACCATCGGCGCCACGCACGTGGTCTGGCTGCCCCGCGGCCTCACCCGCGACTACGACGACTTCGGAACCAACGGCCACGTCGACATCGTCGCGACCATCCCCTCCCCCGGCCGCCTGCTGCTGCACACCCAGCGCGACCCGGAGCACCCCGACCACGCGGTCAGCCGCGAGCTGCGCGCCCTGCTCGCCGACACGACGGATGCCGCCGGCCGCAGCTGGGACATCGTCGACCTCCCGGCGCCCGCGACCCTGCGCGACGAGGAGGGCTTCGTCGACTGGAGCTACGTGAACCACCTCGTCGTCAACGGCGGCGTGATCGCGTGCGGGTTCGGCGAGGAGAAGGCCGATGCGGAGGCGACCGAGATCCTCGAGGCCGTCTACCCGGGCCGCCGGGTCAGCATGATCGACTCGCGCCCGATCTTCGCGCGCGGCGGCGGCATCCACTGCATCACCCAGCAGCAGCCCGCCCTGCCGAAGGTGGTCAGCGAGTGAGGGACCGCGCCCCCTTCGACGTCGTCGAGGCCGGCATCGCCGAGCTGCGGGAGGCGCTGGAGGCCGGCAGCACCACCGCCGTCGAGCTCGTCACCGCCTACCTCGCCCGCATCGACGCCTACGACGCCGCCGGTCCGCGCCTCAACGCCGTGGTCGTCCGCAACCCGGACGCACTGGAGGAGGCCCGCGCCTCCGACGCCCGGCGCACCCGCGGCGAGACGCTCGGCCCGCTCGACGGCATCCCGTACACCGCCAAAGATAGTTACCTCGCGAAGGGGCTCACCGCCGCGGCCGGCTCGCCCGCGTTCGAGCACCTGGTCGCGCAGCGCGACGCCTTCACCATCGAGCGGCTGCGGGCGGGAGGCGCGATCCTCCTCGGCCTGACCAACATGCCCCCGATGGCGAACGGAGGGATGCAGCGCGGCGTCTACGGACGCGCCGAGAGCCCGTACAACGGCGACTACCTGACGGCCGCCTTCGGCTCGGGGTCGTCCAACGGCTCCGGCACCGCGACGGCGGCGAGCTTCGCCGCGTTCGGCCTCGGCGAGGAGACCTGGTCGTCGGGCCGCGCCCCGGCCTCCAACAACGGCCTCTGCGCCTACACGCCCTCGCGCGGGGTCATCTCCGTGCGCGGCAACTGGCCGCTGGTGCCCACGATGGATGTCGTGGTGCCGCACACGCGCACGATGGCCGACCTCCTCGAGGTGCTCGACGTGATCGTCGCCGACGACACGGAGACGCGGGGCGACTTCTGGCGCGCGCAGCCCTGGGTGCCGCTCCCGGCCGCGTCGGCCCTGCGGCCGGCATCGTACCCGGCGGCCGCCGCCGACGCCTCGCTCGCCGGTGCGCGCGTGGGCATCCCGCGCATGTACATCAACGCCGACCCGGAGGCGGGCACCGCCCAGAACCCGGGCATCGGCGGCCCGACCGGACAGCGCATCGAGACGCGGCCGTCGATCGTGGAGCTGTGGGAGGCCGCCCGCCGCGACCTCGAGGCCGCCGGTGCGACCGTGGTCGAGACCGACTTCCCGGTGGTGTCGAACTACGAGGGCGACCGGCCGGGCGCGCCCACCGTGTTCACGCGCGGCCTCGTCTCGGCGGAGTACCTGCACCGCGAGATCGTGGACCTCTCGGCGTGGGCGTGGGACGACTTCCTGCGCGCCAACGGCGACCCCGCCCTCTCGACGCTCGCAGACGTGGACGGCGCGACCATCTTCCCCGCGCCTCCCGGAGCCCTGCCCGACCGGTACACCGGCTTCGACGACGACATCACCGAGTACCCCGCGTGGGTGCGCGAGCATCCCGGCGCCGCGCTGACCGACATCCCCGAGCTGGAGGCCGGACTCCGCGGCCTCGAGGAGACCCGCCGCGTCGACCTGGAGGAGTGGATGGACGCGAACGGCCTCGACGCCGTCGTGTTCCCGGCCGTGGCCGACGTCGCGCCCGCCGACATGGACGTGAACCCCGCCTCCGCCGACCTCGGCTGGCGCAACGGCGTGTGGGTGGCGAACGGCAACCTCGTCCCGCGGCACCTCGGCATCCCGACCGTGACCGTGCCGCTCGGCACCATGCCCGACACCGGGATGCCCGTCGGCCTCACCTTCGCAGGCCGCGCTTACGACGACACCCGCCTGCTCGCCCTGGCCGCCGGCTTCGAGCGCCTGGCTCCCCGCCGCACCGAGCCCCCGCGCACCCCGCGCCTCTGACCGTCCGCCCGTCTGCCCCCGCTGGGTAACCGTCGAGTACGCACGAATTCGACCCGAAACCGCCGAGTACGCGGACAGTGCGCGTACTCGGCGGTTTCCGGCGCGAGGTCCATCGGAAGAGGGAGGCGGATGCGGCTCGGGGTGGACGCGGAGGCGGCAGGGCGGCTGGCAGCGTGGAGGGATGCCCCACGCACCGCGCCTCATCCGCACCGCCCTCGCCGTCTCGCTCCTCGTCGCTCTGAGCGGTTGCACCTCCGTGGGCCTCGGGGCGCCCCTTGCGAGCGGTGGCGGTGGCGGCGACACCGCACCCGGAGCGCAGGGCGGCTCCGGCGCGATCACGGACGCCGGCCAGCTCACCGACGACGACGGGTACATCGCCGACGGCTCCTCGCTGACCCTCGACAATGACCTCCCCGCCGTCCAGCGCCTGAACCCGGCACTGCTCGATGCCCTGCGCGCCGCCGACGACGCGGCCGAGCAGCGGGGCACCGAGCTCACCATCGCCGACGGCTGGCGCTCCGAGCGCTACCAGGCGTATCTGTTCGCCCAGGCGGTCGAGCAGTACGGGAGCGAGGAGGAGGCGTCCCGCTGGGTGAAGCGCGGAGCCGACTCCGAGCACGTCTCCGGCGACGCGGTCGACATCGCGACGGCCGACGGCGTGGACTTCCTCAACCGGTTCGGCGCCGAGTGGGGCCTCTGCCAGGCCTACGCCAACGAGGCCTGGCACTTCGAGCTGCTCACCGAGCCGGGCGGCGAGTGCCCGGCGCCGGCGGCGGATGGGCGGGGGTAGCCTCCACCTCCCCCGCTAAGCTGGATGCCGTGTCCAAGGTTCTGAGCAGTCTTCCGGTCGGCGAGCGAGTCGGGATCGCGTTCTCGGGGGGTCTCGACACCTCCTGCGCGGTCGCGTGGATGCGTGAGAAGGGTGCGATCCCTTGCACCTACACCGCCGATATCGGGCAGTACGACGAGCCCGACATCGCCTCGGTCCCCGGCCGCGCCGGCCAGTACGGCGCCGAGATCGCCCGGCTGGTCGACGCCAAGCGCGCCCTGGTCGAGGAGGGCCTGATCGCGCTGCAGTGCGGCGCCTTCCACATCCGCTCCGGCGGCAAGACGTACTTCAACACCACCCCGCTCGGTCGCGCGGTCACCGGCGTCATGCTGGTGCGCGCGATGATGGAGGACGGGGTCGAGATCTGGGGCGACGGCTCCACCTACAAGGGCAACGACATCGAGCGGTTCTACCGCTACGGCCTGGTCGCCAACCCGCGCCTGCGCATCTACAAGCCGTGGCTCGACGCGGCGTTCGTCGAGGAGCTCGGCGGCCGTAAAGAGATGAGCGAGTGGCTCGTCGCGCGCGGCTTCCCGTACCGCGACGCCACCGAGAAGGCGTACTCGACCGACGCCAACATCTGGGGCGCCACCCACGAGGCGAAGCGCCTGGAGGAGCTCGACGCCGGCCTCGACATCGTGGACCCGATCATGGGGCTCGCCGCCTGGCGTGAGGACGTGGAGGTCACCCCGGAGACGGTCTCCGTCCGCTTCGAGGCCGGCCGCCCGGTCGCCATCAACGGCGTCGAGTTCGACGACCCGGTGGCGCTCGTGCTCGAGGCCAACGCGATCGGCGGACGCCACGGGCTCGGCGCCTCCGACCAGATCGAGAACCGCATCATCGAGGCGAAGAGCCGCGGCATCTACGAGGCCCCCGGCATGGCGCTGCTGCACATCGTCTACGAGCGCCTCCTCAACGCGATCCACAACGAGGACACGGTCGCGAACTACCACAACGAGGGCCGCCGCCTCGGCCGCCTCATGTACGAGGGCCGCTGGCTCGACCCGCAGTCGCTCATGCTGCGCGAGTCGCTGCAGCGCTGGGTCGGCTCGGCGATCACGGGCGAGGTCACCCTCCGCCTCCGCCGTGGCGACGACTACACGATCCTCGACACGACCGGTCCGGCGCTCAGCTACCACCCGGACAAGCTGTCGATGGAGCGCGTGGGCAACGCCGCGTTCGGTCCCGGCGACCGCATCGGCCAGCTGACCATGCGCAACCTCGACATCGCCGACTCCCGCGCGCGGCTGGAGCAGTACGCTGCGGCCGGCCTGATCGGCGGCCCGACCGGCGAGCTGGTCGGTGCGCTCGAGGAGGGCAGCGCCCGTGCGATCCTCGAGGTCGACGTCGCACCGGCCGACGAGGAGCTGTCGCGCGAGATCGACGCGAGCTCCGAGGGCGCCGCGTTCGACTCCGGCACCGACTGACCGGCGCCGCCCCATCCATTCGTCACGACACGCCGCCTGGGCACCCGCCCAGGCGGCGTGTCTCGTCAACTCGACGGGGCTGGCACGGCTCGTAGGATGAGGGCATGACTCGCGACGCTGTCGAGGCGGAGGTGCACCGCCCCGAGAACTGGCCGCTCGGCCGGCTGCTCGGCGCCGCCTCCCGCGCCGTCGAGCGTGCCTGGGCCGACGCCCTGGAGGCCCGCGGCCTCACCCACGCCGGCCTGATCGTGCTGCACCTGCTCGAGAACGGCGTGAGCTCGCAGGCCGACCTCGCGCGCATCGCCCAGGTGGAGGCGCAGACCATGTCGCGCACGGTGGACCGGCTGGAGCGGGAGGGCCTCGTCACCCGGACCCCCGACCCCCGCGACCGCCGCCGCCACGTCCTCGCCGTCACCCCGGCCGGGCGCGACGCCTTCGCCGGCGTGAGCGGCCTGGAGGACGAGGTGTTCCCCGAGGTCGACGACCGCGACGCGCTGCGCCGGGCGCTGATCCAGATCGTGGCCGAATCGTTGCCGGGCGGTCGCTGAGCGGTCGGCGGCGGCCATTATTCCCATGACACCGCTCATGCACGGGGACGGCGTCCTCGACGGCACCCCGGGCGGCTCTGCGACGTACTTCCTGGGCCCGGTCGACGGACGGTACCTGGTGTTCCAGGTCGCGCCGAACGCGTCCGGCGCCCGCACCGTCGAGCAGATCGCGACCTCCGACAAGCCGTCGATCATCGACTACTGCGACTGACTCAGGCGTCCTTCGGCACCCGCACGTTCAGGCTGCGCGGGTCGATCCACGTCTTGAGGGCGGAGGCGCGGCCGAACAGGTCGCCGTCCAACTCGACCTCCTGCGCGCGGCTGAGCTTGAGCACGAACTCGCGGCCCTTGAGGTAGTTCATCGCGCGCACCTCCTTGTTCTCGCCCATCAGCCGGCGGCCGACGGAGGTGCGGCGCATGATGCCGTTCTCCCAGAAGATCTTGACGATGATCTGCACCCAGCCGACGAACCCCTCCGGCCGCAGCACCACGATGTCGAACTCGCCGTCGTCCACCGCCGCCTCCGGCAGCAGCAGGATGTTGGCGGGGAGGCTGCCGCAGTTGCCGATGAGCACCGTGTGGGCGCGCATCCCGTGCACCCGCCCGCCGTCGAGCTGGTAGCGCAGCCGCAGCTCGTTCTTGTCCCGCAGCACCTTCCCGATCGCCTTCACGTACGCCAGCCAGCCCGCCTTGGCCTTGAGGTCGTCGTCGGTGGCCGCGATCATCTGGGCGTCGATGCCGAGGCCGGCCATCACGAGGTAGGCGTGGCGGCGCGTGCGGTTGTCGCCGTCGGCGTCGCGCAGCTCCACGACGCCGACATCGATGGGGCGGTCGGTGCCGTTGAGCGCCGTGTCGAGCGCGTGGTCGACGTCGTCGAGGGTGAGGTCGAGGTTGCGGGCGAGGAGGTTGCCGGTCCCGCTGGGCAGCAGGGCCAACGGGGTCCCCGTGCCGCGCAGCACCTCCGCGACCGTCCGCACGGTGCCGTCGCCGCCCGCCGCGATCACGACGTCGGCGCCGCGGTCGAGGGCCTCGCGCGTCTGACCGGTTCCCGGGTCCTCCTCGGTGGTCTCGATCCAGTGGGTGGGCTCCCAGCCCCAGCGCTCCTCCGCGGCCGTCAGGGCGGCGCGCAGGGCGTCCGCGTCGACCTTCACGGGATTGACGACGATCGCGGCAGTGCTCATGCGGTTCCTTCGGGGTGCGGCGGGCGGACGTGCCGTGCGGGGAGGTAGAGGCTGCGTGCGGTCCCCCGCGACAGGCGGTGCCTCCCGACAGTACCTGCGGTGGAACCGCTGCGTAACCCGGCTCCGCGTCATGCCAGGCTGGAGGGATGCACCACCTGCTCGACAACCCCGCCTGGCACGCGCTGACCGGCGCGCACCGGTCGCTCGCGATCGGCGACGATCGCGCGCGCCGCTACCGGGCGGACGTGTCCCCCTTCGCCGCGGTCGCCGATCCCGGCGATCCGGCGGCCTTCCGTCACCTCGGCGAGGTCGTGGGCGCCGGCGCGACCGTCGGTGTCTTCGCCGACGAGCCTCCCGCGGGCTGGCAGACGCTCGCAGCCTATGACGCCGTCCAGTACGTCTACGAACGGCCGGAGGCGCCGGTGCTGCCCGCGCTCGACGGCGAGGCGCGCCTCGTCCCCCTCGGCGACGCCGATGTGCCGGAGGCGCTCGACCTCGTGGAGCGCACCCGGCCCGGCCCGTTCCTGGAGCGCACGATCGAGTTCGGCGGCTACCACGGTGTCCGCGTCGGGGACCGGCTGGCGGCGATGGCCGGCCAGCGGATGCGGCCGGAGGGTTGGTGCGAGGTGAGCGCGGTGTGCGCAGACCCGGCCTTCCGCGGGCGCGGCTACGCGGCGCAGGCGATGGCGGCCGTGATGGCCGGCATCGTCGCCCGCGGCGAGCGGCCCTTCCTCCACGTCGAGGCCGCGAACGACCGGGCGGTGGCCGTGTACGAGCGGCTCGGCTTCCGGGCGCGGCGCTCGGTCACGATCCTGGTGTGCCGGGCGGGGTAGGCCCTCCGGCGCTACTTCTTCGCGCCTTTGCCCTTGCCGCTGTTGCTGCCGGGGCCGTTGCCCTTGGCCGGCTTGTCCTGCTTGGCCGGCTTGTCCTGCTTGGCCTCCTTGGCCGGGCCGTCTCCGGCGCCGTTCCCGTTACCCGATCCGGTGCTACCCTGGTCGCCGCTCCCCTGGCCGCTGTTGTCGTCCACCGCCGGCTGGGCGTCATCGGGGACGGTCTGCGTGTCGGGCGCGACGGCCGGAGCGACCGTGGCGGGAGGCGCCTGCACCGTCGGCGTGGGGCGCGGCGTGTGCACGGTCTCCGTGCCCGGGGCC
Organism: Leifsonia williamsii; assembly: GCF_030433685.1. Lineage (NCBI taxonomy): Bacteria > Bacillati > Actinomycetota > Actinomycetes > Micrococcales > Microbacteriaceae > Leifsonia > Leifsonia williamsii. The sequence goes on from NZ_JAROCF010000001.1 coordinate 164,858, forward strand.
GCCGGAGCCGGCGCGAGGAGGCTGCCGACGACGAGCGTGGTCGCGGCGACCGCCGCGATGCCTCCACCGACCACGAGCCCGAGCGCCGTGCGGCGACGCCGGGTGCGACGCGGACGCGAGAGCGGCGCGGTCGGCGCCGTGGTGCCGACCGTTGCGGCCCGTCGCCCCGAGAAGCCGGCCGGCCCGGTCATGGCCGCTGCGCCACCGTCTGCGGCTCCGATCACCGTGACCCCGGCCGAGACGCCGCCCATCACGCGCGTCTCCTCCTGCTCCGTCTCCCCCCTCTCCGCGGCATCCGGGGTCCACCCGGCGAGCTGGGGCGCCAGTTCGCGCGCCATGATCGCGGCTTCGAGGGCCGTGGGCCGGAGTGCTGGGTCGCGGGCCGTCATCGCGGCGAGCAGGCCGCGCCAGTCCTCGGGGAGGCTCCCCGGGATCCGCGGGTCGCGGATGACGCGGGCCGCCACCGCCTCCACGGGCGTGCCGGGGAACTCCGTGCGGCCGGTGAGCGCCTCCAGCACCACCAGACCCAGGGCGTAGATGTCGGCGGGAGGCCCGGCCTCCGCCCCCGACGCCTGCTCGGGGCTCAGGTAGGCGGCCGTGCCGATGATGGTGCCGACCGTGGTGAGCCGCTCCGCGCCGACGAGGTGCGCGATCCCGAAGTCGGCGAGCTTGACGATCGGGCGGCCGCCGGGCACCGCGGGATCGGCGACGAGGATGTTGGCGGGCTTCAGGTCGCGGTGGACCATCCCCGCCTCGTGGACGGCGACGAGCGCGTCGGCGATGTCGGTCGCGATCGTCGCGGCGAGCTCCGGCGCCACCGGCCCGTCGGCCATGCGGGAGCGCAGGTCGCTGCCCTCCACCAGCTCCAGCACGAGGAAGGTCGGCGTCGTGTCGCCCTCGGCGGCCAGGTGGGCATCGTGCAGCGCGACCAGATGCGGGTGGCTCAGCCTGCCGAGCAGGGTGGCCTCCGCGCGGCGGCGGGCGTCGTCGACGGCCGTGCCTGCGGGGAAGAGCTTGACAGCCACCGAGCGGCCCAGCTGGGTGTCCAGGGCGCGGTACACCGATGCCATGCCGCCGCGGCCGAGCCGTTCGTGCAGCTCGTACCGGCCGAGCAGGAGTCCGTCTTCCACGTCGGGGAGCATACGCGCGTCAGGGAGGCGGGCCCACCCAGGGAGTCGGAATTCGCGTGGCCGTGAATACGCTCACAGTCCGGCGCGACCCGGTTGCATCCTCGCGTCGGTAGGGCCTCAGTGGAACGCGTGGAGCACGTTCGGGAGCCGCAGGAGCCGCAGGATCAGACTGCGAGCGGCCCGCGCCCGGGCGGCGCCACCGACCGGGAGGGTGCCATCAGCCCGGGCGGTGCTCCCCGTCCCGACAGCGACGTGCTCGAGGCGTTGCAGGTGTACCGGGCGGCAGAGGCCGCGATGCGCCGCCGGACCGGGGCCGCGATGGGGATCGGCGACAACGACCTCCTGGCGCTCCGCCTCATCCTCGACAACACCGCCGCCGGCCGCCCCACGGCCGCGAAGGACGTGAGCGCCTATCTGGGAGTATCCAGCGCCTCCACCAGCGCCCTGATCGACCGTCTCGTCCGCGGCGGATTCGTGGAGCGGCGCCCGAGCCTCGTCGACAAGCGGTCGACCGAACTCGTGCCCACCACCGCCGCTCTCGGCGACACCGGCCCGCTGCTTGCGGCCGCCCAGGAGCAGATCGCCGCGGCCACCGCGGAGCTGAGTCCCGACGAGGCGCAGACCGTCACGCGGTTCCTGCAGAAGATGCGCGAGACGGTGGACCGCATCTCGTCGCGCACCGCGAACGACTAGGACGAAGCCCTCCCCAAGTCAAGGGGATTGCTAGGCAAATGAACGAGTTGTTGGGTGGATCGTGTCAAGGAAAGGACACTTCTCCATGAACATCCTGCTCATCATCATCGCCATCATCGCCATCATCCTTCTGCTCACGGGCGGCTTCGTCTCGTCCCTGAACTTCCTGCTCTGGGTCGGCATCATCCTGCTCGTCCTCGCGGTGATCGTCTGGCTGGTGCGGCTGCTGACCGGCAGCCGCCGGGTCTAGTAGGAGGCTCTCCATGAGCCTCGGCACGGGGATCGTGCTGTTCGTCATCGGCGCCATCCTCGCGTTCGCACTGAACGTCCAGGTCGACTGGGTCGACCTCCACCTGGTGGGCTACATCCTGATGATCGCCGGCGCCGTCGGCATCATCATCGGGATCGTCCTGCTCACCCGGCGTCGCAGCTCGGTCGCGACGACACGCACGGCGGTCGATCCTGCGACCGGCGAGCGGGTCACCCGCCGCAGCAGCGAGTCGGACGACATCGTCTGACACCCCCTCTCTCGATGGGATGAGCCCCGCACCGGAATCCGGTGCGGGGCTCGTCGCGTTGCGCGGGGCGGTGCGCTCGGGTCACTCCATCGAGTCGAGGATGGCCACCAGGTCCTCGAACCGCGTCAGCGGGTTCAGGATGGCGAACCGCGTGTTCGGGCGGCCGTTGTGCGAGCTCGGGGTCACGAAGGCGCGCTGCTCGTCGAGCAGGCGCGCGGACCAGCGGGCGTAGTCCTCCTTGGTCCAGCCGTCCTTCTCGAACACCACGACCGACAGTTGCGGGCGGCGCACCAGCCGCAGCCCGTCGCGCCGCTCGATCTCGGCCGCGATGCGCTGCGCGAGCTCGAGGGAGGCCGTGACGGCCTCCCGGTACGCCTTCGCGCCGTGGCTGGCGAGCGAGAACCAGAACGGAAGGCCGCGTGCGCGCCGGGTGAGGTGCGCGGCGTAGTCGGACGGGCTCCACTCGGCCGTCTCGGTCAGCGTGTCGAGGTACTCGGCGTGCTGCGTGTGCGCGCGGCGCCCGGTCTCGGGGTCGCGGTAGATCAGGGCGCAGGCGTCGAACGGGGCGAACAGCCACTTGTGCGGGTCCACGATGACCGAGTCGGCCTCCTCGACACCCGCGAACAGCGGTCGTCCCAGCGGCGACAGCATCCCGGCGAGGCCGTAGGCGCCGTCGACGTGCAGCCAGAAGCTGTGCTCCGTCTTCAGTTCGGCGATGGAGGCGATGTCGTCGACGATCCCGAAGTTGGTCGAACCGCCGGTGGCGACCACCGCGAACACCGCCGGACCGTACTCCTCCAGCGCCGGGCGCACCACGTCGCCGGTCAGCACGCCCGACTCGCCGGGCTGCACCGCGACCACGTCGACGTCCATGACGCGGGCGGCCGAGGCGACCGAGGAGTGCGCCTCCGCGCTGCACACGATCACCCAGCGGCCCGCCGGGTTGCCGCGGTCGGCCCGCGCGGTCTCGCGCGCCGCGACGAGCGCGGACAGGTTGCCCAGCGTCCCGCCCTGCACGAATACGCCCCCGGCGGTCTTCGGGAGGCCGAACTCGCTCGCCAGCCACGCCAGCACCTGGTTCTCGGCGTAGACGGCGCCGGATCCCTCCAGCCATGAGCCGCCGTACACCGCACTCGCGGAGACGACGAGGTCGAAAGCGGTGGCCGCCTTCGTCGGAGCCGTCGGGATGAACGAGAGGTACTGCGGGTGGTCGGTCGTGATGCACGCCGGAGCCAGGACGTGCTCGAACAGCGCCAGCGCGCGCTCGCCGCCCATCCCCTCCTCCGACACGGTCTGACCGGCGAGCCGGCGCAGCTCGAACTCGGGCAGCGGCTTGTCGAGCGGGGTGTCGGTGCTCAGGATGCGGCGGCGCGAGTAGTCGAGCACGAGGTCGACGAGACCGCGGGTCTCGGGGGTGACGGCGTGCATGCGGTCGGGCGTGTTGTTCATGGAACCTCCGCAGCAATGCTTCCACACGAGGCGTGCAGGTTCGCGTATGCAGGCGCATCTTTTGTGCGCGTGATCGCCGCATCGTGCACGTTTTGCGCGCGCTTGGTGCGTTGAGGCGTGACTAGTTGCGAGTTCGCGCGACCAGACGCCACGAGATGCCACCACTCGACGGCGGCGCCGGCACGGGTGCTAGCGTCGGACGGTGCGCGCGAACCTGACCCCCGAGGCCGACATCGCGGCGGACGAGCCGCTGGTCGCACGCCTCATCGCCGAGCAGCACCCCGACCTCGCCGCGCCGCTGCGGCTGGTGTCCGACGGCTGGGACAACCGGGTGTTCCGGCTGGGCGACGACCTGGCCGTTCGAATCCCGCGCCGGGAGGCCGCTGCCCATCTGGTCGAGCATGAGCAGCGGGCGCTCCCCGCGATCGCGGCGCGCGTCGGCGTGCCCGTGCCCGCGCCGGTGCGGGTGGGTGTACCGAGCGCGACGTTCCCGTGGGCGTGGAGCATCCTCCCCTGGTTCGAGGGAGTGGACGGCGCCGCGGTGGACGGCGCGGCGCGGCGCGGCATCGCGGACGAGTTGGCCGCGTTCGTCGGCCGGCTGCACGTGCCGGCACCCGCCGACGCCCCGCACAACCCGGTGCGCGGGGTGCCGCTGATCACGCGCGACGCCGCGGTGCAGGAGCGGCTGGACCGGCTCTCCACGCGGCTCGACGTCGCGCCGCTGCGCGCTGCCTGGGCGGAGGCCCTGGCCGCGCCGCCGTGGGACGGGCCGGCGCTGTGGCTGCACGGCGACCTCCACCCCGGCAACCTGCTGCTGAGCTCCTCCGGCGGGCTGGCCGCCGTGCTCGACTTCGGCGACGTGACCGCGGGCGACCCGGCGACCGACCTCGCGACGGCCTGGCTGACGTTCGACGAGGAGGGACGGGAGGCGTTCCGCGCGGCCATGCCGCAGCCTCCCTGCGCCGATGCCGACCAGTGGGCCGCGACCTGGACCCGCGCCCGCGGCTGGGCGGTCACGATGGGCTCGGCGCTGGCCGCGCACTCCGACGACAACCCCCGCATGGCCTCGCTCGGCCGTCACGCCCTTACCCAGCTCGCCTAGCCCACCTAGCAAGCCGCCGAGTACGCAGATTGTCTGCGTACTCGGCGGTTTCCGGGGGATTTTCTGCGTACTCGGCTGTTGCCTGCCTGGGGGGGGAGGGGAAGGGGAGGTTACTGGGCGAGCGTCAGGAGGTGGTCGTCGCCCGGCGCGGTCGGGACGAAGTCGGCCTCGATCTCGGCGCGCTCCAGCAGCTCGTTCATGCGGCGCTGGCGGTGGCGCGGGATCAGCGTGACGACCGTGCCCTGCTTGCCGGCGCGGCCGGTGCGACCGGCGCGGTGCAGGTACGTCTTGTACTCGTCCGGCGCGTCGGCCTGGATCACCAGGTCGATGTCGTCGACGTGGATGCCGCGGGCGGCGACGTCGGTCGCGACCAGCACGTTCACGCGGCCGCTGGTGAGCTGCGACAGGTTGCGCGTGCGGCGCGACTGGTTCAGGTCGCCGTGGAGGCTGACCGCGGGAATGCCCGCGTCCTCCAGCTGATCGGCCAGCATCTCGGCGAAGGCGCGGGTGCGGGCGAAGACGAGCGTCTTGCCCTCGCGGTCGGCGAGCTGCTCGATGATGGCGCCCTTGTCGCGGTGCTCGATCACGAGCACGCGGTGGTCGATGGTCGAGGACGCCTGGTCCTCGCCCGCCACCTCGTGCACGGCCGGGTCGACGAGGAACTCGTCCACCAGCTGCGCAACGCCCTTGTCGAGCGTCGCCGAGAAGAGCAGCTTCTGGCCGCCGTCGGCGGTGTGACGCAGGATGCGCTGCACCGGCTCCAGGAAGCCCAGGTCGCACATGTGGTCGGCCTCGTCGAGCACCGTGATGACGACCTCGCTGAGGTCGAGACGGCCCTGCTCCACGAGGTCCTCGATGCGGCCGGGGGTGCCGATCACGATGTCGACGCCGCGCTGCAGCGCACCCACCTGGCGGCCCTGCGGCACGCCGCCGTAGATCTGCGTGGTGAAGAGGCCGACGCTGCGAGCGATCGGCTGCACCGTGCGGTCGATCTGCAGGGCGAGCTCACGGGTCGGGGCGAGGATCAGCGCGCGGGGGGCACGGCCGAGCTGGCGCTTGCCGCCCGCCTTGCCCGACTCCGCCCAGAGCTGCATGAGGCGCTCGACCATCGGGGCGCCGAACGCGATCGTCTTGCCGGAGCCGGTGCGGCCGCGGCCGAGCACGTCCTTGCCGGCGAGCACGTCGGGCGCGGTCGCGGCCTGGATCGGGAACGGCGTCTCGGCGCCGAGCTCGGCGAGCGCGCGCACGATGTTGCCGCCGAGGCCCAGGTCGCCGAAGGTCACGCCCTCGACATCCGCCGCCTCGATGGCCTCGGCCTCGAGGCGCTCCAGAACGACGTCGTCGGTCGGCGTGAAGGCCGGCTTCTCGTCGCGGGACGGGTAGAAGGAGGAGTCGCGGCGCGGGCGCTCGCCCTGATCGAAAGAGCGACGGGGGCGCTCGTCGCGGTCGAAGGAGCGGCGCGGACGGTCGTCGGCGTCACGACGCGGGCGGTCGTCGCGGTCGAACTGACGACGGGGACGGTCGTCCTGGTCGAAGGAGCGACGGGGACGCTCGTCGCGGTCGAACGAACGACGCGGACGGTCGTCGGAGTCACGACGCGGGCGGTCGTCGCGGTCGAACTGACGGCGGGGACGCTCGTCCTGATCGAAGGAGCGACGGGGACGCTCATCGCGGTCGAACGACCGACGCGGACGGTCGTCGCGGTCGAACGACCGACGCGGACGGTCATCGGAGTCGCGGCGCGGACGGTCGTCGCGATCGAACTGACGACGCGGACGGTCGTCGCGGTCGAACGAGCGGCGCGGACGGTCGTCGGCGTCACGACGCGGACGCTCGTCACGGTCGAACGACCGACGCGGACGGTCGTCGAACTCGCGGCGCGGACGCTCGTCACGGTCGAACGAACGACGCGGACGGTCGTCGCCGTCACGACGCGGACGCTCGTCACGGTCGTACTCGCGGCGCGGGCGCTCGCCCGCGCGGTCGCGGCGCTCCCACTCGCGCTCGGTGCGGCGCGCGTCCTTGCCGCGCGGCTCCCAGTTGGGGCGCTCGCCACGGCCGCGGCCGGAGCCGGACTCGTCACGGCTGCCGTAGGTCGCGCGGCCACGGGCGGCGCGGTCCTCGTCGGTCCAGCGCGCCTTCTTGCCGGCGGCCGGCTCCTCGGCGCGGTAGCCGCGGTGCTTCGGGCTGCGGCTGCCTGCGGAGGCGGAGGCGCCGCGGGCGGCGGGGGCGCCGCGTCGGTCGTTCTTCTTGTACGGGGGCATGCGTGATTCTTCCTGGGTTCGTTTCTGGTGCGCGGCGGCGCGCAGAAACGCACCGGAGAATCCCCGGCAGAGCATCGCCTGGGGCCGTTCACATCGTGATGATCCGCACCGCCGATCGGGTGCGGAACCGGCCCGCTTGACTGACAAACCCATCCGCGCAACAGAACGCGGTGTCAAGAGCCGACTGATCGAGCTTACCGGATGGATGCTGTGAAGCGTCTGCTGATCGGCGAGACCCTCCGAATCCTGGGTGCCAGGGGTACAAAGGGGTCATGCCCTCCATCGACGCCCTCGACGCGATCGTGATCGGCTCCGGACCCAACGGCCTCGCGGCCGCGCTGACGCTGGCGAGGGCGGGGCTCTCCGTCCGCGTCTACGAACGCAACGCGACGCCGGGCGGAGGGATGCGCACCGACGAGCTCACGCTGCCCGGATTCCTGCACGACCAGTGCTCCGCGGTGCACCCGCTCGCGTTCGCCTCCGGCTTCTTCCGGAGGTTCGAGCTCGACAAGCGGGTGCGGTTCGTGACGCCCACGGCCTCCTACGCCCATCCTCTGGACGGCGGACGCGCGGCCGTCGCCTACCTCGACCTCGAGCGCACCGCTGACGCGCTCGGCGTCGACGGCCCCGCGTGGCGCGCGATCATCGGGCCGCTGGCCCGCGAGGCGGACGCGGTCGCGCAGTTCACCGGCTCGCAGCTGTTCCAGGTGCCGCGGCATCCGCTGGTCGCGGCGCGGTTCGGGCTCACGGCGATCGCGCAGGGCGGCCCGTGGTGGAACATCCCGTTCCGCACCGAGGAGGCGCGCGCGATGCTGACCGGCGTGTTCGCGCATACGACCCTCCCCCTCCCCAGCGTCGCCGGAGCGGCCGCGGGGCTCACGCTCGCCTCCTACGCGCACGCGCGCGGCTGGCCCGTGCCGATCGGCGGGTCGCAGTCGATCGTGACCGCCATGGTCGACGACCTCGTGGCCCACGGCGGCGAGCTGGTGACGGGCGTCGACGTGCAGAGCCTCGCCGACCTCCCCGACGCCCGCGTCCTCGTCTTCGATACGCATGTGGAGGCTGCTGCGCGGCTCGCGCAGGACCGCCTGCCCGCCTCCTACTTGCGCCGGGTGTCCCGGTTCCGCTCGGGCAACGGCGTCTGCAAGGTCGACTTCGCGCTCTCCGGCCCGGTGCCGTGGGCGAACCCCGAGCTCAACGAGACGGCGACCGTGCACCTCGGCGGCACCCGCTCGGAGGTGGCCCGTGCGGAGACGACGGTCGCCTCCGGCCGCGAGAGCGACGACCCGTACGTGCTCGTCTCGCAGCCGTCGCTGTTCGACGGCTCGCGGGCCCCGGCGGGCAAGCACGTGCTGTGGGCGTACACGCACGTCCCGGCCGGCTCGCGCGACGACCGCACCGAGGCCGTCATCCGCCAGATCGAGCGGTTCGCTCCCGGGTTCCGTGACCTCATCCTCGCCACCGCGGTGAAGACGGCGGTCGACATGGAGGCGTACAACCCGAACTACAGCGGCGGCGACATCTCCACGGGCCTGCCGAGCTTCTCGCAGCTGATCGCGCGCCCGGTCGCCTCGCCCGACCCGTGGCGGATGCCCGGCCAGGGCCTGTACCTCGCGTCCGCCTCCGCCGCGCCCGGCCCGGGGGTGCACGGGCTCGGCGGCTACTACGCCGCTCGCAGCGCGCTGCGCCACGACTTCGGGTTCCGCAGCATGCCATCGCTCGCGCCCGCCTGATCCCTTGCGCCGCGTCGCCCGATCCCGACCCGTTGGAGGCTCCCATGTCCGTCACCATCCGCCGCATGAAGGCGACCCCCGAGCAGATCTTCGCCGTGCTGGCCGACCCGTGGCTGTACCCGACCTGGGTGGTGGGCGCGTCACGGCTGCGCGCGGCCGACGACGGCTACCCGGAGGCCGGCTGCCGCCTCCACCACTCCATCGGCGTCTGGCCGCTCGTGCTGAACGACGAGACCAGGGTCGACGAGTGGACGCCGCCGCGGCGTATGGTGCTGCAGGCCAAGACGCGGCCGTTCGGCGAGGAGCGCGTGACCATCGAGGTCAAGCCGCGCGGCGACGGCAGCGTGGTTCGGATGGAGGAGCACCCGACCTCGGGGTTCTCGGCGCTGCTCCCGAAGCCGGTCGCCGACGTCATCCTCGACATCCGCAACCGCGAGACCCTGCGGCGGCTCGAATGGGTGGCCGTCGGCCGGCAGGAGTAGGCCGCGAGCTGGACGCCGGCTGTCAACCCGGTTCTGCCCGCCCCGATCCCGGCCTACCGTGAGGCCCGACATCGTAAGCGAACGAGAAGGAGAACCGATCGTGGCGACGGCGACCAAGGCGGACAAGAGCACGAAGGACACCAAGACGGCGGCGAAGAGCGGCCCGCGCACGACGAGCGTGCGACGCAGCGACGTGGGCGTGGCCTCCACGCGGCGGGAGCACGCGGAGCGCGGCTTCGTGGCATCGCCCGAGCTGGCGAAGAACCTCCAGCGCGTGCACGTCGACCTGATCGAGCTGCACCTGCAGGGCAAGCAGGCGCACTGGAACGTGGTGGGCCGCAACTTCCGCGACCTGCACCTGCAGCTCGACGAGATCGTGGAGGCCGCGCGCGAGTTCAGCGACGACGTCGCCGAGCGCCTGCGCGCGCTGCACGCGACCCCGGACGGCCGCAGCGCGACCGTGGCGGAGCAGACGAGCCTCCCCGAGTTCCCGAACGGCGAGGTCGACACGGCCGAGACCGTCGACCTGATCACCGAGCGCCTGGAGGCCGTGGTCGGCACCATGCGCGACGTGCACGACGACGTCGACGAGGAGGATCCGACCTCGGCCGACATCCTCCACGCCATCATCGAGCGCCTGGAGCAGCTGGCCTGGATGGTGAGCGCGGAGAACCGCACGCCGAATCGCGCCTGACATTTATATGTACTAGACAAGATTGTTCATTTCATGACACTCTCGTTCCGGGTCATCAGGGCCCGGAACGAGAGGACATGCATGAAGAAGCTCACGATTTCACTGGTCGCCTCGGGATTGGCCGCCCTGGTGGTGCTCGGTGGCGCAACCGCCGCCAACGCCACCGTCGCCTATCCCGAAGGCGGTACATGGGATTACGGAGTCAAGTGGGGCGGCGGTGGGACCGACTTCGTCAAGTCGGACTACCACCACATGACGCGGACGCATAAGTCGACCGCCTGCTCGACGGGCGCATGCTCGTACTCGGGGTGGACGGTCCCTGCTCGCTGGGCGCTCGCGTCGACGGTGGCGAGCACCTGGGGCAACGCGTCGTACTACGACGTCCAGTGATGCACGGGCTCGCGAGCCGGCGTCACCTCGCAGTCGTTGCCTCCATCGTCGTCATCGCACCGTTCACGGCAGGCTGCGCTTCGACGGCGTCCTCGCCGTCCCGCTCGACACCGGCGCGAGGTGAGGCACCTCACCTCACCGGTCCCTGGGCGGCGGAGTTCCAGCGGGAGTACGAGCGAGCGACTACGGAAGCGATCCGGGCCGCCTTGGCCGACGGCACGATCTCGGACCAGGAATACGCAGAGATGAGGGCCGCATACACCGAGTGCCTCAAGGCGGGCGGCATCACGCTCACTAGGTACGACCAGTTCGGCTCCGAGACATCGTTCAAACCACCGCTCACGGCTGATACCGCCCACAAGGCCGCGCAGGAATGCAGTGAGACGTCGGGCGAGTTCCCCATCGCCTTCCTTTATTGGAACGCCCGGACGAATCCTGCCAACACCGACCAGGTGCCCTTGATCGTCGAGTGCTTCAAGCGCAACGGACTGGTGGAGAAGGGCTATACGGTGCAGGACTACTACGCCGGGGACTTCTCGTTCGAGACCAATCAGGAGAAGTCCGAGAAAGCGCAGCGCTGCAACACCGATCCGAGCGGGCGCCTGGGTGGGTAAGAGGCCGCCGTCACGGGGCTTCGGCCTGGGATGGCTCGCAGTGGCCGTTCTCGTCGCGGCGGCGGGAGGTGGCGCAGTCTCGGCAGCGACAGTCGTGCCTCCTCCCGCCGATCTGCGCCACGCTGCACCGATCGCCGAGGTCGCGGTGGGCCACGACGTCTTCGACGACGCGAGAGAGGTGAGTGTGGCGGTGTCGAGTCCGACGCCTGTTCCGATCACCGCGCCCGCCGGTGGGCGGCTGACCGCATTCGACTGCCAGCCCGGGAGCACATTCGCGTCAGGGAGCGCCCCGCTCTCCATCGACGGCGTGCCGCGGTTGGCCTTGGCGACCAGCGTGCCGCTCTGGCGAGATCTGAACGCCGGCAGCCGAGGGGCCGACGTACTCGCCCTGCAGGACGAGCTGACCAGGCTCGGCTATCCCGTCGCGCGCGACGGCGAGGTGGGGGCCAACACGCTCGCTGCCGCGCGGTCGGCCTTCGAGAGCGTCGGCATGGACCTCGAACCGACGGCCGTCATCCCGGCGTCGTCGGTGCTCTGGCTGCCGGCCCCCTCCTCGACGGTGGCATCGTGCGACCTGGCCGTCGGCGTCCTTACATCCGCGGGAGCCATCCTGGGCGCCTTCACAAGTATTGCTCCCACCGCGTCAGTGGTTTCCATGCCGACCGACTTGGTAGACGGAGACCGCGTTGTCGAGGCAGCCGGGGCGCGTGTCCTCGTCGACCCCTCCGGAACGATCAGAGACCCCGGCGGGCTGGCCGCCCTCGCTGCTGCCGGCTCGGGACCATCCGCCGACTCGGGAGGCGCCGACACGGCCGCAGGAGGCGCTCAGGGCCTGGGCCGGATCAGCGGACGCCTCATCCTGGCCGAGCCCGTCGCCGTTTCGATCGTGCCCCCCGGGGCAGTAGACGGACTGTCCGGCTCGCACGGCTGCGTGCACTCCGGGACACGGTCCTACCCCGTGCGAATTCTGGGCTCACGGCTTGGGCAGACGATGGTGACCTTCGAGGGCCCGGCGCCGAAGCGGGTCGCGCTGGGCCACCGGACGGAGACGCCGTGCACGTGACGTTGGAGCGTGTCGGACACCGCTACTCGGACGAGTGGCTGTTCCGCGGACTCACCCGTACGCTCACGCCGGGGGCCGTCTATTCGTTGACGGGGCCCTCGGGCTCCGGCAAGAGCACGCTGCTGTCGATCCTCTCCGGCTGGCTCCCGCCACGAGAGGGCGCTGTCGAACGTCCGAAGGACCTCCGTACCGCTTGGGTCTTCCAGAATCCGCACGGCACCGCGCACCGCACCGCGCGCGATCATGTCGTACTGCCCTTGCTCGCCCATGGCCTCAGCACGAGGGAGGCCGACGAGATGGCGGAACGGCATCTCGAGACGGTCGGCCTGCACACCCTGACCGATCGGGCATTCCACGAGCTCTCGGGAGGAGAGGCGCAACGCCTCATGCTGGCACGCGGACTCGCCTCCGCACCTCATCTGCTGCTCGTCGACGAGCCGACCGCACAGTTGGATCAGCGCACCGCAGCAACCGTCAACACGGCCATCCGCGCGATCGCCGCCGACCACACGATCGTCGTCGTGGCCACGCACGATCCGCGCACACGTGATGCCTGCACCGATCACATCGCGCTGGACGCTTACTCGACCGGATCGGCGCAGGCATGAGACTCCGCGCCGTTCTCCGGGAAGCTTGGCGGAACACCCTGACGGGCACGTCTCGAGCCAGAACGCTTGCCATCACGCTCGCCCTTGTCATGCTGCTCCTGAGTGGAGCTGACATGTCCTCGATCTGCCAGTCGCTTGCGGCCGCGGAGGCGTATCGGTCGACTGGCGCGTCGATCACGATCATGACGGCGGACGGCCAGGTCGATGGGTCGCGTTGCGACGGCCTGGCGCAGCTGCCGGGAGTCGTCGCCGCGGGTGCGCTGCGCGCAACATCCACTCCTCTCCGGGCGACCGTGCTTTCTTCTGCTCCGCTACCGGTGGAGGAGTCGTCACCGGGCTTCGTCCACATACTCGGAGCCCCGCCCCGTCGTGCGGGGGTCCTGGTCGGAGCGGAGGCAGCGACCTCCCTCGGTCTGACCTCCTCCAGGAGTATCGCCACCGGCACGAGCACCGTTCCCGTGGGCGGCGTGTATCCCTGGCCGGACGACGGAAGACGTCCTGGCCTGTCGTATGCCGTGGTCTCCCCTGTTCTGCCCGACAGGCCGTACGACGAATGCTGGGTGAGCGTGTGGCCTCCGACCGAGGAGGTGATCAGCGCTCTATTGCTGACCCGCACCTTGTCGGTGGCCGAGGCGAAGCCACCATCCATCTCGCAACTCAACAGCAGGCTCGGCACCGGGTTCCACGGTGACACGTTGTTCGCGGAGCGGATCACCCGCTTCGCCGGCGGGGTCGCGTCCCTCGCCGGACTCGCCCTGGGCGTCGTGGCCACTCGCGCGCGCCGCCTCCAGTTCGCCTCGGCGCTGCACGCGGGCGTGTCTCGCCGGGCGTCGCTCGCGATCCTCCTTGTCGAGACGTCACTCTGGTGTGCTCTCAGCGCCGCTCTCGCGCTGCCCTGCATCTGGCTCGCCGCCGTCGCGCTCGGCAAAGCACCGTGGGAGGTGTTCCCGGCGGGGATCGCCGCGGCGGCTCCGGCAGTGCTCGGCACGTCGGCAGGCGCCGCTCTCGCAATGGCGATGACGCGCGAACAGCACCTGTTCCGTTACTTCAAGGTTCGCTGAGCGCGGCCTCCTGCCAGCCGGCGCGATTCTGCGCTAGACCCCCCGGATCCGCCGCGACAGCTCGGCGGCCGCGTCGCGCACGCGCGCGGCCAGCGCCTCCCACCGCTCCGGCGGTACGTTCTCGCGCGGGAAGGTGACCGCGATGCCCGCGGCCGGCCAGCCCGCGTGGTCGCGCACCGACACGGCGACCGAGGCGAAGCCGGGGGTCACGTCGCCGTCCTCGGTGGCGTAGCCGCGCTCGCGCACGGCGGCGACCAGGCGGCGCAGCTCGGCGTAGGAGTGCGGGCCGGCTCCCGTGCGCTCCTCGAACGCGTCGCGATCCGGGTACAGCGCGCGCAGCTGCTCGGCGGGGAGGGAGGCGAGCAGCGCCCGTCCGCTCGCCGTTAGGTGGGCGGGGAGCCGCACCCCCACGTCCGTGACGAGGCGCGGACGGCGCGGCGCCCGCTCCTCCACGATGTAGACGACGTCGCGGCCGTGCAGCACGGCGACGTGACCGGACTCGCCGAGCGCGTCGACCAGGGCGGCGACGATCGGGCGGCCGAGGCGGCTGAGCGGCTGCTGCCGCGAGAAGGCGCTCGACAGCTCGTACGCGGCGACGCCGAGGCCGTAGCGGCGCGCCTCCGGGAAGTGCAGCACGAAACCGTGCTCGGCCAGCACCGCGAGCAGGTGGTACACCGTCGACCGCGGCAGCCCCAGCGCGGAGGCGATGCCGGCCGCGGGCACCGGGCCGCGCTGCGCCGCGAGGTGGCCGAGGATGCGCAGCGTGTTCTCGGCGGCGGGCACCTTGCTCTCGCCCATCCGTCCCCCTCTCGTCGGCACCGGCCCGTCTGGGATACCGGACACCTCCGAGCCTAGCCACCGCGCGCGACAGCGGCGCCCCGTCGCATCATCGAGGCATGCTCCACACCGCCGGCACCACCGCACCACTTCCCGACGCCGCCACGACGCCTCCCGTCACCGTCGGCGCCCGCCCGCTCACCATCGCCGACGTCGTCGCCGTCGCCCGGCACGACGCTCCCGTCGCGCTCGACCCCGCCGCGCTCGACGCCGTCGCCGCCTCCCGCGCCCTCGTGGAGGCGCTGGCCGACGACCCGCAGCCGCACTACGGCATCTCGACCGGCTTCGGCGCGCTGGCCACCACCTTCATCCCGGCCGAACGCCGCGCCCAGCTGCAGGCGAGCCTCGTGCGCTCGCACGCCGCGGGCAGCGGTCCGGAGGTCGAGCGGGAGGTCGTGCGCGCCCTCATGCTGCTGCGCCTCGCCACCCTTATGACCGCACGCACCGGCGTGCAGCGACGCACGGTCGAGACGTACGCCGCCCTCCTCAACGCCGGGATCACCCCGGTCGTGCACGAGTACGGCTCGCTCGGCTGCTCGGGCGATCTGGCACCGCTGGCGCACTGCGCGCTCGCGGCGATGGGCGAGGGGAGGGTGCGGGTCGCCGGCGAGCTGCTCGACGCCTCCACCGCCCTGGCCGACGCCGGCATCGAGCCCGTCGTGCTGGCCGAGAAGGAGGGCCTCGCGCTCATCAACGGCACCGACGGGATGCTGGGGATGCTCGCGCTGGCGCTGCACGACCTCCACGGCCTCCTCGTCACCGCCGACATCGCCGCCGCCATGAGCGTGGAGGCGCTGCTCGGCACCGACGCGGTGTTCGCCGACGACCTGCAGCGGCTGCGCCCGCACGCCGGGCAGGCTGTGTCGGCGGGCAACCTCCGTGCGCTGCTCGCCGGGTCTCCGCTCGTGGCCAGTCACAAGGGCCCGGAGTGCACGCGCGTGCAGGACGCGTACTCGCTGCGCTGCGCGCCGCAGGTGCACGGCGGCGCTCGCGACACTCTCGCGCACGCGACGCTCGTCGCCGAGGGCGAGCTGGCCTCCGCGATCGACAACCCCGTGCTGACCCTCGACGGGCGCGTGGAGTCGAACGGCAACTTCCACGGCGCGCCCGTCGCGTACGCGCTCGACTTCCTGGCGATCGTCGTGGCGGATGTGGCGAGCATGTCCGAGCGGCGGACCGACCGGTTCCTCGACCCGGCGCGCAACCAGGGTCTACCGCCGTTCCTGGCGCACGAGGTCGGCGTCGACTCGGGGCTGATGATCGCGCAGTACACCGCGGCCGGGATCGTGTCGGAGCTGAAGCGGCTGGCCGCCCCGGCCTCCGTCGACTCCATCCCGTCGTCGGCCATGCAGGAGGACCACGTCTCGATGGGCTGGGCCGCGGCGCGCAAGCTGCGGCGAGCGCTCGACGGGCTCGGCCGCGTGCTCGCGATCGAGCTGCTCACCGCCGCGCGCGGCGCGGAGCTGCGGGCGCCGCTCGCCCAGGGCGCCGCGACCTCCGCTGTGACGGCGGCGCTGCGCACGGTCGCCGCGGGGCCGGGCCCCGACCGCTTCCTCGCGCCCGAGCTGGAGGCCGCCACCGCCCTCGTCGCGTCCGGCACCATCCGCACGGCCGCCGAGCAGGCCCTCGCCTCCCCCCTCCCCTGACCCGCCCGTAGCCGCCGAGTACGCACGAAATCGACCGAGAACCGCCGAGTACGCAGAGAATCCGCGTACTCGGCAGTTGGAGAAAGGACTCCACGAATGCAGGGAGCACGTCCCGTCCGCGCCCCGCGCGGCACCGCCCTCAGCGCCAAGAGCTGGCAGACCGAGGCGCCGCTGCGCATGCTCATGAACAACCTCGACCCCGAGGTCGCCGAGCGCCCCGACGACCTCGTCGTCTACGGCGGCACCGGCCGCGCCGCCCGCAGCTGGGAGGCGTTCGACGCCATCGTCGCCAGCCTCCGCGACCTGGAGGCCGACGAGACCCTGCTGGTCCAGTCCGGCAAGCCGGTCGGCGTCTTCCGCACCCACGAATGGGCGCCGCGCGTGCTGATCGCCAACTCGAACCTCGTCGGCGACTGGGCCACGTGGCCCGAGTTCCGCCGGCTGGAGGCGCAGGGCCTCACCATGTACGGCCAGATGACCGCCGGCTCCTGGATCTACATCGGCTCGCAGGGCATCCTGCAGGGCACCTTCGAGACCTTCGGCGCCGTCGCCGCGAAGCTCGCCGCCCGCCAGGGCGGGTCTGACGAGCACAGTGGCGGGACGCTGGAGGGCACCCTCACCCTCACCGGCGGCTGCGGCGGCATGGGCGGCGCGCAGCCGCTGGCCGTCACGATGAACGGCGGCGCCGTC
This sequence comes from Leifsonia williamsii, assembly GCF_030433685.1. Classification (NCBI taxonomy): domain Bacteria; kingdom Bacillati; phylum Actinomycetota; class Actinomycetes; order Micrococcales; family Microbacteriaceae; genus Leifsonia; species Leifsonia williamsii. Next base: position 181,832 of record NZ_JAROCF010000001.1, read on the forward strand.
CTCATCGTCGACGTCGACCGGGCGCGCCTCCAGCGCCGCGTCGACCACGGCTACCTCGACGAGCTGGCGCCCGACCTCGATTCGGCCGTCGAGCGCGCCCTCGCGGCCAAGGCCGAGCGGCGCCCGCTGTCGGTCGGCGTCGTCGGCAACGCGGCAGAGGTCTTCCCCGAGCTGCTGCGCCGCGGGGTCCCGATCGACATCGTGACGGACCAGACGAGTGCGCACGACCCGCTCAGCTACCTCCCCGCCGGGTACGACGTCGAGACCTGGCACGAGCGCGCCGCCGCCGACCCGGAGGGCTTCACGGCCGCCGCGCGCGCCTCCATGGCGGCCCAGGTGGAGGCGATGGTCGGCTTCCTCGACGGCGGCGCCGAGGTCTTCGACTACGGCAACTCGATCCGGGCGGAGGCGCAGCTCGGCGGGTACGAGCGCGCGTTCGACTTCCCCGGCTTCGTGCCTGCGTACATCCGCCCGCTGTTCGCCGAGGGCAAGGGCCCGTTCCGCTGGGCGGCGCTGTCGGGCGACCCCGCCGACATCGCGGTCACCGACCGGGCCGTGCTGGAGCTGTTCCCGCACGACGAGCACCTGCGCCGCTGGATCACCCAGGCGGGCGAGAAGGTGCACTTCGAGGGCCTCCCGGCCCGCATCTGCTGGCTCGGCTACAAGGAGCGCCACCTCGCCGGCCTGCGCTTCAACGAGCTCGTGGCGAGCGGCGAGCTGTCGGCGCCCGTGGTCATCGGCCGCGACCACCTCGACTCGGGGTCGGTCGCCTCCCCGTATCGCGAGACGGAGGCGATGGCCGACGGCTCCGACGCCATCGCCGACTGGCCGCTGCTGAACGCGCTCCTCAACACGGCCTCCGGCGCGACGTGGGTGTCGATCCACCACGGAGGAGGCGTCGGGATCGGCCGCAGCATCCACGCGGGCCAGGTCGTCGTCGCCGACGGAACGCCGCTGGCCGCCGAGAAGATCGAGCGCGTGCTGATCAACGACCCCGGAACGGGCGTGATGCGGCACGTGGATGCGGGGTACGAGCGGGCGGTCGAGGTGGCCGAGGAGCGCGGGCTGCGCATCCCGATGCGGGAGGCGGCGGAAGGGCGGGCAGCGACTTCGCGAGCCGCCGCCACCGCCGCCACCACCCCGGTCGCCGGAGCCTGACGTGACCGCCACCCTGCTGACCGGCATCGGCGAGCTGACGACCTTCGACCCGCAGCACGAGGGTCCGCTCGGAATCGTGCGCGACGCCGCCCTGCTCGCCGTCGACGGTCGCGTGGAGTGGACGGGCCCAGCCTCCGCCGCTCCCGTCTCCGACGCGGACCGGGTGGAGGATGCGGGCGGCGCTGCGGTCATCCCGGGCTTCGTGGACAGCCACACGCACCTCGTGTTCGCCGGCGACCGCGCCGCCGAGTTCGAGGCGCGCATGGCGGGCCGCCCCTACAGCGCGGGCGGCATCCGGAGCACGGTCGCGGCCACCCGGGCGGCGTCGGACGAGCACCTGCGCGCCCGACTCGCCCGGTTCGTCACCGAACTGCGCGCCCAGGGCACGACCACCTTCGAGATCAAGAGCGGCTACGGCCTGACCGTCGCCGACGAGGAACGGCTGCTCCGGCTCGCGCGCGAGGTCACGGACGAGACGACGTTCCTCGGCGCGCACGTCGTGCCTCCCGAGTTCGCGGACGACCCCGATGCCTACGTCGATCTCGTCACCGGCCCGATGCTCGACGCGTGCGCGCCGCACGCCCGGTGGATCGACGTGTTCTGCGAGCGGGGCGCCTTCACCGTCGAGCAGTCGCGTCGAGTCCTGGAGGCGGGCGCCGCCCGCGGACTCGGCGTGCGCGTGCACGCGAGCCAGCTCGGCGAAGGCGCCGGCGTCGCGCTCGCGGTCGCGCTGGATGCGGCGAGCGTCGACCACTGCACCTACCTGACCAATGACGACGTACAACTGCTGGCTGCGTCGGAGACCGTCGCGACCCTCCTGCCCGGAGTCGAGTTCTCGACGCGGCAGCCCTACCCGGACGCCCGCCGTCTCCTCGACGCGGGCGCGACGGTGGCGCTGGCGAGCGACTGCAACCCCGGCTCGTCGTTCACGTCGTCGATGGCCTTCTGCATCGCGGTCGCCGTGCGCGACATGGGGATGACCGTCGCGGAGGCGCTGCGGGCCGCGACCCTCGGCGGCGCCCAGGCGCTGCGCCGCGACGACGTGGGCCACCTCCGCCCCGGCGCCCGCGCCGACTACGTCGTGCTCGACGCCCCCTCGGCCGTGCACCTCGCGTACCGCCCGGGCGTCCCGCTCGTGCGCGCGACGCACGTCGCGTAGCTCCGCGCCGCGCGCCCTTCGCCCTGGCCGCCGAGCACAGGAAGAACGTCGCGGATCGGGCGAAATCGCGACGTTCTTCCTGTGCTCGGCAGCCAGCGGCCGGCGCCTACCGGCCCCGCGCCGCCAGGCCGGCCGCCGCCTCCAACACGAGCAGGGCAGCGAGGCGCACCGTGCGGCCATCCGGGGCGTCGGCCGTCGCGTCGACCTCGGCGATGTCGATCGACCGGACCAGCGGGGAGGCCGCGGCCAGGCGCGCGAGCCGGCGCAGCTCCCACGCGGCGATCCCGCCCGGGACCGACGCCGGGCACGCGGGCGCCACCGACCGGTCGCACACGTCGACGTCGAGGTCGACGTGCACCGGGCCTCCCGCCGCCCCCGCGATCGCCAGCGCCTCGGCCATGACCTCGTCGAGCGGCCGCTCACGCAGCTCGTCACGGGTCACGACGTGGATGCCGTGCTCGGCCGCGCGGGCCGTGTACGCGGCCGAGTTGGCGAAGTCCGCGATCCCGAGCTGCACCACCCGGCGCCCGTCGAGCCCGGCCTCCAGCAGGCGACGGACCGGCGACCCGTTCGAGACCCCGTCCCGCAGGTCGTGGTGGGCGTCGACCGTGATCAGCCCGGCGGTCGCGAGGTCGTCCGCGGCCGCGCCGAGCATCGCCGGGACCGTGAGCGCGTTGTCCCCGCCGACCGCGACCGTGAGGGAGGCCCGCTCGGCCACCCGGCGCATCGTCGCCGTGGCCCTGGCCTCCCCCTCCACACCGTCGGGCTCGTCCACATCGCCGGCGTCGACGATGCGCAGCGCCTCCACGTCGAGCCCCGGAGCGGAGGCCGAGTACCGTCGCAGCGCCTCCCGCACCGCCGCCGGCGTCGCGCCCGCACCGGTCGGCGACAGCGAGGTGCGCCAGGTCGGGATGCCGAGCAGCGCGAGGTCGACCCGCTCGCCCTCGGCGACATCATCGAGCGCCGGCCAGTCACCCGCCCGCGGCCACAACGGATCGACGGACAGCGGACGCGGCGACGCACTCATGCCCGCACGCTACCAACGCCCCACATGCCCGCCGCCCCCGGAGACCCGGACGACCGTCCGGCATCCCAGACACGGCCATCGACCCTTCGCCCACCGCGCCGGGCGCCCTCCACCGACTACGCGCAGAATCTCCCGGAAGCCGCCGAGTACGCGCACTCTCCGTGTACCCGCGAGCTGCCGACTCCGCCGACTCCGCACGAATTCCGCCGGAACCCACCGAGTACGCAGAGAGTCCGCGTACTCGACGGGTGCCGACCGACGTCAGAGCTGGCGGCCGCCCGCCGGCGCCGTGAAGACGGGAGGCTCCGGCCGGTCGTCCTCCGGCCCACCGGCACCCGGCCCACCGGCACCCGGCCCACCGGCACCCGGCCCATCGGCACCGCCGCCTCCGCGCGCCGCCTTCCGCGCCAGCCGTCGCTCGCGCGCACCCTCCACGAGGTTGTACAGCGTCGGGAGCACGACCAGCGTCAGCACGGTCGACGACACCAGGCCGCCGATCACGACGATGGCGAGCGGCTGCGAGATGAAGCCGCCGTGGCCGGTGAGGCCGATCGCCATGGGCGTCAGCGCGGCGATGGTGGCGAGCGCCGTCATCAGGATGGGCCGGAGTCGCCGGGAGGCGCCGTGCTCCACCGCGTCCGCGACCGACAGCCCGCGCGCCCGGTACTGGTTGACCAGGTCGATGAGCACGATCGCGTTGGTCACGACGATGCCGATCAGCATCAGCACGCCGATCAGCGACGCCACGCCGAGCGGGATGCCGGAGACCAGCTGCAGGAGGATCGCACCGGTCGCCGCGAAGGGCACCGACACGAGCAGCAGCAGCGGCTGCCGCAGCGAGCGGAACGTCGCGACCATGACGATGTAGACGATCAGGATGGCCGCCAGCAGCGCGATCCCGAGCTGCTGGAATGCGTCGGTCTGGTTCGACGAGACGCCGCCGACCTTCGCCGTGGCGCCGTCGGGCAGGTCGGCCTTGTCGAGCGCCGCGGCGACCTCCGTGTTGGCCGTCGTGAGGTTGTCGGTCGCGGGCGTCGCGGTGACGGTGGAGGTGCGGAGTCCGCGCTCGGTGGTCACGGTCGCCGGGCCCTTGGCCTCCTGGACGGTGGCGAGCGAGCTGAGCGGTACCGGGCCGGCCGCGGTCGGGATCTGCAGCTCCGACAGCCCCGCGACGGTCGTCGGCGGGTTCGCGTTCTGCAGGTAGATCGTCAGGGTCGTGTTGTCGATCGCGACCGAACCCACCTGCGTCGGCTGCATGGTCTGCGACACGATCGTGCCGACCGCGACCTCGCTCAGCCCGGCCTGCGCCGCCTTCGTTCGGTCCACCGCGACCGAGATGTACGGCAGGGAGGCGCTGAGGTTGTCGGTCACCTGCGACAGCGACTTCTGCTTCTTCAGCTCCGCGACGACCGAGTCGGTGGCCTTCTGGAGGTCCTGGTCGCTGCTCGCGGTGATGTCCACCTCGATGTCGGTGGAGGCACCGAACCCGCTCTGCGACGACACCGTGATGTCGCCCTGCCCCTTCAGGTCGCCGAGCTCGCCCTCGATGGTCGACTGCAGCTTCTCCTGGTCGGCGTCGGGGTCGGTGGTGATCGAGAAGGTGGTGTTGCCGCCACCGCCGCCGGTGAAGGCGTCGCGGAGGCTGGAGCCGCTCGATCCGATCGACACCTGCACCGTCTGCACGCCGTCGGTGTCGAGCAGCTTCTGCTCGACCGTCTTCGCCGCGTCGTCCTTCGCCTGGAGGCTGGCCCCCGGCTCCAGGGTCTGCGTGACCGTGAGCGAGTTCTGCCCGCTCGACCCGAGGAAGTTCGTCTTCATCAGCGGCGCGAGGGCCGCCGTCCCGATCAGCACCACGATGGCGAGCACGACGGTGAGCGCCGAGTGCCGCAGGGTCCAGCGGATGATCGGGAGGTACCCCTTCTGCAGCCGCGACGGGTGCTCGAGCTCGTCCTCGCCGCCGGCCGCGGCCTCCTCGACGGAGAGGTGGCCGGCCCCGGCCTCGGCGCCGCCCTCGTGCTTATGCGCCTTCGGCGCGCGCAGGAACCAGTACGCGAGCACCGGCACGATCGTCAGCGCCACGAGCAGCGACGACAGCAGCGCGATGGTCACCGTGAGCGCGAACGGCCGGAACAGCTCGCCGGTCACGTCGCCCACGAACGCGAGCGGCAGGAACACCGCGACCGTCGTGATGGTGGAGGCGGTGATCGCGCCCGCGACCTCCCGCACGGCCCGCACGATGGTCACCGCCCGGTCGGCGCCCGGCACCAGCTGCCGCTTGATGTTCTCGATGACGACGATGGAGTCGTCGACCACGCGCCCGATCGCGATGGTGAGCGCGCCGAGCGTGATGATATTGAGCGTGTAGCCGGTCGCCCACATCACGATGAAGGTGATCAGCACGCTGGTCGGGATGGAGATGGCCGTCACCAGCGTCGACCGGATCGACAGCAGGAAGATCAGGATGACGATCACCGCCATCAGGAGGCCGAGCAGCCCCTCCTCGGTCAGCGACTGGATCGACTGCTCGATGAACGGCGCCTGGTCGAAGACGACGGTGATGGTCGTGCCGGCGCCCAGCTTGTCCTTGAGGTCGGGGAGGAGGTCGCGGACCCCGTGCGACACCTCGACGGTGTTCGCCGAGGGGAGCTTGGTGACCGCGATCGTCAGCGCGGGCTTGCCGTCGACGCGCGAGAGGGAGGTCACCGGGTCGTCGACCTCGGCGACCGCCGCGACCTCGCCGATGGTGGCCGGCGCAGCCGGCGCGACGACGCCGGGGAGGGCGGCAGCGGCCCCGGAGGCGCCTGCGGCGGCGCCCGAACCGGCGGCTGCGCCAGAGCCCGCGGCGGCACCCGAGCCCGCGGCGCCACCGCCCGCGGCCGAGCCGCCCGCGGCAGAACCCCCGGCCCCGGCTCCGGCCGAGCCCCCGCCCGACGCCACCAGCGGCAGCGCCGCGATGTCGTCCACCGACCCGAGCTGCGTGCCGGACTGGATGGAGAGCGTCTTGTCGTCCTCGGTGATCGACCCGCCGGGCAGCAGCACGCCGTTCTGCTTGAGCGCGTCCGTGATCGACTGGCGGCTCACACCCGCGGCGGCGAGCTTCGCGTCGTCGGGAGTGATGGTGATGCGGCGGCCGACCTCGCCGACGAGCTGTGCGTCGTTGACGCCGGCGACGTCCTTGATGTCGGGCAGGGCGAGCCGGGTGATGTCGTCGCTCAGCTTGCGCTGGTCGTCGCCTCCGCTGACCGCCAGCTGGATGACGGGGAGGTCGTCGATGCTGCCGGAGAGCACCTGCGGCTCCACGTCGGCGGGCAGGGTCGACGAGATGCGGTTGATGGCGCGCTCGATCTTCTGCTCGGCCGTCGCCAGGTCGGTGCCGTAGGTGAATCGCGCGGTGATGATCGACTGGTTCGTGCTGCTGACCGCCGACGTGCTCTCGAGGTCGGGCACGCCCTGGATGGCCGCCTCGATCGGCGTGCTCACGTCGTTGTTGACGACCTCCGGCGACGCGCCGGGGTAGCTGGTCAGCACGGCGAGCTGGGGGAACGAGATGGAGGGGGCCAGCTCCTGCTTCAGGTTCGTCAGCGCGAGGCCGCCGAACACGGCGGCGACGATGGTGACCAGCGCGATCAGGGCGCGGTTCTTCATGCTGAGCACGGCGAGAAAGTGCACGGATTCCCCTCGGGTGAAGACAGGACCCTCCGATCCTGCCACCCGTGACCGGGAGCGCGCCTCATGCCCCGGTACCACTCTCGGGCCGCAGGGCGGCGCGGCGCGGGAGCGGCGTGCCGCTCAGACCACGCTCGGCAGCGCCCCCGCGTCGAGGAACGGCGACGGCTCGGCCGAGGTGACGGCCCAGGCACGCGCCAGCGCGGCGACGGCGCGCGCCGTCTCCTCCGGGGTGTACGTGATCGGGATGCGCAGGAAGCGCTCGAACGCACCGTCGAGCCCGAACCGCGGCCCGGCCGCGATGAGCAGCCCGTGGTTGCGGGCGGCGAGCGCGAGGGCCGAGCTGACCGGCGCGCCGATCCCCACCCAGGCCGCGAGTCCGCCGCGCACGGCGGGCACCTTCCACTCGGGGAAGGTCTCGCCCACGAGCCGGCGCACGGTCTCGCGCCCCTGGCGCAGCTGCTCGCGACGCTCCTCCACGATCTGCGGCACCTGCGGCAGCATGCGCGCGACCACGAGCTGCTCGAGCATCGGCGTGCCGAGGTCCGTGGACGGCTTGGCCGCGATCAGACGCTGCACCACCGGGCGGTCCGCGCGGATCCAGCCGATGCGGAGGCCGCCCCAGAGCACCTTGCTCGCCGAGCCGATCAGGATGACGGGCGCGTCTCCGGCGCTCCGCTCGCCGTACAACGGGAACGGCAGGTGCTCGCCCGCCCGGTCGATGTCGAGGTCGGCCGTCGTCTCGTCGGCGACGACGACCGTGCCGTGCGCGGCGGCCGCGGCGATGACGCGCTCGCGCGTCCGCGGCGACATGGAGGCGCCGGTCGGGTTGTGGAAGTCCGGGATCAGGTACGCGAGCGCCGGGTTGGCCCGGCGGAACGACTGCTCGACGGCCTCCACGTCCCAGCCGTCGCCGTCGTCGTCGAGCGCGTGCGGACCGGCCGCGGGCGGGGTGACCGTGATCGGCACGAGCCTCGCCCCCGAGAGCCGCAGCGCCTCCATCGCGTGCGGGTACGTCGGCATCTCGATCAGCGCGCGGTCGCCGCGGCCGAGGAACGTGCGGGCGATCAGCGCGATGGCCTGCTGCGCGCCGACCGTGACGAGCACCTGGTCGGGGTCGGTGGGAAGGCCGCGCTGGCGGTACCGCTCCGCGATCGCCTCGCGCAGGTGCGGCAGCCCGACCGGGTCGTAGCCGGAGTCGGGGAGGAAGTGCGGCAGTTCCTCCGCAGCGGCGCGGGCGGCGGCGGGGAGGGTGGAGGCGGCGGGCAGCGCTGCCTTGGTGAAGTCGAGCAGCCCCTCCCCTCCGGTCGTCGCCAGCGCGAGAGCCGGGCCGGGGAGGCGGACGACGCTTCCGGAGCCGCGCACGCTGTCGGCGAAGCCCGCCTCGCGCAGCTGCCGGTAGGCGGCCGTCACGGTCGTGCGGCTGAGGTCGAGGCGACCGGCGAGGTCGCGCTCGGCCGGGAGCCTGGTGCCGATCGGGATGCGGCCGTCGAGCACGAGCAGACGGATGCGGTCGGCGAGCTGGAGGTACTGCGAGCCGGGGCCGCGCCACTGGCCGAGCAGCGTCTCGAGCGAGCGGGCGGTGAGGTGGGCATCCGACATGCAGGCCACCTTATGCGAATTGGCATCTTGAGGGAAGTCCAATCGATCCGATTGGATGGTCCCCGTGACCGCCTCCCTCCTCCTCACCCGCCGCATCGTGCAGCTGCTGCTCGGCCTGTTCCTCTACGGGATCGCCATCGCGCTCATGGTGCAGGCCGGCATCGGCCTCTCGCCATGGGACGTGCTGGCGCAGGGAGTCTCGATCAAGTCGGGCATCGCCTTCGGCCTGGTCACGAACCTGATCGGCGTCGTCGTGCTGGCGTTCTGGATCCCGATCCGCCAGCGGCCCGGGCTCGGCACCGTGCTGAACGTGCTGCTGGTGGGGCCGAGCGCGCAGCTCGGGCTGTGGCTGATCCCGCCGATCACCGAGCTGTGGGCCCAGGTGCTCGTGTTCATCGCGGGCCTGCTGCTGCTCGCCGTCGCGACCGGCCTCTACATCGGGCCGAAGCTCGGGCCTGGTCCCCGCGACGGGCTGATGACGGGCGTCCACGCGCGCACCGGCTGGCCGATCTGGGCCGTGCGCACCGGCATCGAGGTGACCGTGCTGATCATCGGCTGGCTGCTCGGCGGCAACGTCGGCGTGGGCACGCTCGCCTTCGCGCTGCTGGTGGGTCCGCTGTGCAGCATCACCCTTCCGTTCTTCGCCATCCGGCTGCCGCGGGACGCTGCAACGTCCGCGCACCTGGAGGGCGAGTTGGAGGGCACGGCCGAGCAGTCGGCCGGCCTCCAGGACGAGCGGGATGCCGTCCGTTTCGACGTGCGAGACGGCATCCTGCTCGAGTCCGACGCGGCGGCACGCGGCCGCATGGCGGACCACGCGGACTCCCCGCTCGTGGGCCGCCGGCAGCCCGACGCCGCGCCGCCCGCGCCGAAGCCGGCGCGCACCTCCCGCGCCTCCCGCCTGATCGCCGCCCACTGGCTCGACGACCGCCTCACCGGCCGCGCCCACCACTCCCGCGCCTAGCCTGCAACCGCCGAGTACGCACGAATTCGCGCCGAAACCGCCGAGTACGCAGACTTTCCGCGTACTCGCGAGTTCCCCGGGCCGGCGAGTACGCGCGAAGTACAGCGAAAACCGCCGAGTACGCGGAAAGTCCGCGTACTCGGCGGTTAGCCAGCGAGGCTAGTGATCAGTGCAGGTGGGCGGCCGCGTACGCGCGGAGCGCGTCGCGCACGAAGGTCGCGCCCTCCACCCCGCCGTAGTTGGCGGCGAAGCGCGGGTCGGCGACGTACATGTCGCCCAGCCCCTCGAGGTACGCGCGCGGCGGCACGCCGGTCTCCGAGCCGGGCGTGCCGGGGATGCTCCCCAGCCACTCCGCGTGCCGGCGAGCCAGCGCCTGCGCCTCCCCCGAGTCGGGCGCGACGCCGCTCGCCGCCGCCGACATCCAGTCGGCCGCGAGCTGGTGCTGCCGCTGCTGCCAGTCGCGCCGCTCCTCCGGCGTCATCCCCCGCCACCAGCGGTCGGAGGCGGCGTACGCGTCCTTCCCCCAGCGCTCCTCCACCTCGTCTTTGTACTGCGTGTGGTCGAACCCGTCGAACATCTCCTCGACCATGAGCTCTCCTCCTGTCTCGATCGCCTGAATGGTCGTCTCGACCGACGCGATCTGCCGCGCCAGCCGTTCCCGCTCGCTCCGTAGCCACCCGAGGTGGTCGCGCAGGGCGGGCGCCGCATCCGACCGGTCGTCGAGCACCCGGGCGATGGCCGGAAGGCCCAGCCCGAGGTCGCGGAGCAGGAGGATGCGCTGCAGCCGCACGAGGGAGTCGCGGTCGTAGTACCGGTAGCCGTTGCCGCCGACGCGACTGGGCGTCAGCAGCCCGATCTCGTCGTAGTGGCGGAGCGTGCGGCTGGTCATCCCGGCGAGCCCGGCGATCTCTTGCACGCTCCATTCGGTGGCCGTCGCCATGACCGCTCCTCCTCTCGTGCGCTTGCCCAGCCCACGCTAGAAGTTGACGTTACGTCAAAGTCAAGTCCGTGCACACAAGCGAGCGGCCACCCTCCACGAAGGGAGGATGGCCGCTCGATACAGCAGGAGGCTCAGCCGATGCGGATGAGCTTCTTGTTGACGAACTCGTCCGCGCCGAACCGGCCCAGCTCACGGCCGGAGCCCGAGCGCTTGATGCCGCCGAAGGGCAGCTCCGCGCCGTCGGCGAGCACGACGTTCACGAACACCATGCCGGCCTCGATCTGGTCGGCGACGCGCAGGGCCTGCTCCTGGTCGGTCGTGTAGACGTACGAGCCGAGGCCGAACGGGGTGTCGTTGGCGATACGGACCGCGTCGGCCTCGTCCTTGGCGCGGTACACCTGCGCCACCGGGCCGAAGAACTCCTCCTTCGACGCCGGGTTGTCGGTCGTGATGTCGGTGAGCACGGTGGTCTCGAAGAACGCGCCGTTGCGGCCGCCGCCGCGGACCAGCGTGGCGCCGTTCTCGACCGCGCGCTTGACCTGCTCGTCGAGGTTCTCGGCGGCGCGGAGGGACGAGAGCGGGCCGAGCGCGGCGTCGTCGGCGTTCGGGTCGGTCGCCTCCACCTCCGCCAGCTTGGCGGTGAACTTCTCGAGGAACGAGTCGTACAGCCCGTCGGCCACCACGAAGCGCTTGGCCGCGTTGCAGGACTGGCCGTTGTTGTCGAGGCGGGCGTCGACCGCGGCCTGCACGGTCGCGTCGAGGTCGTCGGTCGAGAGCAGCACGAACGGGTCGGACCCGCCGAGCTCGAGCACGACCTTCTTGAGGTTGCGGCCCGCGATCTCGGCGACCTTGGCGCCGGCGCGCTCGGAGCCGGTGAGCGAGACGCCCTGCACGCGCGGGTCGGCGATGACGCGCTCGATCTGCCCGTGGTCGGCGTAGATGTTCACGTAGGCGCCCTGCGGGAAGCCGGCGTCGAGGAAGATGCGCTCGATCGCCGCGGCCGACTCGGGGCACTGCTCCGCGTGCTTGAGCAGGATGGTGTTGCCGATGATCAGGTTCGGCCCGGCGAACCGCGCCACCTGGTAGTAGGGGAAGTTCCACGGCATGATGCCGAGCAGCACGCCCAGCGCCGAGCGGCGGATGACCGCAGAGCCCTCGCCGTCGAGCAGCGTGATCGGCTCGTCCTTGAGGAACTCCGTCGCGTTGTCCGCGTAGTACTCGTAGATCGCGCCGGCGAAGTCGGCCTCGCCCAGGGCCTGCTCGCGCGTCTTCCCCATCTCGCGCACGATGATGTCGGCGAGCTCCTCGCGGCGCTCGACGTGCAGCTCCCCGACCCGGCGCACCAGGGCCGCGCGGTCCTCGACCGTGGTCGTCTTCGACCAGGTGCGGAAGGCGTCGTCGGCGGCCGCGATCGCGGCGTCGAGGTCGGCGTCGCTGATGGTGTCGTAGGTCTTGACCGTCTCGCCCGTGGCGGGATTGGTCACGGCGTAGCTCATAGCGTTCCTCTTCTCCATCGGATGGGCAGGCGTATCCGCACGACACTACGCGTCAGACGATCGGCACGCCTCGACACAGTGTCCCAGTTCTCGAGCCGCGATCGCCAGCGCGTACAGGGAGGACGGCGGCGCGGGAGGGGGTCAGGCCCGCAGCTCGACCCGCTCGTCCGCGGCGGCGAGGCCCGCCTCCGCCCGCCCGGGCCGCGAGCGCGCGATCAGGCGGAGGGAGGCGACCGCGACCCAGCCGACCAGCGTCGTGATCGCCAAGGCCGACGCCACGGCGGCCACGACCCCGACGACGGGCGCCGGCGCGAGCACCTCGGTGAGGAACGCCGCGACCGCGGCGAAGGGGAACGTGAACGACCACATGCCCAGGCTGAACGGCGTGCGCCGGTACACCGGCAGCAGTGCCGCCTGCACCGCCACCAGCAGCACGGTCAGCCCGGCGAGCCCGTCGACGACGGGGCCCTCGGCGCTGCCGGTCAGCGCGATCCAGGCGAGGCCGCCGACCGCGGGCGGGGCGACCAGGATCGCGAGGGTCGGCGTCAGCGGTGCGGGGAGGGCCGGCACGGCCACGAGCCGCACGAGCAGCGCCGCGAACACGACGACCCAGAACAGCATCCCGACCGCGAAGGCCGCCCAGCCGAGCCCCGTCCAGCCGATCTGCGCCGCGGCGGACGCGGCGACCAGCCCTGCAGCCACGGTCGGCAGCAGGTATCCGCCGTGCGCGGAGGCGGGTGTCGCCTCGCCACGCAGCCAGCGGGCCACGAGCCAGCCGGCCAGCACCAGGGCGGCGGCGATGGAGGCGAGCACGAGCGCGCTTCCGGCGACCGGCAGTACGCGCGCGAGCCGGGCGCCCAGCAGCATCCCGACCACCGGCACGAGGGCGGCCACGGGTCCCTGCGCGGGGTGCCGCAGCTGCTCGGCGAGCGGAAGGCGCACACGCACCCCGCGCACCACGTGCGCGACGATCATGGCGACCCAGCCGGCCGCGGCGATGAGCCAGAACACGTCAGCGACCACCTCGGGCAGGCCGAGCACGGAGGAGGAGGCCGTCCAGGCCTCGGCGAGGCCGGCCAGCCCGAATGGGACGGCGAGGGTGTTGAGCGGGATGCGTTCGCGAGGCGTCATGGCTGACATGACGCTGAGACTAATGGTTTTGTTCCCGATAATCCATTAGATACGCGTAGACTGACCGCATGGCCTCCTTCACCCTGCTGGGCGAGCCGCTCGCGATCGACCTCGTCAACACGCTCAAGACGGCGCACACCCCCGCGCTCGACCAACTCGACGCCGACGGTGCGGTGGAGGCGTTCTGGGCGTTCGAGGCGACGCGCGGCACCGCGCAGGGCGAGCCTCCCCTCGCTCCCCTGGAGGCGGAGGAGACCCGCGGACTGCGCGCACTGGCGGGCCGCATGCTGGCGGCGATACGCGCTGGAGAGGCGCCCGACGCGGCCGACCTCGCCGAGGCGAACCGCCTGCTCGCTGCGGCGCCGACGCGGGTGGAGCTCGTAGCCGGCGACACCGGCCTCGCGGCACGCACCCCATCACCCGCCGACGGCACGGTCGACGGGACGCGCGCCGCGGTGCTCCGCTCGCTCCTCGACGCCGCCGACGCGGCCAGAGCCGGGCGTCTGCGGGCGTGCGCGGCCGACGACTGCGATCAGCTGTTCGTCGCCACCAACGCCAAGCGGCGCTGGTGCACGCCGGAGGGGTGCGGCAACCGCGCCCGGGTCGCGCGATTCGCGGCGAGGGCGCGCGTCAGCGCGTGAGCGGGTTCAACGCTTCACCCGCTGCTTGCCCGCCGCCGGAGTGACCGCAGGCGTCTCCGCGGGCGGAGCAGCGGGAGGCGTCACCGGCGCCGTCGAGCCGGCCCCGCCCTCCTGCTCCCCCACGCCGAACGGCACCGAGTGGATGTGGATGCGCGCGTGCGGCTTCGACGCCGGCACCAGCGGCCGCCGGGCGACCGGGCGCACCGGCTCGCCGCGGCGGTCCTGACCGGGCAGCGGGCGGGAGCGACGGCCGTAGATCAGCGACGACGAGTCGAGCAGCCACGGCACCAGCGCGACCGTCACGCCGTGCACGAGCATCAGCTGCTTGCTGATCCGGCGGGCGCGGTGGTTGTGCAGCAGCGACTCCCACCAGTGGCCGACGATGTACTGCGGCAGGTACACGGTCACGACCTCGGAACCGTGCTCCTCGCGCCGGTGCTTGATGTATTTGACAAGCGGGAGGCCGAACTCGCGGTACGGCGACTCGATGATCGTGAGCGGAACGTGGATGTTCTGCTCGATCCACTGCCGCTGCAGCTTCTGCGTCGCCTCTTCGTCGATGGAGACGTGCACGGCCTCGATGGAGTCGTGCCGGGCGGCGATCGCGTAGTCGAGCGCCTTCAGGGCGGGCTTCTGCATCTTGCCGATCAGGACCACGGCGTGGTCGCCGACGCTGCCGAAGGTGGTGACCGGGTCGACCTCCACCTCCTTCTCGACATCGCGGTAGTACCGGTTCACGCCGAGCATCAGGAACCACAGGATCGGCATGAACAGGAACACGAGCCAGGCGCCGTGCGTGAACTTGGTGATGGTCACGACGACGAGCACGATCGCGGTCAGGCAGGCGCCGAACGCGTTGATGCAGAGCGACCGCACGATGCTCGTGCGCTCGCGGCCCGTCTGCCCACCGGAGCGCAGCAGCGTGATCCAGTGCTTCACCATCCCGGACTGGCCGAGGGTGAACGAGACGAAGACGCCGATGATGTAGAGCTGGATCAGGTGCGTCAGGTTCGCCTGGTACACGAGCAGCAGCGCGATGGCGGCGAGCGCCAGCAGGATCATGCCGTTCGAGTACACCAGCCGGTCGCCGCGCGTGTTGAGCGCCTTGGGGGCGTAGGAGTCGCGAGCGAGCACCGAGCCGAGCAGCGGGAAGCCGTTGAAGGCGGTGTTCGCCGCCAGCAGCAGCACCACCGCGGTCGCGGCCTGGATCAGGAAGAAGAAGACGGTGTTGTTGCCGAAGGTCGCGGCCGCGATCTGCGCGATCAGGCTGCGCTGCGGCTCGGTCGCGCACTGCGCCCAGCCCTGCAGGTCGCACGGGTTCTCGGCGTAGTGCACGCCGCTGATCAGGGCGGTCGCGGTGAGGCCGGCGAACAGGACGATCGCGATGCCGCCCATCATGCCGAGCGTGGCACGGGCGTTGCGGATCTTCGGGGTGCGGAACGCGGGGACGCCGTTGGCCACGGCCTCCACACCGGTGAGGGCGGAGCAGCCGCTCGAGAAGGCGCGCAGCAGCAGCAGCACGACCGCCGCCTGCGTGAGCCCGTCGGCGTGCACCTGGAACGACGCCGACTCGGCCACCGGCGCGTCGCCGAAGACGGTCCGGACGAGCGCCGTGATGATCATCACGAAGATGCTGCCGATGAAGATGTAGGTCGGCACGGCGAAGGCCTTGCTCGACTCGCGCACGCCGCGCAGGTTCACCGCGGCGATGATGACGACGCAGAGGATGGCGAGCTCCACCCGCCAGGCCGAGAGGAACGGCAGCGCCGAGATGATGTTGTCGACGCCGGAGGCGACCGACACGGCCACCGTCAGCACGTAGTCGACGAGCAGCGCGGAGGCGACCACCAGGCCGGCCTTCTCGCCGAGGTTCTTGTGCGCGACCTCGTAGTCGCCGCCACCGGAGGGGTACGCCTTCACCAGCTGGCGATAGCTCAGCACGACCGTGATCAGGAGCACGACGACGGCCGCCGCCACCCAGGGCGCGAAGCTCAGGAACGCGAGTCCGCCGAGCAGCAGGATCATCAGCAGCTCCTGCGGCGCATACGCCACGGAGGAGAGCGCGTCCGACGCGAAGATGGGTAGGGCGAGGTGCTTCGGGAGCAGCTGTCCTTCGAGCTTCTCGCTCGGCAGCGGGTCACCGATCAGCCAGCGCTTGGGGGACTTCCCCTCGATTGTCACGAGATGCGAGCATACGCGCCGGGAATACGCTGTCAAGTCGGCGCGGCGTCGCCGCAGAACCGTGCGGGTCTGCAAAGACTTGACCCCGCGCAGCCGCCT
Organism: Leifsonia williamsii; assembly: GCF_030433685.1. Classification (NCBI taxonomy): domain Bacteria; kingdom Bacillati; phylum Actinomycetota; class Actinomycetes; order Micrococcales; family Microbacteriaceae; genus Leifsonia; species Leifsonia williamsii. The sequence goes on from NZ_JAROCF010000001.1 coordinate 197,896, forward strand.
GCCCGGCCGCCGCGGAATCGCGCGGCGGCGCGAGCAGGCGCGGCCTCACTGGGAGCCGGATGAGCATGAGCCGAGAGTTGCTGCGAGTGTCTGGAAAGCCGTTCCGACCGGCGGATTCATGACCGGCCGAGCGCCTGCAGCACCGCGCGCTTCGCCCGGGTGAGCTCGTCCTTCAGCAGCGTCACGACCTCGTCGGGCACCGTGCCCCGGGACGCCTGGAGGCGGAACTCCGTGCGCAGTTGCTGGCGGAAGTCGTTCAGCAGGGCGTCGGCCTCGCGGGCGGCCGCGCTGGCCGCCGACCGGACGTCACGAGCGGCGTCCTTGCGCTCCTGGCGCGGGTCGACGCGTTCGCCGCCGCGCCGCGCCTCCTGGGCGGCGGAGGCGAGCTCCGCGCGCAGAGCACGCATGGCGCCGTCGACGCCGGAGCGGACCTCGTCGGCGAGGCGGCGGACCGAGTCCGTCAGCTCGTCCTCGATCGCGTCGAGGTCCGAGCGGCGGGCGGCCAGCTCGGCCCTCCCGGCGTCGGTGATGGCGTAGACCGTCTTGCGGCCGTCCGCGGTCTTGGTGACGAGCCCCTCCTCCTCCAGCTTCGCCAGCCGGGGGTAGATGGTGCCGGCGCTCGGGCTGTATGTGCCGCCGAAGCGGTCCCCGAGCGCCTGGATCAGCTCGTAGCCGTGCCGCGGCCGCTCGTCGAGCAGGCTGAGCAGGTACAGCCGGAGGCTGCCGTGCGAGAAGACGGGGGTCACGCCGTCGCCCCCTCGCTGCGGGCGTCCGAGGCGCTGCGCAGCACGGCCACGTCGCCCGAGACGGAGTTGACGCTGACCTCGACCCACGAGCCGTCGAGCGAGCCGGAGGTGCCGGTGTAGCCCTTGCCCGCGTGGCCGACGACGGTGATGTTGTCGAGCTGCACCTTGCCGGACACCGTGTTGACGCGGTACCGCGCGCCGAGGGCCTCCGGGAGGCGGATGGTGGAGTCGCCCGAGACCGTGTTGATCTGGATCTCGTCCGGCGTGCCGGAGATGTCGACCATCACGTCGGACGAGACGCCGTCGACCGAGAACCGGCGGATGGCGCCGGTGGCCGTGACGTCGCCCGAGACGGTGTGCGCGACGATGCGGCCGGTGTGGTCGCGCGCCGAGAGCTCACCGTTGACGGAGTTGAGCTCGATGTCGCCGGTGAGGCCGTCGACGACGACGTCGCCCGAGACGGTGCTGAGGCGTGCGTCGGTCGCCAGCCCCGAGATGAGGGCGGAGGCGGAGACGACCCCGAACTTCAGGGCGACGTCACGCGGGACGAGCACGCTGATGTCGGCCTTGGCGCTCGACCGCATCGAGGAGAACACCTCGATGAAGTTGTCCCAGCGCAGCTGCGGGTGGTCGATCTCCAGCCGGTCGCCGTCGATGGTGATCTTGAGGTCGCGGCCCTGGACCGAGTGGACCTCGACCCGCGCGCCCGGCTCGTCGTGCCCGATGACGTCGATCTGGCCGCCGAGGAGGCCGACCTTGAGCGTGCGGACGACCTCCACGTCGATGGTGCGGCTCTCGCCCGGCTGGACCAGCCACTTCTCCTGTGCCATTGCTTCTCTCCCTGTGTCGGTGGTTTGTTCGGTGACTCGCGATATATCGCGATGTTGACAAAAGTCACGATATATCGCGTTGCCGGGTCGGGGCAAGCGTCCGCGGGAGATCTCAGGGTGCGCTCAGGGTTCCCCCCGAGCGGCGGCGTGCGGGCGGGTCAGCGCCGCAGCCAGGGCTGCAGCACCCGCGTGACGAAGGGGAGAAGGAGGTACGTCATCGTCGGCGTGAGGCACAGCGTCGTGATCAGCACGGTGGCGAGCGGCCACAACGCGTGCCACCCCGGGATCAGCCAGCCGGTCAGGTACGTGAAGGCGAGCGAGAGCGGGAAGAACCCCAGCCAGATCGTCACCGCCTGCTTCCACCGCGGCGGTGCGGCGGGCGCACCGGGCTGCGGCTCGTCGAACCAGCCCTCGATGCCGGTGCGCCGCTCCACCCGTGACACCTCGACCAGCTCGCGGCCCTCGTACAGCCAGTCCGCGCGGTCGTCGGAGGCCTCCCACGCCTCCAGCGCCTCCGCGTCGGCGAAGCGGTACAGCATGTGCCACTCGTCGGAGTGCGCGTTGGCGCGCACCCAGCCGGAGCCGAGGAAGCCCTCGTACCGGTTCGCGAGGTTCACGCCGGCCTGCACCCAGCGGGTGACCTCCGGCAGGCGGGTGCCGTCGACGCGGCGGGTGATGGAGACGGTGATCGGGACGCGGAGCGCTCGTGGCGCCTCCTGGAGCGGCTCTTGTGGAGTCATGCCTCCATTGTCGGCGGCGCGCGTTTCGCCGGTGTTTCGCGCCCGCCCGGACGTCAGTTCGGGGAGACGAGGGCGTCGCCGGAGCGGACGACCAGCCGCGGCGCGATCAGGCGGTGGCGGGGGTCCTCGACCGGGGCGTCGGTGTCGACGCGACCGCCGTGCGCTCCGGTCAGCAGCTCGAGCACGCCCGCCGCCACCTCGTCCAGCGGCTGCTCGACGCTCGAGAACCCGAGCGAAGCCGCGATCGGGGTGTTGTCGTAGCCGACGATCGGGATGCTGCGGCCGACGACCGTGAGCGCGCCGAGCGCGAGGGAGTCGGAGGCGCAGACCAGGGCGTCCAGACCGCCTCCAGCAGCCGCCGCCTCCAGCAGCCGCCGCATCGCCTCCGCGCCGGACGGCACCATGTCCTCGGAGGCGGCCTCGAGCGACGCGAGCCCGGCCTCTGGAACGGTCCCGGCCTCCCGCATGGCCTCGAGCCAGCCGAGCCGGCGGTCGTCGCCGGTGCCAGAGCCCGCGGGCCAGCCCAGGTAGCCGACGCGGCGCGCCCCGAGCCCGAGCACGTGCCGGGTCGCGTCGCGCAGGCCGGAGCGGCCGTCCACATCCACCCAGAGGTGCTGCGGGTCGGTCATGTCGTCGATGCCCCACGGGCGGCCGAAGGTCACGAAGGAGCGGCCGTGGTCGATCAGCCACTGCGTGCGCGGGTCGCCCACGAACGTGGAGGTGAGCACGAAGCCGTCGACATCGGCCGCGTCCGACAGCCGGCGGAACTGCTCGATCTCGTCGTCGGGGTCGTCGGCGGTGAAGAGGAGCACGCGCAGTCCCTGCCGGTCCGCCCGCTCGGTGAGGGCGTGGAGGAACCGGTCGAGGATGCTGCCCGAGATGCCGTCCTGCGTGGTCGGGTCGAGCCGGATGCCGATGGTCGAGCTCTTCTGCGTGCGCAGGCGGCGTGCGGAGGCGTGCGGCCGGTAGCCGAGCACGCGGATCGCGTCCTCGACGCGCTCGCGAGTGGCGGGGCGGACGAGCTCCGGCGCGTTGAGGACGTTGGAGACGGTCTGGCGCGAGACGCCGGCGATGTCGGCGACATCGCTCACCGTGGGCTGCGCTCCCATGCGGCCTCCTCCCGTCTTCACTCTGTTGAGACCCTAGCGGTCGGGTTGACACCCTCGGAACACGATGGTTATGGTGTGACCACTCCCGTTTGATCGTTCAAAGTGCAGGCTAGCACTGCATGATTTGATCGATCAAACACCGTCACGGGAGACCAGTCAGGGCCAGAGGAGGTCGGATGCGCGCAGCGAAGCGAGGCGTCCCCGCACCCCTCTCCGCACTCGTCCCGCGTCTGTCCACAGCCGCCGCACTCCGGCCGGTTCTCCACGACTTCGCCCCCAGAGCCCGCGCGCGCTCGTAGCGCCGGGCACACTCACACCAAGGAGAAGGAACACCACCATGCACCGTCACATCCCCCGCTGGCTCGCAGGCGGCGCCGTCGCCGCTGCGGCCGCGCTCGCCCTCACCGCGTGCGGCTCCGGCTTCAACGGCGGCAGCAGCAGCGACGACTCGGGCAAGCTCACGTCGTCCGACAAGGCGCTGACCGTCATGATCGGCTCGTCCGGCGACGCCGAGACCGCCGCGGTCAAGAAGGCCGTCGGCGACTGGTCCAGCGACTCCGGCACCAAGGCCAGCGTCGTCGCGGCCACCGACCTCAACCAGCAGCTCTCGCAGGGCTTCGCGGCGAAGAAGCCGGCCGACGTCTTCTACCTGTCGACCGACGCGCTCGCGGGCTACGCCTCCAACGGCTCGCTCCTCGCCTACGGCGACCAGCTCAGCAACAAAGACGACTTCTACCCCAGCCTCGTCAAGTCCTTCACCTACGACGGCAAGTTCTACTGCGCCCCGAAGGACTTCTCGACCCTCCAGCTCGTGGTCAACACCGACCTGTGGAGCGCGGCCGGCCTGACCGACACCGACTACCCGAAGACCTGGGACGACCTCCAGGCCGTCGCCAAGAAGCTCACCACCGGCAACCAGGTCGGCCTCGGCATCTCGGGCGAGTACGCCCGCGTCGGCGCCTTCATGGTCCAGGCCGGCGGCAACCTGATGAACGATGACAGCACGAAGGCCACCGCCGACAGCGACGCCAACGTGAAGGCGCTCGACTACGTGCAGCAGATGCTCAAGGGCGGCGAGCTGAAGTTCGCCAAGGATCTCGGCGCCGGCTGGGGCGGCGAGGCGTTCGGCAAGGGCTCGGCCGCGATGACCATCGAGGGCAACTGGATCACCGGCGGCCTCAAGGCCGACTTCCCGAACGTGAAGTACAAGATCGTCGAGCTCCCGAAGGGCCCGGCCGGCCAGGGCACGCTGCAGTTCACCAACTGCTGGGGCATCGCCGCCGACAGCCCCAACCAGGCCGCAGCGCTCAAGCTCGTCGAGAAGCTGACCAGCAAGAGCGACCAGCTCGCCTTCTCCGAGGCCTTCGGCCCGATGCCGTCGATCAAGTCGGCCGCCGACGAGTGGAAGTCCGCCAACCCCGAGCTGGTGCCGTTCCTCGATGCCGCCGACTACGCCAAGGGCGTCCCGACCGCCAAGGGCTCCGCCGACGTGGTGACCGACCTCAACAGCAAGCTGGAGTCGCTGGCCACCGGCGACCCGAAGTCGATCCTCGAGGCCACCCAGAAGAACCTCGAAACCCTGGTCAAGTAAGGGACAGTCAGCATCATGTCTAACGCCACGAGTCGGTCTCGCCGTTCCGGAATCCGGCGCGGCGAGGCCGGTTCGGGGTGGTTGTTCACCGCCCCGGTCATCCTGCTGCTCGGCGTCTTCCTCGTCGTCCCCGTCCTGATGGCGCTCTGGGTCAGCTTCTCCGACTGGGGCGGGCGCGGCAGCCCCTTCTCCTCCGACGTGAACTTCGTCGGGCTCGACAACTACCGGCAGCTCCTCGCCGGCGGCGGCCTGGCCGAGCAGGACTTCGGCATGTCGCTCAAGAACAACGCCTGGTACGTCATCCTCGTGGTGCCGATCCAGACGGCGGTGGCGCTGTTCCTCGCCGTGCTGGTCAACCGGGCCGTCCTGCGCGGTCGCGGCTTCTTCCGCACCGCCTTCTACTTCCCCTCGGTGACCAGCTCCGTCGCGATCACCGTGCTCTTCCTCTTCCTGTTCTCCACCTCGGGAGCGGTCAACAAGGCGCTGTCGTGGCTGGGCATCCACGGGCCGAACTGGCTGAACGACCCCCGTGGAATCATCCACAACCTGCTCGGCGTCTTCGGCGTCACGCAGGGGCCGCAGGCCCTCACCGGCAACGACATGCTCGGCATCTCTTGGTGGGACTGGCTGGGCGGGCCCTCGGTCGCCATGTCGGTGTACATCATCATGGCGATATTCACGACCAGCGGCACCTTCATGCTCCTGTTCATCGCCGCCCTCCAGAACCTCGGCGGCGACGTGACGGAGGCGGCCATGATGGACGGCGCGAACGGCTGGCAGCGGTTCTGGCGCATCACGCTCCCCCAGCTCCGGCCGACCCTGTTCACCGTGCTGACGCTCGGCCTCATCGGCTGCTGGCAGGTGTTCGACCAGATCTACACCGGCGGCCGCGGCGCCCCCGGCAAGACGACGCTGACGCCGGCCTACCTCTCCTACAAGACCTCGTTCGTCGACCAGGAGTGGGGTCAGGGCGCCGCGATCGCCTTCATCCTGTTCGTCATCATCGTGCTGTTCACCCTGTTCCAGCGCTGGGTGCTGGCGGAGCGCGCGGTCTCCAAGCGCCGGCTGCGGCTGTACCAGCCGGCCATCTCGGCCGCTACCGCAGCGGCGAACGCCGGCGGATCCACCGCGGGCGGCTCGGCGCCGGCCGGCGGCGACGACGCCCGCACGAAGGGAGCCCGGCGATGACCACCGCGACACAGTCCATCCCCGCAGACGCCACAGCGTCGCCCATCACGCCGCACCGGGCGCCCGGCCCGCGCCGCCGCTCCACCGGGACGGTGGTGGCCACCTCGATCACGTACGCGATCCTCGTCGTGCTCGCGGTGATCTACATCATGCCGTTCCTCATCCAGCTGGCGACGTCGTTCAAGACCGACGCCGACGCCTCGGCGAACCCGATCTCCCTCATCCCCGAGACGTTCACCAACGCCGCGTACACGCGGCTGTTCGTGAACTCCGACTTCCCGGTGTGGTTCGGCAACTCCGTCATCGTGACGGTGTTCGTGACGCTGGGCCGCGTGTTCTTCGACTCGCTCGCGGGTTACGCACTCGCCCGGCTGCACTTCCGGGGCCGCGGCGTGATCTTCGCCGCGCTCGTCGCTGTGATGTCCGTGCCGGCGGTCGTGCTGCTGATCCCGAAGTTCCTCGTCATCAACCAGCTCGGCATCTACGACTCCTACACCGGCATGATCCTGCCGCTGCTGACGGATGCCGCCGGCGTCTTCATCATGAAGGGCTTCTTCGAGTCCATCCCCACGAGCGTGGAGGAGCAGGCCAGGATCGACGGCGCCGGCACGTTCCGCGTGTTCTGGTCCATCGTGCTGCCGATGGCGCGGCCGGCCCTCGTGACCATCATCATCCTGTCGTTCCAGGGATCGTGGAACGAGCTGGCGCACTTCATCGTCTCCACGCAGGATCCGGGCCTCACCACCCTGACCAAGGGCGTGGCCGGCCTCGCCAGCGGTCAGCTCAGCCAGGGCAGTCAGTACCCGCTCAAGCTCGCCGCGGCGGCGATCATGACCATCCCGGTGGCCGTGATGTTCTTCATCTTCCAGCGCCGCATCATGAACTCGAGCGAGGGAGCGGTGAAGGAGTGACGGCCGAACGACCCACCATCCTCGCCACCTGCGGCGGGCTCGACGGCGGCACGTGGACGGACTCCGTCTACGGGCCCCTCCTGCTGCACGCGATCGAGCTCGCCCGGGTGAAGGGGCGGCGGCCCCGCGTCGCTCATCTCAACACCGCGGGCGGCGACCAGCGGCACGTCGAGGGCGCAGAGCTCGAGGCCGCGCGGGCGGCCGACGTCGATGCGAGCCACATCCGCTTCTTCCCGCACCCGAACATCCCGGACCTGCGCGCGCACCTGCTGGCTCAGGACGTCGTCTGGGTCAGCGGCGGCAGCGTCGTGAACCTGCTCGCCGTCTGGCGCGCTCACGGGCTCGACGCGCTGCTGCGCGAGGCCTGGCAGGCGGGCGTCGTGCTCGCCGGCGGGTCGGCGGGGGCGCTCTGCTGGCACGAGGGAGGCACGACCTCCTCGTACGGCCCCGCCGTCTCCGCCGTCCGCGACGGCCTCGGATTCGTCCCCGGCTCGCTCGCCGTGCACTGGGACTCCCAACCGGCGCGACGACCGGCGCACCTCGCAGCGGTGAGCACCGGCGGCCTGCCCGGCGGGTACGCCCTCGAAGAGGGCACGGGCCTGGTGTACCAGGATGCCCGCGTCGTCGACATCGTCACGGAGCGCCCCGGCGCCGCCGTCTGGCGCGTCGAGCGATCCGGCGCCGAGGCGGTGGAGTCGCGGCTCGAGCCGCGGCTGCTGCCCGGCGCCTCCGGCTCCGCCCCGGGCACCTCCGGCGTCGGCCCCGCCGGCTCCGGCCTCCCGACTCCCCCTCTCCCATCCGCACCACTCGACCAGGAAGCACCCGCCGCACGATGACCCAGCCGCTCCAACCGCTCCTCCACGACAGCGTCGTGGTCCTGACCGCGCCCAGCCAGGCCTGGTCGAGGCCCGACGGCACGGTGGACGGCGCGGGCATCCAGGGCTTCTACCACTCCGATCTGCGCGTGCTCGGCCGCATCGGGCTGTCGCTCGATGGCTCGGCGCTGGAGCACATCGCCACGGCATCTCCCGACGCCGCGACCGCCGTCTTCACGTCGCTCGCCCGCGGCATCGACGACGAGACGGCCGACCCGCGCGTGCGCCTCGACCGCACGCGCGAGGTCCGCGCCGGCGTGCTGCGCGAGACGATCGTGCTCCGCAACGCCCTCCGCACCCCGGTCACCTCGACCGTGGAGGTGGAGGTCGCCGCCGACTTCACCGCCATGCAGCGCATCAAGGCGGGCCTCACCGGCGCGGAGCATCCCGTCGAGACAGTGGCGGAGGAGGGCGGCGTCGTGTTCCGCTCCGGCCGCGTCTCCGCGCGGGTCAGCGCCGAGGGTGCCCAGATCGACGCGACCGACGGTTCGGTTCGGCTCCGCTGGCCCGTGGAGGTCGCGGGAGGCACTGAGGTCGTCGTCGCCTGGCAGGTGGAGGTCGACGACCCGACCGCCGTCGTGGCGGGGGCCGCCCCCTCCGACGAGTGGGCCGCCTTCCGCGCCAGCACGGGCGACTCGCGGCTCGCAGCATGGCTGGAGCAGGCGGTCACCGACCTCCAGGCGCTCCGCATGTCGACGACGGATCGCCCGGGCGACGTCTTCCTCGCCGCGGGAGCGCCGTGGTTCTTCACGCTGTTCGGTCGCGACTCGATCTGGGCGGCGCGGATGCTGCTTCCGCTCGGGACCGAGCTCGCCGCCTCCACCCTCCGCGTGCTCGCGCAGCTGCAGGGCACCGCCGAGGTCGCCGAGACCGCCGAGCAGCCCGGCAAGATCATGCACGAGCTGCGGCCATCGGTGCTGGAGATACCCGGCGAGGGCGTCGTCCTCCCTCCCCTGTACTACGGCACGGTCGACGCGACGGCGCTCTGGGCGATGCTGCTGCACGACGCCTGGCGCTGGGGCATGCCCGCCGCCGAGGTGGAGGCGCTGCTCCCGCACCTGGAGGCGGCACTCGCCTGGATGCGCGACTACGGCGACAGCGACGGCGACGGGTTCCTCGAGTACGTCGACACCACCGGCCACGGGCTTGCGAATCAGGGCTGGAAGGACTCGGGCGACTCCATCCAGTGGAACGACGGCTCCCTGGCCGACGGCCCCATCGCGCTGTGCGAGGTGCAGGGCTACGCGTACGAGGCCGCGATGGGCGGCGCGGCGCTGCTGGAGGCGTTCGGTCGTCCCGGCGCCGACGAATGGCGCGCCTGGGCGGAGGCGTTGAAGGCGCGGTTCGCCGAGTCGTTCTGGATCGACGATCCGGCCGGCGCCTACCCCGCGGTGGCGCTCGACGCGGCGAAGCGGCCCGTGGACTCGGTGACCAGCAACATGGGCCACCTCCTCGGCACCGGCATCCTCACGCCCGAGCAGTCGGCGCTCATCGCCGACCGGCTGGTGTCGCCGGAGCTCGCGTCCGGCTACGGCCTGCGCACCATGTCGAGCGCGGCCGGCGGCTTCTGGCCGCTGAGCTACCACGGCGGCAGCGTGTGGGCGCACGACACCGCGATCGCGATCGCCGGCCTCGCCCGTGAAGGCCACACGGAGCAGGCGGCCTCGCTCGCCGACGGACTCCTGGCAGCGGCGGAGGGCTTCGGCTACCGCATGCCGGAGCTGCACTCGGGCGACAGCGCCGCCGACACGCGCGCGCCCATCCCCTACCCCGCCGCGTGCCGCCCGCAGGCGTGGTCGGCAGCGGCCGCCGTCGCGGTGCTGACGGCGCGCCTCGGCCTGCGCGCCGACGCCCCGGGCGGCCGCTTCGACATCGCCCCCGACCCGGCCGCAGGCGCGATCCGCGTCTCCGGCCTGCGCTTCGCGGGCGAGCCCCGCGACGTCGACGTTCCGTAACGGTCGCCCCAGAGACCCCGTCGCCCCCTGCGCACGGCGGAGGCCGCGCCGCCCACCCGAGCGGCGCGGCCTCGTCTCGCCCCGTCCCGACGGCGACCCGCGAGTACGCGCAAAGTCCGCGTACTCGACGGGTCGGGCGCGAGTTCGCGCGTACTCGACGCGTGCCCCGACGGCCACCGACTCCCGAGTGCGCGGAAAGTGCGAGTACTCGGCGGGTTCCGGGCGAATTCGCGCGTACTCGCGTCGCCCGGTGGCCACTGGCTGCCGCCGCGGGAGTGCGCTGACTCGGCTGGGTCGGCGCGAAATCGCGCGCACGCGCGAGCGATCGAGTGGCGCGCGGCGTACGCCGCGGGGCGAGTGGCGCTACAGCTGCGCCATGATCTGGCGGGCGATCACGCGGCCGGCCCGGTTCGCCCCGATCGTGCTCGCCTGCGGGCCATAGCCGGCGAGGAATATGCGCGGGTCCTGCCAGGAGGCTCCCGAGCCGACGGTGAGGCCGCCCTCCTTCTCGCGCAGCTTGAGGGGTGCGAGATGGCGCAGTTCCTGCCGGAAGCCCGTCGCCCAGATGATCGCGTCGGCCAGGGTGAACGAGCCGTCCGGCCAGCGCACGCCGTCGGGCTCGATGCGCGTGAACATCGGCCGCTCCACGAGCAGCCCGCGCTCGACCCCGGCGGCGATGCGCCGGGTGCGCGGCACGCCGGTGCCGGAGACGATGCTCGGCAGGGCCTTCCCCGCGCGGGCGGCGGCGTCCTGCATCGCGACGGCCGCCACGCCGCCTTCGATGGTCAGCTCCGACTCGTCGCGGAAGTCCACCGGGCGTCGCGTCGCCCACGTCAGGGACGACGCCACCCCCTCCAGCTCCAGCAGGAACCCGATGGCGCTCGTGCCACCGCCGACGACGACGACCGACTGGCCAGCGAACTCTTCGGCCGAGCGGTAGGTGGACGTGTGCACATGCCGGCCGCGGAATTCGTTCATCCCCGGGTACCAGGGCACGAAGGGTGCACCCCACGTCCCGGTCGCGTTCACGACCACCCGGGTGACCGTCTCGCCCTCGCTGTGCCGGACGACCAGGTCCGCGCCCTCGTTGAAGACGCTGTCCACGGTCACCGGGCGGTGCACGTCGAGGCCGAAGTGCTCCTCATAGCGGCGGTAGTAGCCCGCCACGATGTCCCGCGCGGGGAGGGAGCGGTCGGCGGTCGAGAAGCTGAGCCCGAGCTCCGCCATCCCCGGCAGATCGTTGACGTGGTGGGCGCTGCCGAGCTTCAGGGCGTCCCACCGATGCTGCCAGGCGCCGCCGGTCGAGGGACCCCGGTCATAGACGATGAAGTCGACCCCGGGAGCCAGCTCGAACCGGCGCAGATAGTAGGCCACGGCGAGGCCCGCCTGCCCCGCGCCGATGATCACCACCTGGGTCTGGATCCTGGTCGTGGTCACGCGCTCATCCCACCATTCCTCGCTGTGCGCCGACTCCAGGCCCACTAGGGCCTGCATGCTAAACTCGATGCTAGTTTTCTTGTTTCTGTTCGATTCCCGGGAGCCACTCGCCCGGGCGGGACCAAAAGGGGGTCACGCATGGGGCGCGGCCGTCAGAAGGCAAAGCACACCAAGATCGCTCGCCAGTTGAAGTCCTTCAGCCCGGACGTCAACTACGACGCTCTCGAGCGTGAGTTGACCGGACATTCTCACCACGAGGATCATCAGTACGACGATTGGGCGGACAAGTACGAGCCCGAGGGCTACGACCCCGAAGACGACTACGAGGACACGGAGACCGAGACGCCCAAGCGCGCCTGAGGTCTGGTGCGCGCCTGAGGTCCGGGTGGGCGCGGCTGTCGCGGCAGGCGCAGCGGTGCAGATCGGCGCCCTCCTGACGCGCGTGGCGCAGGTCGTTCGCGACGAGCTCGCGGGCAAGGCACCCTGGCCCTGACCGCGCGTCGAGCGTCGCTTCACGGCCGCCCGGCCCCTCGACGCCACGCGGGCGCCGCCAGCACCCCACGGCGACACCGGCATCGCCATCAGGCGCGGGCGTCCCGCATCCCGACGCCCCGGACGACGCTCACGACCCCGAGAACGCCGGCACCCGTGAGCGCGGCCGCGACGATCATCAGCAGCAGGTCCTGACCGGCGGGCGTCTCGCCCACGGCGGTCGGGTCGGCGGCGGGCAGTGCGGACGACGGGCCGTCGACGGTCTGCTCGGAGACGGTCGCTGACACGCTCGAGCCGGCAGCGCCTCCCGTCCCCACCGCAGCGGGGGCGGGCGGCGCGGCCACGGCAGGTAGCCGCACGGTCGCCGAGGCCGTGGTGACGGCGGTGGAGGCGCGCTGCAGCAGCACGAAGAAGGTGCCCGCCGGTGACCCCGCCGGCCGGGCCAGCAACGGGACGCGCACGGTCGCCGAGCGCACGCCGTCGTGGAGGGTCACTCGCGTCGCCGTGGCCGTGTAGTCGACGCCGGCCCGCGCAGTGCCGTCGGCCGTCGCGAGGTCGACCGACGCCTCCCCCGCGGCCGTGGAGCGGGAGACCGTCACCACTGCGGAGGCGCTGCCCGCGACAACGCTGTTGACGGCCACGATGAGAGGGCCGCTCGGCGCGGACGCCAGCACCTCGCCGGAGGCGGTCGAGTGGAGGATGCCCGAGCCCTCCTCCGGCACGAAGCGTGCGGTGACAGTGTGGCGGCCGGCAGCGGTGACGGTGAGGTCCGCGCGCGCGAGGCCGCCGACGACCGGTGCGCTGACCGGGGCGGCGCCCGCCACCGAGAACTGGACGCTTCCTCCCGCGGGAGCGGCCAGCAGCAGCCGCGAGACGGCGGCGGTGGCGGTGAACGCGGATCCCGCCTCCACGCCGTCGGGCAGCGCGAGCGTCACGGTGGTCGCCGCGGTGCAGGCGGGAGCGGAGTCGTCGAGCGCGGCGACCGCTCCGCCGAGTCGCCACTGCAGCGACGGCTCAGCGCGCGCGTCGAGCGAGAGGAGCGCGACGCCGTGGTGCTCGCCCGGCTGGAACGTGGTCGGCTGGCCGCGGTCGGCGGCGCCTGCGGAGATGTCGTTCGCCCCGCCTCCCGCCGGAACGGTGACGGCGGCGGAGGCGGTCGACCGGTAGCCGAGCACGATCGTGCGCGAGACCACGTCGCCGAGCGGGGCATCCTGGACGCAGTCGACCAGCGGGGTCAGCCCCGAGGCGTCGGCGCTCGGGGAGGGAGTCGCAGATGGCGTGGATGGAGCGCCGGGAGCGGCGGCAAGCGGGCTCGCCGCGGAGGCGCCTCCGCTCTGCTCACCACCGCTCGCGAGCGCCGGCCCAGCGGTCAGGAGCAGGGTCACCGCCGCGAGGCTCACGCCGCACGCCAGGCGCAGGCGGAGGGACGAGCGGCTCACGCCGCCACTCTAGCGAGGTCGGGGCCTCGTCCGCTCCGACCAGAACGGGGCACGAGCCGGAACGTCCGCCGAGGGGCGTCGTTCTGCCGCGATTCCACGCGAATACCGGCACCACGACGCCCCTCGTCCGTCCGTTGTGGGCTCAGCGCGCGGGCGGCCGAAGCCGGGCGCGGCCGGGTTACTCCGCGTACGCCCCCACGAGCCGGACCGCGCCGCCGTCCACGCCCTTCGCGCCCTGCTCGAAGCCGGTGAGGTCGCGCGCCGACATCGACACCGTGCCGACGGGCCAGGTGGGGATGCCGTCGGCGGTGATCGCCGCGGCCACGGCGTCCGCCGCCTCCGGGGCGACGACGGCGAACATCCCGATGCCGAGGTTCCAGGTGCCCTCGGCGGACTCCAGGGTGCTGCCGGCGAGGTCGCTGAGGACGCGGAAGACCGGGGTCGGCGACCAGGTGCCGCGGTCGACCTCCACCCACGAGCCGACGGGGAGCACGCGCGCGAGGTTCGCCGCGATGCCGCCGCCGGTGACGTGGCTGAGCGAGTGGATCGCGTCGCCGAGGGCGGCGTCCTGCAACACGCGCAGCAGCGGGGCGGTGTAGAGCCGGGTCGGTTCCAGCAGCGCCTCGCCGACGACGCCGCCGAACTCGTCCAGACGGTCGGTGAAGGCGATGCCGCGCTGGGCGAGGATGTGGCGGACGAGCGAGAACCCGTTCGAGTGGATGCCCGAGGAGGCGAGCGCCAGCACCACGTCGCCGTCGCGCACGCGCTCTGCGCCGAGCAGCCGGTCGGCCTCCACAGCACCGACGGCGGCGCCGGCCACGTCGTAGTCGTCCGGCCCGAGGAGGCCGGGGTGCTCGGCCGTCTCGCCGCCGACGAGCGCCGTGCCCGTCTCCTCGCAGGCGCGGGCGATCCCCGCGACGATGGCGGCGATGCGCTCCGGCACGACCTTGCCGCAGGCGATGTAGTCGGTCATGAACAGCGGACGCGCGCCCACGACGACGATGTCGTCGACGACCATGCCGACGAGGTCCTGGCCGATCGTGTCGTGCTTGTCGAGCGCCTGCGCGATCGCGACCTTCGTGCCGACGCCGTCGGTGGAGGTGGCGAGCAGCGGGCGGCGGAAGTCCTTGAGGAACGACACGTCGAACAGCCCGGCGAACCCGCCGACGCCGCCGAACACCTCGGGGCCCTGCGTGCGGGCGACCGCAGCCTTCATCAGCTCGACGGCGCGATCCCCCGCGGCCGTGTCGACGCCGGCGGCGGCGTAGGAGGCGGACGAGGATGCGCTGCTGTCGGTCACCGGACAATCGTACCGGGGCGGGTCGGGGTGGGGCGGCGAGGCGGCGTCAGGCCGCAGGCACTCGCGTCACCTCGCGGCCGTGCAGCGGCTGCACCGGCCGGTGGTTGCCGGCATACGCTTCCGTCAGGGCGCGCAGCTGCGCCGTCGAGAGGGTGACGCCCGAGAGGTAGACGTTCCAGCGGACACCCTCCGTGCACGGCGGGGTCGTCAGCGAACCCTCGTACTGTGCGCTCGCCGACCCCGCCGGCAGCAGGGCCGCCGCGTCGATGGCGTGGGTCAGCTCCGCCTCCTTGCCCGACGTCGGGATGGCACCGAGCAGTTCGTCCAGTGCCGGGTTGTCGGCACCCGGGTCGAGCAGGACCGCCAGCACCACGACCTCGCCCTGCTTGGATTTGTGGACGAGGTGGAGTTCCGCGGTCGCGTGCTTGCCGTCGACGGTGTGCTCGCTGGTGGCGTGGAAGTGGAACTGCTGGAGGAAGTACCGGGTGCCGTCGAGCTCGATGGCGTCGGCGGTGAGGTCGGCCGGGACGGCCTCCACCGTGTGTCCGGTGTTCTCCACCGTGAACGAGGTGGGGTGGTAGTCGATGCGCACGGCCTGCGTGGCCGAGCCGCTCTTCAACGTGCCCGTGACGATGTCGATGGGCGACTCGTGGGAGGCGCTGGTGTTGCGGCACGTCTTCGCGACCGCATCCCAGTGGGCCGGCCCGGTCGCGCCGTTGTACGACCAGTCGCTCGCCGACGGCACGGGCGTCGCCGTGGCGGCCGTGCCGGGCCCAGCGCAGCCTGACAGTACCAGCACCGCGGCGCCAACGAGACCCGGCGCCACCGCGAGCAGCCGCCGCCGCGGATGCCGCCGCCCGAGAGAACGTGAAAGAGGGACGACGGAACCGCGGATGACGCTCATGACATCAAAAGTATCAGATGCCAGTTACGTCGCCGCGGGAGTCGAGTGCTACTCCTGCCGCCCCGGGTCGCCGTACGAGACGAGGCGCTCGTACTCGGCGTCGGGGCCCGGCTCGCAGCCGTCCGAGGTCGCGTCCGAGCCGTCGTCGGTCGCGGCGACGGCGGGGCGCTCCAGGAGGTTCTTGCCGAGGTGGTGGGCGTCCGGCAGCTCGATCGGGTACTTGCCCGTGAAGCACGCCGTGCAGAGGCGCTCGCGCGGCTGCTCGGTGGCGCCGATCATCCCGTCTTCGGAGAGGTAGCCGAGGCTGTCGGCGCCGATCGACTGGCGCACCTCCTCCACGCCCAGGCCGGTGGCGATGAGCTCGGCACGGGAGGCGAAGTCGATGCCGTAGAAGCACGGCCAGGTGATGGGCGGGCTGGAGATGCGGACGTGCACCTCGGCCGCCCCGGCCTCCCGGAGCATCGAGACGAGCGCGCGCTGCGTGTTGCCGCGGACGATGGAGTCGTCGACCACCACGAGGCGCTTGCCCTTGATGACCTCCTTGAGCGGGTTCAGCTTGAGCTTGATGCCGCGCTGGCGGATGGTCTGCGACGGCTGGATGAAGGTGCGGCCCACGTACGAGTTCTTGACCAGGCCCTGCCCGAACGGGATGCCGGAGGCCTGCGCGTAGCCGATGGCCGCCGGGGTGCCCGACTCGGGCGTCGGGATGACGAGGTCGGCCTCCACCTCGTGCTCGCGCGCCAGCTGGCGGCCCATCTCGACGCGGGCCTCGTAGACGCCGCGACCCGCGATGGTGGTGTCGGGGCGGGCGAGGTAGACGTACTCGAAGACGCAGCCGGCGCGCTTCTCGGTGGCGAAGCGGCTGCTGCGGAGGCCGTTCTCGTCGATGACGATCAGCTCGCCCGGCTCCACCTCGCGCACGAAGCTCGCGCCGACGATGTCGAGCGCCGCGGTCTCGGAGGCGACGACCCAGCCGCGCTCCAGGCGGCCGAGCACCAGCGGGCGCACGCCCTGCGGGTCGCGGGCCGCGTAGAGGGTGTGCTCGTCCATGAAGACCAGGCAGAAGGCGCCGCGCAGTCGCGGGAGCACCTCCAGCGCCGTCGCCTCCAGGGTGTGGTCGAGGTCGCCGGTCAGCAGCGCGGTGACGACGGCGGTGTCGGTCGTGTTGCCGCGGGTGAGCTCGCCGTCGAGCTCGGGGTAGCGCTCGTGCACCAGGTCCATGAGCTCGGCGGTGTTGGTCAGGTTGCCGTTGTGGCCGAGCGCGACCGTGCCGCTGGAGGTGCGGCCCAGCGTGGGCTGCGCGTTCTGCCAGCTGGAGGCCCCGGTCGTCGAGTACCGCGTGTGCCCGACGGCGATGTGGCCGGGGAGGGAGTTGAGCGCGTTCTCGTTGAACACCTGCGAGACCAGGCCCATGTCTTTGTAGATCAGGATCTTGGAGCCGTCGCTGGTCGCGATGCCCGCCGACTCCTGGCCGCGGTGCTGGAGCGCGTAGAGGCCGAAGTAGCTGAGCTTGGCGACCTCCTCGCCGGGGGCCCAGACGCCGAAGACGCCGCAGGCGTCCTGGGGTCCCTTCTCGCCGGGCAGCAGATCGTGACTGAGAAGACCGTCGCCACCGGCCACGGGGAACCCCTTTCTCGAGGTTTGGGGGATGTTCAGCTCTCGACGGGCGGGTCGCCCGGCTTCGGCTCTTCGGGGACGTGCACGTCGATTCTATCCGCGCGCACGTCGCGCGCCCTCCTCGCCGTCATCCGGTCGAGGATGAGCGCCAGCACGGCGCCGAGGGTGATGCCGACGACGACGCAGATCGCCAGCAGGAAGCCGAAGACCGCGCCGCGGTCGTATGTCGGGTTCTCCGGGAAGGCGAAGGTGAGGATGAGCGCGACGATCGCGAACAGGATCGCGCCGGTGAGCATGAACCGGAAGTAGCGCGGCGACCGGCGCACGCGCACCTGCGCCTCGGTGACGGTGGCGCCTTCTTCCGGGTCGTTGCTCATGCACCCATTCTCCCAGACGGAGGCTGGGACGACGCCGCGTCAGAAACGCAGCGGGAGGAGGCCCTCCAGCGAGGCGCGCTGCCCGGAGGCGTGCACGGCGCCCGACGCCACCCCGTCGTCCCAGCTCAGGTCGCCCGCGGCGAGCGCCAGCCAGGTCGCCGGGTCGGTCTCGATGACGTTCGGCGGGGTGCCGCGGGTGTGCCGGGGACCGGGGATGCACTGGACGGCGCCGAACGGCGGGACCCGCACCTCCACGGTGTTGCCGGGGGCGCGCTCGGCGAGGAGCTGCAGCAGGTAGCGGACGGCGGTGGCGGTCGTGTCGCGCGGGGCATCTCCGGCACGGGCCGCCCTGACGGCGGCGCCGCCCTCGGCGTCGGGGATCTTCGCTCGGGCCATGCGGCCATCTTCCCACCGGCCCGACCTCTAGCATGGTTCGCGTGAAGATCCTCGTCCTCGGTTCCGGTGCCCGCGAGCACGCCATCATCACCGCACTCCTGGCGGAGGAGGCCGGGCACGAGATCGTCGCCGCGCCCGGCAACGCCGGCATCGCGGCCGACGTCGCGGTCGAGACGGGGCTCGACCCGCTCGACGGCCCCGCGGTCGCCGAGTACGCCATCGAGCACGACATCGAGCTCGTGGTGATCGGGCCGGAGGCTCCACTCGTCGCCGGCGTGGCCGACCCGCTGCGCACCCGCGGCATCCCGGTTTTCGGGCCGGGGAAGACCGCGGCGCAGCTCGAGGGCTCGAAGGCGTTCGCAAAGCGGATCATGGAGGCCGCCGGCGTCCCGACCGGGCGTGCGGTCCGCGCCGCGACGGTCGCCGAGGCGGAGCGCGCGCTCGACGAACTGGGCGCCCCCTATGTCGTCAAGGCCGACGGGCTCGCGGCCGGCAAGGGCGTGCTGGTCACCTCCGACCGCGCCGCCGCGCTCGACCACGCCACGCAGTACCTCCGCCACGGCAGCGTGCTCGTCGAGGAGTTCCTCGACGGGCAGGAGGTGTCGCTCTTCCTCGTCAGCGACGGCCACGACGTCCTCCCGCTGAGCCCGGCGCAGGACTACAAGCGCCTGCTCGACGGCGACGCCGGGCCGAACACCGGCGGAATGGGCGCCTACTCGCCGCTGCCCTGGCTCCCCGACTCCTTCGTCGACGAGGTGATCGACACCATCGCGCTGCCCACGGTTCGGCAGCTCGCGAAGGAGCAGACGCCCTTCATCGGCCTGCTCTACTGCGGCCTGATCGTGACGGACCGCGGAATCCGCGTGATCGAGTTCAACGCGCGCTTCGGCGACCCGGAGACGCAGGTCGTGCTCCCGCGACTGGTCACGCCGCTGTCGTCGCTGCTGCTCGCCGCCGCGACCGGGGCGCTCGCCGGCATGCCGCGGCCCGAGTTCGCGCTCGACACGGCGGTGACCGTCGTGCTGGCGAGCGAGGGCTACCCGGAGGCGCCGCAGACCGGGCGGCCGATCAGCGGGCTGGCGGAGGCCGCGGCGGTGCCCGAGGTCACGATCGCGCACGCCGCGACGACGGTCGACCCGGCCACCGGCGGGCTCGTCGCTACTGGCGGCCGCGTGCTGTCGGTGGTCGCGCGGGGGACGACATTCGCGGAGGCGCGCTCGCGCGCCTACGAGGCGGTCTCGCGCATCGACCTGCCGGGCGCGCAGTACCGCACCGACATCGCGGCGCGCGTCTCGTAGCCTCCCGCCCCTCCCCAACCGGCGAGTACGCGGACTCTCTGCGTACTCGGCGGTTATTGCTGGAATTCGTGCGTACTCGGCTGTTGGGCGGGTCAGCCGAGGAGGCGGGTGAGGAAGGCGTTGCGGAAGCGGCGCTCGGGGTCGAAGCGCTCCGTCAGGGCGCGGAAGTCGCCGAGGCGCGGGTAAAGCGTCGGGACGACGCCGTCGCGGTCCAGGTAGAGCTTGCCCCAGTGCGGGCGGGCGCCGAGCGGGAGCAGCGCCTGCTCGAGGGCCGGGAGCACCGCCTCCACACCCTCCTGATCGCGCAGCCAGGTGAAGTGCAGGCCGACGACGTCGGTCTCGTACGCGCTCGACATCCACAGCGCGTCGGCGGCGGCGGTGCGGATCTCGCTCACCTGCAGCACCGGCGCGATCAGCGGGCCGAGGGCGCGGACCGCCTCGATCGCCTCCACCGCCCGCGGCCGCGGCACGAGGTACTCGGACTGGATCTCCGCGCCGTTCGACGGGGTGAACTCGAACCGGAAGTGGGCGAGGCGCTCACTCCACGGGCCGGGGACGCCGAGCTGCTGGGTGGTGTTGCGCACGTCCATGGCCGGGATCATGTGCCGGGCCTCGGTGAGCGCAGGAGCGCCGAAGAAGTCGTCGCCGACGGTCGCCTCCACGCCGTCGAGCTCTTTGATCCAGGCGAGGTCGAGCGCGGGCTCGTCCCAGGTGGTGAAGAGCGAGACGCTGTACGCGGCCGAGGTGATCTCGTCGAAGCGGCCGGTCACGGCCTCCCACGGCACGCCGCCGAACAACCGCTGGCGGGCGTCGAAGGTGGGGCGGATGTCGAGGGTCACCTCGGTCACGACGCCCAGCGCGCCGAGCGAGACGACGGCGCCGTCGAAGCCTTCGTCGCCGCGGCGCAGCTCGACCGTCTCTCCGGAGGCGGTGAGGATGCGCAGGCCGGCGACGGCCGTCGCCAGGTTGCCGTTGCGGTCGCCCGACCCGTGCGTGGCGGTCGCGATCGCGCCGGCGACGGAGATGTGCGGGAGGGAGGCGAGGTTGTGCAGCGCCCATCCGGCCTCCTGCAGCTCGCGAGCGAGGTCGCCGTAGCGCACGCCGCCGCCCACCGCGACCGTGCGCGCCTCCTCGTCGATGCGGATGCCGGCCGGGAGGCCCGCGGTGCTGACGAGGAGCTCGTCGTCGTCCGCGAGGTCGTTGAAGGAGTGCCTGCTGCCCAGGGCGCGCACCGACCGGGCGGAGGTCACGAGGTCGCGCAGCTCGTCGATGGTCCCGGGCCGCGCGATGCGCTGCGCGCGGTACTCGTAGTTGCCTGCCCAGTTCAGCTCGCCCACGCGGACCTCCTCGCGACCGGCGTCCGTCGCCGGATCGTCCGTTCAGTCTAGGGAGGCGGCGGGCCGGGCACGGCCTTCCTCACACCGCCGAACAGCACTCTTGCCGCGCCGCGAACGCCACGCGTATCGTCAGCGCCGAGCGGGGCCGGGCCGTGCGCGCCAGGCCCGTGGAGGGAGGGCCGTCATGGCCGGATTCGAGTACGGGCCCGCGGAGTTCATCGTGGCGCAGTTCGACAGCGATCGGCCGTCGGAGGGCGTGGTCGAGGCGATCCTCGACCTGGTCGAGAGCGGCACCGTGCGGCTGCTCGACCTGCTGTTCGTCTCCCGCCGCGAGGACGGCACGATCGAGATCCTCGAGCTGGAGGAGATCGGCGACGAGATCGGCATGGCCGACGTCGAGCTCGACGCGAGCGGGCTCGCCGGCGACGAGGACGTGGAGGCGATCGCCGAGCTGATCGAGCCGGGGACGACCGGCGCGGTGCTGGTGATCGAGCACCTGTGGGCGAAGACGCTGGCGAGCCGGTTCTTCGAGTCGGGAGGCGAGGTCGTCCACATGGAGCGCATCCCGGCGCCGGTCGTGAACGCGGTCGTGGCGGGGACGTTCGACGAGTTGCTGGCCGACCAGCCCGGTGACGAGGCAGCAGGCGACGGACCCGCGTACGGCGAGGGCGAGCAGGCGGCCGAGCAGGAACGCACGACGGCCGCGAACTAGCGGACGCCGGTCGACAGGACACAAGGAGGAGACATGCCACTCGGACGAGGTGGACGGCCCGGCCTGATCGGGATGGCGGCCCGCACGGCCGTCGTCGCGGGCACGGCCACGGCGGTGTCGGGCAACGTGGCGCGGCGCCAGCAGCGCCGCGAGCAGGGCCGCTACGAGCAGGAGCAGTACGAGCAGCAGCAGGCCTATCAGCAGCAGCAGGCGATGGCGCAGCAGGCGGCGCAGGAGCAGGCGTACCAGCAGCAGGCGTACCAGCAGCCGCCGGCAGCGCCCGCTGGAGGTGGTGGCGGCGGCGGCGACATGATGGCGCAGCTGCAGCAGCTGGCGACCATGCACTCGCAGGGCATCCTGTCGGATGCGGAGTTCGCGACGGCGAAGGCGAAGCTGCTCGGCTGAGGCCGCCGCCGAGCCGCTCGCCGAGCCCGCCGGCGGCCAGCCCGTACGATGGTCGGGTGAGCGAACTGGCGGGCTGGAACCACACGTATTCGGGCAAGGTGCGCGACCTGTACGTGCCGGAGGGCGCGAGCGGGCTCGACGACGCCGACGCCGTGCTGGTCGTGGCGAGCGACCGCGTGAGCGCGTTCGACCACGTGCTCGAGCCGGGCATCCCCGGCAAGGGCGAGCTGCTGACGACGCTGAGCCTGTGGTGGTTCGACCGGATCGACGTGCCCAACCACCTCCTCCCCGACCACGCCCTCGCCGGCGACCGCGTGGTCGAGCGCATCCCGGCGGAGGTCTCCGGCCGCGCGATGCTCGTGAAGCCGCTCGACATGTTCCCGATCGAGTGCGTCGTGCGCGGCTACCTCACCGGCAGCGGCTGGGCGGAGTACCGGGAGGCGCAGAGCGTGTGCGGCATCCCGCTTCCGGCCGGTCTGGAGAACGGCGACCGCCTCCCGGAGCCGATCTACACCCCCGCGTGGAAGGCCCCGCTCGGGCAGCACGACGAGAACATCAGCTTCGAGCGCACGGTCGAGCTGGTCGGGGCCGACGTGGCCGAGGAGCTGCGGAGGCTGTCCCTCCACGTGTACGAGCGCGGCTCGGCCATCGCGGAGGCGCGGGGCGTGATCATCGCGGACACCAAGTTCGAGTTCGGCGCCGACCGGTCGACGGGCGAGATCACGCTGGCGGACGAGGTGCTGACCAGCGACTCCAGCCGGTACTGGGACGCCGAGGCGTACGCCGCCGGCACCACGCCCGAGGCGCGCATGGCGAGCTTCGACAAGCAGATCGTGCGGGACTGGCTGGCGGCCAACTGGGACAAGACGGGCACGCCGCCCGCGCTGCCCGCCGACATCGTGGAGCGGACCGCGGCGCGCTACCGGGAGCTGCTGGAGCGCCTCTCCCGCCCCTGACCCTCTTGCGCAGGCGACCGCTGCGGTAGCGTCGGGCGGGTGAGCGTGGGCGAGGAGCAGACGGTGCAGACGGAGCTGCCGGCGACGGCGGCGGTGGCGGACGCGGCGGTGCGGCTGGGAATCGCGGTCGGGACAGCGCCTGTGGGGCTCGTGCCGCTCCTTCCCGGGCGGCCGTTCCAGGGGCCGGCGGCGCCGGTGACGCACCTGGGCAGCGTGGACGTGCTGCTCGAGACCATCGACGACGCGTCTCCCGGAGCCGTGCTCGTCATCGACAACGGCGGCCGCGACGACGAGGCGTGCGTCGGCGACCTCATGCTGCTGGAGGCGGCGGAGGCCGGGATGACCGGCGTCGTCGTCTGGGGCCGGCACCGCGACACCGCGCAGCTGCGCGAGATCGGCCTGCCCGTGTTCAGCCGCGGCGCGCACCCGTACGGTCCGCGGCGCGTGCCGCCGGCGGGCAGGGCGATGCGGAGTGCGTTCCTCGACGGCGTGCCCGTGACTCCTGCGGACTGGATCCTCGCCGACGACGACGGGGTGCTGGTCATCGGACCCGAGCGGCGGGCGGAGCTGTTCGAGACCGCCCTGCGCATCCAGCAGGTCGAGGGCGCCCAGTCGGAGCGGATGCGGGCCGGGGTCTCGCTGCGCGACCAGCTCGATTTCCGCCGCTACCGCGAGCAGCAGGCGGCCGACCCGACGCTCACCTTGCGGCGGTATCTGGCCGAGACCGGCGGAGCCATCGAGACATAGGGCGGAATTTCCGCTCTCACCGGGCGTTGAACCTTCTATGCCCGAGATACTCCCCGCCTCCTCCGCCATGGGTGCGGTCACCCTCCGCGTCGCCGACCTCGACGCGATGACCGCCTACTACCGCGACGCCGTCACCCTCACGGTGCTGGCCGCCGAGGGAGGGAGGGTCGTGCTGGGCCGCGACGGTGTGCCCTCGGTCATCCTCGAGCACGCTCCTGAGCTGCGCCATGCGGGCCCGCATGAGGCGGGGCTGTTCCATACGGCGATCCTGTTCGATACGCAGGAGGCCCTGGCCGCCGCGGTCTACTCGGTCGCCCGCCGCGCCCCCGGCACCTTCACCGGCAGCGCCGACCACCTGGTGAGCCAGGCCTTCTACTTCACCGACCCCGAGGGCAACGGCGTCGAGCTGTACTGGGACCGCGACCGCAGCCTGTGGAGCTGGACGCACGGCCAGGTCGAGATGGACACGCTCTACCTGGACCCCAACGCGTTCCTCCGCGAGCACCTCACCGATCGCGGGGCGGCGCTGGCCGAGGGCGACCGGGCCGCAGGCGCGGCGGACCCGGCGCTGGAGCTGGGTGGCGCGTCGGTCGGCCACGTGCACCTCTCGGTCGGCGACGTCGCCACGGCGCGCGCCTTCTACGTCGACCGGCTCGGCTTCGAGACGACCGCCGCGCTGGGGTCGTCGGCGCTGTTCGTCTCGGCCGGCGGCTACCACCACCACATGGCGATGAACACGTGGAACAGCCGGGGCGCCGGGCCGCGACGGCTCGCGCTCGGGCTCGGCGAGGTGGTCATCCACGTCCCGACCGCCGACGACCTGGGCGAGCTGACCGAGCGGATGCGGCACTACGGCGTGCAGGCGCGCGACGACGGCCGCTCGGTCGCCTTCGACGACCCGTGGGCGAACGCCGTGCGGGTCACCGCGGGGTGATCCCGGTGCACATGGGCCGCCGGGCCGGAGCTGCCGAGTCGTGAGCACATGTCACGACTCGGCGCGAAACGTGACATCACTTCACGACTCGACGGAGGCCGCGAGGCGGAGGTAGCTCTCGATCTCCTCGCCCAGATCGAGGTCGGCGTGTGACGGCCCGACGAACGGCGGGCGGGTGACGCGGTTCGGGATGACGTGTCCGGTGCCGTGCTGGGTCACGAGCCGGACGCCTGGCCACTCGACGCGGGTGATGCCGACGAAGGTCGCGGCGGCGCCATCCGGCTCGGCCCCGGCCACGGCCTCCACACCCTCCCCCGCATACGCCTGCGCCGTGGCGAGCGCGCTGCGCACGGTTCCCTTGGTGCGGCCCAGCAGGCGCGTCGCTCCGCCGTCGTACGGGACCACCGGGTCGGCGGTGCCGTGGACGATCAGCAGGGGGATGCGGTCGGGCGCGACGCCCGCGAGCGCGAAGTCCTCCTCCACCGGCAGCCCCGCCGCGACGATGACGGCGCCCGCGAGCAGCCCGGGCGCCTCCCGCACGATGCGATGGATCAGCTGGCCGCCGTTGGAGTACCCGATCGCGATGGCGGGGCGGCCGAACCGCTCGACGACGGCGCGGACGAAGCCGACGTCGTCGACATCGGCCCGCTGCGCTGCGGAGGTCGCGGTGAGGCGGCCGTCGTTCCAGGCGCGGCGGTAGCCGTCGAGGTAGACCAGGTCGGCGCCGGTCCGCTCGGCGAGGGCGTCCAGGGTGCGCCCGCTGAACCGGCGCATGGTCGCGCCCGTCTGCGTGGTGCCGTGGAGGGCGAGGAGGAGCGGTGCGCTCGCGTTCGATCGGACAGGGGCGACGTGGAGGTACGTACGGCGGCGACCGCCGATCAGAAGGGTCTCACGGGTCATGGTGCCGAGCGTAGCACAAACGGATTATCTATCCATTTCGATGATCCATCCGTTACAGTGGTCGCCATGACCACGCTCCGCCGGGACGCACTGCGCAACCGCGACCGCATCCTCGCCGCGGCGCGGGACATCGCCGCCTCGGGCGAGCCGCTGCAGCTCAACGCCGTCGCGCGCTCCGCCGAGGTGGGGGTGGGCACGGTCTACCGGCACTTCGGCACGCCGGAGGCCCTCGCCGAGGGTCTGGTGGAGTGGCGGTTCACCGAGCTCACCGACGCAGCGCGTGCCGCGGCGGACGAACCGGATGCGGCGCTCGCGCTCCGGGCCTTCCTCTCCGCCGCGCTCGAGGCCTACGCGGCGGACCCGTTGTTCGCGGACGCCACCGTCGCCTCCACGCCCTCACGACCGGAGACGGTCGCCCTGCGCCGCGAGCTGATCGGCGCACTCGCGGCGCTGGTCGATCGCGTGTCCGACCGGCTGCGGGCGGGACTCGACCCGGCCGACCTCATGATCCTGATGTGCGGGCTCGGTTACGCGGCGCGGCTCCGGCCCGAACGGGGACCGCAGTACCTCGAGGCGATGCTCGACGGCGTGCTGCGCTGACGACCGATCGGCCGCGGAGACGACGATGCCCTCCCGCTGCGGCAGCGGGAGGGCATCGCGTCGTTCGTCGTCAGTCCACGACGGGTGCGGCGTGGGCGCCGTGCGGAGGCTCCTCGCCGGCGCGCGCGTCCGTCAGCGGCGCGGCGTCGGCGGCGTGCGCGCCATGCGACACGGCGTCCGCGGGGACGGGAGCCGCGTGGGCGCCGTGCGGCGCGCCGACGAGCTCACCACCGGCCGGAGCGGCGGCACCGGCGGGAGCGGCGGCACCGGCAGGAGCGGCGGCACCGCCCTCACCGGCACCCGCGGCCCGCGGACCCCACGCCGGCGGCTTCGGCCGCGCCCAGAAGGCGACGATGACCGCGCCGACCAGCGCCACCGCGGCGGGCAGCAGCAGCGACTCCGCCATCGCCTGGGTGAAGCCGGCGTGCAGGAAGTCGGGCAGCTCGGCGCCGGCGTTGATCTCGCTCGGGGCGGCGCCTCCCGGCGTCCGCGGCAGGTCGAGCGCCAGCCGGCCCTCGATCAGGGCGGCGATGGAGGCGGAGCCCAGCACCGCGCCGATCTGGCGGGTGGTGTTGAAGACGCCGGAGCCCGCTCCCGCCTGGTTCATCGGCAGGTTGCGCGTCGCGGTCGTGGAGATCGGGCCCCAGACTCCCGACATCGCGATGCCCATGAGGGCGCTCGGGATGAGCAGCCACCAGATCGAGATGTCCGGCGACAGCATCCGCGAGTAGAGGAACAGCGCGATCGCGAACAGCAGGAGGCCCGGCGTCGCGATGTAGCGCGGATTCACCCGGTCGATGATCTTGCCGACGAACGGTGCGAGCACACCCGAGAAGATGGCGGTCGGCGCGAGCATCAGCGCCGACTGGGTCGGGGTCAGGCCGCGCACGGTCTGGAAGTAGAACACCAGCGGCAGCGACATGCAGGTGACGGCGAAGCCGACCATGGTGATGGCGCCGTTCGACAGCGAGAAGTTGCGGTCGCGGAACAGCGCGAGCGGCAGGAGCGGCTCCTTCTTGTTGACCGCCTGCCAGACGACGAAGGCGATCAGCACGACGATGCCGGCGACGATCATGGTCCAGACTCCGGCGTTCCAGTCGAAGGTGTTGCCCTCCTGGATGCCGAAGACGAGCAGGAACATGCCGGCCGCCGAGAGGATCACGCCGACGATGTCGAAGCTGTGCGAGTGCGTCGGCAGCTTCGGCACCAGGCGCATGGCGAGCACGAACGCGACGACGCCGACGGGCACGTTGATGAAGAAGATCCACTCCCAGCCGAGGCTGTCGACCAGGATGCCGCCGAGCAGCGGGCCGACGAGCGTGGCGACACCGGCGACGGCGCCCCAGAGACCCATGGCGGCGCCGCGGCGGTCCGGCGGGAAGATGCGGGTGATGACGGCCATGGTCTGCGGCGTCATCAGCGCGGCGCCGAGGCCCTGGACGACGCGGGCGGTGATCAGCATCCCGATTCCGCCTCCGGGCATCACGCCCGAGAACCCGCACCACGCGGAGGCGAGGGTGAAGATCACGAGGCCGATCAGGTAGATGTTCTTCGGGCCGAAGCGGTCGCCGAGGCGGCCGGTGATCAGCAGCGGCACGGCGTACGACAGGAGGTAGGCGCTGGTGACCCAGATCACCGCGTTGTAGTCGTTGCCGAGTTTCAGGCCCTCCATGATGGAGGGGTTCGCGACCGACACGATGGTCGTGTCGATCAGGATCATGAAGAAGCCGATGACCAGCGCCCAGAGGGCGGGCCAGGGCTTGAGCTCGCGTTCCATAGGTCTTCTCTCAGTGTTTCTCGTCGGTCCAGGACAGTACGCCCGTCCGGAGGTCGTGGATGAGGCCGTCGAGCCAGTCGGCGTCGGCCTGTGCGAGCGCACGCTGGTAGCGCACGTCGAGCCAGTACTTGTCCGGCAGGCCCTTCGCCTGCACGGTGTGCACGGCGTGATCGAGCCGCGCGATGTCGTCGCGGATCAGCGCGACCCGCCGCGACAGCAGCTCGATCACCGAGTCGAGCGGGAGGTTGTGGGCCTCCCCCAGCCCGAGCGGGAACTCGGGGTACTCGTTGACGGGGGTGGCGATGATCTCGGCGACGCGCTCGCCGAGCGCCCGGGTGCCCTCGTCGGTGATCTCGTAGGTGGTGCGCTCGGGCCGGTTGCCCTCGCGCTCGGTGCCGGTCGCCCGCACGAGGCCCTGCGCCTCCAGCCGGCCGACCGTGTGGTAGAGCGAGCCGGGCCGCACCTTGACCACCCGGTCCTCCGACCGGTGGAGGAGGGTCTGGTACATCTCGTACGGATGCGTCGGACCCTCCGCCAGCAGCGCGAGCGCGGCGACGGCGAGGTTGGTGAGGGCGGCGGGCATGGGCTCCGGATTCGTGTTGGGAGGAGGGGTGCAGGGACACCGGGGTGTTCCGCGATGATTATTCCACGTGGAATATACGGCGCGGACTAGGTCGATGTCAAGCTCTGCAGGGGTGGAAACGCCCTAGATCAGCGCACTGTTGAGCTCCAGCAGCTGCTCCTGGAAGAGGCGCGCGCCTCCCTGGGCCGGATGCCGGATCGCGGGCGCCTCGATGCCGGCCATCGCGAGCGCCCCCTGCGCCTTGCGGCCGACCGCGACCACCGTCTCGAAGCCGAGCGCGCGGACCAGCTCGAGCGCGGGGGCGGCGCCTGCGCGCACCTCCGCCGGACGCGGCGTGCGGTTGGTGCGCGGGTCGCCCGCCACGAACGGGTGGTGCGGATAGATCGGCCACGACAACGGGATCGGACCGCGCCACTCCCGCAACGTCGCCCAGACGACGCGGCTCGACGCCTCCCACGGCGCCTGCGGGTCGGCGGGCAGCTCCAGTCCGGGCACGACGCCCGCCTCGGCCTCGCGCACCGACGTGAACGGGACGCCGGTGACCGTCATCCCTCGCCAGCCCGGCGCCTCGCCCAGGAGCAGGACCGACGCGTGCGGTAGGGCGAGGTAGCGGCGCAGGTTGCGCTCGCGACGCCGCCCCTCCTCGTCCTCGCCGTACAGCAGCTCGGCGTCGTCGGGCACGGGGGTGGCACGGATCAGGCGGAAGAACTCGCCGAGGGGGTCGGTCATGGCGTCGCTCATGGCGTCCACAGTGCCACGGCCGCGGCGCAAGGTCTGGGCGTGGGGCCGAACGCCCGCTCAATGCCCGCGGACCCGGCGGAACTCCCGCGCCAGCCGCGAGTACTCTCTGCCTTTGTCACGCCGCTGTTGGGTGCCCCGCCCGACCGTGCCCTCGTTGCGTCGCGCTTCTGCGAGCGTGCTCAGGTAGCGCCGGTAGCGGCTGGCGTCCAGCTCCCCAGCGGCGAGGGCGGCGGTCACGGCACAGCCCGCATCCCGCACGTGTGCGCAGTCGGCGAACCTGCACGCATCCGCCAGGGCGGTCACCTCCGCGAAGACACTCTGGACCGCGGACGGCGAACCCATCCCGATCTCGCGGAGGCCAGGTGTATCCACGATCGAGCCACCCGCATCGGGGAGCATCCGAAGAGACCGTACGGTCGTGGTGTGCCGCCCTTTGGAGTCCCGCTCCCTGACCTCGCCCACCGCAGCGACGTCAGTGCCGCCGAGCCAGTTGAGCAGCGTCGACTTCCCGACACCCGAGTGGCCCAGGAGCACCCCCGTCCGACCGGCCGGCAACAGGGCGAGCAACTCGGTCCGGCCTTCGTCGGTCCAGGCGGAGACGAAGGAGGTGGGGATGCCCGGAGCAGTCGTCTCGATCAGCGACCCGACGGCCGCCCGTTCCTCCGCTGACCCGAGGTCGCACTTCGTGACGACGTAATGGGGAACGGCCCCCGACTCCCACCCGAGCGACGCCAACCGCTCGAGCACTCCAGGGCGGTGGGCCTCCTCCAGGGAGACAACGAGGAAGGCGACGTCGACATTGGCGGCGAGCACCTGGGCGGCACCGCCCTCCTTCGCCCGCACGACGCTGCTCGTGCGCTCCAGCCTCCGCATACTCTGCTCAGCGTCGAGCTGCACCCAGTCGCCCACCGCCAGCTCCGCGCCACGCAGAGGAACCAGGAACCCGTCCGTGTCGCCGTCGGCCGCCAGCACGGCGGCGGTCCGATCGATGCGGATGACCCGAAGCGTCTCCCCGGCAGGAGAGGCGACGTCGATCGTCTCAGCCATGCGCGGCCTCCCTTCTGGCGGGCGCGCGCAGGCTCAACTGGTCGACCTCCGCGCTGAGCATCGTCGCTGCGAGTGCCGCCACCTCTTCACGGCTAACGCCCTGCACCGTCTCCATCAACTCCGAGAGCGCAGGTACACGGTCGAGGTACTGGACCGAGGAGAGCAGAGACCGGAGACGAGGCTGCTGATCCGTCCACGCGGCGTGTGTTGCGCACGACACCTGGCGGACGGCGTATTCGAGCCGGCCCTGGGAGAACGCGCGCCCTGCCACCGCCTCGAGAGCGCCCCGGATGCGTCGAGCCACCTGGGATGCATTCTCCCGCGACGTGGGAGCGCAGATCGTGAAGCATCCCGCCAGTCCGTAACCGGTGTAGAAGGCCCGCGGCGAGTACACCAACTGGTTCTTCGCCCTCAGCGCGGAGACGAGAAGCGAACCGAAGCCGCTCCCCAGCAAGGCTGCCAGCACAACCGCGACGGCTCGGCCTCGGTCCCGCACCGCCGGCGCCGAGAACGCCTGGATGACGGGGATCACCGCGCCGCCGTCACCCTCCTCCACCGCGACGGCACTCCGAAGCGGTGGCAACGCCTCCACTCCGTCGTCGCGCCCGCAGCCGTCTGCCACGGACGGTTCCGTGCCGAGAGACTCGCACACCATCGAGACGACCTCGCGGTGCTCACGAGGTCCAACGATCCCGAGGTCGATGGCGCTCGGCCGATACTGCAGCGACCAGAAGCGACCAATCTCCTCGGCACTGAGGTCGAGGATGTCCGCCCGCGATCCGATCGGCGGATGCTCGAGCTCCGAGCCGGCGAAAACTCGAGACTCGGCCAAAGTGAGGGCGGATCGCACGGCATCCTGGTCCGCCCCGGCCAGTTCCGCGAGAATCACGCGCTTCTCGGCGTCCAACACCCGCCTGTCGAAGCCGCCGGCGGTCGAGACCGCATGAAACAGTGCCTGGATCGCGTCCGCCGAGTCCGAACACGGCAGGCGGACGCTGAAGCAGGTCGCCTCCTTGCCGGTGACAGCGGCGGGGTGCGCGCCGAGGGCGTCCATGGCGGCTGCGAGCCCTGAGGTCCGAACCGTCGCCGCCTTACCGAGTACGAGGTGCTCGAGGCAATGCGCGCTCCCCCTTGCCGACCGTGCCTCCTGAGCAGACCCCGCCCGGACGTTGAGCGCTATCGCGTCCATCGGCAGACCAGGACGGCGGACGGACGCAACGCGCATGCCGTTCTTCAAGGTGGTCACACTCATCGCGTGGAGTCTCAGTACAGGTCCAACGCGGCGCGCCGTTTGGCGAGCGACTCGAGCAGCTTCATCAGCACCAATGCTCCGGCGGTCCAGGCGGCCGCGACGGCCAGTTCCATCAGGAGCGGGGCAGCGAGCGCAGGGAGGGCACCGCCGGACAGCAGGTCCCGGATACCGTCGATGCTGTGAGTCGTCGGAAGCACATCGCCTAGTCCACGGACCCAGCCCGGCAGCGCGGCGCGATCGATGTTGGCCCCTGAAACGACCATGAGCAGGAGGTAGGCAGCGGTCGCGATCTGAAAGATCTCTCGGTAGATCAAACCGAACGCGCTCAGAGCCAAGCCCATCGCCGAGCAGGAGACAGTCGCGACACCGATCGCGAGGGCGTATCCACCGACCTGGGACAGGGTGGGCGCCCGGCCGACCGCCAGCAATCCGACGCTGGACGTGAGCGCGGCGACCGCGAAACCGCACGCCATCCCGGGGAGCATCCGACCGACGAAGACGGCGATCCGCGAGGTGGGCGCTCCGAGGACCATGCTGAGGGTGCCGAATCGCCGCTCGTCCGCGATCACGCTCACCATGCCGGCGATCCCGGCGGTAGCGGCCACCTGCACGCCGTTGCCCACGATGAAGAAGACGGGGTTCTGGTAGTCGAACGCGGCACCCACTGCGACGAAGAAGACGATCTGCAGGGCCGGCGTGAGCACAAGGGACGTCACGAAGAGCCCCGGGGTGTTCCAGGCGAAGAGTGCGCGGAATCCCAGGACGCCGGACAGAACGACGGTCCGGACGGTTCTCATCGCAGCCTCAACGTGCCTCGTGTGCGAGCGAGCAGGTCGATCCGCTTCAGAAGGACGACGCCCGCAGCGAGATAGCCTGCGGACAGGAGCACTGCGGGGCCGGCCGCCTGAAGCGCATCGCCGCCGTGAGTCGCCGCATCGACCACCTCCATCGACCATCCGAGGGGGAGCAGTCTGCCCACCAGCTGTAAGGGTCCCCAAAGGGCGGCAGCGGGGACCAGGACACCGCACACGACCCAGATCGGGTACTCCATGACGTTGGTGATCTCGATTCCTTTCCGTGTCACGACGTACACGCCTGCCAGCAGAAAGCCGATTGCGGTGAGAGACACGAACGACAGCGCGAGCCCGGCCAGCAGGGACGGCCAGTCCACGCCTTCGCTGCTCACGCCGAGCACACAGGTCGCCCATAGCCACGAGGCGGCGCTCGAGTACAGGCCCAGCGAGACCGTCGCGCCTGCGAAACCGAGGACGGGGGCGACCAAACTGCGGGGGGCGCCGATCAGCAACTCGAGAGTGCCGCTGAAGCGTTGCATGAAGAGGGCCTCGGCTGCACCGAAAAGCGTGGTGGACCACGCGCCCATCAGCCCGGCGCCGATGACGGCACGCGCGGTCGCCTGGCCGCCGGACATCAGCACGGCGACCGTGCAGTAGGCGATCGGCGTTGTCACGGCCATCCCCAAGAAGAAGGGCGATCGGGACAGCAGGCGCAGCTGCAACCACCAGGAGGCGACGAAGAGGCGCATCATGCGTCCGCCTCGATGATGGAGACGTACGCATCCTCGAGCGTCGGCCTTCGGTCGAAAGCACGTCCGAATCGATGGTCCGGCATGCGGGAAAGGACGTCGGCGATGGTGGTGTCACTGCCGACCGCGAGGCGGATGACAAGGCGCTCCACTTCGCCTCCGGGGATGCAGTCGACCGTCGACACAGAGGGCATCTGTTCGATCAGCCGGATCGCCGGCGTCGGGTCGTCGTAGGTCTCGACCTCGAGCACGCGGCCGAGGTCCACCTCCGACTTCAACCGCTCCGGTGTGCCCAGCCGCCGGACGGAACCCTGCACGATGACGGACACCCGATCACACAGCTCATCCGCCTCGACCATGGAATGCGTCGTGAGGAGGATGGTCCTGCCCTGACGGCGGAGTTCCGCGACCAGACCGCGCAACGCCCTCGACGCGACCGGGTCGAGTCCCGACGACGGCTCGTCGAGGAAGAGGATCTGGGGGTCATGGATGAGCGCCCGAGCGATGTGCAGCCGCTGCTTCATCCCGCGGGAGAAGGTCTCGACACGCACCCCTGCCTTGTCGGCGAGGCCCACCGTTTCAAGGAGCTCGTCGATGCGCGTACGAAGGCGACGAGGGTGGACACCGTAAAGCTGGCCGGCGAACCGGAGGTTGTCCCTCGCCGACAGCCGGTCGTACAGCCCGCGCTCGCCACCGAAAGCCACGCCGATTCGTCGGCGCACCGCATTCGCCTCGTGGACGACATCCATCCCGGCGACGCGCGCGGCCCCGGTGGTCGGAGTGAGCAGCGTGGACAGGATCCGGACGAGGGTCGTCTTGCCTGCGCCGTTCGGGCCGAGCATGCCGAAGATCTCGCCGTCCGCGATGGTCAGGGTGATGCCCCGCAACGCCTCGACCGCAGCTCCGCCCCGCTGACCTGCGAAGGTGCGCGAAAGGTCTTCGATCTCGATGGTCACGTCATGCTCCCAGAGGTGTAGTCAGCCAGAACTGCTCCGGCAGGCCTTCGACCTGCTCGGCGTCGCGTGGTCGGCCCAGCTCCAGATAGCACCGCCGCAGCATCTTGCGGACCTGGCGGACGACGAAGGGGTCGTACTCCGACCGCAGGAGGTCATGCGCCTCCAGTAAGAGAGGAAGTGCGTCCTCCGGCAGGCCCGCCCGAAGATGCACGTAGGCGAGCGTTGAGAGCGACGTGTGCAACGAGCCAGGATCGTGCGCCCGCGAGAACTCCGCGAGCTCGCGAAGGTCGCGCGTCGCGGCCGCGAAACGTCCCTCGTAGATGTCCAGCTGGATGAGGTTCAGCTTCGCCATCCACTCGTAGCGGCGGCCTTCCTCGAGTCCGATGACGCATCCATCATCCGCGAGCGCATTCCCGCTCTCGAACTGCCCGATCGCCGCGATCACGATCTCGCGAGCTGCGCCGGAGGCTTTCCTGCGGATCGCGATGAGCCCCCGGAAGTTGCACAGCATCCCCGATGCGATCAAGCGGTCTCGATGTCGGATGCCCGCATCGGCCGCCTCGCGCTCCAATGCGTCGATCAGCGACTCCGCCGCTTGGATGCGTCCCCGCCGCTTCGCCTGGATGGACGCCCAGCGCAGGCCTGAGAACACGCGCTCCACCGGGTGAGGCATCGAGCTGAGAGCGGTCGAGAAGAGGATGTCGCTCTGCGCCTCGTCTCCGCAGAGCCCGAGCACCACGGCCGCCAGAGCTCGGGCGCTCGACTCGGGGAGCGAATCCCCCCATCGGTCCGCGCTGTCGAACACCTGCCTGGCGACGCCCCGGGCGTCCTCCCAGATGCCGAAGGCATTGACGTATTTCAACATCGAGACATATGCGGACAGTGGGTCCTGATCGGCTGAGACGGCAGCGGCCGCCTCCGGTCTGTCGGAAGTCAGCCAGCCGTGCACTCGGGCCGCGGTGCCGTCCATCTCCTGCGGACCGACCGATGTCAGTTCGAGGATCGCCTGCTCCAGGTCAGGCAGGCGCGAGACGAGGGCTCGCAGATTCAGCCGGAGCATCGCGGACGAGCTGGTGTCTCGCCGGAGCCGCAGATCGGTCAACGGAGCATGATCGCGCCGTGCCGCGGCCAGGTATGCGTTGCCCGGGAGAGCGACGTGACTCATCACGTCCGCGAACCGCGGGTGCGCGACCTCTGGCAAGGTCAGGGAAGCGTCGGCAAGCGACTTCGCCAACGCCTGAGTGGTGGGGTGGACCAACGTCTCCGTCTCCCTTCAGCGGACGGAGGGGCCGCCCCAGCGGGCGGCCCCTCGTGGAATCGGGGAGATCACATCATCGCGGCGCCGTGGTTCCACCCGGCGAAGAGGGAGGCCACGAAGCCCTGCGCGTCGCTCATCTCGGCCACGATCTCGTCGTAGTTCTCGTTCATCCTCGTCATCCTTTCCGAACAGAGAGCTCTGGTGAACTCCTCTGTCTATGGTGGCGAGGCGGGAACGAGCGCGGACGCGAACGGTGGCACTTTGCGCGGTCGTGGCACCGGATTCAGTAGGGGATGAGGCGTTTCACCCAGCCGGAATGACCGGCTGCCGTGTCGGTGGCACCGGAAACGACGACGTCAGGGCGTCAGCGCGTCAGTGCTCTGCACTTCTCGCGGTGCGGGACATGCGGTCGATGGCCGCGAGGGCGACGGCCGAGAGGATGAAGACGACGTGGATGACGACCTGCCAGAACACGCCCTGCGGCGTGTAGCTCTCGCCGGCGATGGAACCGCCGCCGACCGCGCCCAGGTCGCCCACGGCGATGAAGGTCTTGAGCAGGTGGATCGACGAGATGCCGATGATCGCCATGGCCAGCTTGACCTTCAGCACGTTGGCGTTGACGTGCGACAGCCACTCGGGCTGGTCGGGGTGCCCCTCCACGTTCACCCGTGACACGAAGGTCTCGTACCCGCCGATGATCACCATGATGAGGAGGTTCGCGATCATGACGACGTCGATCAGGCCGAGCACCGCCAGCATCACGTAGGCCTCGTCGACGTGCGCCGGATCGCTGACCACCTCCTCGGTCAGGTGCCACAGCTCCACGACGAAGACGTACACGTAGACCGCCTGGGCGACGATCAGGCCGAGGTAGAGGGGCGCCTGCAGCCAGCGGCTGAAGAAGATCAGCGAGCCGATGGTGCGGCTGGCCGGTCCGCGGGGGCGGGGAGGCGGCGTGGAGCGGCTGGTGGAGGCGGCTGGCGGTGCGGGAGGGGCGGGCGGGGTCTCGATCACGGGCGTTGTCCTCACGGTCGGGGCGGGGACGAGCCTAAGGAGTGAAAGATGTGAGAACGCTCAGGATGCGGATGCGGGGTTCGGCAGCCGATGAGGGCTCAGGGCCGCACGGCGACGCGCGGGTGGTCCGAGCCGGCGAGGGCGGCATCCACCTCGGCCAGCGCGAACGCCTGCCCGACCTGGTCGGCGAACGGGTACCGCTGCCAGGCGTCGGCGAGGTAGCGCACGGCGGCGTCGAGATGCTGCGGCGCGTACGTGTGCACCCCGCGGATGGTGAGCAGCTTGCGCATGAACTGCTCGGGCGCGATGGTGAGGTCGGGCCCGGGGGAGCCGGAGCCGGCGAGCACGAGCACGCCGCCCACGTCGATCGCCGAGAGCAGCGAGCGCACCGCCGACGCCGCCCCCGAGAACTCGAGCGCGATCGTGGGCGCCGCGGCGCGACCGCCCGCCTTGGCGAGCGCGGTGGCCAGCCCGGTGGGCGAGTCGGACGCGCTGCGCGGGTCGACCACGGCGACAGCGCCGAAGGCGAGGGCGCGCTCACGCCGATCGGGGCGCGGGTCGCTGACGACGACGCGGGCCCCCGCATCGGTCGCCATCGCGGCGGCGGTGAGGCCGCGCATCCGGGCGCCGGCGACCACGACCAGCGAGCGGTCCAGCGGGACGATGGAGGTCGCCGCTTCGAGCGCCGCCGCCACGGTGGCCGTGGAGCAGGATGCCGGAGCCAGCACGGCGGCGGGCACATCCTCGGGGACGGCGACGATCGCGGTGCCGTCGAGGAGGTGCGCGTGGGTCGCGAACCCGCCCGACAGCTCCCAGCCGCGCCGCATGCGCTCGTGGCCGTAGCGCTGCAGCGTCATGCACTTCTGCGGGAGGCCGCGGCGGCAGCGCGGGCAGGTGCCGCACGGCACCGCGACGGACCAGACGACCCGCTCTCCGAGGCTGACGCGACGGCCGTCCGTCGTCTTCGCGCCGCCGCGACCCAGCGCGACCACACGGCCGACCTGCTCGTGGCCCAGGACGAGCGGTGTCGCCGACGGCCGCTGCCCGCGCACGGCGCGGAGGTCGGAGCCGCAGACCGTCGCGAGCTCGACCTCCACCAGCACGTCACCCGGCGCGAGCCGCACACCGGGCACGGCGACGGCCTCGTGGGCGTGCCCCTCCCCCGGCCAGACCATCGCGGTGGCCGACGGGTAGGCGCTGATCGACATCCCGAGTCCCGCCGGCGGCGCGACGACGCGCGGCGTGACCGCCCGGACGGTCACCGGCGGCCGCGTCGGCCGGAGCCGGCAGTGGCGGCGGTGCCGGCAGTGGCGGCGGTGCCGGCAGTGGCGGCGGTCTCCCAGCGGTCGTACGGGTCGAAGAAGTCCTCGGGCTCGAGTGCGTCGAACAGGTCGTCCTCGAGCGAGCGGAAGCCGGCTCGGAACGCCCGGCCGCGGGGCACGGCGCCGGCCGCGTCGATGACGGCCGCGTCGTCGAACTCGCTGGTGATGAGACCGTCGGGAGTCATGGCCGCCTTTCCTGGTCCGCCGCTGCGGGCGCTGCCCCCCACCGTCCGGCGCGGACATCCGCCACGTTAGGAGCGGGGAGCGACGGAGGCGGGACGCTCCGGTAACCGCCAGGTGAACGAAGACCCTCCGGGGGACGAACCCGTTGCATCCTCGTGACGATCGACGCAGAATTGCAGCATGACCGCCGACAGCAACACGCGCGCCTTCGACCCCGGCATCGTCACGGACTTCCGCGAACGCATGTCGTACGGCGGCTACCTCGACCTCGACACCCTGCTCAGCGCCCAGAAGCCGGTCAGCGTGCCCGAGCATCACGACGAGCTGCTGTTCATCATCCAGCACCAGACGACGGAGCTGTGGTTGAAGCTGGTGCTGCACGAGCTGCTGTCGGCGCGCGACCTGCTCCGCGCCGACGACCTCTCCCCCGCCCTCAAGCGCATCGCCCGGGTGAAGCACATCCAGCGCACCCTCACCGAGCAGTGGTCGGTGCTCGCGACGCTCACCCCGACGGAGTACGCGGAGTTCCGCGGCTTCCTCGGCAACTCGTCCGGCTTCCAGTCGTACCAGTACCGCGCGGTGGAGTTCCTGCTCGGCAACAAGAACCGCCGCATGCTCAGCGTGTTCGAGAACGACCCTGCCGCACACTCCCTCCTCTCCGACCTCCTGGAGTCGCCGAGCGTTTACGACGAGTTCCTGCGTCTGCTCGCCCGGTCGGGCTTCGCCGTGCCGCAGGACGTGCTCGATCGCGACGTGACGCAGGCGCACGTGTTCTCGCAGGAGCTCGTGGAGGTGTTCCGCGGCATCTACGAGCACGCCGACGACCACTGGCGCGAGTACGAGGCGTGCGAGGAGCTCGTCGACCTGGAGGACAACTTCCAGCTCTGGCGCTTCCGCCATCTGAAGACCGTGCAGCGCACCATCGGCATGAAGACGGGCACCGGCGGCTCGAGCGGCGTCTCGTTCCTGCAGAAGGCGCTCGAGCTCACCTTCTTCCCGGAGCTGTTCGCCGTCCGCACCGAGATCGGCGTGGAGCGGTGAGCGACCCGCACGTGGCCGGCAAGGCCGCGGTCGAGCCGGCCACGGTCGACCAGTCTGCGGTCGGGCCGGCGAGCGCGTCACCGGCGCCCGGCACGCGCATAGCCTTCGACGCCGTCTGGACCGGTACCGGCTTCCTCCCGCCGACCGTCTACGAGCTCGTCGGAGACCGCCTCCATCGCACCGACCTCCCCGTGACCGCGGCGAGCGCACATCCCGGCGGCACCCTCTTCCCCCGGCTCACCGACCACCACACCCATCTCGGCCTGACGGACCGGCGGGCGGTGTTCTCCGGGGGCATCACCCATGCCGTCGACCTCGGCTGGGTCCCGTCCGTCGCGGCCTCGTGGCTGGCCGAGGACGCCGCGCTCCGGCACCCGGCGGCGGCGATCGCGGGCGCGCTGATCACCGCGCCCGGCGGGTATCCGGTGAACGCGGGCTGGGGTCCTCCGGGGTCGTCGGCGGAGGTCGGCGGCCCGCGCGAGGCGCGGCAGGCGGTGCGAGAACAGCTCATGCGAGGAGCCTCCCGCATCAAAGTCACCCTCAACACCGAGGCGGGCGAAACTGTGGATGACGCCACGCTGGCCGCGCTTGTGGAGGAAGCGCACGCGGCCGGCGTGCCGGTGACGGTCCACGTCCAGGGCGACGGGCAGACCGCCCGCGCCGTCCGTGCGGGGGCGGACCAGCTCGCGCACACGCCGTTCACCGAGCGCGTCGACGACGAGCTGGTGCGGGAGGCCGTGCGCCGCGGCATGACCTGGGTGACGACGCTCGACATCCACGGCTGGGGCGATCCCACCCCGCAGCACGGAATCGCGCTCGACAACCTCCGCCGGTTCACCTCCGCCGGCGGTCGCGCGCTCTACGGCACGGACCTCGGCAACGGCCCGCTGCCCGACGGCGTCGACGCGCGCGAGCTCGGCGGGATGGTGGAGGCCGGGATGACGACCGCCGCGATCCTCCAGGCCATCGCCGGCAGCCACCCGCGCCACGAGACGGTCGGCCCGCGACTGGCCTGGGTGCCGACGCCTCCGCCGGGAGCGGACAGCCCCGGCGAGGTGGACGCCGCGCTCCCCGCCTCCGCCGTCCCCGCCTGGCTCGCGACCGCCCGCGGCCTGCTCGCCACCGACTTCACCACCCCGACACCCACCGAGGACGCCGCATGACCGACTTCGACACCGCCCCCTCCTCCCTCCTCGCCCCCGACCCGCTGAGCGCCGCCCGCGCTCTCGACGCCGGCGACCCGCTCGCCGCCTATCGCAGCCGCTTCGTCGGCACCGACGACGGCGGCGTCGTCGCCTACTTCGACGGCAACTCGCTCGGCCGGCCGACGCTGGCGGGGGTCGAGCGGGTGCAGCGGTTCCTCGTCGACGGCTGGGGCGGGCGGCTGATCCGCGGCTGGGACGAGGAGTGGATGGAGCTGCCGTTCACGATCGGCGACGCGCTCGGCCGGGCGGCGCTCGGCGCTGCGGCGGGGCAGACGTTCATCGGCGACTCCACCACCGTGCTGCTCTACAAGCTCGCGCGCGCCGCCGTGGACGCGCTGCCCGAGCGCAGCGAGATCGTGCTCGACACCGACAACTTCCCGACCGACCGCTACGTGCTCGACGGGATCGCGCGCGAGCGGGGCCTGCGGCTGGTGTGGATCGAGTCCGACACGGAGGCGGGCGTCACGCCCGAGCAGGTCGCCGCCGTCGTCGGCCCGCAGACCGCGCTCGTGGTGCTCAGCCATGTGGCGTACCGGTCCGGCTTTCTGGCCGACGTCGCCGCCATCACGCGCATCGCGCACGACGCGGGCGCCCTGGTGCTGTGGGACCTCTGCCACTCCGCGGGCTCCGTGCCGACCGAGCTGGACGCCTGGGGCGTCGATCTCGCCGTCGGCTGCACCTACAAATATCTGAACGGCGGCCCCGGATCACCTGCCTTCGGCTACGTGCGCCGCGAGCTGCAGGAGCGGCTCGTGCAGCCGATCCAGGGATGGATGGGCGTGCGCGACGTCTTCCTGATGGGGCCCGAGTACCAGCCGGCGGCGAGCGTGCGCCGGTTCCTCAGCGGCACCCCGCCGATCGTGGGGATGCTGGCCATGCAGGACACCATCGCCATGATCGAGGAGTGCGGGATGGAGGCCGTGCGCGCCAAGTCCGTCGCCCTCACCGACTTCGCGATCGCGCTGGCGGAGGAGTGGCTGACCCCGCTCGGCGTCGCTCTCGCCAGCCCGCGCGACCCGGAGCGGCGCGGTGGCCACATCACGCTGAGCCACCCGGCCATGCGCGAGGTGACGGCGCTGCTCTGGCAGCGGGACGTCATCCCCGACTACCGCGACCCCGGCGGGCTGCGGATCGGGCTCTCGCCGCTCAGCACGAGCTTCGAGGAGACGTGCACCGGGATGGCCGCCGTGCGCGACGCGCTCGGCGAGCTGACGCATGACGAGTGAGCGGGCGGTCGCGACAGCGGTGACGGCCGCGACGAGCGCTCGCGCGGCGGCCTCCCGCGAGAACCTGGCCGCCCGCGAAGACCTAGAGGCTCGCAGCGGCAGCGCCACGGCCCTCCTGCGCACGGTGGTCGGCGCCGTGCTGCGGCCGATCGGCGGCTGGCTGAGCGCGTCCGGTGCTGTCGCGCTCATGGCGTCGCTCGACGTGCCTGCCGCGACCACGCGGTCGAGCCTCGCGCGGCTCTGCGCGCGCGGCGTGCTGGTGCGGGAGCAGCGGGAGGGCGTGGCCGGCTACGCCATCGACCCGGCGGCCCTCCCGATGCTGGAGCGCGGCGACGCGCGCATCTTCGGGCCGCGGCAGGAGGCCGAGCGCTGGTGCCTGGTGTCGTTCTCGTTCCCCGAGCATCAGCGCTCGCTGCGCCACCGCCTCCGCTCGCGACTGTCGGCGCTCGGCTGCGGCACGGTCGCCGACGGGCTCTGGATCGCGCCCGCCGCGCTCGAGTCAGAGGTCGCGGAGGCGATGGAGGCGGCGGGAGGCTCCGCGACGCTGTTCGGCGAGGCGGCGGTGCGCGGCGATCTCGCGGCCGGGCTCGCCCGCTGGTACGACCTGCCCGCGATCCGGGCGCTGCACGACTCCTTCCTGTCCCGCTTCTCCGGGCTCGACGGCTTCTCCGGGCTCGACGGCTTCCCCGGACTCGACGGCTTCGGGCTCGACGGCTTCGAGCCCGACGGCGCAGCGGCGCCCGCCGACGACCGCGCCGCCTTCGCCGCGTGGATCCGCGCGCTCGACGAGTGGCGGGTGATCCCGTACCGCGACCCGGGACTCCCCGCCTCCGCGCTGCCGGACGACTGGCCGGGCGCCGCCTCCGCCGCCCTGTTCGACCGGTTGCGACGGGAGCTGGAGCCGCGGGCCGTGCGGCACGCCGCTCTCAGCAGCGCACGGTAGAATCGACTGCATCCCCCGGAGCGCGAAGGAAGCGGAGCACGCCTGTGTCGACGATCGTTGTGGAAGTGATGCCCAAGGCCGAGCTGCTCGACCCGCAGGGCAAGGCCGTCGCCGGAGCCCTCGCGCGCACCGGCCGCGGCCGGTTCGACGTCCGGGTCGGCAAGCGGTTCGAGCTGACCGTCGACGGGCCGATCGACGACGAGACGCGGGAGGCGGTGCGCGAGATCGCCGCCGAGATCCTCTCGAACTCGGTCATCGAAGACGTCGTCGGCATCCACTACCCGACCGGTGAGCGCGAAGAGGTCACGGCCTGATGGCGGACACCATGCGCATCGGCGTCATCACCTTTCCCGGCTCGCTCGACGACCGCGACGCGTTGCGGGCCGTGCGCCTCGCCGGCGGCGAGCCCGTCGCGCTCTGGCACGGCGAGCACGACCTGCAGGGCGTCGACGCCCTCGTGCTGCCCGGCGGCTTCAGCTACGGCGACTACCTGCGCGCCGGCGCGATCGCCAGCATCTCGCCGATCATGACCGAGGTGGTGGACGCCGCCGCGAAGGGCGTGCCCATCCTCGGCATCTGCAACGGCTTCCAGATGCTCGCGGAGGCGCACCTCGTCTCGGGCGGCCTGATCCGCAACGACCACGGCAACTTCATCCGCCGCGACCAGCACCTGATCGTCGAGAACGCCTCCACCCCGTGGACGAACGGCTTCGAGCAGGGCCAGGAGATCGTCATCCCGCTCAAGAACGGCGAGGGCGGCTTCATCGCCTCGGCCGAGGAGCTGAAGCGGCTCGAGGGCGAGGGCATGGTCGTCTTCCGCTACCAGGGCGTCAACCCGAACGGCTCGCTCAACGACATCGCCGGCGTGCGCAACGAGCGCGGCAACGTCGTCGGCCTGATGCCGCACCCCGAGCACGCGGTCGAGCCGGGCTTCGGCCCCGACACCTCCGCCGCGATGCGTTCCGGCACGGACGGGCTCACCTTCTTCACGTCGGTGATCCGCTCGGCGCTCGTCGAGGCCTGACCCGCCGCCTCCCCCTACCGCAACCGCCGAGTACGCAGACTTTCTGCGTACTCGGCGGTTTCTCGTGGAATTCGCGCGTACTCGATGGTCAGCGCAGGCCCCAGGAGGCGAAGTAGGAGGTGAGGTCGGTGCCGGCGACGGCCGACGCCGTCTTCATGAACCGCTTCTGCATGCCCGCCGTGTCGGTGGGCGACACGACGCCGGCCGCGGCCTCGGCCCTGTACTGCTTGTTCAGTCGCGGATAGAAGTCGTCGCCGAACTTGGCGCGGAGATCGTCGAACATCCCCAGCTTGACGAAGAGGTCCGTCTCGTCGTCGTAGACCCGCGTGGCGTCCGGCTTGGCGAGGTAGGCGGTGATCGCGTTCGCGGTGCCGGTCTGCGCGAGCCGGTTGGCCTGGCCGAGGCCCAGCTGCACGGCGATGGACGAGATGTTCACGGTGA
Source organism: Leifsonia williamsii (assembly GCF_030433685.1). NCBI lineage: Bacteria > Bacillati > Actinomycetota > Actinomycetes > Micrococcales > Microbacteriaceae > Leifsonia > Leifsonia williamsii. Next base: position 241,248 of record NZ_JAROCF010000001.1, read on the forward strand.
CCTCGCCGAGGCCTGCCCACTTGTACTGCTGTGTCTGGTACGTGTGGCCGATCTCGTGCCACAGGCCCCACTGGTCGGTGACAGGAGCCGTGAAGAGGTGGTCCGCGGCACCCGTGCCGACCTGGAACGAGATCCGGTCCTGGGTGGCATAGGCGTAGCCCGCACCCGTATCCGGACTGGAGATGTACACGCGGGCCGGCGACTTGCGGTCGAGACCCGCGCCGTCGAGCGAGAGGCCGTAGGTGCGGTCGGTGACGTTCACCACCTGATCCCAGGAGGCCAGGCGGGCGTTGTCGAGGTTGGCCTGGTTCTTCAGCACCGTGGGGCGCTGGAAGGCGGCGACCGTGCGCTCGGTCGACGTCACGACCAGGGGCGAGTCCGGGAACAGCGAGAGCTCGAGCGCGAACTCGGCCGGCGAGGTCTGGCCCAGCGTGAACATCGGGACCGGCGCTCCACCGCTCACGGTGACCTCGACCGGGCCGCCGGCGACTTTCTCGAGATACACGAGACCGTCGCGGTCGGCGATGACGGTGGAGGTCCCACCCGCGAGCGCGGTGGTCTTCACCCCGAGGTCGCTGCCGCCGTTGAGCGCGGCATACGGACCGTACTGGCCGACCGCGAGCCGGACGTCCGAGGTTCCGCCGGGAAGCGCCACGCGTAGGGAGTCACCCTTCTTCACATAGCGGCCGACGGGCTCCAGGGTGCTGTGCCGCAGACCGCGGTTCTCCCGCTTGCGGTCGGCCTCCGCGTCGCCCCGCGAGGCCAGCTGGAGGGTCGAGGCGGCGGCGCCGACCTGCACCCGGGGAGCGCTGGTCAACGTCGTCGACGCGAGCAGAGTCGCCGTGCTCTTGTCGTACGCGCCACCCGGGGCGCCGGGTACGACGCCGACCTCGATGCGGGTTCCTCCTCTCACCGGAGTGGAACGGTGGAGAGTGGCGACCCCGTCCGCGATCGTCACGCGGTCGAAGTAGTAGGACTTCCCCGTAGCGGCTTCGGCGGAGTACGCGCCATCGACCCACGCGATCACCCGCTTCGACGAACGGTATACGGCCTCCGGAACCGCGACGGTGTACCCCATACGGCCGTCGGCAGCGACCGTGGCCGACTGGCCCGCGATCGTCGAAGCGAGCACCAGGGCCTTCGCCGGGTCGGTGGAATTGCCCGGGACGCCGGGCTGCAGCCCGAGCCGTACCGTCTGCCCGGAGGCGACGGTCGTCGTCGAGGCGAGGGTGACGACGTCGCCGCTTCCGCTCACCGCGAGGTAGTAGGCGGATCCGTTGTACGTCTCGGCCGCGTACTTGCCGTCGACCCACAGCACGACGCGGTTGGTGGAGCGGTACAGCGTCGAGCTCATGGTCACCTGGAGCTTGCCCGCCGCCGAGACGGTCAATGAGGGGATGAGTGCGGAACCGCTCAGGGAGGACGCCTGAAGCGGAAGCGCGGCGGGGTCGGGGGTCGCGGCGCCCGCGGGCGCTGCGACGAGGAGTCCCGCGGCGGCCAGCGCCACCGCGGTCGCGGACGCGAGCAGGGCGCGTCCACCATGTCGGGTGTGGTGTGTCATGGCGGCAGCGTAGGAATGCTGCCACGCACCCACAACGAGGGGGTGCCTCCGCCGGATACTCGAGCCGGGGCCGCCGGGCACGCAGACCAGTGAGGCCTACCCGGCGGTCTCCGTGTCCGCGCCGCCGATGAGCGGGCGCGGACACGGCGACTTACGCGCGGCGGCGGAGGCGATGCGTCAGGAGGACGCCGCCGGCCGCCAGCACGAGCAGGGCGGTCAGGAGGAGCGGCAGTGGGTCCGCCGCTCCGGTCTCGGCCAGTGCCGAGGGGCCGGCGTCGGAGACTGCGGTCGCCTCGCTCCCGTCGCCGGAGTCGTCCACGACATCACCGTCACCGGGGCCGCCGTCACCAGGGCCGCCGTCACCAGGGCCGCCGTCACCAGGGCCGCCGTCACCCGGCCCACCGTTTCCCGGCCCACCGTCCCCCGGGTCCCCGCCACCGGGTCCGCCGGGCGCCGCCGCCACGCGCACGTCGGCCGTCGCCGTCACGCCGTTGACCGTCACGGTCAGCGTCGCGGTGCCCGCGGCGAGCGCCGTGACCTCGCCCGTCTCCGGGTTGACGCGCAGCACGCCCGTGGCGGCGACCGCCTTCTCGAGCTTCGTGCCGAGGCCGTCGTCGACGACCACGCCGTCGCCTCCCCACTGCGCCGACACCGGCCAGGCGACCGGCACCTCGCGGGTGCCGTCCTGCACGAGGGTCGCCGAGACGGCGGCCGTCTCGCCGGCGGTGAGCACGGCGGGGGCGGTCAGGCGGAGGGAGTCGACGCGCGGCTTGATCTCGGCGCGCATCCAGCGGGTGCGGTCCGCGACCGTGACGGGGTCGGTGCCCACGACGCCGGAGGAGGGGTTCAGGCCGAGCAGGGTCCAGCCGGTGAAGCCTCCGGTCGCCGGGGTGCCCGACGGGCTCTTGCCCGAGTTGCCGTTGATCAGCTGCGAGACGCCGGAGGTGCTGGTCGCCGAGAAGGCGCCGACGTGTCCGTTGATCACCGCGGCCGACTTGCCGCTGTCGGAGCGGAACTCCGCGACGCGGGCGGTGAACGCCGCCGCCTCGTAACGGTCGCCGAGCTGGCTCGCCTTGTCGGGCTGCGGGTCGTCGGCCGGGTGGTGGGCGAAGACGAGCACACCGGTGACCGAGCGATCGGCGGCCGCCGCGTCGAGCTGGTCGTCGAACCAGGCCAGCTGCGCCGGGTCGGAGCCGCGGAAGGTGCCGGCCGAGCTGTTGAGCGTGATGATGCGCGTGCCTCCGACCGTCGCCGTATGGTTCGTGGCGCCGAACACCGCCTGGAAGTTGGCGATCGAGCCTCCCATCACCTCGTGGTTGCCGGGGACGTACAGGTACGGGACGGCGTCGCCGACCTCCTCGTCGAGCACCTCCTTCGCGAGAGCGAAGTCGGCCGGGCTCGCCTCGTCGACGAAGTCGCCGTCGATGACGAGGAAGTCGGGCTTGGCCGCGACGATCTCGCGGAGCGTGCGGCGGGCGGCCTGCACGAGGTCGCTGTCGGGGTTGCGGCCGACGAACTGCGCGTCGCTCATGACGGCGATCCGCTGGCCGCGGCCGTCGACCGAGCCGTTCGCGACGACCACCGGGTCGTGGACCACGGGCGCGGCGGGCTGCTCGACGTCGGGGGCGACCACGGCCTCCAGCCCGGCGATCTCGACGTGGCCCTTGTAGCTCGCGGTCGACTTGGTCTCGAGCATGCGGATGCGCTGCAGCGACAGCGGGTACGGGGTGCCGGCCGGCACAGGGAACCGGATCTGCTTCCACCCCGTGAAGTCGACGAACGGGCCGTCGAGGTTCACGGTCGTGCCCGCGCCGTTCTTGAGCTGGATGCGCGGCCACGCGCCGGAGCCGTCGCCCTTCAGCCACAGCGTGAGCGCCTGCGGCTGGCCGGCGACCTGGCGGCCGAGGCTGCCCGCGGTGCTCATCTCGGGGAAGACGGCGTAGAAGCCGCGGGTCGCCGTGCTCGTGGTGAAGTCGTAGTCGAGGGCGAGGGCGGGCTCGCCGTTCGGGCCGGTGCTCGTCGTCATCGTGCCGGTGGCGCGGTCGGCGGCGGTCTTCCAGTCGGCGCCGTCGGAGAAGTCGGCGACGGACTCGCTGCGGTAGCCGATGGTCACGGCGACGTCGACGCTCCTGCCGCCCGCCGTGAAGGTGACGGTGGCCGAGCCGGAGCCGGTGGTCGGCGTGATGCGGAACGCGTCGCGTCCCTCCGCGGTGACCGTGACGTCGGGTCCGCTGGTGACGGCGACGTCGGCGGCCTCGAGCGGTGCGCTGAACCCGTCGCCGTCGACACCGCTGACCGTGATGGCCGCGGTCTGCCCCGGGTCGGGCAGCGCGACGACGGTGCTGCTCGGCCGGAGGCGCTGCAGGTCGCCGAGCACGCGGACGGGTGTCGTGGCGGTCTTGCCCTGCGCGGTGTAGCTCACTGTCGTGGCGCCGGGCGTCGCACCGATCACGCGGGCCGTCGCTCCGTCCACGGACGTGATGGTGGCACCGGCGGCCGCCGAGAACGTGCCCGATACCGCGACACCGGCGTTGTTCGCGTCGAGGCCGACGCCGCTCAGGGTGCGGCCGAGGCCGGGGAACACCGCGTCGCTGTCGGGGAGTGTGGAGGCGGGGGCCACCTTCACGTCCTTCGCTCCCGTCGCGGGTGCCGTCGAGAAGAAGGCGAGGCTGTTCGCCACCGCGCGCTCGGTGCCGTCCGACGGCCGGTTGATCACGGCGGGCTCCGTGGTGCCGGGCCGGCGCGCGATGAGGGTGGTCGAGCCGCCGCCGTCGAGGTTGACGGCGTTGTACGCGCCGAGGTCGAGCAGCAGACGACCGAGCTCCTGGATGGTCATGCCGCGGCCGTCGCCCTGTCGCCCGTCGATCGAGACCACGGTGACCTCGGTGCCGTCGCGGCTGACGCCGACGGCGGTGCGCGCGGCCTCCACCTGGTCCTCTGTGGTCTGCACGCCGTCGACGATCATGCGCTGCGAGCCGCCGACGGCGAGGTCGACATCGCTGCCGACGGTGACGTCGACCTGCTGGCCGACCGTCAGCGCGCCGAGCGTGGCGGCGCCGGCCTCGCGGCCGATCAGGACGCCGGTTCCGTCGGGGATGCTGGTCGGCCCGGAGACCGCGGCCGGGTCGGTGGTCACCGACTCCACGACGCCGTCCTTGACGGTGACCATTGCGACGCTCGCGGCGAGCGCATCCGGCGCTCCGAGCGGGCGGCTGAGCGGGTGGGCTCCCCAGGCGGCGGTGTACCAGCCGATCTTCCCGGAGGCCAGGCTCGGGGTGTTCACACCGCCGAGCGTGAGGGGCGCCCCGCCGTCGATCGCGACCGTCCCTGACACGAGCAGGTTCTGCACCGCCGCGACGCCGTCGGTGATGGTGAAGCTCTGCCGCGGGGATCCGGCGGCGCTGCGGACACCGGTCGTCGGCGAGATGTTCGTGCCGACCGGGGCCCCGGAGTAGTTCATGTCGAAGTAGTCGCCGTTGACGGCGGCGATCGCTCCCGAGCCCGTGATCTGCTCGCTGACGGGCGCACCTCCGGACACGCTGCCGCCGTCGAGCACGTCCAGCTTGAGCGTCGGCGTGCTGAGGTCGGCACGCATGACGTGGCCGGTGACCCAGCCCGCGGACTGCAGGCGGCGGAAGTCGGTCAGCGTCAGCCCGGGCGCGAGCGCGTCGGTGGAGGCGGTGAGGAGGCTGGAGCCGTCTCCCGCCAGGTTCAGCCCACCGGTGTCGGGGGCGGCGGCCGCGGTGTCGCCGCCGAGCGTGCTGTAGGCCGGGACCGCGGAGGCCGCGAGGCCGAGCGCCAGGGCGAGCGCGACGACGCGGGCGGGGCCCACGCGGCGGGAGGGAGGGGTGGCGACGTTCTCAGAGCGCATGCGGGGGCCTTCGTGTGCGGGCGGGGGGGTGCCATCGAACGCTAGGGATCACATGTGTATTGGCAGGGACCGGGCGGTTACGGGGACGTGAACCCGCCTCCCGCACCCCGGTAGACTGGCCCCATCCCCCCGCCGCCCGCTCAGCCTGGAGTGCCCGCGTGACCGACACCACCCTCCCGACCCAGAACGTCGTCGACACGGTCGCCAATGCGGCCGCGACGCCCGAGAAGGAGCAGCCGTACGCCGCGCTCGGCCTCAAGGACGACGAGTACGCGCGCATCCGCGAGATCCTGGGCCGCCGCCCCACCAGCGGCGAGCTGGCCATGTACTCGGTGATGTGGTCGGAGCACTGCTCGTACAAGTCGTCGAAGATCTACCTCCGCCAGTTCGGCCAGAAGGTCAGCTCGGCGATGAAGAAGAACCTCATGGTCGGCATGGGCGAGAACGCGGGCGTCGTCGACGTCGGCGAGGGCTGGGCCGTCACGTTCAAGGTGGAGTCGCACAACCACCCCTCCTACATCGAGCCGTTCCAGGGCGCGGCGACCGGTGTCGGCGGCATCGTCCGCGACATCATCTCGATGGGCGCCCGTCCGGTCGCGGTGATGGACCAGCTGCGCTTCGGCGCCATCGACGATCCCGATACCGCACGCGTCGTGCACGGCGTCGTCTCCGGCATCTCCTTCTACGGCAACTGCCTCGGCCTGCCGAACATCGGCGGCGAGACCTACTTCGACGCGGTGTACCAGGGCAACCCGCTCGTCAACGCGCTCTCGGTGGGCGTGCTGCGCCACGAGGACCTGCACCTCGCCAACGCGTCCGGCGTCGGCAACAAGGTGGTGCTGTTCGGCGCCCGCACGGGTGGAGACGGGATCGGCGGCGCGAGCATCCTCGCCTCCGACACGTTCTCGGCCGGCGGTCCCACCAAGCGCCCGGCGGTGCAGGTCGGCGACCCCTTCGCCGAGAAGGTGCTCATCGAGTGCTGCCTCGAGCTGTACCGCGACAAGCTGGTCGAGGGCATCCAGGACCTCGGCGCCGCGGGCATCTCGTGCGCGACCAGCGAGCTGGCCTCGAACGGCGACGGCGGCATGCACATCACGCTCGACCACGTGCTGCTGCGCGACCCCACCCTCACGGCGGAGGAGATCCTCATGTCCGAGAGCCAGGAGCGCATGATGGCGGTCGTCAAGCCCGAGCTGCTCGACGCCTTCCTCGCCGTCACGGCCAAGTGGGACGTCGAGACCAGCGTGCTCGGCGAGGTCACCGACACCGGCCGCCTGGTCATCGACTGGAAGGGCGAGGAGATCGTCAACGTCGACCCGCGCACGGTCGCGGTCGACGGCCCGGTGTACGAGCGCCCGGTCGCCTACCCGGCGTGGATCGACGCACTGCAGGCCGACAGCGCCTCCACCCTCCCCCGCCCCACCACCGGCGACGAGCTGCGGGAGCAGGTGCTCGCCCTCCTCGGCAGCGCCAACCTCGCCGACAAGGGCTGGATCACCGACCAGTACGACTACTTCGTCGGCGGCAACACCGCGCTCGCCTTCCCCGACGACGCCGGCATGATCCGCGTCGACGAGGAGAGCGGCCTCGGCTTCGCCATCGCGACCGACGCCAACGGCCGCTACTGCCAGCTCGACCCCAAGCAGGGCGCCAAGCTCGCCCTCGCGGAGGCGTACCGCAACGTCGCCGCCACCGGCGCCGTGCCGGCCGCGGTCACCGACTGCCTCAACTTCGGCAGCCCGGAGAACCCCGAGGTGATGTGGCAGTTCTCGCAGGCGGTCGAGGGCCTCTCCGACGCGTGCCTGGAGCTGGAGGTGCCGGTCACCGGCGGCAACGTCTCCTTCTACAACCAGACCGGCGACACCCCGATCTTCCCGACGCCGGTCGTCGGCGTGCTCGGCGTGATCGACGACGTCGCCCGCCGCATCCCCGCCGGCTGGCAGGACGAGGGCGAGAACATCTACCTGCTCGGCGTCACCCGCGAGGAGCTCGACGGCTCGGCGTGGGCCGGCACCATCCACGGTCACCTCGGCGGTCGTCCGCCCGCGGTCGACCTGGGCGGCGAGCGACGGCTGGCCGAGACGCTGCACGCGGCGGCGCAGGAGGGGCTCGTCTCCTCCGCGCACGACCTCGCCGACGGCGGTCTGGCGCAGGCCCTCGCCGAGAGCGTCATGCGCTTCGGCGTCGGCGCGCGCGTCTGGCTGGGCGAGATCACCGAGCGCGACGGCGTGGACGCGGCGACCGCCCTGTTCAGCGAGTCGACCGGCCGCGTGATCGTGTCGGTGCCCCGCGAGGACGACGTGAAGTTCCGCGGCCTGTGCGAGGGCCGGGGCATCCCGGTGCTGCGCATCGGCGTCACGGACGCCGAGGTCGGCACGCAGCCGGTGCTCGAGGTGCAGGACCTCTTCACCGTCGGCGTGGAGGAGCTGCGCGGCGTGCACCGCTCGACCCTCCCGGAGCACTTCGGGCCGACGGTCGCCTAGCGGTTCACGCAGAGGGGTCCCGACATGCCGCCTCCCGCTCCGGCGGACGGCGTGTCGGGACCCCTTTGTTTGTCACAACACGCGTCAAACCGATGCTGCGGATGCTGCGGATGGCGCGGATCAGGCGGAGCGCTCGGCGACGGCCAGCTCGGCCTGCCGCCGGGTGAACAGCCGCACCCGCTGCTGCGTCAGCAGGATGCCCCCGAGCACGACCAGCGCGCCCACCGGCTCGTTCCAGCTGAGGTGCTCGCCCAGGATGAGGATGCCCAGCGCGACGCCGACGACCGGCGTCACGTACGTCACGCCGGAGGTCGCGGTCGGCCCCCACGCGCGCAGCACGTTCATGTTCCAGATGTAGACGACTCCCGTGCCGAGCGCGCCCAGCGCCAGCAGCGACAGCAGCACCGGCCATGAGAAGTCGATCGGGCTCCACGCGACGATCGGGGTCAGCACCACCATGATCGCGGCCGCCAGCCCGATGTTGAGGAACGCCGTGGTGGTCGCAGGGATGTCGCGGTGGCTGATGAACTTGCGGATGTACCCGAAGCTGAAGCCGTAACAGGTCACCGCGCCGAGGCAGGCGAGCTGGCCCCACACGCTGCCGCTCAGCGCCTCCACGCTCCACGGCCCGACGATGACCACGACGCCGACGACGCCGATCAGCACGCCGAGCACCTGGTCGCGGTTGAGCTTCTCGACCCGGAACGCGGCGGTCGCCAGGATGGCGGTCGTGATCGGCGTCACCGCGTTGTAGATGCTGGCGAGGCTCGACGAGACGTATTGCTCCGCCCAGGCGAAGAGGAGGAACGGCACGACGCAGTACGTGATCGCCACGACCACGAAGTGCAGCCAGACGATCGGCTCGCGCGGCAGCCGGCTGCGCATCACGAGCATGATCACGCCGAGGGTGAGCGCTCCGAAGACCAGCCGCGCCCAGGCCACCTGCCCGAACGAGACGCCATCGAGGGCGACCTTCATGAACAGGAAGCTGGCGCCCCAGACGAGCCCCATCGCGACGAACTGCAGAGCGACTTTCACTCCTCGACGGTAGCGGCAGCCACCGACGGTCCGCGCGCGGAAATCGGACAGGGATGGCAGAGATCCGGCCAGCGGGCCTTTGATAGCGTTCCCGAGGGGGGAACATGAACAGACGGAACAGCCCGCGTCGCGCAGCGGCTGCCGTGGGGATGCTCGCGGCGCTCACGATCGCGCTCTCGGGATGCGCGCTCTTCGCCGGCGCGGAGCCGCGGGCGGTGTCGCACACCCGGCACGCGACTCCGAAGCCCACGCGCACGCCGGCCGCGCCGACGCCGAACGCGACGCCCACCCCGACCCCGACGCCGACCGCGCCACCGGCTCCCCCGCCCACGCTCGCGTCCCTGCCGGCCGGGACGACCGTGGCGGAGGCCGACGTCGCCTCCCCCAAGGGCAGCATCCACTTCCACTACCGGGTCGTGGCCGACGGCGACAACACCTACTCGATCGAGTACTCCGGCTTCACCTCGACGGTCCCCGTGCCGATCTCGGTGACGCTGATCGACGTCCCGCCGCGGGTCGGCGACGGGATCACCTGGCACGGTGTGGGCGACCATCCCCTCGGCGGACCGACCACCTCGGCCGCGCCGTCGTCGTCGGTCCCGCTCGACAACGTCGGCAACCCGTCCGACCTCGGCACGCTCCTGACCTACTCCTCGGCACCCTCCGCGGACGGGGTCCCGGTGGAGTTGGGCCCCGGCAAGATCCTGGCCGTCGACCGGGTGCGATGGTCCATCCCGACCAGGGACACCAACGTGCACCCGGCCGACAGCGGACCACGGCCGGGCGCCAACGGCCGGGTCAGCGAGACCACCGACTCCGGAGCGCCGGCGACCTACGTTGTCGGGACCGACGACACCTTCGACGCCGTCGCGGGGCGGTTCGGGATCAGCGCCCAGGCGCTGCTCTGGCTGAACCCCGGCGAGCGCTCGTTCGACGGCGGGCTGAACCTGTTCGAGGGCACCTCCGTGAACCTCGACCCCCAGGTCCTCTGAGGCCGGCCTACCCGGCGGTGACGGGGTGCGCGAGGATGGGGCTGCGCTCCCGGGAATAGACCGGCGCCCGTCACGTTATATGCGTTTGCATACAAACGGCGAGAACGACCACAAGGAGTCAGCCATGCAGTTCGGGATCTTCTCCGTCAGCGACATCACCCGCGACCCGGTCGCGGACGCCACGCCCAGCGAGGCGGAGCGCATCGACGCGATCGTCAAGATCGCGGTCCACGCCGAGGAGGTCGGGCTCGACGTCTTCGCGGTCGGCGAGCACCACAACCCGCCCTTCTTCTCGTCGTCCCCCGCCGTGCTGCTCTCGCACATCGCGGCCCTCACCGAGCGGCTCGTGCTGTCCACCTCCACGACCCTCATCACCACCAACGACCCGGTGCGCATCGCCGAGGAGTACGCGATGCTCCAGCACCTGTCGAAGGGCCGCATGGACGTCATGCTCGGCCGCGGCAACACCGGCCCGGTGTACCCGTGGTTCGGCAAGGACATCCGCCAGAGCCTGCCGCTCGCCCTCGAGAACTACAACCTGCTGCACCGGCTGTGGCGCGAGGACGTCGTCGACTTCGAGGGCCACTTCCGCACGCCGCTGCAGGGCTTCACCTCCACCCCGCGCCCGCTCGACGACGTGGCGCCGTTCGTCTGGCACGGCAGCATCCGCACCCCGGAGATCGCCGAGCAGGCCGCCTTCTACGGCGACGGCTTCTTCGCGAACAACATCTTCTGGCCGAAGGAGCACTACCAGCGCCTGATCGCCTTCTACCGCGAGCGCTTCGAGCACTATGGCCACGGCACCGGCAAGCAGGCGATCGTCGGCCTCGGCGGCCAGGCGTACATCGCGAAGAACTCGCAGGACGCCAAGCGCGAGTTCCGCCCCTACTTCAACGAGGCCCCGGTCTACGGCAATGGCCCGACCATGGAGGAGTTCGAGGAGGCCACCCCGCTGACCGTCGGCAGCCCGCAGGAGGTCATCGACAAGACGCTGACGTTCCGCGAGTGGGCGGGCGACTATCAGCGCCAGCTGTTCCTCATGGACCACGCCGGCCTGCCGCTGTCGACCGTGCTCAAGCAGCTCGACCTGCTGGGCGAGGAGGTCGTGCCCGTGCTGCGCAAGGAGCTGGAGGCCCGCCGCGACCCCGAGGTCCCCGACGCGCCGACCCACGCCTCCCTGGTCACCGCCAAGTACGGCGACGAGGCCCCGCGCCAGCCGCGCCCGAACGCCAACCGCGGCGACAACGTGACCGGCGCCTCCCCCTACCAGGACACCGAGGAGCAGTTCCAGGCGAGCTACCCGTCGCTCTGAGCGACGGCCGGCCTGAAGCAGCGATCTCGTCTCGAAAGAAGGAATGATGACTGACACCGAGCGCCGCCCCTTCCGGGTGGTCGTGGTCAACGCGGGCGTGAGCGACCCGTCCTCCACCAAGATGCTGGCCGACCGGCTGGCCCTGCGCGTGGAGGCGGCGGCGCAGCGCGGCGGCGACACCGTCGAGACGCTGCACCTGGACCTGCGCGAGCTGCTGCCCGAGCTCTCGGGGGCGCTCGCCTCCGGGCACCTCGGCCCGAAGTTCACGAAGGCGATCGAGGCGCTGCGCGACGCCGACGGGATCATCGCGACCGCGCCCGTGTACAAGGCGGGGCCGAGCGGGCTGTTCAGCTCGTTCTTCCAGGTGCTCGACAACGACCTCCTGATCGCCAAGCCCGTGGTGCTCGGCGCGACCGCCGGCACCGCACGGCACGCGCTGGTCGTCGACGAGCAGATGCGGTCCCTGTTCGCCTTCCTGCGGACGATGACGACGCCGACCTCGGTGTTCGCCTCGACCGAGGACTGGCAGGACAAGGCGCTCGGCAAGCGCATCGACCGGGCGGCGCGCGAGCTCGTCGTGCTGATGGCGTCGGGTGTGGAGGCGCAGATCAAGGACAGCTCGTGGGAGCACTACCAGCACGTGTTCGGCTCGGCCGGCGGCAGCGAGCTGGGGATCGACCTCAATTCCGACCTGATGCGGCTCGCCGCGGGAGGGTCGCTCGGCCCGCAGAAGTGACGTGTCCGCGCGCCTGACATTCTCCACAGCGAACACCTTTCGGGGTCCCGTCCACAGCGGGGCCCCTTTCGCTTCCCCGGCGGTACCGCTTCGATAGGGTGGCGGGTAGACGAAGGGGGTTTCCGTGGACGTGCTGGCGGTGCTGCAGTGGATCGGGGTGATCGTGTGCCTGATTCTGGCGCTGAGCGGGCTCATCCCCGTCGTGGCGGCCGCGGCGACGTTCTTCACGATCCCGTTCCACGCGTGGATCAACCACTACGGCAAGGCGGCGCCGTACCTTCCGCGGGTGGCCATCGTCGTGCCGGCGTGGAACGAGGGCGCGGTGATCGGCGCCTCCATCGACCGGTTGATGAAGCTCGACTACCCGCGTGAGGCGCTGCGCATCTACGTCGTCGACGACGCCAGCACCGACGACACCCCCGACGTCGTGCGCGACCGCGCCGCGCGGTACCCCGGCAATGTGCACCTCCTGCGGCGCGAGCAGGGCGGCCAGGGCAAGGCGCACACGCTCAACCACGGCATCCGGCTGATCCTCGAGGACGACTGGATGGAGGCGCTCCTCGTGATGGACGCCGACGTCATCTACACCCCGCCGTCGCTGCGCAAGATGACCAGGCACCTCGCCGACCCCGAGGTCGGGGCGGTGTCGGCGTACATCCGCGAGGGCAGCACGTCCGGGCGCAACTATCTCACCAAGTTCATCAGCGTGGAGTACGTGCTCTCGCAGCCCGCCGCCCGCCGCGCGCAGAACGTGCTCGGCGCGCAGGCGTGCCTCGCCGGCGGCGCGCAGCTCCACTCGCGCGAGAACCTCGTGGCCATCGGCGGCCGGATCGACACGTCGTCGCTCGCAGAGGACACGATCACGACCTTCGAGACCCAGCTCAAGGGCAAGCGGGTCGTGTTCGAGCCGCACGCGCACGTGCTGGCGGAGGAGCCGGCCGCGGTCGACGCCCTCTGGAAGCAGCGGCTGCGCTGGGCCCGCGGCAACGTCACCGTGACGGCGCGGTACAAGAACATCTGGTTCCGGCCGTCGAAGGTGCACCACCTCGGCGCCTGGACGTTCGGGATCGTGTGGTTCAGCCTCTGGCTGCTGCCAGTGATCATGGTGGTGTCGTCGATCGGGCTCGCGGGGCTGCTGCTGCTCGACAGCACCTTCGCGACCGCGGTGTTCCGGGTGCTGTGGATCTCGGCGGCGCTCGCCTACCTGTTCGTGCTGATCCTCGGGTCGCTGACCGACGCGACGACCACGCGGCGCGAGCTCGGGCACGTCCTGCTGTTCCCCGGCATCGTCAATGTGCTCGTCATGCTCGTGGCGCTGTTCCCCGAGGTGATGCTGGTGTGGCTGCCGGGGCTGTTCGGCGCGACGCTCGATGGGCCGACGCTGTGGGTGCTGACCCTCGCGATCTACGTCTGGATCCCGTTCTCGATGGTCGTCGCCTGGCTGGCGCGGGTCTCCGAGCGCACCCGGGCGGGGCGGTGGCTGGCGCCCGCGCTGATCTACCTCGCCGGGTACGGGTCGCTGCTGTGCGCGATCACATTCGACTCCTACCTGAAGGAGCTCGCCGGCGCCGAGGCGCGGTGGGACAAGACCGAGAAGGTGGGCCGCGTCGGCGCCGAGTCGTGAGGGCGACCCGGCGCGACGCGCGCCGGGGTTACTCGACGACGGTCAGCTTGACCGGGATGTTGCCGCGGGTGGCGTTCGAGTACGGGCACACGTGGTGCGCCTTCTCGACGAGCACGTCCGCCTGCTCGCGGCCGACGCGCGGGATGTAGACGTCCAGCTCCACGGCGAGGGCGAAGCCGCCGTCGCCGTTCGGGCCGATGCCGACGCTGGCCGAGACGGCGGCGTCGGTCGTGTCGAGCTTCTCGGCGCGGCCGACCGCGTGGATCGCGCTGAGGAAGCACGCGGAGAACCCGGCCGCGAACAGCTGCTCCGGGTTGGTGCCGTCGCCGGAGCCGCCGAGCTCGCGGGGCGGGCGGGTGTCGAGGTCCAGGCGGTCGTCCTCGCTGCGGACGTGGCCGTCCCGTCCCCCTCCGGTGGCGTGCGCGATGGCGGTGTATGCGATGTCCATGCCCTCAGCCCATCCCAGCCGTCTGGATAACGGCTGGGAGACGCGTCACCATCGCGGGTGTACGGCACGCGCGGCGGTGCGCTGGCGGGCCGGGAGGCTCGGGTAGCGTTGATCCGTGCCTCCCGTCGTCCCGCCTCCCGCCGCCCCTGCCCGCAGCGGAGGAGTCGCCTGATGCGGGTGCGCGGACTGGTGCAGCCGAGCGCGACCCAGGAGGTCACCGCCGAGGCCGACGACGCCCAGACGGCGCGGGCTCTGGTCGAGGAGCAGGTCCCCGAGGGCTTCGAGCTGCTCCAGGTGCACAACGCGATGCCGCGTGGGGGCCGGGTCATCGCGACCGGCGTGATCCGCCGCACCGCGATCCAGGAGCTGGAGGCCGAGGGCGCCGACTACGCCGCCGCGCGCGAGGCGCTGCGGGCGTCCGTCCCGGCCGACCACCTCCTCCTGTCGATCGTCGTCGTCGACTGAGCAGCCCCCTCACCGCTCGCCGGAAGGGCTACGGGAGGGGGAAGGGCTGGGCGGCCGCGGCCTCCAGGAGCGGCCAGAGGCGGGCCCCGGTGCGCGGTGAGCGCGACGCGCGGGTCGGGTGCGCCTGCACCGGGATGCCCTTGGTGCGGGCGAGCGGGCCGAGGTAGTCGTCGCCGGTGAGGGCCGGGTCGAGCATGGCCCGCACCGGAGCCCAGGCGCCGTGGTCCTTGCCCTGGGTCCAGGCGGCCTGCAGGTTGTCCACGAACCGCTTCGCACGCGAGGGGTGGTTGACGCCGCGGATGCCGGGCGTGCGTCCCGAGGTCGAGTAGCCGGGGTGCACGACCAGGCTCGTGACGCCGCTCCCTGCCGCCCGCAGCCGGCGCTCCAGCTCGAAGCCGAACGCCTGCAGCGCGATCTTCGAGCCGGAGTACGCCCGCCAGGACGAGTAGGAGCGCTCGAGCTGGAGGTCGTCGAGCCGCAGCCTCCCGAGCCGCGTCGCCAGCGAGCCGAGCGAGACGATGCGGGGGCCGATGACAGGCTCGGCGGCGGCCTCCGCAGTCCGCTCCAGCGCCGGGAGCACGCGCGCGACCAGGCGGAAGTGCCCCAGCACGTTCGTCGCCAGCACCAGCTCGTTGCCGTAGCGGTCGCTGCGGCGCGTGCGCGGCGCATGCACGACGCCGGCGTTGAGGATCAGCCCGTCGAGGCGGTCGCGTTCCAGGAGGGCGTCCGCGGCGGCGTCGACGGAGGCGCGGTCAGCGACGTCGAGCGGCGTCGCCTCCACCCGGGCGCCGCGCACGCGGCGGCGGATCGCGGCGACCGCCGCCTCCGCCCGCTCCTGGTCGCGGCAGGCGAGGATCACGTGTGCGCCGGCTCCCGCGAGCTGCTCGGCGGTGAAGTAGCCCACTCCCGCGTTCGCGCCCGTGATCGCGATCGTGCGGCCCTGCGCGTCCGGCAGGTCCGCGGGGTTCCACACCATGCCGTCAGGCGCCGTTCTCGGTGGCGATGCGCTCGTGGTGGTGGATGACCTCGGCGATGATGAAGTTGAGGAACTTCTCGGCGAAGGCGGGATCGAGGTGGCTCTCCTCGGCGAGCGCGCGCAGGCGCTCGATCTGCTCACGCTCGCGCTCGGGGTCGGCGGGAGGGAGGCCGTGCGCCGCCTTGAGCGCGCCCACCTGCTGGGTGAACTTGAACCGCTCCGCCAGCATGTGGATCACGGCGGCGTCGATGTTGTCGATGCTCTGCCGGATGCTGTGCAGGCGCGCGACGGCGTCGGCGACGGACTCGTTCTCAGGCATGCTCCGACCCTAGCGGGTGGGGGAGACGGGGATGGACGGAGAGCTCACAGGCTCGGCGCCGGGTCGGCCAGCACCCTGTTCAGCACGGGCCGGGTCGCGAGCAGCGCCAGCCGCACCAGGAGCACGCCGGCGAGGAGGCATCCGGCGATCACCGCGAGGCTCAGGGGCGCGACGATCAGGCTGGCGCCGGCGAGCGGGAACACGACGACCGCCGCTGTCAGCGCCGCCGTCACCGTGGTCACGCGCAGCGGCGACATGATCGCGCGGGTGCGGGCGGCCTCCAGCTCCTCCCTCGGCATCCCGAGCCGGTCGAGGCTGACGTAGAGGTCGCGGCGGTCGAGCACGGCGGCGGCCTGATTGACGCCCGCCGAGCACGCCACCATGAGGAACGACGCCACGACGGTGATGACGATGCCCGTGCGGATGTCGGCGAGCAGCTGCGCGGACTCCTCGTCCTGCCCCATCGCGCCGAGGAGGGCGACGCCGACGCCCGCGAAGACCGCCATGAAGCTCGTCATGGCCACGCCGGACACCTGCCGCCACGCCGCCTTGGGCGACTCGAGCACCGTGCGCGCGGCGATCAGGCGGCGGGCGGTGCGTGCCCGGCGCGACTGGCGGGCGGCCACGACGCGCAGCAGCCAGGGGCCGACCAGGTTCAGCACGGCGATCGTGCCGCCGAAGCCGAGGGCCAGGATCGTCAGGATCACCACGACACCGCCGGCGAGCTGCAGGGCGCTGAGCGCGGCGAAGGCGACGGCCACCACGGCCACACCGATCAGGAGGCGCGCCCAGTGGAGGCGCGGAGCCTCCTGCTTCGTCCGCACGCCGAGCGGGGAGAGCACGACGCGACGCAGACCGACGAACGCGCTCACCGCGGCGAGCGCCCCGATCCCGACGACGCCGACCGCCAGGGCGGCAGGAGGGAGCTGCACCGCCGCCCCGAGCGGCTCCCCGCGGAACGGGATCAGGCCGACGGCCGGGGCGACGGCGACGAACACGACCGTGCCCACGACGGCTCCGGCGAGCGCCAGCACGGTCGACTCGATCACCGTGAGCGCGGTGACGAGACCGGGCGTCGCACCGAGCAGACGGAGGGTCGCCAGCCGGTCGTCGCGCCGGCGGGCGGAGAGGCGTGCGGCCGATCCCCCGAGTGCGACGAGCGGGACGACGAGCAGCGCGAGCGCGACGACGGCGAGCGCCTGATAGAGGAACGCGGTCTCGTCGGTCCAGGAGAAGAAGGCCTGCGCGCCTCCCGCCACGATGAGCAGGAGGGCGGTGACGACGGAGAAGGCGACGATCGGCAGCACGACGGTGGAGCGATCGGCGGCGCCGCGACGCGCGAACAACCACGCGAGGCGGAGTGTGGCGGTCATCGGGGTGGCGCTCCTCGGGCTGGTGGTCATCGGGGTGGCGCTCCTCGGGGCGGCGTTCACCGGGTCACCGCCTCGTCGACGATGCGGCCGTCGGCCAGGCGGACGACGCGGGAGCAGCGCGCGGCGACGTCCTCGTCGTGGGTGACGACGACGAGCGAGCGGCCGCGGCCGGTCGTGGAGGCGATCAGTGCCTCCATCACCTCCGCCGAGGTGTGCGAGTCGAGCGCGCCGGTCGGTTCGTCGGCGAAGACGACGGCGGCGCCGCCGACCTGTGCGCGGGCGATCGCGACCCGCTGGGCCTGGCCGCCGGAGAGCTGGCCGATGCGGCGGTCCTCGAAGCCGGAGAGGCCGAGCGTGGCGAGCCAGGCGGCCGCGGTCTGCTCGGCGGCGCGGCGGTCGTGGCCGGCGAGGAGGAGCGGCAGCGCGGCGTTCTCGATCGCCGTCAGCTCGGGCAGGAGGAGGCCCTGCTGGAAGACGAAGCCGAACGCCTCGCGGCGCAGCCGGCTGCGCTCCCCCTCGCCGAGGGCGGTGACCTCGATCGGACCGCGCGCGCTCGCGAGGACGACCGAGCCGGCGTCCGGCCGGATGATGCCCGCCAGGCAGTGCAGCAGCGTCGTCTTGCCCGAGCCGGAGGCGCCCATGATGGCGACGGACTCGCCGGGCAGGACGCGGAAGTCGACGCCGGCGAGGGCGGTGGCCGGGCCGTACGTCTTGGTGAGGCCGGTGGCGGCGAGGGCGGGTCTGCTGCTGGATGTCATGCCTCCAGCCTTCCGCCGCCGAGTTGTCCACACATCGGCCGACGGCGGCATCTCTCCACGGATTCCGTCATCCTCGCGGCGTAGCACCCGCGGTCGATACGGTGGAGCCATGGAGCAGAACACGCCGTCTTCGTCCGCCCCCATCGACGAGCAGGCCGCCAGCGACGAGCACGCCGCCAGCGTCGACCGGGCCCCCATCGACGAGCAGGCCGCCAGCGCGTTGACCGGGTCCGGGCTGCGGCTCGCCCTGGTCGACACCTCCGACGACGCCGCCTTCACCGAGTGGATCCGCGCCGACTTCCGCGGCTTCCACAGCCCCGCACCCAAGGAGGAGGTGCTGACGGAGGCGCGCGGCTACCTCCGCGACCGCCGCACCACCGCGGTCTACGACGACGCCATCCCGTCGCCGACCCCGGTCGGCACGGTGAACTCGTGGGTCGCGCCGCTCACCGTGCCCGGGGGCGCGCGCGTCGACGCCTGGGCGATCAGCTCGGTGACCGTCGCGCCCACGCACCGGCGACGGGGCGTGGCGAGGGCCCTGCTGGGGTCGGAGCTGCGCACGGCGGCGGCGCAGGGCGTTCCGCTCGCGATCCTGACCGT
Organism: Leifsonia williamsii; assembly: GCF_030433685.1. Classification (NCBI taxonomy): domain Bacteria; kingdom Bacillati; phylum Actinomycetota; class Actinomycetes; order Micrococcales; family Microbacteriaceae; genus Leifsonia; species Leifsonia williamsii. Next base: position 259,804 of record NZ_JAROCF010000001.1, read on the forward strand.
GTCGGAGTCGGTGATCTACGGCCGCTGGGGCTTCGGGCCGGCGACCTTCGCCTCCGAGTGGCGCATCGACACCAAGCGCGTGCGCTGGGCAGGCCCGCAGACCGGCGGGCGACTCTCGTTCACCGACCCGGAGTCGTACCGCGAGACCGGCTACCGGGTGCTCGACGCGGTGATGGCCTCCCGGCCGGGCGAGATCGGGCTCTCGCCGTATCTCGCCGACCGCCTCATCGGGCCGCTCAAGGGCACGCCCGACGCCGAGCGGTTCCGCCTGGTGCGCTACGACTCCGCCGACGGCGAGCCGCAGGGCTTCGTGAGCTACACCGTGAAGGGGGAGGACGACTTCACGCGCCACAAGGTCGAGGTGGAGTACCTCGCCGCGGCGACCGACGAGGCGCTGGTGGCGCTGTGGCGCTTCCTCCTCGAACTCGACCTGGTCGCCGAGGTGCGCGCCTGGACGCGCGGCGTCGACGAGCCGCTCCCCGCCCTCGTCTCCGACGTGCGCGGGGCACGGGTCACGGCTGTGGAGGACCACCTCTGGGTGCGCATCCTCGACCTTCCCGCCGCGCTGGAGGCTCGCGGGTACGAGCGCGACGGCTCGCTGGTGCTCGACGTGTCCGACGACCTGGGGCTCGCGAACGGGCGGTACCGGCTGACGGTAACCGACGGCGTCGGCCGGGTGGAGGCGACGGAGGACGCACCCGACGTCATCCTCCCGGTGTCGACGCTGGGCAGCGTGTACCTCGGCCACGACCTGGCGCGCGGGCTGGCGCTCGCCGGCCGGATCACCGGCGACGCGGCCGCCCTCGACCGGCTGTTCCGCACGGCGGTGCCGCCGCGGCTGAGCACGTGGTTCTAGGGAGCGACGTGCGCTCCTAGCCGGGGCGACCGATCAGCAGGGGCGACGTGCGCCGCCCCGCTCAGTCGACCAGGTCGTGCCGCACCACGATCTCGTCGCGGGCGGGGCCCACGCCGATCGCGGAGATGCGGGCGCCGGACATGCGCTCCAGGGCGAGCACGTAGTCCTGGGCGTTCGTCGGGAGGTCCTCGAAGGTGCGGGCGCCGCTGATGTCCTCGGTCCAGCCGGGGTACTCCTCGTAGATCGGCTTCGCGTGGTGGAAGTCGCTCTGCGACGACGGCACCTCGTCGTGGCGGACGCCGTCGACGTCGTACGCGACGCAGACCGGGATGCGGTCGATGCCGGTGAGGGTGTCGAGCTTGGTGAGCACGAAGTCGGTGACGCCGTTGATGCGGGCCGTGTAGCGGGCCACGGGGGCGTCGTACCAGCCGGTGCGGCGCGGGCGGCCCGTCGTGGTGCCGAACTCGAAGCCGCGCTCGCGGAGGAACTCGCCCCACTCGTCGAACAGCTCGGTCGGGAACGGGCCGGCGCCCACGCGCGTGGTGTACGCCTTCACGATGCCGATGACGCGGTCGATGCGGTTCGGGCCGATGCCGGAGCCGGTGGCGGCCCCTCCGGCGGTCGAGTTGGAGGAGGTCACGAACGGGTACGTGCCGTGGTCGACGTCGAGCATGGTCGCCTGGCCGCCCTCGAACAGCACGTACTTGCCGTCCTCCAGGGCGCGGTTGAGCTCCAGCGACGAGTCGACGACCATCGGGCGGAGGCGCTCGGCGTACGAGAGCAGGTCCTCCACGATCTCGTCCACGCCGATCGCGCGGCGGTTGTACACCTTCACCAGGAGGTGGTTCTTCTGGTCGAGGGCGCCCTCCACCTTCTGCCGCAGGATGTTCTCGTCGAAGAGGTCCTGGATACGGATGCCGACGCGGTTGATCTTGTCGGCGTAGGTCGGGCCGATGCCGCGCCCGGTCGTGCCGATCTGGCGCTTGCCGAGGAAGCGCTCGGTGACCTTGTCGATCGTGCGGTGGTACTGGGTGATGACGTGCGCGTTGGAGCTGATGCGCAGCCGCGAGACGTCGACGCCGCGGGCGATCAGGCCGTCGAGCTCCTCGAACAGCACCTCGAGGTCGACGACGACGCCGTTCGCGATGACGGGCGTGACGCCCTCCGTCAGGATGCCCGACGGCAGCAGGTGCAGGGCGTACTTCTCGTCGCCGACGACGACCGTGTGACCGGCGTTGTTGCCGCCGTTGAACTTCACGACGTAGTCGATGCGGCTGCCGAGCAGATCGGTGGCCTTGCCTTTGCCTTCATCGCCCCACTGGGCGCCGATGATCACGATCGCGGGCACGTGCTCACGTCCTCTCGGGTGGTTGACGCAACGGTGGATCCCCGACGACCGCTGCACTCGATCCTATCGCGCCCCGGACGAGGGGTCGGGGGAGGGGGGTCGGCGACTCAGAAATTGCAAATTTGTAGGATGTAATACTTCTGGTCGATATGTTGAATGAGTCTGCGCTCTTGTCCAGCGCAGATTGGAACCGGGCCTTGCACTCACTCTCACGGGCACGAGACTCGAAGCGGTCGTCCGCGATCACCGCTTGCGTTGGCATCGCGATGCTCGCGGCCCAGCTCTTGTTCGCGGCGCCGGCCATGGCCGACACGCACGCTCTGGACAGCTTCGTGAAGATAACCGGGATGACGCGGACGAAGTCACAAGGCCTCTACATCTACGTGAAACGGCTGAAAACGATCTCGCCTCGCGTTGGCATCCGGGTCGCGATCATGCAGCCTCGCGCGTCGCGGTCGACCGCCGCTCTCGACTCCTGGGCCATATCCGGAGCCCCCGGCTCCGAGACGCTGATCACCCAATTCCCACGAAAGATCGGCGTCTTCCGAGTGGTGCTCTCCCTCGCAGCTCCCGGGCTCTACGAGGAACGCAGTACCATGCAGCTGAATGCGCCGCCAACCTTTATAGCCACAACACGCGTGACGCCCGCACTCGTCGTATCGAACATCGTCGCCCAGCACCTTCCCGGAATCGCCCTCATGTTCTTTCCCCAAGTCAAACTCGTGAAGGTCAGCGGTTATGTGATCGAGGGCTGGGCTCTTTATAAGGACATTGAACAGGCCTTCAGCGGTGCCCTCAGGGGTTGCCCTCCACTCAGGGCCGGCCAGGTGATCACTTCGACATCGTCGGTGAAACAGATCGGCCCCTCTGTGCAGGTATGGCTCACGACTAGGATCTGGACGAGTCAGGCCAACAAAGACCGCGGCCTCACCCCCGCATGCACGCTGACCACGAAGCTCACCGAGTACAGCTAGGACAGCGAATGAAAGCCACGCACAAAGCCGCGCGTTACATGATCGGCGTCGCCTTCGGGTTCGTCGGCCTAGCGGCCGCATGGGGCCTTCTCTCATGGACCGTGTCAGCCCTCCGCCCGACGACGGTGGCGGATCTCTTTGCGCACCCGGGCTTCTCTGTCGTGAGCGCAATCGCAACACTCGCTGTCATCTCCGCTCTCGGAACCGGCGCCATGCGGTCATTCGACGCGGCAGCCGCAGGAGTTGCCGCTGCACGTGCACGCAGAGCTGCCGAGCAGCATGCCCGGGTCGACGCATCTCCGCCCCGATAGAGCCGGCGGCCAGCGGTCCGGCCGGACCACACCCAGGAAGAACGCCCGCGCGACCATTGCGGGCCGGTTTACCGCCCCGAGCTTCCGTCTGATCGACTCGATGTGTTGCGCCACGGTCGATCGGGAGATGTGCAGATACGTCGCAAGCTCCGCATGAGACCGACCTGCGCAGATTCCCTCGAGGACCTGCGCTTCGCGCGGCGTCAGATGCATGGCGGTGCAGGCCGGGTCCTCACAGCGTCCTCGATCCACCGCCTGTCGCCTCCGATGTCGAATCACCCTGAGCGATGAATCAACCGGGTAAGGTCGCGCGACGAAGCTTCAACTCTCGTGCTGAGGCTCCCACCATCGGGACGCTCGCCGCATCCGTGCCTGCTCTGAACACGGCCTCCCCTCGCCGTTGCCGCAGAGTTGAGCAACGCTCTACATTGAGCCGATGTCGTCCCTGCTGTACACGCTGGGTCGCTTCGCCTACCGGGCGCGCCGGTGGGTGCTGGCGCTGTGGCTGGCCGCCCTGGCGCTGCTCGTCTCTGTCGCCGCACTGCTGAGCACCGGCACCGACAACACGTTCACGATCCCGGGGACGGAGTCGCAGGAGGCGCTCGACGCGTTGGCGCGCACGTTCCCCGAGGTCAGCGGCGCGTCCGCCCAGCTGATCGCGGTCGCGGCGCCCGGCGGGGACGTTCGCGAGCCCGCCTTCCAGTCCGCGGTCGAGCGCACCGTCGGCGAGCTGAGCGCCGTCCCGCAGGTGACCTCCGCCTCCGATCCCTACAGCGGTCCGTCGTCCGGCAACGTCAGCGTCGACGGATCTGCGGTCTTGGTGCCGATCCAGCTGTCGGTCGGCACCACGCAGGTGCTGCCCAGCACGAGTGAGGCGCTGCAGGAGGCCGGGGTTGCGCTGCAGAAGGAGCTTCCGGCCGGGTCGCAGGTCGCCGTCGGCGGCCAGCTCTTCTCGCAGACAGCCGCCGGGATCAGCGTGACGGAGCTGCTGGGGCTCGCAGTCGCGTTCGTGGTCCTGCTCGCGACGTTCCTGTCCGTGGTGGCGGCCGGGATGCCCCTCATGACCGCCATCCTCGGCGCCGGCGTGACGCTGTCGATCGTGTTCGCGGCGACGCAGTGGCTGACCATCGCCTCCACGACGCCGCTGCTCGCCCTCATGCTGGGTCTCGCCGTCGGCATCGACTACGCGCTGTTCATCATCTCGCGGCACCAGGAGCAGGTGCGGCAGGGCGTTCCGCCCGAGGAGTCCGCCGCGCGGGCGGTCGCGACCGCGGGGTCGGCGGTCGTGTTCGCGGCGGTGACCGTGATCATCGCGCTACTCGGGCTCGCCGTGGCGAACATCCCGTTCCTGACGACGATGGGCGTGGCGGCGGCGCTCGGGGTGGCGATCGCGGTGGTCGTCGGGCTGACACTGACGCCGGCGCTGCTGGGGTTCGCGGGCGTGCGCATCGTGGCGAAGCGGTTCCGGCCGGGGGCGGCGGAGGCGCGCGCGGCGGAGGCGGAGGCGCGGGTGGCGGAGGCGCGGGCGGCGGAGGCGCGGGAGGCGCGAGAGGCGCGGACGAGGCGGCGCAAGCCTCCCCGCCCCCACCGCCCCCACCGCCCCCACCGCCCCCACCGCGACCACCCGATCGCTCGCGGCTGGGTGCACCTCGTCACCCGCCTGCCGATCGTGACCGTCGTGCTCGTGGCCGCCGGACTCGGCGCGCTCGCGCTGCCCGCGGCCTCCCTCCGCCTGTCCCTGCCGGACGCAGGGTCGCTCGACGAGGGGGAACCGGCGCGCGTCGCCTACGACCTCGTCGCCGAGCACTTCGGGCCCGGGTACAACGGCCCGCTGATCGTGACCGGGTCGGTCATCGGCAGCACCGACCCGGTCGGGCTGATGAACGACCTGGGCGCCGAGCTGAAGACGGTCCCGGGCGTCGCCGCGGTGCCGCTCTCGACGCCGAACCCGTCCGGCGACACCGGCATCGCGCAGGTCGTGCCCGACGGCGCACCCGACTCCGAGCAGACGCAGGCCCTGGTGGCGCGGCTGCGAGCGCTGCACGACCACTTCGAGCAGGAGTACGGCATCGACCTCTCGGTCACCGGCTACACCGCGGCGGGCATCGACATCTCCGCGCGGCTGGGCGGCGCGCTCCTCCCCTTCGCCCTCCTCGTCGTCGGGCTCTCGCTGGTGCTGCTCGCGATGGTGTTCCGCTCGATCGTCGTGCCGGTGACCGCCGCGCTCGGCTACCTGCTGAGCGTCGGTGCGGCGTTCGGGGTGACGAGCCTCGTCTTCATGAGCGGTTGGCTGGCGGGGCCGCTGGGCGTGGCGCACGTCGGCTCGATCATCAGCTTCATGCCGATCATCCTGATGGGTGTGCTGTTCGGGCTGGCCATGGACTACGAGGTGTTCCTGGCGAGCAGGATGCGAGAGCGGCACCTGCGCGGCGACCCGCCGGGCGACGCGGTGCGCAACGGCTTCGTCGGGTCGGCGCGGGTGGTCACGGCGGCGGCGGCGATCATGTTCGCGGTGTTCACGGCCTTCATCCCCGAGGGCGACGCGTCCATCCAGCCGATCGCGCTCGGGCTCGCTGTGGGAGTGGTGATCGACGCGTTCGTCGTGCGCATGACGCTCATCCCGGCGGTGCTGGTGCTGTTCGGGAGGGCCGCGTGGTGGTTCCCGCGGACGCTCGACCGCGCCCTCCCGCACGTCGACATCGAGGGCGAGGGGCTGCAGCAGGAGCTGGACGCCGCCGACTGGCCCGAGCCGGCCGAGCCGTACGCGGTCGCGGCGTCCGGAGTGCGGGCCGGAGGCTCCGATCCGGTCGACGCGCTGGTCCCTCCTGGCGGCGTCCACGTCGTCGCGGGACCCGACCACACCGCGGTGCTGCTGGCGATGGCCGGCCGCGCACCCCTGACGAGCGGCCGGCTCAAGGTGGCCGGGCTGCTCCTGCCCACCCGCCGCGGCTCGGTACGGCGCCACGTCGGTGTCGCGCTGCTCGGCGGCCCGGGCGGTGCGGTGGAGGCCGTGCGCGCCGCTCGCACCGGACGCCCGGCCGTGCTCGTGGTCGACGCGGCAGACGCGGTGAGCGGCGGCACGCGCTCGCTGGTCGCCCGGGAACTGCGAGCCGCCACGGCCGGTGGGACGGCGGTGATCCTGGGCGCGGAGACGGCGGAGGGGGTGGCCGCGCTGGTGGCGGAGATCGCTCCCACCGCCGAACCCCCGGACACGTCGCTCCTGGTTGACGAACTCGAACGACGGGAGCCCATCCCATGACCCGAAACCGCGATCACCGGCCTGTGGAGACGGCTCCCGTCCCACCTGCTCCCTTCGAACCTCGCCCCTTCGGCGCTCTGGCCGGCGGCGAGCGCACGCGCACCCTGACCATCGCGGGGCTGGCCCTGGCGCCGCTGCTGGTCGTCGGCGTCCTCGCCTGGGGACTCCTCTCGCCCGGACGCCACCTCGACCGCGTCACCGCCGCCATCGTCAACGACGACGTGCCGGTCACCTCCTCCGACGGCGCGACGGTCCCGCTCGGCCGCCAGTTCGCCGGAGCGCTCATCGCGGGCGGCCAGAGCGCGACCGCGGCGGCGGGCGCGACGACCACGACGGCGGGCGCGCCCACCACAGCGCCCGTCTCCACCTCCACCTCCACCACCGCGGCGTCGTCGCCGAGCCCCACACCGAGCCACATCCCCACCCCCGTCCCCACCGAGCCGGCCCCGACCGACGACGCCTCGAACTTCGCGTGGGTGCTGACCAACGACGACGAGGCCGCCGCCGGGCTGGCGAGCGGGCGGTATGCGGCCGTTCTGACCATCCCGCCGTCGTTCTCGGCCGACGCCACCTCGCTCGGCGGACCCGCGGACAGCGCGCAGCAGGCGACCGTCACCGTGCAGACCAGCCCGTCGGCCGCCATCGTCGACCCGGCGCTGACGGCGGCCGTGACGGAGGCGGCGACCGCCTCCCTCAATCGGCAGCTCACGGTGCAGTACCTGAAGAACGTGTATGCCGGCTTCACCTCGATCGACCAGCAGATCGGGCAGGCGGCGACCGGCGCCGAGTCGCTGTCGGAAGGCGCGGCTTCCCTTGCCGCGGGCACGCAGTCCCTCGCCGACGGCACGGCTTCGCTCGCGGCGGGCACCCAATCGCTCAGCGCAGGCGCTGATTCGCTCGACTCCGGACTCGCAAGCCTTGCCGCGGGCACGCAAGCGTTGCCCGAGCAGACGGCTCAGCTGGCCGCGGGGGCGACGGCGGTATCGGATGCCGTCGGCGCGCTCGCGGCCGCCACGGCGAACGCGACGACCGGTTTCGGCCAGGTCGTCGCCGAGGTCTGCGCGACACCGGCCGCCGGACTGTGCGCGCGAGCGACCGCGGCGCTCCAGCAGTTGCAGCAGGCGAATGGAGGCGCGGCGACCCTCGCCCGGGCCGCCGGAGCCGTGGCAGCGGGCAACGACGCGCTCGCGGCCGCCATGCCGCAGGTCGTGGACGGCATCGACGCCTCCGCGTCCGGCGCGTCGGAGGTCGCCGCGGGCGCGGCGCAGTCCGCGGACGGCGCCGAGCAGGTCAGCGGCGGGGCCGCGTCCGCCGCCTCGGGGGCTCAGCAGACCGCGGCGGGCGCTGCGCAGCTCGCCTCCGGGCTCGAGCAGGCCACGGCCTCCATCCCGAGCTACACCGACAGCCAGGCCTCGGCGCTCGCGGCCGTCGCCGCCGAGCCGGTGATCGTCGACCAGACCCCGCCGTCTCCCGGACTGCCCGCCCTCCCGCTGTACTGCGTGCTCGCCCTGTGGGTCGGGGCGATGCTGACCACGCTGGCGCGGCGGGCGATCCCGACGCACCAGCTGCTGTCCTCGGTCGCGTCGGGCTCGATCGCGCTGCGCTCGGCCGCGCTCGTCGCCGCGATCGGGGCGGGCCAGGGACTGCTGGTCGCCGGCGCCGCGCAGTTCGGCCTCGCCCTCGATCCCGGCGCCTGGACGCTGTTCGCGCTGGCGTGCGCGGGCGCCGGGGCCGCGTTCTGCCTCGTCAACCAGGGACTCGCGGCGGCGTTCGGCGGAGTGGGGAGGCTGGCCGCGCTGGGGATCGCGGTGGTCGCACTCGTCGCGGGCTTCGCCTCCACCGCTCCCCCTGCCCTCGTCTCGCTCGCGGGCGCGCTGCCGACGGCGCCCGGCCTGCAGCTCCTGCGCGGCGCGGCGAGCGGAGACGGCGGGAGCGTGTGGGCCGGCGCGGGGCTGCTGCTCCTCTTCGCGCTGGGCGGGGTCGCGCTGACGTTCGCGGGGGTCGCGGCCCGGCGGTCGGTGCGGCTGCCTCGCACTGGCCGGGAGGTGACACCGACTTCCGCCTAAGTTGCACACCACTGTGCAAAAAAGGAGTAGGATGCCGGTATGCCCACTTCCTCCCCCCGTGCTCCGCGGCGCGACGCCGCCGCGAACCGGGAGGCCATCCTCGTGGCCGCCGCCGCGGCCCTGAACGAGGACATCGACGCCTCCCTCGAGACCATCGCCGCGCGCGCCGGGCTCAGCCGCCGCGCCATCTATGGGCACTTCTCGACCAGGGACGAGCTCCTGATCGACGTCTACACGCGCGGGGCCGCCCGGCTCGCCGCGCTGCTCGAGCCGGTGTCGCACCCCGACTCCCGCGTCGAGATCGCGCTGCTCGGAGCGACGCTCTGGGCCGAGGTCGAGCACATCCGGGTGAGCGCGGCCATGGCCGTGCGCGGACCGCACCGCGCGCTGGTCGGCAGCGCGATGGACCCGGCCAGGGAGCGCCTGCGCGAGACGGTCCGCCGCGGCCGCGAGGCGGGCGAACTGCGCACCGACCTCGAGCTGGAGACGGTGACCCGCCTCATCGAGAACGCGGCCGTCTCCGTGCTCGACGAGGCGACCCGCTCCGGTCTCTCCCCCGCCACCGGCCATCGTCTCGTGATGCTCGCCGGGCTCGGCGCTGCGGGGCTGAGCTGGCGGGAGGCCGACGCGCTGGTCGACGGGGCGCCCGAGCTCGCGTTCGAGGCCGTCCAGGCGCAGCACGCGACCCAGGTCGCTCCCGCCGCCTCCGCCTCCGCCCCCGCGGGGGCCGCCCGGTGAAGGTCGTGCTCGACGGCGTCGCCAAGGGTCCCCGGCACGCCGCCCTCCCTCCCACGTCCGCGTCCTTCCAGACCGGCCAGGCCGCGCTGGCCCGCGCCGAGACGGAGCAGCGGCCGACCGTGCTCGGGCTGATCGCCTCCGGGCGGATGCGGCCCGACACCGGCACCGTCACCATCGACGGCGCGACCGACTACGCCGCCATGCGCCGCCGCATCGCGCTCGTGGACGCCCCCGACGTGAGCGAGCCCGCCGCCGACGTGAGCGTGGCCGGGATCGTCGCCGAAGAGCTGATGTTCGCCGGCCGCGCCTCCCACCCCCGCGCCGTCGCCCGCAAGCTCGCCGAGCTCGACGCGGCCGATTACGCGCGCTGGTCGATCGGGACGCTGCCGCCGACACTGCGCATCCGACTGCTCGCCGAACTCGCGCTCATGCGGAAGGGGGTGGAGGCGCTCGTGATCGTCTCCCCCGACCGCCACGGCGGCGACCCGGTCGAGTGGTGGCGGTTCGCCCGCGCGCTCGCCGGGCGCGGCATCGCCGTGCTCCTGATCGCCGGCGACGCCTCCGCCGCGGCCATCGCGGCCGCCTCCTTGGTCTCGCGCATGGACGAGACCGCACCCCAGAACGCACCTCGCACCTTCGACGAGGACCCGGGCAGGGACGACACCGACGACCTGCCCGACCTGATCGTGACGAAGCCCATCGTGACGAAGCCCATCGCGACGAAGCCCATCGCGACGAAGCCCATCGTGGAGAAGCCCATCGTGACCGAGCCCATCGAGGAGGGCGCATGAAGATCCCGCAGATGATCGCGGCGGAGTTCCGCCGCCTGACCGCCAGCCCGATGTCGATCGTCGCGCTCGTCGCGCTGATGGCCGTCCCGGTGCTCTACGGCGGCCTGTACCTGTGGGCCAACCAGAACCCGTACGCCAACCTCGACAAGGTGCCCGCCGCGATCGTCGTCGACGACGCCGGCGCCACCGTCGACGGGGTGGAGACCAACTACGGCGAGAAGGTCGCCGACCAGCTGGTGAAGGACGGCTCGTTCGACTGGACCGTCGTCTCCTCCCCCTCCGCCGCCGCCCGCGGCGTGGACGACTCGGCCTACGACTTCAGCATCACCTTCCCGGAGGACTTCTCCTCCGCGCTCGCGTCGGCCTCCGGCGAGAACCCGCACCGGGCGGTCGTGACCCTGACGACCAACGACACCAACAGCTACCTCGCCTCGACCATCGGCACGCAGGCGGCGGAGAAGATCCGCACCTCCATCGTCCAGCAGGTCAACGAGCAGGCGGCGAAGCAGTTCCTGGTCGGCCTGGCCGACATCCGTTCGAGCCTGGTGAAGGCGGTGGGAGGCGCCGACCAGCTGGTCGACGGCAGCGCGAGCGCGCAGTCCGGCGCCTCCGCCCTGGCCGACGGCACCGCGCAGCTGGCCGACGGGTCGCAGACGCTCGCCACCTCGCTCGGCACCCTCGCCTCCGGCGCTCAGCAGGTGAGCGACGGCGCCGCCCAGCTCAAGGACGGCGCCGCGCAGGTCGCGGCCGGCAACGACCAGCTCGCCGCGAAGGCGACGGAGGCCGGCCAGGTCGCCGCGCAGGTCGCCGCCGACGCGCCGGCCGTCGGGCAGCAGCTCATCGAGCGCTTGAAGGCCGCGGGAGCGACCCAGGAGCAGCTCGACCAGGTGCAGGCGGCGCTCGACCAGATCGACGGCAAGGTGCAGGGCGGCAACTCCCAGGTGCAGGCGCTCGTCGGCCAGGTGAACCAGCTCGCCGCGGGTGCGGACCAGGTCTCTGCGGGCGCGACGCAGCTCGCTTCCGGTGCCTCGCAGGTCGCGTCCGGCTCGCAGCAGGCCGCGTCGGGCTCGCAGGAGCTCGCCTCCGGCGCGGCCAGCGCCTCCACCGGCGCCGCACAGCTTCGCGACGGCCTCACCACGCTGCACGACGGCACCGTCAGCCTGCGCGACGGGCTGAAAGACGGCGTGAAGCAGATCCCGGACTCGTCGGCCGACCTGCGCCAGAAGCAGGCGTCGACGATCGCCGACCCGGTGAACCTGAAGAACGACACCATCACCTCCGCCGGGACCTACGGCGCCGGCCTCGCGCCCTTCTTCGTGGCGCTGGCGGGCTGGATCGGCATCTACGCCCTCTTCCTGATCGTGAAGCCGGTCTCGCGCCGGGCGATCACGGCCCTCCACTCGCCGATCAAGGTCACGCTCGCCGGCTGGCTGACGCCGGGCCTCCTCGGCGCGGTGCAGATGGTCGGCCTGTTCGCTATCGTGTCGGGCGCGCTCGGCTTCCGCATCGACAACCCGCTCGGCATGTACGGGCTGATGGCGCTCGCGTCGGTCACCTTCGCGGCGATCATCCTCGCGCTGAACGTCTGGCTGGGCAGCGTCGGGCAGTTCCTCGGCCTCGTGCTGATGGTGCTGCAGCTCGTGACGGCGGGAGGGACGTTCCCGTGGCAGACGCTGCCGGGGCCGCTCGCCGCGCTGCACCACGTGCTCCCGATGTCGTTCGCGGTCGACGGCATCCGGCAGCTCATGTACGGCGGCAATCCCGCCACGGCCTGGGCGGATGCGGGCGTGCTGGCGCTGTGGATGCTGATCGCGCTGCTGCTCGCGACGATCGGGGTCACGCGGATGACGCACTTCCGGACGCTGCGCGACCTGCGGCCGTCGCTGATCGGGTAGCGCGGAGCCCTGGCGCCGGCGGGGCTATCGGCCGGGCGGGGCCTCCCACTAGGGTGCTGCCTGTCGGCGCCGGTCGCCCGGCCGGACGCCGCGGGACGAGGAGGGACGACCATGGCCGATCTCGAGGTGCAGGCGGCGCTGTCAACGGCGCGGCAGGCGGCGAGCGCCGCCGCCTACGACATCCAGAAGCTGCCGGAGGACTCCATCGAGCGCCAGGCGTTGCACAACCTGAGCACGGCGATCGACGCGATCATCGAGGCGCTCGACACGGAGTGACGCCGGGCGCGGTCGCGTCGGAGGGCCCCGGTATGGTGGCCGCGTGACGGCTCCCCTGCGCATCCTCCACCTCAGCGACACGCACCTCACCGGCGACGGGAGGCTGCACTACGGCATCGTCGACAACCTCGCCGGGCTCGACCGCGTGCTCGCGCGCGCGGGCGGTGCGGAGCAGGTCGACGTGGTCGTGGTCTCCGGCGACCTCTCGGACGACGGGAGCGCCGCCTCCTACCGCCTGCTCGCGGGCACGCTCGAGCCGTGGGCCGCGCAGCGCGGCGCCCGCATCGTGTACGCGATGGGCAACCACGATCTCCCCAATGGCTTCGAGGAGGTGCTCGGGGCTCGGGAGGCCGTGGTCGACGTGCGCGGCTTCCGTGTCGTGACCGTCGATACGACCGTGCCGCGCGCCGGGTACGGCCGTGTCGGCCAGGAGCGGCTGGAACGGCTGCGTGCCGTGCTCGCGTCGCCCGCTCCGCACGGGAGCGTGATGGTCCTGCACCATCCGCCCGTCCCTCCGACGACCGGGCTGTTCGAGCCGCTGCGGCTGGTCGACCCGGAGCCGCTGCTGGCGATGTGCGACGCGACCGACGTGCGACTCATCCTCGCCGGGCACTTCCACCACGGCCTCGTGACGCAGGCGGGCGAGCGCGGCATCCCCGTCGTCGTCGCCCCGGCGGTTGCGAACACGACCGACGTGCTGTGGCCGGCGCCGGGCGAGCGCGCGGTCCGCGGTGCCGGCTTCGCCTGGGTGACGCTGCCGGCCTCCGGCCCGCTGCGTGCGCACCTGATCGGGGCACCCTCCCCCGACGACGGCGAGACGGTCTACGAGCTCGACGCCGACGCGATCGCCCGCATCGCGGCCGACGCCGGCTACCCCGGCTGACCCGCTAGCCGCCGAGCTGACGGCTCACGACTTCGGGAACGGGACGTGCGCGCGGATCCACGCGTGCATCGCGACGGCAGCCGCGGCGGACGCGTTGATCGAGCGGGTGGAGCCGAACTGCGCGATCTCGACGACCGCGTCGGCCGCGGCGAGCGCCTCCTCCGACAGCCCCGGCCCCTCCTGACCGAACAGCAGCACGCACGCGCGAGGGAGGTCGAACGTCTCGATCAGCACCGACCCGGGGACGTTGTCCACCGCGATGATCGGCAACCCGGCCTCCCGGGCCCAGGCCACGAAGGCGGCCACGTCGTCGTGGTGCTGGAGGTGCTGGTACCGGTCGGTGACCATCGCGCCGCGCTTGTTCCACCTCCGGCGCCCGATGATGTGCACGGTGTCGGCCGCGAACGCGTTGGCGCTGCGCACGATCGAGCCGATGTTCATGTCGTGCTGCCAGTTCTCGATGGCGACGTGGAACGGGTGCCTGTGCTGGTCGAGGTCGGCGACGATCGCCTCCATCCGCCAGTACCGGTACCGGTCGATGACGTTGCGGGTGTCGCCGTGGCGCAGGAGGTCGGGGTCGTAGTGCGGGTCGTCCGGCCATTCGCCCGCCCAGGGGCCGACGCCGTGGGTGGTCAGCTCGTGGGTGGGCGTCGGTGCACCCTCGGGAGCCGGGCCGCCGTCGTGTTGTGCGTCGGCCTGCTGCCGGTCGGGCTGCTGTTCGCTCACCGGGACAGCGTAGCCGGGCCCGCCCGGACGCCCTCGGCGCGAGGCAATAAGCTGGTCGCGTCCGCCCACCGGCCACCCGGCCCGCACGAAAGGATCCCCATGTCCCGTCGCGACGAGATCGAATGCTGGCTGACCGACATGGATGGCGTGCTCGTGCACGAGAACCAGGCGCTGCCCGGCGCGCCCGAGCTCATCCAGCAGTGGCGCGACCAGGGCGTCCCGTTCCTGGTGCTCACGAACAACTCCATCTTCACGCCGCGCGACCTGGCCGCCCGCCTGCGCGCGTCGGGCCTGCACGTGCCGGAGGAATCGATCTGGACCTCCGCACTGGCCACCGCCGACTTCCTCAAGTCGCAGGCCCCGGGAGGCTCGGCCTACGTGATCGGCGAGGCCGGCCTGACCACCGCGCTGCACGAGGCCGGCTTCATCATGACGGACACCAACCCCGATTACGTGGTCGTCGGCGAGACCCGCAGCTACTCGTTCGACGCGATCACGAAGGCGATCCGCCTGATCGGCAAGGGCGCCCGCTTCATCTCGACCAACCCCGACGCGACCGGCCCGAGCGCCGAGGGCCCGCTGCCGGCGACCGGCGCGGTGACGGCGATGATCACGAAGGCGACCGGGATGGACCCCTACGTCATCGGCAAGCCCAACCCGATGATGTTCCGCTCGGCGATGAACCGCATCGGCGCCCACTCGGAGAACACGGCCATGATCGGCGACCGGATGGACACCGACGTGGTCGCGGGCATCGAGGCCGGCCTCCACACCATCCTGGTGCTCACCGGCATCAGCGACGAGGCCGAGATCGGCCGCTACCCCTTCCGCCCCGACGAGATCCTGTCCGGCGTGAACGAGCTCGTCACGAAGGAGCCCGTCGAGACGGAGCTCTGAGCGGGGCGGTCGGGCCACGTCTTCCCGGCTGCTGCCCCGGCCCGGGCGCGACGCGCCCCGGCGCCCGATCCCGCCCCACCGAGTTGGCGCAACACGCCGCTTCCACCCGCGCCGAGACGGCACGTCGTGACAAACGGATGATGGAGGCCGGCGTCAGCCGGTGGGACCGCCTCCAGCGACCGACGAGGTGAGCGGCTCGCCCGTCGAGCGCGATGCGAAGCAGTAGTACGAGCGCTGGCCGGCAGCCCACTGCTGGTCGGTGGCCGGGAACGATCCCTGCACCTGGAGTCCCGTGTACTGCGCGCCCGCGTCGAGGTCGATGACGCCCGGCGCGGTGCACAGCGCGCCGATCTGCTGGGCCAGGGCGTCCGCGCCCGGGTACGGGGCGGCGAGGTCGGCGGAGAGCACGTCGGTCCACACCATCTGGGCGGCGTGCGGAGTCGCGCAGTCGACGACCGTGAACGTCTCCGCCCACGGTGTGGTGAACGGCTGGATGCACTCGCCGCCGCCGAGCGCATCCCACTTCTGCTCGCCGGCGGCGGCAGGGGCGGCCGGCTTCGGCGTGACGGTCGGGGTGGGCGTGGGAGTCGGAGTCGGAGTGGCGGACGGCTTCGCCGACGACGGTGCGGAGGCCGCAGGGACCGCCGGTGCCGCGGCTCCGAACATCGAGGGGAGCCGCGTACCGAGCGCGAACAGCCCGACCAGGACCAGGAGAATCGCCAGCCCGCCCGCGATCGCGAACAACAGCCGGTGCTCCTTGAGGTCGAACGGCCCGCGCGGCCCGCTCGTCGTGGTCGAGGTCGCTGACGCGGCGGCGCCGCCTCCGGACCCTGCCGCGGCGGTCGCGGTGAACGGCGAACCCGCGGCGGTCCGAGCGGCGACGCCGGCCGCGGTCGCAGAAACCGTGTCCGATCCGGCGCCGGCCACCGGACGCGACGGCTGCGTCTCTCCCGGGGGAACGCTGTGGCTGAGGGAGGACGCGGCGTGGGCTGCCGCGCGCGGCGGCTCCTCGGCGCGCGGGGCCGCCGCCTCGTCCGCATCGGGCTGCGTCGAGAACGCAATGGTCGGAGCGTCGAAGTCGAACACCGGTGTCGGGGCGGTCAACGGCGGGACGCCCTCGGCGGCGGCCGTGCCCTGGGCCTGCGGGCCCTCGCCGGCCGCACCGGGCTCGTTGGCGCCGGGCTCGTAGGCGCCGGGCTCGTCCGCGTCCGGCTCGTCCGTGCCGGTGGTGGTCTCGTCGTCCGTCGGGAAGAGGATCGCGTCGATACCGGACGGTTCCGTCGGCGTGGCCGGTGTGGCGGACCCCGGCCCGGGGTCGCCAGAAGCAGGGGCAGCCACGAGAGGTGCGACGGCCAATGAGTCGGCGGCCGGCTCTTCCCCACCGCTCACGTCGGTCGCATGATCTCCGGCGACTTCGCCGTGATCGGTCTCCTGCTCGGAGACAGTGTCCCCGAACAGGAGGGCGAGGCCGTCCTCCTCGTCGTCCTCGCCGTTCGGGGCGAACGCATCCGGTCCGGGACCGGTGGCGACCTCGTCCGGCGCTCCCGCATCGGCGATGTCGGTCGCGGCGAAGGGCTCGAACGCGGGGCCCGCATCCACCGTCTCTGCGATGGCGTCGTCCGGCTGAAGGTTGGAGGCCGCCTCCACCGGCTGGGTCGCGTCCGCGCCCGGCCTCGGCAGCGCGTCGACCGACGGGGCCGCGTCAGCAGTCACACCGACGGGAGCCACGTCAGCAACCGCTGAACCGACGGGGGCGGACGCCGCGTCATCAGCCGCGATGCCTGCAGAGGTGGATGCCGTGTCAGCACCTGCGGCCGACCCGGTCCCCGTGTCCGCGAGGAGGGCTGCGATCTCAGCAGTGTTCAACTGAGCGGTCGGCACGTCGGCCCCGCCCGTCGGCTCGAAGATGTGGGAGGCGGGAGGCGGCGGCAGCACCGGCTCGGCGGCTGCCGGCGGCTCATTGTGCGCCGCGAACGCCGGAGGGACGGCGGGCGCCGACGGAGTGGTGACGGCCGGCGGCACCGGCGCAACAGGAGGAACCACCGGTTCGGACGCGAACGGGGGCACGAACACGCCCGCCGGCATGTCCGTCGTCAGGCCGTCCGACGCGGGAGGCTGCTGCGCGCCACCCCGCGGACGAACCGCGTCCCGCGGAAGCGGGATGATCCCCGTCGTGTCCCCGATGACCGACCACTTCGGAGGCGTGTCATCGGCGGCGGGACCGAGGCCCAGCAGGGCGGCGAGCCCGTGTCCTCGCTGGTCCGCATCATCCGACGCGTCCTCCGTCGTGGCCGGCGACGGCTGCTCATCGACGGGAGGCTGCACGGCCGATCGCTCGGTCGCCGCGCCTTCGCCGGGTGCGTTCTCGGCCGGCCGGTCCTCGTGCTGCGCCCCAGGCGGCTGCGGCATCCGGAGGGAAGCGGCGAAGCTCGGCGCCTCGAACGCGCCGGGAGCTGTCGGAGTGGTCGGAGTGGTCGGCTCGGGCGCGACAGGCTCGGGCGCGACAGGCTCGGGCGCGACCGCCATAGCCGCCTCCGACACAGGGGCCTCCGCAGCCCCGCGCACCGGCTGCACGCCGGGTGTCAGGTTCCAGTGGAAGCCTCCCGCCTCCTCCGGTTCCTCGTCGACCCGCGGCTGGTCTGCGGCGCGGAGCAGGGCCTCGAAGCCGCCCTCCTGGTCGATCGGCGGAATGCTCGCCGCCGCCGGAGCGGTCTCCTCCGCGACAGGCGCGGCCTGGTCGGGAGGCGTCGGTCCCCCGCCGGTCACCGCCGGATCAGCAGCGGAGCTCTCCTCAGCACGACCGAACACGGCCGGACCAGAACCGGTGCCGGGCCCACCGCCAGGCGCCGGAGCGACCGGCGCAGACGGCGCCTCCCCGGTGTCGGCACGTCGACGCACCCGGCGCCCCCCGGTCAACTGCTGCAGCAGCCACTCCGAGCTCCCGATCTCCGGCTCAGGCTCAGGCTCAGGCTCAGGCTCAGGCGTGTCCGGCGAACCAGCCGCCTCCACAGACCCCGGCCCAACCCCCTCCGCCGTCTCCTCCACCGCGTCGCCGCGCGACGGCGCCACCGGGTCGGGACGCTCCGGTCCCTCCGGCTCGCCGGGCTGCGGCTCGCGGTGCTCGGCCACTACTCCAGCCCCAGGTCCTTCAGGCCGATCGCGGCGTAGTAGGGGTAGCCGGCGGCCTCGATGGCCTCGCGCGCCCCGGTGTCGCGGTCGACCACGACGGCGACGGCGGCGATCACGGCGCCCACCTTCTCGAGGGCCTCGGCGGCCTTGAGCGGGGAGCCTCCCGTCGTGGAGGTGTCCTCGAGCACGATCACGCGCTTGCCGGCGAGGTCCGGGCCCTCGACCTGCTTGCCGCGGCCGTGGTCCTTCGGCTCCTTGCGCACGACGAAGGCGTCGTAGGCGAGCCCGCGCGCGGCGCCCTGGTGCAGGATCGCGGCGGCGACGGGGTCCGCCCCCATGGTCATGCCGCCGACGGCCGACACATCCTCCACCCCGGCGATGAGGTCGAGCATGACCTGGCCGATCAGGGGCGCGACCCGGTGGTCGAGGCTGACCTTGCGCAGGTCGACGTAGTAGGTGGCCTTCTTGCCGCTGGTCAGCGTGAAGTCGCCGTGGAACACGGCCTCGGCCGAGATGTAGTCGATGAGCTGCTGTCGTGCGTCGGTCACATCCCTGATTCTAGGGCGAAGGGCGGCGTCGGCCCCGGCCGATACGATCGGGGCATGCGCATCGCCACCTGGAATGTGAACTCCATCCGCACCCGCGTCTCCCGCGTCGTGGACTGGGCGGTGCGCGAAGACGTGGATGTCCTGGCCATGCAGGAGATCAAGTGCAAGCCGGAGCAGTTTCCGTACGCGCCCTTCGAGGAGGCCGGGTACGAGGTCGTGCTGCACGGCCTGAACCAGTGGAACGGCGTCGCGATCGCGAGCCGGCTGCCCATCGCCGACGTCGAGATCGGCTTCCCCGACATGCCCGGCTTCCTGAAGGACCACGACGGCCCCGACCTGCCCAAGGAGGCCCGCGCGATCGGCGCCACGATCGAGGGCGTGCGGCTGTGGAGCCTGTACGTGCCCAACGGCCGCGCGCTCGCCGACCCGCACTACACGTACAAGCTGGACTGGCTGGCCGCGCTGTCCGCGGACACGCGCGCCTGGCTGGCGGCCGACCCCGACCTCCCGCTGGCGCTCATGGGCGACTGGAACGTCGCCCCGCTCGACTCCGACGTCGGCGACCCGAGCCTGGTCCCCGGCCTCTCGACGCACATCTCGCCGCCCGAGCGCGCCGCGTTCGCGGACTTCGAGGCGGCGGGCCTGACCGACGTCGTGCGCCCGCTGGTGCCAGAGGGGTACACGTACTGGGACTACAAGCAGCTCCGCTTCCCACGCAACGAGGGGCTGCGGATCGACTTCATCCTGGGGTCGCGGGCGTTCGCCGACCGGGTGGAGGCTGCGAGCATCCACCGCAACGAGCGCAAGGGCGACGCGCCCAGCGACCACGTGCCCGTGCTCGTGCAGCTCGCGGACCCGGCCGCCGCCGAGGACGACGACGACCGGCCGATGATCTTCGGCTGATGGACGCGCCGCCGCCGGTCCGCCCGACGAAGCTCTGGGACGTCATCACGACCACCGTCCTCCTCGTGGTCGGCCTGGTCGTCGCGGCGATCCTCACCTTCTTCGCCTTCTTCCTGGTGTTCGCGAGCGACCCGTGCGGCTCGTCGACCCCGTGCGACACCGGGCGCATGGGAATCGGGTTCTTCGTGGCGCTGCTCGGTCCCGGCGCCGTGACGCTCGTCGCGATCGTGGTGGCGATCGTCCTGCTCGTGCGGAGGCGGATCGCCTTCTGGGCCCCGCTCGCGGGCATCCTGCTCGCGATCGGCGTGTGGATCGGCGGAGCGGCCCTCGTGATCTCGGGCGTGCCCGGCGCAACCTTCTGAGCCGTCCGCACCGACCTGCGCAAGCTTTCGTTACGCCGCGTTGCGGGCTGAGGACGCGGCTGCGGGAGGCTTCGGTAGCGTCGGACCATCATGGCCGCCACCGCCGCATCCACCGCCTCCCCCGTCGAGTTCGCCGGCGTGGGCCGGTCGTTCGCGGCGCAGAAGCGGCGGGGTCACGACTCCGGGGTCCGGACCGTCCTGCGCGACATCACCCTCCGCGTCGAGCCCGGTGAGGTCGTCGCGATCCTCGGCCCGAGCGGCTGCGGCAAGTCGACGCTGCTGCGCATCGCCGGCGGCCTCGACACTCCGACCGCCGGCACCGCGCTGATCGACGGCACGGCCGTCTCCGGCATCGACCCGCGGTGCGCGATCGGCTTCCAGGAGCCGCGGCTGCTGCCGTGGCGCTCCCTCGCCGACAACGTCGCCCTGGGCCTGCCGCGCGGCCTCGACCGCGCAGAAGGCCGTCAGCGCGTCGCGCGCCTGCTCGACCTGGTCGGCCTCTCCGGCTCGGCCCACCTGCGGCCGCGGGAGGTCTCCGGCGGCATGGCGCAGCGCGCCTCGCTCGCGCGCGCCCTCGCCCGCAACCCCGGCGTGCTGCTGCTCGACGAGCCGTTCGGCGCCCTCGACGCGCTGACCCGGCTGAAGATGCAGGACCTCCTGCTCGACGTGCACGCGGCAGCGCCCACCACGATCCTCCTCGTCACCCACGACGTCGACGAGGCCCTCCAACTCGCCGATCGCATCATCCTGCTCGGCGCGGCGGAGGACGACACCGCGGAGCCGCCCGGCGCCACCGTCCGCCGGGTCACCACGGTCCCCGGCGAACGCCCGCGCGACCGCGGTTCGGCGGAGCTCGCCGAGCTGCGCGCCGAGCTGCTCGACGGGCTCGGCATCGACCGGCACGGGAACGCGCACCACCCGGGCGCCGCAACGTTCTCCACACCCGTACCCGCGCGCGGCTGACTCCACAGATTCCGGATCGGGCACCCGCCGGGCGAGCGCCCTCGCGAGGATCGTCCTGTCGCCGCCGCACCGCACGCAGCACCACAGCACAGCACCTCCGCTCCGCCGGCGTCGCACCGCCCAGCACCCACAGACCAGCACCGACCAGCACAGACCAGAGAGGCCACCATGCGCCGCACTCCCACCATCGTCACCGCCCTCGCGGCCGCCGCCGCGGCGACGGCCCTGCTCCTCACCGGCTGCGTGGCCGGCGAGGGCTCGGCCGCCGAGCCGAAGAGCACCTCCGGCACCACCCAGGGCGGCACGCTCAACATCGACTTCGCCACCTACAACCCGCTCAGCCTGGTCATCAAGAAGGAGGGCTGGCTCGAGAAGGCGCTGAAGAAGCAGGGCATCACCGTCAACTGGGTGCAGTCCGCCGGCTCCAACAAGGCCAACGAGGCGCTGCGGTCCGGCGCCATCGACGTCGGCTCGACCGCAGGATCGGCCGCGTTGCTCGCCCGCTCGAACGGCTCCCCGATCAAGACGATCGACATCTTCTCGCAGCCCGAGTGGTCCGCGATCGTGGTCGGCCCGAACTCCGACATCACCTCGGTGGAGCAGCTCAAGGGCAAGCAGGTGGCCGCGACCAAGGGCACCGACCCGTACTTCTTCCTGCTGCAGGCGCTGGAGGCCAACGGGCTCTCGGCCGGCGACGTCACCATCCAGAACCTCCAGCACGCCGACGGCTGGGCCGCGCTGCAGAACGGCTCGGTGCAGGCGTGGAGCGGGCTCGACCCGATCATGGCCAACGCCGAGAAGTCGGGCGCCAAGCTGATCTACCGCAACGTGTCGTTCAACACCTACGGCTTCCTCAACGCGACCGAGTCCTTCCTGAAGGACAAGCCGGATGTCGCGCAGACCGTCGTGAACACGTACGAGTACGCCCGCGCCTGGGCGCAGGAGCACCCGGACGAGACGGCGCAGATCCTCTCCGACGTCGCCGGCATCGACAAGCAGGTGGCGACGACGGTGATCACCGAGCGCACCAACCTCGACGTCTCGCCGATCCCCGGTGACGCGCAGGTGAAGGTGCTGAAGAAGGTCGGCCCGATCTTCGTCGAGTCCGGCGACGTGCGGGCGCAGAGCGATATCGACGCCGCGCTGAAGTCGCTGCTCGACCCGTCGTTCGCCAAGGCCGCCGACCCGAGCGCCATCGCGGGCTGATCCCGCCATGTCGTATCAGAACGCACCGGAGGGCGACGGCCCGCTGATCGTGGTCGGGGGCCCCGGCGAGGGGCTCTCGGGCATGTCGGTCGCACGCGAGCGCGGGCGGCCGCCGGCCGACCCGGTCGTCGTGGACGGCGGCGGAGGGGCCGCCGCGCGCACGCCGTTCCTGTCGCGCCGTTGGGTGCGGATCACCGGAGGGCTCGTCCTCCCCGTGATCCTGCTCGTGGTCTGGCAGGTGGCCTCCACCTCC
The DNA here is from genome assembly GCF_030433685.1 of Leifsonia williamsii. Taxonomy (NCBI): domain Bacteria; kingdom Bacillati; phylum Actinomycetota; class Actinomycetes; order Micrococcales; family Microbacteriaceae; genus Leifsonia; species Leifsonia williamsii. The sequence goes on from NZ_JAROCF010000001.1 coordinate 282,188, forward strand.
GGTGCGTTCACCTCGGCGCAGCTACCGTCCCCGGCGATGGTGTGGGAGGCCGCGGTCGACCTCGCGCAGCGCGGCCTGCTCGGGCTCTACATCGCCATCTCGACTCAGCGCGTGCTGATCGGCTTCGCCTGCGGAGCGGCGCTCGGGCTGCTGCTCGGCGCGGTCGTCGGGCTGTCCCGCCTCGCCGACATCCTGTTCAGCTCGACGCTCGCCGCCGTGCGGGCGGTGCCGTCGCTGGCGTGGGTGCCGCTGCTGATCCTGTGGTTCAAGATCGGCGAGGAGTCGAAGATCATCCTGATCGCGATCGGCGCCTTCTTCCCCGTCTACACGACCGTCGCTGCCGCGCTCCGGCACGTCGACCGCCACCTGGTGGAGGCGGGGCGCGCCTTCGGCCTCCACGGCGTCCGGCTGTTCTTCACGGTGCAGCTGCCCTCTGTGCTCCCCTCGGTGATCTCGGGGCTCCGGCTCGCACTCGCGCAGGCGTGGCTGTTCCTCGTCGCCGCGGAGCTGATCGCCTCGTCGATGGGGCTCGGCTTCCTGCTGAGCGACTCGCAGAACAACGGCCGCACCGACCGGCTGTTCCTCGCGATCATCCTGCTCGCCCTGCTGGGCAAGCTGACGGACTCGTTGCTCGGGTTGTTCGAACGCTGGTCGACGCGACGCTGGACGTGACGCGGCGGGCGTCGGCGGGCGTTCTCCGCCGACGGCTGACCGCCGCACGCTATCAGTCGATCGCGCCGCCCTACGTGTTGATCGCCTCCGTGACCTGCACCGGACTCTCGAACGTGCGGTCCGGCAGATTCTTGAGCGCGTCCAGCACCTCCTGCGGCGCATTCTCGCGCTCCGCGGGCGCCTTCCCGCCACACCTACCCTCGATTCCCCGGCTCGCAAGTCCTTGCAGCGCCTTCCGGCGAAGGGTTGGTTCGGTCGCGTTCCCACAGACCGAGACCAGACGCGCAAGGAGGTTCCGATGGAACGCGGAAACACGAAGCACGGTCCCGCCCAGGACGAGCAGCTCAAGCACGAGGCGCAGTCGATCGTGCAGGGGCACGGCGGCAGCAGCCACGTCGAGGAGTGGCGGCAGACGGAGCCGATGCCCGACGACACCGACGACGCGGAGGTGATCGCGGCCTCCGGGATCGACGGGGAGGAGCGCGACGCCGGCGCCCCCGTGTCCGGCGCATCACCGGCCACGGATGCCGACCTGGGCGGCGAGGACGAGGTCATCTTCAGCACCGAGACGGAGGGCGGAGCCGGCGACGAGACCCCTGCCGGCCAGGGCGGTGGTACCGTCGCCGATGCCCCCGGCGCCGAGGAGGCGGCCACCGCAGGCGACGAGGAGGCGACCCCATGAGCGCCCGCGACCTCCTCTCCGGTCCGCTGGCCGAGCCGGGACCATGGGTGACCGTGCTCGCAGACGTCTCCCGCGACCTCAACGACCCCAAGCGGACGAACGACCTGCGGCACCGCGCCATCCTCGACTCCCTGCTGGAGCAGGGGGCGACACAGGCCGATCACGACGCCGTGCAGCAGGCGCTCGCGGCCGAGCACCACAGCCCGAGCCCCTCCGCCCGCTTCCTCGCGGTCCGTGAGGGGGCGGTCGAGGTGAACCAGGTTCTGCTCACGCAGATCCAGGGCGACGGCTGGGGCCGGGTGGGCAACGCGCTCGACCCGCTTCCGCTGCTCGCCAGGGACGCCTTCGACTTCGACGCGCTGCTGGTCGAGGCCGAGCGGGACGGGGCCACCATCTGGCACCGGCGCTCGGAGTTCTCGGACCTGCGGGAGACCGACCCCGGCGAGCGCGTCGAGGGCGCGACGGACAGCCTCCACAAGGTCCCCGGCGGCGGGTGGTCGCACCTGCGCTACCAGCACCACACCGAGGAGACCTGGAAGCACAACGAGAAGGAGGTCGCCCAGCGCGTCTCGGAGCTCGTCGAACGGTTCCACCCGCGCATCATCGTGCTCGCCGGCGACCTCAGGGCCGTGCAGCTGGTGCGCGACGCGCTGCCCTCCGCCGCGACCGAGTTGCTCGCCGCGGAACCGCTCGAGGCCTCCGCCGGCGACGACCGTGAGGCGCTGTTCCAGCGGTTCGAGCGGCTCATCGCTGACGTCGCGGCGACCGACGAGTACGCGCGCACGCAACGCCTGTTCTCCCGCTCGGAGGGCGAGAGCCGCACGGAGGCGCTCGGCATCGGCGAGGTCGTCTCTGCGCTGCAGGAGAGCCAGGCGGCGACGGTCTTCGTCCCGCAGGCCGCACCGCTCGGCGACGACGAGGGCGAGCGCACGGTCATCGCGCTCGATGCGGCGCCCTGGGTCTCGACCGCGCCGGAGCAGGACTTCGGCGCGGGCGAGCTGGGCACCGTGCCCGCCTCGGTCGGCATCGCCCGCGCCGCGGTGCTGACCGATGCGGAGGTCGTGGTCACCGCCTCCGGCGAGCTGCCGGACGACGCCCCCGCCGCCGCACTGCTCCGCTGGCCGGTCGGCCCGCCGCAGCCGGAGTAGCCCGGTCGACACGCGAGGCGCATCCATCCCAGTTCGGCGCGCACTCTCGCACGATCGCCCGCCGATGTCCAGGCCCTCGCCCGTCCCCGCGGCGGGGGCCTATCGTCGGCGCCGATCCCACCCCGATCGTTCGAAACGAAGAAGAAGGAGATCCCATGGCTTCGGTCACCGAGTCCATCGACGTGGACGTCCCCGTCAGCACCGCCTACAACCAGTGGACGCAGTTCGAGTCGTTCCCGCACTTCCTCGACGAGGTCGAGGAGATCCGTCAGATCGACGACACCACCAACCACTGGCGCGTGAAGATCGGCGGCGCCGAGCGCGAGTTCGACACGCAGATCACCGAGCAGCATCCCGATGAGCGCGTCGCCTGGAAGAGCGTCGCCGGCGAGGTGGAGCACGCCGGTGTCGTGACCTTCCACCGCTTGTCCGACACCACCTCCCGCGTCACGGCGCAGATCGACTGGGCACCGTCCGACCTGCTCGAGAAGGCGGGAGCCGTCTTCGGCGTCGACGACCACGCCGTCAAGAAGGACCTCGAGAACTTCAAGAAGTTCATCGAGAGCCAGGGCAGCGAGACCGGCGCCTGGCGCGGAGACGTGGAGCCCGGCCCGCAGGTCTGAGCGCGACCCGAGCACATCGAAGCGGCGCCGTCCCGGAAGGGCGGCGCCGCTTCTGTGTGCGGGCTCCGCTACAGGATCGGCCGCCCGCCCGTGACCGCCACGCGAGCGCCCGAGACGTACGACCCGTCGTCGGAGGCGAGCAGCACGTACACCGGCGCCAGCTCGGCCGGCTGCCCGGCGCGCCCGAGCGGGGTATCGCTTCCGAACTGGGACACCTTCTCCTCCGGCATGGTGGCAGGGATGAGCGGCGTCCAGATCGGCCCGGGCGCCACGCTGTTGGCGCGGATGCCGCGCTCGCCGAGCAGCTGCGCGAGCGACGCCGTCATGTTCGCGATCGCCGCCTTGGTCGCCGCGTACGGCAGCAGCGTCGGCGACGGCATGTCGGAGTTGACCGACGACGAGCCGATGATGCTCGCGCCCGGCTTGAGGTGCGGGAGGGCCGCCTTCGTCAGGTGGAAGAAGGCCGACAGGTTCGTGGCGATGGTGTGGTCCCACTCCTCGTCCGTCACCTCCTCCAGCTGCGGGTGGTCCATCTGGTAGGCGGCGTTGCTGACGAGGATGTCGAGCCCGCCGAGCTCCTCGACCGTCGTCGCGACGAGGTCGCGGCAGTGCTGCGGGTCCGAGACGTCGCCCGGGAGGAGGAGCGCCTTGCGCCCCGCCTCCCGCACCCACTTCGCCGTGTCCTCGGCGTCGTCCTGCTCGCTGAGGTACGAGATCGCCACGTCGGCGCCCTCCCGCGCATAGGCGATCGCGACGGCCTTGCCGATGCCGCTGTCGGCGCCGGTGATCAGCGCGACCTTGCCCTCGAGCTTGCCGCTGCCGCGGTAGCTCTGCTCGCCGTGATCCGGCCGCGGCTCCATGGCGTCGGTGGAGCCGGGAGGCTGTTGCTGCTGTTCGGGAAAGGACATGCGTTCCTCCGCTTCGTCGATGGTGATGCCTCCACGGAACACCTGTGATGCGCGGCCGTCAGGGGCTTGGGAGGCGCGCGACCGGCGCGTACCGTGCAGCGAATGGACGACACGCGCAATCCCGCCGGCACCGAGGGCGGCGACCTCGGCGACCGCGACCTGACCGCCAAGGACCGCTCTTACAGCCCCTCCAGCGAGCGCGAGACCGCCGCCAAGCAGGACGACCCGACCGGCGACGACGTCATGCCCGGCACGGGAGGCCCCGACGACACCGGCGACGTCGACGTGCCGCCGGAGGACGACCTCGACCCCGCGACCATCGTCCAGCGCGGCGACCCCGGCCCCGGCCCGGTCGACACGGACCACGTCGGCACGGACGACGTGGGCGGCCGCCGCCCCGGCGACGGCTGACCGACTCCGCCCGGTCCTCCCCTCATCCACTTGGCGCAACACGCCGCCTCGCACAAAGGCGAGACGGCATGTTGTGCCAACTCGATGGATCAGCAGCAGGAACTCAGCGCCGCCCGGCGCCCGCCGTCTCGCGCCGCCGCCGCGCCAGCACGTACAGCCGCTCGACCACCCACAGCAGCACGCCGATCGCGAGCAGCACCAGCGCGATGCCGTACTGGCCGCCGGGCCGACCCGACGTCCACGGGAACACCAGGTACAGGCACGTGATGGCGCCGATGATCGGCAGCACCCGCGGCGTGCGGAAGTGCTTGTGGTCGACGGGCTGCCGCCGCAACACCAGCACCGCGATATTGACGACCGCGAAGACCGCGAGCAGCAGCAGGGAGGTCGTCCCGCCGAGCAGTGCCACGATCGAGCCCTTCGGGTCGATGGACACGTAGATGATCAGGCCCACGGCGAGCGCGGTCGTGAACAGGATCGCCGCCCACGGCGTGCGGCGCTTGACCGCGACCTTGGAGAGGAACGGCGGCAGCACGTTCTGCCGGCTCATGCCGTAGAGCAGGCGGCTCGCCATCATCATGTTGATCAGCGCCGTGTTGGCGACGGCGAACATCGAGATGAACGGCAGGAGGTCGTTGATCGGGAATCCGGGGGCCGCGGCCTCCACCGCGGTCACCAGCGGCGTCTCGCTGCCGGCCAGCTCGCCGATCGGCACCAGCGCCACCACGGTGATCGACACGAGTACGTAGATCACGGCCGCGATCCCGAGGCCGGAGAGCATCATCTTGGGGAAGATCCTGCTGGGGTTCTTGGTCTCCTCCGCCATGTTGACCGAGTCCTCGAAGCCGACCATCGCGAAGAACGCCAGCGAGGTCGCGGTGCTCACCGCGAGCAGCACGCTCTTGTCCTCGGGCGTCTCGAATGCGACGACCTGCGACCAGTCCGCGTTGCCTCCGGTGATCGCCCACAGCCCGATGAAGATGACCAGCAGGAGGCCGGAGAGCTCCACGAGGGTCAGCACCACGTTGAGCCACACGCTCTCCGACACCCCGCGCAGGTTGACGAGCATGATCAGCACGATGAAGGCGAGCGCGATCAGCAGGGTCGTCAGGTTGTCGTCGGGGATGCCGAAGCCGACGGTGAGGTTCACCGCGAACGCCCGCGACGCCGTCGACGCCGACGTGATGCCCGAGGTCATCACCACGAAGCAGACCAGGAACGTGAAGAAGTGGATGCCGAACGCCTTGTGCGTGTAGAGCGCCGCTCCCGCCGCCTGCGGGTACTTGGTGACCAGCTCCAGGTACGAGAACGCGGTCACCGTGGCGACGCCGAACGCGAGCAGGAACGGCAGCCAGGCCGCGCCTCCGACCTCCGCGGCGACCTGGCCGGTCAGCGCGTAGACGCCGGTGCCGAGGATGTCGCCGACGATGAACAGCAGCAGGAGGCCGGGGCCGAGGGCCCGCTTGAGCTCCGGCTGCTCCGGCTCGACGGTCTTGACCACCTGGGTCCAGGACGGATCGCTCACGATGTGCCCCCTTCGGCGCTGCGTTTACTCTCTGGTGCGGAACACTGTATGTGAATCCCCACAGAAATCCACCACATCGGGGGTGATCCGTGCATTCTGCCGTGCGGAGGCTCAGTCCTCCCGCCCGGTGAAGGCGTCCATGGAGTGGTAGACACCGAAGACGCGGTCGGCGACGGCATCCCACGCGCGCTGCGGCAGCACGCCCTGCAGCGTCTTGGCCAACCGCACGGAGCGCGGCAGCATCAACATCGGCTTGCCGGCGAGCATCGCGCGCCATACCCGGTCGGCGACGTACTCGGGCGTGAGCACCGGCGTCAGCAGCGGACCGCGCGCGCCCTCGAACATCCCCGTGCCGACGTAGCTCGGCGCGACCGTCGTCACCTTCACGTGCCCGAAGCCCTGCTGGTCGAGCTCGAGGCGGAGGCTGTCGCTCCACCCGATCACCGCCCACTTGCTCGCCGCGTAGACGCTCATGCGCGGGTTGGCGATGGTGCCGGCGGCGGACGCGATGTTGACGATGCGGGCCTCCCTGGCACTCTGCAGCATCCCGGGGAGGAACTCGCGCGTCGTGTACATCGGTGCCAGCGCGTTGACCTGCATGGTCGCGCGGGTGTCGTCGCCGTTGTCGTGCTCCCAGAAGTACTTGCCGCGCACGATACCCGCGTTGTTGATCAGCACGTCGATGCCGTCGAGCTCGCGCCGCACCGCCTGGGCGGTCTGCGCGATGGCGCCCAGCTCGCCGAGGTCGAGCACGTACGGCAGCACGGTGGAGGCGGGACGCCCGGTCGCGGAACTCGGCGACCGCGGCGGCGCGCCCCACGCGGCGGCGGTCCGCCCGGCGAGGATCTCGGCCCGCAGCCGGTGCGTCAGCTCCGCGAGCGCCTCCGCGTCGCGGTCCCACAGCACGACCGCCCGGGCGCCCTCGTGCACCGCCCGCTCGGCGTACAGTCTGCCCATCCCCGATGCCGCCCCGGTGATGAGCACGCGTGCGCCACGAACCGTTCTCGCCATGCCCTCCATCATCGCAGGAGGGTCGCGGATCGGACGGCTCAGACCGGAGCGAGCGCCTCCAGCGGCCCGCTCGGAAGGCGCACCTCGATCGCGTCGCCGGGCCTCACGACGCCGCCCGACAGCACGACCGCCATGGCGCCCGCCTTCCGGACGACGTCTCCCTCCTGGTCGACACCGACGACCTGCTTGAGCAGCCCGGGCCGGAAGCGGTCGATCTGCACGCACGGATTGCGCAGCCCGGTGAGTTCGACGACGGCCTCTGCACCGACGTGCAGCCGGGTCCCGCGCGGCAGGGCGAGGAGATCGAGACCCTCGGTGGTGATGTTCTCGCCGAGCTCCCCCGGCGCCACGTCCACCGTCACCTCGGCGAACAGCTCCCGGTGGATGAGGTGGACCTGCCGGAGGTTCGGCTGCGAGGGGTCGCGCCGCACCCGGGAGAGGTGCTGCACGGTCGCGCCGAAGTGCGCATCGCCCTCGACTCCGAGACCCTCCACCAGGGTGATCTCGTCCTCCCGCGGCTTCGAGAAGCGGTGCTCGTCGTCCCTGCTGACACTCACCACGCGTGCGCTCGTCATACGACCATGGTGCTGCATGCGCGGAACATCCGAGCAGACCAGCACATCCGTTGCGTCCCGGCGCCGGCCGGCGCACTTTTCCGCCGATATGGGCAATAAAACGTCCGGGATGCGCGGATAGGCTCGATGTGGGCGCCGTTCCGCGTCCGTCCACACCGTTGCCGCTGTGCGCGGCCGACCCGATGACGGGAGGTTCGTCATGTCTCAGTTCGTCCAGCAGTTCACTCAGGACGCGATTGTCGGGGAGCCCGAGGTCGTCGAGGACGGCCGGCCCGTCCGCGAGGTCGCGAACGACCCCGCCTGGCTGCGCCTCAAGGACGCCGCCACCGCCCTCCAGTCCCTTCAGGTGAAGGACGGCTCGGTCGAGCAGGAGGCCGACAAGCCGGCCGCCGCCGCCCACGTCGACACCATCGTGGACGCCATCGCCGCGCTCGCGCCGGCGTTCCCGCACGACGCCGCCTACCTCACCGCGCTGCAGGCCGACTTCCGCCGCTGGCGCGACGAGGGCTTCGGAGTCCCGGACTTCCTCGACGCGCTGAATGCGTTCCAGCCGCAGCAGCACCGTGTCGACGGCCTGGGGCACCTCGTCGTCTTCCCGATGTATACGCAGAACGGCTCGTCGAACCGGCTGGTGGAGGCGGTGCTCGTCGAGGTCATCTGGCCCGAGTTCATCGCCGAGCTGGAGGCGGGCGAGTACGGCAACAAGCTGTTCGTCGCCCTGCGCTTCGTCGACTTCACCCCCGGGTACGACACCAACTCCGCGGTGCTCTTCCCGGAGACGGTCGCGATGCGCGAGATCCCGCAGTTCACCTGGGGCGCGATCTTCCAGGACCGCGAGGCCGCCCGGTACCGCCGGGTCGTCCGCGCGGCCGCCGAGATCACCAAACTCGAGCTGCCGGCGGACGCCGCCGCGATGCTGGACGACCAGACGCTCACGGAGGAGACCTTCGTGATGTGGGACATCATCCACGACCGGTCCCACATGCGCGGCGACCTGCCGTTCGACCCGTTCATGATCAAGCAGCGGATGCCGTTCTTCCTCTACTCGCTGGAGGAGCTGCGCTGCGACCTGACCGCGTTCCGGGAGTCGGTCAAGCTGGAGCGCGAGCTCTCGGCGCTGCCCGACGCCGAGCTGTCGGACGCGCAGCGGCAGATCCGCGACCACGCGCACCTCGTGCAGTACGCGGTCATCTTCGACCGCATCTTCCGGTTCGCGATCACCGGCAGCCGCGTGCGCAACTACGACGGGCTCGGCGGCCAGCTGCTGTTCGCGTGGATGCACCAGCACGACGTGCTGCACTGGACCGACACCCAGCTCACCATCGACTGGGAGAACGTCCCCGATGTGGTCGTCGCGCTCAGCGACCGGATCAACGAGCTCTACTGGCGCTCGATCGACCGGCCGAAGGTGGCGCACTGGCTGGCCGCCTACGCGATGCTGACCGAGACGCTCACCCCGCACCCCGCCTCCAACTGGGCGCGCGGGCTGTCGGACGAGGTGCTCTCCGGGCCGCCGAAGGGCTACACCGACCAGGTGCTCGACGACGAGTTCCCGCTCTCGATGTTCTACGAGGCGCTGAACAAGAAGATGGCGGGCGTCATCGAGTCCACGGCCGGCATCACCGGCGCGACGGACGCGTGAGCGACGCCCCTCTCGCCGGCCGGCTGGTGCTCGTCGCGGGTGCGACGAGCACCAGCGGGGAGGCCGTGTCGCGCGCGCTGATCGGCGCGGGCGCCACGGTCCTCGCCGTCGGCACACGGCCGGAGGCGCTGTCCGCGCTCGAGGCGGCGGTCCCCGGCGTCGACACGCGCACCTGCGACCTGGCCGACCGCGACGCGGTGGCCGAGCTGGCGATGCGCATCCACGTGAAGTTCGGCCGCATCGACGGCCTGGTGCACCTGGTCGGCGGCTGGCGCGGCGGCGGCGGCATCGCCGGGCAGTCCGACGAGGACTGGGAGTTCCTGGAGCGCGGGTTCCGCACCCTGCGGAACACGACGCGCCTTTTCTACGACGACCTCGTGGCGTCGCCCGCGGGCCGGCTCGCGGTCGTGTCGTCCACCGCGGTCGACAAGCCGTACGCAGGAGGCGCGAACTACGCCGCCGCGAAGGCCGCGGCCGACGCCTGGACGCGCGCCGTCGCGCAGGGCCTCGCCAAGCAGGCTCCGCAGTCGGCGGCGGCGATCTTCGTCGTCAAGACGCTCGCGGGCCTGGAGGAGCGTCTCGGCGAGGAGGTCGTGCGGCTGTGGTCGACGGAGGCCGCGGCCGTGAACGGCGCGCACCTCCCGCTCGGCGACTCCTGAGCCGGCCCGCCGACGAGCGCTACGCGGCGGGCTCGCCCAGCCGCCGCAGCAGCCCGGCGCCCACGAGTGCGCGCGCGACAGCGACCACGTCGGCGACCGGTGCCCCGCCGGCGGGAACGCCGTGCGCGTGCACCACGCGCTGCACCAGGTCTGCGACGCCGGCCGGCCGCGCGCACGCCTGCCAAACGACGGGCGCGATGCCGTCGAGCACCCCCACCCGGCCGCCGGCGAGCACGATCAACCGGTCGCCGTCGGGCAGCGTCTCGGCGTCGGCGGCCTGCGCGTACCGCAGCTCCTTCGCCTTCGCGGTCGGCCATTCGAGGAGGGGACGCACCAGCTCGGCAAGCTCCGCGGCCTCGGCGTAGCGCACGCGGCGGACGCCGTCGCACGCGTCGATGACCGAGCTCAGCCTCCGGAGCCCGTTCGGCCGAGCAGACAGCGCGCTGACCTGACCGACGAGATCACCGACGGCCTCGTGCAGCGGGAGGCCCGACAGTCGCGGCCCGCCGATCCGGTCCCCTGGCGCGCGGTCGAGCAGCAGGATGGCGCTCAGCCGCGGCGCGCTCCCGAGCCGGCGGAGTCCGAGGTCGTCCGGGCCGAGCTGCAGCTTCGGCGATCCGGGCCGCGGGTCGACGACCGAGAGAGGGCGGGGGAACGGCACGACGGAGGCGTCGTCGCGGATCGCGACCGTCTCGTCGGTGACGTAGCCCCACCGCTCGGCGAGGATGCGGGCCGCGGTGGTCTTGCCCCGGCCGGACGGCCCGACGAGCGCGACCGTGCGGCCGCTCACCGGGTCGCTGACAGCGGCCGCGTGCAGCAGCAGGAGGTCGCGCGAGCGGCGGCGGATGACGTTCGTCGTGAGAGCCGAGGTGAGGCGGGCGGAGACCTCCGCGAAGTCGGGCGAGGCGATGTCCGCACCGGCGGCCACCTCCTCGCGATGAGAGGTCAGCGCCGCCGAGACCGTCGCGCCCTCGCCGTCGTCGTCGGCCGGACGGGCGCCGCAGCGGGCCCAGGCGCGCGTGACCGCCCCCACCTGCTCGTCTGACATGCCGGCGAGCGCGACCCGGTAGGGGCGCTCGAGCAGCGTGAGGTCGAGGAGAGAGGGCACCCCACCAGCTTAGCGGTGAAATATGTATATGACATGTGCGACTGCCGTGCGGGAACCGCATGCCGGGAATGCGAGGATGGACGGGTGACACTCCAACTCCACGACCTGAACCTCCGCGGGTTCGCGTCCGACAACTACGCCGGCGTGCACCCCGAGATCCTCGACGCCATCGCCGCCGCCAACCAGGGCCACCAGATCTCCTACGGCGAGGACGTCTACACCGAGCGCCTGCACGAGGTGTTCGCCGAGCACTTCGGCGAGGGCGTGCAGGTCTACCCCGTGTTCAACGGCACCGGCGCCAACGTGATCGGCCTGCAGTCGATGCTCCCCCGCTGGGGCGCCGTCATCTGCGCGAAGACCGCGCACATCAACACGGACGAGGCCGGCGCACCCGAGAAGGTGGCCGGCATCAAGCTGCTCACCGTCGACACCCCTGACGGCAAGCTCACGCCCGAGCTGATCGACCGGGAGGCGTGGGGCTGGGGCGACGAGCACCGCGCGCAGCCGCTCGTGGTCTCCATCACCCAGACGACCGAGCTCGGCACCGCCTACTCGGTCGAGGAGGTCCGTGCGATCGCCGATCACGTGCACGCCAAGGGCATGAAGCTGCACATGGACGGCGCCCGCATCGCCAACGCCGCCGCGACGCTCGGCGTGCCGCTGCGCGCCTTCACCACCGACGCGGGCGTCGACGTGCTCAGCTTCGGCGGCACCAAGAACGGCATGCTCTACGGCGAGGCCGTGGTCGTGCTGAACCCGGAGGCGTCGGAGGGGCTCGTCTACCTGCGCAAGCTCAACATGCAGCTCGCCTCCAAGATGCGCTTCATCTCGGCGCAGCTCATCGCGCTGCTGACCGACGACCTCTACCTGCGGTCGGCGTCGCACGCGAACGCGATGGCGGCGCGCCTGCGCGGAGCCCTCGAGGCCGGCATCGCCGACGGCAGCATCCAGGGCGTCGGATTCAGCCAGGCGACGGAGGCGAACGGCGTCTTCGCGACCCTCCCCGCCGGCGTCGCCGATCGCCTGCGCGAGCACTTCCGGTTCTACGACTGGGATGCGGCCCGCAACGAGGTGCGCTGGATGTGCTCGTTCGACACCACCGAGCAGGACATCGACGACTTCGTGGCCGCGCTGGTGCGCGAGCTGCGGGCCTGAAGCAGCTCACCCCCCAGACTGGGGACAACCGGGGTACAAAATTGTCCTCCATTATGCCGACATGGAGGACCCGTTCCGCGCTATGCTTCAAGAGCGGTCGGGGGAACCCGAAAAATCCCCGATCGTAACCCCGAACGTATGCCGGGCTGTGTGGAAGACCCTAGCTCCCACACCGCCCGGCATCGTGGTCTCCGGGGCCGGTCGGTTCATCGGGCCGCAGGGCCCGCGACGTCAGGCGTCGCCCATCATCAGGCCCTCGATCGTGTGCTTCTGCGTGATCGGCGTCAGCTCGTCCACCACCGGGCAGACCAGGTGCTGCGTGATCCGCTCGGGCAGCGAGTCGTAGAACTCCCGCGTGACCGCCATGTCGTGGTGCTCGGCGTTCCCCGCGCCCGGCGCATCCACCCCGAGCACCAGCACGGGCCGCGACTTCTGTGAGGTGTTCTCGGTCCCCCGGTGCAGCGTGAGCGCCGACCGGGCGGAGATGTCGCCGCGCTGCGGATACTTGCGCACGGCGCGCTCCAGGAACCGCGGGTAGAGCTCCTTCTCCGGGAACATCTCGTGCTCGAAGCCCTCGGGAAGGTCCCACTGCGTCCCCGGCGCGATCTCGAACGGTCCCATGTCCTCGTCGGTGTCGACGGCGGTGAGGTTGAAGGCGAGGGAGGTCAGCCTCCCCGTCTCCTTCGTCTCGTCCGGCATCGGGAAGTCGCGGTGCCACGGCTGGTCCTTCGCCCCCGGGCCCGGCACGTCGAAGCCCAGCTCGACGATCTGGTAGTCGGGGCCGAGCACGGCCTCGCAGACGCCGCGCACCCAGGGGTGGTCGACGAGCTCGACCCAGCCGCGCATCTGCTCGGGATGCATCTCGACGTAGTAGCGCTTGGTGCCGCGACCCACCGCGCCGCCCGGGCGGCTCAGCGCCTCCGCGAACGCGACCTCGATGTCCTCGCGGAGCTGATCTGCCCACTCGGTCGAGAACGCGCCCTTCTTGCCGACGACGCCGTCGGTGTAGAGGGCCGTGACCGCCTCCTGCAGCTCCGGCTCGAGCCCGGTGGTGTCGGGAGGCGCCGGGGTGACGCGGGGAACGGTGTCGGTCATGGTTCGTCCTTTCGTCGGTGAACGGAGAAGTCAGCCTTCGGAGTACTCCAGCCGCCCCAGGTGCAGCATGCGGCGGGTCGCCTCCGCGTCCCAGGAGTGGAACGCGATGATGTCGGAGCCGTCGGGCGCGATGGTCAGCGAGTTGTGGCCAGGGCCGCGGAGGTCGTCACGCGTGCTGAGCAGCGGCGGCTGGTCGACGTGCTCCCACGGCCCGAGCGGATGGTCGGCGACGGCGACGCCCACGGCGTAGCCCGGCCCGGTCCACGCGCCGCCCGAGTAGGTCAGCCAGTAGCGACCGTCGCGGCGCAGCACGGCCGGCCCCTCCAGCGTGTGCCAGTCGTAGCGGCGGCCGTGGATGTCGCGGTCGCGCTCGTACAGCTGCCAGTCGGCGTTCGGCGCGAGCGCCGCGACCACAGGCCCGGCGAAGGAGGTCATGCTCGCGTCGAGCGGCGCCACGGCCAGGTGCGTGCCCGGTCGCTCGTGGTCGAGCACGTCGCGCGCGAAGAAGAGGTACCAGCGGCCGTCGTCGTCGCGGAAGGGGTGCGCGTCGATGGCGAACACCTCCCCGGGCGTGAGGTCGACGCCGAGATCGCGGAAGGGGCCCTCCGGCCGCTCGGCGCGCGCGACCCGGAGGTGGTGACCGTCGATGCCGCGGCCCACCGAGTAGTACATCCAGTAGGCGCCGCCCCCGAACGCCACCTCCGGCGCCCAGTAGTCCTCGCCGAACGACTCGGGGAGGCGCTCCAGCACCGCGCCGGCGCTCCGCCACTCCACGAGGTCGGGCGAGAGCAGCGCCTCGAAGACGCGCTCGTCCTCGCGGCCGGGGTGCGTGCCGTACGCCGCATAGCCGCCCCCAGGGAGGCGCAGCACGAACGGGTCGGCGAAGTACCCCTCCCAGACCGGGCCCCAGTGCTCGGCGACGCGGAGGTGCTGCTCCGTCATCGCGTGCCCTCGAGCTGCGGCTGCGGGAGGCCGTTCTTCCACGTCACCGGCACGGCGTGCATGCCGCGATAGACGACGGCGTCATCCCACGAGTGGAACAGCATCCAGTCCTTGCCCGTGAATGTCACGAGGTCGGCGCCGCCCGGACCGACGTAAGCGCCGCCGGTGCCCTCGGTCGAGAGCAGCGGCTTCTTCTCCTTCGTGTACGGGCCGGTCAGCGCCGTCGCCGTCGCGACACCGGTCGCATAGGAGCCGCCACCGTAGTCGTTCGCGGAGTAGAGGAGCACGTACTCGTCGTCGTGCCGGACGATGACGGGAGCCTCCACCAGGTTCCCCTCCCACTCCTGCGTCTGCTTGACCAGCCGCACCGCGTCTCCCGTCAGCGAGGTGCCGTCGGCGGAGAGCGGAGCGAGCTGGAGCCAGGTGTCGAAGCCGCAGCAGTTGCCGTCGTTCTTCCAGACCAGGTGCCGGCTGCCGTCCTCGTCGGTGAAGACGCTCGCGTCGATCGCGCCGCCCTCGTCCACCGGGCAGACGAGCGGCTTGTCGGCCGTGGAGGTGAAGGGCCCGGTCGGGCTGTCCGCGAACGCGACGCCGATGCACTGGTGCCTGCTGGCGGTGTCGGCGGCGGTGAAGTAGAGCGCGTACCGGCCGTCGGCCAGCTTCGCCGGACCGGGAGCCCAGGTCTTCCCGGGCGTTGCCCACGAGGGCAGCTCCGGCAGCGCGTCCTCGTCGCTCACGGTCCACTTCTTCATGTCGCGGCTCGACGCGACCTGCACGTTCACGGCCGGTGTGTTCGTCGCGTACGCGTAGACGGTGTCGCCGTCGACGAGCGCACCCGGATCGGGGAAGTCGTCGTCGATCTGGAACGGCGCGAGGGTCGACGCGTCGGTCGCGGCGCCCTCCGGCGCGGCGCCGGACGAGCACCCGCCCAGCGCCGCGACCGCGAGCACGGCCGCGCCGAGCGCGACGACCGCCCGCGCCCTGCTCATCCCTTGACCCCGCTGGTCGCGACGCTCTCCACGATCTGCTTCTGGGCGAAGAAGAAGAGGATGAGCACCGGCACCGACGCGATCACCGCCCCCGCCATGACGATGGCGTAGTGGGTGGAGTACGCGCCCTGCAGCTGCGACAGACCCGGCTGGAGCGTCAGGTTCTCGGGGCTGAGCAGGACGTACACCGGCCAGAGGAAGTCGTTCCAGTTCGACAGGAAGCTCAGCACCGCGAGGGTCGCGAGCGCGGGGCGGGCGAGCGGCAGCACGATCCGCAGGAAGATGCGGAAGTCGCCGGCGCCGTCGATGCGGGCCGCCTCCTCGATCTCCACCGGCAGCCCGACGAAGAACTGCCGCAGGAAGAACACGCCGAACGCGCTCGCCGCCCCCGGGATCGTGATGGCCCAGATGGTGTCGAGCCAGCCCAGGTTCTGCACGATCAGGTAGTTCGGGATCAGGAAGATGACCGGCGGCACGAGCAGGGTCGCCACGATCAGGCCGAACACGATCCGCTTGCCCCAGAACTCCAGCCGGGCGAGCGCGTAGGCGGCCAACGAGGCGGTGACCAGGATGATCACCGTCTGCAGCGCCGCGGCGGCCAGGCTGTTCAGGAACCAGCGGAACACCGGCTGCTGCCCGCTGGAGAGCGTGGTGTACGCCTCCACCGAGAACGGGTTCGGGACGGCCGAGTACGGGTTGCGGATCGCGTCGCCGTCGGTCTTGAAGGACGTCATCAGGATCCAGAACAGCGGCAGGATGATGATCAGCGCGAGCACGATCAGCACCGCGTACAGCACGCTCTTGCGCAAGGCGGCCTGGGTGGTGGGCTTGCGGCGCTGCGGCACAGCGCGGCCGGCCTGGGCCTCCTCGATCTCGGGGGTCGTCGTCGTCATGAGGCGCTCTTCTCTGCCCGCTCGCGCTGGAGGCGGAAGTTGATGATGCTGATGATCGCGAGGAAGGCGAACAGCACGTAGCTCATCGCGGAGGCCGCCGCCATGTTGTTCTGCGAGAGGCCCTGGTCGGCGATGTACATGATCGCCGTGCGCGTGGTGTTGCCCGGACCGCCCTTGGTGATCAGGAACGACTGCCCGAACATGTTCGCGCTCGCGAGGATGGTGATGGTCACCACGAAGGTCATGACTGGCCGCAGCCCCGGCAGGGTGACACTGAAGAACTGGCGGACCGCGCCGGCTCCGTCGAGCGCGGCGGCCTCGTACAGGTCGGCGCTGATGCCCTTGAGGCCGGCGAGGATGATGACCGTGTTGAACCCCATGGTCCACCAGACCGTCACGCCGACGAGCGTGAACCAGGCCCATGGCACGTCGACCGTCCAGGGCAGGTTGTCCGGCAGGCCGATCATGCCGAGCAGGTGGTTGACGATTCCGGACTGCGTGTCGAGCAGGTACTTCCAGATCACGCCGATGACGGCGACGCCGAGCACGTACGGCGCGAAGAAGATGCCGCGGAAGAACGATCCGGCTCGGATCTTCTGGTTGAGCAGCACCGCGACGAGCAGCGGGATGACCAGCAGGAAGGGCACGCTGCCGACGGTGAAGATGAGCGTCGCCAGCATCGACTGCCAGAAGTCGCCGGAGGTCGCCGACCCCGCGGTGAACAGCTGGATGTAGTTCTCGAGCCCGACGAAGGACTGGTCGACCCGGAACGGGCTCCAGTTGGTCAGGCTGATCCACAGTCCGAAGATCGACGGGTACAGCACGAACACCGCGAACAGGACGAGGAACGGCGCCAGGAACAGGTAGGCCGTGCCGGTCCGGCGCTTGCCGGTGCGGCTGCGGCCCTCGGCGCGGCGCGGGCGTGGCGCCCCGGTCTCCCGGGGCGCCACGACAGAAGCGGTGCCGGTCACGTTACTTCCCGGAGCCGTACTTCTGCTGGTTCTGCTTCAGGAGGGCGTTGGCCTTCTGCACGCCGTCGTCCAGCGCCTCCTTCGGCGACTTCTTGCCGGTGATGGCCTCGTTGACCGCCGTGGTGATGGTCGCGCCCACGGTGGTGATGCCGGGGGCCGAGGTCTCGTAGTGCGCGTACTGCAGCTCGTCCAGGAACGGCTTGAGGTGCGGGTACGTCTGGAGCAGCTTCGGGTCCTCGCGGACCGAGTTCTTCGCCGGCAGCTCACCGGTCTGCGGCCAGTCTGCGGAGTGGTCGTTCATCCACTTGACGAAGGTCGCGGCGGCCGCGGTCTTGTTCTTGTCCTGGCCCTTGTTGTTGGCGAACATCCAGTGCGTCGAGCTCGACCAGACGGCCTTCTGGTCGCCGATCTGCGGCACCGCGACGGCCTGCCACTGCAGCTTGTCGAACGCCGTGTTCGTGGTCTGCCAGACGCCGTTCCAGTTGAAGGCGGTCTTGCCGGCGATCAGGGCGTTGATGTTGCCATCCTGCGCGACGTCCTTCGGGCTGTAGCCGTTCTTGATGAGGTCGGTCATCCAGGTGAGCGCCTTGACGCCCGCGTCGGAGTTGAACGTGGCCTCGGTGACGTCCTTGTTGTACAGGTCGCCGCCGAACTGCCACAGCAGCGACTGGAACTCGAACGTGCCGGTGAACACGTAGCCGTCCACCCACTCGCCCTGGACGCCGGCCGCCTTCAGCTTGTCGAGCGCGGCGAGGTACGACGTCTTGTCGGTGGGCAGGTTCTCGGCGTCGACGCCGGCCGAGGTGAGCACCGACTTGTTGGCGAACAGGCCGAGCGGCGTCACGCTCCACGGCACCGCGTACTGGCTGCCGTTGTACTGACCGGCGTCGAGGAGGCCCTCGGGGAAGTCGCTCGCCTTGTACCCGAGGGACTTGACGATCGAGTCCGCCTTGAGCACGAGGCCCTGCGCGGCGTAGGTGGCGATGTCGTCGCCGTGGCCGACGGCGACGTCGGGGCCCTTGCCCGCCTTGATGGCGAGCGGCATCTTGCGGGCGATGTCGGCCCACTCCATCGGGACGTCCTTGACGACGATGTTGTCGTGCTCGGAGTTGAACTTGTCGATCAGCTTGGGGACCAGCACGGGAGCGGCGCCGCCGGTCCAGCCGTTCCAGAAGCTGATGGTGACCTTCGGGCCCTTGTAGTCGCCGGAGGAGACCTCCGCGCCTCCCGAGCCTCCGCTGCCGCCGCACGCGGTGAGCGCCAGGCCGAGCCCGACGGTTGCCGCGATCGCGATCGCACGTGCGGCTGTACGCATCTTCATGTGATCTCTCTCCCTTGAGTGCAGTGCCCGCCGCGGCGGGGTCATGCCGCCGCCGGTGGCGACGCTATGCATGTTCCGCGAATTTACAGCGCTATACGTTCGCCGTCAAGCGGCCTGCGCTGTAAAGTGAGCAGGCCCGCCACGGCGCGGGCGAAGGCGAGGGGGTTCGGGATGGCCGTCAGACTGCAGGATGTGGCGGAGTACGCCGGCGTCTCGATGAAGACCGTCTCGAACGTCGTCCACGACTACCCGCACGTGAGCCCCAAGATGCGGGAGCGCGTGCGGAAGGCGATCGACGAGCTCGGCTACCGGCCCAACATCATGGGCAGGCGCCTGGCGACCGGCCGCACCGGCCTGCTCGCGCTCGCCTTCGCCGACGTGACCCTGCCGTACTTCGCGCAACTGGCCCGCGTGGTCGCCGACGAGGCCGAGCGCCGCGGCTACCGCGTGCTGCTGGAGCAGACGGAGGGCACGATCGAGGGCGAGCGAGCGGTGGTCAGCGCCAGCGAGTCCGGCCTCGTCGACGGGATGCTGTTCCAGCCGAGCGTCATGAACTCCGCCGAGCTGGCGCAGAGCCGCACCGACGTGCCGATCGTCGTGCTCGGCGAGAACGCGGCCCCGCTGACGCTGGACCGCATCATGATCGACAACGTCGCGGCGGCCACGGCGGCGACCGAGCACCTGCTGGCCCTCGGGCGGCGGCGGATCGCGTTCGCCGGATACGAGGAGCACGGGCCGACCCGCACCTCCCAGCTGCGCATCGCCGGCTACCAGCACGCCCTCGAGGAGGCGGGCCAGACCGCCTCGCCCGACCTGCTCATCGCCTCCGAGACGGTGTCGGCCGCCGCCGCCGCGCAGGCGGTCGGGGCCGCCCTCGACCGCGGCCTGCGGTTCGACGGCCTGGTCTGTCGCGACGACCTGGCCGCGATCGGCGCGCTGCGCGCCCTGCAGGAGCGCGGCCTCCACGTGCCGGACGACGTGGCGATCACCGGCTGGGACGACACCCCGATGACCGCCGTCACCTACCCGTCACTGACCTCGGTCGCGCCCGACCTGCGCGGGCTCGCCGAGCGCGCGATCGAGATGCTGCTGGAGCGGGTGGAGGGCTACGACGGCATGGGCCGGCACGAGCTGGCCGCCTTCTCGCTGGTCGAGCGGGAGAGCTCCTCCGCGTCCTGATCGACGCCTTCCTGTCGCTTTACAGCGCTGCACGAATGCGGCATGCTGGGGTGATGCTCAGCGACGACCTCGCCCTCGCCGACGCCCTGTCGGACGAGGCGCCCCGCCTCCCCCTCGCCTCCCGGCTCGACGGAGCGCACCCGCGCCCCCAGCTCGTGCGGGCGGCGTGGACCGATCTGTCCGGGCCGTGGGGCTTCGCCTTCGACGACGAGGATCGCGGGCAGGGCGAGCACTGGGAGCGCGAGGGCACGAGCGCAGACTTCGGCGCCACCATCCAGGTCCCTTGCCCGTTCGAATCGCCCGCCTCTGGCATCGGTGACACGGGCTTCCACCCGGTCGTCTGGTACCGCCGCGTCCTGGAGCGCGACGAGGTGCCCGCGGGCGAGCGCGTGCTCCTGCACTTCGGCGCGGTGGACTTCCGCTGCGCGGTGTGGGTCGACGGGAGGCTCGCCGGGCGGCACGAGGGCGGCTCCACGCCCTTCTCGTTCGACATCACCGACTTGATCGACGGCGAGCGCGCCACGATCGTCGTGCGCGCCGAGGACGACCCGGCCGACGTCTCCCAGCCGCGCGGCAAGCAGGACTGGCGACGTCACCCGCACTCGATCTGGTACCACCGCACCACCGGAATCTGGCAGCCGGTCTGGCTGGAGGGCGTGCCTGCGGCGCACGTCGAGCAGCTGCACTGGGTCGCCGACGTCCCGGCCGGCGAGGTCACCGCGACGCTGCGCTTCTCGCGCGCCCTGCCGGCGGGGTCGGTGCTCGACATCGTCGTGACGCGCGAGGGCGAGCGGCTCGCGGCGGCGGCCGTCGAGGTCTCGGGGAGGCGCGCGGAGGTGCCGCTGCGCCTGGCGGTGCAGGAGAACGGCCAGGCGTACGAGGAGCTGCTCTGGTCTCCCTCCCACCCCACGCTGCTCGACGCCGAGGTGCGGCTGCGGCCTGCCGGCGGCACGGCGGGTGCGGCATCGGGTTCGGCCTCGGGGGCGGATGACCGCGTCGCGTCGTACTTCGGACTGCGCTCGACCGCGGTCGCCGGCGGACGGTTCCTGCTCAACGACCGTCCCTTCTATGTGCGGTCGGTGCTGAACCAGGGCTACTGGCCCGAGTCGCACTCGGCGGCGCCGAGCGCGGACGCCCTGCGGGCCGAGGCCGAGCTGATCCTCTCGCTCGGTTTCAATGCCACCCGGCTGCACCAGAAGTACGAGGACCCGCGGTTCCTGTACTGGGCCGACCGGCTGGGCCTGCTGGTCTGGGGCGAGGCGCCGGCCGCCTACGCCTTCACGCCGGAGGCGGTTCAGCGCACGGTCGCCGAGTGGACCGCCATCCTCGACCGCGACCGCTCGCACCCGTCGATCGTGACGTGGGTGCCGCTCAACGAGAGCTGGGGCGTGCAGCACCTCGCCGCCGACCCGCGCATGGTCTCCTACTCGGCCGGGCTGGTCGAGCTGACGCGGGCCGTGGACCCGACCCGCCCGGTGATCTCGAACGACGGGTGGGAGCACGTGCGCTCCGACATCCTGTCGATCCACGACTACGACCACGACGCGGAGCGGGTGCGGGAGCGCTACGCCTCGCGCGAGCAGGTGCTCGGCTCCGCGTTCACCCTTCCCGGCCGCCGCCTCATCGTCGGCCCCGAGCAGCGCACGGACGCGCCGCTCATGCTGACCGAGTTCGGCGGCATCTCGTACACCGAGAACGGGCCGGAGGACGCGTGGGGTTACTCCGCCGTCTCCAGCCCGGCCGAGCTGGTCGAGCGGCTCGACGCCCTGGTGGGCGCGGTCGTCGCCTCCCCCGCCCTCGCCGGCTACTGCTACACGCAGCTCGCCGACACCGGCCAGGAGACGAACGGCCTCGTCTTCGAGGACCGCCGCCCGAAGGCGCCGCTCGAGGAGCTGCGGCGGATCTTCTCGCGGCGGCCGTAGCGATCGGGGCGCTCAGCGCGTGAAGTAGCTGTAGCCGGATGCGCGGCGGAAGCCGAGCGATGCGTAGAGCGCGTGCGCGGGCGCGTTGCCGGCGAGCACCTGCAGCCACAGGCGCTCCACGCCGCGGCGCGGCGCCTCGGCGGCGAGCGCCTGCATGAGCGTGCGGGCGAGGCCGCGGCGGCGGGCGGAGGGTCGGGTCGCCACCGCGTACAAGCCGCCCCACTCGCCGACGATGGCCAGGCGGGCGACGGCGTCCGGCGCCTCGGGGTCACCGGTGGAGGCGTAGAGGGCCGGGCCTCCGGTGAGGATGCGGCGGGCGACCTCGCGCTCGGTGGCGCCTCCGCGGCCGTCGACGGACCACCAGGTGTCGAGCCAGGCGTCGGACGGCGTCGGGGCGACCTCCACCTCCACTGGCCGATCGGCGTGAGAGGCAACGGCCGGGAGCGTATCGGCGACCATGATGTCGGTCGGCGAGCGCTCGCGATAGCCGTGCGCCGTCAGCGCGGGCGCGAGAGCTGCCGGCGTTGCCGGGCTGACCTGGAACACAGCAGGGAGGTCGCGAACGGCGTACCAGCGCTCGGCGGAGGCGATGGCGGCATCGAGGTCGTCCGGCTCGCCCACCGTGAGCACCGAGTTGGCGCGGTTCGTCACGCCCGCCGCGGCCCGCAGCGTCCACGGGCCGAGGGGTTCGCGGTCGAGCGCGGGCCAACCGCGGTCGGCGAGGCCGTCGAGGAGCGCCGGGTCGAGGAGAGCCGGGTCGAGGCCGGTGGACGGATGCCGCATCCCACGAGGCTAGCGGGAGGCGTACCGTGCACGGCATGACCGACACCACCGCTTCCGACCCCCTCCCCTCCGCCGAGATCGCGGGACTCAGCGCCAAGACGGTCGCGCATGTCGTCCACTACCGACGCAAGACCTACGTGACGAAGCCGGCCGAGGGGTACGCGCTGCTCAAGCGGGTGCGCACGCTGCTGCGCGACGGGACCACGGACCTCGTGCCGCTCGTGCACCGGGACGGCTTCGTGTGGCTGTCGGTCGGGCCGAACATCCCGATCGCCATCGACGAGATCGAGACCGACCCCGGCCACTCCGAGAAGCACACCCTGAAGCGCCTCGGCCTCGATTGACCCTCTCCCCCGCCCGCCCGTCCCGCAGCCAGCCGCCGAGCACAGGAAGAATGTCGCGATCCGGGCAGAATCGCGACATCCTCCCTGTGCTCGCGGGCTGCGGGCGGGTCAGGCTCCGGCGACGGGGACGAGCTCGCGCTTGCGCGGGCGCGCCGCGGGAGCGGCGGGAGCCGCAGGAGCAGCAGGTGCGGCGGGCCGCGCCGGCAGCGCCGGGGCGACCGGCTCCTGCGCGGCCGTGAACTCGCGCAGCCACGGCACGAGCTGCGGGCCGAGGTCGTCGCGGGCCGCGGCCAGCTGCACGATCGCCTTGATGTAGTCCAGCCGGTCGCCCGTGTCGTAGCGGCGACCGCTGAAGATGACGCCGTGCACGCCACCCGTCCACGCCGGGGCGGTCGCGAGGCCCTGCAGCGCGTCGGTCAGCTGGATCTCGCCTCCCTTGCCCGGCTCGGTCTTCTCGAGGATGTCGAAGATCTCGGGCCGCAGCACGTAGCGCCCGATCACCGCGTAGTTCGAAGGGGCGTTCTCCCGGCTCGGCTTCTCGACCAGGCCGGTGATGCGCACCACGTCGTCGTCGTCGGTCTCGACCACCGCGGCGGCGCCGTAGAGGTGGATGGACTCCGGCGGCACCTCCATCAGGGCCACGACGGTGGTGTTGAGGGCGTGCTGCACCTCCAGCATCCGGCTCAGCAGCGGGTCGCGCTCGTCGATGATGTCGTCTCCGAGCAGCACCGCGAACGGCTCGTGGCCGATGTGCGATTTGGCACGCAGCACGGCGTGACCGAGACCCTTCGGGTCGCCCTGCCGGACGTAGTGGAGGTCGGCCAGCGAGGTCGAGTACGCCACCTTCTGCAGCTTGTCGGTGTCGCCCTTGCGCGCGAGCGTGTCCTCCAGCTCGGTGTTGCGGTCGAAGTGGTTCTCGAGCGCGTTCTTGTTGCGGCCGGTGATCATGAGCACGTCGCTGAGACCGCTGGAGACGGCCTCCTCGACCACGTACTGGATGGCCGGCTTGTCGACCACCGGGAGCATCTCCTTCGGCATCGCCTTGGTCGCCGGAAGGAAGCGGGTGCCGAGTCCCGCGGCGGGGATCACGGCCTTGGTCACGTAACTGGTCATGCTGGTCTCGTTTCTCTGTGCGTGCGGCTTTGTGCGTTGCGGCTCTGTACGTGCAGTTCGGCTAGCGGAGGGGCGCCGCGGCGAGCGCGGCGAGGTCGTCGGCGAGCGGGGCGGCCTCGGGCACGCGGCCCATGCCGTGCACGGTCCAGCCGGCGGCGCTCCAGGCGGAGGCGTCGAGGCAGTTGCGCGCGTCGATCACCGTGCGGCCGTCGACGATGCCGCCGAGGGCGACCGGGTCGGCGCCGGTGAACTCGTCCCACTCGGTGAGCACGACCGTCAGGTCGGCGCCGGTCAGTGCCTCCTCCATCGAGTCCGCGTAGCCGAGGGTCGGGAAGAGCCGCTGCGCGGTCTCCCGCGCCTGCGGGTCGTAGACGACGACCTGCGCGCCGCGCAGGTGCAGGGCGGCCGCAACGTTCAGCGCGGGCGAGTCGCGCACGTCATCCGTGTGCGGCTTGAACGCGGCGCCGAGAACGCCGATGCGGCGGTTGAGCACCGAGCCGCCCAGCGCCTTCAGCGCCAGGTCCATGACCCGCTGGCGGCGGCCCATGTTGATCTCGTCCACCTGCTGCAGGAGGCCGACCGCTGCGTGCGCGCCCAGCTCGTTGGAGCGGTGCATCAGCGCCCGGATGTCCTTAGGCAGGCAGCCGCCGCCGAAGCCGAGGCCCGCGTTGAGGAACTGCCGGCCGATCCGCTTGTCGTGGCCGAGGGCGTCCGCCAGCAGCGAGACGTCGGCGCCGGCCGCGTCGCACACCTCCGCGATCGCGTTGATGAACGAGATCTTGGTGGCGAGGAAGGCGTTCGCGCTCACCTTCACCAGCTCGGCGGTCGGCAGGTCGGCGACGAGCACGGGCGAGCCCTCGGCGATCGGCTTCTCGTAGATGCGGCGGAGGGTCGCCTCCGCCTTCGCCGAGGTGCCGCCGAAGACGAGGCGGTCGGGCGACAGCGTATCCTCGACGGCCTTGCCCTCGCGCAGGAACTCGGGGTTCCAGACCAGCTCGACGTCGATCCCCGCGGGCGCGGCGTCCGCGACGATGGCACGGAGGCGCGCTCCGGTGCCGACCGGGACGGTCGACTTGCCGACGATCAGGGCGTCGTGGGTGAGGTTCTGCGCGATGCCGCGGGCCGCGGCCTCCACATAGGAGAGGTTCGCGGCGAACGAGCCGGACTGCTGCGGCGTGCCGACGCAGATGAAGTGGACGTCGGAGACGGCCACCGCCTCCGCGATGTCGGTCGTGAACGTGAGCCGGCCGGCGGCGACGTTCGCGCGGATCAGCTCGGGCAGGCCGGGCTCGAAGAAGGGGGCGCGCCCCTCCTTCAGCTCCTCGACCTTGCGCGGGTCGGTGTCGACGCCGATGACGTCGAAGCCGAGCTCGGCCATGGCGGCCGCGTGGGTGGCGCCCAGGTAGCCGGTGCCGATGACGCTGATGCGGGGAGCGGGCTGCGCGTCCCGGCTCTTCTTCGTGGTGCTGGAGCTGGTCATGATGCTGTCCTTCCGAGTGGGCGGAGCTGAGGGCGTCGGCTCAGGTTGGCCGGGGTCAGGGGGCCGGGGTCAGGGTGAAGTCGTCCTCGGGTCTGGTGAGGCCGGCGATGAACGCCGAGAGGGTGTCCGCGCGGGAGTCGATGCGCCAGTCGTTCGTGGCGCGCACCCCCTCCACGTAGCTCGTCACGGCGAGGTTGAACCACGAGAAGCCGATGATGTCGCTGTTCTCGGGCTTGGAGAACGCGTCGAAGAAGGAGGTCACCCACTTCGGCTTGTAGCCCCCGGTCTCCGAGGCGCCGACCTCGGAGAGGATGATCGGTTTCTTCGTCAGCGCCCGCAGCTCGTCCAGGCTGGCCCCGAACGTGTAGTCGAACGTGATGTCCTGACCGGCCTTGTACGGCGGCCGCAGGTAGCCGGAGAGGCCGACCCAGTCGACGTAGTCGTCGCCCGGGTAGAGCGAGGCGAGGTAGCCGTCGGCCTTGTGGGAGGCGGGGAGGTTGTTGACGATGTTCGGCGACCAGACCCAGATCACGAGGTCGTTGGCGCCCTCCGCCTGGAAGATGTCGTGGACGTGCCGCCACATCTTCACGTAGTCGCCGGGGTTGTTGCCGTTGATGGAGTTGCCCTTGCCGTCGGTCTCGGCCCACGGGTACCAGATGCCGTTCATCTCGTGGTCGAGGCGGATGGCGAGCGGGAGGCCGGTGGCGACGATGTCCTTGGCATACTGGCGCAGGTAGTCGTCCCACTTGCCGTCGATGATGGTCGGGAGGGAGTACTCCGGCCGGTCGACCGTGTCGTTGCCGTCGCTGATCGGGCGCGACTCCCACGTCATCATCGGCAGACGGCCCTGCTGCCAGGAGCGCGTCACGGCGTTGGCGCGGAAGGACTCGTCCCAGCCGCTGAAGTACCCGACCAGGTTGGGCGAGACCCCGACCTTCGTGCTCGTCGCGTCGAAGGTGGCCCAGTTGAAGGGGGCCTGCTCGGTGTACATGCCGTAGTAGCGCGAGGCCGGCTGCAGGAGGTCGGCGCGAGGCGGTGCCGTGATCGGCGTCGGGGTGTCGCCGCCGCCGGAGCCCCCGTCACCGGGGCCGGTGCCGCCGCCGGAGCCGCCCGACCCGGTGCCGCCGGAGCCGCTGCCGCCGGAACCGGAGCTTCCGCCGCTGCCCGAGCCAGAGCCTCCCGTCGCACCGGAGGCGTTCGTCGCGCCGTGCCCGCCGGTCTTGGCCGCTGCGAGCTGAGCCTTGACGTTCGCCAACTCGCTCTTCGCGGCGGACGCCGCCTGCTGCGCCGTGGCCAGCTGCTTGGCGGCGCTGGCCTGCGCCGAGAGCTGCTGCTGCTGGAGGGCCGTCAGCTTGCCCTTCTGCGAGGCGATGGTCTGCGTCGCGCGCTCGAGGTTGCGGCGCAGCTCGGTGTTCTGGGCGGCGTACGGCGTGATGGCCGTCGTCGCCTGCTCGACCACCTTGCGAACCGGGGCGCCCGTCGGCGAGGTCCAGACGTAGGCCGAGATGCCGAACAGCACGCCGGTGAGCACGAGCGCCGCCAGGGCGGTGGTCCGGGAGCGGGTCTTCGACGGGGCCCACCAGTGGTGGGCTTTTGCGGTGACGGTCGAGCCAGAGGACAGGGAAGGGCTAGACAAGGAAGAGAGCCTCCAGGGTCAGGATCGCGAAGCCGATCAGGTACGGGACGGCGGCCAGCGGGTTGAGCCGGCGCCGTGCGGGTGCGGTCGGGGTCGTGGTCGTGGCGGCCCGGCGGGAGGCGCGGGTCGCGGGGGCGGGAGCGGGAGCGGCGGCGGTGAGGGTCTCGGTCCTGGTCGCGAGCTCTGTCCGAGTCGCGAGCGCGGTGGCCGTGGTCATCCCGCCGACGGAGTCGGGCAGCGTGCGCGTCGGCGCCGGTTCGGCCGCCTGTGCCGCCAGCTCGATCTCGGCGTCCGAGCTGATCTCGTTCGGGCCTCCGGAGTAGGCGCCGGCCCTGGTGCCCCACCCGCTGGCGTGCGCCATGCGGAAGAAGCCGATGAGCCGGATCGGCATGAGGAAGAACGTCGAGACGATGATGAAGATCGGCAGCCGGAAGAAGTCGCTCGGCTTCTCGGAGAGGTGCCGGATCTGCCGGATCGACATGCTGATCACCGACGACGCCACCATCAGCGCGACCACGGTGATGATGCCGCCCTGGATGCCGTAGGACTGCAGGAACCCCTGGTAGAAGTTGTAGCCCTGCCCGGTGATCGACCGGTACACCCAGCCGCCGAGCACGCCGGCGAGGACGAACGGCAGGATGATGTCCATCACGAAGAAGAACGCCAGGACCGGCGCGTGCCCGAGCATCCACGGGAGCATGCGGAGGGTGTTGTACTGGCTGCCGCGAGCCCAGCGGAGCTGCTGCTTGAACAGCTTCTTCACCTTCAGCGGGGCGTCCGTGTAGACGAGGCTGGTGTGCTGGTAGACGGTGCGGTAGCCCTCCTTCAGCGTGAGGTTCGTCAGCGTGCGGTCGTCGGAGACCTCGAGGAAGACGCCGAGGAACTTCTCGGTCATGAACTTGTCCATGACCCGCATCAGGATCGACCGCCGGAACGCGATGGTGCGGCCGGGGAGGCAGCCGATCTGGCCGACGACCGACTGCGCCGGCATCGAGTAGAGCGCCCGCGAGTTCTCCAGCCAGTCCGCCCAGCGGGTGATCCAGCTGCGGGTGGGTTCCAGGATGCGCTGCTTGGTGGTGACGCCGCCCACGCGCTGGTCGGCGAACGGCTTGACCAGCTCGGCCAGCGTGCCCTCGGTCCAGATCGTGTCGGAGTCGACCAGCACGGTGATCTCGCCGGTCGACATCTTGGTGCCGATCATGACCGCGTTGCGCTTGCCGGGGATCGGCGTGTGGACCCAGCGCACCAGGGGCGCGAACTCCTCGCAGACCTCGGCCAGCTCGGGGTTCGGCGCGCCGTTGATCACCACGATGATCTCGCCCGGCTTCTGCTCGACCATGCGGCCGAGCACGTCGCGGAAGAGGTCGAGCGGCTCGTCTACCACCGGGACGACGACGCTGGTCGTGCCGTGGAAGTCGTCGGTGTACGGCCGGTAGCGGCGCGACATCAGCACCTTCACCAGCCAGATGACCCAGATCAAGGCCGAGTAGACGGCGAACAGATAGAACTCCGGATGGCCGCCGATCATGTGCCGGAGTTGCAGCAGGAAGATGAACACGGACGTGACCTCGCAGTGCTGGAAGGGGGGTGGCATCCACGTCGGTGGGGATCTGGTCAGGCTCGGGTGGCCCCAGTTCTACGGGAGTTCGGAGATGCCCCGCAAGTGGGGGTGCACCGGGGTGACCACCCGGGCCGGAGGGGCCGTCAAGGGGCCCTGTCCGCGTGTCGGCGGACAGCCTCCATGGCCCGTCATCACCGGCGTGTCGCGGGCAACGCCCCGCGCAGAAGTGCCGGTCAACTGAGCAATCGTCGACACGGCCGCACGGCGGCGGCGAGACGTACCGTTGGAAGGTTTTGTCCCCCGCTTTGTACCCCGATCGCCGGCCGCGCCGCGGTCGCCCCGTGTTACGAAGTTTTACATCGGCGACACATGGCGTTCACGTGCCGGAGACGCTCGCTCGACATCTCAGGACGGTGTGGACGGGCCGAGCGCCGGAGGTGTCGCCGCGCCGTCGGGCCGAGGCTCCTTGAGCTCGACCAGGATGGTGTGCGTCGGGGAGTCTCCGATGTTGCGGCCCAGGTGCGACTGCTCCGCGATCCAGAGCGCGCGGCCGGCCTCTAGCTCGACCTCCGCCTCGCGGCCGTCGACCTCGAGCCGGCGACGGAACCCGCTCAGCGTCACCATGACCGAGTCCGGGTGGTGATGGAGGTGCGTGGTGTCGCCGGGCTCGTCGTCGTAGGCGAGCACGCGCACGCGGTCGTTCTCCCAGAGCACCCGATAGCGTTCAGGGTCGGTCCGGACGGGATCGTCGTCGACCATGCGCACAGGCTACAGCGCGGCGAGCCCCGGGGATATGCTGGCGCCGAGATCGCTGCCCCGGCGAACGGCTGCCGGGCGGTATGGCTGCCGAGAAGGCGAGGACCCCGTGATCCGGACGCGCACGACACCGACCACCAGGCGGGCGAGGAGGGGTGCCGTCGCGGTGGGTGTCGCGGTCGCGTCCCTCCTGCTGTTCACCGGCTGCGATCTGTTCGCGCCGCAGGACACCCTCGACATCAGGGACGTGACCGACGGCGCCTCGGGCTCGGTGGGCGACGTCCATATCGCGAACGCGGTACTGATCACCGAGAACAAGGGCGACCCCGCCAATCTGGTCGCCACCCTGGTCAACGAGTCGAACAAGGACCAGGAGGTGTCGATCCACGCGGGCGGCGCGTCGGAGTCCGTGTCGCTGACGGGGTCGGAGGTGCTGCAGCTCGGCACGTCCGGAGGCCAGAGCATCGTGTTCGAGAACCTCGACGCGACGCCCGGCGGCCTGACCGACATCACGTTCGCCGGCGCCGACGAGTCCACGACCCTCCAGGTGCCCGTCCTCACCGGCGGGCTGCAGGAGTACCGCGACCTGGTGCCGACGCAGACGCCGACCTCCACGCCGGGGTCGACCTCCACACCGGGGTCGACCTCCACACCGGAGCCGACGCCGACCGCGAAGACGGACGAGTCGAACGGAGGCTGACCTCAGCCCTCGTCGGCGGTGTCGGCCGTGCGCGCCGCGGCGATGACCGCCGTCATGGTCCGGTGCAGCTCACGCAGGTCGTCGGCGCCCATGCCGAGGCGGCGCATCATGGTCGCCGGGATGGTCTCGGCGTAGGAGCGCAGTTCGCAGCCCGCGTCGGTGAGCCGCACCTCCAGCACGCGCTCGTCGGCGCTGGAGCGCTCGCGGGCGACATAGCCCAGCGCCTCCAGCCGCTTGATCAGCGGCGACACCGTGCCCGGCTCGAGGCTGAGGAGGTCGGCGAGCCCGCTCACCGAGAGCGGCTCGCGCTCCCACAGGGCGAGCATCACCAGGTACTGCGGATGGGTCAGCCCCACGGGCTCCAGCACCGGCCGGTAGGCCGCGATGACCGTGCGCGCGGCGACGGCGAGGGCGAAGCAGACCTGGCTCTCGAGCGCGAGCGGATCGGCCGCCTGCGCGGGCCGTTCGGTGACGTCGGTCATCGCTCGGGGCAGTAGAAGCGGGTGGAGGTGCGCGAGTCGGCGGTGCGCTCGATGCGGTGCTCGCTCATCGGACGCCCGCACATCGGGCACGCAGGGTCGGCGGGGCGGATGTCCGGCCCCTCCGGGTGCCCGGCGCCGATGTCGGCCGGACCGGTGAAGGTGCGCACCACGTCGTTCGCCTTCTCGTAGAACCGCCAGAATCGGCCCGTCATGCTTCGGCCCTCCCATTCGTTAGTACACCAACGATTATTGCACTAATCGAATGACAGGGGGCTGGGAGCCCCTCGGAATAACGCCGGGGTCGATGTGTTTACATGGGTATAGCTGGGCAATGGAGCCTCATCGATCCATCGACATCCGATCCACGAGGAGCACCAATGTCTCTCACCGACCTCGCCCCGCGCACCGCGGACACCACCGCCCGCCTCCTCCCGGCGCTCGCCGAGCGCTGGAGCCCGCGCGCCTTCGACGCCGACGCCGCCATCGACGAGTCGCTGCTGCACGCGGCGCTCGAGGCAGCCCGATGGTCGCCGTCGGCCAACAACACGCAGCCCTGGCGCTTCATCGTCGCCCGCCGTGGTGGCAGCGCCTTCGACACGATCGCTGAGAACCTGGCCGGCTTCAACAAGGCCTGGGCCGGATCGGCCAGCGTCCTGATCGTCGCCGTCGCGGAGCCGACCGACGCCGAGCGCAACGAGCGCCCGTGGGCCGAGTACGACCTGGGCCAGGCCGTCGCGCACCTGTCGGTCCAGGCCCACCACGACGGCCTCCACACCCACCAGATGGGTGGGTTCGACCGGGAGGGCCTGCGCCACGCCTTCGACCTGGACGACCGCCTCGTGCCGGTGTCGGTCATCGCGCTCGGCACGCTCGGCGACCCGGAGGGGCTGCCGGAGGTGCTGCGCGAGCGCGAGCTCGCCCCGCGCACCCGCCGCCCGCTCGACGAGACTGTGCTCGTCGACGCCTGAGCGCGCAGCACGCGCACACGACGAAGGCCCGGATCCATTGAGGATCCGGGCCTTCGTCGTGTGTATCACGCCCGAGAGCGCGTCACGCAACAGCGCATCACGTAACAGCGCATCAGACGGGACAGACCGCCGAGGCGATGCCGATGCCGTAGCCGTAGAACGCGTTCGTGTGCACACCGAACGCCTTCAGCGACACGGTCTGGGCGGGCTGCCCGGCGAGCGCCGTCGCCTTGCTCACCGTGCCGTCGGCGTTGCCGGTCCAGATCCAGACGGTGCCCGAGGAGTCGAGCGCCTGGTAGAAGCCGTCGGAGGCGACGACGTCGACGATGGCCTTGCCCGTCAACCCCGCCACAGTCACCGACATCCAGTCCCAGTTCGATGCACTGAAGGTCTCCAGCACGCCTCCATCGCGGGTGAGCATCGCCAGGCCGGCCACCTGGTTGGCGGTGGTGGCTGTCCAGCCCGAGAATCCCGCGATACCGGTGTAGCGCTGCTGCCAGGTGCTGGATCGGAATGCGTTGCCGATCGTGAACAACCGGCCGTCAGCGGTGAGGACCGCCACTGCATTGTCGCCGGCAAACGTGTCTGTGATGTTCAACGGAGCGCCGGTGAGTTCCTTCGTGCTCAGCGCCGCCTCCGCGTTCGCGGTGACCTGGTAGACCTTGCCCGACGGCATGACGAAGACGCCTCCGGTGTAGAACTTGCCCGAGTTGGTGCACCACGTGCTCAGGTGCGTTGCTCCGGCGCTGCCCGCGATGCCCCGCAGGGCGGTCATGCTCGAGCCGTTCATCGCTCCGCCGCCATAGAAGACGCCGTCCGTCGTCAAGAGGTAGAGGGCGTTGTCGTGCACGCGGACATCGAGGATCGCCCCCGTGAACCCGGTCAGCCGGGTGGGCGCCGACAGTGCGCCCTGGCCGGATGACGTGGCGTACCATGCCGCGACGCCGTCGGTCACGAGGATGCCCGCGTACCATCTCGAGGTCAGCGTCGACCACACGGCGGCCTTGGTGATGCCGGTGATCGCCGACATCGTGCCGACGATGCCGTTCGGCGCGAACGCGTCGCCCCAGTAGGACACGCGCCCGGCAGGGTCGACGGCCACGAACGCGTTGTTCGCCACGGCGACGACGCGAGACAACGGCCACACCGCATCCTGCTTGACGACCGGGGCGGAGGAGTCGACCTGCGACCAGGTGAAGAGGGCACCGGCGGCGATCTCGGTGACCGGGACGGTGACCGCACCCGTGCCGGTCGCCTTGGGCGTTGCATACGTCGCGTTCACGGAGTAGGCGCCGAGAGCGCCGACCGCTCGCACGGCGGGGACGGTGACCGCCCCGCCGACGATGCTGAGGTCGATCTCGTGCGGGTCGGTCCAGCCGACGAACTGCAGGCCGTCGGGGAGCGTGACATGGACGACACCGCCGTCTTTGGCGGGCACACCGTCGACGGTCACCGCGAACCGGATCGTCGATGCCGGGATGACGCTGCAGCGGGCGACACCGGGGAGGGTGGGCGTGGCCGGCGTGACCAGCACGACCGGCGGATCGGTGGACGCGGCGGCGGCCGGGCTGGCGGCGAGGAGGGAGATCGCGGGGACGGCCCAGGCGGCGCC
The DNA here is from genome assembly GCF_030433685.1 of Leifsonia williamsii. Lineage (NCBI taxonomy): Bacteria > Bacillati > Actinomycetota > Actinomycetes > Micrococcales > Microbacteriaceae > Leifsonia > Leifsonia williamsii. The sequence goes on from NZ_JAROCF010000001.1 coordinate 315,054, forward strand.
GGCGATGGCGGTGCGCCGGGAGAGGGAGGGGCGGTCCGTGCCCGCAGCCGGGCTCGGCGCAGAAGCGGAAGGCGCAGAGGGGGAGGGCGCCGAGGAGGACGGCGGAGTGATGTGCTGGTTCATGCTCAGATTCCGGATTCTGGATTTCAGGACGTTCCATGGTAACCCATGCGTCGGCGATCCGGAAGCGCTCGCTGTGGAGACGCGTACGCCGCGGGGATGCACACCGAGACTGCCTGCACCCGGCGCATCCCCGCGGCGACGTCTCCATCACAGCGCAGCGGCGGCGGGACCACGCGACCGCTGACCGCATCCCGCGCCGTCTCTGCGTGGTCGGCCGGCCGACGGACGTGGGGCGGCGCATCGGCTTGGGGGTCGACGGAACCCCGGCGAGCGCTGAAGGGGCGCTCGCCGGGGTGCCTGCCACGCAGCCTGGTGAAGGGGTCAGGCGGCGGTCTGGGTCGCTGCGAAGGGCAGCGTCACGTCCAGCGACTGGCCGGCGACGGCGATCGTGGCGGACGCGGGAAGGGTGACGGTCATCGCAAGGGTGTGACCGGTGCCGCTCGTCCCGTTCGCGCCGATGGCGAAGTCGGAGAAGGCGGCGCCCGACAGCGCACCGGAGTACAGCACGTCCGAGGTCGCGGAGTCGACGATCTCCAGCTGGAGCACGTCCTGCAGCGCGTCCACCGGCGTGCCGGCGGAGTTCACGACGGTCGGGGTGGCGAGGGCCAGGGTCGCGTCGAGCGAGCCGGAGTTGAAGACGGTGAGGTCGCGGGTGACCGAGTCGCCCGGCGTCAGGCGGTCGAAGCCGTCCGAGAACTGCACGGCGTACGCCGCCGGGTTGCCCTGCTGGTCGTCGTCGAACTTGAGGTCGAGCGAGCCGGTCGCGAGCTGGGTCTGGACCTGCCCGGAGTCGGTGAAGGCGGCCACCGTGGTGGTGACGCCCACGGCGAGGACGACCGCGGCGGCGGCGACGATCCTGGCACGGGCGGAGATGGCGAGAGGCATGGGTGCTCCTGTGTTCCTGTGCGGGCAGCTCGCACGGACGATCGGTGGAAGCCACCGCGGGGGAGCTGGTCCGAGACTGCCTGCACCCGGCGCATCCCCCGCGGCGACACATCGATCACAGCGCAGGGCGGAGGGGCGTTCACCACTCAGCGGGCGGTGCGGAGCCCTGCTGAGTGGCGGGGTGAGTGCGTCCCGGCCTCTCCGGGGAGCGGAGGCGGGCGCCTCAGGCCCGCACGGTGGTCTCGGGCGTCAGCTCCGCCCGCGTGATCCCCGTCTTCTGGCGTACGCGGTAGAGGTGGTTCTCCACGGTGCGGAGGCTGAGGAACAGCGCCTCGGCGATCTGCCGGTTGCTGAGGCCGTCCTTCGCGAGCTCCAGCACCTCCCGCTCCCGGTCGGTCAGCGGCGCGGGGCGGTCGGGCGTCTCGGCGGCGAACTCCCTCCAGCGCTCGGCGACGGCCGCGCCCGCGACGCGCTCGACGTCGTTCCCGGTCAGCGCCGCGCCCGTCTCGTCGAGCCAGCGCTCCGCCGCCGTGCGCAGCGCGGCGCGCTCCAGCGGCCCGCGCGCGCGGTGATGGGCGAGCGCGCGCAGCACTCGGGCCGCATCCCCTGCGGCGAGCGCCCGGTGGAGCCGGACGGCCGGCTGCAGCAGGGAGGCATCCACCCGGGACCAGGCGTCCCCGAGCTCTGCCAGCCGCTCGGGCGGCAGAGGTGCGGCGATGTGCAGCCAGCACAGCAGTGCGGGGAGGACGGCGCCGCGGTCGCGCTGCCGGAGCCCCGCCTCCCACAGCAGGTCGCCCGCCCCGGTGTCGGCGGCGTCGGCGGCGTAGCGCAGCTCGGCCTCGCTCCACTCGGCCATGATGTCGAGCCGCGGGCGCACCAGCGGATTCAAGCGCCGCAGCTCCGCGGCGAAGCTCTGCGCTCCGCGCAGGTCGCCGCGCCGGGCGCTCAGCACGGCGGCCAGGCCGAGGACGCGTTCGTCGAGCGCCGCGCTGATCGGGCCGGGCCGGCCGACGCGCAGGGCGGCGCTCAACGCGCGCCAGGCTCCCTGCTCGTCGCCCGCCGCGAGCTGCGCGGTCGCGAGCCCGCGCGCATGGATCTTGACGGTGAAGGGGTCGCCGCGGTCGAAGCCCTCGGCCAGCTGCGCACGCGACCAGGCGATCGCCTCCGTCACCCGCCCCGAGAGCAGGAGCGCGTCGGCTCGCGTCGCTGCCAGCCGGTCCAGGAGGTCGGCGGGGGCATGGGCGGAGGTCACGGCGTGCGCGAGCTCCTCGGCGTCGGCGGTGCGCCCCTCCTCGAGCGCGGCCTCTGCTCGCAGGAGCTGCACCGTGTTGCGCAGCGTCGGGGGGACGTCAGCCGGCTGGGAGCCGAGCACCTGGCCCAGCGGGACGCCGGCCCGCAGCGGGCGGAGTAACCCGTCGACCGCCTGGCCGATCGCCGGCCCCCAGCCGCCCGCGTCCCAGCCCGCCGGGACGAGGGCGGCCGCCTCCTCCTCACGTCCGGTCGCGAGCTGCCACTGGTGGCGCAGGACCACGTACGCGGCGACGTCCTCCGCCGTGTCGCCTGGTCGCAGCTCCGTCGCCGCGAACACCTCCGACAGCCGCACCTCGTCGCCGATGGTGACCATGAGGATGCGCAGCAGCGGGAGCGCCCGCGTCACGTCCCGCTCGGTCAGCCACTCCCGGCGCAGGGCGGCGATGCGCGAGCGCAGGCGCTCGGTGAGCAGCGTGATCGCCACCGGCAGGCGGGGATCGGGAGGGTCGAGCTCGCCGACCGTCTGCCACCAGACCGGGTCGGCGTCGACCACGGCGGTCGCTTCTGCGGCGTCCTCGCCGAGCCGGGCCTCCACGTCGTCGGCGATGGCGGCGCGGTCGACCGGGTTCAACCGGGCCAGCAGGGCACGGGAGAGGGCGGGAGGCGAGACGACGACGGTGCGATCGTCGTCGGCCGCCGCGGTCACGACGCGTCCGGCGGCGGCGAGCGCCCGCAGCGTCTCCGCTCCCACGAGCCGGCGCGCGCTGAGCAGCGGGACGGCGCCGCACCACGCGAGCAGCCGCAGAGCGTATGCCCGGTCCTCCGGCAGGTGTGCGAGGAAGACGGCGAGCAGCTCCGCCGGCTCGCTCACCTCGGTGACGCCTGAGCCGGACCAGACCCCCGCCTCCCGGCGTACGGAGCCCGCGCGCACCCCGGCCTCGAACAGCAGCAGAGCGATCAGCGGGTTGCCGCCCGAAGCGGTGGTGAGCTCGGCCACCAGCCCCGCCTCCACGGTTCCACCCGTGTGCTCGCCGAGCAGCTCGCCCATGCCGCGGATGCCGAGCGGAGGGACCTCCACCAGCGAGGCGGTCAGGCCGAGGTCGCGCGATGCCAGCGACACCTCCTGTCCGCCGGAGACCACGGCGGCGACGCGCGCGCCCACCGTCTGCGCCACGGCGAGGAGCAGCCCCAGGGAGGCGCGGTCCGTCTCCTGCACGTCGTCGAGCAGCACCAGCGGCCGCGGTCCGTCGAGGGTGCGGGTGAGCCACGCGAACACGTCGGCGGCTCCGGGGCGCGGCTCCACCTCGGCGAGGAAGCCGGGGACACCGTGCATGGCGGAGAACGGCACCTCCTTGGCCGCCCTCCTCGGCCGGACGAGCAGAGCGGGCCGCCCCGCGTCGTGCGCGCGCCGGGACAGCTCCGCGAGCACCCGGGACCGGCCCGAGCCGGCATCTCCGGTGACGACGACATCGAATCCCGCGTCGAGGCGCTGCAGCGCCGCGTCGACCGCCGCCCCGTGCACGGCCATCCCGAACCCCCGTCCCGGCGCTCGCCGGCGGGCGCCATCGGGCGCAGTCTAGCGGCGGCGGGCGTGCACTCAGCCAGCGGGACGCGACCCGCGGCACGACACTCAGTACGCCACTCCCCTGCGTGCCGGAGAGCGCGCTGAGTACTGCGGTCCGGGGCCGCATACGGCGTACTGGAGGCACTCCCCTGCCTGTGAAAGGAGCCCCATGTCCACCGCCACCGCCACCGGTCGCCGCTCCACCCGCGTCATCGGCCGCGCCGCGAAGATCGTGCTCAACACGGCCGCCGTCCTCGGCCTCCTCATCGCCGCCGCGGTCGCCGCCGCCCTGCTCGCGGGCGTGCGCCCGATCGTGTTCGTCAGCGGTTCGATGCACCCGGCCATCGATGCCGGTGCGCTAGCCCTGACCAAGCCGGTCGAGGCGGGCGCGATCCGCGAGGGCGACATCGTCAGCGTCGTCCGGGACGACGACGTGCGGGTGACCCACCGCGCCGTCGAGACGAGCGAGTCCGAGGGGCGTGTCCTCCTCACGATGCGCGGCGACGCGAACAACGCCGTCGACGCCGACCGCTATGACGTCAGCGACGGCGCCGATCGCGTCTTCTGGCACCTGAACGGACTGGGCACCTTCCTCACCTCGCTCCGGACCCCCTGGCTGATCGCCGGGGCGGCCGCCCTGCTGCTCATCGCCGTGATCCCCGGGAAGAGGTCAGCCCGTCGTCGTGCCGAGAAGGCGCGGAGGCGCGCGGAGGCGGCCCGATGACCGGTCCGGCTCTGACGATCAGAGCCGCGCTCGCCGCCGGGACCGTCGCCGTCCTCGCGGCGCTGGTCGCGGTGACCCCGACGACGGCCGCCTTCGTCGACGACGCCGCCGCGCAGACCGCGCTCGCGACGACTCCCCCACGCGATGTCGCGTTCACCGACGTGGAGGCGGGGCTCGACCACACACTCGCCCTCTCCTCCGACGGCAAGGTGTACGGCTGGGGACGGAACACGCACGGGCAGGTCGGCGACCCGGTGAGCGGCAACTTCACCACGAGACCGGCTGCCATCGCGGTGACCCCGCACCGGGTCACCGGCATCGACGCCGGGCGCTACGTCTCCATCGCCCTCGACGAGACCGGCGCCGTGTACACCTGGGGCGCCTCCACCGCGACGACGGCGGGAAGCACGCCGACGCGGGTCGGCGGGCTCCCGGCGAACATCGCCGGCGTCTCTGCCGGCGCCATGTTCTTCCTCGCCTGGACCACCGACGGACGGTTGTACTCGTGGGGAGACAACGCCAGCGGCAAGCTCGGCCGCGGCGTGGAGAACGTCACAGACCTCGTCCCCGGGCAGGTCACCGCCGCGGGCGTCGCCACGGGCATCGCCGGTGCCGACGCCGGGCGCGCCGGCGGGGTCGCCTGGAGGGCGTCCGGCACCGTCTACCAGTGGGGCGAAGGCCGCTGGGGCGCGCCGGGGATGACCACTGGCGGCGTGCCGGCCGGAGCGATCGCCACGGCCGTGCAGGGGTCGGAGACGACGATGCTGCTCATGGCCTCCGGCGCCCTGTACTACGCGCTCGGCGCCGGGGCGTTCCAGGCGCAGACGGCGATCACGGGAGTCACGCGGGTGGCCGCGAACCACGCCGAGACCCACGACACCGAGACCTTCATGGCGACGACCTCCGCCGGCACGCTCTACGCCTGGTGGGACAACGGTGTCGGCAGATTCGGCGACGGCACGACGACCCGCTCGGACTACCCGCGCGCCATCTCGCTCGCGGCCTTCGGATCGCCGCGGCTCAGCGACATCTCCGCCGGCGTCGGCCACTCCGCCGTGCTGACCGAAGCGGGCACACCCCTGCTCACAGGCGCCAACAGCTACGGCCAGCTCGGTGTGCTCGGCAGCCTGACGAACTCCGCCACCTACATCCCGCTCGCCCCGGTCGCGGTCTGGCCGTGATCCCGTCTGGCCGTGATCCCGTCGTCGCGCCGCCGGATCAGGGGCGGACGAGCGACTTGATCGCGCGCCGCTCGTCCATCGCCGCGTACGCCTCGGCGATGTCGCGCAGCGGCAGCTCGAGGTCGAAGACGCGGCCGGGCTCGATGGCACCGGACCAGACGTCCTGCAGCAGCTCCTCCACGTAGTTGCGCACGGGAGCCACGCCGCCGTTGACGCCGATGTTGTCGTTGAAGAGGGGCCGGACCGGGAGCTCGGGGCCGCCATTCGGGACGCCGACATAACCGACCATGCCGCCGGGGCGGGCCGAGCGGATGGCCTGGTCCATCGACTCCTTGGTGCCGACCGCCTCCAGCACGCAGTCGGCGCCGATGCCGTCGAAGAGCGCCTTGACCGCCGCGACGCCCGCATCTCCACGCTCGGCGACGATGTCGGTCGCGCCGAACTCGCGCGCGAGCTGCTGACGCGACTCATGGCGCGACATGGCGACGATGCGCGAGGCGCCGAGCCGCGCCGACGCGAGGACCGCGCACAGGCCGACCGCGCCGTCGCCGACGACCACGACGGTGCTGCCCTCGGTGACGCCGGCCGAGACGGCGGCGTGGTGGCCGGTCCCCATCACATCCGACAGGGTGAGGAGGCTCGGGATCAGCTCCTCGCGCGGGTACTCGGGCGTCGCCACGAGCGAGCCATCGGCGTGCGGCACGCGCACCCGCTCGCCCTGCCCGCCGTCGGCGTAGCCGCCGAGCTGGTCGTTGGCGCCCCACCAGCCGCCGTGCAGGCAGGAGGTGCTGACGCCGTTGCGGCAGTTCACGCAGGTCATGTCGCAGTCGTAGAACGGCGCGATCACGAAGTCGCCCGGCTTGATGGTGCGCACCTCCGGGCCGACGGCCTCCACCACGCCCACGAACTCGTGGCCGATGCGCCGCGGCTTCGGCGTCGGGGTCACCCCGCGGTAGCCCCAGAGGTCGGAGCCGCACACGCAGGCGGCGACGACGCGGACGATCGCGTCGCCCCCGGTGGACAGGACGGGGTCGGGAACCTCTTCGAGGCGCACATCGCGCTCTCCGTGAAGGACGGTGGCAAGCATGCTCCCAGGCTACGCCCGGCGCGTGCGCCTCCGTGCCGCGAGCGCGAGGCCGCCGAGGAGGAGCGCTCCGGCCAGGAGGGCCAGCGCGGAGACGTCGAGGCCGGTGGAGGCGAGGTCACCCGTGGACGGCTGACCGGCGGCAGCGGGACCTCCCGCGCCCTGGCCCGGCGTGGACGGGCCCGGCGTGGACGGGCCCGGCGTCGACGGGCCCTGCGCTGCCGGCAGCACGATCCCGCTGCGCAGCTCGCGCACCGAGCCGTCCGGCGCCGTGCCGACCGCGAGCAGCGTGTGCGAACCGGTGTAGCCGGCCGGGAGCACGACGGTCGCGGTCGCGGTGCCCTGGGCGTCCGCGTCCACCACGGCGAGGACGACCGGCGCGGAGTAGATGCCGAACGTCACCGGCGAGAAGGCCGCGAAGCCTGTCGCGACGAGCGTCACGCTCTGGCCCGGCGCCGGGTTGCCGGGCACTCCGCCCAGCGGGCCGTCGGCCGCGGGGGCGAACGGTGGCAGCGGCAGCACGGCGGCGTCGGTCACCGTGATCGCGATGTCCCGCGTCACGTCCGGCATGCCGGGAGCGGTCGCCGTGAGGGTGGCCGTATAGGTGCCGGCCGGTTCGGTCGTGATGCCGGTGATCGTGGCCGTTCCGTCCGGTCCCTGCGTGAGGGTCAGACCGCTCGGGAGGCCGGCCGCCGTGATCCCGGACACCGCCGGGAAGGCGTGGGCGGTCGTGATCGCGGCCCGCACCTCCACACCGCGCGTCACCGCGAGTGCGCCGGAACCGGTGAAGGAGGTCGCCTCGTTCACGGTCAGCAGGACGGCTTGCGTCGCGGGCGCGGAGGCGCCGTTCGTCGCCGAGACGGTCACCGCGTAGGTTCCTCCGGCGCCCGTCGGGGGCGTGCCGGCGATCGTCGCCGTGCCGTCGCCGTTGTCGGTGAACGAGACCCCGTCGGGCAGCGGACCGGCGACGGCGATCGTCGTCGCGACGGGCCAGCCGGACGTCGTCGTGACGGTGAACGTGCCGGCGGCTCCGACGGAGAACGACGCCGCGTCAGCGCTCGTGATGACGGGCGCTTCGCTCGCATCCAGCGTGAGGACCTGCGTCGCCCTCGGGTCGTAACCGTTCTCGGCCGCGAGGGTGAGCGTGTACCGGCCCGCCGATCCGGCCGGCGGTGCGGCGGCGAGAACGGCCGTGCCATCACCTTGGTCGGTCAGCGTCGCCCAGACGGGGAGGCCGGCGCCGGTGATCGCCGCGGCGGGTGTGCCGCTCGTGGTCACGGTGAACGTCTGAACGCCTCCACCCGCGGCCATCGTCGCCGTGTCCGCACTGGTGAACGCCGGCGAGGTGCCCACCGCGAGTCGCGCGTCGGTGCTCGCCGAGCCCACGGCGTTGGTGAAGGTGGCGCGGTAGACCTTCCCGGCATCCGCGAGGGCGGCCGGGAACGACAGCGACGTGCCGGTCTCGCCGTCGAGCGGACGGAACGTCGTGCCGTCCGTGGACACCGACCACTGGACGCTCGGCGCCGGGAAGCCGGAGGCCGCGGCCGTGAATGTCACGGTCTCCCCTGCCTTCACCGAACGGTCGGCCGCCGGAGTCGTGATCTGCGGGGCTTCACGGACCGTGAGCGCCACGGTCTTCGACGCGGGTGCGCCGACGCCGTTGGTCGCGACGATCGTGACCGTGGCGACGCCGCCGGGGCCCGTCGGCGTGCCGCCGAACGATCCGGAGCCGTCGCCGTTGTCGGTGAAGGTGATGCCGGCGGGCAGCCCGGAGGCCGTGAGCGCGGGCGCCGGGTAGCCGCGCAGCGCGGTCGCCGCCAGGGCGAACGAGGTGCCGACGGTGGCCGTGGCTGAGGAGGCGACGGCAAGAGCCGGCGCCTCCCGCACGGTCAGGGTGAACGCCTGGGTCGTGGCGGGTCCGACGCCGTTCGACGCGGCGAGCGTGATCGGGTACACCCCGCCGGCGCCGGCGGCCGGCGTGCCGCCGAGCACGGCGGTGCCGTCGCCGCGGTCGACGAGGGTCACGCCGTTCGGAAGGGATCCTCCGGCGAGCGACACCGCGGTCGTCGCCGGCCAGCCCGCCCTGGTGCTGACGAAGAAGCCGTCGGCCTCGGAGGCGGTGAAGGTGGCGGCCGGCGCGCTCAGGAAGGCGGGGGCCTGCGTGACCGTCAGGGCGAAGCTCTGCTGGGCCGTCGGCTGGAATCCGTTGGCCGCGCTCAGGACGAACGGATACACGCCGCCCGAGCCCTGCGGGGCGGTGCCCGACAGCAGACCCGTGCCGTCACCGTTGTCCGTGAGGGTCAGCCACGCGGGGAAGCCGGAGCCGGACCTCGAGAGGGTGGCGGCCGGGTATCCGGACGTCGTGACGGCGAAGGAGAGCGCTGCGCCCTCCGCGACGGTCGCCGCCGCCGCGCTCGTGAAGCCCGGCGCGGTGCCGACCGACAGCGTGGCCGCGGTCGTGACGGCGCTGCCTGCGACGTTGCTGAAGACGGCGCGGTACAGCGCCCCGTCGTTCTGCGCCCCGGCGGTGAAGCTGTACGTGGTGGAGGTGGCTCCCGCGAGATTCGCGTAGTTCGCCCCGCCGTCGGTCGAGCGCTGCCATTGGACGGTCGGCGCCGGGAAGCCGCTCGCCGTCGCCGTGAAGGACGCGGTCGATCCGTCGGTGACGGCCTGAGCGGCCGGGTTCAGCGTCACGGCGGGGGCCTGATGGACGTTCAGCGTGAGCGTGCCGGTTGCGGGCGAGCCCGCGCCGGTCGCCGTGAGGGTGACGGTGCTCACGCCTCCCGAACCGGTCGGGGTGCCCGAGATGGTGGCGACGCCGCTCCCGTTGTCGGTGAACACGAGCCCCGACGGCAGCGTCCCGGTGAGGGCGATGGCGGCTGCCGGATACCCGCTCGTCGTGATGGGGAAGCTGAACGGCGTGCCGATGCGGGCCGTGCCCACCCAGCCGCTCGTGAAGGCGGGCGGCTGCTGCACGGTGAGCGTGAAGCTCTGCGTGGCGCTCCCCTGACCGTTGGCCGCGGTGAAGACGAGGCCGCCCTGACCGCCCGTCCCGTTCGCGGGCGTGCCCGCGATCGTCGCGGTGCCGTCGCCGTTGTCGGTGAAGGTCAGACCGTTCGGGAGGGCGCCGGTGCGCGAGATGGTGGGCGTGGGACGGCCCGAGGTCGTCACGGTGAAGCTGCCGGCGACGCCCGTGGTGAACGTCGCGGAGTTCGCGCTCGTGAAGGCAGGGGCGGCGGTCATCGCGTACGTGAGGGCCTGCGTCGCCGGGCTCCCGACGCCGTTGGCCGCGGTGACGGTGATCGGGTAGTCCCTGGCCTGCCCGGTCGGCGTCCCCGCGATGGTCGCCGTGCCGTTGCCGTTGTCGGTGAAGGTGACGCCGGCGGGCAGCGAACCGCTCGCCGCGAGCGTCGGGACCGGATACCCGGTCGTGGTGACGGTGAACGAGCTCGCCACCCCGAGGGCGCCGGGGACCGTCGAGGCGGAGGTGATCGCCGGCGGCGCCGCAACGGTCACCGGCGTCGCGACGCGCGCCTGATCCAGCGCGGCCGTGACCGTCGCCGGACCGACAGTCGACGCGGTGAACGTGGTCGCGCCCGAGCCCGAGGCGAGGGAGGCGGAGGTCGGGGAGACGGTGCCGCCCGTCGCGGTCCACGCGACGCTCAGGTCGCGGAAGGCGGCGAGGGAACCACCGGGCACCGCTGTCCCCGAGGAGTCCTGGAGCCGCACCGAGACCGTCGAGGTCGGAGAACCGGGGAGCGCGACCTGCGCGGGGACCGCCGAGCCGGCCAGCGTCAGCTGCGGCTGCACGGCCACCCCGCCGGAGACGGTGTCGCAGCCCGCGGCGCCCGGCGTCCCGCCGCAGCCCCACCATGTGCGCGTCATGTCGGCCGAACCCGACACCAGGCGCGCGGCGGGCGTGGTGTTGCCGGTGATGCGGTTGTAGCGCGCGGTCAGCGCACCCGCCGTCACATCGATCGCGGAGGGGGAGCCCGCCGAGGCCGTGTTGCCGGTGAAGGTCGACCCCGTGATGCCGAGCGAGCCTCCATCGAGCCAGACGCCCGCCGCGTGGGACGAACCGCCGGTGGTGGAGTTGGCGGAGAAGACCGAGTCGGCGATGCTCATGGGCGCCGTGGCCGCGCTCCCCGCGATCGCGACAGCGCCGCCGCCGGTCGCGCCGGAGGTTCCCGACGCCGTGTTGCCCTGGAACGTGCTGTTCGAGATCGAGAGCGTCTGCGCGCCTCCCTGCGCCGCCTGGTAGTACACCGCGCCGCCGGAGCTCGACCCCGAGCTGTTGCTGCGGAACACCGCGCGGTCGATCGAGAGGGCGCCGCCGATGAACTGGATCGCCCCACCCGGGTTGTTCGTGGCGGTCGAGGCCGTGTTGGCGCGGTTGTTCTCGAACACGGAGTCGGTGATCGTCAGGGAGTCGGTGGCCGCGACGACGCTTCCCGCGCCGCCGATGACGGCGGCGCCTCCGAAGGTGTTGTCGACGCCGTCCGCGATCGTGACGCCGCTGATGCGCACATCGATGCCGCCGACGATGTTCGCGTCGAGGTTCAGGACCTGCTGGGTGCCTCCGCCCGAGATCGTGACCGCGGAGGCTCCGGCGCCGACGATGCTGATGCTCGTGCCGGAAGTGCGACCGACGAGGAGCGGTCCGCGGGTCAGCGCGTACGTACCGGCCGGGACGTTCACGACGGTCGTGTCGCCGGCGTTGTTCGCCGCGCACAACGCGTCGCGCAGGCTGACCGGCGGGGCGACGGTCGTCGCGCCGCTGCTGCAGACGCCGGCGTCGCTGTCGGTCGTGGTGGACACCTGCAGGGTGCCGCTCGCCTGGGCCGGAAGCGCCACCCCGACGAGCGAAGCGACGACCGCGAGCGAGACGGCGAGCGCGGCGGGGAGGAGAGGGCGTCGGAGCGAGGACGGCATGCGGGGGCTTCCGGTGGATTCGGGTTCGGGAGGCGGAGCGATCGTGCTGCCGACGCGGTTCGGGCGCGCGAGAGTGCGAGTGTTCTCACACTAGTGGTGATGAAAATCGCACGTTGTCCCCTTTCTGCGGGACAGAGCGCCCGCCCGCGGATGCCCTAGGCTCTCCCCATCCCCCGCCCGAGGAAGGACCGCCGTGCCCGAGGTGTCCCGCCGTACCGTCATGGCCTCCGTGCTGGGCGGGCTCGGCGTCGCCGTCGCGGCGCCTGCGACCCCCGTGCTCGCAGCGGCCGGTGTCGCGGCGCCCGTGAGCGCCGCTCCTGCGGCTCCCGGCACTGCCGCGCAGCCCGCGCTGCCGGTCCGCTCGCTGTTCACCCCCGCCATCGGCCGACCGTTCCGCGCGGTGGACGGCGACCGCACGCTCGACCTGCGGCTGACCGCCGTCGACGACCTGGGCCCGGACAGCGCCGGCGACGAGCACCGGTTCGCACTGCGGTTCACCGCCTCGGGGTTCGACGCGGCCGACGGCACCTTCACCCTCCGTCGCGCGGGCGCACCGGACGTGCAGCTCTTCCTGACCCCGATCGGTCCGCGCGGCCTGACCCGCACGTTGCAGGCCGTCGTGAACCGGACCGCCTGATGGCCGTGCGCACCGTCGCCCTCCGGCCGGCCCTCGCGTCCGACGAGCCCTTCCTGCGGCGCGTCTTCACCGACGCCCGCCGGTCCGAGTTCCCCGGTGTGCCCGCGGCGGACCTGGAGCCGCTGCTCGCCCTGCAGTACCGGGCGCACAGCGCGGACAGGGCGTCGCGGCACCCGCACGCCGAGGTGGCGATCATCACCGACGATAGCGAACCGGTCGGCTCGGTCACCGTCGACCGCAGCGACGGGCGCCTCCACCTCGTCGACATCGCCGTGCTGGCCGACCACCGCAGCCGAGGGGTGGCGACGGCGGTGCTGGAGGACCTCCTCGCGTCCGCCGAACACGTCACCCTCACGGTGTGGGCGCTGAACACGGCCGCGCGGAGGCTGTACGAACGCCACGGCTTCTCGGTCGTCGCCGAGCAGTTCGGCTACGTCCTGATGGCGACGGAGGCCGCCGCGTGACCGCGCGCCGCCTCACCCCGCGAGCGATGAGCGAGGAGGACTGATGTCGGAGCCCTACATTTGCGAGATCCGGCTGTTCGGCGGCAACTTCGCCCCCGCCGGCTGGGCCTTCTGCTGGGGACAGAGCATGTCCATCCAGCAGAACTCCACGCTGTTCTCGCTGCTCGGCGTCAACTACGGCGGCGACGGCGTGAACACCTTCAACCTCCCCGACCTGCGCGGGCGCTTCCCGCTGGGCTGGGGCACCAACCCGCAGACGCAGGTGGCGTACCCGATCGGCGGCGCCGTGGGCCAGGAGGCCGTCACGCTGACCACCGCTCAGCTCCCGATGCACGGGCACACCGTCCAGGCGGGCGGCGCGTCCACCACGGCGAGCGCCGCCGGCGCCTACCCCGCGGCGTGGGCGGACAATCCGTACTCGACCGACCAGACCGCACCCGCCGCGATGTCGCCCGCGGAGGTGCTGCCGACCGGAGGGTCGCAGCCGCACGAGAACCGGCAGCCGTACCTGGGCCTGTCCTTCATCATCAGCCTGTACGGCGTCTACCCCTCACGGGGCTGAGGCGGGAGGAGACCGCACCGTGTCCGAACCGTTCATCGGCGAGCTCCGGCTCACCGCCCTCAACTACGTGCCGCCCGGCTGGGCCATCTGCAACGGCCAGACGCTGCCGATCTCGCAGAACGAGCCGCTGTTCGCGCTGCTCGGCACCCGCTTCGGCGGCGACGGTCAGACCACGTTCAACCTCCCGGACCTGCGCGGCCGCGTGCCGCTCGGCCCCGACAACGTGCAGTACTCCCTCGGCCAGACCGGCGGCGAGGCGGCGCACACGCTGACGCAGCAGGAGATGCCGGCGCACGGGCACGCACTGGGCGTTGCCACGACGGCATCGGCGGCGTCGCCGGCCGGGGCCGTGCTGGCGCAGCCGGGCAAGGCCGCCTACGCGGCGACGGCCGCCACGACGATGTCCCCCATCACCGCGGCCGGCCCCGCCGGGCAGTCGCAGGCGCACGAGAACCTGGCGCCGTCGCTCGGCCTGACGTTCATGATCGCCCTCCAGGGCGTCTTCCCGAACCCGGAGTGAGAGAACCGTGTCCGACTACTTCCTCGGCGAGATCCGACAGATCGCCTTCGACCGCGCCCCCAAAGGCTGGGCGCTCTGCCAGGGGCAGCTGTTGTCGATCGCGCAGAACACCGCGCTCTTCTCGCTCCTCGGCACGCAGTACGGCGGCAACGGGCAGACGACGTTCGCGCTCCCCGATCTGCGGGGCGTCACCCCGCTCGCCGCGGACGACAGCGGCCGCTTCCCCGTCGGCGCCCGCGGCGGCGCCGCGCAGGTGACTCTGACGCAGGCGAACCTGCCCGCGCACAACCACCAGCTCGTGGGGACGTCCGGCAACGGCACGACGCCGTCGCCGCAGGGCGCGCTGTTCGCGACGCCCCGGGTGGGCCGGGCGGCTCAGCCCGCCTACGGCTCGACCGCTGCCGTCAGCACGGCGCCCGACACCCTGGCGGTGCAGGGCGGCTCGCAGCCGCACAACAACCTCCAGCCGTACCTGACGGTGAACTTCATCATCGCCCTCAACGGCATCTACCCGTCCCGCGGCTGAGCGCGCGGGACGGGTAGTCCGTACCTCGGGCGAGTGGTCCTACTCGCGCACGGCCCCGACGGTCAGCCGGTCGCCGCTCGGGTCGAGGTCGACCCGCACCAGGTCGCCGTCGCGGATCTCGCCGGCGAGCAGCGCGGTGGCGAGCCGGTCGTCGATCTCGCGCTGCATCAGCCGGCGCAGCGGACGCGCGCCGTAGATCGGGTCATAGCCGCGCTCGGCCAGCCAGCGCCGGGCGTCCGGGGTGACCGCCAGCTCCAGCCGGCGCTCCGCCAGGCGGCGGACCAGCCGGTCGATGTTGAGCTCCACGATCTCGCCGAGCTCCTCCTGGGTGAGCGCCGAGAACACGACGATGTCGTCGAGGCGGTTGACGAACTCCGGCTTGAAGGCCTGGCGCACCTGCTGCAGCACGGCCTCCTCGCGCTCCAGCTCATTGAGCGACGGGTCGACCAGGAACTGGCTGCCCAGGTTGGAGGTGAGGATGAGGATCGTGTTGCGGAAGTCGACCGTGCGGCCCTGACCGTCGGTCAGCCGACCGTCGTCGAGCACCTGCAGCAGCACGTCGAACACCTCGGGGTGCGCCTTCTCGACCTCGTCGAGCAGGATCACCGAGTACGGCCGGCGCCGGACCGCCTCCGTGAGCTGGCCGCCCTGCTCGTAGCCGACGTACCCCGGGGGCGCGCCGACCAGTCGCGAGACGGAGAACTTCTCCCCGTACTCGCTCATGTCGATGCGGACCATGGCCTTCTCGTCGTCGAACAGGAAGGCGGCGAGCGCCTTCGCCAGCTCGGTCTTGCCGACACCGGTCGGGCCGAGGAACAGGAACGAGCCGGTCGGCCGGTCGGGGTCGGAGATTCCGGCACGGGTGCGCCGGACCGCGTCCGCGACCGCCTGCACCGCCTTCTTCTGGCCGATGATCCGCCGGCCCAGCTCGAACTCGAGGTGCAGCAGCTTCTCGGTCTCGCCCTGGGTCAGCCGGTCGACCGGGATGCCGGTCCACGCGGCGACGACGGCGGCGATGTCGTCGGCCGTGACCTGCTCGTTGACCATGCGCGGGTGGTCGGTCTCGGCCCGCTCGGCCTCCGCCAGCTCCCGCTCGATGCTCGGGATGGTCTCGTACTCGATACGCGAGGCCTCCTGGTAGCGACCGTCGCGCAGGGCGAGGTCGCGCTTGGTCTTGGCCTCGTCGAGCTGCGAGCGCAGTGCGCCGACCCGGTTCAGCGACGCCTTCTCCGCACGCCAGCGGGCCTGCAGCTCCTCCAGCTCGCGCTCCTGCTCGCGGAGGCGCTCCTGCAGCTGGGCGAGGCGCTCCTTGCTGGCCTCGTCCTTCTCCTTCTTCAGCGCGAACTCCTCGAGCTTCATCCGCTCGACCACGCGCTGCAGCGTGTCGATCTCCACCGGGGCGGAGTCGATCTCCATCTTGAGCCGGCTCGCCGCCTCGTCGATCAGGTCGATGGCCTTGTCCGGCAGCTGCCGCGCGGTGATGTAGCGGTTGCTGAGAGAGGCCGCGGCGACGAGCGCCGAGTCCTCGATGGTCACGCCGTGGTGCGCCTCGTAGCGGCCCTTGAGGCCGCGCAGGATGGCGACGGTGTCCTCCACACTCGGCTCGCCGACGTAGACCTGCTGGAAGCGGCGCTCCAGCGCGGCGTCCTTCTCGATGAACTCGCGGTACTCGTCGAGCGTGGTCGCGCCGATGAGCCGCAGCTCGCCGCGCGCCAGCATCGGCTTCAGCATGTTGGAGGCCGCGACGGAGCCCTCGCCGCCGCCGGCGCCCATCAGGATGTGGAGCTCGTCCACGAACGTGATGATCTCGCCCTGGGCGTCGTTGATCTCCTTGAGGACGGCCTTCAGCCGCTCCTCGAACTGGCCGCGGTACATGGCGCCGGCGACCAGCGCGGAGAGGTCGAGCGAGACGAGCTGCTTGCCCTTGAGCGAGTCGGCGACGTCGCCCGCGACGATGCGCTGGGCCAGTCCCTCCACGACGGCGGTCTTGCCGACGCCGGGCTCGCCGATGAGCACGGGGTTGTTCTTGGTGCGCCGGGTCAGCACCTGGCTGACGCGGCGGATCTCGGCATCGCGGCCGATGACGGGGTCGAGCTTGCCGCTCTTGGCGATCTCGGTGAGGTTCACGCCGTACTGTTCGAGCGCGCTCTTGGCGTCCTCCTGCGTGGAGGGCGCGCCCTGCATGTTCGCCATAGGTGGTCCTTTCCAAACGGGGGCGAAGTTGAGTCTACTAGGCTCAACTTTGGTTGGCGAGGGGGTATTCCGCCCGAGGCGAACTTCCTGCGACCGGCCCGCAGTATCCTGTCCCACGATGATCGACCCCATGGATCTGCACGTCGTCCTGATGGACAGCGCGACCGCCGCCGCCCTCGCGCAGATCCTGCCGCTGCTGCTGCTCACCCTGATGGTGGAGCTGCGCCGGGTGGAGGTCCACCGCCGCGGGCGCGTCGTGCTCACGCGGGCGATGCTCGGCGCCTTCTTCCTCGTCTTCGGCGTGATCGAGACGATCCTGGTGCTGTCGATCGACGGCAGCTTCATCCCGTTCAGCTGGGCGGACCTCGCCGCGGGCCTGGTCATCTTCGGCCTGCTCGCGCTGCTGTTCGTGCTCTCGCTGCTGGACTCCCCCAGCGCGCGCCGCGGTGCGCGCGAGCGGAGCGACGACTCCTGACGCGGGGCTAGCCGCGCCGTGAGGCGGTGACCGTGAACTTGGTGTTGCGGGCGATCTGCCGCGTCGGGCCGACTGTCCGTTCCAGCGCCGGTCGATAGCCGAGGTGGGAGTTCCACACGGTCCACAGCTCGCCGCCGGGAGCGAGCACCCGGCCGGCGTCCGCGAAGAGTCGATGCGCGATGCCGGTATGGACGGCGGCGCCGATGTGGAACGGCGGGTTGAGCACGATCAGGTCGGCCGAGGCGTCTGGTTGCGACGCGAGACCGTCGTCGCGGACGACCGTGACGCGCTCCGCGACGCCGTTGGCGGAGGCGGTCGCCGCGGCGGACGCGACGGCCGCGGCGGACTGGTCGGTCGCGACGACGCGCAGCGCCGGCCTGCCGACCGCGAGCGCCGAGGCGAGCACCCCGGTCCCGCACCCGAGGTCGACGGCGGTGCGCGCCTCCGGCACGGCCCGGTCGAGCACCGACAGGAGGAGCCGGGTGCCGATGTCGACGGACGTCCCGGCGAAGGCGGCGCCGTGCGCGCACACCCACAAGCCGGTCTCGGCGTCGAGCGACCGTTCGGGCCAGCGGTCGAGCACGGTCGCTGCCGCCGGGTGCGGCTCTGACACCGTAAGCACCCGAGCCTTCTGCCGCGCGAGCGACACGTGCACCTCGCCGAAGACGTCGGCGAGCACGGCGTTCATCGCGGTCGTCATGTGTTTGAGCATTCCGCCGGCGTACACGGTGACATCCGGGCGGGCGTGCTCGGCGATCAGGGTCGCGATCTCGGCGAGCGCGTCGAGGCTGCGCGGCAGGCGGAGCAGGACGACGCGGGCTCCGCGAACGAGCGAATCGTCGAGCGGGTGATGCTCGTACGTGCCCTGGAGGCCGAGATCTACCGCGTTGG
Organism: Leifsonia williamsii; assembly: GCF_030433685.1. NCBI lineage: Bacteria > Bacillati > Actinomycetota > Actinomycetes > Micrococcales > Microbacteriaceae > Leifsonia > Leifsonia williamsii. The sequence continues at coordinate 333,066 of NZ_JAROCF010000001.1, forward strand.
CGTCCAGGGCGCGCTCGCCGGTGAGGAGGTCCTGGTGCACCCGGATGCCGTCGGCGCCGCGCGCCGCCGCCGCGAGCGTCAACGCTCCGTAGGCGTCTCCCACCACGACGAGCCCGCCGCCGATGACGGTGTCGCCGGCGAGGTCGGCGATCAGCCGGTCCGCCGAGTCGGAGGCGAACAGGTTGGGCGCCTCCACATCCGGTCGGCGGCGGAGGCGCTCGTACGGGAAGCCGGGCGCGCGAGGGGGAGTCGACACCCCGCCAGTCAAGCACGAACGCTCCGCCCGGTTGCACGGCGGAGCCGCCGTGGAGGTCGTTGTGCGATCTCCACGGCGGCTCCGTTCGGCGCGGCTGAGTGGTGCTCCCGTCCCTGGGCTTGGCTGCCTGGCCGGCGGCCTCAGCTCTCCTGGGGCCGGCGGCGGAGCATCAGGACGAGTCCACCGATCAGCAGGAGGCTGAGGGCGCCGAGGCCGATGGGGAGGGCATCCTGACCGGTGCGGGCCAGGGTCTCCCCGAGATCCGGCGTTTCCGCCGCGGGTGCCAGCTGCTGCGGAACCTGGACGTTCACCGTGTTGCTGCCACCGTCGACGGTTTTACCGCCACCGGTGCCGTGCGCCCACGCCGTGTTCTCCACAGTGCCCCGCTGAATGTTCTCCGCGGTGAGGGCGTAGGTCGCCGTGGCCGTGACCGCCTGCCCGGGTTCGAGGTGTCCGGGCGTGCCGGGCCAGTCGCCGAACGCGATCGGGCTGACGCCGGGGAGCGGATCGCTGATGCTGACGCTATCGAGCGGGACCGACCCGGTGTTCGTCACCACGAAGGTGAACAGCACCTCATCACCGACCTGGCCCAGCGATCCCGGAGCCAGCGAGCCGGACTTCGTGATGCCGATGGCCGGTTCCCCGCTCTGGGGCTCCTCGACGTGCGGAAGCGGGACCGTGGCAGGGGTGTCGGGGGTGGTGACATCGTCACCGCCCGGCGTGCGACCCTTCGCGATCGCGACGTTCGACACCGCCCCCGCCGCAACATCGGCGGTGGTGATGATGTAGGCCGCGGTCGCTGTGGCGGTCTGCCCCGGCGCGAGCACGGACGTCGCACCCGGCCAGGTGTACTCGATCCCGCTCAGCCCAGCCAACCGGTCGCTGATGCTCACCCCGGTGAGGGTGACACCGCCGGTGTTCGTCACCGAGAAGGTGTAGTTCACCGCGTCCCCGGCAGCACCCTCGCCGGGCTGTGCCAGGGTGGCCGTCTTGACCACGCTCAGACCCGGTGTCGGGTTCAGCGGCACCACGGCCTCCGCGGGCGGAGCGTCCGTCGTGTCGCCGCCGGGCGTGGTGCCGGTCGCGGTTGCGACGTTCCCGACCGACCCGGCATCCACATCCGCCTGCGTGATCGTGTACGACGCGGTCGCGGTCGCCGCCTGTCCCGGCGCGAGCACCCCGGCCTCGGCGGGCCAGCTGTACTCGGGCGACGACAGGCCGGCCAGGCGGTCAGCGACGGTCACCTTCGACAGGGTGACACCACCACTGTTGGTCATCGTGAAGGTGTAGGTCACCACATCCCCGGCAGCACCGGTCGCGCCCGACGCGAGGGCCGCCTTCTTCACCACGGTCAGCCCCGGCGCCGGGTTCAGCGGCACCACCGACTCCCCCGGCCCGCTCGGCACGGTCTCACCACCGGGCGTCTTCCCGGTCGCGAGGGCCGTGTTCGCCACCGATCCGGCATCCACATCCGCCTGCGTGATCACGTAGGACGCGGTCGCGGTCACCACCTGACCAGGAGCCAGGACACCGGCGGCACCGGGCCACGCGTAGCTGATTCCGGACAGCCCGGTCAGCTGGTCCTCGATGGTGACATCCGACTCGGTGACCGTGCCGGTGTTCGTCACCGTGAAGGTGTACTCGACACGATCACCGGCGACACCCTTCGCCCCCGCGACCAGGCCACCCTGCTTCACCATGCTGAGCCCCGGAGCCGGAGTCAACGGCACCACGGAGGTGCCCGGGTCACTGGGAACCAGGTCACCGTCCGGGTCGGTCCCCGTAGCCGTGGCCACATTCGCCACCGAACCCGCATCCACATCCGCCTGCTTCAACGTGTACGACGCCGTCGCAGTGACGGACTGCCCCGGGGTAAGGGTGCCGGCGACACCCGGCCAGCTGTACGCTACCTTCGACAGGCCGGCCAGCTGGTCGGTGATCGTCACACGCGTCAGAGTGACGGTGCCCGTGTTGGTCGCCGTGAACGTGTAGTTCACCGTGTCACCCGCCTTGCCCGTCGCGCCCGGTGCGAGCGCGCCCTTCTTGGTGATGTCGAGCGCGGACGTCCCGTCGACCGGCACCACGGCCTCCGCCGGAGGAGCGTCGACGTTCGAGCCGTCGGGCGCCTCACCGGTCGCCGTGGCGACGTTCTTGACGCGTCCCGCGTCGACATCCGCCTGCGTCAGCGCGTAGGTCGCCGTGGCCTTCGCGCTCTGGCCGGGGGCCAGGACGCCGGCCGCACCGGGCCATGCGTAGGCGATCGTCGACAGGCCGACGAGCTGGTCGTCGATGGTGACGCCGGTCGCCGTGACGGTACCGGTGTTGGTGATCGTGAAGCCGAAGTTCACGGTGTCACCGGCCTTACCGGTCGCACCGGCCGCAAGCGCGCCCGTCTTGGCGAGGCTCAGCGCCGGAGCCGGAGCCACCGGAACGATGACCTCGGCGGGCGGCGTCTCCAGATTCGAGCCGTCCGGGTTCCCACCCTTCGCGATCGCGACGTTCCGCACCGAGCCCGCATCGACATCGGCCTGCGTCAGCACGTAGGTCGCCGTCGCCGTGGCCTTCTGCCCCGGCGCGAGGGTGCCTGCGGCACCCGGCCACGTGTAGCTGATCGTGGACAGGCCAGCCAACTGGTCGCTGATCGACACACCCGTCGCGGTCTTGGCGCCGGTGTTCGTCACCGCGAAGGTGAAGTTCACCGTGTCACCAGCCTTGCCGGTCGCGCCCGTAGCGAGTGCACCCGTCTTGACCAGCGTCAGAGCCGGCTTGCCGTCCACCGGGACGATGACCTCCGCCGGCGGGGTGTCGACCTCCGACCCGTCCGGGTTCTTACCCGTCGCGGTCGCGACGTTCTTGACCGAACCGGCATCCGCGTCGGCCTGCGTCAGTACGTAGGTCGCCGTAGCGGTGACCTTCTGCCCCGGAGCAAGCGTTCCCGCAGCACCCGGCCAGGTGTAGGCGATCGTGGACAGGCCGGTCAGCTGGTCGGCGATCGACACGCCCGTAGCGGTGGTGGCGCCGGTGTTGGTCACCGTGAAGGTGAAGTTCACCGTGTCACCCGCCTTGCCGGTCGCACCGGCCGCGAGCGCACCCGCCTTGACGAGGGTGAGGGCCGGCGTGCCATCGAGCGGCACCGTGGTCTCCGCCGGCGGGGTGTCGACGGTCGAGCCGTCCGGGTTCTTCCCCGACGCGGTCGCGATGTTGGTCACCGAGCCCGCATCCACATCCGACTGCTTCAGCGTGTACGTCGCGGTCGCGGTCGCAGACTGCCCCGGAGCAAGGACTCCGGCAGCCGCCGGCCACGAGTACGTGATCGTCGACAGGCCAGTCAGCTGGTCCATGATCGACACACTCTTCGCCGTCTTGGCACCGGTGTTGGTCACCGTGAAGGTGAAGTTCACCGTGTCACCCGCCTTGCCGGTCGCACCGGCCGCGAGCGCACCCGTCTTCACGAGCGTGAGGGCAGGCTTGCCGTCCAGCGGCACCGTCGTCTCCGCCGGCGGGGTGTCGACATTCGAACCGTCCGGGTTCTTCCCCGACGCCGTCGCGATATTGGTCACCGAACCGGCATCCACATCCGCCTGCTTGAGCGTGTAGGTCGCCGTCGCGGTCGCGGACTGCCCCGGAGCCAGCGTGCCCGCAGCGCCCGGCCACGTGTACGCGATCCCGGACAGACCCGCCAGCTGGTCGGCGATCGTCACACCCGTTGCCGTCTTGCCACCGGTGTTGGTCACCGTGAACGAGAAGTTCACCGTGTCGCCGGCCTTGCCGGTCGCACCGGCTGCGAGCGCGCCCGTCTTCACCAGCGCGAGTGCGGGCCTGCCGTCCAGCGGAACGATGGCCTCGGATGGCGGGGTGTCGACGTTGGAGCCGTCCGGGTTCTTACCCGTGGCGGTCGCGACATTCTTCACCGAGCCCGCATCGACGTCGGCCTGCGTCAGCGTGTAGGTCGCCGTTGCGGTCGCCTTCTGCCCCGGCGTCAACGTTCCTGCAGCGCCCGGCCAGGTGTAGGTGATCGAAGACAAGCCGGCGAGCTCGTCGGCGATCGAGACGCTGGTCGCCGTTGTGGCGCCGTTGTTCGTGACGGTGAAGGAGAAGTTCACCGTGTCGCCGGCCTTCCCGGTCGCACCGGCCGCGAGCGCGCCCGTCTTCACCAGGGCAAGGGCGGGAGCTCCGTCCAGCGGGACCTCCGCCTCGGACGGCGGGCTGTCCACGGTGGAGCCCTCGGGGTCCTTGCCCGTCGCCGTGGCGACGTTCTTCACGGAGCCCGCGTCGACATCGGCTTGGGTCAGCGCGTAGGTCGCCGTCGCCGTGACTTTCTGGCCCGGAGCCAGCGTGCCCGCAGCACCCGGCCACGTGTACGTGATCGCGGACAGACCGGTCAGCTGGTCGACGATGGACACACCCGTCGCCGTCTGCGCGCCGTTGTTGGTGACGGTGAAGGAGAAGTTGACCGTGTCGCCGGCCTTGCCGGTCGCACCCGAGGCGAGCGCACCCGTCTTCACCAGCGTCAGGGCCGGCTTGCCGTCCAGCGGTACGGTCACCTGGGCCGGGCCGCTCGGGATGGTGGAGCCGTCCGGGGCCTTACCGGTCGCGGTCGCGACGTTGACCACCGAACCCGCATCGACGTCGGCCTGCTTCAGCTTGTAGGTCGCTGTCGCGGTCGCCTGCTGCCCAGGGGTCAGCACCCCGGCAGCAGCCGGCCAGGTGTACGTGATGGTCGACAGCCCGGCGAGCTGATCGGCGATCACGACTCCCGTCGCCGTGACAGCGCCGGTGTTGGTGACGGTGAAGGAGAAGTCGACCGTGTCGCCGGCCTTCCCGGTGGCACCGGCGGCAAGCGCACCCGTCTTCTGCAGTGCGATCGCCGGCCTGCCGTCGAGGGGAACCTCCGCCTCCGACGGCGGCGTCTCGACGTCGGAACCGTCGGGGTTGGTGCCCTTCGCGATCGCGACGTTCTTCACCGAGCCCGCATCGAGGTCGGCCTGCGTCAGCGTGTAGGTCGCCGTCGCCGTGACCTTCTGCCCCGGAGCCAGCGTGCCTGCGGCACCCGGCCACGTGTACGTGATCGCGGACAGACCTGTCAGCTGGTCGTCGATGGACACACCGGTCGCCGTCTTGGCTCCGGTGTTGGTGACGGTGAATGCGAAGTTCACCGTGTCGCCCGTCTTCCCGGTCGCGCCAGGAGCGAGGGCACCCGTCTTCACCAGCGTGAGGGCGGGCTGGCCGCCGAGCGGGACCTCCGCCTCGGCCGGCGGAGCCTGCACGGGCGTACCGTCGAGCGTCGTGCCCGCGGCCGTCGCCACGTTCGTGACCGAGCCGGCATCGACGTCCGCCTGCGTCAGCTTGTAGGTCGCCGTCGCGGTGGCCTTCTGGCCCGGGGCCAGTGTGCCCGCAGCACCCGGCCACGCGTACGTGATCGCGGAGAGCCCGGCCAGCTGGTCGTCGATGGTCACGCTCTTCGCCGTCACGGCACCCGTGTTGGTCACCGTGAAGGAGAAGTCGACCGTGTCACCGGCCTTCCCGGCCGCGCCCGAAGCGAGCGCTCCCGTCTTGGTCAGAGCGAGGCTCGGCGCGCCGTCGACAGGGACGACGACCTCGGCGGGCGGCGCGTCGACGTTCGAACCGTTCGGGTCCTTGCCGGTCGCCGTCGCGACGTTCTTCACGGAACCCGCGTCCACATCGGCCTGCGTGAGTGTGTAGGTCGCCGTCGCCGAGGCCTTCTGGCCCGGAGCGAGCGTGCCCACGGCGCCCGGCCACGTGTACGTGATCGCGGAGAGCCCGGCCAGCTGGTCGGCGATCGAAACGCCGGTGACCGTCTGAGCACCCGAGTTGGTCACGGTGAAGGCGAAGGCGACCTTGTCGCCGGCCTTACCAGTTGCCCCGGCAGCAAGCGCACCCGTCTTCTCGAGCGTCAGCGCGGGCCGGCCGTCCAGCGGGACGGTGGCCTGGGCAGGCCCGGTGGGGACGGTGGATCCGTCCGGAGCCTTGCCGGTGGCCGTGGCCACGTTCACGACCGAGCCTGCATCGACGTCGGCCTGCTTCAGCGTGTAGGTCGCCGTCGCTGTCGCCGCCTGGCCCGGGGCGAGCAGTCCCACCACGGACGGCCACGTGTACGTCAGGGCGGACACGCCGGACAGCTGATCCGCGATCGAGACGGCCGTCGCAGTCACGTTGCCGGTGTTGGTGACCGTGAAGGTGAAGTTCACGGTGTCACCTGCCTTGCCGGTCGCGCCGGCAGCGAGCGCACCGGTCTTCGTCAGCGTGAGCGCGGGCTTCGGGGTCACCGGCACCTTCGCCTGGGCGGGGGCACCGTCGACCGGTGACCCGTTCGGGGCGGTCGCGTGCGGCACGGCCACGTTCGTCACCGACCCGGCGTCCACATCCGCCTGGGTCAGCGCGTAGGTCGCGGTCGCGGTGGCCTTCTGACCCGGTGTCAGGACGCCGGCCGCAGCGGGCCAGGTGTAGGCGAGCGCGGAGACACCAGGCAGCTGATCGGTGATCGCGGCCCCTGTGAGGGTCTGCGCGCCGGTGTTGGTGAGCTGGAAGGTGAAATCGACCCGGTCGCCGGCCTTACCCGTGGCGCCTGCGCCGAGCGCGCCCGTCTTCGTGAGCGCGATCGACGGCGTCGCGCCGGGGAGGGGGACCTCGACCTGGGCAGGGCCACCGTTGACGGGGGAGCCGTCCGGGGCCTTGCCCGAGACCGTGGCGACGTTGGTGACCTTTCCGGAATCGACATCCGCCTGGGTCAGCGTGTAGGTCGCGGTCGCGGTGGCGACCTGGCCGGGCTTGAGCACCCCGGCGGCTGCGGGCCAGGTGTAGGTGGGGGTGGAGACACCGGCCAGCTGGTCGGTGATCTGGACACCGGTGACGGTGACCGCGCCGGTGTTGGTGACCGTGAAGGTGAAGTTCACCTTGTCACCGGCCTTGCCGGTTGCGCCGGCCGCGAGGCTGCCCGCCTTGGTGATCCCGAGGCCCGGGGTCGCGCTCAGCGGCACACTCGCGGCCGCCGGGTTGCTGGGAACCGTGGAGCCGGAGGGGGTCGAACCGGTCGCGGTGGCCACGTTGTCGACCTTGCCCGCGTCGGCGTCGGCCTGCGTGACCGTGTAGGTGGCGGTGGCGGTGACCTTCTGCCCAGGGGCGAGGGTTCCCGCGGTTGCCGGCCACGCGTATGTCAGCGCGGACAGGCCCGGCAACGGGTCGCTGATCGTCACATTCCGCAGCGTGGTCTGACCCGTGTTCTGCGCGGTGAACGTGTACGTGATGTTGTCGCCGGCGACACCCGTCGCGCCTGCCCCCAGGGCGCCCGTCTTCGTCAGGGCGAGCTTCGCATCCTGCGCCAGCGGCACCGTCGCCTGCGCCGGACCGTCCGTGACGGGCTTCCCGGTCGGGTCGGTCCCGGCCACCGTGGCCTGGTTCGTCACCGCGCCGGCGTCGACATCGGACTGCTTCACCGTGTACGTCGCCGTTCCGGTGACGGTCTGGTTCGGCTTGAGCACACCCGCGGAGGCCGGCCAGGTGTAGACGATGCTGCTGATCCCCGGCAGCTGGTCGCTGATCGACACGGCGGAGATCGTCACGTTGCCGGTGTTCTTCACGGAGAAGCTGAACTGGACCGTGTCACCCGCCTTCCCCGTCGCGCCGGCCGTAAGGGCACCGGTCTTGGTGATGGTGAGCTTGGGGGTCGTCGTGAGCGGCACGACCGCGTTCGCGGGGTCGCTCGTGGTCGGATCCCCGTTGGGCTGCACACCGGTCGCCGTTGCCGTGTTCGCGACGGAACCTGCGTCGAGGTCGGACTGCTTCAACGTGTACGACGCGGTCGCGGTGGCCTGCTCGTTCGGAGCGAGGACGCCGGGGGCGCCGGGCCACTGGTAGACGGGAGCGGTCATGCCGGCCATCTGGTCCGCGAGCGTCACCGAGGAGAGGGTGAGGCCGCCGACGTTCTTGACGGTGAAGGTGTAGTCGACCACATCGCCGACCGCACCCGTCGCTCCCGGGTGCAGCGCAGCGGCCTTGGTCAGCGCGAGCTTCCCGGCAGCGCCCAGCGGCACCTCGGCCGAGGACTCGTTGCTGTCCACCTGCGAACGCGTGAGGAGGTCGCCGTGCGCGATCGCGGTGTTCCAGATTCCGCCCGCATCCACATCGGACTGCTTGATCACATACGTGGCCGTCGCGACCACCGTCTCCCCCGGAGCGAGCACACCGGCGGTGCCCGGCCAGGCGTAGCTCATCGGCGACAGGTCCTCGAGGGGGTCGACCACGACGACGTTGCGCAGGGTGAGGACACCGGTGTTGGTGACCGTGAACTTGTAAGTGACCACGTCTCCGGCCGCCCCACCCGTGGTGGCCGCGACCTTCTTCACCAGATGCAGCGCCGGCGTCTGGCCCAGCTGCACCGTCGCGGACGCCTTGCCGCCGTCAACCGGCTTCCCGGTCAGCGTGGTGCCCGCGGAGGACGCGGTGTTGGCGATCGACCCGGCGGACACGTCCGCCTGCGTCACCGTGTACGTCGCGGTCGCGGTCACCTTCTGGCCGGGGGCCAGCGTGCCCGGCGTCCCCGGCCACGTGTACGTCAACGCCGACATACCCGGCAGCGGGTCCGTGATCACCACATTCGTCAACGTGATCGGCCCCGTATTCGTCGAGCTGAACGTGTAGTTCACCGTGTCACCGACCCGGCCCACCTGGCCGGAGCCCAGCGCCGCAGCCTTCGTGATGTTCAACGCACCACGCGTATCCAGCGTCACCGTCGCCTGCGCATCATTCGACTTCACCGGCGCACCGGCCGGCGTGCGACCATTCGCGGTCGCGATGTTCGAGACGGCACCCGCATCCACGTCAGCCTGCGTGAGCGTGTAGGTGGCGGTCGCAGTCGCCCGCTCGCCGGGAAGGAGGACACCCACAGCACCCGGCCACTGGTACGTCAGTGCACTCATCCCCGGGAGGTTGTCCGTGATCACCGTGTTCGAGACGGTGACGCGACCCGTGTTGATCACGGTGAAGGAGTACTGGACCTTGTCGCCGGCGACCCCGGAGGAGCCGGCGGCGAGCGCGGCGTTCTTGGTCAACGTCAACTCCGGCGCCACCGACAACGGCACGGTCGCCTGCGCCGGCCCGGCGTTCACCGGAGACCCATTCGGCGCCACACTCGTCGCGGTCGCGACATTGTTCACCGAACCCGAGTCAAGGTCCTTCTGGGCAACGGTGTAGAAAGCGGTGGCAGTCACCGACTGACCCGGCATCAGGATCCCCGCCGTCCCCGGCCACTGGTAAGCCAGCGCGCTCATCCCGGCCAACTGGTCCTGAATCGTGACATTGCTCAACGTCTGATTGCCGATATTGGTCGCGACGAACGTGTACTCCACACGGTCACCCACGACACCCTGCGCACCCGCCGCAAGCTTCGCCGTCTTCGTGATCGAGAGCGCAGGGCGAGGAGACAGCGGGATGGACACGGAGGCCCTGCCGCCGTCGACCGCGGCCCCGCCCGGCGTCGTACCGGCCGACGAGGCCGTGTTGTTGACGACTCCGGCATCGATGTCGGCCTGAGTGATGGCATAGGTGGCCGTCGCTGTGACCTTCTGGCCCGGCGTCAGGACGCCCACAGCACCCGGCCACTGGTAGCTGAGCGGAGAGAGTCCGGCGTGCGGGTCGGTGATGGCGACGTTGTGGAGAGTCACGTCGCCGAGGTTGGTGGCGCTGAAGGTGTACGTGATCCGGTCTCCGGCGACTCCTGTGGCGCCCGCCGCCAGCGTGCCGTTCTTGGTGACGTTCAGCGCGGCCCTGGGGTTCAGGGTGACGGTCGCGGGTGCGCGGCCGCCGTCGACCGTGCTGTTGTCCGGCGCCTTACCCGTGGCCGTCGCGACGTTGGAGACGGCGCCGGCGTCGACATCGGCTTGCGTCAGGCGGTAGGTGGCCGTCGCGGTCACCGACTGCCCGGCCTGCAGCACACCGGCCGCACCCGGCCAGGCGTAGCTCAGGCCCGAAAGCCCGGGCAGCGGGTCGTTGATGGTGACGCCGGTCAGCGTCACGTTGCCCGTATTGGTCGCCGTGAACGTGTAGTTCACGATGTCACCGGCCTTGCCGGTCGCGCCCGGCGCCAACGCGGCCTTCTTCGCGATGGTGAGCTTCGCGCTCTGCACCACCGTGGTGACCGTGGTGGAGGTGTTGTTGCCGGTGTTGGAGTCGATGTCGACTCCAGCCACGGTCGCCGTGTTGGTGATCGTCGTGCCGACGCCCGTCGGTGCGGTCGCCGTCAGGACGATGGGCGTCGAGGTCTGGCCGGGAGCCAGGACGGTCTGGTGCGCTGCTGCCGAATCGCTGCAGCTGAGGTCGGCGACGGTCGAGACGGATGGATCGGTCGTGGCCGAACACCCCGGTGGCACGATCGAGCAGACGAGATCCCTCCCGGACAGCGTGCAGCCCTGGGGGGCCGAGGCGATCTGGGCGTTGGTCACATTGGCCGGCACCGCGTCCTTCACGACGAAGCCGTGCGAGTTCATCGAGCCGGCGTTGGTGACGGCGATGTTCCACGTGATGGTGCCGTTGGGGTCGGCGGTGGCCGGCGCGGTCTTCTTCACGGAGAGGTCGGTGACGGGCACCATGACGCGGAGGCCGAACGCGGCGGGAGCGGCCATCAGCGGGCAGAACGTGGAGGTCCAGGGGACGATGATCGCGTTGCGCTGGTAGAGCGTGAAGGTGAAGCTCTGGATGACACCCTTGAGCTGCAGGACGGCACCGGAGCCCCCGCCGAGCGGGTCGCAGGGGTTGGAGTTGACGGTGCTCTGGGACACCGTCCAGGACATCGGTGACGAGTGCACGTACGGGCCGGACGGCTCGGTGAGCGTGGAGAAGTCGTTCGAGGTGGCGCTCCGGCCGTTGATGGAGGACAGCGTGGTGTCCGTCCAGCCGAGGATGCAGCCCTTCGAGGTCGCCTCGGAGACCGAGTAGTACGTCGAGCTCTGCATGGCGAACGGCACGACGGGGTCCACCACGGGCTGACCGAAGCTCACCGTGTAGGTGTACGTGTCACAGGTGTTGATCTGATAGCGCGACTTGCCGGAGACACACGGCGCCGTGCTCGTGCTGACCGCGCTCATGCTGGAGACCGTGCGGTTCGAGTCGCCCAGGCTCATCTGCTGCTTGGAGGAGCTCACGGTCAGCGTCGCCCCGGGCAGCGAGGAGAAGTTGCCGGGCAGCGACGCCGTCGCTCGCGACGAGCTGGACTGCGACCAGACCAGCTCCGGCAGATTCGATGCGGCCGAAGCCGCCCCGGCCGGCACCAGCACGGAGAACAGGAGGGCGAGCACCGTCACCACGGCGACGATCGGCGTCCTCCAACGCGGAGTGCGCCCCTCGGTGTCGAACGCCGTGTGCGCGAGCGCGCCGCGCGCCTGCTGCGAGCCGTCCATCTGTCCTCCCGGTGCCGTGCAGGAGGGCCCGCCGACGGCGCAGCTCTCCCCCTCAGAAATATGAAATGCAATCTGCAGAGTATCGAGTGCGACGGATGCAGAGGAATGCAAGTGGAGGAGTTGCGTGTGGCACGGCAGGCTTGCGTGCCGACACGCCGACGCGCCGCGGCACATCGGCCGCGGCGCGTCAGAATCGGGACGCTTCGTCCCCTGAATGGGTGTGGTCGAGAATCAGTTGTGCGCGTACTCCTCGTCGCCGGCCTTCTCGCTGAAGTCCATGACAGGAGGGCGGCGGCGGAAGCCGCGCGTCAGCACCGCCAGGTAGACGACGCCGATGACGATCCACGAGATGCCGACGATGAAGGTGGTGGCCGTCAGCGACGTCCACAGCCACACCGTGAGCAGGAAGCCGATGGCCGGCAGCACGCCGTAGCGCACCCACTCCCCGGCGGACGGCCGCTCCCGCCCCTCCGCCGGGAAGAGGAAGGTCCGGATCACGGACAGGTTGACCATCGAGAAGGCGGCGAGGGCGCCGAACGAGATCATGGTCGCCGCGACGTCGAGCGTCAGGACCAGCGCCAGCAGGGACACGATGGAGACGACGAGCGCGGCGAACCACGGCGTCCGGAAGCGCGGGTGCAGCCTCCCGAACACCGCCGGCAGCACCCGGTCGCGACCCATCGAGTAGATGATGCGGGACACGCTGACCTGCGTGGTCATGCCCGAGCCGAAAGCGCCGACCACGTACACGGCGACGAAGAACGACGTGAGGAAGGTGCCGCCGACCTTCGCCATGAGGTCGACGCCGGCCGAGTCGACGTCCGCGAAGGCCCGCCAGTCCGGGTAGACGAGGGCGCCGAGCCAGGAGACGACGATGAAGATCGCGCCGCCCACGAGCGTGGTGAGGAGGATGGCGCGGGGGATATCGCGCTTGGGGTTCTTCGCCTCCTCCGACAGCGTCGACACGGCGTCGAAGCCGAGGAACGACAGCGCGAGCACCGCTGCTCCGGCGAAGATCGGGCCGAGACCGCCGGATCCGGGGAGGAACGGCTCGATGAGGCTCGGGGTGTCGGCGGAGGGATTCGCCACCAGTTCCTTGATCGACAGCACGGCGAAGACGACCACCAGCAGGACGGACAGGGCGACGATCGCGACATTGAGCTTGTTGACGAGGGTGATGCCGAGCACGTTGAAGAGCAGCACGAGCAGCAGCGCCGCGAGCGCGAACACCCACTGCGGCACCGCGGGGAACTGCGTGTTCAGGTAGATGCCGATGAGCAGGAAGTTGATCATCGGGAGGAACAGGTAGTCGAGCATCAGCGTCCACCCGGTGAGGAAGCCGACGTGGCCGCCGAACGCCTGCTGCGTGTACGTGTACGCCGAGCCGGAGACCGGGTACCTCCGCGCCATCGCGCCGTAGCTCAGTGCGGTGAACAGCATGGCGACGAGCGCGACGACATAGGCCGACGGGAGGTGATTGTCGGTGGTCTCGGTCACGATGCCGTACGTCGTGAACACGGTGACGGGCGCGAGATACGTCAGCCCGAAGAGGAGGAGCGCCGTGGGTCCGAGGGCGCGCTTGAGCCGTGGCGCCGTCGGGAGGTCGGTCTGAGTCATGCGGTGGGGCCTCTCTGCGTGAGGTGGTGCATCGGGTCGGGGGAGGGTGGAGCCGATGGTGCGGTGGTGCAGGGGAGGTGGTGCCGGATGGTGCGGTGAAAGGAGGCGGTGCCGGATGGTGCGGTGAAACGGAGGGGCGGCGGCCGGTCAGGTGCGGCGCGCGCCCTCCACCCAGGTGCCGAGCACGCGGACGGAGCGCAGGTCGTGCGGGTCCATGGTGCGGGGGTCGCGGTCGAGCCACACGAGGTCGCGTGCGGCGTCGGCGTAGGCCTGGTGGGCGACGCCGGAGGAGTAGGCCTCCAGCGCGTCCGTGAGCGGGAGGCGTTCGGCGGCCTGCCAGCCGCCGTGGGGGATGCGGTCGGCGGTCTGCCGGGTGGCGGCGGTGGCGACGCCCGGCCGCCAGTCGTTGTCGCTGACCGGCCAGTCGCTGCCGAACGAGATGCGGCCGGCGTCGTGGAGGCTGCGGATGGGGTACTGCAGCTCGCGGTCCGGGCCCAGCCGGGGCAGGGTGAGGGCCAGCATCACCGGGTCGAGCTGCGCCCAGAGCGGCTCGAAGTTCGCGATGACGCCCAGCCGGGCGAAGCGCGCCAGGTCGGTCGGATCGACGCGCTGCACGTGCGCGATCACCGGGCGACGGTCCCGCGGGCCGTTCTGCGCCTCCACCGCTTCGAACACGTCGAGGGCGGTGCGGCAGGCGGCATCGCCGATCGCGTGCAGATGCAGCTGGAAGCCGAGCCGGTCGAACGTGATGGCGGCCGTGCGGAGGGCGTCGGCGTCCCAGTTCGGGAGGCCGCGGTCGCCGGGGGCGTCCGCGTAGTCATCGAGCATCGCGGCGGTGCGGTTCTCGATGACGCCATCGACGAAGACCTTGACGGTGCCGGCGGTGAGGAGGCGGTCGGCCAGCTCCTCGACGCGGCGGCGGCCCTCCACGAACTCCGGCACCTGGTCGCGCCAGCGTTCGGGGTCGGCCCGCAGAGCGAGGTTGACCCGGGTCGAGAGGAGGCCGCGCTTGGATGCCGTGAGGTACGCCTCCAGGTCGGCGGGCTCGACCCACGCATCCTGCAGCCAGGCGACGCCGAGAGCCGCGTACTCGGCGGTCGCCAGGCGCAGCGCCTCCACGCGCTCCTCGTGGGTCCGGCCGGGCTCGGCGGCGAGCAGCAGATCGACGGCACCCGGCTCCTGCAGGATGCCCAGCGGGCTGCCGTCCTCGCGGCGCGGGATGCGGCCGAGCGCGGGCTCGGGCGTACTCGCGTCGATGCCCGCCCTGCGAAGCGCCTCCGAGTTCACCCACACGGTGTGGTAGTCCCAGGCGCGCAGCACGACCGGACGGTCGGGCACCGCTTCATCGAGCCAGCGGGCGTCGAAGAGCCCCTCGGAGACGAGGGTGGCGTCGTAGCTGCCGCCGTAGATCCAGTCGAGCTCGGGATGCGCCTGCGCCCACTCCCGGACGCACGCGACGATCTCCTCCACACTGCCGCACGAGCGCACCTGCGGCCCGAGCTTCTCGAGGCCGCCCTGCACCGGGTGCGCGTGGCCGTCGCCGAAGGCGGGCGCGAGCACGCCTCCGGCGAGGTCGACGACCTCCGCCGCCCGGCCCCGCAGAGCCTCCGCCTGGGCGCCGCGCGCGACGACACGGCCGTCGTCGATGGCGAGAGCGGAGGTCGCGGAGGCGTCGCTGCGATAGCTGGAGAGGACAGTGCCCCCGACGAAGACCGTGACGCCCATCCCACCTCCGCTTCCCGACGGCCGTCCCACAAAATGAACGCCGTTCTTTTATTTCGTCAGATACTAGGGTGTGATCGTGCCCGAGCGGAAGCCCACCGGAGGAACCAGCCGCTCAGCCCGTCGCGTCGGCCGCCCGACCACGACCGTGCTGACCAGGGATCTCATCGCGCACGCGGCCCTCCGCCTCCTCGACGAGGGCGGCCAGGAGGGGTTCACGATGGCACGGCTGGCGCAGGCGCTGCGCGTGCGGCCCAGCGCCCTGTACAACCACGTCGACGGCAAGGACGACGTGATCGCCGCCGTCCGCGAACTGGTCAGCGACCGCATCGATGTGAGCGCCTTCGCGACCGAGCCGTGGGACGCGGCGATGCTGCACTGGGCGCACTCGTACCGGGTCGCCTTCGCGGCCCATCCACCCACCATCGCGATGCTGGCGACCATGCCGCTCACCGGCGCCCGCCGGACGATGCGCATGTACGACACGGTCGTGGCGGCGATGGTGGCGGGCGGATGGCCGGAGGCGGAGGTGCTGCCGGCCATCGTCGCGGTCGAGTCCTTCATCCTGGGCTCGGCGCTCGACGCCATCGCCCCCGGCGACATGTTCGACCCGGCGGGTGAGGAGGAGGCGGTCCCGGCGTTCGCGGCGGCCTACGCCGCGCGGGCGCGGGCGATCGGGGACGCGCCTCCCGCCGACGGGGCGTTCGAGGCCGGGCTGGAGGCGATGGTAGCGGGGCTGCGGGTGCGGTTCGCGGAGCTGGCACCCGGGCGGGCGACCCGCTAGATCCACCCCTTCCGCTTGAACGCCCAGTACAGCCCGATGCCCAGCCCCAGCATCAGGACGAGCGCGAAGGGGTAGCCGTAGCGCCAGTGCAGCTCGGGCATCCGGTCGAAGTTCATGCCGTAGATCGTGCCCACCAGCGTCGGGGTGAAGAGGATGGCGGCCCAGCCCGAGATCTTCTTCACCTCGTCGTTCTGCGCCTGGCCGACCAGCGTGGTGTGAACCATGAGCGCGTTCTGAAGGATCTGCCGGAAGCCGTCGGCGCGCTCCGTCACGCGAATGACGTGGTCGTCGACGTCGCGGAAGCCGTTGCGCAGCCCGTCGTCGGCTCCGTGCGCCGCCAGGGCCTCCCGCAGCGTCTGCAGCACATCGCGCAGCGGGTTCACCGCGCGCTGGAACATCATGACCTCCGTCGACAGCTCGTAGATGCGGCGGGAGACCGCGCGGTCGCCGTTGAAGAGCTGGTCCTCGATCTCGTCGATGTCGTTCTCGAGGCCGGCCAGGACCGGTGAGTACTGGTCGACGACCTGGTCGAGGATGCCGTAGAGGGCGGCGATCGGGCCGTGCGCGAGGAGGGCGGGGTCGGCCTCCAGGCGGTGGCGCACCTCCGCCAGGTCGGGCTTGTCGAAGTGGCGCACCGTGATGAGGTAACCCTCGCCGAGGAAGACGTGCACCTCGCCGAACTCCACCTTCTCGGTCTCGTCGACGTAGGAGGCGGGGCGCAGGACGACGAAGGTGGAGTCGCCGTACTTCTCGAGCTTGGCGCGCTGGTGCCCGCTGAGCGCATCCTCGACGGCGAGCGGAGGGAGGTCGAACTCGGCCGCGACGGCGCCCAGCTCCTCCTCGGTCGGCCGGTAGAGGCCGATCCAGGCGAAGCCACCGCGGTCGCGCACCGTCTCGAAGGTGTCCTCCAAGGTCACCGGAGAGGTGCGCCTGCCGTCCACGTAGACGGCGTTGTCGACGATCATGCCGCCTCCTTCCCTCGGACACGCTAGCCCGCGAGCACAGGAAAGATGTCGTGAATCAGTGGCCGGGTCGACGTTTTTCCTGTGCCCGACGGCTAGGCGGCCGGCTGCGCCTCGTCGCGCGCGGCGATGAACGCCTCCACGCAGCGGCGGATGTCCTCCTCGGTGTGCGCGGCAGACAGCTGCACGCGGATGCGCGCGCGGCCCTTCGGCACCACCGGGTACGAGAAGGCGGTGACGTAGACGCCGTGACGCTGCATGCCGTCGGCGATGCGGGCGGTGAGGGCGGCATCCCCGAACATCACAGGGACGATGGGATGCTCGCCCGGCAGCAGATCGAAGCCCGCCTCGGTCATCAGCCGGCGGAACAGGGCCGCGTTCTCGACGAGCTGGGCGCGGAGGTGATCCGACTGCTCCAGGAGGTCGAGGGCCGCGAGCGTCCCGGCCACGATCGAGGGCGCGAGCGTGTTCGAGAACAGGTACGGGCGCGAGCGCTGGCGGAGGAGGTCGACCACCTCCTGGCGGGACGAGACGTAGCCTCCCGACGCTCCGCCCAGCGCCTTGCCGAAGGTGCCCGTGTAGATGTCGACGCGGTCGGCGACGCCGCAGAACTCCGGCGTGCCGCGGCCGTGCTCGCCCACGAAGCCGACGGCGTGCGAGTCGTCGACGAAGACCAGCGCGCCGAACTCGTCGGCGAGGTCGCAGATCTCGCGCAGCGGGGCGATGTAGCCGTCCATCGAGAAGACGCCGTCGGTGACGATGACCGTGAAGCGTGCTCGCGCCTCCCGAGCGGCCTCCAACTGCGTGCGCAGGTCGGCCATGTCGCGGTTGCGGTAGCGGTAGCGCTGCGCCTTCGAGAGCCGGATGCCGTCGATGATCGAGGCGTGGTTCAACTCGTCGGAGACGATCGCGTCGTCGGCGGTGAACAGCGTCTCGAACACGCCGCCGTTGGCGTCGAAGCACGACGAGAACAGGATGGTCGCCTCTGTGCCGAGGAACGTGGACACCCGGCGCTCCAGCTCGAGGTGCTGGTCCTGCGTGCCGCAGATGAACCGCACGCTCGCCATCCCGTAGCCGTCGTCGTCGAGGGCGCGCTTGGCCGCTTCGCGGAGCGCCGGGTGGTCGGCGAGGCCGAGGTAGTTGTTGGCGCAGAAGTTGAGCACCTCCTGCCCGTCGGCCGTGATCAGCGCCTTCTGCGGACCGTGGATGCTGCGCTCGCGCTTGGTGAGCCCCGCCTCCTCGATCTCGTTCAGCTGCGTCGCGAGGTGCTCGCGGAACGACCCGTACATCAGACCTCCGTCCAGTCGAGGATGACCTTGCCGCCGCCGGCGGACGCCGCGGCCGCGAATCCCTGCTCCCAGTCGCGGGCGGGGAAGCGGTCGGAGACGATGGAGGCGACGGCGTCGTGCAGCGTCTGCGACGTCTGCAGCATGGCGCCCATCGCGTTCCAGGTCTCGAACATCTCGCGGCCGTAGATGCCCTTGAGGGTGAGCATGTGGGTGACGACGATGCCCCAGTCGATCGCGATGCGCTCGGCGGGCAGGCCGAGCATCGCGATCCGGCCGCCGTGGTTCATGTTCTCGATCATGCGCGGCAGCGCGGTGGGCGCGCCGCTCATCTCGAAGCCGACGTCGAAGCCCTCCCGCATCCCGAGCGCCCGCTGCGCCTCGTGGATGTCGTGGGACGAGACGTCGACCGTGTAGTCGGCGCCCATCCCCTTCGCCAGTTCGAGGCGGTTGGCGCTCACGTCGGTGCCGACGATGAAGCGGGCGCCGACGTGCCGGGCGACGGCGATCGCCATGAGGCCGATCGGGCCGCAGCCGGTGACGAGCACATCCTCCCCGACGACCGGGAAGGCGAGCGCGGTGTGCACGGCGTTGCCGAGCGGGTCGAACAGCGCCCCGACCTCCGGCTCGATGGTGCTGTGGTGCACCCACACGTTGGTCGCGGGCAGCACGAGGAACTCGGCGAAGGCGCCGTCGCGCTGCACGCCGACGCCCTTGGTGCGGATGCACATCTGGCGGCGGCCGGCGCGGCAGTTGCGGCAGGTGCCGCAGACGATGTGGCCCTCGCCGGAGACCAGGTCACCGACCTCCACGTCGTGCACCAGGTCGCCGACCTCGACGACCTCGCCGTAGAACTCGTGGCCGGGGATGAGCGGCGCGGCCACGGCGGAGGCGGCCCAGTCGTCCCAGCGCTGGATGTGCAGGTCGGTGCCGCAGATGCCGGTGCGCAGGACCCGGATCTTCACGTCCTCCGGGCCGATCTGCGGCTCCGGTCGCTCGACCAGCTCCAGGCCGGGTGCGGCCGCGGACTTGTACAGGGCTCTCATGGTCACGTCCTCGTGGGGTCTTCGAGTGCGATGCGGGTACGGCCCCGCCTCGTGAGCAGCGCCGCGCACCCACATTACCTGCGGACGACGAAGGGCGGTTTCAGCGCTCCAGTGGCCGCCAGACGACGACCTGGTTGCTGCGGCGCGTGCGGGTGCCCGCGCGCAGCGTCACGACCTCGCCCTCCGAGCCGGCGGCGAAGACGCGGCGGCCGGGGCGGTTGAGGAGCTCGTCGGCGAGGGCGGACTCCAGCTCGCGGACGCGGCCGTGCAGGTCGCGCACCTGGTCCTCGAGTTCGAGGATGCGGCGGATGCCCTCCAGGCTCACGCCCTCGCTGCCGAGGCGGGCGATCTCCTGCAGCTTCTCGATGTCGCGCATCGAGTAGCGGCGGGACTTGCCCGCCGTGCGGCCGGGCGAGACGAGGCCGAGCCGGTCGTACTGGCGGAGGGTCTGCGGGTGCATCCCCGCCAGCTCGGCCGCGATCGAGATCACGAAGACCGGGCTGTGCTCGTCCATCGTCAGCTCCGCGCCTTGGCGAGGAGGTCGTCGCGCGGGTTCTCGTCCGGGAGCGTGCCGGCGAACTGCTCCAGCGCCTCCTTCGCCTTGTCGGACAGGTGCGACGGGACCGCCACCTGCACCACGGCGAGCAGGTCGCCGGTGCCCTTCGACGTCTCCACGCCGCGACCCTTCACACGCAGCACGCGGCCGCTCGGGGTGCCGGGGGCGACGCGCAGCTTGACCGGGTCGCCGCCGAGCGTCGGGACCTCGATGGTCGCGCCGAGCGCGGCCTCCGCGAAGGTCACCGGCACGTTCACGCGCAGGTTGAGGCCGTCGCGCTCGAACACCGGGTGCTTTCGCACCGACACGGTCAGCACGATGTCGCCGGGCTCGCCGCCGTCGGGGCTCGGCTGGCCCTTGCCGCGCAGCTTGATCTTCTGGCCGTCGGCGACGCCGGCGGGGATCTTCACCTTGATCGGCTTGCCGTCGGAGGCCTGGAGGGTGATCGTCTCGCCCTTGGTGGCCGTGATGAAGTCGATGGTGGTGTGGGCGGTCACGTCGCGGCCGCGGGTCGGGCCGCCGTAGCCGCGGAAGCCTCCACTCGTCTGGCCGAACCGGCCGTTGCCGAACAGGCCGCCGAGCACGTCGTCGAACTGGCCGCCGCCGGGGTAGCCGCCCTGCTGGAACGTGTATCCGCGTTGGCCGCCCTGCCCGCCGAACATCCCGCCGAAGACGTCGTCGAAGCCGCCCTGGCCGCCGCTGCCCGGTGCGGTGAACCGCGCCCCGGAGCCCATCGCGCGCACCTGGTCGTACTCTTTGCGCTCCTCGGGATCGCTGAGGACCGAGTAGGCCTCGCTGATCTCCTTGAACTTCGCCTCCGCGGCGGCGTCGCCCGGGTTCGAGTCAGGGTGGTACTTGCGTGCGAGCTTGCGGTAGGTCTTCTTGAGGTCCGCCTCGCTGACGTCCTTGGAGACGCCAAGGACCTTGTAGAAGTCCTTGTCGAACCAGTCCTGGCTTGCCACGGCGCCTCCTCTCTCAGTCTGTCGTGGTCGTGGGTGTGGACATGGATGGTGTGGTCTGCGGGGATGGAGGAGCGGCGGGACGTGTGCCCCGCCGCTCCGTCATCGCGTGCGTCGTGCCGGTCAGGCCGGCACCGAGACGACGACCTTGGCCACGCGGACCGTGGTCGAACCCAGCCGGTAGCCGGTCTCGACCACCTCGGCGACGGTGTCCGTCGTCACGTCCGGGGTGGGCTGCTGGAAGATCGCCTCGTGGATCTGCGGGTCGAAGGGCTCGCCCTTCTCGCCGTACGGGGTGAGGCCCAGACGCTCCACCGAGGTGCGCAGCTTGGCCGCGATGCTCGCGAACGCGCTGCCCTCGGGGAGGTCGCCGTGCTTCTCGGCCCGCTCGAGGTCGTCGAGCACGGGGATGAGGCCCTTCACGGCCTCACCCACCGCCCGCTCGCGCTCGATCTCGCGGTTGGCCTCGGTGCGCTTGCGGTAGTTGGCGTACTCCGCGGTGACCCGCTGGAGGTCGCCGAGCCGCTCCTGCGCGAGCTGCTCCGCCGTCGTCTGGCCGGAGAGGATGTCGAGGTCGTCGTCCGACAGGACGGTCCCCTCCTGCTCCTCGCCCGGCCCGACGTCGACGAGCTCCTCGTGCGAGAGGTCGTGGTCGGCGGCCGCATCCGCACCCTCGGCGTCCGGCTGGCGAACCTTGCCGGTCTCGGGGTCGATCCTGCGCTTGTCGCGGATGATCGGCTCCTCGCGCTCGGGCTCGTTCGAGCCCTGCCCGTTGGGGTTCTGGTCGGACATGGTTACTTCTTCTCCTCGTCGTCGACGACCTCGGCGTCGATGACGTCCTCATCGTCGGAGCCGGACGGCTGCTCGCCCTCGGCCTGCTGCTCGCCGGACGGGGCCGACGCGTCGGCCTGCGCCGAGGCGTAGATGGCCTCGCCGAGCTTCTGCTGGCTGGCGTTGAGCTTGTCGAACGCGGTCTTCACGGCCTCGTCGTCGTCTCCGGCGAGAGCCGTCTTGAGACCGTCGACGTCGCCCTGGACCTCGTTCTTGACGTCCTCGGGGAGCTTGTCCTCGTTCTCCTTGATCAGCTTCTCGATCGAGTAGACGAGCTGCTCGGCCTGGTTGCGGGTCTCGGCGGACTCGCGGCGCTTCTTGTCCTCGGCCGCGTGCTCCTCCGCCTCGCGCACCATGCGCTCGATGTCGTCCTTCGGGAGGCTGGAGCCGCCCGTGATCGTCATCGACTGCTCCTTGCCGGTGCCCTTGTCCTTGGCGGACACGTGCACGATGCCGTTCGCGTCGATGTCGAAGGTGACCTCGATCTGCGGGATGCCGCGCGGGGCCGGCGCGATGCCGGTCAGCTCGAAGGTGCCAAGCGGCTTGTTGTCGCGGGTGAACTCGCGCTCGCCCTGGAAGACCTGGATCGCGACGGACGGCTGGTTGTCGTCGGCCGTGGTGAAGGTCTCGCTGCGCTTGGTCGGGATGGCCGTGTTGCGCTCGATGAGCTTGGTCATGATCCCGCCCTTGGTCTCGATGCCGAGGGACAGCGGGGTGACGTCGATGAGGAGGACGTCCTTGCGCTCGCCCTTCAGGACACCGGCCTGCAGCGCGGCGCCGACGGCGACGACCTCGTCCGGGTTCACGCCCTTGTTGGGCTCCTTGCCGGTCTCCTGCTTGACGAGCTCGGAGACGGCGGGCATGCGGGTCGATCCACCGACGAGCACGACGTGCGCGATGTCGCCGACCTTGATGCCGGCCTCGCGGATGACGTCCTGGAACGGCTTCTTGGTGCGGTCGAGGAGGTCGCTGGTCATCTGCTCGAACTGGGCGCGCGAGAGCGTCTCGTCGAGGTTGGCCGGGCCGTTCTCGGTCAGCGAGAGGTAGGGCAGCTGGATGCTGGTCGACATGCTCGACGACAGCTCCTTCTTGGCCTGCTCCGCCGCCTCCTTGAGGCGCTGCAGCGCGATCTTGTCCTTGGAGACGTCGACGCCGGTGCTCTCCTTGAAGCGCTTGATCAGCCACTCCACGATGCGCTGGTCCCAGTCGTCGCCGCCGAGGCGGTTGTCGCCGGCGGTCGCGCGGACCTGGATGGTCGAGAAGTCGTCGTCCTTGCCCACCTCGAGCAGGGAGACGTCGAAGGTGCCGCCACCGAGGTCGAAGACGAGGATGAGCTCGTCCTCCTTGCCCTTGTCGAGGCCGTACGCGAGGGCCGCGGCGGTGGGCTCGTTGATGATGCGGAGCACGTTGAGGCCCGCGATCTCACCGGCCTCCTTGGTGGCCTGCCGCTCGGCGTCGTTGAAGTACGCCGGGACGGTGATGACCGCGTCGGTCACGGTGTCGCCGAGGTACTGCTCGGCGTCGCGCTTGAGCTTCTGGAGGATGCGCGCCGAGATCTCCTGCGGCGTGTACTTCTTGCCGTCGATCTCTTGAGTCCAGTCGGTGCCCATGTGGCGCTTGACGGACGAGATGGTGCGGTCGACGTTGGTGACGGCCTGGCGCTTGGCGGTCTCACCGACGAGGACCTCTCCGTCCTTGGTGAACGCGACGACCGACGGGGTCGTGCGGAAGCCCTCCGCGTTCGCGATGACCGTGGGCTCGCCGCCCTCGAGCACCGAGACGACGGAGTTGGTGGTTCCGAGGTCGATACCTACTGCACGTGACATGTGTGCTTGCTCTCCTTATGTTGCGTGGTACGAAAGTCATGGGGTCAAGAGTTGAGCCTCGACGACTCAACACTGTCATCCACGAGGGATGCTGTCAAGGTCGGAGTCCAAAACTTGAGTACATCTGACTCAACTTTGGGAGAGTGGTCGGTATTCCCTAGCCCAGCGACATCCGCTCCCCCGTGTCCGACGGCGCCGGATCGGGGAGCCGCCGCATCCGCAGCGAGATCGCGATGCCCGCGAGTCCCGCGACGATCGGCACGCACAGCGCGATCTGCAGGGCGATGGGGCGCGAATCCGTGTTGATCCGGATGATCTCGGCCTGGACGTCCTCGGGCTGACCGGCGAGCTGCTCCTCCAGGTGCGTGTTCGACATCACCTGGGCGTCCTCCTCGAGCGCGGCCGCAACCTGCTGCTTCTCGTCGCCGGCGAGGACGGTGCTGGAGGCGCTCGCCGCGCCGAACGTGGAGGCCAGCGTCGCCAGCATGATCGCGCCCGCGAACGCCAGGCCGAACGACAGGCCGAAGGAGCCAGCGGCCGAGTTGACGCCCGCCGCCTCGCTGACGCGCTCGTCCGAGATGGGCGAGAGCGTGTAGTTGTTGAGCTGCGACACCAGTAGGCCGAGGCCGCACCCCGCGATGATCAGGGGCAGCGTGAGGTACCAGCCGGAGGTCGCGATCGGCACCAGCGGGATGATCACCGCGACACCCACTACGAGCAGGCAGAACCCCCAGAGGATCAGGTTCGCGGGCCTCCCGCGGGCGAGCCTCCCGGCGATCAGGGCCACAGCGAACATGCTCAGGGACAGCGGCGCGATCGACAGGCCCGCCCAGAGCGCGTTGTACTCGAGCACCATCTGCAGGTATATCGGGAGCGCGATCATCGTGCCGCCCAGTGCCACCTGCTGCAGCAGCTGCCCGGTCGTGCCCGACTGGAACAGCTTGGAGCGGAACAGCCCGGGGTCGAGCAGGGTCGCCCTCCCCCTCTTCCGTTGCGACAGCAGCCAGACGACGAGCCCGCCCAGGGCGGCCACACCGACGACGATGAGGAGGAGCACGCGTTCGCCGCCCTCCTGCCACACCAGGATGCCCGTCACGATGCCGCCCATGCCGACCACCGACAGCAGGGCGCCCACCAGGTCGATCGAGCGGGAGCCGGTGTACGGCACGTCCTTCACGAGCCCGATGCCCGACAGGACCACGGCGATGATCAGCGCCTCGATCAGGAAGCCGACCCGCCACGACAGGAACGTCGTCACCACACCGCCGAGCAGCGGGCCGACCGCGGCGGCGATGGCGGCGGAGGCGCCGACCAGGGCGTAGACGCGCTTCTGGTGCTCGCCCTCGAAGTTGCCGTGGATCAGCGACTGCATGGCCGGCAGCAGCAGGGAGGCGCCGATCCCGCCGATGACCGCCCAGAACAGGATGATCGCGCTCAGGTTCTGCGCCAGCGTCATCGCGATGGCGCCCACCGCGTAGCCGAGCAGCCCGAGGATGTAGGCGAGCTTGCGGCCGATCAGGTCGCCCGTCTTGCCGCCGATCAGGATGAAGGCCGCCGACACCAGCGCCTCCAATGCGATGGCGCTCTGCACGCCGCTCACCGTCGTGTGGAGGTCGCGCACCACGGCCGAGATCGACACGTTCATCAGCGATGTGTCGACGACCAGCACGAACATCGCCATCGCCAGGAGGATGGCGAGGCGCCCGTTGAACGGCGCCGCTGCGCCGCCTGACCCGCTCATGGGCACACTGAAGCACACGCGGTGGCGGCACGGCGACGGTGCTGTTCGAGGTCGTGGAGAAAAAACTTCTGCACAGGTGTCGATCGCGGGCGTCGCCGTTCGACGCGATAGTAGGAGGGCGCCGACGGGGCGCCCCCGGACGCACACACGCTGATGCGAGGACGCAAGGAGAACCCCATGAAATACATGCTGATCATGCGAGCCACCGACGCCGCCAAGGACGCCTACGACGAGATGGACTTCAACGAGGTCATCACCGCCATGGGCACGTACAACGAGCAGCTCATCAACGCCGGCGTACTCCTGGCGGGCGAGGGCCTGTCCGACGACGTGGCGACGACCGGGTTCGTGGTCGACTTCTCGACCACGCCTCCGACCGTCACCGACGGCCCCTACGGCGAGACCCACGAGCTCTTCAACGGCTTCTGGATCCTGCAGGTCGGGTCCAAGGAGGAGGCGGCGGAGTGGGCGAGCCGCTGCCCGCTCGGCCCCGGATCCAAGCTGGAGGTGCGCCGCGTGACCGACGAGAGCGACTTCGCCGGGTACGAGGACAACGAGTACCTCCAGAAGGAGGCCGGCTGGCGCGCCGAGCTCGGCGAGAAGGCCTGATCCGGGCATGTCCGACGTCGCCGCGCGGGTGGAGGCGGTGTGGCGCATCGAGAGCGCCCGCATCGTCGCCACCCTCGCGCGCGTCACCGGCGACGTGGGCCTCGCCGAGGATCTGGCGCAGGAGGCGCTCGTGGAGGCGCTGGGCCAGTGGCCGCGCGACGGCGTCCCGGCGAATCCGGGCGCCTGGCTCACCGCGGTCGCGAAGCGCCGCGCGATCGACCACTGGCGCCGCCGCGACCGGCTCGACGAGCGGTACCGGGCGCTGGCCCACGACCTCGACGACACGACCGAGGACGACTGGGAGCCGATCCCCGACGACGTGCTGCGCCTCGTGTTCACGGCGTGCCACCCCGTGCTCTCGAGGGAGGCGCAGATCGCCCTCACGCTGCGGGTCGTCGCGGGCATGACCACGCAGGAGATCGCCCGCCTGTACTTCGTGCCGGTCGCGACCGTGCAGCAGCGGATCGTCCGGGCGAAGAAGACGATCACGGAGGCGCGGGTGCCCTTCGAGACACCCGACCCGGCCGAGTGGACCGCCCGGCTCGGCGCGGTGCTGAGCGTCGTCTACCTGATCTTCACCGAGGGCTACGCCGCCACCTCCGGCGACCGCTGGGTGCGAGCCGAGCTGGCGGAGGAGGCGCTCCGCCTCGGCAGGATGGTCGCGGCGCTGCTGCCGCGTGAGCCGGAGGCGCACGGGCTCGTGGCGCTGATGGAGCTGCAGGCGTCGCGCTTCGCCGCGCGCACCTCCCCCGACGGCACGCCGGTCCTGCTCGCGGACCAGGACCGCACCCGCTGGGACCGCGCCCAGATCGCGCGCGGCAGGGCGGCGCTCGCCCGGGCCGACGCGCTGGGCCGCGGGCGCGGGCCGTATGCGCTGCAGGCAGCGATCGCCGAATGCCACGCGATCGCCCCGAGCGTCGAGGCCACGGACTGGGCGCGCATCGTTCTGCTGTACGAGATCCTCGGCAGGGTGGCGCCGGGGCCGATCGTGGAGCTCAACCGCGCGGCCGCCGTCTCGATGGCGACCGGGCCGGCGTCCGCCCTCCTCATCGTCGACCGCCTGGCTGCGGAGGGCGCGCTGCGCGGCTCGCACCTCCTCCCGAGCGTGCGCGGGGAGCTGCTGGCCCAGCTCGGGCGGCACGAGGAGGCGGCTGCCGAGCTGACCGCGGCCGCGGGGCTCGCCGGGAACGAGCGGGAGCGGGAGGTGCTGCTGCGGAAGGCGGGGGAGGTGCGGGGGCGTGGGTGAGTGTCACGATTCGACGACGATTCACACCGCCTCCACAACCGCCGTCGCTACCGTGAGACCATGCCGCAGGACCTCGACGCCGACGCCGCCCCCGCACCCCAGGGACCGTTCACCGGGCCCGCGCCGCTCGCCGGCGAGCACGGCGGGCCGCTGCTCTCGTCGCGGGCGATCGAGGCGTTGCAGAGCATCGACCCCGACACGCTGAGCGAGGTGCAGGCGTTCCGGGCCGATTTCGCGCGGTTCATCATGCCGTACAAGTTCGGCATCGACGAGATCTCGACGAAGGTGTCCATCCTGCGCGAGGAGTTCGCCGAGCTGCACGACTACAACCCGATCGAGCACATCTCCAGCCGGCTCAAGTCGGCGGAGAGCATCGAGCAGAAGGTGGTCCGCAAGAACTGCGAGCCGTCGTTCGAGGCCATCCGCGACGCGATCACGGACATCGCCGGCGTGCGGATCGTATGCTCCTTCGTCTCCGACGTCTACCGCGTCTTCGAGCTGCTCACCGCGCAGGAGGACGTGCGGGTCCTGCGGGTGAAGGACTACATCGCCCACCCGAAGCCGAACGGCTACAAGAGCCTCCACGTGATCGTCGAGGTTCCCGTGTTCCTCAGCGGCGGCCCGGTCGACGTGCCGGTCGAGATCCAGCTGCGCACGGTCGCCATGGACTTCTGGGCGAGCCTCGAGCACAAGATCTACTACAAGTACGACGGGGAGGTGCCGGGCGCCCTCCTGCGCGACCTCACCGCCGCCGCGAGCACCGCCGGACAGCTCGACGTGACGATGGAGGGGCTGCACCGTCAGGTGCGCGGCGACACCGGCGGGGTGCAGTACACGCTGCCTCAGCGCGTGTAACCGCACCCCGCCTCCACCTCCACCCCGCGTCGGGGCTACTCGGCACTCGGCACCCGCTCCACCTCCGTGAGCCAGGCGTCGAACGTCTGCGTGCCGAGGCGCGCGGCCGGGCCGGCGAGGAGAGTGCCGTCGCGCAGCGCACGGCCCCAGCGCCCCGGCAGCGGTACGGCGAGCACCCGTCCGCCGTCGCCGATCGCGGCGAGGTAGCGGCGCACGAGCGTCGGCATGTCCTCGACACGCGGGCCGGCGATGTCGCCCGCGCGGCCGCGGGGCTCACCCACCGCGATCCCGGCGAGCGCCGCTCCGACCTCCGCGGCGGCGACCGGCTGCGAGGTCATGGCGGGCACGATCCGCAGCCGGCCCGGCTTGCCCCGGCCGGCCAGCTGCGCGGCGAACTCATGGAACTGGGTGGCGCGGAGGATGCTCCAGCCGGTGCCCGACTCCTCCACGAGCTGCTCCTGGAGGGCCTTGCCGGCGTAATAGGCGGCGGGAGCCTCCGCCGCGCCGATGATCGAGAGCGCGACGTGATGCGGGACGCCGGCGGAGCGCTCCGCTGTCAGCAAGGTCTGCGTGACACTGCGGAAGAAGCGCTTCGAGACCGAGCCGCTGAGCGTCTCCACGGACGCGACGTCCACCACGGCGGCGCAGCCGGCGAGCGTCTTCGCGACGGCGTCGACGGCCGCGGGGCCTCCGGTCAGGTCGACGCCGCGCGAGCGGCTGAGCACGACCGGCTCGTGGCCGGCCTGCTGCAGGGCGGTGACGACGTGGCGGCCGACGACGCCCGTCCCTCCGGCGACGGCGACCCTCATCGGAGCACCTCCGCTGCGGTCGGGCGGCCTTTTGTGACGGTGTGCTTGCGGACGGGCAGCAGCAGGGCCAGGCCGAGGAGGGCGCTCAACCCGAGCGAGACGAGCGCGCCGGCGATGTCTCCGGCCGACCCCTCGGGGTGGGAGGCGTGATAGCCGAAGTGCAGCACGCCGAACACCGCCCAGGCCAGCCCGACGACCCTCCCCGGCTGGGCGGAGCGGGAGAGCGCCGCGGCGAGGCTGGCGGCGCCGAGGCCGAGGTAGAGGGCGCCGACGTCGCGGATGAGGTGCTCGTTGAAGGGGCCGTCGACGTCGATCCAGTGCAGGCCGAATCCGGGGAAGGAGCGGTAGAAGGCGTCCGGCGCCGCGAAGGCCCAGCCGCCCACGTACGCCCCGAGGGCGACGCCGAGCGCGAGCAGCGCCCGGCGGAGAGGTGTGTTGTCCATACCCCTGTTGACGAAGTGGAATGCAGGAATGTGAGGTGGAAAGTCACACCGGGGCTTGCTGATCCGTCTTAATGGTCGAGACGGAAGGGGACGGCATGGTTCAGGAGGATGCGGTGACGGTCGACGAGGCGGTGATCGCCGAGCGGCGGCACCTGCTCGCGCTCGCGTACCGGATGCTGGGCACGGTGTCCGAGGCCGAGGACGCCGTGCAGGAGACATATGCGCGCTGGTACCGCCTCACGGCCGCCGAGCGCGATGCGATCCAGTCGCCCGCCGCCTGGCTCACCAGGGTCGCGAGCCGGGTGTGCCTCGACGTGCTCGGCTCGGCGCGGGCGCGGCGCGAGCGGTACGTCGGGCCGTGGCTCCCGGAGCCCGTGCCGTCCGATGCGTTCGCGGGGGCGTCTGCACCCGCCGACCCGCTCGACCGGGTGACGCTGGACGACTCGGTGAGCATGGCCCTCCTCCTCGTGCTCGAATCGATGACCCCGGCCGAGCGCGTCGCCTTCGTGCTGCACGACGTGTTCGGGATGCCCTTCGACGAGATCGCGGAGACCGTCGGCCGCTCCCCCGCCGCCTGTCGCCAGCTGGCGACCTCCGCGCGGCGACGGGTCCGGGAGGGGCGCGAGCAGCCGGTGGCGCGTGCCGAGCACGACCGGGTGGTGCGCGCCTTCGCGGCGGCGACGGACGGTGGTGACCTCGCCCAGCTCGTCGCGGTTCTCGATCCGGAGGTGGTGCTGACCTCCGACGGCGGCGGCATCGTGAGCGCGGCGCGGCGGCCCGTGCACGGCGCGGACAACGTGGCCCGGTTCATCCTCGGGCTCGTCGAGAAGTTCCCGGAGGCGAGGCTCGAGCCGCGCGAGACCGCCGACGGTCTCGGCTTCGTCGAGGTGCAGGGCGACCGCATCACGGGCGTCATCACGCTGAGCGTCCGCGACGGCGTGGTGTCGGGCATCCGGGCGGTGCGCAACCCCGAGAAGCTCACGCTCTGGGGCCCGGCGTGAGCGTCGCGTCGTTCACCCTCCGTTCCCCGCCCGGCCCTACGCTGTCCCCATGACGACCGACCATCCGGGAGGCCGTGGTGCGGGCGACGACGCCCTGGTGACCACCGCGACCCCGCTCTTCGCCGACAGCGCGGCCGACCGCCGCATCCCCCGCCGGTGGGTGGTGTCGTGGGCGGCGTGGGACTGGGGAGGCGCGGCCTTCAACGCGGTCATCACGACCTTCGTCTTCACGGTGTACCTGACGAGCAGCCTGTTCGTGGACCCTCCGGTCGTCGCCGCTCGGGATGCCGAGACGTCGGGCTCGGGACCGGCGCACACCGCGTACGAGGCGGCGGTCGCCACGCTCTCCAGCGGACTGGCGTGGGGCGTTGGACTGGCGGGTGCCGTGGTCGCGATCCTCGCGCCGGTACTGGGGAGGCGCACCGACGGCTCCGGGAGGCGCAAGCTCTGGCTCGGCATCAACACCGGGGCCGTCGTGGTCGCGACCGCGCTGATGTTCTTCGTCGTCGGCTCGCCGGCGTACTTCCTGCTCGGCGTGGCGCTGGTCGCGATCGGCACGGTGTTCTACGAGATCGCCACGGTCAACTACAACGCGATGCTGGTGCAGGTGTCGACGCCGCGGACGGTCGGCCGGGTCAGCGGCATCGGCTGGGGCGCGGGCTATCTCGGGGGCATCGTGCTCCTCCTGATCGTCTACTTCGGGATGGTGACCGGCAACGACGACGGCACCGGCGGGCTGCTGCACGTCCCGGAGGACGGCGGGCTGAACATCCGCATCATCGCGCTGATCGCGGCACTGTGGACGCTGGTCTTCTCACTGCCTGTGCTGTTCGTCGTGCCCGAGATGACACCGAACGCGCGGACCAGGCGGGTCGGATTCTTCGAGTCGTACGCGGTGCTCGTCAGGGACATCGGGAGGCTGTGGAAGGAGAGCAGGAACACCGTCCTGTTCCTGATCGCGTCCGCGCTGTTCCGTGACGGGCTGGTCGGCGTGTTCACGTTCGGCGGCATCCTGGCGCAGGGCACGTTCGGCTTCACCAGCGGCCAAGTGATCGTGTTCGCGATCGCGGCGAACGTGGTCGCCGGTGTCAGCACCCTCCTCTCCGGGAGGCTGGACGACCGCTTCGGACCGAAGGCGGTGATCGTCACGTCGCTGATCGGCCTGATCATCGCGGGCACGGCGGTCTTCTTCACGCACGACCTGGGCGCGACGGCGTTCTGGGTGGGTGGGCTGGTGCTGTGCCTGTTCGTGGGGCCGGCGCAGTCGGCGAGCCGGACCTTCCTGGCACGCGTCACACCGGCCGGACGTGAGGGCGAGGTGTTCGGGCTGTACGCGACGACCGGGCGGGCGGTGTCGTTCCTGGCGCCGACGCTGTTCGCGGTGTTCGTCGCGATCGGCGGGGCGCAGTTCTGGGGGATCCTGGCGATCGTGCTGGTGCTCGCGGTGGGGCTGGCGTTGCTGGTGCCGGTGAAGGCGGTGCGGTAGGCCCGGTTGGGTGCGTTGGGCGCTGAGCGCGGGGGTCGGGGTTGGGCGGCCGGGCGCGCATCGGGGTCGGTGGTTGGTAATGCAGGAGACTTCGCCCGACACGCCGGTGAAGTGCGGGTAAGTCCGGAGATTCTGGCCGGGAGAGGCCGAATCTCCTCCCTTTCCGACGGGGTGCCGGTCGGCCGGTGGGCGGGGCGGATGGCGAAGCCGGGTCAGAGAGGGACGGTCAGGCGCGCGGCCAGGACTGGGCGAAGCGCGCGAAGAGGGTGGCGAAGGTCTGCGCCTCCTCGGGGGTGAAGTCGGCGAGGGCCGCCTCGACGGCGGTCCGGCGGTGCGAGCGGACCTCCGAGAGCTGGGCGCGCCCGGCGGTGGTGAGCTCGAGCAGCGCCCGCCGCGCGTCGGAGGGATCGGGCACGCGGCGGACGTGGCCGCGCTCAACGCCCTCCTGCACCAGCCGGCTCGCGCGCGGCTGATCGACGCCGATCGCGGCCGCCAGGGTGCTGACCGAGAGCGGACGTCCGGCGCTGTCGGCGGCCTCGAGCGCCTCCAGCATACGGAAGCGTGCCATGCGGCCGAAGGCGGCGTCGCGTCCGCGGGCTGCGCCGCGCGAGCGGTCGGCCTCTCGCCGGCGCGGGTCGTCGCCGAAGGCGCCCTGCGGGAGGTTCGGTTCGCCGGGTGCGCCCCTGCCGGCGCTGGCGTTGCCCGTGGACGCGGCATCGGATACGTCGTGCGCGCCTGTGGCGTGCGGGTCGCCGGAGGAGTTTGCGCCGCCCGAGGCGTGCGGGTCGCCGGCGGCGTGCGCGTCGCCCGAAGCGTGCGCGTCGCCGGGGCCGTGGCCGGCATGGGGGCCCGGCCAGCCTCCTCGTCCCGGCCAAGCGCCGCGGGGGCCGTGGCCGGGGGCGCCCTCCCACGGACCATGCTGGCCGGCGCCGTGGGCGCCCGGGCCGTACGGGCCCGCGCCGTGCGGACCCCACGGGCCGCGGCGGCGGGGGTCGCGGCGCAGCGCGGCGAGCGCGGCCTCGATCATCGCGATGACGTCCGCCGAGGGCGAACCCTGCTGGTCTTGACCATGCTCCGACATGTATGTAACTATACATTCAGTTGTATCAGTACATGCAAACAGAAAGGTCGAACGATGACGAACATCGACGATTCGAACACCCCCGGCGCCTCCGGGCCCGACATGCCGCCCGGATACTGGTTCGGCGAGATCCAGAGCCGCCTGCGCGAGCGGATGCGCGACGCGCTCGCCGAGCAGGACCTCCGCCGTGGCAGCTGGCGCATCCTCCACCTCCTCGCCGACGGTCCCGCCACCGCGCAGGAGCTGGCCGACCGATTGCCACGCGGGCGCCGGCACGGTCGCGCCGAGTCCGCCTCAGAAGGCCGCCCCGGCTGGTACGGACGCCCGGAGTGGCGCGGCGGACGCCCGCATCCCGGGTTCCGCCGCCAGGACCCCGACTTCCGCGAGACAGGCCCGCGCGGAGGCGGTGAGCGTGTGCACGGCGACGCGTGGCACCATGACGATCACCGCCAGGACCCCGACGACCGCCGCCACGAGTACGGCCGGGACCACGAGCGCCAGGACGACCAGCATCCGCAGCACCACGACCACCACGGGCACCACCACGACGAGCACCCGCAGCACCACGACGAGCACCCGCACCACCACGACGAGCGCGGACAGCACGACCACCAGCACGACCGCCACGACGAGCGCGACCACCACGACCACCACCCCGGCACCGAGGCCGCCTTCGAGCGCGGGTTCGAGCGCGGGTTCCTGCGGGGCTTCGGTGCCGACCTGCGCCGTCACTTCGACCCGCGAGCGGGCTTCGGGCGCCCCGGCTTCGGGCCGGCCGGACCCTGGTTCGGCAGAAGGGACTTCCCGGGCCGCCCCTTCGGCCCGCACCCCCACCACCGCCCGCGCCGCATCGAGCGCACGCTCGCGGACTTCACCGAGCGCGGCTGGGTGTGGTTCGACGGCGACCGCGCCACGTTGACCGACGAGGGGCGGGCCGCGCACGACGCCGCCGAGCAGCGGGTGGAGCAGGTCCGCGCCTCCCTCGCCGACGGGATCGACCCCGCGGACTGGGCGACCACCATGCGCACGCTCGAGCGGATGGCCGGGAATCTCGGCTGGGAGCGCCCGGCGTAGGCTGAAAGCATGACTCCCCCGACGAGCCGCTCCGGCCGCGAAGAGGTCGTGCTGCTCGCCGAGGACGGCACCCCGATCGGCACCGCCGACAAGGCCACGGTGCACACCACCCAGACGCCGCTGCACCTCGCCTTCTCGTGCCACCTCTTCGATGGGGAGGGCCGCATCCTCGTGACGCGGCGGGCGCTCGGGAAGGCGACCTGGCCGGGAGTCTGGACGAACTCGTTCTGCGGTCACCCGGCTCCGGGCGAGGCGATCGAGGATGCGGTCGTCCGGCGGGCGCAGGACGAGCTCGGCACGCGGATCGACAACCTGGCGCTCGCGCTCCCCGACTTCCGCTACCGCGCGGTCGACGCCGCCGGCATCGTCGAGTACGAGATCTGCCCCGTCTACACGGCGACCATCGTCGGCGAGGTTGCACCCTCCCCCGCCGAGGTCGCCGAGTGGGAGTGGGTCGACCCGCGCGTGCTGCTGACGGCCGTGGACGCGACACCGTGGGCCTTCAGCCCGTGGCTCACGCTCCAGCTGCCCGCGCTCTACGCCGAGACCGGCGCCGAAGCTTCGGGTCAGCTGTGAGAAGCGCTCATATTCTCCACCTGTGAATGAAGCTGTGGATAACTGCCGTCGCCCATGCCGGCCGGGGCATCAGTTCGCCCACACGCGGTCCACGCTGAGGCGCGGGACGAGGTGGCCGTCCCTCCCGTCGCTCCACTCGGGGAAGTCGAACACCGCCAGCATCAGCTGCAACGGATAGGCGGGCGGCGCGTCGAGAAGGCGCAGCACCCGGCCGTCGACGAGGAAGGCGGCGCGGGAGTCGTCCCAGCGGGCCTCGTACGCGTGCGGCTCGGTGACGTCGATCGGGACCGGGATGCGCGCGAAGTCCTCCGCCAGCCCCGGGTCGCGGAAGCGGTGGAAGCCGATGCCGACGAGCGCCTGGTCGCGCGCGATGTCCCGACCGAACACCTCCATCACGCACAGCTCACCGCTGCGCTCCGGCTGATCCTCGAAGCCGATCAGCCAGAGCGACGCCATCGACCGCGGCGAGAGGTGCAGGGAGGCCCGCAGCCCGGCCCGCGCCTCCCGGGCGCCGCCGCCGACGAGGCAGCCGCGGAACTCCTCCTGCGCCTCCTGCACGGTCAATCCGTCGCGGAACGGCTGCTGGCCGATCGTCGAGCCGACCGGGCCCGAGTAGTTGCCGGTCTGCAGACCCGACACCCGCAGCGGCGTCTCGTGCACGCCCTCCGCCCAGAGACCCTGCTCCGGCGGGATGGTCAGCTCGAGGCGGGAGGAGTGGATGCGGTAGGTCGCGCGCGAGGCGCCTTGCGAACTCCACGCTGGCAGATAGTGCGGGAGCCAGACGCTGCGGTCGAGCTCCGGCTCGTCGAAGTCGTCGAACACGGCATCACCCGCGGTCAGGCCGTCCGGACGGCGTCGATGTGCTGCTCCAGCCACCAGGTGCGGCCGTCGTCGTCGGAGACCCAGCCGTCCCACTCGAAGGACTCGTCCGTGATGCCCGAGAAGTTCCAGCGGATCGGCCGGCCGTCGGTCTGCGTGCCGTCCTGCCGGATGCCGTCGCGGTGATGGGCGTTGGCGACGAGGGTGCAGAAGTCGCCCGCCGCCGCGCCGAACCAGCTCACCCGCCAGCCGCCGAGCGTCGGATCGTAGACGCGGACCGTCGTGCCGCGGGCGGCGCCGGCCTCACCGTCGGCCGGGACCAGCACGTCCTGCACGGCGAGGCCGCCGAGCGTGTAGGCGAAGATCCAGTCGGCCGTCGACTCCCGCCAGGCGCCGGTCGCCTCGTCGAGCAGCCGGGTCTCGGCGCGCCACGACCCCACGAGCTGGCCGAAGAGGTGGAGGCGCTGGCCGCGCTCCGGGCTCGGTCCTGCCGCGATCAGGGCCCTGGCGAAGGCGGCATCGGTCGTCTCGCTCATGTGCGCCCCTCTCGGTGGTGGTCCGGTGCTGGTGTCAGCCGACCGGCCGTCCCGCCTCCGTGCTGGAGACGTCGGTCCGGTGGAAGTTGAGGAAGGAGCGGGAGGCCGTCGGCCCACGCTGCCCCTGGTAGCGGGAGCTGTACTCGCTCGACCCGTAGGGCTTCTCGGCAGCGGAGGAGAGCCGGAAGAAGCACATCTGGCCGATCTTCATGCCCGGCCACAGCTTGATCGGCAGGGTTGCGACGTTGCTCAGCTCGAGCGTCACGTGCCCCGAGAAGCCGGGATCGATGAAGCCGGCCGTGGAGTGTGTGAGCAGCCCCAGCCTCCCGAGCGAGCTCTTGCCCTCGAGCCGTGCGGCGACGTCGTCGGGCAGACTCACCAGCTCGAACGTCGACCCGAGGACGAACTCGCCGGGGTGGAGGATGAAGGGCTGGTCGGCATCCACCTCCACGAACCGCGTCAGCTCGGGCTGATCGACGGCCGGGTCGATGAACGGGTACTTGTGGTTGTCGAACAGCCGGAAGAACCGATCGAGCCGCACATCGATGCTCGACGGCTGGATCATGGCCGGCTCGAACGGCTCCAGCGCGATGCGCCCGGCACCCAGCTCGGCCTTGATGTCACGGTCGGAGAGAAGCACGAGGTCAGCCTATCGGGGAGCGCGTCGCCCGCGCAGGGTCGCACTGGTGCGACGAGTGACGGGCAGGCTCTCCCGTGTAGTTTGTTGATACAGTCGTGCTAACAAACGGAAGGCGGGGTCATGATCCTTGGGGCGATCGTCGCCTGCGAGGTGGGGTTCTGGTTGGCCATCGTCGCCGGCCTCCTCGCCCGGTACCCGGGCCGGCGACCACGGCTCGGCGCCGCCCTCCTCGTCGCCGCTCCCCTGATCGACGTCGTGCTCCTCGCGCTGGTCGCGGCGGACCTGATCGGAGGCGCGACCGCCTCCTGGCACCACGGCCTCGCCGCGCTCTACATCGGCATCTCGGTCGCGTACGGGCACCGCATGATCGCCTGGGCGGACGCGGCCTTCGCGCACCGCTTCCGCGGCGCCGCCCCGCGGGTGAAGCCGACGGGCTGGGCCTACACCGCCGCCTGCTGGAAGGACGTGGCCCGCACACTGCTCGCCTGCCTCGTCGCCGCCGCGATCCTCGGCGCGCTGATCGTCGTCGTCGGCGCTCCCGAGCGCACGGCGGAGCTGCTGGCGTTCTTCCCCGCGCTCGGTGTGATCCTGGGCATCGACACGCTCTGGGCGATCAGCTACACGCTCTGGCCGAAGAAGCCGGCCGCGACGGCGAGCTGACGATGCCCCGCCTGATCGATCACGAGGAGCGCGAACGCGAGATCGCCGACGCCGCGCTGCGGGTGCTGTCCCGCGACGGGCTCACGGCGCTCTCCGTCCGCAACGTCGCCGCGGAGGCCGGGATCGCCACCGCCTCCCTCCGCCGCGCCTTCCCGGACCAGGACGTGCTCCGGCGCTTCTGCCTCGGCCACATCCGGCAGAACGTCACCCGCCGCATCGAGCGGGTCCGCGGAGAGGGCCGGGAGGCGGTGCTCGCGGTGCTGCACGAGCTGCTGCCCCTCGACGACGAGCGCCGCGTCGAGTTGACCGCGCACCTCCAACTGGGCGCGCTCGCACTGAGCGACGAACGGCTGCGGCCGGTGCTGCTCGCGTTCAACACCGCGCTACGCGACCTGTGCGCGGCCCTGATCGCCGAGCTGGCGCGCGCGGGGGAGCTGTCGCCCTCCGTGGATCAGGCGGTGGAGGCGGATGCGCTGCACGCGCTCGTCGATGGCACGGCGTTGCACCTGCTGTGGAGCGACGGAGCGGCCGACCGGGAGCGGGCGCTGAGAGCGCTGGCGGCACGGGTGGAGGCGCTCGGTGCGCGGTAGGGCTGCGTCGCCCCTCAGCGCGGGTCGACCCGCACGGTCGCCGCGCGCGTCTTCGCCGTCACCATCGGCGGGTAGTACGGGCTGGTGCCGTACTTCGCCTCGTAGGCGCGGTCGATGCGGTCGTTGAGCTCGATGGCAGCGGGCTCGGTATCGCCGATCGGGGTGAACGCGACATCCTTCTCCACACCGCCGGCGGTGATGCGGCCGGCGCGCTGCGACCGCGCCGACTGATACCAGCGCGAGTTCGTGCCGTTGTAGGCGCGCACGTAGACGTTGCCATCGACGACGACCGACCATATCCAGGTGAGGGTGCCGAGCGTGGTTCCGTCGGCCCGGAACGGCGCGATGTGGAAGTCGTCGGTGGAGGCGATGGCCCGCAGCACGTCAGGGGTCCAGGTGGTGGCGTGGTCGGTCATGCCTTCGACACTAGGTCGGCACCGCACACGGAGGGATGCCCTGCTGGTACACCCGACCGGTTTGGCCGAACTCCGGCGACCAGGTAGTCTGGGCGACAGCCTCCATCCCAGTGAATCACTGGGATTCCGGGCCGCGCGAGTGTAGTTCAATGGTAGAACCTCAGCTTCTCCTACTCTGGATATCAGAGAGTCCCACTCGACCTATTAAGGCTCGTTGATCGGGGCTTTTCCTACTATTGACGTACTCCTGTGATCTATACGAAACGCCGTGGATCACGCCCAAAGCGGTGAGTAAACGGTGAGCTACGACAGCCCGGCTCCTGAATCGCCGCGCACATTGAAGCGTTCGAGGATCGCCGTCGAGTCGGGTACCTGCACAACTCGCGGCAGATAGGACTGCTCTGTCGTGGCGTACGTCGAGTGGCCGAGTTGGTGCTGCGCGCGCTCCAGGCCGACGGCGTCGCGAAGGGCCGTTGCGACAGTGGACCTGAACTCCTTCGGCACCCGGCCTTCAAAGCGCGTGCCCTTCAATGCGATGTGCCACTGAAGTCGGAAGTTGTCAGGGATTCGCGGCGTGAGCGTTGAGGAGGGGAAGACGAGCTCCGAAAAGGATTCCACGCGTCGACGAAGGAGCATCTTTCCCACGAACGTGGGCAGGAACAGTCGTCGGCCGCCGCCGGTCTTCGTCTTGTTCTGCACGGTCCAGCGACCTTCGCGGTTCTTCGCCATGGTCCGGTGGATGTCGACTGTGAACGGCTGGATCGTGAAGTCGACGTCCTCCCACATCAGCGCGAACACCTCGCCTGGTCGGCACCCCGTGCCAAGGAAGAAGTCCACCGGATCCGCTAGATCGGTGCCGCGGCGCCGACCGGATGCGTCCAAGCCGGCGTCCCAGCGAGCGAGAATCTCCCGCAACTCGGCGACATCTTCGAGGGAGAAGGTGGCGACTTGATGATCCGGCTCCTCTACCGGCGCGACTGATTTCATCGGGTTGGATTCGATCGCGTCATGCCGGACGGCCATGGCGAACATCCCTGTGAGCAGGACGACGGCGATGCTCGCGTTCGAGTAGCCGTTCAGCCGGGCGGTTTGCTTGATGAACCGATCCAACTTCGAGACGGAGGCCTCACGGATCATCCAACCGCCGAGATTCGGCACGACGTACTTGTCCAGGACCGCCTCGTAACGACGCAGTGTTCCGTTCGAGCGGGAGGTGTGGCTGAACTCGTCCCACCAGACGATCGCCAGGTCGGCGAGCCGGGTCTCCGGGTTGAGCTCGCCGTCGCCGAGCGGCTTGATGCGATCCCGCATCGCTTCTCGGAGAAGTGCTTCGGCCTTCTGTTTGGTGCGCCCGATGCGTTCGATCTGTCGTGTGCGACCATCGACGTCGCGATAGCGGGCACGCGCGGCCCAGCGGCCTTGCGTAAGCATGCGCGTGGTGACGGTGCCCCACGTCTCGGAGACCAAAGGAGGACGGGACATGATCAGCGACCCCCGTTCTCGATACGCGAGCCAGTCGGCCCGACTCCGCCGTTGCGGAGCTCGGGTGTCAGCGCGGGAAACGGCGATCCGTCGAGGTCAGCGGAATCCCGCTCGGGACTACGCGTGGCCCCCATGCTACGCGCGCGCTGCTGGGGTCGGCGAGGGTCGTTGAGGCGAACGAATGGAACGCACGCCGCCTCTGCCGTCAGCGCTGCCAATCGTCCGATCGGCGTGAGCGGGTCGGCTGCGATCGCCCATCCATCCATCGCATAGCGGCTGACGGTCTCGACGCACTCCTTCTTCTCTTCCAGGCTCGGGCTGAACGAGCCGACCACACCGATCAGCCCACTCTGCAGTTCCGGACGCATGTTTCTGGTGTCCATGACGATTACCCGCATGATGATCACTCCCCTGTCTCTCGTTCTTGTTTGCCTTCCGGCGGAGAGATCGAGAGCGAGTGGGAGGTGACGCAGTGCCGGGACCGTGGAATACCGGAGGGAGCGAAGCGAGTGAGGATATGCCGCGAAAGCCCGGCACGGAGCACCGGAACGAGCTACGATCGGCCGGCGGAAAGACAAACAACACGGCTGACGCAGCGCCGCCCGCGGGCGGCTCCGCCCACAACAGCACCCGACGACATTGGTCTGCTGGGTCACATCGATGCCCGCGGTCACAGCGGCTGGTGAAGTCGATGGCGCTGCCACCGCAGCACGGTCGTGGTGGCTGTTGGTGACCTGTCCGGGTCCGTCATCGTTGATCGCTGACGCACGTTGTCGTTCCCGCCGGTCTGCCTGGCGCCCTTCGGGCTTATCTCGCGGCAGATCGGCGGGCTCCCGGGGCCTCAGTGGCGCAGCATCAGCTGCGCTGACGGGTCTACGTGCTCAGCCACGGAGGTCCTTCTCTGACGGCGAAGGGCATTACCGAAGCGACGGAGGACGAACTCGCACCGGCGCGAGCCAGGCTGCGACCGTGACCGCTGTGATCGATCCCGCGCACATGATGGCCGCAAGTACCACGACCTGGAACCGGCCGGCCTCCAGCGGTGAGACGCCGCCGAAGATGGCTCCGACGAACGCACCGGGGAGCGTGACGAGACCTGTGGTCTTGGTCTGATCGACCGAGGGGATGAGCGCCGAGTACACCGCGGTGCGCGCCAACTGCTGCGTGGACTGACGGGGTGTGGCTCCGAGCGCGAGCCATCCCTCGACCTCGTCCCAGCGGTCGCCGGCCGCCTCGGTGAAGCGGCGGCCGCTGAGGGTGGCGATGCTCATCGCGTTACCGATGATGATGCCGCCGATCGCGAGCGCGTAGCGGGCGGAGAACGTGAGCGCTCCTGATGCGAACACGATGGTGAGGGTGACCACCACGCCCACAGCCATCGCGGTAACCATCATGAAGGCGTGGTCGCCCGACCAGCCCACCCGGTGCGTCGCGGTGGCTGCGGCCACACCGAACATCACCAGGAGCGCGAGCGCGACCCAAAGCGGGTTGGTGATCACGCCAGCGAGCACGAGGCTGATGATGGCGAGCTGGGCGGCGCCGCGCACGATGGCGAACAGCGGAGCCCACCGGTGAGGGACACGGTAACCAGCGAGCACGGCCGTCGCGATGAGCGCCAGGACGGATACTCCGAACAGGGTAGGGAGCAACTCGCGCAGGATCAGCACTGGCCGAGCCTACATCGGGCGGTCCACGGGTCTCGATGCATCCGTCGCTATGAGATCTTGGACGTGTCGGCGTGCCCGCTCTCTGTGCGGAGGCGGGCGTCGCGGCGCGTCCTGGCGCGGCGACGCAGCGCGCTGATCAGGACGGGAAGCACGGAGACTGCCACGACGACGATCATCAGCACGTCGATGTTGTTCGCGATGAACGGTATCCCGCCGAGCAGGATCCCGAGAAGGACCATGACCGCCACCCAGGCGACGCCGCCGAGCGCATTCCAGATCAGGAACCTTCGGTACGGCATGGCGGCGATCCCGGCCGAGAGCGGCACATAGGTGCGGACGAACGGGACGAAGCGGCCGAGAACCAGCGAGGGTCCGCCGTACTTCGCAAAGAACGCCTCTGCGGCTTCGAGCCGCTCGGTCTTCAGGACGCGGGCATCCGGCTTGAAGAGCCGCCTCCCGAACCGCTTTCCGAGCCAGTAGCCGGCCTGGTCGCCCGCGAAGGCAGCGACCGCGGCCACGACAGCGACCTGCCAGACCTGGATGCCGAGCTGGGGCGCCAGAATAGCGGCAGTGATCAGAAGCGAGTCACCCGGCAGAAAGGGAAAGAGCAACCCCGACTCGATGAAGACGACGACAGCGATGCCGACGAGGACCCATGGACCGAAAGCGTGGAGCCAGGTCGACGCATCGAGGAGGGGAATGGAAGCGCGCGAGATCATTTCGATCCTTTCTGTCGGGTGGCGGCAGGATCGTCGGGGCCGGCCTCAGAACGGAGGCCGCGTCACGACGAGATCGGAACCTGTCGCCGACGATTGACGAACACACGTGCGGCCACCAGGTTCCACAACCCGGCGAACAGGATGGCGCCGGCGACGCCGTTGATAAAGGATCCGGCCACATCCGCGCCATAGTGCACTCCGACGTACAGCCGGGACCACGCGACCAGCAGCACCAAGATGGCACCGACGGCGATCACCACACCGCGCGACCCGGCGCTGCGGCAGACCATCGCCAGCGCAGCGGTGAGCGAGACGGCGAAGACGACATGCCCGCTCGGGAAGCTGAGCGTCGACGGGGCGACGGCTATTTGGTGCGCGAGAGCGGCTGTCGATCGCGGCTCGGCGACGATCGCCTTGACGGCCAGCGTCGTGATCCATCCGAAGCCGGTGACCAGGCACACCGCCACAGCGCTTCGCCAGCCTTTCACGAAGAGGACGACGACGAAGACGACCACGAGGATGCAGCCGACAACGAACACGTGATCCAGCTGGTCCAGGAGCAGGGCCGTGCGATCCAGGAGGGGGGAGTTCACCGCATTCACCGACGCGGCGAGACCGTCGAGCCGGAGCGCCGGGACCAGTTTCGCAGCGAAGCCGAGGAGGAAGGTCGCCGCGAACAGAACGATGGTCCACGCGACCCAATGACGGGGCGTGCGCAGCAGAGCCGGATACATGTGAGCTCCTCTCGAAGGACGTGCCGAGCTAGTCAACCCACTCGCCACTAAGCAATCTCTAAGCCGCCGTCGGGTCGGGGACTTAGAGGCGTCATCGGCTGTGGCGTTAGGTTGAAACCATGGATGACGATCGCCTCCGCCTCCTCCTGGTCGAGGACGATACGCAGCTGGGCCCGCTCATCGAGGACATGCTCGCCGAGACCTACGACGTGCTCCGGGTGAGCGACGGACCATCCGGCCTGGAGCACGGCCTCACCGGTGTCTTCGACGCGATCATCCTCGACCGTCGCCTTCCCGGAATGGGCGGCGCGAACATCGTCCGGACGCTGCGCCAGCGGCGCATCGTGACCCCCATCCTGATGTTGACAGCCCTCGGCGCTCTGAACGATCGCGTCGAGGGGCTCGACGCTGGAGCGAACGACTACCTCGTCAAACCCTTCGAGTTCGACGAACTGCTAGCACGATTGCGCGCCCTGACGCGGACGTTCACCGGTGAAGGCCGCGAGCTGACCATCGGCGAATGGCGGCTGTTCCCGGACAGCCGCTGCATCTACTCCCCCTACGATGGCCGCATTCAACTGACCGAACGCGAAAGCTCGCTGCTGAAGCTCTTCGCCGAGAACCCGTTGCGCATCTTCAGCCGACCCCAGATCCTGAACGCGGTGTTCCAGGCAGACGAACAGCCTGGGACTGTGGACACCTACGTGCACTACCTGCGCCGAAAGACCGACCCCGAAATCATCACCACGGTGCGTGGCGAGGGCTACCGGCTGGGCCAGCCGTGAACGACGCCCGTCAGAGCGATTCACGTGAGGTCCGACGGGCGTCGAGGATCGTCGGACTGCAGCTCACCCTCGCCTCCGGAGCCCTGGCGGTGGCGGTCATCGGCATCGCCTTCTTCGTCATCCTGGACGAGCTCCGCCCCTCGGAGGTCAACGAGCCGCCCAAGCCCGGCGAGCACAAGATCTACATCGACACGACCGAAGCGATGGCGGCTCTGATCGTCGTCGGCGTCCTGGCCGTGATTGTCGCCGGCATGATGAGCCTGATCGTGACACGCAGGGCAGTGCGGCCACTCGGGCGCGCCCTCCAGCTCCAGCGCGACTTCGTGGCGGATGCCAGCCACGAGCTCCGCACACCACTCGCCGTCCTCGACCTGCGGTTGCAGACACTCCAGCGGAGCCTGCCTCCAGACGACCCGTCCGCACCCACGGTCGCCAAGCTCCGCGCTGACGCCCATAACCTCATCGAGGTCGTCAACGACCTGCTGCTCGCTGCGGGGACCAGCCCAGCCGCGGACGCACCACCGTCATCGTTCACGGAGGCTGTCGAACGCGCCGTCGAGGCGCTGCAGGTCCTTGCGGCCGAGGCAGGGGTGGAACTCGTGCTCCAACGGCAGGCGCTCCTGGCGACCCGCGTCCCGGCATCAAGTATCCAGCGCTGCGCGACGGCCCTGATCGACAACGCCCTCGCCCACTCACCGGCCGGTACGAAGGTGACCGTGACGGTGGCTCGCGACGGTCACGACGCGCTCCTTCGTCTCGCCGATCAGGGTACCGGCATCGCCGGCATCGACCCGTCCCGGATCTTCGACCGATTCGCCCGCGCCCAGCCGAACAACCCGCGACACGAGCGCTCCAGCTACGGCATAGGACTTGCCCTGGTGCGCGAGATCGCGACCGGGCACGGTGGCGACGTCCGGGTAGCCTCCACGGGAGTGAGCGGCACGGTGGTCGAGCTGCGCATCCCGACCGCCTGAATCTCAAGGCCGCCCAACCGCCGCAGATCGATAGCAGGAGCGGCTGGTGGCCCTGGGACGGCGGGCGATCTCAATGGGTACAACTCGACTCGACATCCGGGTAAGGAGGAAGGTATGACACCTGCGCTCGGCGACTTCCCCACCTGGCTCAACCTCATCGCCTGGGCCTCACTGTCCCTCGGGATCGCCTGTGCGCTCGGCGTGACCGTCGACGTGATCCGGCGTCCTCAGAAGATGGCCGTCATGAACGTCGTCTGGCCGGTGTCCATGCTCTTCGGAGGCGCGCTCTGGTTGGGGGGCTACCTGCGCTGGGGACGAACACCCGCGGCGAACCCTGGCGACGCGC
Source organism: Leifsonia williamsii (assembly GCF_030433685.1). Classification (NCBI taxonomy): domain Bacteria; kingdom Bacillati; phylum Actinomycetota; class Actinomycetes; order Micrococcales; family Microbacteriaceae; genus Leifsonia; species Leifsonia williamsii. The sequence continues at coordinate 377,611 of NZ_JAROCF010000001.1, forward strand.
AGACGCCCATGGCCGTGGCCGTCGGCACCGGCGCCAACCACTGTGGCGCCGGTTGCGCCCTTGGAGACCTCATCGCCGAATGGGTGGCCTTCCTGTTCCCGGCCGTCGCCGTCGCCTTCGGCTGGGGCTGGCTCTTCCAGGACAAGATGTTCGCCGTCTGGATCCTCGACTTCATCCTCGCCTTCGGACTCGGCATCGTCTTCCAGTACTTCGCCATCGCTCCCATGCGCGGGCTCGGGCTCCGCAAGGGTCTGACCGAAGCGCTCAAAGCCGACGCCGCCTCCATCACCTCCTGGCAGGTCGGGATGTACGGCGCGATGGCGCTCGTCCAACTCCTCTTGTTTCCCGCCCTCTTCGGCGGCCGTGCGCCGGTGAACTCCCCCGAATTCTGGTTCGCCATGCAGTGGGCCATGCTGCTCGGATTCGCCACCGCCTACCCCGTCAACTGGCTGCTCATCCGGGCCGGAATCAAGGAGCGCATGTGACGACGAAGGCCGCCGGCTCACCTCACGCACCCGCGATCACACCGCAGCCAATCGGCGGGCCGACTCGGCGGACGCTGCCACCCAGGTGCGGTAGCCGCCGTCGAGGTTGACGACGTCGAAGCCGTGCTGGGCGAGGATGCGGGCAGCGGTGTGCCCGCGCTGCCCCACCTGGCAGTGCACCACGACCGGTCCGGCCGGCAACTCGCTGAGTCGGTCGCGCAGCTCGTCGACCGGGATGTGCAGCGCTCCCGGAATCGCGCCCGCCGCGTACTCTCCCCCGGTGCGGACGTCTACCAGGGTCGCACCGGCCGCGACCGCGGAGTCGAGCTCGTGCCACTGGATCGCCCGGGTGGCGCCGGTGCGGAGGTTGTCGGCCACGTAGCCCAGCTGGTTCACCGGGTCCTTGGCCGAGCCGAACTGCGGCGCGTACGCGAGCTCGAGGCGGGCGAGACCGGATGCGGTGATGCCGCCCGCCATCGCCACCGCGATCACGTCGATCCGCTTGTCCACGCCCTCCCCGCCCACGATCTGCGCGCCGAGGATCCGGTCGGTGGCCGGGTCGACCAGCAGCTTCATCGACATGGGCTGCGCCCCCGGGTAGTACGTCGCGTGCGAGGTCGGGTGGGTGTGGATGACGCGGTGTTCGCGTCCGGCCGACAGCAGCTGTCGCTCGCTCCAGCCGACCTTCGCGGCGACGGTGTCGAAGACCTTCACGATGGCGGTGCCGAGCGCGGGGGTGTTGCGCTCCTCGTGGCCCGCGATCACGTCGGCGACCGAGCGGCCGTGCCGGTTGGCCAGGCCGGCCATCGTGACCAGGGCCGCGTCGCCGGACAGTGCGTCGATCTTCTCGACGCCGTCGCCGACCGCGAAGATGTGCGGGTCGCTGGTGCGGTTCTGCGCGTCGACCGCGATCCCGCCGGTCGGGCCGAGCCGCAGGCCGGCGGTGCGCGCGAGGTCCACGCTCGGCGTCACGCCGGACGCGTCGACGATGAAATCGGGACGCAGCGCACTGCCGTCGGCGAGCACGACGACGCCGCCCTCCACCGCGTCGATCGTGACGGCGGTGCGCACGTCGACGCCGTGGCTGCTCAGTTGGGCCTCCAACGGCGCCACCATCTCGGCGTCCAGCGGGCTGAGGAGGTGCGGGCCGCGCTGGATCAGCGTGACGTGGATGCCGCGGCGCACGAGGTTCTCGACGGCCTCCAGGCCGATGAAGCCGCCGCCGACGACCAGCGCCGACGGGTTGTCGGCCGCCGCCGCGACCAGCGCGCCGATCGCGTCGACGTCCTCCACCGTGCGCAGCGTGTGCGTGGGGATGCCGGGGTGCCCCGCCGCCTCCCGCGCGGACGCGCCGACCGCGAGGATCAGCTCGTCGTAGCCCTCGGTCGACGTCTCGCCGCTCGCGGCGTCGAGCACCGTGACCGTGCGCCGCGCGGCGTCGACGGCCAGCACCTCGTGCCCGGTGCGGACGTCGAGCCGGAACCGGGACGCCAGTGATTGCGGCGTCTGCAGCAGCAGCGACGACCGGTCGCGGATGACCCTGCCGACGTAGTACGGGAGGCCGCAGTTCGCGTAGGAGACGTAGGGGCCGCGCTCGAAGACGACGATCTCGCGCGTCTCATCCAGCCGGCGCAGCCGGGTGGCGGCCGACATGCCTCCGGCGACGCCGCCGACGATGATCGTTCTCATTCTGCGAGCTCCTCCCGAGAGTCGTTTGTTATACCCTCCCGGGTATCGTACTATACGGGGGAGGGTATATTTTGCACCGACCCGAAGCCGCTCATCGAGAGGACGAATCCATGTGTTATCCCGTCACCTGCAAGGTCTGTGGCAAGACGACTTGGAGCGGTTGCGGGCAGCATGTCTCCGACGTGCGCCGCGCTGTGCCCGCAAACCAGTGGTGCAACGGCACCCACACCGACGCCGAGAGGGCGGCCGTCTCCGGCCGCGGGTTCTTGGGACGCCTCTTCGGCCGAGGCTGAGCGCGAAGGAGCGTCCTAGAGCATTCGGTCATCGACTTCGGCCCCCGCCGCCCAAGCCTGAGCAGTCGCTATACCCTGGTGGGTACGCAGAGAGTAGGACACCGTGGCAGAGAACACCACCCCAGCCGACATCAAGCCCGTCCTGAATCGGCTTCGCCGCGCACAGGGCCAGTTGAACGCCGTGATCGCTGCTGTCGAGGGCGGCGGCAAGTGCCGAGACGTGGTCATCCAGCTGGCCGCGGTCTCCAGCGCACTCGACAAGGCCGGCTTTCAGATCATCTCCACCGCCATGCAGAAATGCCTGAACGACCCGGAGGACACCACCGATCCGATGACCGTCGAAGAGCTCGAAAAGCTCTTCATGACGCTCGCCTGAGACCGTGACGGAATCCAGCACTGGCGTCGTCGTCCACCTCGACGAAGGCGAGCCGGCCAAACACGCGTCGGTGCTGAGAAATCTCGGCAACCTGCTCGATACTCTGGGCCCGCAGACTCGGGTCGAGCTCGTCGTCCACGGAGCCGGGATCGACCTCCTCCTCGAGGGCAGCCCGCACAGCGAGGACGTCCGCGGGTTGCAGGATCGCGGCCTGACGGTCGACGCCTGCGGCAACACCCTTAGCAGTGCAAACATCGCCCGGGAGCGGCTCCTGCCCGGCGCAGTGGTCGTGCCAAGTGGAGTCGCCCACCTGGTCATACGCCAGCGCGAGGGCTGGGCGTACGTGCGCCCGTAAAAACCCGCACGAACCGTGCCCCCGGTCCGGTCCGCCGAGAAGCGTGACCGTACCTCCGGGATCTGCTTTTTACGTGCGCAGTCAGCGCTGCGCCTGCGCTTCAGCCCCAGCCGTGACCACGGCGGAGGAGAGCCCCGCGGCGGCGGGCGAGTCCCGGCCGGTGAACGGCGACGGCTCGACACCAGGGTGGCGACGGGATTGCACGATGAAGAGCACAACACCGATCACGACCGCGACGAACGAGGCCCACACATTGGCCGGTATGCCGAGGAACCCGTCGGAGGTCGGGTCAATCCGGATCGCCTCCAGCCAGCTGCGCCCCAACCCGTACCAGATGAGATAAAGCGCGAGAACCTTGCCCCATTGCAGCTGGAAGCGGCGCTCGAGGAACAAGATGAGCGCCACCCCGACCAGGTTCCAGATGATCTCGTAAAGGAACAGCGGGTGGAAGAGCGTGCCCGCCGGCAGCCCCGGCGGGAACTTCGCGTTCGTTGCCTCGATCTGCAGCCCCCACGGCAGGGTGGTGGGCAGTCCGAAGAGTTCGTGGTTGAAATAGTTGCCGAAACGACCGAGCGATTGAGCGATGAGGAGAGCGGGCGCGAGTGCGTCGGCGAACGCCCAGAACCGCAGTCCGGTCCGGCGGCACGCGATCAGGATGCCGAGAGCGCCGCCGAGAAGCGAACCGTAGAGGGCGTTTCCGCCATCCCAGATCGCGAGAACGTTCCACAGATTCGCGCCGGGGAAGAAATAGTCGCCGACGTGAGTGAAGACGTGGTAGAACCGAGCGCCGATGATGCCAAGCGGCACCGCCCAGAGGGCGACATTCAGCACCACCCCTCGCCGCACTCCCCGCCGGTCGAGCCGATGCCCGGTGATGAGCACCGCGGCGACGATACCGGCGAGGATGCACAGTGCGTAGGTGTGGATGGTCACGGGCCCGAGCTGGAACTGAGCCCACTCCGGCGGCGGGCTGGGGATGCTGGTCTTCATCGGCAGACTCCTCTCGGCGGACTCCGCAAGCGCGGCTCTGGAAGCCTAACCGCGACGGTCACCTCTTCCGTTCGATCCATTCCACTGTGTACAAGCCCTCAGTCACAGTCCCAGCTGCGGACCCATGATCCGGTGCCCCTGGCGACCATCCCATTCCGGTCGACGGTGGCACACTGTCAACCGGAGCAGTCGCGGGCACGACGCAGCGCGTTGGCGATACGGATGGGCCGCTCGGCACGGCGCGCGGCGTTGGCCGGCGACGGGTGCGGTGCCGCGAAGACCGGCAGCACCACCGGCCCGTCGTGCAGGGTGAGATAGCGCATGCTGCCGGCGAGCGCCGCAGAGCCGAGGGCGACGATGCCGCGAAGCCGCGGAAGCGCACACAGCAACACATGCAGCGCGTCCCGCGCCTCGTCGATCTCCGCGATCCGGAGCGGCGACAGGCTACCCGTCGAAACCCACGGAACGATGTTCCACCGTAGGATGTCTCCGCGATCCACGCCTGCCGCCATCCGCGCCGCCCGGAATGCACGCGAGCTTGCGGATGCGTTGTCCTCAGAGCTGAAGCCCTTCGAGCCCGCCGCCACTGTGCTGGGCGCAGGGCGCTCCAGCAGGACCAGCACCCGGGCGTTCACCCCACCGTCATCGGGGTCGAACCACGGAACGAATCGTCGGGTGTCTGCTGACCGCCACGATTCCACCAGTCGGTTGAGCGGCGCCACGTGCGGATCCCGCACTCGTTGCGTCTTTGAACTGGTGAGTGCCGTGTCCATGGGTCGAGGTGCGGCCTCCTTCACGCCACCGGCATCGGCGGGGCAAGGAGAGTCCCCCGGATGACGCTGCCGTGGAAGGTGCGCACAGCGACTGTGATCCACGCCGTGACAAGTCCTGCGTACGCGATGATCGCGAGCCCCTGGAGAACCACAGACCCGGTGTGGAGGGCGAGGCCGGTGATGCCGGTCACGCAGGTCCCGACCGGGAAGGTGAACGACCACCAGGTCAGCGAGAACGGCAGCTTCTCGCGCGCCGTCCGGAGTGTGATCCCACCCGCCAGCGCGGCCCACAGCAGTGCGAAGCCGAGGACCGGGACGCCGTAGACGATGCCGAACAGCTCCAGGCCGCGAGCGAAGGTCCCGGAAAAGACGAGGTGGGCGTTTCCCCCGAGAAGATTCGCGGCAGTGATCGATTGCCCGAGCGGCCCGAGCACGATCCAGAGTGTCGGGACGGCCGCCGCCGCACCGACCTTGTGCCGGGCGAGGCGCCCCCAGATCAAGGTGATGACGATCACCGAAGCCACAAGGCTCAGGCCGAACATCGCATAGCACGCGAGCAGCATCGTCAGTCGGGGCTGGCCGGCGGGGACGTACGGCAGCAGCAGCGCACCCGTCGCCGCTGAGACCATCGGCGGGACGACCGGCATCAGCCACCCGCCGAAAGCCGAGTCTTCGGCGATCTCGTGCCGCGTGAACGTGAGGTAGGGCACCGCGATCGCGCTGAACAGGCCGAGCACAGTTCCGATGGCCCACAGCACCGAGTCGACGGTCACGGCGGCCGGGAGGCCGATCACGTCTTTCCCCAGCAGCAGTGTTCCCGCGCCGACCGTCAGCATCGCCATCGGCGGGGCGCCATAGAAGTGCGCCATCACCGGGTTGAGGTGGTGAGAGAGCGCCGTCTGGCGGTGGCGGAGCCAATGAACCGCCGTAGCGCCCACAAGTGCCACCAGCAACAGGGCAGCGACTGCCCAGACGATGGTCGCCGGAATGCGCAGCACCGGCGCGATGATCGGGAGAGTCGCAGCCGCGTTCGCGACAATACCGGTTCCCATAACCGACGCGAACCAGTTCGGGGTGATGTTCGAGAACGCCTGCGCTGGGTGCACGAGGTCGCGAAGGAGCAACCGTCGCGATGCGACCGGCGCCGGCGCCGGCGCCGGCGAGAGGGTGACCGATTTCATGCTTCCAGACTGTCGGTCATCGCGGTCGAGCGCGACGGGCCTACGCTTGTAACGTCACAAGGCGTTCTTGTATCGGGGGGTCGCATGTCCATTCGGGTCGACATCGACACCCTTCGCCTGCTCACCGAGATCGGACGGTCCGGGAGCCTCTCCGGCGCCGCCCGCGAGAACGGCGTCTCGCAGCAGGCGGTGTCGGCGCGGATGGCCTCGCTGGAACGAGAGATCGGCATCACGCTCCTCCACCGGACGCCGCAGGGGACCTCCTTGACCGAAGCCGGGGTGTTGGTGACGGAATGGGCCCTACCGCTGCTGGAAGCCGCCGACCGCTTCACATGGGCGGCCACCACGCTCCGGTCGACATCGTCCACGAGTCTGCGCATCGCTTCCAGCCTGACGATCGCCGAGCACCTCGCACCCGATTGGATCGTCGCACTCCGCACGGCCGATACGGCTCTCCGGATCGAGCTGATCGCACTGAACAGCGCCACCGTTGCGGAGAGCGTCCGTGCCGGCAACGTGGACATCGGGTTCATCGAGACACCCGACATCCCCGACGACCTCGCCTTCAAGAACTTCGCCACCGACGAGCTGATCGTCGTCGTGGGTGCGACGCACCCGTGGGCGAACCGACGATCCGGCGTCACAGTCGCTGAACTCGCCTCCACTCCCGTGCTCTCCCGCGAGCGCGGCTCCGGCACCCGCCTCGCCTTCGAGCGTGCCCTGACCGAAGCCGGGCACCCGCCGGTCGACCCGGCCGCAGAGCTGTCGACAGCCGGCGCCATCCGCTCCACAGCCGCCGCCGGGCAGGCCCCCGCCGTTTTGAGCATCTTGGCGGTTCGCGAGCAGCTCGCCACCGGCGTCCTCCGCCGGGTGACTCTGCGCGCAATGCGGATCGTGCGGCCCCTGACCGCGATCTGGCGCGGCGACCGCGAGACCTCCGCGGTCCAGCGAGTTCTCGATGTCCTCGCGGGCCGCTGATCGACGCACACAGAACAAAACGGGGCGACGGGCCCGAGGAAGGCGGTCAGTTGTGCGCGGAACCTCACGCCGTGCCGGGAATCGGCTCCTGGTCCAGCTGCACAACCGACCACACGCCGTGCTCGAGCAGCAGTTCGCTCCAGGATCCCGTACGCACACGTGCGGTCCGACTTGCCGGGTCGATGGCTTCAAGGAGCGGTCGAATGACCGCATCGTGGGTGACGACGCACACCGCCCCGTCGGACGCTCCCGCGAGCCGATCGAGCGCGCGCATGGCCCGCTCGAGGACACGGGAGAGGGGCTCCACGCCCGGAGCGGCGTCGATGCTACCGAACTCTGCGACGACCTCCTGTTTGACCTGGCCTGTCCAGTGTCCGTAGTCGCGGTCGTTGAACGCTGAGTCGGTCTCCACCGCGCAACCGCAGCGTTCAGCGATGATCCGCGCTGTTGTGACGGCGCGGTCGAGGGGGCTGGAGCGAACTTCCACGACTCCACGAGAGGCGAGCGCGTCGGCAACAGCACGCGCTTCGGCGATGCCGGTCTCGTCGAGGGGCGGGTTGGCGAGCCCGCGCAGTCGGCCTTCGGCGTTGAGGGCGGTCTGGCCGTGCCGGACGAGGAGGAGCGGGTGCGGGCCGTCGTTCATCTCGCTCCCTGGGATGGGAGTGTCGGTTGCAGTTCGTCGGGGTCCAGTGTCGTCCCGAATATCCGTTCATACAGGTCGGCGCCGAAGCTGGTGGGCAGTGGGATGCCCCGTTGGATGCGGAAGTCCCGGTGTCCGTCGTCCTCTCGGCCGGCACGGAGGAAGACGGTGTCCGTTCGCTTCTCCTCGTGAGCACGGCTCGCGTACTCGTACAAGTGGGTGACGAAGGCGACGGAGACTCCGCTGTCCCGGAGCGCCCCGATGACGTTTCGGGCGATTTCTGAGCCTTCGCGTTCGTTGGTCGATGCGAAGGACTCGTTGAGCAGGGTGAGCCCGCCCGGTTGGGCTGCATCGACGGTGGCGCTCATGCGTGCCAGTTCCTCGTCGAGGCGACCGCTGGTTCGCGCGGCGTCTTCCTCGCGGGTGAAGTGGGTGTGGATGGTGGTGCGCAAGGCTGTGGAGAAGGACTCGGCCGGCACGAACAGGCCGCAGTGCGCTAGCAAGGTGGCCTGGCCAATGCTGCGGAGAAAGGTGGACTTGCCTCCTCTGTTCGCGCCGGTGATGACGGTCACGGTGGTGTGGTTCAGGTCCAGCGTGTTCCCGACGACCGGTGACCCGGACAACAGGACCAGCGCCGCGTCATAGAGACCGGTGCAGGTGAATCCCGGGGACGCGTGGAAGCTTGGCAATGCAACGGGCTCTTGGAAGGAATTCAGCGCATTGTGAAGGTTGCACGCGCCGACGAAGAAACCTGCCTCTGTCCGTAGGGCGTTCCAGAAGCCGGTGAGGTGATCGGCCGCCTGACCGAGCGCGTCCGCGACCGGGTCTAGTGCGCGGTCCTTGAGCTCGCTGAGCGCCTTGTATCCTGCTTCGTCACGGTCGGGAAGGGTGAAGGTGTGGTCGGGGCGTCGGAACCCCAGGCGCACCAGGAGCGGGGGTCGGGTCAGCGGTGGCCGAGTCAGGGTGATACCGGTGGCCTTGTTCGCGGTGCCGAGCGTGGCGGCTGCATCGACGCCGTGGGGGAAGGTCAACTCAGTGAGCAGCACGGTGACTTGCTCGAGCCACTCGTCCGACACGTCCTGTTCGAGTGCAGCGAAGAAATCGGTGAACGCCTGCGACTGGAATGTCGCGGCGTTCGCGCGTGCGAGTTCGCGCAGTGCTTGGAGGTGCCGAACGTGGATGCGGAGCACCTCGATGGAGTGATGCACCACCCCGGCGGGCGTGAACAGTCCCCATCCGTATGCCTTCTTGACCTCGTCCAGGGCGTGCTTCGGCGCCTGATAGAGCTCCAGGATCGTCTCGGAATTCGCTAGGGCGTCCCGCACCGCCGCCTGTCGGTAGGCGATGGCGGCTGGGTCGTTGAGCGGTTGGTGCAGCATCGCCGTCGCGACGGTCTCGACGGTCGTATCGTCGCGGGCCATCGCCCGCACGAGAGCGCCAAGCTCGAGGTCGACGAATCGGTCGCGCGCAAGCTCATCAGGTTGGTATTCGACCGTGGCGTCACGGTCGCGATACAGCAGTCGCGGCCTCATGAGAGGACCCGTTCTCGGATGCGCTGTGGCGATAATCCGTACTTCTCGGCGATCGCGGTGGCGTGCGCGAGTCCATCCGGTGGCCGGCGGACAATGCGGAATGTGCGGCGCATGGGGTCGTCCGCAGCGACCTCGGCCACGACGCTGACCACTGACGGCGTCATCACCGCCAGCTCGTCCAGGAAAGTGACCGTGACCCCAATTGCGCCGGCGTCGAGCAGCGCGTGGAGGACGCGTTCGTTCAGGGAGAGCGCGTCCTGGGCGGTGGTCGAGCTGAAGAGCTCGTTCGCGATGACGATGGAGTTTGAGGTAACGCGCTCGAGGATGTCCCGTACGCGGATGAGGTCGTCTTCGAGGCGGCCTCGCAGCAGAGCGAGGTCCTCCTGACGCTCAAAATGCGTCAGTAGAAGATCGAAGCGAGCCAGCCGTGCGGTGCGTGCGGCGACCGGGAACCCGAGCGCGGCCATCCAGTGCAGCTGACCGAACACGCGGGCGAAGGTCGACTTGCCACCCTGGTTGGCCCCGGTGACGACAAGGAACTGCTCGCCCGGCGCGAGACGGATGTCGTTCGGGACGATGGACGCGCGGGTTTTCGGTTGGGCGGCGAGTTGCAGGTCGTAGCCGTCGACGACCTGCACGCTTCGGTCCGTGGTGAGTTCGGGCAAACAGGTAGGTAGTGTCTCTCCGGCCGCCGCCTTCAGGTGATCCAAGACGGAAAGGTACAGGTGCAGTCCGCGTTCATATCGCGCGACAGTCGTGGCTAGGAATGCGGCATGCTCGCCGGCGAAGCGTTCGAGCGCTTGGAATGCGGAGGGGAAGACTTCCGCAACGAGGTCGAGGACGCCCGCTTCGACGCGGTTCATCTCGACAGCGTCGACGAACCGTGTGCGATGCGAACCCGCGTCCGTCTCTTTGAAGCGGGCGAAGGCGCCGGCGACAGCAGCACTCTGATCCGTGCCGCTTGCGTCTGCCAGAACGGTGACGCTTCCGCCCTGAATGTGGAAGTCGTACTTGACCGCGTCCAGTTGTGCAGCGACCGAGCGGGCATCCATGCTCAGGCGTGTGAATGGCTCAGAGCGAACATACTCGGCGAGTACTTGTGCGGCGGCTTGCAACGCTTCCGAGCGGAGCGGGCACCTGGTCAGAGCATCGGCGGCGGTGCCTACGACGCCGGCGTATTGACGGGCGGCATCCAGTAGAACCCGCTGGGCCTGTCGCGGATACCGCAATCGCCGGGCCAGGCCGAGGGATTCCCGCACCGCCGCGATGCCTGCGACGAACGTGCGGCAGGCAGCAATCACGTTTGGAGTGTCGAGATCGGCGAAAACGCCGTGGCGGTACTCGACCGTGGGAGCATCGGCCACGGTCCAGAACACCGCGGCCAGCTCCAGCGGGTCGTCGCCGAGCACGTCGGTGACGATCTGATCCAGGCCGAGATCAGGGAAGCATCCCGGCTGTTCTTCCGCCAGCTGCTTCGGCTGGCCGGGTGGGAACAGCAGACTGGTGGGCGTTACCTCGCGGTCGGTCATCGGCGCTCCTCTACCCGGACGCGTGCAGCGTCACATTCAGGTAGAAGCCATCAGCGGGGACCCGCGGTTGCCGGTGAGCCTCATCACCGTGGTGCGTGCCGTAACCATAACACCGTCGCATCCGGACTTGTACCCGCGACGGCTTCTGGCATTATGGGAGCTGACGGTTCGCCGTCGCGGTGGTGGGGCTCGCCGCAACCAACCTCGGCTTCGCCGACAACGGTCCCTATCTCGTGAGACGCGCACGCCCGTGCGCCCGGAGATAGGAGCACGATGACCGATCACAGGCCCGAACCGCCGCCGCGTGGGGTCATTCTCGTCGGAGTGGCGAAGGATCTCGCGGACGCCGTCCTGGTCGTCGCCTCGCGCCTGGCGGCGGACCTCGGCTGTGACCTGGTCTGCGCGACAGTGGACCCGAACCGCTACGCCGTCGACGAAGGGGCCGACGGCACGGTCCGCTCCGTTCCGATCGACCCTGATCTGCCGGAGTTCGAGGAGGATGTCTTCGATCCTGCACTGACCCGCCGGATCGAGAAGCTGCTCGCCGGGACGCGGGTCTCCTGGAGCAAACGCACTCTCGCCGGCGATCCCGCGCGTGCCCTCGGCCACCTTGCGGAGAAGCTCGATGCCCGGATGATCGTCGTGGGAACCCACGAGGCTGGGCTGCGCACCAGCATGCGCGAGTTCTTCCGGTCCTCCGTCGCTGTTCATCTCGCTCACCGGCAACGCCGACCCGTCCTCGTCGTACCGCTCTCCCCGGTCGACGATGGCCGAGCCTTGCCGTGGGAGTGAGGGAACGGGTCGCCGAGGTCTACCTGCTCCGCCACGGTGAGAGCACGGCCAACGCGCGAGGACTATTCACCGGTGTCCTGAACCCGGGGCTGAGTGAACTCGGCCGGGAAGAAGCGCGACGCGCTGCAATGCTCCTGGCGCAAGCCGGCGTCCGTCCCACTCGGGTGTTCTGCTCAGCGCTGCGGCGAACAATCGAGACCGCGCAGGAAATGGGCGCGGTCATGGATTTGCCGCGGGCCGAAGTCGAATGGCGACTCGACGAACGCAACTACGGGGCCCTGACCGGACTCTCGAAGACGGAGGTCGCCCGACGTGCAGGCCAGGCACGCTACCGGGAGTGGCGACGCTCCTACGACGTCGCACCGCCGCCGATGTCGGAGGCCGAGATGGCCCGACTCCGTGGCAGGCCGCCGTTCAATCGGTTGCCGTCCCAGGCGCTCACAGCCACGGAATCTCTCGCCGATGTCGTACGCCGGATCACACCGTTTCTCGACGATGTACTTCTCCCTGCGGCCGGCGCCGGCCGCCCGATCCTGGTGATCGCGCACGGTAACTCCCTGCGCGCGTTGCTGTTCGTGGTGCAGCAGTTGACGCGCGAGCAGGTCGAGCAGCTGAACATTCCAACCGGTCACCCGCTGCGCTGCCGGTTCGAGCTGAGTCACGGCCGCTTCCGGCTGCGGTCGGCAACCTACCTCGACCCCGAGGCGGCGGCCGACGCCGAGGATGTCCTTCGAAGCCAAGGGGGTACCTGAATGGTGTCCCGTCGTGAAAGGAGCCGGCTCCTGAATACCGAGAGCCACACCATGCCCGTCGATCCCGACGTCGTCGCCGACGATGTCCCGGCGAGGCGGACACGCCCTGTCCACCTCCACTGGAGATACATCGGCCTCGTGTTCGCCGGCGGCGCCATTGGCACCACGATCCGCTATCTCCTGTCGCTTTCAGTTCCGACCGTCGACGGGATACCCGTGATCACCTTCGCGATCAACGTGGTGGGTGCGTTCGCCCTGGGCTGGCTTCTCGCCGGTCTCTCCCGGGGGCCGGACCAAGGCATGAGACGAGTTGTGCGGCTCTTCGTCGGGACAGGGGTACTCGGCGGGTTCACGACCTACAGCTCCTTCGCTGTCGACACCGATGGACTCATCGTCGCCTCCAACATCGCGGGAAGCATCGCGTACGCCGTCGCGACTCTCCTCGTCGGTGCGCTCGCCTCGCTCGCCGGCATCGCCCTCGGCACGGCCATCAACCGCCGCGCGAGCGGAGGGACCCGATGACCGGCTTCCTGGTTGCCCTCGCAGTCGCCGCCGCCGGTGGAGTGGGCGCGGCCAGCCGACTTGTCGTCGACGGCATCGTGAAGTCACGAGTGACGATCCCGTTCCCACTCGGCACGACCATCATCAACATCTCGGGGTCGTTCCTGCTCGGGCTCGTAACCGGTCTCGCCACCTTGGCGCTGCTTGCACCGGAGTGGCGGGCCATCATCGGAGTGGGACTGCTCGGCGGGTACACCACATTCAGCACCGCAAGCTTCGAGACCGTCCGCCTCGCGCAGGAGGGCCGATATCGTGCCGCGGCCGTCAACAGTGTCGGCATGCTCGCCGGCGCTCTGCTCGCCGCGGGGCTCGGCCTGTGGATCGGCTGGCTGGTATGAGAAAACCATCCGCACGGTGTTCCGTTTCCCCCGATTGTGTGCCACACTCCCAACCAGCGCTTCGGCGCTTCGGCGGTGGGGCTCGCCGACACCAACTTCGATGCCGACAACAGTCCCTATCTCACGCGATCACGCACGCCTGGAGATAGGAGACACCATGCACGAGCACGGCTACACCGGCCACATCGACGCCGCCCACCAGGGCCACTACATCAGCCACCCCGAAACGCACCCGGTCGCGATCGAGCGAGTCACCGCCCGCCAGATCCTCGACTCCCGCGGCTACCCCACGGTGTCGGTCACGCTCCACCTGCACGATGGCATGCAGGTCTCTGCCTCCGCGCCCGCCGGAGCATCAACGGGGGCGTATGAAGCCGTCGAGCTCCGCGACGACGGGCCCTCCTATTCCGGTCGAAGCGTTCACCGCGCCGTTGCCGGCGTCGAGACGGAGATCTCGCCCGTGCTGGCGGGCCGCCATTGGACGACGCTGCGTGAACTGGACGATGCCCTGCGAGCGCTCGATGGAACCGAGAACCTTACTCGTCTCGGCGCCAACGCGGTGGTGGCCGTGTCCATCGCCGCAGCCCGCGCTTTCGCACACGCCTCGGAAGTTCCGCTGCATGTGTGGCTTGCTCGGGTCACCGACAGTGCGCAGAGACTCCCCGTCCCGCACTTCAACGTACTCAACGGCGGCGCTCACGCGGCCAACCCGCTGGAGTTCCAGGAGTTCATGATCGCCCCCGTCGGGGCCGCGGACGAGGCAGCCGCAGTGGAGGCCGGAGCAGAGATCTACCACGCCCTCGCCGCCCGGGTGAAGGCTCGATTCCACACCGCCGGCCTCGGCGACGAAGGCGGCTTCGCCCCCGACATTGCCAGCCCAGAAGAAGCGATGGAACTCCTGGTGCAAGCCATCCAGGACGCGGGGTACACCCCCGGTCTGAACGACGTAGCAATCGCCATCGACCCTGCAGCGAACGGCTTCTACGAGCGGGAAGGAAAGTACAAGATCGCCGGAAAGCTCCTGGGTCGCGACCAGCTCGTCGACTACTACATCAAGCTCCTCGACGAGTACCCGCTGCGCTCCATCGAGGACGGCTTCGCCGAAGACGACCATGCCGGATGGAAGCTGCTCTACGACGCCGTCGGCGACCGCACACAACTCGTCGGCGACGACCTTTACGTGACCGACCCCCGGCGAATCTCCGACGGCGCCCGCAACCACTACTCCAACGCGGCACTGATCAAGCCCAACCAGATCGGCACTGTCAGCTCCACGCTGGACGCCATCGCAACCGCCCGTCGACTCGGCATGCAATCGATGGTCTCCCACCGCTCCGGCGAGACAACCGACGCCTTCATCGCCGACCTCGTCGTCGGAACAGGAACCGGGCAGATCAAATCCGGCGCCCCCGCCAGAGGAGAGCGCGTCGTCAAGTACAACCGACTGCTCGACATCGAGCTGGACAACAAGTCCCTCCCCTACGGTCTCGAGCTGGCTCCCACCCACGCACCCGAGGTGGCGTTGGAGCCCTGAGAACACTTCCGCCCACATCGGGTTATCCACGTGACCCGGCGCGGGAGTGAGAGGGGGAGCGCCTTCACACCGAGGCGCTCCCCCTCGTTTGGACTGAAGGAGAGCCGGTGACATCGCCGCATAACGCTCGCAAGGACGAGGACGCGAAGTGGCTCACGCTGGGAGTCGCCTCCATCGGTGCGGCCAGCTTCTTCTCGGATGCCGGCCATGAAATCGCGACGAGCGTCATGCCCGCGTTCCTCACCTCCGTCCTCGGCGGCAGCGCAGCAACTCTCGGCCTCATCGAGGGCATCAGCGACGCACTCACGGGCACCATGAAAGTGATCGGCGGCCCGCTCGCCAACGACCCTGCACGGCGGCGCAAGCTCGCCACCGGTGGGTACATCGTCACCGCTGCAGCCACCGCCGCGATCGGGTTCGCCACAGCGGTCTGGCAGGTGGGGGTGCTTCGAGCCCTCGCCTGGGCAGCTCCGGGGGGGTGCGATCACCCGCCCGGGATGCGCTCCTCGGCTCCCTTGCCAGACCGCATACGTTCGGACGGGCGTTCGGTCTTGAACGCGCGGGCGACAACCTCGGCGCCGTGGTAGGGCCGCTCCTGGCGGCTGTGCTCGTCGCGTGGCTCGGTCTTCGACCGGCGATCTGGTTCGCATTCGTCCCTGGGATGCTCGCTGCCATCGCCATCATCGTCGCCGCCCGTGAAGCGAGAGGACCCACGACTGGAGTGCGTCGCCCAATGCGCTTGGACGTTCGGGGGCTCCGCCGCGCCGGGATCGGAAGGCCGCTTCTGCCCGTGCTGCTCTTCGAGTGCGGCAATCTCGCAACCACGCTGTTGATCCTGCGGGCGACGGACCTGTTCACGACCCTCGGGTTCGCAAACGCTGCCTCGCTCGCGATCCTGCTCTACGCGGGCCACAATGCCGTCGCCGCCCTGATCGCCCTTCTGGGAGGCTTCTGGCTCGACCGCGTCGGGCCGCGGCGCGTGTTCGCGTCGGGGGCGATCGCCTATGTCCTCGCGTACGGGCTCATCGCCCACGCTTCGATCCACTGGGGGTTCGCCGTCGCGGGCTTCCTGCTCGCAGGAGCGGGCATCGGCCTGGCCGAGACAGCTGAGTCCGCTCTCATCGCTCGGATACTCCCGGACGAACTCAGAGGCAGCGGATTCGGCGTCGTCGGAGGAATCCAGGCAGTGGGGAACATCGTCGGAACGGTTGTTGCGGGGGCGCTCTATGCGACAGTCTCTCCGGCCGCTGCGTTCACGTACGCGGGAGCATGGATGTTGCTGTCAGCTTGCACGGCCGGCGTCTTCCGAGCGCGGGCACCGTCAGGGCAGAACCCGGGGTAGCCAATCACCGCATAAAGCGGCGAGACGCGCCACTGCACAGACACTGGTTCGTGCCAGCGATCATCGAAAAGAAGGTTCTCTCATGCAACCGCCCGTGCGCGGTGCCAATGGGGATGGCGCCTTCGCCACGCCGTTATCACATAGCGGCGAGCAGTGCGGCACACGCCCGTTCGCAGCGCCGACATACCTCAGCACAGATTCGGCAGTGCTCGTGCATGTCGGCATGCTTCTCGCATTCATCCGCACAGGCGCCGCATACGGTGCGGCACGATTCAAGCGCCGCCCGCGTGACGTTGGCGTCATATTCGGTATGACGGGAGAGGACATTGCCGGTCGAAGCACAGATGTCTGCGCAGTCGAGATCCGTCCGGATGCACTTGATGAGCTCGGCGACCATCTCCTCGCTGAGGCATGCATCCGCGCAGGCCGTACAGGCCTGTGCGCACTCGATGCATGCCTCGATACAGCCGCCCAGCTTGTCGCGGTCCACGCCTCCGAGATCCGCCGGATATGTCTCGAGCATTCGCGTTGCGGTCGACATGGTGACTGCCCTTCCTCTTCATTGATCCCGCCTGCCCATGCGACGGTACCCGCCACATCGCCGTTCTCCACCCGCAATCGCGACTTGCGGGAATACCGCCCAGGGGTATCCTGTTGGTAAAGCGGTGATACCCTCCCTGGGTATGCACGATTCGATGGAGGAACGATGGAAACAATCGACTACCAGGTGACAGGGATGACCTGCGAGCACTGCGAGCGTGCAGTGTCCACCGAGGTCGGTCAGGTGACCGGCGTCGACAGCGTGAAGGTGTCCGCGAGCGACGGCATCTTGCACATCACTACCGGAACCGGAGTCGACGACGCGGCGGTGCTCGCCGCGGTCGATGAGGCGGGCTACGCCGCCGTCCGCAAGTAAGACCGAGACCTCGTCTCACCACCGCAAGGAGCCCAACGTGTCAGCATCTCCCACCACCGCCGCCGCCGGATCGACCCTTGAACTCGAGGTCGGCGGGATGACCTGCGCGTCGTGCGCCATGCGGATCGAGAAGAAGCTGAACCGGCTCGACGGCGTAACGGCGACGGTGAACTATGCCACTGAAAAAGCTCGCGTGACGATTCCGGCCGGCATGGACGTCACGGCGGTCATCGAGGAGGTCGAAAAGACCGGATACACCGCAGCGCTGCCGGCCGCCAAGCCGGACGCAGCTGGGAAAGACGACGACCCGGAGCTCACCGGACTGCGCAACCGCCTGATCGGAAGCGTGGCGCTGTCGGTTCCGGTCATCGCGCTGGCGATGATCCCCGCTCTGCAGTTCACCTACTGGCAGTGGCTCTCACTCACCCTCGCTGCACCCGTCGTGGTCTGGGGCGCGTGGCCGTTCCACAAGGCCGCCTTCATCAACGCCCGCCACGGGGCGGCGACCATGGACACACTCGTCTCGATCGGCACCCTCGCGGCGTTCGCGTGGTCGCTGTATGCGCTGTTCTTCGGCACCGCCGGGATGCCGGGAATGACCCACGGGTTCAGCTTCACGGTCGCTGCCTCCGACGGCGCCGGAAACATCTACCTTGAGGTCGCATCCGGGGTGACCACGTTCGTCCTCGCCGGGCGCTACTTCGAGAAGCGATCCAAGAGGCAGGCTGGCGCCGCGTTGCGAGCCCTGCTGGAGTTGGGCGCGAGGGACGTCGCGATCCTGCGGGACGGTCAAGAGACTCGCATCCCGATCGAGAAGCTGCACGTTGGTGACGAATTCATCATCCGGCCCGGCGAGAAGATCGCCACGGATGGTGTCGTCGTCGACGGTGCGAGCGCGATCGACATGTCGCTGCTGACCGGCGAATCGGTGCCGATCGAGGTCACCGTCGGGGATACGGTCTCCGGTGCGACCGTCAACGCCGGCGGCCGCCTGCTCGTCCGGGCCACCCGGGTGGGCAGCGACACCCAGCTGGCTCAGATGGCCAAGCTGGTCGAGGATGCCCAGTCAGGCAAGGCCGAGGTGCAGCGCCTCGCCGATCGAATCTCCGGAATCTTCGTGCCCATTGTGCTCGGCATTGCCGTGATCACTCTGGCCGCGTGGCTGATCACCGGCCATCCGGTCGCTGCAGCGTTCACCGCCGCGGTGGCCGTGCTGATCATCGCCTGCCCATGCGCACTCGGCCTGGCCACCCCGACAGCGTTGCTGGTCGGGACGGGTCGCGGCGCGCAGCTCGGCATCCTGATCAAAGGACCGGAGGTGCTGGAGTCCACCCGCACCGTCGACACCATCGTGCTGGACAAGACCGGAACCGTCACCACCGGAAAAATGACACTGATAGACGTCGTGACGGCTCCGGGGGTCGACGAGACCGAGCTCCTGCGCGTTGCGGGCGCCGTCGAAGCAGCATCGGAGCACCCCATCGCCCGCGCCGTCGCCGCCGCAGCGACGGATCAGAGCGGCGCGCTTCCCGTCCCGGAGTCCTTCGTGAACATCGAGGGCCGCGGAGTGCAAGGCGTCGTTGATGGCCACCTCGCGCTGGTGGGCCGCGCCACCCTTCTCGAGGACTGGTCGATCACACTCGACCACGCCCTCACCGCCGCCAAGAACGCTGCGGAAGCGGCCGGCCGAACGGTCGTCAGTGTGGCCTGGGACGGCGAAGCCCGCGGCCTGCTTGTAGTCGCTGACGCCATCAAACCGACCAGCCATGAGGCGGTTGCTACCTTCAAGCAGATCGGGCTCACTCCGATCCTTATCACCGGCGACAACGCCATCGTCGCCCGAGAGGTCGCCGAGGCCGTCGGTATCGAAACGGTGATCGCCGACGTGCTCCCCAAAGACAAGGCAGAGACCATCCGCCGGCTTCAGGCCGAAGGCAAGACCGTGGCGATGGTGGGTGACGGCGTGAACGATGCGGCAGCCCTCGCAACCGCCGATCTGGGTCTCGCGATGGGGACGGGCACCGACGTCGCTATCGAAGCGGCCGACGTCACGCTGGTCCGCGGCGACCTGCGGGCCGCCGCTGATGCGGTTCGCCTGGCCCGTCGAACGCTGGGCACGATCAAGACCAACCTGTTCTGGGCATTCGCCTACAACGTCGCCGCGATTCCCCTGGCCGCCCTGGGCCTGCTCAACCCGATGATTGCCGGAGCCGCGATGGCGTTCTCCAGCGTCTTCGTCGTCAGCAACAGCCTCCGCCTCCGCAGCTTCCGCCCCCGCGGCACAGCCACCACTCCGACCACCAACACCCCCACCCGCGTCCTCGAGACCGCCTGACCACCCATGAAAGGGAACACCATGAGCGACAGCTGCTACAGCACCACCAGCAACCTCCACGACGACGCCGCCATGCCCGCCGGGGCCACCAACCTCCTCGGCGGCGCCGGCGCAGACGACCTCACTGAGTGCGTCGTGATGAAGGGCAGCACCGTCAGCAAGGCGAAAGCAGAAGCAGCCGGCCTCTACCGTGACTACAACGGTGAGCGGTACTGGTTCTGCTGCGCTGGCTGCGCACCCCGTTTCGACGCTGATCCCGCACGCTACGTCGCCGCGTAACCGTCACCGCCCGGTACAGGCGGACTCCAGCACATCACCCAAGTGAAGGGCTAACACCATGACCGATCACAACGGGCACGACCACCACGCCGGCCACGTCATTCCAACCGGAACCGAATCTGTTCACCAGCAGCACGCCGGAGACTTGAGTGACAGTGGACACGACGCGAGCCAGCATGCTGGACACGACATGACCCGGCACTCCGGACATGACATGGCCGGACACGGCGGACACGGTGGGATGGGCGGCCACGCCGGACACGGTGACCACGTCGGCCAGTTCCGGCGGCTGTTCTGGATCATGCTGATCATCGCCATTCCCGTTGTCGGGTTCTCTCCGATGTTCGCCATGATCCTGGGATACCCGCTGCCGGACGCGGTCTGGGTGGCATGGATCTCACCAGTCCTCGGCACGGTCATGTACGTGTGGGGCGGCCGTCCCTTCCTCACCGGCGCGGTAAGCGAACTGCGAGCCCTCAAGCCAGGGATGATGCTTCTGATCGCGCTGGCGATCACGGTCGCGTTTCTGGCCTCCTGGGGCGCCAGCCTGGGCATCCTGGATCACGAACTCGACTTCTGGTGGGAGCTCGCACTCCTGATCGTGATCATGCTGCTCGGGCACTGGATCGAGATGCGGTCCCTGGCGCAAACCACCTCCGCCCTCGACTCGCTCGCCGCCCTGCTACCCGATGAGGCGGAGCGTGTGGAGGGCGACATCACCGTGCAGGTCGCCCCCTCTGACCTTCAGGTCGGCGATATGGTCGTGGTCCGCCCCGGCGGGCGGATCCCGGCGGACGGGCGGATCGTCTCCGGGTCGGCGAGCATGGACGAGTCGATGATCACCGGCGAATCCCGCACTGTCCGCCGTGACGTCGGCGACGCCGTCGTCGCCGGCACCGTCGCCACTGACTCCGGTCTGCGTGTCGAGATCACAGCTGTCGGCGACGATACCGCCCTCGCCGGTATTCAGCGCCTGGTGAGCGACGCGCAGAACTCCTCCTCTCGGGCCCAGCGGATCGCTGACACCGCAGCCGCCTGGCTGTTCTGGTTCGCCCTCGGCGCCGCCGTTATCACCGCGTTGGTGTGGACGATGATCGGGCTCCCCGATGAGGCCGTCGTACGGACCATCACCGTTCTGGTGATCGCCTGCCCGCACGCGCTCGGCCTGGCCATCCCGCTGGTGGTCTCCATCGCCACCGAACGCGCCGCGCGCGGTGGTGTCCTGGTGAAGGACCGCCTTGCCCTGGAGAGCATGCGGACCGTCGACACGGTGCTCTTCGACAAGACTGGCACCCTGACCAAAGGCGAACCCACAGTCACCGCCATCGAGACCATCGATGGCACCAGCTCCGATCAGCTCCTGGCTCTGGCAGCAGCTTCCGAAGCCGACTCCGAGCATCCTCTTGCCCGGGCGATCGTCAACGCCGCCGCGGCGCGCAACCTGCAGGTGAGCGGGGCGAGCGGTTTCGAGTCGTCGCCGGCTGTTGGCGTGTCGGCCACAGTCGACGGCCACCATATCCAGGTCGGCGGCCCCAACCTGCTGAACGAGGCGGGCGTTGAGGAACTTCGTGTCGCCGACGCCTGGCGGGAGGATGGCGCGATCATTCTGCACGTTCTCATCGACGGGCACGTGGCAGGCGCGCTGAAGCTCGCCGACGAGATCCGCCAGGAGTCCCGGCAGGCCGTCGACGCGCTGCACGCGCAGAACGTGCAGGTCGTGATGATCACCGGCGACGCCGACACCGTCGCCAACTCGGTCGCGACCAACCTCGGCATCGACCGGTACTTCGCCGGAGTCCGACCAGAGGACAAGTCCGCCAAGGTCAAAGAACTCCAGGCGGAAGGCCGCAGGGTGGCGATGGTCGGCGATGGCGTGAACGACGCCCCCGCCCTCGCCCAAGCCGACGTCGGCATCGCCATCGGCGCCGGTACGGATGTCGCCATCGCCTCTGCAGGAGTCATCCTCGCCAGCGACGACCCCCGCTCCGTGCTCTCGGTCATCGAGCTCTCCCGGGCCAGCTACCGCAAAATGAAGCAGAACCTGTGGTGGGCGGCCGGTTACAACCTGATCTCCGTGCCACTCGCCGCCGGCGTCCTCGCACCCATCGGCTTCGTCCTGCCCATGTCCGTCGGCGCCATCCTGATGTCCCTGTCCACCATCGTCGTCGCGCTCAACGCCCAACTGCTGCGCCGCCTCGACCTGCGACCCGAGACCAGCGCGCGAACCGCCCTCGAACGATCCCGTACTCTGCCTGAGACCAAGCAACCCGCCTCCCGCATCTAACCCTCCTTGGAGCGCTCCATGAACGACACCGCAACTGCCACACAACACGAACACGAACACGGCTACATCACCGACAAAGCCAGCTACATGCGCCGCCTCAGCCGCATCGAGGGACAAGCCCGCGGAATCGCGCGGATGGTCGATGAAGAGCAGTACTGCATCGACATCCTCACCCAGATCTCGGCGCTGACCTCCGCCCTCAAGAGCGTCGCCGTCGGCCTGGTCGACGACCACCTCAAGCACTGTGTCGCCGACGCTGTCCTACTCGGCGGCGAGGAAGGACAGGAGAAGATCAAGGAGGCCAGCGACGCCATCGCCCGGCTCGTTCGCTCCTAGGAGCGCCACCCGTACACGGCCGTCTCGTGCGTCCTCGTACTCCCAGAAGATCATCGCCCTTGAGCCTGTACCCTGAACCCTGAATCCGGTCGAAACGTCGTAGGAGGTGTCGTGGTCAGCAACAGCATCCGCTTGCCACGGCTCAGCGGGATGCAGCGCATCGTCGTGCTGCTGCTCGCCGTGACCGGCATCGTCGTCGGTCTCCTCGCCATGCACACGCTCACCACGGTCGCCGGAGACCACACCACCCACCACGCCACCGCCGCAGCGACTCACGACCACGCCGCGGTGGCTTCCACCGCAACGGCGGCAGTACATCCTGCCGCCATTGCCGACAACGCCATGACGGGCATGCCCGGCCCAACGAGCGACTGTAACGGCACCTGCGACTCCGGCCACAACATGGCGAACATGGTCTGCCTGCTCGCACTACTCGTGCTCACGCTAGTCGTTACCCTGCGGGTGATCTTCACCCGATGGGGCAACGACCTGCACCGGCTCGTCGCCGCGCTGACCGCCGCCCTCCCCGCCGTACTGGCGCCTCCCTCACCACCCTCTCTTCACATCCTCTCCATCAGCCGAACCTGATTCGACCGTCCCCGGCCCTGCTCCGGGCACCGAGGCCTGCCCACCGGCCGGTCTGACGAATCAGTTTTCGAGCAAGAGAGAAGTACGCACATGAAGATCAAGACGATGGCGCTCGCCTCCAGCGCCGCCCTGGCCACCGCCCTCATCCTGGCTGGCTGCTCCAGCCCCACCACCGGCGGTCACTCCGGAATGGACATGGGCGGATCCTCCGCCACCAGCACCGCCACGAGCGAGCACAACGACGCCGACGTATCGTTCACCCAGAACATGGTCATGCACCACCAGCAGGCCATCGAAATGTCCGACATGGTCCTTGCCAAGACCGGCGTCGACGCAAAGGTCACCGAGCTGGCGCAGAAGATCAAGGCCGCGCAGCAGCCGGAGATCGACACGATGAACGGCTGGCTGAACAGCTGGAACGTGTCCATGGGCATGTCCCACGACATGGGCGGCATGATGTCCGAATCCGACATGAGGGACCTCAAGGACGCCTCCGGTGCGGACGCAAGCAAGTTGTTCCTCACTCAGATGATTCAGCATCACCAGGGCGCCATCGAGATGGCGAACGAGGAAGTCAAGACGGGGAAGAACACGGATGCCGTGGCCCTGGCGAAGAAGATTGTCACAGATCAGACCGCCGAGATCGCCACGATGAAGGACCTGCTCAGCAGCCTGTAGTCCGTCCCACCGACGGGCGGGTGTCGCCGCATCCCCCAATCCCCCCTGCAGCGGCGGCACCCGTCCTTTTCCTCCCCTCGCCTCCCGTCGGAAGAGCCATGACCTCCCCAACCCCTTCGTACTCACGCAGACGCGATCTTCGATCGCAGCGCCGCAACGTGGCGCCGAAATCCGCGCGCCGGAAGAACCGACCCTGGCAGACCATCATCGCCACCGCGGCCGCCACTCTGCTCGCCGCACCCTTTGCCCTCCCCGCCTTCGCCGACTCTGCCGAACCGGACGCTATCGACGTGATCCGCGTGCTCGAGCAAGCCCAGACCGTCAGCATCAACGCGGACGCGACCGGCGTGGCGATCACGCGCGAGGGCTACACAGTCACCACGCCACCACCACCCCCACCACTCGTGCCCGCCCCTCAAGCGCTGACCGGCGGCTACGCTTCCACGGCCGATACGTTCACCAACAACCCGGCCTCCCCGGTCCAGTGGCCCTTCACTCAGGGCGTGCCCATCAGCGACGGGTTCGGATACCGCAGCGCACCCTGCGCCGGCTGCTCCTCCAAGCACCAGGGCATCGACATGAACCCAGGCCGCGGCACCCCCATCCAAATCATCGCGGACGGTGTGGTCTCAGAAATCGGCAACCCCAGCGGCGAACTCGGCGTCTACGCGATCATCGACCATGTCATCGACGGGGAAAGGATCAGCAGCCTCTACGCTCACATGCTCGCCGGTTCCCTTCGCGTGAATGTCGGAGACCAAGTCCGAGTCACCGACATCGTCGGACAGGTTGGCAGCACCGGCATGAGCACCGGCGCCCACCTCCACTTCGGAATCATGCGCGATCGCGCCTTCATCGACCCGTACCCCTACATGAAAGAGAAGGTCGGCTCGTGAGCGCCCCCATCCGCTTTGCCCTGACTGCAGGTCTAATCGTTACCGGGCTGCTGCTCACCGGGTGCACTCTCCCGACCGGCGAACCATCCCAGCGGACCGTCGATCCAGTCGCCGCGCTCGCCCATGTCCACGACCTCGCCATCGACGACAAGCAACGCGTTCTTGTCGCAACACACGACGGCATCTACCGCCTCCCCGAGATCGCCGGCGGAACGGAGCTGACTGGGCCGCTCGGCGGAGCACGCTTCGATGCCATGTCATTCACCACCGTCGGCGACACCACGTTCGCCTCAGGGCACCCCGGCAGTGATTCCCCGGCAGCTTTCCAAGCGCCCAATGTTGGACTGATGCGCGTCTCCGGCGACGCCGATGAGTGGACCAACACATCACTCGGCGGACGTACCGACTTCCACGCACTCACCTCCGCCCGGTTCGATACGACGGTTCAGCTCTACGGCGTCGACGCAGCCTCCGGTGCGCTCCTGCACAGCCAGGACAGCGGCGACACCTGGTCCGTTGGCGCAACTCTGGAAGCAACCGACCTCGCCGCCTACCCCGGGAAGGCTGACACCATCTACGCCGCCACCCGAGCCGGAGTCGCCATCAGCACCGACGGCGGCCGCACATTCAAAACGGACACCAGCGCCCCCATCCTCAACCAGCTCGCCATTGCTGGCAAAGGCACCGTCTACGGCATCGGGCCAGACGGATACCTCTGGAAGCACGCCGGAGCCGCGTGGACCCGCGGCGAGGTCCTGCCGGGGACAGCCCAAGCGCTCACCGCTACCGACGACCGCGTCATTCTCGCCACAGACCGCGGGATTTTTGCGACCGCGGACATGGGAGTGCAGTGGACGCCACTCTGGACGCCCTGACACCTCGAGTACACCGCACTCACTCCTGGCGCATACGCAACTGAGGAACGGCCTTCACGAGGACAAGCGGCCTGGGCGGGACACCCTCGGCGTGCTGCCCCCTTGGGCTTCTTTCCGATCCGGCAGCCGATCATAGCGACCTCCGACGGCTCCGTTCCCTCCGCTCGCTATTTGCAGACTGCGCTCGCTTCGCTCCCTGCGCTTAGCAACCGCTTCCTCAGGGCACTGCGCCGCCTCCGCTCGCTCTTGATCCCTGTGCCGGAACGGCAAGAAGAGCGATCAGGGAGGTCGGGGTCATGGGCGGCAAGAGCACCACAAGGAGCGCAGAAGATCGACGGACCGAGGCGGAGGCACTGCAGGCGTCGATCGTGAAGCAAGTCCAGCAACTTAGCGACAGCGGCCAGTGGCGCGCGTTCCTAGAGTTCGCCCGCTCCTTCCACACCTACAGCCTCAACAACGTCCTGCTGATCTTGTCGCAGAACCCGCAGGCGACCAATGTCGCCGGATTTCGTCAGTGGCAGGCCAAGGGACGACAAGTTCGCCGGGGCGAGAAATCGATCAAGATTTTCGGATACCGGGAGAAGAGATTCGCTCATGATGACGACCAGAAGAAGGCGACGGAGGACGACGAACGCGTAGTCCGGTACTTCCCCACACTGTCCGTTTTCGACATCACACAGACCGACCCGATCGAGGGAGCCCAGCCGCTCCCCGAGGACCCGGCCCAACGGCTGATCGGGGACGACGACCACGGCCTCATCGCCCCCCTGACCCGCTATCTAACGGGCCACGGATGGGGCATCCAACGCGAGCCGCTCACCATCGCGAGCGGGTACACCGACCCTGAGCGGCGTCGCGTCGTCCTCGCCAAAGACCTTGCCCCCGAACAGTCGGCTAAGACTCTCATTCACGAGACCGCGCACATCGAGCTGCGCCACATCGACGACATCGACGACTACCGCACGCACCGCGGACAGATGGAGGTCGAAGCCGAATCAGTCGCATACATCGTCGGCGGCATGAACGGGTTCGACACCAGCGCCTACAGCATCGGATACATCACGGGCTGGGCGGATGAAGACACCAACGCGATCCGCGCGACTGCCGTGCGCGTGCTCGGAACAGCGCACACCATCGCAGAAGCCATCGAGCACCACGCATAAGTCCCGCTCAGGAAACCCCGGTCCAAATGGTCCGGGGTTTCCTCATGCTCAAACGCGTCAACTCAGGATGCGAGCGCTTCTGGATAGGCGACAGACGAAGCAGGAAGCACCAAGTCGAAGTAGAGATAAAAGCGACACGGACGAGACCGACAAAGTAGCGAACGAAGTGAGGACGACGCCGAGAGAAGGGAGACAGAGCCGAACAGCAAAAGAGAGTGAATGCACGCAGGCACTTTTTGTGGAATGCGAGTATCGTGGGCGGCATGCGCGGGGGTGTGGCGCGGTGGAAACGAGGGGTTGCCTCACAGGGGGTGAGGCAAGCGATCGCTTACGCGTTCGGCGGTGTCTGCGACTCGCACCTGACGGCGAAGACCGCGGAAGGGGTGCTCGCGGCGGCGGATTACGCGGGTGCGGTGATGACCCGGTACGTCGTGGAGGACGGGTCCATCCGCGATGATCTGCTCACCCGGAAGCAGCTGCGCACCTGGGTCGATGGCAGCGACCCACTCACCGGTGAGCATCGCGGGTTCGAGATGTCCTCCCCCAATGCGGATCTGGTGTTGGACGCGACGATCAACGCGCCGAAGTCGTTCAGCATTGCGGCGATGCTGGATCCGGAGTTGAACGCTGCGTACGAGGACCTCCAGGACCGACTGAGGGACCGGATCATCCACCTCTGGCAGGAGGAGCTAAACGCTCGGCGTGGGAAGGGCGGCTGCATCAGGGAAGACCTCGCTCGGGTCGAGGTGGTCGAGCTCAAGCATGAACGCTCCCGCTCGCTGGATCCGCATAAGCACCGGCACCTGTGGTTGAACGTGAAAGTCCAAGGCCTCGACGGGAGGTGGTCGAACGTGGACACTCGGGTTGCGTTGCGGTTCCAGAACGTCATCAATGCCGAAGGCGACCTCGCCGCCCGCACCGACCCCGCCTGGGCCACCGCTCTGGCAGCGAAAGGCTTCACCCTTAACGAGAGTGGGGAAATCGCCCAGTTGCAGCACCTGGTGCGACCGTTGTCGAAGCGGTCCGCGCAGATCGAAGCCAACAAGATCGCCCGCACCGCCTGGTGGAAGCAGCAGCACCCCGGACAGGAACCCTCCCACGACGTGTTGAACCAGATCGACCGGTGGGCGTGGGCAGCCAACCGACCCAACAAGCCCGGCGATCTGAACGAAGACGACTGGGCCGCGCTCGTCCGCGAAGAACTCGCTGCCGTTGACCCCGCGCTCCTTTCGGCGCGCCCTCGTATCGAGGCGGCTTGGGCATCGATCGAGGATCTCGACATCGAGCTCCTCGCCGCCAAAGCCATCGTCGATGCTGACGCTCGAGCAACCGGCACCGGTGGCCGATTCAGCCTGATGGACGTCCGCGCCGGCGCACTCCGCGCCCTCGCGGCGACCGGCGTCATCGCCGAACTCACAGAACTCGCGACCATAGCCGAGCAGGTCATCGCCGCCGCACGAGCACACACCGTCACGCTGCTCGACCAGCCCGATGTTCCTTCACACATCAAGTCCAGAATGGCCACCTCCACCGCTGCACTGAAGGCCACGATCGCCAACCGAATCGAAGCACTCTCCGCGCCCGGCACCGCGGCCCCCGTCGAGGAAATCACCGCTATCGCTCACGTGCTCGACCCCGAGCGACTCCTGGACAACGATCAAACCGATGGCGCATCGGCTATTGCCGGGACCGCATCCGTCGTCGCCATCACCGGGGGGGCTGGCACGGGCAAGACGTCCATGCTCAAAGTCGCCAGCGCTACCTTGCGCCGCCACGGGCGAAACATGATCATCGTCGCCCCCACCAAGAAGGCCTCCACCGTCGCCGGACGCGAAACCCACAGCGCCGCCTCCAGCCTCCACCAGCTCCTTCATGACTACGGCTGGCGATGGAACACCGGCATCGCCGGTAACACGGAATGGAAATTGCTCCAGCCCGGCGACACCGACCCCACGACCGGGCAGTACTACCGAGGCCCACGAACCCGGATCCGCCCTGGTGATCGGATCGTTGTCGACGAGGCCGGCATGCTCGACCTCGAAGCCGCTAACGCGCTCATCGACGTCATCCACCGTACGGGCGCGACCGTCGCAGTCGTCGGCGACGACTACCAGGCCCTCCCCGTTGGGCACTCCGGCGCGATGGCTCTCTTCCGCCGGTCCGCCTTTGAGAAGATCGAACTCACCGAGATCCACCGGTTCCGCGACCCAGAATGGGCCGACCTGTCCGCGCGTATACGCGACTCACGTGGTCTCGCGGAGTCTCGCGCGATCGCAGAAGAGATCGAACAGGCGGGGCATCTCATGCTCGTCACGAGCGAAGCTGAAGCATACCAAACGATGGTTGCCGCATGGCTCGAGTCATCGCGCAAGGCGCAGACGATCGCGCTAGTGACGGGTACGCACGCAGAAGCTCAACGGGTCAACGAAGCGATTCAGGCACGGAGAATCGAGTCTGGGGCTTTGGACACACGAACATTCGCAGTGGGCCAGTCGGGGCAGCCTGTGTTGGTTGGCGATGTGGTTCAGACCCGCAGGAACGACAATGCGTCCGGAGTAGAGAATCGCCAGAACTGGATCATTAGGAGCATCACGGACGAGCACCTCACACTGGCGTGCACTTCCGACTCAAGCTCGCTGCGGCGGATCACACGCGAATACGCAAGCGCCAATCTTCACCTCGGCTACGCCAGCACTGTCTACGGCGTCCAAGGCGAAACCACGGATCGTGCCATTGTTGGTCCCGGCGTCGACGCCGCCGGCCTCTACGTCGGGCTTACTCGCGGACGGTCGCGAAACGATGCCGTCGTTATCGCCTCGTCGGTCGAGGCCGCAAAGACGGAACTGGCTGCCACGATGCAGCGACAGCTAAGAGAAGAAACCATCGAGAAGTCTCGACTCGCCGCTCGGGAGGAACTGGCCCGTGCCGCGAGGAACGGCGCCGCACGACCATTGGCGACCGTCGACGCACCGTCGCCCACATTGTCTCGATGATCCGACAGCCCGGCCGTTACTCGGCCAGCCCCGTCGCGATGATCTCCCGCCCGAGACGGCTTCTGCCGTCGAGCGCTCGGTCCCGTTCCCGATAATTGAGGAGCGCCACCCCAAGAACGTCGGCCCGTTCTTGCGCGACTGGGCGCACACCGCCGCGCAAGAAGATGAGCGGCTGACGCCCATCTGTAGCTGCCAACGCCGCAGCCTTCTCCACAGCATCGACGTCGAGGTTTCCACGGCTGTTATCAACCCAGCCCAGGTAGCGAGAGCTATAGAGATCGCATGAGTTTCGTGCGGCCCCAGCGGCCACGACCGAGTCAGCTGCGCCGAGATAGATCATCCACTCTCTGCACAACTCAACTGCTTCTTCGCCCGACACTCCAGAGGGCCTCGGTCGGGGTGGTTCGCGCTCCACCCCTCCAGTGTGCCTGACACCCCCGGCCTCAACTCAAGTTCTGTTCGTCAAAGTGTGAAGTTGCCCCGCGACTTGCGCTCGCGCTCGCGCTCTTCGCGTCGTCTTATATCGACGAGGTGAGCGTTTCGTAGATGACACGCACGGGCACGAACAGATGGAGTGCTCGCTTGGAGATGCGATGGCCCAAACACTGTCGGCGGCCCACGCTAACGTTCAGCAACCAAACGAAAGTGACTGGAGTGGCAAACCACAACGACAGCGGCCCCGATAGACGGATCATTTCCGCCGACGAAAAAGGTTTGGAGTTCGCTATCCAGAGCATGGCGTCATCCCTGGCAAGCCTTCGCGCCGGTGAGACGCTTGCTGACCTGGTAGCGCGTGGACCAGACGTAATACGCGAACAAGTCGAAGCTATTGCAAAGGCCGTCCGTAAGGCGGACGCATTCGATGTCATCGAACTGATGCGGCTCCGCGAGACCCCGATCGTGCTCGAGGGCTACCGCGAGAGTCTTTCAGATCAGCGACCCGCGGCTGTCGAGCTCGTCGCATTGATTCTGCTGGCGCGAGGAATGCGCGTGCCGCCAGGCGTCGATCCGCGCGCAGCGCACCCGGCAAGAGCGATACCCGACATCCATGACAGGACGGGGACATTGCTCAGCCTGGGGCAGTTCATGCTCTTGTCGGACGGGCAGGCCGAGAAGTTTGGCCCTTTGACGAGCCTGGCCGCCACTTACGTGGGCCACGAGCTCAATGTGAAGTTCAAGCAGTACGCGCACATCCACGACGGACTGAACCATGCTCTGTTCAGCAGCGAGCACCTCGGCGCGCTTCTGGTGGAATCCCTCGGCTTTGCGTACGAGGACTTTCTGCTAGTTCGCGAGGCAATCCGAACTGTTTATCTGGATCGCTTCTTCGCGGCCCGAGACACGCTTGGAGAAGTTTCTGGGGAGTGGGAGGCGAGCGGTCGACGCGACCAGGCGCCGGAACGGGTCGAGCAGGGGAGGGCGGCGGCGGACGATCTGATGTTCTTCCCTGGAGAGCGGGCGAGTTTCACTGCAGCCGAGATCGCCGATGCCTCTGCAGTCCCCTTGGGCCGTGTCGAGCGGGTTTTGGAACGCTTCAGCGTCGCGTTAGGCGGGGAGGGCGATCCGGTCGCTGCGGTCGCGTCGTTCCTCGCCGGAGATAATCCTTTCCGGAGTGCGTCCCTAATCACCGACGGTGCCGGCAACTACATCACAATGAACGTCCCGATTGGGACTGATTGTCTCCGTCAGGTGGTCGAGGCGGGGCTCAAGGGCCACGCGGCACGATGGCGGCGGTATGAGAAGCACCGGATGATCGTAAGTGAGCAGTCGTCCATCAGGTATATGACCGAACTGCTCGGCACGGATCCGGCGCACGTGAACCTCAAGTACTTCCGACCCAACCCCGGGGTGAGTCGTGGCGAATTGTCGTCGGCCGCAACGAACATCACGTCAATCGCCGAGCAGACGGAGGCCGACGCCCTGTTCCTCGTCGAAGATGTCGCGATCTGCGTCGAAGTCAAAGGGCGGAGCGTCTCACATCAGGCTCGAGGGGGCCATGTCCAGCGACTGACGGGTGACCTTAGAGCCACGGTGGGCGACGCTACGAACCAGGCCCTGCGGCTCGAGGGGCTAATCCGCACCAACGGCGGGCTCTGGCTTGAGAACCAAACGTGGCTCGACTTGTCGGCGGTCCGGGAGGTGAGATCGGTTGCGGTTTGCCTCGACGATATGGGGCCGCTGGGGACCGCGCTGGACGAGTTGGTCCGCGGCAATGTCATCAAGTCCGATCGGTTCCCGTGGATCGTCTCTCTCCATGACCTCGCGATCATCTCGGAGGTGCTCGATCGGCCGGCAGAATTCCTGCTCTACCTTCGACGCCGCACCGAGTCTGAAGTCTCGCTGAACTATTGGGCCATCGATGAACTGGACCTGTTCATGCTCTTCCTATCGGGGCAACTATACGTGGAGCCTGATCCGGATCGCATCAGCGAGGAGTTCCTGGGCGTGCGCCGCCCAACCAACGGCGATCGGCAAAGATATCGCAGCAACGCCGTTCCGACGCGGGTGATGACGCACACCGATCCACTTGACGCATGGATCTACTTCAACGAAGGGTCAGTACGTGAGCCATCACCCAAACCCAAGTTCGAATCCCACCGCAGCGTGCTTGAACTCGTCGATTTTCTGCAGGACGGTAACAAGCCGGGGTGGTTCCGCTTCTCGGCAGATCTACTAAATCTCGCCGGGGAATCGCAAAAAGGACTCGCGCGAGGGATCAACGATCTGATCGCCGCGACCAAAGCTGATAGCCGGCCCCACCACTACTTCGTCGGGCTGGCTGGCGCCTGGGGCTACCCAACTCTCTTCATCGGTACCATGCCCACGAAAATGTCCCCTAGCGATGCCAGCCGTTCCTTAGCGACATACGGAACGGCTAAGAAGCATCAGATCAAATCCGATCGAGCGTTGATGGTCCTGTTCGATCAGCGCGGAAACATCCGATCCGTTCGCTACGACAACGCTCCGCCCGGCGAACATCGCGAGCTTGATGCGCTCGGAGAGACTATCGGGCTTGTGCCAGTCGAGGTCATGGGGCGTCCCGTGCCACCGTCTGCCCGGAGGGCGACGAAACGGTTGAATCCCAGAAACAAGAAGCACCGGTAGAAGCCGATCCCGCGAGCGGACGACACTATGGTCACTAGCTGCATCGTGGGAGTCGCTGTAAGGGATCCGCTTGGGGACGTTTAGACAAGAGAATGTATCCATGACACCTCCGCCCGCGCACGTCTCTTGGATCGGGTTCACCAAGGATCAGCACGAGCTCCTCGAGTCGCTGCACTTCATCGGTAACAACGGGTGGGATCGAAACGGGCAAACCGACGAGATGATGCCTAGGCTGCTAGAACGCGCCGCCGCCGAGGGCCTCTCGCTCGCGCGCATCAAGGAAGCCATGTCGGCGGTTGGTCACTCACAGGCGGAGCTGCACCAACTCGAGCGGTGGGAATCCAGACGCACTACCGGAAGGTTCGGGCGCTGAAAGAGACGCGGGCAACGCGACATAGACGTCCGACGTCGGGCACCCGTACGGGGACTGCCGAGGATTCGTCACCTACTCATACGATCGATCCTATGAAGACTCACAGCCTCGCCACCGCAGCGGCTTTCACCACCGTGACGCTCGCGTTGTCAGGGTGTGCGGTGAACGGGCCGGTCGCGGTCTCGTCTCACGTTGCGAGCCCCTCCGCAACGCCTACCCCCACACCGACGCCCGCGCCGCAGGCCGCTCTCGGCAGTCGAGCGAACCCGTTCCCCGTCGGCACCCCGGGCAAATACGACCCGGCCTCGGTCTGGACGTTCACCGGTCAGGCCACGAACCCGGACGCCACCGCTGAGGTAATCGCGGGTAACCAGTTCAACCAGTCGCCGCTGGCCGGCCAGACCTACGTGAAGACGAAGTTCACCATCTCCTTGGCGAACACCCCCGAGGTGGCTAACGGTGCGGACCCGGGTAGCAGCTTCCGTATCGCCTACGTCGGCAACGACGGAAACACCTACCAGGATCAGGGATGCACGCCTGCTTCACCGGAGGTGAACTACGGAAGCCTCGGCACGATGTACGGCGGCGCGACAGCGACGGGGGTCGTCTGCGTAATGGTGCCCGCCACCGCGATTCCGGGCGGCACCTGGAGCATCAACTCTCAGGTCAAGCAGGCGGTCGCATTCTTCGCAGGTGCGCCAGCCTCTTGACCATGCGCGGGAACGAGGACACTCGGTTGTTCCAGCCGATAGCGCCGAGCCACCGTCGCGGAGTCGTTTAAGACATCGACGAGCTGGCTCGCCGGCTGTCACCATTCTCAAAGCGGTGAGTAAACGGTGAGTTTGGCCAATAACCATTGAGCGGGTAGTCTGGGCGCCAGCCTTACTTCCCAGTGTTTTACTGGGATTCCGGGCCGTGCGAGTGTAGTTCAATGGTAGAACCTCAGCTTCCCAAGCTGATAGCGCGGGTTCGATTCCCGTCACTCGCTCCACTTCTGGCTTCCCCGGGCTCGTCGAGCCCTTCCCTCCCTTACGTCTGGCGTAGGCGGGCGTCAGGCACCATCCGCAGAACCCGGTGCGGCCGCGACGGTGGTGGTCTGCGCCGACCTCTTCGCGACCGACCTCTCGGGCAGGAGCAACGCCGCGACGCACCCGATCACCACGACGACCGGGAGCAGCCAGAGTGCGGCCTGGAAGTCGGCGATGGTCGGCGATTCGGGCAGGAACGCGGAGGGGATGCTGGTGAGCAGGCCGCCGATGATGAAGCACACTCCGTTGACGATCGCGGAGGCGCTGCCGATGAGAGCGCCTTCGACGGCCTCGCCGGCGACGGTGAAGCCGAGCATGTGACCGCCGGCGAAGAATCCGATGGCGAACATGAAGGCGAGGGCGGCGCCGTTGGCGACGTTCGGAAGGTAGATCACCAGGGCGATCGCCGCCGCCTGCAGAAGCAGGGCGTAGAACGCCGGCCACTTGCGGCTGTGCCAGCGGTCGGACACCACGTTGACCAGCGGTGCGCCGACGGCGAGTCCGAGCCAGGCGAGCGCGGTGAGGACGGTGGCGAAGTTCGCGTCGGCGCCGTGTGCCTCCATGATCCGGGGGCCCCACAGCGTCCCGACGGCGAGCATCGCTCCGAACGATGCACCCGCGAGGATCGACGACAGGACGACACGGTAGTTGGCGAAGGAGTGGCCGAGGTCGCGGAAGATCTCGCCGAAGACGTTGTCCCGCCGCTCCGTCGGAACGGGGACAGCCGGATCGGGCGCAGGGTTGCGCACGAAGGCGATGAACAGGACCACCAGGAGCACACCGAAGCAGCCGAACGCGACCAGCAGCTGCTGCCACGTCAGCGCGGACAGCGACGCCTGAATGAGCGGTTGACCGATCGCGGAGCCGAGGGATGCGACGGTCTGCACCAGTCCGAACATGAGTCCGTACCTGGCCGCGTCGAACCATTTGCCGCCGACGTAGCCCGCCCCCACGAATCCGAACGAGGAGCCGATCGCCAGGACGGCCTGTGCGAGGACGAGCGTGGCGAAGTTGGTGGTCCCGGCGTAGAGGAACGCGCCGATCGTGACCAGTGCTACGGCGATGGCCATGAGCGGTCGGGTGCCGAAGCGGTCGAGGAGAGCGCCGGAGAAGAACTGCACGACGGCGAACACCCACGTATAGGTCGACGCCGCCAGGCCGACCTGGGCGATGGTGAGGTTCGCGGTCTTCTGGATGTCAGGAGACACGACCGCGTATCCGGTCTGGATGGCGAACAGCCAGACGACGAAGATCGTGGCGAGCACCCAGATCAGCCAGGCCTCGGGGCCCCCGATGGTGCGGTGTCCTTCGAACCAGCGATGTGAGCCGTGGTAGTAGGCCGCGTGTCCGCTCGATGACATGGTGTCCCCTCCCCTGAGCGCGTTCAGGCCGCGTGGCCGTCGCGCGAGTATGCGAGTTCGCCGCCGACGTAGGTGGCGGCGACGGTGCGGTCGTCGCCCATCGTGGCGAGCACGAACAGTTGCTCCTCCAGTGATCCGACCTGGGCGCTGCGGAATGCGAGCAGGTCGGTGGCCTGCGGATCGAGGACGATCACGTCCCCCTCTTTGCCGACCTCCAGCGACCCGACCTTGTCCTCGATGCCGAGGGCCTGTGCGCCGCCGAGAGTGCCGAGGTAGAGCATCTTGATCGAGTCCAGCGGGTACTGGGTGAGCTGGGCGACCTTGTACGCCTCGTTCATGGTGGAGAGGATCGAGAAGCTGGTTCCGGCGCCGATGTCGGTGCCGAGCCCGACAGTCATGTTGTGGTGCAGGTTCTTGGCCTGGTGGACGTGGAACAGCCCACTGCCCAGGAACAGGTTCGACGTCGGGCAGTGGGCCACGGCGGAGTGCGTCTCCGCGACCCTGATCCGCTCGGCAAGGGTGAGGTGCACGCCGTGCGCGAGGACGGCTCCCGGACCGAGCAGGCCGGAGGTGTCGTACACGTCGAGGTAGCCCTTGCTCGTGGGGAAGAGGGAGCGCACCCAGGCGATCTCCCCGAGGTTCTCCGAAACGTGCGTGTGCATCAGCGCACCCGGCGTCTCCCGACGGAGCGTCGCGGCCACGTCGAGCTCTTCCTGCGTGCTGGTCGGCGCGAACCTCGGGGTGACGGCGTAGAGGTTGCGGCCGTTGCCGTGCCAGCGTTCGATGAGCGCCTTGGAGTCGTCGTACGCCGACTGCGGGGTGTCCAGCAGCGCCTCCGGGGCGTTGCGGTCCATGAGCACCTTGCCGGCTGCCATGCGGGTGCCGCGGCGCAGCGACTCCTGGAAGAAGGCGTCGACCGAGCCGGGGTAGACGGCGGCGAAGGCCAGGGCGGTGGTCGTGCCGTTGCGCAGCAGCTCGTCGAAGAACACCTTCGCGACGGCGGCGGCGTAGGCCGGGTCGGAGAAGCGCTGCTCGGCGACGAACGTGTACTCGTTCAGCCAGTCGATCAGTTGCGCGCCGAACGCGCCGATGATCCCCGTCTGGACGTAGTGGACGTGGGAGTCGACGAACCCGGCGGTGATGATCCGGTCGGGGTAGTGGTCGACGTGGAGGTCCGCCGTCAGCCGGTCGCTGAGCTCGCCGTACGGGCCGACGGCGGTGATGAGTCCGTTCTCGATGATCACCAGCCCGTCGGCGATGTCGACGAGGACGTCGTCGTCGCCTTCGACGAACGGATCGCCCTTCACGGTGACGATGTGGCCGCGGACCGCGTGGGTGCCCGCCCCTCCGTGCTGCGCCTCGTAGAACACCATCGGATCCCCCTGACCGAACACGCGTCATGTCGAACACACGTCATGTCGAACACACGTCATGTCGAACACGCGTCATGCCGAACATGCATCATCGCGAATGAGCGCAGATTAGCGCCGGCTGCGTGCGGGTGGCCAGTCCTGGATCACGCGTGGGCCCGAGGACGTTCCCGCAGCAGCAGGGATGCCACCACCCCCACGGCGAGGACGGCCGGCATCAGCCACAGCACCGACCGGTAGTCGGCGAGCTCCGGGGTGTTCGGGAGGAACGCGCTCGGGATGGACGTCAGCAGGCCGCTGACGATGAAGCAGCACCCGTTCACGATCGCGGACGCGCTGCCGATCAGACTCCCGTCGACGGACTCCCCGGCGACCGTGAATCCGAGCATCTGCGCACCGGAGAACAGGCCGACTGCGAACATCAGGACCAGCGCCGCTCCGGACACCTCTGTCGGCAGATAGATCACCAGCGCGATCGCGATCCCCTGAAGGGCCAGCGCGATCGCGGCAGGGCGCTTCCGACTCCCCCACCGGTTGGAGACGATGTTCGCCACGGGTGCGCCGATCGCCAGGCCCAGCCACGCGACGGCCGTGAGCACGGTCGCGAACGCGGTCGACATCCCCCGGGCTTCCATGATCCGCGGGCCCCACAGCGTGCCGACGGCGAGCATGGTGCCGAAGGACGCCGCGGAGAGGGCCGCCGCGAGCACGACCTGCCGGTTCGAGAAGCATCGCCCCAGCTCGGTGAAGATCTGCGCCAAGACGTTCTTGCGCCGCGGACCGGGCACCGCGTCTCCGGCCGTCGTGGGGTCGCGCACGGGGTCGCGGACGAAGATGACGAAAAGCACGACCAGCAGCACGCCCACGCAGCCGAAAGCGACCAGCAGCTGCTGCCACGAGAGCGCTTGGAGGAACGCGAGGATCGCCGGCTGCCCGACCGCGGAACCCAGCGAGGCGAACGCCTGCACCAGCCCGAACATCAGTCCGTATCTCGCCGCCTGGAACCACGTGCCACCCACGTAGCCGGCACCGACGAACCCGAAGGATGCCCCGATCGCCAGCACGGCCTGTGCGAGCGCGAGCACGGCGAAGTCCGTCGTCCCCGCATAGAGGAACGCTCCGACGGTGACGAAGCCGACGGCGATCGCGAGCAGCGGCCGGCTGCCGAACCGGTCAAGCAGGGCGCCGGAGAAGAACTGCACGACGGCGAACACCCACGTGTAGATCGACGCGGCCAGGCCGATCTGCTCCAGCGATAGCGCGGCGGACTTCTGGATCTCCGGCGACACGACGGCGTAGCCGGTCTGGATGGCGAACAACCACACCACGAAGATGGTCGCCAGCACCCACACCAGCCACGCTTCCGGTCCGCCCAACCGCGTCGTCGCCGGAACCGGCGCCCCGCTCACGTCCGTCATCCGCGACCCTCCCCTCCCGTCCTGGTGGACAAGCTCGGTTCTACCGGAAGCGGTGCCCGGCGACTAGGTTCGGTCAGCAACGGGAGGAGCGAGCGCATGCGCAACGGGCTCAGCTGGTCCTGGTCCCTCTTCCTTCTCGGCCTCGTGCTGGCCCTCCCCGCGGCCGTCGCCACACCGTTCGACCCGTCGATCGGCCTCGGGCTCGCGATCGGCGTCATCCCCGCCGCCGCCAACCGGCTCGCGCCTCGACGAGCCGGGCGCTGGGTCACCGTCCTCGTCGGCATCGTCGCCGCCGCCGCCATGACCTTCGGCGCATCCCTCACGCGCACGCCCGTCCTCGCCGTGGTCGCGATCTTCGTGATCGGGCTCGTCGCCCCGCTCTGGGCCACGCGGAGCCGGGCCGGCGCGCTCGTCGTCTCACTCGCGCTCCCGCTCACCGGCATCGGGCTCAGCTTCAGCAGCGTCGGCACCACGGCCGTCCTGGGGCTGTTGATGATCGGCGGCTCCGTTTACGCCTGGCTGGTGTCGCTCGCGTGGCCGCAACGTCTTCCGCCGGTGCGTCAGCAAGCGCCCCCTCCAGGATCGCGCGCAGCGCTCAGCTACGGCGTCCTGCTGGGATGCGCCGGCGCGCTGGCGGCCACGACCGGCTACCTCCTGCATCTCGAGCACGTCGGATGGGTCACCGGCGCCTGCCTGCTCGTCATGCGGCCGACACGATCACTCCTGTTCCTCCGCACGATCGGCCGTGCCGTCTCGGTCACGCTGGGCGCCTTCGCCGCCGCGGCGTTCTCGGCCTGGGGGCCACCGGACCTCGTCCTAGCCATCGCGGTCGTCCTCGTCCTGGGAGCGGCGACGGCGACACACGACAGC
This sequence comes from Leifsonia williamsii, assembly GCF_030433685.1. Lineage (NCBI taxonomy): Bacteria > Bacillati > Actinomycetota > Actinomycetes > Micrococcales > Microbacteriaceae > Leifsonia > Leifsonia williamsii. The sequence continues at coordinate 416,619 of NZ_JAROCF010000001.1, forward strand.
CGCTGGTACGTCACCCCCGGCTTCACCACCTTCATCGCCCTCTCTCTGATACTTCAAGGCAATGGCGAATCACCCGCTGGGCGATTCAACGAGCGCACACTCGAGACGCTCCTCGGCGTCGGGATCGCGCTGATCTTCGGATGGCTTGTACCCGCAGTGCTCTCGCGTGGTGAATCAGCGTCCGTTGGAGCAGAAAGGTAGCACGCCCTGTTACGCCCAAGTAGCGTGAGAATGCCCAACTAGCCTAGGACGTGACACCACTTCCCTCGTCTGGTTCGCAGGCTTCTTGTGACTTCTTGAGCTATCTGGGCTTTTCTCGTTCTAGCTGGGCGTGGGCGAGGAAGTACTGACCACGTACATCAGCCGCGAGTCGGTCGCCGATCTCCGAGGGTGACGGGGAGGCTCAACTGACGCGGCGGCCACCGAACTGCGCAATCTCCTCAGCGCATCCTCGAGCTGCTCGAGCCCTTCCGCACCCAGATGATCCGCGATTTGCTCGCGGAGACGGTCGAACGCTTCGGCGCCGATGCGATGCATCTCCATCCCCGCGGCGTGACAACGAGTCGCTTCCGCCGGGCATCGGAAGGGTCGGCCCGCCGCTCGACGTAACCGAGCTCTTCCAGCGATGCGATCGCCTTCGCCGCCGCTTGCTTGGAGACACGGAGGGCGCGGCCGAGGTCCGACGCCGTGCCAGCACCAGCGTCGACAGCCCGGAGGGCGAACTCGTGATTCGCGGTGGCTCCGACATGTCCGGCCTCCTTCAGCTGGGCCACGACCACATCGACCCTCTCGCTGAATCCATCGAGGAGCAGTAGCGCGAGCTCTGCCCCGCGACTGGTGGGAAGGTGCGGTGCGTCAGCGGACATCTCCAACAGCGAGACGTTCGTCGACTTCCTCTGCGCCAACGAGCACACCTACCGCGCACGAATCTACGACCGCGTACGCGCAGCAGGATGCCCCGAGTGCATTCGTAACGCCAACGCCGCGTCCAAAAGGAACCTCGTCGCCACACACCCAACCGTCGCCGCCGAATGGCACCCCACCGCCAACGGCGACCTGCGCCCCGAGCACTTCGCCCACGGCTCAAAACGAAGAGGTCTTCTGGCTGTGCCCGAAGGGCCACGACTACGAGCAGCGCATCGACCGACGTGCCGCCGGCTACCAGTGCTCCGTCTGCTCACGACGACGCCTCGTCAGCGGTACGAACGATGTCGCCACCGAACACCCCAAGCTCATCAAGGAGTGGCACCCATACCTCAACTACCCGAAGAAGCCGAGCGAGATATTCCCTGGCACGGAGAAGCACTACTGGAAGTGCAAGGCAGCTGGCCAGAAGACCTACCAGTCGATCCCGCACAGGCTGAAGTCCAAGGGATGCACGGAGTGCCGGCCGGTAGACCGGCTACTCGCACGCTGAGGGCCGACGACGCGGGACTCATCCCCAGTCAGCGGAGGTTGCCTCATCCCAGTGTCGCAGGACGTACGAACCCACTTGGCTTAGAGACACATCGACGATGTCGACGGACGCAGGATCAGCATCCCAAGCTGCCGGATAGGGTCCAGGATCCGCCTTTCGCAGCATCGACACCATCGACTGGTCATTCGACAGCAGAGCTGCGACCCGAACGCGGTCCAGCGTCGGGTTCGGTCGCCGTGAAGTGATGCTCCACGTCACATTCGCTCCGGCAATCTCGTCAGCAGACCATCTTTCCGACGCGAGCGCGTCTGCTTCGATGCGTAGCAATCTTTCCGGGTTGAGCCTGCGGAGACGATCGAACCATTCGTCAACACCTCTGTCCGACAGAGGAGACACCGCACTCTGGAGCTCGCGCGCCGCTCGCTCCTCCAATAGTGAGCGCTGGGCTTCGATCCAATCCACATAGTGGCGCGACCCCGAGGGGTGAGCCTCATCGAGCAAGACCCCGACGTCGAGCGGGTTCAATGCCTGGGCTCTCGCGAAATCCAGCCCGTCCAGAAATGTCTGGCTCCCAAGTCTCAGTACCTCCTCAGCGAACGAAAGTAACTGGGTCTCGCCCCTAACGCCGAAAGGACCTGTCCTGTAGCTGAGCTCCGGCGCATCTGCCAACTCGGAGAGGAAAGGGTAGAGAGCTTCGACGGAAACCGCAGTTTCCCAGCGCCGACGCATAGTGTTCATCGTCGCCTCTGGCGCCGCTGAGAAAAGCGCCCGCAGTTCACCAGCCGCTCTACTAGCCTCCTCGGCCAGGTCTAGCCGGGCCAACAGTCCATTGACTACAACGTCCGAAACTTCTCCCGGCGGAAGGGCGTACGCGAAGTATCGGTCAAAGAACGCGGGATCTCCGATTCGTTGTCTCGTTCCACTGGAGTAGGTGCGTGCCGACGGCGCCTCCTTCCGATCAGCCGCAAAGTTCGGAAACAGGTAGTCGAGAATCTCCAAAACGTCTTCGCGCTGGTACGTGGCTCCGACGACAGACTCGATCGTTTCTACCACCTGGCGGGCTAGCACCTTGTTGCCGTCGTTCAGAGTTCGCAACCGGAAGCCGGCGGAGACACCTGCAAACACATCGGGGTGGTTTGCCACCAACTGCCAGACGCCCGGATAAGAAACGCGAAGAAGACAGATTAGGCACCAGTCGAGGAAATTCACTTCGCCATGCAGCCGTTGCGGCAGCGCCATAACGCTGTCTAGGAACCGTGCGGCGATCCGCGGAGTGGGCAGCATCTGCCAGCCGAATGACTCCATTCGCCAAACGAATTCCTCCTGCGCATCTTCGTCGGCGGCGTACATCGGGTGGGTAGCGAGTCCAAAGTCAACGAGCGGCACGAGCACCTCGTTGCTCCACTGCGAGTGACTCATTCGTGGAACATAGACCTTGCGTTCGACGATCTTCTCGAGATACTGCCTCGCTCGCTCTCGACTACCGGCAATGGGCGTCCTGGCGAGCAGCTCTAACAACGCCTCTTCGTCGTAGGCAAGAACATATACGAGACCCGGGACATCCCCGATCAAGCGGATGAGCTTGAAGAACAGCAGAAGCTCTTCAGGAGTCAGCCGATCGAGGTCGTCCACAAGCACATACGCCGGCCCGGCATTCTTCGAGAAGCTCTTCCTCAATTCCTCGCGGATTGAGCTGGGAGAGTCGAGTCCACGAAGCGCGGACGCCGCCTTCATGGCCGTTCCGCTCACATCGAACCCCAGCCCTTTCATAGAGGGACCGAGATAGTCGAGCGCGGTCGCCATGCGCTTGCGCGCGCGCCTATCTTGTATCCGCTCCAAAAGGAAGGCCGCGAAGCCCCGGTACAAGCTCAGCTCGTCAGAGAAAAGCCATGGATTGAACTCACGGGTATGCCCACCAAGGTCGCCACGCACGCGATCGAGGATCCATGTCTTGCCGCTTCCCCAAGAGCCCACGATGGCAACAAAGCGGGCGCGATCATGTGTCGCGGCGTTACCCAGTACTTGCTTGACTAACTCACCAAGTAGCGCGCCGCGGTTGAAACGATCCTCTTCCTCCACACCGCTAATACTGCACGCTCCTTTCCCGTAGAACGCGACCGTTACACACTCCTGAAGAGATCGGCGGCTGAGCCATGCCACGATTCGCACGTACGAGCTGAAGCACCGATCGGTTCTTCCCGAGCTCCGCACCGTTCACGAACGCTGGGCGCGAGCGCGGCCAACCGACCTCTCGAGCTCCGGCCATCATGCCGCCGACGAATCGCCTTCCGGTGGCACGATAGCGCGAACGCCCAAGTGTCGTGTCCTGAAGACCATGTGAAGGTCGTAGCTGACCAACGTGACACTCTTGGCAAACGGCCGAACAGACAATGCGGTGTCGATGATCTCTGAGTCGTTCTTAGGCAGAGGTCGATGATGGAGCGACTCGAACATCAAGACCGCATAGAGGGCGGAAGACGGACCTGACTCGCCTCGCGAGAACGGGCGCACCTCCACCCGCTGGAAGTCACTCACAAAAGTGCGTCGAAGCCATCCCAATGCGAGCGTGGCGAGCCACTTGCGATCGTGCGACTCGCCGTCTATCTCCATCTTGCCATTGGCATGCTTTAACGTGTCCAGTTCCTCGATCACTACCGCCGGAATAGCGATAGCGATGGACTGACCTCGGCGAGTATCCGTGAGGGCAGACCAGTCAAGGTCCGGCATCGCGCCCTTACTCCGCATCAACACGTTTGTGTCCACAACCGCCGCATGCAGTCGCTCTGGAAACGAGGAGTCCAGGCTCGGTACGTTCCAAATGGCGACCTCACGCTTGAGCATCTCCTCAGCGATTTGGAGTTCGCCGATTCGCTCGTTCAGCTCCAAGGCAATCAGGTCAGTGAGCGTCGCTCCATAGGCGACCGGGTCCATGACCTGAATGGTCCAAGACCGTTGTGACGTTAGGAGTCGGCGAACCTCGGACGCCGGAAAAGCGTTGGCGAGTAGTCGCTCCTGCGAAGCGGCCCACCCAAGGTAGTCGTTGAAAAGCGCTATCGCGGCGCTACCTCTACCCAGAACGTTGCCTGCCTCGCGAGATGCATCCGCCAAGAGCTTGATGGCAGCATTCGGGTCCACCCCCTCGTTGATGCGCACTTGCTCATCGAGCCGGGAAATGGTCATGTCTGATGCTCCTATGGATTCCGACACACAGCAACACCCGCTGCCGCCCCGCGAAAACGAGTCACGGCCAGCTGCCATGGGCAGTTCCAGAGCCAGCCGTCAGCCCAGACCGGACGTCAGTGATTGCCTCCGATGCCCTGCTTTTCTCATGGCGCCACTCCCGCAAAGCCCAACTAGCTTGAGAAAGCCCAAGTAGCGCGAGACGTGACACGTCTCGCCTTCGTCACGCCCGCAGCGACTCACCACGCGCACGCACTCAGTGACGCCGCAGACGCCGTGAGCACCGCAGGGCCGCCGACGAGTTCGACCGTCGTGACGCCCAGGCGGCGGAAGTCGGCCAGCACGCCGCGCGGCACGCAGCTCGAGGGTGCCAGGTAGAGCGGCGAGGCGGTCTTGCCGGCGAGCGTCGTCGCCGACAGGGCGTCCGGGAAGCCGAAGCCGGTGGCCAGCAGCGCAGTGGTCGCGTGGCTGTAGGCGTCCTTGTTGACGGCGAGGGCCGTTCCATAGCGGTCGGCGCCGGCGAGGCGGGTGACGGTGTAGCCCTTCTGGGTCAGGGAGGCCGCGAGGCCGGCCGACACGGCGCTCGGGCCGCCGACCAGGCGGACGTTCTTCGCCTTGAGGGACGCGAGGAGGGACGCGGTCGCCGGGTCGACGCTCGGCGCGTTCCCGTCCACCAGGAGGATCGGGGCGCCCTTCGCTCCGGCGGCGCCGCCCGCGCTCAACGCATCGGGGAAGGTGTTGCCGGAGGCCAGGTACACCGTGCTCGCGGTGGTGAAGGCGCCCGAAGCGACCGCTCGCGACGTGGCGAAGCGGTCGTCTCCCGCCGCTCGCGACACGGTCGCTCCGGGGACCGCGGCGCGCAGCTGCGTGAGCACCGAGTCTCCGATCGGGAACGGGCCGCCCACGACGACGATCGTGGAGGGGTGGAGGCGCTTCACCTCGGCGACCACATCGCCGGGCACCTCGTACGGCGTAGTGAGCAGCAGCGGGCCTCCCCGCTTGGTGGCGGCCGGTCCCGCGGCGAGCGCGTCCGGGTAGTTGACGCCCGAGGCGATGTAGACGACGGGCGCGGCACCGGGGAACTCGGCCCGGGACACGGCGACGGAGGTCGCGTACCGGTCGCCGCCGGCGACGCGTGAGACGCCGAGGAGGCGCAGGGCGGCGATGCTGGTGTTGCCCGAGAGCGCACCCGAGACGTAGGCGGTACCGGACGTGGTGTCGACCGCGACGTCGGCGGGCGTCGGGAGCGGGCTGCTCGCGACGACGGCCTTCGAGCCGGTGCTGATGGCGACCAGCTCGTTCACGGTGCCGCCCTCGAACGGCTGGGAGACGGCGGCGTAGAGGATCCCGGCGGCGGGATCGGTCTCGAGCGAGGCGGCCTGCGCGGGGAGGCCGATGGTCGTGCTGACAGACGCGGCGCCGCGCGCCACGACCGCGACGCCCGAGCCGCCCGGCGTGCGCTGGGAGACGTAGACGGTGCCGGTCGTGGCATCCGTGGTGAGCGTGTTCGGCATCCCGCTCAGCGGCACCGTGCGGACCAGGGCGTTCGATGCGGCGTTGATGACGTACAACGACGACCCCGAGAGTCCGGCAGCCGCCGCATAGACGAACCCGCCTCCCGCGTCGACGGCCACCGAGGCCACCCGCTTCGAGGCATCGGGAAGCACGACCGCGGTCGGCGTGACGGCTGTGCCGCCGATGGCGGCGGCGACCTGTGCGGCGCTGACGGTCAGGACCTCCGGAACCTGGGCCCCGTTCTTCGAGGACGCCCCGGCGACGTAGACGGCCCCGGTGGCGGTGTCCACACCGATCCCGCTGTCGCCGCTCGCGCCGGTCACCTGGAAGGCGCCGAGCGGGACGGTCGCGACGTGCGCCCTGGTCGCCGTGGCGAAGACCCAGAGGGCGGAGGTGCCCGCGGCGAGATCGCTGACCGTTAGGTAGACGTATCCACGGCCGGCGTCGATGGAGACCCCGTTCGGCAGGCTCGGCACCGTGACGGTGCTCTTCACGGTGTTCGTCGCCGTGTCCACCACGGCGAGGCTGCTGTGGTTCCGCCCCGCTTCGAGGGCGTAGAGCGTGTGCTTCGCCGCATCCACCGCCATGTTCGGCACCGTCGCGAAGGCGTCTCCGCCGTTCGGGGCGGTGACCGAGCCGACAGCGGCGAGCGTCGGCGTTGCAGCCGTGCCGGCGGTCGCCGGCGACGCCAGCAGCGCTGTCACCACCACGGCCGCAGACGTCGCCAGCGCGGCGGCGGCGCGCCTGATCCTCGAGTTAACTGCGTGCATCGAAGTCCCCCCATGTCCCCGCCCGGTGCGAGCCCAGGGCGATTATGGCAGCGGGCACGGCGCGAAATCGGAACGTGCGAGCTTTATCAGAATGCGTCTGGTTTCAGAATGCGTTTGGTATTGGAATGGGCGTGGGGAGGGCGGTCAGCGCCCATCTCCCCGCACCCCTCTCCCCCGCAGTATCCTTCCCCCACCCATGGTGGGGACGGACCGCGGAGGGGGCGGCATGGCGGAGCTCATGGTGGACTACATCACCTCGCTCGACGGGTTCGGGTCGGCGGAGGGATGGCCGGGCCTGTGGGGCATGGGCGGCCCCGAGTACTACGAGCTGCTGCGAGTCGACGCCGAGCGCGACTACATCGTGCTGCTCGGGACGCGGACGTACCGGCTGTTCGCCGAGTTCGCGCGCACCGGCGCCGAGGACATGGCGGAGCTGACCGCACGCCCCAAGATCGTGTTCTCCCGCTCGCTGGACGAGCCGCTGGAGTGGGCGAACACGCGACTGGTCGCCGCGGATGCGGTGGAGGCGGTGCGCGAGCTGAAGCGCGGCGAGAGCGACCTCCGGACCATCGGCAGCCCCAGCCTGTGCCGTTCGCTGCTGCAGGCCGGGCTGGTGGACCGGTTCCGGGTGGTCGTCTTCCCCGTCGTCAACGGGGCGACCGGTGCCGACCGCCTGTACGACGGGTGGCCGGATGTCGTCATGGAGTCGACCTCCATCCGGGTGCTGGACGGGCGGCTCGTGCTCTACGAGGCGGTCCCGGTCGTGGTGGACGGGCCCCCGGACGGCGGGGGCGCCGGCACCGCATGACCCTGCGCCTGGAGCCCTGGCAGGAGGGCGACCTCCCCCTCCTGCAGGCCGCCAACACCGTCGACATGACCCGCCACCTCGGCGGCCCCGAGAGCGCTGAACGGCTCGCCGTGCGGCATGCCCGCTACCTGCGCGGGTGGGAGACCGGGGAGTGCCGCATGTACCGGATCACCGACGGCACGGGCGTGGTCGGGTCGATCGGGTGGTGGTCGACCGAGTGGCGGGAGGCGGAGGTGCACGAGACCGGGTGGTTCATCCTCCCCGGGGCGCAGGGGCGGGGGCTGGCGGCAGCGGCCGTCCCGCTGATCGTGGACGACCTCCAGGAGCACGGATGGCTGCCCCTGCTCGTGGCGTTCCCGAACGTCGACAACCGCGCCTCCAACCGGGTGTGCGAGCGGGCGGGATTCACGCTCGCCGGGGTCGACGACTTCCCGTACCGGGGCGTGACGCTGCACTGCAACGTGTGGACGCTGCGGCTGCCGGAGCACGAGGGCTAGGCCGGCTTGGTCGCCTTGCCGTCGAGCCACAGCGTGTCCGACTCGTCGCGGTGGACGCTGTCGGCGCCGACGAACTTCGCGTCGATCGTCGGACCCTTCGTGATGACGTGCACCATCGCCATGCCGTGGCCGCGGCCCAGGTCGTAGTCGTCCTTCAGCCAGGCGAGGATGTCGCCGACCTTCGTGTCCGGCCCGAAGCCCCTCGACTGCGCCTCGGTGAGCAGCTCGCGCGGCGTCCGGCCGGTCTTGTCCTCGATGGTGTCCAGGTACGCCTGAAAAGACATGGTCCAGGTCTACCATGACGGCCACATCCCCCGTCCACCCCCAGAAGGAGCCCACCATGGCCGTGCTCACCGACACCTTCACCCTCTCCAACGGCGTCACGATCCCGAAGATCGGGTTCGGCACCTGGCAGATCCCCGACGGGCCCGAGACGTACGACTCGGTGCGCACCGCGCTCGACGCCGGGTACCGGCACATCGACACCGCCCGTGCGTACGGCAACGAGGAGAGCGTCGGGCGCGCGGTCCGCGACAGCGGTGTGCCGCGCGACGAGATCTTCATCACGACCAAGTGCCCGGCCGAGGTGAAGGACGCGGAGGGAGCGCGCCACGCGTTCGAGCGCTCCACCGCGCTGCTCGACCTCGGGCCGGTCGACCTCTACCTCATCCACGCGCCCTGGCCGTGGAGCAAGCAGGGGAGCGACCACCGCGCCGGCAACATCGAGGTCTGGAAGGTGTTCGAGGAGCTGTACGAGGCCGGCCGGGCGCGCGCGATCGGGGTCAGCAACTTCGAGCCGGACGACCTGGAGTCGCTCACCGCGGCCACCGACGTCATGCCGCACGCCAACCAGATCCGCTGGTTCGTCGGCAACACCCAGCCGGAGACGACGGCCTGGTGCCGGGAGCACGACGTGCTGGTCGAGGGCTACTCGCCGCTCGCCACCGGCCGGCTGCTCGACAACGGCGACATCGCGGCCATCGCCGAAAAGTACGGCAAGTCCGTCGCGCAGGTGAGCATCCGCTACCTGCTGCAGAAGGACATCCTCCCGCTCCCGAAGTCGACCACGCCGAGCCGGATCGTCGAGAACGCCGACGTCGACTTCGAGCTGTCGCCGGAGGACGTGGCGGCGCTCGACGCGCTCGACGCGGGCGACCGCTAGGGGGTCGGGTGCGGCGGCCGCCGCGTCAGCTGATCCGGAGGCTGGCGATGCGGTCGCCGCGCAGGCCGAAGACCAACGGGCCGGTGCCGTTGTAGCCGTCACCGGAGACCGTCATGGTGACGACGACAGTGTCGGCGTCGGGCCCCGGCTCGATGCCGACCACGTCGAAGTGCGAGTTGACGCCGATGTTGTCGGTGCGGTCCCAGTCGCGTACGCCGTCGTGGCCGTGGAACTCGCGGCCCCAGTCGTTCAGGTAGGCGTCGTCGGTGAACACGTCGACGAAGGCCTCGGAATCGCCGCGGTTCGTGGCGTCGACGAAGCGCTGGACGGGCGGAGGGAGCTGGATGTCGGGCATGCGTTCAGTCTGCCGCTCGGTGAGGGGCGGTGGGAGGGAGTGCTGATCCCCGGGTGGGTCGGTCCCCCGCTACGCCGGCGCCTCGGTGCCGGCGTCGGGTGAGGCCACGGTCAGCCGGAAGCGCGGCGGCGCCTTCTCGTCGTGCAGGGCGAGGCGCGCGAGCACGTCGCCCACCGCCGGCCCGAACTTGAAGCCGTGTCCCGAGAAGCCGGTCGCGACGACGACGGGGCCGACGCGGTCGAGCACGAAGTCCTCCTGCTCGGTGTTGTCGTAGAGGCAGCTGATCCCCTCGGGGCTGGTGGAGTCGACCCCCGGCACCCAGCGAGCCACGTACTCCTGGAGACGGTGGAGGCGGGCGACGTCGATCGCGCGGTCGCGGTCGTTGGGGTCCACGACCGGGCCGACGCCGTGGAAGCCGACCTTGACGCCCTCGCCGGGGGTGAGGAGGCCGTACGCGCTCGGCAGGGAGTCGTCGGTGGGATGGTGCACGAAGCTCGGCCAGGCCGCCTCTCCGTCGGGCTCGCCCGGCACCAGCGGGAAATGCGCCGGCTGCTCCTCGGTGACGGCGACGGTCGGCAGGGCGGCGCCGTGAGCGGCGAGCCAGGGACCGATCAGCGCGGGGGTCCACGAGCCGGCCGCGACGACGAGGCGGTCCGCCGTGTGCTCACCGTCGGCGGTGGTCACGGTCACGGCGTCGTCGGTCGGTGCGATCGACGTGACGCGTGTCTCGAACCGGAGCTCCGCTCCCGCCGCCTGGGCCTGGTCGAGCAGCGCGTCGACGGCGTGATCGGCGCGCAGCCGCCCGCCGCCCGGGCTGAACAGCACGTGGTCCTCGAAGCGCAGGCCGGGCCAGCGGCTCGTCGCCTCGGCGGCGGTGAGCCATTCGTACGCGAGGCCGGCGGCCTCCTGCGCCTCGGCGATCGCGCGCAGCACGCCGAGGTCGCCGTGGTCGACCGCACCGGTCGCATCGAGCAGTCGCCGGCCGCTGCGCCGCTCGAGCTCGCGCCACCCGGCCAGGGCGGCGACGGACAGCTCGACGTAGTCGGCCTCGGCGTACCCGTGCCGGAAGATGCGCGTCGCGCCGTGCGACGAGCCGCGATCGTGCCCGCGCTCGAACGCCTCCAGCAGCAGCACCTCGGCGCCCTGGCGCGCGAGCGACCACGCGGCGGCGGCCCCGACGACGCCGGCGCCGATGACGATGGCGGTGGTGGGCATGCTCGACACCTTAGCCGCACGGGCGGCGACCCAGCCGCCCTGACCCTCGCAAGCGGGCTGCCGGGGCATTCGGGCATCCCGGCAGACTGGAGGCCACCCGAACCTGTGAGGAATCAATGCGCGCCCGAATTCTGCTGACCGCCCTGCTGACGGCCGGCGTGCTGGCCGCGGCACCGCTCGCCGCCCCGCCGCCCGCCACGGCTGCCGCTACCGAAGTGGTGATCACGACCTCCGTCGACGCGGGAAAAGGCAAGGTCACCGTCCCCAAGGTGGTCGGCCTCGACGGCAAGCGCGCCAGCAAGAAGCTGAAGGCGGCCGGGCTCAAATGGAAGTGGTCGAAGGTCGTCATCGTCAAGGGCAACTGGACCGTGACGAAGTCCTCGCCGAAGGCGGGCAGCGCGGTCAAGGCCGGGACGACGGTGAAGCTGACGGTCAAGAAGAAGACGGGCAAGGGCGGATCGACGTCGACACCGGTTCCGACGGTGACGGAGACGCCCGCTGCCATCGACGTTCCGTCGACGCCCGCACCGCCCGCGCCCGCTGATCCTGCGCCACAAGCTCCCGCACCCGTCGCACCAGCGCCTGCTCCCGCTCCCCCAGCGCCCGCCCCCGCTCCTCCGGCTCCGGATGTGAGCTACGCGAACTGCACGGAGGTGAGGGCGGCGGGCAAGGCGCCCCTCTATGCCGGACAGCCAGGCTACGCACCCAAGCTCGACCGGGACGGCGACGGCGTGGCGTGCGAGTGACCGCAGAGGACTACGGCGCAGGCGGCCGCTGGAAGTAGGTGGGCGCGACACCCGCCGTAACGCCCACCGCGACGGCGACGGCGATGCCCATCAGCACCGTCGCGCCGCTCACGAATGCGATCGCCACGATCGCGCCGAGGGCGCCGATGACGAACGGTGCGATCTGCTGCGTGCGGCGGGCGAGCGTGCGCGGCGCCGCTCGCCAGGCGGCGTCGGCGTCGGCTCCGCGGAGGCCCGCGAACCGGCTGAGGGCGGACATCGCGACGACGGCCACCAGCAAAGCCCAGGACCAGCGGAGGCCGAACGGGTCCTGCAGGCCGAGGGCGACACCGAGTGCGAAGGCCGCGATCACGGCGACCGGCACGGCAAGGCCGACCCAGCCCCACGGCCCGAACAGCGGCGCAGCCGGCGGCCGGGGGCCCCGCCCGAGGGTCGCCCCCGCGACCTCGCGATTCTGCAGCATGCCGCGACCCTATCGGGTGGGCGCCGACCCCGTCACTCCTTCCCGCAGCGGGTGCGGGCCTCCTGGCGCCCCGTAGTGGAACGGCGAGATCACGGCGAGCGCCGCCGCGAGCAGGGCGGCGACGGTGGCCATGGCGCACCAGTGGACGACCACCGCGCCGGTCCGCTCGCGCAGCGCGCGCCGGAGCGCCGCCAACAGCAGGAGTCCGGCGAGCGCTCCGGCCGTGTTGAGAATCACATCGGTGATGTCCGAGCTGCCGACGGCCAGGACGTACTGGGTCGCCTCCAGCGCGAGGCTCGTGAGCACGGCCGCCCCCGCGACGCGGAGCCAGGACCACCGCGGCGCGACCAGTCCGGCGTACACGCCGAAGGGCACGAACAGGGCGACGTTCGCGAGCATCTCGAACCCCGTGCTGACGCCGTAGCCGTCGCCCGCCACGAAGGGGACGAGCTTCACGGCCCGCTGCTCGCCCGTGCCGAGGTACGGCACGCCCAGCTTCCACAGCACCGCCCAGACGAGCAGCGCGAGGTAGACCGCGAACAGCGCGACGGGGAGGCTGCGCGGGCTCTCGCGGACGACGGGCAGGGACCGGGTGACGCTCATGCTCCGACGATAGGAAACGGTCCGCCGCGGCGGATCGGTCTCGCGGCCCCTTCGCGTCCTCCTGGAGGATGACCGCGCTCAGCGGTCGAGCAGCCGCGTCTCCCCGTGGGCCTTCAGGAACTTCTTCGCGTAGCCGGGGACTGTGCCGCCCAGCACCTCCCAGCGGGCGGTGTTGATCCACTCCTCGGTTCCGGTCGCGGCGGCGGCCTGCATGGCGAGGTCGCCGATGCGGACGACGTCGGGCGGGCTGCCCTCGATGACGACCGTCACCCACTGGTCCGCGTCGGGGAGGATGCGCGTCTTCACCAGCCAGACCCGGGCGCGGAGGCGCTCCTCCTGCAGCCGCTTCAGGAACTCCGCCCGCCACGGCACCAGCTCGCCGTCGGCCAGCACCTCCAGCTCGGCCGGCTGCTGCAGCTGCGTCGGGAAGGCCTGCGCCCAGTCGAGCAGCGCGGCGCGGTCCTGCGGCCAGATCGTGATGGGGTCCTCCCAGAACGGGTCGATGCCGATGGGGAGGGCGGGGTTGCTGTGCCGCAGGAGGTCCGGCATGCCGATCGCGAGCGTCGTCCCGGCCGGGTCGCTCCAGACGACCGGGATGAAGTCGGTGTTCGTCACGGCGATCAGGTACGTGGTGCCGTCGGGCGCGACCATGCCCGCGAAGGAGGTGGGATCGGCGGGGTCCACCTGCACGAGCACGCGCGACGTGGCCAGGTGGTAGCGGGAGCGGCGCATGCGCTCACGCTCCTCGGCGGAGCGGGCCAGGCGGCCCTCCGCGGAGAACGGGTCGAGGGCGGGCTCCAGGATGACCTCCGTTATCGGGACGCCGCCCAACCTACGCCGCGCCGCCCGACCGGCGGGCGTGCGCCTTCTGCATCTTCACGGCGTTGCCGCAGCCGGCCATCGTGCACCAGCGGCCGGACCGGTTCTTGGAGTAGTCGTAGTACGCCCAGCGGCAGGAGTCGCGGTCGCAGACCTTGAGCCGCGGCCAGGTGCCCTCCTCGGTGGAGGCGCGCACGGCCTCCACCACGCGGGCCAGCGCCCGGCGCACCGGACGCCCGCTCGCGGGGAGCAGCCCGAACCCGTCCGCCGCGGCGAACGACACGCGCACCGGGAGCTCGGCGAGCGCGTCGTCGAGGCGCGCGATCGCCGCGGTGTCGGCGTCGTGGCCGGCGTGGGTGGCCAGCACGCTGCGCAGGCCCTCGCGGATGGTCAGGGCGAGGGCGAGGTCGTCGGAGGTGGGGGCGTCGTCGCCGGCGCCGTCGAGCAGGTCCCGGGCGCGCAGCCAGGCGCCGAGGTCGCCGGGGGTGACCCATCCCTCCTCGTCCACCTGGTACTCCACTGTGTTCACGAAGTCGTGGGGAGCGGCTCGTGGGAGTGTCGCCGTGGGCGTTCTGGGGGCTGCATCGGTAGCGCGTTGCTCCCTCCGCGTGCCCTGTTTTGGTGGGGAGAGGTCCCCATAGAGCGGATTCCAGACGGCTGTTATCGTTTGTGTCGCCCGCCGTCGAGCCCCTCGTCCGGGGCGTCTGGCGGAGCATCTTCACCAGAGCGACCCCAGGGGGAACCACTTGAGCGATCCGAACACGCCTGCGCGCGACCAGAACGACGCGCAGGACGCACAGCAGCCCGCGGCGGAGCAGCCCGCCGCACCCGAGCAGCCGGCAGCACCCGAGCAGCCCGCCGCACCCGAGCAGCCGGCCCAGCAGTACGACACCGCGCAGCAGCAGCCTTACCAGGGCCAGCAGCCGGGCCAGCCGTACCAGGGCCAGCAGCAGCCCGGCCAGCCGTACGGCGCCACCCCGGGCCAGCCCTACGGCGCCCAGCCCGGCCAGCCCAACCCGTACGCCCCCGCGCCGGGCGCGAAGCGTCGCGTCAAGCCCTGGGTGTGGTGGGTGATCGGCGGCGCGGCGGCGTTCGTCGTCCTGGTGGTCGTCGGCATCATCCTGCTGTTCACGGTCATCCTCGGCGGCAACGGCGCCAAGTCGGTCGCGCAGGACTACCTGAACGACATCGCCAAGGGCAACGCGACCGCGGCCAACAAGCTCGCCCGCGTCGACACGGACGAGGACGCCAACCGGCTCCTCACCGACGACGTCCTGGGCGAAGCCGAGCACATCACCAAGCCGGTCGTCAGCCGCACGCTCACCAGCCGCAGCAGCGACCTCACGCAGGCCACCGTCACGTACAAGCTCAACGGCAAGTCGTACCGCGGCACCATCGAGCTCGACAAGGACGACAAGGGCTGGTACGTCAGCCGCGGCCTGAGCTACCAGCTGCCGTTCGTCTCCTCCTCCATCCCGGGGTACTCGGTGCCGGGCGCGTCGTCGTCGATCACCTCCCGCGACAACGACCTCGTCGCCTACCCGGGCGTCTACTCCATCACGGCGCCGAACAAGTACTACGAGATCAAGGGCGAGCCCACCCTGACGGTCGCCGCCGACTCCTACCAGCTGAAGAGCCTGGAGCTGACCCCGTCGCAGGCGTACCTGACCGAGGTGCAGAAGCAGGTCGACGACCACTACGCCGCGTGCGCCAAGCAGACGAACTTCTACGACGTCGAGGACTGCGGCATCGAGCTCAGCTACCCGGCGAACCTGTCGACCTCCAAGTCGACGGTCGCGGTGAAGGTGGACGAGTCGCCGAAGGTGACCGTGGGCGGCAAGGACTCGCTGTACGAGTTCGAGATCGGCGCCGGCAAGTTCAGCGCGACCATGACGGGCACCGACTACAGCGGAAACCCCGGTACCGAGAGCCTGACCGGTGAGGCCGGGTACATCAGCGCCGACATCAAGATCGCCGACGACAAGGTCGAGGTCACGTTCAACTGACCCTGACCCTCACCGCCGGAACCGGTTGTCACGACACGCCGTCTCGCCCCCGGGCGAGGCGGCGTGTTGCGTCATCTCGATGGGAGCGGGGCGCCGGCGCGCAGGATCGACTGCAGCTTCTTGCCGCGCGCGAGCTCGTCGACGAGCTTGTCGAGCCAGCGGATGCGCTGCATGAGCGGGTCCTCGATCTGCTCGACGCGCACGCCGCAGACGACGCCGGTGATGAGGGAGGCGTTCGGATTCAGCCTCGGCGCCGCGGCGAAGAAGCCCTCGAAGTCGGTGCCCGCGTCGATGACGGCGTCGAGACCCGCCTGGTCGTAGCCGGTGAGCCAGCGGATGATCTCGTCCACCTCCTCCTTGCTGCGCCCCTTGCGCTCGGCCTTGGCCACGTACAGCGGGTAGACGCTCGCGAAGGGCATGTGGAAGATGCGCTCGGACATGCCGACAGGGTAGCGCTCAGGCCTGCGCGGGCGGGAGGCCGTCGTCCGGCGCGGACGGCGTGGAGGCGTGCGGCGCGTCCCGCCAGATCCGCGGCCCCCACAGCCGGAACGTCGCGTACTGCACGATCGCGACGACGCCCAGCAAGTAGCCGTCGCGGTCGAGCTCGTGCAGCCAGCCGGGAGGTCCCGGCACGATCCGCACGGCCTCCAGCAGCAGGATGACGATGGCGACGAGCCCCGCCCCCTTGCCGCCATGGAAGTGCAGCCCCATGAACGGGATCGCCGCGACGAGGCACACCAGCGCGAGCGCCGTGCCGAGCATCGCCGCGCCTCCGGACAGCGCGCGGGCGCGGGTGAGTGCAGCCCCCTCCGGCGCCGTGAGGCCGGCGTGCACGCGCGCCACGCCGACGACCACCAGGCCGAGGAACAGGCCGAGAACCACGAGGATCGTGAAGACGCCGAGCGGGGCCACGATCCACACGAGGCCGCCGAGGAACAGGACGTCGAAGACCGCTTCGAGCCAGGCGTCGCCGGCCTGGGGGATCAGGGTCACGGCGAGCACGATCACGATCAGGGCATGCGCCGCGATCAGCAGCAACCACTGCCACCAGCGCAGGAGCCAGGTGCCCTGCGTCTGCCTGCCGCGGCGCTTGCGCGGGCGGCGGCGCGGCCGCGGGCCCTTCCCCTGGTCGCCCTGCAGCGGCAGCACGAACAACGCCTGACCGGTGCCGACCAGTCCGCAGACGAGCAGCAGGAACCCGATGGAGTCGTCGGCCGGCGAGACGGCGGGGTCGACGGCGGCCAGCCACAGGGCGATCGCGATCCAGCCGAGCACGGTCACGACGCCGAAGCCCCACCAGCGCAGCCGGTCGTCGGCGAGCAGGCTCCGCAGCGGGCGGGTGGAGGCCGCGAGCAGCTGGGGGAGGCTGCGCGGGTCGGTGCGATCTGCCGTCACGACAACACACGATATGCCGTCGTCGGATCGTCGCCGGGCATTGACAGTTAGATTTCTAACTATTAGAGTTCTAACCATGACATCGAGGACCGAGCGCCTGACCGAGCTGATCCGCGCCGTCGCCTTCGCCGGGCGGGACGCCGCCGAGGCCTGGGTGCGCACCAGCGGACTGACCCGGCAGCAGGCATTCACCCTCGGCTACCTCGAGCAGAACCGCGATCGCGACGTGATCGCCCGCGAGCTCGCGGAGATGTCAGGCACCACGCCGGCCAGCGTCACCAGCCTCCTGCAGGGGCTGGAGGAGCGAGGCTACATCACGCGCGCATCGTCACCCGGCGACGCGCGCGTGAAGATCGTCCGCGTCACCGACGAGGGCGCGCGCGTCGTCTCCGGGTTCGACGACGCCATGTCCGCGGAGCAGCAGAAACTGTTCTCCGCACTCGACGCCACCGAGCAGGATCAGTTGATCGCCCTGCTCGAACGGGTCGTCGCCGCCGGCTGAGCCCGGCCTCCCCCTCCATCGTCTTCTCAAAGCCGTTCACCGGAACGGAGGTGCCGTCATGTCTTCATCCAACCGCCACTACCTCGCCTCGGCGCCCATCTGGCGCTCGCTGGTGCACCTGTGCGTGCCCATGATCGCCGGCTTCTCGGTCGGCAGCGTCTACAACGTCATCAACGCCGGCTTCGTCGGCTCGCTGCACTCCACTCCCCTGCTCGCCGCACTCACCTTCTCGCTGCCCGTCTTCGCCCTGCTCATGGCGATCGGCGGCGTGTTCGGCGTCGGCGGCGGCACGTACATCTCGCGGCTGCTCGGATCGCAGGAGCAGCCGGGGGCGGATGCCGCCGCCGGCTCCGCACGCATCCGCCAGATCTCCGCCTTCACGCTGTGGGGCTCGCTCGCCGCCGGCGCGGTGATCGGCGCGCTGGGCGTCGTGTTCGCGACGCCGCTGGCCATGCTCGTCGGGGCGACGGGAGCCTCCCTCGCGCCGACCGCGCTCTACATCGGCGCGATGTGCGCCTTCACGCCGGTCTACGTCGCCGCGTTCGCGCTGGAGCAGCTCGTGCGCGCGGAGGGGGCGGCCGTCGCCTCGATGACGGGCCTGATCGCCTCCACCATCGCGAACCTCCTGTTCGACGTGCTGTTCATCCTGCTGCTGGGCTGGGGCGTGCTGGGCGCCGGTCTCGCTCTCGGCCTGTCGAACCTGGTCACGGTCGGCTATTACGTGTGGTGGCTCTCGCGCCGGAGCACGGTCATGTCGCTCGCGCCGCGGTTCTTCCGCGCCGATCGGGAGATGCTGAAGACTGTGTTCGGCGTCGGCGCCTCCGAGCTCCTGTTGTCGTCGTTCCTGATCGTGACGACCCTGCTGATGAACTGGCTCGCCATCGCCTACGGTGACGCGCTGCTGGCCGCAATGGGTGTGGCCCTGCGGATCTCGCAGCTGCCGGAGATGATCGCGATGGGCGTCTTCATGGGCGCGATCCCGCTCTTCGCCTACGCCTACGGCGCCCGCAACCACGCTCGGCTGCGCTCGGCGATCGTCGGGAGCGCGGTCGCCATCGCCGGGATCGTGGCCGTGTTCTCGACGGCCGTGTTCCTCTTCCGCGACCAGGTGTTCGGGCTGTTCAGCGCCGACCCGTCGCTGATCGCGGACGGCACGCTCATTCTCACGGCCATGCTCGTCTCGACGCTGTTCAACGGCTTCACCGGGCTGATGATCGCGGTCTTCCAGGCCACCGAGCAGATGCGCAACGCCACGATCATGTCCGTCGCGCAGGGCGTGTTGTTCATCCCCGTCGTGCTCGCGATGAACACACTGCTCGGGATGAGCGGGCTGATCTGGGCGATGACCGTGACGGAGGTGCTGGTGTTCGCGCTCGGGGCGGCGCTGTTCCTGGCGTCGCGGCGGGCGCTGACGGCGGCGCCGTCGGCGGCGGCGGTCGAGGCGGCCGAGGCGGCGCTGGCGGAAGAGGGTCCGGAGGAAGGTGCGGAGGAAGGTGCGGAAGCCTCCCCCGCTGCCGCCGCCCGCTGACCCGGCGTCAGCCGCGCGCGGGCGGCGCGATGTGCGCCACGGCCTCCAGGTACACCTCGCGGTCGAAGTCGCGGAACAGGACGGACTGCGTCACGAAGCCCTGGATGATGCCCATGTAGAGCGTCGCGTCGGCCTGCGCGCGGGTCTCGGCCTCTGCGCGCGGCAGGCCCACGCCCTCCACGTACCAGTCGGCGAGGTAGTCGCGGAAGAAGCCGCGGATGCGCGAGCCCACGCGTTCGGCCATGTCGCCCAGGCGCGGATTGATCGGCACCTGGCCCCAGATCTGCATGAGCAGCGGGAGGTTGTCGCCCAGTTGCGCACTGAGGCCGTCGACCAGCAGCCGCACCAGGGCGGCGGGCTCGAGCATCGGCTCCGCCCGACGCGCCGCGGCCACGTCGAGGAAGCGGGCGTCGAGCACCTCGGAGACCGCGAGCTCGACCAGCTCCTCCTTGCTCTTGTAGTGGCCGTAGATCGCGCCGGCCGAGAGCCCGGACTCCGCGATGATGTCGGCCATCGACGCCTGCTGGAAGCCGGAGCGCGCGAAGCAGCGGAGGGCCGCCTGCGCGATCTGGTGCCGCCGGGCGGCTCGGTGCTCGTCCGTGACCTTCGGCATGCGCGCTCCCGTCGCCGGTGACAAAAAGAATGATCGTTCTTGACAATAGCCGATCGGGCCCCCACCATAAAGAACGAGTATTCGTTTTTAAAGGAGCAGGAGCCATGGCCACCATCGATCGGACCGATATCGGAGCTGCGGAGGTGCGCACCTCGGCCTCGCCCGCATCCCCCACTCCGCACACCCCCTGGGCGCGCGCGCTCGGCCTCGCCGTCGCGGCGGCGGCCGTCGTCGTCACCGTGCTGCTCGCCTTCCTCTGGCCGACGGTGACCTCGTCGGTCAAGGATCTGCCGATCGCGGTCGCGGGCCCCTCCGCCGCCGTCACCGCCGTGGAGAAGCAGCTCGACACCGCCGCGGACGACGCCTTCGCCGTCACCGGGGTCGACGACCGGGCGGCGGCTGTCGAGCTGATCCGCACGCGCGACGTCTACGGCGCGATCGTGCTCGGCGAGAAGCCGGAGGTGCTGACGGCCTCCGCGAACGGCGCCGTCGTCAGCCAGCTGCTCGGCCAGGTGGCCGGGAAGCTGCAGGCGCAGGCCCAGCAGCAGGCCGACGCCGCCGTGCAGCAGGCGATCGCGGCGGGCAAGGCGCCCGCCGGAACGGAGGCCCCCACGATCCAGGTGCCGGTGACCGACGTGGTGCCGCTCGCCTCCACGGATGCCCGCGGAGTCGGACTGACGGCGTCGGCCTTCCCGCTGGTGCTCGGCGGGATGCTGGGAGGCATCCTCATCTCGATCCTCGTCGCCGGCAGCTGGCGACGGCTCGCCGCGGTCACCGCCTACGCCGTCGTCACCGGGCTCGCGGTGACGGGGGTGATGCAGGGGTGGTTCGGCATCCTGCAGGGCGGTTACTGGCTGAACGCGGCCGCCGTCTCGCTCTCGATGTTCGCGACCGCGGCCTTCATCGTCGGGATGAACGCCCTCCTCGGCCGGGTGGGGATCGCGGTCGGCGCCGTGCTGACCATGCTGATCGGCAACCCGCTGGCGTCCGCCGCCCAGCCCCTCCAGTTCCTGCCGGGACCGTGGGGCGAGATCGGCCAGTGGTTCGTGCCGGGGGCGTCGGTCTCGCTGCTGCGCGACCTGTCGTACTTCCCGGACGCGAACGCCGCCTTCCCGTGGCTGGTGCTGGCCGCCTGGGGCGCGGTCGGCGTCGTCGCCATGCTCGCGGGGCACTTCCGGAACCAGGAGGTGAGCGAGGCGGCGGCGTGACGCCTCCCCCTGAACGCGGAACGCCCGCGCCGGCCCTGGGGGAAAGGGCCGGCGCGGGCGGCTTGATGCGGCCAGCGCCTAGCCGACGCCTTCGAGCGCGTCGGTCTCGGTGTTGCCGATGTTCTGGATGACCTCCGGGCGGCGCTTGCGCAGGTAGGCGAACCACGCCACCGCAGCGACCAGCGTCAGCAGGAACAGGTACGGGATGACGTTCAGCGGGAACGCGGGCACCGGCCACACGTTCGCGAAGAAGACGTACGCCATGGCGGCGACGGCGACGACAGCGCATACCCACACCAGCTTGTTCGGGATGCCCGCGCGGCGCGTGTAGACGATGCACGCGATCGCGACGAGCGCGTAGGCGACCATGTAGCCGTAGGTGCCATAGGTGTCGACCCACACGGTGATGTCCATCGGGTCGGAGCCGATGGCGAGCAGGATGACATCGAGCACGATCGCGGCGGGCCCGGCCACGAGCAGCACGCGGTGCGGGGTCAGGTGGCGCTCGTGGGTGCGACCGAAGCGCTCGGGCACCACACCCTCCTTGCCCATGACGTAGATCACGCGGCCGACGACGTTCAGCGGGGCCACCACGACGGCGAAGAACGAGGCGCCGACGCCGAAGGTGAGCACGGGGCCGAACCAGGCGGGCATGCCGATCAGTGCGGCGATGTCCTCGAGCGGGCTGGCGCTGGTCGCGAGGTCGTCGTGGAGCACGGCGATCTGCGTGTAGGCGGCGAAGACGTAGAGCACGCCGACGACGACGGCGCTCCACATGATGGCGCGGGGGATGGCGGTGTACGGGTTCTTCGCCTCGCGGCCGAGGGCGTCCGCCGACGAGAAGCCGACGAAGCCGAGGATGCCGAGCACCATGCCGGCGGCCACGCCCTGGAACGGGGCGCCCTGCGCGAAGACCTGCGCCGGATCCCAGGCGGCGGGGCCGGCCCAGATCAGCGCGGCGACGAGCAGGATGGTGATGATCGTCACCGACACGAGCTCCAGCACCAGCGACACACGCGCCGACAGACGGATGCCGCGGATGGTGAACAGCGTCGCGAGTCCGCCGAGGACGATGGCGAGGCCGATGTACCAGCCCGCACCTCCCGCCGGCACACCGAGCAGCGCGAGGAACTGGTTGAAGTACGCGACCGAGCCGCCGAGCGAGCCCGCCGCGATACCCCAGCAGCCGATGATCAACGTCACGCCGGCGAGGTAGGCGCCGGTCGGGCCGAGGCCCTTCGCCACGTACGTGTACAGCGAGCCGGCCGACGCGTGCTTGCGGGCGAAGACGACCACGCAGTAGCCGACGCAGAGGATGACGATGGTCGCCAGGATGAACGAGTAGATCGTGCCGTTGCCGGCGCCGACGAAGATCGACATGGCGGTGAAGGCGATCACGGCGCTGGGCGCGATGTTGGCGATCGCCTGCGCGGCCAGCTCGGGGCCGCTCATGACGCCGCGGCGCAGGCCGGCGTCGGTCGGGCCTGCTGCCCGGTTCTGGGTGGTGGTCATGGCTCTCCAGTGAGTCGGTACGGGTTTCGGGGGCGTGCGGGGTGGTGCGGCGTTACGGGATGAGCAGGGTGCGCAGGACGGACCCCTTCTCGAGGTCGTCGAAGGCCTCCGCGGCCTCCGCGAGCGGGCGCCGGCCCGAGATCAGCGGGTCGAGCTTCAGCTGGCCGTCCATGTAGCGGTCGACCAGCGCGGGGATGTCGATGGAGGGGCGCACCGAGCCGTAGTTGGAGCCGAGGATGCGCTGGTCGGCCTCCGCCAGCACCAGCGGCTCGAACGACGCCTTCGCGCCCGTCGGCGGCAGGCCGACGATGACCGCGGCGCCGCCGAGGCCGAGCATGCGGATGGCCTGCTCGGTCGTGGAGGTGCGGCCGATCGCGTCGAACGCGTAGTCGACGCCGTCGGGGATGAGCTCGAAGAGCTGCTCGACCGCGTCGGCCTGCGAGGCGTCGATGCGGTCGGTGGCGCCGAACTGCAGCGCCATCTGGGTCTTGTCGGCGAGCACGTCGACGGCGACGATCCGCTCGGCGCCGGCGAGCTTCGCGCCCTGCACGACGTTGAGGCCGACGCCGCCGCAGCCGATGACGGCGACGGTGGAGCCGGGCTCGACGGCGGCGGTGTTGAGCACCGCTCCGACGCCGGTGGCGACGGCGCAGCCGACGACCGCGATCACGTCGAGCGGTGCGTCGTCGCGGACCTTCACGGCGCCGGAGGCCGGGACCACGACCTCCTCGGCGAAGGAGGAGACACCGAGGTAGTGGTGCAGCGGCTCGCCGTCGCGCGAGAGCCGGGATGTGCCGTCGAACAGCACGCCCTTGGGCGCGACGACGGTGGCGACCTTCTGACAGCGCGCCTCGTGCCCGGAGCGGCAGTAGCGGCACTCGCCGCACGGCGGCACCCAGCTGAGGACGACGTGGTCGCCGACCGCGAGCGAGGTCACGCCCTCGCCGAGCTCGGTCACGACGCCGGAGCCCTCGTGGCCCATGACGAGCGGGGCCGGGGCGTCCCACTCGCCGCGCTTCACGTGCAGGTCGGAGTGGCAGACGCCGGCGGCGGCGATCCGCACCCGCACCTCGCCGGCGCGCGGGGCGGCGAGCTCGACGTCGGTGAACGCGATCGGGGCGGACGGTTCGGCGAAGACGACGGCCTTCATGGGACTCCTTCGTGCGATGGTGCGGGCGGTGCTGCGATCTCGCTCGATGCTATGGAGGCGGTTCCGTCGCTGTCATTCACCGAATGTGTGGATTCACGGCACTGATTCGACAATCCGTACACTCTGACGCATGACCCGCGACGTCGCCTCCCTTGTCCGCCCCCTCGGTGGACGGCTGATCGAGGGCGCGCTCGATGCCGGGATGAGGGTTGATGCCGTCGTCGGGTTGGACGAGTTCACGCTCGTTGGTCATCCCGCCTTCGCCACGGTCGTCGTCGTGCCCGGCCGCCGGGTCGCCGCCGCGCTGGACGCGGGCGACGCGCGCACCGACTCCCTCCGCGGCGCCGTCATCGTCACGCACGGCGGCGACGCGTCCGTCACCCGGGCCATCGAGCGCGCGGGGGTCACCGCGATCGTGGCGACCGAGCCCTCCGACGACCTCCTCGCGCCCGTGCTCACCGCGCTGCTCGCGGTGGACCAGGCCGCCGAGGACCGCGCCGTGACGACCGCGATGAAGGTGCTGACCCTCGCGGCCCGGCGCGGCGGCGTCTCCGGCGTCGTCGCCGAGCTGGCCCACCGCATCGACGGCTGGGCGGTGCTGCTCGACCGGCACGGGCAGGTGATCACGACGGCGGGCGCGGGCGGCCTCCACGTCGACGATGCCCGGGCGGTCGCGCTCGGCCGCCCGGTGCGCGTGCGGCATCGCGCGCTCCAGGTGCACGCGGTCGGCGCCGACGAGGACCTCTCGGCGCGCCTGGTGGTCAGTCCGCGCACGGCTTCGTCGAGCCGCGCGCGCGAACTCGGCTCGCAGGCGGCGGCCCTGCTCGACCTGCTGCTGCGCACCGACGACCCGAGCCGAACTGAGCGGCTGGGGCGGGCGGTGATGGTGGAGGCGCTGCTCGCGGGCGGCGAGCCGGCGCGCTCCCTGCTGCAGGCCTGGGGCGTGCACGAGAGCTCGCTGACCGCCTTCGCCCTCACCGCCCGGTCGGCGTCGGTCGAGGTGGAGCGGCTCGTGTCGCACTGGCTGGACGAGCTGGGCGCCGCGCACATCCTCACCGAGAGCCGCGGAACGGTCACCGGGTTCGTCCGCGACGACCACGCCGACGCGCTCGCGGCCCGGGTGGAGGCGTACTCGTCGGCGCTGTTCCTCGGCCTCGGGACGCCGGCATCGACCGACGCGCTGGCCGGCGGCGCGGACGAGGCCCGGCACGCTCTCGAGGCGGCGCGGGCCGAGGGCCGCCGCGTGGTGCGCTACCGCGGCATCCCCACGATCCGCTTCGTGCTCGACCGCCTCGACCCCGCCGACACCCGCCGCCTCGCGCACCTCCTCGACCCCCTCCGCGACACCGCCGGCCGCCACGGCGACCTCACCGAGACGCTGCGCGCCTACCTCGCCGAGAACGGCGCGTGGGGCGCGACCGCCGACCGGCTCGGCATCCACCGCCAGACCCTCACGGCCCGCATCCACCGGGTGGAGGCGCTGCTCGGGCTCTCGCTCGCCGATGCGGACGACCGCGCGGCGGCGTGGCTGGCGCTGCGGGCGATGGCGGGGTGAGGAGGCTCAACCCGTCGGTCCGGACCCGTCGCTACCGACCCCCGGTCCTCGACCGCGTTGGGCGTCTCGGAACCAGGAGCGAATCGCGTTGATCATGCGGCTGTTGTACTGGGTGACGAATTCCACGGGACGCGGGTTGCTCCAGAACGGCGTCAACGGCGTGACCCGTCGACGGCCTGCCTTCGTGACCCAATACACCGCGGCGTACCCTTTGCTGACCCGGCGGATGGATGACAGTGGGATGCGCCTGCTCCACAACAGGCCGTGGACGACCAGCGTCGCACCGTCGAGCCGCGCGCCGGAGAGAAGGGTCCACCGCGCTGCTCCGGCCGCAGAGGGGACCACTGCGAGCAGGGCGATAACCAGCGTCTCGACGCGTGGTTCCGTTGCCAACACCGTCAGCGAGGCATAAGAGACCGCCGCGGCCGGAATGAGCATCCCGAAGCGAACCAAAGGGTGCGGCCTGAGTCGCACGCGATCACGATCGCCACTCCCGGCCGGTTCTCTCACCAGTCTCCTCGCACCCGCGGCGACTGCACTTCTCGCCGTCGGCGCCTCCATCCTGGGTGATGGCAGCGTATCGGACCTCGGGGCGCGGTCCGCGTCAGGGCGAGGGTCTCCCCGCGCCCCACCCCACTCCCTACACTGAGCCGCACATCCTCGACCGGGAGGGGCGCAGCATGCCGTCATCCGCCGTGTACCTGAGCTACGACGACGCGGGGGCCGTCATCGGCTGGCTGGAGGCCGTGGGCTTCCATGTGACGCAGCGCATCCCCGGGGAGGACGGGCGCATCATGCACTGCGAGGCCGTGCGCGAAGATCTCGTGCTCATGGTCGCCTCGGACGACGCGCCCTATCGCGTGCCCGAGCTGCTCGGGAACTCGACCGGCGTCGGCGTCTACCTCGTGACCGACGACGTGGAGGGGCTGTACCGGCGGGCGATCGACGCCGGGGCGGTCAGCGTGCATCCGCCCGAGGACACCGGGTGGGGCAGCAGGCGGGCGCGCGTACTCGACCCCGGCGGGCGGGAGTGGAGCTTCGGGTCGTACCGGCCCGGGGAGGCCGAGGGGTAGGCGCAGGAGGAGGCCGCCCTCCCGCTCCGCGTACGCTCGGAGCATGAGCACCGCAGCCTCCACCCGTCCCGTCGCCCTCGTCACCGGCGCCTCCCGCGGCATCGGCCGCGCGATCGCCGTCGAGCTGGGGGCGACCCATCATGTGCTCGTCGGCGGCCGCGACGAGCGGGCGGTGGCGGAGGTCGTGGCGGCGCTGCCGTCGGCCGAGGGGTTCGTTGCCGATCTGGTGCACGGGCCGCTCCCCGCGCTCCCCGAGCGACTCGACGTGCTCGTGCACTCGGCGGGGGTGGAGGACGGCGGCACCATCGCGGACACCGACGCGGAGGTGTGGCAGCACGTCTTCGAGGTCAACGTCTTCGCGGTGGCTGCGCTCACCCGTGCCGCACTCCCGGCGCTGCGCGCAGCGGAGGGGCTGGTCGTCGCAATCAACTCCGGCTCGGGCCTGACAAGCGGGCCCGGCGGCGGCGTGTACGCGGGGTCGAAGTTCGCGCTGCGGGCCCTGACCGACGCGCTGCGCGAGGAGGAGCGGCCGCACGGCGTGCGCGTCAGCAGCATCCACCCGGGCCGCGTCGACACCGACATGCAGCGGGCGCTCGTGGCGCGCGAGGGCCACGACTACGACACGACCTACACGATCACGCCCGAGATGGTCGCCGCCGCCGTGCGCACCGCCGTCGACCTCCCCGCCTCCGGCACGGTGGAGTCGCTGAGCGTGCGACCGATGCGACGCCGCTAGTCGCGCGCCTCGTGCACGTCGCGCGCCTTGAGCGTGCGGTACGTCGTCACCGGGTGGGTGCCGAGCACGATCTTGCCGCGCGAGTGCAGATTCTTCAGGTCGTCGTAGGCGGTCGCGATGTCGTCGAGCGGGTAGTAGCCGGAGATGAGGAGCGTGAAGGCGCGCTCGTCGGCGAGCCGGGCGACGCGCTCGAGCTGGGCGGTCGCGTGCGCGATCGACGCGGGGTCGTCCTGCAGCAGGCGCAGCTCGGTGTCGCGCCGGTCCTCGCTCGACCGGTACCGGGAGGCGGGGACGCCCAGCTCGTCGGCCAGCGCCCGCCCGTCCTGCCCGAAGTTGTCGATCAGCGCCGTGACGCCGAGGGGCGCGAAGGCGCGGATGCGCTCAGCGATGCCCTCGCCGTAGGTCACCGGCCGGATCCCGAGCTGGCGGAGGTAGTCGAAGTTGCGCTCGCCGCACGTGCCGATCACCCGGGCGCCGCGGTGCTTGGCGAGCTGGGCCTCGATGCTCCCGACGCCGCCGGCCGCCGCCGAGATGACCACCGTGTCGTCAGGGCCGATCCGCAGGTCGTCGAGCGTGTCGAGGGCTGTGACGCCGGCGAGGAACAGGCCGCCGGCGACCTCCCACGCCACGTGCGGCGGCTTGCGCACGAGCGCGGCGACCGGGACGACGATGTGCGTGGCGTGGGCCCCCTGCCGGACGTGCCCGATGACCTCCTCGCCGCGCTTGAACCGGCCGGCCGCGTCGGCGGTCACCACGATGCCGGCGAAGTCGCTGCCCGAGCCGCGCGGGAAGGGCTCGTCGGCCCAGGCGGTCTCGCGGCCGCTGCGGATGAAGCCGTCGATGTGGTTGACGCCCGCAGCGATCACCTCGACCAGCGCCTCCTCCGGCCCCGGGACCGGGAGAGGACGGGTCTGCGCCGTCAGGACGTCGGTGCCGCCGTTGCGGTCGTACTTCATGACCGTCATCTCGTCGCGCTTGCTCATCGCCGGCCTCCTCACCGCTCCAGTTGCGTGTGCCAGCGACGCTATACCTAGCCAAGCGAGATTCTCTACTATCTACCTTGTTTTCTCAGACTGGCGCATGCCGTGCTCTGGACCCAGCCCCGCGCGGTGCGGCAGACTCTGCCCGTGAGTGCGCCCTCGAGCGAGTCAGCGGAGGTCCGGTCGCGGATGCTGGAGGAGCTCCGGCACCGGATCCGGCCGATGACCGGGCGCGATCCCGGCGAGCGCGGGCGCGCGACCACACCCCTGGAGCTGCTCTACGACCTGACCTATGTCGTCGCCTTCGCCGCGGCCTCCGACCAGCTCGCGGAGCAGCTCGCCCACGGCGACGTCTGGCCGGCTCTCGGCGCATACGCGTTCGCGGTGTGGGCGGTCAGCTGGGCATGGCTCAACTTCACCTGGTTCGCCTCCGCGTACGGCAACGACGACGTGCTGTTCCGGCTCGCGACCATCGTGCAGATGGTCGGCGTGATCGTGCTGACCTACGGACTGCCGGTGAGCTTCGAGGCGGCGGCGCACGGGGAGAGCCCCAACAACCTCCTTCTCGTCATCGGCTACATCGTCATGCGCGTGCCGCTGATCGTGCTGTGGGCGCGCGCCGCACGGCAGGACCCGCGGCATGGGGGGATCGCGCTCTCGTACGTGGTGATGATCGCGGTCGCGCAGGTGGGCTGGCTGCTGACCGCGATCCTGCCGCTGCCGACCGGGGTCACCGTGGTCCTGCTCGTCGCGCTCGCACTGGCCGAGATGATCGGACCGGTCGTGGCGGCGCGCAGGTTCGGGTACTCCCCCTGGAACGCCGGACACGTCGCCGAGCGGTTCGCGCTGCTCACCCTGATCACCATCGGCGAGGTGATCGCCGGCACGACGGCGGCGGTCGGGGCGCTCACCCAGGAGAAGGGGTGGACGGTGGAGGCGGTGCTCATCGCCTCCTCGGGACTGGTCATGGCGGCATCCGTCTGGTGGACGTACTTCCTCGTGCCGTCGCGGACGGTGCTGGAGCGGAGACCGCAGCGCACGTTCGCCTGGCGGTACGCGCACCTCGCCCTGTTCGGCTCGATCGCGGCGATCGGCGCCGGGCTGCACCTGACGACGATCGCGCTGGAGCACGGCGGGGTCTCGCTGCTGGGGATCGCGCTCGCGCTCGCGGTCCCGCTCGCCCTCACGATCGTGCTGATCTTCCTGACCTGGAGCGTGCTGCTGCGGGCCTTCGACGGGACGCACCTCCCGCTGCTGGCCCTGACCCTGGCGCCGCTCGTGCTCGCCGTCGTCGTCGGTGCGCTCGTGCACCCCGGCGAACCCCTGGACCTCGAGCGGCCGGGCGACCTGACGGCGCTCAGCACGGTCGTCGGACTGGTCGCGCTGGGGGCGATCGTGGAGGTGGTCGGGCACGAGATCGTCGGCTACCGGCACACGATGCGGGCGTGGCGGCAGGACGGGGAGGCGCAGGGGGAGGCGGCCTGAGTCGAGGGCGCAGCACGGTGCCCTTCAGGCGCGAAGCGTCTCGCGCGGGTTCTCGCCGTACTCGGCGCGGTAGGCCGCCGAGAAGCGGCTGAGCTGCACGAAGCCCCAGCGCCGGGCGATCTCGGCCACCGTGGTCGCGCCCGCGTCGCCCGCACACAGCTCCTCGCGCGCGCCGGTCAGCCGCACCCGGCGCAGCATGGCCGTCGGCGTGGTGCCCAGGCGGCGGTGGAAGAGGTCCTGGAGGCCGCGGGGGCTCATCCGCGCCGCCTCCGCGATCTCGCGCACGCCGATCGCCCGCTGCGCGTTGTCCTCGATGAACCGCACCGCCCGGCGGAGGGAGGCGGGGGCGCCGCTCTCCCGGTCGTGGACCTCCGCACCCGCCACCACGATGGCGAAGGAGGTCAGCGCGCCCACGTAGAGCGCGTCGCTGGTCGCCGTGCGGATGAGGTCGTTGTGGAGCAGCTCGGGCTCGGTGAGGACCTGCTCGCCGTACGCGCTGACCCGGCGCCAGTGCTCGGCGCTCGTGGGGGAGACCGGCGCCACGTTCTCGAAGCGCAGCCGCGCCGAGCTGCCACCGTCACCGGTCGCGTAGTGGGCCAGCACGTCGAGCCGCAGGTTGACCAGCGTGAGCCGCAGGTCGTCGGACCACGACCGCACCTCCCCCGGGCGGAACAGGAACGGGCCGTCCGCCGGGATCTCGTCGCCGTTGGTCGTCGCGCGGTACGAGCCGGCCGCCCGCTCCCCGACGCTCAGCACCTCGAAGTCGACCACGGCCTCCGTCTGCGACGACAGGTCGAACCGGGCGACCGTCACGCGGTCGTCGCCGAACACCGCCTGCCGGAACGCGAACGGACCCTCCCCCTCGATCAGGCGCACCCGGCGGTACATGCGGCCGATCAGTGCCGCGGCCTCCCCCGGGTCGGCGGTGCGGACGTCCTCCTCGAGGATCACCGGTCGAGCACCCACCGCGGGTTGCGGTCGTAGGTCTGGCGGTACAGCCGGGCGAACTCGCTCGGGCTGGCGAAGCCCCACCGCTGCGCGATGGACCGCACGGTGTCGCCCGCCGTCGGGTCGCCGCGCACGAGGTCGGCGTGGGCGGCGGCCAACCGGGTCAGGCGCAGCTGCTGCGCCACCGACTGGCCCAGCGGGGAGTAGCCGCGGAAGATGCCGTCCAGCTCGGCGGTGCCGACGCCGGCGGCCGCGGCGGCGTCCTCCGGCGTGATCGGCAGGGACGCGTGGTCGTCGATGAACTGGGTCGCCACGCGGTAGCGCCGCAGCCTCCCCTCGGCGCTGATCGCCCGCGCAGGAGGATCGCCGCGGAGCTTGAAGGTCTCGAACACGCCGATCGCGATGTTGCGGTACAGGGTGGAGCGGATGAGCGGCTCCTCGAACGCCCACGAACCGGCGAGCTGGTCCGCGTACTGCAGCGTCGCGGCCAGGAAGTTCGCGCGCTCCTCCGAGATCGGCGTGGAGCCGTCGAAGTCGAGCCGGAAGGTGTCGTCGCCGTAGAGGGCGCGGCCGAGACGCAGCAGCGGCTCCTTGCGCAGGTAGGCGACGACCTCCTGCATCGCGCCGGGCACCTCCACCTCGGTCGGCCGGTCGACGCCCTGCAGCCACGGGAGGTTCGCGGCGCCCGTCTCGTCGCCCACCCGCCAGCGAACGATGCCCGACAGCGCGTAGGGGATGGTGATGGTCTCGTCCGGCTCGTTCTCGCCCGAGAGGCCGCCTTGCAGCTGGAGGCGTGCGATCGAGAAGCGCTCGTCGCCGTCGATGCTCAGGCGGTAGCGGGGATCCGCCTCCCGGGCGAGGCGGGCGTGCGGGGAGATGCGCCGGAGACTCTCCTCGGCCTCGTCGGCCTGGACGGCCTCCAGCCGCCAGTGGAAGGTGTCCATCGCCACTCCTGGTATTCGCCGGGGCCCGCTCCGCACGGCGGAGAGGACGTCGGTGCTGCGAACACTAAACCCGAGGGCTGCGGTCCGCCAGGGTCTTGGAGCGGACTCCTAGGAGCGCTCGTGGGCGCTTCGGAGAGTGCGGGGCGGCTCCAGCCAGCCGTCGCACACGACCACGTCGATCGTGCGGGCCAGCGGCTCGCCCGGACGCACGGTGACGGGGGCGTCCCAGGCGAGGGCGGAGCCGACCGCGGGATACTCGGCGGACCGGACGAACCAGGGGTCGGTGGTGTCCGGGGATGCGGTGGTCTCCGGGCGTGCGGTGCCCTCCGGCGGGGCGGTGCCCTCCGGCGGGGCGGTGCTCTCCGGCGGCGCGGTGCCCTCCGGCGGCGCGGTGAACAGGAGGCTGGCCGGCGCGCCGTCGAAGGTCGCGCGCCACAGGAGCCACGGCGAGCGCGAGCCGTTGACCGCGTGCTCGCCCGCCGCGTCGGCCGTGCGGATGTCGATGCCCTTGCACGGCGCGAACCGCCAGAGGAAACCGCCGTATCCGGCGCCCTCCCGCCCCTTCGCGCCCGGGCTTCCGAGCTCGACGGGCCCGCGTGCAGCGTCGAGGGAGAAGTGGAGGCGGAGGCGCCAGGAGCGGTCGTCGACCTCCTCCCACCGCCACTCCCGCGTCTCGTGGAGGAGGTCGGCGCCGGCGGAGTCCCGCCAGGCGAGGTGCTGGGTGAGGGCGCCCGGCTCGCAGCGGGTGTCGAGGAGGGCCGCGCTGCCATGCGTGCGGCGCCAGCGGTAACCGGACGCGTCTGCCGCCGGCACGTAATCGGGGCCGCCCCAGAGGTTCGCGCCGTTCGCATCGGGCAGCCCGACGCCCACGCCCAGGTGCCAGGGGTGGTCGAGCGGGAGGTGATCGGTGAGCGCGACGCCGGCCCGGGTGCGGACGGGGTGGAGGTAGGGGCGCGGCGACAGGGAGGCGGCGAGGTCGGTGCCGGTGCGGGCGTGCGCGATCGTGTCGGGGCCGAGGCGGAGGGGGTCGGCGTCGAGGCCGGCGCGGTCGACCGCCCACGGCACGCCGAGCTGCGTGAAGGTCGCCTCGGCGGTGACCGCGCGCAGCAGCGTGCGCTCGATGTCGCGCACGACCAGGTGCTCCGCAGGCCCCTCGCCGACGCGGTCGACGAACGCCGCCGGGATCGGGTGCGGGTCGGGAGCCGTGCGCACCGTCTCCAGCACCGTCATGTAGGCCTCGGTGTCGGCGAGCGCGCTCAGCAGCTCGGCGCTGCCCGCGCGGGCGTCGAGCAGGTTCTCGAGCAGGTCGGTGCGGTCGAAGCGGTGCGCGTGGGAGCCGTCCGCACCCTCCACCCGCACCTCGTCGAGCACGTAGAGGAGGGTGGCCGACGCCTCCGACCCGTGCACCGTGATGAAGGGCTCGGCCTCCTCGGGCCCGCACAGCGTCAGCGCGCAGGTGACGTCCGGGCGGCCGTCGGCGCGGCGCACCCGGACGACGCTCGTGTCGTCGCTCTCGGTCGGGTTCGCGCGGTGGAGGTCGACCTCCACGCGCATCCCCTCCTCGGCTCGGCGGACCCCGGCGACGGCCAGTGCTGTCACGACTGCGTGCGACAGGGCGTTGGTGACCACGCCGTCGACCACGTCGACGCCGTCGAGCGTGCGGCGGCCCGCCCATCGGGAGCGGGAGAAGTACGCGCGGTCGCGGGTCCAGGCGCCGACCGCGGTCACCGCCCGCACGTCGCCGAGGCTCCCGTCGGCGATCGCCGTGCGCAGCCACGGCAGCGCTTGCGAGCCGAGGCTCTGGAAGCCGACCTGCACGAGCCTCCCCGCCTCCTCCGCCGCGTTCCGCAGCCGCGCGAGCTGGGCGAGGGAGGTGACCGGCGGCTTCTCGAGGTAGAGGTCGGCGCCCGAGGCCAGCACGCGCTCGGCCAGGTCGAAGTGGGTGTGGAGGGGCGTGGAGACGATGACGACGTCGAGGTCGGCCTCTCCCTCGAGGAGGGCGGGGAGGTCGGAGTAGGCCCGCGTGCCCTCCGGCAGTTCGCCGGGGTGCAGCGGGGAGGGGTCGGCCACGGCGACGAGCCTGGCCCGGCCCAGGCCGGCGAGGCGGGCGAGGTTGCGGCGGTGGACCGCGCCGAAGCCGTGCGCGCCGACGAGGGCGATGCGGGCGGGCGGCTGGTCGGTCATGGGCGCTTCCCTTCTGGTCGGGTGGGCGGGCAGTGTTCGAGCGGCCCCGCGGGGGGCCGGGTCGAGAGGCCGGGTCCAGGGGACCTTATCGACCAGTCTGGTCGCCCCTCCGCCCGTGCGGCCGGTCTCCCGGCACAGGGGTCCCGACACGCCGTTCCGGTGCGTGTCGGGCGGCGTGTCGGGACCCCTGTGGCATGTGCGCGGGTGTCGCGCCCGCCGGGTCAGGCCCGGCTCGTCCGCGCGTCGGGCGTTGCGCCGGGCACGGTCTCGGCCACGCCGTCGGCCGCCGGCGTACCGGACGGGTGCTTCTGGTCGAGCGCGTCCAGCCCCAGCTTGGCGGTCTCGCGCGAACGCCACGCGGCGGCGGCGGAGACGAGCGACAGGACCAGGGTGGCGGTTCCGATGATGAGCGGCACCGACGAGCTCCCGGGCGGGGCGATCGCGGTGAAGATGCTCGGCAGGAAGCCGGTGAGGAACAGCGCGATGTTCTGCGACACGGCGAAGCCGGTGACGCGGGTGCGGGTCGGGAACAGCTCCTGGAAGTAGCTCGCGAAGGTCGCGTTCCACATCTGGTAGAGCACGCCGAAGATCAGGATGGCGAGCAGGATCGTCAGCCCCACGTTGCCCGTGCTGACCACGAACAGGTACGCGAACGACAGCAGGCCGGCGGCGAGCGGGCCGAAGATCATCAGCGGGCGGCGGCCGATGCGGTCGGAGAGCATCCCGAACAGCGGGATCAGGATGATCGCCACGATGTTGGCGAGCACCGGGATCCAGAGGTAGACGGACGGGCTCATCCCGACCCCGTAGGCCGGCTGCGTCGCGTAGGCGGTGCCGAACACCACGACCGTGGTGCCGATCACGTTGGCGAGACCCATGCAGACCGCGCGGAAGACCGTGCCGCCGTTCTCGCGGAACAGCTGGGCGACGGGGACGCGGGGCACACGATCCTGCTTCTCCTCGCGGAGGAAGGCGGGCGTCTCCTCCACCCGCGTCCGGATGATCAGGCCCGCGACGATGACCACGACGCTGAGCAGGAACGGGATGCGCCAGCCCCAGGCCTGGAAGGCCTCCGGCGACAGGAAGGTCGACAGCGGGATGAAGCTGGCCGACGCGAGGATGCTGCCGGCCTGCGTGCCCTGGAGGCTGAAGCTCGTGAAGAACCCGCGCCGCCCCTCCGGAGCATGCTCGACGATCATCGCGCTCGCGCCGCCGAGCTCGCCCGCGACCGCGAAGCCCTGGATGAGCCGCAGCACCACGAGGAGGATCGGCGCCAGCACGCCGACCTGCGCGTAGGTGGGCAGCAGGCCGACCAGGAGGGTCGAGATGCCCATCAGCATCATCGCGAACACGAGGACGCGCTTGCGGCCGTATTTGTCGCCGAAGTTGCCGAGCACGAAGGCGCCGATCGGGCGCGCGACGTAGCCGACGCCGTAGGTGGCGAGGGAGGCGATCAGCGCCACTGCGGGGCTCTCGCTGGGGAAGAAGATCTGCGGGAAGACCAGCGCCGCCGCTGACCCGTAGACCGCGAAATCGTAATACTCGAGCGCACTGCCGAACCAGCCGCTGATGGCGGCCCGCCGGGGCATGCGCCGCTCGTCCGCCGATGTCACGCCGTTGTCGGGCATCGTCATCTCCTGTCGTCGTCGACTAGTGGATGGTAACGGAGCGCTCGTTGGTAAGCGCTTTCCGTATGGTTGGGACAAGGTTAGGTTGGATCGATTCAGGTGTCAAGACTCGGGGTGCGGATGCGGGAGATTGCATGCATTTCGGGGCGCTGGAGGTGGTGGTGCGCTACTCCGGAGGATGTGGCTGCGGGCGGGGCGGATTCCGGAGTTGGCCGCGTTCTTGCGGCGTGGCGGTTTGGGTGTCCGGAGTTGGGGCGGCTGGCGTCGGCCGCGTGGCGGGGTGCTTGGAGTGGTGGAGGCGCGGGGCGGCGGGCCGCCGAGCGGCGGGAGGCGGGGAGCGGGGAGCGGCGGGAGGCGCGCGCAGTGGAGGTAGGGCACGCGGCGAGGAGACGCGGACGTCTGCTGTTAGGGCGGCCGATAGCGCGGCCGGAGGCCGCCAGGTGGCGGCCTCTCCCGCGGCCCAAGGTCGGGTAGCGGCCGAAGGCCAGGTGGCCGCCCATAGGCGGCCGAAGGCCAGGTGGATCGCGCGCCGTTTCGCCGGCGTGGTGGATGTCCGTAACCACGGAGACCGCGGCGCGTCCTCGGCGCGTCGGCCGGTTGCGCCGGACATTTCGGTCGCGCGGGGTCTGAACTCCGGAGTTACGAACGGCGCGTCAGCGGGCGGCGCGCGCCAGCGCGGCGGCCGCCGCGCGCGCCCAGCGCGCTGGCGCCGCCATCGCGGCGGCGGCACCGCCGGCGAGCCGGTCGAGGGCGACGGCGGCGGCGAAGCCGTCCGGGTCGGCCGCCAGCGAGCCCGCCACCAGCAGCGGCGACGCGCCCGCGGCGCGCGCGAGCTCGGCCACGTAGGTCGGCACCTTGCCGGCCGCCGACTGTGAGTCGAAGCGGCCCTCGCCGGTGATGACGACATTCGCGTCGGCGATGAGGGCGGGCAGTCCGATCACCGAGCCGACCGCGGAGGCGCCGGAGGCGAGTTCCGCTCCCCAGGCGAGGAGGCCGTAGCCGGTTCCGCCCGCCGCACCCGCCCCCGGCGAGTCGGGGCGGCCGACCACGGTCAGCAGCGCGGCGAGTCCGGCCTCCAGCTTCTCGATCTCGGCCGGGCCGGCGCCCTTCTGCGGGCCGAAGACGGTGGCGGCGCCCAGTGGACCGAGGAGCGGACTGGTCACGTCACTCAGAATCGTCGCCCCGCCGGGCGGCAGCGCGCGCACTCCGGAGAGGTCGACCTCCGCGATGTCGCGCAGGCCCCGGCCGCCGAGCGGCACCGGCTCGCCCGCCGCGTTGAGGAACCGCGCCCCGAGCGCGGTCAGGGCGCCGGTGCCTCCGTCCGTGGAGGAGCTGCCACCGATCGCCAGCACCAAGCGCTCGGCGCCCGCGTCGAGGGCGGCGCCGATCGCCTGGCCGAAGCCGAGGGTGTGCGCGTCGAGCGGGAGGAGACGTTCGGAACCGTCCCTGGCCAGCAGCCCCAGCCCGCTGGTCGCTGCCAGCTCCACCACTGCCGTGCCGTCCGGCAGCAGCACCCACGCCGCGTCGACGGGAGCGCCTGCGGGTCCGGTGACGCGCACCGGGCGGCGGGAGGCGCCGGGGACGGCGGCAAGGAAGGCGTCGAGGGTCCCCTCTCCCCCGTCGGCCATCGGCGCCAAGACCGCCTCGTCCGCGGGGCGGGCGTCGCGCCAGCCGTCGGCCAGGGCGGTGGCGACCTCCGTGGCGGAGGCGGTGCCCTTGAAGGAGTCGGGGGCGATGACCACACGGAGAGGGTGTCGGTCGGTGTCCGCGGCGTCCTCGTCCATACGCCTCAGCCTGCCACGGCCGGATTCGCGGCGTGTCCGGCGGCGACGGACGCAGCCGCACCGGTCTCACCCTCACCGGCCCCTCCGCGCTCCCCCAGCGGCACATACCGCCCGAACGCCTCCACCGTGCGGGCGACCGCCTCCACGGGCGGCGCGGCCCAGAGGTCCGCGTTGAAGATCTCGACCTCCACGTCGCCGGTGTAGCCGGTCGCCTCCACCGCCTCCGTGAGCAGCGCGAAGTCGATGTGGCCGTCGCCGGGCAGGCCGCGGGCGAGCAGTGCGTCGGCGGGGATGGGCGTCAAGAAGTCGCACACCTGGTATGTCGCGATCCGTCCGGAGGCGCCGGCGCGGGCGATCTGCGGGAGGACGTCCGGGTCCCACCAGATGTGGAACGTGTCCACAGCCACGCCGACCGACGCCGCCGGGAACGGGTCCGCCAGGTCGAGCGCCTGCGCGAGGGTCGACACGACGGCGCGGTCGGCGGCGTACATGGGGTGCAGCGGCTCGATGGCGAGCGTCACGCCGGCGGCGCGCGCCTCCGGCTCCAGCTCGGCGATGGCCTCGGCGACGCGGAGGCGCGCCCCCGGGAGGTCCGTCGACCCCGCGGGCAGGCCGCCGGCGACGAGCACGAGGACGGCCGCCGAGCCGGGAGCGCCCGCGGCGGCGAGGGCGGCGGTCTCGTCGATCGCGCGCCGGTTGTCGTCGAGCGCTGCGCGGCGTTCCGGTCCGGGAGGGGCGGTGAAGAACCCGCCGCGGCACAGGCTGGAGACGCGGAGCCCGGAGTCGGCGACCATCCGCACCGCCTCCGCCAGCCCCACCTCGGCCACCGGCTCGCGCCAGAGCCCGATGGCCGGGACGCCCGCGTCGCCGGTGGCACGCAGGGCGTCGGCGAGGCTCGCGTGCTTGATCGTGGCCTGGTTGATCGACAGGCGGGGGTGCGCGGCGGTCACGACTCCACCCCGTTCACCGCGAGCAGCCCGCGCCAGCGGCGTGCGATCGGCCGCATGCAGCCGAGGACCCCGGTGAACGAGAGACGCGCCCCGGCGGCGGTCACGACTCCACCCCGATCCCGGCGGAGGCAGGCGGCCGGCTCCGGGCAATCGAAGGCCCCGCCGACCGCAAGGCGCGGGTGCGCGGCCGTCACGACTCCACCCCGTTCACCGCGAGCAGCCCGCGCCAGCGGCGTGCGGCCAGCTCCGGATGCTCCAGCGCTCCGCAGGCGGCGGCGAGCCGGACGATCTCGGAGAGATGCGGGAGGCTGCGGGCCGCGTGCAGGCCGCCCACCATGCTGAACGCCTCCTGGTGGCCGTTGAGCCACGCGAGGAAGGCGACGCCCGTCTTGTAGAAGTAGGTGGGCGCGGCGAACACCTGGCGCGAGAGCGCCTGGGTCGGCTCGAGGATGGCGCTGAACGCCTCCGGCGAGCCCGCGTCGAGTGCCTGGATGGCGGCGGAGGCCGACGGGGCGAGGGCGGCGAAGGCGCCGAGCAGCGCGTCGGAGTGCCGCTCGCCGTCGCCCGCGATCAGGCCCGCGTAGTTGAAGTCGTCGCCGGTGAACATGCGGACGCCGTGCGGGAGGCGCGCCCGCAGCGCCACCTCCGCCTCCGCGTCGAGGAGGCTCAGTTTGATGCCCGCGACGCGGTCGCCGGCGGCCTCGATGATCCGCAGGACGGTGTCCGCGTCGCCGAAGTATCCCTCCAGCTCGGGATCGAAGGCGGTGCCGAGCCAGTGCAGGACGACCGGCGCGGCCGCCGCCTCCAGCACCTCCCGGTAGACCCGCTCGTAGTCGCCGGGAGTCTGCGCGGCGCGGGCGAGGTGGCGGCTGGCCATGAGCACGACGCCCGCTCCGGCGTCCTCGGTGAAGTGCAGCTGCTGCTTGTACGCGTCGATCACGGAGTCGAGGGGGATGACGCGCTCGTCGACGTGGTCGGTGTTGACGCCGGCCACGATGCTGCCGCCGGCGGCCCTGGCCTCGGCGGCGCTGCGGGCGATCAGCTCGCGGGTCGCCGCCGCGTCGAGGCCCATGTTGCGCTGGGCGGTGTCCATCGCGTCCGCCACGCCGAGGCCCCACGACCAGAGGTGGCGGCGGAACGCGAGCGTCGCCTCCCAGTCGATGTCGGCCGGAGCGCCGGGCACGTTGTCGGCCCAGGGCTTCGGGATGACGTGCGCGGCCGCGTACGCCACCCGCGAGCGCAACGGGGTGCTGGGGCGCTCGAAGGCGGGTGCCTCGCCGAGGTCGGCGACGGTGGTGGTGCCGTCGGGGTGCAGGAGGGTGACGGGATGGAGGGAGGTGGCGGTGAGCGTCATGCGCGGGCCCCGGTGAGCTGCGCCGTTCCGAGCTCCCCCAGCGACAGCGGCGCCAGCTCCACCCGGCGGCCCTCCCGCGAGGAGCGCAGCCCCTCCTCGGCGAGCTGCACGCCGCGGGCGCCGGCCAGGAAGTCGTACGGGTGCGGGGCGTCCTCGATGACGTGACGGAGGAACTGCTCCCACTGGGTCTTGAAGCCGTTCTCGAACACCTCGTTGGCCGGGGACTCGATCCAGTCGGCGGCGTAGTCGTGCTCGTCGGCGAGGTCGGGGTTCCAGACGGGCTTGGGCGTGGCGTTGCGCGGCTGGATCTTGCAGCCGAACAGGCCGACGACCGCGCTGCCGTGCGTGCCGTCGACCTGGAACTCGACCAGCTCGTCGCGGTTGACGCGGGTGGTCCAGCTGGAGTTGAGCTGGGCGGTGACCCCGCCCTCCAGCTCGAAGATGGCATAGGCGGCGTCGTCGGCGGTCGCCGCGTACGGGAGGCCCTGCTCGTCGACGCGCTGCGGGATCTCGGTGACGGCCTGCGCGTAGACCGAGCGGACGCCGCCGAACAGGTTCTCGAGCACGTAGCTCCAGTGCGGGAACATGTCGACGACGATGCCGCCGCCGTCCTCGGCGCGGTAGTTCCAGCTCGGCCGCTGCGCCGCCTGCCAGTCGCCCTCGAACACCCAGTACCCGAACTCGCCCCTGACCGAGAGGATGCGGCCGAAGAAGCCGGAGTCGATCAGCCGCTTGAGCTTGCGCAGGCCGGGCAGGTAGAGCTTGTCGTGCACGACGCCGTTCTTGATGCCGGCGTCGGCGGCGAGGCGGGCGAGCTCCAGCGCCTCCTCGACGCTCTCGGCCGTCGGCTTCTCGGTGTAGATCGCCTTGCCCGCGGCGATGGCCTTGCGGATCGCGGAGGCGCGCGCCTTCGTCACGAGGAAGTCGGCGTAGATCGGCCAGCGGTCGTCGGCGAGCGCGGCGTCGAGATCGGTCGTGAAGTGCTGGAGGTCGTGGCGGCGGGCGAGCTCGGCCAGCTTCTCCTCGTTGCGGCCGACGAGCAGCGGCTCGACCTGCACGCGGCGGCCGTCGGAGAGCTCGACGCCGCCCTGCTCGCGGATCGCGAGGATCGACCGCACGAGGTGCTGCCGGTAGCCCATGCGCCCGGAGACGCCGTTCATGATGATGCCGATGGACGACACGTGAACTCCTTCGTGCTCGTGTGCGCGCCGGTGGGAAAGCGCTTACCAGGAGGGTAGGCGAGGAGGAGGGGCGCGTCAAGCGCGGCCACCCCTCCGGGCCCTCCGTCGAGTTGTCACGACATGCCGTCTCCGGGCGTGCCGAGACGGCGTGTTGCGCCAAATCGTTGGTGGAGGGGGTGGTGTGCGCCGGAGGCGGCCGGTCGGCGGGGGCGGCTGTGGCTGCCGAGGGGGTCAGTGGCCCGGCGTCGACGCTCGGAGGCGGACCTCGGCGGTGATCGCGGGGGCGTCGGCGGCCGGGGTGTCGGCGAGCGCCAGCTCGAGCGCCCTGGCTCCGATCTCGGCGAGCGGGAGGGACACCGAGGTGAGCGCCGGAGCGAGGTCGGCGGCGAGGGGGATGTCGTCGAAGCCGGCCAGCGCGATGTCGGCGCCGGGGGTGAGCCCGGCCTCCCGCACCGCCGTCATCGCGCCGACGGCCATGACGTCGGTGACGGCGAAGACGCAGTCGGGGCGGGCTCCTGACGCGAGCAGCTCGGCCATCGCGCGGTGGCCTCCCTCGCGCGAGAACTCGGCGTGACGGACGTCGGCGCCCAGCACGACGGAGCGGAACCCGTCGACGCGCTCGCGCACGGTGACGAGCTCGGGTGGACCGGCGAGCACCGAGAAGTCCGCGTAGCCGAGGCCGCGCAGCTCCCGAGCGAGCGCGGCGGCGCCGCCCGCGTTGTCGACGGCGATCGACCGCAGCCCCGGCGCGCCGGAGCCGATGGCCGCGACGCGCTCGGAGGAGGCGGAGAAGGCGCCGGCCGCGGAGCCGCCCGCAGCCTCCACCCCCACGACCCGGCTGCCCGCCAGCACGACCGCGCGCGGGCGCTGGCCGCGCAGGGCGGCGAGCGCGGCCTCCTCGCGGGCCACCGACTCCGCGCCCGCGTAGGGGCCGGTCGCCGTGATGGTCACGATCAGGCCGCGCTCGTCGGCCACGTGCATCACGCCCGAGGCGATGGAGGAGAAGTACGGGTCGGCGATGTCGCCGACCACCAGCGCGACGACGTTGCTGGTGCCGCGGGCGACCGCCTGCGCCTGCACGTTGGCGCTGTAGCCGAGGGAGCGGGCGGAGGCGAGGACGCGCTCCTGCAGGTCGGGCTTCACCCGCCGCTCGCTGCCGTTGAGCACGCGCGACGCCGTCGCCAGGGAGACGCCGGCGTGCGCCGCGACCTCGACGAGGGTCGGTGCCTTGTCGCTCATGGGATCAACCTATCGGGCGTGATCCACGGCGGCGCGGGCGCGGCCTCAGCCGCGGCCTCTGTCGAGTTGTCACGACATGCCGTCTCAGCGGCGGGCCGGACGGCAAGTCGTGACAACTCGATGGGGGGGGAGGAGGGGAGGAGGGGCGCCGCCGGTCAGACGGCGGCGGCCTGCTCCAGGGCGGACGCGTCCGGGGTCTCGGCCTCGTCGGCCGGGGCGAGGGTGCGGTCGATGTGCACGCGGAGCGAGCTCATGGGGGTGTCCTTTCGGGTGGACGGGAGGGGGGATCGGGTGGTGCGGGGCGACGCTGTCCCGTCCGCACGGGCGGAAGCAGTCATCATAAACCGCAGAATCTGAGCCTCCGCCGGGCGTCGATCCGGCCACGCTATCCGACCGGCCGCCCGCTCCGCTCCACCCCATCCGGGCGACAAGTGCGCACAGCGCGAGCCCATAGCGCGGGCGCACAGCTACAGGCGCAGAGCGCTGACGTCAGGCGCAGAGCGCTGACGTCAGACGCCGACCGGCAGGGGCGCGTCCTCGCCGCCGAAGCCGCGCGCATCGACGATACGGTCGCCGCCGGCGTTCTTCGCGGTGTACATCGCCTGGTCGGCCAGCCGGATGAGCAGGTCCGGGTTCCAGGCCGAGGCGGCGGTGCGCGCGATCGAGAGGCCGATGCTGGCGCTGACCGGGAAGCCCTCCGGCAGGTCGTCGAACGGGCGGCGCACCTCGCGGCGGATGCGCTCCGCGACGTCGTGGGCGGCGATGCTGTCGGGCACCTCGCAGACGACCACGAACTCGTCGCCGCCGTAGCGGGCGACCAGGTCGTCGTGCCGCACGACGCCCTTGAGCCGCACCCCGACCTCCCGCAGCAGCAGGTCGCCCGCGTGGTGGCCGAGGCTGTCGTTGACCGCCTTGAAGCCGTCGAGGTCGATGAACATGACCGCCATGAGGGTCTCTGCCGCCTCCGCGTAGTCGGGCAGCAGCGTCTCGAGGAACCGGCGGTTGGCGAGGCCGGTGGTCTCGTCGTGCATCGCGGCGTGCTCCAGCTGCCGCTGCAGCCGCAGGCTCGTCGCGGTCTGGCCGGCCTGGCCGGAGAGCGCGTCCGCCAGCGGGGCGGCTTCGGCGTCGAAGGTGCGCGGGTGGAGGAAGAAGCAGACCCAGAGGCCGAACAGCTCGTCGTCGTGCCGGATCGGGGAGGCGAGCAACGCGTACACGCCGACCTCCCGGAACGCGCGGCCCAGCGCGGGCGACAGCTCCTCGGCCTGGTCGGCGCCGCTCAGCTTGACGACGCTGCGCAGCATCGACGCCTGCGGCGCCAGCGAGGTCAGATCGACCACGGCCTCCAGCGGGTTGCTGCCGGAGGTCTGCTCGAAGGCGCCGTGGTCGTCGAGCAGGAAGACGGCGGACTGCTCAGCGCCGTACGCCCGGGCGACGGTGGTGGCGAGGATGTCGGCCAGCTCGATCTCGGTCGTGGCGGTGGCGAAGGCGATGGAGGCCTCGATCACCAGCTCGAGCCGGTTGCGCGTGCGCTCCTCGAGCGAGCGGGAGCGGGTCAGGCGATCCTCGAAGGCCATGCGCTCCGTCGCATCCACCAGCACCACGAGCTGGCCGTCGGGCAGGGCGCTCCGTGTCGGCATCACCGCGCGACGACGGCCGTCGGCGCTCGCGAGACGCATCACCGAGCCGTCGGTGGTGGCGCTCTTGGAGGGGCGAAGGAGGCTGTCGAGCGGCGTGCCGACGAGCTCCGTGAGCAGGCGGCCGGTCCACGCGGCGAAGACGGCGTTCGCATCGACGATCGCGCCGGAGGCGTCGAGCTGGACGACCGCGCAAGGCAGGTCGTCCGCCGCCACTGACCGCACGCGTGCTCCCTCGACTCGTCACCGGCCGGTTGGCGGCGTCACGGTATCGATCCTAACCGCTGCCGGCGCGGCTTCATACCGAAAGGTACGGGCTAGCGCGAGGTGCGGTTGCGGCCGGCCTTCTTGGCCCGGTACATCGCCGCGTCGGCGGCGTCGAGCAGTTGCTTGGCGGTGTGGCCGTCCTCGACTGCGATCACACCGCACGAGGCGGTGATCGTCACGTCGCCGCGCTTGGTCTGCACGGGGTGCCCGATCGCCTCCACCAGGCGCGAGGCCACCCGGTCGCCTTCCGCCTCGGTGAGCCCGGCGCACAGCACCACGAACTCGTCGCCCGCGAGCCGCGAGATGACGTCGGAGGCCCGGCACGCCTGCGTCAACCGGTCGGCGACGGCACGCAGCACGGCGTCTCCGGTCTCGTGGCCCTGACGGTCGTTGACCGACTTGAAGTCGTCGAGGTCGAGGAAGAGCAGCACGCCGCTCCTGCCCTGCACCACGACGTCCTCGAGCGCGCGCTCGAACGAGCGGCGGTTGTGCAGGCCGGTGAGGTGGTCGATGAGGGCCAGCTGGGCGAGCCGCGCCTCGTCGCGCCGGTCGAGAGCGCGCGCCAGTTCGCGGCCGAGGTCGCGGGCCTCGCCGGCCGTGCGACCCCATGCGATGGCGCTGCCCTGCACGCTCTCGCGCCATTCGGAGAACGAACGCCGGGGCGACAGCGGAGTGTCGCGGTTGCTCGCCGTCTGGTCGCCGAGCCAGCGGATGACCTGGGCGGCCTCGCGGCGGAAGAACAGGAGGACGCCGTGGCCGGGGACCGGGATCACCAGCATCCCGGCGAAACCCGGGGTGAGGGTCGCGAGCGCCGGGTGCGTCCGGCCGATCTCGTCGGTGTGCAGCGGCTCGGTGCCTGCCGCCGCGAGCAGGATGCTCCGGTCGACCAGCGGTACGTCGCCGACGCTGCGGCTGACGCCGTCGAGGGCGAGGATCGCGCCGTCGGCCTCCACCAGCGCGCACAGCGCGTCGCCCTTCTCGCTCAGTTCGAGGAGGGGGTCGTCGGCCGAGGGGACGTCCGCGAGCACGGCCGCACGCCGCTCCCGCAGCGACAGGTCGTGCCGCAGCTCGGCGATCGACTCCAGCGCCCCGAGCTGCACCGTGAGCTGGGTGGCCAGCACCTCCAGCGCGCGCCGCAGCAGGATCGGCATACGCCGCTCGGTGCGGTGCGCGCAGGTGATCATGCCGACGAGGCGGTCGTCGGCGATCAGCGAGAACGACACCGTCGAGGCCTGGCCCATGTTGCGCATGAACGCGAGGTGGTGCGGCGAGACGGCACGCAGCTCGGCGCTG
The DNA here is from genome assembly GCF_030433685.1 of Leifsonia williamsii. Lineage (NCBI taxonomy): Bacteria > Bacillati > Actinomycetota > Actinomycetes > Micrococcales > Microbacteriaceae > Leifsonia > Leifsonia williamsii. The sequence continues at coordinate 461,318 of NZ_JAROCF010000001.1, forward strand.
CTGAGGTCGAGGGGAGGCGCGCCCGGGTCGCTGCCGACGAGCGGTGTGCCCGGGTCCTCGGTGCTGACGATCGCGCGCGACAGCTTGGTCAGGTAGAGCGACCGCGCCTGCTGCGGGATGTCGGAGGCCGGGAAGCGCAGCCCGCTGTACACATCCATCCCGGGCTCGGACGCCTCGCCGGCGATCTCGCCGTGGCCGTCCTCGAAGAAGCGGTACACCATGACCCGGTCGAAGCCGCTGATGCGCTTGACCTCCTCGGCGGCGGCCTGGCGCAGCTCCTCCGCGCTGGTGAGCAGGCCCAGGGTGCGGATCGCGTTGACGACCGATGGCGTGCCGAGGTCGGGAGCGCCCTCCGCCGGCTCCAGCTCGATGATGGCGTTGTCGCCCACCCGGTGGATGATCGCGTCGAAGGGCCGGCCGCTCAGCTCGACCCGCACGGGGTCGCCATGCGAGTCGGCGGCGACGGCCCACTCCAGCGTCGGGCTGCCGAGCTCGGACACCGAGCGGCCGAGCCAGCGGGCGGCGTTCTCGCTCACCGTGACGATCTCGAAGGTGTTCACGTCGACTGCGAGCAGCACGCCGTGCGACTGGATGCGGCCCGGCGTCCGGATCGGCTCCTTGACGCACTCCTCCAGCCGCTGTCGCTCGGCGGAGTCCGCCACATCGGGTACGGCGGCGGAGTCATCCATCACTCAAACCTAGTGCGTGCGCCCTGCATAACGCCTGTTGGCCCTGAATTCGCCGGCGCGCAAGCCCCTCCCCCGATCCTCACAGCGGACGGAGGGTGTTTCTCATGACAACCGAACAACGACGGCGCTCGATCATCCGCCGCATCAACCTCAGTGCCGCGTGGGGCGAAGGGCTCGACGGATTCGACCTCGGCGTGCTCAGTGTGGTGCTGCCGGCGCTGACCACCGCGCTCGGCCTGTCGCCGGTGGAGGCGGGCCTCATCGGGGCCTCGTCGCTGATCGGCATCTTCGTCGGCGCCCCGCTCGCCGGCTGGCTGACCGACCGCTTCGGCCGGCAGCGGATGTTCACTATCGACATCCTCTGCTTCATCGTGCTCGGCGCGCTGCAGGCGATCGTGACGGAGCCGTGGCAGCTGTTCATCGTGCGCGTGCTGCTGGGCGTCGCGATCGGAGCGGAGTACGCGATCGGCGCGGCGATGCTCGCCGAGTTCGCGCCCAACCGCAACCGCGGCCGCCGGCTCTCGGCGCTGCTGGTGTGCTGGTACGGCGGGTTCCTCGTGGCCGTCGTGGTCGCCTACGCGATGACGGCGGGCGGTCTGTCGTGGCGGTGGATCCTCGCGACCAGCGTCATCCCGGCGGTCGGGGCGTGGATCGTGCGGCTGGGCGTCCCCGAGTCGCCGCGCTGGCTGCTCGGGCACGGCCGCCGCGCCGAGGCGGACCGCATCGTCGAGCGCGACCTCGGCCGCGACTACGTCGAGCGCGAGGGCATCATGGCCGAGCGGGAGGCGAGCGGAGGCTACCGCGAGCTGCTGCGCGGCGAGAACCTCCGCCGGCTGCTGTTCATCAGCGTCTTCTGGGCGTGCAACGTCGCGCCGTACTTCGCGATCTTCACCTTCGCGCCGGTCGTGCTGGAGTCGCTCCACCTCTCCGACCCGGCCTGGGGCACGATCGGGGTCAACGGCCTCGCCACCGTCGGCGCGCTCGTGGGCGCGCTGACGATCGAGCACGTCGGCCGGCGCAAGCAGCTGATCCCGCCGTTCTGGATCATGGCCGCCGCCCTCGCGGTGGTCGGCATCTGGTCGGGGGCGCCGGTATGGGTGACCATCGTGTGCTTCGCCGTGTTCGCCTTCTTCAACGCGCTGCAGGGCAACCTCTCCGCGGTGTACCCGATCGAGATCATGCCCACCGAGGTCCGCAGCTCGGCGGTCGGTGTCGCGGCGGCGGCCAGCCGGATCGGCGCGGCGGCGGGCACGTTCCTCCTCCCCATCGGCATCGACACGATCGGGACCGGCTGGTGCATGGTCATCGCGGCCGTGATCTGCGTCATCGGAGCACTGGTGTCGCAGGTGATGGCGCCGGAGACGACCGGCAAGACCCTGAACGAGACGAGCGACACGTCGTCGGGAGCGACGGCGAAGAGCCCGGCGAAGGCCGAGGCGGGCGCGGGAGCCGGAGCGTAGGGTCGCCTGCATGGGCGGTGCCGGGTTCGAGGACCACTTCGACCGCAACGCGGAGCGGTACGAGCGAGCGCGGCCTCCCTACCCTCCGGCCCTGTGGCGGGCGCTCCGAGAGCTCGGTGCGCTGACGCCCGGGGCACGGGCGCTCGATATCGGCGCCGGCACCGGTCAGGCCACGGCTCCTCTGGTGGAGGCCGGGCTCGCCGTCACGGCCGTGGAGCCCGGCCCCGCACTGGCCGCCCGCTTGGCCACGCGCGTGCCGGGCGCGACGGTGGTGAACGCCCGTGCGGAGGACATCGCGCTCGACGCCGGCGCCTTCGACCTCGTGACCGCGGCGACGGCCGTTCACTGGTTCGACCTTGAGGTGCTGCTCCCGCGGCTGCATGCCGCTCTCGTGCCCGGTGGGCTGCTCGTCGTGTGGAGGAACGTGTACGGCGACCCGGAGGCGGAGGTCACGCCGTTCCGCCGGGGAATCCAGGCCATCGTGGACCGTCGCCAGGCCCCGCCCCGCCCCGGCCCCGGCGAGCTGGAGGTGGACCGCTGGCGGGAGCGGCTCACGGCCGGCGGGCTCTTCCTGGCCGAGCGGACCGTGAACCTCCGGTGGAGCATCGACCTCGACAGCGCGCGGGTGCGCGACCTGTTCACGACCTTCAGCGACTGGACGCCCGAGGAGGCCGACGAGGCCGCGGCCGTCGCGGACCGGCTCGGCGGCACGGTCACCGAGCACTACGCGACCTGGCTGATCGCGCTGCGGCGGGCCGAGCTGGCAGACTGACCTCTCGACCGGCGGGTCTGGACCGGCGGGTCTCGACCGGCGGGAGGGGACGGGATGAAGCGGATCGGGTTGCTCGGGGGCATGAGCTGGGAGAGCTCTGCGCTCTACTACGAGCTCATCAACGAGGAGGTGGCGCACCGGCTGGGCGGCGTGCACTCCGCCGACTGCGTGCTGATCTCGGTCGACTTCGACGCGGTGCGGGTGATGCAGCTGGAGGACCGCTGGGACGACGCCGGCGCGCTCCTCGCCCGCGAGGCCTCGCGTCTGGAGGCATCCGGCGCCGACTGCGTGCTGGTGTGCACGAACACGATGCACAAGGTCGCGGACGCGATCACCGCCTCCATCGGCATCCCACTGTTGCACATCGCCGAGGTGACGGCGGGAGCGGTTACCGCCGCGGGGGTGACCGAGGTGGGGCTACTGGGCACCCGCTTCACCATGGAGGAGGACTTCTACCGCTCGGTGCTCGAACGTCACGGGCTGCGCGTGCACGTGCCGGACGCGGAGGCGCGTGAGCGGATCGACCGGATCATCTTCGACGAGCTGGTGCTCGGCGACATCCGCGAGGAGTCCCGCGCCGACCTCGTCGGGGTGATCGGCGAGCTGACCGCGGCCGGGGCCGAGGGCGCGATCCTCGGCTGCACCGAGCTGGAGCTGCTCGTGCGCCCGCAGGACACCGCGCTGCCGCTGTTCGCGACGACGCGGCTGCACGCGCACGCGGCCGTGGACTTCGCGCTCGGGAAGGGCTGAGGGGGAGGCCCGTCACGCCGGCGGGTGGCTGTCGCCTCCCACGCCCGGCTCGAGGTCGTGCACGTGGTCGTCGACGCGGCGCTCGGCGTCGTCGCCGACGTTCCTGCCGCGATTGCGGCGTACCAGGCCCAGCACCGTCAGCAGCACGCCCACGCCGATCAGCACGGCGGAGGCGAGCCACATCACCAGCGCGACACCGGCTCCCTCGCCTTCGGAGTTGGTGCCGGGCGTGGTCGCGAAGTAGGTGATCAGCGTCGCGAGTCCCAGCACGAAGAGGACGATGCCGACGATGGTCAGCGGTTTCGACCCGCGTGCCTCGATCATGCCCATCTCAGGCCCTCCCGTCCGAGTCGGTGAGATCGTCGCCCTCAGCGCCCTCGCTCGCCAGAGCCGGCGGCACCTCGAACGACTGGCGCAGGCCGTTGATCCTGCTCTGCAGGTACTGCTCGGCCAGATCGTTCTCGGGCTCGGTGGCGGTCGTCGAGGCGGACTCGACCATCAGGATCGTGGAGGGGTTCAGCAAGAAGCTCGCGCTCACCTCATTGCCGTCGGCCCCGATGGCGCGGAGGGTCACGGTGTCGGTCTGGCTCATCCTCCCCAGCTGGGTGGCGTACTCCATCAGCAGATCGGCGACCTCGTCGCCGACCAGGAGGGATTTGTCCGAATAGGTCACGTGCTTCACGATGCCGACGGTACGCATCAGAGGGTGGAGCGCAGCCCGTTGACAAATGCCGCGCGCCTCCAACCTCCCGCAGCCCGCTACCCCGCCGCGGTCGGGCGTCAAGGCCTCGCAAGCGAGGCGCGGGAGAGGTGCGATGGAGGCGCGACGGAAGGAGACGACTGATGACCGTGGTCCGCGATGTGATGACGCCCGGCGCCGAGTGCGTCCGGGAGGACGAGACGCTCTACGACGCCGCCGTGCGGATGCGCGACCTCGACGTGGGCGCGCTGCCGATCTGCGGTTCGGACGACCGCCTGAAGGGTGTGCTGACCGACCGCGACATCGTGGTCAAGTGCCTCGCGACCGGCGGAGACCCGCGCACGGCGACGGCCGGCGAGTACGCCCAGGGCAAGCCGGTCACCATCGGCGCCGACGACGACGTGGTGGAGGCGCACGACGTGATGCAGCGCCACCAGGTGCGCCGCCTGCCCGTGATCGACGGCCACCGGCTGGTCGGGATGGTGTCGCAGGCCGACCTGGCGCGCACCAGCTCCCCGGTGCAGACCGGGGAGACGGTGGCGGAGATCTCGGAGGACTGACCGGATGCCGCTAGCCGCGCGGCGGGCCGGCGCGGCAGGATGGTCGCACACACAGCGGGAGGAGCGACCATGAGCGACGACAGTGCCGACCGGCGACCCGACGAGTTTCCCGACCGCGCCGGTTACCCCGACGGCACGGGCAGCCTCGACGAGGGCACGGGCGCGTTCGGCGGCGCCGACCTCGGCGACCTGGAGGAGTTCGCGATGGAGGACGAAGAGGACGAGGACGGCAACGTCTGACCTGCGTCACGACGCCGCGGGCTGCTCCCCCGGGGAGCGGCTCAGGAACGCCGCCACCTCCGCCACCATCGACGCGGGGACCTCGTGCCCGACGCCGGGCAGCACACGCTCGGTCAGGGTGCTGTGCGCGGGGAGGAACGCGGCCAGGCGCTGCACGTCGGCCTCGGTGATCGCGTCGTCCTGATCGCCGCGGACCCAGAGCACCGGCGGGCGGAGGCGGCCCAGTTCGGCGTCTCCGGCTTCGGCGTCGATGCTCATGAATCCGGCGAGCACGACCACGAAGGCGATCCGCTCGGGTGCGCGTCGCAGTGCCTGGAGGCCGGTGGCCGCTCCCTGCGAGTAGCCGACGATCCCGACCCGCTCGCCCGGGGCCTCCCGCTCGATCCAGTCGAGCACGAGGTCGGCGGCCGGGGCGACATCGGCCGACAGCGGGCCGGGCTTCGACCAGTCCTCGACGTGGAACCACTCGAACCGGTCGCCGAGCGGCAGCGGCGCCTGGAGCGCTTCGACCCGCCAGCCGGGCGGGACCGCCTCCGCGACCTGCGGGAGGTCGCCCGCCACGCCGTACCTGCCGTGCAGGATGAGCAGCACCGCCATGACGCCCAGTATCCCCTCTCGGCATCCCGCGCGCAGCGCCGTGGTGGTTGAGTGGGGGCGTGCTGCTTCAGACGCTCGTCGACACGACCGATGCGGTCGCCGCGACGCGCTCCCGCCTGGCGAAGGTGGACGCGCTCGCCGCCCTGCTCTCCGAGCTCGCGCCCGAGGAGGTGGCGCCCGCGGTCGGCTTCCTCGTCGGCAAGCCGCGGCAGGGGCGCGTGGGCGTCGGCTGGCGCGGGGTCACCTCCGCGATCGGCGAGCCGGCGGCCGAACCGACGCTGACGGTCGGCGACCTGGACGAGCTGCTCGAGACGCTCGCGGCGCTCTCGGGCGGCGGCTCCACGGGCGAGCGCGCACGGCTGCTGCGCGCGTTCACCGAGCGGGCGACGGCGGGCGAGCAGGACTTCGTCGTGCGGGTGCTGCTCGGCGAGATGCGCACGGGAGCGCTGGAGGGCGTGCTCACGGACGCGATCGCCCGCGCCTCCGACCGCCCCGGCGAGACGGTCCGGCGTGCTGCGATGCTCTCCGGCGACCTCGGTTGGACCGCGCGGCTGGCGTTGACCGGCACCGCCGACGAGCTGGCGGCGGTCGGCCTGGAGGTGGGCCGGCCGGTGCTTCCGATGCTCGCGGCCTCCGCCTCCACCCCCACCGAGGCGCTCGCCACGACGGGGCGCGCGAGCGTGGAGCACAAGCTGGACGGCGCGCGCATCCAGGTGCACCGCCACGGCGACGACGTGCGCGTCTTCACCCGCAACCTCGCCGACATCACGCACCGGCTGCCGGAGGTGGTGGGGGTGGCGCGCCGGCTGCCCGTCGACGACGTGATCCTCGACGGCGAGACGCTGTCGCTCGACGAGGACGGCGGGCCGCGGCCGTTCCAGGAGACGATGTCGAGGTTCGGCGCGGACGCAGCCAGCGAGACGCTGCTGCATCCGTGGTTCTTCGACATCCTCCACGTCGACGGCCGCGATCTGCTTGACGAACCGCTGGAGACGCGGCTGGCCGAGCTCGAACGCGTCGCCGGGCCGTATCGCATCCGCGGCGAGGTCACCGACGACCCCGAGGTCGCCGAGCGGGTCTCGCGCGAGGCGCTGGCGGCGGGTCAGGAGGGCGTGGTCGTCAAGGCGGTCGACTCCCTCTATGCGGCGGGCCGCCGCGGCTCGAGCTGGGTGAAGGTGAAGCCGGTGCTCACCTACGACCTCGTCGTGCTCGCGTGCGAGTGGGGATCGGGGCGGCGCAGCGGCTGGCTGTCGAACCTCCACCTGGGCGCGCGCGACCCGGAGGGCGAGTTCGGCGAGCCGGGCGGGTTCGTGATGGTCGGCAAGACCTTCAAGGGGCTCACGGACGAGCTGCTGCGCTGGCAGACGGAGTACTTCCAGCAGATCGAGGTGCGCCGCACCGCGGGCACGGTGTGGGTGGCGCCGACGACCGTGGTCGAGATCGCGATCGACGGCGTGCAGCGCTCCACGCGCTACCCGGGCGGGATCGCCCTGCGGTTCGCGCGGGTGAAGCACTACCGCGACGACAAGGAGCCCGGCGAGGCGGACACGATCCAGACGCTGCGCGCTTTGCTGCGCTGAGCGCCCCCTCGGCCCATCGAGGGGCGTCAGGGGCCCGTGGTGGGGGTGGCGGGAGGCTGGTTCGTGGACTCGGGGGCGGTGGTGCCCGTGGGCTCGGGCGACGGCGGGGGCGTCGTGGTCTCCTCCGGGGTCGGGGTGCTCTCGCCGCCGTTGCCTCCGTCGCCTCCGCCGCCCTGGTCTCCCTGATCCCCCGGAGCGGGAGCGGGCGGAGGTGCGGGCGCGGGCGCCGGGGATCCCTCGTCGCCATCGGTGCCTCCGTTGCCGCCCTGGTCGTCGTTCGGCGACGGCGTCGTGGGGGTGACCGCCGGCGCGGTGGTGCCGGGGGTGGGCCGGGGGCTGGTGGGAGCGACGTCCGGCGCGTTCAGGCTCGGCAGGAACGCGGCGAGCGCGACCGCCGCCGCGACCAGCACGATGCCGCCCGCGACGAGGGCAGCGATCAGGCCGCGGCGCCGACGGCGAGGCCGGTCGCCATCGCCGCCGGTTCCTCCGCCTGCGTCATCTCCGAGGGAGCCGGTGGGAGGCGGGGGTGGGGCTGCGGCGGCGCCCGCTGCTGCTCCTGCGCCCGCGAGGCCGGCGGAGGTGATGGCGACCGTGGGGGCCGTGGGTGGATTCGAGGCTGCTGCCGCGGCGGTCTCGGTCGGTTCTCCCACGGTGGGCATGCGGCGCGTGACGTCGAGCGGTTCGGCGGCGCCGGCACCCGGCGCACCCGCTCCCGCAGCCGCTTCGGCGTCCTCCGCTCCGGCCGCTCCGGCCGCCAGCCCGGCGGCAGCGCCCAGCGCCGCCGCGCCCGCGACCCCGCCCAGACCGCCCGGCGTCGACTCCATCCGCTGGGTCGGCACGTCGACGGGCGCGGTCGGGCCGCCCCAGCCCTCGAGCTGCGGGCCGAGTTCGCGGGCGGCGACCGCCACCTCCAGCGCGGTCGGGCGCAGGTCGGGGTCGCGGGCGGTCATCGAGGCAAGGAGGCCGCGCCAGTCCTCGGGGAGGCCGGCCGGGATGCGCGGCTCGCGGGCCGCGCGGGCGGTCACCGCCTCCACCGGCGTGCCCGGGTACTCGGTCACACCGGTCAGGGTCTCCAGTGTCACGAGGCCGAGGGCGTAGACGTCGGCGGAGGGGCCGGGGTCCTTGCCCGTCGCCTGCTCCGGGCTGAGGTACGCGGCCGTGCCCATCACGAGGCCGGTCCCGGTCACGCGCTCGGCGCCGACCAGGTGAGCGATGCCGAAGTCGGCGAGCTTGACCGGAGGGGCCGCGCCCGGGATGCCCGGCTCGCCGATGAGGATGTTCGCGGGCTTCAGGTCGCGGTGCACCATGCCGTGGTCGTGCACCACCACGAGCGCCTCCGCGATGCCCGCCAGCACCGCGACCGCCTCGGCCGTCGGCAGCCGGCCGCGATCGAGGCGGGTGCGCAGGTCCTCGCCGTCGACCAGCTCCATCACCAGGAAGCTCGGGGTCTCGTCGCCCGGCTCGGCCAGGTGCGCGTCGTAGAGGGCGACCAGGTGCGGGTGGCTCAGCCGGGCGAGCGAGGACGCCTCGCTGCGGCGGCGGAGGTCGTCGACCGCGGTGCCCGGATTGAACAGCTTGATCGCCACATCACGCCCGAGCTGCCGGTCGTAGCCGCGGTAGACGGTCGCCATGCCGCCGTGTCCGAGGCCGTCGCCGAGCTCGTAGCGGTCGAGAAGCACACGTCCATCCACGGCCCCCAACATACGCGCGGGCTATCGGAGCAGAACCGGCCCGGCGTCGATCCGCACCCGGAACAGTGAGTACGGGTACTCGCGCAGGTCCGTCCCGCCCTGATACTTCGCCTGGCGGTGCAGCTGGTTCGCGGTCACGTACAGGTACCCGTCGGTCGCGACCGACATCGTGTCCGGCCAGAGCAGTCGCGGATCGTGCACGAGGGTCTCCATCGTGCCGTCCGGGAGGCGGCGCAGTACCGCGTCGTGCTCCCAGTTGGTCGAGTAGAAGCGGCCCTCATCGTCGGTCTCGAGGCCGTCGGCGGCGCCGCCCTTGTCGCCTTCGTCGCGCACCAGCTCGCCGACCCGCTCGTCGGGGAGGTCGCGGTCGCGCAGCGCCTCGGTCGGCACGCTGTACCAGCGCCGCGACAGCAGCGGGCAGTACCAGAGCCGCTCGCCGTCGGCCGAGATCGCGATGCCGTCGGAGCCCATGGTCACCGGCTTCGGCGGCCCGTCGGCCGGCCGTTCGGCGAACACCCGGCCCTCCACCACCGGCGTCAGCTCGGGCGGCGTCAGCGCCTTGGTGGAGGGATGGTCGTGCAGCCGGCGCCACGCCTCCCCGCTCTCCAGATCGACCACGATGATGCCGTTCGGGCCCTGGTCGGACGAGTCGGTGACGTAGGCGACGCCGTGCCGCAGGTCGAACCGGACGTCGTTGACGTACGAGGTCGGCAGCGCGACGTCGGGCTCGAACACGATGGTCTTCGCCACGGTGTCGGTCTGGAGGTCGACGCAGACCAGTTTCGGGCCTCCCGGCTTCACCGGCTGCATCAGCGGGCTGCCGGTGTCGAGGATCCAGAGCCGGTCGGCGGGGTCGACGACGATGCTCTGCACCGACACCAGCCGCTCGGGGTCGTCGTCGCCGCGCGGCTGGTTGAACTCGTCGCTTGGGAAGGGCACGGGCCGGCCCTCCTTCAGCTCCACGACGGTCGCCGGGACGTCGTCGCCCCATTTCGGGTAGTTCACGAAGATGCGACCAGTGTGCGAGACGCTCACGCCGGTCGGCATGGGGCCGTCGTCGAAGCTGTGGACGAGTTCGAGCCCACCGGTGGGCGTGTCTGCCGGGTGATCGGTCACGGGGTCCTCCTCGGTTCGCGGTGCCCCCACCCGACGCGGGCCGGGGCGCGGCGTCAAGGGGTTTCCATGATGGGGGTTCCGGGAGCGGGAGAATGGACACGTGCACAACCTCGGACTCCTCTTCGACGTCGACGGCCCCATCGCGAGCCCGGTCACCCGCTCCATCAGCATCCCGAGCATCGTCACCGACCTCGTTGCGATGGCGGCCGCCGGCGTGCCGATCGCCTTCATCACCGGGCGCTCGGCCGACTTCATCCGCCACCAGGTGGTGACGCCGCTGTGCGCGGCCGGCCTCGGCGAGGCGCTGGAGCAGGAGGGCGCGCGCGTCTTCGGCGTCTTCGAGAAGGGAGGCGCGTGGGCGCCGATCACCGGCGACGGGATGGGTGAGGTCACCGTCGACGAGAGCGTCGCCTTCCCGCCGGCAGCGGTCGACGGCGTGCGCGACCTCGTGCGCGACGGGTTCGCCGACACGATGTTCTTCGACGAGACCAAGCGCGCGATGATCTCGGTCGAGCAGCGCACCGACGTGGACTCCGAGACCTACAAGGAGGCGCAGGGCCGCTTCGAGGACGCCGCGTTCGAGCTCCTCACCGGGCTCGGCCTCGGGCTGCGCTACGGGTCGCGGGAGAAACCGGATGCGGAGGGCCGCATCCCGTTCCGCATCGACCCGACGATCATCTCCACCGACATCGAGTCGATCCTGCTCGACAAGGACCGCGGCGCGCAGCGGGCGTTCGACTACTTCGCGGCGCGCGGCCCGCTGCCCCGGCGCTGGCGGTCGGTGGGAGACTCCCGCAGCGACTACAAGATGGCGGACTACGTGCACGCGGCCGGGTACGACGTCGCCCACGTGGACGTCCGCCCCTCCGACGGCGTGCTCGACCGGCCGTACCAGGTGATCACGATCGGCGACGCGATCCACGACGAGGCCGGCGCGGAGTTCCTGGCGCACTGGCGGGAGGAGCTCGGGCTCACGGCCTGATGGCGCGGATCCGCTCCACCATCCCCGCCTTCAGCCGCTCCCGCTCGACCACGCGGAATCCTGTGGCCTCGACCCGGGAAAGGTGTCGGCGGGTCAGGTGCTCGCCGCGCACGGGCACGCTCCAGCGCTCCATCAGCCATTGCAGGGCGTAGACCGGCGGCCAGGTGCTCCCGATGTGATCGGCGAGCAGGAGGGTGCCGCCCGGCACCAGCACGCGGCGCATCTCCGCGACCGCGGCGTCGGGGTGCGGGATCGAGCACAGCGCGAGCGCGCAGACGACGGTGTCGAAGCGGGCGTCGGGGAACGGCAGCGCCTCCGCGTCGGCCTCGCTCAGCTCCACCTCGATGCCCGCGTGCTCGGCACGGCTGCGGGCGACCGCCAGCATCTCGGGGGTGAGGTCGATGGCGGTGAGGGAGGCGACATCGCGGTAGTACGGGAGGGTGCGGCCCGTGCCGACCGCGACCTCCAGCACCCGTCCGACCGCTCGCGCGCCCAGCCACTCGCGAGTCCCCGCGAGCATACCGCGCTCGGTCTTCGCCATCACGGTGTCGTACCGCGCGGCCTCGCGGCGCCAGGTGCGGAGCTGGCGGAGGGTCTCGCGCGAGGGTCCCGTCATCGCCATGTCCACCTCCCGATCCGGCGCCGATGGTACGCGAGCGGCGACGGCCGGCACGAGACCCGCTAGCGTGGCGCTGTGCCGGACCCGACGACGATCCCCTCCGACCCCGCGACCGCGGCGCAGTCCCTGCTCGGCGACGACGCCGCGCGGAGGGCGCTGCAGCGGCGCACCCTCATGGTCGTGGTGATCAGCCAGGTGCTGGGCGGGGCCGGGCTCGCGGCGGGCATCACCGTGGGGGCGCTGCTCGCGCAGCAGCTGCTCGGGTCGGACACGCTCGCGGGTGTGCCGACCGCGCTGTTCACGCTGGGCGCGGCCCTTACGGCGTTCCTCGTCGGGCGGGTGACGCAGCGGCTCGGGCGGCGGGGAGGTCTCGGGCTCGGTTTCGCCGCCGCCGGGCTCGGCGCGATCGGGACCGTCGTCGCCGCAGCGACCGACGCCGTCCCGCTGCTGTTCGTCGCCCTGTTCGTGTACGGCGCGGGGTCCGCGACGAACCTGCAGGCGCGGTACGCCGGTACCGACCTCGCGCTGCCGACGCAGCGCGGGCTCGCGGTCAGTGTCGCTCTGGTGTCGACGACGCTCGGCGCGGTCGCCGGGCCGAACCTCGTGGACCCGCTCGGCGGCCTCGCCGTCGGGCTGGGGCTGCCGGCGCTCGCCGGACCGTTCCTCCTCGCGGCGGCGGCCTACCTTGCGGCGGGCGCCGTGCTGCTGGCGCTGCTGCGGCCCGACCCGTTCCTGGTGGCGCGCGAGCTGGCGCGGCTGGAGGCGGAGGGGGGCGAGTCCGCGGGTCCCGACACGCCGCCTCCCGCGGCACCCGCGCGGCATGTCGGGACCCCCGGAGCGGTGCCGGACCCCACGCGGCCCGGCGCGCGGCCGCGCCCCGGCCCCGGCGCGTTCGTCGGCGCGACCGTGATGGTGCTCACGCAGATCGCGATGGTCGCGATCATGACGATGACGCCCGTGCACATGCGCGCCCACCACTTCGAGCTGTCGGCGGTCGGAGTGGTCATCGGCGTGCACATCGGCGCCATGTACCTGCCGAGCCTCGTGACCGGGTGGCTCGTGGACCGCGTCGGGCGGCTCCCGATGGCCGCGGCCTCCGGCGTCACGCTGCTGCTGGCCGGGATCGTCGCCGCCCTGGCGCCCGCCGACTCGTTCGGGATGATCGTGCTCGCCCTGGCACTGCTGGGACTGGGCTGGAACTTCGGCCTCATCGCCGGGACCGCGCTCGTGGTCGACGCGACGCCTACCGCGATCCGCGCCCGCACGCAGGGCTCGATCGACGTGCTGGTCGCGCTGGCCGGAGCGGGTGGAGGCGCGGCCTCCGGGATGGTGATGGCCGCCACCGACTACGCGACGCTCGCGCTCGCAGGCGGGGTGCTCGCGCTGCTGCTGGTGCCGGCGCTGCTCTGGGCACGGCGGAGCGGGCGCGCTGCGGCGTAGCGGCCCTACTGCCGCCCGCGGTTGCGGCGCCGGACCTCCCGCGGCGCGCGCCCTCCGACGAACGACGCCCCCGGGTCCACGACGAAGCCGCGGCGCAGCGCCTCCCGGCCGACCAGCATCTTGAAGCCCATCTGGTCGCGGTTGCTGAGCGTGGTCTCGGCGAGCACCGTGCGGCCGGCGAGCGTGAGCTCCAGGAGCACCACGATCCGCTCCTCCACGTGCCCCGACGAGCTGCGCACCTGCCGCCGGTCGTGCACGGCGCACTCGACCACGGTCGCGTCGGCGTCGGAGTCCTGCCACGGCTGCACGGTGAACCGCACCCGGTCGCCGGGGAGCTCCTCCACGTCGTACGCGTGCAGGGCCGAGCTGCGGGCGCCGGTGTCGACCTTCACCTTGATCCACGGCACGCCGATGGCGCCGAGCCCCGCCCATTCGCGCCAGCCCACCACGGTCGATCCGGCCGCCGCCGCCTCGCCCGCTGTGGTGTTTGAATGGGAGTCCTGAGCCATCCCCCCATCTTGTCAGGAGCCTGAAGTTGAAACTCGCCATCCTCTCGCGCGCTCCGCAGTCGTACTCGACCGGTCGGCTGCGCGCGGCAGCGCTGGAGCGCGGGCACGACGTGAAGGTGCTGAACACCCTGCGGTTCGCGATCGACCTCTCGGGGGAGGAGCCGGACCTCCAGTACCGCGGCCGGCTGCTTTCGGATTACGACGCCGTGCTGCCGCGCATCGGCAACTCGATCACCTACTACGGCACGGCGGTCGTACGGCAGTTCGAGCAGATGGACGTGTACACGCCGAACACCGCGAACGGCATCACCAACTCCCGCGACAAGCTCCGCGCCAACCAGATCCTGTCGCGCCACAACATCGGCATGCCCGCGACCGCCTTCGTCAACAGCCGCGCCGACGTGCGCATGGCGATCGAGCGGGTGGGAGGCGCCCCGGTCGTGATCAAGCTGCTGGAGGGCACGCAGGGCATCGGCGTCATCCTCGCGCCGGAGGCGAAGATCGCGGAGGCGATCGTCGAGACGCTGCACTCGACCAAGCAGAACGTGCTCATCCAGAGCTTCATCAAGGAGAGCCGCGGCCGTGACGTCCGCGCGCTCGTGGTCGGCGACCGCGTGGTCGCGGCGATGCGGCGGGTGGCGAGCGGCGACGAGTTCCGCTCCAACGTGCACCGCGGCGGCACCGTCGAGAAGGTCGACCTGTCGCCCGAGTACCAGGAGGCCGCGGTGCGGTCGGCGCAGATCATGGGCCTCCGCGTGGCCGGCGTCGACATGCTCGAGGGCAACGACGGCCCGCTCGTGATGGAGGTGAACTCCTCCCCCGGGCTGGAGGGCATCGAGCGCGCGACCGGGCTCGACGTCGCCGGCGCGATCATCGACTTCATCGACAACCAGGTCGCCTTCCCCGAGATCGACGTGCGGCAGCGGCTCAGCGTCTCGACCGGCTACGGGGTGGCCGAGCTGCTCGTGCACGTCAACGCCGACCTGGTCGGCCGCACGATCAAGGAGACCGGGCTCTGGGAGCGGGACATCACCGTCCTCACCCTGCACCGCGGCACGACGGTCATCCCGAACCCGCGCAGCGGCGTGAAGCTCGAGCCCGGCGACCGCCTGCTCTGCTTCGGCCGGCTGGAGGAGATGCGCTCGATGATCCCGGACCGCCGCAAGCGCCGCACCAAGGTGCGCAAGCTCCCGAAGGACCAGCTCCCCGCCCCCGCGCCGGCCCCCACCGAGTAACAGCCGAGTACGCGCGAATTCGCCCGGAAACGGACGAGTACGCGGAGAATCTGCGTACTCGGCTGGTGCCCAGCCGGCGAGGGGCGGGTCAGCGGGGGCGGCCGGCGAGGGCGGGCGCGAAGGCGGCGGCGCGGGCGCGCAGCGCGTCGGCGACCGCCGAGACGGCGGCGATGCGCAGCGAGTCGGGGCGCACCACCATCCAGTACGGCAGGTGCTCGTTGAACTCGCCGGGCAGCAGGCGCACCAGGTCGTCGTGCCGGTCGGCCATGAAGCAGGGCAGGAGGCCGATGCCGGCACCCGCGCGCGTCGCCTCCACGTGCACGAAGACGTTCGTCGAGGTGAGCGAGTCGCGCATCCGCGGCACCAGGCGGCGCGGGAGGTCGAGGTCGTCCACCTGCAGGATCGAGTCGATGAAGTACACGAGCGGGTGCGTCATCAGCTCGTCGGCGGTGCGCGGCGTCCCGTTGCGGGCCAGGTAGTCGCGCGTCGCGTACATCCCGAGCGCGTAGGAGCCCAGCTCGACGATGTGCGCGCGCTTGGTCTGCGGGTTGCCGACCACGACCTCGATGTCGAGGCCCGAGCGGTACTGCAGCGCACGCCGGGTGACCGTGACGATCTCCACCGAGAGCCCGGGATGCCGCTGCCGCAGCTCGGCGATGGCCGGCGCCGCGATGTAGGCGCTGAAGCCGTCGGTCGCGGACATCCGCACGACGCCCTGGATCGGGTCGGGCTCGGCGGAGGGGCTGGTGAGCTCGCCGACGGCGGCCTCGATCCTGGCCGCCGTGTCGGCCGCCTGGTGGCCGAGCGGGGTGAGCTCCCACCCCGACGCCGCCTGGGTGAGGAGGCGCCCGCCCAGCGCGTCCTCGAGCGCGGCGATGCGGCGGGAGACGGTGGTGTGGTCGACGCCCAGCTGCTCGGCAGCGCCTGAGAAGCGGCCGGCGCGCGCCACGGCGAGCAGCACGAGCAGGTCGTCGGAGCGCGGGCGCGCGGCGGGGCGCGCGGCGAGGCGCGCGGCGGGGTCGTGAGCGGCGGCCATGCGTGCAATTATGCACACCCGCTTCGCAGGACTGGGCATTGATTCGCATCGCACCGCCGCCCAGACTGGCCCTCGGATGTCACCGTCGACATCGAAGGAGAGACATGGACACCGTCAACCCCACCGCTTCGGGCGCCGCCGACGCCCCCGCGGGCAAGCGCCTCAAGACCATCGTCGCCGCCTCCATGGCCGGCACGGTCGTCGAATGGTACGAGTTCTTCCTCTACGCGACCGCCGCGAGCCTGGTCTTCGGCACCTTCTTCTTCCCCGCGGGCGGCACGCCGCTCGACGGGGTGATCGCCGCCTTCCTGACCTACGCCGTCGGCTTCCTCGCCCGGCCGCTCGGCGGCATCGTGTTCGGCCAGATCGGCGACCGGTTCGGCCGCAAGCCGACCCTCCAGGCCACCATCATCATCGTCGGCGCGGCGACCTTCCTCATGGGCTGCCTGCCCGGCTTCGCCACCGTCGGCTACTGGGCGCCCGCGCTGCTGGTCGCGCTGCGCTTCATCCAGGGCTTCGCCCTCGGCGGCGAGTGGGGAGGCGCGGTGCTGCTGGTGGCCGAGCAGAGCCCCGACCGCTCCCGCGGCTTCTGGTCGAGCTGGCCGCAGGCGGCGGTGCCGATCGGCAACCTCCTCGCCACCGTCGTGCTGCTGGTCACCTCGTGGGCGCTGTCGCCCGAGGCGTTCCTCAGCTGGGGCTGGCGCATCGCCTTCTGGCTGTCGGCCGTGATCGTGCTCGTCGGCTTCTACATCCGCACGCACGTGTCGGAGGCGCCGATCTTCGTGGAGGCGAAAGCGCAAGCCGAGGCGGAGCAGTCGCGCTCCTACGGGGTCGGCCAGGTGCTCAAGCGCTACCCGGGCGGCGTGCTGCAGGCGATGGGCCTGCGCTTCGCCGAGAACATCGTCTACTACATCGTGGTCAGCTTCACGATCGTCTACCTGAAGGCGGTGCACGACTACGACACCAGCCAGCTCCTCCTCGCGCTGCTGATCGCGCACATCGTGCACTTCCTGGTGATCCCGCAGGTCGGCCGCCTCAGCGACGTCATCGGCCGCAAGCCGGTCTACCTGATCGGCGCGGTGCTGGGCGCGACCTGGGCCTTCTTCGCCTTCCCGCTGTTCGACACCCTCAACCCGGTGCTGATCGTGCTCGCGGTGACGGTCGGCCTCGTCTTCCACGCCTTCATGTACGCGCCGCAGCCGGCGATCATGGCCGAGCTCTTCCCGACCAGGATGCGGTACTCGGGCGTCTCGCTCGGCTCGCAGGTGACCTCCATCCTCGCCGGCTCGCTCGCGCCGATCCTCGCGACGCAGTGGCTGAAGGACTACGACTCGTGGCTGCCGATCGCGCTCTACATCGTGGCGGCCAGCGTCGTGACCGCCATCGCCGTGCTGACGCTGCGTGAGACCCGCGGGTCGTCGCTGCGGGCGCTGGACGCCGCCGACGCCGCCAAGTACGAGCCGGCCACGGGCTCCGTGCGCAGCGGGGCGGTCGCGCAGTGACGACCGACCTGACCGGCCGCCGCGCGGTGATCACCGGCGGCGCGAGCGGGATCGGCGCGGCCTGCGCCTCCGCCTTCGCCGCCGCCGGAGCGAGCGTGGTCGTCGCCGACCTCGACGGTCCCGCCGCCGAGCGCGTCGCCGCCGACATCGGCGGCGAGGCCTGGCAGGTCGACCTGGCCGACACCGCGGCCCTCGCCGACCTGACGCTGGAGGCCGACATCCTCGTCAACAACGCCGGCATCCAGCGGGTGAGCCCGATCGTCGACTTCGACCCGGCCGACTTCGCGCTGATCCTGCGGCTGATGGTGGAGGCGCCGTTCCTGCTGCTGCGGGCGGCGCTGCCGGGGATGTATGAGCGCGGCTGGGGCCGGGTGATCAACCTGTCGAGCGTGCACGGCCTCCGCGCCTCCGCCTTCAAGTCGGCCTACGTCACCGCCAAGCACGGGCTGGAGGGGCTCTCGAAGGTCACCGCGCTGGAGGGCGCCGAGCACGGCGTCACCAGCAACTGCATCGACCCCGGGTACGTGCGGACGCCGCTGGTGGAGCGCCAGATCGCGGACCAGGCACGTGTCCACGGCATCCCGGAGGCGGAGGTGCTCGAGAAGGTGATGCTCACCGAGTCGGCGATCAAGCGGCTCGTGGAGCCCCGTGAGGTCGCGAGCCTGGCGCTCTGGCTGGCGGGCGACGACGCCGGGATGGTCACCGGCGCGAGCTACACGATGGACGGCGGATGGAGCGCGCGGTGAGCATGACGACGACGGGCAGGGCCACGACGGGCACGACGACGGGCATCGACAAGGTCGTCGCCTCGGCGTCGGAGGCCGTCGCCGACATCCCGAGCGGCGCCTCCCTCGCGGTCGGCGGCTTCGGCCTCTGCGGCACCCCGATGGCGCTGATCGAGGCGCTGCTCGCGACGGGCGTCGACGGGCTGTCGGTCGTCAGCAACAACTGCGGGGTGGAGGACTGGGGGCTCGGCGTACTGCTCGGCGCGCGGCGCATCGCGAAGATGACCTCCTCGTACGTCGGCGAGAACAAGGAGTTCGAGCGCCAGTACCTCAGCGGTGAGCTGGAGCTCGAGCTCACCCCGCAGGGCACGCTCGGCGAGAAGCTGCGCGCCGGCGGCTCCGGGATCGCGGCCTTCTACACGCAGACCGGCGTCGGCACGCAGGTGGCCGAGGGCGGCCTCCCGCGCCGGTACCACCCGGACGGGACGGTCGCCGTGGCGTCGCCGCCCAAGCCGGTCGCCACCTTCGACGTCGAGGGCGAGCCGCGGGAGTTCGTGCTCGAGGAGGCGATCACCACCGACTACGCGCTGATCCACGCGGAGGTGGGCGACCGCCACGGCAATCTGCGCTTCCACGCCTCCGCCCGCAACTTCTCGCCGCTCGCCGCGATGGCGGGACGCATCTGCATCGCGCAGGTGGAGCGGCTGGTGGAGCCGGGAGAGCTCGCGCCCGACGACATCCACCTCCCCGGGGTGTTCGTGCACCGTGTGGTGGAGGTGGGAGACGTGGAGAAGCGGATCGAGCGCCGCACGACCCGGCCGGACGCCACCGCTGCCGCAGCCGAGAGGACCTCCTGACATGCCCCTGACCCGCGACCAGCTCGCCGCCCGCGCCGCCCTGGAGCTGCCGGACGGCGCCTACGTGAACCTCGGCATCGGCCTCCCGACGCTCATCCCCAACCACCTCCCGCCGGGCCGGACCGTGGTGCTGCAGTCCGAGAACGGCATCCTCGGCGTCGGACCGTACCCGGAGGAGGAGGCGGTCGACCCCGACCTGGTGAACGCCGGCAAGGAGACGGTCACCGTGCTGCCCGGCGCCGCCTTCTTCGACTCCGCGCTGAGCTTCGGGATGATCCGCGGCGGCAAGATCGACGCCGCGGTGCTCGGCGCTATGCAGGTGTCCGCGACCGGAGACCTCGCCAACTGGATGATCCCCGGCAAGATGGTGAAGGGCCCCGGCGGCGCGATGGACCTCGTGCACGGCGCCCGCCGCGTCATCGTGCTCATGGAGCACACCGCGCGCGACGGCTCGCCGAAGATCGTGGAGCACTGCACCCTCCCGCTGACCGGCCGTGGCGTGGTCGACCGCATCATCACCGACCTCGCCGTGATCGACGTCACGCCCGCGGGCCTCGCGCTGATCGAGCTGGCGCCCGGCGTCACCGAGGAGGAGGTGGTCGCCGCGACGGCCGCGCCCCTCCGCCTCCCCGCCCACGCCTCGCCCTGACCGCCGCGACGGGAGGGCGGGAGTAGCGTTCGGGACATGGCACAGGCGGGCGCGCAGACGGTCGAGGTCGACGGGCGGAGGCTGCGGGTCAGCAACCTCGACAAGGTGCTGTATCCCGAGACCGGCACGACCAAGGCCGACGTCATCGCGTACTACGTCGCCATCGCGCCCGCGCTGATCCCGTACTCCGCCAACCGCGCCGTCACGCGCAAGCGCTGGCCGAACGGCGTCGGCACCGACGCGCATCCGCTCGACGCGTTCTTCGAGAAGGACCTCGGCAACGGCGTGCCCGACTGGGTGCAGCGCCGGGCGATCGAGCACTCCTCCGGCCCCAAGCAGTATCCGCTCGTCGAGGACCGCGCGACGCTCGCCTGGCTCGCCCAGTCCGCCGCGCTCGAGCTGCACGTGCCGCAGTGGCAGTTCGCCCGCACGGGGGGCGCGCGCAACCCCGACCGCATGGTGCTCGACTTCGATCCGGGGCCCGGGGTCGACCTCCCGACCACCGCGCAGATCGCGCTGCTGGCGAAGGACATCCTCGAGGGCATGGGCCTCGACCCGCACCCGCTCACCAGCGGCTCGAAGGGCATCCACCTCTACACCGCGCTCGACGGCTCGCTGACCAGCGACCAGGTTTCGGCGGTCGCGCACGAGCTCGCCCGCGCGCTGGAGGCCGACCACCCCGACGACATCGTCTCGGACATGAAGAAGTCGCTCCGCGGCGGCAAGGTGCTCATCGACTGGTCGCAGAACAACGGCAAGAAGACGACGATCGCGCCCTACTCGCTGCGCGGCCGGCCGCATCCCACCGTCGCCGCCCCGCGCACCTGGGACGAGCTGCGCGACCCGGGCCTCCGTCATCTCGACTACCGGGAGGTGCTGGAGCGCTTCGAGGCCGACGGCGACCTGCTGCGCCCGCTGCTGCGCTCGCGCGACGCCGGGCTGGAGCCGACGCCCGAGCACCTGGCGACCTTCACGGCCACGCCGGACTCCCAGGGCAAGCTCGACAAGTACCGCTCGATGCGCGACGCCGACAAGACGCCCGAGCCCGTGCCGGAGGACCTGGGGATGCCCGGCAGCGGACGCTCGTTCGTGATCCAGGAGCACCACGCGCGGAGGCTGCACTACGACTTCCGGCTGGAGCACGACGGCGTGCTGGTCTCGTGGGCCATCCCGAAGGGTCCTCCGACGGACCCCAAGAAGAACCACCTCGCGGTGCAGACCGAGGACCACCCGCTCGAGTACGGCACGTTCGAGGGCGAGATCCCCGCCGGGGAGTACGGCGGCGGCCAGGTGTACATCTGGGACGCCGGCGAGTTCGAGCTGGAGAAGTGGCGCGACGGCGCGGAGGTCATCGCGACCCTGCAGGGCCGGCCCGACGGCGGCCTGGGCGGCGGGCCGCGACGGTTCGCGCTCATCCACACCGGCCAGGGCGGCGACGAGAAGAACTGGATGATCCACCTGATGGCGCCCAAAGCGGCAGCGGGAGGTGGAGCGGGCGAGGGCGACGGGGCGGCCGCTTCCGGCTCCGAGGAGCGCGACCCCGACCGCGTCCCCGCAGCCTTCCGGAGCGCATTCGCGCCCGCACCGCTCGCAGCGGCCCAGCGGCTTCCGGGCGCCTCCGCGCTGCCCGGAGGGACGCTGTACAGCCGCGCGCCCGCGGGCGAGCGGCTCGTCGTCGCGGTCGACGGCGACGACGTGCTGCTGTGGGACGAGGAGGGCCGCGCGGCCGGCAGAGGCTTCGCCCGTCTCCGCACGGCCGCCCAGGCGCTGCCCACCGGCTGCGCGCTGGAAGGAGTGGCCGCCGACCAGGGGTTCGTCGCCACCGACCTGCTCGCGGTCGCCGGACGCGACATCCGCGACCAGCCGTTCCGGGTGCGGCGGCAGCTGCTGGAGCGACTGGCCGACGACTGGGAGCCTCCCCTCGCCCTCGCCGAGCTGACCGACGACCCCAAACGCGCACGGACCTGGCGCGAGGAGGGCGTCGTCGCGACCGGCGCGGACGCCGCGTACCCGGGCGAGGCCGTGCTCGTCCGGGCGTGACCCCGCCGCCGACCGCAGCGGCATTGCGCGCCGAGGCGCCGGGTGTACGGTGGCTGGGCGCCTCAGTTGAGAGCGCGACCCCCACGAAAGGAGCTCGCGGCGTGATCGTGCACCGCCTCACCGTCGACGGCAAGGACTACTTCCTCCCGGACCCGGTGGACGAGCTCAAGTCCCGCATCCTCTCCGCGGTCAAGGACGGCGGCGGCTACGTCACCATCCCGCCGCTGCGCGGAGGCCCGGGCGTCGACATCCTCTTCTCCCCCGGCATGCCGGTCACCTGGACCCAGATCGAGGTCGGCCAGGCGGAGCCCGAGGAGCGACCCGCGTTCAATATCGACTCGTTCGACGGGATCTGAGCCGACCAGACAGCAACTGCCGAGTACGCGAACAGTCCGCGTACTCGGCAGTTCTCGTTGGAGTTCGCGCGCACTCGCGAGCCGGAGGATCGGGTCAGAGGATGGACGCGTGCTGGCGCGCCCACCGGGTGAACTGCTCGCGCGGCGCCGGACGGGCGATCCAGAAACCCTGAGCCCGGTCGCAGCCCACGGCCGCGAGCCGGTCGTAGTCGCTGCGATGCTCGACGCCCTCGCCGACGACGCGCAGCCCGAGGTCGTGCGCCTCCTGCACCACCCGTGCCAGGGTGTCGGCGCGGGCGACGTCCTGCACGAGGGAGCGGTCGATCTTGAGCTCGGTCGCCCCCAGCTGCTCCACCCGGCGGAACGACGAGTGCCCGATGCCGAAGTCGTCCACCGAAACGGTGACGCCCGCGGCGATGATCCCGGCGAGCCAGGGCGCGACGGGCGGGGAGTCGGCGAGCCGCTCGCCCTCGGTGACCTCCAGGGTCAGGGTGTGCGGGTCGAGGTCGCCGGAGGTGAACGCGGCGTCGAGCATCCGGTACAACGAAGGGTCGCGCAGCTGCGATGCGGAGACGTTGATCGCGACGGCGATCGGACGGCCGTCGGCGGTGGTGGTGGGCCACGCGCTGCACTCGGAGAGGATGCGCTCGGTCAGCGCGCTCAGCATCCCGTGGGTCTCGGCGGCGGCGACGAACACGTCGGGAGCGATCACCCCGCGCTCGGGGTGCGCCCAGCGGGCGAGCGCCTCGGCGGCGACCAGGTTGCCGGTGGCCACATCGACAAGCGGCTGGAAGGCGGCGCTGATCTGCCGGGCCTCCAGAGCGTGCACGAAATCGCGGACGAGGCCGTCGAACTCTTGCTCGCGTGCCTCGGCCGCTGCGACGGCGTCCGGTTCGCTGTGGTGCACCTGGTCGATGGTTGTCGCTCCGAGCCTCCGTGTCAACCGGGCCGACACGACCCGATCCCGGTCAGGAGGCCGGTTCTGCCGCGGAATCACGGCGGATAATGGACTTCCGACCCTGGTCACGCCGCCATTCCGGTGCAAAGACGGGGTTGAATCTCGCGAGTTGGAGGAGTATGGAGCACCACCGCGTGGCCGTACTCGTGCTCGACGGGGCCAAGCCGCTGGACGTCGGCATCCCCGCGCAGGTCTTCTCGACGCGGCCCAGCATGCCCTACCGCGTGCGGGTGTGCGGCGCGGCCCCCGGCCTCGTCACGGGCGGCGACGGGCTCTCGTATCACGTGGCCGACGGCCTGGAGGCGCTGGAGTGGGCCGAGACGGTGTTCATCCCCGGCTACCGCGAGCCGGCCACCACGGAGCCCCCCGCCGCGGTCGTCGCTGCGCTGTCGGCGGCGCACGAACGCGGCGCCCGGCTGGCCGCGATCTCGACCGGCGCGTTCGCACTGGCGGCCACCGGCCTCCTCGACGGCAAGCGCGCGACCACCCACTGGCACTACACGCGGGCGCTGCGGGAGCGGCATCCCCTCGTCCGGGTCGACGAGAACGTGCTGTTCGTCGACGAGGGCGACGTGCTGACCTCGGCGGGCGCGGCCTCCGGGATCGACCTGTGCCTGCACCTCGTGCGCCGCGACCACGGCGTCGCGCTCTCGAACCACGTCGCCAGGCGGCTCGTCGCAGCGCCCTACCGCAGCGGCGGGCAGGCGCAGTACGTGCCGCGCAGCGTGCCGGAGCCGCTCGGCGACCTGTTCGCCGAGACGCGGGAGTGGGCGCTCGCGCACCTGGCCGAGCCGCTGACGCTGGAGGCGCTCGCCCGCAACGCGCGCGTCTCCGAGCGCACCTTCTCGCGCCGCTTCGTCGAGGACACCGGGTACACGCCGATGCAGTGGGTGCTGCGCGCCAGGGTCGACCTCGCCCGCGAGCTCCTGGAGCGCACCGACCTCACGACCGAGCAGATCGCGGCGAGCACCGGCCTGGGCACGGGCGCGAACCTGCGCCTGCACTTCCAGCGCATCCTCGGCACGACCCCCACGGACTACCGCCACACCTTCTCCGCCTGACGCCAGGAGGTTGGCGAGATGCTTGCGGTAGGTGGCAAGTCGGCCACTGGTGGGGTCCCGGCCGGCTGTCGCAGGGTGGAGGGGCACCCCCACGAAAGGACATCATGACCCGCATCGCCGTGAACGGATTCGGCCGCATCGGACGCAACACCCTCCGCGCCCTGCTGGAGCGCAACAGCGAGCTGGAGGTCGTGGCCGTCAACGACCTGACCGCCCCCGACACGCTCGCCCACCTCCTCTCCTACGACAGCTCCCTGGGCCGCCTCGGCCGCCCGGTCGAGGTCGACGGCACCGACCTGATCGTCGACGGCCACCGCATCGCCGTGCTCGCCGAGCGCGACCCGGCCGCCCTGCCGTGGGGCGACCTCGGCGTGGAGCTCGTGCTCGAGTCGACCGGACGCTTCACCTCCGCCGACGCAGCCCGCGCGCACCTGACCGCCGGCGCGAAGCGCGTGCTCGTCAGCGCGCCCGCCGACGGCGCCGACGTCACGCTCGCCTACGGCGTCAACACCGACGCGTACGACCCGGCGAAGCACACGATCGTCTCCAACGCCTCCTGCACCACCAACGCGCTCGCGCCGCTGGCCTCGGTGCTCGACGACCTCGCCGGCATCGAGCACGGCTTCATGACGACCGTGCACGCGTACACGCAGGAGCAGAACCTGCAGGACGGCCCGCACCGCGACCTCCGCCGCGCCCGTGCCGCCGCCGTCAACATCGTGCCGACAACCACCGGCGCCGCGAAGGCGATCGGCCTGGTGCTGCCGAACCTCGACGGCAAGCTGTCGGGCGACTCCATCCGCGTGCCCGTGCCGGTCGGCTCCATCGTGGAGCTGAACACCACGGTCTCGCGCGAGGTGACCCGCGACGAGGTGCTCGCGGCCTACCGCGAGGCGGCCGACGGGAGGCTGCGCGGCATCCTCGACTACTCCGACGCGCCGCTCGTGTCGAGCGACATCACCGGCCAGCCCGCCTCCTCGATCTTCGACGCGGCGCTCACCCGCGCCGAGGGCCGCCACGTGAAGGTCGTCGCCTGGTACGACAACGAGTGGGGCTTCTCCAACCGCGTCGTCGACACGCTGGAGCTGCTCGCGCGCTCCTGACGGCCGGCAGCCCCACCCAGCCGCTCAGTCGCCCGTGCCGGCCTCCGGCGCGGGCGACGGGCGTACCGGGGCGTCGTCGCGGATGTCGATGCGCTTCACGCCGTCGCCGCGGTCGGTGACCCGGATGCGGGGAGCGGCGTCCTCCTCCGTCGCGTCGGGTGCGGTCGTCAGCTGGTCGCGGCGCGCCTCCTCGGCGCTCATGTCCTCGGCGCTCACGTCCTCGGCGCTCATGTCATCGCTCATGCCCCACACAGTGGCCGCGTCCCCGGCCGCACGCAAGCCCGTCAGGAGGTGTGCGCGGCGAGGAAGTCGAGGGTGCGCTGCAGCGCCTCCTGGGCCTCCGGGCTGTCGAGCTTGAACTGGTACTCGTGCGGCAGCGCCGGCTCGTGGTCGGCCGGCCAGAACAGCTGGTCGACCTCCACGCCCTGGGCCTTCAGCGCACGGGCCATCGGGATGGACTCCATCCAGGTCAGCGCGTCGCCGTTCCCGCCCGTGATGAACGTGGGCGGGAAGGCGGGCGTCACGTGGTCGATGGTCGACATGGTGTTGCCGACGAACGTCTGCGACCACGCCTTCGTGCCCGTGTACGACCACAGCGCGGTCTGGAAGCCCCAGGCGCCGATCCCGGTGAGGTCGGCGAGCGCGTCCATGTCGTACACGCCGCAGTTCAGCACCGTCGCCACCAGCTGATCCGCCTCCAGCGCGGGCCGGATGCCCATGAGGTGCGCGTAGTCGGGGTCGGTGGTCAGCAGCGCGAGCTGGCTGGCGAGCTGCGACCCGGCCGAGTCGCCGGCGAGCACGATGCGCGTCGGATCGACGTGCAGCTCGCCGGCGTGCTCGCGCACGTAGCCCAGCGCGTCGTTGAGCTGGCGCACAGCCAGCGGGTACTCGCCCTCCGGGCCGTACGTGTAGTTGAGCGCGACACCCGCGTAGCCGTGGCTCGCGAGGATGCGCAGGTACGGGGTCACGTCGGCGCTCGCCCCCGAGATCCACGCGCCGCCGTGAACCCAGACCACCACGGGCAGCGGCTCGTCCGCCCCGGTGGGCCAGACGGCGTCGAGCGTGGTGTCCGGGGAACCGGGGGCATAGCGGATGCCGCTCCGGACCTCCACCCCCGAACTCGGCGTGTGCCGCTCGAGCTCGGCGACCGTCTCGGCCGCGCCCTTCTCGAACACCGAGCGGATCAGGAGCGCCGACGGCCACGGCGTCGCCCGCACGACGCCGGCGACGACCAGCACGCTCGCCACGGCGATCGCGCCGGCGTTGACGAGGCGCTGGGCACGGCGACTCAGCAGCGGGCGACGCGGCAGCTCGTCCATCGGCGGCTAGCTCCGCGATCCGTCCGCCAGGCAGCGGTCGATCTCGGCCAGCTCGTCGGCGGTGAGCTCGGGGCCGTGGACGGCGACGAGGTTCTGCTCCAGCTGCTCGACGCTGCTGGCTCCGATGATCGCCGAGACCACGACCGGGGTGCGCAGCACCCACTGGAGCGCCAGCTGGGCGAGCGTCTGGCCCCGGCCCTGAGCGATGTCGTTCAGCGCGCGGGCCTTCGCGACCTTCTCGTCGGTGATGTCGGAGGCGTGGAGGAACACGCTCGTCTTCGCCCGCGAGTCCTCGGGGATGCCGCCGAGGTAGCGGTCGGTCAGGAGGCCCTGGGCGAGCGGCGAGAACACGATCGCGGCCGCGCCGGCAGCCTCCACCGCCTCCAGCACGCCCTGCTCCGGGGTGCGGTCGAAGAGGGAGTAGCGCGGTTGGTGCAGCAGCAGCGGGTTGCCGGCGGCGGCCAGCAGCGCCGCCGCCTCGGTCGTGCGCTCCGGGCCGTAGTTCGAGATGGCCGGGTACAGGGTCTTGCCCTGCTGGATGGCCGTGACCAGCGCGCCCATCGACTCCTCCAGCGGCGTGTCGGGGTCGGGCCGGTGGTGGTAGAACACGTCGACGTAGTCGAGGCCGAGCCGCCGGAGGCTCTGGTCGAGCGACGAGAGCAGGTACTTGCGCGAGCCGAAGTCGCCGTACGGGCCGGGCCACATCGTGTAACCGGCCTTGGTGGAGACGACGATCTCGTCGCGGTACGCCTTGAGGTCGGTCGCGAGGATGCGGCCGAAGAACTCCTCGGCGGCCCCGGGAGGCGGCCCGTAGTTGTTCGCCAGGTCGAAGTGGGTCACGCCGCGGTCGAAGGCGCGCAGCACGATCGCGCGCTGCGTCTCGTAGGCGCGCGCGGTGCCGAAGTTCTGCCACAGCCCCAGCGACAGCGGCGGCAGCAGCAGCCCGCTCCTCCCCGCCCTCCGATACGGCATCGCGTCATAACGGGTGGGATCAGCGAGGTGGGGCATCGTCACTCCTGTCGTGGGCACGGCGTACGCTGCCACAACTTAGCAGTGGGCGGTGACTCCGCCGTCACGGAGGAGGCTGTCGCCGCTCGTCCGTCGTCAGCTCGTCGACGAGCGCCAGCAGCCGCGGGCTGCCCAGGATGCGGAAGTGGCCGCCCACCGGCAGCTCCTCGTTGCGCGCCGCACCGCGCAGGCGGCTGCCGCCGGGGATGTGCGGGTCGTACCAGCCCCAGAGCGACACGATGCGGGCGTTGGCGGCGGCCTCCGCGGCGAGCGCGACCATCGCGGGGTCGTCCGGCCGCAGGGCGCGCAGGGCGTGCACGGGCAGGTAGCGCGCCAGGCTCGACCCGGAGAACGGCGTGGCGATCGCGACCGTGCGGCGTACGCGCTCCCCGGCGCCCGGGAGGCCCATCAGCGTCTTGGCGACGAGCCCGCCCTTGCTGTGCGCGACGATCGTGACGTCGCGGAGGTCGTGCTCCTCCAGGTGACGCGCGACGAGCGCCGCACCCTCGGCGAGCGAGAGCCGGTTGCGGCCGAGTGCGGTGATCACGTGCACGGGGTGACCGGCGGCGTGGAGGCGACGGGCGAGCGGACCCATGAACCGCCAGGTCTCGTAGATGCCGGGGAGGAGCACCACCGGCGACCCCTGCGCGCCCCGCGCGGAGCCCGGCGAGACCAGCGCCTCCGGCACCTCGTGGTCGAGCGCCGCGCGGAGCTGGTGCCGGACGGCGTACTCGTAGTCGAGCACCAGCACGCCGAGCCGGCGCAGCGGACGCAGCAGGTCCGCCGGCGAGCGGCGGCCGGCTCCGCTCACGGTGTCGCCCCGACCGCCGAGCGCGCCAGCTCCGTCAGCAGCTCGGCCGTGCGGTACGGCGCCCCGTGCATGACCAGGTGCGGCGGTCCGGCGACGGCCTCCGCCCGGCCCTGCCGCGCCCGCTCCGCGAGCGCCAGCACCCAGGCGTCCCGCGCGATGGGGTCGCGGGCGCCGCGCACCACCAGAACCGGCACGGCCACGTCGGCCACCTCCTCCTCGGTGCGGTACTCCAGCATGGCGGGGAGGTTGGCGAGGTACCAGCGCGGGCCGGCCTTCAGGTAGTCGCCGATCACCACGACATTGCCGCGCGGGCTCTCGCGCAGGGTGTCGAGCCCGAGCAGCATCGCCGCGCGCAGCGGGTGCCGGTCGCGCGGCTGCATCACCGGGCCGAGCAGGGCCAGCGCGCCGGCGAGGTCCGGCCGGAGCTTGGCCAGGGCGATCACGATCTGCGTGCCCATGGAGTGGCCGACGAGCACCGCACGCCGGATGCCGAGGCCGTCGAGCGCCTCCGCCACCGAGCGGGCGAAGCCCTCGATTTCGGGCGCCTCGGCCGGCTTGGGCATGGCCTTGCCGAACCCGGGGAGGTCGACCGCGACCACGCGCCCCGCCCGGGCGAGCACGGGCACCAGGCGCTCGAAGTACCGCGAGGACACCCCGATGCCGTGGACGAGGACGAACACAGGCCCGGCGGGCGCGCCTCCGCCGCCGCCTCCGCCGCCTCCGGTGTCGACCGTGACGACCGCGCGGGTGCCGCCCGGCCTCCGCTTCCTCACCCTCACGCGGCCGGATCGAGAACGGTCTTGATCCACCCCTCCTCGCGCCGGTCGAAGCTGCGGTAGGCGTCGATCGCGCTCTCGGCGCCGACGTGCTGCGTGATGAACGCCGTCGGGTCGAACAGCCCGGCGGCGACCAGGTCGATCAGCGGCGGCGTCACCGCGCGGTGGTTGCAGTTGCCCATGCGCACGCTGAGATTCTTGTTCATCGCGGCGCCGATCGGGTAGCTCGTGAGCTGCGGCGAGTAGACGCCGATGATGCCGATGCGTCCGGCCTTCGCGACCGACTCCACCGCCCAGCGCGCCGCCTGCGTCGGGCTGTCGCCGGGCACCCAGGTGTCCCCGTCGGGGTTCGTCTCGGGCGCGACCTCGCCGACCTCCTGCGCGAAGGCGTCGGCGAGCTGCTCCGCATCCTCGGCGGCCGGGCCGCGCTGGGGGCGCTGGGCGTCCACGCCGACGGCGTCGATCACCGCGTCGACGCCGGCGCCGCGGGTGAGGTCGAGCAGCGACTCCACCGGCGACTCGGCGTTGAAGTCGATGATCTCGGCGTTCTGCGCGAGCGACTGCGCGAGCCGGGTCTCGATGCCGTCGATCGAGAACACGCGGCCGGCGCCCTGCCGGAACGCGGAGGCGATCGCGAGCTGGCCGACGATCCCCGCGCCGTACACGGCGACGGTGTCGCCCCTCCGGACGCCCGCGAGCTCGGCCCCGAACCACGCGGTCGGGAAGATGTCGGAGAGCAGGATCGCCTGGTCGTCGCTCACGGCC
This sequence comes from Leifsonia williamsii, assembly GCF_030433685.1. Taxonomy (NCBI): domain Bacteria; kingdom Bacillati; phylum Actinomycetota; class Actinomycetes; order Micrococcales; family Microbacteriaceae; genus Leifsonia; species Leifsonia williamsii. The sequence continues at coordinate 491,224 of NZ_JAROCF010000001.1, forward strand.
TCCGGCAGCGGGATGAGCGTGTGCTGCGCCCACGGGATGCGGGCGTACTCGGCCTGCAGGCCGTTCACCGGGCCCGTCGTCTCCGGACCGCCGAAGAAGGCGGTCCCCGCGGCCGGACCGTTGGGGTTCGCCACGTCGCACTGGGCCGTGTTGCCCGCGCGGCACTGCGCGCAGACGCCGCACGACATGGTCGAGCACACGATGACGCGGTCGCCGGGCGAGAAGCCGCGCACGGCCTCCCCGACCTCCTCGACAACGCCGACCGCCTCGTGCCCGAGGATCGTGCCCGGAACCATGCCGCTCATCGTGCCGCGCACCATGTGCAGGTCGGTCCCGCAGATGGCGCTGGTCGTGATGCGGACGATCGCGTCCGTCGGCTCCTGGATGCGCGGGTCGTCGACGGTGTCGAGCCGGATGTCGCCGACGCCGTGCCACACGACTGCCTTCATGGGGTCCTCCCTCTGGATGCTGTCCCGATCGCCACGGAGGGTACGCCCCGCGCCTCCACCAGGGCCCCGGGTTGAAAACGGCTGCCCACGGGGTACTCGTGAGTGATAGGACAAGCGAAGAGGAGGGGCCATGCCCGCATCCGAGGAGCTGCCGTCGACGCTCGCCCGGTCGCCGAAGCACGCGCAGGAGGTCTGGTCGGCCGCCCACGACGCCGCCGTCGGCGAGTACGGCGAGGGCGAGCGGGCGCACCGCACGGCGTTCGCCGCGCTCAAGCACCAGTACGAGAAGGTCGGCGACCACTGGGAGGAGAAGGAGCAGCGCGGCCCCTCCGACCGCAAGGCCGAGGGCGGGGTCGGCACCCGCGCGCAGACCCAGGAGGGCGTCGACGCGAACGCCTCGAAGGAGCACCTGATGGACATCGCACGCCGGCTCGACATCGCGGGCCGATCCACCATGAAGAAGGACGAGCTGGTCGAGGCGATCAAGCGCGAGAACCGGCGGGAGACGGCCGCGCGACGGCGGTCGGACGCCGCGTCGGACGGCGCTTCGGGCTCCGAAGGAGGGCGCTGACCGTGCGTGATGTGATCGCCTTCATCCTGTGCTTCGCGCTGTTCCTGTTCGGACTGTTCCTGCTCGGGATGGCCAATGTGCTCCCTCCGGTGCAGGGGCTCGTGTTCTTCTGCGGGATCCTGTGCGTCGCGCTGTCGTTCGGCATCCCCGTGCATCTGCTGTCCAAACTCGACTGAGCCCGGTGCGGACACACCCCGCCGGGGTACGGTGAGCGCATGACCGAGCTCACCACGTTGCGCAGCGCGACGACGGACCCGCACGAGGCCGACATGCTGCTGCGCGCGGCCAACGGGCGCTTCGCGTTCGCCCAGGAGCCCGGCCGTGAGTTCGCCTTCCGTGTGGAGCAGCAGGGGGACTCCGACCTGCAGGTGGGCCGCTACAGCATCGGCGGCGACTGGATCTCCGAGGGCGAGTTCGACCAGTTCTGCGTGGCGACGGTGCTCGGCGGCGACTACGAGTGGGACATCGACGGCGAGCGCGACTTCGCGTTCCGCGCCCCGTTCCTCCTGAAGCCGGGAGACACCCTGTACTGCCACGCGCAGAACGTGAGGATGGTGAACCTGTACCTCTCGGCCGACCGGCTGCTCGAGGTCGCGCGCACCACCTCCGGCGACGACTCGCTGGTTCTGGCCTTCGACTCGCCGCGGCCGATCAGCGCGGCGCACGCGGGCTACCTGCTGACGGCGGCGAAGGTCGCGGGCGAGTTCGTCACGTCGGGCACGATCGAGAACGACCTGGTGCGGGCCAGCCTGTTCCACCGGCTGGCGCTCGCGACGGTGAAGTGCTTCCGGATGACGGGCGAGCGGGAGGAGCGGCCGGTGACCCCCGCGGACGTCCACCGCCGCTTCCGCCGCGGCCTGCGCTTCATCGAGGACAACGCCTCGCTGCCGATCACGCTGGGCGACATCGCACAGGCGGCGGGCGGAAGCCTCGCACAGCTCGACATCGCCTTCCGGGAGCACATCGGGATGGGGGCGAGCGCCTGTCTGCGCCGCGTGCGGCTCGGCGCTGCGCGGGACGAGCTGCGAGCGGGCCGCGCCGATGGCGTCGAGACCGCGGCGGCCCGCTGGGGGTTCGCCGACGCCGAGCGGTTCGCGCGGGCGTACCGGGCGGAGTTCGGCGGCGACGACCTCCTCCGCTCGCCGGATGCAGAAGTGTAATCTTCGCGGTCGCTGTATCTTTTCCGCGCATTGCGGACGAGCATGGTGGCAACCCCGGCGGCGGGAGGCCAGCATGGGAACACTCACCTACGACTCGACGGCGATCGCGTTCGACGATCGCCTCCTGCTCCACCTGCAGATCGTGATCGTCAACAAGCTGCGGCGCCGGGAGTCGTTCGCGATGTCGTGGCGCGACGCCGCCGAGACAGGGGACGGCCGCAGCGCGATCTGGATCGACCCCAGCATCCCGCTCTTCTTCAAGTACGACGGCTCGCGCGTGCCGACGATCAACCGGGAGTGGCTGGCGCTGCTCGCGGAGTCGGCCGGAAGCTCCACCGGCCTCATCGTGTGCGCCGAGGACGGCTCCCCCGAGCGCGCCGCGCGGTTCTTCGACCACGAGCGCTCCCACCGCGGCCGCACACCCGCGCCCTATTAATCGCCCCGATCCCCGGGCTGTCAATGCCTGACGGGCGCCTCCCATCCCCGGTTCGGTGGGGCTACATCACCGGAGACGAGAAGGGGAATCACTCATGTTCTTCCACCGACAGGAGTTGCAGCACACCGTCAAGCCGAACCAGCCCGACGCGGTCTACGCGCGCAAGCTGCAGGAGGTGCTCGGCGGCCAGTACGGCGAGATCACGGTCGCGATGCAATACGGGTTCCAGGCCTGGAACATCCACATCCCTGGCAAGTACCGCGACCTGCTCTACGGCATCGGCGCCGAGGAGTTCGGCCATGTCGAGATGCTCGCGATCATGATCGCGCAGCTCCTCGAGAAGGCGCCGCTCGGCATCACGGAGGACGCCGTGCAGAACGACCCGACGGTGGCAGCGATCATCGGCGGCACCGACGTGCAGCACGCGATCGTCGCCGGCGCCGGCGCACGCCCGGTCGACAGCAACGGCAACCCCTGGTCCGGCGCGTACGTGACGGCCAGCGGGAACCTGCTCGCCGACTTCACCGCCAACGCGAACGCGGAGATGCAGGGCCGCCTCCAGGTCGCCCGGCTCTACAACATGACCGACGACGCGGGCGTGCGCGACCTGCTCGCCTTCCTCCTGGCCCGCGACACCATGCACCAGAACCAGTGGATGGCCGCGGCGGCCGAGCTGCGAGCGGAAGGCGCAGAGGACTTCCCGGTCCCGAGCAACTTCCCGCTCAAGCAGGAGGACCGCAGCGTGTCGTACCAGTACCTCAACTTCTCCGACGGCCCGGCGGCCGCCGACGGCAGCTGGGCGAGCGGCCCCACCCCCGACGGCAAGGGCGAGTTCACCTACCACGACGGCCCCACCACGACCGCGCCGATGCCGCCGGTGACGCACCCCGACTCCCGCTTCTACGGGACGACGGAGCTGCCGAACGTGGTGGAGAAGGCGGCGGGGGTGGTGCAGGACAAGCTGAACAAGGAGTAGGTGGGGGCGGGTCGCGGGAGGGGTCGGCCGGGAGGCCGGCCCCTTTCCACAGCCGTGGCTATGTAATATTTAACAGTTGCAATTTCAGACTTCAGTTGGCTAAGTTTGCCCCCAAGGGGATCGCTGACTGGAGATCGTTCCGGCGGCGCCGGGTGATGACCGCTGTCAGCACCATTCGATCGAGAACGATGGGGAGCGCCATCCGTGGCGCGCTCGGATTGGGTGCGAACAATGAAATTGCTCGGGAGGAGCATTGCCAACGCTGGCGGCGCGGCGATCGCCATCGCATCGCTGCTGTGCATGGGTGGGGTGGCGGCGAACGCTGGGGAACCGGAGCCGGATCCCTTGGCGGCGGTGGCCAGGGTCGCCCCCGAGTCGGTGAGCGACGCGGCTGACGTGCAGCCGGTCACCACTTCACCGGAGGCCGTCGACGCCACGGTCAACGGGACGAACGTGATCGTGCCGTCTGATCCGGAAGAGAGCGTCCGGCTCTCGTCCGGAAACGGTGACGCATCACTGGGACTTCCGTTTGCAGGAGTGGCTGACGGTGCCGTCGTGAGAGGCGACGGAGCCGTGTCGTATGACAACAACAACGGGTCATCGACCGTTCCGATCGTTCGACGGGATGGAAGCGTCCAGATCAACACGGTGATCCGCCACTCGGGCGCTCCGAAGCGCTACGACTACGCCGTCAGCGTGCCGAGCGGACAGTCGCTCCACCTCGCACCGGACGGGTCCGTGTATGTCGCCGCCGAGACAGGTGTTCCAAGCTTCTACATCGCGGCTCCGTGGGCGAAGGACGCCGCCGGCAATCCCGTTCCCACCCACTTCGAGCTAGCGGGCAAGACTCTGACTCAGGTGGTCGATTTCACCGCGGAGACAGCATTCCCCGTCGTGGCCGATCCCACGGTCTACAGCACCGGTCAGGCGTCGTACAACTGCGTCCTGACGAACGGGAGCAGCTATTCATGACACCAGGAGCACCGCTCACCAACTGCAAGGGCAGTTACCTGCAGAAGTACTACAACGGCGTGATGGCGAAGTCGGTAGGGCTGATATTCAACGGAAAGTACAACGTCAAGCCGACGGGCGCCGGTTGGTGCATTCTCGCGCTCGCCGGAGCCGCGACGCTGGCATGGAACCCGATCAGCGCCACCGGGCTGTGGGTCGCTTCTACAGCAATCACCCTCGGCGGCGCATACGGGAGCTGCTACCAGATCTAGCGGGTCATCGGCCCCCGCGTCCGCCCGTCGTCTGGCGGATCCGGGGGCCGCTGGGCACCCAGATGGCGACGAAGAAGACCATGGCAACGATCACAGCAAGCACCACCCCGAACCAGACCGAGCTACCGCGCGCCACGGTCAGGACCAAGGCCAGCGAAATGACCAGCACCAACGCGCCGACGGCCAGGTAGGCGACAGCCGCCAAACCCCGCGGACGCGTGTCGACCTTGTTCCGAACCGCGCGGTCGATTGCGATTGCGACAAGGGCAGCGGCGGCAGAAACCAATCCGCCCATCTGAACCGGCAGTATCGCGAACGCGAATACCGATCCCCCGGCTAGCAGCGCCAGAGCCGAGGAGTACCACACCCGCCCTGCGTTACGGGCGGGCCTCTCGCTATCGTTCTCGTTGGTCACGTGTCCCCCTTGCGAGCGTGTTCGACACTTCCAGCATAGAGAAGAGACATCTCATATTCTAGTTACGGGTCCGCCGGTCACTCCAGCGGTACACCGTTCCCGCGACGGCGGGGAGGGCTGCAGGCGGTGGCAATACCCCACCCGCCCCCGCCGCGCAGCCCCCTTGCCGCGCCCGCCCCCGGTGGTTGCATCGGGGCATGCCTGAGAACCAATACACCTTCGACAACCCTGTTGACCGTTACCCCAGCATCGAGCCGCCGGCGGAGCACGTGGACGAGCCGGGCACCGAGAAGGACCTCACGCCTCCCGCGGACCACGGCGAGACCAGCTACGTCGGGTCGGGCCGGCTGACCGGGCGCAAGGCGCTCGTCACCGGAGGCGACTCCGGGATCGGTGCGGCGGCCGCGATCGCGTTCGCGCGCGAGGGCGCCGACGTGGCGATCGTCTACCTGCCGGAGGAGGAGGAGGACGCCCAGCGCATCGCGGGCCTCATCCGCGAGGCGGGGCGCACGGCCGTCACCATCGCCGGCGACCTGGCCGAGCGCTCCTTCACCGACGAGGTGATCTCGCGCACGGTCTCGGAGCTGGGCGGCATCGACATCCTCGTCAACAACGCGGGCAAGCAGGTCGCGGTCGAGAGCCTCACCGACATCACGGACGAGCAGTTCGACAAGACCATGAAGACGAACGTCTACGCGATGTTCTGGCTGACCCGCGCGGCCCTCCCGCACCTCCCGGCCGGCTCGTCGATCATCAACACGACGTCGATCCAGGCGTACCAGCCGAGCGAGACGCTGGTGGACTACGCGACGACGAAGGCCGCGATCAACACCTTCACGAAGGGCCTGGCGCAGCAGCTGGCGCCGAAGGGCATCCGCGTGAACGCCGTCGCCCCCGGCCCGATCTGGACGCCGCTGCAGCCGAGCGGCGGTCAGCCGGCGGAGGCGCTGCCCGAGTTCGGCAAGCAGACTCCGCTCGGCCGCGCCGGGCAGCCGGCCGAGCTCGCCCCCGCGTACGTCTTCCTGGCGTCTTCGGAGTCGAGCTACGTCATCGGTGAGACCCTTTCGGTGACCGGAGGCATGCCGACGCCGTAGCGCGCGCCTCCGCTTGTCACGACACGCCGCCCCGGGGAGTCCCGGGGCGGCGTGTTGCGTCAACTCGACGGTCGGCCAGCGGGGGCGCCGGAGGAGGTGGCTACTCCCAGGGCAGCCGCAGCAGGTGCGCGTCGGCGTTCTCGGTGAGCACCAGGTGCGTCGCCGTGGCGATGCCGCGCAGCATCCCGGAGCGCTGGTGCGGCACCGCGACGAGGGCGCCCTCCTCGCGCACGCACGCGATCGCCTTCGCCCCGTGGCGCGGCAGCTCCCCGAGCGGCAGCGGGCAGGGCGGAAGCGGTGCGAGCGGCGTGCCGAGCGCTCCGCACAGCAGGGGCCAGCCCAGCAGCAGGAGGTCGACAACGGCGGCGAGCGGATTGCCCGGCAGGGCGAGCAGGACCCGGCCGTCCGGCAGCTCGGCGAGCAGCACGGACGATCCGGGGCGGAGCGCCACCCCGTCGATCACGAGCCGTGCGTCGAGCCGGGCCAGCGCCTCCCGCACCGGGTCGGCCGGGCCGTGCGCCGTGCCGCCCGACGAGATCAGCAGCCCGGTGCGGGCGCGGGCGATCGCCGCGGCGACGTCGTCGGCGTGGTCGAGCGCGCGGACCGCCGTCGCGCAGCGTCCGCCGAGGGAGGAGAGCAGGGAGGGCATGAGCGGGCTGAGCGCGTCCGTCACCTGCCCGGGCCCCGCCTCCGGTCCGGCCAGCTCGTCGCCGGTCGCGATTGCGGTGATCAGCGGCGGCGCCAGCACGTCGACGGACGCGATGCCCGCCGCGGCGAGCAGGCCGATCGCGGGCGGGGTGAGGCGCGCGCCGCGCTCCAGGAGCACGTCCCCCGACTCCGCCTCCTCCCCGCAGCGCCGGATGTCGCGCCCGGCATCGAGCGGGGCGATGGTGTCGACGAGCATGCCGTCCGGCCCGGACTCGAGGATGCCCTCCTCCGCCCTCAGCACGGTGCTGGTGCCGGGAGGCACGGGCGCGCCGGTCGCGATCGGACGCGCCTCCCCGGGGGTGAGCGGCACGATGCCCGGCGCCATCCCTGCGAGCACGGGCTCCCCCTCGCGCCACGGCCCGTCGCCGGCGACCGCCCAGCCGTCCATCGCCGAGTTGTCGAAGCGCGGCACCGAGCGTTCGGCGCGCAGGTCGGCGGCGAGCCTGAGGCCGGCGGCGCGCCCGAGGGGAACGTTCAGCGTGCGCGCGGGGTGGCGGCGGCCGACCTCGTAGGCGAGCTCGCGCGCGTCCTGCCAGCTCTTCATCGCGCGCCCTCTGCCGGTCCGCTTCCGGCGCGTCGCGCGGCGAACCGCCGGGGCGGCGTGGCGGGAGAATGCTGCGGCGTGGCGGGAGCATGCTGCGGTCGGCCGCGCATCACTCCGCCCCCCGGTCCGTCGCGGCGGCCCCCGAATCCGTGACACCGGTCCATGAGGCGATCGCGGCAGTCAGCGCCGCGGTCACCTCGGCGAGCGGCAGGCCCCGGCCGACGGCGATGCCGGCCAGATAGGCGGTGAGCGGCGCCGCCGGACGGGCGATGCCGTGGGCGGCGTCGCGGGAGAGGTCGAGGATCGCGGCGACGTCGCCGTGCTCGATCGTGACGCCGACGGTGCGGGAGGCCGTGGCCGCCCAGTCGTCCAGCTCAGACGGTTCCATGGCTCAGCTCCTTCAGGAGGTCGAGGTCGGCCGGCCGGTCGATGTCGGCCGTGATCAGGGGAGAGAGGGCGGGATCCGCCACCGGGAGCCCGCCGAGCAGCGCCCGCGCGGGGAGGTCGGCGAGCGTCGCCTCCGCGCGCAGCCCGTCCAGCCGGGCGCGGAGAGCGGCGACGGAAGCGCGGGCCAGGAGCCACTGCTCGCGGCCGTCGGCGTCGCGCAGGACGCAGGGCCCGGGCGACACGGCGAGCGCCGCGACGGCGGCCGCGGGGTCGGCGAGGTCGGCCGGGAGGATGAGCACGTCGTCGCGGGCCAGCGGGCCACCCGGGAGCACCCTCCCCGTCGGCGCAAGGTCGCGCGACGGCGTAGAGGTACCCAGCGCCTCCACCCCCGCCGCCACCGCCGCACATGGCCCGCCCCAGCGCGGCCACTCCGAGACGGTGACGACGCGACCGGCCGCCTCGGCGTCGTCCACGGCTTCGCTCGCGAACGGCGACGCGCCCCCGGCGGACGCCTCCCCCGCCACCACCTCCCGCGCCGTCACCACCACGACCGGGTCGCAGCCGGCCTCCACCGCCGCCTCCACCGCCCGCGTCAACAGCGAGCGGCCGTCGACGACCGCCTCCAGCTTGTCCGAGCCGAAGCGGCTCGACCGGCCGCCGGCCAGCACGATCGCGGCCGTCATGACGCCCCGCGCCAGCCGTGCGGCCGCTCGCCGAGCAGCGCGTTGAGCCCCCACGAGGCGACGATCGTGAACGCGATGGCCGCCGCCATCGAGAGGATGCCGATCGGGTTCGCGATGACGCCGAGGCTGATGATCAGGGTCGTCGCTCCCGCCGGCGGGTGCTGCAGCTTCAACGCGTGCAGCACGAACGCGGTGATCGCGACCGACAGCGCGCCGCCCAGGATGTAGCCGAGCGAGAGCCCGGCCTCCACCGCCGAGGGTTTGCCGTTCATCCCGAACAGGAAGAGGCAGCCGATGCCCGCGATGATGCCGACCGCGTGGCCGACGGCGGCGTCCAGCGGCCGGGCGGACTTCTCGCGCGGCGTGCCGAACAGGACCATGACGGTCGGCCCGAGGCTCGGGAACAGCCACGGGGTCATCAGCAGCATGCCGATCGTGCCCGACACCGCCAGCACGACGAGCGACAGGAGGCCGACGTAGACCCCGGCCCCGACCTCCCCCGCCCGCTGCTGCGAGCGCTCCAGCACCGACGGCCGGTCGGTCACCGCACTCATGGCACCGCCACCAGCGCCTGCGGCGCAGCCTGCTTCATGCGCGTCGACAGCCAGCTCAGCTGCACGGCGATCTCGTGCTCGCAGGCAGCGACGACGTCGAGGAGGTCGTGGTCCTCCAGCGCCTGCGCTGCCTGCTTGACCATCGTCCAGGTGATGTCGGCGAGGCTGGCGAGCAGATAGAGGTCCTGCAGGTCGCGCAGCAGCCCGAGCGGGCCGGAGCGTGCCTCCCCCACCCCGTCGGCGTGGAGCCGGTCGGGCTCGTCGTCGTCACCCTCGCTCTCGGCGCCGCTGCCGAACCGCTCGATGATGCCGTCGAGCTTCTTGCGGTGCTCATCGCACTGCTCCGCGAGGGTCAGGCAGAGGTGGTGGACGTCCGGCTCGTCGCCGTGCGCCTCCGCGATCGTGCGGTACGACTCCGCGAGGGTCGTCTCCGACGCGGCCAGCAGCCGGAGGTACACGGGCAGCTTCATCGCGACTCCCCCCATCGCGTCACCTGCACCGCTCCGGACTTGAAGAGCGGCTGCTTCGAGACCGGGTCCCACTCGGTCACCGTCAGCTCGTTCGCGGCGGTCGGCCGCTTGTCCACGGCGTCCGGAGGCGCGTCCCAGTACCCGTAGTGGAACGGCGCGAACACCGCCCCCGGCCGGATGCCCGTGACGCGGACCGGTGCGACGATCCGTCCGCGCCGGGAGCGTACTTCCACCAGATCACCGTCGGCAAGACCGCGCGCGTCCGCATCCTCCCGCGCCAGCTCCACCCACACGTCCGGGGCGGCGGCCGTCAGCTCGGGGCTGCGCCCGGTCTTCGTGCGGGTGTGGAAGTGGTAGACGCTCCGGCCGGTCTCGAGCCGCAGGGGGTACTCGTCGTCGGGCGTCTCGTGCGGGCCGGTGAAGGGCGCCGACTTGAGCAGCGCCTTGCCGTCCGGCCGCATCGCCCGGAACGCCTGCTCCCCCACCGTCGCGCCGGTGAGCAGATCGTGGCCGAAACTCTCGGCATAGTCCGCGTGCGACGGGAAGTCGAAGTCGGTGTAGAGCCGTTCCTGGCTCTCGGTCTCACCCTCGCGCCGCGGCCACTTGATGCCGCTCTGGCGGCGCAGATCGTCGTACGAGATGCCGCTGTAGTCGCACGGCCTCCCCTTCGAGCACTGCTGCCAGGCGCGGTACACGTCCTCGGGCGTCTCCCACGTGAGCAGCGGGCTGCCGTCGCTGCGGGTGAAGCCCATCCGCTTCGCGTAGTCGAGGAAGATGTCGAGGTCGGCGCGCGCCTCCCCCGGCGGCTCCACCGCCTTCTCGGAGAGGTGGACGGTGCGCTCGGCGTTCGTGAACGTCCCGGTCTTCTCGCCCCAGCCCGCGGCGGGGAGCACCACATCGGCGAGCTGCGCGGTCTCGGTCAGGTAGAGGTCCTGCACGACGAGGAACAGCTCCGGCTTGCCGAGCACCTCGCGGATGCGCGGCAGCTGCGGCAGCGACACCGCCGGGTTCGTCGCCGACACCCAGAGGAACGGGATGCTGCCCTGCTCCACGTACCGGATCATCTGCATGATGTGGGTCGGCGGCGCCCAGTGCGGGATCTTCAGCGCGTCGACGCCCCACAGGTCGGCGAGCTGCTGGACGTGCTCCTGGTTCTCCCCGTTGCGGAAGCCGGGCAGGTCGCCGTCGGCGCCCGTCTCGCGGTTGTTCTGGGCGGTGGGCTGGCCGTTCATCTGCAGGATGCCGGCGCCCGGCCTCCCGATCATGCCGCGGAGGAGGTGGAGGTTGTTGACCGCGCACGCGGACGCCGTCGCCTGCGCCGACTGGTAGAACCCCTGCAGCACGGTCGACAGCACCCGCTCGCCGGTGGCGAAGATCGCGGCCGCCTTCTGGATGTCGCGCGCCTCCACCCCGCACACCTCGGCCGCGTGCTCGGGCGTCCACTGCTCGACCTGGCCGTGGAGCTCCTCCAGCCCGAGCGTGTGGGCGTCGACGAACTCCTCGTCGATCCAGCCGTTGACCAGCAGCTCGCGCACGATCGCGTGCAGCAGGGCGAGGTTGGTGCCGGGCTTGATCGCGAGGTGCACCGTCGCCTTCTGGGCGACCGGGGTGTCGCGCGGGTCGACGCAGACCAGGAGGGGCGGGTTCGGCCCGGCGAGCCGATCGAGCACCCGCGACCACAGCACGGTCTGGGTGGCCGCCATGTTGTGGCCCCAGAGGAAGAGGGTGTCGCAGACGTCGATGTCCTCGTAGCAGCCCGGCTGCCCGTCGGCGCCGAAGGTCTCCTTGAGCGAGAAGGCCGCCGTCGCGGTGCAGAGCCGGGTGTTGCCGTCCATGTGCGGGGTGCCGAGGCCGGCCTTCCCGATCACCGCGAGCGTGTAGTACTCCTCGAGGAATAGCTGGCCGCTGGTGTAGAAGCCGTGACTGAGCGGGCCGCGCTCCTGAAGCAGCTGCTTGCTGCGGGCGACCACCGCCTCCATCGCCTCGTCCCACGACGCAGGCACCAGCTCGCCGTCCCTGCGGATCAGCGGTGTCGTCAGCCGGTCGGAGCCGCGGAGGCCCTGCCAGCTCGCGTACAGCCCCTTCGGCCCCAGCCGGCCGTGGTTCACCGGGTCGTCGGCGCGCCCGCGGATGCCGACCATGCGGCCGTCCTTCACCGCGATGTCGCAGCCGCAGCCGTTGCTGCACAGCACGCAGGCGGAGCGCACCCAGGAGTCGACGTCCGCCTCCGTGAGCCCCTCCTGCAGCATGGAGTCGACCCGGTCGGGCCAGCGCTCCCCGGGCGCGTACGGCGTGCGCGCCCCCCACACATCCTCGATCCGCGAGGCATCCCCCGCGCCACGGGTCATCATCGTCCGATCGGCCATGGGCCAACCATCGACCCGGGGTCAGGGCGCGGCAACCCCTGGCGCGAATGCCTGCGTGGGTGTTGCGAACATTCGAAGGATCGGGCCTAGATTCCCGCCAGAGCCTCCAGGTGCATGCCCACCCGTCCAGCAAACCGTGGACATCCTGAGTCGAGCAGAGCCAGCTCCAACCTCTTCGACTGTTGATCCGTGCTGGCTCTCTGGCGCCAGTATTCCCTCTGGCTCAGCACGACGCGTCGCACAGCCGATGGCCAAGAATCATCGGCGAGTAGAAAGAAGTCGTCGGGGCTCTGAACTTCGTACGGAAGCGAATCCGGGTTACCGACGTCGCGAGCATTGTCAGTGAGAAGAATGTCTGCGCGGGTCCAAACGGCAGCGGCGTGGATATGCAGATCGTGGATGTCGGCTCCACCGAAGGGCACGTCTCCCGCGAAGTCTTCGAGAACCTCGTCCAGATTGCGCCGCAGAAGGCTGTCGAGTTCAATCGTCAGCCGTCCATCGGCTGCCGGATTACGTCGCCGCCAGGCTCGGACCGCTTCGGCTATGGCGTCGGGGGTGGAGTGCAGCTGGAACGTCGAGGTCTCCAGACGGAGCTGGAACAGCCAGTCACGCTGAGTTCGGCTCACAAGTACATTGGAGTCGACAAAGATCCGATGTGTCACATGGTCAGATTAGCGAGTCAATCGTGCGCGTCGTTGTCTTCGGCCCAGGACCGCAGCTCATAGAACGCCATCCGGCCATGGGCCCGTACCTGCTCGCGAAATCTAAGGACCACGTCCGTTGCAAGTCGAGTATGTGTTCCGACCCTGCGCGCGGGCAGCGCTCTCTCCCCCACCCACTTCATGAGCGTCGGCCTCGAGACTCCGAGCAGTTCGGCCGCTTGCGTGGTCGTGAGCTCCTTCGGGAGAAGGCTCACGTTAACCGACCCGTTCGCCGATCCGTCAAGCACGCGCCCGACGAATTCTGCCAGCTCGGCGGAGAGCATCACTTCAGAATCGTCGTCAAGGACTACGCGTACACCGCGAACGGATCGATTTCCGGAGACAGCTACGAATTGCTCCGCCTGAAGTCGCAGCTCTTCGTCGACGAAAAGGGTTCCATCCTTCAGCAGCGTGGTGGTCATGAGGGTCATCTCCCCTACCTGTGGATCGAGTTGCAGTTGCAACTGTAACTTAAAGGGGGGTCTAACGCCTAATGGGTTCCAGTCACCGCAGCCTCGACGGCTTGTCCGCTCCGACGGCCTTGTCGTCCTCGACGGGCGCATCGCCCGGCGGGTCGTTGCGGCGGGCGCGCATGACCAGCGGCACCACGATCCACAGCACCAGCACCACCGCGAAGACGCACGCCGCCGCGATCGCCCCTCCGGGCGGCCTGGTCAGGAAGTCGACGATGAACAGCACGATGCCGGTGAACAGCACGGAGGCCAGGGCCAGGCAGATGATGAGCACGATGTTCGAGAAGCGCACCAGCCGCACCTTCGCACCCCGCCGGAAGAGGAGCCGGTGCAGCGCCACCGGCGAGAGCGCGAGCAGCGTCACCAGCACGGCGAGCAGCACCAGGATGATGTAGACCAGCACGTCGAAGGGGTGGAGCTCCTTGAAGCGCTGCTGGAACGGCAGCGTCAGGAGGAACGCGGCGAGGATCTGCGTGCCGGTCTGGAAGACGCGGAACTCCTGCAGCAGCTCGTTCCAGTTGCGGTCCGCGCGCTGGTTGACGGTCTCGCTGCGGCCGTCGCCGGGGCTGGCGTCCCTGTCGTCGGAGTCGGTGGTCATCTCACCCCTCCCGGGATGCGATCCGCGCCAGCTCCGCCTCGAGGGCGGCGAGCGCCGCCTGCACCGTGGCCTCGACCACCTCGGCGGGGTCGCCCTCCAGCCGGAGCTCGTCCACCCGAATGGCGTCGGCGGTCCCGTGCGCGAGGTAGACCGTGCCGGCCGGCTTGCCCTCCTCGGGGTCGGGTCCGCCCGCTCCCGTGACCGCAGCCACGACGTCGGCGCCCAGCAGGCGCGCGACACCGGCGGCCATCTGCTCGGCGCAGGCCGCTGTGATCACCGGGCCGGGCGTGACCCGGAGCACGTCGAACTTGACGTGCTCCGAGTACGCGACGACGCCCCCGGCGAACCAGTCGCTCGCGCTCGGCGCCCTGCCGAGCGCCGACGCGATCGCGCCGCTGGTGAGCGACTCGGCCACGGCGACGCTCGCGTCCGCGCGGCCGGCGAGCTCGGCGATGCTCTCGCCGAGCCCGGTCACGCGGTCGGTCGTCTCTTCATCTGCCACCGGCGGCCTCCTCAGCCCGCGTCGCTGTCGCCCTCGTCGCCCTCGGCCTGGGAGGGCTTGTCGATGATCTGCTGCTCCTGCTTCGTGTCGTCGTCGTGACGGTCCTTCTCGTCGGACATGACACTCCCTTCCTCGTGTTATTCGTCGGTCCGGTGCTGCGCCGTCTCCACGGGCTCGGTGCGGAAGTGCACCGCCTTGTGGGTGCCGTCGCAGAACGGCTTGATGCTGGAGACCCCGCACCGGCAGAGCGCGACCGTGCGGCGGCGCTGCTCGATCGGCTCCCCGTCGGGCGTGGTCAGGTCGATGTGGCCGCGCACCAGGAGCGGCCCGTCGGGGCAGGCCACGATGACCGGGGCCTCGTCGCGGGTGTGCGCGCTCATGCCGCCACCGCCCTCAGCGGCTCCCGCAGCGAGCTGCCGCCCGCCTGCCACGCGTCCAGCAGGTGCTGGCCGACCAGTCCGTCGACGTACAGGCACGCGGCCGCGCCGAAGACGATGTCGGGCAGGAGCTCTGGATGCTGCTCCGCGAGGCCGCCCGCCAGGTCGCGGCCGGCGATCTGCTCGTGGACGGCGTCGGCCTCCACGTGCTCGTCGTAGTACCAGGTCACGTCGTCGTCGTAGCCGAGCCTCCTGAACCCGTTGCCGTAGAACCGGTTCGGGATCGACGACGTCATCTCGAAGGCGGCCAGGTGACCGGTGATGGCGCCACGGAGGCTGCGGTTGAGCCCGAACATCGACATCATCGTGAACGACGCGAGGGTGATCGCCGGCACGTTGTCGACGTAGGCGCCGTACGTGTCGTCGAGCCCGACGCCCCGCATGGTCTTGGCGAAGATCTCGGCGTGGATGCGGTCGGGACGGCCGCCGCCGTACTCGTCTGCCTGCACCTCCACCAGCGCGGCCTTGGCCCGGCCGGTCAGGCGCGGGATCGCCCAGGAGTGCGGGTCGGCCTCCTTCCGCGTGTAGATCGAGCGGTGCACGACGAACTCGACGGCCTGATCGCCGGTCGCCTGCTTGGCGAGGAACCGCGACAGGCTCGGCCCGGCATCCTCGGACGTCAGCTCGAACAGGTGCGCGGCCACGGCGTCCGCGGTCGGCTCGGGGAGGTCGCCCACCGGCACCCGATCGCGCAACTGCCGCTCGAACTCGCGCTCGATGGTGCGCCGGGCGCGCAGCAACTCGGGGTTCCACTCCCACTCGGGGTCGGCTGAGACGGTGTCGCCGTAGAAGAGGCCGTACAGCAGGTAGAGGGTCAACTGGAGGTCCTCGTCGGTGAGGATGTCGGTCCCGGCCGCAACGGCCTCCGCGGCCCGCTCGGCGACGAGCAGCCCTGCTCCGGAGTCCTCCGGCCGGCCCCCGGCGAGCGCCGCGAGCAGCGCCTCGCTGACCGGCCCGCGCGCGGCAGGCGCGTGTTCTGGTGTCATGCCCCCAACCTCGGAGGGTTCGCCGGTCCGGTCAAGTGGTTGCGCGGGCGCAGGTTTCGTGGTTTCTCAGAGTTCCCGGGCGGCGAGGGGCGATTCCGTGGTGGCACGGATACGCCGGTGACGGCTCGCCTGACAAGCTGCCGGAACAAGCATTGATATTTCTTATGCTTGTTTCAGAAGGAGACGGGATGAAGGCCAAAGGGTCAAGGGTCGCGGCGATGACGGCCGGCGTATGCGTGCTGGGCGGTCTACTGACCGGATTCACGCCAAACGACTCGGACGCGGTGAACGCTGCAGACGCGCTGGCTGCGATCCAGGCTGTCGCTCCCGAAGGCGTCTCCGACGTCGTCCGCGGCGCAACGGCGGACGGGGTCGCCGCCGAGGCAACAGTCGAGGGCACGCCGCTGGCGGTGCCCTTCGAGGCGGTCGACGGAATCTCGGTGGGCGAGGTGAGCATCGGCCTGCCGTTCGCCGACAATGCCTCCGCCGCGACCGCATCGCCGGTAGAAGGCGTCGTGGCCTTCGACAACAACAACGGCACCACGACGGTCCCCGTGATCCACGACGACGGCACGGTGCAGATCCACACCGTGGTCGACAGCGCATCGGCACCCAACCGCTACGACTATCCGATCGAGCTCCCCGAGGGCGCATCGTTGGTGAAGACGCCGGAGGGAGTGGTCGCCGTCGTCGGTGAGGAGGGGACTCCGCTGGCCGTTTTCGGCGAGGCATGGGCCAAAGACGCGAAAGGAGAACCCGTACCCACGCACTACGAGGTGACCGGAAGCACCCTCACGCAGGTGGTGGAGACGGATGAACACACGGCGTATCCGGTGGTCGCGGACCCCTCGACCGGCGTCTACTCGTACAACTGCGTGCTTCAGAACGGCAGCAGCTACTTCCTCGCCCATGGTGCGCTTCTCAGCACATGCAAGGGGTCGCGGCTTCAGAAATACCTCGATGGCCGGAACGTGCAGACGATTCCCCTCACCGGGTACGGGCAGCCTGCCAATCCGAAGGCGTTCGGCACTCCCGAGTGCTACTTCTCGTTGGCCTGGGCCGGGATCTCTATCTACGGACCTGGCAGGCTGGTCAAGTTCCTGTCAGGCGCCTTCGGATACGTCATCCCTCAGTTCCTGCCCACCAACCTGACGGCGTGCCGCGGTTGAACGCGGTAGAGAGGAGCAGCCGAATGGAAGAGCACGACCACGCGAACGCGCGCAAGGACGACTACCCCGGTTGGTTCCGATGGGCCTTCGGCCGGCCCCGGGTCTGGCACGCGATCGTCTGGGCTCTTCTCGGGTTCGCGGGGGCCGCCTTCGGTCTCGCGTCGCTCGGGCACGTCGCCAACGCATGGCTCTATTTCGTGGTCACCGGCTTCGCCTGGGCGATCAGCGCCCTGCAACTGGTGATCGCCCTCCACGATCGTGAGCATCGTTCGGGGAGCTATGCGCCTCCCGGGCACGGAAGCGACGACTCAGGGCAGTAGGTGCGCGCGCAGCGCCCGCCCCGAGTGCGCCGCGCGGCGCAGGCGGCCGTCCGAGTAGCGCACGCCGCCGCGCAGCCGCGCGCCGACCGCGAGCCACACGCACACCGCGCGCTCGGCGAGCCAGAGCGGCGCCCAGAGGGCGGCCGTGCGCGGGAAGACGCGCGCGCCTCCCCCGCGCCGCCGCCCGACCTCGGCCAGCGTCACCACCGCCGCCACGCCCACAGTCAGCCAACGGGCCCGACGCCCGGCGAGCGCCGCGATCACCGCGGGCAGCACCGCCAGCTCCGCCGCGAGCCGGGCGGGCTGGGCGAAGTCGTCGTAGGCCTGGCGCACCCGCTGGCCGCGGAAGTGCCGGAACGTGGGAGGGCGCCGGGGCACGTACACGTCGTCGGCCGTGCGCGTGCGGCCGCCGGCGGCCTCCACCGTGCGGATGAGCTCCAGGTTCTCGAAGAGCACGTCGCCGTCGTAGCCGCCGGCGGCGAGCAGCACCGACCTCCGCAGCGCGAGCGTGCCCGGGTAGTCGTGGCCGAGGGCGCGGTTCAGGAGGCTGCGGCCGGTGTCCCAGCGGGCATGCCACGGTGCGGGGTCGAAGACGTTCTGCGGGCGGACGAGGTCGGCGTCGTCGAGCAGCCCGGCCACCGCCTGCAGCGCCGAGGTCGTGTACCGCACGTCGTCGTCCGCCAGCACGACCCGCTCGTGCCGAGCCTCCCGCACCCCGGTCATCACGCCCGCGACCTTGCCGTTGCGACCGGGCCACGGCTGCACCGGGAGGTGCCGCACTCCGGGCGGGAAGGCGCGGGCGTGGGCGGAGAACAGCTCCGGCTCCGACCCGTCGACGACGGTGATGTCGATTAGATCGACCAGGCGGGTCAGGTAGGCGACCAGCTCGTCCAGACCGGCGTCGTCGTGCCAGCGCAACGGGAGGACGTACTCCGCCGCCAGGCGACCGGTCACGCCACCAGCCCGCTCACGACCATGCCGTCCTGCGGCAGAGCGGGGAGGCGGCGGAGGCTGATCCGCAGGTCCTGCTCGGGCACGAGGTACCGCAGGCGCCGGGTCAGCAGCCGGATGCCCGCGTCGAGAAGGTCGACGGTCACCGGCTCGCCCGGGCAGCGGTGGTCCTCGCGGTACCGGCCGCCGCCCTGGGGCACGAGTGTGTTCGGCTCGACCGTCAGGCCCTCGAAGCGCTGCGGGCGGAACCGGCGCGGCGCGCTCCACAGCCGCGGGTCGTGGTTGGTCGCGTAGAGGTCGAGGAGCGCCCAGTCGCCCTCGCGCCAGTCCAGCCCCGCCCCCTGCATGCTGCGCGTCGCACGGCCGCCGACCACCGGGAAGAAGGGGTAGAAGCGGCGCACCTCGTTGGCGAACCAGCGCACGGCGTCGTCGTCGCCTCCCGCGATGCGGTCGCGCCAGCCGGGGTGCCGGTGCAGGGCGTGCACCGCGAAGGTCAAGAACCGGCTGACCGCCACGGTCGGGCGCAGGAGGTTGAGCAGCTCCACCGCGGCGACCTCCGGCGGCAGCGGGTCGGGCTCGCCATAGGCCGCCACGACCGCGAGGGGAGACCCCGGCGGCGCGGAGGGAGCGGCCCGCTCGGCGATGACCGCGTCGGCGAGCATCCGCTCGGCCCGGCGGCGCCGCACGCGCACGACCCGGTTGTAGACGCCGAACGAGCCGGCCGCCTCCACCATCTGCGCCAGGACGTCGGTGCGCTCGAGCTCCTGCCGCACCCGCACCGGCAGCCCGGCCCACGCGCACACCGCCCGCGTCAGCACCGCGTTGAACAGGTCGAGCGCCCGCACGTCGCCGCGCGACCGCCCGGACTCGGCCTCCGCGAGCAGCTCCCGCTCGAAGGCCACGACCAGCTCGGCGCCCGAGGGGCCGGTCGCGAGGTCGAGGAAGAGATCCTTGCGCCGCAGGTGCTCCTCCCCCTCCAGCGTCTGCACGCTGCCGAGATCCTGCAGCACCGCCAGCACCGACATCGGCATGGCGCCCGCCCGGTCGAAGCGGCCGCCCTCGTAGAAGAAGCGCACGCCCTCCACGCCGCGAAGCACCGTCACCGGCCGCCCGAGCAGGCGGGTGCACGCGGCGTCGGCGCCGCTCCGGTCGAGGAGCCTGGTGCCGAAGAGGTACCCGTCGCGGAGGAACGCAAGGGTCGAGTCGGTCATCATGCCTCCCTCACCCCTGCGAATCGGCCAGCCGCGGCGAGTACCGCACCGCGCCCTCCCGCAGCACGACCGCCTCCCCGGCCAGCGAGGCCAGGTCGCGCCACAGCACCAGGAACGTACCGCGCTGGCGCCAGCGGAGGAAGGCCGCGATCGGCGCCGGTGCGGTGATGTCCGTGCGCTCGTAGCCGAGGAACGACGAGTGCGAGTGCGGGCTGACGATGAGGCCGTGGAGGCGCGCGACCGCGAGCAGCTGCTGCGGCGGCCCGTCGACCGCGAACCGGGCGTCGATCACGACGCCGAGCCGTTCCCCGGTCGCCGAGCGCACCTCCCGCCCGAGCAGGTCACTCAGGATCATGGCGGCCTCCGGGGATGCGGCCGATGATGTGGTCGCGCACCCAGCGCTCCACCCAGCTCGCGTCGAGGTTGCCTGCGGCCGTGCCGACCTCCACGGTCACGCCCACGTCCGACACCAGCGACCAGGGGATGCGCACGAACCGCGAGTCCGGCGGACGGCCGCCGAAGATGCGCGTGCCGAGCACCGGGCCGGTGAGCAGGGAGGTCAGCGTCGGCGGGTCCTCCGGGTCGAGCCTGCCGAGGTCGTCCGGCTGCGAGAGCTCGAGGTCGTCGACGGTCGTGACCGGCACGCCGTCCGGGTCGAGGATCTGCCGGTCGAGGAGGTCGAGCTGCGCGTCGAGCACGCGCCCGGCCACCCGGGGCGGCTTCGCGAAGGCGGGTCCGGTCATGCTCCTGCTCCCGTGATGATCATGAGGGGGATGGCGGCGATGCTCGCGACCAGGATGATCGCCAGGTACATGAGCGCGAAGAAGTTGGTCACCCTCCCATTGACCCGCTTCCCCATGTACTTGGGATCGTTCGCCACGACGAGGATCGGCAAGTAGGTCAGGGGCAGCGCGATCGCCGAGAACACCACCGAGATCTCCGTCACCTGCACGGGGTCGACACCCGTGAACAGGATGCCCAGGCCGATCACCAGCGACAGGATCATCACCGCATGGAAGCGGGAGGCGCTCGCCGGCCGCCGGAACTTGCCCCACGGCCAGCCGAAGAACTGCGCGAGGGTGTAGCCGCTCGACAGCGTGACCTCCAGCGCCGCCCCGAAGGTCGCCGCGACGAAGCCGAGGATGACGATGATCAGGCCGATCTTGCCGAACGCCTGCGCGATCGGCAGCGCCGTCTCGAACAGGGAGTTCACCGCGATCCCCTTCGGCAGCAGCACGATCGCCGCGCAGGCCGCGATGGCGAGCGACAGGATCGCGCCGAGGGGGAAGCCGACGAGCACGTTGAGCCGCGACTGGGCCAGGTCCTTCGTCTTCCACTTCTCCTCGATCGCGCCCGAGGAGAAGAAGAACACCTCGTACGGCGTCATGGCGGCGCCGAACAACGCCACCGCGTAATACCAGTACGTCGCCGGCTGCTCGTCCGTGTGCGGAGACGGCTGCAACGCGACCTGGGAGGCGAGCGCCGACCAGTCGGGGTGCAGGAAGAAGACGGCCACCGCGAAGATCACCAGCGACAGGCCGAGGAGGCCGGTCACGTTCTCGAGGATCGAGAACTTCACCCGCCAGATCACGAGCCAGACGGCGATCGCGGCGACCGGGAACCAGAGCGCCGGCTCGATGCTGGAGGCGAGCTGCAGCGCGAGCGCGATGCCCCCGACCTCCGCGGTGAGCGTCAGCAGGTTGATGAGGAACGACGCCGAGAGGTTCGCGAGCGCCGCCCGCGCGCCGAGGCGCTCGCGGATGATCTCGAACGTCGCCCGCCCGCTGACCGCGGCGACGCGGCCCGACATCTGCGCGAAGACGCAGATGCCGATGACGCCGACGACGACGACCCAGGCGAGCGTCAGGCCGAACCGCGAGCCGACCACGCTGTTCGTGACCAGGTCTCCGATGTCGACGAACCCGCCGATGGCGGTGAGCACGCCGAGGGCGACGGCGAAGATGCCCTTCATCCGGCGCTCTCCAGCTTCTTGGCGGCGGCGTCGAGCTGCTCGGCGAGGCGGTCGAGCCGCGTGCGCAGTTCGTCGAGGCCCGCGTGGTCGTCCTGCCCCTCGGTGGCCACGCGCTGGGCGCGGGCGAGGGTGTCCTGTGCATCACGGACGTCGGAGAGGATCTGGTCGCGCTGCTCCCCGATGCCGCCGATGGCGCTCATGATGGCGACGCTGCCTGCCTCGGTCGCGAGCGTCTGGGCCGCGGACGACAGGCCGGTGTCCTCGACTCCCGGGATCAGGCGGTCGCCCTCCTGCAGCCCGAGCACGAGCGCGGCGGAGCGCGTGGCGGAGGCGGCGGAGCCGGCGGACTGCGAGAGTTGCCCGCGGGCGGCGGAGTCGCCGGAGCAGCCGGTCAGGGCCAGGGCGACCGTCAGCGCGAGGGCGGGCGCCAGCGCCGGCGCCACCCGCCGGGAGGACGAACGGACGTGCATGCCTCGGACTGTACGCCCGGGAGACGCACAGGCGACCCCCAGCCTCCCGCTACGATCCGGCGGCCTTCAGCACGCCCTCCTGCCGGAAGCCGGCCGTCGCCTCCTCGTAGGTGGTGTGCTTGCGCGCCGGATGGGACTCGGCGGGCGGTGGCACCTCGGCCTTGGTGAGCGCGTGCAGCACCAGCTGTTCGACGAGCGCGGAGGCCGTCGTGTCGCGATGCCGTGCGATGCGGACCAGTGCCGCGAACTCCCGCTCGCCCATGCGGATGGTCAGCGGGATCCCAGCGGGCGCGCGTCCGGGTCCGTGCGCGGAGGCCGGCTGGCCTTCAATACCGTGAGAATCCTTCATGAGCACATGGTCGCACAGGGGCGCGTGTTACAGATGTGCCGAATTCCGCCGGATGTCGCGACGGCGACGAGCGCGCGTGTTCGGGAAGCGCATACCGCGGGACATCCTGCCGTTGCCCCGCCTGCGCCGCGCAGGGGAGGATCGATGCCGTTGCGTGCGCCGGCCCCGACGCCCTCCCCCGGTCCCGACGGGGCCGCGCCGCCGTAACGGCGAGGTCCTGGTCTTCGGGTGACCAGGACCTCGCCGATTCTCCGGCCGGTCCGCTGATCCCCGTCAGTCCGCCGGGGCCGCCGCGAACGCCGCGAGGTCGGCCAGCCCCTCCCGCAGCCGGGCCGTGACGTCCTCCCTCGGAACGCCCGCCTCGGCCAGCGCCAGCGCCATGGCCGCCGAGGCCGCAGCCCCGACGATCCCGTGGATGCGCGGGTCGCGTGCGGCGGCGCCCAGCCGGCGCTGAGCCTCCTCGGCGGTCGCGGCGAGCTCTGCGGCGAGGGCGGCGATGGCGACGTCGTCGGCGACCGGCGCCTCCAGGGCCACGATCGCGCGGCGGAGCACGGGTGCGACCACGTCGATGAGGACCGCTGCGGCCGCGACGGGAGCGGCCTCCGCCTCCACGTCCTGCACGTCGAGGTCCTGGGCCACCACCGCCTGCGGGCCCGTCACCGACTGGGCCAGCGCGCGGTCCACCGCGGCCAGCAGCATCGACGGCGTGAACGGCTTCGGGAGGAAGAGCGCGGCGCCCGCCTCGACCGCGGCTCGTGCGCCGGGTCCGGGGTCCATCCCGCTCATGAGCACCACGGCCGCGCCCGGCCGGCCCGCGGCCACCAGCCGGGCGAGGCCGTCGCCGCTGACCTCCGGCATCATGACATCGGTGACGACCACGTCGACGTGCTGCGCCGGGTCGGCCAGCAGCCCGAGCGCCTCCGCGCCCTCTGCCGTCGCGACGCGATAGCCCGCCTGCCGGAGCGTGTGCGCCACCAGGTCGCGGATGGTCGCCTCGTCGTCCACCACGAGCACGCTGCGGCCCGCGCCGGGCTGCGGCTCCACCGGGTGGGGCTCCGGCGCCTCGACGACGGCGTCCGCCGGTGCGGCCGGCAGCACGAACGAGATCGCCGTGCCCTCGCCGGGCCGCGAGCGCACCTCCAGGTCGCCCCCGTGCGCCTTCACGATGGCCGCGGAGGTGGGGAGGCCGAGGCCCGTGCCCGACTCCTTGGTCGTGAAGAACGGCTCGAACATGGCCGCCCTGGTCGCGTCGTCGACACCGCAGCCCGTGTCGGAGACCTCGAAGCGGAGGCCGTCGGCGACGGGGTCGGCGCGGATGGTCAGCCTCCCGCCGTCCGGCATGGCGTCGCGCGCGTTCGTGGCCAGGTTGACGAGCACCTGGAACAGCTCGGTCTCGTCGGCGAGCACCGCCGGCGGGTCCTCCGGCACGACGACCTCCAGCTCGATGGTGCGCGGGAGGGTCTCGCGGCCGAGCGCCTGCAGCTCGCGCAGCAGCCGCCCCGCGTCGACGCGGCCGCGCTTGCCGCCGGAGCCGCGCGCGAACGAGAGCACCTTGCGGATCATCGCCGCGCCGCGGTGGGCGGCGGCGTCCATGGCGGCCAGCAGCTCCCTCCTGCGCTCGTCGGTCTCGTCGGCGGCGAGCAGCTGCACGGTCATCAGGATGGGGGTGAGCACGTTGTTGAGGTCGTGCGCGATGCCGCCGGCGAGCGTGCCGAGGCTCTCCAGCCGCTGCGCGCGGGCGCGCTCGTTGTCGAGGCGCTTCTGGTCGGTGACGTCGGAGTGGACGCCGAAGACCGCCGTCGGCTCTCCGTCGTCTCCGCGCACGACCTGCAGTCGGCTCTCGGCGAGCATCGGCGTGCCGTCGGCCCGGCGCTGCCGGATCTCGCCCGTCCAGTAGCCGTCGCGGAACAGGGCCGCGTCCATGCGGGCGTAGTCGTCCGGCGGGACCGAGAGCACCTCGCCGATCTGGCGGCCGAGCACCTCGTGGGCGGCACGGCCGTAGATGCGCTCGGCGCCGCGGTTCCAGTACGTGACGTGGCCGGCGAGGTCGCGCACGATGATGGCGTCGCGCGCCGCGTCGAGGAGCCGGGCCTGCGCCTCCACCCGCGCGGTGTACTCGGCGAGGATCTCGCGCGAGCGCTGGTCGTCGCTGACGTCGCGCACGATGACGGCGATGCCGTCGTCGATCGGGTTGGCGCTGACCTCGAACCAGCGCTCCCAGCCGGTCACGAAGCCGCGGGCGGTGCCGGGCACTCCGCGCTCCATCGCGTCGCGGTAGATGCGCTCGAAGTCGGTGCCGACGGCGGTGGGGAACGCCTCCCACAGTGACAACTGCTGCAGCTGCGCCTCCGAGACGCCCGCGTACTGCACGGCGAGCGTGTTCGCGAAGGTGAACCGCCACTCCCGGTCGACGAAGGCGATGGCCTCGTGCACCTGGTCGAGGCCGTTGCGGAGGAAGCGGGCCATCGCGCGCTGCTCCTCCCGGTGCCGCACGAGCGGCGTGACGTCGTGGAAGGCGCCGTGCAGCCGGACGATGCGGCCGGTCTCGTCGCGCTCGGGCTCGCCCACCAGGTGGACGTGCATCCTCCGTCCGTCCGCGTCGTGGAGGGTGCCGTGCGCGTCCAGCGGCTCGCCCAGGACCATGGCGGCGTGGAACGCGTTCATGATCGCCGGCCGGTCGGCCGGCTCGAACAGCGCGACCGCGTCGCCGTCGTGCGGCACTGCTCCGCGCTCGATGCCGAGCAGCTCGTGGAGGCCGTCGCTGAGCACGATGCGCCGCGTCGGCACGTCGACCACCCAGCCGGCGAAGCGGGCGATCCGCGCCGCCATCCGCATCAGGGCCTCGTTGCCCGCCGCCTCGGCCGCCGCGCGCTCGACATCGCCGATGTCGCGGACGATCGCGAGCACGGCGACGACCTCGCCCTCCCGGCCGCGCAGCGGGATGTTGGTCGCGTCGAGCACCCGCGTCGCGCCCTCCGGCGTGACGATCCGCGTGATGTAGCGGGCGTTCTCGCCGCCGGTCGCGCGACGGAAGCCGGCCCAGGTGCCCTCGACGGCGTCCGGGTGCAGGAGGCGTTCGAACGTCATCCGGCCGAGCTCCTCCACCGAGTAGCCGCTCAGGCGGGCGAGCGCCTCGTTCGACTCCACGAACGCGCCGTCGAGGTCGACGAGGCAGACGCCGTCCGGGTGGCCGTGGAAGAGCGCCTCCATGCCGCCGTCGCGAAGGGCCTCGGCCGGGGTGGTTGCGGACATGGGGGGAATGGTACCTGGAAGGGAGCGGCCTACACTGTGCCGCATGGAGCAGGCCGAGGGATGTTCGCAGAGCGAATCCGCGCGACGACGCCGCGACCGGCGCGCCGCGCGGGGCCACCTGATACTGGTCATGAGTCAGACAACCGGTGAGCGAGGTCGATGAGCGACAGCCCCGCCCAGGAGGGCGTGTCAGCACCGCGGCAGCGCACCCTCAGCGTCGTCGTGGCCGACGACGACGTCTTCACGGCCTCGATGGTCGCCTCGGCCCTGCGCGCCCTCGGCTTCGACGCGGCGCAGGCGACCACAGTCGAGCAGGCCTGGCAGACGATCGAGGCGTCCGACCCCAACGCGGTCGTCACCGACCTCGACTTCGGAGCGGGCGGCTCCGGGGCCGAGCTGCTCTGGCGGGTCCACCGCGAGCTCCCCTGGGTCGGCCTGGTCGTGCTGACCTCGCACCTCTCGCCCGAGCTCGCGGTCGGCGACGCCTCGCTGCCGCCGTCGGTCGTGTACCTGGTGAAGTCGCAGGTGCGCGACGCCTCCCTCCTCGCGGACGCCGTGCAGACCGCCATCGCGGGCGGCGCCCACGGCGCGTCCGAGCCCGAGGGCGACGTGCGCACCGTCACGCGCGCCCAGGCGGAGGTGCTGCGCCTGGTCGCGGCCGGAGCCTCCACCCGCCGCATCGCCGCCGAACGCGGCACGAGCGTCCGCGCCGCCGAGACGCTCCTCGCGCGGCTCTACACCGCGATCGGGGCGGACGCGGACGAGCAGGCGAACCCGCGCGTCGTCGCGACGCGGCTGTGGCAGCAGGGGCGCGTGCGGATCCGGTGAGGGGCGCGGGACCAGCCCCTCACGCGTGGCGGATCAGCGCAAGGACGCGCTGCACCGGTCCGACCGGGAGCGCCGGAGGAGTGCTCTCCACGACGCTCGGCTCGTTGTCCTGCAGGCCGGCGTAGCCGCACGCCGCGCAGAGCAGGACGGCCCGGTGCACGGCCAGCCCGGTCCCGAAGTACGGGTTGGGTGTGACCTGTGCGCGTGCTCCGCATCGGGGGCATGGCACCTTCTCAGCGGGGCCGGGCTCGCTCGTGCGGCGTTCCGGCTGACCGCCGCCAGCCTGCCCGGCTCCGTCGCTCGTCACCCCGTCGCCCCTGCGCATGTCGACATTGTCCGCCCGCTTCGCGAAAAGCCCAGTCCCGCGGATTCGCTTCGCGAACGCCTCCTGCGTCACGTCATCCCCTACGCGCCTCCTTCCCGCGCAGGTACTCGCCCAGCGAGAGCGGACGACGCCCGGTGACGCGCTCCACGTGGTCCGTCACGCCGGCGAGCTCTCCGGCGGCGACGGCGGTGTACGTGGAGACCCAGGCGTCGTACTGCCATGGGGGCGCCTCCCAGCGTCGGCGCGACGCGTAGGCCTCGTCGATCGTCTCGTCGTGGAACGAGATCGGCCGGCCGAAGTGCCTGCTCAGCGTCTCAGCCACCTCCGCGAAGGTCAGCTCCTCCGGGCCGGTGAGGTCGTACGTGACGTCGCGGTGCTCGTGTGGATGCTGGAGCACCACCGCGGCGACCCGCGCCACATCGGCCCTCGCCACCATCGCCGCGCGCCCGCTGTCCGCCGGGCCGCGGATCACGTCGTCGTCGCCGACCATGTTCTCCGTGAAGTCGAGGTACAGGTTGTCGCGGAGGAACGTGTGGGCGATCCCCGTCTCCCGGACGAACCCCTCCGTCGCGGCATGGTCGCGCGCCAGCGTGAACGTCGCCGTCGGAGACGCGCCGAAGAACGACGTGTACACGATGTGCCGCACCCCGGCGTCGGCGGCGGCGTCGACGAACGACCGGTGCTGGGCGAGCCGTTCGGCATCCTCCGCCGCGGACACCATGAACAGCGTCTCCACACCCTCCAGCGCCGCTCGAGCCGCTTCCGCATCGCCGTAGGATGCCGCGACGACGCTGCTCCCCGGATAGTGCGGCGCCCGCTCCGGCGACCGCGCGACCATCCGGAACGGCACTCCCGCATCCGCCAGCGCGTCCGCCGTGAGCCGTCCGACCGTCCCGGTCACACCCGTGACCGCCACCGCGGGCAACGCTCTCGCCTCCAGCCCGCTCATCGCCGTGCACCCCTCACCGGCGTACCCGTCGCCGGCACGCCCTCCGCCAGCGGACCCTCCGCCAGCAGGCCCGCCGCCAGCAGACCCGCCGCCGGGCCGCCCACCTCACCCGCAGCACTCCTCACCGCTCCGCGCCCCCTCACCAGCACAGGCAGAACGGGTGACCCGACGGGTCCTCGTACACCTGGAACCCCTCCGCCGCGTCCAGATCGGCGGCCGGCCGCAGCAGCTTCGCGCCCACCGACAGCGCGTGTTCGTGCGCCTCGCGGATGTCGTCGACGTAGAGGTCGAGGTGCAACTGCTGCTGAGCGCCGTCGGGCCACTGCGGACGCTCGTGGTTCGGCGCGAGTTGGAAGCCGAGCCGCGGCTCCCCGTCGACGGCGACCGTGCGCCAATCGCCCTCGTCGGCGTCGCGGACCTCTCCGCCCAGGAGGCGCGCCCAGAACCCCGCCTCGGCGTCGAGATCGGGCGTGTCGAACACGGTGATCTGCTTGGTGATCTTCATGCGGCCATCCAATCGCGGCCCTCCACGCCGGACAAGAGCGTCGACGCCCGAGAATGCCTGCAAAGGGGGAAGCGCAAGCGCCCGCCAACACGACGACCGAAAACAGCTCCGGCCGCCGACGCGATGACTCGCCGGCGGCCGGAAGCTCCTATGCGCAGGGTTCAGATCCCCCGCGCGAGCCGGTAGTACGCGGCGTTCCAGTCCAGCTCGCGCCGGAACTCCCGCAGCGTCGTCGTCTCGTCGATGACGAGCAGCTCGGTGCGGGCCATGCGCGCGAAGTCCTCGAACACCTCCACGCCGACCGCCGTGCTCATCACCGTGTGGTGCGCGGCTCCCGCCTCCAGCCATGCCGTGGCCGAGGTGGTGAAGTCGGGCGCCGGCTTCCACACGGCGCGGCCGACGGGCAGCTTGGGCAGCGGCGCGGTGGGCTCCACGACCTCGACCACGTTGGCGACCAGGCGGAACCGGTCGCGCATGTCCGACAGCGCCACGACGACCGCGGGGCCGGGGTCGGCCGTGAAGACGAGCCGCACCGGGTCGTCCTTGCCACCGATGCCGAGCGGGTGCACCTCCAGCGAGGCGCGCGACGAGCTCAGCGAGGGCGCGACCTCGAGCATGTGGGCGCCGAGGATGCGCTCGTCGCCCGGCGTGAGGTCGTACGTGTAGTCCTCCATGAGGGAGGCTCCGCCCGGAAGCCCGGCACCCATCACGTTGGCGGCGCGCACGAGCACGGCGGTCTTCCAGTCGCCCTCGGCGCCGAAGCCGTAGCCCTCGGCCATCAAGCGCTGCACGGCGAGGCCGGGAAGCTGCTTGAGGGCGCCGAGGTCCTCGAAGCTGGTGGTGAAGGCGCCGAAGCCGCCCTCCTCCAGGAACGAGCGCAGGCCCAGCTCGATCGCCGCGCCCTCGCGCAACGACTGGTGCCGCTCCCCGCCGCGCCGCAGCTCGGGCACGACGGCATAGAGCTCCTCGTACTCGGCGACGAGCGCGTCCACGTCGGCGTCCGCGGCAGCCGCGACGGCCGAGGCCAGCTCGTTGACGCCCCAGGTGTTGACCTGCACGCCGAAGACCAGCTCGGCCTCCGTCTTGTCGCCCTCGGTGACCGCGACGAAGCGCATGTTGTCGCCGAAGCGCGCGAGCTTCAGCGACCGCGTGGCGGCCCAGCCGGCGGCGGCGCGCATCCACGTGGAGACACGGTTCGACACCGCCGGGTTGCTCACGTGGCCGACGACGGTCGTGCGCGGCACGCCGAGCCGGGTCTGGATGTACCCGAACTCGCGGTCGCCGTGCGCGGCCTGGTTGAGGTTCATGAAGTCGAAGTCGATCTCGCCCCACGGCAGCTCGACGTTGGCCTGGGTGTGGAGGTGGAGGAGCGGCTTCTGCAGCGCGTCGAGCCCCGCGATCCACATCTTGGCCGGGCTGAACGTGTGCATCCACGCGATCAGGCCGATGACGCGGTCGTCGGCGTTGGCCTCCAGCATGATCCGGCGGATGGCGTCGGGGTCGGTCAGCACCGGCTTCCAGACCACGCGCACGGGCACGGCGGCGCCCAGCTCATCGGCGATGGCGCGCGACTGGTCGGCGACCTGGGCGAGCGTCTCCGGCCCGTAGAGGTGCTGGCTGCCGGTGAGGAACCAGACCTCGTAGGCGTCGAGGGAGGTGGTGAGCTTCGGCATCAGGCGAGCGATCCTTCCGGGTTCTGTCCGTAGACGTTCTGATAACGGTCGAAGAGGCGGTCGATCGCCTCCTGCGGGATGGGGACGAGCGGGCCGCCCTGGCGGGCGAGGTGGACGGTGCGGGCGACGTCCTCGGCCATGACCGCGGCCTTCACGGCGTCGCGCGCGTCGCGGCCGATGGTGAAGACGCCGTGGTTCTGCATCAGCACGGCACGGCTGCGGTGCCCGGTCAGTGTCTGCACGATGCCGCGGCCGATGGAGTCGTCGCCGATGATCGCGAACGGCCCCACCGGGATCTCGCCGCCGAACTCGTCGGCCATCGCCGTGATCACACACGGGATGGCCTCCGCGCGGGCCGCCCATGCCGTCGCGTAGGTGGAGTGGGTGTGCACGACGCCGCCGACCTCCGGCATGCTGCGGTACACGTAGGCGTGCGCGGCGGTGTCGGAGGAGGGGGACCGCTCGCTGCCGATGGAGCCCGGTACGACCTCCCCGTCGAGCGTGCACAGGATCATGTTCTCGGGGGCGAGGTCGTCGTAGTCCACGCCGCTCGGCTTGATGACGAAGAGGTCCTGCCCCGGCACGCGACCGGACACATTGCCGCCCGTCCAGACGACGAGGCCGTAGCGGACCAGTTCCGCGTGGAGGGACGCCACGCGCTCGCGCACGGCGCGGACGGCGGGGGTCTCGAGGTCGGTGGTCACGGGGTGGTTCCTTCCGTGGTGGGGGTGGGGGTGGGGGTGGAGGCGGTGGAGGCTGCGGCCGTCGCGGCCGCGGCGCGCTCGATCACGAGGCCCTCGCGGTAGCGGTCGAGGTAGGCGGCGAAGCCGGCGACGTCGTCGGGGTGCGGGACGACGGTCTCGAAGGAGAACCCGCCGAAGACGTGGTCGCGGAGGTAGCCGGCGAGGGTGAGCGGGCCTTCGCTCCCGGCCTTCTGCCGCTTCGCGAACGCGGCCAGGACCGCGATCCCCCACGCGCCGCCTTCGGACGCCGTCTCGGCCACCGACACCGGTGCGTCGAGCGCGCCCGCCAGGAACCGCTGGGCGACCCCCGCCGTGCGGAACATCCCGCCGTGAGCGAACATGCGGTCGAGCGCAACGCCCTCGCCGTCGAGCACGCGCATGCCGAGGGCCAGCGTGCCGAAAACGCCGTAGAGCTGCGCGCGCATCAGGTTGCCGAGCGTGAGCCGGCTGTCGGGCGTGCGGACGATGAGCGGGCGCCCTTCGTCGAGCCCCGCGATCGGTTCCCCGGCGAGGAAGTTGTAGGCGAGCAGTCCGCCGCCGTCCGCCTCCCCCGCGAGCGCCTCGCGGAACAGCGCGTCGTACACCGCGTCTCCGTGGAGCGGGGTTCCGGACGCCTCCGCGAACCGCTGGAACACGCCCGCCCAGGCGGCGAGCTCGCTGGCTCCGTTGTTGCAGTGGACCATCGCGACCGGGTCGCCGGCCGGGGTGGTGACGACGTCGAGCTCGTGATGGACGCGCTGCAGCGGACGCTCGAGCACCACCATCGCGAAGATGCTCGTGCCCGCGCTGACGTTCCCGGTGCGCGGCGCCACGGAGTCGGTGGCGACCATGCCGGTGCCGGCGTCGCCCTCCGGCGGGCACACGAGCGCACCGGGCTCGAGGCCGCCGCTGGGGTCCAGGAGCGCGGCGCCCTCGGTGGTGAGCTCGCCGGCGTCCTCACCCGCGGTGAGCACCTCAGGGAGGAGGTCGCGCAGCGCCGGGACGCGTCCGGCCGCGCGCTCGTCGTACCGCGCGACCAGGTCGGCGTCGTAGGTGCCGGTCGCCGGGTCGATCGGGAACATCCCGGAGGCGTCGCCGACACCGAGCACCGTGCGCCCGGTGAGCCGCCAGTGGACGTAGCCGGCCAGTGTCGTGAGGTGGTCGATGCTCGCGAGGTGCGCCTCGGCGTCCAGGACGGCCTGGTGGAGGTGCGCGATCGACCACCGGAGCGGGATGTTCACACCGAGCAGCTCGCTCAGCTCGGCCGCAGCGGCGCCCGTGGAGGTGTTGCGCCAGGTACGGAACGGCACGAGCAGCTTGCCCGCCGCGTCGAACGCGAGGTAGCCGTGCATCATCGCCGAGATCCCGATGGCGCCGACGCGGCTCGGCCGGACCCCGTGCTTGCGCTCGGCGTCGGCGACCAGCGCGGCGTACGCCTCCTGCACCCCGGCCCAGACGGCGTCGAGGGAGTAGGTCCAGGTGCGGTCGACGTATGCGTTCTCCCACTCGTGCGAGCCGACCGCCAGGACGATGGAGGGGTCGTTCGCGTCGACCAGGCACGCCTTGATCCGCGTGGAGCCGAACTCGATGCCGAGGGCGGTGCGGGCGGAGCGGATGGCGTCGGCGGGGGTGGTAGCGGCGCGCGCGGCGGATTCGCCTGGGGACATGGTGTTGCCTCACTCCGTTGTGACCGGTCACATGATGTGGTCAAGCGTATGTCGAGAGTGCAGGTCCGCGCAAGCACGTCAGGCCGAGGCGCGCACCACGAGCTGCGGCGGAACGGGCGCCGCCGCTGAGTCGGTCGCCGAGCCGGTCGCCGAGCCCGCGCCCCCGCCCCCGCCCACGGCACCGACTCCCTCGATCCGCTCCACCAGCCGCGCGACGCACCGGCGGCCGAGCTCGGCGAAGTCCTGCTTCACCGTGGTCAGCGGAGGTGCGAAGTAGGCCGCCTCCGGGATGTCGTCGAACCCGACCACCGCCAGGTCTTCCGGCACGCGCCGCCCGGCCTCCCGCGCGGCGTGGAGCACCCCGAGCGCCATCTGGTCGTTGGAGGAGAAGATCGCGGTGAGCTCCGGATCGGCAAGCAGCTCGGCTCCGATCGCCGCCCCCGACTCCGCCGTCCAGTCGCCCTCTCGCGAGACGATCCCCGTGACGTCCTCGCCTCCCGCGGCGATCTCCTCCAGGAACCCGTCCCGACGAGCCCGCGTCTCCGACCAGTCACCCGGCCCGCACAGGTGCGCGATCCGCCGATGCCCGGTCGCCAGGAGGTGCCGGGTCGCGAGCCGCGCCCCCTCCACCTGATCGACGAACACACCGTCATCCCCCGCGAGCCCCGCCCCGTGCAGCGTCACCGACGGAACCTGCAGCGAGACCGCCGCCATCGCATCCTGAACGCGCTGCTGCGGAGCGATCACCACGATCCCCTCGACGGCCTGCGCCATCAGGTGATCGAGCGCCGCCTCCACGGCCGCCACCTCCGGCCCGCTCACGTGCGCGACGGTGACGAAGTAGCCCGCCTCCCGAGCCGCGTTCTCGACGGCGTCGAGGCTGGACGCCGGCCCGAACAGCGAGGAGGCCGACGCCGCCAGCACCCCGATCGTCCGGGACCGCGCCGTGGTCAGCATCCGCGCCGCCCGGTTCGGACGGAAGTTCAGCTCCGCCATCGCCGCCAGCACCCGCTCCCGCGTATCCGGCCGGATGCTCGGATGGTCGTTGAGCACGCGGGACACGGTCTGGCGCGACACCCCCGCGGCCGCGGCGACCTCCCTCACACCTGGGACCCGCCCGCCTTCGCTCACCGTCTCACCATAGCGGCGAGCTTGCGCCCCCTTGCGGCCGCTTGCCGTGCGGCGCACCGCAGCCGCGCACGGACCGCGCAGCCACTATGCGCCGCGCCCGCGCCGCGCATCTCGCAACACGTCAGTCGATCAACCCCCGCTCCGCAAGCAGCCGCAGCACCTCGCGTCCGGCAGGCGGGCAGCGATCCGCATCCGCCGTCGTCACCCAATGCAGCGCGCCGACCTCCCCCGAAGGCATCGGCTCCGCATCCGTCTCGGCCAGGAACACCCGCATGTGCACCAAACGGCCCTCGTGCTCTCCATGGGCCGGCGTCAGCACATCGAACAGCTCGCGCAGCTCGTCCACTGCCAGCGGGAGCGCCGCCTCCTCGAACGCCTCCCTCGCAGCCGCCTGGGCCGCGCTCTCGCCCGGATCGATCTTCCCCCCTGGCATGTAATGCACCTCGCGCTCTCGCGCCGTCACCATGAGGACCGCCCGGTCACGGATCAGAGCGACGGCGGCGACCGCGAGCGGGGGAAGCGTCATGCCTTCACGCTAGCCATCCGGCGACGACCTCCTCACTCACCCATCAGCTCACCTCCGCCTCCACGACCTGACGCAGCTGCTTCAACCCGCGCTCGAAATCAGGTCCGATCAGCTTCTCCATGTTGAAGAACCGCGACCAGAGGGTGCGCGGCGTCTCCATGCGCCATCGCACTCGCGTCCCTCCGTCCTCCGGCGCGAGGATGAAGTGCAGCGCGTTCCGCGACCGGAACGGTCTGGTGAACTCGAGGTCGATATCGACAGCGTCCGGCCTGACGGCGTCGACACGCATCCGGCCCGCGCCGGCCTTCCGGTTTCCCTCCCACGCATACGTCGACCCCACGGCCCCCGGGTCACCCGTGTACTCACGGCGCATGTCGGAGTCGAGCCCCTCCCACGGCGACCACTCCACCCAGCGGGGCAGCTCCGCGAGGTAGGGCACGAGCGCGTCAGCGGATGCCAGGATGCGTGTGTCGCGCTCGACGACGATGCTTTCGGTCATGCGCTCACGCTAGCCACCGGCGCGGGCCGCGCCAAGAGCACGAACGCCCCGAATAGCAGGCATTTCCGGGCCCGAACGCCGTGGACCACCCGGCGTTCGACTGGCATGATCGACCGCATGACCGGACGAACGATGCTGCTGGACAGCGCCTCCCTCTACTTCCGCGCCTTCTACGGCGTGCCCGACACGGTGCGTTCACCGGACGGGCAGCCGGTGAACGCGGTCCGCGGGCTGCTCGACATCATCGCCAAGCTGGTCGCCGACTTCGGCCCCGAGACGGTCGTCGCCTGCTGGGACGACGACTGGCGACCGGGCTGGAGGGTCGACCTCATCCCGAGCTACAAGGCCCATCGCGTGGCCACGACCGTTCCGGGAGGGGTCGATGTCGAGGAGATGCCGGAGGCTCTGGTCGCTCAGGTCCCCATCATCCGAGAGGTGCTGACCGCCCTCGACATCCCGATCGTCGGCGCCGCCGAGCATGAGGCCGACGACGTCATCGGCACGCTGGCCACGCGTACCCGCGGACCGGTCGACGTCGTCACCGGCGACCGTGACCTCTTCCAACTGGTGGACGACGCGTCCGGTGTGCGCGTCGTCTACACCGCTCGCGGCATGAGCAACCTCGAGGTGCTCACCGACGAGAAGGTCGTGGCGAAGTACGGAGTGCTGCCCCGCCAGTACGCCGACTTCGCCGTCATGCGCGGCGACACCTCGGACGGCCTTCCGGGTGTCGCCGGCATCGGCGAGAAGACCGCGGCCTCCCTGCTGCTCGAGTACGGCGACCTTCAGGGGATCATCGCCGCCGCGGCAGACCCGTCCAGCAGCATGAAGCCGGCCATGCGCTCGAGGTTCACGTCCGCAGCCGACTACCTCGCCGTGGCCCCGCGCGTCGTGGAGGTCGTGCGCGATCTCGACCTGCCCGTCGTGGATGCGCGACTGCACGCCCCGGCGGCGGATCGCAGGGAGGAGGTGGAGGCTCTCGGCGAGCGCTACGGACTCGGCGGCTCGCTGCAGCGGCTGCTGTCGGTGCTGGAGTGAGGGTGCTGGAGTGAGGGTGCTGGTGCGACGGGGTGCTGGACGGATCTGCCGGCGCGGCCTCACGGCTCCTCCGAGGTGAACCGCCACAGCTCGCGCTGGGCCAGCAGCGCGAGCTCGCGGAGCACGTCGAGGTCGCTCTCGGACTCGACGGGGTCGCGGGGCGAGCGGCCGAAGACGCAGAGCGCTCCGATACGGGTACCGTCCGGGGCCTCCACCGGATAGCCCGCGTAGAAGCGCAGGTGCGCGGGGCCGGTCACGAGGTCGCTCTCCGCGAACCGGCCGTCGTCCTCGGCGTTCGGCACCACCACGCCGTCGCTCGAGCGGATGGTGTGGAGGCACACCGACTGCTCGATCGGGATCTCGCGGAGGGTGGCGCCGACGGAGGCGAGTGGCCACTCCTTCTCGGCGTCCAGCACGGTGAACATCGCGATCTCCGTGCCGAGCGTGCGGCGCGCCGTCCCCACCAGGCGGTCGAGCTGCGGGTCTCGTGAACGCTCGGCGAGGCGCAGCCGTTCGATCGCGTCGACGCGACGCTCGGCACCGTGGGCCGGGTCGCTCCGGAGGAGGCTCGGGCAGGACTCCAGGGCGACCGCCACACTGTCCGCGATGTGTCTGCCCCAGAAGAGGTACTGGGCGGGAGAGCGGTGCCGGCCGCGAGAGGAGGGAGGCCCCGGTTCCGGCAGCGCGACGAAGACGGCGCCTTCGTCCGCGCAGGCGAGCCGGGCCTCCACGTTGAGGCGATCGGCGTGCCGCTGCACCGGCTCGCTGAGCGGCGTGTCGTAGGGCCGGATCGACCCGATCGGCTGGGCGCCCAGCCAGACCACCGGCCGGCCCTCGTCACCGCGGGCGCGCCGGAGGAGCGTCCTCGTGCGCGCCGCCCATCGATCGGGCCGGGCGCCGCGGAGGGCGTCCGTGACCGCGGCACTGAGGATCACGGCGTCGTAGCGGTCGAGGTCGGTCTTGGCGAGCAGCCGGTTCAGGCGGGCGACGCCGGCGGAGGGATGGGGCAGCACGTCGACGACGCAGCCGCGCCCGGTGGTGGCGCCCAGGGCCCGCGCCAGCGCACCGGGCAGAGCGAGGTCGTGGCTGGCGACGCCCCAGCCCGCCGCCGGACCGGAGCCGACCAGCAGAATTCGGAGGCTCCGGCGTCCCGCCGCGAACGCCTGCGGGGTGTCATGCGGACGGGCGATCTCGGCACGCGCCCGCGCCGCCCGGAAACGCCACATGAGTCGCGAGAGGAGGGACCAACGGGGTGAGGGCTTCAGGCGCTGGCGGGGGTCGGCGGCCGCGGAGACGCCGTCGCGCGCCGCCTCGACCGCGACCGGCACCGGAGCCTCCACGCCCCCCGCCTCCTGCCCCTCCCGCGACGGCAGGCGTCGATGCAAGGGCGGGGCGTCGGCGTGGTCCACTCATCGACCGTATCCCGCCCCGCGGCGTCCGGCCGTTCGTCGGGGCGGGCGGCGCGCGGGGCGTGGCGGCAGATGTTCGCTTACGGCAGGATGTGGCCCGCTGCGCGGAAGAGGCGGTACCACTCCTCACGGGTGAGCGGCAGGTCGGAGCCGGCCGCCGAGTCCCGGACGCGCTGCTCGTTCGTCGTGCCGAGGACGACCTGCATGCCGGCCGGGTGGCGGGTGATCCAGGCGACGGCGATGGCGGTCGGAGTCACGTCGTAGGCCGCCGCGAGCTCGTCGATCACGTCGTTCAGCTCTGCGTACTGTTCGCGGTCGCCGAGGAACACGCCGTCGAAGAAGCCCTTCTGGAACGGCGACCACGCCTGCAGCGTGATGTCGTGCAGACGGCTGTAGTCGAGCAGTCCGACGTCGCGGACGATCGACTGGTCGAGGCCGGCCATGTTCGCCGCCACACCCTGCGCGATCAGCGGCGCGTGCGTGATGCTCAGCTGTACCTGGTTCGCCACCAGCGGCTGCCGCACCCAGCGCTTGAGCAGCTCGATCTGGCCCGGCGTGTGGTTCGAGACGCCGAACGCGCGGACCTTGCCGGCCCGCTCCAGCTCGTCGAACGCGGCCGCGACCTCCTCGGGCTCGACCAGGGTGTCCGGCCGGTGCAGGAGCAGGAGGTCGAGGTAGTCGGTGCGCAGAGCCTCCAGCGATTCATCGACGGTGCGGAGGATGTGCTCGCGCGAGAAGTCGAAGTACCCGTCGCGGATGCCGACCTTCGACTGGATGATCACCTGGTCGCGCTCCGCGGCGGGAAGCGCGCCCGCATCGCCGAACCGGCGCTCGCAGGCGTGGCGCTCGGCACCGTAGATGTCGGCGTGATCGAAGACGGTGACACCGGAGTCGCGGGCGGTACGGACGAGGCTCCGCAGCTGCTCGTCGTCGAGCGGCTCGATGCGCATCAGACCGAGCACGATGTTGGAGGCGGGGACGTCGATTCCCGGAAGCGTGACGTTTCTCATGACTACCATCATGCCTTTCGTCAAGCCCCTGTCTCATGCCGGATATGCGTCTACCGTCGATAGTCCCGGAGGACTCGCTGCCGGGATGAAGGAGGCTCTTATGACGATGACACCCGAGGCACGAGTGGCGGTCGAGAGCTTCCGAGCCGAGGCCATGATCGGCCAGAAGGCGCGCCCGGACACGAAGCGCGCCGCGGACAAGCACACGGTGGCCTCCCCGGCCGCCGACGCGACGACGGCTCACGTGACGACGGCTCACTCGACGACGCTTCCCGCAAAGATCACCGGCACTGACACGACGACCCCCGAGGCCACCTCCGGCGTCTCCGCTGCGATCAGGGCGCCTCGGTACATCGTGACCGCGCTGGGCCGGCAGTTCCGGGTGAGTGCCGAGATGGCCGCCATCTTCCTGCGCCAGGTCGAGCGCGTAGTAGAGGGCGACAGCTCGGCTCTGGTGGTGCTCCGGCACGAGGAGGGCGTCGAGCTGCTGCTCGTGACGGACGACAACTCGTTCAGCATCCACGCGCTCCCGCACTGACCGCCGAGGACTCTGCCCACGGCCGTCCGCGGTCGTAGTCTCGACGGGTGGACGAGCGGAACCAGGAACGGCCGCCGGCGCGTGAGAACGCCGAGGAGGCCGTCGCCGCCGTCCGCGAAACCCTCGCCGCGACGATCGCTCGGCTGAGCGAGGCCGGCGCGCGCACCGAGCTTCTCGCCGAGCTGATCACCGACCGGCGGACCCTGTTCATCCGTCGCGAGCCCGTGCTGCGGCCGATCGGCCGGGTCTGGCGCCTCGGTGTCGTCCTGCTCGGAGTCCCGGCGGAGGGCCGGACGCGGCAACCCGCTCCTGCGTCTCCGCCGGATGCGGTGCAGCTCTGGGCCACCGGCAACCTCATCCGCGCGACGACACCCGGCCGCACCCAGTACGTGTCACTGTCGGCGGAGACGCGCCGCGCCTACCGTGCCGCGGCCGAGCGGGGGCACATCCCGTCGGGCGCGACCGTCAATTTCGACGCGCCCGCGATCCGGCTGGACGCGGAGTCGCTGTCGACCTCGGCCGGACCTCTGCTGCTGCGCGACGGGCGCGTGCTCGTGCGCTGGAGCGCGGCCGTGGCGGACGCGGATGCGCGCGACTTCCGCGCGTACGTGGAGGAGCGCGCGGATTTGCTGGCTCACCCACCGGAGGGTGCGTGAGGATTCGCAGGAGCGCGGGCCGGAATGCCGAAGGTGGCTTTCGAGCGGTTCCGCGGGGCGTGGGGCAGCACCGGGGCTCAAACGTCGCAGGGTGAGCGACGCCGGGCGCGCAACGCGTGCCGCAGATGCGGCCCCGCGCCGGCGCCCGATATCCATCGGCTCCAACGCCCGGGCTTCCAGCGACATCCAGCGGCGAGGCGACGACTAACAGCTGCCAGAGCCGACACCCGCGCCTCCGATCACCGAAGGCGCGGGCATGCTCCTCGGTCGACGCCGCGTCAGTTCGCGGGCGCTGCGGCTCCTGTCGAACCAGTGCCGGTCGAGCCAGTGCCGGTCGAGCCGCTGCCGGTCGAGCCGTTCCCGCTCTTGCCGGTGAGGTCGTCGAGCTTCGAGGAGGCCTTGTCGGTCGCCTTGCCGACCGCCTCGCTCACCTTGTCGCCGACCTGCGACGCCGCCCTCCCGGCGAAGTCCTTGACGTCGCCCTTGACCTGCTGCACCTGGTCCGACTCCGAGAAGCCCTGCCACTTGTGCTTCATGTTTTCGTACGCGCCGCGTCCGGCGCGCGAACCGATCACGAATCCGACGGCCACACCCGCCGCAAAGATGAGAACCTTCATGCCCGGCACGGTACGCGCGCCCGCCGGGTCGCGACAGGGGGTTGCACCCGAGGCGGGCGACCGGCGACTTCGGCGCACGTGGCAGGGTCGAGCGAGAGGTCGCCGAGACGACGACGCCCCACCAGGAGCACAATGGCCGCGTGGCCCCCACCTCGCCTGCGACCGGCGCCCTCCGTCTCGAGGACGCTCTCGCTGCGTGGGCCGCCCGCTCGGCGCCACTCAGTCCCGCGGCGGCCTCCGATGTGGCGGCGCTCGTCCTCGTCGAGGGAGAGAGCGATCGCGTCGCGGTGCGCGAGGCGGCCCGCCTTCTCGGGCTCGACCTGCAGGAGTCGCGGATCGCGGTCGTGCCCATGGGCGGCGCGATGAGCGTGCGGCGCTACGTTGCGGCCGTTCAGGAGACGGGCCGATCGCTGCGCATCCGCGGGCTCTGCGACGCCGGCGAGATCCGGTTCTACGAGAGGGCCGGACTGACCGATGTACACGTATGCCGCCCGGACCTCGAAGGCGAGCTGATCGCCGCGCTCGGCATCGCTGCGACCGAGGATGCCTTGGAGGGCGAGCGCGACCTCCAGCTGTTCCGCCGGTTCCAGCGCCAGCCGGCCCAGCGCGGGCGGGCGGTGGAGGAGCAGCTGCACCGCTTCCTCGGCACGACGTCCGGACGCAAAGAGCAGTACGCGAGGGTGCTCACCTCCGCGCTCCCTCCGGAGCGGGTGCCCACCGCGCTCCGGGGTGCGTTGGGGATGTGAAGCGGAGGCCACCCGCGGCAGGGCTGTTCGGTGCTGCCCAGAGGTGTCGCGCCGCGGGCCGACCGCCGGGCGCCCGGGCTTCACGGGTGCTCCGAGGCCGACCCCCGGCAACGGCGAGCACACCGGGCCGGCACACAGACCCACCGCCGGACACCCGGCACCGGCAACCACACAGGGCCGGCACACAGACCCACCGCCGGACACCCGGCACCGGCAACCACACAGGGCCGGCACACAGACCCACCCCACGGGCCCACCGCCCGGGCACCGGGCACCGGGCACCGCGCCCCG
Organism: Leifsonia williamsii; assembly: GCF_030433685.1. Lineage (NCBI taxonomy): Bacteria > Bacillati > Actinomycetota > Actinomycetes > Micrococcales > Microbacteriaceae > Leifsonia > Leifsonia williamsii. The sequence continues at coordinate 531,781 of NZ_JAROCF010000001.1, forward strand.
CGCACCTCACGGGGTGCTCGGCTGGAGACGGAGGAAACGCGTGACGACGCGCCGCCGCCGGGCGGCAAAGGGAGGAGCCTCGGGCTCTGGCCGCCACACCATCCTCCGCTTCCAGCGGGCGGGTCACCGGGTCACGCCGGCGCCAGCACCGCTGCGATCAGGAGCAGGGCCGGGACGGCGAACATCGTCGTGAGGAGGACGGTGTCGCGGGCCACCGCGACGCCGCGGTCGTAGCGGGCGGCGAAGTTGAAGACGTTCTGGGCGGTGGGGAGGGCGGCGAGCGCGACCGCGGCGAACAGGGCGTGGCCGTCCAGGCCGAAGGCGCGCGCGAGGAGGAACGCGATCACGGGCATCACCGCTGTCTTCAGCACGACACCCGTGACGATCTCGGCGCGGCCGTGCCCGGCCTGGAGGGGACGCGAACCGTGGAGCGACATCCCGAACGCCATGAGCACGAGGGGGACGGCGGCGCCGCCGAGCAGCTCGAACGGCTGGAACACGGCCTCCGGGACGGGCAGTCCCGTCACGTCGACGAGGATGCCGAGCACGGACGCGATGATCATGGGGTTCCGCACCGGCTGGGTGAGGATCGAGCGCAGCGACACCGTGCCGCGACTCCCGATGTCCAGCACGGTCAGGGCGACCGGTGCGAACACGATCAGCTGCAGCAGGAGCACCGGCGCCACATAGGAGGCGCTTCCGAGCACGTAGACGGCGACCGGGAGGCCGATGTTGTTGGCGTTCACGTAGCCGGAGCCGAGGATGCCGATGGTCGTCTCGGGCACGGGCCGGCGGAAGAACAGCCGCGACAGCAGGAGGTACAGCCCTCCCGACAGGACGGCGGCGATCCCGCCGACGAGCAGCTGCGACGAGAACACGACCCGCAGATCCGCGTGCGCCAGGGTGACGAACAGGAGGGCCGGGTTCGTGACGAAGAACGCGATCCGGTTGAGCACGAAGCCGGCGGACGGCCCGCCGATCCCGGCACGCCCGGCGAGGTAACCGACGAGGATGACGAAGGCGATGATCCCGAACCCGGTCAGTACGCCGCCCACCCGGCCAGCCTAGCGACGAGCGGGAGGTGGGGCCCGGCGTCCGGCCAGCCTGCGACAGGTCACTCCTCCGGCTCGAACACCTCCTCGATCGAGCGGCCGAAGAGACGGGCGATGCGGAAGGCGAGAGGGAGGGACGGGTCGTAGCGGCCGGTCTCCAGGGCGTTCACCGTCTGCCGCGAGACCCCGAGCTGCTCGGCGAGAGCGCCCTGCGACCAGGAGCGCTCCTCGCGCAGCTCGCGGAGCGTGTTCTTCATCGTCGGGGCATCGCGATCGTGGCGGCGAGCCAGCCGAGCATGCCTCCGCTGTAGAGCCACCAGCCCAGGCCGGGGATGTCGAGGCCCGCGATGCCGAGGAAGCCCGCGACCACGGCCAGCAGCATCGCGACCACGAAGCCCACGCCGAGCGCCTTGAAGGTGCGGATCTGTTCGTACTCGTCCGATCGCACCACGTACCGGATGAGGAGGGCGGCCGCGGCGGCCACCGGCACGACCGGTGCGAGCGCCCACGCGAAGCGCCACGGGCTGGTGCCGTCCAGGTCGCCCCACACGATGGAGACGACGAGCACGACGCCGTACGCGACCATGGCGATCGTGAATGTGAGACCGAACCGCCGGTTGCGGGCTCGCTCGGAGGGCCCAGGGGTGGTGTCAAGTGTGCTTGTCATACGTCCAGGGTGCCGGGTGCTCGCTGAAAAGTCAAGCTTCCTTTACAGCGCGAAATGCGGAATGCTGGAGGGGTGCCCCAGTTGCTCCCGCTCCCCGCCCGCGATGCGTTCGTCGCGACGCATGTCGTGCGCGGCGACGGCGAACACGAGTCCGGGTGGGCATGGTTCCGAACCGGGGCGCCGCATGAGGAGCTCAACGGCGTGCTGCAGATACCTTCCGACCGGGTCGACGAGGCGCAGCGTGCGATAGGTGATATCCCCGCGCTCTGGCACTCCTGGCCAGGCGATCCCGTCTATGACATCGAGGCGGCGCTGGTGGAGCGGGGTTTCAGGTTCGTGGAGGAGGAGCCCCTCATGGCGATGCCGCTCTCGCACCCGGCGGAAGGGATGACTCCCATGGACTCCGCCACGGCCGAAGCGGCGCCGTACCGCATCCGAGAAGTCGACCACGCCGGTCCGGACGACCTCGCCGATTGGGTGCGCGTGTGGGTCGGCACCACCCTCCCGGACGAGACCGTGAACACGATCCGGGTCGGGCTTCTCCGCGCCGGCGATGCCGCCCGCTACCTGCTGGCCGAGGTCGACGGCATCCCCGTGGGGTGCGCCGCAGCGATCGCCGCCGGTGGCGCTGTATCCGTGGAGCATGTGGTCACGTCCGCCGACCATCGAGGACGCGGAATCGGCACGGCGCTGACCGCGGCGGCCACCGAGGCCGGGCGGCGACTCGGTGCGACAGTGGCCGTGCTCACCGCCTCCCCCGATGGCGTCGGGATCTACCGACGGCTGGGGTTCACCGAGCACGGACGGGTGCGGCGGTTCGCCGCGTGAGCGGAATGCGTCCCGTGCTGCTCCCGAGCCTCAGTCGCGCCGCATCGGTCCGCGCGCGACGCGGACGGCCACCGTGACCAGCAGCACGATCGCCGCGGCGGCGAAGGCCGTGACAGCGACCGGGGCCGAGAGCAGCTCCCCGGTGAGGCGGGAGACGCCGATCCAGCAGAGCCCCCAGGCCAGCGCCAGGGAGGGGGTGAGGCGGCCGCGGCTCCAGATCGCGAGCGACGAGCCGAGGACCGCGACGACGGCGAGCAGGGCCAGCGCCCAGGCGTGGGGGCTCCAGCCGAAGCCGTCGAAGCCGGCCGCGGTGAGCCATGCGGTGACGTTCGCGACCGTGGCGACCATCACCCAGCCGAGGTAGAGGCCCATCGTGCCGTCGAGGAGCACGGCGTCGGCGGTCGACTCCGACGGGTGCCGCCGCAGCAGCACGAACGCCGTCACGAGCACCGCCAGCAGCGCCACGATCACCGCGACGCTCAGGCCGAGCAGGCCAGCCTGCACCGAGAGGATCCAGGCGGCGTTGAGCAGCAGGGAGGCGAGGACCCACCAGCCCAGCACCCGTTGCCGCTCCCGCGCGGCCTGCGACGGCAACGCCTGCCAGATCGCGTACAGGGCGAGCCCCGCATAGACGACGGACCAGATCGCGAAGGCGGGACCCGCCGGCGCGACGAAGGTGGCGTCGGCCGAGAGCGCGCCTCCCGCCACCTTCTGGATGGGTGTGCCGACGACCGCGCCGGAGCCGACGAAGGCGCCGATGATCGCGACGACCGCGCCGATCAGGATGACGATCTGACGCACCCGGTCCACGGCCAGCGGTTGGGTCGCGCGTCGGGTCAGCGTGCTCATGCGCGCCACGGTAGACCGCAGCACCACCTCCCGGAAGGGACGGAGCGGCGGCCCCAGAACGCGACGGCCCGGAACGGCACGCCCACAGCACCCACCGACCTCACGCCCGCCGCGCCACCACCACCGTCGCCGCCAGCTCCTCCGACGACTCCACCACGGCCTCCATCCCCGCCGCCGAGAACAGCCCGGCCGACACCGGCGCCTGGCGCTCGCTCGCCTCGATCAGCAGCACGCCACCCGGGGCCAGCCACTGCACCGCCTCGGCGGCGATCCGGCGGTGCAGGTCGAGCCCGTCGGCGCCGCCGTCGAGGGCGATCCCGGGCTCGTGGAGGCGCGCCTCCACCGGCATGCGGACGATCTCGGCGGTGGGCACGTAGGGCGCGTTCACCGCGATCACGTCGATCCGGCCGCGGACGGAGGCGGGCAGCGGCGCGAAGAGATCGCCCACGAGGACGCGCTCGGGCGGGAGGTTGAGCCGGGCGCAGCGCACAGCCTCCTCATCGACGTCGGTCGCCCACACCTCCGCCGCCGGCACGCGCGACGCGACGACCGCTCCGATCGCACCGGCGCCGCAGCACAGATCGAGAGCGATCGTGGATCCGCGAGCAACGAGGGCCGCCTCCGCGAGCTCAGCCGCCCGCAACGCGAGGAACTCGGTGCGCCGCCGCGGCACGAAGACCCCCGGCAGCACGCGGACGCGGAGGCCGCCGAACTCCGCCCAGCCCAGCAGCGGTTCCAACGGCTCGCCGGCGACCCGGCGCGCGACCAGCGATTCGAGCACGCCCGCGTCGCCCGCGGCCGCCTCGCTGAGCAGCGACGCCTCCTCCTCCGCGAACACGCAGCCCGCTGCGCGTAGGCGCGCGACGAGAGAGGGTTCGGCCGGGATCACCCGGTCATGCTAGCGACCGCAGCGCGATGGCCACCTCGGGCCCCCAGCACGACCGCGTCAGTACGGCCGCTCCCCCAGCAGCCGCGCGAGGTGCGCGGCATTGTGCGCGACGCTCGCGTTCGTGCTGGCCACGGACTCCGGCGTCTCGTCGAGGTCCTTGTAGTCGACCGAGCCCATCGCCTCGCCGTTCCAGTAGGTGGCGCCCTGCGACGGGATGCTGAAGCCGACGTCGTTCAGCGCCTGGAACAGGTCGGCGATGATCTTGTGGGCGCCGTCCTCGTTGCCGACGACGCCCGCGATCGCGACCTTGCCCTCGACGAGCGGGCGGCCGTTGTCGTCCGTCTCCGACAGCTCGGCGTCGAGGCGCTCCAGCGCGCGCTGCGCGATGGACGACATATGGCCCATCCACGTCGGGGTCACGATGATCAGGATGTCGGAGGCCAGCACCTGCTCGCGGATGCGCGGCCACTCGTCGCCGTCTCCCTCGTCCACCTCCACGCCGGGCTTGATGTCGAAGTCGGCCAGCCGCACGGCGGTGCCGGTCACGTCGTGGGTGGCGAGCTCGTCGAGGAGCTGCTTGGCGAGCAGCTGACTGCTGGACTCCGCGGGCGACGCCTTGAGCGTGCACACGAGGGCGAGGGCGGTCAGAGGTCGGGCGGCATCCGTCATGCCCGCGAGTGAACGCGCCCCTTCCGCCGGAATCAACCCCTTCCGCCGGGCCTTGACCTCTCGGGAGGCCGCACGTACGAATGGGTGCCATGAAGCGCATCCACTATGCGAGCGGATCGCTGCTGACGGGGGACGCCATCGCCGAAGCGCTGGTCGCCTACGCGGCGGCCCTCGCCATCAACAACGCCGCAGCCGAAGTGCATGCCCCCGCCGTGATGGAGAACGGCCAGCAGGGCGAGGTCCTCATGCTGCTCGGGCCCGCGAGCCAGATCCTCGTCGACGACGGCGAGGGCGACGATCTCGTCGACACGGAGTTCGTCGCCGACATCGAGCAGAAGACGCAGGAGCTGGGGCCGCGCAAGGCGACCTTCGTCGAGTCAGGGACGGAGGACGCCGAGGGCATCGACCTCGACTTCCTATGACGTTCTCCGTGAGGCCGGTGTCGGCCGCTCCGCGCTGCGCACGGCTCAGCGCGGGCGCCCTCGGACTGGTGCATTCCCGATCCCCGCGTACTATCGCAGCAGACATCGATGATCGGGAGAGGGGCGCATGCAGGTGTTCCACGTCTACATCGACGACCTGAGGTTCACCTTCGTCGACCGGGCTCCGGTCGAAGAGCTGAAGAGCCGTGTGGTGCAGGCGAGCCGGAACAACGGCGATTTCGTCGCGGTCACGCAGTCGAGCCGGCCGCCGAGCGAGATCTTCGTCACGGCGCAGACCCGCGTGCGCATCGAGACCGCGACCATCCCTCGCGAGCCTGTCGGCCACAACGGAGAGTCGGAGGAGGACGACGACGCCTTCTGGTTCGACTTCGACTCGCTGGCCTGAGCGCGCGAGGCGCTGACCGACCCGCCGCCTCGCTGTTCGCTTCCTCCATCACTCCCGCCGTCATCTGACGTCAAGCGGTTCCCTCGCACGCGCCCAGGGAGGATGCTCGTCGCATGTCGACGATCCCCGCGAGCGCATCGCTCTGGCTCGAGACCGCGCCCGCCCTCCCCACCGACCGCTTCGAGTGGGACGGCGAGTACGACACGGTCGTCGTCGGCGCGGGGCTGACCGGCCTCGCCACCGCCGTCATGCTGGCCCGCGCCGGCATGCGGGTGACCGTGCTGGAGGCGCGGACGGTCGGTGCCGTCACGACCGGCAACACGACCGGCAAGGTGAGCCTGCTGCAGGGCACGACGCTCTCCGGCATCCGCAAGCACACCTCCGACCGCAACCTGTGCGCCTACGTCGACGGCAACATCGCCGGACGCGGCTGGCTGCTCGACTTCCTCGACGAGCAGGGGGTGCCGTACGAGCTGCGCGACGCGGTGACCTACGCGACCACCCTCGACGGCCTCGACAAGCTCGACGCCGAGCTGGCGGCGCTGCGGGCCGCGGGACTCGACGCGGCCACCGAGGAGCGCAGCTGCGAGCTGCCGTTCGCGGTGGAGGGCGCACTCACCCTGCGCGACCAGGCCCAGGTGCACCCGCTCGAGGTTCTGGCCGCCCTCGCGACGGAGCTGCGGAGGCTCGGCGGGCGCATCGTCGAGGGCGAACGGGTGACCGCGGTGTCGGCCGGCGACCCCGTGACCATCACCAGCACGTCCGGTCGCACGCGCGCCAAGCAGCTCATCCTCGCGACCGGCACGCCCATCCTCGACCGTGGCCTCTACTTCGCGAAGGTCGAGCCGCTGCGCTCCTACGTGGCGGCCTTCCGGGTGCCGGGCGGCATCCCGCGGTCCATGTACCTATCGGCCGACTCGCCGACGCGCTCGCTGCGGTCGGTGCCGGTCGACGACGGCGAGCTGCTGCTGGTCGGCGGCAACGGGCATCCGGGAGGCCGTGGCGGCGTGACCTCCGACCGCGTCGCCGATCTGACCTCGTGGACCGCCCAGCACTTCCCGGGGGCGGAGAGGATGCACTGGTGGTCGGCCCAGGACTACCGCTCGGCCAACCGGGTCCCGTTCGTCGGCTGGCTGCCGCGCGGCAGGGGCCGCGTGTACCTGGCGACGGGCTACGCGAAGTGGGGGCTGACGAACGCCGTCGCCGCCGCGCTCAGCCTGACAGCCGACCTGACCGGAGAGACGCTGGAGTGGGCGCGCACCCTCCATCACCGCGTCACCCGCCCCGCCGACCTCGCTGCGGGCGCCAAGATGAACGCCGCCGTCGGCGCGGCGGCGGTGACCGAGTGGACGAACGCGGAGACCGGTCCCGATCTCGCCGGCGCCGAACCGCCCGCCGAGGGGGAGGGCGTGGTCGGCCGCCACGGACGGGCGCCGACGGCCGTCTCCACCGTCGGCGGCGTCACGTGCGCGGTGAGCGCGGTGTGCACCCACCTGGGCGGAGTCGTGCGGTGGAACGACGCCGAGCGCTCGTGGGACTGCCCGCTGCACGGCTCGCGGTTCGCGCCCGACGGGACGGTGCTGGAAGGACCGGCGACGCAGCCGCTGGCGGCCGTCGTCGGCGAGTCGGTGGGCGCCGATCATGAGAACAACCGTGATTTCACCTCGGGCGAGGCTTCTTCACAGGCCTAGTACAGAATCTGATATGGCAGTAATCTGGCGTGCATGAGCACTCCTGACGAGAACACGCCGCAGCAGCCCGCCGCGGGCAACACTCCCGGCTCCGTGCCGCCGGTGCCCCCGGCCGCGCCGGTCCCGCCGGCAGAGCCCGCCCCGTCCGCCGCGTCCTACAACCCGCCGCCCGCGCCTCCCGCGCCCGGCGCCTACCCCGCCTCCTCGGCCACCGGCGCGCCGGTCGCCGCCCCGACCGCGCCGCCGACCCCGGTCAACGTCGCGTTCTGGCTGTTCATCGCCTCGGCGCTCCTCAGCGTCATCGGCGGGATCATCACGCTCGCGACCATCGGCGGCACCCGCGACTCGCTGCTCCAGAGCCTGCAGACGCAGGGCTCCGTCGACGCCTCGCAGGCGCAGCAGGTCGTCGACGCCGCCATCGGCCTCGGCATCACCTGGGCGATCGTGACCCTGATCTTCTGGGCCGTCGTCTTCGTGGTGTTCGCGTTCTTCATGCGCCGCGGCGCCAACTGGGCCCGCATCGTCCTCACGGTGCTCACCGCCCTGTCGCTGCTGAACATCATCGCCGGCTTCGGCCTGGGCGCCCTGCAGGTCGTGGCCTCCATCGTCGCCGTCGTGCTGATGTGGCTGCGCCCCTCCACCGAGTACTTCAACGCGGTGAAGGCGTCGAAGGCGCCGCGCGCGTAACACCCGCTCGCACACGAAGGGCCGCGGCACTGCGCCGCGGCCCTTCGTCGTGTCCGGGGTTCGACGTGCGCCGAGGGCGGCGTACCGTGCGTCATGTCGATGGAAGGAGACGACATGCCCGGACGACAGCCCCAGCTGAAGGACCGAGAACTGTACGAGAAGCTCCGCGACGAGGGCGACTCGAAGGAGAAGGCGGCCCGCATCTCCAATGCCGCCGCCGCCCGCGGCCGGAAGTCGGTCGGCACGAAGGGCGGCAAGGCCGGCTCGTACGACGACATGACGGTGCCCGAGCTGAAGAAGCGCGCCAAGGAGCTGGGCCTCAGCGGCTACTCCAAGAAGAACAAGGGCGAGCTGGTCAAGGAGCTGCGCGACCACTGAGTACACTCCCCCGCATGGACCTGCGCACGGTGGCCGACGAGCTGTACGCGGTCGCGCCGGGGGACTTCGTGGCGGAACGGGCCGCGGCGGCGAAGGAGGCCGACCGCGCGCTCGCGAAGCAGATCAAGGCGCTGCGCAAGCCATCGGCGGCCGCCGCCGCGATCAACGCGCTCGTGCGCGAGCGCGGCGAGGTCATCCAGGACGTGCTCGACGTCGGCGACCGGATGCGGGAGGCGTTCGCCGACCGCGACCGCGAGGCCATCCGCGAGCTGACGCAGCAGCGGCAGCGGGTCCTCCAGCGCGCGATCACGGGGCTCGACGTCAGCGCGAGCGTGCAGCGGGAGGTGGAGGAGACCCTCCAGGCCGCCGTCATCGACCCCGCGGCCGCGGCGGCGGTGCGCAGCGGTCTGCTCGTCCGGGCGCTCGAGTCGACCGGGGTCGACCAGGTCGACATCGAGGACGCGGTCGCGGTGCCGATCGAGGTGGAGGCGGCGGAGGAGGAGGCCGGCGACGAGCCGGAGGCGCCGAGTGAGAAGGGAGCGTCGTCGCGGACCCGGAAGGCCAGCACGGCGGCCGTGCCGAAGCGTGCGTCGAAGGCGACCTCGGCGCCCAAGGCCGAGCGCGAGCCGGAACCCGAGCCGGAACCTGAGCCCGAGCCCGAACCCGACTCCCGGGAGTCCGCGAGCGAGCGCCGGGAGCGACAGCGCCGCCTCCGCGCCGCAGAGAAGGCCGTCGAGCGCGCCCGCGAGGATGCCGAAGAGCTTGACGACGAGCTGGACGAGGAGGTCGACCGCCGCACCGACCTGGAGGCCGAGCGCGACTCCCTGGAGCGGCGCCTCCAGCGCGTCGCCGACGAGCTCGCCGACAGCAAGGCGGCCGAGCGCGACCTCCGCAAAAGGGTGGCCGCGGCGCAGAGCGCGCTCCGCGACGCCGAGCGCACCCTCCGCACCCTCCAGGACGAGGACTGACAAACCGTCGAGTACGCGGATTCTCCGCGTACTCGGCGGTTGGCTAGCCGACCCAGGTCGAGAGGAGGGCATCCCAGTCCGACTGGAAGCGCGCCAGGCCGAAGCGCTCCAGCGCCCACTCGCGCGCCATCTCGCCCGAGCTGCGGCCGCGCTCCGGGTCATCGATGAAGGCGCGCACGGCCGCGTGCAGCTCGCGCACGTCCGTCGAGATCGCGCCGACGCCGGGGACGACGGCGCGACGCGCGTCCGTCGTGTCGAGCGCGACCACGGGCATCCCCGCTGTCATCGCCTCGATCAGCGACAGCCCCAGCGACGTCCATCGGTTGGGGTGGATGTACACGCTGCGCCTGCCCAGCTCGGCGAAGAGCTGCGGAGCGGGGAGGTCGCCGGCGGCCGTCACCCGGTCGGGCCCGAGGCCGAGGGCCTGGGCGAGACCGTCGACCTGCATCCCGAAGACGTCGACCGGCGCGATGGCCGCGAAGCCGCCCAGCAGGTCGCTGCCGGTGACCCGCCAGCGCCGCACCGGCTCGTTGATCACGGCCGCCGACCGCGCCAGCTCGCCGGTGTAGAAGCTTCCGTAGTCCACGACGCCGTGCTCGATCACGACCGTGCGCGTCGAACCGGTGTCCCAGAACAGCGCGTTGAAGTGCGTCACGTGCGCGATGATCAGGTCGTCGCGGTCGGCGAGTGGATGCCGGGAGGTCGGCACATCATCCCGCGGAGTGTTGTGCTCCACGAAGATCACCGGCACATCGACACCGGGGCGCTTACCGGTGCGCTCCTCCAACCAGTCCAGCTCCTCCAGCCGCTGCACCACCGCGACGTCGAAGTCGGTCCCGGCGAGCTGGTCCTCCGGCACGTCCTGCGCGCGCGGCCAGTCGCGCGCTCCGACCGCGCCGTCCCCCTGGCTGTTCACCGGCAGGAGGTAGGTGTGGCGGCCGCGCACGAACGCGTCCATCCACCCGCCGTGCACCTGCCAGACGAGGATCCGCAGCGCCCGGCTCACAGGCGCGACCCCGTTCCAGGGTGTCCGCCGAGTTCGATCGGCCCGGTCAGCGGCGCCGGCTCGCGCACATCGCCCTCCTCGTGGCCCGCCGACACGCCGGCGTGGAGGTGCCCCGCGACCCCGTGCTGCGCGGTATGCGGCTCCTTCTTCTCGGTCAGCCGGCCGCAGTACGGGCACAGGTAGCCGTCACCGTTGCGCGCCTCCCCGTCGAGCTCGTAGAGCAGCGCGTCGTCGGAGCCGCGGCCGGCGAAGGCGAACTCGAGGTACGCAGGCCGCTCCAGCGACGGGATGGGCACCCGCATCCGCTCGAAGGGCCTCCCGTCATCGTCCAGCGGGATCCACAGCTTGAGGTCCGGGCTGGTCCCGAAGATCGTGCCGTGCTTGTCGACCCGGCCGAGCCGGTGGTCGTCGCGCACGTGCAGCACGTGGCCATGGCGGATCATGTCGCGCGGGAGGGCCTGGTACGTCTCCGGCATCCCGTAAGCGATCGCGCCGCGGCGCAGGCGGGCGAAGCCCTCCTCGGTGTCGTCGCCCATCACCACGAACGCGGGCGCCTCCGGGCGGCGCAGGACGATGGCGGTGCCCCCGGACGGGCCGTCGGAGATCAGGATCAGGACGGCCGTGGCCTCCATCACCCCGGGTGGGGCCTCACGCATGCGCCACCGACACCAGTTCGGCCTCGCTCGCGCCGACCGCCGCGTCGAAACGCTCGCGCCAGACGCGCGCGGCCTGATCGAGCAGGCCGTCCGCGAGCCGGCCGACGACCTCCACGTCGCCGATCAGCGGCTCGCCGTCGGCGGTGCGGGCGACGACCGTGCCGCGCAGCAGCCAGGCGAAGTGCGCCTCGTCGCGGTGGAACCGGGCGAGCTGCCGCGCGATCCACTCGGCGGCGGGGAGGCTCCACCACTCCTCCGGGTCGAGCGGACGGGCGGCGAGCCCCGGCAAGCTCAGCCCGGTCTCCGGGTCGGCGCTGCCCCCGACGATGTCGGCCGCGTAGCCCTGCGAGAACCGCACGAACAGCGGGCGATCGGCGTCGAACATGCGCTCGATCTCAGACAGCTGATAGAGCATCCACTCCTCCTCCCACGAACGCGGGCGTCGTCGCCACGCGGTAGCGGCACTCCGTGCGCGACTGCGTCGCCAGCTCGTACTCGTGCCACGACGCCCGGTCGAGCGACGGGATGGGGACGCGCACGCGATCGTACGCCTCCCCGCTCTCGGTCCACGGCACGAAGGCGACCGCGTCGACCGCGCCGAACAGCGAGGCGGAGTTCGCGAACCGCGCCTGCGCGAAGGTCTCGGGAGACACGGCGATCACCGCCGCCGACTCGGCCGGGAACTCGTCCCACGACACCTGCCGGTAGGGCTCGGGGAGGCCGTGGCCGCCCGGGCCCTTGCGCAGCCGGACGAACGTGTCCTTGGCGTCGAAGATGTCGAGCCGCAGCGACGACGGCACCTCGCCGCCGACCAGCACCGCGACGGGGGTGCGCGCGTGCCGGGGCAGCATCAGCAGGACCGCTGTCGCGGTCAGAGTACTCATGGAAGCAACGGTAAAGAGGTGGACGTTGCTCCCCCAGGGATTGACGAGGCGTTCGAACCGTGCGTTCGAGCAGCCACTCAGTTCGGGAGGTGCAGGTCGACCTGATCCTCGGACATCACGACCATGCCGCCGGTGCGCTGCGAGGTGTGCATGAGCGCCTCCAGCCACTGCGGGTTGATCGCGGGCGGCCGGCTGCCGCTGAACTGGAACGCGAGGGGCACCTCGCGGCTGATCCAGAGCGAGACGCGGCCGGAGCCCTGCTCGACGGGCACATCCCAGTTGAGGAGGAAGCTCTCGTGGCGGCGCAGCTTGGCGACGATGGCGAGCTTGACGTGGCTCAGCACGCGGTCGTCGAGGTCATACTCCTGACCAGCGCCGTAGACGAGTTTTCCCATGGAACACATAGTGCCCTAAGGAGCTGGGCCGCCGCTGCGCCGTTCCAGGGGATTGACACGGGGGTGTTTGCTCAGTACGCCCTCGGCGGCCTGGACGCCAGGCGTTGACAAGGCGGGAGGCGTGGCACTGCCCGGCGCGCGTGGCGGCGCAGCGGCGGCGCGGCTAAGCGCGCTTTCGATGTGGGAACGTTGCCACCTCCAACTACCCATCGATATGGCCCGACATGCCGCCATCGGACGTCGGCCCACGGCGTGTTGTGCCACATCGTTGAGCCCGCTTCGCGCTCCAACGGCCCAGGTTGCTGACCCGCCCGACGGACATGCCACGCCCGCGGCGCCGCCGTCGACGCTCGCCGGACCACCGCGCCGCCGCTATGCTGCGTCACCTCCCACGCCCGACCACCCGCGCCGCCGCTACGTCGGCACCTCGGTCGACCTTCGCCCGACCACCCGCGCCGTCACTGCGCTCGTGGCGCCTCCGTCGACCCCAGCGAGGGCAGCCGCGCCACTACGCCCCGGCGCCGCCATCGACCCCAGCGGGACCACCCGCGCCCCCACTACGCCCGCGGCGCCGCCGTCGACCCCCGAGGGAGCACCTGCGCCTCCAGCACGATCCGCTGGGGGTCGGCGGAGGGATTCGCGATGCGGACCAGCAGGCGGTCGAGGGCGGTCTCGCCGAGGGCGACCGCGTCCTGCGCGACCGCGGTGATGCCGGGGTTCACCATGCTCATCCACTCGGAGTCGTCGAAGGAGACCACGCTGACGTCGTCGGGGATGCGCAGGCCGAGATCGTTGGTGGCGCGCCAGACGCCCTCCGCGAGGAGGTTGTTGGCGGCGAAGATGGCCGTCGGGTGGTCGCGGCGGGCCAGGATGTCGATGGCCGAGCGGCGGGCGCCGTCGGCGTCCCACCCGGCGGCGATGACGAGGGCGGGGTCGGCTTCGATGCCCGACTCCTCGAGGGAGCGGCGGTAGCCGGCGGCGCGCTCGCCACCGGTGGTCCACGTGGTCTCGTCGATGAACAGGGCGATGCGGCGGTGCCCGAGGTCGATGAGGTGGTCGGTCATCCTGCGGGCGACGCCCGCGTTGTCGATGATGACGGCGTCCGCGTGGCCCTCGGAGAACTGCCGGTCGGCCTCGATGACGGGGATGTGCTGCCGCATCAGGTACGCGGAGACGTCGCCGGAGAGCGGTGTCACGATCACGCCCGCCACGCGGGTGGCGACGAAGGCCCGGGCGGCGTCCATCTCGGCCTCGGTGGAGCCCTGGTCGTCGACCAGCATCATCGTGTAACCCTCGCGGCGCGCGCGGGCGGCGATGCCGGCGGCGAGGTCGGCGTAGAAGGCGTTGCGGAGGTCGGAGACGAGCACGCCGATGGTGCGGCTGTCCTGCTTGCGGAGGCTGCGCGCCATGGCATGCGGCACATACCCCAGCGCCTCCGCGGCGTCGAGCACGCGCTGCCGGACGCCTGCGGCCACGTACCCCTCGCCGCTCAGCGCGCGCGAGGTCGTGGACTGCGACACGCCGGCCTCCCGCGCGACGTCCTTCAACGTCGCACGGCGGGGCACGCCCGCCTGCTCCAGCTCGCTCATCGACACCCTTCCTCTCGCGCCCCCATCCCCGGACGCTCAGCGCGAATCCACACTAATGGGCGGCGGGCCGCGGGGATGGCGGGTGAAGGAATATGTGGATGGAGACGCCTGAGACCATGGACTGCGGACGGAGACGCCGCGGCCCGTGGACTGTGGATGGGCGGCCAGAGCCGAGGGCTTGGATTGACGCGCCGGAGGCCATCCACTGTGCACGGGGCGACCAAAGCCGGAGCGGTGGTCGGGCAGAGCACCGGCGTCCATCGGCTGTGGACGAGGTCGCAGAGCCGGGGCCTGTGGACAGAGACGCGGGAGCCGATCGGCTGTAGACGCGGACGCCAAGCCGCGGGGGTGGATCACCAGAAACTGCGCGGCCGAACTGCGGACGCGCGCTTGCAAGTCTGCGGCCCCGGGCCGCCCTCCCCCGGGGCAGACACGCCTCCCCCCGCGGTGTACCGTCCGTGCCGGAAGCAAAGGGTGCCCTGTGCCCCGTCAGGCCCGGAGCGGGCACGGCCGGGGCGGGCGGTCCGGTTGCGTCTCGGCAGTCGAGGCCTTATGCTCGCCGTGATGTGGTAACGATGCCACATCCTGCTGGCGCAGGGCCGCGGGGGCGTGAGCCGACCGGGCGCCGCGCAGGCGGAAGGATCGAAAGGGCGGCGATGAGGATCACCGAGCTCGACGATGCTGCAGGCGAGGGAGGCCGCTGATGGCCGTCCTGACCGAAACGTCCCGCAAGGCGCGCACGGACGCGCGCAAGCCCGGGAAGAAGCGCGTCACCAAGTACAACAAGCGCGAGGCGATCGCGGGCTACCTGTTCATCAGCCCCTGGATCGTCGGCTTCCTGGTGTTCACGCTCGGCGCGATGCTGTACAGCCTCTACATCTCGTTCAGCAACTACAACCTGGCGACCAACAGCGCCACTCCGGCCGGCGTCGACAACTACGCCGAGCTGTTCAATGACCCGAAGGTCGGGCTCTCGCTCGGCAACACCCTCTTCTACGCGGTGATGGCGGTTCCGCTGGAGATCATCTTCGCGCTCGTCCTCGCACTGCTGCTCAACTGGGTCGGCCGCGGGGCGGGCGTCTTCCGCACCCTCTACTACCTGCCGAAGATGACGCCGGCGGTGGCGACGGCCTCCATCTTCCTGCTGCTGCTCAACGGCAACACGGGCGCGATCAACCGGTTCCTCGCGATCTTCGGCATCGACGGCCCGCAGTGGCTCATCGACCCGAACTGGGTGAAGCCGTCGATCGTCCTCATGACGCTGTGGGGCGTCAGCGGCACGATGGTGATCTTCCTCGCCGCGCTCAAGAACGTGCCGCGCGACCTCTACGAGGTGGCGTCGCTCGACGGAGCAGGGCCCATCCGGCAGTTCTTCACCATCACCATCCCGATGATCTCGCCGGCGATCTTCTTCAACGTCGTCGTCCTGACCATCGCGGCGCTGCAGGTGTTCGACCAGGCGTACCTGCTGTTCTGGCGCGACCAGACGAACGCGTCTCCCGAGTCGTCCCTGTTCTACGGGGTCTACCTGTTCCAGCAGGCGTTCCGGCAGTTCAACTTCGGCTTCGCCGCCGCGATGGCCTGGCTGCTGTTCGTGATCATCCTCCTGATCACGCTCGTGCAGGTGAAGGTCAGCAACCGCCTCGTCTACTACGAAGGAGACAAGTGATGTCGTCGGCAACACAGTCCGCCCCCGCCGCGGCACCGCTCGCCTCCGAGGCGCAGGTCGCGACCGGCGCGCCCCGCCCCTCCGGACGTAAGAAGGAGGACCGCTGGTACAAGCCGAAGACGGTGATCGGCAAGACGATCCTCTGGATCGTGCTGATCGCGTTCGGCCTGCTGTTCCTCTACCCGTTCGCCTGGCTGCTCGCGTCGAGCCTCAAGCCGCGGCAGGAGGTGTTCGACAACTCCCTGTGGCCCAAGACGTTCACGCCGCAGAACTACGTGGAGGTGTGGAACCAGCTCCCGCTGCTGTCGTGGATCGGCAACAGCATCATCATCGCGGTGCTCGCCGCCGGCCTGGTCGCGATCTCGAGCTCGATCGTCGCGTTCGGGTTCGCGTACTTCAAGTTCCCGGGCCGCACCCTCCTCTTCGGCCTCGTGCTCGCCACGATGATGCTGCCCGGTGCCGTCACGATGGTGCCGCAGTACCTCATCTGGAAGAACCTGGGACTGATCGGCACGTGGATACCGCTGTTCGGCATGAACCTGTTCGGCTCGGCCTTCTACATCTTCCTGCAGCGCCAGTTCTTCCTCGGGCTGCCGCGTGAACTGTTCGAGGCCGCCCGCCTCGACGGCGCGAGCTACTGGAAGCTGTTCACGAAGATCGCGCTGCCGCTCAGCATCCCGTCGTTCATCATCATCTTCCTGTTCGAGTTCCAGGCCAGCTGGAACAACCTCCAGGCGGCGCTGATCTACCTGAACGCGGGAGGGGTCGAGGGCTTCACGGTCCCGCTCGGCATCTCGTACGCGATGACGACCTTCAGCCCGACCAATGGAGGCCACGGCGACTACCAGTACGTGATGGTCGCGAGCCTCATCGTGACGCTGCCGATGCTCCTGCTGTTCGCCTTCGGGCAGCGGTACTTCATCGAGGGAGTCGCGACGCAGGGCCGCAAAGGCTGAGCGCTTCTCGCTCGCCTTGTGCCGGGCGCGACGGTTGGACATCAGCCGTCGCGCCCGGTAACGTTTAACCCCCCTAGCGACGATTCTCGGATCCAGCCGGCGGGTGGGAGGACCACCTGTACCGGGCCCGGAGCCCGAAATCGAAAGGATCGTCGTGAGGTCTCCCTCCACTTCTTCTTCATCGTCGTCTTCGTCGTCGCTTTTCGGGCAGCGCGACTTCCGGCTGCTGCTGGCCGGGCAGACGACCAGTCAGCTCGGCGCGCAGGTCAGCGGCGTCGCCATCCCGCTGCTCGCGGTCGCGACCCTCCACGCGTCGGCGTTCGAGGTGGGGCTGCTCGGCGCCGCCTCCACGATCGCGTTCGCCGTGCTCGGGCTGCCCGCCGGCGCGTGGATCGACCGCGTGCGGCGCCGGCCGGTGCTCGTCGCGAGCGATCTGGTGCGCGCGGTGCTGCTCGCGACCATCCCGCTCGCGTGGATGCTCGGGGTGCTGAGCGTGTGGCAGCTACTGGTCGTCTCCCTCCTGGTCGGCGTCGCGCGCGTGTTCTTCGACGTCGGCTACCGCTCATACCTGCCGGCGGTGATCGGCCGCGACCGCGTGCTCGCCGGCAACTCGTCGCTGGAATTCGTGCGCGCCTCCGGGCAGGTGGCAGGGCCGGCGCTGGGCGGGGTGCTGGTGGCGGCGCTCGGGGCCGCGCTGGTGGTGCTGGTGCAGGCGGTGACGTTCGCGGTGTCGGCGGCGTGCCTGCTGGGGATCCGGGCGCGGGAGGGGCGGGCGGGGGCCGCGGGGGCCTACGTGCTGCCTGCGCAGGCGGAAACGGAGGAGCGCGCCGCCTCCGTTTCCGACACCGATGGGCTTGTGCCGGAAACGGAGGAGATACGGCGGCCCGAGACGCGCGAGTCCTCCCTTCCCCGCGGACACGCCGAACCGGCGGAGGGCGCCGCCTCCGTTTCCGGCACGGCAGGAGGCGGTCGGCGGTCGCGCATGGGCGCCGACATCGCCGAGGGGCTTCGGGTCGTCTTCCACACTCGGGTGCTGCGGGCGACGGCGGTCGCCAGTGCGGTGAGCAACTTCGCGTTCGCGGTGGCGTCGGCGGTGAACATCGTGTTCCTGTCGCGGACGCTCGGGCTGCCTCCCGCGGTCATCGGCGTCGTCATCGCGGTCGGGTCGGTGACGGTCATGATCGGCGCGGCCTTCACCACGCGGCTCGCCGGCGCGGTGGGGTCCGCGCGGATCATCTGGCTGTCGCTGGCGGTCACGACTCCGCTGTCGCTGGCGACTGCGTTCGCGCAGCCGGGATGGTGGACGCTGCTGGTGGTCGTCGGGATCGCCGCCGGGGAACTCGGGCAGATCGTGTACGCGATCACGAACGTCAGCCTCCGCCAGCAGATCGTCCCCGACCGCCTGCTCGGACGCGTGAATGCCACCATGCAGGTCGTCGTGATGGGCTTGTTCCCGCTCGGCGCGATCATCGGCGGGGTGCTGGGCGAGGTCATCGGGGCGCGCTGGACCGTGCTGGCGGCGGGGGTGCTGCTGCTGTGCTGCCCGATCCTCCTGGGGAAGGCGCTGCGCGGCGCGCGGGATGTGGAGGATGTGGTGGAGGTCGCGGCGGGCTGAGGGGCGCCACTGAGCACCCTCCACCCATCCATTTGGCGAGACTCGCCGCGCGCGGGCGGACGCAGACGGCGTGTCGTGACAAGTCGGTGGGCGGACTGTGGGCGGGCGGCGGCCGCCCCTGCCCGCACACGCCGAAGGGTCGGCCTCCCCACGGAGACCGCCCCTTCGTCGGAGTGGGCGACTACTTCTTGCTCTTGGCCGCCTGGTCGTACGCCTTCTGGGCGGCGGTCTGCGCGTCCTGGAGGGCCTTGCTCGCCGACTTGTTGCCGAGGAGGTACGACTGGATCGCGTTCTGCAGCTCCGTCTGGATCTGCTGGCCGGCCGGCGAGGCGCCGAACGACTTGCCGCTGCCGACGACGTCGTAGTAGGTCGAGATCGCCTTGTCGAAGCCCGCGTTGCCGGACGGCTTCACGTACTGGTCGCGGATGGCCTTGTCGGCCTCCGGCGAGCCCGTGAACAGCCCGGTGTTGATGGCGCCCGGGGTGCTGGAGATCGTCTTCGCACGAGCGGCGCCGGCGGCCATCCACGCGTCCTTGCTGGTCAGGTCGAGGGCCCAGGCGCAGGCGGCGTCCTTGTTCTTGGCGCCGGTCGGGATCACGAACGAGGTGCCGGAGGCGACGGTGAACGGCTGGCCGCTGCTGTCCTTGAACGGGACGGCGCCGATGTCCACCTTGTCGACGAACGGGGTCAGCACGTTCACGTACCACTGGGCGTTGACCTCGGCGCCGACCTGGTCCTTCACGTACTGGTTGTTCTCGCCGAAGAAGTCGAAGGAGTCGGTGAAGCTCTTCATCTTCGCGTAGCCGCCCTGGGCGTCGGCGATCTGCTTCAGGACCTCCAGGCCCTTCTCGTTCTTCGAGTCGTCCAGGGTCGGCTTGCCGTCCTTGTCGATGATCTGGCCGCCGTAGGCGAGCAGCCACAGCCCCGCCTGGCCGCTGGCCTGCGGGTCGAAGCCGAGGGTGCTCGGGTTGTCGCCGGAGGCCTTGTACATCTTCTTGATGGCGGCGATGAGCGTCTCGGGCTTCGAGGTGTCGATGTCGGCGTCGGTGACACCGGCGGCCTTCATGACGCGCTCGTTGGTGATGATCGCCGGCGGCTGGTAGAACTGCGGCACAGCGTAGATCTTGCCGCCGAGCGTGATGTCGTCGACGACCGACTGGTAGTAGGCGGACTTCGGGTCGACATCGTGGACCGAGTAGCACTGGTCGAGCGGCATGATCAGGCCCTGGGCCGCGTAGGTCGCGACGAACTGGCGGTCCATCTGGACGACGTCCGGCACGTTGCCGCCCGCGACGCGGGTGGTGAACTTCTGAGCGTCGAACGGGGTCTGGTCGATCTTGATCTGGACGTCGCTGAGCTGCTTCTTCGCATAGTCGAGACGCGACGTGCCGACCTCGTCGGCGTTGTCGAAGCCCCACGCGTTGAGCTGGCCCTTGGCGTCTTTGGAGAAGTCAGCGTTGGACGAGCCGCCGCCGCTGGAGCTGCAGCCGGCGAGGAGCGCCACCGACGCTGTGATCGCCAGCGTGGCGAGGGCGGTGTGCCTCTTGTTCATTCGATTTCCCTTCGATGGAGTCGCCACGGGCGTCGTCGCCCGCGCGAAGAGGTCTGTGTCCCGGCGCCGTGGTGCGAAGCGGCAAACCTGGAAACCTTCCCACATCGCAAAGTAACGCAGTATCCGGGCTATTGACAAGAGTTTTGAGCAGCAAGCGCGCGCATTCGTTATCTAACCGTTTTGTACGCTTGAAGCCGTCGAGGGTCAAGGCCCGGGGTGGGTATGGCAACGATGCCACATTCCCTCGCGGGGTCGCTGACTCCGGGCCCGGCGGGTCTCGAGCCGCCGAGTACGCGGAGAATGCTGCCGCGTACGGCGTGTCGGGTGCATATTTCGCGTACTCGCCGGCTGTGGGGGTGGAGGTGTGTCCAGGGTGGGCGCGGGGGCGGGTGCGGAGACGCGTAAGACCCCGTCGGCCGTGAAGGGGATCACGGCCGGCGGGGTCTCGGCTCGAGCGGAGGGCGACCGGGCGGGCGGGGCCGGCGGGGCCGGCGGGGCCTCGGCGGGGGCTGCGCGCGGGGCGGGCGGGACCGGCTGAGCCTCGGCGAGGGCTGCGCGCGGGGCGGGCGGCTCGGTGGACGCGGGACCGCGGAGCCGCGGGGCCGCGGGACCGCGGAGCCACGGGGCCGCGGGGCCGCGACGCCGCGACCCCGCGGGACCGCGCCGCGGCCTACTTCGCCAGGAAGGCGAGCAGGGCTTCGGTGACCTCGGACGCGTGCGTCCAGAGGAGGCCGTGCGGCGCGCCCTCCACCTCGACGTACGTGGCCTGCGGCAGCGCCTTGGCGAAGAGGCGGCCGGTGGCGTCGATCGGGAGGATGCGGTCGGCGGTGCCGTGCAGGATCAGGGTCGGCACGTCGATCCTCTGGATGTCGGCGCGGAAGTCGGTGAACCAGGTCAGCGGCGCTGCGGCCGAGGCGTAGGCGCCGGAGCTCGCGGCGACGTTCCACGAGTTGCGCACGGCCTCCTCGCTGATGCGGCTGCCGAGGTTCTCGTCGAGGTTGTAGAAGTCGTTGTAGAACTGCGTGAAGTACGCGTAGCGGTCGGCCTTCACCGCCTCCACGATGCCCTGGAAGAACTCGATCGGCGCGGCGCCCTCGGGGTTGTCGTCGGTCTTGAGGAGGTACGGCTCGAGGGAGGCGAGGAACGCCGCCTTCGCCACACGCTCGGACCCGTGGCGGGCCAGGTAGCGGCCGACCTCGCCGGTGCCCATCGAGAAGCCGACCAGGACCGCGTCGCGCACATCGAGGGTGTCGAGCACCACCTTCAGGTCGTCGGCGAAGGTGTCGTAGTCGTAGCCGGTGGTGACCTGGCTGGAGCGGCCGAAGCCGCGGCGGTCGTAGGTGATGACGCGGTAGCCGGCGTCGAGCAGGGCTGCGGTCTGCTTCTCCCACGAGTGGCCGTCGAGCGGGAAGCCGTGGATGAGCACGACCGGCTGCCCCGAGCCGTGGTCCTCGTAGAAGAGCTCGATCGGGGTGGAGTTCTCGGTGCCGACGGTGATGTAGCCCATGACGTTTCCTCTCGTCCTCGTTATGCGAGAACGCTCGTTCTCGCCGCTGTCGACGACTATATGAGAACCAGCGTTCTCCGTCAAGTACAATCGGTGCATGGCAGACGAAGAGGTGCGCCGGCGCATCGTCGACGCGGCGGACGGGCTCTACTACGCGAAGGGCTTCCACGCGGTCGGGATGGACGAGATCCGCGACAGCGCGGGTGTCTCGCTGCGCAAGCTGTACGGCGAGTTCCCGTCGAAGGACGAGCTCATCCTCGCCGTGCTCGACAAGCGGCACCGGATGTGGACCGACGGCGTCGCGGCGCGCGTCGCCACGACCGAAGGGGCGGAGGCGCGGCTCCTCGCGATCTACGACTACCTGGCGGACTGGTTCGTGGACGATGCCTTCCGCGGCTGCGGCTTCATCAACGCGTTCGGCGAGTTGGGTGCGGCCGACCCGCAGGTGGCAGAGGCGGCGCGGACGCACAAGGAGTCGTTCCAGAGGTACGTGGCCGACCTGGCTCGGGAGGCGGGGGCGGGGCCGGCGCTGGCGCCGCAGCTCGCGATCCTGGCGGAGGGCGCGCAGACGACGGCGGCGATCGCCGGGACACCGGACGCGGCGGCCGACGCGCGCGCGGCGGCCGAGGTGCTGATCCGGGCGGCGCTGGCGGGGTCGGGGGCGCGCTCCTGAGCCCGCGTGCGCCGCTGACGCCCGGCGGCGGCCGGCGCTACACCACGCGGTCGTTCCCCCCGTCGACCGAGAGGTGGGCGCCCGTGGTGGCCGGGAGGCCCGCGGCGAAGGCGAGGACGGCCTCCGCCACCAGGGCGCTCGTGACCTCGACGCCGAGGAGGTTGCGGGTGCGGTACTCCTCGACCGTGAGGCCGTAGCGCGCCGCGCGTTCGGCGAGCAGCTCCGGGGTCCAGATGGCGGTGTCGAAGACCGCGTCCGGCTCGACCTGGTTGACGCGAATGCCGTCGGCCGCCCACTCGAGTGCGGCGACGCGGGCGAGCTGGGCCGCCCCGGTCTTGCTCGCCGAGTAGGCCGCCGCACCCGGGCCGGGGGCTGCGACGTTCTTGGTCGAGACGAGCACGACCCGGCCTCCGCGCGGCGCGAGGGCGAGCAGCGGGTGCGCGGCGCGCAGGGCGCGCGCGACCGCCGTCGTGTTCACCCGCAGCGAACGCTCCCACACCTCGTCGGCGAAGGAGGCCAGCGGCTCGCTCGCGGGGAAGATCCCGGCGGCGACCACGAGGATGTCGAGACCTCCGAAATCGCGCGCCGCGACCTCCAGCGCCCGGTCGAGCACGGCCGGGTCGGAGACGTCGCCGACGACGCCGCGCCACGGGGGCCCGGCGAACGCCGACTCGACCGCCGCGCTCAGGTCGACCCCGATGACGGACGCCCCCTGGGCCAGCAGTGAAGCGGCGGCGGACCGGCCGATGCCGGAGGCGGCGCCGGTGACCAGCGCCACCTCGCCGTCGAGCGGGCGGCCGGAGGCGCCGGCGCGCAGGCGGGCCTGCTCCAGCTCCCAGTACTCGATGTCGAAGGTGAGGGCCTCGTCGAGCGAGCGGTAGCCCGCCTGAGCGTCGGCGGCCTCCACGATGTCCATGGTGTGCAGGGCGATGTCGTGCACGGCGTCGGCGGCCGAGCGCGAGACGCCGGCGGTGAGGAGGCCCAGGTGCGGGTCGAGGACGACGCGCGGCGCCGGGTCGATCGGCTCGATGGCGCCGGGGATGCGATCGCGGTGGGCGTCCACGTAGGCGGCGTACGCGTCGGCGTACGCGTCGACGTCGCGCCCGATCAGTGGCGATCGCTTGGTGCGTATGACGTGCTCAGGCGTGGCTGTGCCGCGCGCGGTCACCGATGCGAGGTCGGGGCGCTGCGCGTACGCGAGCGCGCGCGACGACGAGGACTGGCGGAGGACCAGCGGGCGACCGGCGGCGCGCGAGATCTCACGGCGCAAGGTGGCCAGCTCGACGGGCGAACCGGCGCGGTCGATGGGGGTGCCGGGGGCGCCCCACTCCCGCGCCCCGAACGACGCCGACGCGCGCTCGACCAGTTCGAGGTGGCGCCGCAGCGCCTCGTCAGGGTCGTCGGCGAAGGTGAAGAGGCCGTGATTGGCGAGCACGAGGGCGTCGACGCCGTCGAGCGGAGCCTCCGCCACGGCCCGCGCGAGCGGGAACCCTGGCATCACGTACGGCAGCACGTGCACGCCGTCGCCGAGCACGTCCGCCGCGCGCTGCACGCCGTCTGGCTGGTCGGTGAGGGCCACGATGGCGTCGGCGTGGGAGTGCAGCACGACGCGGGCGGGGAGGTGCGCGTGCAGCAGGGCCTCGATGGAGGCGGTGGGCGCCGATGCGTCGAGCGACGCCTGGCGCACCTCGTTGACCATGCGGCTGTCGGACAGCTCCTCCAGGCGCAGCAGCCGCCGGAGGCGGTCGCGGCGCAGCGGAGCGAAGCCGGCGGGCTCGATCGAGCCGAGATCCCAGCCGCTGCCCTTGACGAGGACGAGCTCGACCTCCTCGCCGGTCACATCGCGGCCGACCGCCTTGATGGAGGTGTTGCCGCCGCCGTGCAGGACGAGCGCGGCGTCGCCGCCGAGCGCCCGCGAGACGCGCGTGATCTCGGCGAGGGCGGCCTCCACCTCCGGTCCAAGGCCCAGGCCCCCAGCACTCGACGCACTCATCGCGCCAGCTCCGTCCACACGTCCCGCATCGCGGCCAGGGTGCGGTCGAACCGCTCGGCCTGGGCGCAGTACACGGGCCGGTCGTCGCCCGGGCCGACGACGAGCGCCGGGTCGGGGTCGATGCGCCAGCACGCGGTGTCGACACCGACGCCGGTGGCCGCGAGGGAGGCGACGCCGCGCGCCCCGAGCTCGGTGCCGAGCTGCCGGCGCACCGGGTGGCCGATGATGTCGGCGAACATCTGCGCCCACACCGGGTTCTTGGCGCCGCCCCCTGCGAGCGTCCACGGCTCGGTGGAGACGGTGGCGCCGCTCACGCGCACCTTGTCGAGCTGCACGCGGTGGTACTGGGTGATCCCCTCGGCGACGGCGCGCGCGATCTCGCGGTAGCCGTGCTTGTCCTTGACGCCGAGGAGGGTTCCGGAGGCGCCGAGGTGCTCGGGCGCGCCGTGCACGAACGGCAGGAAGAGCAGCCCGTCCGCGCCGGCGGGCACGGTGGAGGCGGCGTGCAGGAGGTCTCGCGGGCTCACCGCGTCGACGGCGACCGTCGACATCAGGGTGGAGAACCACTCGACGCTCGCGGCCGAGGTGGGCGCGACCTCCTGAGCCAGCATGTAGCGCGGGTCGGGCAGGAGGGCGTTGAGCGTCACGCGCGGCGGCTCGCTGTCGGCGGGCACGACGACCGAGTTGATCGCCCAGGTGCCGACGATGACGGTCACGTCGCCGGGCGCGGTCGCTCCGGCGCCGATCGGGCTAGCGATGCAGTCCATGCAGCCGGCGACGACGGGCGTGCCCTCCGGCAGCCCGGTCAGCGCGGCGGCCGCCGCGGTCACGCTGCCGACGACCTCGTCGGAGCGGGAGAGGGGAGGCTGCAACCGCATCAGGTCGCGCGGCAGGCCGAGCAGGTCGAAGACCGCCGGCTCGTAGGTGCGCTCGGCGAGGTTCACCAGGCCACAGGCGGAGGCGTCCGAGAAGTCGGCGCTCGGGCGGCCGGTCAGGCACGCGGTGATCCAGTCCTTGCAGCTGAGCGCCCAGCGCGAGCGCTCCAGCGTCTCCGGCTCCTCGTCGAGCAGCCAGCGCAGCAGCACGCCCGGCTGGCCCGCCCACGGCACCGAGCCCGTCACCAGCCGCACGCGCTCGACCTCGTCGGGGTCGAGCGCGGCGACGATGCGCTCGCTGCGGCTGTCGGTGGAGGCGAAGGCCGTGCGCACCGGGCGCAGCTCGTCGTCCACCAGGTAGAGGCCGTTGCCGTGACCGGTGGCGCCGATGCCGCGCACGGTCCAGCCCTCGGCCGCGAGCCACGCGGTGAGATCGGCGAGCACGCCCGCCACGACCTCCCACAGCGCGGCCATGTCGATCTCCTGCCGGTCGGCGGCGACCGCGACGCGCGGGTTCGCCGCCGAGACCGTGCGCAGCTCGGCGCCGGTCTCGTCGAAGGCGGCGGCCTTGGCGGCGGTGAGGCCGACGTCGATCCCGATCAGGCAGTGCTTCATTCCGTGCTTCCTCGCATGGTCCCGGCCTCGCGCTCGCCGTCGAGAGCGCGCGGCTTGAAGCGTCGCATCGCCGCGCGGTAGCGGTCAAGTTCGCTGTCGGCGCGGTCTTCGCTCCACCCCGCGTGCTCCACCAGGACGGCGGCGATTGCGGGTGCGGCGGCCAGGCCGACGTTGCTGTTGAGGGCGACGGCCATGCGGCGCAGCACGACGTCCTCGAGGGTGAGGGCACCCTCCTCCTGCACCGCGTAGACGGCCTCGGCGGCGATGGCGCCGGTCTCGGGGTCGACCACCGCGGCGAGCGCGGGGATGGAGGCGGCGAGGCGCTCGATCGCGGCGGCGGCGACGCCGTAGGTGTCGACCAGGCGCGCGGCCGAGCGCGGCGGCAGGGTGCTCCGCTCGATGACGCGGGCGCGGTACTCCGCCCAGTCGCCATCGGGGGCTCCGGGGAGGCGCGCTGCTCGCGTCGGCGAGGGGCCGGGGCGGCGGCCGAGCTCGCGCTCCAGCCGCTTCACGACCAGCTCACCGAGGGCGCGGTGCGTCGTCCACTTGCCGCCGATGATCGTGACGAGACCGACCTCCTGCCCGTCGTGCACGACGATCTCGTGGTCGCGGCTGACCTTCGACGGGTCGTCGAGCTCGCCCACGTAGGGCAACGGGCGCACGCCCGAGTACGACCAGAGCACGTCGCCGGGGGTGAGGCCGGCCTGCGGGATCAGCTGGTTGACCGCGTTGAGGAGGTACGCCGTCTCGTCCTCGTCGATGACGATCTCGTCGATCGACCCGTCGTAGGGCAGGTCGGTCGTGCCGATCATGTACTTGCCCTCCCACGGCAGCACGAACATCGGCCGGGTGTCGTCGGGCGACTCGAAGAAGATGCAGGTGTCGGGTGCGCCGGGGAAGGCGTCGACCACCAGGTGGCTGCCCTTCGTCGGACCCATACGCCGGTCGTGCGCCCCGGCGAGGTCGAGCACGCGGTCGACCCACGGACCGGCGGCGTTGACGACGAGCCGCGCCGGCACGGTCTTCGTCTCGCCGGTGACCCGGTCGCGGTAGCGCAGACCGGTGATGCGGTCGCTCGCGCGGACCAGCGACTCCACCGGCGAGTGGGTGGAGACGATGGCGCCGTGCCGCTGAGCGTCCACCGCGAGTTCGACCGCGAGGCGCTCGGTGACCGGCACGTTGGCGTCGTGGAAGAGCCCGCCCCAGCGCAGGCCGGCGTCGGCGAGGGCCGGCCAGTCGCGCTTCAGCCGCTTGCGGAAGACGACCCGGTTGAAGGGGAGCGGCTTGCCGATCGAGAGCACGTCGTGCAGCATCAGGCCGCAGGCGAGCAGCCAGCCCGGCCGGCTCTGCGCCTTCGAGAACGGGATGAGCATCGGGTACGGGTGGACCAGGTGCGGGGCCTTGGCGAGCAGGATGTTCCGCTCGCGGATCGACTCGTAGACCAGGTTCAGCTCGAACCGCTCGAGGTACTTGAGCCCGCCGTGGACGAGCCGGGTCGAGATCGCGGAGGTGCGGGCGGCGAGGTCGTCCTGGTCGAAGAGGGCGACCGAGAGGCCGCGCGCGGCGGCCTCCCGTGCGACGGCCAGGCCGTTGATGCCCGCGCCGATGATCGCGACGTCGACCGCCGGGATCTCGGGCGTGTAGGTTGTGAGCGCCGGCATGTCAGTGCGCGAGCTCGGGGACGTCGTGCCCGGCCGACTCGAAGGAGAGCTGCCGGTAGAGGTCGAAGGCGTCCTCGGCGGTGAGCCCGTCGTGGACGACCCCGCGCACGGCGGCGAGCATGGCGGCCGGGTGCTCGGACTGGAACACGTTGCGGCCCATGTCGACGCCCGCCGCGCCCTCCTGCATGGCGCGGTAGGCGACGCGCAGAGCCTCCTGCTCCTCCACCTTCTTGCCGCCCGCGATGATGATCGGCACCGGGCATGCGCTGGTGACGGTCTCGAAGCCCTCCTCGACGTAGTACGTCTTGACGAAGGCGGCGCCCAGCTCGGCGGTGATGCGCGTGGCCAGCCGGAAGTAGCGGGCGTCGCGGACCATCTCGCGGCCGACGGCGGTCACCGCGAGCACCGGGATGCCGGCGCTCTGACCCTGGTCGACCAACGTGGTCAGGTTCTTGACAGAGCGGGACTCGTTCTCGGAGCCCACGAAGACCTGCACGGCCAGCGCGGCGGCGTCGAGCCGGACCGCGTCGTCGATCGAGACGGCCAGGTCCTCCTGGCTCAGGTCGCCGAGCACGCTCGGGCCGCCGCTCGCGCGGAGCACGACGCCCTTGCCCGAGGTGGCCGGGATCGTGGTGCGCAGGGCGCCGCGGGTGCACATCAGGGCGTCGGCCTGCGGGACCAGCGGCACGATCGAGCGGTCGAGCCGCTCCAGCCCCGAGGTCGGGCCCTGGAAGTAGCCGTGGTCGAAGGCGAGCATGACCGTCTTGCCGTCGGCCGGGTCGAAGACGCGCGAGAGGCGCGCGCGCATCCCCCAGTCCTGTCCGGCGAGGCCCTTCAGCGGGAAGTCGCCCGCCCGGGCGACGGCGCCCCCGAAGTCGGTGCCTTCGCGGAGGTCGTCGAGGTCAGCCATGGGTGTTCTCCTTCTTTGTGATGGGCAGGGAGTCGCGCAGCCGCGCGAGCACGGACCGGCCGGTGCCGGTCGCGGCGGTCGAGACGACCACGACCGCGACCACGAGGACGCCCTTGAGGATGTTCTGGGCGCCGACGCTCCAGCCGACGAGGTTGAGCAGGCCCGACAGCAGCACGAAGAACAGCGCGCCGGTCCAGGCGCCGACGGGCACCGCGCGGCCGCCCGAGATGAGCGTGCCGCCGATCACCACCACGGCGACGGAGTCGAGCATGTACGAGGTTCCGAGCACGGTGCTCGGCGAGATGAAGGCGGCGAGCAGGCCGCCCGCGAGCCCGGCGAGGCCGCCGCTCACGAGGTAGGTGATCGCGGTGACGCGCCACACGCGGATGCCGGCGCGCTCGGCGGCACGCGGGCTCTGGCCCACGGCGAGCACCGAGAGGCCGAACCGGGTGCGGGCGAGCACGAGCCCCACGACGACGGTGACCGCGACGACGACCAGCGCCATGACCGGGATGCCCAGCACCTTCGCGTTGACGAAGGCGCGCAGCCCCGCATCGGCGGAGGCGCGGTTGGCGTCGGCGAGCAGCAGGGTGGTCGACTGCACGATCAGGCTGGTGGCGAGCGTCGCGATGATGGGCGGCACGCGCAGCACCAGGATGGCGATCACGCTGATCAGGCCGGCGCCGAGACCGGCACCCACGGCCGCGGCGATCCCGACCACCGGGCCGGCGGCGGCGCCGACACCGACGGAGACGTACGACGCCATCGAGACGACCGTGCCGACCGAGACGTCGATGTTGCCAGGCCCCAGCGTGATGACGAGCATCTGGCCGAGTGCGACGAGCACGAGGAACGGCGCCAGCGACAGCGCTTGGGCCAGCGGGTCGAAGGGTGCTGCGGGCCGCACGGCGACGATGCAGAGCCAGACGGCCAGCACGCCGATCAGCGACCAGCCCCAGGCGGGCCAGTGGAACCGGCGCCGCGTCTCCACCACCGGGGTCGAGAGTGTGGGCGGGGTCTGCGCGGGAGCAGGTGTGGAGGTGGAGGTGGTCATCGGCTGAACCTCTCGGTGATGATGCGGCCGGCCAGCACCGCGAGCACGATCACGCCCTGTGCGCCGGCCTGCATGCTCGACGGGAGCGCGACCAGGCTGAGCAGCACGGAGATCAGGCCGAGGGTGACGGCGCCGAGCGTGGTCCCCAAGGGGAGCGCGCGTCCGCCGGAGAACGTGCCGCCGCCGAGGATGACCGCGGCGATGGTGGTGAGGGTGAAGTTGCTGGCCGAGTTGATGTCGCCCGACCGCGTCTGCGCGGCCAGCAGCAGGCCGGAGACGAGGATGAGCACGGCAGCGAGCACGTAGGCCGTGACGCGGGTGCGGGTCAGTGACCAGCCCGCCTTGTCGAGGGTGGCGGCGCTGGAGCCGAGGGCGCGCATCCGGGCGCCGACACGGCTGCGCCGGGTGAGCCACCAGCCGACGAGCGCGGCGAGGGCGATGAAGACCAGCGGCGGCGGCACGATGTCGCTGCGCCAGGAGCCGATGGCGGTCAGCCAGGCCGGGGTCGCGCCTCCGGGCGTGGGCAGCAGCTGCAGGCCGACGCCCAGCCAGACGAACGACATGCCGAGCGTCACGATGATGGAGGGGACGCCGCGCTTCTGCACGATCAGTCCGAGCAGCGCGTAGACCACGAGCACCGCGCCGAGCATCAGCACGCCGAGCACCGGGTTCGTGGCCAGGAGCGTGGCGGCGATGACCGTGACCAGACCGACGAGGTTGCCGATGCCGAGGTCGATATCGCCGACCGACATGATGATCATCTGCGCCTGCGCGGCGAAGACCAGTGGCACGGCCGACATCAGCATGAGGCTGAGCCCGGTGACCGAGAGGATGCCCGGCTGGATGGCCGCGGCCAATGCCACGATCACCACCAGGGCGACGAGGGAGAGCAGGGCGGGCGAGCCGTGGGCGAGACCGGCGCGCAGCCGGGTCGCCGCGGGCGGCCGGCCGGAGCCGCGGGCCGCGGTGCCGGGTGCGGGCGCCGTGGAGGCGGTGGTCGCGGTGGTCATCGGGCGGTCCCTTCCTCGAACGAGTCGGCGATGATCCGCTCCTCGGTGTTGCTGTCGCCCGCGAGCTCGGACACGATGCGCCCCGCGCGGAGCACGTAGACGCGGTCGCAGTGCGCCATCTCCGCGTTCTCGGTGGAGTACCAGACGATCGCGCGGCCGGCGGCGGCCTCCGCCTTCATCAGGGTGTAGAGCTCGTTCTTGGTGGCGACGTCGACGCCGCGGAACGGGTCGTCGAGCAGCACCAGGGAGGCGTCCGTGGCGAAGGCGCGGGCGACCAGCACCTTCTGCTGGTTGCCGCCGCTGAGCGCGGTGATCGGGGTGCCTGCGGCGCCGCGGATGCGCAGCGCGTCGATCCAGCGCGCCGCGAGCTCGCGCTTGGCGCGGCCGTTGACGACGCCCGCGGTGCTGATGCTGCGCAGGGCGGCGACGGTCAGGTTCTGGGCGACGCTCCAGAGCGGCAGGATGCCGGAGGTCTGGCGGTCGCCGGGAACGTACGCGCGGCGGCGCGGGGCGCTCACGCCGCGGGTCAGCGGGCCGGCCGACCAGAGCCGGGTGAGCATCCGCTCCTGGCCCTGGCCGGCGAGCCCCGCGAGACCGACGATCTCGCCCGAGCGGACGGTGAACGGCGCGCCGTCGCCGCGGATCGCGGCCACGACCTCCCCCGCCTCCCTGGCCTCCGCCGCGGCCTCGACCTCCGCCGCCGCGTGCACCTCGCCGCCCATCGCGTGCAGCAGCGTGCGCTCGTCGGCGCCGGTGAAGACGCCCGCGACGGCGCCGTCGCGCATGACGGCGACGCGGTCGCTGTGCGCGATCACCTCGGCCATGCGGTGCGAGATCAGCAGCACGCTCACGCCGTCGGCGGTCAGCCGGTGGAGGTGCGCGTAGAGCTGGCCTGCCGCGTCCACCCCGAGCGACTCGGTCGGCTCATCCAGGATGAGCAGGCCGAGCCGCTCGGTGCAGAGCGCGCGGGCGATCTCGACCATCTGGCGTTGCGCCAGGGTGAGCTCGCCGACGCGGCGGACCACCGCGATCCCGTGCCCGGGGAAGACGGTGTCCAGCACCTCCCCGATCCGCCGCTCCGCGCGGCCCATCCACCCGAAGGAGGCCGAGCGGCGGCGGTCGGAGAGGTACGCGTTCTCGGCGACCGTGAGGTCGGCGCAGAGCGCCAGCTCCTGGTAGACCATGCGGACGCCGGCCGCGGCGGCCGAACGAGCGTCCCAGGTCGTGCCTGCGGCATCCCGGGCCGTCACGGCGCCCGCGTCGGGCTGCTCGCGACCGGCCAGGATGCGCATGAGCGTGCTCTTGCCCGCGCCGTTGTGACCGACGAGCCCGAGGATCTCGCCGCGCTCGACGTGCAGGTCGACACCGGTCAGCGCGCGGGTGCTCCCGTAGCGCTTGGTCACGCCGCGGGCGGCGATCGTCGCCGCCTGGCCGGGCGCGGTCGCGGGGGCGGTGGCGGCGTCGGCCGCGCGCTCCTCCCCCACGCTCGTGGTGGTCGGTTTCATCGTCGTTGGCATGGCTCCTCCTCGAACTCGCCGGTCGGTCGCGCTACTTGAGCGCGGGCGCCTCGGCGTCCTTCCCGTCGGCGACGGCGGCGATGGCGGCCTTCACGCTGGCCTCGTCCCACGGGTACGCGGCGTACTCGTCGGCCGAGAGCGTGCCTGCCCAGTAGTCGAGGTCGTCCTGGCCGATCTCCAGCAGCGGGAGCACGACGGTCGACGGGACCTTCTCGCCGGCGAGGAGCTCCAGGCCGACGTAGAGGGCGGCCACGCCCTGGCCCGGGTCGGTCAGCGCGGCGAACGAGCCGTTGCTGATGCCCGAGTCCTTCCAGAACTTCAGCGACTTGCCGTCGGTGTCGAAGACGACCACCGGCGCCGGCCGGCCGGCCGACTCGAAGGCCTGCACGACGCCCATGCCGCCGATGCAGCCGGGCACCGCCGCGATGGGCGGCAGCGAGCCGAGCACCGAGACGATCTCCTTCTGCGCGGTGGAGCCGTCGCAGTAGCCGTTGACCTCGGCCGCGACCTTCACGCCCGGGTAGTCCTTGAGGATCTCGTGCTGGCGCTTGTTGAACTCCTCCTCGGGCTGCGAGCCGATGACGCCGCGGTTGATGATGATGTCGCCCTTGCCGTCGATCGCCTTCAGCGCGGGGACGAGCGAGACCTCGCCCCACTTGGCGTAGTCGTTGCGGACGATGTGGGCGCAGTCGGCCTTCATGTCGGCGTCGAGCACGAGCACGGTGATGCCCGCGTTGCAGGCCTCCTCGACGGCGGGCACGAGAGCGGTGGAGGACGCCGGGATGACGATCAGCATGTCCGGCTTCTGCAGCACCAGGCTGCGGATCTGCGACGCCTGCTCGGTGGCGCTGTTCTCGCCGGGGGCGTTGACGGTCGTGTACTTGGAGACGACGCCGTCCTTCTTGAGCTTGCCGGCCTCCTTCTCGAACTTGTCGATCAGGGTGAGCCGCCAGCCGTTGACGAAGCCGTTGCTCAGCGCGACCGAGATGCCCTCGGTCTTGCCGGAGCCGCCGTCGCCGCTTCCGGCCGCGCCGGCGGAGCAGCCGGTGAGGGTGAGGGCCGCCGCGACGGCGGCGACGACGCCGATGCGGCGCCAGGATCGAAACTTCATTGTTCTGCCTCCAGTGGGGGTTCGCTTCTCTGCGAGTGCTGTTCGGGTCCGGCGGGCCGGTCTGTTGCCTCAGGTCAACTTGTCACATCTAACTCGTCATGACAAGCTTGTAGTGACAAGACTGTAGACAGTAGCCTTGCGGAGTGTCAAGCCAGGCTTCTCCGGCGACGAGGCCGGGCAGGAGGGAGGGGGAAGCGATGCCCGCACAGGCATTGAGCGATGTGCCGCTGGACCGGGACTCCAAGGAGCCCCTCTGGCAGCAGCTCGTCGGGGTGCTGCGCGATGCGATCGAGACCGGCGCCCTCGCGCCCGACCAGGCCCTCCCCTCCGAGAACGACCTCATCGACCGCTACGGCGTCTCGCGCACGGTGGTGCGGGAGGCCCTGGCCGAGCTGGTGCGCCGCGGCCAGATCTACAAGATCCGCGCCAAGGGCTCCTTCGTGTCGCCGCCGCGGCGCGACCTGTCGTTCATCGGCTCCAACGCCGGCTCCTCCGAGGACCTCGCCGGCAGCGGCCGCACGGTCATCACGCGCGTGCTGTCGCTGGACGAGGGGGAGGCGGACGAGCGGGAGGCCGCGGCGCTGCGCCTGCCCGAGGGCGCGCCGGTGATCCGCATGCGCCGCCTGCGCACGGTCGACGGCACCCCCTGGCTGCTGGTGCGCACCACCCTCCCCCGCGACCGCTTCGCCAGCCTGCTGAAGGCGCACCTCGAGAACCGCTCGCTCTACGACCACCTGCGCCGCACGTACGGCATCGCGCCCGCGGGTGCCGACCGCTGGCTGCAAGCGATCATCCCCTCCCCCGAGGAGGCCGCCCTGCTGGAGCTGCCCGCCGGCGCCCCCGCCCTCGACATCGAGTCGGTCGCCTGGGACGAGGACGGCACGCCGTTCGAGTACTACCACGCGCTGCACCGCAGCGATGAGTCGCGGTTCTACGTGGGGGTGCGGTGAGCCCGGCGCCTGCCGGTCGGCGAGACATGCCGTCGCGGAGTGCCTGCGCCCGCCGAGTCGGCACGACATGCCGTCGCGGTGCGCTGACCTCGGCGCCCACCGAGTTGGCACGACACGCCGTCGGGGAGTGCCGGCGCGCGGCGTGTTGCGCCAAACCGTTCGGCTAATCACGGCCGTTTGGCCGATTACGGCGCCGCGCGCTCCGCGAGCCGTGCCAGATCGCTCGTGAACCGCTCGGCATCGACCGCCGCGAAATAGCCGGCGTCGGCGGCCTCGACGTCGGCGGTGGCGCGACGTGCGGCGGCCGCGCCCTCCGGAGTCGCGCGGAGCACCCGCGCGCGGCCGTCGGTCGGGTGGCGCAGCCGCTCCACCAGTCCTACCTTCTCGAGGCCGCGGACCACCTGCGACGTCATCATCGGGTCGGTCGCGGCGAAGCCGGCGAGGTCCACCTGGGTGACCAGCCGCTCGGGCTCGGTGTCGCCCAGCCAGGTCAGGGAGGCCAGCAGCACGTACTGCACGTGGGTCAGCCCGTGCGGTGCGAGCGCGGCGCGCATCACGGCCTGCCAGCGGTTCGTCACCCGCCACAGCAGGAGGCCGGGGCTCTGCCCGGCGGCCGGGAACCGGCTCCCGAGGCCGCCGTCAGGCGCGCCGCCGCCAGGCGCGCCGCGGCCCTCAGACACGCGCGGCCTCTGCGGGCGCACCCGTCGACCGCGCCTCCGCCGCCGCCAGCAGCTCGGCCATCGCCACCGGGAAGTCGCCCGCGATCTGCGGCCCGAGCTCCGGGCCGACCGCGTCGGCCTCCTCGCCCGCGATCTCCACGGTGTGGGTGACCGAGGTGCGGCCCTCCTGCTCCACGAGCGTGTGCCGGAAGGTGAGGGTGAGCCCGCCGAAGGCCGTGCGGTCGGCGTAGACGTGTCCCGGCTCCAGCTCCACGATCTCGGAGGTCATGGCGTCCTGGCCCTGGGGCGTCACCGTCACGCGCGTGCCGACGGCGAAGGGGCCGTGCAGCTCGAAGCGGTCGCTCGCCAGGCCGAGCGGGGTGCCGCTGTGCAGGTCGCGCAGCGCGGCCCAGACGGCGGCGGCGGATGCATCGGTGGTGGCGCTGAAGTCGGTGGTCCACATGGCATGCTCCTTCATCTACTAAGCGCGCTTAGTTTATGGCCCGACGGCACGCCGCGTCAACCGATGGAGGCGGCTCGTCAGTCCGCCACGCGGAGCGCGAAGGTGTCGACCTTGTGGAGGTCCGCGTCCTCGGCGCTGCCGCTCCCCGGAAGGTCAGGGCGTCGATCCTCAGGTCGCGCAGGTCGTCCGGTGTCGCCGTTGGCGGTCAGGAGAGGGGAGGCTGCCACGGCTGCTGGCCCTGGCTCTGCTGCGGCTGCGCGTGCTGCTGCGGCTGCGGTGCAGCCCAGAGCCACTGCTGGGTGCCCTGGTCCCACACGAGCTGGACCCACTGCTGCAGCGCCTGATCCCAGTGGGCCTGCACCCACGCCTGCCGGGCCGCATCCCACTGCGGCTGGGGAGGCTGCGGAGGCTGCGCCTGGGCCCCGGCGACCGGCTGCTGCTGCTGGGGAGGCTGTGGCTGGGCCTCGGCGACCGGCTGTTGCGGCTGCCCGACAGCCGACTGCTGCGCCCACGACTGCTGCGGCTGCGCGACATCCGACTGCTGCGCCCACGACTGCTGCGGCTGCTGCTGCGCCCACTGCCCTTGCGCCCACTGCCCCTGCGGCCCGCCCGCGACGCCCGCGGCCCCCGCAGCGCCCGCCGCCGCGTTCCGCTCGCGCGCCTCGAACGCCGCGACCACGAGCTGCGCCACCGCGGCGACCACCGTGAGCAGCGCGCCGGCGCCGGCGAGCCTCCACCACCAGTCGGGCCACTCGGGCTCGGGGAAGGCGGCCGGCAGCGCGAGCAGGAGCACGGTCAGCCACAGCAGCGCGAGCGTGACGACGGCGAGCCACCGCAGCCGCGGCGAGCGGGCGCGGGTGATGAAACGCAGCACGAAGACCTGCGTCAGCAGCAGCGCGAGGCGCAGCAGCAGGACGAGGCCGAAGAAGCGGAACAGCTGCTCCGTCCAGACCCACGCCGACGCCGTGTCCGCGCCCTGCAGCCAGCCGTTCCACAGCTTCAGGAGGCCCGCCGCCAGCAGCACCGTGTTCACCGAGATCGACGCCGTCAGGTACCAGCGGTTGGGTCCGTTCGCGACATTGGTGTCGAGCAGGACCGCGCCTCCGTAGGCCGCCACGAGCAGCAGCGTGAGCCACGCCCGGCCGGCGACGTTGGACTGGTCGCCCGCGATGATCGAGTACGCGCCGAGCACACCCGCGGCGAGCAGGATGCCGACGACCAGCCACAGCGACGCCTTCGCGCTCCAGTGGCGGCGCGGGCGGTCAGCGGGCGCGGGCGCACCGGGCGCGGTCGGCTGGTTCGGGTCCGAGGTGGTCATCGCAGGCTCCTTGCGGGTCGATCCGGGGCCAGCCTACCGGCGTGCCCCCTCCCGACGTCCAGTTCTCATAACGAGTGGTGAGAAAACGCGGGTTGCGGCGCCGAGAAGCGACATGATGTCACGAGTCGCGAGCGGCGGCCTGGCCGGCGGCCAGCGTCTGCTCGCACGCCAGCAGCGTCACGCCGACGCTCCACGCGTGCGACAGCGTCAGCAGCATCCCCTTCGGCTGGAAGCACGCCGTCTGGTAGTACCGCTCGCTCACCATGCCGCGGTAGGCGTTGAAGTCGCCGTCCTCGCGCGCGATGAACTGCCGGAAGCAGGCCAGCGTCTCCTCCGCCCGCTCGGCGTAGAAGGGGTCGTCGAGCGCCTCCGACAGCTCCCGCAGCTCCGCGGTGCAGACGAGCCCGTACGCGTGGAGGTGCTGGTTCGACGGCGACGCGTTGTCGGCCCCGCGTGTGCGGAACCCGTAGGCGCCGAGGAGCGTGTGCGGCGGGAAGGCGACGTCGTATGTATACCGGAACGTCAGCATCCAATCGGCCGCCCGCCGCGCCACGTCGAGCCAGTGGGCGTCCCCGGTCGCCCGGTGCAGCGCGACGTACGCCATGACCGCGGCGTAGCCGTCTTCGGAGGTCGGAGCCAGGTCGACGTCCTCCGGGGCGCCGTGCACGAACTCCCGGTCGACGAACGACTCGTAGTACCGTCCCGCGGCGAGCGCGGAGGGGAGGTACCGCTCGTCACGATCGGCGGCCTCCACGAGCGCGGCGATCCAGGTGAGGCCGGAGGCGCCGCTCCACGACAGCACCTCGCCCGTCTCGGCGTGGTGCACCGAGCCGAGGTTGCCGTCGTCGCGCTGCCTGCCCACGATGACGGACAGGTTGGAGCGGATGGCGGCCTCCCAAACGTCGTGCCGGTCGAGCGCCTGTGCGCGCAACAGGAACAGCGTCGCCTCGGCCAGGGTGCGCGAGTGGAGGCCGCGCTTCAGCTCGGTCCAGCTCTGCGTCCAGCCGTGGTCGCGATACCAGACGCCCCAGAAGGTGCCGGAGGGCGACAGCGACGAGCAGATGAAGTCGATGACCCGGCGAGCGGCGTCGGCCTCGGCGGGCCGCGACGTGCGGAGGCCGTGGGCGAGCAGCGCGTACGCCCACGGGATGCCGCTGACCCAGCCGACGTGCATCGCCTGCCGGTCGACCGTCTCCCCGTCGCGTCCGCTGACCTCGCGGTCGAAGCCGACGGTCTCGAGCAGCACGCCCGGGTCGGGGTCGTAGTGCCAGGTCAGGAGGCCGTCGGCGGTGAGGTCGGCCGCGGTCGCGACGTCCACCCACGGCGCCAGCGGCGCGGCGGGGGCGGACTCGGCGTGCAGGGCGCGCAGCACCGGGGCGTAGGCGTGGCGGTCGGCGTCGAGCGCGAAGACCCGCACCTCCACCTCCACCGTCTCCCCAGGGATGAAGCGATGCGTGGAGGTGTCGGCCGGCCGCGGCTGCGCGTCGCCGTAGTAGGTGACCGGGTACTCGCGGTAGGGGAAGCGCAACGACAGGGCCGCCTGGCCGCTCGCGTCGTCGTGGGCGAGCCCGACACCGGTCAGGCCGAGCGCGGTCGTCTCGGCGGCGGCGAGCGCGAGGCCGCCGCGCCCGGGACCGGCCCAGACGAAGACCGCGGGCGTCGCTGCCCGGTCGGCCCGGAACTCCCACGTGTCGCTGATCAGCGCGGCGTGCTGCTCGGGGGTGGAGGCTCCGCGCTCGAACCGCGGGAAGGCGCGCGTGTTCTCGATCGGCCGGTTCTCGCCGTAGAAGGCGCCGGGGATGAGCCACCACGGGTCGTCGGCGTGCGGGACCACCGCCTCCACCAGCAGGGAGGCGTCGACGGGCTCGGCGCCCGTGTACGCGACCTCGACGGTCACGGCCCAGCCGGGCTCGGCCTCCGCCCAGGTGGTGCGGAGGCCGAACGCGTCGGCGGGCGCGCCCGCGACGGTGATGCGGAGGTCGGGGCGCGCGGACCGCTCGCTCACGGCAGCGGGCGCTCGACGAGGTCGACCTCGCGGATCGGCTGCGCCGGGTCGGCCGGGACCACGAAGGTGCGCAGCTGCGAGGGGCCGAAGTCCTCCTCGATCGTGCGGCCGAGCAGCGGCAGCTCGATGCGGGAGCGTCCGCCTTCGCCGCGCGTCTCGACGGCGCGCACGACCACGTCGGCGCCGCCGGGCGCCTCCGTCGCGTCCTCCGTGCCCTTGAGCGCCGTCACCATGACCGAGCCGCCGCTGTCGCCCCCGAACGAGTGCACGGGCGGCAGCTCGCCGTCGTGGAACGACTCCTGCTGCGCACGCACCGGGTTGCCGAGCACGAGCGCGCGGCGCACCGGGTCGGCCGCGCGCCAGTCGCCCGCGTGCGGCACCAGCTCGTAGCTGAAGCGCTGGATGCCCTGGTCCTGGAAGCTGTAGATGCCCTCCGGGTCGAGCAGGCGCGGGTCGTGCCACGAATAGACGGGGCTGCGGACCGCTGTCACGCCGATGCTCGGCTGGTCGCCGTTGTCGGGTGCCGCGGGCGAGACGTCGTAGCCATGCTTGTTCGTCGTGATCACGGTGAGACCGGCGGGGGTGCCGTCGACCGTTCCCGTGAGGTCGACCCACGACTGCGCGGGCTCCTCCGCGCCGTCGACCGGGCGGTCCAGGTGGCCGAACGGGATCTCGTAGGTCGCGGTCGGGTCGCCGAGCCGGGTCGGGAAGCGCAGCTTCAGGAGGTGCGCCTCCTCCCGCCAGTCGAGCGTCACGTTCACGCGCAGCACGGCCGAGTCGTGGTCGAGGATCAGCTCCTCCACCAGCGTGGAGGCCCCCCACTCCCGCTCGACCCGCACGCGCGACCGCAGCGGACCGGTCTCGCGCACCACGATGCGCTTCAGCCGCATGGTCGCGCCGGGCCAGGCGTAGGAGATGACGCGGTGACCCCAGGTGTCGGTCGGGTCGTCGTTGATCTGCGTGTGCTGCGTTCCATCGACGCCGGCCATCAGGTCGACGCCGGTCGCCTTGACGAGGTACGACGAGATCCAGCCCGTCTCCTGGTCGATGCGGATGCGGACGAGGTCGTTCTCGAGAATGCTCTCGGTGACGGTCAGGCCGCCCGCCGCGGCGCCGGGGCCCGCGCCCGGGCGGAGGCGGTAGAGCCGGTAGCCGAGCGCCGGCACCTCGGCGCGGAAGACGATGGCACCGCGGGAGACGTCGTCGGTGGTCGCGGTCGACTGCGAGTTCTGGAAGACGACCGGGCGCCCCTCCTCGTCGACCACGTGCACGCCGGCACGCTGGGCGCCGTACTGGAAGTCGACGTCCACCTCCACCGGCCACGGGTGCGGGTTGAAGACGAGGACCGGCTGCGTGCCGTCCTCGCGGTCGACCTGCACCTGCCGGGCGATGACGTTGTGCGCGCGGGTGAGGATGCGCTTGGAGATGCTGACGGCCTCCCCCAGCTGGTCGCGGGCGTCGTCGTACGACGGCTCGATCGCCGAGCCGGGCAGGATGTCGTGGAACTGGTTGAAGAGGATCTGCTTCCACGCCGTCTCGAGCTGCTCGCGCGGGTACGCGACGCCGTCGGTCGCGGCGACGACGGCCGCCCACCGCTCGGCGTTCAGCACGGCGAACTGGGCGCGGCGCTGCCAGGCCTTGATGCCGGAGTGCGCCGAGTAGCAGCCGGGGGCGTGGTGCTGGAGGTCGTCGCGGCGCACGGGCAGCGCCTCCAGGAACGCATCGCCCCGGCCGAGCACCTCGTCGAAGTACGTGCGCGGTGAGGACATCGTCATCCTTCCGAAGGAGCCCATGCGGTCGTAGCGGTGGATCGACTCGATGTTGGCGATGGTCGGGCCGCCGCCGTGGTTGCCGACGCCGTAGAAGACCATCGCGGTCGCGGGCTCGCCGTCGGCGCCGAACCCGACCGTGCGGTCGAGGGCAGCGAGCGACTTCTCGGTCTGGCCGTCGACCGAGCCGGGCGGGCTCCCGTACTCGAACGGGATGCGGTAGGCGAGCACGCGGGAGCCGTCGGGCGCCTCCCACCAGAACAGGCTCGGCGCCAGATCGGACTCGTGCGGGCCCGGGCGGAGGAACGTGTAGGAGTCCATCCCCTGGCCACGGAGGATCTGCGGCAGCATCGCGTTGTGACCGAACGGGTCGACGTTCATGCCGACCGTGCTCGGCTTGCCGAAGCGCGACTGGAGGTAGCGCTGGCCGTACAGCCCCTGCCGCACGAAGCTCTCGCCCATCGGCATGTTGTTGTCCGGCTCGACCCACCAGCCGCCGACGTTGACCCAGCGGCCCTCGGCGACACGGCGCTTGATCTGCTCGAACAGCTCCGGGTCGGACTCCTCCACCCAGCTCAGCAGCACGATCTGGTCGCAGGTGAAGACGAAGTCGGGGTACTCCTCCATGCGGTGGATGGCCGACCAGAAGGTGGCGCGCGCCTCCTGGTAGCCCTCCTGCCACGGCCACAGCCACACCGGGTCGAGGTGGGCGTTGCCGATCATGTGGAGGGTGCGCTGCGGGGTCGCGGTCGGGCGCGGCGCGGGCGCGAGGTCGCGCGGCTGGTAGCCGGCGGGGGCGTTGGCGACGGGGGCGGGCTGGGCAACCGTCGAGTACGCAGATTCTCCGGGCGTGTCCGGCGTTTCGGGGGCACTTTCCGCGTACTCGCCAGTCTCCCGGGCGGAGTCGTCGGTCGGGGGGACCGGGGCGTGCGGGTCGGTCGCGGGAGGGGCGGCGGGCACGCCCTCGGAGGTCGCGCCGTCGACGGCGGGGCCGGTCTCGTGCGTGGTCACGGTGCGGTCAGCGTCGGTGCTGCCGGTGGTGGGGGTCACGTGTCTACTGCTCCTCGGCGTTGACGGGATCGGCGTTGACGGGATCGGAGTCGACGGGATCGGAGTCGACGGGATCGACGTTGACGGGCTCCAGATAGTCCAGGTCGCCGGCGGCCCATGCGTCCACCATCTCAGAGATGGCGTGGAGCATGAAGGTGTGGAACTCCTGGATCCGCGGCGTCGTCGACGACGGGCTCAGGAGCACGTGGTCGGCGTGCTCGCGGGCCGGGCCGCCGTCTCCACCGCCGAAGAGGACCGTCGTCGCGCCAGCCTTCCGCGCCGCGGCGAGGGCGGACACGATGTTGGCACTGCGGCCGCTGGTCGTGAACGCGGCGACGACATCGCCCGGCCGGGCCAGGCCCTCCACCTGCCGCGCGAACACGTCGTCGTAGGAATAGTCGTTGGCGATGCAGGTCATCGTCGTCGGGTCGGTGCTGAGGGTGACCGCGCCGAGCGGGCGGCGGTCGCGCTTGTAGTGGCCGATGATCTCGCCCGTGAAGTGCTGCGCGTCGGCCGCGCTGCCTCCGTTGCCGAACGTGTACAGGATGCGGCCATCGGCGAAGGCGTCGCACAGGACGTGGCCGACCTCCCGGATCGCGGGGAGCAGCTGCTCGCCCGCGCGGGCCGTCTCGATGTGGGCGTCGAGCTGCTCGCGCATCCACTCAGCCATGCTGGACCTCCTTCGCGGTGCGGGATCGGGTGGGGAGGGCGGTGGCCAGGCTCGCCACCTTGTCGAACGCCACCGCGCCCGCGCCGACGACGCAGACCACGTCGCCGAGCTCGGCGAGCACGATCCGGGCGGCAGCGGCGGCGGGCGGCATCGCGGCGGACGCGACCCGCTCGCGCAGGGGCAGCAGCAGCGCGTCGCCGGAGCGCGTCACCCCGCCTCCGAGTACCACCAGGTCGGGCTCGAACACGTTGACCAGGTCGGTGACGGCGACGCCGAGGAGGTCGATCGTCTTGTCCCACACCTCGGTCGCGAGGGCGTCGCCGGCGGCCGCGGCGGCCACCACATCCTCGGCGCGCACGGTCTCGAGCGTTGCGAGGCTGGATCGGGCGCCGCGGTCGGCCAAGGCCTCCCGAGCCCGGGCGGCGATGGAGGTGCCGCTCGCGTACATCTCGAGGCAGCCGTCGCGCCCGCACAGGCAGTGGCGGCCGCCGGTGCGGACCATGAGGTGCCCGAACTCGCCGCCGTTGCCGGCGGCGCCGCGGTGCAGGCGGCCCTCGATGACGGCTCCGCCGCCGATGCCGGTGGAGATCGTGAGGTAAACCATGGTCTCGACCGCGCGCGCGGCGCCGTAGCGGAACTCGCCCAGCGCGCCGGCGGTGGCGTCGTTCTCGAGCGCGGCCGGGACGCCGAACTCGCGCTCGGCGAGCGCGACGATCGGCAGGTCGATCCAGCCGGGAAGGTGCAGGGGGCCGGTGAGGACGCCGGCACGGGCGTCGAGCGGGCCGCCGCACGAGATGCCGACGGCCTCGATGTCGTGCGCGGGGATGCCGGAGGCGGCGATCGCGCGGTGCCCCATGTCGAACAGTCTGGGAACGATCACACCCGGCCCTTCTTCGCGGCGGGTGGGCTCGACGACGAGTCCGTGAGTGCGGCCATCCTCCGTGACGACACCCACGGCGAGCTTCGTGCCGCCGATGTCGAGCGAGAGGACGGCCCGTCGGCCGTTTGCCATCATGTCCTTCCGAGTGCTGCCAGCCCCCGCCACCGGGCAACTCTGCGGGTGGCGATGTGGGATCGTTCCCACAGATACTACGGGGCGGGGTGGAGGCGGGTCAACCGGACGCGTGCGGGCAGAACTCCGGAATCGATGAGGTCCGGTTGGGCAGCAGCCGAGTACGCACGAATTCGCCCAGAAACCGCCGAGTACGCGGAGAATCTGCGTACTCGGCGGTTGGGCGGCGGCGAGCGGGGGCCCCGCCGGCCGCTGAGCACAGGAAAAACGACGTCCACTTCGGCGCGTCGGGGACACTTTTCCTGTGCTCGACGGCCTGCCAGGCGCCAAGTAGGGTGAGCGGCGTGAGCGACGAGCAGGGCAGGGAGCGCGAGCGGCTGCGGCTGCATCACCGGTGGTTCGGCGACGAGGACTCGCCGCGGCCTCCGCTGCTGCTGATCCACGGCGGCGGCTCCACGATCGAGTCGAACTGGGGGATGCTGCTCCCCCACCTCTGCTCCACGCGCACCGTGCTCGCCGTCGAGCTGCAGGGCCACGGTCGCACGGCCTCCGGCGACGGCCCCGCCAGCTTCGAGGGTTCGGCCGACGATGTCGCGGCGCTGCTCGCGGAGCTCGGCGTCGGCCCGGTCGACGTACTCGGGTTCAGCAACGGGGGTCAGGTCGCGCTGCTGCTCGCCGCACGGCACCCCGAGCGGGTGCGCCGGCTGATCGCGGCGTCGGCGCCGTTCCGCCGCGACGGCATGATCGAGGGGTTCTGGGAGGGGCTCGCGGCCGGGACCTTCGACGACCTCCCCGATGTCTATCGCTCGGCCGACCTCGCCGTCAGCCACGACCCCGGCCACGCGCGACGGATGTTCGAGCTCGACCAGGAGCTCATGCTGGGCTTTCAGGGATTCGAGGAGGCCGTGATCGCCTCCATCACCGCCCCGACACTCGTGGTCGGCGGCGACCGCGACGTCGTGCGGGCCGACCACTTCGTGGAGCTGGCCGGCCTGCTGCCCGACGCGCGCCTGCTGATCGTGCCCGGCGGACACGGCGACTACCTGGGCGAGGTGCTCGCGGCGGGCGGGGACCCGCGGGCGATGGAGGCGACGCTCCCGTTCCTCCTGGCATTCCTCGACGCCTGACCGCCCGTCCCGACACCGCCCCGCTAGCTCGGCACCTCCGCGAGGAGGTCGTCGATCTGGCCCATGGCCTGGCGCATGCCCTCCTCCATGCCCATCTCCATCGATTCGGCGTACTCGCCGGCGCTGGGGAACCGGTTGAGCGTGGTCATGCGGGTGACGCCGTCGCGCTCCTCGAACGTGACGATGCCGCGGGCGGGGTCGCCAGGGGCCTTGGTTCCGTCGTCGTTCGAGAAGCCGTACTCGAACTCCAGCCGGCTCGGCGGGTCGATCGCCAGCATCCGCCACCAGCCGCGAGGCTTCTCGCCCTCGGGGGTGGTCATGTAATAGTCGGCCTCGCCCCCCGGCTCGAAGTCGTACTTCTCGAAGGTCGCCGGATAGCCGGGAGGCCCCCACCAGCGCTCGAGCTGCCGCGGGTCGGCCCAGAGCTGCCAGACCCGCTCGCGCGGGGCCTCGAACTCGGCGACGAACGTGAGCGTGAGCGCGTCCGCGTCCTTCTGCGTCTCGATGACCGTCATCGTCCTGTCCTCTCCTGTCGGTCGGGTGGTGCGCCGTCGTCCTCG
The DNA here is from genome assembly GCF_030433685.1 of Leifsonia williamsii. Classification (NCBI taxonomy): domain Bacteria; kingdom Bacillati; phylum Actinomycetota; class Actinomycetes; order Micrococcales; family Microbacteriaceae; genus Leifsonia; species Leifsonia williamsii. Next base: position 576,118 of record NZ_JAROCF010000001.1, read on the forward strand.
GCGAGGATGGCGGTCATGGCCTGCACGCGGTGGCGCCACAGCTGCTCGTAGCGGTCGAGGAGGCCGGAGGCGCGGCGGACGGCCTCCACGTCTCCGTGCACCACCCGCTCCCTGCCCCGCACGCTCTTGCCGACCAGGCCGGCGCGCTCGAGCACGGCGACGTGCTTCTGCACGGCCGCGAAGCTCATGTCGTAGTGCCGTGCGAGCTCGCTGACCGTGTGGTCGGCGCGCAGCGCGCGGGCGACGATGTCGCGCCGGGTCGCATCCGCCAGCGCGTGGAAGAGGCGATCGACCTCGTCGTCGCTGAGCGCGGGTTCCATTCGTACAACCATTTGGTTGTACGTTAGCACCGTGCCCCGCCGACCGGAAGACCCGGTTCAGGAGGCCGCGAGCAGCCCCTCCACCACTCTCGCGGTGTCCTCCCACCCGGTGACCGCGCGCGTCGGGATGCCCAGGCGTACGACCGGGAAGTCGTTGCCGTCGGGGTCGAGGCGGTCGCCGACGAACAGCATGTCGGCGTACGGGATGCCGGTGACCGCCGCCAGCCTCGACATCCCGTACGCCTTGTCGACGCCGTGGCGGGTGATGTCGATGCTCGTGGAGCCGCCCGAGCGCACCTCCAGCTCGGGGAGGCGCTCCTGCACGGCGGCGCGGAGGGAGTTGCGGCGCGAGCCGTCGGGGTCCCAGGCGCGCTTGGCGTCGACCGGTGCGTCCTGACCGAGGGCCGAGAAGGTGATCTGCGAGCCGCGGTCCTCGAGCGGAGGGCCCCAGGTGTCCGTGCGCCAGAAGCCCAGGCGCGACGCCTCCTCCTCGACCGCGGCGAGCGCCCGGGAGCGCTCGGTCGCGGTGAGGTCCTCGGCGTACTGCAGTCTCCACTCCCCGTCGATCCAGCGCAGGTAGCGCGTGCCGCAGGTCGGCATCAGGTGCAGCGCCTCGCGGCGGGCCGTCGCGGGCAGCCGCGCGATCAGCTGGTCACGGAACTGCTCGAACCGGCCGCCGGAGATGACGCACACCTGGGTGCGCGCGAGCAGGCGCTCGAAGAGAGCGGCCATGTGCGGGTCGAGCGGCGACTTCGACGGCGCGAGGGTGTCGTCGAGGTCGAAGGCGACCAGCGCGGGCAGCGCGGTGCGGACGTCGGCGCGCGTCATGCTCCCGCCCGTCCGCGCCGTCGGCGCACCGCGAGGAGCACGGCGCCGGCCGCGAGGGCCAGGCCCGCGAGCAGTCCCCCGACGGTCAGGGCCGTCGTGTCGCTGCCCGTCGAGGCGAGGTCGCCGGTGGAGGTGGAGGTCGAGCTCCCCGCCGAGCCGGAGCCGGCGCCCGGGTCCGCGGCAGGGGCACCGCCGCCGGAGCCACCGCTGCTGCCACCGTTCCCACCACCGTTCCCACCACCAGGGTTCCCATTCCCGCCACCAGGGTTCCCGTTGCCCCCGCCAGGGTTCCCATTGCCCCCGCCAGGATTCCCGTTCCCCCCACCCGGCGCCGCCGCGATCCGCACGACCGCCGAGGCGACCTCCACCCCTCCGCTCAGCACCACGACCGTGTGCTGTCCTGCGGGGGTGCCGGCCGGAATGGTGGCGTCGAGCGCGAACGCGCCGTCCGCGTCCGCCGTGGCCGCGCCGAGCGCGACGGGCTTCGAGTGCAGCTCGACCGCGACCTCGGCGCCGGGCTCGAAGCCCGTGCCCTCGACCCGGATGCCCTTGCCGACCACGAGCGCCCCTCCGATGTGGAGGCTCGGCGTCGCCGGTCCGCGGAGGCCGTCGATCGCGCTCTTCAGCGCCGCCGCGCGGGCGTCGATGACGTCCTGCGTGGCGTCGGCGGCCTTCAGCGTCTGCTTCGCCGCCTCCAACGCGGGGATCAGCGGAGCCCAGCTCTTCGGCGTGTACCGGGTGCTGTCGAGCGCGTTCGCCTGGTCGACCAGGGCCTGGAGCGCGCTCTTGTCGACCGCCACGCTGACGGCGCAGCGCACGAACTCGTCGCCGTTGGCGTGCGCCACGACGACGGACGTGGTGCCCGACATGCCCGTCTTCAGGTCGACCGTGATCGTGCCGTCGGCCGCCACGCGAGGTGCCCCGGCGACGGCGGCGACGGCCGGGTCGAGCGTGTCCGCCACGATCGTGTCGCTGGCGTCGACCGGCGAGATGGTCGCCGTGAGCGTCGCGCTGCTGTCGCGGTCGGCTGCGACCGGGCCGGTGCAGGCAAGGCTGTAGCCGCCGTACAGCTCGAACTCCCAGATGTTGAGGCCGTACTTGGTCGCCGGCGAGCCGATGACGCGCACGAAGCGCACCTCCGCGCTCGCGAAGTCGGCGATGTCGCGGCGGTGGTTCGCCGTGCCGGTGTTCTGCACGTGCGAGAGGAGGCCCCAGTCGGTCCCGTTCACCGAGCCCTCGATCCGGTAGTCGGTGGAGTTGCTGGTCTCCCACTCCACGACGGCCTGGGACACCGAGCGCACGGAGCCCAGGTCGACCTGCAGCCAGTTCTGGTTGGTGTACGGCGGCGTCGCGGTCGTCGCCGGACGGGCCGACGACCACTTGGTCGCGGCCGAGCCGTCCGTCGCGGCGGAGGGCTGGATGTTGGCGAGGTTGTTGTAGACGCTGTCCGCGGTCGTGGTTCTGCCTTGCGCGAGGTTCACCCGCCCGCCCGCGGTGGGCGCGGTGGTGATCGCGCTGCTGTCGAACACCTCGAACTCCCAGGCCGAGACCCCGTACGAGGTGTTGGCACGCTTCACGGTCTGCATCCGGACGTACCGGCCGGTGGCGTTCACCGCGATGAGGTCGGTGCCGCCGTCGCTGCCGGCCGTCGGCGTCGTGTACGCGTCACGCCAGGCGCTGCCGTCGTCGGAGACCTGGATCTTGTACTGGCTGGCGTACGACGCCTCCCAGTACAGCCGCACAGCGCCGATCTTCTGCGAGCTGCCGAGGTCGACCTGGAGCCAGGAGGTGTCGGGCGAGCCGGTGCGGTCGGCGATCCAGCGCGTGGTCTGGTTGCCGTCGGTAGCGTTGCCGGGGCCGGTGCCGTCGGAGGCCGTCGTCGTCGCGCCCAGCGCGAGGTTCACGCTCGCCGTCGCCGCGAACTCGGCGACGGAGTAGGTGCCGCCTCCCGGTCCGGCGAGGGGCCGGAGGCGGACGAAGTTCGCCGCCGTCGCCGGGAAGTCGACGTGCTGGTGGCCGCCGGTGGCGTTCTGCACCAGCTTCTGGTCGGTCCAGTTCGTGCCGTCGGTCGAGGTCTGGATCAGGTACCGCGACGCATACTCCGCGCCCCAGTCGATGTCGGCGCCCATCGCGTACGATCCCGGAGCGAGCCGCTGCTGCAGCCACGGACCGCTTCCGGCGGACTGCCACGTGGTCGCCTGGTCCTTGTCGCCGGCGGAGGCGGGGCCGTGCCCGTCGGCGGACGCGGACGCGGTGTACGGCGAGCCGTGCGAGTCGTCGACGGCCAGCGGCGCGGTGACGGTCTTGCCGAGGTTCGCGCCGGTGCCGAGCACGAAGGTGCCGCGTGCGGCCTCCGCTCCCCCGGTGAGCGACACATCGACGAGGAGGCCCGGCTGGCTCGGGTTGGAGACGCTCACGACCGGCACGCCCGTGCTCTCGTCGAGCATGACGATGGCCGGACGGCTGACCGTGAGGGTGCGGCCGTCGCCCAGGTCGAGCGAGCCCGCCTGGTAGAACGTCGCCATCGTGCGCTTCAGGCCGGCATGCCGGACCGCCTGCACCGTGGTGTCGTTGCGGAGGATGCTGACCGCCGGCTTCTTCGCGTACGCCTGGGTCTGCCCGGGCGAGGCGGCGGGCAGCACGATGTACTCGTAGGAGGCGTCCGTCGGCGCCACCCCGTGGTCGACGTACAGCGTGAAGGCGTCGTGGCTCTCGGCCTCCCCGCCGTAGTAGCTGCCGGTCTGCGTCTTGTCCGAGACGGTCACCTTCTGGCCTGCCGGGAAGACGTAGCCGACCTTGTCGTTGTAGGCCCAGGAGGGGTCGCTCACGACCTGCGCGTCGGTGCCGGCGGCGACCTTGGTACCGTCGACGGTCGCGTTGTCCTTGGCGGCCACCTGGTTGATGGTCGTGTGGATGGGCGCGGCCGACGTCGACCGGATGCCGGAGCCGAGCGCCACCATCTCGTCGTCGAAGTAGTAGTAGCTCTTCTGCGCCTGCGTGCCGACGCGGTCGAGGCTCTGGACGCTCGCGCCGTACCGCCCGTCGGAGACGCCGCCGGTGAAGGCGCCGTTGTTGCCCGAGCGGCCGTTGGCGCCGAGGGTGGTCTCCTTCACGTACGGCACGGTCGTGCCCGGGTAGTGGAACCAGTCGAAGGCCGGGCCGAGCGCGGTGTACTCCGTGTTGGTCACCTGGATGGCCGTGGTGCCCGTGCGGTTCCACACGACCTCGTTGCCCACGTCCTTGCGGATGGTGGAGCGGTACTCGCTGCCGACCGTGCGGTTGGAGTTGAGGCCGGTGACGATGCCGTAGCCGGGGCGCTGGTGCGAGCTGAACTCCGAGCGCCAGAAGTAGGTGTCGCCGTCGGCGCCGTTGCCGGCCGTCTTGCCGCGGATGTTGTCGGCCATCGCCCGGTACGCGGTCGCGTACAGCGCGTCGGTGCGCGCCATGCGGTCGAGCGGGTCGAGGAAGACGGCGGCGTAGCTGGTCACGCCGTCGACCGTGGTCGCCGGGCGGTAGAGGAGGTACAGCATCTCGATCTCGCCCCGGATCAGCCAGCGGGTGCCGCCGACGATGTAGAACGCGATCGTGTCGAGCTGGTCGCGGGTGAAGGCGAGGCTGGTCCCACGGGCGGCATCCGCCCACATCGCCACCATCGTGAACAGCGCCATGCCGTAGCCCTCGCTGTAGAGCTGCGCGCCGTGTGCCCAGAAGGTCCCGTCGGGCTGCACCGCCTCCTGCACCGTCCCGGAGTCATCCACGGCGACGGTCTGCACCATCGTCGCGAAACCGGCGCGGATCTGGTCGGCGTCGCGCGTGGCGAGCGCCTTGTACAGGTAGTCGGAGGTGCGCCACGCGCCGTTCGCGCCCGCCGGGTCGAGCTTGCCCTGGTTGTGCTTGATCGCGAGAGCGGCGGCGGCCGGGCTCAGCTTGTCGCCGAGGAAGATCGAGATGCGGCCCATGGCGATGGACTCGCCGATCTCGGTCTCCCACCAGTTGGTGTTGCCGGGGTCCGCCTGGTCCCAGTACGCGAGGGCGCGCTCCTCGGCGGCGATCAGGCGCGGGTCGCCGTACCCCTTCGCCGTCTTGTCGCGGTACGCCTGGGCGATCGCGACCATCCGGTAGAGCGCCTTGTAGGCGTCCCACGTCTTGCCGTTCGCCGAGCTGGTCCGGTCGGTGTAGTCGACGTCCGACCACGACCCGTCCGCCTTCTGCGAGGCGACGTAGTCGAGCGCGGCGGAGGTCTGGGCCAGGTAGATGCCATTGGCGATCTGCACCTCGTCGCCCTGGCTGAGGTAGTAGTCCTGCAGCCGGGAGACGATCGTCGAGACGTCCGTCTCGAGGTCGGCCGCCTGCGCCGGCGCGGGCAGGCCGACGAGCGTCACGGCCAGCGCGACGAGGAACGCCAGCACGGAGGCGAGGCGCGTCCGGCGGGCGAGGGCGGGGCGTGGAGCGGTGTGTTCTTCGGGGTGACGCATCATTGCGCAGAACTCCTTGTTCGCTGGTGCGGTGCTCGGGTGGCGGTGCTCGGGGTGCGGTGCTCGGGAGGCGGTGCTCGGCAGCCGGTCAGGCGGTCCGGACGAGGCGCGCCACGCAGATGCGGGTGTCGGCGGCCCCGTAGAAGACGAAGTGCTCCCCGTCGATCTTCTCGATCGCGGTGGGGAAGAGCACGTTGGCGACGGTGCCCGCGGTCTCGTCCGCGGTCTCCGGCGTCATCAGCGGCTCGCTCGTGCGGGCGAGCACGCGCGAGGGGTCGTCGGCGTCGAGCAGCATGGCGCCGACGACGTAGTTGACGGTGAACGCCTGCGGCACGAAGGCGCCTCCCGGCAGGTCGCCGGTGACGCCGTGGTGCAGCAGCAGCCACCCCTCCGGCACGCGCAGCGGCGCGGGGCCGGCGCCGATCTTCAGCGCCTCCCACTCGAACTCCGGGCCGGCGACGAAGCGGTGGCCCGCCGGACGGGTGAGGGCGGTGACGTCACTCAGCGCCTCCTCGACCGGGATGTACGAGATCCAGATGGAGGCGCGGCTGTCGGTGACGCCCGCGGGCAGCGGCGGCTGCTCGCCCGGGCGCACGAAGCCGAAGTCCCACATCGGGCGGTGCAGCATCGCGAAGCTCGGGCGTCCCTCCGGGCCGGGCACGATCTCGGGGAAGAAGACCACGTCCTTGTTCGGGAACAGGTTGAGGTCGGTGTCGAGCGCGTCGTCGTAGGCGAACTGCAGCGGACCGAGCCGCCGCCACTCGCTCCCGTCGGTGGAGACGGCGAGCGCCGGCTTCGGGCCCAGCGGGCCGAACGCGACATAGCTCATGACGTGGAGGCCCAGGTCGGGCAGCCAGGTGATGCGCGGGTCCTCGACGCCGCCGTGGTCGGTGCCGTGCTCCCAGCCGCGGTCGGCCTCGAGCGCCACCTCCAGCCCGTCGACCCCGGCCGGGATGCCGTCGACGACCACCACGCGCGCCCGTCCGATCCGCGACACGTTGCCCTCGGCGACGAGCCGGGGGAAGAGGTGGATGGTGCCGTCGGGGCCCTGCACGGTCGCGGGGTTGAGCACCCCCTCCACCTGCCGCGGATCGTCGGCGGCGGGCTCCATGACGATCCCGGCGCGCTCGAGGGCGTACGGGATGGCGACGGTGGTGGTGCGTGCGGCGATGGTGGACACGGTGCCTCTCTTGCGGGGTGTGGATGCGGTCGGGCCGGGCGGGGTCAGCGCCCGCTCAGCCCTTGACGGCGCCGACGACGCCGTTGACCAGGTAACGCTGGATGAAGATGTAGCCGACGATCAGCGGGGCCGCGACGATGAAGGTCGCGGCGGCCAGCAGCGGCCACTGGTTGCCGTAGGTGCCCTTGAAGGCGTACAGGCCGACGGTCACCGGGAACTTGGTGGGGTCGGCGAGCAGGACCGTTGCGAGGATGATCTCGTTCCAGATCCAGACCGCCTGGAGGATGAACACGGTGACCAGCGCCGGCCGGGCCAGCGGCAGGATGAAGGTGAACAGGTAGCGCCAGTAGCCGACGCCGTCCATGGCGGCCGCCTCGTCGAGCTCGCGCGGGATCGACTTCACGAATCCGCTCAGCAGCAGCGGGCCGACGCCGACGCCCACCCCGACGAGCAGGATGTAGCCGAGCTGGGTGTCGTACAGCCCGAGCCGCAGGAGCAGCTGGAACTGCGTGATCAGCGCGTTCGGGAGGAACAGCACCAGCACGAACACGATCGACCAGTACTTGGCGCCGCGGACGTAACCGCGGGCGACCGGGAACGCGAGCACGAGCGTGAGCAGCGTCCCGATCGCCGAGCCGACCGCGGTGTAGAGCACGCTGTTGAGGATGTAGGCGCCGAAGTCGCCCTTCTCCCACGCCGTGGCGAAGTTGCCCCACTGCGGGTCGGCGACGATCCCGACCGGGTTCGCCACGAACTCCGCCTGCGACTTCAACGCGGTGTTGAGCAGGTAGAGCAGCGGGAACACGAACACGACCATCAGGATCGCCGCGCACACGTACGCGCCGACCGGGATGCGCCGCCGCCGGCGGGCGAGCGCCGCCTCGCGGGTGCGCGGGGTCGTGACCGGAACGGAGTCGGTCGTGGTGCTGGTCACAGCTTCGCCTCCCGTCGGCGCAGGATGGTCAGGGCGACGACGGCCACGATCGCGACGAGCACGAACTGGACCATCGAGACGGCGGCGGCGTAGCCCTGCGACTGCGAGAGCGTCGTGCCGGAGGCGCCGCCGAAGCCCTGCACGTACACCAGGAGCGACAGCACCTGGGTGGACCGGTTGTTGGGCCCGCTCAGGACGTAGATCAGCTGGTAGCTCTGCAGCGCGTTCACGATGCCGAGCAGCACGTTGGCCGTGATCGACGGCGCGAGCAGCGGGACCGTGACGCTCCGGAAGCGCTGCCAGCCGCTCGCGCCGTCGAGCTCCGCGGCCTCGTACAGCTCCTCGGGCACCGCCTGGAGGCCCGACAGGAAGATGATCACCGAGACGCCGAGGACCATCCACACCTGCACGAGGATCACCAGCGCGAGCGCCAGCGCCGGGTCGCCGAAGAACGCCGAGTGCGCGCCGAACGCCTTCAGCAGGGAGGCCGCAGGGCCTCCGCTCACGTTGAAGATGAGCGACCACACCAGGCCGGTGACCGTCACGCCGAGGATGGTCGGCATGAAGACCACCGCCCGGTAGAAGTCGCGGCCCTTCAGCTTGCGGTTGAGCAGGACGGCGACGGCGAGCGCGATCACGATCTGCAGCACCGTGCTCACGACGGCGAAGATCAGCGTGTTGCGCAGCGCGTTGGCGCTGTCCGCCCACTTGGCGGGCGAGAAGAAGTCGACGTAGTTCTGCAGCCCGACGAAGTCGATCGGCAGGCCGGGGAGGCCGCGCAGGTTCGTGAACGAGGCCACCAGCACGCCGACCGCAGGCACGAAGCCGAAGACGCCGAGCAGCAGCATCCCGAGTCCGAAGGTGATCCGGACCGGGGTGCGCCGCGGGAAGGGGAAGGAGTCTGCCATGTCAGCCTGCTGCGGACCAGGCCTTCTGAGCCGCCTCGGCCGCCTGCTGCGGTGTGGAGGAGCCGAGCGGGGTCAGGGCCGGGTAGTTGAACGGGAACACGGCGTCCTGGCCGGCCTTGTTGTTGGCGAACCAGACCTGGTCCCACGCGGGCTCGTACGACTTCGTGTAGTCGGCGATCGACTGCAGGAACTCGCTGGTGGAGACGCCGGGCTGCGCGGAGGAGAAGCCGGACTTCGACAGGAACAGCTCGTAGTTCTTCTTCTCCGAGAAGAACTTCAGCCAGGCGAGCGCCGCGGTCTTGTTCTTGGCGGAGGCAGGGACCGCGAGCTGCAGCTCGGTCTTGCCGTTCAGGAGCGCGTTGTCCGCCGCGTCGTCGGAGCCGGGGAACGGGAAGTACCCGTAGTCGAAGGCTCCCCCGACCGCGGCGTCGATCGTGGGCTGGTCCCAGGTGCCGTCGACCGTCATGGCGAAGTCGCCCGACGCGAAGCCCGCGGGGATCGAGGTGTAGTCGGCGCCCGATGCGCCCTCCTGGGCGTTCTTGAGCACGTACTCGGTCTGCTCCAGCACCTTCACCTCGGTGGGGTCGGTGAGCTTCGCCTTGTTGGTCCAGAGGTCCTTGGCGAGCTGCTGCTTGTCGGCGGCGGTCGGGTACAGGGAGGCGACGGAGGCGAGCATCGGCAGACCGGCCGGCCAGCTGTCCTTGCCGCCCAGGCCGAACGGGGTGACGCCCTTGGCCTTGAGGGCGTCCACGACAGCGGTGAACTCGCTCCAGGTCGTGGGGACCTTCAGGCCGTTGTCGGCGAAGATCTTCTTGTTGTAGAAGACGCCGGTGTAGTAGCTGACGCCGGTCGGCACCGCGTACTGCTTGCCGTCGATGACCTGGGCGTCGAGGAGGCTCGGCGTGTACTCCTTCAGAAACGCCTGGTCGGTGAGGTCGACGAGACCGCCGGCCTTGGCCAGGCGCACGTCGTCGGTGCCGGCGTCCTTCGCGTACGACGGCGTCTCCATGAAGTTCTTCATCACGAAGAGGTCGAGGTTGGAGGCCGTCAGCCGGGAGGACTTGCTGGCCGGGTAGTTGTCGTTCGACACGGTCGAGAACACGACGTCGACATCCGGGTACTGCTTCTCGAAGGCGTCGTTGACCGCGCGGAAGCCGGCGTCGGTGGCGTCGCTGCTCGACACGAGGAACTGCAGCTTGCCGCTGGGCTCTCCGTCTCCGGAGGTGCCGCCTCCGCTGGAGCAGGCGGCCAGCGCGCCGATCGTGGCGGCGGCGACGACCCCGGCGAGCAGCCGGCGGGTGGTGGTGCCTCGCAACCTCTTCGTTGCCATGTGATGTCTCCTCGTCGAGTGGTTTCGGGAATGCGGTTCGGGACGGTGGTGCGGGTACAAAAACGTTTCGGTGCCGAAACGTTTCGGTACATGCTGACACGACCCTGGCGCATTCCGCAAGCCTTTGTCGGAGGGAGCGCGCCGGTTCAGCCCGCGGCGGGCGCCGGACCGGTGGACTCGCGGACGATCAGCTCCGCGGCGGGGATGCGCACATCCTCCGCGACCCCCTCCTCGATCAGGTCGACCAACAGGCGACCGGCGTGGCGGCCCAGCTCGCGCGGGCTGGTGTGCACGGTCGTCAGCGGCGGTCGCACGTACGTGCCGAGCCGGATGTCGTCGAAGCCGGCGACCGACAGCGTTCCCGGCACATCGACGCCGAGGTGCTGCGCCTGCGCGATCAGGCCGATCGCCGACAGGTCGTTGGCGCAGACCACCGCGGTCGGCGGCTCGGCGAGCCCGAGGAGGGTGGAGGCGGCCGACGCGCCGGCGAGGTAGGTGAAGTCGCCGGGCACGACCGGGCCGGGCTCCAGTCCCAGCTCCTCCAGGCCGGCGCGCCAGGCCCGCTCGCGCTGGACCGAGTGCGTCATGTTCGGTCGGCCGCCGACGTACGCGATGCGCCGGTGCCCGAGGCCGACGAGGTGCTGAAGCAGCGCGCGGATGCCGTCGTCCGGATCCTGCCGCACGGCCGGGAGCGGGAAGTCGGCGCCCGGATTGACCGCGACCGCCGGCAGACCGAGCCGGGTGATCACCGGGATGCGCGGGTCGTCGACCTCCAGGTCGTTCACGAAGACGCCGTCGACGCGGCGGTCGGCAGCGAGCTTCTCGTACCGCTGCAGCACCTCGTCCGGTTCGGCGCTGATCTGCAGCACGAGCGCGTAGCCGCGCGGGTCGATCGCGTCCTCGATGCCGCCGATGAAGCCGCCGAAGAACGGGTCGAGCTCGAGCACGTCCGGATCGCGGTGCAGCACCAGCCCGAGCGTGAACGCGCGCCGCCCGGAGAGGCTCTTGCCGCGCAGCGACGGGACGAAGCCGAGCTCGGCGGCGACCTGGACGATCCGCTCACGCGTCGCCTCCGACACCCCCGGCCGGCCGTTGAGCGCGCTGGAGACCGAGCTGATCGCGACGCCCGCCCGCGTGGCGACGTCGACGATGGTCACCCGCTCCCCGTTCATGCGCCGCCCCCTCTGCTTCGGCGCCCTCACCGAACGCCCGCAGATCAGTATGGCCCGCGCGCCCCTCCCCGTAGCACGCTGGGCACCAGTCGAGTACGCAGAAAGTCCGGCGAAACCTGCCGAGTGCGCAGAGAATCCGCGTACTCGGCGGTTGCCCAGGTGGGGGTCCGGGGGCGGGTCAGACGATGTCGACGACCGCGTCGGCGGCCTGGCCGAGGCGGGTGCCGCCGACGGTCACGTCGGCCGCGAGGCGCTGGCGATTGGCGGGGGTCGCGCCGGCCTCCACCGCGAAGCGCAGGCGCACGGTCTCGCCCGGCCCCGCGGTCGCTCGGGCGGGGCCGGCGACGGAGGCGGCGGAGGCGGTCCAGCCGGCGGGCGTGACGAGCTCGGCCACGACCTCCCGCGGCCCGTCGAAGTCGTTGACCACGACCACCTCGTAGGTCAGCTCCGCGCCAGGCGCCACCCGCTGGTAGAACGGCTCCAGCAGCGCGAGATTGCCGTCCGCGGGAGGCCGCCGGCCGTCGTCGGGGAGCAGACCGTCGTGGATCGCGAGCAGCTCATCGCCCTGCTCCATGAGCAGGCGCAGGTAGTCCTCGTCCACCTCCCTGCCCTGCCAGTGCCCGGTGATCATCAGACCGGGGGCGACGCGGCGGTACAGCTCGGCCGACTTCACGTAGTCGTCGCTGCGGAACCGGTTGCGGTACTGGTAGTTGAGGATTTCGCGCTGCACGCCGTACCGGCCTTCGCCGGTCTGCTGGTCGCCCGTCGCGAGCACCCGCACGCCGTCCACCTCGAACTCGAAGGCCGCCGCATAGAGCGTGTGGCCGGGCAGCTCGTGGGTGGTGATCTCGTACTCCTGCCACTGCACGGTCTCGCCGATGCCGAGCACGCGGTCGGCCGGGATGGGCTCGAACCACTGGCACGGCAGGTCGGTCCGCATCGGGTCGGCCATGATCGGCGCGACGTTCTCGGGCAGCCACACCGCGGTGCCCTCCACGTCGCGCAGCAGGTTCAGGCCCGCGATGTGGTCGTCGTGGTAGTGGGTGCCGAGCACGACCTCCACGCTGGTCACGCCGTAGTCGCGCTTGAGGGCGGGGAGGGAGGCGAGCCACGGCCGCCGCCCGGCGCGGTCGGTGCCGGCGGGCCAGCCGGTCGACATGTCGTAGCCGTAGTCGATGAAGAGCGCGGCACCGGAGTCGCTCAGCAGCACGTAGGTGCAGGAGTTCGCGGTGCGGTTCAGCAGCAGATGGTCGGTGAGGCGCACGAACGGACGCTCCAGCCAGTCCTTGAGGTCCCACGGCCGCGAGCGGCGGGAGTCGACGTAGCCCTGCATCCGGCCGGCCAGCAGCTCCAGCGCGTCGCGCGCATCGGGCATGGGCTCGCCATGCGACGGCAGCAGGACGGTCGGAGCCTCCTCCTGCAGCAGGTAGCAGGAGAGCACGTTCATCGCCGGGCCCTCGCTCTCGGTGTACGACCACTGGGTGGATGCGAGCGACCACACCTTGCCCGGCGCGTAGATCAGGTCGCCCGTGAAGGCGACCCGCTCGCTCCCCGCGTCGCCGCGCGGCCGGTCGATCAGGTAGGTGACCGAGCCCATCGTGTGCCCGGGCGTCGGGAGGGTGCGCACCGCGATGCCCCCGTACTCCGCCGTGCGGTACTCGGGAACCGTGCCGGCGACCGGCACCGGATCGAGCAGCGAGAAGCGGTCCTGCCGGAGGTTGTAGTCGTTGTAGAGCGCGCGTCCCGACCACATCTCGTCGACGCGGGCGAACAAGTCCTGCTCGACCGGGGGAACGTGGATGGGGATGCCGGCCGCGACCGCGCGCGGCAGGCCCTGTCCCTGGTCACGGTGGTGGTGGGTCATCAGGATCGCGTCGAGCGACTCCACCCCCAGCTCCCCGAGATGGTCGAGCACGTCCCCCGACCCGAAGTCGATCGCGATCGCGCCGCCCGCGCCCGGGCGACCACCGAGTACGCCGAAAGTCTGCGTACTCGACGGTTCCTGGTCGAATTCGTGCGCACTCGACTGGTGCCCGGCGGAGAGGATCACGTAGACGTTGCAGGTGTCGGCGAACCGGAAGACGCCGGGGGCGACCTCGGTGAACGCGGTCATGCGGTGACCTGCTCCTCTGCGGCCCGCTCCTGCGCCGCCCGGTCGGCGACGGTGGCGCGGTAGCGGCGCCACAACGCGGCGATCTCGTCGAGGTCGGCGTCGGTGACGGCCTCCCTGCTGTTGTCGATCGACTCCACGTAGTAGAGCGCCGGCACCCCGAGCGCGGGCTGGAGGCGCGCGTACTCGAGCCATTGCTCCCGGTTGGGCATCGGCCACTGGTCGGTGTCGATCGGGTGGCCGGGGAGGGAGTTGGCGGCGATGTCGCGCCGGAAGCGCAGCTGGTCCGACACGGGCACCGGCTCGCCCGCGACCGAGTCCTCCAGCACGTCGTTGAGGCGGACCATGTCGCTCACCGCACCGAAGGACGGGTGGACCGTGTGCGTCACGACGAGCGCGTCGGGCTTGGCGGCCTTCGCGGCGGTGTGGAGGGTGCGGATCAGCGCGTGGAGGGCGGCGATGCCCCAGACGCCGGCGGTCGCCGCCTCCAGCGACACCCCGGAGGGCGCCCGCTGCGTGAAGTCGACCTTGAAGCCGTCGGCGTCGAGACCGTCGGCGGACAGCATCCACGTCACCTGGCGGGTCAGCTCGGCGAGGTAGGCCGGGTTGGAGGGGTCGACGGCGACCGGGCGCCCCTTCGCGTCGCGCACGGTCAGCTCGGCCGGGAGGCCCGACGGGTCCCACGCCTTGAACCACAGCAGCACGCGCTGGCCGGCCTCGTGCCGGGCGTCGATCCAGGCGCGCAGGTCGGGCCACTTCTCGGTGTCGACCGTGTTGGTGCCGTACTCGGCCTGCCAGCGGTCGTCGATGACGACGGTGCCCGGCTGGAGGCCGCGGTCGGCCAGCCGGCTCAGCCACCGGTCGTACAGGGGCTGGCGGGCGAGGTCCGGCGCGAAGGCGGCGCCGGTCGGCAGCACGAAGCCGTCGGCGTTGTCGGTCGCGAGCGCCTCCCCCGCGTGCGACAGCTGCACCGCGAGCGCGCACTGCGCTCCCCAGCCGCAGAAGATCGGCTCCAGCCACCACGGCACGACCCTCGGCGGGGCGCTCGCCCAGCCGCGCTCGACCAGGTCGTCGCGGTAGTGCTTGATCGCCGTGAGCGGCGCGCCCGCCGGGCGGAGGACGAACTCGGGGGAGGTCCAGCCGCCCTGACCTGCGGCGGTTCGGCCCACGCGGGTGTGCCCCTCGTAGGTGAGCCGCAGCAGGAAGCCGCCGTCGAGCGCGTCGTAGCGGTACGTCGTGAAGCCGAGCGCCTCGACGGGCGCCACGACGCTCATCCCGAGCCAGTCGCCGACCGGCATGTCGGTCGGGCCGTGCGCCGCGTCGGCCGCGACCGCCGGCCGGCCCAGGGCGAAGACGAGCGGAGGCGGCGAGAAGATGCCGTGCAGGCGCCCGGGGTCCGCGTCGCCGACCACGCCGAGCTGCGCCTGGCTGGTCGACGGCCGCACGACCTGCACCGGCTCGGTCGGGGTCGGCACGAACACCGACGAGAAGCGGATGCCCGAGCGGAAGACGCCCGCCGCTCCCGACGGCAGCACACCGTGGCCGCCGAACATCGTCACGTCGGCGATGCGCGCATCGTCGCGCTCGGAGGTCACCGCGACCGTGGCGCGCACCTCGCGCGGCGTGCAGCGCAGCACGACCGTGCGCGTCGCCCAGGCGCTGGAGTCGCTGCTCACCGTGACCTGCACGTCGCCGTCGGGCAGCTGCTCCACGTCGACGGCGGTCGGGCCGGACGACTCGTCGGCCATCCCGACCCGGTCGACGCTCGCGAACAGCGACAGGTCGCTCCACAGCTCGCCGTCGGGCCCGGCGATCGTGGCGCGCGGGCGGGTGAGCGCCACGCCGAGCGTGTACGCGGGGGCGGCGATCACGAGCTCGTGATCGCCGCGGGTCAGGGTGATGGCGTCTGTGGTCTGCATCGTCCTACGGGGTGGGGGAGGGGGGAATGTGGGTTCGTTCCCACAATGCCGCAAGGGAGGCCACGGTGTCGAGCGAGAAGGACCCGGCTGGGCCGTCGATGTCGATCCGGAAGGCGGGGGCCGGAGCGAACGAGACCGTGAGGGAGGCGCGCTCGTCGCCGAGCCTCCACTCGAGCTCGACGGCGGCTTCGGCCAGGCTACGGAAGCCGAACCGGCCTCCGAATGCGGGGTTCGTGGAGCGCAGCCGCACGAGCGCGAGCTGCGCGCGGGTGACCTCACTCGTGAGCGCGGCCTCCAGCTCCTCCGGCGTGTAGACGTGCCGGTTGACGTCGCGACCCTGGCCGGTGCGCCGGAACAGCTCGACGTCGTCCAGCCCGCCGAGCAGGCCGACGTAGTAGAGCTGCGGCTGCCCGGGCAGCCAGAGCTGCACCGCGCGGGCGAGCAGGTAGGCGTTCGCGTCGGCGCCGAGCGCGCTGAAGAATGTGGCGTTGATCTGGTGCGGGAGGCTCATCCACGCGGGGACGACGGACGCGATGGTGGAGTGCCCGCCGGTGGCGACGGCGGCGCGTTCGAAGATCGCCGCCATCTCGTCCTGGTCGATCAGCCCGGGCCGGTCGCCGCTCGGGCCCGCGTCGATGATGCCGATGCCGTCGTGCGTGTCGAGCACGGTGACCGCGTTCTGCGGGCGGATGCGGAACCACTCCACCAGACGGTCGGAGGTGCCGGTCCCGAGCGAGTGGAGCAGCAGCGGCGCGAGCGCGAAGTCGTAGACCAGGTCGACAAGGGGTGCGATGGCGAGCTGCTGCGAGTAGTGGGCGTGCACCTCCACGAGCACGCGGAGGCCCGCCTCGCGCGCCATGGCGACGATCTCGCGGACGAAGACCAGCGTCTCCGCGGTCATGAACGAGTCGCTGCCGGGCGTCTTGACGGCGTAGCCGACGGCGTCGAGCCGGACCGTCGTGACGCCCCCGGCGCGGAGGGCGGCGAGGATGCGCCGCAGGTAGTCGCGGGCGCGCTCGTTGCGCACGTCGAGGTCGATCTGCGACGGCATGAAGGTGGTCCAGACCAGGCGGCGCCGCCCGTCGGCCATGCGGTACGCGGTGAAGGGGAGGCCGGGGCGCGGTCGGTAGAACGCGGTGATGTCGTGCTCGTTCGCGCCGTCGGGGAACACGGTGTCGAAAGCGAGGAACATCCCGTCGTGCGCGGACGCGTCGCCGTGGGCCAGCCAGTCGACGAACTCGGCGGACGCGCTGGAGACGTGATTGACGATCAGGTCGGCGGTGACCTCGCGGCCGTTCCCGCTGTCGCCGGCGATGGCGCGGACGTCGTCCCAGGCGCCGAGGCGCGGGTCGACGGCGGCGTGGTCGATCGGGTCGAAGCCGGCGTCGGCCCCATCGAACGGGACGAAGAACGGCAGGATGTGCACCCCCGCGAAGTCGCGGAACGGCCCGTCGAGCAGCGACCGCAGCCGCGGGAGGTCGCCGCCGAGGCGGTCGGCGTACACGAGGAGGTCGACGCCGCGGGCGCTCATGGGTGGTCTCCGTGGGGTGGGAGGTCGGAGACGGCGTGTTGCGCCAAATCGCTGGGGTGGGTGGAGGTGGTGGTGGGCGCCGGGGCCGGGGTGGTGGGGAGGGCGCCGCCGAGGGACGCCGGCGGAGGTCCGCCGGGCCCGGGCGGCGTCGACCGGTTCGCGCGGTCGGCCGGTGCCGCCGGGCCCGGCGGGGTCAGGGACTCCAGGAGGCGGGCGACGCCGCCCTCCGGAGAGGTCAGGACGGGCACGTCGACGCCCGCGCCCTCCGCCGCCGCGGCCATGGAGGCCTGGGCCAGCACGATCACGGAGGCGTCGGCCGCGCGCACGGCATCGGCGATGAGCCGGTCGTGCGTCTGCTGGTCGCCGGCGCCGCGCGCGCTGGCAGCGCCCTCCACCACCGTGGCGGCGACCGTCGCGGACGAGCCCTGCGCCGCCACCTCGCGCTCGAGCAGCCGGGTGGTGGGGCCCAGGGTGGCAGTGTTCGTCGCGAGGACCGCGATGTGAGGAGCGGGCAGCCCGCCCGCCAGCCGCACCGCCTCCGCCGCCATCGCGGCATCGACCCGCACGACCGGGATGTCGAGCCCGAGCGCCGCGGCCTCCGCCGCCTCCCCGATCGACGAGCAGGTCACGAGCACGGCGTCGGCGCCCGACGCGGCCAGGTGGTGGAGGTGGGAGGCGACGCGGGCCTCCACCTCGGGGGTGACGCCCTCGCGGATCGCCGTCTCGAGCATCCACGCGTCCACCACGTGCTCGCGGTCGAGCCGAGACCCGGACAGCCCGGACAGCCCGGACAGCCCGGACGAGCCGGACGCCGCGGCGAGCATCCCGTCGAAGGTCGCGGCGAGCGCCGGGACCGTGTGCAGCAGGCCGACCGTCGGCATCAGGCCTCCCGCCAGGGCCGGGCCTCGCGGTCCACGACCGCGATCAGGCGCTCCAGCCGCGGGACGGACAGCTCGCGCAGGGCGGACGGCACGTCCGGCCGGCCGACCACGTCGCTCCACAGCGCGCGCCCGGCGAGGAAGCCGCTCGCGCCGGCGCGGCACGCCGCCTCCACCGCGGGCAGGAACGCCGGCCGGTCGACGCCCTGCGACAGCACGACCCACGGGCCGGTGATCGCCGCGTTCAGGCGCTCGCTGGCCGCCCGCTGCTCGGCCTCGTCGCCGGTGCCCGACAGCGGGACCTGCACCTTGTAGAGGCTCTGGCCGAGCGGGGAGAGCTCGGCGGCAGCCTCGCGGATGGCGGCATCCAGCTCCCAGCTGCCCTCGTCCAGCTCGCGCGGCGTCGCGCGGACCACCGGCTCGAGCACCGACAGTACACCGCGGGCGCGGCACTCGGCGATGAACCGCTCCACCAGCTCCACGCGCTGCTGCCGCTTCTCGTCCCGGCGCCAGATGACGAGCAGCTTCAGCGCGACCACGCCGTCGAGGTCGACCTGCGAGAGCACCACCTCGTCGAGCGCGGTCTCCTCGACCGGGCCGCCGTCCTCCTGGGTGAGGGCGTCGGCGGCGAGGATCAGCCCGGTGGAGGCGGGGAGGCTGTCGCGCACCGCCTCGAAGCCGTAGTGGCGATCGATCAGGAAGCCGGAGGCGAGCGGGCCCAGCGCCTCCGCCACATCGAGCTTGAAGCGGATGAGCACGTCGTCGGCCGGGCGGCCGGCACCGGCGAGGTCGAACATGTGGCGGAGGCTCTCGCGCTGGTCCATCGCGACCATCGCGAGGGATCCGCTCGGGCGGGCGATGGCGGCGAGGTCGAGGGCGGCGCCGGGAGCGGCGCCGGGGACGGCGGTGTCGGTCATGCGGGTTCCTTCTCGGGCTGCGTCGCCGCGGCGATGAAGGCGCCCAGCAGCGCCGGATCGCCCGCCGCGGCGGCGGGGTGGACGCTGCCCGCGGCGGAGCCGAGGGGCAGCGAGGTCGTGGGGTCGATGGTGTCGGCCGCGCGCAGCGCGAGCAGCGCGGCCCCGGTGGCGACGGGCTCCGCGCAGACGACCGGGCGGAGGCTGCCGGGCATGATCCGCTCCTTCACCCGGCGCCAGGCGGGATTGGCCGCGCCCGGGCCGCCGAGCACGCGCAGCTCGGGGTCGCGGGGGCCGAGGAGGTCGGTCTGCGCGGCGTCCAGCCAGGCGAGCTGGAGGGCGAGGCCCGTGAGCACACCGGCCAGCGTGGGCGGGCCGTCGATGCTGCGCACTGTCGCGTGCGGGTCGGGCGCCGGGGCCTGCCGGCCGCGGAGGTACGGGAGGACGAAGGAGGTGAGCGGGGCAGCCGAGGCGGCCACGGCCTCCGCCTGCCGCTGAAGGTCGTCGCGCCACGCCGCGGACCGCTCGCCGAGTCGTGACTCGTCGCGGGTTTCCGCGCCGAGTTGCGGCACCATGTCACGAGCCGCGCCCGGTGGGAGGAGTTCCTCGAGCGCCCACGCGACGAACGCGCCCGCGGTGGGGTTCGCGGCGAGCAGCGTCTCGTGCGCGCCGTCGACCGTTCGCGCGATGCTCATGCCGTTCAGCCGCGCGCCCTCGCGCGGGACCTCGTCGCCGACCCGCAGCAGCGCCTCCGCCGTGCCGACCGAGTCGGCGGCCTGCCCGGGACTCCGCACGCCCGCCGCCCACGCGCCCACCGCGTGGTCGTGGCCGGCGACGACGACCGGGACTCCGGCGAGCGCATCGATCACGTCGGCGCGCACGACGCCCGCAGCCTCACCGGGTCGTGCGACGCGGGGGAAGCGGTCGGGCGTGAGCCCGATCAGCGCGAGGAGGTCCGCGTCGAAGGTCGCGGCCGGCTCCCCGAGCCGGTACGCCATCGTCCGGGCCGCGAGCGTGTGGTCGGTGACGGCCTCCCCGGTCAGGGCCGTGACGACCAGGTCGGCCGCGCCGGCCCAGTGCGCCCGCTCGGTGCGGGGGTCGCCGAAGACGCGCAGCCGAAGCCAGTGGACGAGCGGCGACTTCGCGGGCACGGGTACGCCCGTCGCCGCGTACAGCTCGGCGGCTCCCGCCTGCGCGACGAGGGAGGCGGCTGCCTCGGCGTGCCCGGGAACGTGCGCGTCGGTCCAGCGCAGCAGCTCCCCCAGCGGGGAGCCGTCGGGGGTCGTCAGGGCGCCGGACTCGGCCATCGAGGCCACGCCGATCGCGGCGATGGGCCGGGGCGCTGCCGCGGTGACGTCCGCGATCGCGGCGACCACGGCCTCCTGAAGCGCAGCGCCGCGCTCGGGAGTGGGGAGGCTGAACACGCGCTCGGTCGTCACCCCGCCGTCGGCCGCGACGGACGCGAGCACGACCTTGGTGTTGGTCGTGCCCACGTCCACGCCGATGGCAGCGGGGGAGGCGGAGGTCACGTCCCTCATTCTGTTCACTTCTGAACAATCGCGTCAAGATTTGTTAGAAGATTGACAAGCGCTTCGAGAAGCCGGTTGGATGGATGCCGTGCGCTACACCGACGCCCCCGCCCGCCGCGACGAACTGCTCCGCCGGCTCGCCGCCGAGGGCTACGTGTCGTCGTCGCGCGTCGCGGAGGAGCTCGGCGTCTCCGAGATGACGATCCGCCGCGACCTGCGCCAGCTGGAGGACGACGGCCTCGCCCGGCGCGTGGTCGGCGGCGCGAGCCTTCCCGGCCTCGGCCACGGCCGCCCCTTCGATGAGCGCGCCGGCACCGGCAGCGCCGAGAAGCGCGCCATCGCCGCCGCCTGCCTCGCCATGCTCGAGGGGGCGGAGACCGTCGCCCTCGATGCCGGGACGACCGTCGCCCCGCTCGCCGGGATGGTGCGGCCGGGGACCACGATCATCAGCCACTCGGCGCCGGTCATCCAGTCGGCCATCGAGCGCACCGACATCGCGCTCATCGGCATCGGCGGCGTGTACCAGCCCGAGACGCGCAGCTTCGCGGGCGCCGCCGCCCGCCGCTCGATCGGCGACTACGCGGTGGATGTGGCGGTGCTGTCGGCGACCGCGGTCGACCGCAGCGGCATCCTGGTCGCGAACGCGCTCGACGCCGAGCTCAAGCAGGAGCTGGCGCGGGTCGCCCGCACGACGATCCTGCTCGTGGACCACTCGAAGCTCGGCGCCCGCGCCCCGATCCGCGTCGGCGGCCTCGACCTGGTCGACACCGTGCTGACCGACGCCGGCGCCGACCCCGACGACGTGCGGACCCTGATCGACGCGGGCGCGGCCATGGTCGTCGCCCCGGCCCTCGCGGAGGAAGGCGTCTCGTGATGCGCCTCGGCGCCATCGCCGACGACGTCACCGGCGCCTGCGACCTCGCCGGCCGGGTCGCCGAGGCGGGCCTCCCGACGACGGTGCTGCTGCCGGCGCCTCCCGCCCCCGGCCATCCGTCCCCAACCACGGAGCACCACGAGGACGTATTCGCGGGAGGCGACGACGCGAGCGCATGCGCGGTCGTCGCGCTGAAAGTGCGCACCGCGCCGGTCGGCCAGGCCGTCGACGAGGCGACGGCGGCCGCGCAGCTGTTGCTGGACGCGGGAGCCTCCCTGCTGTACCAGAAGTACTGTTCGACCTTCGACTCCACACCCGCCGGCAACATCGGGCCGATCGCCGACGCGCTCGTCGCGCTGGCGGGCGCCGACGGCACGGTCGGCACCCCGGCCACGCCCGGCGCGCGGCGCACGCAGTACGAGGGCATCCTCTTCGCCGACGGCGTGCCGCTGGCCGAGTCGCCGATGCGCGACCATCCGCTGACGCCGATGCGCGACTCCTCGGTCGTGCGGCTGCTCGCCGCGCAGACGGCCGCGCCGGTGTCACTGGTGCCATGGGAGGCCGTGCAGCGCGGCGCGGCCGAGGTCGCCTCCGCGATCGGCGCCGGCCACACGCTCGTCGACGCGCTGACCGAGGGCGACCTCGATGTGATCGCGGCCGCGATCCTCAGCGCACCGCGACCGGTCGTGGCGGCGGGAGGCGCGGGAGTCGGTACGGCCCTGGCGCGGGCCGCGGTCGCCGCGTCGGGGCAGCGGGTCGACATCTCCCGGTCGCAGCTGCCCGAGGTGCCGGTGACCGGCCGGCTCCTCCTCGCCGGAAGCGCGTCCGCGGCGACTCGCGCGCAGACCGCCGCCTTCGCGGGCGAGCGGCACACCCTCGACCCTCTCGCGCTGGCCACTGACGACCGCGCGCTCGACCGCCTCCGCGACGCCCTCGCCGCGCGCGCCGACCACCGCGAGCCCGTGCTGATCGGCAGCGCTCCGGAGGTCGCGCGCGCCCAGGCGGAACTCGGCGCCGAGCGCGCAGCGGCCCTGATCGAAGGCGCGCTGGCGGAGCTCGCCGCGTTCGCCGTGCACGAGCTGGGCTACAGCCACCTGCTGGTCGCGGGAGGCGAGACCTCCGGAGCGGTGACCGCGCGGCTGGGCGTGCAACGGCTGCTGGTCGGCCAACAGGTGGCGCCGGGAGTGCCGTGGGCGGTCGCGCGCAGCGGCGAGCGCGAGATCGCCCTCCTGCTCAAGTCCGGCAACTTCGGCGGCCCCGGCCTCTTCACCGATGCGTGGGAGGTCGCGCCATGATCGACGCCGACCGCACGGAACAGGAGGCTCGCGCCGCGATCGTCCGCGCCTGCCGCCACCTCTCCGCCGCCGGCCTGTCACCGGGCAGCTCGGGCAACGTCAGCCTCCGCGTCGGCTCCCGGATCATCGCGACCCCGACCGGCTCCTCGCTGCGAGCGGTGACCGAGGAGCAGCTGGCCGCCACGCCCTCCGACCGCGAGGGGTCACCGCGGCCCACCAAGGAGCTGCCGCTGCACGCCGCCATGTACGCGGCGCACCCGGACGCGTCGGCGGTCGTCCACCTCCACTCCCCGCACGCCACCGCGATCGCCTGCCTGCCGCCGGACGAGCGCGGCAACGCCCAGCTGCCGCCGCTCACCCCGTACCGCGTGATGCGGCTGGGAGACGTACCGCTCGTCCCCTACGCGCCGCCCGGCAGCGCCGACCTGGCGCGCGGCGTCGCCGAGCGCGCGACCGGCCACGCCGCCCTGCTGCTCGCGAACCACGGGCCGATCGTCGCCGCCGCCACCCTGGAGGCCGCGATCGACCTGGTCGAGGAGCTCGAGACCGCGGCGCAGCTGACCCTGCTGCTGCGGCAGGCTCCCGCGCGGCCGCTCGACGCCACCGCCGTCGCCGCGCTCACGCCGCCGGGCCGGTAGGGCCCGGCGCTCCCCTCTCCTGTTCGATCCTCTCCCCCAAGGAGTCACCGTGTCCGGCGTCCGCGCTGCACATCCCCCCGCGCGCCCGAGCGAGAAGCATCTCTCGTCGGTCCCGCGCTTCCTGCTCTGGCAGGCCGCTCGGCAGCCCGCCACGCTCACCGCCGGCGTCCTCTTCGGCGTCGTGTGGATGCTGTGCCAGGCCGTCTGGCCGTACCTGCTCGGCCGCGCGGTCGACGAGGGCGTCGGCGGCGACTCCGCCCGGCTGTGGCTGTGGTGCGGCGCCCTGCTGGTCGTCGCCGTCATCCAGGCGCTGGCCGGGATGCTGCGGCACCGCATGGCCGTGTCGAACTGGCTGCGCTCCTCCCTCGGCATCGCCCGGCTGATCGGCCACCACTCGGCAGAGACCGGGCCGGCGATCACCGCGACCACCTCCTCCGGCGAGATCGTCGCCACGGTGAACACCGACTCGCTGCGGCTCGGCGCCATGTTCGACGTGACCGCGCGGCTGGGCGGCGGCATCGTCGCCTTCGTCGTCGTGTCGATCATCATGCTGAACTCGTCGGTGCCGCTCGGGCTCGCGGTCGTGATCGGGGTGCCGCTGGTCGCGGCCGTTCTCGCGCTGCTCCTCCGCCCGCTGCGCACCAAGCAGGCGGTGTGGCGCGAGGAGTCCGGAAGGCTGACCACCCTCGGCGCCGACACCGTCGTCGGCCTGCGCGTGCTGCGCGGCGTCGGCGGCGAGCACGAGTTCGTCGACCGCTACGCGCGCCAGTCGCAGCGGGTACGCGGCGCGGGGGTCGGCGTCGCGACGACGCAGTCGTGGCTCGACGGGCTGCAGGTGCTGCTGCCGGGCGCGTTCCTCGTGTTCATCGTCTGGTTCGGCGCGCACCTCGCGGTCGACGGCGCGATCACGCCCGGCCAGCTGACCGCCTTCTACGGGTACGCGACCTTCCTCGTCCTGCCGCTGCGGACCGCCGTGGAGGCGGCGCAGACGTTCACCGCCGGCGTCGTCTCGGCGCGACGGGTGCTCTCCGTGCTGCGCACGCGGCCCGCGGCGCGCGACCGCGGCGAGGTCGCGGACGCGCCCCCGCTCGGCTCGGCCATCGAGGACGTGGCGTCGGGCGTCCTCATCCGGCCCGGCGTCTTCACCGCCATCGTCGACGCCGACCCCGACGAGGCTGCTGCGATCGCCACGCGGCTGGGCCGCTTCGACGACGCCGTGCACCGGGAGGCTCCTGTGCTCTGGGGAGGCGTCGACACGACCCGCGTGCCGGTGCGGGAGGTGCGCGAGCGGATCGTCGTGAACGACGCGAACCCGCACCTCTTCGGCGGCCGGCTGCTCGACGGGCTGGATGTGCAGCCGACGCGTTCGGAGGCCGGTGCCCGGGCAAGCGACTGGACGGACACCTCCACCGGCCGCATCCGCCGCGTCTCCGCCGCCCTCGAGGCCGCCGCCGCGACGGAGACGGTCGACGCCCTCCCCTCTGGCGTGCACGAGCGCGTCGCCGAGCGCGGGCGCACCTTCTCGGGCGGGCAGCGCCAGCGCCTCAGCCTCGCGCGGGCGCTGCTCACCGACGCCGAGGTGCTCGTGCTGATCGAGCCGACCAGCGCCGTCGACGCCCACACCGAATCGCAGATCGCCGAGCGGCTGCGGGAGGCGCGCGACGGCCGGACCACGGTCGTCGTCACCGCGAGCCCGCTCCTCCTCGACCGCATGGACACCATCGCCGTCGTGAGACGCGGGCGCGTCCTGGGCACGGGCACGCACCAGGAGCTGCTGCGGCAGGAGGACGACCTCGGCGAGCTGTACCGCGCGATCGTCTCGCGCACGATCAGCGCCGCAGAGCCCGCCGATGGCGAGGACCTCGACGCCGCGTGGACCGGCTCCATCGACGCCCTGTGGACGGCGACGCACCCGGTGCAGGCGCAGAAGGCGGGCACGAAGGCCAACAAGCCGGCCAAGGCCAAGAAGCCCGCCAAGGCCGAGAAGCCCGGCAAGCAGAAGAAGACCACGAAGAACAAGCGCACGAAGGGAGACGGCGATGCTGCTTCCGATCGCTAGCACCGCGACCGTCCGCGCGACGGCCGCCCGCCTCATCCGCCGCCACCGCGGCGCCCTCTCGGTGGTGCTCGCGCTGCACACGCTGGCCGCGGTCGCGGGCCTCGCAGGCCCCGCACTGATCGGCGTGATCATCGACGGCGTCACCGGCGGCACGCTCGTCAGCGCCGGCATCGACACCATCGCGCTCGTGCTGCTCGCGGCGATCGTGGCGCAGGCGCTGCTGACGCGGTTCGCGCAGCGGCAGTCGATGGTGCTCGGCGAGGGGGTGTTCGCGTCGCTGCGGGAGGAGTTCCTCGCGACCGTCGCGCGCCTCCCGCTCTCCACCGTCGAGGCCGCCGGGACGGGCGACCTGCTCGCGCGCACGACCAACGACATCCAGTCGGTCGCACAGACGGTGCGGTTCGGCGTGCCGCGCATCCTGGTCGCCGGTGTGACGGCCGTGCTGACCGTGGTCGCGGCGTTCGTCGTGAACCCGGCCGTGGCGGTCGGGATGTTCGCGGGCGTCCCGATCCTCGTCGTGGCGACGCGTTGGTACCTCAAGCGCTCGGGCCCCGGGTATCAGCGGCAGCTCGCCTCCTACGCGACGCTCGGCGGCGCGATCAGCGAGACCGTCGACGGCGTCCGCACGATCGAGGCGCTGAGCCTCGCGCCGGCGCAGCGGTCGAAGGTCGACGCGGCCCTGCGCGAGCGGCGCGAGTCGGAGTGGTACACGCTGTGGCTGCGGTCGTGGTTCTTCCCGATGACCGACATCTCGTTCCTCCTGCCGGTGATCGTGGTGCTGGCGTGGGGCGCGTTCCTCGTCGGCTCGGGCGCAGCCTCCATCGGCGCCGTGACGGCCGTCGCGCTGTACGCGATGCAGTTGGTGTCGCCGGTGGACGAGCTGATCAGCTGGCTGGACGAGATCCAGGTCGGCACCACCGCGCTCTCGCGCATCATCGGCGTCGCGGACGTGCCGGAGGACCGCCACGCGACGGGCGAGACCCCGGCGGACGAGCACGTGGTCGCCTCCGACGTCCGCTACGCGTACCGGGAGGGCGTGGAGGTGCTGCACGGCGTCTCCCTCGACCTCGCGGTGGGCGAGCGCCTGGCGATCGTCGGCCCGTCGGGCTCGGGCAAGTCGACGCTCGGGAGGCTGATGGCCGGCATCACGGAGCCCACCTCGGGTCGCGTGACCGTGGGCGGCGTGCGGCTTGTCGACCTGCCGCTGGACGACCTGCGCAGCCATGTCGCCCTGGTCACGCAGGAGCACCACGTCTTCGTGGGCACGATCGCCGACAACCTCTCGCTCGCCCGCCCGGGCGCCGGCCGCGACGAGCTCGCCCGCGCCCTGCGCGTGGTCGACGCGCTGCGCTGGGTCGCCGCGATGCCGAAGGGCCTCGACACGGTCGTCGGCTCGGGCGGCGTCGTGCTCACCCCCGCCCAGGCCCAGCAGCTCGCCCTCGCACGCCTGGTACTGCTCGACCCGCACACGCTCATCCTCGACGAGGCCACCTCGCTGCTCGACCCCACCGCCGCCCGCGACCTCGAGCGCGCGATGAACCGGGTGCTCGAAGGCCGCACCGTCGTCGCCATCGCCCACCGCCTCCACACCGCCCACGACGCGGACCGCATCGCGGTCGTCCGCGACGGCTACGTGGACGAGCTGGGCAGCCACGACGAGCTGGTGGCGGCGGGCGGCGCGTACGCGGAGCTGTGGGCGTCGTGGCACGGGGGCGGGCGGTGAGTGCGGACAGCCCTCGGCGCCGCCCGCGCGCGCCTAGAGTAGGGAGCGTATGGCTGAGCATCCACCCGCATCCCTCTCCGTCCAGCCCGAGCCCGTCGTCGTCACCCGCGACTCCGGGTCGGCTGCGCCCCGGTTCGCCCGCGACGACGTCGTGCAGCGGAAGGGGCTGTTCACGCTGGTCTCGGGGCCCTTCACACCGCGGGAGTCGATGATCCAGGATCTGCTCGCCGTGCACGACGCGCTGGAGGGGGCCGGGATCGAGTTCCTGCTGGTTCGCGGCGACGACGGCCGGCTGATCATCGCGCTCGACCGGCGACGCCGCAAGGAGGTCGCCGCCGCGCTCGCGGCCGCGTTCGCCGACGAGCCGTTCTACGCGCGCGACATCGACGTCGACGGCGGGGCGCGCGGTGACGCGCTGCTCATCGCCGACGGGAGGCTGTCGCGGCGCAAGTCCGACGTCCTGCGGCTCTACCGCCCCCGCCTCGAGCCCATCGGGAGGCTGCGTTACGGCTCCGAGACCGCCTTCCAGCTCGAGTTCTGGCGGTTCGGCGACGACGAGATCCGCGCGCCGCTGCCGAACGCGCTCATGCGCACCACCCTCCCCCGCAGCGAGGCGGTCGAGGCCGAGGTGGAGCTGTACGGCCGGCGCTGGCGCACCCTTCAGCACATGTTCGACCCGCTCGCGAGCGACGTCGCCTTCGACATCGACATCGTCTTCTCGTGGGTCGACGGGTCGAGCGCCGAGTACCAGCGGCAGCGCGCCGCCCGCCAGGCCGCCTACGTCGTCGGGGAGGGCGACGACAACGAGGCGCGGTTCCGGCAGATCGACGAGCTCAAGTACGCGCTGCGCAGCGTGCACATGTTCGCGCCGTGGATCCGCAACATCTACATCGCGACCGACTCGCCGGTGCCGCCGTGGCTCGATGCCGAGCATCCGCGCATCAACATCATGCGCAGCGAGGACTTCTTCAGCGACAAGAGCGGCCTCCCTACGCACAACTCCCACGCGGTCGAGAGCCAGCTGCACCACATCCCCGGCCTGTCGAAGCACTTCCTGTACTCGAACGACGACATGTTCATCGGCCGCCCGATCTCGCCCGACGTGTTCTTCTCGCCGGGCGGTGTGACGAAGTTCGTGGAGGCCGGAACCCGCATCGGCCTCGGCGAGTCCGACCCGCGGCGCAGCGGCTTCGAGAACGCGGCCCGCGTCAACCGCCGCCTGCTCTGGGAGCGGTTCGGCGCCGTCACCACGCGCCACCTCGAGCACTGCGCCGCCCCGCTGCGCATCGACGTGCTGCGCGAGATGGAGCAGGAGTTCGCCGAAGACTTCCGTCGCACGGCCACGAGCCCCTTCCGGTCGGCGACCGACATCTCCGTCACGAACTCGCTGTACCACTACTACGCGCTGATGACCGGCCGCGCGGTGACCCAGACGCAGGCGAAGGTGCTCTACATCGAGACGACGCTGAAGCAGGCGCCCGCCACGATGAAGCGCCTGCTGAAGGCCCGCGACCAGGACATGTTCTGCCTCAACGACGGCTCCAAGCCCGAGATCTCGGTGGAGGAGCGGACGCACGCGGTGACGGACTTCCTGGAGCGGTACTTCCCGTTCGCGGCGCCGTGGGAGCGGTGAGGGGCAAGGCGGCGCGGGCGGTCGTGTCACATTTGCGCCGAATCGCGGGATGGTCCGCGTCAGAACCGAGATTCGCGCCGAATCGCGGAAGTGCTGGGGGCGTCAGGCCAGGACGCTGATCGGCTCCGTCGGCGGGGCGATCCGCGAGGCGGCCGGGATGCGGATGCCGTCCGCCTCCAGCCGCCGCGCCGACTCCTCCGCGTCGATGTAGTCGAGCGTGGGGAACGCGCCCAGCGGCACCACCGAGTGCAGCACGGTCGTCGGGTAGACGTGCACGAGGTTGAAGGCGCGGGCGCCGTCGCGGCCGCGCGTCCCTCCGACCGGCACGTTGAGGTCCTGCGTGTAGCAGCTCGCCGACGCCACCGAGACCGGGATGCCGGCGAACGTCGCCGTCGAGGAGTAGTGGAGGTGGCCCGCGATGATGCCGCGCACGTCGCTGCCCTCGAGCACCTCCGCCAGCCGCGCCTGGTCGCGCAGCTCGACCGAGACCGCGAGGTCGAGCACGCTCGGCACCGGCGGGTGGTGCATCGCGAGGATGCTGCCCTCCGGCGCGTCGATCGACAGCTCGGCCGCGAGCCAGTCGAGCTGCGACTCGCTGATGTCGCCGTGGTGGTGGCCGGGGACGGTGGAGTCGAGCACGATGATGCGCAGGCCGCCGAGCCAGTGGACCTCGTCGATCGGCCGCGCCTCGCCGTCGGGCTGCAGCTGCGGCGCCTGGTCGAGCAGCCCGTGCCGGAACGCGTTGCGCTCGTCGTGATTGCCCATCACCCAGATCACCCGGGCGCCCATCCGCTCGGCCGCCGGCTCGACCAGCTCGCGGAGGCGCCGGTACGCGTCCGGCTGCCCGCGGTCGGCGAGGTCTCCGGTGAACACGATGGCCTCGGGCCTGCCGCGAGACGCCTCGACGTCACCCAGGAGGGCGCGGAGGTGGGCTTCGCTGTCGACGGACCCGTAGAGCTGCTCACCGCCGGCGAGCAGATGCGTGTCGCTGATGTGCAGGAGGAAGTGGTCGGGCCGCGGATACTCCGCGATTCGCGTCTTCACGTTCTTATTGCACCACCGCATTCTGAACGGGCCGTGAACCTACGCGGTGCGTTTCCGGAAGGCGGGGGTCGATCGTACGCGGCGCCGTGGCCTGCGGCGCGACGACAAGGGGAGGCGCGTTCCAGGATTCGAGGCGCGCCGGGCCGGGCTGTGCGTGCGACCAACCGACCGTGAGCGTTCGTTCCTCCCCGGGAAGCAGCGGACGCGGATCACCCCCGGCGAGCAGCCAGCCGGGTGCGGCGGCCGGCCGCGCGTCGACCACCCGCACAGTGAGCGCCGCCGCCCCGCCGACGTTGCGGACGCGCACGCTGCCGGCCACAGCCTCCACCTCCAGCGTCGTCTGCGGCACATCGAACAGCGCGCCGAAGTCGGAGGTCGTGGTCGCGATCATCCGCTCCACGTCGATCTCGGCGCCCGACGGGTCACGCCACTCCGCTTCCCAGAGGAACACCTCCGGCAGGTCGGCGACGGGCACCGCGAGGTCGCTCGCGAACACGGGCCGGTCGACGACCTCCACGCGCCCCCTCTCCTCGGCCAACACCTCGCCCCGCAGCCCCCGCACGCGCAGCGTCACCGTGGAGCCCGCCGCCACCGGGTCCTCGGCCCAGAGCCACGCCTCCACCCGTGCCTCCTGCTCGCCGGCCCACACCGCCCGCGTCACGCGCAGCGTCGCCCGACGCCTCTCGAAGGCGCGCGCCACCGCATGGAAGGCGGGCTTGGGCTCTCCGCGGTAGTCCACGGCGGCGGTGCACCACGCGTTCGGGAAGCTCTCGTTCAACTGCCACGGCAGCACCATCGCGTTGCGCGGCCAACGGCGCCGGTCTGCCTCCACTGCGTACTGAAGTCCCGTCGCCTGCAGCAGCTGGGACGCTCGGTTGAGCGTCTCGAGGTCGCGGGGGCGTGCGCCGAACAGCGCGTTCACCTGCGTCGCGTTGTTCCACCACTCGCCGAGGTGCCGGTACACCGGATTGGTGCGGTCGGCAGGCCAGCGGTCGGGCTCGGGGATGAGGGCCTCCAGCGAGCGGAGGTTCGTCATCCCCTCGACGCCGAACTCGGAGTGCGCGAGGTTGGTGCCGGCGTTGTACAGCTCGTACTGCGCCACGAGCCCCTGGTGCTCCCACGGCCCGTGCACATCGTGCTGGCCACCGGGGTTCGCGCGGATGCGGTCGAGCCGGTTGTGGAACTCCGGCCCGGTCGGCGAGGTCGGCAGCCAGGAGCGCCCCGGATCGCGTGCCTCCACGGTCTCATGCAGGGCCGCGAGCACCGGCGACCGGGTGTCGTCGAGCGGCACCCCTCCCTCGTCGAGCTCGTTGCCGCCTCCCCAGACCAGGAGGGAGGGATGGTGCACGCGCGTCGGCACGATCGCCTCCGCCTCCTCGCGCATGAGCGCGACGAAGGCCGGATCCGTGCTCGGCGCGCTCTGCATACCGGAGCTGGACTGCGAGAACTCCTGCCACACCAGCAGCCCGAGCCGGTCGCACGTCTCATAGAAGTGCTCGGACTCGATCAGCCCGCCGCCCCAGACCCGCACCATCCGCGCCCCGGAGGCCGCTGCCAGCCCGAGCAGGTGCTCGACGGTCTCATCCCGGATGGCGCCGAACAGCGTGTCCGCAGGAGTCCAGTTCCAGCCGACCATGGCGACGGGCGTGCCGTTGACGACGGCGGTATACCCGCGGGCGTCGGCGGGAGCGCCCTCGTTGCGGACGAGTTCGGCCGTGCGGAAGCCGGTGAGCCGTGAGGTGCTGTCGAGCACGCGGCCATCGGCGTCGGTGAGGGTGACTGTGACGCGGTAGAGCGGCTGGGAGCCGGCTGTGTTGGGGTGCCAGAGGGCGGGGGAAGGGAGACGGAGGGTGGCGGTGCCGGAGCGGGTCGGTGCGGTCACGGTCGCGCTCGCCATGCCGTTCGCTTCGGTGGCGGTCGCGGTGGCCTCGGTACCGTCGATGTCGGTCGGAGCGACAGCCGCATCGACCGCGCCCGCGCCGGTCGCCGCCACTGCCGTGGCCGGCTCAACGATCGAGTTGGCGGGACGTGCCGTGTCGTCCCTACCACCGGCGGCGTGTTGCGACATATCGTTCGGTTTGGTCTCCGGCATGACCGTGATCGTGACGCGGGAGGCGGGGGTTGCGGAGCCCGAGATCAGCGGCGCCTCCCACCTCGCCTCCACAACGCCTTCGAGACCGGTCGCACCCACTGCCTCGGCCGAGTGCTGCGGCTCCACCCGCGCCCGCACCTCCACCTCGCGCAGCAGCGCATCCCCGAACCGAAGCCGGGCGCTGCGCCAGATGCCCTGGTGGCGGAGGCGGGGGCTGAAGTCCCAGCCGTAGCCGAGGCGCGGGGCGTGCACGCGGACGCGTTCCGTGCGGCCCACCTGCGGCTCCGAGGCCGGCGCCGGGAGCACGTGCAGAGCCAGCTTGTGGCGTCCGGGCGTGGTCTGCGCGGCCGTCAGCTCGAAGCGGCCCCGCCGGTACAAGCCGTCGATGGAGCCGACCAGGTCGCCGTCCCAGTAGACGTCCGCGCCCGGGTCGACGCCGTCGAACTCGAGGAGGGCGACCCGTGCGTCCACGCCGGCCGGCACCTCCACCGCCCGGCGGTACACCCATGACCGCTCCGCCACCCATTCGCTCGCACGGCTGTTGCGGCCGACCCGTGGATCGGGCACCTCCCCGGCGCGGTGGAGGTCGTCGATCACGCTGCCGGGAACGGTCGCCGGCAACCAGCCGGGCGCCGCCGCGATGGCCGCCGACGCCTCCGCCACGTTGTTACCGGCGACGGGCAGGGGCGCGCCGAGATACCACTCGGCCGTGTCGCCGAGTGCCTCGCGCACGGTCCAGCCGTCGCCGTCCACGGTGATCGTCGTCGATGCTCGCACCGCTCGATCCTCCCAAATCTGCAATCGATCCCACAATTTCTGTTCCGACACTTCCGCTCGGCGAGGAGCAGAAGTTAGAGTGACGTGTTCGCGCGCACCGCACCCCAGGCAAGGAGGCCTTCACAGGCATGTCCCATCCACTCGCAGTGGCAGCGATCGGCTTCTGGCATGTGCACGCGGGAGACTACGCGCGCGCCGCCGAGCAGCACCCCGACACGGCGCTCGTCGCCGTCTGGGACGACGACGAGCAGCGCGGCCGGGCCGCCGCCGAGGAATTCGGCGTGGAGTTCGTCGCCGACCTCGACGAGCTGCTCGCCCGGCCCGACCTCGACGGCGTCACCATCACCACGTCCACCGACGTCCACCACGACGTCATCTCCCGTGCCGTCGCGGCCGGCAAGCACGTCTTCACCGAGAAGCTGCTCGCCCCCACGGTGGACGAAGCCGAGGACCTCGTCCACCGCGCCTCCGCCGCGGGTGTCGCGCTCGTCGTGTCGCTCCCCCGGCTCTACGACGACTACACCGTGGCGATCGAGCGCATCCTCGACGAAGGATCCCTCGGCGACCTGACGTACTCGCGCGTCCGCCTCGCACACGACGGCTGGGTCGCCGGTTGGCTGCCGGAGCGTTTCGCCGACCCGGCAGAGGCCACCGGCGGCGCGCTCACCGATCTCGGCTGCCACCCGGCGTACCTCACCCGGCTCTACCACCGGGCCGAGCCGCTGACCGTCACCGCCAGTTACGGAAGCGTCACCGGCCGTCGCGTCGAGGACAACGCCGTGGTCACGGCCGAGTTCCCCGGCGGACGGTTGGGCGTCTTCGAGGCGAGCGTCGTCACGACACCGGGCGCCTTCACCGTCGAGCTGCGCGGCACGCGGGCATCAGTGATGTTCGGCTTCGGCGGCGAGCGCCTCCTGGCCAAGGGCGGCGACTTCGGCGACGAGTGGCAGGAGATCCCGCTGCCGGAAAGCCGGCCGGGCGCCTTCGCACAGTGGGTGCAGCACATCCACGACGGCACGACGGCCGACGACAACCTGGAGCACGCGGTCGCGCTCACGCGGACCGTCGTCGCGGCGAACGCCTCGGCCGAAGCCGGGCGTGCTGTGGCGTGGTCGGCGGCGACCGCGACAGCGCCGGTGCGCTGAGACGGATTCATCGTTCCCCCTTACGTCCGCGGAGCGTTCGCCCCGACGGGTCACACCTTTTGTATCGGTGTCCCACGGCCGTCACCAGAGCGTCCGAACCTCTCCACAGACCGCGCACTCACCCCACTTCTCCACCGATTCGCATCCCCTCTGCCCGGCAGCAGCCCGGCCCGCCGAGGATGATCACACACACGTCAGGAGCATCGACATGACCATCGCCCACAGCACCCCAGCACGCACTGTCCGCATCGGCCTCATCGGCGCCGGCGGCATCGCCGGAGCCCACGTCGCGGGTTACCTCCGCAACCCGGAGACGGTGACGTTCGCCGCCGTCGCCGACCCGGTCCGCGAGAGCGCGGAAGCCCGCGCAGGCGACTCCGGCGCGCAGATCTTCGCCGACTACGCGACGATGCTCGCCGAGGCCGACATCGACGCGGTCGACATCTGCCTGCCGCACCACCTCCACAAGGACGCGATCGTGGCAGCGGCCCGCGCCGGCAAGCACATCCTCTGCGAGAAGCCACTCTGTCTCTCCCCCGAGGAGGCGGCGGAGGTCACCGCGGCGGTCCAGGAGTCCGGCGTCACCCTCATGTGCGCCCACAATCAGCTGTTCCTTCCGGCCGTCGCCAAGGCGAAGGAGCTGATCGAGTCAGGCGTGCTGGGTCGGGTGTACGAGGTGCGCACCACCGACTCGTTCTTCAACGACTTCGACCCGTCGAACATGGGCTGGCGCGCGCACGCGGCGACGAGCGGGGGTGGCGAGCTGATCGACACCGGCTACCACCCGACCTACCTGCTGCTGCACCTGGCGGGCGGCTCCCCGGTCGAGGTCACCGCCATGCTGGCGACGCACCGCCTCTCCTTCATGGAGGGTGAGGACTCCGCCACCGTCCTGGTCCGCTTCGACAACGGCGTGATCGGGACGATCGTCACCAGCTGGGCCTACCAGCCGGCCGACGGCACCGAGCGCTTCTCGGCGGTGGGCGAGCTCGGCAGCCTCACCAGCGACGGCACCACGCTCAGCTACCGCCGCCGCGGCGACGCAGAGCCCACGACGCTCGACCTCGAACCGGTCCACGAGTTCGGCGCCGAGATCGAGCACTTCGCCCGCAGCATCCTCGACGGCACCCGCCCCCTCCACACCGAGAAGGAGGGCATCGAGGTCCTCGGCATCATCCTCGGCGCCTACGAGTCCGCCCGCACGCGCACCATCGCCCCGGTCGGGTCGCTGGTGTCGGCGTAGGAGGGGTCGCCGGGGAGCGGGCGGAGCCGCGTGGTCGTCGGCGGTGGCTGCGGCGACAACGGCAGCGGCAGCGCCAGCGCGAGCGGGAGCGGGAGCGGCAGCGGCAGCGCCAGCGGGAGCGGGAGCGGGAGCGGGAGCAGGAGCGGTCGATGATGCAGAGAACGGAGGTTGAAGCGCTAACCGAGCCGGCACGCGCAGGGAACGGAGGAGTAACGCGGCGGAGGAGATGTCGCATCCTCCCGGCATCAACGGTCGCTCGCAGGCTGAGGCAAGGGCGGCCGCAGGGGCTCGGGTGGTAACCGGCGGCTGGGCGCTCAGGAGGGGGTGTCTGCCTGCGGCTCCGATGCGTGAGGGGGTCGCAGGCTGAGCCGCCAGGCCGTCAGGGGGCGGCCGTCGAGGTGGGTTCCGGAGTGGTCGCGGGTGAAGCCGCAGCGCTCGGCGACTGCTTCGCTGGCGTCGTTGCCGACGAGCGTGCTCAGCCAGAGGACCTTCTCGCCCTGGTCGGCGAGCCAGGACGCGAGCGCACGGACCGCCGCGGTGGCGAGGCCTCGGCCGCGACCCTCGGGCAGGAGGGCGTAGAAGACCTCGAAGCCGACATCGCTGCGGCCCATGCCCGCCGTGCCGAGGGCGGATCCGCGGTCGTCGATCACGTATCGGATGCCGCTGCCGGCCTCCGCCGCCGCCACGTTGCGCTCGGCGCGGAGGCGGGCGCCGGCGTCGTCCAGATCGGCCGGGTACATGGTTCGCGGGGGGACGTCGGGCACGCGCGCGAGCGCCAGCTCGATCGCGCGGTCGTCCCTCTCGAGGCGGCGCAGGGTGGCGCCGGGGTGGCCGGGCAACTCGATCCGTAGCGGGAACGCGTCCATCCCGTCACCCTGCCACTGTGCGCTGTACTGCGCGAGTGCGCGGCTCTGCGAGTGATTCTCATGACACTTGATCTATTTCATTTCAAGTGTTCCGGTTATTCTTCGCGAGAGTTACCATTCGGACATGAGCACTCCAAGGATGGGGCGCCACGGTGGCCGCTCAGAACCGCAAGTCCACGACGACTTCGTCGCCGTGCCGTACCTCCGCCAGGGCCAGCTGATCTCGCTGATCCGATGGAGTCAAGTGGGCGGGGAGTGGAAGTACAAGACCATCCTTGCGGAGTATCTCCACCGCGACGAGGACGCCTGGTACCTGGTCATCGACGGACAGCGCGCCCGCCTCGACAGATCGGAGTGGGCGATCTTCAACTGACCGTCCCGGACGCCCTGCCGGACCCGGCGGTCTCGGGCACCGACGCGGGCGGGCACCGCCACGCCAGCCGGAGGCACCACGCAACCGGGAACCGCGACGCGGACGGCACCGCCACGCCAGCCGGAGCCGCCACACAACCGGGAGCCGCGACACGAACGACACCGCCACGCCAGCCGCAGCCGCCCCCGCACGCTCGCCGTCACCTGTCGCACGCACGTTACGCCCGCATACCTCCCCGAGCAACGGGGCCCGCCCCCTCCGTCCGCCGCGTAGCGTCCCACGCATGCGACCAGCGCCCTGATCGGCGCCCGCGCGGATCACCGCGCGCCGATCACCGCCGTGGAGACCCTGGCGTCGTGCCCCTTCCCCCCGGGCACGACGCCAGCCTCACTCCCGGGCAACCAGCGAGTACGCACGAAAGGGCGCGCGAACTGCCCACTACGCAGACTTTCCGCGTACTCGACGGCTGCCCGTCGAGGCTGACCGGGGCGCGCGACGCGCGACGCGCCTACAGCCGCCGCCAGTCGTCCGAGACCAGGTGCGACCCCGCCTGCGGTCCCATCTGCAGCATCCCACCGTCCACGACCAGCGACGCGCCGGTGATGTACGACGCGGCGGGAGACGCGAGGAATGCGATCACGGCCGCGACCTCGCGGGCGTCCCCCGGGCGGCCCAGCGGGATGCCGGGGCGGTGCTGCTCGTGAGGGTCCACATCCTCCGCATCGTTCATCGGGGTCGAGATCTCGCCCGGGGCGACCGCGTTGCAGGTGATCCCGTACTCGCCGAGCTCCAGGGCGAGCGTCTTGAGCAGGCCGCCGAGGCCGTGCTTCGCCGCGTCGTAGGCGGCCGAGCCGACGCGCGGCTGGTGCTCGTGCACGCTGGTCACGCCGATGATGCGGCCGCCGCGTCCGGCATCGACCATCCGCCGGGCCATGCGCTGGATGCAGACGAACGCGCCGTCGAGGTCGCCGGCGACGGTCGTGCGCCAGGTCTCCCAGTCGGTCTCGAAGAAGGGCGTCCCGCCGTTGAGTCCCGCGTTGTTGACGAAGACGTCGCAGCCGCCGAGCTGCTCGGCCATGCGGTCGACCACGTCGCCGCACGCGGGAGCGTCGGTGGTGTCGAGCTGTGCGATCACGGCGCGGCGGCCCTCCTGCTCGACCAGGCGCGCGGTCTCCTTCGCGCCGTCCTCGTCGGAGTGCCAGGTGATGCCGACGTCCAGGCCGGCCTGCGCCAGCGCGACCGCCGTGGCCCGGCCGATGCCGGAGTCGGACCCGGTCACGATGGCCGTGCGGGGCGCGGTGAGCTGGGGGGCGGTGAACGGGGATGAGGAGGTCGTGTCAGCCATGCCGGGCACGGTCCACCCCATCCCGGCGCGACGCAAGGGGTGGTACCTGTGGAGCATGACCGTCTCCGCAGTGCTCTTCGACATCGACGGCACGCTCGTCGACTCCAACTACCTGCACGTCGACGCGTGGCAGCGCGCGCTCGCCGAGCTGGGCGAGCCGACCGACGCGTGGCGCATCCACCGGGCCATCGGGATGGATTCGGCGCGCCTGCTCGCCGCCGTCGTGGGTCCGCGCGACGACGAGTGGCAGGAGCGGGCCAAGGACCTCCACTCGCAGTATTACAAGGAGCAGTCGGACCGGCTGCGCGCGTTCGACGGTACCGCCGAGCTGCTGCGGGAGATCGCGGGACGCGGGGTGAAGGTGGTGCTCGCGACCTCCGCGCCCCAGGACGAGTTCGAGCTGCTGCGGGCGACCATCGACGCCGACGACGCCATCCACGCCTCCACGAACGCCGACGACGTGGATGCCGCGAAGCCGGACCCCGGCATCCTGGAGGTGGCGCTCGAACGGGCGGGCGTCGGCCCGTCGGAGGCGCTGATGATCGGCGACTCGGTCTGGGACCTCACCGCCGCCTCCCGTGCACACATCCGCGGGGCCGGCGTGCTCTCGGGCGGCGTCGGGCCGTCGGAGCTGATCGACGCCGGAGCGGTGGACGTCTTCGACGACCCCCGCGACCTCCTGAACCGGCTCGACGGCCTGCTCTGACCAACCCGCGAGTACGCGGACAATCCGCGTACTCGAGCGTTTCCGGGCGAATTCGCGCGTACTCGACGGTTGCCCGGCGCCGGTCCGCTCTTGCCAACGCGGCGGCAGCGGCGTTGGATGCGAGCCAGGACCGCCGCACCGGCGGCCGAAGGAAGGGGGAGGCGATGACCGCCAGCGAGCTCGAGATGTCCAGCGTGCGGTATCCGTACCGCGACCGCATCTTCCACGTGGAGAAGAAGGCGCCCGGCCGGTGGGCGGTGCTCGACGAGTCCCACGCCGAGCTCGGCACGCTGGTGCGCGTCTCGGCCGAGGGTGAGGAGCACGAGCCCGTGTTCGGCGCCGTGCTGCCCGGCTACGTCGACACCCTCCATGAGGGCTCCGACTGGAAGTACCTGGTCGCCGCGATCATCAACGAGGCGCTCGACGCCGAGACCGCGCCGACCGGGAACCAGGGCGAGTCGTGAGCGTCCGGCTCAACAAGGAGGCGCTGGAGCACGCGCGCAAGCTGGTCGAGCAGGGCGAGGTCGTGCGCGACGAGCGCGACGACTGGAGCGAGCACGCACCCAGCACCGACGAGCAGAACCGCTTCATCGAGAAGCACGGCTGGGACGAGTACTCGCTCTGGCACCTCGGCGTCGACCCCGACAAGAGCGAGGAGACGAAGGGCCGGTTCAGCTTCCCGTACGGCGACTTCTCGAAGGTGCACCGCTGCGCGGTCATCTCGCTCGAGAGCCGGGCTTCGCAGAACGATCACGACGACATCGCGCGCGAGACCAAGCGCCTGCTGGAGCAGATCGACCGCGACTGAGCGGGCTACGATTGCCCGGATGAACGCGGCGCTGCGCAGGACCCTCGGCTGGATCGCGGCCGTGCTGCTCAACGTCGGCGCCGTGCTCTTCGTGGTCGGCCTGGTCGTGCCGCACGGCCCCGGCGGCGTGCCCCTGTGGCTCGTCGGCGCCGTGCTGTGCGTCGTCGGGCTGGCCTTCGGCGCGGGCTGGATGCTGACGAACCGCCGCTGACCCGCCCGGTGCCGCCGTGCTCGCGTCGCCGCGCTCGCGTCTCCGCGCTCGCGTCTCCGCGCCCGCGTCTCCGGCCCGCGCATCGCCATCGCTCCCGGACCTCTGCCCGCAACACGCCGGCTCCGGGCGTACACAAGCCCGGAACGGATGGTGGCGGCACGCAGCACGCACGAAGACGCCCACGAGAAGACGGCCCCGCCCTGGGATGAGAGGCGGGGCCGTCGGGACCGGATCGAGGCGTGATCCGGTGGCTCGTGGCCCGGTCGTTCCGGGCTCCCGATCAGTCCGGAGGCTCGGTGTTGCCGACCAGATCGGGGTTCGAGGGCTGCTGGGCCGGGTCGAAGTCGGCGGGCGGAGGCTCGGCACTGTCGGAGCCGGTGGTCGCGGCTGTCGTCACATCCTCCGCACCCTCCGGCGCCACTCCGGTCTCACCCGGCGCTGAGACGCGGTCGCCCGCGCCGCCGCCGCCGGCGCCGGTGTCGCCCGACTGACCCGACTCGGTCTCGGCCGGCTCGGCCGCCTGCGCGTCGCGCTCGGCGCCCGCGGCGGTGTCGGAGCCGTCCTCCTCGGCGCCCGCGACGTCCGACTCGGACGTGTCCGGCGCATCGGCCGTCCCGGAGGCCCCTCCTGGACCCTGCTCGAAACGCTCCGGATGCTCCTCCGCGGGGACGCCCTCGGCGTCGGTGTTCGGCAGTCCGCTGGTGTCGCTCATGCGCTGCTCCCTCCTGGGCCGCCTTACGGCTTGCCCTCTTCGCTGTACGAGGTGGTGCCGTCGCCGGTCTCCTCGATCCCCTCGTCGGGGTCGAGATCGGTGATGACGTCCTGGATGGTGTTCTGGTCGGCCGTGGGGTCCACCGCGCCGCCGTCGTCACCCTCGAGGTCGCCGGCGAGCCCGTTGGTCGGGTCGTTGCCGGTGACCGGCTCTTCGTCGTTCCTCGTGTCGCTCATGGAGGTCAGAGAACGCCTGCGCGCCCGCCCGCGCAAGGGGGGTTCAGCAGCGCGAGGCCGCGGAGTACCCTCCCGCGCCTCCCGCCCACCGGGAGCACAGTCGACAGACCCGCGACCCTCACCCCAGCCGCTCGATCAGCTCCCGCAGCGCGGCCGCGTACTGCGGCGACGACGGGTAGTCCGGGTGCGTCGCGACCTTGATCAGATACCGCGGAGGCCCGAACTCGTCCGCGCCGCGGTCGATCGCGTTGGGGGCGTTGCTGTTGACCGGGAAGCCCAGGTAGTCGGTGCGGCGCCACAGGCTGAACCAGGCGACGCCGCGGTTATCCGGCTGGGTGAGCAGCTCGACGAGCGTCGGGTCGGTGGCCCGCGACGGCGGGTACTCCGGCGGCGAGCCGAGCTGGTCGGTCTGCACCTGCGTGTACCAGGGGTCCGGCTGCGCGAGAGAGGGAGGGAGTTGCGGCAGCGTACCGAGCACCTGCGGCCCGAACAGCTCGGGGAAGAACCGCCCGAAGTACACGCGCAGCTGCGTCCCATAGGTGAGCAGCCCGACGTTGGCGATCCGGGAGGCGTCGCCCGGCCGCAGCGTGAACAGGCACGCGACGGCGAGCACCGCGCCGAGGCTGTGCGCGCTGACGACGACCTTGTACGGCCGCTCCTGGCGCAGCGCCTGCTCCTGCACCTCCTCCCGCCAGCGCAGTTGCTCGTCGGGCTCGAGGTGCGCCGGAGGGACGAGGTCGTGGCCGAGCCAGTCGACCACCCGGTCGCGCAGCTCGGGCACCGCGCGCTCGGCGTAGCAGGGCGGCGCGAAGGGGTGGCCTGCCCGCGGGAGGAAGCACATCAGGTCCCACATCACGCTGATCGGCCGCTCCTTGGCGGTGATGGCGTTCTCGATGATGAGGACCAGCACCCCGATCGCGATGATGCCGAGCGCCGGCCCGACGAAGCTGTCGATCCAGCGGTAGACGTCGGTGTACGAGACGGCGAGCGCCGCCACGAACCCGACGGCCAACAGCGCCGCGAGGAGCCCCAGGATCGGCTCGCCGCGGTGGAACAGGGCGGCCTGCCGCCGCGCGCGCAGGATCTTGAGCGCGAGCCGGTCCTGCGTGTCGGCCCGCTGCACGACGCCGTCGGGGTACTGCTTCACCGGGCTGACGATCGGCCGCCGGCCGCCGCGCGTGGGCGGCGTGGTCAGCATGGGCACCCAGCGCGTGCGAAGGAAGAACACGACGCCGGCGACCACCGCGAGCACGATCGCGATCAGCGGCAGCACGTCGCCGAAGTTCTGGTAGACGATGGGAGGTCGCAACGCGGCGGCGGGAGGGGCCACGCATCCGCACGCGGGCGCCCCCGTCCCGAGCCAGGCCTGCGTGCCGAGCACCAGCAGCGTCGAGAGGATCATCGCCGCGCCGAGCGCCCACAGCATGATGACGCCGGGGCCGGTGCCGCCCCATCCCTCCACCCGGTGTGGGATCGGGTCGCGGGTGAGCCGGGGCCAGAGCGCGATCAGCACCAGCTCGATGACGACGGCCGCCGCCGCGATGATGAAGAACGCCGCCCGCGCGGGCCGGGCCGCCTCGTCGAGCCGGGTCGGCCCGAGCGCGACCGCGATCAGGAAGCTCGTGCCCGCCACCGCCATGATCACGATCGACAGGGCGTGCGGCACTCCCCGGCGCCAGCTGAGGGCCGAGATCGCGATGGCGACGAGCACGCCGAGGATCAGGGAGGGCGCGGTCACCAGCCCGAGGAAGGCCGGCGCCGCGCCGCCCCGGCCTGCGCCCTCCCCGTAGTCGCCGTCGATCGCGAGCCCCACGAGCGTGAGCACGTAGACCAGCACGCCGACCCACAGCAGCAGCAGGGAGGAGCGTTCGCGGGTGCGGAGCTTGTCGGCGAGGAAGCGGGCCACCGGGCGGTCGCCGCTGTCCTCGGTGTCCGAGAACACGCCGACGAGCACGATGGTGACCGTCAGCCCGGCCAGGCCGAGGAGGAGTGCGAGCAGGAACAACCAGTGCCCTCCCTCCACCGCCCGCAGCGCGCAGCCGTTGGCGACGAAGGTCTGCAGCTTGGCGCAGTCGGTGCTTCCCCCGTAGACGGCGAAGAGGCGGTCCCACGCGAGCAGCAGCGCGACGAGGAAGAACGTCGCGCCGAGGTGCAGCCACTCGGTCGGCGAGCCGACGCGGGAGGTCTGCCAGAACCCCTCCGAGCTGAGCGGCTTCACCGGCCCCTCCGGGCGGGCGCCGCGCCGCATCTGGTCGGTCGTGTCGAAGATCGCGGCCTCGTAGCGCGTGCGGGCGCGCCGGGCGACGATGTAGAGCAGCAGGATTCCCGCGATCGGGACGACGGAGAGCACCGCGAGCTGCCTCCCGCGCCAGGCGAGCGGGCCGGTGAAGAAGTCGGTCACGGCGTGCGGGAGCGCCGGGCACGGTCCTGCACCGGCCGCGGCACCGGGACCGAGGCACTGTGCGCCGAGGTCGAGGCTGATGGAGCCGAGCGCGCACACGTAGAGCAGGGTCAGGCCGAGCGCGAAGATGCGGAGCGATCCGGCGCCGACCCCGCCCCTCCACTCGCCGCCGGGATGCTGGTCGGGGATCCGCCTCGTCCAGTACGCCGTGTTGGCGAGGCCGAACGGCAGCAGGAGCAGCCAGGCCAGCTGCACGAAGAACTGACCGATGAACAGCAGCGGCCCGGCGCCGTAGCGGGCGAGCAGACCCCAGGAGTACGCCTCCCGGCGCACGTCCGGCGGCGGCACCGCGGGGTCGAGCGTGCCGGGCGGGTCGTCGGGGTCGGGCTCCGGCGAACGCGGCGCCCACCAGAAGCCGCCGTTCTCGTCGCCCTGCGTCTGCCGCAGTTCGCTCTGCGGAACGCCGAGCATCTCGGCGGGCGGCGTGTTCTTGATGCCGTGCACCCGCAGCTCGAGGATGCGATGCGGCCCGGCCGCCGCCGGAGTCGGGGAGCCCGGGGTCGCGGAGCCCGGGGTCTCGGAGTCGGTCATCGCGCCGCCCCTTCGTCGTGGACGCGCGCAGACTACTCCGGCGCTGCGGGCCGCGGCTACGGCGGAGCCGCTGCGCCGAGGGGCATAGCCCTCGCACGCGGCGCGGCGTACGCTCAGCGCTATGAGCACCCCACACGAGGATGACCGGACCGGACGCATCGACGACGAGGCGCGCGACGATCTCGAGGGCAGCTACACCGAGGTCGACGGGGA
Source organism: Leifsonia williamsii (assembly GCF_030433685.1). Lineage (NCBI taxonomy): Bacteria > Bacillati > Actinomycetota > Actinomycetes > Micrococcales > Microbacteriaceae > Leifsonia > Leifsonia williamsii. The sequence continues at coordinate 619,131 of NZ_JAROCF010000001.1, forward strand.
GGCGCCGCACGAGCGGACCGTCCACGGCCAGTACACCGAGACCGACGGCGTCGGCCCGGAGACGGTGACCGAGGGCAGCTACACCGACACCGACGAGGCGGTCGAGCAGTCGACGGAGACGCCGCAGGGCGAGTACACCGAGGGCGACTACGAGGAGCCGTAAAGGCTACGACGAGCCGTGAAGGCGCGGTCTAGCGGCCGCGGGCCTTCGCGGCCTGCTTGGCCGCCTTCTTGCGGGCCGCCTTGACGTCGGGCGAGTTCCAGAACGACTCGACCGAGCCGACGATCTGCTCGTAGCGCTCGCGTCCGGCGCGGGCGCCCAGGAGGTAGGCCGCCGCGATCGCGACGAGGACGAAGAAGGTCTTGCTGCGCATCGGTGCTCCTTGCCGTTCGGCGTGGCTGTTCGGGGCCGACGGTATCCCTCAGGCGTCCGTTCCGGAAGGTGTGCGCGCGAACACCGCTCGCAGCAGCCGGTGGACGGGCTCGGACAGGAACAGCACGAAGAGCCACCACATCCCGACGCTCGGGACGGTGACGGCGAGCACCAGCGCGAGCGCCATCAGGAGGCTCGTCGACCAGCCGCGCGTCGCGTCCATCGCCGGCAGGGCCTCCTCGAGCGCGACGCCCGGCTTGCGCTGGATGTACATGCCCATCGCCTGCATGGTCACCGTCGCGATCAGCATGTTGCCGATGTACAGCGCGTAGACCGCGGGCTGCTGGCCCTCGCTGGAGGACAGCACGTTCGCCGTGAACGGGATGAAGACGATGGTCGCCAGCCAGAGGAAGTTCAGCCACAGCAGCGGGACGGTGTAGGCCGCGAGCCAGTCGAACACCCGGTGGTGCACCAGCCAGAACCGGGCGATCACGACGAACGACACGACGAACGCGATCACCTCCCAGAAGTGCTCGTCCATGAACTGACCGAGGGTGAGCCTCCCCACGTCCGAACCGGCGTCGACCAGCGGGAGGATCAGCAGCGTGATCGCGATGGCGACGGTCGCGTCGGAGAAGTTGACCAGGCGGTCGATCCCGCGCTCCGTCCTGAACACCGACATGCCGTCATTCTGCCGGGTCGTCGAGCAGCCCCAGCTCCAGGGCGCGCCGCACCGCGGAGGTCCGGTCGGAGACGCCGAGCTTCTCGTACGCGCGGCTCAGGTACGTCTTCACCGTCGCCTCCCCGATGAACAGCACAGCGCCGATCGCCGCGTTGGTGCGGCCGTCGGCGGCGAGACGCAGCACGCGCACCTCCTGCGGCGACAGCTCGGGCGCGGCCTGCCTGCCCTGCACCCGGCCGAGGAGCGCGGTCGCGGCGGAGGTGGCGAGCACGGTCTCCCCGCCGGCCGCGGCCCGCACCGAGCGCGCGAGCTCGGCCGGCGCGATGTCCTTGAGCAGGTAGCCGGCGGCGCCCGCCTCGATGGCGCGCAGGATGTCCTGGTCGGTCTCGTACGTCGTCAGCACGACGACCCTGGTGGAGGGATGCCGCTCGGTGATGACGCGCGTCGCGGCGACCCCGTCTCCGCCGGGCATGCGCAGGTCCATCAGCACGAGGTCGGGTGCGAGGGCGGCGACGAGCGACACCGCCTCCGGTCCGCTGGAGGCCTGGCCCACCACCTCGATGTCGTCGTACGCCTGCAGCATCCCGCGAATGCCCTCGCGCACGACGGGGTGGTCGTCGGCCAGCACGATGCGGATCACGGGAGGGGCTCCTCGGGGCTCGGTGGGGTGGAGGGAGTGGCGGTGGCGGCAGCACCGGTCGCGGCGGCGGTCGGCGCCGGCAGCGTCGCGCTCAAAGTCGTGCCCACGTCGGCCCGCGCGCTCAGCTCGAACCTCCCGCCGGCCTCCCGCACCCGTGCGCTCATGCCGTCGATGCCGTAGCCCTCGCGCGGGGCCGCGGTGTCGAAGCCGCTGCCGTCGTCGGCCACCTGCAGCCGCAGCTCGCCGGGTTCGTAGGCCAGCTCGACCGACACCGAGCGGGCGCCCGCGTGCTTGCGGACGTTGGCCAGCGCCTCCTGCAGCACCCGCAGCGCCACGACCTCGACGGTCGGCGGCGCGGGTCGAGGCTCGCCGGTCACCGTGTACGCCGCCGGCACACCGGTCTCGTCCTCGAAGCGCGCGGTGACGCGGCGCAGCGCGCGGTCGAGCGAGTCCTCGGCGAGCCGTCCGGGCGTGAGGGCCGCGATGATGCGGCGCGACTCCTGCAGGTTCTCCTGGGCGGTCAGCGTCATCAGCTCGATGTGGCGGCGGGCGGCCCCCGGGTCGGTCTCCAGCTCGGCCTGGACCGCGTGCCCGAGGGTGACGATGCTCGTGAAGCCCTGGGCGAGCGTGTCGTGCATCTCGCGGGCGATGCGCTCGCGCTCGGCCGCCGCTCCCTGCTGCTCCGACAGCTGCGCGATCTCGGCCTGCTGGAGGCGGAGGCGGTCGATCAGGAGGCCGCGCTCCTTGCTCTCCTTCGTCACCGCGGTGATGCGGTTGCTGAAGTAGATGGACATCGCGATGACCAGCAGGGTGATCCCCGCCGTCCCGGCCAGGTCGGCGACCGATATCTCGCCCACGCCGAGCCGCACGACCAGCCCGCCCAGATTCAGCACCACGATCACGGTGCAGGCCGGGACGAAGGTCAGCAGGAGGAAGATCTGCGGCGACAGCACGAACAGCGCCACGTTGGCCCAGTCGGTCAGCGCGATCGCGCCCAGGTAGGCGACGACGGCGATCGCGATGTACGTCCACGCCCGCCACGAGTTGGAGCGGAGGCCGGAGCGGCTCGGCCGCGCGAGGAACCAGTACACCGGGTACAGCGCGACGACGATCGCCGCGGCGGCCGCCGACCGGCCGAACCCGTAGAGGGGGTTCGCCAGGATGATGGCCGCCGAGGCGACGGTCGCGACGGCGGAATAGCCGATCCAGTCGCCGAAGGCGCGGTCCTCGACCCGCTGCGCGTCGCCCGAGGTGGTCACGATCAGACTGTAGCCGTCGGCGCCACGGCCGTGCCGCTCGTGCCGGCCACGTCGGAGACCGTCTCCGGCAGCGAGGTGCGCCCGGCCGGGTACAGCACCCCGATGACCGCGACGACCGCCATCGCCGCCGCCATGCCCCAGAACGCCCACTGCACCGCCCCGGCGCAGTCCGTCTGAACCGCCTGGAGGATCTGGTCGCGCACCGCCTGCGGAAGCTGCGCGAGCGAACCGCCCGAGTCTCCCGACGCCCCGCTGATCTGCGCGACCGCGCTCCGGGCGTCCGCCGCCGTGCCGCCGAAGCGGGCGAAGGAGGTGGTCAGCAGGTCGGTGAGCCGCGACGTGACCACGGTGGTGAAGACGGCCATGCCGAGCGCGCCTCCGAAGTTCTTCATCGTCTGCGAGACGGCCGACACCTCCCCGTAGCTCGCGCCGATGGACCGGTTGACCGCGTCGGTCGTGACCGCGCTGAACATGAGGCCGATGCCCGCGCCCGCCACGATGATCGGCCACGCCTGCGCGTTGAGGAAGGCGTGCGCGTCGCCGGTGAGGTCGGTGACCCGCAGCGCGAGCCAGCCGAATCCGATGGCGCCGACGATGCCGCCCGCAAGCACGACGTACTTGGCGCCGTGCCGGTCGAACCGCACCGAGCCGATCCGGCTGGCGACCACGAAGCCGAGGAAGAACTTGAGGAACAGCAGCCCGGTCTCCGCCGCCGACAGCTGCAGCGACACCTGCCCGTACACGCTCAGGAAGAAGAAGGTCGAGATGAAGGCGACGGAGGCGAACAGCGTCGCCAGCGTCGACAGCGTGAACCCGCGGTCGCGGAACGCGGCCAGCCGGACCAGCGGCTGCGCGCTGCGGCGCTGGAGCAGCACGAAGGCGACGAGCAGCAGCAGGCCCGCCGCGAGCGACGCGAGCACGGCCGGGCTGTCCCAGCCCCACGGGCTCGCCTGCTGCAGCCCGAACACCACGAGCCCCATGCCGCACGCGACCACCAGCGCCCCGAGCCAGTCGATCCGCTCGTGCCGGCGCACGGACGGCTTCGCGGCGAGCGCCACGATCAGGAAGGCGACGACGGCGATCGGGATGTTGACCCAGAAGATCGCCCGCCAAGTCCACTGCGTGAGCCACCCGCCCGCGATCGGGCCGATGGCCGTCATCGCGCCCGTGATGGCGAAGAAGATCGCCATCGCCCGGCCGCGGCTCTCGCGCGGGAACCCCTCGACGACGAGCCCGATGGCGGCGGGGAACATGATCGCGCCGCTGACGCCCTGCAGCGCGCGGGCCCCCACGAGCCACGCCTCGGCGAGGTCGCCCGCCGGCGCCAGCCCGCACAGCAGCGAGGTCAGGCCGAACCCGGCGATGCCGACCAGGGCCATCCGCTTGTGTCCGACGACGTCGGCGATGCGCCCGCCGAGCAGGAAGAAGGCGGCGGTCGCGAGCAGGTAGACGTTGACCGCCCACTGCATCCCGTCGTGGCTGAGACCCAGGTTCTGCTGGATGGAGGGGGACGAGAGCGCGACGATCGTGGAGTCGATCGTCGTCATCGACACGGCGAGGATCAGGCCGGCGAGGGCCGGCTTCGACGAGGCTGCGATGTTCATGCCTCCAGCCTCGCGGCGGCGGCCGGTGGACGGCACCGGCTCCGGGTGGTCAGCGGTGTCCGCCGATCGGTGGACACGGCGACGACCTCCACCCGCCCCTAGGCTGGTGCGGTGCCATCCGGGCCCGACCGCCCGGCGAGTGAGGAGTACCGTCATGCCAGCGCTGAACGACCACCTGTCACCGATCTTCGACGAGGTGGTGCGCCGCAATCCGGGCGAGCTCGAGTTCCACCAGGCGGTCGCCGAGGTGCTCGAGAGCCTCGACCCGGTGGTCCGCAAGCACCCCGAGTACGTCGACGCCGAGATCATCCGGCGGCTGTGCGAGCCCGAGCGGCAGATCATCTTCCGCGTGCCGTGGCTGGACGACCACGGGCGCGTGCACCTCAACCGCGGGTTCCGGGTCGAGTTCAACTCGGCGCTCGGGCCGTACAAGGGCGGCCTGCGCTTCCACCCGACCGTCTACGGCGGCATCGTCAAGTTCCTCGGCTTCGAGCAGATCTTCAAGAACTCGCTGACCGGCCTCCCCATCGGCGGAGGCAAGGGAGGCTCCGACTTCGACCCGAAGGGCCGCTCGGCCGCCGAGATCATGCGGTTCTGCCAGTCGTTCATGACCGAGCTGTACCGGCACCTCGGCGAGCACACCGACGTGCCCGCGGGCGACATCGGGGTCGGCGGACGCGAGATCGGCTACCTGTTCGGGCAGTACAAGCGCATCACCAACCGCTACGAGTCCGGCGTGCTCACCGGCAAGGGCCTCACCTGGGGCGGCTCCCAGGTGCGCACCGAGGCGACCGGCTACGGCGTCGTCTTCTTCACGCAGGAGATGCTGCGCACGCGCGGCGAGTCGCTCGACGGCAAGCGCGTCGTCGTCTCCGGCTCGGGCAACGTCGCGATCTACGCGATCGAGAAGGTGCAGCAGCTCGGCGGCACGGTCGTCGCGTGCTCGGACTCCAGCGGCTACGTCGTCGACCCCGCCGGCATCGACCTCGACCTCCTGAAGCACGTCAAGGGCGAGCAGCGCGGACGCGTCAGCGACTACGCGACCGCCCGCGGCGGCAGTGCGCAGTTCGTCGCGGGCGGCAGCGTGTGGGACGTCCCGTGCGAGATCGCCCTGCCCTGCGCCACCCAGAACGAGCTCGACGCCGACGCCGCCACCGCGCTCATCGCCGGGGGCGTGCAGGCCGTCGCCGAGGGCGCCAACATGCCGGTGACGCCGGAGGCCGTGCGCCGGTTCTCGGAGGCGGGCGTGCTCTTCGCGCCGGGCAAGGCGGCGAACGCCGGCGGCGTCGCCACGAGCGCGCTCGAGATGCAGCAGAACGCCTCGCGCGACTCCTGGAGCTTCGAGCACACGGAGGCGCGGCTGCAGGAGATCATGCAGAGCATCCACGACCGCTGCCTGGCGACGGCGGAGGAGTACGACTCCCCCGGCAACTACGTGGCCGGGGCGAACATCGAGGGCTTCAAGCGCGTCGCGGACGCGATGCTCGCGCTCGGCGTGATCTGAGCGGCATGCGGGTGACGGGGGCTCTGGGCGGCGCGCTGCTCGGTGGCGCGCTGGTCCTCGCGCTGGCCGGCTGCTCGGGCGTGCCCGATCCCGCGTCCGCACCCGCGTCTCCGTCCGCCCACGCGACGCCGCGCCTCCCCGACCCGTCCGCCGGCTTCGACTACCAGCTCGGCGGCGCCTATCCGCCTCCCACGGGCGTGCAGACGGTCGCGCGCGACCGCACCGCCGAGCCCGCCGGGGCCGGGTACGACATCTGCTACGTCAACGGGTTCCAGACCCAGCCCGATGCGTCGGAGCGGTTCGCGCAGCAGCATCCCGACCTCCTGCTGCAGACCGGCGACGGCCCGCTGGTCGACCCCGGCTGGCCCGACGAGTACCTCTACGACACGTCGACGGAGGCCCGGCGCGACGCCCTCGCCGCGCTCGTAGGCCCGTGGATCGAGGGCTGCGCGCGCGCCGGCTTCGACGCGGTCGAGATCGACAACTTCGACTCCTACACGCGCTCCAAGGGCGCCCTCACGGCCGACGACAACGTGGCCCTCGCCGCGGCGTACGCCGCCATCGCGCACCGGCACGGCCTCGCCATCGCCCAGAAGAACACGGCCGACCAGTCGGAGCGGTTGCGCGGGCTCGGTTACGACTTCGCCGTGGCGGAGTCGTGCGTGGTGTACGACGAGTGCGCGGCGTACACGAGCGTGTACCCGGTGCTGCTCGACGTCGAGTACACCGACGAGCTGGGCGAGGGCGGCTTCAGCGCCGCGTGCGCGGAGCGGGACGAGCGGACGGCGATGATCCTGCGCGACCACGACCTCCGCACGCCCGGCGACACGGGGTACGCCTACCGGGCGTGCGCGGGCTGACGAGTCGGAGCGTCGCGGCTCAGACGCCGGTGAACGGCACCGCCGCGAGGATCGCGACCTGCACGGTCCGCCCCGACGGCGAGACGAACTCGGCCGTGTCGCCCGCGTACTTGCCGTTGATCGCGGCGCCCAGCGGCGAGCTCGGCGAGTAGACGTCGAGCTCGATCCCGGAGTCGGCGAGCAGCTCGCGCGAGCCGAGCAGGAACGCCTGCACGGTCTGCTCGCCGTCGAACCGCACGGTGACCTTCATGCCCGGCTCGACCAGCCCGTCGTCGGGCTTGGAGCCGACCTCGGCCGTCCGCAGGATGCGCACGAGCTCCAGGATGCGGGAGGCGTGCGTCACGCCGGCGTCACCGGTCGGCGCGGGCGCGGCCTTCAACCCGTCCAGCTCCTTCTGGAGCCGCTCGCGCGACTCGGCGGTCATCCAGACGGGGGTCGCGTGTGCCGCGGTATCCATGACGCGTCTCCTTGGTTCGACGACGGCGAACGACAATCATAGCCCGGTCAGCGGGGAAAAATCAGCGGGTGGGGAATTTGCGGGCGTCACCGGTCGCAGAACTACACGAATGCGCGATGCCATCGATATCTGAAATGCAGAATCCTGATTCTATAGATTCTCACGTCGGAGGCACCCATGAAATTTCCGAACCCCGCGCAGGTCGTAACACTCGTCTCGGCAGCAGCGATGGCATCCGCCCTGCTTTCTCCGGCGGCCGCTTACGCCGACGAATCCGGGACAGCGACCGTCGCAGCGCTGGAGGCGCTGCCCGAAGTGTTGGATGACGCAGTCGCGGTTCGGGAGACCCGGTCGGGGACGGCCTCCTTCACGTCCGCGCAGACGCGATCGTCGGTTCAGCTCCCCGCCGACTCTTCTGAACCGATCGTGATGAGCAACCCGGACGCCGGGAGCCTGGAAATCGGGCTCCCCTTCGCCGACTCGGCCGCAACCCGCGACGAAGAGAATGACGTCGTCAGCGGCTACGACAACGGCAACGACTCGCGCACGGCTCCCATCACGAAGACCGACGGATCGGTCCAGATCATCACGATCCTGGAGTCCGGCGATGCACCCAGTCGATACACCTATGACTTCTCCGCGAAGGACGGAGCCCACCTCGACCCCAGTGGCCCCCTTCTCGCCGTGCGCGACGACAGCGGCTCACGAGTGGCGACGATCGCACCGGCATGGGCGGTCGACGCCGACGGACGATCGGTGCCGACGCATTACGAGGTGAGCGGGAACTCGCTGACACAAGTCGTCGATCACCGGAGCGGCACCTTCTCGTACCCCATCGTCGCCGATCCGTACCTCGGCCAGGCACTTATCGCACGGGTGGACCTCGGAAGCGAAGGCGGCAAGCCGCGGTACAGCGTCGTCAAGACCGCTTACGGAGACAATGTCGCCATGGGCATGCTCCGGCCCGGCAACTACGACGCCCTTCTCGGCGCGACCGTCATGAGGACGGAGGGATGGAAGGACGCCGTCGCAAAACGACCCGCGATGAACATCGCGACGATCAAGCAGCAATACGACTGCCACACGGTCTACGCGCCATCTAAGAACCCCTGGAACCTCGAAGCCTTCCGTGGCCAGAACGCCAACTGGGGAGTCAACCCCAAGCAGTGCAACTGGTAGCTACAGGCTGCTGGGAACGCGAGCCAACGCCCGGCTCCGCCCCCTAATCCGGCTCGCTTTCCCCTCGGCCATCCACGAGCCTGCGATAGCCGTTGACGAACCAGATGACGATCGGCGCCGCGATCAGAGCGATCGCTACACCGAGAAGGACGTAGTCGGTGACCAGCGAGTAGCCCTCCGCTCCGGCCTCGTCGACGTCATACCCCCGCTTCACCAGCACCTCTGCCCAGACGAGAAGCACGATCACTCCCAGTGCGACCGAGGCGCTTCCTGCGATCACCCGGCGGACGACTCGACTGCTAGACATGATGGCGAAGGTACCAGACAACATCACATTTCACATGCATAGACCGCCCACAACGCCCGCTGAGCTCTCTCGGAGGCAACTCGACGTTCTCTGCGAGATCGCGAATGGGGCGACCGTGGACGAAGTGGCGCACCGCATGCACCTGTCCCCGCATACGGTCCGGCACCATCTCCGCGTCGCTCGGCAGCGCCTTTGCGCGCCCAACACTCTGGCCGCAGTGGTCCATGCGATCGCCGGAGGCCTCCTCGACGCATCAGAGCTGCCTGTGCGCCCCTCGCCTGCTTCGATCGACCGCGCGCGGCAACATCACGGCGCCAGCGACGTGATCAGGGCCGCAGCCCCACCGCCTCCACGAACCCGTCGATCGTCGTCACCGTGACGCCCGCCCGGGGGAAGACCTTGCCGGTGAGCACGGCGTGCACCTGCTGGTCGGCGTCCCAGCAGCCGTCCTCCAGCACGAGGAGGCGGTAGTCGCGGTCGGTCGCGTCGCGCACGGTCGAGAGCACGACGCCGCTGGTGGAGACGCCCGCGAGCACCAGGGTGTCGATGCCCCGGGCCGCGAGCTGCTCGGCGAGGTCGGTCGTGCTGAAGGCGCCGAAGCGCTTCTTGCGTACCACGACCTCCCCCTCCGCCGGGTGCAGCGCCGGGTGGAACTGCGTGGCCGGGCCGTCCGCGTCGAGCTGCTCGGAGGCGAAGCGGGAGCCGGCGGGAGCAGCGGACCGCTCCTCCGCGGTGAGCGCGACGCGCACGTAGCCGACGGTCAGGCCGGCGTCGCGGGCGGCGGCGCGGGCCCTCCCCAGCCCGGCGACGAAGCCGGCGACGTCGGGGTGGCGGCCGACGATGCCGTTCTGCACGTCCATGAGCAGGAGGGCGGTGCGGGCGGGGTCGAGATCGTTCATGTTTGTAAACTATCTCGTCGGAGCCGAGTGCCGACTGTGTGCGCCCGCGGCGGGGCGGCGGGCCGCCGCTACAGCCCGAGCGACTTCTTGATCAGCGCCTCGGCGTCGTCGGCCGCGGCGGCCTGCGCCTGCGCCTCCCGGTTGGCCTCGGTGACGGCCTTGACCACCTCGTCGCGCTGGATGCGGATGCCGCGCGGCGCGTCGATCCCGATGCGGATGCCGTCGCCGCGCGCGTCGAGGATCGTGACGACGATGTCGTCGCCGATGAGCACCCGCTCGCCGACCTTGCGCGTCAATACCAGCATTCGTTCAGCCTATCCGGCGGTCGACGGGCGCGGCAGGCGGCGCGTCGAGCCACAGCACCGGATGCCCGAGCCGATCGATCGCGAGCGGGGTCGCGGTGAGGGCCGCGTTGGAGGCGGCGATGGCGTCGACGGCGAGCACCGCGTCGACGGCGGCGACCCAGGCGGCGGTGTCCTCGTCCTTGCGGGAGGCGTCCACGGCGGCCCAGACCTGGTCGGGCTCGATGCCGGCGAGGTCGACGGCGAACTCGGCCACGGCCAGCGGACCGGGGAGCGTGACGACACCGACGACCGGGCGGTCGGTGCGGACGCCGTCGGCGCGAGCGGCGAGGGCGGCGCGCCGGTCGGGGACGGGCAGCACCGGCACCTCCGCTCCGGCGCTGGCGGCGAGGAGGCGCGCGGCCGCGTCGGCGTCGCCGCCGAGCCCGACGACGAGCGTGAGGTCGCCGCGCCCGCGCAGCCGCTCGGGCACGCGTCGTGCGGCCCGCGCGTCCCGCTCGTGCGGCGCAGCGTCGTCATGCCCCGTCTCCCACCCCTCGAGTCGCGACATGATGTCACTCCTCGCGTCGAGTGGTGACGTCATGTCACCACTCGACGGGGGTTCGGGTGCCTGCTCGCCTGCGGAGGGAGACGCGGGAGCGGCGGGCGCGACAAGCGCGGCGGCGGTGGGCTCAGGAGTCGCCCCGGCCGCAGGCGAAGCGGCCGCCGCCGGCGCATCCACCGCCCGCACCAGGTCGTCGAGGATCGCCTGGAACGCGAGCGACGACGTCGAGACCGCCGGCAGCACCTCGTCGTCGCCGTAGACGTCGCCGAGGGCGTCGGCGCCGAGCCACTCAGGCCGCGATCGGCTCGGCAACCCGGACCACCCCCACGGTCTCGATCTGCGCCTGGACCGCGGTGACCTCCTGGTAGGACAGCACCGGCAGGCCGCTCACCTGCCCGGCGACCAGGCGACGGATCGCGGGCCGCAGCGCGGGCGCGCACACCAGCACGGCCGAGAGGCCGGCGTCGTCGAGGGCGGCGGCGGTCTGCTTGACCGAGCCGAGCACCGCCTCCAGCCGGCTCGGGTCGAGGACGATCTGCGTGCCGTTCTCGCCCGGCCGCAGGCCTTCGAGCATGGTCTGCTCCAGGCCGGGGTCGATCATGATGACGCGCAGCAGCCCGCCGTCGAGGTGCGGGGCGACGACCGCTGGGCCGAGGGAGGCGCGCGCGGCCTCCACGAGCCCCTCCGGGTCGTTCGACACCTTGGCGCGCAGGGCCAGCGCCTCGAGGATGCGCGGGAGGTCGTTGATCGGCACCTGCTCGACCAGCAGCCCCTGCAGCACCCGCTGCACCTCGGCGAGGCTGAGCAGGGCCGGGATGAGCTCCTCCACCGCCGGCGGGTTCACCTGTTTGACGCCTTCGGTGAGCTGCCGCACGTCCTCGCGGGTGAGCAGTCGCGCCGCGTTGGCCGTGATGACCGACGACAGGTGCGTGATCAGCACGGAGACGCGGTCGATCACGGTGGCGCCGCCGAGCTCGGCGCTGTGCCGCATCTCGCTCGGCACCCACTTCGCGGGGAGCCCGAACACGGGCTCGATGGTCGGGGTGCCCGGCAGCCCGTCGAGGGCGTCACCGAGTGCGAGCACGCGGCCGCCGGGCGCCTGGCCGCGTCCGGCCTCCACCCCGGCGATCTTGACGACGTACGTCGAGGGCGGCAGGTCGGCGCTGTCGCGCGTGCGGACCGGGGGCACGATGATCCCGAGCTCCAGCGCGATCTTGCGGCGCAGCGCGCGGATGCGCGAGAGGAGGTCGTCGGAGGCGCCGCTCACGATGTCGACGAGATCGGGCGCGAGCGTGATCTCGAGCGCGTGGACGCGCATCTGCTCGATGAGGTCCTCCGTGGTCTCGGGCTTGGTCGCTCCCGCGACCGCGGCCTGGGCGGCCTTCGCCTTCTTCGCCGCCGCCTGCGCGGTCTTGATGCGCTGGGCGGCGAGGATCAGCGCGGCGCCGATCAGCACGAACGGGATCGGCGGCATGCCGGGGATCAACGCCATGACGATCGCCGCGCAGCCCGCGATGGTCAGCGCCTGCCGCGACTGGCTCAGCTGGCCGCTCGCGGTCGTGCCCATCTCGTTCTCGGCGTTCGAGCGCGTGACGATCATGCCGGTGGAGACCGCCATAAGCAGCGCCGGGATCTGCGTCACGAGGCCGTCGCCGATGGTCAGGAGGGTGTACGCGTTGACCGCGTCGCCCAGCTCCATGCCGCGCTGCAGCATGCCGATCGCGATGCCGCCGACGACGTTGATGATGATGATCAGGATGCCCGCGATCGCGTCGCCCTTGACGAACTTGGAGGCGCCGTCCATCGCGCCGTAGAAGTCCGCCTCCGCCGACACCTCCGCCCGCCGCTCCCGCGCCTGCTCCTCGGTGATCAGGCCCGCGTTGAGGTCGGCGTCGATCGCCATCTGCTTGCCGGGCATCGCGTCGAGGGTGAACCTCGCGCCGACCTCCGCCACCCGCTCGGCGCCCTTGGTGACGACGATGAACTGGATCACGATCAGGATCAGGAACACGACGGCGCCGATGATGATGGAGCCGCCGACCGCCACGTGCCCGAACGCCTGGATGACCTGCCCGGCGTACCCCTCCCCCAGCACCAGGCGGGTGGAGGCGACGTTGAGGCCCAGCCGGAACAGCGTCGCCACGAGCAGCAGCGACGGGAACACCGAGAAGTCGAGCGGCTTCTTCACGAACATCGTGGTGAGGAGGATCACCAGCGCGAGCATGATGTTCACGATGATCAGCGTGTCGAGCAGCCAGGCCGGCACCGGCACGACCAGCAGCATGATGATGCCGACGACGCCGATCGGCACGGCCACCTTGGCAGCGGTCGATCTCATGTGAGCCCTCCAGAGAGTGCGGGGGTGGTCATGGTGTGGAAGCCGGAGGCCGAGCCGCGCGCCTTCAGCGACATCACGAAGGCCAGCACGCGGGCGACGGCGTTGTAGAGCTCGACCGGGATCTCGTCGCCGAGCTGGCAGCTGGCGTGGAGCGCCCGGGCGAGCGGGATGTCCTTGACGATCGGCACCCGCTCCTCCTCGGCCTTCTCGCGGATGCGCAGCGCGATCGCGCCGGCGCCCTTCGCAACCACGCGAGGAGCCGACTTGCCCGGCTCGTACTTGATGGCGATGGCGATGTGGGTGGGGTTCACGAGCACCACGTCGGAGCCGCCGATCGCCGCGATCATGCGGTTGCGGCTCATGGCGAGCTGCCGGGAGCGGCGCTGCGACTTCACCAGGGGGTCGCCGTCGCTGTTCTTCTGCTCGTCGCGCACCTCGCGCTTGGTCATGCGGGTCTGCTTGCGGTTGCGGCGCATCACGACGAGCACGTCCAGGCCCGCCAGCACCAGGCCCGCGCCGACCGCTGCCTGCAGGAGGCCGGCCGAGCCTCCCTGCGCCGCCGACAGCAGCGAGGTCAGCGACATGCTGCCCGACGTCAGCAGCACCGGCATGAGCCCCTGCACGACGAGGTAGAGGCCGATGCCGACGACGGCCGACTTGAGGAGGGTCTTCGCGCCCTCCCACAGCGCCCGCATGCCGAAGATGCGGCCGAGGCCCGCGACGACGTTGAACTGCTCGTACTTGCCCTCGAGCTTCTTGAGGTGCACGCCGCCCTGCACGGCCGCCGCTCCGATGACCGCGATGGCGCCGACCGCCAGCAGCGGGCCGATCGTGGCCATGATGCTGCCGAGCCCGTCGCCGAGCGCGGCGAGCGCCTTGCCGGGGTCGGGACTCTCGATAACCGAGCGCACCGAGAAGAGCTGGTCAACGGCCGCGTCGGTGCCGAGCTGCAGGGTGAACGGCAGCATGATCGCGGCGGCGCCGACCCCGACCCAGGCGGTGAGGTCGTTCGACTTGCCGAGGCGGCCCTTCTCGCGGGCCTCCTTCATCCGTTTGTCGGTCGCCTGCTCGGTGCGTTCCTGCGCGTCGCTCACGGCGTCACCCCCAGCATGGTCTTCACGGCGGTGCCGGTGATGCCCGAGACCACCCCGGGCAGCGCGACGAACACGATCGCGGCGAGCACGACCGTGAGCATGATCTTGAGCGGGAAGCCGAGGGAGAAGGCGTTGAGCGCCGGGGCCACGCGGGTCAGGAGGCCGAGGCCCACGTCGGCGAGGAACAGCACGACGAGCAGCGGCCCGGCGATCTGCAGCGCCGCGAGGAACATCTGGGTGAGACCGTCGACCATCGCCTTGACGGGGTCGGCCATCCCGAGCCCCGACGCCAGCGGCACGGCGCTGAACGTGCGGACCAGGCCGCCGATGATGAGCTGGTAGCCGCCGCTCGCGAAGAGCAGCGCGAGCGCGGTCAGCTGGAACAAGCGGGTGAACTGCGCGCCGTTGATCATCGACTGCGGGTCGAAGGCCTGCGCGAGCTGGAAGCCGCCGAACAGGTCGATCAGGCTTCCGGCCGACTGGATGGCCGCGAAGACCAGGAAGACGAGGAACCCGAGCGTCGCTCCGACGGCGAGCTCCTTCACCATGTCGAGCAGGAAGGCGCCCGTGTCGCCCGGCTGGTACCCCACGCCCACGCGCGGCGCGACCGCGATGGCGAGGCCGATCGCGAGCATCCCCTTCACCTGGGCCGGGAACCCGTTGTACGAGAACGGCGGCGCGATCACGAGGAACGCGACCATGCGCAGCGACGCCAGCGCGACGGTCTCGATCGCGGCGAGGTCGATCGGGATGTTCATCAGCCGCCGCCGAGGAGTTGCGGGAGCTTCTCGAAGAGCACGTGGGTGAACGACACCAGCTCGCTGATCATCCACTGGCCGCACACGATCAGCGCCACGGCGACGGCCGCCGCCTTCGGCACGAACGAGAGTGTGACCTCCTGGATCTGGGTGATCGACTGCACGAGCGAGATGGCGAAGCCGACCACGAGCGCGGTCACGACGATCGGCGCGGCCAGCTTCGCGGTCACCATGAGCGCCTGCATGGCGATGTCGAGCACGGCGTGCGCGTTCATCCGCCGCCTCCGTAGCTCTGGATCAGACTCGTTACGATGAGCCCCCAGCCGTCGACCAGCACGAACAGCAGGATCTTGAACGGCAACGAGATCATCACCGGCGGCAGCATCATCATGCCCATCGACATCAGCGCAGCGGAGACCACCATGTCGATGACGAGGAACGGCACGAAGATGACGAAGCCGATGATGAAGGCTGCGCGCAGCTCCGAGATCATGAACGCCGGGATCAGCGTCAGCAGCGGCACGGCGCTCATGTTGTCGGGATTCGCCCGGCCGGCGGCGCGCGTCATCAGCGCGATGTCCTCCTCACGGGTGTGGGAGGCCATGAAGGCGCGCAGCGGACCCTCGGCCGCGTGCATCGCGCCCGTGAAGTCCAGATGGCCGGCGAGGTACGGCTGCACCGCCGAGTTGTTGATGTCGACGAGCACCGGGCTCATGATGAACAGGCTCAGGAACAGCGACAGGCCCGCGAGCACCTGGTTCGGCGGGATCGAGGGCAGGGCCAGCGCGTTCCGGGTGATCGCCAGCACGACGAAGATCTTGGTGAACGACGACATCATCAGCAGCAGCGCGGGCGCGACCGACAGCACGGTGATGCCGACGAGCGTGACGATGGCGGCGCTCGGGGTGCCGTTGGGGCCGTTGATGTCGAGGGTGATGCCTCCGCCACCGGTCGCGCCGGTCGGCCCTGCGGGCCCGGACGGTGTCGGGACGGGCGTGGCGTGCGCGCCGGTCGCGCCGAGCAGCACGAACGCGAGCGCGATCAGGGCGACGAGGAGGACGGCGGCGGCGAGACGGGGCAGTCGGCCGGTGCGCGCGAGGCGCCCGGCGACGCGGCCCGTCACCGGCGCTGCCGCACCGCCGAACTCGCCTGCCGCCAGGTCGCGGGTGACAGGATCGAGCCTTTGAGTGCCTCGTCGAAGACCGAGGCGCGTCCCTGCGCCGTGAGGAAGTCGGCATCCTGCCTGTCTGATGTGTCCGGTGCCGCGCTTGCTTCCGCTGCCGCGAGCACAGGCGCGAGCTGGGTGACCTCCGCCTCCTGCGGACGCTCACCCGTGTGGAGCACGCTCACCTGGCGCTCGGTCACGCCGAGCACGAACCGGTTGCCGTCGACGTCGACCACCACGACCGACGCCTTCGGGCCGACGCCCTGCCGGCCGACCACGGTGACCGCGTTGCCCCGCCGCCCGCGTGCGCCCGAGCGGCCCTTGGTGATGCGGCGCTGCACGAACCACAGCAGCGCGACCATCACCCCGAGCACGACGATCACGCGCAACGCGACGAACAGGGTCTCCACGGCACCCTCTATCGGCCGGGCGTCCTCCGCCGTTAGCAACCGTCGAGTACGCAGATTGTCCGCGTACTCGACGGTTTTCGGGCGAATTCGTGAGTACTCGGCGGTTTGCTGCGCGAGATGGGAGGCTGGGAGGGTGTGGGAGAGCGAGATTCAGCTGGCGCGCGTGCCGGGCGGCACGGTGCAGCTGCACGACGCGCGCAACAAGCGGCGCTGGAGCGTCGATCTGGAGCCGTTCGAGCTGGGCGTCTACGCCGTGACCGAGGAGCAGGTGGCCGAGTTGCTGGGCGAGCCCGCCTCCCATCCCCGCCGCCCCGCCACCGGCGTCAGCTGGCTGCGCGCGGTCCGCTTCTGCAACGCCGCCTCGGAGTGGGAGGGACTCGACCCGGCGTACGCGGTCGACGGCGACCAGGTCACCTGGCACGTCGACGCCGACGGCTACCGGCTCCCGACCGAGGCCGAGTGGGAGCACGCCTGCCGCGCCGGCTCCACAGGCCCGCACTACGGCCCGCTGGCCGAGGTGGCGTGGACGAGCGCCGACGGCCTCACCGCGCCGGCCGAGGTCGGCGGCCGTCTCCCCAACCTGTACGGCCTGTTCGACACCCTCGGCAACGTGTGGGAGTGGTGCTGGGACCACCTCGATCCGGCGCGTTACGACGACTACCGGGTGTTCCGCGGCGGCGGGTTCGCCGACGACGCGTGGAGCGTGCGCGCCTCCACCCGCCGGGGTGGTCCGCCGCAGTCCCGGCACGAGGACGTCGGCTTCCGGGTCGCCCGCGGCGGCTTCGACGCCGACGCAGAGGCGCAGGGCTGGTCGGCGCGCGCCGACGCCGAGCGCGCGGCGATCGACGGGCCGCTCCCGCCCGGCTGGACGCCGCGGCGCTGACGGCACAGAGGGGTCCGGACACGCCGTCGACGCGCGAGCCGGACGGCGTGTCGGGCCCCCTCTGCGGTCAGTCCAGCTCCTCCGCCGCGTCCAGGATCTTCGTGATCCGCACCGCGTAGTCCTGGTCGACGACCACGATCTCGCCGTGCGCGATCAGGCGGCCGTTGAGCAGCACGTCCGCCGGCGATCCCGCCGAGCGGTCCAGCTCGATGACGGCGCCCGGCTCCATGGCGAGCACGTCGCGCACCGCCATGCGGGTACGGCCGATCTCGACCGTGAGTGCCATCTCCACGTTGCTGATGCGGGCCAGCTTGCCGGCGATCGCACCCGCGGTGGGCCGCGACGGGAGGGTGGAGGCGCGGCCGCGCAGCGCGAACCAGCCCGCGACGCCCCCGGCGCCGTTCAGAGCGAAGACCGTGGTGCCCGGGTCCGCGAAGAGCTCGGCCGCCTCCTCGATCCTGGCGTCGTCGAGCACCCCGGCGCCGAGCGTGGCCGCGGCGGCCTCGAGCGCCGGCTGCAGCACGTCCTGCAGGGCGACGACCGGCGAGCCCTCCGCGCCGTCGTCGACGAGAGTGGGCGCCTCCAGCAGCACCACGGCGAGGTCCGCGGAGACCGCGCCGACGAAGCTGGCGACCACCGCGGAGGCGGTGCGCCCCTCGAACGAGCGGCCCGACTCCAGCAGCGCCGAGAGCGGCACGCCCGTCGGCAGCACCGCGGCGAGCGCCTCGGCGGCCGACTGGGCCTGGGCGAGCGAGAGGGTGTCGCCGGGGGCGATGGTGAGGTTGTTCATCGGTTCAGCCTTCTTCAGTCCTCGGTCGACACGATCACGCACGCCAGCCGCGAGCCGCTGGAGCCCAGGGCGGCGGCGGCGACGGGGAGGCCCCCGACGGCGAGATCGAACGGCCGGTGGTTCGGATGCGGGAGGGGCAGGAGGTCGCCGACCGCGAGCCCGAGCACCACGCTGGGCTTGACGGTCGCCGGCGCGAGTCGCAGCGACACCTCCACGGGGACACGCGCCACCTGGGCGTCGATCAGCTCGCGGGCGTCCTCGGTGCTGCTGGTCGGGTTGGCCTCGCCGAGCTGAGGCAGGAGCGCGATGGCCGGCAGCGCCACCGTCGCCGAGGCGACGCTGTCGCCGACGCGCAGCTGGAAGGCGGCGACGATCATCAGCTCGGTCGTCGCGGCCGCCTGGGCGAACTGCGAGTTGTACTGGATGGCGGCCACGCCGATGGAGGCGGTCAGGAGGGATCCCAGGGAGTAGCGGAGGTCCTCCAGCGCGTCGTCCATCAGCCGGCGGACGAGCGCGTGCTCGATCTGCGTGAAGGTGCGCTCGGCCACGGCCGGGACGCCGGAGCCGCCGAGCATCGCGTTCACCCACGAGAGGGCGGCGACGGTCGGGAACTGGATCACGCCCTTCGGTGCGATGCCGTCGAGCTCGCAGAGCACCATCGCCGTCGTCGCCGGCAGCGAGGCCGCGTACTCGTCGTAGGTCTGCATCTGCACGGAGTCGCAGGTCACCTGGCTGAGCACGCGCACCTTGGCGGTGAGCTGGGTCGCCCACTGCCGGGCGAAGGTCTCGAACGCCAGCTCGAGCACACGGGAGTGCTCGCGCGCGAGCGTCGTCGGACGCCGGAAGTCGTACACCGGCGCGTCCGTCGCGGGAGCGTGCAGGAGGGTCACGTGCCTCTCTATCGGCAGCCAGCGGCCGTCCGTTAGCGCCGCTCCGCCTCCCCCGGTCCCCCTAACGGCCGACCCGTACCCGACCGATAGGTACGGTGACGGCTCACCCGGAGCCGAGACCAGGATTCGCGCCCATGATCGTCGTCACCCGACTGAACGACACCCAGTTCGCGGTCAACCCCGACCTGATCGAGCGCATCCACGCCAGTCCCGATACGACGCTGGTGATGGTGGACGGAGCCAAGTTCATCGTCACCGAGTCCATGGCCGAGGTGATCGAGAAGATCGCGACCTACCGGGCGCGCGTCATCGCGCTCGCCCACGACCTGCCTGCGGCAGGGCCGCGTCCGGTGCCCGCACCGGCGCTCGACCAGGCGGAGGGCGGCGTGCGCGCCGTCCCCCTGCGCGCGACCAAGAAGTAGCGCGACCGAGAAAGCATCGAGAAGAGGCACAGCATGGATCCGGCGACCATCATCGGTATCGTCCTGGCGTTCGGCGCCGTCGTGGCGATGGTGACGATGGAGGGCGCGCACCTGAGCGCGCTGCTCCTCCCGGCCCCGATGGTGCTCGTCTTCGGCGCCACCATCGCCGTCGGCATCGCCAGCGGGACGATCAAGGACTTCCTGACCGCGGTGAAGTCGCTGCCGCGCGCCCTGCGCGGCAAGGTGGAACCACCGGCCAAGGTCATCGACGAGGTCGTGCGCCTCGCCGAGAAGGCGCGGTCGAGCGGCCTCCTGGCGATGGAGCAGGAGGCGGACGCTGTCGACGACCCGTTCCTCAAGCGCGCCCTGCAGAACATCGCCGACGGCACCGACGGCGACGAGCTGCGCGTGCTGCTGGAGGACGAGATCGCGACCCGCTCGCGAAAGGACCGCGTCGCCGCCAAGTTCTTCTCGGCGATGGGAGGCTACGCGCCGACCATCGGCATCATCGGCACGGTCGTCTCCCTGACGCACGTGCTGGAGAACCTGGCGGAGCCCGGCGAGCTGGGCCCGATGATCGCGAGCGCGTTCGTCGCGACGCTGTGGGGCCTCCTGTCGGCGAACTTCCTGTGGCTGCCGCTCGGCGCGCGCCTGCGCCGGCTCTCCGAGCTCGACGTCGAGCGCATGAACCTGCTGATGGAGGGGGTGCTCGCGGTCCAGGCCGGGAGCCAGCCGCGCCTCCTCGGCGAGCGCCTGCGCGCGATGGTGCCGGACGGCGACGGCAAGCCCGCGAAGGCCAAGGCGGCCACCGGTTCGAGCGCCGACCTCGGCCTCGGCGCCGAGGAAGCGGCCTGACATGTCCGCGCGTCGCCGCCGCAAGCACGAGGAGCCGGAGGAGCACGAGAACGAGGAGCGCTGGATGGCCTCCTACATGGACATGGTCACCGTCCTCATGTGCATGTTCATCGTGCTGTTCGCCATGTCGACGGTCGACGCGAAGAAGTTCGAGGCGCTGAAGAACTCGCTGGCCACCGGCTTCGGCCAGGTGAAGACCGAGAAGGTGGACACCGCCTCCGGTGTCGTCGTCCCTCCGGCACACGTCGACCAGAAGGGCGACACGACCGATTTCGCCCTGGCGCAGCGCGAGGCGCAGAACCTCGAGCGGCTGAAGGACAAGATCCAGGCCGCCCTGACCCACGAGGGGCTGCAGGACGCCGTGCAGCTCAAGATCGACGAGCGCGGACTGACGATCGGCCTGGTCGGCGGGTCGACGTTCTTCGCCTCCAACCGCGCCGAGCTGAGCCCGCAGGCGGTCGGCGTGCTCGACGCGATCGGCCCGATCCTGGGACCGGAGGCGTATCAGGTGTCCGTGGAGGGTCACGCCGACTCCCGCGCGCCAGGCGCCCCCTACCCGACCAACTGGGAGCTGGCCGCCGGCCGGTCGACCAGTGTGCTGCGCCACCTCGTGGAGCAGGACGGCTTCCCGCAGGAGCGCATCGCCGCCATCAGCTACGGCTCGGCCCGCCCGCTCGACACCGCCCGCGGGGCCAGCGACCAGGAGCTCGCCCTGAACCGCCGCGTCGACATCGTCGTGCTGTCGAACCAGCCGGAGCGCATCCGTCAGCTCATCCCGCAGGCGCTGCAGAGCACGGCTCCGGCGGGCACCACCACGGGCTGAGCCGCTCCTCCCAGCTGCGGGTTCGCTCCTCCCGGCTGCGGCTTCGCTCCTCCCGGCTGCGGCTTCGCTGGGATCGCGCGCACGAGGGGCCCGGGATGCGGGAGGCTGTCGCTGTGCAACTGACGGCATCCGGCGCCCGGCTCGCGGGCCTCGACCTGGCGCGGTTCCTCGCGATCGCCGGGATGATCGTCGCCCACACGGTTCCCTACGACCAGCAGGGACCGGTGGCCGGCTGGCTCGTGACCGGCAACGCGTCGACCCTGTTCGCCGTGGTGAGCGGGTTCAGCGTGGCTCTTGCCTCCCGGCGGTACCTGGAGGCCGGGGAGGCGTGGGCGGCCCGCGCGGCCCTCCTCGCGCGGGGCGGCTGCGTCGTCGCCGTCGGTCTCGTGCTCGCGGTGCTGCAGCAGCAGGCCGTGATCGTGCTCGTCTACCTGGGTGTCGCGATGTGGCTGGCCGTGCCGCTGCTGACCGCCCGGCGCTGGATCGTCCTCAGCGTGTGCGCGGTGCTCGCGCTCGTCGTGCCGGTGCTGAACTGGTGGCTGCGCGACGACCTGCAGACCATCTCGGAGCTGTGGTCCCCCGGCTTCCTCGACCTCGGCGACCCGCTGAAGCTCGTGCGGGCCGTGCTGCTGACCGGCACGTACCCGGCGCTGACGTGGCTGGTGTACCTCCTCGTCGGGATGCTGCTCGGACGGGCGGCGATCGCCTCCGTCGCCGCGGGCCGCGCGACGCGTTTCGCCGGCACGCTGGCGGGGGCCGGCGCTGTGACCGCTTTCGTCGCCGCCGTCCTCTCGACGGCCGCCCTCACGCTGCTCCCGGCCGCGGCCGACCCGGGTGAGGCCCAGGAGTATGGCGGCCCGACCGGGGACGCGACCGGCATCCTGCTCGGCCTCCCGCACTCCGGCACGGTCCTCGACCTGCTGCGCGGCCTCGGCGTCAGCGCGGCCGTCGTCGGACTATGCCTGCTGCTGCTCGCCCTCCTGCCGCGGGCGGCCTCCCTGCTGCGGCCCTTCATCGCGGCCGGGGCGGCGCCGCTCAGCGCCTATGTGCTGCACATCCTGACCCTCGCCGTGATCGCGGCGCTCGCCTCCACCCTCCCGCTCGGCGATGAGCCCTGGTGGGTGGCGGGATGGGGTGCCGCGCTCCTGAACATCGCCATCGTCAGCGCGCTGGGGGCCCTGCTCGCCGTGTTCCGCGTGCGCGGGCCGTTCGAGATCGCGGTGAGCCGGGCGGCCGCGGCGGCGGGGCGCTCTGCGACGCAGGCGCGCGCGGATCGGGCGCGCTCGGGAGGTTGAGACGGCCTCACACCCCCGCGAGGAACGAGGCGACCGCGTCGAGCGAGCCGGGGACGATGCGGTAGTACGCCCATGTGCCCCGCTTGGACCGGGTCAGGTAGCCGCCCCCGACGAGGATCTTGAGGTGGTGCGACACCGTCGGCTGCGACAGCCCGAGCGGCTCCGTGAGATCGCACACACAGGCCTCGCCGTCGTCGTGTGCGGCAACCATCGACAGCAGCCGCAGGCGCGCGGGATCGGCGAGCGCCTTCATCGCCTTCGCGACCGAGACCGCGTTCTCCTCGCTGATCACCTCGCGCGTGATGGGCGCGCAGCACGCCTGCAGATCGCGCAGCGGCAGCAGCTCGGTGGTCGTCATGGGTCGATTCTCGCCGATACATTGACAAACGTCAATGTATTCGTTCACCCTTGGTTCATCGACAAGCGTCGATGAAGAAGGGAGAATCATCATGGGATGCTGCGACACCGACGAGTGCCAGGTTCTGCCGGACGGCTCCTGCTCGCCCGACTGCTGCTGACACCGCCCGGGCCGCCGCCCGCGCCACCCGGCCCGGCGGCGGCCCCACCCCGACACCCCCGCACCTCGACACGAAGAGAGACAATGACCACCCCCTCCCGCCCCGCCGTCCTGTTCGTCTGCGTGCACAACGCCGGCCGATCGCAGATGGCCGCCGGCTACCTGCGCGAGCTCGCCGGCGACCGCGTCGACGTGCTCTCCGCCGGGTCCGAGCCCGCGGACCGCCTCAACCCCGTCGCGGTGGAGGCGATGGCAGAGGAGGGCATCGACATCACGGCGAACACGCCCGCGATCCTGACGACCGAGGCCGTGCGGGAGTCCGATGTCGTCATCACGATGGGCTGCGGCGACACCTGCCCGATCTTCCCGGGCAAGCGCTACGAGGACTGGGAGCTGACCGACCCGGCCGGACTCCCCCTCGACCAGGTCCGCCCGATCCGCGACGACATCCGCCGCCGGGTGGAGGCGCTGGTCGCGGAGCTGACGCCGGCCGACTGAGCGCGCTCAGCCCGCCGTGCGGAACGCAAACCTGTCCCCCGGCTCGAATCGGTACTCCCCGTCGCACCGGTACCCGCGCAACCACTCGCGACCGTCCACCACCCGGAGGTAGAAGCCCTTCGGGTACTCGTCGTCCTCGCTCAGCGGCGCCGCGGCGACCTTGATCGCGCCCGCCGGCGACCTCCCCGCCGACAGCACGGAGTCGGGAGCCTCGGCCTGCGAGTCCAGCGCCAGCCGGAGGTACGGGCCGGTGTCGGGCGGGCACAGCGCGAGCCCCTGCTTCTGCGCGGCGGCGAACACCTCGGACAGGGTGCCGCCACTCGGACGCAGGTCGGCGACATCCCGCTCGACGATGTGGACCGGCTCGGCCTCGCGCCGATCGAAGACGGAGTGCTCGAGCAGCTGTTCGGCGTAGGCGTTGAGGAGGACGCCGCGGGCCTCCAACGCCTCCCGGAGTTCGGAGCGCGTGAGCCCGCCGACGTCGAGCGTGCCCGGTTCGGTTGCGCTGGTCACGTCTCGACCGTAGCGGGGTCGGGCGGTCAGCGCTGCGCCGCCTGCACCTCCACCGTCAGGTCGTCCAGGTTGCGGAGGTGACCGGAGGCGTGCCGGCGGGCCGCCGCTGAGATGTCCTGCGCCTCGGCCAATCCGGTCGCCGCGACGACGACGGTCGCCGTCCCCTGCAGGCGGTGTCCGATCCAGCGCAACTGGACCCGTGGCACCGCGAGCACGCCCTCCGTGCCTGCGAGCGCGTGCTCCAGCCGGTGCACCAGCTCCGGCTCGATGCCGTCCATCAGGCGACGGCCGATGCTGCGGACGGTGCCCCAGAGCAGGATCAGGATGGCGGCCGAGATCAGCAGGCCGACGACCGGGTCCGCCCACGGCAGCCCTGCCATCACGCCGAGCGCGCCGAGAACCACGGCCAGCGACGTGAAGCCGTCGATCCGGGCGTGCACACCGTCGGCGACGAGCGCGGCGGACCCGATCCGCCGGCCCACCCGGATCCGGTAGATCGCGACCGCCTCGTTGCCCGCGAAGCCGATCACACCCGCCGCGACCACCCACCACAGGTTGTGCAGCGGCTGCGGGTGCACGAAGCGGTCGATCGACTGCCACGCCGCCACGACGGCCGACAGCGCGACGACCGCGATGATGAACAGCCCGGCCAGATCCTCCGCGCGACCGAACCCGAACGTGTACCGGCTGGTCGCGGCGCGGCGCCCCAGCACGAAGGCGACCCAGAGCGGGATGGCGGTCAGCGCGTCCGAGAAGTTGTGGACCGTGTCCGCCAGCAGCGCGACCGAACCGCTGATCAGCACCACACCGAGCTGAAGCAGGGTCGTGCCGAGCAGGATGACCAGGCTGATGACGAGCGCACGCACGCCGACATTGCTCGCCTCCAGGGCATCGTCGATGGAGTCGGCCGCGTCGTGCGAGTGCGGGACGAAGAGCTCGTGGAGGAATCCGCGGATGCCGGAGGGATGGTCGTGGCCGTGCTCGTGGGAGTGCTCGTGGCCGTGCTCATGCGCGTGCGCGTGCCCGTGCTCGTGCGAGTGACCATGCCCGTCAACGCCCGCGCTCACCGTGCCTCCCCGCCGGCGACCGCCTCGTCCTGAAGCGCCGCCTCCGCGTGGTGGTGCCGCGGGGTTCCACCCAGCGAGTGCTCCGCCTGCAGGATGGCGTCGGACACCAGCCGGCTCGCATGCTCGTTCTCGAGCCGGTAGAACACCCGCTGCCCCTGCTGGCGCGTCGCGACGATCCGCGCCAGCCGGAGCTTCGCGAGGTGCTGCGAGACCGCGGCCGACGGCTTGTCGAGGATGTCGGCGAGGTGATTGACCGAGAGCTCGCCGGCGTCGCGCAGGGCGAGGATGATCCGCACTCGCGTGGCATCGGCGAGCATGCCGAACACCTCGACGGCCTGCTCGACGAACTGGCTGTCGGGCAGCCTCCCGCATATCGGCTTATCTGCATCCATACGCAGATACAAACATGCCGACGCGGGAGACGCAAACTACCGCTTCAGGTTCGTCAGCTCCTGCAGCACCTCGTCCGACGTCGTGATGATGCGCGCGTTGGCCTGGAAGCCGCGCTGCGCCACGATCAGGTTGGTGAACTCCTGCGAGAGGTCGACGTTCGACATCTCGAGGGAGCCGCCCTGGAGGTTGCCGAGGCCGTCCTCGCCCGGCCCGCCGATCTGCGCCGCGCCCGAGTTGACGGTCGCCCGGTAGGTCGAGCCGCCGGCCTTCTCGAGGCCGCCCGGGTTCACGAAGGTGGCCAGCGCGATACGGGCGACGGCCTGCTTGTCGCCGTTGGAGTAGAGGCCGATGATCGTGCCGTCCTTCGAGAGGGTGAAGGACTCCAGCGTTCCGGCCGCGCGGCCGTTCTGGGTGCCGAAGGCGACCGTCGTGAGGCCCGAGAAGCCGGAGACCTTCGACAGGTCGACCGTGACGGGGCCGATGGCGAGGGTGCCGCCGCCCGTCAGGACGCCGTTGTTGAAGGTGACCGTTCCGTTCGCGGTGGCGCCGTTCGGGCCCGTGCCGACCACGTTCCACGCGTTACCGGCCTTGGTGAAGGTCAGGGTGAGCTTGCTCTCGGTGCCGTTCGCGTCGAAGACCGAGATGTCGCGCACGAGCTGCGTGCCGTCAGCGGCGTCCGAGGGGAGGTTGCCGGTCACGTTGGCGCCGGTGGTCGCGGACGCCGGGGCGACCGACTTGAGCGGGATGGTGACATCGGTCAGCGCGCCGCCCTGCTGGATGGTGCCGTTGACCGCGTTCCAGCCCTGCAGGATCGCGCCGCCGGGGCCGACCAGGCGGCCGAGCGAGTCCGGGTCGAACGATCCGGCGCGGGTGTAGACGTTCTCGCCGCCGACGTTCGCGACGAAGAAGCCGTCGCCGTTGATCATCATGTCGGTGGGGCGGCCGGTCGCCTGCGCGGCGCCCTGCGTGAAGTTGGTGGAGATGCCGGCCACCAGCACGCCGAGGCCGATCTGGGCCGGGTTCGTGCCTCCCGTCTCCGCCTGCGCGGCGCCGGCGCCCTGCACGAGCTGCGAGAGGGTGTCCTGGAACTGCACGGCCGAGGACTTGAACGCGGTCGTGTTGACGTTGGCGATGTTGTTGCCGGTGACGTCGAGCATGGTCTGGTGCGAGCGGAGTCCGGAGATGCCGGAGTAGAGCGAGCGGAGCATGGCGCTGCCTTTCTGGTCGGTAGGGAGGTCAGGCGGTCGCGGAGGACGCGGCCGGGGTGTCGGAGGTCGACGGCGTGTCCGGCGAAGATGGTGTGTCCGGCGTGTCCGGCGTCGGCGGCGTCTGGGCCGCCGGCACCACGCCGAGGATGGCGTCGAGGTTGATCTTCTTGTCCCCGACGGTGACGATGGGCACCGCGCCCGCGTACGACACGGACGACGCGACGCCGGTCTGCGTGTCCCCGTTGGCGTCGAGGTAGCTGACGGTGTGGCCGATCAGCGCGGCGGCGGCCGAGCGCATCTGCAGCGCGAAGGCCTCCTGGCTGGTGGTGTCCATGTTGGTGAGCTTCTCCATCACGGCCAGCTGGGTGGTCTGCGAGATCATCTGGTTGGTGTCCATCGGCGAGCTCGGGTCCTGGTTGCGCAGCTGGGTCACGAGCAGCTGCATGAACGCCTCGCTGTCGAGGGTCTGCTTGGGCACGCGGGTGGGCTGCGTGGTGTAGATCCCGGTGGCCCCGACCTTGTCGGTCCCGGTGACGGCGTCGACCATGGCGGCTCCCTTCTTGGTGGTGTCAGACGATCAGGTCGATGGAGTGGCCGGCGGCGCCGGGCACGGGGACGAGGGAGGCCGTGGCCGCGCGCTGCTCACGCCCGCGGGGAGCGTCCCCCTGCGGGTCGGTGGGAGCGTCGAAGCCGAAAGCGCGCCGCTCCTGCGCGTCCTGCTGCGGGCCCGGCTGGTTCTGCGACGACAGGTCGAGCGAGCCGCTGAGGCCGCTGCCGCTGAAGTCGCGGCGGAGGTCGGGAAGGATCGCGCGCAGAGCGTCCCGCCCCGCATCCGTGGGCGCGAACAGCTCGACGCGCACACCCTCCGCGCCGACGTGGGCTCGGACGGTCACCGGCCCCAGCGTGTCGGGCGTGACGTGCACGGTCATGACGTGCTCGCCACGACCCGCCGTGGCCAGCGTGAACACCGGTCGCGCGAGCTGCGTGTCGAGCGTCGGGTGGGCCGTCTGCGACGGGGCGGCGGCCGGTGCGGCAGGAAGGGTGGGAGCAACGGGTGCGGTCGCCGCGGGAGGCTGCGGTGCGACCGCCGGGCCGGGCGCTACCGGCGCCGCCGCGGGCTGAGCGACGGTCGGCGACGGCTCGGCGCGAGGGCCGACCGGGGCCGCGTCGTCAGTGGATGCCGAGAGCGGCATATGCGACGGAGGATCCTGGCGTATCGATGAAGAGGCGGCAAGGACGGGCTCGGGCCGCGGGGCCGACAGAAGCTGCAAGCCGTCGTCACCTGCCGACGAAGGGAGGTCCGCCGCGACCTGCGAAGGGGCTCCCGCCTTGTCCTGACCGGCCTTGAGCGGCGGACGTGCGCCGGTAACCGGCACAGCCGGTTCTGCAACTGCGGCCACGACCGGTGGCGTGCTGGACATCTCGACGGGAGCCGCCTGCGCAGCGACGGAGGCCGCCTGCTGCTTAGGAGCGGACGCTGCATTCGGAGCCTGCATTCCGGGAGCGGCATGCGCGGGCGATACAGTCTGCACGACCGGCGCCGCATCCCCGACGACGGCAGTGCTCGCGGCGATCGCAGGCGCTGATGCCGACGCGGGGACGGCCGTCGGAGGAACCGCGGTCGGGTCCACCGGCGTGGGTACCGCGAACGGCATACTCATGGCCGCAGCGGCGCTCGCGTCGGTCCCGGCCGTCGCGGTCGTGTCTCCCTCGCCGCCCTGATCGTCCGGCGCGCTGACCACGCCCTGAGCCTCAGACTCGCCAGCGCCTGCACCGGCCGCACCACTCGCACCCGATCCACTGCCGTCACCCGGGCGCACGGCCTCCGTCGTCGCCCCCTCCAGCAGCGCGGCGAACGCGTCGCCGCCCCCGCTGCCCGAGCCGGGCTTCCCGGCCGCCGAGGCCCCGCCGGCCGGCGCACCGGTCGGAACGGGCGCCGCCGCCACAGCCGCGGGGCTCACAGCGAGACTCCCGAGAACGACCCGCCGGAGAGCATCGACGAGAACAGGCTCCGCAGCGCGTCCGCCTGCGCGGTCGAAACGGACGCGGTGCCCGTCGCGGACGCTGCGGGCGCCGCCGCCTGCGGTACCAGCCGCCGGATGGTCACGATGTCGGAGTCGTCCATCCACGCATCCACCAGGCTCACGTTCCGCCCCTCGCTGGGTGCGTGGATGACCTTGCCGTCGCCCGCGTAGATCACGATGTGCTCGCCGCCGTTCGTCACGATCAGGTCGCCCGGCTGGGCCTGCGCGATCGACGGCACCTCCGTGCCGACGGTCGACTGGCCCGAGACGAGTCGCGGAACGTCGATGCCGAGGTCCTTGTAGACACGCTGCACCAGGCCGGAGCAGTCGATACCGGCGGAGGTCGTGCCGCCGAACACGTACGGCACGCCGAGGTACTTCTTGGCGTCCGCGACGACATCCTCCCCGGTGACGCCGCCCGCCGACGGTGCGGCGCCCGCGCCGGTGACCGACGACGATCCCAGCGCCTGCGTGAGCACGTCTGCGAAGTCCGTCGCCGACGCCGCGGCACTTGCACCCACCGAGGCCGAGCCCGCACTCGCCCCAGAGACCGCGGCCGCGCGCCCCGCAGCGCCCGTCGCCCCGGTCGCACCGTCGAGCTGCGCGATGGTCGCCTGGATCTGCGCGATGCGCCCGATCGCCTCCGTCATCGTCATGAGTCCGCCCCTCCCGAAGCCCGTCCCGAAGCCCGTCCCGCGGTCCGCTCGCGCAGCCATGCGCCTGTCGCGACCTCGTCCACGGCGGCCTGCTCGGCCAGCAGGTCGCCCGCGGCGACCTCTGCCACGTGGCGTGCCTCCAGCTTCTCCAGTCCGACCGCGCGCTTCTTCGCCTCCGTGAAGGCGGCCTGCGCCTCCGCTGTCTGCGCCTCGGCCTGCGCACTGAGCGCCGTCAGGTCCGAGAGCATGCTGCGACTGGCGGCCCGTGCCGCCGCCAGCGCGAACATCGTGCTCGCGTCGGTGGCGTCGGCGGGCACCGCGTGCAGCTCCGCGATGGCGCGCGCCTGCCGGTCGGCAGCGGCGCGGCGGAACGCGTTGGCGGCCGCGAGGTCACTCGCCGCGTGCTCCTTCTCGATCTGCCGCAGCCGCAGCAGCCCCGAGAGTGCGAACGCCCGTGCCATCAGACCCCTCCCGTCGCCCGGCCGACGCCGAGCAGCCCGACCAGGGCGCTCAGCCGCGCCCACGACTCGGCGGCCGGGGCCGGCTCGCCGATGCCCTGCCGCAGGAACCCGTCGATGGCGTCCTCGTGGGCCACCGCCGCGTCCACCTTGGGGTTCGTCCCCGGCTTGTACGCGCCGACGTCGAGCAGGTCCTGCGCGCCGACCTTGGCGGCGAGGATGCTGCGCAGCGCGGTCGCCGCCGCCTTCTGCTCCGGCGTGGTCACCCGCGACGCGAGCCGCGACACCGAGCCGAGCACGTCGACGGACGGGAAGTGCCCGACCACGGAGAGCCGCCGATCGAGCACCACGTGCCCGTCCAGGATGCTGCGCGCGGAGTCGGCGATCGGCTCGTTGTGGTCGTCCCCGTCCACGAGCACCGTGTAGAGACCGGTGATGGAGCCGCGCTCGCCCGTGCCCGCGCGCTCCAGCAGCTGCGCCAGCAGCGAGAACGTCGACGGCGGATAGCCGCGGGTCGCGGGAGGCTCGCCCGCCGAGAGCCCGATCTCGCGCTGCGCCATGGCCACGCGGGTGAGCGAGTCCATCATCAGCACGACGTCCGCGCCCTCGTCGCGGAACGACTCCGCGATCCTCGTCGCCGCGAAGGCCGCACGAAGGCGCATCACGGCGGGCTCGTCCGAGGTGGCCACGA
Organism: Leifsonia williamsii; assembly: GCF_030433685.1. Lineage (NCBI taxonomy): Bacteria > Bacillati > Actinomycetota > Actinomycetes > Micrococcales > Microbacteriaceae > Leifsonia > Leifsonia williamsii. The sequence goes on from NZ_JAROCF010000001.1 coordinate 649,489, forward strand.
CGACGATCGACCGCGCGAGACCGGCAGGCCCGAGGTCGTCCTCGAGGAACTCGCGCACCTCGCGCCCGCGCTCCCCCACCAGCGCGATCACCGAGACGTCGGCCTCGGTGCCGCGGGCGATCATCGACAGCAGCGACGACTTGCCGACGCCCGACCCGGCGAACAGGCCGAGGCGCTGTCCCCGCCCGACGGCCGTCATCGTGTCGAGCACACGCACGCCCAGTCCGAGCGGCTGCAGGATGCGCGCGCGGCGCATGGCATCCGGCGCGCGGTTGTCGAGCGGCACGAACCCGTCCGGCTCGATCGGGCCGCGGCCGTCGACCGGCCGCCCGAGCGCGTCGATCACGCGGCCGAGCAGTCCGCGCCCGGTCGGCACCAGCAGCGGCGAGCGCACGGCACGCACCGGGTCTCCGGCCGCGACGCCGGTCAGTCTGCCGTAGGGCATGACGCGGACGGTGGAGGCCGTGGTCGCCACGACCTCCGCGTGGACCCCCGGCCGCTCCCCGATGACCACGAGGTCGCCGATCGCCGCCGGCACGCCCTCGATCTCGGCGCCGAGCCCGACGACGGCCGTCACGCGGCCGACGCGCTCGACGGCGGCTGCGCGCAGGGCACCGTCCCAGCGGGGGATGCGCGACGCGGCCTCCATGAGATCAGTGCTCAGGGCCGCGGTCACGACAGTGCCTCCTTCGCCCGTTCCAGCGCCGCGCCGATGCGCGCGTCGAGCCAGCCGTCCGGCAGGTCGCCGGTCGCGTCGCCCGGGGCGAGCGCCGGGTCGGGCACCAGGTGCACGCCCAGCTCCTCCCCCGCCAGAGCGGCGACATCCGCGGGGTGCATGCGCACCGTCGCGACGATGCCCGCCCGGCCGTCGGCGGCCGCCGCGTCGAGCACCCGCACGACCGCCGCCCGCGCCGCCGCCACGCGGTCCTCGAGCGCGACGCCGACCACCGCAGTGGCGAGCTCGAAAGCAGCTGCGATCAGCGTCTCCTCCGCGTCCGCCAGCACCGGGACGGTCGCCTCGCCGACCTCCACGGCGGCCGCGCGCAGGGCCCGGAGGAGCTGTGCGACCCGCTGCTCGGCCGCCTCGGCCTCCCGTGCACGCCGCTCCTCCGCCCGCGCCAGCCATGCGGCCTGCTCGTCGGCCGCCACTCGCAGGCCCTCCGCATACCCGGCGGCGAAACCGCGCGCCCGCGCGGCCTCCAGGGCGGCGTGCTCCTGCTCCGTCTCGGCGAGCACCGGGACGGTCAGCGGCGAGAAGACGACGTCATTCGACATACGCGTCCTCGTCCCCGCGCTGCACGGTGATCGCGCCCGTGGCCTCCAGGTCGCGGATCGCGCGCACGATCGCCGCGCGGGCGTCCTCGACCTGCGACATCCGCACCGGGCCGAGGAGGCGGACCTCGTCGGCGAGCACCTCGCGGTTGCGCTCCGACAGGTTGTCCACGATGACCTGCTCGACGGACGACGGCGCGCCCTTCATCGCCACGGCGAGCACGGCCGCGTCGACGCCGCGCAGCACCTGCTGCACGTCGCGCGCCTCCAGCCGGACGATGTCCTCGAAGGTCAGCATGCGCGAGCGCACCTCGTCCGCGAGCTCGGGGTCACGGCGCTCCAGCGCCTCCAGCAGCGCCTTCTCGGTGGCGGCGTCGGCACGGTTGATGATCTCGACGAGCGGCTGCACGCCTCCCACCGAATCCGTGGAGGTGCGCGCCGCGACGACCGCGCCGGCCCGCTGCTTGAGGGTGTCGGCCACGACCCGGACCGCGTCGGGGCTCGGCGACCCCATCGTGGCGATGGCGTGCGCGACCTCGGTCCGCGTCTCCTCGTCCAGCCCGCTCAGGATGCGCGAGGCGTGGTCGGCGCGGAGATGCGCGAGCACGAGCGCGCTGGTCTGCGGCAGCTCGCCCGCGAGGAGCATCTGCACCTGCGACGGCTCGACGGTGTCGAGGAACTCGAACTGCTTGCCCGCCATGCTCGACGCGACGCGGTTCAGCACGCCGGTGGCGCGCTCGGCGCCGAACGACGCCTCCAGCAGGCCGACGGCGATGTCTCGGCCGCCCCGCGCGCCCACGGTCCCGCGGGTCGCCAGGTCGTGGAACTCGCCCAGCGCCTTCTCGGCGACGCTCGGGTCGACACGGCGCAGCCGGAGGATCTCGGCCGTGATCTCGTCGGCCTCCTCGTCCGAGAACTGCTTCATCACCTGGGCCGCGCGCTGCTGGTCCATGTTCATCAGCACGATCGCGACCTTCTGCGGGCCGCTGAGCTGGCTCTGGTTGCGGACGTCGGTCATACGCCGGCCCTGTCATCCATGAGGCTGCGCAGGAACTCGGCGGTGCGCTGCGGGTCGCGCTCTGCAAGCGCCTCGATCTCGGCGCGGCGGCGGTCGGCCTCCACCTCGGGGGCGGTCGGGTCGGGCACCGGGTCGAGCTGCATGGGCACGGTCGGCGGAGCCGGCTGCTCGAGCGCCATCGGGAAGGCTGCGGCGTCGAGCTGGAGGGTCTGCGCCGCCTCCGCCTCGAGCGCGGCCTGCTCGGCGGCGCGGCGACGGCTGCGCCGGTACAGGACGAAGGCGATGATCGCCGCCGCCAGGACGGCCGCCGCGATGACCGAGGTGCGGATGATGCCGGTCAGCTGGTCGGCCGCCGCGGCGTCGCGCGCCTCCTGCAGCGCCTTGGCGGCCTCCTTCGCCCCCGCCGTGCTGAAGGGAACCATGGCGACCGTGACCGCGTCGCCGCGCGCCGTGTCGATGCCGGCGGCGTTGGTCACCAGGTTGCGGATCTCGTTCGCGCTCACGCCGACCGCGTCGGAGTTGAGCGCGACCGAGACGGTCTGCCGGGTGACGGCGCCGGCCGGGATGGTGCGCTGCTCGGTCACCTTGTCGACCGCGTTGTCCTTGGTCGTCGACGACGAGCTGAAGCTGCCGTTGCCGTTCGTGCCGTTCGGCACCGCGATGTTGTCCGGCCCGAGCACGCCCGCGGCGCCACCGCCGCCGGTCCCGGTGTAGGTCTCGGACTGCGTCGACTCGCTCAGCGACGGCGCGTTCTCGGGGGTCGTGAACGACTCCTCGGTGCGCTGCGCCGACTCCGAGCTCACGTCGGCGGCCACGGCGACCGTGGCGTTGCCGGGGCCCACGACCTTGTCGAGCATCTGCTGCACGGCGTTCTTCACGCGCGACTCGTAGTCGGACGCCTGCTTGTCCGCTCCCCCGGTCGCGCCGGAGCCGACCGCGCTGAGCACGGTGCCGTCGGCGTCGACCACGGCGACGTCGGTCGGCTTCATGCCGGTGACGGCCGCGCTGGTGAGGTGCACGATCGCCTGCACCTGGTCGTTGCTGAGCGAGACGCCGTTCTGCGTCTCGACGAAGACGGAAGCGGTCGGGTCCTTCTTCTCCTCCGAGAACACCGTCTCCTCGGGGATCGCGAGGCGGACCGACGCGGTCTTGACGCCCTTCATCGCGCCGATGGTGCTGGCGAGCTCGCCCTCCATCGCCCGCTTGTAGGTGACGGACTGCTGGAACTCCGAGGAGGTGACGCCCATCTTGTCGAGCAGCGAGTACCCGTCGGTGGTGGTGGACGTCGGCAGGCCGGCGGACGCCGCCTTCAGCCGCTCGTCATACACCTTCTGCTGCGGCACGAGGATGGTCGCGCCGCCGTCGGTCAGCTCGTACGGCACGCCGTCGGTGCGCAGCTGGTCCACGATCGCCGACGCGTCGGACGCCTGGAGGCCCGAGAACAGCGGCGTGTACGAGGGCTGGGACGCCCACATGGCGAGCCCGGTCACGCCGAGCGCCACCACGGCCACGCCGATGATCGCGATCACGCGCTGCGCGATCGAGAACCCGCGGATCGTGTCGCCGAGCCGACGGAAGAAGCTCGTCACCTGCTGGGGCATCAGGCCTGCATCCGCATGATCTCGTTGAACGCGTCGACGGCCTTGTTGCGCACGCCGGCGACGAGCTCGAGGGTGACCTGGGCCCGGGTGGAGGCGAGGGTCGCCTGGTGGATGTCATCCAGGTTCCCCGTGACGGCCTGGATCGCCAGCGCATCCTTCTGGCCCTGGAGCTGCTGGAGGTTGTCGATCGCGCCCGTGAGCGCGTCGCCGAAGCCCGCTCCCCCGCTCCCGGACACGCCGGAGGCCCCTGAGAGCGCGGAGGTGGTCGCGTCGATGCCGCCGACGCCGCCGATCGCCGGAATGGGCATCAGTTCCTCCCGATCTCGAGCGCGGCCTGGTAGGTCTCCTTGGCGCGGTCGACCACCGAGGCGTTGGCCTGGTAGCCGCGCTGCGCCATGATCAGGGCGCCCATCTGCTCCGACATGTCGATGTCGGGGTAGCGCACGTAGCCCTTGTCGTCGGCGAGGGGGTTGTCGGGCTCGTAGACCATCCGGCCCTCCGCGCTGCCGTACTCGGCGCCCGCGACGTACGCGCCTGAGACGCCGGCGCCCTCCTGCGCCACGACGTAGCGCGCCTGGAAGGCGGCGCCGTCGGTGGGCTTCGCGGTGTTGATGTTGGCGAGGTTGTCCGAGACGGCGTCCAGCCACTTGCGGTGCAGGGTGAGCCCCGTGCCCGCGATCCCGATCGCATCGAACGTCATGATCGTCTCCTGCTAGTTGGTCTTCAGGGCGGCGCGGATCGCCGAGAACTGGCCGCCGGCCGCCTGGGAGGCGAACTGGAAGCGCAGCACGGTGTCGATGTTCGAGAGGGTCTCGGTGTCGAGGTTCACGTTGTTGCCGTCGAGGCGCGTCGGCTCCAGCGAGCGCTGCGTCGTCGCGGTGGTGCGTCCGTCGCCCTGGGCGACGGACGCGGCGAGCGCGTCCTCGAACGACACCCGTTCGGCGGTGTAGCCGGGGGTGTTGACGTTCGCGATGTTGTTGGCGATCGCACGCTGACGAGCGGCGAGGCCGTCGAGGGCGCTCGCGAGGGCGGCGCCGGTCACGGATTCGAGCACTGCTGCACTCCATCGGTGGTCGTGGGCGGCCCATCCGTGGCCTGGTCGGCGAGCGATCCGTGCTCGAACCGTTCTATCGGCCGCTCCCCCTCCGCCGTTAGCGGTGCCCCTCTCCCCGTGTTCGGGGGACGCGCATGGCGCGCGGATCCCACAGTTTCATCCACAGGCCGGGGCGGCGTGTGAATTACAAGCGTGTGATTTCGAAGACCCGTTCGAAGCATCCAGAAATGCGACAAAAATGCAGGTCAGCGTGTCATTCGATGCTGAGCGCAATCTGAAAGTCCACACATCCCGCGCGTGTCCTCCACACGTCTCACCCGTTCATCCACTGATTCTCCCCAGAGTTATCCACAGGTGGACAACGGTGGGAGGGTGGAGGGAGGCGTCAGCCGACGAGGTCGACGTACACCGGAGCGGGACCGGAGGCGTCGCGGGGCACGGACCGCACCGCCGACAGATGGCGTGCGGTGCTCCGGCGCATGTCCGCCAGGTGCCGGAGGGTGTGCTGCTGGGCGTCGAGCAGCCGCGTGGCGCGCTCGCGCAACTCGACGGGCAGGGGCCCGAGCCCGGCCGGGGGAGTCCACACGCCCGGTTCGAACGCGCCGCCGGCGAGCGCCTCCCGCAGCACCTGCTCGAGCCGCTCCAGCGCGTCGGTCCACGCCGCGAGGGCCGGGTCGACGGCCGGGTCGACAGCCTCCTCAGCGTTCATGCCCTCATCAGGCGACACCGAGGTCGCCTCCCGCAGCACCCGCCGCCGCCGCGTACATGCGGGCGCCACCGTTACGCGCGCCCGCCGCCGGCACCTGCGCGGCGGCCTCATGCCAGGCGTCCCGCAGCGGCTCGATCAGCGTCAGTGCCTCGTGCGCCTTGGCCGCGTCGCGGTTCAGCGAGGCCGACGCGATCAGGTCGGCGACGTAGCGGTAGAGGTCCAGGAGGCCGGCGGCGCCGTCCCACAGGTCCACACGCAGGGTCGAGGCGAGCTCCGCGACGATCCGGTCGGCGTGGCCGAGGTTCTCCCAGGCGGTGGGCTGGTCGCCGGCGGTGAGCGCCGCCTCCGCCCTGGTCAGGTCGAGCACGAGCCGGTCGTACAGCATCGTCAGCAGCCGGGCGGGGCTCGCCGACAGCACGCTGTCGCGGTTGTAGGCCGAAAGCGCGGCCGCGGAGTTCAGCAGGGTCATGATGCGCTCCCGCTCGGAAGGCTGGAGAGCTGGCCCGAGAGCCAGGAGGACTGCGACTGCAGCTGCGAGAGCTGCACCTCGAGGTTGGCGTAGATCCGCTCGAGCGACGACCGGCGGTCCGAGAGGCGGGTGTCCCAGTCCGTGATCTGGTCGTTGAGGCTCTTGACCACGGACTGCTCGCCCTTGATCTTCATCGTGACGATGCCCTCGTAGGGGTCGCTCGCCGTCTTCGCCGCGTCGGCGACGCGCTGGGCCACCGTCGCCACCGCGGCCTTGACCTTCTCGGGGTCTGCGGCCATGGCTGCGGCGAACTTGTCCTTGTCGAAGGTCACGGCGCCGTCACTGGTGATGCTGATGCCGTAGGTGGAGGGGGAGACGCCGTCGATCGGGTCGATCACCGCGCTGACGAGCTGCTGGTTCGTGTCGCGCGCGGTCACCTCGCCGGTGAAGACGCCGCCGGTGACGACCGTGCCGCCGGTGGAGTTCGTGGTGGTGGAGACCGCCTGCTTCTGGGCGATCATCGTCAGGATGTCGTTCACGCTCGTGATCAGCGTGTTCGCCGCGTCGGAGATGGCCTTGTCGTTGCGCGCGACCGTCAGCGTGACCGGGTCGGTGGAGAGAGCGCTGACCGTCACGCTCACGCCGGGCAGCACATCGGTGAACGAGTTGGTGGAGCTGGTGACCTTCTGCGCGGCGGGGGTGCCCGCCCATAGGGTGACCTCGGCGTCCTGCGCCTGCCGCACTTGAGCAGCACCCGGGTCGGAGAGGAGGTTCGTCGCGGTTCCGGCCGTGACATCGGCCGGGGTGCCGCGGTAGACGGTGAAGGAGCCCTCGGTGCCGGTCTTCGCCGAGCTGAGCTGCAGGCGGTACACGGGCTGTCCGGTGGCGGGGTCGAGACCCGCGGCGACGCGGGTGGCGCTGACGCCGACACCGGCCTTGTTGATGGCCGCGGCGACGTCGGCGAGGGAGGAGCTGGTGGCGGTGACCTGCTTCACGGTCCCGTCGGAGGCGACGAAGGTGAGGGTCGGCGGCTGATCGGGCCACTGGGTGAGCGGGCCCGTGACGACCACCTGCGACTGGGCCAGCTTGTCCACGGTGAAGTCGATGCTGCCGTCGACGGCGCCGGGGCCGGCGGTCGCGGTGACCGTGGTGGAGCTGGAGGTGGCGGTGTGGAGGTCCGTGCCCTCGGGCTTCGCGAGCGCCGCGGCGGCGGTCTGGAGGGACGCGAGCTTGGTGTTGAGCGCCTGCAACGCGGTGATGAAGCTCTGGGAGTCCGTGACCTTGTTCTTGAGCAGGGTCTGCGGCACCGCCTCCACCTGCATCAGCGAGTTGATGAGGTCGGTGGTCTTGAGACCGCTGATGAGGCCGTCGATCGCCAAGCCCATGCGATGATCCTCCTGCTCCTGGCCGGTGCTGCTCGGGTGGGGTGGTGCTCTGTCCGGGTGGTGCTCTGGTGCGGTGGTGCTGACGGCCGGGGAGGGCCCTGGTGGAGCCCGCCCCGGCCGTCGTCGCTGCTGATCCGGCTGAGCCGAGGCTTAGCGGAGGAGCTGCAGCACGCCCTGGTTGCCCTGGTTGGCCTGGGCGAGCATGGCGGTGCCGGCCTGCGACAGGATGTTGGAGCGGGTGTACTTCACCATCTCCTCGGCCATGTCGGTGTCGGTGATGCGGCTCGACGCGGCCGACAGGTTCTCCTTCGAGACCGCGAGGCTGCGCGAGGCCGACTCGAGGCGGTTCTGCGAGGCGCCGAGCTCCGCACGAGCGGTCGAGATCCCCGTGATGGCGGTGTCGAGAGCCGTGATGGTCGCCTTGGCAGCGGTGTTGTCCGTCACGTCGAAGACCGTGCCGGCGGCGGTGCCGTCGGCCGAGGCCAGCCCGGTGACGGTGCCCGCCACGTCGGCGAGGTTCACCGTGATCGAGTCGTTGGCGGTGTCGCCGGCGCCCACCTGGAACGTCAGCGTGCCGCCCTTGAGCAGGTCGATGCCGTTGAAGTTGGTGCCGTTGGTGATGCGGTAGAGCTCCTTGCTCAGCTCGTCCGCCTCGGTCTGGATCGCGTCGCGCGACTCGGTGGAGTTCGAGTCGTTACCACCCTGGACCGCCAGGTCGCGCATGCGCTGCAGGATGGAGTGGACCTCGGTGAGCGAGCCTTCAGCGGTCTGCACGACGCTGATGCCGTCCTGAGCGTTGCGGGCGGCGACGGTGAGACCGCCGACCTGCGACTTCAGGCCCTCCGAGATGGCCAGACCCGCCGCGTCGTCCGCCGCACGGTTGATGCGGAGGCCGCTGGACAGCTTCTCGAGCGACTTCGAGAGGTCGCCCTGCGTGTTGTTCAGGTTGCGGTAGGCGTTGTTGGCCGCGATGTTGGTGTTGATCTGCATACCCATGATGTTTCCTCCATGACTGGGTGGGTGGTTCGCGGCCCTTCCGTGGTCCGCATGAGCCCCTATCGGCCGCCGGCGGCGACCCGTTAGGGGACGATCAGGATGCTCGCGCCGAGGTGGGCGACGAGGGGAGCGGTGCGCCGAGGTGCGAGACGGCGTGCTGCGCCAGCCGGGCCAGATAGGCGCTGCGGCGGGCCTGCGACGTCTTGGCCTCGATGATCTCGGGGTCGCCGTCGTCGGCGTAGTGCGTCGCCATGCCCTCGCGCATGAGGCGGATCGCCTCGGAGCGCTGCTGCGAGACGGCCGAGTGCGTGATGCCGAGCTCCTCGGCGATCTCGGTGACCGTGCGGTCGTCGAAGTAGATGGCCTCGACGATGGAGCGCATCCGGTCGGGGAGAGCCGCGACCGCGGCGCGCACGTAGGCCGTCCGCTCGTTCGTCAGCACCGACTCCTCGGGGCCCGGCGTCTCGGAGACGAGCAGCGGCTCGATCGTCTCGTCGAGGGCGGTCACGGTGCGGGAGGCGTCGGCCAGCCCCGCCGCAGCGGTGTCGCGGTCGACGCCCAGCGCGGTCGCGATCTCGTCGACGGTCGGGGTGCGTCCGAGGGCCGCGGTCAGGCTCTCCTGCACCGCGAGGGTGGCCTTGATCCGCTTGCGGGCGGAGCGGGTGGCCCAGTCGCCCGCGCGCAGCTCGTCGGCGAGCGCGCCGACGATGCGGGTGCGCGCGTAGGCGCCGAAGGGCACGCCGGTCGACGCGTCGTAGGCGTCGGCGGCCATGACCAGGGCGACGGACCCGGCGGAGGCCAGGTCGTCACGGGACAGGTGCGTCGCGCGGGCGCACAAGTCGGAGACGAGGTAGCCCACCAGTGGCAGGTTCTCGACCACGAGCGTGTTGCGATCGTTCCGGTTCACGCGTTCGACCCTCTATTCATCGGACGGGCGGGGCCTCGTCCCGGTGGGGCCGGGAGGCTGCCGCGCTCGGGCGGTGCTGGACGCTCGGGCTTACTTCGGGTGCCGAACGGGATGCTAGGAGGTCTATCCGTGATCACGCTAACAACGCGGGAGCGGGGGAGTCGCGCCCGTTCTGCCCCCACTACGGGGCAGCCGTACCCCCAGTTAACGGGCATCCATGAATGCTGATATTCAAACTGGGCGTGTGCTACGAACCGCACACCGCGTCCTCCGTCCTGAGGGCATCCACAGCCGGCCGAGCCTAACGTGGAGGCCAGCCGTGCCGATGGTCCCTGGTGATCGGCGGGTGGACTCCCGCCCCCGACCCGAGGGGACCAGGTGCGCACATCGACTCACGAGGAAGTTGGTAGCGACATGGCCGCGAGCGAGCTCTCCGCGCAGCTCTGGAAGGAGCGCGAGCTCCTCGAGCTGCTGCTGTTCAAGCTGGAGGAGGAGCAGCTGCTGCTCATCGCAGGCAAGTCGCGCTGGATCTCGCACGCGACGCGCGAGGTCGAGCAGGTCATGGAGCGCATGCGCGAGGCCGGGCTCGCCCGCACGGTGGAGGCCGCCGCCCTCGCCGAGCAGTGGGGCCTGGCGCCCGACGCTTCCCTCCGCGAGCTGGCGGCCGCCGCACCCGACGGCATCTGGTCCGACATCTTCGGCTCGCACCTCGCGGCCATGACCGAGCTGACCGGCCAGATCGGCGAGGTCCGCGACACCAACGAGCGCCTCCTCCGCGAAGCCGCACGGTCGACGCAGGAGACCCTCAGCGGCCTCGCCGGCAGCCCGGCCGACGCCGGCGTCTACGGCGCAGGCGGCGAGAGCCGTTCCGGCGACACCGGCGCGCGACTGTTCGACACCGAGGCCTAGCAGGAGCAGGGATGAGCACTTTCAGCGGTCTGAACACCGCCTACACCGGCCTGGTCGCCGCCAAGGCGGGCCTCGACGTCGTCGGGCAGAACCTGGTCAACGCGAACACCGCCGGCTACACCCGGCAGCGCGTCAGCACCTCCGGCGTCTCGCCGCTCAACTCGGCCGGCCTCTTCAGCGGAGGCGTGCGCCCGGGCCAGGGCGTCAGCATCGACGGCATCCAGCGCCTCGACGACGCCGCCCTGAGCGCCCGCGTCCGCAGCACCACCGCGCTGGCCGGCTACTCCGGCACCCGCGCCGACGCCATCGCGACGCTGGAGTCGTCGCTCAACGAGCCGGGGGCCAACGGCCTCTCCACCTCGCTGCAGAAGTTCTGGGCCGCCTGGGGCGATGTCGCCAACCAGGCGGGGGAGGAGGCGCCGGCCGGCGTCCTCCTGGGCCAGGCGGGCAGCCTCGTCACCCAGCTGGCCGAGGGGTACCGCTCGGTCGAGAGTCAGTGGAGCTCGCTGCGCACGCAGGCGGGCGGCATGGCCGACGACCTCAACACCGCCGCGACCGAGGTGGCCGAGCTCAACGGCCGCATCCGCGCCGCACTCGCCTCCGGCACCTCGGCGAACGAGCTGATGGACCGCCGCGACCTCCTGACCACCCAGATCGCGAAGCTCGGTGGAGGCGTCGTGCGCCCGAACGAGGACGGCACCGTCGACGTGCTGCTCGCGGGCAACGCGCTCGTCTCCGGCACCACCGCCAACGCCGTCACCCTCGTCGGCGCGCAGACGCTCGCGAACGCCGGCGGCGACCCCGTCCGCCTGGAGTGGGCGCACCGGCCGGGCGTCGCCATCGCGCTGGAGGGCGGCTCCATCTCGGGCGCGGTCTCGACCCTCGCCCCTGCCGACGCCTCCGGCACCGGGGGAGTGCTGGCGGAGGCCGCTGCCGGCTACAACGCGTTCGCCCAGACGCTCGCTCAGCGCGTGAACGCCGTCCACAGCACCGGCGTGACGCCCACGGGCGCCACGGGACTGGACTTCTTCGCCATCGACCCGACGAAGCCCGCCGCGCTCGGCCTCTCCGTCGTCCCGACCTCCGTCGGTCAGATCGCCACGTCGACGCCGGGGGCCGGGGGAGCGAACGGCAGCGTCGCTCAGGCCATCGCCGACCTCGGTTCCGGCACGAACGCCGTCGACAAGCAGTGGACCGCCTTCGTGGTCCGCATCGGCGTCGCCGGCAAGACCGAGCAGCAGCAGGCCGACCTGACCGCCCTCGCGGCCACCTCGGCCACCAACGCGCAGCTCGCCAACTCCTCCGTCGACCTCGACGAGGAGAACATGAACATGCTCGCGTTCCAGCACGCCTACCAGGCCGCGTCACGCGTCATGTCCGCGATCGACGAGGCGCTCGACGTGCTCATCAACCGCACCGGAGCCGGGAGGTAACCGTGTTCACCCGTGTCACCAACGCCACGCAGACCGCAACGGCGCAGCGCAACCTGCAGCTGAGCCTTCAGCGGCAGGCGCAGCTCTACGACCAGGCCACCAGCCGCAAGCTGCTCAACAGGCCCTCGGACGACCCGACGGCGACGGCGAGCGCCCTCACGGTGCGCTCGGACGCCGCCGCGAACGCGCAGTACAAGCGCAACGTCGACAACGGCGACGCCTGGCTCACCACCGCCGACTCGGCCCTCACCTCGGTGGAGACGCTGATGCGCCGCGTGCGCGACCTGACCGTGCAGGGCGCGAACGACGGCGCCCTCTCGCCCGAGGCGAAGGAGTCGATCGCGACCGAGCTCGACGGGCTGAAGAAGAGCCTCCTCGCGGCCGCCAACACCACGTACCTCGGTCGCACGGTGTTCGCCGGCAACTCGGACGCCGGCGTCGCCTTCCAGCCCGACTACTCCTACACCGGGGTGGCGGGAAGTACAGTGGAGCGCAGGATCGGCCAGGACGCCACCGTGCGGGTGGACGCCGACGGCGCCGCGGTCTTCGGGACGGGCAGCGACTCGGTGTTCGCGCTCATCGACGCCACCGTGAGCGACCTGAAGAACGGGGTGAACATCCGGCCGCGCCTGGGCCAGATCGACGACAGGATGAAGGCGATCGTGGGAGAGCACGCGGAGATCGGCGGTCGGCAGACCCGCATCGACAAGGCGAAGGACGCCCTCGCCGTCGGCGCGAACGCGCTCGAGGCGCAGCGCGCGGGCCTGGAGGACGTCGACCTCGCCAAGGTGCTGCTCGACCTCAAGACCCAGGACGTCAACTACCAGACGGCGATCGCCGTCACCGCCCGCGTGCTCCAGCCGACCCTGATGGACTTCCTCCGATGACCGCGATCCGCTTCGTCGCTCCGCCGCCCGGCCTGGAGCCCCTCGCCGCCTTCGAGCTCGACGCCGTCGCCGGCGCCGACGGCCTGTACACGCTGACGGCCGTCGAACGACCCGAGATCCGGCTGTTCACGCTCGACGCCGAGCGCCACCTGCCCGGCTACTCGCCCGAGCTGCCCGACGACCGCGCGGCCGACCTGGGCATCAGCGCCCCCGAGGAGGCACTCCTCCTGGTGGTCGTGACGCCGTCGGCGGCGGGCAGCACGGTGAACCTCCTGGCCCCGGTCATCGTGAACCGGGCGACGGGAGCCGCGCTGCAGCTCGTCCTCGACGACGACGGCCTGCCCGTGCGTGCGGAGCTGGCGGCACTGGCCGGCGCGGCCTGAGCCCGGCGCGAAACCGGCGTCACCGCCGAGCCGCTCACTTCTTGGCCGGCTCCTCCTTGGCCGGGCACGGCGCGGCCTTCTTCATCGCCGCTGCCATCTGCGCCTCCGACCACGGCAGCGACTCGACCACCTTGGCGCCCTTCGTCTCCGCGGGGACCTTGGAGGCGATGGAGGCGAGCCGCTGCGCCAGCGCCCGGGCGAACGCGGCACCCGGGGTCGAGTTGTTGAGCGCCACGACCACGGTCAGCCCCGACGCCGGGTCGGCGTACATCGCCGAGGTGTAGCCGGGGATCGATCCGCTGCTCCCGTGCAGCGGCCCGAGCTGCTGCACGCCGAGGCCGTACTTCTGCCACGAGGCGCCGTTCGTGATGCCCTTGCGCTGCTCCGCCGTCGACTTCTCGCTCAGGAGGGACCCCGCGGCGAGCGCCTGCGTGAACGTCTTCAGGTCGGCGAGGTTCGACACCACGCCTCCGGCCGTCCATCCCATCGAGGGCGAGAGCCGCGAGACGTCGGTCACGGTCTGGCAGACGGGATTGCCTGCGGCGTCCGGGATGGAGACGTAGCCGTCGGGATGCGCGCCGGGCACGGTCAGGGTGGAGGCCGGCGGCAGCACGGTCGCCTTCATGTCGAGGGGCCCGAACAGCTCAGACTCGAAGAGGTCGGCGGCCGACGATCCTGACGCGTTCTGCAGCGCCATCCCGAGCAGGATCGCGTTGGTCTGCGACGATCCGTACGCCTGGCCCGGCTTGCCGTAGCGCGGGGCCGCGACGCCGTCGCTCGCCAGCTCCAGCGGCGGCCACTGGCGGGTGGGGTTGGTCAGGAACTCGCGGCCGAGCTGGCCCTGGTAGTCGGCGATGCCGGACGTGTTGGCGCACAGCTCACGCAGCGTCACGCCTTCGACGCCGACCATGCCGGGGAGCCACTTGGTCAGCTGGTCGTCGAGCTCGACCTTGCCCTCGTCGACGAGCTTGAGGAGCACCGTGCAGGTCATCGGGATGGTGTTCTGCCCGATGCGGAAGGTCATGCTCTCGGTGGCGGGCTTCGACCCTTCGCGCGTCGTCGTCCCCTCGGCGGCCGTCCAGGTGCCCGCCCACGGCGCCCAGACCCCCGCGAAGCCGGCCGACGCGTCGGCGAGCCGGACCGCCTCCTTCAGCGTCTCCGACATCTTGGTCGACGTCTCGCGCGGCAACGAGGCCTCGTGCTGCGACGGGAGGCCCGCTCCACCCGGTGAGGAGGTGCAGGCGGCCAGCGTCAGCGCGATCGCGCCCGCCACGGCGGAGAGCACGGCTCTGCGCACCCGGCTCCGACCTCGCATCGCGCCCCCTGTCGTGGTGTGGTGTTCCAGGATTCTAACCTCCCGCAGAAAAACCTCCCTGACACAAGGGGCTGTCGCCCCAATCCGAAAACGACGACTCTCCGAATCAACCACGAGGCGCGCGGACGTGCGCCGTCACAGAGGAGAACGAACAATGCGCACATCACCGAACCGCCTCGTCGCCACGATCTTCGGCGCCGTGTACCTGCTCGTCGGCCTGCTCGGCTTCGCCGTCACCGGCGGCGTCGGCTTCGTGGCCACCAAGGGCGGCCTTCTGCTCGGCATCTTCGAGGTCAACCCGCTGCACAACATCGCCCACCTGCTGATCGGCGCCGCCCTGCTGATCGCGGGCCTCACCCGCCTGTCGGCCGCGCGCGCCGTCAACATCACGGTCGGGGCCGTCTACCTGCTCCTCGGCATCGTGGGCTTCTTCCTCGTGGGCACCGGCGCGAACATCCTCGCGCTGAACACCCCCGACCACTTCCTGCACCTGGTCAGCGCCATCGTGCTCCTCGGCGTCGGTCTGGGCGCCGAGCGGACCGTGCGCTCCGCTCGGACCGTCTGACCGGCCCGGCCACGGCGCACCCCATGAGCAGGATGAGCGGAACCGCCCCCGTCGCCCCGGCGACGCGGGCGTTCCTCGCCGTGGCCGCGCTGGGGGCGGGTCTGCTGCACGCAGCCCTCGCCCCCGGCGCACCTCCTGTCCTGCTCGCGGTGCTCCTGGCCATCGCGGCGGCCGAGCTGGGCTGGGCCGCCGCCACCCTCGCCCGCGACCGGCCGCCGCTGCTCCGGCTGCTCCCCGCCCTGGCCCTCGTGCCGCTCGGCGTCTGGGCGGCGCTGGCCGTCGCCGGGGCGGTCGCGAGCTCGGGCAGCGTGCTCGCCTTCCCCTTCCTGCCGATGGCGGTCGCCTCCCTGCTCGACCTCGCGGTGGCCGTCGTGACCGCTGTCGTCCTGCGGCGTGGGAGGGCAGCCCGGCAGGACACCGGAGCCCTCCGGTTCGTCATCGCCCTGGCGCTCAGCGCCGCGGCCGTCTGCGGCCTCACCATCCCGGCCCTCGGCCTCACGGACGCCGGCATCGCGGCCGTGGAGGTCGGGCACCACCACTGACGCTCGACGCGACCGGCGCTCGACGCGGGACCGGCGCTTGACGCGGGACTCCCCGTACGCCAGGCTGGGTTAGGTAAGCCTTACCTAGCAAGCCTGACCCGGGAGACCCGATGACCGAGCCGATCCCCTTCTCGCAGGCGCTCCGCGAGCGCACCCGCTCCGTCCACGAGGAGAGCGAGGGTGCGGTCTTCATGCAAGACCTCATGAGCGGCAAGGGCAGCCGCGAGGACTACATCCAGCTGCTCAGCCAGCACTACTTCATCTATCAGGCGCTCGAGGAGGCCGCGGCCGGCCTGGCCGACGACCCGGTCGCCGCGCTCTTCATCACGCCGAAGCTCACCCGCCTCCCGGCCATCGAGGCCGACCTCGAGTACCTGCTCGGCGACGACTGGCGCGACCGCATCTCGCCGCTGCCGACCACCTTCCGCTATACCGCCCGCATCCGCGAGGTGGGCGCGACCTGGCCGGGCGGCTTCGTCGCCCACCACTACACGCGCTACCTCGGCGACCTCTCGGGCGGCCAGATCATCCGCACCCTCCTGCAGCGCCAGTACGGCTTCGACACCAACGGCGTCGGCTTCTACCTGTTCGACGAGATCGCCAAGCCGAAGGTCTTCAAAGACGTCTACCGCGCCCAGCTCGACGCCGTCGACTGGACCGAGGAGGAGCGCGACCGCGTGATCGCCGAGGTCGGCCTCGCCTTCCGCTTCAACACCGACCTCTTCAACGACCTGGCTGCGGCGAAGGCGGCGACGATCGCGGCCTGAGCCGTCCCTCCTACCGCCGGGTCAGCGCGAACGACGCGTTGCCGAACCGCACGATCGAGCCGGGGTCGACCTCGTGCCGGGTGTTGGGGTCGCACGCGAAGGTGCCGTCGCCCGGGTAGGTGATCGTCGTCCCGTTCGCCGAGCCGAGGTCCATCACCCAGAACACGCCGTCGTACTGGCCGAAGGCCAGGTGCGCGCGCGATACCGACTTGGCGTCGTCGGCGACGGTGATCAGCTCGGCGTGCGCGGGGTCGTCGAACTCGGTCCCCGGCGTGTGCACGGCGGGGTTGCGGCCGATGACGCCCTCCGACATCGTTTCGATGTGCTGGCCGTCGCTGAAGTCCAGCACGAACATCACCGCCACGCGGGTCCTCCTTCATCCATCAGCCGACCGCCACCCTCACCGGCTGGGCGTCGCGCATGAAGCGCTCCACATCCTTGTCGACCATGATGTCGCCCGGGCGCAGCGGCCGGGTGAGGTAGAGCCCCTCCAGCGTGGTGATCCGGCTGAGCGCCACGTAGGTCTGGCCCGGCGTGAAGGCCCGGGTGCCGAGGTCGACGATCGCGGCATCGTAGGTCTTGCCCTGCGACTTGTGGATGGTGACCGCCCACGCCAGCCGCAGCGGGAACTGGGTGAACTCCGCCACCACGTCCTTGGTGAGCTTCTTGGTCTCGGGGGAGTAGCTGTAGCGGTACTTCTCCCAGATCGCCGGCTCGACCTCGTGCACCTCGCCGTCGACGTCGACGTACACCGTGCTGTCGATCCGCGTCACGGTCCCGATGGTCCCGTTCACCCAGCGCGGCCCGTCGCCCTGACTCACGTCGTTGCGCAGGAACATCACCTGCGCGCCCACCTTGAGCTCGAGCGTCTCGTCAGCGGGGTAGTTGCGCCCGCCGAAATCTCCACTCACCTCCGCCTTCGCCGTGAGCGCCCGGCCCGGGAGGCGCTCGAGCGCCTGCGCGTTGATCCGGTTGACGGTGTCGTTGCGGGTCGCCAGCGTGATCGTGCCGTCGGACGGCGCCGGCCGCGCGCCCATCTCGTTGAGGCGGTCGGCGATCTCCTTCGTCACCATCCCGTGCCGCACGGCGTTGAGCATGTACCGGAAGTCGGACTCGTGCTGGCGGTGCACCTGCAGCAGCTCCACGATGCGCAGGTCGACCTCCTGCCACACCTTGGCGTCGAAGAACCACATGGAGCGGTAGGTGTCGGCGAAGTAGGCGCGCTCCTCCGCGTCGCCCGGCACGGGCGCCAGCTGGTACGGGTCGCCGAAGAGCACGATCTGCACGCCGCCGAACGGTTCCTTGGGCTTCTGCCTGGCCTGCCGGAGGCTGCGGTCGACCGCGTCCATCAGGTCGGCGTTGACCATCGAGACCTCGTCGATGACGAGCGTGTCGATGCTGTTCAGCAGCTTCTTCAGCTCGGTCGACTGGTCGATGTCGTGGTCGGCGATCACGCCGATCGGCAGGCGGAACAGCGAGTGGATGGTCTGGCCGCCGACATTGAGCGCCGCGACCCCCGTCGGCGCCGAGATGACCAGCGACTTCTCGGTGTTCCACGACAGGTGGTTCAGGAGGGTCGACTTGCCGGTCCCCGCACGGCCGGTGACGAAGACGTGGTCGCGCGTGTGCTCGATCAGCTCGAACACCGCCTGCTGCTCCGCAGAGAGCGAGAGTCGGCCCATCCGAATCCCTTCCCCTCCGTGCGACCTGCCGCACTACTCTAACGCCCGGCCCTCGACGTCGGCTGTTCTCCACAGCCCTCTAAACTGGCCGCATGTCCGCATCAGGGGAGGGGAGCGGCCGTCCGGAGGGGCTCAGCCGCCGCACGCGCGACCTCCTGCTGTGGTCGGGCGCCGGGGTGCTCCTCGTCCTCGCCTTCGTGGCGGCGCTCGGAGCCGTGCAGCGCACGTATTACAGCGCCACCGGTTTCGTCACCGCCTACGTGCAGGCGCTGGCCGCGCACGACGTCGCCGGCGCGCTCGCGATGCCGGGCGCCGCGCCCTCCACCGAGGCGCTGAACCGCGCTGGGCTGCCGACCGGGGCCTCCCGCGAACTGCTGCGCTCCGACGTGCTGCCGACACTCACCGACATCGAGGTCGTCTCCGACCAGGCGCTCGACGACGGACGCCACCGGGTCCGGGTCAACGCCGTGGCGGACGGGCACACCGTCACGGGCGTCTTCACCGTCGAGCCGGCAGGCTCCGTGCTCGGCGTGCTCCCCACCTGGCGGTTCGCTGCGACGCCCCTGACCGTGGCGCGGATCACCGTCGCACACGCGGATGACTTCACGATCGGCCGGCACACCCTCCAGCCGCGAGCTGCTGCCCCCGATCAGCCGGCCGACGCCTTCAGCGCCGCCGCCGACTACCTGATGTTCGCCCCCGCGCGCTACGAGCTCGGGCACTCCTCCCGGTACCTGAAGGCGGCGCCGACGACCCTCAAGGGCAAGCCGGGAGCCACGGTGGAGGCGACGGTCGACGCCGAGCCCACGCCCGCGTTCATCGAAGCGGTGCAGCAGAAGCTCGACGGCTTCCTCGACGACTGCGCGAAGCAGGACGTCCTCCAGCCCGCCGGCTGCCCGTTCGGTGTCGAGATCGACGACCGCGTGCAGGGAGCACCCGCCTGGGCGATCGCCGAATATCCCGCGGTGACGCTGGAGGCCGGGCCGACCTCCTGGCTGATGGGGAGGACCGATGGCGTCGCCCACCTGACCGCGACGGTGCAGTCACTGTTCGACGGGACGGTGGAGCAGCGCAGCTCCGACGAGGAGTTCACGGTGACGCTCAGCAGCGTCCGCATCCGCCCCGACGGCTCGCTCGACATCGTCGTCGGGCAGTGACCGAGGCCGGCGGGTGAACGGCCGCTACGGCTTGACCTTGTCGCGCTCCGCGAGGCGCGCGAGCCGCTCGTTGTAGGCGCGCAGCTCGGCGTCGTCGGTACGGTCGGCGTTGCGGTCGCGGCGCCGGGTCTCGCGCTCGTCGCTGCGGCTCCACTGGATCGCCACGACGATCGCGAGGATCACGGTCGGGATCTCGCCGATGCTCCACGCGATGCCGCCGCCGACCTGCTGGTCGGCCAGGGGCGTGTCGCCCCACGTGCGCCCCATCGCGCCGAACCAGTCAGCGAGCAGCAGCCCGTTCATCTGCATGATCGACAGCCCGAAGAAGGCGTGGAAGGCCATCGTGCCGAGCAGCAGGAGCAGCCGGAACGGATACGCGAGCCGGTACTTCACCGGATCGATGCCGATCAGCGACTGCACGAACAGGTACCCCGTGATGAGGAAGTGCGCGATCATCCACTCGTGGCCGACGTGGTCGGTCGTCGCCCAGCGCATGATCGGCGTGTAGTAGAAGATCCAGAGCGAGAAGGCGAACAGGCCGGCGGCGACCAGCGGATTCGAGATGATCGCGGCGAAGCGCGAGTGCACCGCGAGCAGGATCCACTCCCGCCCGCCGCGCGACCCGTCGTCGCGCTTGCGGATCGCGCGTGCCGCCAGCGTCACGGGAGCGCCCGGCACGAGCAGCAGCGGCACCGCCATCGTGAGCACCATGTGCGCCGACATGTGCGCCGAGAAGAGGTACTTCTCGTACACGTTCACGCCGCCGTTGGTGATGTAGAAGAGCAGGAGGATGCCGAGCGTCCACAGCACCGTGCGGTAGACGGGCCACTTGTCGCCGCGCTTGCGCAGCCTCCACACGCCCGCCAGGTAGAAGAACAGAGCGAACGCGCAGCCGAGCACCCAGAGCAGGTCGAAGTTCCAGCTCGTGAAGAGGCGGCCGAAGGTGAGTTCGGGCGGCAGCTTCTCGCCGGTGAGGATCTCGGCCGGCGTGGGCGTGGCCGCCCGGGTCTGCGGCACCGGCGTGACGGTGCGGGCGAGCGCTGCCGCGACACCGGACGCGATGCCCATGAAGGCGAGCTCGGCGGTGACGATCCACCAGAACGTGCTGCGCTTGCCGCCTACCTTGAGCCGGTCGATCAGGATGCGACGCTGGGCGACGCCGAACAGGCCGAGCACGACGAGCACCGCGACCTTGACGAGCACGAGGATGCCGTACGGCGTCGCGAGCTCGGCCAGCGTGCCGACGCGCAGCTCCGCGTTCACGTAGCCGGAGGCCGCCACGACGATGAAGGCGACCAGCGCGATCGAGCTGTAGCGCTCGAGCACCGTGACGAGCCTGCTGCTGCCGAGCACCCCGCGCAGCACGATCAGCGTCACCAGCCCGCCCAGCCAGATCGCGGCGAACAGCACGTGGAGGCCGAAGGAGGTGACCGCCGCGTCGTGCCCGGACGCCTCCGCGCTGTGCCCCTGCTGCGCCATCGGGATGACGCTCGCCATCGCCAGCGCGGTGACGAACACGAGAGCGGTGTGGTTGCGGACGGCGAAACAGAGGACGGTGACCGCGGCTGCGATCAGCGTCACCCCGAGCCACGCCTGCCCGAGCGGAACGCTGGTGATGAATGAGCTGAGCCCGTTGCTGAACCCCTCGTCGAACGACCACGGCACGTTCGAGACGCTGACGAAGGTGAAGAGCCCGGTCGCCGCTGCGGAGACCGTCATGACCGCCGCACTGCCGGCCGCGAAGTCGAGCGCCTTGCCGTACTCCTCGCGGTCGGGGCTGAACGCGAAGCAGCTGAGCACGAGCGCGCCAAGGACGCCGGCCAGGCTGAGGTTGACCACCAGCGTCGAGATCGGCAGCCCCCAGCGCACCAGAGCGCCCGGATCGGCGAGCAGTGGCGCATCCGCGCCGCCGCCGAAGGCGAGGCCGGCCAGGACCGCCGCGAGCGCGGCGACCAGCAGGACGGCAGGGCCGATCACACGGACGATTCTGGGCACCGTTCCAGCCTAGGCCTCCCACCCGAGCGGCCGCCGAGTGCGGCGACCGACCGCCAGTAGCTCCGCGAGTCCATCGAGCAGCTGCTCCCAGCCGGGCTGCAGACCCGCGAGCATGGGCGCCGCTTCGGGGCCGGCCCCCTCGGCACGAAGCGTGAGGCGCACCCTCGTGGCGGCCTCGTCCGGTTCGAGCACCACGTCATGCAGTACGCGCACCTGCGGCCGCCCCTCGGCGTCGACCGGCGACAGCTCATACACCAGGCGCCTCTCCGGCTCGACCTCCTGCACCCTGCCGACAGAGGAGTACTCGGCGCCGTCGCCCTCGCGCAGCACCAGCGAGACGGGAGCGCCCGGCGTGGGCGAGACCTCGCAGCGCACGACGTCGAAGTGCCGCGGCGCCCACCACAGGGTCGCGACCCGCGGGTCGGTCCAGGCGTGCCACACGTCAGGCCCCGCAGCCGGGATCACCCGCTCCAGGACGAGGTGCTGCGCGGCGCCCCGCGGGCCGTCTGCTGCGCGCTCCTGCACGGCAGCGATGCCGGCGGCGTACTCGGCGAGCACCGTGTCGTCCGCCTGCGGCGCGGCCAGCCCCGAGAACCATTCGGCGATCGCCCCCATCGCGTCCCGGTCGAGCGTGGCGACACGGCGGCGGCCTAGGCGGTGGATGCGGATCACGCCCGCCGCCTCCAGCGCCTGGAGGTGCTTGCTGGTCTGCGGCTGGAGCGCACCGAGCGCGACGGCGACCTCGCCCACGGTCATCGGCCTCTCCGCGAGGAGCGCGATGATGCGGAACCGCGTGGGCTCGGCCAGCGCGGCCAGAGCTGCGTGCACCTCCACCGCTTCTCCTTCCTCACCACCCTTGACACATTCGTCATGACGAATATATCGTGCTCCTCGTCACGCCACAACCGGACACGAAGGAGTCACCATGCAGACCATCGAGCGCACTGTCGCCGCTTCACCGCAGACTGTCTGGGAGCTGTGGACCACCCCGCAGGGGATCTCGCGCTGGTGGGCGCCCGACGGGTTCCGGACCGACGTCGACCGGCTCGACCTGACCGAGGGCGGGGAACTCGTCTACACGATGACGGCGGAGGCCCCCGAGCAGGTCGCCTTCCTCGAGCAGAACGGGCTGCCGCTCAGCACCGAGTCGCGCAAGGTCTTCACCGAGTTGGCGGAGCCGCACCGGCTCGCGTACCGCTCGCTGATCGATTTCGTGCCCGACCACGAGCCCTACGAGCACCTGACGATCGTCGAGCTGGAGCCCGAGGGTGACGGCACGCGCGTCACCATGCGGGTCGAGCCCCTCCACGACGAGGTCTGGACCGAGCGGCTCATTGCCGGTCGCACCAACGAGCTCGAGAACCTCGAGCGTCTGGTGGCACGCCCCTGAACGCGACGAGGGCGGCGTCGCACATGCGACGCCGCCCTCGGCAAGCGGGGGAGACTACTTGACGGCAGCCTTCAGCTTCGAGCCCGCGGTCAGCTTGACGCGGTGGCCGGCCGGGATCGAGATCTCCTCGCCGGTCTGCGGGTTGCGGCCGGTGCGCGCGGCGGTCTCGGTGCGCTCAGCAGCGAGCCAGCCGGGGATGGTGACCTTGCCGCCCTTGGCGACGGTCTCGGCGACCGTGCTGAAGAAGGCGTCGACGACGCTGGAGACGGCGGCCTGGCTCTGACCCGACGCCGCGGCGACGGCGGCGACGAGCTCGGTCTTGTTCAGGTTGTCAGCCATTGAGTGTCCTCCTCGGACCTTGTGCTGGATCTACAGCTTCTGTGTGGAACGGTTGAGGCCACCTTGGGCCATTACGTTTGGTCGGTCGACCGCCTCGAATGTATCAGAAACCCGCGAAAACACGCGGAATTCCGGCGTTTCGAGGCACCTTTTCCGGTCAGTTCCATGCAGAAGGGGCGCCCGGCCGAAGCCGGACGCCCCTTCACAAGGCTGTCGCCGATGTCACCAGCTGGACTTGGTGATGCCGGGGAGCTCGCCGCGGTGCGCCATGTCGCGGAACCGCACACGCGAGATCCCGAACTTGCTGAGGTTTCCGCGGGGACGGCCGTCGACGGCGTCGCGGTTGCGGACGCGGATCGGCGAGGC
Source organism: Leifsonia williamsii (assembly GCF_030433685.1). Lineage (NCBI taxonomy): Bacteria > Bacillati > Actinomycetota > Actinomycetes > Micrococcales > Microbacteriaceae > Leifsonia > Leifsonia williamsii. Next base: position 672,630 of record NZ_JAROCF010000001.1, read on the forward strand.
GTCGCGGGGGAGCTTCTGCAGACCCACGCGGGCGGCCTCACGGGACTCGTCGGTGCCGTTCGGGTCGACCAGGGCCTTCTTCAGCTCGAGCCGCTTGGCGGCGTTGCGAGCCACGATGACCTTGCGCTGCTCGTTCTTGGCGATCTTTGACTTCTTGGCCATGATTAGCGCTCCTCTCGGAAGTCGACGTGCTTGCGGATGACCGGGTCGTACTTCTTGAGCACGAGGCGGTCGGGGTCGTTGCGACGGTTCTTCTTGGTCACGTAGGTGTAACCGGTGCCCGCCGTCGAACGGAGCTTGATGATCGGACGGATGTCCTGCTGCTTCGCCATCGCTAGATCTTCTCCCCACGGGCCAGGATGTCCTTGACCACGGCCTCGATGCCACGAGCGTCGATGACCTTGATGCCCTTGGCACTCAGGTTCAGGGTGACGTTACGGCGAAGCGACGGAACGTAGTACGTCTTCTTCTGGATGTTCGGGTCGAACCGGCGCTTGGTGCGGCGGTGCGAGTGCGAGATGCTGTGACCGAAGCCGGGAGTGGCTCCAGTCACCTGGCACACTGCTGCCATTACTTTCTTCTCCAATACCGTGGGGCGGACGCCCCACCCAAGGTCACTTGTCGGCGCACGACTTCCCTGTCTTTTCGCAAGGTGGGGGTTTCGTGCACGATCCGAGCGGGAGGAGTCCCACTCAGCCAAACAACCATGCTACGGCATGCGACGACACCCCACCAAATCGGCTGAGCCCGGATTATTGGACCACGGAAACTCGATTTCGTGTATTCTTGATTTCGCCAACCCGTCTTCCACTGGAGGACGGGTCTTTTCTTGCCCCGCCGTCACTAGCCGTCGGGCTTGCGCAGCATGCCGACCCGGTCGGGCAGCTGGCTCGCCCGATAGTCCTCCGCACGGAGCCGCCTCCACCAGTGACCACCGACTCCATCGTCGGGTCGGCCCCTCAGCGCACCCGCGGTAGGGCTGGTCGAGGGATTTACCGTCCCGACCGGCACACGGTCGCGAACCATACGCAGCGGAAGCTCGAAGTCCGAGTCGTTGGAGACGATGACGACGCCGTCGACGGCCTTGGTGAGCACATCGAGGAGCAGATGCGACACGACGTTCACATCCGATCCCTTCTCCTCGCGCTTCTGAACTGTGGCCATGATGCTGTCCGCGCGACCATCAGAGGCGAGCGCCCTGCGCAGGGGGAGGTCTTCGTCCCAATGCTCTCCACCATGCCGGTAGACCGTCGGTCGGTAGGTTCCCGCGGGCTCATTGACGAGCGGCTCCTCCTTCGCCCAGGAGACATACCGGCCTTCGGCGATCACGTCCACCGAGCCGGATGTCGCCAGCGCGTCCAGATAGACGTTCTGGTCAATCGCCCCGGTCTGACTGGCGACGGCGTCGACCCGCGCCGTGCAGTACACAATCCGCGTAATCTCGCCCCCGCGCCACCCGATCAGCGGTTCGACCAGCGCTCGGAGATCGAGCCACCGCCATCCTGGCGTCCCCCGCCCGCAGTGCTTCCTCGCCCCGTAATACAGGTTGAACCCGTCGACATAGACCCCGATGCGCACCTGCACATCCTATGGTCACATTTCAGACGCGCGCCGAGCACTCCGCGCACAGCCCGAACACGTCCACGACGTGCTGCGCCTGCGTGAAGCCGTGCTCCGCCGCCGCCGCGCGCGCCCACTCCTCGACCGGGTCTGCCGAGATCTCGACCGTGAGGCCGCAGTTGCGGCAGATCAGGTGGTGGTGGTGCCCCATCGTGCAGGCGCGGTACAGGCTCTCGCCCTCCGGCGACTGCAGCGAGTCGGCGTCGCCCTCGGCGGCCAAGTCGGCGAGGGCGCGGTACACGGTGGCGAGGCCGATGGGGGAGCCGGACTCGTGGAGGGTGAGGTGCAACCCCTGCGCGCTGATGAAGCCCTCCGTCGAGGTCAGAGCCTCGCGGACGGCCTCCCGCTGCCACGTGTTCCGCTTCACCATCTCAGGCTAGCCCGCCCGGCTCACGAGTGGCCGTGAGTCCGTCGCGCCCGTGGTCCGGCGGGCTCCCGCAGCCCGGCGGCCTCCGACGATGCGGCACACGACGTAGATCACGAAGGAGATGGTGGTCACGTACGGGCTGATCGGCACGGCGCTGCCGAGGGCGAGCAGGATGCCGCCCACCACGGACACCAGGGCGAACCCGACGCTCAGCAGAGGCACGCCCAGCGGCGACGAGGAGATCCGCATCGCGGCGGCGGCGGGAGTCACCAGCAGCGACAGCACGAGCAGCGCGCCCACGATTTGCACCGAGACCGCGACGGCGAGGCCCAGCAGCACCATGAAGGCGAGCGCGACGAAGCGCGACGGCACACCGCGGGAGGCGGCGACGTCGGCATCCAGGCTGTCGAAGGTCAGCGGCCGCCACATCACCAGCAGTCCGAGCAGCACGATCGCGCCGATGGCGATCAGCCAGCCGAGCTGCGGGTCGTCGACCGACACGATCTGGCCGGTCAGCAGGCCGAACTTGTTCGCGCTGCGACCGGGGTAGAGCGCGAGGAAGAGGATGCCGAGGCCGAGGCCGAACGGCATCAGCACCGCGATGATCGAGTTGCGGTCCCTGGCCTTCGCCCCGAGCAGCCCGATCAGCACCGCGGCGATCAGCGAGCCGAACAGCGAGCCGACGACGACGTTCGCACCGAACAGCAGGGCGGCCGCGGCTCCCGCGAACGAGAGCTCGCTGATGCCGTGCACGGCGAATGCCATGTCGCGCTGCATCACGAAGACGCCGATCAGTCCGCCCACGACGCCGAGGACCGCCCCCGCGAAGATCGAGTTGCGCACCAGCAGCAGCAGCTCGCCGTAGTCGGTGAAGTTGAAGAGCTGCGACCACAGGTCGTTGGAGGCTGCGAGGTGCGCGATCATGCGGCGGGCTCCGGGTGCGGGGTGTGGTCGTGGTGCGAGTGCGTCTCGGCGTCCGGGATGCCGACGACGACGATGCGCCCGCGCGTGCGGATGACGTCGACGGGCGTCCCGTACAGATCGGTCAGCACCTCCGACCGCAGCACATCGTCGGGGGTGCCGGTCAGGAACCGGCCGCCGGCCAGGTACAGCACGCGGTCGACCATCCCGAGCACCGGGTTCACGTCGTGCGTCACGAAGACGACCGCGCTGCCGTGCTCTCGGCGCCGCTTGTCGATGAGCTCGCTGACGCCGCGCTGGTGCTGCAGATCGAGCGAGAGCAGCGGCTCGTCGCAGAGCAGCAAGGAGGGGTCTCCCGCGAGTGCCTGCGCCACGCGCAGCCGCTGCTGCTCGCCGCCCGACAGCGAACCGACCGGGGCGTCCGCGTAGCGGCGGGCGCCGACCGCGTCGACCAGCGCCTCCGTCTGCTCCCGGTCGGCCCGGTTCGGCCACGGCAGGCCCCAGCGGTGGCCGTTGACACCGAGGGCGACGAGGTCGCGCGCCCGCATCGGCGTGCCGGGCGGGATGATCTTCTGCTGCGGGATGTAGCCGATCCGCCGGTCGCCGCGGCGCACCGCGTGCCCGTCGAAGCTGATCGTGCCGGAGTCGAGCTGCTGCTGCCCGAGGATCGTGCGAAGGAGGCTCGTCTTGCCCGACCCGTTCGGCCCGAGCACCGCGACGAACTCGCCCGCGTGGATGTCGAGGTCCAGCCCGCTCCACAGGGTGCGGGCGCCGAAACCGAGCGAGGCGTCGCGGAGGCTCAGCACCACGTCGCGCTCGGCCGGGAGCGGCACCCGCGTCAGAGGCTCGGTCATGAGCCCAGCGCCTTCGCGACGGCGTCGATGTTCGCGCCCATCCAGCCGACGTAGTGCTTGCCGGCGGGGAGGGTCTCGGTCACCGGCACCACCGGCACACCGGCGGCCTTCGCCGCGGCGAGCACCCGCTCGGTCTCGGGCCCCGTCGTCTGCTCGTTGTAGACCAGTGCCGCGACGGCGTGCCCGTGGAAGAGGTCGAGCATGTCCTTGAGCACGGCCGGCGAGACGTCGTTGCCCTCCTCGACCGCCTCGCTGAAGGCCTCGGGCGTCTTGTTCGACAAACCCATCGCCTCCAGCAGGTAGAGCGGCACGGGTTCGGTGACAGCGACGCCCTTCCCGTCGTACTGCGTCTTGAGGGAGGCGGTGCGTGCCTCCAGCGCGGAGACGACGTCATCGAACTTCGCCGCGTTGGCGGTGAAGGTGCTCGCCTTGTCCGGGTCCGCTTTGCCGAGCGCGTCTGCGAGCGCGTCGGCCAGCTTCTTCACGGTCGGGAGGTCGTACCAGACGTGCTCGTTGAGCTCGCCGCCCTCCGCCTTCTTGCCGGAGAGCTCGACGGCGTTCAGCACCGTGCGGTCGTCGTTCTTCGCGGCCTTCAGCATGGTGTCCATGAAGTCGTCGTAGCCGCCGCCGTTCTCGATGACGACGTCGGCCTTCGAGACGGCGAGCTGGTTCTGCGCGCTCGCCTCGAACGAGTGCGGGTCCTGCGCGGGGTCGTCCATGATCGAGGTCACGGTCGCGGCGCCGCCCGCGATGGCGGCGGCGATGTCGCCGTACACGTTGGTGCTGGCCACGATGCGCAGCTCGCCGTCGGTGGAGGGGGAGCCGCCGGCCCCCGACGCGCAGCCGGTGAGCGCGACCGCCGCAGCGGTCGCGAGGGCGAGGAGGGACACGAGGGATCGCGTCTGCATGAGGATGCCTGTCTAAGCCGCTCGCGCGGCATCGAAAGAGAGTGCGCCCGCGGTCGCGGGCGCAGTCCTCACCCTACGTACTAATGAGAATGATTGTCAAACTCGCGAAGCGGACCCGAACGACTCAGTCGAGCAGCAGCGCAGGCTCCTCGATGATCGACGCGACATCCGCCAGGAACCGGGAGGCGACATCCCCGTCCACCACGCGGTGGTCGAACGACGCGCCCACGGTCGTGACGAAGCGCGGCCGCACCTCGCCGTCGACCACCCACGGCTTCTGCTTGATCGTGCCGAGCGCGACGATGCCGACCTCGCCCGGGTTCAGGATGGGCGTGCCCGTGTCCATCCCGAAGACGCCGATGTTCGTGATCGTGATGGTGCCACCGGTCATGTCCGACGGCGGGGTCTTGCCGTCGCGGGCGGTGAGGGTCAGCTGCTCCAGCGCCTTGGCGAGCTCGAGCAGGGTCATGCCCTGCGCCTCCTTGATGTTCGGCACGATCAGCCCGCGCGGGGTGGCCGCGGCGATGCCGAGGTTCACGTAGTGGCGGACGATGATCTCCTCGTCCGTCCAGGTCGAGTTCACCATCGGGTTGCGGCGCACGGCCCACATGATCGCCTTGGCGACGATCAGCAGCGGTGACACCTTCACCCCGGCGAAGTCGGCCGAGTTCTTGAGGCGCTTGACGAACTCCATGGTCCGGGTCGCGTCCACGTCGACGAAGAGGCTGACGTGCGGGGCGTTGAAGGCGGAGGTCGTCATCGCGTTCGCGATGGCCTTGCGCACACCCTTGACCGGGATGCGGTCCTCGCGGTCCGAGGGCCACTCGGGCGTCTGGATGTTGCGGAACACGGTCGCCTGGGTCGCCTCACGCAGGACGTCGTCACGGGTCACGTCGCCGATCGGGCCGGTCGCCGTCACCATCGAGATGTCGACGCCGAGGTCCTTCGCCAGCTTGCGGATCGGCGGCTTGGCGACGACAGGGCCGCGGGTGATCGCAGGACCGCCGTGCGACACGGGGGAGGGGGAGGCTGCGGGGGCCGGAGCTGCGGCCGGCGCGGCGGGAGCCGCCGAGCGCGTCTGAGCAGCGGCCGATGCGGCCGGTGCGGCGGGCGCGGCAGGCGTGCCCGGGTGGCTCACGCGACGACGGCGGCTGCTGCCGTGGCCGGCCGAGCCGTACCCCACGAGCACGGCGCCGGCCTTGGGGGCGTCGGCCTCGTGCGAGACGCTGGCCGCCGCATCCGCCTCGGCCTGCTCCACCTCGCCGACCGGCTCGGCCGGAGCCTCCTGGCCGCCCTCGCCGGTCACCGTGATGATCGGCGTGCCGACCTCGACCGTCTGCCCCTCCGAGACCAGCAGCTCACCGACCGTGCCCTCGAAGGGAGACGGCAGCTCCACGAGCGACTTGGCGGTCTCGATCTCGACGATGACCTGGTTGACGGCCACCGGCTCACCGGGGGCGACCTTCCAGGCGACGATCTCCGCCTCGGTCAGACCCTCGCCCACATCGGGCAGCAGGAACTGGGACTCGCTCATGTGCGACTTCTTTCGTTCGGCGCGCTCAGTAGGCGAGCGCGCGGTCGACGGCCTCGAGGATGCGGTCGGCGTCGGGCAGGTAGGTCTCCTCGAGCTTCGCGGGCGGGAACGGGGTGTCGAACCCGGCCACCCGCAGCACGGGAGCCTCCAGCGAGTAGAAGGCGCGCTCCGCGATGGTGGCGGCGACCTCCGACGCGACCGACACCATGCCGGGCGCCTCCTGGGCGATGATCAGGCGGCCGGTCTTCTGCACGGACTGCAGGAGGGGGCCGTAGTCGATGGGGGAGAGGGAGCGCAGGTCGACGACCTCCACGCTCCTGCCCTCCTCCGCGGCGATCTCGGCGGCGCGCAGGGCGACGGAGACCATGCCGGCCCAGGCCACGATCGTCGCGTCCGTGCCGGTGCGGACGACGCGGCTCGCGTGCAGCGGGGTCGGGTTCTGCGTGAGGTCGACCTCGCCCTTGGGCCAGTAGCGGCTCATCGGCTCGAAGAAGATGACCGGGTCGTCGGACTGGATGGCCTCCTGGATCATCCAGTACGCGTCATGCGGCGTCGACGGGGCGACGACGCGCAGACCGGCGGTGTGGGCGAAGTACGCCTCGGGCGACTCCTGGTGGTGCTCGACCGCGCCGATGTGGCCGCCGTGCGGGATGCGGACGACGACCGGCATCTTCACCCGGCCGCCGTGGCGGTTGGTGAGCTTGGCCAGCTGCGTCGTGATCTGGTCGAAGCCGGGGAAGACGAAGCCGTTGAACTGGATCTCGACGACCGGCCGGTAGCCGCGCATCGCGAGGCCGATCGCCGTGCCGATGATGCCCGCCTCGGCGAGGGGGGTGTCGACGACGCGCTGCGCGCCGAACTCCTTCTGCAGGCCCTCGGTCACGCGGAAGACGCCGCCGAGCGGGCCGACGTCCTCACCGAGGATCAGCACGCGGTCGTCGTCGGCGAGCGCGCGCCGCAGGCCGGCGTTCAGCGCCTTCACCAGGGGGAGGTTCTGCACGGGAGGCTCGGGAGCAGCGGGCGCGGCAGGCGCCGCGGCCGGCACATCCTGCTCGACCTCGGCCGTCTGGTCGTCGATCACGAACTCACGCGACCACTCCTGCTCGGCGACGTGCTCCTCGAGCACCTGCGAACCGGGCTCGCTCTCGATGATCTCGACCACGTCGATCGCCTCCGTGTCCGTCGACACCGTGTCGGTGTGCTGCTCGGAGCCCTGCTGGGGCTCCTCGCCCTCGATCAGCTCGGCCTCCACGTAGTCGGTCTCGCTCCTGATGTCGCTCATGCGTCACCTCCGAAGGATGCCTCGTACTCCTCGAGCCACTGTCGCTGCTCCTCCATCAGGGGGTGCGGCTCACTGTAGACGTGCTCGAACATGGATGCGGCCGGAGGCGTCCCCAGCTCGAGCGTGCGGCGACGCACGTCGGCGGCCAGGTCGGCGCCCTCCTCGTCGGCCGCGTCGAAGAACGCCTGGCCGAGCCCCTGCTGCTCCAGGAAGACGCGGAAGCGGAGGATCGGGTCGCGCTCGGCCCAGTAGGCCGTCTCCTCGTCGGTGCGGTACTTGCTGGGGTCGTCACTCGAGGTGTGCGCGCCCATGCGATAGGTCAGCGCCTCGATCATGCTCGGGCCCTCGCCGTTGCGAGCGTCGTCGAGGTGCTTCGCGGTCACCGCGTACGAGGCGAGCACGTCGTTGCCATCGATCTGCACGCCGGGGATGCCGAAACCGCTCGACCGCAGATAGAGCGGCGTGCGCGACTGGGTCGACACGGGCACCGAGATCGCCCAGTGGTTGTTCTGCAGGAAGAAGACCTGCGGAGTCTGGTAGCTCGCGGCGAAGACGAAGGCCTCGCTCACGTCGCCCTGGCTGGTCGCGCCGTCGCCGAAGTACGAGATCACGGCCGCGTCGGTCTCCGGGTCGCCGGTGCCGACGTTGCCGTCGAACTTGATGCCCATGGCGTAGCCCGTGGCGTGCAGCGTGTGCGAGCCGATCACGAGCGTGTAGAGGTGGAAGTTGCCGGTCGCCGGGTCCGTCGGGTCCCATCCCCCGTGCGTGACGCCGCGCAGCAGCTCGATGATCCCGATCGGGTCGATGCCGCGGATCATGCCGACCACGTGCTCGCGGTACGACGGGAAGAGGTGGTCCTGCGGCTTCGCCGCGAAGGCGGAGCCGACCTGGGCGCCCTCCTGGCCGTGGCTCGGCACCCAGAGGCCGAGCTGGCCCTGGCGCTGGAGGTTCGCGGCCTCGTGGTCGAAGGCGCGCACGCGCACCATCTCGCGGTAGAACCGGCGGTAGTCGTCCTCCGAGAGGCGCTCGAGGTAGGGGAGGTACTCGGCGGCCACGTCGCTCGGCTGGAAGCGGCCCTCCGGGGTCAGCAGCTGGACGGTGTTCGCCGGGCGCGGGATGTCGTTCGTCGCAACCATCGTTCTAACCTAACCGCTTGGCCGGGTGTCCCATTGGTAGGTTCCGCACAACATCGGCGGCCACCCGAAGGAGTTCTTCCACAGATTCTTCCTCGCCGACGCTGACGCGGATGCCCTCCGGCGGGAAGGCGCGCACGGTCAGCCCGGCGTCGAAGAAGGCGTCGTTGGCGGCGGCCGTCTGCTCGCCGGTCGCCAGCCAGACGAAGTTGCCCTGCGCCTGCGGCACGTTCCAGCCCTGCTCGATGAGGGCCTCCCGCAGCCGGTCCCGCCGCATGGCGACGCGTGCAACGCGCTCCATCAACTCGTCCTCGGCGTCGATCGCGGCGAGCGCCGCGACGCGGGAGGCGTCGGTCACCGACAGGGGGATCGCCGCCGAACGGGCCGCGTCGAGCACCGCCGCCGGACCGACCGCGTAGCCGATGCGCAGCGCAGCGAGGCCGTAGGCCTTGGAGAAGGTGCGCAGCACGACGAGGTTGGAGTAGCGCGAGAGCAGCGGGATGCCGTCGACGGAGGCGTCGTCGGTCACGAACTCGTAGTACGCCTCGTCGAGCAGCACGAGGAGGTCGCTCGGCACCCGCTCCATGAAGGCCGCGAAGTCGTCGGCGGTGACGATCGTCCCGGTCGGGTTGTTCGGCGTGCAGACGATCACGACGCGCGTGCGGTCGGTGATCGCGTCCGCCATCGCCGCGAGGTCGTGCGAGCCGTCCGCGCGGTTCGGCACCTGCACGCTGGTCGCCCCGGTGGCGGTGACGAGCCCGGGATACGCCTCGAACGAGCGCCACGAGTACACGACCTCGTCGCCGGTGCCCGCCGCGGCCATGATCAGCTGCGCGAGGAGCGCGACCGAGCCGCTGCCCAGGTGCACCTGCTCCAGGGCGACGCCGTGCCGCTCCGCAAGGCGTGCGCGCAGGTCGGCTCCGCCCGCGTTGGGGTAGCGGTTGAGGTCGCGCAGCGTCGCTGCCACGGCCTCCACCACCGAGGGGAGGGGCGGGTACGGATTCTCGTTGCTGGACAGCTTGTAGCCGTCCGCCGGCGCGGGGCGCCCCTGCTTGTACGGGGGGACCGCCACGATCTCGGGCCGAAGCCGCACGCCGATCGGGGTGTCGGAAGTCACAGACCCAACTTAGCCGCGCCGACATACCGGCGGGAGAATCCTTCACACGCTGCAGGCACGCCCGTCCGCCGCAACCCCTTCATCCCGAACCCCGCCCCTGTCATGATGGCGGCATGCGATTCCTGCTCAAGGTGATCATCAACGCGGTCGCGCTCTGGCTGACGACCTACATCGTCCCCGGCGTGACGGTGCACGCGTGGGCCCCCGGCGACACCACGGCCATCGTGCTGACCTACCTGCTCGTCGCGCTGATCTTCGGTGTCGTGAACGCGATCGTCGGCACCGCGATCCGCATCGTGGCGTTCCCGCTGTACATCCTCACTCTCGGGCTCATCTCGCTCGTCGTGAACGCCTTCCTGCTGTTCATCGTCTCGTGGATCAGCGACGCGATGGGCTTCGGCCTCCACGTCGACGGGTTCTGGTCGGGCGTCTTCGGCGCCCTGGTGCTCGGCATCATCGCCTGGCTGCTGGGGCTGGTGCTGCGACCCGTCACGCGCGGCTGACGCGGGCGGCCCGCGCGCTGCGCCGCGCGGATGCGGGAGAATAGGCGCGAACCCCCGTCGCCGACTCCCTCCGGAGGAGACCCATGACCGCCCTGCCTCCCCAGCCGCTGAGCCCCCTGGACGGCCGTTACCGCTCCGCGGTGCTCGGTCTCGGCGACCACCTGTCCGAGGCCGGCCTCAACCGGGCCCGCGTGCAGGTGGAGGTGGAGTGGCTGATCTACCTGACGAGTCACGGGATGTTCGGCTCGTCCCCGCTCACCGACCAGCAGGTGCGGTCGCTGCGCGCGCTCGTCGACGACTTCGGGCAGCCCGAGATCGACCGCCTCGCCGAGCTGGAGAGCACCACCAAGCACGACGTGAAGGCGGTGGAGTACCTGGTCCGGGAGCGCCTCCACGCTCTCGGCCTCGACCACATCGCCGAGCTGACCCACTTCGCGGCGACCAGCGAGGACATCAACAACCTCTCCTACGCCCTCACGGTCAGCGCCGCGATCAACGAGGTCTGGCTCCCCAAGTTCCGCGGGGTCATCGGCGAGCTGCGCGCTCAGGCGCTGCAGTACCGCGACGACGCGATGCTGGCCCGCACGCACGGCCAGCCGGCGACTCCGACCACCATGGGCAAGGAGCTCGCGGTGTTCGTGCACCGCCTCGAGCGCCTCCGCACGCAGATCCAGCGCACCGAGTACCTCGGCAAGTTCAGCGGCGCGACCGGCACCTTCGCCGCCCACGTGGTCGCCGACCCGTCGGCGGACTGGCCGCGCGTGTCGCAGGAGTTCGTCGGCAGCCTCGGCCTCACCTGGAACCCGCTCACCACCCAGATCGAGTCGCACGACTGGCAGGCCGAGCTCTACTCGGCGATCTCGCACGCCAACCGCATCCTGCACAACCTGTGCACCGACATCTGGACCTACATCTCGCTCGGCTACTTCCGGCAGGTGCCGGAGCCGGGAGCCACGGGTTCGTCGACCATGCCGCACAAGGTCAACCCGATCCGCTTCGAGAACGCGGAGGCCAACCTGGAGCTGTCGAGCGCGGTGCTCGACTCCCTCGCGGCGACGCTCGTCACCAGCCGCCTGCAGCGCGACCTCACCGACTCGACCACCCAGCGCAACATCGGCGTCGGGCTCGGCCACTCCCTGCTCGCCCTCGACAACATCGAGCGCGGCCTCGGTCAGATCGCCCTCGATCGCGAGCTGCTCGCCGCCGACCTCGACGCCAACTGGGAGGTGCTGGCCGAGGCGATCCAGACGGTGATCCGCGCCGAGGTCACCGCCGGCCGGTCGACCATCTCCGACCCGTACGCCCTGCTCAAGGAGCTGACCCGCGGCAAGCGCGTCGACCACGCCGGACTGGTGGAGTTCGTGAACGGCCTCGACATCGGCCAGGCGGCCAAGAACCGCCTGCTGGAGCTCACGCCCGCGACCTACGTGGGCCTCGCCTCCCGCCTCGTCGACGAGCTCTGACCTGAGCGGGCAGCGGCCTCGCGTCTCGTAGCGGTTGGGTCGGCGGTCAGTGGCCGCGCGGGCGGTCGCCCCCCTCGGCCTCGTCCTGCTCGTGGATGTCCTCCACCTCGGCGGCCGTCGGCTTGAAGGCGAGCGCGAACAGCGCCATCAGCACGAGCGAGACGATGAAGGCGATGCCGAGCCCGACCGCGGCGAGCACGAACTCGCGCGTCGCGATCAGCACGATCAGCCCGACGAAGACGCCGAGGCCGGCGGAGATGGCGAGCAGCTCGACCGGCAGGAAGCGGTCGCGACGGCTCGGCTGGAGGCTCTGGGACGGGGTGTTGGTCACGCTGGGGTCTTTCTTGTCGCGCCTGGTCACGATCCGCTCCCGGCCCGGCGGGCCTCCTCCGACCGTGCGGAGGTGCGCAGCGAGGCCGCGCCGATGCCCTGGAAGACGCCGACGATGACCGCCCAGGCGCCGAACAGGCCGATGGCGAGCACGGCGTCCGCCGGCACGAACAGAAGCACGAGCGCCAGCACCGCCGTCAGCGCGCCGGTGATCAGCCAGTCGCGCGCCGCGGCCTCCTGGCTGCGGGAGCGGAGGCCGCTGTAGAGCTCGAGGAAGCCGGTGAGGGCCGCCCAGACCGTGACGAGGTAGAGGTAGAGTCCGAGGCCGCTGCCGGAAAGAGCCAGGGCGAGCACGCCCGCGACGACGCCGACGGCGCCCTGGATCACGAACAGCGTCCTGGTCAGCCCGCGGGTGCCGAGCACGGCGCTGAGGGCGCCGGTGGCGAGCCCGTCGAGGAGTGCGAAGACGCCGAAGACGATCAGTCCGAACGTCGCCGTGTGGGCGTCGCGCGTGAACGTGATCACGGCGGCCGCGGCGAGCGCGACGAGCGCGCGCACAGCGGGAACGACCCAGTAACGGCTCGGAGTCTGGATGCCCGGCAGCGGGGCAGGAACGGCGGGTGCCACCTCGGCGACCTCTCTCAGAACGGGATTCCGCTCCAGTCTAGTCGCGGCGTTCCTGCGCGTTCGCCTGACGGCGGCACCCCTCAGGCGCGGCGTGCCTCGCTGCGGTCGCGGCGCGGAGTCTCGCGGCCGGCCCAGAAGACGATGCCGGCGATCGCACCGATGGCGAGCAGGAACCCGCCGGTCGGCGTGATGGTGTCGGCGATCCGGTGCTGCGCCGCGAGCGCCGACAGCAGCCCGGCTCCTGCACCGAAGGCCGCCACGACCGCGTACGACCACGAGACGGCCCGGACTGCACCCTGCGCGATCAGCCCTCGGACCACGAGCGCGCCGGCGGTGATCAGCCACGTGGCGAGCAGCGGAACGGCCATCGGCAGACCGACGGTGTCGCGCAGCAGCAGTCCGGGTGCCAGGTAGATGACGGCGGCGGCGAACAGCATCACGAGACCGAGCGCCCCGTAGGCGCGGAGCCGCGAACCCTCCGTGCGCAGACCCTGGATCTGCATCGTGAGCGAGGACCACGTGAACGCCAGGCTGAAGGCCATGACCGCGAGCGCGACGGCGCCCGCGCTCTGCAGCAGGGGGATCAGGAGGGCGTTCATGGTTTCCATTACATGCTCACGCGTTCGGGCGACGCGTCATCCTGGGGGATGATGTCGGTGGCGACGGGCATACCGAGTGTAACATATCGGTTGGGCCGCCGCCCGGCATCGCATCACGCGGAGGCGGGCTCGGCCTCCACCTCCATCACGTTGATCACCCAGGTGACCCCGAATCGGTCGGCGAGCATCCCGAAGCCGGCGGACCACGGTGAGGCGGCGAGCGGCTCGATGACGGTCGCGCCCTCCGCCAGCGCCTCCCACCAGCCCTGCGCGTCACCGAGATCGGCGGCGCTCAGCGAGAGGAAGAACGGCTGGTCGGTGATCGTCACCCCGTTCTCCCTCGTCGTGAACCCGGTGATGACGGGCCCCGTCGCTCCGGGGATGTCGTAGGCCATCACCGTGAAGCCGTCCTGGCCGACCACCTGGCCGAAGACGACCCTGTCGGCGCCCGGAGCGTCCGCCGGCATGCCGACGTCGGCGTACGTGCGGACCATCGCCCGGCCGTGGAACGCCTCGGCATAGAACTCGAGCGCCTCGCGGGCGACGCCGTGGAAGTTGAGGTGGGGAACGGGGATCGCGGACATGTCGTCTCCTTGTCGTGTGAGCGGCGGGGCCGCCGTGCTCCGAGGTTCCGGGCAGAGTCCACGATCGCCGCGGTTCCGGTCAGTGGACGTCCTGAACCGCCGCGAAAATGGCGGCATGCCGCTGGCCTCCTCCTCGTCGACATCGCAGCGCCTCCTCGCCCTGCTCTCGCTGCTGCAGGCGCGCCGGGATTGGCCGGCGCCCGTGCTCGCCGAGCGCCTCGGGGTGAGCGAGCGGACGATCCGCCGCGACATCGACCGCCTACGAGAGCTCGACTACGCGATCGCATCCACCCGCGGCCCCGACGGCGGCTACCGGCTCGGTGCGGGATCACGAATGCCGCCGCTCCTTCTCGACGACGAGCAGGCCGTCGCCGTCGCCGTCGCGTTGCAGACCGCCGGAGCCCTCGGCGCCGGCCTCGGCGAGGCGGCCGAGCGTGCCCTCGGCACGATCAGCCGCACGATGCCCGCCGCCCTCGCCCACCGGGTCGGCGAGCTGGAGTTGGGGACGTCGCCCGCGCCGGGCACGCAGGCCGCGGAGACCGACCCGGAGGTGCTGCTCCACATCGCGCGGGCCATCCGTGAGTCGACGGAGCTGCGTTTCGACTACGCGTCGGCCGGCGGCGAGCCCGTGCCTCCCCGGCCACCGCTGCGGACGCAGCCCCACCACCTCCTGCTCCACGCCGGCCGGTGGTACCTGATCGGCTACACGGAGGACCGCGGCGACTGGAGGATCTACCGCGTCGACCGCATCGCGCCCCGGATGCACAACGGCCGCCGCTTCACTCCGCGGGGGGTGCCGGGTGGCGACCCCGCCTCCTACCTGTCCGCACGGTTCAAGGGCTCGGAAGGCGCGGACACCTGGCCGTGCTGGGGTGAAGTCGTGCTCCACGCCCCGGTGGATGCGGTCGCGCCCTACATCGGGGACGGCGTGGTCGAGCGGCTCGACGCGGATCGCTGCCGCGTCCGGCTCGGTGCCTGGTCATGGGTGGGTCTCGCGGCGATGATCGGCCGGTTCGACGCCGACGTGGAGGTCGTCGGGCCGCCCGAGCTGGCCGCCGCGTTCTCACTCCTCGCGAGGCGGTTCGACGCCGCGGCGGCACCACCCCGGTAACGGGTCTAGGAGCGCTCCGCCCGGCGCCCGACCACCGCGACCGGCCGCTCGGCGTTGCGCAGCACCTCGCGGCTCACCGAGCCGAGCAGTGCGCGACGGAGGAAGCCCTTGCCGTGCGAGCCGACGACGATGAGCTGCGCGTCCTGGGCGTTGGCGACGATCGCCTCGGCGGGGTGGCCGTCGGCGACCGCCGTCTCCACCCCGTCCGACCCGCTCAGCTCGGGTACGCTCTCCAGCGCGCCGGCGATCACGGCATCGGCGTCCACCTCGGCGGCGGAGCTCATCCGCGCCGCGAGCTCCGGGTCCGAGGCCGAGACCGCGGGCCGCGACTCGGTCACGGACACGACGCGCACGCCGACGCCACGAATCCGCGCCTCGGCGGCCGCGAACGCGAGTGCCGCCTCCCCGAACTCCGAGCCGTCGACGCCGACCACGACGGGCCCCTGGGCCGAGGGCGCCTCCTCGGGCCCGACCACGATGAGCGGGCAGGGCGCCTGGACGCTCAGTCGATCACTGACGGAGCCGAGCAGAGCGCTCATGGCCGACCCGAGCCCGCGCCTGCCGACGACCAACATGTCCGCTCCCTCGGCGGCGTCGATCAGCACCCCTGACGCCGGCCCGATCTCAGCAGACTCGGTGACCGCGAGCCCCGAGTCGACCTCGCGTGCCCGATCGGCCGCCGCGGCGAGGATCTGCATGCTGTACTCGCGCGCCCAGTCGACCGCGTGGGGGTCGGCGACGAAACCGTAGAACTCCATCGCGGGAAGCGTGTAGGCGGTGACGATGTCGAGCGCGCTGCCTCCGGCGTGCGCCCGGGCGATGGCCCACTCCAACGCTGCGCTGCTCTGCGACGAGCCGTCGATCCCGACCACGATACGACCAGCCATGGGCGCTCCCCCGATCCGAAAGGTCACCGACCGTGCCACCCTAGCCACGCCCACGCCGCCGCGGAAGGGTCGGCGTGGGATGGCCGTGGGGCGCCCTGCCGGCGTCGCCCTTAGCGGGGGCCCATTGACGCGTCGATCCCTCCGCCAGGCCCCGACTACATCGGCGCCATGTCCGTGAAGCGCGAGTAGTGGCCCTGGAACGCGACGGTGACCGTCTTCGTCGGGCCGTTGCGGTGCTTGGCGACGATGAGGTCGGCCTCGCCCGCGCGCGGGTTGTCCTTCTCGTAGGCGGACTCGCGGTGGAGCAGGATGACGACGTCGGCGTCCTGCTCGATCGATCCGGACTCGCGGAGGTCGCTCAGGGCGGGGAGCTTGTCGGCGCGCTGCTCCGGGCCTCGGTTCAGCTGCGAGAGGGCGATGACGGGCACCTGGAGCTCCTTCGCCAGCAGCTTGAGCGCACGCGAGAACTCGCTGACCTCCTGCTGGCGGCTCTCGACGCGCTTGCCGCTCGTCATGAGCTGCAGGTAGTCGATGATGACCATCTTGAGGCCTACTCGCTGCTTGAGGCGGCGGCACTTGGCGCGGATCTCGACCAGCGTCATGTTGGGGCTGTCGTCGATGTACAGCGGGGCGTCGTTGATGCGGCCGCGGGTGGAGGCGATCGTCGTCCAGTCGCGGTTCTCGACCATGCCCTTGCGCATGTGCTGCAGCGGCACGGCCGCCTCGGCCGAGAGCAGGCGCATCGCGATCTCGCTGCGGCCCATCTCGAGCGAGAAGAAGATCGTCGCCATGTCGTGCTTGATGGCGGCGGCGCGGGCGAAGTCGAGCGCGAGCGTCGACTTTCCGAGAGCGGGTCGCGCGGCGACGATGACCATCTGGCCGGGGTGGAGGCCGTTGGTCAGCTCGTCCAGCTCCGTGAAGCCGGTGGGCACACCGGTCATCGAGCCGTCCTTGTGCTTGGCCGCCTCGATCTCGTCGATGGCGACCGTCACGGCGTCGGACAGCGGGACGTAGTCCTCCGCCTCCTGCGCGCCGGTGACGGAGTAGATCTCGGCCTGCGCGTTGTTGACGAGGTCGAGCACCTCACCCTCGGCCTTGTAACCCATCTGCGTGATGCGGGTGCCGGCCTCCACGAGCCGGCGCAGCAGCGCCTTCTCGGTGACGATGTTGGCGTAGTAGCCGGCGTTGGCCGCGGTGGGCACGAGGCTGGTCAGCGTGTGGAGGTACTCGGCGCCTCCTGCGCGCGACAGCTCGCCCAGCTTGGTCAGCTCGTCGGTGACAGTGATGACGTCGGTGGGCTCGCCCTGGGCATACAGCGACAGGATGGCGTCGTAGATGATCTCGTGCTTGGGGATGTAGAAGTCCGTACCGCGGACGACCTCGACCACGTCGGCGACCGCGTCCTTGCTGAGCAGCATGCCGCCGAGCGCGCTCTGCTCGGCGAGGAGGTCGTGCGGAGGGGTCCGCTCGGGGTTGCGCGCTTCGCCCGGCTCCCGGTTGTCGGCGAGACCGATATGGGCGATCGACACGTCTTCTCCTTCACGTCCTGCGTACGTTCTCACCGGCACCTCGAGGCCGCCTGCGCTGCCGCGGGCCAGAACTGCGGTCGACTCCGATTCTCCGTCCGACCGCCGACATCGCCGGGATGATCCGGCTGCGTTTCCCGACGACGCTTCACCCTATGGACGCCCGGCGCGGGGTGACAACTCGGCCTGTGGATAACTCTGGGGAGAATCTGCGCGAAACGCCGACGGAGTTGTGCACAAGACCTGTGGAAAACTGTGGACAACCAAGTTTTTTTCAAGCCGATGTCACTGCTGACCTGGCATTTTGTTTTCCCCACCCTGTGTGTAAGAAGTTGTTCGCACACTGTGGCGAACCGCCTCCCACGAAGCCCCCGCCCTGTGCACAAAAGTGGGGAAATCTCCCTTAACGAGGTGTAGCGGCGGGCCTCAGCCCGCCGCTACACTAGCGCTCCTCGCTCGCCTTACTTGGCGGCGACCACCTGCAGGGAGATGACGGCCGAGAGGTCGTCGTGCAGGCGGACGGTGGCCTCGTGGTCACCGGTCACCTTGATCGGGTTCGGGAGCTCGATCTTGCGCTTGTCGAGCTCGCCGATGCCCGCGGCCTTGACCGCGTCGGCGACGTCGGCGGTCTTGACCGAACCGAACAGGCGGCCCTCACGGCCCGCCTTCACGACCAGCTTGACTCGCGTCGCCTGGAGCTTGGCCTTGAGGTCCTGGGCCTGCTCGATGGTGTGGAGCTCGCGAGCGGCACGCGCCGCCTTGATCTGCTCCACCTGCTTCTCGCCACCACGGGTCCACGCGATCGCGAAGCCCTGCGGGACGAGGTAGTTGCGTGCGTATCCGTCCTTGACGTCAACGACGTCGCCGGCGGAACCGAGGCCGGTGACCTCGTGCGTCAGAATGACCTTCGACATGGGTTGCCTCCTTAACGGCCGGAGCCGGCGTAGGGGAGGAGAGCCATCTCGCGCGCGTTCTTGACGGCACGGGCGATGAGGCGCTGCTCCTGGACGGAGACACCGGTGATGCGGCGTGCGCGGATCTTTCCACGCTCCGAGATGAACTTGCGCAGGGTCGCGACGTCCTTGTAGTCAATGACGCCGACGCGAACGGACTTCGCGGGGGCGGCGTTCTTGCCGTCTTTGCCCTTGCGGATCGGCTTGCGGCGGTCGCCGCTCGACTTTCCAGCCATGGTTTTCCTTTACTGTGCGCGCCGCCGGCGGTGCCGGCGGGCTGATGAGTTGTTGAAGCCCTTTAGAAGGGAGTCTCGTCGTTGTAGGAACCCGGGGTGTTCCAGACGTCGGCGCCCGAAGACGGGTCCGCCGGAGCGGAGGCAGCCCACGGCTCCTCGACGGCGGGAGCACCGCCGCCGAATCCGCCGGGACCACCAGGACTGCGCGACGACTGGGTGCGGGTGACCTGTGCGGTGGCGTAGCGCAGCGACGGCCCGATCTCATCGATCTCGAGCTCGATCGAGGTGCGCTTCTCACCTTCCTTCGTCTCGTAGGAGCGCTGCTTCAGACGGCCCTGCGCGATGACGCGCGAGCCCTTCGTCAGCGACCCCGCGACGTGCTCGGCGAACTCGCGCCACACGCTTGCACGGAGGAAGAGGGCCTCACCGTCCTTCCACTCGTTCGCCTGACGGTCGAACGTGCGGGGAGTGGATGCGATGGTGAAGTTGGCGACGGCCAGCCCGTTCTGCGTGTAGCGCAGCTCGGGGTCGGCCGTGAGGTTGCCCACCACGGTGATGACGGTCTCGCCGGCCATCGGACTAGGCGCTTGCCTTCTCGGAGGTGGCAGCCTTGCGGGCGGCCTTCTCGTCGGCACGCTTCTGAGCGGCGGCGACCTGAGCGATCGCCTCCTCAGCGCGGAGCACCTTCGTACGCATGACGGCCTCGCTGAGCTTCAGCTGGCGGTCGAGCTCCTTCGTGGTGTCACCGTTCGCGGTGAGCTGCACGACGGCGTAGATGCCCTCGGACTTCTTGTTGATCTCGTACGCCAGGCGACGACGTCCCCAGATGTCGACGTTGTCGATCGTCCCGCCGTCGTTGCGAACGACGTTGAGGAACTTGTCCAGGCTGGGAGCAACGGTGCGCTCATCGATCTCGGGATCGAGAATCACCATCAGCTCGTACTGATGCATGGCTGACCCACCTCCTCTGGTCTCAGCGGCTGCAGACGGTCTGCAGCAGGAGGGTCTGTTATCCGTCATCCAGGCAGAATGCTGCCCGGACAACCTGTCAAGCGTAACGGATACCGTGTCGCGACGCCATTCGGCGCCAAGAACGGCGGACGGAGCGGCGGCAGGAGCGGGAGCAAGGAGGTTCGTCATGCCCCCAGCCTCCCGGCCGGACACGCCCCGCGGCCGACCCCCCGTGGATCCGTGGACAACTCCCCGAGCCCGTCGGGCTGTGGAGAACCGCCCTCACCCCGTGATCGCGGCGTTCGCCTTCGCCTGCGCCTCCTTCAGCGCCTCCGCCACCGGCACCCGCCCGAGGAACATCGACTCGAAGACCGGCCCGAACGCATCCTGCGCCTTCGCCCAGTTCGCGCCCTGCGGCCCCTGCACGGTGCCGTTGTCGAGGACGTCGTAGAGCGGCGAGACATCGACGCCCTTGCCCTTCCAGTAGTCGAGGAACTGTTGCTGTGCGGGCACCACCGCGGGGGAGGCCGAGCCGCCCTCGCCGATCGCCGCGGAGCCGGAGGCGCTACCGAGCCACTGCAGCACCTTCTTCACCGCGTCGCCGTGCTGCGAGTGCGCGTTCCCCGCCGCGATGACGCCGTTGGTCACGCTGATCGCGCCGGCCGGGCCGGCGGGCAGAGGAGCGACGCCCCAGTCGAAGCCGGCTCCCTGCTCCACGTTGGCGAGGTTGTACGACCCGGTCTGGAACAGCGCCAGCCTCCCCTGGGTGAACTGGTCGCGGCTGAAGTCCCCGTTGGTGTTGGTGTCCGCCGCCGACGGCGCCACGTGGTACTTCGCGATCAGGTCGACGACGTACTGGAACGCCTCCACCCCCTCCGGCGAATCGAAGACGAACCGGTCGCCCTTCTGCAGGGCCGCGCCGTTCGAGCCGAGGTAGTTGATGTAGATCGCGTTGAGGTCGTTCGCGGCGTTGTAGCCGTACTGGACGACGTGCGACGGGTCGAAGCCGGGATCGGCGGCGTTGCGACCGGAGGAGTCGAGCGTCAGCTTCTGCAGCACCGGCAGCAGGGTGTCCTTCGCCGGGTGGGGCGACCACTGCAGGTCGCGAAGCGACTCGGGCGTCAGACCCGCCTTCTGCAGCAGGTCGGCGTTGTAGAACACCCCGATGCCCGGGTCGGCCAGCTGCGGCACGCCCCACAGCGAGCCGTCGCGCGTGTACTGCTTCACGACCGACGGCTGCCACTGGGAGGCGGCCGAGCTGCCGAGGGTCTTGGTCACGTCGACCAGGTCGCCGGCGGCGGCGTAGTCCTCGAAGTTGCCGGCGTTGACCCAGAAGACGTCGTCGGCCGTTCCTGCCGCGATGTCGGTGCGCAGCTTCGTGAAGTAGTCGGCCCACGGCACCAGCGACGTCTTCACGTCGATCTCGGGGTTCTGCTTCTCGAAGGCGGCGAAGGAGGTGTCGTACGCCTTCTGCACCTGCTCGTCCCAGAGCCGCACGGTCACGGTCTGCTTCGCCGGGTGCGACGCCCCGGCGACCCCGACGCCGATGCCGACGGCGGCGACCACCGCCACCAGACCCACCACCGAGACGGCGAGCACCGTCGAACGCTTGGCCATGTGTTCCTCCTCGCGTGTTCCGGTCCGTGTCAGCGGAAGCCGGAGATCGTGATCGACCGCACGAGGTGTTTCGGGAAGACCAGGAAGAGGACGACGAGCGGCACGATCGCCAGCGTCGTCGCTGTCATGACAACTGTCCAGTTGCCGTTGTACTGGGATTGGAGGCTAGCAGTCGCGACCGTGGTCACCCGCCACGTGTCACCGCTCGTGATGACGAGGGGCCACAGGAAGCTGTTCCACTGGCTCACGGCCGTGATGAGCACCAGGGTGGCGATGATCGGCCGCGAGAGCGGCACCACCACCTCCACGAGGATGTCGAGGGTGGAGGCGCCGTCGAGCCGGGCGGCGTCCACCAGGTCCTGCGGGATGCCGCGGAAGTACTCGCGCAGCAGGAAGATCGCGTACGGGCTGCCAAACGAGAAGGGGAGGACGAGGCCCCAGAAGGTGTCGCGCAGCCCGAGCTGCACCATCATCAGGTACAGGGGCACGACCAGCACGACCGCAGGAACCATCAGCGTCGCCAGGTACACCCAGAACAGCGCCTCCCGGCCCGGGAAGTCGACCCGGGCGAAGGCGTACGCGGCCATGATCGAGAAGACGATCTGGAACACCAGGATGAAGGCCGCCATCAGCACGGTCACGCCGAGCGCCCGCCCGAAGCCGGCCGGCCCCGCGAACAGCGTGACGATGTTCTCGACGGTCCACGGGTCGGGTGCCGCCAGCGCGGGCTGCTGCGCGAACTGCTGCGGCGTCTTGAAGGCCGTCATCGCGCTCAGGAGGAACGGCGCCAGTGTGATGACGGCTCCCGCGAGGAGCACAACGTAGATCGCCGCGGTGCGGAGGACGCGGCTAGTCGACCTCATACGTCGTCCTCCGCCGGAAGTAGAGCTGCTGGCCGACCGTGATCGCCACCAGGATGACGAGCAGCACGATCGCCATGACCGCAGCGCGGCCGAAGTCGAACGTCTGGAACGCTTCCGTGTAGATCCGGTTCGCGACGACGTCGGTCCGACGCTCCGGTCCGCCTCCCGTCAGCGCGTAGATCTGATCGAACAGCTGGAACACCGCGATCACGCTCGTCACCAGCACGAAGAACATCGTCGGCCGCAGCAGCGGGAGCTTGATCCGCCAGAACAGGGCGACCGGACCGGCCCCGTCGATGCGCGCCGCCTCCACCACGTGCTGCGGGATGGCGAGCAGCCCGGCCATGAAGAACAGCGTGACGTAGCCGACGTTCGTCCAGATGACCACGGCCGCTGCGGCGGGCAGCGCGAGCACCGGGTCCGTCAGCCACTCGATGCGCACGCCGAGGATCGCGGTGAGGGCGCCGCCGGTCGGGGCGAAGATCCACTTCCACACGATGCCGAGGGCGAGCGGCGCGCAGATCCACGGCAGCACGTAGATGGTGCGCAGCAGCGTCGACCCCGGCAGACCCCTGGTGAGCAGGGAGGCCGCGAAGAGCCCCAGCGCCGTCTGCACCGGGATCACGACCACCACGAACAGCAGCGTGACCAGCAGGGAGTTGCCGAAGACCGGGTCCGTCAGCACCGATGCGTAGTTGGCGAGACCGACGAACCGCGCCGGGCGGATGAGGTCCCAGCTCTGGAAGCTCAGCCAGACCACCACCAGCACCGGGAAGACGAGGAAGCAGGCGATCCCGAACAGGCTGGGCGCCAGCAGCGCATAGCCGGTGACCGCATCCCGGCGGCGCAGCGCGGGGGATCGGGAGGGCCGGCTCAGCGGTTCTCCCACCACGCGAGCAGGCGGCGGGTGGCCTCCTCCTCGCCGAGCGGGCCTTCGTCGAGCCGGAGCTCGAGCAGGAACTTCATGGCCTGCCCCACCTCGCGCCCGGGCTTCAGGCCGAGGATCGCCATGACCTGGGTGCCGTCGAGGTCGGGGCGGACCGCGTCCAGCTCCTCCTGCTCCTGCAGCGCGGCGATCCGCGCCTCCAGGTCGTCGTAGGCGAAGCCCAGCCGATCGGCCTTGCGGCGGTTGCGCGTCGTCACGTCCGCCCTGGTGAGCATGTGGAGGCGCTCGAGCTGATCGCCCGCGTCGCGCACGTAGCGACGCACGGCCGAGTCGGTCCACTGCGCGTCGGCGTAGCCGAAGAACCGCAGGTGCAGCTCGATCAGCCGGGCGACCGCGTCGATCGTCGCCTTGTCGAAGCGCAGCGCGGTGAGCCGCTTCTTGGCGAGCTTCGCCCCGACGAGGTCGTGGTGATAGAAGCTGACCGCTCCGCCCGGCTCGAACCGGCGGGTCGCCGGCTTGCCGATGTCGTGCAGGATGGCCGCCAGCCGCAGGACGAGGTCGGGCGCCTCACCGGGGTGCCGCTCCTTCTCGTAGCCGATCGCCTGGTCGAGCACGGTGAGACTGTGTTGATAGACGTCCTTGTGGTGGTGGTGCTCGTCCACCTCGAGCCGGAGCGCGGGGATCTCGGGCAGCACCTCGTCGGCGAGCCCGGACTCCACGAGCAGCTCGATCCCCGGGTGCGGCTCGTCGGCGAGCAGCAGCTTCGTGAGCTCGTCGCGCACCCGCTCGGCGCTGACGATGCGGATGCGCTCGGCCATGTCGCTCATCGCCGCTCGCGTCTCGTCGTCGACGGTGAAGCCGAGCTGAGCGGCGAAGCGCGCCGCGCGCAGCATCCGGAGCGGGTCGTCGCCGAACGACACCTCCGGGCTCGACGGCGTCGTGATGGTCCGGCTCAGCAGGTGCTCGACGCCGCCCGACGGGTCGACCAGCCGCACCTCGGGGATGCGCAGCGCCAGCGCGTTGACGGTGAAGTCGCGGCGCAGGAGGTCGCCCTCGAGCGTGTCGCCGAACTGCACCTCCGGCTTGCGGGTCTGCCCGTCGTAGCTGTCACTGCGGTACGTCGTGATCTCGACGGTATCGTCGCCGAAGCGGCCGCCGATCGTGCCGAACTGGCGGCCGATGTCCCAGACGGCGTCGGCGATGGGGGAGAGGACGCGGAGGATGTCGTCAGGCCTGGCGTCCGTCGTGAAGTCGAGGTCGTGCACGGGCCGGCCGAGGAGCGCGTCGCGGACGGGGCCGCCGACGAGCGACAGCTCGTACCCCGCGGCCGCGAAGGCGTCGGCGACGCGGGCGACGGTCGGCGCCGCGGCGAGGTCGCCGAGGCGTTCGAGGGATTCGGCGACGCTGTGCATGGTGCCTCAGTTTAACGGGCGCGCTCGCCGGCCTCTCAGGGGTCGGCCTCTAGAATCGTCGACATGGAGGCCGAGTCGGGATCGCGCGTCGACGCATGAGCGCACCCGTCCCCACCCTCCGGCGGGGGTCCTCCCTCCGGCGCGTCGTCGCGGCCCTCGCGGCCGTCGTCGGCCTCACGCTCGTCGCAGGCTCCGGCGTCGCGCCGGCAGCAGCAGCTCCCATCTCGGCGTCAGCGTCCGCGCGACCGTCCGCTGCGCCGGCCGCCACGGAGAGCACGATCTCCGCGACTCTCGGCACCGACAACGCCGGCCTGGTCTCGCCCGGACAGAACCTCACCGCGTCCGTCTCCATCAACAACCCCACCGACATCGCGCACGGCCCGGGCTCCGTCGACCTGTGGTTCGAGCCGGACCCGCAGGGTTCGCGCAACGACCTGACGTCGTGGCTCGGCTCCACCGACCCCGTCAGCGGCGAGACGAAGCTGGGCACCGCCACGGTCCCCGTGCTCGAGCCGGGGACCACCACGGTCGTCCGTGTCCAGGTGCCTGCCGCAGCCCTGCCGTTCGCCACCCGCACGACGACGGCCGTCTTCGGCCTCGGCGCGACCGTGACCGCCGGTTCGGCGACCGCTGAGGCCCGCTCGTCGTTCGTCTGGAGCCCCGGGGGCGCCGCCACACGGTCGGAGGTGACCGTCGCGATGCCGATCGTCAGCCCGTCGACCGCCGACGGCCTCCTCTCCGCCCAGGACCTCAACACCTACACGGCGCCCAACGGCGTACTCACGCGCGACCTCGACGGCCTGGAGGGGCACAGCACCGTCGCGGTGGGCATCGACCCGATGATCATCGCGTCGATCCGTGCCCTCGGGAACGCGGCGCCCGACTCCGCCGTGGAGTGGCTGGACCGCCTCGCAGCGCTGCCGAACGACACCTTCTCACTCGGTTACGGGGATGCGGACGTCGCCGGACAGCTGCAATCCGGCCTCACGGCGCCGCTGACCCCCACCTCGCTGACGTACGCGCTCGACCCGGCCGACT
The DNA here is from genome assembly GCF_030433685.1 of Leifsonia williamsii. Lineage (NCBI taxonomy): Bacteria > Bacillati > Actinomycetota > Actinomycetes > Micrococcales > Microbacteriaceae > Leifsonia > Leifsonia williamsii. The sequence continues at coordinate 697,952 of NZ_JAROCF010000001.1, forward strand.
TCTCCCCGACGCCGACCTCGATCGGCGAGCCGGCGACCTCCACGCCCACCCCGACCGCCACCGGCCCCACGCCCAGCCCCACGCCGACGAGCGGGCCGTCGCTGCCGTCGACCGAGAACCTCCTCGCGTGGGACTACTCCTTGCAGGGCATCGCCTGGCCCGGGGACAAGACGCTGCGCACCGCCGACATCCCGCCCCTCGCCTCCGCCGGCCTCCGCACCCTGGTCGTGTCGGGCGACAACAGCAACGCCGCCGAGCTCGACGGCACGCCGAACGCCGCCCTGAGCGCGAGCGGTGCACAGCTCGCGATCGCCGATCAGCGCCTCTCCGACGCCCTCCGCCAGGCGGTGTCCGCTCCCAGCGACGTCGCCTGGAACACCGCGATGGGGCGGCTGAACGCCCAACTGGCCCTGATCAGCCAGGAGGGAGGCGACGCGCGGAGGCTGCTCGTCGCCCTCGACCGCTCATGGCCGTCCAGCGGCACGCAGCTCTCGCGCACCCTCGACGCGCTGTTCTCGTCGCAGTGGGCGACGCCCTCGACGTTCCGCGAGACGGTGTCGGCCGCTCAGACCGGCGGCCTCGCCCTGCAGGACGCCCCCGAGTCGCAGGCGCGGCTCGACAGCATCCGCGGGCTGCTCTCGGACGAGCAGTCCCTCGACCAGTTCGCGACGGTGCTGGACAACCCCGAGACGATGACCGGACGGGTCCGCGCCGAGCTGCTGACGCTGCTCGCCGTCTCGTGGCAGAACCCGCGCTCCGATTGGACGACAACGGTCGCGGACACCCGTGCGAACACGGTGAAGACGCTGCACTCCATCCGCATCCTGCCGACCGAGAACGTCAACCTCGTGAGCGCGCAGGGCTCGATCCCCTTCACCGTCAGCAACGAGCTCGACGGGGAGGCCGCCACCGTCGTCCTCATGGCCAGCCCCTCCAACGGCCGGCTCGAGATCGACGGCGACACGACCAAGCGCATCCTGCCCGACTCGCGCACCAACCTCCTCGTGCCGGTGAAGGCGAAGGTCGGCAACGGCCAGGTGGTGCTCTCGCTGCGGCTCTACAGCCCGACCGGTGTGCCCATCGGCGACCCGAGCTCCGTCACGGTGGATGTGCACGCGGACTGGGAGGGCATCGGCGCGCTGATCCTCGGCGCCCTGCTGGTGCTCCTGTTCGGCTTCGGCATCGTGCGCAACATCGTGCAGCGGCGCCGGCAGCGGCGCCAGAAGGGGCAGGAGGGGCAGGAGGCTGCGGAGCCGGCCGACTCCGCTCCGACCGCCGAGGCCCCCGACGACGGCGGCAAGCGTGGCTAGCGTCGGCCGCGCGAGCGCGATGCTCGCCTCCGGCACCTTCGTCTCGCGCATCCTCGGCTTCGCGAAGGCCTGGCTGCTGGTGCAGGCGATCGGCGCGATCAGCTTCGCGGCCAACGCCTACAGCACGGCGACGATCGTGCCCAACAGCATCTACGCGATCATCGCGCAGGGCATCCTCAACGCGATCCTGGTCCCGCAGATCGTCCGCGCCTCCGTGAACGCGGACGGCGGCCGCGCGTACATCAACAAGCTCGTCACCCTCGGCATGGTGGTGTTCGCGGCCGTCGCCGTCCTCGCCACGCTGCTCGCGCCCGCCCTGATCGCGCTGTTCGGTCTCCGCGGGGCCCAGGCCGAACTGGCCACGGCCTTCGCCTACTGGTCGCTGCCGCAGATCTTCTTCCTCGGCCTTTACACGCTGCTGGGGGAGGTGCTGAACGCCCGCAAGTCGTTCGGGCCGTTCACGTGGGCGCCGGTCGTGAACAACGTCGTCGCCATCGTGCTGCTCGCGGCCTTCATCGTGGCGTTCGGCGGCTACTCGGGCGGCGAGGGCCGCACGCACTGGAGCCCGGGGATGGTGGCGCTGCTCGCCGGCGGAGCGACCCTCGGCATCGCGGTCCAGGCGCTGATCCTCTTCCTGTTCTGGCGGCGGATCGGCCTCCGGTTCCGCTTCGACTTCGGCTGGCGCGGCGTGAACCTCGGCACCGCGGGCAAGGCCGCCGGCTGGACCTTCGCCATGCTGATCGCGACCCAGATCGCCGGACTGGTGGAGACCAACGTCGCGAACTCCGCCGGCCAGCAGTACGCCGGCCCGTTCGTGCTCAGCAACGCGTGGCTCATCTTCATGCTGCCGCACGGCATCATCGCGGTCTCGATCGTCACGGCGTACTACACGCGGATGGCCGAACACGCCCACCGAGGTGCGACCGCCGACTTCCGCCGCGACTTCTCGAGCGCCGCGCGCTCGATCATGTTCTTCATCGTCTTCTCGTCCGCCGCGCTGATCATCGTGGCGTTCCCGGTCGCGCGCGTGTTCACGCCCGACTACCGGGCGATGGGGCTGGTGCTGATCGCCTACCTCGTCGGCCTCGTGCCGTTCTCGCTCGTCTTCATGGCGCAGCGCGCCTTCTACTCGCTCGGCGACACCCGCACGCCGTTCTTCTTCACGCTCGCGCAGGTCGCGGTGGTCGTCGTCGGCGTGCTGGCCTGCTTCGCGGTCGCACCGGAGGTGCGCGCGGCGGCCGTCGCGCTCGTCGTCTCGATCGCGGGCACGGTGCAGGCCGTGCTCGCGTTCCTCCTGCTGCGCCGCCGCACCGGGGGAGTGGATGGCCGGCGCATCCTGAGCGGTCTCTGGCGCTTCGCCGTCGCCGGCGCCGCGGCCATGATCGCGGGCGGCGGCTTCCTCGTGATCCTCGGCGGGGTGGACCAGGGGGCATTCCCGGTCAGCGGATTCATCGGCGCCGTCGTCTCGTCGGCAGTCGTCGGCGTGGTCATGCTGGTGGTCTACGTGGGCTTCCTCGGGATGCTGCGCTCGCCCGAGCTCGCCACCGGTGTGGTGCCCCTTCTCGACCGGCTCGCGAGGCGATCCACGCGCTCCCAGTGACACGGAATAGCATCCGCCTAGGATGTGTTCTACACGCTGGCGCCTCCGAGCGGGGGCACCGCAGACCACAAGGAGTTCCGCCGTGCGGCAGATCATCATCATCGGTTCCGGCCCTGCCGGTTACACCGCGGCCATCTACGCCGCGCGAGCCAACCTCAAGCCGCTGCTGATCGCCTCCTCCGTCGAGGCGGGCGGCGAACTGATGAACACCACCGAGGTCGAGAACTTCCCCGGCTTCCCCGACGCCGTCATGGGCCCCGACCTCATGTTCAAGATGCAGGCGCAGGCCGAGAAGTTCGGCACCGAGATCGTCCTGGACGATGTCGTGTCCGTCGAGCTCACCGGCGACGTCAAGAGGGTCACCCTGGGCTCCGGCGCCGTGCACGAGTCCCTCGCCGTGATCTTCGCGACCGGCTCGGCCTACCGCAAGCTCGGCCTGGAGGACGAGGAGCGGCTGTCCGGCCACGGCGTCTCCTGGTGCGCCACCTGCGACGGCTTCTTCTTCCGCGAGCGCACCATCGCGGTCGTCGGAGGCGGCGACTCGGCGATGGAGGAGGCCACCTTCCTCACGCGCTTCGCCGACAAGGTCTACGTCATCCACCGCCGCGACTCGCTCCGCGCCTCCAAGATCATGCAGGAGCGCGCCTTCGCCAACGACAAGATCGAGTTCATCTGGAACTCCGAGGTCGTGGGCATCGGCGGCAACGAGCAGGTGCAGAACGTCCGCCTCCGCAACCTCGAGACGGGCGAGGAGAGCGAGCTCACCCTCCAGGGCCTGTTCATCGCGATCGGCAACGACCCGCGGGTGCACCTGGTGCACGGACAGCTCGACCTGACCGACGCGGGTACCATCGCCGTCGACGGGCGCAGCTCCAAGACCAACGTGGCGGGCGTGTTCGCCGCCGGCGACGTGATCGACCCCACCTACCGGCAGGCGGTCACCGCCGCCGCGTCGGGGACGGTCGCGGCACTCGACGCCGAGCACTACCTCACCACGCTGCCCCAGAGCCTGTTGGAGCGCGCCTCGGAAGGCGCGTCCGGCGACCTGGAACTCACGACCACCGCATAAGGAGAATCACACAATGTCAGCAGCACGTTCGGTCACGGACGCGACGTTCGAGCAGGACGTCCTCAACAGCGAGAAGACCATCCTCGTGGACTTCTGGGCGGAGTGGTGCGGTCCGTGTCGCGCCGTCGGCCCGATCCTCGACCAGATCGCCTCCGAGCACGCCGACAAGATCGAGATCGTCAAGCTCAACGTCGACGAGAACCCGCAGACCGCGGCGAAGTACCAGATCACCTCCATCCCCGCGATGAAGGTCTACAAGGGTGGCGAGGTCGTCAAGACCGTCATCGGCGCCAAGCCGAAGCCCGCCCTCGAGGCCGACCTGGCCGCCTACCTCGCGTAGCGCGACCCGTCCTCTCACAGACCCGTCCGGCGCTCATCCGCCGGGCGGGTCTTTTTCGTACCCGCGGGCCGTCCTCGATTTCCAGGGGAGCGCGCCCGCTGAATAGCATGGCTGAACGGCAGAGAACGGATGACTCGTGATTGAACAGGGCACCGCGCAGCAGCGCGGCAACAATCTGGACCCGTGGTACGACCACTACGCGACGCGCACCAGCGGCCTGGCCGCAAGCGAGGTCCGAGCCCTGTTCGCCGTCGCCAGCCGCCCCGAGGTGGTCTCGCTGGCCGGCGGCATGCCGTACGTCGCGGCGCTCCCGCAGGATCTCGTCGTCGGAGCCATGGATCGGGTCATGCGCGAGCAGGGTCCTGTCGCGCTGCAGTACGGCTCTGGGCAGGGCGTCCCGGCGCTGCGCGAGCAGATCCTGGATGTCATGGCGCTCGAGGGCATCAGCGGCAGCGCCGACGACGTGGTGGTCACCACGGGCTCTCAGCACGCGCTGGAGCTGTTCAGCAAGCTCTTCATCGACCCGGGCGACGTCGTCCTGGCCGAAGGGCCGTCCTACGTGACCGCCATGGTCATCTTCCGGTCGTACCAGGCGGAGGTCGACCACGTTCCGATGGACGAGCACGGCCTGATCCCGGAGGCGCTGCGCGAGCACATCGCGCGCCTCAAGTCGGCGGGCCGCCGCGTGAAGTTCCTCTACACGGTCCCGACCTTCCACAACCCCGCCGGCGTGACGCTGACGTGGGAGCGGAGGCTCGAGATCCTCGAGATCGCTCGGCAGAACGACATCCTGGTACTCGAGGACAACCCCTACGGCCTCCTCTACTTCAACGAGAAGCCACCGGCCGCCATGCGCTCGGTCGAGAAGGAGGGCGTGGTCTACCTGGGCACGTTCTCGAAGACGCTCGCGCCCGGGTTCCGCGTCGGCTGGGCGCTGGCGCCGCACGCCATCCGCGAGAAGCTCATCCTCGCCAACGAGGCCGCCGTGCTCAGCCCCAGCTCGTTCAGCCAGCTCGTCATCTCGCAGTACCTGCGCGACGCCGACTGGAAGGGCCAGATCGACACGTTCCGCGGCGTGTACCGGGAGCGCAAGGAGGCCATGATCTCCGCGCTCGAGGAGTACCTGCCCGACCTGCACTGGACGAACCCGAACGGCGGGTTCTACGTGTGGCTGACCCTCCCGTCGCATCTCGACTCCAAGGCGATGCTGCCGCGAGCCGTCACGGAACTGGTCGCGTACACGCCGGGGACCGCCTTCTACGGCGACGGCTCCGGCGCGCAGAACATCCGCCTGTCGTTCTGCTATCCGACGCCCGAGAACATCCGCGTGGGCATCCGGCGCCTCGCGAACGTGATCAACGGCGAGCAGGACCTGCTCGACACGTTCGCCGGAACGGGACCGCTCACCGCCAACCGCTCGGACCGGACGAGCGCCAACCCGCCGACCGACCTGCGCTGACGCGCCCCTTGTCTAGAAAAGAGCTGATCATGGCCCAAAACGGTGCCCTCGACATCGTCGTCCTGGCCGGCGGCATCTCGCACGAGCGCGACATCTCGCTGCGCAGCGGCCGTCGTGTCGCCGACGGGCTCAACTCGCTCGGACACCGCGTCACCGTGCGGGAGCCGGACGCCTCGCTGCTCGGCTTCCTGACGGAGCAGCGGCCCGACGTCGTGTGGCCTGCGCTGCACGGCGCGAGCGGGGAGGATGGGGCTCTCCGGGCGCTGCTGGAGCTTGCGCAGGTGCCCTTCGTCGGCTCCCGCACCGACGCCTCACGTCTCGCCTGGTCGAAGCCGACCGCGAAGGCGATCGTCGCCCGAGCCGGGGTCGCGACCCCGGCGGCGGTCACGCTGCCGCGCGAGACCTTCCGTGAGCTGGGCGCGAACAGCGTTCTGGCCACGGTGCTGGATGCGCTGGGCGTCCCGGTCGTCGTGAAGCCCGCGCAGGGCGGCTCGGCCCAGGGTGTGACCATCGTCACGCGGGCGGAGGAGCTGCCTCGGGCCATGGTCGATGCCTACACCTACTCCGAGGTCGCCCTCATCGAGCGGAAGGTGGAGGGGGTGGAGGTGTCGGTCGCCGTGCTCGACACCGGTGACGCTCCCGAAGCCCTGCCGGCTGTCGAGATCGAGCCGCTGGGCGGGGCATACACGTTCGACGCGCGGTACAACGCGGGGGAGACCCGCTTCTACGTCCCCGCCCGCCTCGACGACACGATTGCCGAGGCCGTCGCTGCGGCCGCGACCGCCGCCCACAGCGCACTCGGGCTGCGCCATCTCTCGCGCATCGACCTCATCGTCGACGCCGACGGTGTGCCGTGGTTCTTGGAGGCGAATGTTCTGCCCGGTCTGACCGAGACGTCGATCATGCCCCAGGCGATCGCCGCGTCGGGCCGGGATCTGGGAGACGTGTACGCGGCGCTGGCTGTCGCGGCCATCGCTGACGCGTCATAGGCCTCTTCGGTTCTCCTGAGAAGCCCCGATCCCGCTGGGCCAGCGGGATCGGGGCTTCTTCATCCTGCTCTCGGGTCAGGAGTAGGCCGGCTGTCCGATCTCCTCGAGGATGCGATTGAGGTCCTGGATGGTCGCGAAGTCGACGACGATCTGTCCCTTGCGAGCTCCGAGCGAGATCTTGACGCGGGTGTTGAGGCGGTCGCCCAATTGGCCGGCGATCTCGTCGAGGTGTCCCCGGTGCTTGCCCGGTGTGGCCTTGGTCCGCGCCGGCTTGGGAGCCATGCTGGCCGCGGCCTCCGCCGCTCGCACCGACAGGTCCTCGTTCACGATCTTGTCGGCGAGCCGCAGCATCGCCTCCTCGTCGGGGGCGAGGGAGAGGATCGCGCGGGCGTGGCCAGCCGACAGCACGCCTGCGGCGACGCGCGCCTGCACGGCGGCGGGGAGCTTAAGGAGGCGGATGGTGTTGGTGATCTGCGGGCGGGAGCGGCCGATGCGGGTGGCGAGCTCGTCCTGCGTGATCCCGAAGTCGGCGAGCAGCTGCTGGTAGGCGGATGCCTCTTCCAGCGGGTTGAGCTGCGAGCGGTGGAGGTTCTCCAGCAGCGCGTCGCGCAGCATCGCGTCGTCGGCGGTGTCCTTGACGACGGCAGGGATAGTGGCGAGGCCGAGCTCCTTCGTCGCGCGAAGGCGCCGCTCGCCCATGATCAGCTCGTACTTGTCCTTCTGGCCGGCCAGGGGACGCACGACCACCGGCTGGAGGACGCCGACCTCCCGGATGCTGGCGACGAGTTCGGCCAGGGCGTCCGGGTCGAACTCTGTGCGCGGCTGCACCGGGTTGGGGACGATGTCGAGAGGGGAGAGGTTGGCCAGCCGGGCGCCGGGGACGGCGACGAGGTCCTCACCGGCGGGCTCGATCGGAGCCGCAGGGAAGAACACGTCGACCGGTCGGGTGGCCTGGTCGGAGGTGGGGATCAGGGCGCCGATCCCACGGCCGAGGCCGGTGCGCTTCGCTGCCATTAGCGGGGTACTCCTCTGCGTGCGATTTCAGCGGCCGCCTCCATGTAGGAGAGCGACCCGGACGAGTTGGTGTCGTAGCTGATGACGCTCTGCCCGTAGCTCGGCGCCTCGGAGATGCGCACCGAGCGGGGGATGATCGTGTTCAGCACCTCCTTGGGGAAATGCTCGCGAACATCCGCCGCCACCTGATGGGCCAGGTTGGTGCGGGAGTCGTACATCGTCAGCAGGATCGTGGAGACGCGAAGCTTCGGGTTCAGGTGCCGCTCGATCAGCTGGATGTTCTTGAGCAGCTGGCTCAGCCCCTCCAGCGCGTAATACTCGCACTGGATCGGGATGAGCACCTCCGTCGCCGCGACGAAAGCGTTGATCGTCAGCAGGCCGAGCGACGGGGGACAGTCGATCAGCACGTAGTCGATGTCGTATTCGTCCAAGAACCGGTTGAGCGCCCGACTCAGCCGCTGCTCGCGAGCCACCATCGACACGAGCTCGATCTCCGCTCCCGCGAGGTCGATCGTCGCCGGGATCACGAACAGCCCGTCGAACTCCGGGCTCTTCTGGATGACCTCCTCGAGCTCCCGGTCGTTCACGACCACGTCGTAGACGCTCGGCGTACCCTCCCGGTGCTCGACGCTCAACGCTGTCGAGGCATTCCCCTGCGGATCCAAGTCGATCACCAGCACCCGCGCGCCCGACTTCGCCAGGGCCGCCGAAAGGTTGACGACGGTCGTCGTCTTCCCGACGCCGCCCTTCTGGTTCGAGATGGTGAAGATCCGCGTCCGAGACGGCAACGGCAGCGTCTCCGCCGCAATCGCCTGCCGCCGCCGAGTCAGGTCCGCCAGCTCCCGCGCCAGCGGCGTCGACGCATCAAAAGCCGTCACATCCGCCTCAGCAGGAACGTCCTGATCCGGTTGTTTCACGTGAAACCTCGTCGCTCGTCTGGTGCACGGCACCGGCTTCTGTCGGGGACCGACGCACCTCCGGCGCGCCACTGCTCAACTCTAACCCGCACGACTGACCGCACCCTGTCACGCGCGCGCGATCTGTGGAAAGACCGGGGCGGGGTGGGGGATGGGGAGGGAAGGGGAGGGGAGACGGAGAGGGGAGATGAGAAGGAGCACCGGGCCGGCGACAGTGGCGGCGATGGCGCGGAGGGCGAAGGGCGACTCTGCGAGCAGCCGCGCCGACGCAACGTGTGATCTTTGGAAAGGAGGCCCTCCGGGTACGCGGGGGCCGGCGGTGCACGCGGCGCTTGGGAGTGCGTGACCCCGCGGAGAACAGGTACCAGCGGGGAGCGGGAAGAGGGCCGTCGACGAAGCAGGCGCCAGCGGAAACGAGACACCGCCACCGAACGTCAGAAGCCGCATTGACCGGTGCACGGGACGAGAGAGCGCCCGCCGAAAGTTTGTCGGCGCCGATCGTTGTCGGCGCCGAAAGGTGCCAACGCCGGCAGTCGACCGCGTCGAGAGGGCTCCCGCGCCGACAGGACGCCGCGCCGACAAGTTGCCCGCTCCGACAGGCGCCCGCGCCGACAAGTTGCCCGCTCCGACAGGCACCCGCGCCGACAAGTTGCCCGCTCCGACAGGCACCCGCACCGACAGGCACCCGCACCGACAGGCACCCGCACCGACAGGCACCCGCACCGACAGGCACCCGCACCGACAGGCACCCGCACCGACAGGCACCCGCACCGACAGGCACCCGCACCGACAGGCACCCGCACCGACAGGCACCCGCACCGACAGGCACCCGCACCGACACAGGCACCCGCACCGACAGGCACCCGCACCGACAGGCACCCGCACCGACAGGCACCCGCACCGACAGGCACCCGCACCGACAGGCACCCGCACCGACAGGCACCCGCACCGACAGGCACCCGCACCGACAGGCACCCGCACCGACAGGCACCCGCACCGACAGGCACCCGCACCGACAGGCACCCGCACCGACAGGCACCCGCACCGACAGGCACCCGCACCGACAGGCACCCGCACCGACAGGCACCCGCACCGACAGGCACCCGCACCGACAGGCACCCGCACCGACAGGCACCCGCACCGACAGGCACCCGCACCGACAGGCACCCGCACCGACAGGCGCTTCGGGGCATACCGCTGACCATCGGGCAAGCAAGGGCGCGCCGGCGAACGGCGGCCATGATCGTAACGCGCCGTCCACAAGATCCGGCCGCCGACTATAGAGGCGTCAAGGGAGCGATGCGATGTCGTCGCCACGAGGAGCTGGAGCAGGACGGCGGCGCACGCAAGGCGACGACACCTGCGGCGACAGGACGTCCGGGGCGAGGGCGCCCGCCGCGGACGGGCGCACTCGGGCATACCCCTGACCTTCCAGGAAGCGAGGGTGCGGCGGCGAACGGCGGCCATCCTCGTAAAGCGTCGCCAACGTAGAAGGGCGTCGACGAGGAAAGCGTCAGCGGAACGATACCGGCCGCCGCACACGAGGTGCCTGAGCGAGAAGGCGCCACAGCCACAGGCGCACGCGGCCAGGCGATGTCCGCGGCAGAACGTAGGCGTTTGGCGGGGGAGTGGAGAATCGTCCGCGGTGAAGGCGCACCTACTGAATCCGCAAGCTAGTGTCCAAAGCCTGGAGCAGCGCTGAATAGATTCGTCGCGGGTTCCATCGTCAGCCCTTAGTCAGTACGCAGCAGCCTTACACCGGAGGGGCGGGAGTTACTGCGAGGCACCATTGGCCGACTGCGGGCTCCGCTGCCGGTCCTGCGGTACTGGCGCGGCGAGTACGCAGTAGGAGCGACGGCAGTCAGGGCATCACTTTGGCGTCGTGCGCATGAGTCGGCGAATCCGAGGTCACGGGTACTGTCCATGCGGCGGTGCACTTGCTCGTCCCGCTTTGGCGCGTTTCACGTGAAACATGCGTCGGCATGGAGAGCGTGCTCTGCCCGTCGGGGGTGACCCGGCGCGCCATGGTTGGCTCGACATCAGCCTCCCTCGAACTCGCTCAGCTACACCACTTCGGTTTGTGCGCCCGCGACGGGATCCCTCCTGGCGGTCGGGGTCTTAGGTCTTAGGCACATCGCACAATGCGCTGCGCCCTACCCACGCCGCTCCTCGTAAGCGAGGCTCCCTACACACGCGATCTGAGTTGGCTGAGTGGGCCGCAAGACGGCCGGGGATGACGGCAGACTGGGCGCGCGCCGAGCACGCGCATACGCGCGAGCAGAAGTTGCGCCCGCGTCACCGGACGCCGCGTCGAACTGGGCAGCGCTCTAGCTAAACCAAGGCGAGACATGGCTGGGTGGGATCAACGAGGTCCGATGGACTGGCGGTAATCGCCTCCGCGCTGCAGATGCTGGATGACTGCCGCGACGACGGTTCGATTGTCCAGCTCGTCGAACCGCACGCGGCTGGTCGTCGTTGTCTCGGCGACACTAAGACCACGCGCCCGCGGGAGGCGGACGGTTGGAATGCCTGGTTTCACGTGAAACAACGCACGGACATGCAGTCCTGGCGACGCGGTGTCGTGATCTCGGCGGCGCCGAAATCGCGCTCCCGCGGGAGGTAGACGGTTGGAAGGTCTCGTTTCACGTGAAACAACGCACGGACATGCAGTCCTGGCGACGCGGTGTCGTGATCTCGGCGGCGCCGACATCGCGCTCCCGCGGGGGAGTGGACGGTTGGAGGGGAATCGTTCCGCGTCGAACAACAGTGAGGCTATGCGGCCACACCCGGACTACACCCGCCCAAGAGCACTAGTCCTACGAGGGGTGACGCACCGAGGTCTAGCTCGGAGGATTGGACCGCCATCAGCGTCGAGCTACCGGGGGAGCAGGAGCGCGGCGCTTGTCGCAAAGCTACAGTGGCGCACTCGTGGCACGTATAGACCCAGAAATCGACGACTGCGCTTCCCGAGATCAGCGCAGTTTCACGTGAAACACAGACGATCAGCGCAGACGCGGGTCGCGACAACCGACAGCCGGGGGACACAGCTCACATAGCGAGCTCCGCTCGGCTTCGTCAAACCACCGCACGCGCGCCTGACCAGCGGGCACGCCGATCGGGAGGGAGGTCGCCGGCAGGCGAGACTCAAGCGCCACGAGTTAGGACGGATCCCCGGACGTCACAGCCTTCGTGTCGCTTTGCACCCCTCATGCCAAGGCAAATCCACTCAGGCCGTTGCTGCACCGTTGCTGCACCCGGCAGCGCTCGGACAGCACCAGCACCCGGCGTAACGGATGGCCCGTCCGGCCGCCGCCTGCTTTCTACTGACCGCCAGCTGCCGCCGAAGCGAGCGATAGACGCCCTATCGCAGCCCCGATACGCGACAGACAGGTTACTTTACCGGTGCCAGTAGCAAACCGCCGCACCATCGGTACGACTCCTCGCGGATGTCTTGAGCGGGGAGAACCGTCTGTAGGGTGCCGAAGTTGCCGGTCGAACGCACAGGCGTTCGGCATAGCCAGACGGAGTTGCCCGCCTCCACTCCACTGCATCCAAGATGTCGGACGTCTGAGGCACGGCGCGCGGCGAACACCCTCGGATGACGTCACTGACAGGTTCCCCAGGAGTCACCACGAGTGCCTGGCGAGTACGTACGCCCGCGTGTTCGACGGCGGGAGCACCATGTTCGCGACGAGAAAGGCGGTGCACGTAGCAGCGAACCACCGCAACGCGCCCGGATCTACATACCTGTCAACGTCGAGAACGCATGCGCCGACTTCCGAACATGGGCGCCCTCTCTACGGAAACGGTCAGCCCAGCAGGGGAGAAGACGAACACACATCACTCCAGTCCGATCGTCGACTCGTCGAAGCACGAAATAGAAGGACTGCACCTCCCACCCACGCAGCTGCTTCCAGGTACCAATCGCGGGTTCGCGATTCCGCAACAACCGCCTGCCCTTCGAGCGCGGTCCGAGCATCCGTTCCTCACAGGCACCTCGCCAGGTAGCGAGAATCGAGCAAGCAACCGCCGCCCGGGTGCTTCACCGGGCACCAATCACCGCATCGATCGCCGAGAACGCAGTCGAGCAGGCCCAGATATCCGAAATCAGCCCGATATTGGACGAACTCGGATGACTGAACAGCGCCTTAGGATGGCTCCTGCCGAACCGAAGCAGTGCATTCAGTTCGCTCTGAGCCATCCTGAGCCCTCCATCGGACGCTCCGACCGACCAAGAATCGGCCAGCACAACGCCCTGGAGGCAGCCAAACCGACTCCCGACCGCCTCCGCAGCAAGAACGAGCAGCGAACCCGCCTACCGCACCGTTCCATGAATAACGCGCGTGATCTCGTCCAGGACCCCGTCCCCGAGTTCCACCACTTCGAGGTCATGCGCCTTGTACTTGCGGATCTCCTTCGTCGCAGCATCGAGCTCCGCCTGGGCGCCGGCGCCCTTCATGAGCACCAGCTGGCCGCCGTCGCGGAGCAGCGGAGCAGTCAGGGGGAGGAGTTTACGGAAGGCACTGACCGCGCGGGCCGTGATCTGGTCGAGTGGCTCATCGAGGCGAACTTCCTCGGCGCGGGCTCGGACGACCGTCACATTGTCGAGACCGAGCTCGGCGACCTGCTCCGTCAGCCATGCGACACGACGCTCCATCGGCTCGATCAGCACGAAGGAGACGTCCGGTCGAGCAATGGCGAGGACCAGTCCAGGGAGACCGGCGCCGCTGCCCACATCACCCACCCGGGCACCCGACCAGAGAAGCGGGGCGACGATCGCGGAGTTGAGGATGTGGCGCGACCACAAGCGGGGGAGTTCGAGCGGGCCGATGAGGCCGCGCTCCTCACCCTGCTCCGCAAGGTTGCGTGTGAATGCACGCGCGATCTCCAGGCGGTCGCCGAAGAGGGTCGCCGCGGCTGGAGGTTCGAGTTCGAGGAGGTCGCTCACCGTTTCACGTGAAACTTAGGCGCCGGAGATGACCGTGTAGCGGTCGCGTCCCTCGCCCCGAGAGGTGGAGACGAATCCCCGCTCGGAGACGATGTCGTGGACAAGCTTGCGCTCGTAGGAGGACATCGGCGGAAGCGCGGCCTCCGCGGCGCCACCCTCGAGCTTGCTGATGGCGTGCTCCACCAACGTGCCGAGCTCGGCCTGGCGGGCATCGCGCGAGCCGGCGATGTCGAGGATCAGGCGCGAGAACTCGCCGGTGCTGTTCTGCACGGCGAGGCGCGTCAGCTCCTGGAGAGCGGCCACGGTGTCGGGCTTCGTGAGGAGGTGGAGATTGGTTCCCTGCTCGGCGTTGACGGAGATGTAGGCGCGACCGTTGCGGGTGTCGATGTCGATGTCGCCGTCGATATCGGCGATGTCGAGCAGCTCCTCGATGTAGTCCGCGGCCACGTCGCCCTCACGGTCGAGGTCGGCGACGCTGGGGGAGTCGGACGAAACGCTCTCGGCCGAAGCGGACTCACCATCGGCGAAGTCGGCGACGCCGGCGACGCCGGAAGCGGCCGACTCGTCCGCGGGGGAGGGGGAGGTGAACTCGGTCTGCACGTCCGTCATGGTCCTACTTCTTTCCGGCCTGCTTCTTGGAACGGTTCTTGCTCACGGGCTGGACGCGCTGCGTGGGCTTCTTCGGCGCCTCCTCGACGGTCAGCACGATGCTGCCGTCGTCCTGCACGAGCTTGCCCTTGCGGGCGAGACGGGCCTCGCGGGCCTTCGCGGCGTCCGAGCCGGGCGTCGGCATGTTGCGGATGACGAGGAACTGCTGGCCCATGGTCCACAGGTTCGAGGTGAGCCAGTAGAACATGACGCCGAGGGGGAAGGCGAAACCGGAGAACAGGAACACGAAGGGGAGCAGGTACAGCAGGATGCGCTGCTGCTTGAACTGCGGGCTCGCCTTGGTCTCGGGCGACATGTTCTTCGAGACGATCTGCAGCTGGGTGAGGAACTGCGAACCAGTCATCAGGACCACCATCACAGCGGCGATCACCATGACCGCCACCTGCGGCGGATTGGCGTTCATCGCGCCCTGGAAGCTCTGGTGCAGCGGCGCGACGCCGAACAGTGTCGCACTGCCGAACTGCTTGGCGAGCGTCTCGTTCAGCGGGCCGACACCGGCGTGGCTGCTCTGGGCGCCATTCAGCACCTGGAACAGGGCGAAGAAGACCGGCATCTGCAGCAGCAGCGGGAGGCAGGAGCTCAGCGGGTTCGTACCCGTCTTCTTGTAGAGCTCCATGGTCTCGCGAGACATCGCCTCACGCGAGAACTGGTCCTTCTTGCCGCGGTACTTGTCCTGGATCTTCTTCAACTGCGGCGCGATCTCGAGCATGCGCCGCTGGTTCTTGATCTGGCGGACGAAGATCGGGATCAGCGCCGCGCGCACGACGACCGTCAGGCCGACGATCGACAGCACCCAGGTGAGGCCGGCCGCGGGGTCGAGCCCGACCTGCGTGAACAGCCAGTGGAAGGCGACGAGGATCAGCTCCACGACCCATTTGATGGGCCAGAGGATGGTACCGATGATGTCCATGTGCGGTTGCTACGCCTTTCCAGCGCTGGTGAGGGGGACGCCCGCGCGGCGGGCGACGACGAAGCCGAACGGCGTCACCCGGTAGCGGCGCTTGCGACGGAGGGGGACGTCGTCGACCCCTCCGGCCGCCCAAGGGTGACAGCGGAGGATGCGGCGCACACCGAGGAAGCCGCCGACGATCACGCCGTGCTCCTGGATGGCCTGCAGGGCATACGCCGAGCACGACGGGTAGTACCGGCACACGTCGCCGTACAGCGGCGAGATCACCGCGCGGTACGCCCGCAGAACGAGGACGGCGACGTTCCGCGGAAGGAGGAGCACTGCTGCGATCGCGGTGTTCATCGACGGACGTTGCCTCTGCTGGTGTGCGGCTACTGGTGGGACGGGCGGGGGGAGCGCCGCGCCGCCGAGCGGTCGGCGACGCGGGAGACCTCTTCGTGCAGGCTAGCCCACGACGCTTGGGCGGAGGCTGGCAAAGCTCTGATCACGACGTCGACCCCGCCCTCGCCGAAACGGGGGAGGAGGTCGTAGGCCGCCGCCTTCAACCGGCGACGGACGAGGTTGCGGCGCACCGCCACCCCGACCGCCTTGCTCACGATAAAGCCGAATCGCACCACGTCGGAGTCGGGATTCGGACGGACGTACGCAACGGTGTTCGTCCCGCTGAAGCGGGCACCGCGTCGCACTGTCGCCCGGTAGTCCGCCCCCCGCGTGATGCGATTGGCTTTGGCGAGCACCGGTGACGGTTACGCCGAGAGCTTCTCGCGGCCCTTGGCGCGACGAGCGGACAGGATGGCACGGCCGGCACGCGTGCGCATGCGCAGACGGAAGCCGTGGGTCTTGGCACGCTTGCGGTTGTTCGGCTGGAACGTTCTCTTGCTCATATCTATCTCTCCGTGGTGGTCGCTTCACAGGCCGGTGCTGAGGTGGTTCGGCCAGCACAGGGAGGCCAGGAAAGTTTCAGGGCAGCCTGAACGGCTGAAGTCAACTGATTAAAACTACGGCCTCGGTGGGACGCAGGTCAAACCAGCGGCAGGTAAACCCACTGATTATGCACCGGATTGGCAGGAACCGTCGCTGCACCACGCCGTCGCATGCCGCCGATCGGATTTGATCAGCGTCCGTCCACCACGTTACCGTGAGGTCGAAAGTTATCCCCAGGCCATCCCAAAAACGGCCGGAGATCGCTACGGTATTGGACACACAGCGGTGGATAACCCTGTGAATAGCTCCGGCGGCATCCGAGCCGCCAGCCCGACGCGAGTCGACGGGGGACCGACTCGTCCCTGGAGCGCGGGCGACGGCATCCACTGGAACATGAAGACGGGGAACGATGGCAGGCGGCGAAGAGTCCATTTCTGCGGCATGGCAGAGCGTGCTCGACAAGCTCGAGACGGACGACCGCATCACCCCTCAGCTGTACGGCTTCCTCAGTCTGGTCGAGCCCAAGGGCATCATGGCCGGCACCTTCTACCTCGAGGTCCCGAACGAGTTCACCCGGGGCATGATCGAGCAGCGCAGCCGCGTCCCCCTCCTCAACGCCATCGGCACCCTCGACGACGACCTGGCCGTCAACACGTTCGCGATCGTCGTCAACCCGGAGATCCAGCAGGAGGTCATGGCCGGCCCCGCCGAGCCGGAGCCCGCCTCCGCCGGCTACATCGACGCCGCTCCCGCGACCCTCGCCTCCACCGTCGCCCCGCCGCCGGAGATCACCGCGCCGGCCCGCAGCAGCGACACCCGCCTCAACTCGAAGTACAGCTTCGACAACTTCGTCATCGGCCAGTCCAACCGCTTCGCCCACGCGGCGGCGGTCGCCGTGGCCGAGGCGCCGGCGAAGGCCTACAACCCGCTGTTCATCTACGGCGACTCCGGCCTCGGCAAGACACACCTCCTCCACGCCATCGGCCACTACGCGATGAGCCTCTACCCGGGGATCCGCGTCCGGTACGTGTCGAGCGAGGAGTTCACGAACGACTTCATCAACTCGATCGCGAACAACCGCGGCTCGTCGTTCCAGGCGCGCTATCGCAACATCGACATCCTGCTGATCGACGACATCCAGTTCCTGCAGCGGGCGGTGGAGACGCAGGAGGCGTTCTTCCACACCTTCAACACCCTCCACGACCACAACAAGCAGGTGGTCATCACGAGCGACCTGCCGCCGAAGATGCTGACCGGCTTCGAGGACCGCATGCGCTCGCGGTTCGAGTGGGGCCTGATCACCGACGTGCAGGTGCCCGACCTCGAGACGCGCATCGCCATCCTGCGCAAGAAGGCGCAGAGCGAGAAGATCCAGGTGCCCGACGACATCCTGGAGTTCATGGCCTCGAAGGTCTCCAGCAACATCCGCGAGCTCGAGGGCACGCTCATCCGCGTCACCGCCTTCGCGAGCCTCAACCGCACCCCGGTCGACATGCCCCTGGTGCAGACGGTTCTGAAGGACCTGATCACCCTCGACGACGACAACGTGATCGCGCCGACGGACATCATCACCAACACCGCCGAGTACTTCAAGCTCACGGTCGACGACCTCTACGGCTCCAGCCGCTCCGCCGCCGTCGCCACCGCCCGGCAGATCGCCATGTACCTCTGCCGCGAACTGACCAATCTGTCGCTCCCGAAGATCGGCCAGCTGTTCGGCGGCCGCGACCACACCACGGTCATGTATGCGAACAAGAAGATCAGCGAGCTCATGAAGGAGCGGCGCTCGATCTACAACCAGGTCACCGAACTGACCAGCCGCATCAAGCAGAACCACCGCTACGGCAAGTAGCGCCCTCGTCGCGCGCTCCCTCGACCCGGGTACCGGTCGAGTTATCCACATTTCCATCCCCAGTTTGGGGACAAAGCGTTATTAACACTTGTGGATAACTTGTGGAGAAGCTCCGGATAGCTCCGCGCTTAATGGGGACGAACGCGCTCGACCTGTGAAGACCGGCTCTGCGGGCCTCCCGACGCCCGGGGTTGTGAACAGGCGGTGTCCTCAGGTCATCAACAGGGCGGACCACCCCGGATCCCAGTCGCTGCGCGGTCTCAACAGAGTTATCCACATTTTCCACAGCGGTTAACACCATTAATCATTAACTCTTCTGGTTAAGGGCGGGCGACAACCTCAGGCGGTCGGCGGGATCTCCGGCCCGCCCGTCGGAGGCATGGGGCTAGGATTCTTGACGATCCGTATCCGCGAGCCGACCAGGGGTGACTTCGTGAAGTTCCAAGCCAACCGGGATGTCTTCAGCGAGGCCGTCTCGTTCGCCGTGAAGCTCCTTCCGCAGCGGACGACCCTCCCCATCCTGAGCGGCGTGCTGATCGAGACCACCGACTCCGGCCTCCAGCTCTCGTCCTTCGACTACGAGGTCTCGGCCCAGACGGAGATCGCCGCAGAGGTCGAGGAGCCCGGCCGTGTGCTGGTCTCCGGCCGACTCCTGGCCGAGATCGCGGCGAAGCTGCCGAACGCCCCGGTCCAGTTCTCGACCGAGGAGTCGAAGATCCGCGTGCGCGCCGGATCCGCCAACTTCACGCTGCTCTCCATGCCGGTCGAGGAATACCCGAGCATCCCGCAGGTCAGAGGCGAGGCCGGTCTCGTCCCCGCCGAGGAGTTCGCGGAGGCCGTCGCCCAGGTGGGCGTCGCCGCGTCGCGCGACGACGTCACCCCCGTGATCACCGGCGTCCAGCTCGAGGTCGGCGGCAACCGGATCGGCCTCGTCGCCACCGACCGCTACCGCGTCGCCGTCCGCGAGATCGACTGGGACAACGGCACGACCTCCGGCGAGCCCCAGACCGCGCTGGTCCCTGCCCGCACCCTCACCGAGATCGGCAAGACCTTCGGCCACAGCGGCAACGTCTCCGTCTCGATCACCAACCGCGACGATCGCGAGCTGATCGCCTTCACAGCCGACCGCAAGACCGTCACCTCCCTGCTGATCAAGGGCAACTTCCCGCCGGTGCGCCGGCTCTTCCCCGAGACCGTCGACAACTACGCCGTTCTCAACACCGCCGAGCTCATCGAGGCCACCCGCCGCGTCGCGCTCGTCCTGGAGCGCGAGGCCGCGCTCCGCTACACCTTCACCGCCGACGGACTGACCCTCGAGGCCATCGGTTCGGAGCAGGCGCAAGCATCCGAGAGCATCGACGCTCTCCTCACTGGCCAGGAGACGGTGGTTTCGCTGAAGCCGCAGTTCCTGCTCGATGGTCTCGGTGCCGTGCACTCGGAATTCGTGCGCATCTCCTTCACCAAGACCGAGAACCCCAACAAGCCGGGCCCTGTGCTCATCACGAGCCAGACTTCGAAGGACCAGGCGGGCTCGGACTCGTACAAGTACCTGCTGCAGCCCAACCTGCTCCTCCGCTGAACCGGCGAATCGCAAGAGAAGAAGGATGATCATGCACATCGGCCTCATCGGACTCGGACGCATGGGCAACAACATGCGCGCCCGCCTCGAGAAGAACGGGATCGAGGTCACCGGTTACGACACCAACCCCGACGTCTCGGACGTCGCGACGCTCGCCGACCTCGTCGCCGCCCTCCCCACCCCGCGCACCGTGTGGGTGATGGTCCCCGCCGGCCAGATCACCGACTCGGTCATCACCGAGCTCGAGCCGCTGCTGGAGTCGGGCGACCTCGTCATCGACGGTGGCAACTCCAAGTTCACCGAGGACTTCAAGCACGCCGAGCTGCTCGCGCCCAAGGGCGTCGACTTCATGGACTGCGGCGTCTCGGGCGGCATCTGGGGCCTCGAGAACGGCTATGGCCTCATGGTCGGCGGCTCCAAGGAGCAGGTCGAGCGGGTCATGCCGGTCTTCGACGCGCTGCGCCCCGAGGGTCCGCGCGAGGAGGGCTTCGTCCACGTGGGCGAGGTCGGCGCCGGCCACTACGCGAAGATGGTGCACAACGGCATCGAGTACGCCCTGATGCAGGCATACGCCGAGGGCTACGAGCTGCTCGACACCCGCAAGGACATCATCAAGGACGTCACCGGCACCTTCAAGGCGTGGCAGCGCGGCACGGTCGTGCGCTCCTGGCTGCTCGACCTCCTGGTGCGCGCGCTCGAGCAGGACCCCGAGTTCGAGCACATCGAGGGCTACGTCCAGGACTCGGGCGAGGGCCGCTGGACCGTCGAGGAGGGACTGAACAACGCGGTCCCACTGCCGACGATCAGCGCCTCGATCTTCGCCCGCTTCGTCTCCCGCCAGGAGGACTCGCCGGCCATGAAGGCCGTCGCCGCCCTCCGCAACCAGTTCGGCGGCCACGCTGTGAAGGCCGTGGACTAACCCTCCTTGAGAGTTACGCATCTTTCCCTGACCGACTTCCGCAACTACCGCACTGCGGAGGTGCCGTTCGCGGCCGGCGCGAATCTGTTCGTCGGCCGCAACGGCCAGGGGAAGACCAACCTGGTCGAGTCGCTCGGCTACCTGAGCACCCTCGGGTCGCACCGGGTGTCGAGCGACCAGGCCATGATCCGCAAGGATGCGGAGTCCGCCATCGTGCGGGCCCGCATCCGGCACGAGGAGCGCGAGCTGCTCGTGGAGGTGCAGCTCAACCGCGGCGCACCGAACCGCGCGCAGGTGAATCGGGCGGCGATCAAGCCGCGGGAGCTGCCGCGCTACTTCTCCAGCGTCCTCTTCGCTCCGGAGGACCTCGCGCTCGTGCGCGGGGAGCCGGGCATCCGGAGGCGCTTCCTCGACCAGCTGCTCATCCAGCGCAATCCCCGCTTCTCCGCGGTGATCGCCGACTACGAGCGCGTGCTCAAGCAGCGGAACACCCTGCTGAAGTCGGCACGGGCGTCCCGGGTGAAGCCCGACCAGCTCGGCACCCTCGACATCTGGGACGACCGGCTCGTCGCGCTCGGCACCGAGCTGATCGATGCGCGCCTCGAGCTGGTCGCCCGGCTGAGCGATCCGATCGTCGCGGCCTATCGCTCGGTCGCGGGCGACGACCACCACCCGAGGCTCGTGCCGCAACTCACCATCCGCGGAGCGCACGTGGATGACGACGACGACGCGAGCGACGATGTAACCACCTTCGCCGGTTCGGACACGGCTGAGGTCTTCCGGCAGGCACTGGCGGCCGTACGGGCCAAGGAGCTCGAGCGCGGACTGACGCTCGTGGGGCCGCACCGCGACGACGTGCTGTTCGAACTCAACGGGCTCCCCGCCAAGGGATACGCCAGCCACGGGGAGTCGTGGTCGTTCGCGCTCGCGCTCAAGCTCGCCTCCGCCGAGCTGCTGCGGCACGAGTCGTCCACCGGCGACCCGGTACTGATCCTCGACGACGTGTTCGCCGAGCTCGACCAGGCGCGGCGCCGGATGCTTGCAACCGCCGTAGCCGGTTACGAGCAGGTTCTGATCACGGCAGCGGTCTACGACGACGTGCCGGGGGAGTTGACCGCTCATACCGTCCGCATCGAGGCCGGGCAGGTGGTCGAGGTGTCGCCGGTGGAGGCGTCGTCCGATGCCTGAACGACCCGACAAGGGCGGGATGTCCGAGGCGTCGGCCGTCTACCTCCGGATGAAGGAGCTCTTCGCCGGCACCACCGGCCGCGGTCGTCGCGCCCGGCGGCAGGCCGAGGAGAAGCCTGGCGAGAGCAAGCCGTTCGGCGCCGGACGCGACCCGCGCGGGATCGGCGACGTGATGGACGCGCTGACGGTGCAGCTCGGCTGGACGCCACAGCTGGCGCAGTCCGACCTCCTCGAACAGTGGCGCGAGCTCGCCGGCGAGGAGACCGCCCGGCACGCCGTTCCCGACGCGATCACCGACGGGGTGCTGGTCGTCCGGTGCGAGTCGACGGCGTGGGCGACGCAGCTGAGGATGATGCGTTCGGAGCTGCTCGTGCGCATCGGCGAGCGGTTCCCGGAGGCGGGCATCGAGTCGATCCGCTTTCAGGGGCCGGACGCCCCCTCGTGGAAACGCGGTCCCAGGTCGATTCCAGGGCGCGGCCCGCGCGATACTTACGGCTGAGTGCACAAAAGAGGTCGCCCCTGCGAAGAAAACGCGTCAGAGGGGCGATTTCGGCCATCTCGACCCCCTCCTCTTGGTAGAATGGAGGGTCACTGTCTAGTGCGGTCAGGAGCCGAATTCTCATATGACGATGGAACCGAACAGGGCCGAGGCGGAACACGACTACGGCGCGAATGAGATCCAGATCCTCGAGGGTCTCGAAGCCGTCCGCAAGCGACCCGGGATGTACATCGGTTCCACCGGTCCCCGCGGTCTGCACCATCTGGTCTACGAGATCGTCGACAACTCCGTCGACGAGGCGCTCGCGGGCTTCGCCGACAACATCGAGGTCACCATCCTCCCCGACGGCGCCGTGCGCGTCGACGACAACGGCCGCGGCATCCCGGTGGACGAGCACCCCACCGAGAAGAAGTCGACGGTGGAGGTCGTGCTCACGATCCTGCACGCCGGCGGCAAGTTCGGCGGCGGCGGGTACGCGGTCTCCGGCGGCCTGCACGGCGTCGGCAGCTCCGTGGTGAACGCGCTCTCCTCGCGCCTCGATGTCGAGGTGCACCGTCAGGATTACGTGTGGCGGCAGAGCTACCGCAACGGCGTGCCGCAGGCACCGCTGGAGCAGGGGGAGCGGTCCGACCGCACCGGAACCATCATCACCTTCTGGCCGAGCCCCGACACCTTCGAGACCGTGGTCTTCGACTACGAGACCCTGCGTACGCGGTTCCAGCAGATGGCGTTCCTCAACAAGGGCCTGCGCATCGCGATCACCGACGAGCGCGCCCCCGAGGTCGAGCCCGTCGAGGGTGAGGTCGACGAGACGGAGACGAAGCCCGCTCGTCACGAGGTCTTCCTCTACGAGCGCGGCCTGCAGGACTACGTGCAGTACCTCAACTCCGCCAAGAAGGCCGAGGTCGTGCACGACGAGATCATCTCGTTCGAGTCGGAGGACACCGAGCGCAAGATCGCGCTCGAGGTCGCCATGCAGTGGACGACGAGCTACAACGAAAGCGTCTTCACGTACGCCAACACGATCAACACGCACGAGGGCGGCACCCACGAGGAGGGCTTCCGCGCCGCGCTGACCACGCTGGTCAACCGCTACGCGCGTGAGAAGGGCATCCTCAAGGAGAAGGACGACAACCTCTCGGGCGACGACGTGCGCGAGGGCCTGACCGCGGTCATCTCGGTCAAGCTGTCGGAGCCGCAGTTCGAGGGCCAGACCAAGACCAAGCTGGGCAACACGGAGGCGAAGGCGTTCGTGCAGAAGGTCGTCGGCGATCAGCTCGGCGACTGGTTCGACCGCAACCCGAACCAGGCCAAGGACATCATCCGCAAGGCGCTCCAGGCGGCGACCGCCCGCATCGCCGCCCGCAAGGCGCGCGAGACGGCACGCCGCAAGGGCCTCCTCGAGAGCGGCGGCATGCCGGGCAAGCTCAAGGACTGCCAGTCGAAGGACCCGACGGTCTCCGAGATCTTCATCGTCGAGGGCGACTCGGCCGGCGGCTCCGCCGTGCAGGGCCGCAACCCTGAGACGCAGGCCATCCTGCCCCTCCGTGGCAAGATCCTGAACGTCGAGAAGGCGCGGCTCGACCGGGCGCTCGCCAACAACGAGGTGCAGGCGATGATCACGGCGTTCGGCGCCGGCATCGGCGAGGACTTCAACCCCGAGAAGGCGCGCTACCACAAGATCGTGCTCATGGCCGACGCCGACGTCGACGGCCAGCACATCACCACGCTGCTGCTCACGCTCCTGTTCCGCTACATGCGCCCCATGATCGAGCTCGGCTACGTGTACCTCGCGCAGCCTCCGCTCTATCGGCTCAAGTGGTCGAACGCCGAGCACGAGTACGTCTACTCGGACCGCGAGCGCGACGCGTTCCTCGCCGAGGGCCTGGCGGCCGGCAAGCGCATCCCGAAGGACAACGGCGTGCAGCGCTACAAGGGTCTGGGCGAGATGGACTACCGCGAGCTGTGGGAGACCACGATGAACCCGGAGACCCGCACGCTGCTGCAGGTCACCCTCGACGACGCGGCCGCTGCCGACGAGATCTTCGCCACCCTCATGGGTGAGGACGTCGACTCGCGCCGCACGTTCATCCAGAAGAACGCGAAGGACGTCCGGTTCCTCGACATCTGACGCCCGCTGAGGGCTGACAGGTGGCATGAGGACCGATGGAGAAGAGAGAACTGTGACGGACGAAGAGACCACGGGAGCCGGCTTCGGCATCCACGGCAGGATCGACCAGGTCGACCTGCAGGCCGAGATGCAGCGGTCGTACCTCGACTACGCGATGAGCGTCATCATCGGTCGTGCGCTGCCGGAGGTGCGAGACGGGCTGAAGCCGGTGCACCGCCGCGTGATCTACGCGATGTTCGACGGCGGCTACCGCCCCGACAAGGCGTTCTCGAAGTGCGCGCGCGTCGTCGGCGACGTCATGGGCCAGTTCCACCCGCACGGAGACAGCGCGATCTACGACGCGCTCGTCCGCCTCGTGCAGCCATGGAGCCTCCGCTACCCGCTCGCGCTCGGGCAGGGCAACTTCGGCTCGCCGGGCAACGACGGCGCGGCCGCCCCGCGATACACCGAGACCAAGATGGCGCCGCTCGCGCTGGAGATGGTCAGGGACATCGACGAGGAGACCGTCGACTTCCAGGACAATTACGACGGTCGGACGCAGGAGCCGTCCGTGCTGCCGAGCCGCTTCCCGAACCTCCTGGTCAACGGCTCGGTCGGTATCGCGGTCGGCATGGCGACCAACATCCCGCCGCACAACCTCCGCGAGGTGGCCGACGGTGCGCTCTGGCACCTCGCCCACCCCGAGGCGTCGCGCGAGGAGCTCCTGGAGGAGCTGATCAGGCGCATCAAGGGCCCGGACTTCCCGACGGGAGCCCAGATCCTCGGCACCAAGGGCATCCAGGACGCGTACCGCACCGGCCGCGGCTCGATCACGATGCGCGCCGTCGTGAACATCGAGGAGATCCAGGGCCGGGTCTGCTTGGTGGTCACCGAGCTGCCGTACCAGGTCAACCCCGACAACCTGGCCATCAAGATCGCCGAGCTGGTGAAGGACGGCCGCATCGGCGGCATCGCCGACATCCGCGACGAGACCTCCGGCCGCACCGGCCAGCGCCTCGTGATCGTCCTCAAGCGCGACGCGGTGGCCAAGGTCGTGCTCAACAACCTGTACAAGCACACGCAGCTGCAGGAGAACTTCGGCGCCAACATGCTGGCGATCGTCGACAACGTGCCGCGCACGCTCGCGCTCGACGGCTTCATCACGGCGTGGGTCGACCACCAGATCGACGTGATCGTGCGGCGGTCGCGCTTCCGCCTCCGCAAGAAGGAGGAGCGCGCGCACATCCTCCGCGGCTACCTCAAGGCGCTCGACGCGCTCGACGAGGTCATCGCCCTCATCCGGCGGTCGCCCACGGTGGAGGAGGCCCGCGACGGCCTGAAGGGCCTGCTCGATGTCGACGACATCCAGGCCGAGGCGATCCTGGCGATGCAGCTGCGCCGCCTGGCCGCCCTCGAGCGCCAGAAGATCATCGAGGAGCACGACCAGATCGAGCTCGACATCGCCGAGCTCAAGGGCATCATCGCCTCGCCGGAGCGCCAGCGCTCCATCGTCAGCGAGGAGCTCACCGAGATCGTCGACCGCTTCGGCGACGACCGCCGCACTGAGATCATGCTCGGCTTCGACGGCGACATGAGCATGGAGGACCTCATCCCCGAGGAGGAGATGGTGGTCACGGTCACGCGGGGCGGCTACATCAAGCGCACGCGCAGCGACAACTACCGCCAGCAGCACCGCGGCGGCAAGGGCGTGAAGGGTGCGCAGCTGCGCGGCGAGGACGTGGTCGACCACTTCTTCGTCACGACCACGCACCACTGGCTCCTCTTCTTCACCAACAAGGGACGTGTCTACCGCGCGAAGGCGTACGAGGTGCAGGAGGCCGGCCGCGACGCGAAGGGTCAGCACGTCGCCAACCTGCTCGCGATGCAGCCGGACGAGGAGATCGCCGAGATCCTCGACATCCGCGACTACGAGGTGGCGAAGTACCTGGTGCTCGCCACCCGCGACGGCCTGATCAAGAAGACGGCGCTGAGCGAGTACGACACCAACCGCTCGGGCGGCATCATCGCGATCAAGCTGCGCGAGGAGGACGAGCTCGTCTCCGCGCTGCTGGTCGAGGAGGACTCCGACCTGCTGCTGGTCTCCCGTCAGGGTATGTCGATCCGCTTCACGGCCTCCGACGAGGCGCTGCGGCCGATGGGCCGCTCGACCTCCGGCGTCATCGGGATGCATTTCCGCGGTGACGATCGGCTGCTCGAGGCATCGGTCGTCTCGGACGAGGGCTACGTCTTCGTCGTGACCGAGGGAGGCTACGCCAAGCGCACCTCCGCCGACCAGTACCGCCTGCAGAACCGCGGCGGTCTGGGCATCAAGGTGGCCAAACTCAGCGAGGATCGGGGCGACCTCGTCGGCGCTCTGATCGTCGATGAGGACGACGAGGTCCTTGTGGTTCTTGCCAGCGGCAAGGTGGTACGCTCTGCCGTGGCCGAGGTACCCGCCAAGGGCCGTGACACCATGGGTGTCGTCTTTGCACGTTTCGCCGAGTCGGACAAGATCATCGCCGTGGCGAAGAACACCGAGCGCAACCTCGAATCGCAGAACGCAGTCGACGATCAGGCTGATGCTGCACAATCGGAGGACGCCGGGAAGGAAGAACCCCTCAATGAGCAGTAGCGTCGCCGAGAAGCTCGCCAAGAAGTCGTCGCGCCGGCCCGCATCCTCGAAGCAGGTGCGGCTGAAGCTGGTGTACATCGACTTCTGGTCGACCGTGAAGCTGTCGTTCCTCGCCGGCATCTGCCTGGCGATCATCGCGGTCGTCGGCACCTTCCTCATCTGGACGGTGCTCGACCGCACCGGCATCTTCGACCAGGTGAACAGCCTGGTGAAGGACATCTCCGGCGCCGGCGGCGGCGACCTGCGCGCCGTGCTCGGCCTCGGCCAGGTGATGGGCTTCTCGCTGATCGTTGCCATCCTCGACATCGTCGTGGTGACCGCGCTCGGCGCCGTGTTCGCGCTCCTCTACAACCTGTCCGTGAAGATCACGGGCGGGCTGCTGGTCGGGTTCACGAACAACTGACCGATTTCGCATCGGCCGGGCAGATCAGGTAGGCTCTAATCTGCCCATTCGGGGATATAGCTCAGGCGGTTAGAGCGCTTCGCTGATAACGAAGAGGTCCGAGGTTCAAGTCCTCGTATCCCCACCAGTACTTCCTCCCGGGGCCTTAGCTCAGTTGGTAGAGCGCCTGCTTTGCAAGCAGGATGTCAGGAGTTCGAATCTCCTAGGCTCCACCCTGTTCGGCTCTCTCGCTCACTCGTTCGGCGCGGCGATCGCGCGTGTCGGGAACGGGCTCGAGTACGAGACGCTCGTGGTCACGCTCCCGAGCGTCCCGACCTTGCCGCTCACCTGCTCGAGGTGCCGCATGGAGGTCGCGACGACCTTGAGGATGAAGCAGTCGTCGCCCGTCACGTGGTGCGCCTCCACCACCTCCGGCGTCTCGGCCAGGAGGTCGTGCAGCGGCTTGTACACGCTGCTCGGGTAGCGCAGGCGGAGGAAGGCGAGGATGCCGTAGCCCAGGCGCTCGGGGTCGACGACGGCCCGGTAGCCCTGGATGACGCCGGCCTCCTCCATTCGACGCACGCGTTCGGCGACCGCACTGTTGGACATGTGGACCGTCCGCGCGAGCTCGGTGATCGACTGCCGACCGTCTCGCTGGAGCTCGGCGAGGAGGGCTCGATCCACGGTGTCGGCGACGAATGGGGAAGTGACGGTCATGCGCCGATTCTGGCACGGCATCGACGGCCTGACGGCTTGAACGCCGTGGATCGTCTCTTCAATCGCTCGCTCCGCTTGCCTAGCGTTGAGGTCATGACGATCACCGAGACGACTTCCGCAGCCTGCCGCCATTTCGCCGCCAAGCTGCAGTTCGAGACGGACCCCTCCGACGTGATGGCCGACCGCGAGGCCGGGCGATCCTTCATGCTGATCGACAGCCGTGGCGAGGCCGCCTGGCAGCAGGGCCGGGCGGCAGGGGCCATCCACCTCCCGACCGCGCAGATCGCGGACAGGGCGCGGGAGGTCGTGCCCGACGGAACGCCGGTCGTCGTGTACTGCTGGGGCCCTGGCTGTAACGGCTCGACGCGGGCGGCCCTCGCGTTCAGCCTGCTCGGCTACGACGTCCGCGAGATGATCGGCGGCTTCGAGTATTGGGCGCGCGAGGGACTCCCCGTGGAGGACGACCACGGCCCGGTCGTGCGTGCCGCCGACCCGTTGACGGCGCCGGTGAACGGGGCGAGCTGCGCCTGCTGAGGTGGCAGATACTGGGCGGATCAACTAGTCTCTAGGTACAGCAGGACTCTTCGGACTCCCGCACCTGCCAACGCCCCGCCGACGCGGGGCGTTGTGTTTTCAGGGGTACCAAACGTACTCGCTCACGGTGATCTGGCGGATGTTGCCGACGATCTTGTCGACCGCTCTTTCTGAGCGTGGATCACGCTCGGTCACCGTCCGCGTGCGATTGAGGAAGAACGTCGCAACGTCAGCAGCTTGCAGCAGCCGGCTCTCGTGCGAGGGGCCGAAGTAGATGGTGTCGGCGATGCAGCGGAGCTTGTCGGAGGTGTAGCCGGGGATCGCCGCCGCTTTCAGATCTCGCAGACTGCGGCGAGCGTGGGCGGCGGCATGATGCTCATCAGCGAGTACGAGACCGAGTGCCTCATCATCGAGGCTGCCCAGCTGCCTCTGCACCTCTGCGAGCGTGTGCGCGAGGGTGAGCAGATGAGCGGGATGGGGACGACGGTATCGCGCCTGTTGCGCGGCGACATCCACTCCACGGAAGACGAATGATGCCGTCGATCGGGCGAGGACCTTCGCAACCAGATCGGCTGCCTTGATCCGCCAGGGAATCGGAACGGGTCGCCACGCCTCGCGTCCATGGAACATGCTGGCGGCGTGGAACTCGGAGCTGCCGTCGAACCCTGGGCAATGCCGGGCCACTAGCTCGCCGATCTCGTTCAAGCCGCGCTCAATGGAACGAACGGCCTCATGATCCGCGATCAAAGCGCCGAAGAAGTAGAAACGGCCGTCCCGCGCGGATTCATCGATGTAGACCAGACGCACCCGTCTACTCTACTGAAATATGCAATGCGACCCTACTTGAGCAACCGCGACAGCACCCGGTCGGCGAGCGGCTTGCCGCCGGTCTGGCACGTGGGGCAGTACTGGAATGTCGAGTCGTGGAAGATGACCTGGCGGATGGTGTCGCCGCAGACCGGGCACGGCTCGCCCGTGCGGCCGTGGACGCGAAGGCCGGACTTCTTCTCGCTCTTCAACTCGGAGGCCGCCAGGCCGTCGGCGCGGGCGAGCGCGTCTCGCAGGGTGGATTGGAGGGCGTCGTAGAGGCGCTCCACGTCGTCGGGCGGCATGTTCGCCGGCTTGTACGGCGACATCTTGGCCACGTGGAGGATCTCGTCCGAGTAGGCGTTGCCGATGCCGGCGATCAGCGACTGGTTGCGCAGCACGCCCTTGATCTGCGCGCGGCCCTGGTCGGCGAGGATGCCGGCGAACGCCTCCTCGGTGAAGTCCGGCGACAGCGGGTCGGGGCCGAGCCGCGCGATGCCGGGGACCTCGGCGGGATCGCGCACGACGTAGATCGCGAGCGACTTCTTGGTGCCGGCCTCGGTGATGTCGAGGCCGCTGCCGTCATCGAGGACCAGTCGCGCGGCCAGCGGACCCTTGCCCGGGCGCCCGGTGGGCGGGGGAGGCGGAGCGTCGCGCCACCGGATCCAGCCCGCGCGGGCCAGGTGGATGACGATGTGGAGGTCGCCGGCGGCGATGTCGAGGAACTTGCCGTGCCGGGTGACACCGGAGACGGTGGTGCCGTGCAGAGTGTCAGCGGGTGGGTCGAAGGTCTTGAGTGCGGCGAACGCCACGACGCTGAGCCGGTCGATGACGCGCCCGGTCAGCCGGCCGCCGAGGTCGGCGGCGAGGGCGGTGACTTCCGGGAGTTCGGGCACCACCCCATACTGCCCCGAACCTGCGACAAGCAGCAGTAGGGTGTCCGGATGGATATCAGGGTCGCCGCCTACGGAGTCATCGTCGACGAACGGGAGCGCATCCTCCTCGCCCACTGGAACGAGAGCGGGCGCTCCGGGTGGACGCTCCCAGGCGGAGGGATCGATCCCGGTGAGGACCCGGTGGACGCGGTGGTGCGCGAGATCCGAGAGGAGACGGGTTTCGACGCGGTCGCGGGCGACCTGCTCGGCATCGACTCGAAGGTGGTCCCCGCCGAGCAGCGGTTCGTCCCGGAAGCGGGGCCGCTGCACGCCCTGCGCATCGTGTATCGCGCATCCGTCGTCGGCGGGAGGCTGACGAACGAGCTCGACGGGTCGACCGACGAGGCCGCCTGGTTCCCGCTCACGGCCATCCCGAACCGGCGGGTCGAGCTGGTCGACATCGCCCTCGGGATGGCCGGGCTGCGCTGACGCAGCCGGGACCCGCGGCTAAGCGCGCGGAGACGTGGCGACCGGACGCACCTGCTCCGCGGGCATGATGATCCACAGCGCGGCGTAGACCAGGAACTGCGGCCCCGGCAGCAGGCAGGACAGCACGAAGAGCACGCGCACCGTCGTGGCCGTGAGACCGAAGCGGCGCGCCAATCCGGCGCAGACGCCCGCGAGCACGCGGCCGTCGCGGGGTCGTTCGAGAGTGTTCATACGGACAGCCTCTCGCGTCGGCGAGACGGCCGCCATCGGGGAAACCCCCGAAAGGCCCCCTACTCGGCGGCGGAGCCGGGGGTGGCGCCGGTGCTCGAGGCTGTACCCGTCGCGGCAGCGGAGGCCGTGGTCGACTCCGTCGGCTCCTCGTCGGCGACCCACAGCTCGTCGTCGGCGCGGAAGGTCTGCCAGACCGCGTACAGGAGGCCCGCCGCGGCGACGATCCCGAGACCGACCGCGATCACCGTGCCCGCACCCGGGCCCGACTTCTGCTTCGCGACCTCGATCTTGCGGGTGAACTCCTTGCCCGCCTGCTTGAAGTCACCGCGGAAGGCGGCGGAGCGGGCGGCGCGCGCGTGGTCGACGACCGACAGCGCGGTGCCGACGGCCGTGCCGACCGCGGGGATGACGTCGCCGACGAGACGCTCGCGGGCGACACCCGCGTACTTGCCGGCGGTCGCGGCCGCGGTGTGGGTCACCGGACGCACGTAGGAGTCGTACCCCTCACGGACGCGCGGTGCGACCTCCTCGCGGGCGTAGTAACCGGCTTGCTTGCGGGCCTGCGCAGCCAGGGC
This sequence comes from Leifsonia williamsii, assembly GCF_030433685.1. Classification (NCBI taxonomy): domain Bacteria; kingdom Bacillati; phylum Actinomycetota; class Actinomycetes; order Micrococcales; family Microbacteriaceae; genus Leifsonia; species Leifsonia williamsii. Next base: position 729,490 of record NZ_JAROCF010000001.1, read on the forward strand.
GTTGGCATTCGCCAGGACGTCCTGCTGCTGGCTCCACAGCTGCTCGGCGTCGTTGCGCAGTCGCTTGAGCTCCTTCTTGCGCTTCCGTGTCAGGCTCATCTGGACCTCCATCGAGTACGGCTGGCGAACTGACTCCATCTTGCCACCGAAAGGGCTGGGGATGGCCCGAGAGCCGGAACCCCCTATGCAAGAATTGGTGCCATGTCTAAGCACACCGCTGTCGCCACGCTCCACACTAACTACGGAGACATCAAGGTCAACCTCTTCGGCAACCACGCTCCGAAGACGGTCAGGAACTTCGTGGGGCTCGCGACCGGTGAGATCGAGTGGACGAACCCGGCCACGGGTGAGAAGACCAACGCTCCGCTCTACAACGGTGTCGTCTTCCACCGCATCATCCCGGGCTTCATGATCCAGGGCGGCGACCCGCTCGGTCAGGGCATCGGCGGCCCGGGCTACCAGTTCGACGACGAGATCAACCCGGAGCTCGACTTCACCGAGCCGTACATCCTGGCGATGGCCAACGCCGGCATCCAGGGCGGCCGCGGCACCAACGGCTCGCAGTTCTTCATCACTGTCGGCCCGACCACGTGGCTGCAGGGCAAGCACACGATCTTCGGCGAGGTCGCCGACGACGCGTCGCGCAAGGTCGTCGACAAGCTCGCCGATGTGCCGACCGACGCTCGCGACCGGCCGCTGGACGACGTGGTCATCGAGTCCGTCGACATCGAGCAGGTCTGAGAGCGGGCGGGCGAGCCGGAAGGATGTCTCAGCCCGTCGACGCGCGAGCGAGTTACTGCTACCGCCACCCCGGCCGGGAGAGCTATGTCCTCTGCCAGCGCTGCGGCCGCACCATCTGCGGTGAGTGCCAGACGCCGGCCGCGGTCGGCGTCATCTGCCCGGAGTGCATGGCGGAGCAGCGTGCCACCGCGCCGCGCACCAAGCCGGTCTGGTACACGCGGCTGAGCGGAGGGACGACCCCGGTCGTCACCTACACGATCATCGCGCTGTGCGCATTGGTCTTCGTACTCGGGCTCGTGCCCGGGTTCGGTGGTCTGGTCGACAACGCGCTGCTCTATGCGGGCGTGTACTCCGACCCGGCTGCCTTCCAGCCGTGGCGCATGCTCACGTCGCTGTTCGTGCACGCCAACTTCATCCACTTCGCGCTCAACATGTACACGCTGTGGATCTTCGGCTCGGCGTTGGAGCCGATGCTCGGGAGGCTGCGCTTCCTCGCGCTCTTCCTCATCAGCGGGTTCGCCGGCTCGCTGGCCGTGCTGCTGCTGACGAGTCCGCTGCAGCCCGTCGTCGGCGCCTCCGGAGCCATCTTCGGCATGTTCGGCGCCTTCTTCATCATCCAGCGTCGCCTGGGCGGCAATGCGACGCAGATCCTGATCCTGGTGGCCATCAACCTGGCGATCGGCTTCATCCCCGGTTTCGACATCGCCTGGCAGGCGCATGTCGGCGGCTTGCTCGGCGGCCTGCTGGTCGGCCTGATCTACGTGGAGACGCGCAAGCCTTCGCGGCGCTCGCTCCAGCTGCCGCTCGTCATCGCGCTCTGCGTACTGCTGATCCTGGTCAGCCTCGTCCGATTCCTGTAGTTCCCCACACCGCGTGGATAAGTTATCCACAGCGTTGTTAACAGTGGGGATAATTACACCGGTGTAACTCTCCACAGGCTTATTAACACTGGGGAGAACCGCCTTTCCACACTTCTACACACTGTGGACAACCGGCTGTGGATAACTGTGGAGAAACCGGCCGTTCACGGCGCGGCTACCGCTCCGGGAACGAGAAGAGCCCGGGGCGGCGGAAGGCCGGACCCGGGCTCTGGACGCGCAGCGTCAGTGGTGGAGGACTACCGCCACCTGGTGGTCATGAGGAAGCCGATGAAGGCGATGCCGAAGCCGACGAGGATGTTCCAGGCGCCGAGGCTCGGGATCGGGTACTGGTTCTGGCTCACGTAGAAGACGATGATCCAGATCAGCCCGAGGAGCATGAAGCCGAACATCACCGGCTTGAACCATACGGGGTTCGGCGCCTCCTCACCGGAGGCGACGGCGCGCCGGTCGGTGCGTGCGGGGCGCTCGGGCTTGGTCTTCGTCTTGCTGCGTGCCATAGCACCACAGTGTAGCGGGACGTATCTGAGCATTGTCGCCGCATCCGAGCAGGCGAACACGGCGGCGAACGTTCAGATTGTCCCGGTAGTATCCGTAATATGACCGACCCGTACGAGGACACCCCCACGCGCGAGACGCCGGTGCCCACCTCGCGTGCGCAGCGTGCTCGCCGCCGCCGGCGCCCGCGGCGCCGCGTGACGTTCCTCGGCGTGGTGGGGGAGCTCCTCATCACGGCCGGCGTGCTGGTCCTGCTCTTCCTGGGCTGGCAGGTGTGGTGGAACAACCTCGTCACCTCCAACCAGCAGTCCTCCTCCGCGGCCTCCCAGAGCCAGAAGTGGATCGACGACGCGATCAAGGCGCCGCCGGCCACCACGCCGGACGGTCAGCCGGCAACCCCGACAGACCCTCCCGTGCTCGCGAAGCCGGCGGACTACCAGGCCTTCGCGGTCATCTACATCCCGCGCCTCGGCGCCGACTGGAAGCGGACCATCCGCGAGACCGTCGACACCGAGAAGGTGCTCAACAGCTACACCGCCGGCGTCGGGCACTACGCCGACACCCAGCTCCCGGGCCAGGTCGGCAACTTCGCGGTCGCGGGCCACGACAGCGGCTGGGGCAACACCTTCATCGACCTGTCGAAGCTGCACATCGGCGACCGCATCTACGTGCAGACGAAGGACGGCTGGTACACGTACACCTTCCGCAACTTCGAGTTCGTGCAGCCGTCGGCCGTGCAGGTGCTGCTGCCGGTGCCGCGACAGCCGCAGGCCACCCCGGTCGACCGACTCATGACCATCACCACGTGCAACCCGCCGTTCCACGCGGGCGAGCGACTCATCGCCTACAACACGTTCCAGGGCTTCGCGCCCACGCAGGACGTCCCCAGCGAGATCGCGGCCGTGGTCGCCGAAGGGAGCTGACCCGAATGTACGCAGCGCTGTGGCGCATCCTGCCGGGTCCGGTCTGGCTGCGCATCATCATCGTCCTGATTCTTGTGGCGGCCGTGCTCTTCGCGCTCGTGACCTGGGTATTCCCCTGGGTGGATTCGCTCGTCGGTCCCCAGGAAGGTACCGTGGGGCCGTGACCCGCGTACTCGTCATCGACAACTACGACAGCTTCGTCTACACGCTCAACGGCTACCTGCGCGAGCTGGGCGCCGAGACGGAGGTCGTGCGCAACGACGACATCCCCGTCGCCGACCTGCCGACCCGGCTGGCGGAGTACGACGCCGTGCTGGTCTCTCCCGGGCCGGGAAAGCCCGCCGACGCCGGCGTCTCCATCCCGGCCGTCGAGCAGGCGCTCACAACCGGTCAGCCGCTGCTCGGCGTCTGCCTCGGTCATCAGGCGATCGCGGAGGCGTTCGGCGGCGTGGTCACCAACGCCGAGGAGCTGATGCACGGCAAGACCTCGCAGGTCACGCACGACGACAGCCGTCTCTTCGACGACGTGCCGCAGCCGTTCACCGCGACGCGGTACCACTCGCTCGCCGTCGTCGACGGCACGCTGCCCGCCGACCTTGCGGTCACGGCCCGCACCTCCGGCGGCGTGATCATGGCGCTCCAGCACGTGGAGGCGCCGATCTACGGGGTGCAGTTCCACCCGGAGTCCGTGCTCACCGAGGGCGGCTACCGGATGCTCGGCAACTGGCTCGAGGTCGCCGGGCTCGCCGGAGCGGCCGAGGCGTCGCGTGCGCTCAACCCGCTGGTGAAGCTGGGCTGAGTCAGCCCGAGCAGTACGTCAGGTCGACCGTCGTCCCCTGCGGGACGTCGCCCGGCGCCACCGACTGCGTGTGCACGAGCGGAGCGCCCGAGTCCTGCGGGCAGGTGCCGTCCGGCTTCGGGTTCGCCGTCAGCCCGGCCTGCGACAGGATGCCGGTCGCGGCCTGGATCGTCTGCCCGGTGAGGTCGGTCAGCGTCACCTTGCCGCTCGAGACCGTCAGCGAGATCGGGTCGCCCTCGTGGGCGGTTCCGCTCGGCTGCGGGTCGGTGGAGATCACCACGTTGGCGCCGACCGACGGGGAGTTCTCGGTCGTGACCGGGCCCACCGTCAGCCCCGCCGCTTCGATGGCCTGCTTCGCGGCGTCGAGCGTCATGTTGTGCACATCCGGCACGGACACGGTCTTCTTGCCGGACGAGACGTACACGGTGATCGTGTCGCCGGTGGCGACGACGATGCCGGCGTCGGGATCGGTCCGGATGACCTGCCCCTCGCTGTAAGTGGCGCTCGACTCCGTGGTCTGCGTCCACTTCAGCTTCATGTTGTCGAGCTCGGCGGTGGCCTTGTCGAGCGTCTGCCCGGAGAGGTTCGGGACCTCGCGCGAGGTCTCGGGCATGGTGGTGCTCGGCGCCAGGCGGAGCACCCAGGCCAGCACGGCGACGATGACGACAGCCATGACAGCGATACCGGCCCAGATCCAGATGACGGGAGGGCGGCGCTGCGTGCGCGTCATCGTCTGGTCCTCGGCGAGCTGCCGGAAGGCGGCCTCGGGCCCGGAGACCGTGGTGGGGGGCGCGCCGAAGAGCGTCTCGGCGAACTCGTCGTGCTCCTTGTGCTTGGGCACCCGGCCGGCCGCGGCCTCCTCGAGGTCATGGCGGAACTCCGCGACCGTCTGGTAACGCTCGAAGCGGTCCTTGGTGAGGGCGCGGGCGACCACGACATCCATCGCCGGGGACACCTTGTGGTTGATGCTGCTCGGGGCGACCGGCGTCTCGCTGACGTGCTGGTACGCCACGGCGACCGGGGTGTCGCCGCGGAAGGGCGGACGGCCGGTGAGCATCTCGAACAGGACGACGCCCGTCGAGTAGAGGTCGGTGCGGGCATCCACCGATTCGCCCTTCGCCTGCTCGGGCGAGAAGTAGCTGGCGGTGCCGAGCACGGCGGTCGTCTGCGCCACGGTCGCCGAGGAGTCGCTGATCGCGCGGGCGATGCCGAAGTCCATGACCTTGACCTGGCCGTTGCGCGTGATCATCACGTTGCCCGGCTTGATGTCGCGGTGGACGACGCCCGCCCGGTGCGAGTACTCGAGGGCGGTGAGGATGCCCTCGGTGATGCGCACGGCCTCCGGAACCTCCAGCGGACCGCGCTTGATGAGGTCTTTCAGGAGGACGCCGTCGACGTACTCCATGACGATGAAAGGGAGCTGCGCCTCGTGGCCGTTCGGCTCGCGCACGGTCTCCTCGCCGGCGTCGAACACGCGGACGATGGTCGGGTGCGCCATGCGGGCCGCGGCCTGAGCCTCCTGCCGGAAGCGGGTGCGGAACGCCGGGTCGGTCGCGAGCGACGGCTTGAGCAGCTTGATCGCGACGGTGCGGCCCAGCCGGGTGTCGGTGCCCTTGTGCACGTCGGACATGCCGCCGCGCCCGATGAGTTCGCCCACCTGATATCGGCCTGCGAGCAGGCGGCTATCTGGGCTCAATGCATACTCCTATCGGGCGGGTGACCTGGCTAGTGTAGCGGGGCGTTTCTGGATATCTCCCCCGGGCGAGGGGTAGACCGGCGCTACTTGTTGCCGCTGCCGTTGCCGCCCGCTCCAGGGGTCGGCGTCGGCGTTCCCGCGGTCACCTCGTACGCCAGCTGCGGCGACTGGGCGGACTCGACCGACTCCCCGCAGAAGATCGTGTAGGTGAGGTTGTACGTGCCGGCCTGAGCGGGCGCCCACACCGTGGAGTTGGCGTTCACGGGCGTCTGCGGCTGGCCGTTCACGTAGAGCCGGCGGCCGACGAGGTTCTGCCCGGCCGGGCAGGCGGCCGATCCGAACGTGACCGTGACCTGTGTCGCCGGGTTCGTGACGGTGGCCTGGCTAGGGTCGGCGGAGACGGTGTCGGTCGGGGTGGGAACGGGCGCGACGTCGCCGTAGACCTTGAGCGTCACCTCGGAGCCCTTGGGCAGCGGACCGGTCGGGTTCACCGAGTACACCTTGTCGACCTGGTCGGCGGTGGTGGCCGCCGAGCCGGGCTGGATGTTGGCGACCATCTCGAGCGACTGCAGCTTCTCGCGCGCCTGGGCGGAGGTGAGCCCGACGAAGTCGGCCTCACTGATCTGCACGGTGTTGCTGGTCGGCGTGGGCGACGGCGTGGTGGGCTTGGGCGCCGGGGGCTGTGAGGTGGTGGTGGCGGGTGACGTCGGCGCCGCCTTCGGCTGCGCGAACACGGCGATGAGGGTGCCGATGAGCACCAGCGCGAGCAGAGCGATCAGGGCGATCAGCGGCCACGTCCACGGGCTGCGTTTCTTGGTCTCCTTCGGCTCCTCCGGGCCCTCCTCGACGAGCTGGGTGGTCGAGGTGGAGGCCGACGGCAGCAGCGTGGTCGCCTGCGTCGGCGACGACGTGGCCGACGGCATGAGCACCGTCGCGGCGTCGGTCGCGGCGGCAGCGCCGAGGACGGCCGGCACGGAGGCGGCCGCAGCGCGGACGTCGCCGCGACGCAGCGCCTGCGCCGCGCGGGCGAGGTGCGCGGCCGAGGCCGGGCGGTCGGCCGGGTTCTTGGCGATGCACGCGAAGACGAGGTTGCGCACCGGCTCGGCCACCGTGGCAGGAAGCTCCGGCGGCGCCTCGTTGATCTGCGCCATGGCGATCGCGACCTGCGACTCGCCGGTGAACGGGCGGCGGCCGGCGAGGCACTCGTAGGCGACGATGCCGAGCGAGTAGATGTCGGTGGTCGGGGACGCGGGGTGGCCGGACGCCTGCTCGGGCGACAGGTACTGAACCGTTCCCATGACCTGGCCGGTCGCGGTCAGGGGCACCTGGTCGGCGATGCGGGCGATGCCGAAGTCGGTGATCTTGACCCGGCCGTCGGGGGTGATCAGGAGGTTGCCCGGCTTGATGTCGCGATGGACCAGCCCGGCGGCGTGGGCGGCGTGCAGCGCGGCGGCGGTCTGGGCGACGATGTCGAGGGTGCGGTCGGTGCTCAGCACGTGCTCCCGCTCGAGGATGCTGGAGAGCGCCTCGCCGGGGACGAGCTCCATCACGAGGTAGGCGCTGCCCTCCTCCTCGCCGTAGTCGTAGACGTTGGCGATGCCCTCGTGGTTGACCAGCGCGGCGTGACGGGCCTCGGCGCGGAACCGCTCCAGGAACCCGGGGTCGCCGAGGTACTCGTCCTTGAGGATCTTGATCGCGACGGTGCGCCCGATCACGAGGTCGGTGGCCTGCCAGACCTCGCCCATGCCGCCAATCGCGATCCGCGACTGCAGCTCGTAACGTCCTCCGAAGGTGAGCCCTGCTGTGGGTCTCATTTATTCAGCACCGCCTCTAGTACTTGTCTCGCGATCGGAGCGGCGACGGAGTTTCCCGACCCGCTCTGACCGCGTCCACCGCCATTTTCAACGACGACCGCGACCGCGAATTGAGGATCGTTCGCCGGCGCGAACCCCGTGAACCACAGGGTGTACGGCTCGTCGTCCCCGTTCTGCGCCGTACCGGTCTTACCGCCCACCTCGACCCCACCTATTCTTGCATTGGTCGCCACGCCCTCCTGGACGCCGTCGACCATCATCTGCTTGATCGTGTCGGCGTTCTGCTGGCTCATCGGCTGCGAGAACTCCGTGGGCTGGAAGCTCTCGATCGTCTGCAGGTCGGACGTCTTGATGGAGTCGACCAGGTTCGGCGTCATGAGCTTGCCGCCGTTCGCGACCGCCGCCGACACCATCGCCATCTGGAGCGGAGTGGCGCGGTCGTCCTTCTGGCCGAACGAGCCGAGCGCGCGCTCCGCCGGATCCTCGTAGAGCGGGTAGACGCTCTTCTCGACCGGGATGGGGATCTTCAGCTCCTGGTTGAAGCCGAACTTGTCGGCCTGGTCCTTGATGACCTGCGGCTGCAGCTGCATGCCGAGCTCGGCGAACGGGATGTTGCACGAGAGGATCTGCGCGGTCGCGATCGAGACCGTCGCGCCGGGGCCGCAGGTGGTCAGCGAGTCGTTCTTGACGACCGTGGGGGAGTCGGGGAGGGGCAGCGACGCCGGGTTCGGGAGCTGGCTGTCCTTGGTGTACTTGCCGGTGCCGAAGGCGGTGGCGCTCATGACGGGCTTGAAGGTCGAGCCGGGCGGGTTGAGGTTGCCGCCGATGGTCCGGTTGATCAGGGGATCGCCCGGGGCGTCGAGGAGCTGCTGGTACGCGGCGTCGACGGCCTTGCCGTCGTGCGAGGCGAGCACGTTCGGGTCGTAGTTGGGCTTGGAGACCATGGCGAGGATGCGGCCGGTCTTCGGCTCGAGCAGCACGACCGCGCCCTGCTGGTCGCCGAGGGCGTCCCACGCCGCCTGCTGGGCGACCGGGTCGATCGTGGTCTCGACGGTCGCACCCTGGGGGTTCTTGCCGGTCAGGATGGCGTTGATGCGGTCGAAGAACTGCGAGTTGGCGTTGCCGCTCAGCTGCTGGTTGAGCGCACCCTCCAGCCCGGTCGCCTCCCCGTTGACCGGGAAGAAGCCGGTGACGGCCGAGTACAGCGGGCCGTTGCTGTACACCCGCTGCCACTTGTACACGTCGTCGGACGGCACCGACTGGGCGACCGGCTGCCCGGCGACCAGGATCGCGCCGCGCTGGGCGGAATAGCTGTCGTTGAGCGCGCGGGTGTTGCGGGCATCCGACGCCAGGGTGTCCGCCTGGAAGACCTGCAGAATCGACGTCGACACCAGCAGCGCCAGGAACATCGCCAGCACCACCGTGCTGACGCGCTTGATCTCGCGGTTCATGGGCTAGCTCACCACCAGGCGGGGTTGGTTGCGGACGGTGTCGGAGAGGCGCAGGAGGAGCGCGACGATGATCCAGTTCGCCACGAGGGACGAGCCTCCCGCCGCCAGGAACGGTGTGGTCAGACCGGTCAGCGGGATGACCCGGGTGACGCCGCCGATGACGATGAAGCACTGCAGCGCGACGGTGAACGACAGGCCGACCGCGAGGAGTTTGCCGAAGTCGTCCTGACCGGCGAAGCCGATGCGGAGGCCGCGGGCGACGAACACCAGGTACAGGGCGAAGATCGCGAACAGGCCGGCGAGACCGAGCTCCTCGCCCAGGCTCGCGATGATGTAGTCGCTCTGCGACACCGGAGTGACCCACGGCTGGCCCTGACCGAGGCCGGTGCCGATCAGGCCGCCGTGACCGAGGCCGAACAGGCCCTGGACGAGCTGGAAGCTGCCGCCGTCGGCGTCGTAGACCCGCTGCGCGAACGGATCGAGCCAGTTCTCGAACCGGTCGTGGACGTAGACGAGCACCTGGCTGGCGACGATCGCGCCGCCGACGATGAGCAGCACGCCGAGGATCACCCAGCTGATGCGGGAGGTCGCGACGTACAGCATCACGAGGAACAGGCCGAAGATCAGCAGACCGGTGCCGAGGTCGCGCTGGAAGACGATGACGGCCATCGACATCAGCCAGACGATCAGGATCGGGCCGAGGTCGCGGGCACGCGGGAAGCGGATGCCGAGGAACTTCTTGCCGACCATCGACAACGAGTCGCGTGCCTGCACGAGGTAGCCGGCGAAGAAGATCGCCAGGCACAGCTTCGCGATCTCGCCGGGCTGGAAGCTGAACGGGCCGATGCCGATCCAGACGCGGGCGCCGTAGATCGTCTTGCCGATGCCCGGCAGCATCGGCAGGAGCAGCAGGATCAGGGCGGCGAGGCCGAAGAGATAGGTGTACCGCTGCAGCACCCGGTGGTTGCGGATGACGATGATGACGGCCAGCGCGCAGACGATGGCGATGGCGCTCCACACGATCTGCTTGACGCCGGCGCCGTCCCAGCCCTGGTCGCCGTAGTGGATGTCGATGCGGTAGATCTCGGCGATGCCGATCCCGGTCAGCACGGTGGCGATCGGCAGGAGGAACGGGTCGGCCTGCGGTGCCACGAAGCGCAGGGCGATGTGCATGCCGAGCACCAGCGCAGACAGGCCCGCGCCGAGGTAGACGAGGGTGAGGTCGAGGTGCCCGAGCGCCCCGAGCTGCACCAGGATGACAGCCGCCGCGTTGATGGCGCACGCGACCAGGAGCAGGAACAGCTCCAGGTTGCGCTGCTTGGCGGGCAGGCGCAGCCGTTTGACCGGGCCGGTGGCCGTCCCGGTGCGTTGGCGCCGCTCGCGCACTCTACTTTCCGCCGGCATCGCTCAACTGATCCACGATCGCTCGGGCCGACGCGAGGTCGTCGGCGTTGATGGTCTGCTGCACGAGCTGCTTGTCGTACGCGGGAAGGCTGTCCACGCGGACCGTCGACTCCTCGTACACGTGCGAGAGGGGGATCGGGCCGAGGTCCTGCTGCACGCCCTGGAAGACGGCGACCTTGCCCGCCGGCGACTCGCCGACGAAGTAGCGGGACTGCGTCCACTGGTAGCCGATGAAGCCGGCTGCGACGATCGCGATCACCAGCAGAGCCAGGCCGATCATCCAGGTGAGCCGTCGGCGCCGGGCGCGGCGCTCGTCCTCCTCGATCAGCTCGTCGAGGTAGTCCTCCGACTGCGGCTCGAAGTGCGTCGGGCCTGTCGCCGGGCGGATGGGGTGGAGGCGCAGCGTCGGCAGGCGCGAGGCCCGCGTGGCCGGGCGCGGCTCCGAGCCGAACTGGAGGGGCGCCGCCGCCGAGCCGACGGTGACCGGCTCCTTCACGACGTCGCCTGCGGCCACATCGGCGATGTCGAGGATGACAGCCGTCACGTTGTCGGGGGCGCCGGCGTCGAGGCTCTGCTTGAGCAGGCGCTCTGCGACCTGGCGCGGGCCCTCCTTGCTGGCCAGGGCCGCCTTCAGGTCGTCGTGCTTGACGACGCCGCTGAGGCCGTCGGAGCAGATGAGCCAGCGGTCGCCCGGTTTCGTGTCGAGGATCCAGGTGTCGATCTCGGGGGAGGCGTCGACGTCGCCGAGCACCCGCATCAGCACGGAGCGGCGCGGGTGGACCATCGCCTCCTCCTCGGTGATGCGGCCGCTGTCGACGAGTCGCTGGACGAAGGTGTGATCGGTCGAGACCTGCTTCAGCTCGCCGTCGCGGTACAGGTAGATGCGCGAGTCGCCAATGTGGGCGAGGGCGAGCTGGTCGCCGACGCGGATCATCGCGCTGACGGTTGTGCCCATCCCGGTGAGCTCCGGGTGCTCGAACACGGTCTCGGCGAGGAGCGAGTTCGCCGCGATCAGCGCCGACTGGAGGGCGAACTCCGCCTCGCCGGCGCTCTCGTACTCACGGTCGGCCTCGCGGATGCGGTTGACCGCGATCGCAGAGGCGACGTCGCCGCCCGCGTGCCCGCCCATCCCGTCGGCGACGACGAAGAGCCCACGACCCGCATAGCCCGAGTCCTGGTTGTTGGAGCGGATCTTCCCGACATGGGAGACGGCCGCCGCACGGTTCGCCGCCACCGCGCCTACCGCCGCAGCTCGAACGTGGTCGTCCCGATCTTGATCGGGGTGTCGAGCGGGACCTGGGTCGGGACCGTCACACGCCGGCCGTCGAGGAACGTGCCGTTGGTCGAGTCGAGATCCTGGATCATCCACTCGTCGTTCCAGAGGAGCAGGCGGGCGTGGTGGGTCGAGGTGTAGTCGTCGCGGATGACCAGGCCGGACTCGCCGGAGCGGCCGATGGTGATCGGGTCGCGGCCGAGCGCGAGCTCGGTCCCCGCGCGCGGGCCCGACGTGATGACCAGGCGGTGCGCGGTCTGCACGCTCGCGTTGACGCCGCCGGTCGCCGTGTTGGCGCCGGACGGGAGGTTGGAGACGGGCGCGTGCTTCATCACCGGCTCGGTGGGACCGGCAGGGGCGGCAGGGCTGGCAGGGCGCGGGGCGGCTGCGGGTGCCGGGCTCGCGGCGGGAGCGGACGGGAAGGGCGACGCGGAGGCCTGCGCCTCGGGGAGCTTGCGGACCCGCTGCCCGAACAGGTCGGTGCGCAGCGCGTAGACGATGCCGAAGACGAACAGCCACAGGAGCAGCAGGAAGCCGAACCGGAGGACGAGGAGGGTGAGTTCGCTGGGGTTCACGACGCTCCCCAGAAGTTGCCCATGTCATGCCGGCGGGTGGCGTCGTCGCCTCCCGGTCGCCCACCGGCGGGGGCCGCCTGCGGCAGCACGCGGAACACGATGCGGGTCCGGCCGATCGTGATGACCGAGTCCGGCTCGAGGATGGCCTTCTTGACCGGCTCGCCGTTCAGCTTCGACCCGTTGGTCGAGCCGAGGTCCTCGACCTGGGCGTTGCGGCCGTCCCAGGTGATCATGACGTGGCGGCGGGAGGTGCCGGTGTCGTCGACGGTGATGTCGGCGTCGCTGCCGCGGCCGACGACGGTGCGCGGCTTGGTCAGCGGGTAGTGCCGGCCGTCGATGTCGAGCACGGGGGTCCAGGCGACGTCGCCCTTCACGTTCTCCGAATCGACCTGCAGCATGCCGACCGTGATGTCGGGATCCTCCTGGAGATCGATGGAGATGCCGCCGGCGAACGCGTAGTGCTGCGTCGTCGCGTGCTTCTGCACGAAGGCGACCAGCTCGTCGGTGAGCGCAGCGCCCATCGAGCGCATGCGCTTGTAGTCGGACGGCGACATGCGCAGCACGAAGCGGTTGGGCGCGAGCACCCGATCGCGTGCGACGACGGCCGCCTTGGTGTCGAGCTCCTTGCGCAGGGCGCTGGTGAGCTCGACCGGCTGCAGCCCGGAGCGGAAGGTCTTCGCGAACGCGCCATTGACGGCGCGCTCGAGCCCCCGCTCGAAGTTGTCCAGAATGCCCACAGTCTCCGCTCCCGGCTCGTGACTACCTGCATGTTAGTCGGAACGGTTGCGAAGGCACTGGTCATCGGGTGAACGTCCGCCTTCAGGAGGACCCCGGATTCGTGATCGGGAGCGGGCCCGTGTTAGTCTCTGGTGGTTCGCGCGAGTGGCGGAATTGGCAGACGCGCTGGCTTCAGGTGCCAGTGCCCGCAAGGGCGTGGGGGTTCAAGTCCCCCCTCGCGCACGAACGAGAGGCCCCCGGTGATCCGGGGGCCTTTCTTGGTTTCGTGACAGTGCGCACGCACTGGAACGGCTCTTCTACGTAGAACTGCTCGTTCGCGCCCGCAATTGCGGCGGCAGGCGGTCCCCGGGGGTCTCGGCTCGGACAGGCTGACTCCGTGGATCTCGCATTCGATATTTCTCGACGGCTACGGGTGGTCGGCGGGTTCGTCCTGCTCGGGGTGCTGGTGGGCGTCATCGTCGCCGCGCTGGGTGCTTCGGCGAGCCCGGCGTCGGCCGGGGCGGCGACGGCTGTGGCAGTGGCGCCGTGCCCGGCGACCCGTGACGTCTCGGCGTGCGATGCCGATGGGGACAGCATCCCGGACACCGTCGAGCAGGTCGTTGCCGGCTCGGCGACCGCGGCGACGGGTCGCGAGGACGCCGACAAGGACGGGGTGCCGGACTGGGTCGAGGTGATCGCCTGCGGGACGGTCCGGTGCGCATCGGCGACGGCGGACTCGGTCGGTGACGGGATCCCGGACTTCGCCCGGGCGATCGTCTGCGGGGCGCCGACCTGCGGGACGGGCAACACGGACCTGAACGCCCACGGGGTGCCGAAGTGGGCCTCCGTCGTGATCTGCGGCACCAGCGGCTGCGCGACGGGGCATGAGGATTACGACGGGGACGGCGTGTCGGACGCGGTCCAGCTCGCTGCCTGCGTGAAACCGCTGTCGGCTCTCGCCTCGACAGGCCGGACCATCGCGACGGGGCTGGTCCTCGCGCTCGCCGCGGGTCTCGTGATCACGGGTATGGCGCTGTCACGCAAGCGTGCGCTGTTCGCGGCCGCCGTGCGTCCCAACGGGATCGGCTGATGCGGTCCCGTCGCACGGTGGTGACGCACGGCATCGTCGCGGCCTTCGCCGCCGCAGCGCTCCTTCTCGTCGGGACGGTGACGCCGGCAGAGGCGTCCCCGGCGGAGCGGGCCCGCCGCACAGCCGCGGCCACTCTGGCGGAGGTGCGAGCAGCCTCCGCCGTTCAGGATGTACGGATCGCGGCTGAGACGAAGGCGCCGATGCCGGCGGCCGAAGGAACCCTGACCCCCGGCACCGCGTCGACCATCGCCGCTGGTGCTCTCGGAGTCTCGGCGACCTTCTCGGGGCACAAGGTCGAGAAGAAGCTGTCGGTGACCGTCGGAGCTGCCGCGAAGACCGCGCTGCGTGCGGCCCGAGCGGAACGGCCCGGGAACGGGACACCGGTTTCCGATCCCATCGAGATCACCGCGACCGATGCGAACGGCGAGCAGGTCACTCAGTTCCCGGCCGCATCGGTGCGGACGCGCGGAGGCGGCCCGAAGGGTCCGGTCGTCTCCGACGTGGTCCCGGGAGTGGAGCTCGAACTCGAGCCCGACGAGGCGCTCATAGCGGCGAACAGCATCGATCCAGCGACGCTTCGGATCTATACCCGCGAGAGCGACGGCGAGCCGTGGACGGCCCTGCCGTCCTACTTCGACCAGCAGGCCGGTGTGGTGCGGGGCGAGTCGACGCACCTCTCCCAGTTCGTGGTCATCGGTACGCCATTCGTCGTTCCTCCTGGGCCGGTGGTCGTACTCGACCCGGACAACGACGAAGGACACGCGTCGACACCGGCACCACCGGTGACCGAGCTGCCGTACAACCTCCAGCTCGCCCAGTCGGTCGCCGACATGATCACCAGCAGCTGCTCCGGTACGGCGGTGCTCACGCGTCACTCCGAGAATCCGGTGTCGCGTGAAACGCGTGCGGGCATCGCGGCCTCGTACAACCCGGCGCTCACCCTCGGAATCGGCTTCAACACCTGGGAGGGTGAGGCGTGGGGCGGCGAGCATCCGGAGCAAGGCGGTACACAGGTGTACTCGCGCGGCGGTGCCGCGGACAACGCCGTCTCGGACTCGCTGGTCGGGAATCTCCCGCTTTACACCGGGCGCCCCGCGAAGAACATGGGCGACAACGGCAACTTCCCGGGAGCCGAGTTCTCGGCGCTCCCGAACGCCTTCACCCACCTGGAGGCGCTCTACCTCGACAACAACAACGATCGAGCCTTCATCGACGGAGGCGGGATGCCGCATCTCGCGGACGGGGTCTTCACGGCGCTCGGCAAGTATCTCGAGAGCCAGGGCTTCGACTGCACGGACCCGGCGACCGGTGGATGGCCCACGCCGCCGTCTGCCGCTGAACTCGCGCGGTGGCGGATGCTCGGGTTCCAGAACTATCTGACGTACGGCGGAGAGCCCTTCAGCTTCTCGACGGGCAACCTCCTGGAGCAGGAGAAGCTGTTCACCCTGCCGGGAGCGGGCGGCTCCGAGACCGACATCACGCTGTACTACAACTCGCAGGACGGCCGACTGTCGCGGGTGGGGGCGGGATGGTCGTTCGGACTCGGGGCGAGGGCCCAACGATTCGTCGACGGCTCGGTCATGGTCGTCCGGGCCGACGGGGCCAGTTTCGTGTTCGTTTCCGATGGGCATGGCGGGTATCGGACCTCCGACCCGGGCGTGCACCAGACGCTCGCGGAGGCGGGCGGCGGCAGGCTGAAGCTGACCGATGTCTCGGGCGAGAGCTGGGTCTTCGACGCTGCGAACATCGACGGGATCGGAAACCTCGTCGCGTATGCCGATGCGGAAGGGCGTACAACGACGCTGACGTACGGGGCGCCGGCGGACCCGGAGGGGAGCCGATTCGTTCCGCTCAGCTCCATCACCGACTCGTCCGGCCAGACGATCGCGGTGTCCTCCGACGCTGCGGGGCGGGTCACCGGATTCACCCGACCCGGCGGTGATCACTGGGCGCTCGCGTACGACGACACCGGCGATTTGACGACGCTCACCCTCCCGGACGGCCGTACCAAGCGGTTCACCTACGACGGGGATCACCGGCTGCTGACGGCAACGGACGCGACGGGCGTGCAGTACTTGAAGAACGAGTACGACGCCCAGGGCCGGGTCGTCGCGCAGTGGGATGCCGACGGCAACCGGCGTTCACTCGACTACTCGAAGGCCGGTCAGACGACGTACACGGACAATGTGGGCCGCGCCAGCGTGTACTCGTTCGACGCTTCCCAGCGGATCACGAAGGTGCAGCATCCCGACGGGACGACGGCTCGGTTCGCCTACGACGCGGACGACAACGTGACCGCCTCGACGGACGAGAACGGGGCGAAGACGACGTACTCGTACGACTCTGCCGGAAACCTGCTCTCGCGCACAGGTGCGGACGGCGTCGTGGACCGGTACACCTACACTCCGACGGGGCAGCTGGCGACGAAGACGGACGCGGGTGGGCCCGACGGATCCGATCGCACGTGGTCGTACGAATACGACACCGTCGGGCGCCTGACCGTGATCCACCAGCCAGACGGAACCGCGATCACGAACTCGTACGACGCTGGCGGGAGCTTGACGAAGACGACGAAGCCGTCGGGCGCTACGACGGCGTACGGGTACGACGCGATCGGTCGGCTGGCGAACGCGACCGATGCCGTCGGGGGTGTCACGCGGTACGCGTATGACGCGGCTGGGCGGGTGGTGTCGCAGACCGACGCCGGCGGGCACACCACGGCATACGCATGGGATTCGGGCGACCGGGTTCTGACCGTCACGGATGCCGCGGGCGGCGTCTCACGCTACGAGTGGGAGCCGAACAACCACCTCGCGTCCCTGAGCGACCCGATGGGTGCCACCACGACCTTCTCATGGGATGCGATGTTCCATCTCACCAGCTCGACCAGCCCCACCGGCGGCGTGACGAGCTACGGCTATACCGCCGAGGATGCGCTCTCACGACTGACCGATCCGCTCGGCGCGGTGACGACGTACACGACGGACGAACAGGACCGCGTCGTGAAGACGGCCGACCCGAACGGCGGGGCGTGGAGCTACCAGTACGACGGCGTGGGGAACCTGGTGAGCTCGACGACGCCCTCCGGGGCTCGCACGACGTACACCTACGACACCGACGGGAACGTCCTCACCCGGACGGACGCGACCGGCGCCGAGACCAGGTTCGCGTACGACAGCGTCGGGCGGCTCAGCAAGCAGACGGACGCTGACGGGGTCTCGACCGCCTACTCCTACGACGTCATGGATCGCATCACGCGGGTGACGGACGGCATCGGACGGCACAGCGACCTCGGCTACGACGTCGACGGCAACCTCGTGTCGGTGGTCGATCGGAGCGGGAACGTGTGGAAGTACGCGTATGACGCGGCGGGGCGGGCGATCAGCTCGATCAGTCCGATCGGCGAGGCGACGACCTTCGGCTACGACGCTGACGGAAACGTCGTCCGCGTCACCGATCCGCTCGGCCGGACCGCAGCCTCCACCTATGACGCCCTCGAGCGGCTGGTGTCGACGACGGACGCGGCAGGCAACGCGACGGTCTATGCGTACGACGCGGCAGGGCGGACGACGACCATCACGGATGCGAACGGCCACACGACGGCGTTCGCCTACGACGCCGACGGAAACCAGACGTCGATGACGGACCCGCTCGGCGCGGTGACCAGCTATGGGTGGGATCTTGCGGGCAATCAGACGTCGATGACAGACCCCAAGGGTCATCGGACGGTCTACGGGTACGACCCCGCGGGTCAGCTGACGAACGTCATCGAGGGATATCGGAATGGTGCGAAAGCCAGTTCCGATGTGAATGTCACCTCTTCATATGCGTATGACCCCGACGGCAATCTCTCCCACGTGACGGACCCGAACGGTCACGTCACCCGGTACACGGTGGACGCGGCCGGCCGCACACTGTCCGAGGTGGATCCTGTCGGCACCACCACGAAGTGGTCCTACACCGAGGCGGGGCGTCTCGCGTCGATGATCACCGGAACGGGCGCGTCCGTGTCGTATTCGTACGACAAGCGTGGCGACCTCAGCAGGCAGAGTAAGGCAGGCGCCTCCGCACGGTACGAGTACGACGCGAACCAGCAGCTGATCGCGATGACCGACCCGACAGGCGTCTCCGGTTGGACCTATGACAAGGACGGCCGGGTGACGACACAGATCGACCAGTGGGGCGGGCACCTTGCCACGGCCTACGACAAGGCTGGGCAGGCCACCTCGATGACCCTCCCGACGGGCGAGCACCTGGACTACACGTACGACGTCGCGGGAAGGGTGACCTCGCAGTCATCGCAGTGGGGGTCGATCACGTACGGGTGGGACCCTGTGGGAAAGATGACGGAGCTCTCGCGGTCGAGCGGCGTCACATCGACGTATGGGTACGACGCGGACGGGCGGGTGACGTCGGTGCTGCACACGACTCCTCCGTCGTCCTCGCCGGCTCGGCCGGCTCCCACTCCGGCCCCTGTCGCTTACGCCTCCGGGGATGCGTCGGCCGCGAAGTGCACAACAGTCGCCGGTTATCTCGGAGCGCGGTCGACACCCGCGGCCGGGGCGAACAACGTGTGCAAGCACGCGGACCGGTATCTCGGTGGTCGGACGACACCGACTCCTTCGAAGGCGGTGCCGGACGGAGGTTCGCTGGGGTACCAGTACGCCTACGACGCGGACGGGAACCTGGCGAAGGCGACGCGGACTGTCGCGGCGCAGACCTCGGCGGCGGTGCCCGAAGTGACGTCGTCGGCTTATGGGTACGACGCGCTCGACCGTTTGACGTCGTCGGTCACAGGCGCTGGTGAGAAGAACGCGTATGCATACGACCCGTCTGGGAATCGCGTCGGCTGGAAGCGGACGGGTGCAACGGACGGCGACTTCCGGCAGTCGGCGACCTTCGATGACGCCGGGAGGCTGACCGGCACGGTCACGTCAGGGGCGGGACGCGGCGTGGCCGGGGGAGCGGCCACGTATTCGTATGACGGTGCGGGAAATCGGATGAACCAATCGGTAGCCGGCGTCGGGAGCAGTTTCGCGTACAACGCGCTCGGCCAGCCGACGCAGGTGGCGCGAGACGGCCGGTCCACGGAGTATGCCTACGACGGTCTGGGTCGGCGGGCGTCGGTGACCGACACGACGAAGTACGGGTCGGTGGCGATGAGCACGACCTATGACGGGACCACTCCGCTGCAGTTCAAGGATTCGCAAGGCACGACGACGCTGATCAGAGACGCTGTGGGCGCCTTGGCCGCACATGTCTCCGCTTCGGGCGACGCGACATGGGACCTGCTCGACGGCCTCGGTTCGACGATCGCGGGAGCCTCGGGCGGGTCGATCACCGAGCTCGCGTCGTATGAGGACTGGGGTGACCAGAAATTCGAGAGCGGCGGATGGACGGCGCCGGAGGGGTATACGGGCCACGCGCAGGATCCGACACTCGGGACTGTGGAGACGTTCGCGCGTTCGTATGACGCGGCAACGGGGTCGTGGACGAGTCCGGATACGTGGCGCGGGCTGCTGTGGCGGCCGGAGTCGTTGGGGCGGTATCAGTATGTGGAGAACAGCCCAGTCACGTATTTCGATCCCGACGGCCATCGCATCGGCGATCCGTCCGCGTACAACACCAAGAGCAGCAAGCAGCGGAAGGCGATGCGGGATGCCGATAACGCGGTCAGGTACGGGAGTGCGGTGAGTCGGGGGACGACCGGCGGCTATGCGCCGCCGTCTCCGCCGGCTTCGCCGAAGAAGCCCAAGGCGGCGGGGCCGAATGCCGAGAGCGACGTCTCCGATCGTCACTCCTGCCCACCGGGACAGACGATGTATGCCAACAGCTACACGAACTCGAGCTGCGTCTCGAATACGACGATCAAGCAGCAGGCGGAGAACTGGGGCACCTTCTTCGATGTGCTGGGGTGGATCGGCGCTGCCGCCGGTCTGCTGTCGCTGGTCCCGGGGATGCAGTGGCTGGCGCCGATCGCGATGGTGGCCAGTGCGGCGAGCACGATCTACAACTGCGTAAATGGGGGATCCCGGATCGTCGGGTGCGTCATCGGACTTGTCACCGCCATCATCCCTGGTGGCGGACGAGTAATCAGCCGCGCGGTCTCGCGAAAAGTGGAGGAATGGGTGACTGCTTCGATCGACCAGGCGACCAAGGCACTTGGAATCACAGGCGACGCATTCGGTGTCGCTCAAGGGTGGGGATGATGACGACTCAGTGGGAGCGACGAAGGATGCTGCCAGGTCCAAGTGTCGCGCGGTGGAGTACGTATGCGCTCGTGTCCGCTGGCGTCGGCGCGGTAGGGGCAATCGGTTCGCTCGCGTGCGCGCTCGTTCTGGTGTCTCCATCTCAACACCTGGACGTCGTTACCGTCTCCTTCCTTTGTGTTATGGCGGGTGGCTTCCTCGGAGGATGGGTTTGTAATCGTTGCGGTGACGCCAAAGAGAAGTCCGAGTTGGTAGCGGGATACACCACGGTCGCCAGAGGCAATAACCAGGTAGACCGGTTGCACTCGCGGACCGGAGTGATCATGCGGCGCGCAGGCGAACCCAATCTGACCAGGCCTCAATGGGAAGCGGCAATGGCACGCGTTCGGGCCTACGAGGCCAGCATTGTCAACGAGAAGTCCGATGCTGTCGACGAAAGATGATTTGTACCGATGGCGTCGCCGTCCGGCACAGCGCGGGCGCGGGCTGGAAGAGCCGAGCGTTGCGGACGAAACGGCTATGCGGCGAGGCCGGCGGGCGAGAGCGATGCCGCCGATCGTCACTCCTGCCCGCCGGGACAGGCGAAGACGATATCTCAGACGCATTCACTCAGGCCTTCGGTGCTCTCGGGATCGCATCGGACAGTTTCGGTGTTGCCCAGGTGGGATGGGCGAAGTGAGTATCGAACGCAGAGACCTGCTCCCGGGGCCAAGCGCCACCCAGTGGTCTGGAATCGCCCTTTGGGGTGGTGGAGCGTGGATTGTAGGCACGATCGGAGGAGCAATCTGTGCCGCGACGATCGTGCGTCAGAGCGGGAACATCGACCCCGTCACTTTCGCGTTCATGCTTCTCTTTGCTGGTGGACTTGCGGTTCTTACCTTCGGCGTCTGGATGATGAATCGGAAGGCCAAGAGAGAGGTCGACGCTGGGTACACCACTATGGCTCAGGGTTACTACAACGTGGAGAGGCGACATTCCCCCACGGGAGTGATCATGCGCGCGGCCGGAGAACCGGCGCTTACGCGCGAGCAGTGGGAGCGCGCCATGCAGTCGGTTCGCGCCTATAAGGAATCTCAAAAGCATTGATTCGTCTTCATGGCTGTCGCGCGAGCGGCCAGCGACGAAAAAATAGTGGTGACTGATGCCTCATTCGAGACAACCACATGCACTGAGCTGGCGGGCTCTGGTAATACTCGCGGCCGGGAACGCCGCGCTTGTCGGCGGGACCGGGGTGTTCGTGCAGGCTGCGGGAGTCGTCAGGATGGCGCTTCTGGGCGACGTCGAATGGGCCGCCTTGGTGATTGCGGTACCGGCTTCGGTACTCGCGTGGTGTGTAGCCGTCGTGCTGCCCCTCCTCGGCGCGCGGATGCTCGTTGGCGGCCGTCGGGTGGGTGCTGCCATGCTGCTGATTTCCACCACTGCTTATGTCGTCGCGGCATCGGCCGCCTGGGGGCGCGCAGTCGAGATGGTTTCGACGCTGCTCATCGCAGTTCTCCTGGCCGTCGCCGTTGTGTTCGGTTGGCGCGCGTCGACCCAGTCAACGGGGAACGACGTATCGGGCGAGCCGGTCAGTGTTAGATCGAGCCGAAATGCCGTCATTGCGTCGCGACTTCTGCTGATGGGTGGCCTTCTCGGCCTTCACGCCTTCTACTTGCGGATGGCGTGGAAAGGGATGCTGTACCTCGCGTTGGCCGGTCTGGCCTGTGTCAGCTGGGGTTTCGTTCCGGCCTGGATCTTTGCCGGGGTAGCGGTCGCATTGCTCATTGCGGACTTCTTCGAGTTACGTGCCGACGCGGGTGCCTTCAGCAGTTCGTAAAGGGTGGGATCAGCGAGAGCGGAGTACCGCGTCAAGAGGGTGGATGGCGTTCCACGACGCCGTGTCGCAGACTGTTCGGGAGCGCCATCGATCCAACGGAGGACCACTATGACGACCACCTCGCCCGCGACCAACGACACCGCGACCGAGCGCAGCCTCCCCGTCGTCCCGCACTGGATCGACGGCGGCGAGTACCCGTCGCGCAGCGGGCGCACCGCGCCCGTGTTCGACCCGGCGCTCGGGGTCGAGACGAAGCGGGTCGCGCTCGCCGATGGCGACGACATCGCGGCGGCCGTCGCGTCCGCCACGGCTGCGTTCCCGGCGTGGGCCGAGACGTCGCTTGCCAAGCGGCAGGGGATCCTGTTCAAGTTCCGGGAGCTGCTCGACGCGCGCAAGGGGGAGCTCGCGGAGATCATCACGTCCGAGCACGGGAAGGTGCTGTCGGATGCGCTCGGGGAGATCAGCCGGGGGCAGGAGGTCGTGGAGTTCGCCACCGGGATCGCGCACCACCTGAAGGGGGAGTACTCCGAGCAGGTGTCCACCGGGGTCGACGTGTACTCGATCCGGCAGCCGCTCGGGGTGGTGGCGGTCATCTCGCCGTTCAACTTTCCGGCGATGGTGCCCGCGTGGTTCTTCCCGATCGCCATCGCGACCGGCAACACCGTCGTGCTGAAGCCGAGTGAGAAGGATCCGTCGGCGGCGCTGTGGCTGGCGGCGCTGTGGAAGGAGGCCGGCCTCCCGGACGGGGTGTTCACGGTGCTCAACGGCGACAAGGAGGCGGTCGACGGCCTCCTCACCCACCCCGATGTCGCTGCGGTGAGCTTCGTCGGCTCGACGCCGATCGCTCGCTACGTGTACGAGACCGGAACCGCGCACGGCAAGCGGGTGCAGGCGCTCGGCGGGGCGAAGAACCACATGCTCGTCCTGCCCGACGCCGACCTCGACCTGACCGCCGACAGTGCGATCAACGCGGGATTCGGGTCGGCGGGGGAGCGGTGCATGGCGATCTCCGTCGTCGTCGCGGTCGAGCCCGTGGCGGACGAGCTCGTTGCGAAGATCCGGGAGCGGATGGCCGGGCTGCGGGTCGGCGACGGGCGGAGCGCGTGCGACATCGGGCCGCTGGTCACCGGGCAGCACCGCGATCGCGTCGCCTCATACATCGACGTCGCGGCGGAGGACGGGGCGACCGTCGTGGTCGACGGGCGCGACGTGAACCCCGACGGGGATGCGAACGGATTCTGGCTGGGGCCGACGCTGCTCGACCGGGTGCCCACCACCT
Source organism: Leifsonia williamsii (assembly GCF_030433685.1). Lineage (NCBI taxonomy): Bacteria > Bacillati > Actinomycetota > Actinomycetes > Micrococcales > Microbacteriaceae > Leifsonia > Leifsonia williamsii. Next base: position 752,653 of record NZ_JAROCF010000001.1, read on the forward strand.
CCCGCGCCTACACCGAGGAGATCTTCGGGCCGGTGCTGTCGGTCGTGCGCGTCGGGTCGTACGAGGAGGGCGTCGCGCTCATCAACGCCGGCGCGTTCGGCAACGGCACGGCGATCTTCACCAACGACGGCGGGGCGGCGCGGCGGTTCCAGCGGGAGGTGCAGGTCGGGATGATCGGGGTCAATGTGCCGATCCCGGTGCCGGTCGCGACGTTCTCGTTCGGCGGGTGGAAGGACTCGCTGTTCGGTGACACCAAGGCGCACGGTGCCGAGGGCGTGCGGTTCTACACGCAGCTCAAGGCGATCACGAGCCGGTGGCTCGACCCGTCGCACGGCGGGATCGAGCTGGGGTTCCCGCAGAACCGGTGACCGCGCGGCGGCGCGGGCGGGCCGGTGCGGAATGTGCCGGCCTGAGCTGCGTCAGCCCCGCGCCCGCGCGGCCAGGCCGCGGATGAAGTCGGCGACTTCCTCCGGGTTCCGCTCCGCCATGAAGTGGCCCGACGTGCTCGGCTGGTAGGTGAGGTCGTCCGACCAGGCTCCCCAGATCGCGGTCGGGTCGAAGCCGAGCTGCGCGCCCCAGTCCTGCGAGAGGACGCCGAGCGGCATCGCGAGGGCGCGGCCGGCCTCCCGGTCGGCGCGGTCCAGGTCGAGGTCGACGCCGGCGGTGGCGCGGAAGTCGGCCACGATCGAGGGCACGGCGGCGACGGAGCTGTCGATGTAGTGGCTTCGCACGTCCGGCGTGAAGGTGGTCCCGTCGGTGTCCCACGCGTCGAGGAACGAGGCGAAGAAGTCGTCGGCGACCGCGGCGATCATCCGCTCGGGGAGGCCGGCGGGCTGGGCCATGAGGTAGAGGTGCCAGGCGACCTTCGCATCCACGCCGTGGAGCACGCCCCAGGTGTCGAGGGTCGGGAGCACGTCGAGGATGCCGAGGTACGCCACCGCCTCCGGGTGGTCGAGGGCGGCGCGCACTCCGACGAGGGCACCGCGGTCGTGGCCGATCAGGCCGAAGCGCTCGTGGCCGAGGGCGCGGGCGACCTCGACGACGTCGGTGCCCATGGTGCGCTTGGAATAGGTGTCAGGGCCGTCCTCGGCGGGCTTGCCGCTGGCGCCGTAGCCGCGGAGGTCGGGGGCGATCACGGTGTGCTCGGCGGCGAGCTGCGTGGCGACGGCGTGCCACATGTAGTGCGTCTGCGGGAAGCCGTGGAGGAGCACGACAGCGGGGCCGGAGCCGCCGACGGCCACGTTGATCGGGACGCCGTCGGCGCCGGGGAGGGTGCGGTAGTCGAAGCCGGGGATGGTGGGCATGGAGGTCTCCTTCAAGAGGGGAAGCGGGCGTGGGGTGGGTGGGGGTGGAAGTCGGAGCCGGGGCGATGGTGGTGCGGCGATGACCGGTGCAGGTTCGCGGTCGCAGGCGGCAGTGCCGCAGCGCTCAGCCGGCGTCCGCCTCCGGGTGGCCGGAGAAGATGCCCGCGGGGAGGGCGCTGCCGTCGGGTCGGGAGGCGGTGGCGCGGAGGGCGGGGATGAGGACGGTGTCGACCAGGGCCTCCACGTAGTCGTCGGTGGTGGCCAGGCCGTTGAGGCGGCGGAGGAGGAGGACGGTGCCGGTGACCTCCTCGAAGGGGAAGGGGTCGACGCCGTCGGGCAGCTCGCCGCGGCGGACGGCGGCGGCGATGACGGCGGCGGGGAGGCGGGCGCCGGTGGGGCCGACGGACTGCTCGATCGCCTCGCCGAGCTCGGGCTCCTCGAAGCCGGCCTGCAGCAGGGCGAGGGCGGTGTGGCCGTCGGTCGAGCGCATGGTCGTCAGGAGGCGGTGGCAGAGGGCGAGCAGGTCGCCGCGGAGCGAGCCGGTGTCGATGGCGTCGGCGCCGTCGCGGCGGGCCGGGCCCGACTTGAGGGCGGCGACGACCATCTCGCGCTTCGTCTTCCAGCGGCGGTAGAGCGTCGGCTTGGACGCTCCGGCGCGGCGGGCGACCTCCTCGAAGGTCACGCCCTCGTAGCCGCGCTCGGTCAGGAGCTCGTTGACGACCTCCAGGATGCGCGCCTCGCGGGAGTCGTCGCGCGGACGACCGGCGGGACGAGAGGCGGCGGCGGGATCAGATGGATACGACACGTTCCGTATCGTAACACGGAAGCCGACTACGGCATCGGCTCACCCAGCGGAACCGTCGTGAAGGGGCCGCCGATCGGGCCGGTCGGCTCCGGCCGCGAGAACGAGCGGCCGTCGCGGGCGAGCGCCTCCTCCGCGTCGTCCTGCGGGTGGAAGCCGATCGCCGCGCCCTCGCCCAGCGGGAACCACCCGGACCGGTTGGCCGAGACGCCCCACACGATCGAGTGGCCCGGGCGGTCGAGGGCGGCCACCGCCTCCACGAGTCGGGTGGCATCGTCCGCCGAGAACCAGCTGGCGGCGGCGAGGTCGCCGTCGGGCACCATCTCGCCGAACGCGCAGATGCGCGCCGAGACGACCGTCATGCCGAAGCGGTCGGCGTAGAGGCTGCCGAGCGACTCCATCACGGCCTTCGTCACGCCGTAGTAGCCGTCGGGCCGCGGGAGCAGCGGCTCGCCGCGGCCGATCGCCTCCCCGGTCTCGAAGCCGACGGCGTGGATGGAGCTGGCGAGCAGCACCCGCCGCACCCCGGCCGCCTGGGCCGCCTCGAGCACCGCACGGGTGCCATCGATGTTGAGCGAGAGGAGCTCGGCCCACTCCTCCTCGGCCGGATGCCCGGCCAGGTGCACCACGAGGTCCGCTCCCGCGAAGGCCTCCGTCATCGCGGACACGTCGAGAATCGAGCCGCTCAGCTGCTCCCAGTCGGCGCCCTCCACGGGCTCGGTGTCGATCGCGCGGACGGCATGGCCGTCGGCGACCAGCCGGGGAGCGAGGGCGTGTCCGATGCGGCCGCTGCCGCCGGTGATCGCGATGAGGGCCATGAGACTCCTGTCGGTGGGTGCTCCATCAGTACACCCGTGGGAAGGAGCGGCCCACGGCTAGGAGCCGGACGACTCCCCGCCCGACGACTCCCCGCCCGACGACTCCCCGCCCGACGACTCCAGCGCGCTGCGCACGAGCAGGTCGCGCATGACCGCGAACGCCTCGTCGGGGTCGCGCTTCTGGATCGCCGTGGCGACGGCCGTGTGGAGGTTCAGCGCCGAGGGGTGCGGGTGCTCCGGGCCGAGGCCGTGGGCGAGCCAGCCGGTGAGGATCTCGCTGACCAGCGACTCCAGCTGGCGGAACATCGGGTTGCCCGAGCACTTCAGCACGAGCGAGTGGAACTGCACGTCGAGCTCGAGGAAGGCCCCCCGGTCGCCCTCCTCGCTCGCCGCCCACATGCGGCTCGCGATGGAGACGAGATCGGCGGCATCCTGCGCGCCGGCGCGCGTGGCGGCGAGGCGGGCCGCCTCCGGCTCGACCGCGATGCGCAGCTCGGCGAGGGCGTCGATCTGCTCGGCGCGGTCGGGCGACTGCATGCGCCAGCGGATGACCCGCGGGTCGAAGAGGTTCCACTCCTCGGCGGGCAGCACCACGACACCGACGCGGCGGCGGGAGATGACGAGGCGCATGGCCTCCAGCACCCGGATGGTCTCACGGCCGACCGAGCGCGAGACCTCGTAGCGGCGCTCGATCTCCTCGAGGGTGATCACCGAGCCGGCGGCCAGCCTCCCGGCGCAGATGTCCGCTCCGAGCTGGTCGAGCACCTGACCGTGCAGCCCGGGGAGGGACTGCTGGTAGTGCGCGGTGCGCGGCATCGTGCTCGACATGATCGGGAACCTATCACTCGGGGACATCGCCCGGCCGCTCAGCGCAGGCCCGCGCGCTCGTACGCCTTGGCGGGGAGCTGCGTGGCGAGCTTGCCGCCGCTGACGTCGACGAGCGTGCCGGTGATGTACCGCGAGGCGTCGCTCGCCAGGAAGAGGAGGAGGTCGGCGACCTCGGCCGCATCGCCCCAGCGGCGCAGGGTGAGGGTGTCGAGGAGGCGGTCCTGCGCCTCCTGCGGCATCTCGGCGAAGCCGTTCATGCCGGTGGGGATCATGCCGGGCGCGTAGGCGTTGACCGTCACGTCCCACGGGCCGAGCTCGCCGGCGAGGACCCGCGTGAACTGCACGACAGCCGCCTTGGAGGCGGCGTAGGCGGCGCTGCCGACGCTCGGGACGATCGCCGCGAAGGAGGCCGCGTTGATGATGCGGCCGTGCTCGCTGCGCTTGAGATAGGGGATGGAGGCCTGGCAGACGCGGAAGACGCCGGTGACGTTCACGTCGAGGCAGTGCGAGAAGGCGGTGTCGCTGAGCTCCTCCACCGGGCCGTCGACGTTGATGCCCGCGTTGTTGACGACGACGTCGATGCCGCCGAACTGCTCGGCGACCTCGGCGAGGGCGGCTACGACGGTGGCCGAGTCGGTGACATCGACGGCGAACGCGCCGGCCCGGCGGCCCTCGGCGGTGGCGGCGTCGGCGAACTCCCGGACGCCGTCGAGCACCACATCGAGGGCGGCGACGGTCGCGCCCGCCTCGCTGAACCGCTCCGCGATCGTGCGGCCGATGCCGCGTCCGGCTCCCGTGACGACGACCACGCGGTCGCTGAGTCCCCACTCCATTGCTGTTCCTCCTCGGATCTTTATGCATACTATTACAGCGAAGTTCGGCTTTTAACATGCTTTTTTACGAGGAGGCTCAGCGATGAGCGAGACGCCGGTCATCTGGATCACGGGCGGGGGCAGCGGCATGGGCCGCGCGTCCGCCGTCGAAGCGGCGAAGGCCGGCTGGCGCGTCGCCGTCAGCGGCCGCCGGGCGGAGGCGGTGGAGGCGACGTGCGCCGCCGTGCGCGAGGCCGGGGGAGAGGCGCTCGCCGTGCCGGTCGACGTCACCGACGCGGCAGCGCTGCGCGACGCGCACGCCACCATCGTGGAGGAGTGGGCGCCGGTGACGGGCCTCGTGCTCGCGGCCGGTCTCAACGCGCCACGCCGGGCGTGGGCGGATCAGTCGGCGGACGAGTTCGCCGCGATCGTCGACACGAACCTCACCAGCGTCGCTCGCGTGATCGACCTGGTGCTCCCGGGGATGCGGGAGGCACGCGCGGGGAACATCGTCGTCGTCTCGTCCCGATCGGCCTGGCGCTTCTCGCCCGGCGCCGGGGTGGCCTACATGTCGAGCAAGAGCGCGCTGGGGATGCTCGTCGCCTCCCTCAACGATCAGGAGAACCGCAACGGCGTGAAGGCGTGCCACCTGTGCCCGGGGGACGTGGACACCGAGTTCCTCGGCCTGCGCCCGAACGTGCCGGATGCGACCCAGCGCGCGTCGATGCTGAGCGCGAGCGACATCGCCCGCTCGGTACGTTTCGTGCTCGACAGCCCGCACCACGTGCGCATCGACGAGCTGGTGATCACGCCTCTCGGGCAGAACTGATCTGCTGTTTTCGAACATCCACTCATAAAAGGCATACGTAATCACGTTTACGCGTGTTATCGTATCCTCGCGCTCCCGCCCCCGACGATGCGGCCGGAGCGTACGCGACCGGGCGAACGGACTCCCGGCGCGGTTCCTGACGGCGGCTCGCAGGAGAGCCGTCCACAGCGGAAGGAAACCCATGTCCCTCATTCGCCGCTCCGCCGCGCTCGTCGCGGCCGCTGTCGCGGTCTCCCTGGCACTCGCCGGCTGCGCCGGCGGTTCGTCCGCCGGTGGGGGCTCGGCCTCCGGCCCCAGCGAGGACGAGATCGCGAAGGCGATGTCGACCGAGACGACCATCGACTTCTGGTCGTGGGTGCCCGACATCCAGAACGAGATCGACCTGTTCGAGAAGAAGTACCCGAAGATCACGGTCAACCTGCAGAACCAGGGCGGCGCGACCGCGCAGTACCAGAAGCTCCGCGCGGCCATCAAGTCCGGCGACGTGCCCGATGTCGCCCAGATCGAGTACTCGTTCCTGCCGTCGTTCACGATCACCAAGAGCGTGCTCGACCTCGGCCAGTACGGCTACGGCGACCTGAAGGACGACTACTCCGCCAGCGCCTGGGGACAGGTCACCTCCGGCGACTCCGTCTGGGGCCTCCCGCAGGACCTGGGGCCGACCGGCTTCCTCTACCGCACCGACCTGCTCGAGAAGGCGGGCGTGCAGCCGCCGAAGACGTGGGACGAGTTCGCCGCCGCCTCCAAGACGGTCAAGGAGAAGACGGGCGCCTACCTCACCGACCTGCCGGGCAACTCCTTCTCGCCGCTCCTCGCGCTGCTCTGGCAGGCCGGAGCGAAGCCGTTCGGGTACGACGGCGACAAGACGGTGACCATCGACTTCGACAGCCCCGAGGTGAAGAAGGTCGTCGGCTACTGGAACGACCTCATCAAGCAGGACCTCGTCGCCACCGAGCCGCAGCTCGACGACAACTGGTACCAGCGCATGTCGCGCGGCGAGTACGCCAGCTGGAACGCCGCCGCCTGGGGCCCGGTCTTCCTGCAGGGCACGGCCGCCAACACGGCCGGCCAGTGGCGCGCCACCCAGCTCCCGCAGTGGGACGCCGACAAGCCGGCCTCCGGCAACCAGGGCGGCTCCGCCGACGTCGTGCTCGCCAAGAGCAAGCACCCGATCGTGGCCGCCGAGTTCGTCAAGTTCCTGAACCACGACGAGTCGTCGACCACCAAGCTCGCGACCGAGCAGTTCCTCTTCCCGTCGCTCGTCGCGACGCAGCAGGACGCCGCGTTCCGCGACCAGAAGCTCGACTTCTACGGCGGCCAGGCGGTCAACGACGTGTTCGTCGACATCGCCGACACCGTGCCGTCGGACTGGCAGTGGCTGCCGTTCAACGACTTCGCCAGCTCCAGCTTCAAGGAGACGCTGGGCGCGACCATCACCGAGCGCGGCGACCTCTTCGCCGGCCTGGACGAGTGGAAGAGCCAGCTCGTCGACTACGCGAAGCAGCAGGGCTTCACCGTCAAGTAGCACCCGGGGGTGGAGGCGTCGCCCGGCGGCGCGCCTCCACCCTCCCCGGCCCCACCCGGAATGGATCACCGATGACCACGCTCACCGCCCCCCGCACCGCAGCGGACGAACCGACCCGCCCGCGGCGCACGCGCCGCAGCTCGGCGGACACCCGCCGCAAGCATCGCGCCGCCTACATCCTCCTCGCGCCGTTCCTCGTCGTGTTCATCGCGATGCTGGTCGTGCCGCTCTTCTACGCGGGCTATCTCAGCCTGTTCAAGGTGCAGCTGATCGGCGGTGACGCGTTCGTCGGCTTCGAGAACTACGCCAGGGCGCTCGCCGACCCGCGGTTCCTCGAGGGTGTGGGGAGGATGTCGCTCTTCCTCGTCGTGCAGGTGCCGATCATGCTCGGCCTGGCGCTGATCTTCGCGCTGGCGCTGGACAGCGGGCGTGTGCGCGGCGGCAAGTTCGCGCGGCTCGCGATCTTCATCCCGTATGCGGTGCCCGGCGTCGTGACGACGCTGATGTGGGGCTACCTCTACGGCCGCAACTTCGGACCGATCGCGCAGTTCTTCGAGGCCATCGGGATGGGCGCCCCCAACCTCCTGGCGCCCGACACCATCCTCGGCTCGATCATGAACATCGTCACCTGGCAGTACATCGGCTACAACATGGTGATCATGTACTCGGCGCTGCGCGCCATCCCGCAGGAGTTGTACGAGGCGGCGCGCATCGACGGCGCCGGGCAGTTCCGCATCGCCTGGAGCATCAAGATCCCCGCCATCCGCTCGGCGATCATGCTGACCGTCATCTTCTCGATCATCGGCAGCTTCCAGCTGTTCAGCGAGCCGAAGCTGCTGTTCGAGATCGCGCCGAACGCGATCGGCACCTCGTTCTCGCCGAACCTCTACGCGTACAACCTCGCGTTCACCAACCAGGACATGAACTACGCCGCGGCCATCGCCTTCCTGCTCGGCTTCGTGATCATGATCGTCTCGTACGTGGTCCAGCTCAGCACGGCCCGCCGCGAGAAGAAGGGAGCGCGGCGATGACCGCGACCGCCGTCCGTCCCAGTGCGCCGGAGCGCCCGGCCGCCGCCCCGCGCCGCCGCAGCCGTACCCGCGGGCTCCCGCCGGGGGAGCGCCGCAGCAGCCTCCTGACGGTGCTGATCTGGCTGGCCGCCGCCTACTTCGTGCTGCCGCTGATCTGGCTGCTGATCGCCTCCACCAAGGACAACACCGGGCTGTTCACCAGCTTCGGCTTCGGGCTCGCGGGCGAGTTCCACCTGTGGGACAACCTGGTCACGCTGTTCACGCAGCGCGGCGGGGTGTTCGCCCTGTGGGGCTGGAACACCATCCTCTACTCGGTGGTCAGCGGGGTCGGCGCTGCCGCGCTGTCGACCGCGGCCGGGTACGCGTTCGCCAAGTACGACTTCCCGGGCAAGAAGTTCTGGTTCGCCGTCGTGCTCGGCGCGATCATGGTGCCGACGACGGCGCTCGCCATCCCGACGTACCTGCTGTTCTCGGGCGCCGGGCTGACCAACTCGATCTGGGCGATCATCCTGCCCTCGCTGGTGAGCCCGTTCGGCGTCTTCCTGATGCGGGTCTTCGCCGAGGAGGCCATCCCCGACAGCCTGCTGGAGGCCGCGCGCATCGACGGCGCGGGGGAGCTGCGCATCTTCGCCCAGATCGGCGTGCGACTGCTCGGACCGGGCATCGTGACCGTGCTGCTCTTCGCCCTGGTCGCGACCTGGAACAACTACTTCCTGCCGCTGATCATGCTGACCGACCCCTCCCTCTTCCCGCTCACCGTCGGTCTCGCGCAGCTGCAGGCGGCGAGCGAGGCGGGTGGAGGTGCGACCGCGCAGTTCTCGACCGTCATCACGGGGTCGCTGGTCTCGATCGTGCCGCTCGTGATCGCCTTCCTGTACCTCCAGCGCTACTGGCAGTCCGGACTGTCGACGGGGAGCGTCAAGGAGTAGACCACCGCCTCCCGCCCCCGCACGCATCACCAGCCACGACTTCGTTGAGGACGACGCCATGACCTCCCCTGCCTTCACCCCTGCCCTCCCTGCGGTGCTGCCGACCGACTCGGCCGCGCGGTTCGACACCTCTTATCTGACCGACTTCCTGCCGCGCCGCGGCACGCTGGCGCCGCGAGCCTGGGCGCGGTCGGACGCGCCCGAGCTCAGCCTGAACGGCCAGTGGGCCTTCCGCTACGCGGAGCGGGCGGACCTGCCGACCGACTTCGCGGAGGCGGCCTACGACGACGGCGACTGGGGCAGCATCCCGGTGCCGGCGCACTGGCAGCTCAACGGGCACGGCGAGCCGGCGTACACGAACCGGCGGTTCCCCTTCCCCGTCGATCCGCCGCACATCCCGCACGAGAACCCCACCGGCGACTACCGGCGCAGCTTCGAGGTGCCCCCCGACTGGGATGTCGAGCGGATGCTGCTGCGCTTCGACGGCATCGACTCGGTCGGCCGTGTGTGGCTGAACGGGGTCGAGCTGGGGATCACGAGCGGCAGCCGGCTGGCGAGCGAGTTCGACGTCACGGAGATCGTCCGCCGCGACGCTCCGAACGTGATCGCCGTGCGCGTGCACCAGTGGTCCTCCGCCACCTACCTGGAGGACCAGGACATGTGGTGGTTGTCCGGCATCTTCCGCGACGTGACCCTCCTCGGCCGGCCGGCCGGCGCCATCCACGACCACTGGGTGCACGCCGACTACGACCACGTCGAAGGCGCCGGGGTGCTGCGGGTGGAGGCGGACGTACCGGCCCGCATCACCATCCCCGCTCTCGGCATCGACGCCGCGGTCGGCCAGACCGTCCGCATCCCTGGCGTGCGGCCCTGGTCCGCCGAGGACCCGTGGCTGTACGACGGCGAGCTGGCGAGCGCGGGCGAGCGGATCGCGCTGCGCATCGGCTTCCGCACGGTCGCGATCGTCGGCGACGAGTTCCGCGTGAACGGCGTGCGCACGCTCATGCGCGGCGTCAACCGGCACGACATCGACGCCGACACCGGGCGGGTCGTGACGGAGGAGCGGATGCGGCACGACATCCTCCTCATGAAGCAGCACAACATCAACGCCGTGCGCACCAGCCACTACCCGCCGCAGGCGCGCTTCCTCGAGCTGTGCGACGAGCTCGGGCTCTGGGTGATCGACGAGTGCGACCTCGAGACGCACGGCTTCTACCCGGTCGACTGGTTCCACGAGCTGGCCGGGAACCCGGCCAAGGACCCGCGCTGGCGCGACGCCCTGGTCGACCGCATGCAGCGGCTGGTCGAGCGCGACAAGAACCGCCCCTCCGTGATCATGTGGTCGCTCGGCAACGAGTGCGGCGAGGGCGAGAACCTCGGCGCCATGGCGGAGTGGGCGCACGACCGCGACCCCTCCCGCCCGCTGCACTACGAGCGCGACTGGTCGGCGCAGTACGTCGACGTCTACAGCCGGATGTACACGACCCAGGCCGACCTCGAGCTGATCGGGCGCGGCGAGGAGGAGCCGTGGCCGGACGCCGCGCTCGACGCCTCCCGCCGCGGCAAGCCCTTCGTGCTGTGCGAGTACGCGCACTCGATGGGCAACGGACCCGGCGGGCTCGCCGACTACCAGGCGGTCTTCGAGAAGCACCCCCGGCTGGCTGGTGGCTTCGTGTGGGAGCTGTTCGATCACGGTCTGCGCAGCCGCACCGAGGACGGCCGCGAGTTCTTCGCCTATGGCGGTGACTTCGGCGAGGCGGTGCACGACTCCAACTTCATCGCCGACGGGCTGGCCTTCTCGGACGGGACGCCCGGACCCGGACTGCTGGAGCTGAAGGCGGTCTACGCGCCGGTCGTCCTGACCGTCGACGCTCACGAGCTGACCGTCGAGAGCCGGTACGACCACGGCGACACGTCGGGGCTCGCCTTCACGGCCCGTGTCGAGCTGGACGGGGTGGAGCTCGCCCGGGCGTCCGTGGACGTTCCTCCCGTCGCACCGCGATCGCGGATGACCACGACGCTGCCGGAGCTGCCGCTGCCGGAGGGCGCCGTGCTCACGGTGTCGGCGGTGCTGGCGGCCGACACCTCCTGGGCGGACGCCGGGCACGAGGTGGCCTGGGCCCAGCACGAGGCCGCCCGGCCCGCGCCGCGACCGGTCGCCGGCGCTCCCGTGCGGCGCGGCGACCGCATCCTCTCCGTCGGCCCTGCGCGGCTGCGTGAGCGCGACGGCGCCCTGATCGCCCTGGGCGGCCTGGAGGTGACGGCCTTCGGGCCCGACATGTGGCGCGCGGTCATCGACAACGATCGGCCCTTCTCGTGGGCGCCGAAGGAGCCGCGCTGGCGGCAGATCGGCCTGCACCTCCCGCACTTCCGCGTCGACGACGTGGCGGTGGGGGAGGCGGAGGTCGTCACGACCGGGCACCTCGGCTTCCCGGGCAGCGACCTCGGCTACCGCATCGAGCAGCGCTGGACGGGCGCGGACGACGCGGTCACCCTCCGGATCACCGCCGACCCGATCGGGGCCTGGGACATCGAGCTGCCGCGTTTCGGCCTCCGGCTCGCCCTGCCGGGAACGCTGGACCGCGTGGAGTGGGACGGCCTCGGGCCGGGCGAGGCGTACGCGGACTCCCGCTCCGCCGTGCGGCTGGGCCGATGGTCGGCGAGTGTCGCCGAGCTGCAGACGCCGTACGCGTACCCGCAGGAGAACGGCAACCGGACCGGCGTCCGACGGCTCCTGCTCTCCGGCGACGGGGACGCATTGGAGGTGCTGGGCCATTCCGAGGTCGACGCCACCGTGCGGCCGTGGAGCACGGAGGCGCTCGACGCGGCGGCGCACCCGACCGATCTCGTTGCCGACGGGTTGACCTGGCTCAACCTCGACGCCGGTCAGAACGGCCTCGGTTCCGCCTCCTGCGGGCCGCAGGCGCTGCCGTCGAGCCGGCTGCTGGCCGGGCGCTTCGACTACGCGGTGACGTTCCGGGTGACGGCAGGATGACGAGGTAGGGGTTAAGACGGCGTGCCCTTGACTGGGGGCACTATTCATCTCGCTTGTTTGTGCAAACGCATATAAAAATCAAGGGAGAGGAATTCTCGCCGGACCCGAACGGCGAGCCGCCACCCGAACCGCGCCTTCCCGACCTCGGCGCGGAGGCGGACACCGATTCCTCTGCGTTCGCGAGGAACACCCCGTGCTCACCCGACTCCGCGTCGCTTTTTCGCGCGCCCGCGGCCGCCATGTCGCGCGCCGATCCACCCTCCACGCTCCGGCCGGCATCGCCGCCACGCTCGCGCTCGCCCTCGTCGGCGCGCTCGCGATCGGTGCGCCGGCGCAGGGTGCCGACTCGCTCGGCTCCGGCGTGCTGAACCTGTCGAAGTCCGCCTCGCTGAGCCAGGTGCAGCCGGGGCAGCAGGTGCTCTACACGCTCAGCTTCGGCTGCTCGTCGACCACGACGGGCTGCGTGGGCGCGACCATCACCGACCCGGTGCCGGCGCCGCTCACCATCACCGGATCGCCGACCGTCATCGGCGGCGGTTCCACCGTGACGGTCACGGGCAACACGCTGAAGGTCGTCTTCACCGACCCGGTCCCGAACACGACGCCGGCGAGCACGGGACTCGCCGCCGGAGCGACCGGGACCATCCAGGTGGTGGCGCAGCTGCCGTCCGGCACGCCGAAGTCGGCCGACGGGCAGGTGCTCACCAACACGGCGACGTTCACGGCGACCAATGCGACCACCGTGCAGGCGGCCGCGCCGGTGACCGTGAAGGTGCCGGATGTGATCCAGGCGACGGCGGGCAAGACCTGGGCTCCGACCTCCACCCAGTTCAGCCCGGGCGAGGCGTCGACGGTCACGCTCACGGGCGCGAGCGCGGCCAACATCGCGGCGACCTCCCTCACCATCGCCGAGCCGGCCGATCCGGCGGCTGCGGGAGGCCCGTTCGACTTCTACGACTTCTCCTCCTTCGGGTCCGTGTCGCTGCCGCAGGGCGCCGACCAGGTGCAGGTGATCGCCTTCACCGCCGGCGGATCGGTCGATGGTCCGGTCGGCGCGACGCCGACCCTCCCGGCTTCGGTCACGCCGGAGCAGGTCACCGGACTGCGGATCGTGTTCAGCTCCTCGAGCGGTGCGACGATCGCGGCGGGCGCCTCCGGGTCGGTCCAGGTGAAGCTCGCCCAGCGCTCCGCCAACCGCACGACGGGCGCGTCGCTCGCCGCGGGCGGCAAGCGCTCGAACGCGGTCACCGCCGTCATCAGCACGCCGAACGGCGACGCCACGTCGCCGCAGGCCGCCGCCACGCAGGACATCGCGCCGCTGACGATCAGCGTCGCGGCGAGCAAGTCGTTCACCTCGCAGCAGCTGCCGGCGGGGGAGTCCACCACGGCGACGCTGGTCGCGCGCAACACCTCGACGGGCGCGGTCACCTCGCTGACGGTGAAGGAGCCGGGCACCGGAACCTTCTTCACGTCGGAGGTCGGCTTCGGCGGGTTCACGTCGGGCACGGTCTGGCCCGCGGGCGCCACAGGAGCGACCGTCTCGTGGACGGTCAACACGGGTGACGCTCCCGCCGACACCGTGCTCGCGCAGGGCGCCGGCTTCCCGGGGGCCCCCGGGCTCGATCCCGGTCAGTACATCACCGGCTTCCAGGTCGTCTTCACCGGTGCGATCGCGAGCGGCGCCAGCGCCACGCTGCCCTTCACGGTGAGCACCACGACGGCGGCGGGCCCGTCGGGCGCCGGGTTCACCTCCTACCCCAACTCCGTGACGGTGACGGGGACGAACGCGGCCGGCACGGCACAGAACACCGCCACCGCGAACCTCGACGTCTACTTCCCGAAGGTGCTCGTCTCGCTCGCCAAGACGATCAAGCCGACCCAGGTCATCCCCGGCGGCACGACGCTCGTGGAGCTCTCGGCGCAGACGCCGACCGGCACGAGCTCGGTGCGCCCCTCCAGCATCGTCATCACCGAGCCGGAGAACCCGGCCGCGTCGGCGTACTGGAACGCCTTCGACGCGACCGCCATCGCGCCGACGTCGGTCCCGCTGGGCTCGAAGCTCGTCATCCGCTACACGACGAACGGCACCGACTGGTCGGCGCTGACCACGGTGGACGCGACCTCGGCAGCGCAGACGTACTTCAAGAACCTCGACGACCTCCTGCCGGCCGGCGTCACGCACGCCGACGTCGTCGGCCTGCGGTTCGAGTTCACGGACGCCGCCGGCTTCGGCCAGGCGACGAACCTGAAGCCCGCGATCTCGTTCACGGCGCGCTCGACCCTGCGCGACCGCTCCGGCCCGACCAACCCCGGCACGCCGCCGGCGCTCACCAGCTACCGGAACGACGCCGTCGCGACGGCGACCGGATCGATCGCGGGCGGCCCGACGATCACCAGCGACCCGGCCACGGGCACCGCCACCGTCCAGCTGCGCGCGACCGCGAGCGACGGCTCGGGCGGGATCGGCGCCGACGCGATCACCGCGGCGAAGGCCTGGAACGGCAACCCGATCCTGCAGGCGCAGTCGGGCGTCACCACGCCGGTCACGCTCGATTGGGGCGTCCAGGTCGGCGGGGCGAAGACCATGACGATCCAGGACGGCGGCGACGTGCCGCTCTCCGCCAGCGCCTTCCAGGCGTTCGACCTGGCGAGCATCGACCCCATCACCCCGACGCAGACCGGCGGCGCCACCTGGGATCCGCTGATCCGCTGGGATGCGGTGTCGAAGGTCGAGCTCTACGACGGCAGCACCTGGAACGACATCACCAGCAAGGTCTGCACGACGGCCAAGCCGTGCGACGGCGCGTTCCCCGGCTACACCCTCAGCACGGCCGAGCGGGCCTCCACCCAGGGCGTCCGGCTGACCGTGGTGGAGAGCCCGAATCGCGAGAAGAGCATCCAGCAGACCGCCGACCCGATGGCTCCGGCGGTGGGCAGCGGAGTGGCGAGCGCGTCGGCCGGCGCCTACCCGGGCTCCGACCCGAACGGTCGCACCGTGCGCCTCAACCTGACGCTGCGGAACAGCATCCGCGGCGCAGCGACGGACTGGGTGACCGCCGACCGCATCTACAACACCCCCGACAAGGGCGTGGTGTCGAACGCGCTCCGGGTCACGGCGACGCCGTTCACCGGCACGGGAGCCTCGCTCGACGTGAACGCCTCGGTCACGATGATCAACCCGACCTTCCAGACCAAGGTCACGAAGTCGGCGAACCCGACCTCGCTGGTCATCCCGCAGCCGGACATCCCGCAGTCCCAGTACCCGACGACGGTGTACACGACGAGCGTCACCAACACCTCCACCAGCAAGACCTGGCAGCTGCGCCTCGACGACCCGGTGAAGTGCGTCAACGCGACCACCACCGACCCGTGCGTGTTCCCGGCGTACGACCCGGCGACGAACCCGTTCGACGCCGTGACGCTGACGAAGATCGCGATCACCAACGCGGCGGGTGCGGAGACCTCGCAGAGCGCGGTGTCGCTCCTGCACCGGGCGGCGGACGGCACGCTCACCACCGAGACCGTGGCGGTCTCGGTGGCGACCGGCCGGTCCGCGGCGCAGCTCGCCGACGTGGTCGGCGTGAGCCTGCTCGTGCGCGGCACGAACGCGGGAGGCACGACGGGCACGGGAGGCACCATCGCCTCCCAGCAGAAGGCGACCATGACGCTCACCACGCAGCTGCGGCAGCTCAGCCGCGCCGCCGGTGTCGCGCCGACGCCGGGCAGCCTCACGAACACCGCGTACGGCACCCTGCACGACGACGTCTATCCGACGGCCCAGGCGGCCGACCAGCAGGGCGCGACGGTGACGCTGGCGAGCGGCAACCTGACGGTCGCCACGACCAAGGCGTTCAGCCCGGCGAGCACCGTCCAGGCCAACCCGCAGGACCCGATCGCGGTCAACCTCATGGCGCGCGCGACCGGCACCATCGAGCCGAAGACGCTGGTGATCGAGGACTCGACCCCGACCTTCTGGAACGCCTTCACGTTGTCCGGCATCTCACTGCTGGCGATGCCCACCGGCGCCGACCGCATCACGGTGGACGCGCGCACGGGCACCGGCTCCGCCGCCGCCTGGCAGGCAGGCACGCCGGCGACGACAGCGGCCCTGCCCGCCGGGGTGACGGCCGCCGATGTGACCGGCCTGCGCTTCACCTTCACCAAGGCGAACGGCCTCAGCTTCGCCGCGACCGACGCCGCCGACAACGTGCGGATCAACGTCAGCCTGCGCAAGCAGCTGCGCGACGGCTCCGGCCCGGTGCGGTCGACGGAGGCGGGCGTGATGCCGGGTGAGACGGTCGCGGGCACCGTGACGAACACCTCGACGGCCGGCGCCTCGTACAACGACATCGTCGCCGCGCCGGTCTCAGCGACAAGGGCCTTCACCGTGCTGCCCGGTACGGCGACCATGGCGGTCGAGAAGACGAGCCCCGGGATGGCGGCCTCCGGCAAGGAGGTCAACTGGACCCTCCGGTTCAAGAACACCGGGACCGGCGCCCTTCCGAACCCGGTGGTGACGGACGCGCTGCCCGCCGACGGCTCCCTGCTGTTCGTGCCGACCAACGTGCCGATCTACTCGACCTCGACCGGGGGCACCCTGCCGGTCGACGCGGCGAAGATCACCCGGACGTTCGACGCAGCGACGGGCACGATCCGTTTCTCCTGGCCGGCCGGCTCGCAGCTCGCACCGAACGAGACGTACGCGATCACCATCTCGCTGCAGATCAAGCCCGGCCTGGCGCCGTCCACCGTCGCGACCAACCGGTTCGGGGTGACGAACGACCGCACGTTGACCGCGTGCACGGCGCTGAACTCCGGCAACGGGCGCGCGGTGTCCCTTGCGGCCAACGTCTGCTCGACCTCCAACGTCGTGACGACCCTCTCGCAGGGCTCGTTCACGGCCTCGAAGGGCGTGCGCTCCGACAGCGGCACCGCGCAGAACGTCAGCGACGCGAGCGTGCCCTGCACCGCCGACACCGACGGCTTCTACCGCTACCCGTGCGCAGCGGTCAGCACGGTCGGCGGCACGGACCACTGGAAGCTGGAGATGACCAACGGCGGCAACGTCGCGGCCTCCGGCCTCACCGCGGTCGACGTCTTCCCGTACCCGGGTGACGTGGGCGTGGTCGACCCGTCCGCCCGCGGCTCGGTGTTCACGCCGCGCTTCAACGGCGACGTGCAGTTCCAGACGGCCGGCGGCATCACCGGCACGCGGATGGACTGGTACGTCACCACCGACGCCAAGCCCTGCACGAAGGAGCTGACCCCCGGCGCGGGCACCTGCCCGGCGGGCACCTGGCTGCCGTCCTCCGCGCTCGGCACGACTGTCGACGCCGCAGCGGTGACCGGCGTGAAGCTCGTGTTCGACTTCAGCGGCGCGCCCGGCGCGGTCCTGCCCGCGGGAGGCTCGCTCAAGGTCACGTACTCGACCACCAACATCCCGACGACCGCGGCAGGCGACAACCGTGCTCCGGTCAGCGCGCCCGTCACCGGTGTGCGGGCGTGGGACTCCTTCGGCTTCTACCCGAAGTACGTGTCCGGGTCGCAGCCGGCGGGTCCCCAGGAGCCGATCAAGGCCGGCGTCATCTTGACGGGCGGCCCGCTGCAGATCACCAAGACCGTGACGGGCGCAGCGGCGGGATACGCGCCCAAGAGCTTCGCCGCGAACGTGTCGTGCACGATCGACGGGGTCGTGGTCGACCTGGGCGGCGCCTCCACCGTCACGCTGAGCGACGCGAACGGGTACACCGCCCGCGTCGAGGGCATCCCGGTCGGCGCCGCGTGCGCGGTGACCGAGCAGGGGGCGGCCGGCAGCTACGGCGAGTCGAGCCGTGCCGTGAACCCGGCGAGCGTCACGATCGCGTCGGCGGCCGGCGCCGGGCAGCCGGTGCCTGCCGGCCAGAGCGTCGCGATCACCAACGACTACGCGCTCACCTCGCTCACCGTCGCCAAGCACGTCGACACGGCGGCGACGGGAGGCTCGTTCGGGCCGTTCTCGTTCACCCTGGCGTGCACGTCGGCACTCGGCACGAGCATCCCGCTCGCCGCCGGAGACGCGGCCTTCACGCTGGCGGACGGTGAGAACCGCACGATCGCCGACCTGCCGGTGGGCGCCTCCTGCGTCGTCACCGAGACGGACAGCGACGGCGCGGCGACCGCTCCGAACCACGTCGGCATCGCCTTCGACGGCGCTGCGGAGACGGTGGGCGACTCCGCGACCGTGACCCTGACCGCGGCATCCGGCCGCGCGAGCGGCGCGGTGGCCAACGAGGTCCTCGTCACCAATCACTACGCGGCAGGAACCCTGTCGATCGCGAAGACGGTCGACGGCGACGCCGGGTCGACGTACGGCGGCGGCACGTACACCGTGCACGTCGAGTGCGTGTACGCGGGCGACCAGAAGCTGTTCACCGGCGACCTGACCATCGAGGGCGGCGAGACGGTGCCCGTGCCGGGCGTCTTCCCGGCCGGCACCGAGTGCTCGGTCGTCGAGACGGCGACGGGCGGCGCGACGCAGACCACGATCGACACCCCGACGGTGAACATCCCCGGCTCGCTCGACGGATCGGTGCCGAACGTGACGGTCAACGTGACCAACACCTTCTCGTCCGGCTCGGTCGTGGTGGAGAAGAAGCGCGACGGCGACGGCGTGGCGACCTACGGTGACGGTCCCTTCACCGCCCAGCTCACCTGCACCTGGGAGCGCGACGGCGACACGTGGACGATCCCGCTTCCGGATGCCGGACGGGTCGTGCTCGACGCGGCCAACGGTTACACCGCCACGGTGACCGGCCTGATCCAGGGCGCGCACTGCGACACCGCGGAGACGGCGACGGGAGGCGCGACCGCGGTCGTCATCGCCCCGGCCGCAGGCGTCACCGTGCCGGCGGGCACTCCGGCGACCGTGACGGTGACGAACACCTTCGACACCGGCTCGCTGCGGATCGTCAAGAAGCGCGTCGGCGATGGCGTCGCGGACTTCGGCGCAGGGCCTTTCACCATGGCGGTCGTCTGCACGTACGACGTCGACGGCGTGACCACGCCCATCGACCTCGGCGCGGATGCGACGCTCGTCCTGTCGGACCGGAACGGGTACACCGCGACCATCGACGACCTGATCGCCGGGGCGTCGTGCGCGGTGACCGAGACGGACGCCGGGCTCGCGAGCGCGACCTCCATGGACCCCGCCGACGGCGTCATCGCGATCGCCGCGGGCGAGACCGCGACCGTGACGGTGACCAACACCTTCGCGGTGGGCCACCTGAGCATCTCGAAGAGCGCGGACCGGCCGACGGCGTCGGTGGGCGACACCATCGTGTACACGATCGTCGTCACCAACGACGGCGGGCTCGACGCGAAGGACGTCGTCGTGACCGACCACCTGCCGAAGGGCCTGAAGGTCGTCTCGACGTCGCCGAAGGCGAAGGCCGGCACGGGCACGCTCGACTGGACCATCCAGGCCCTCGCGATCGGCGCCACGGCGGTGTTCACGGTGACCACCGTCCTGGAGGCGCCGCTCGACACCGTCAACCGCGCCAGCGTGACGACCCCGCGGGGAGCCTGGAAGACCTCCACGGCCGCCGGCACCTGCGGCGAGGCCGGCTTCAGCTGCGCGCTCGTCACGGACCCGCCGAAGCCGGACAACGGCGGCAACGGCGGCAACGGCGGCGCCGGCAACGGCGGTTCGGGAGGCTCGGCTGCGGGCGGCCCGGCGGGCGGCGGGCTCGCGAGCACCGGCTCCGACGTGCTGAACGGCATCCTCTGGGCGCTCGGCCTGGTGGCCGCGGGCCTGGCGGCGGTCGCCGGCGGCCTGTTGCGACGCCGCTCGCGGAGGGCCTGACCCGGCTCGGGAGCGCGCGCGGGCGTCAGACCAGATCGAGTTCGACGCCCGCGTCGCGCGCGCCGTCGAGCGTGCGCGCGTCGGCGCCTCCGCTCGTGATCAGCACGTCGATGTCCGAGATCGCTCCGTAGCGCCACAGCGCCACCGTGCCGAGCTTGCTGCGGTCGGCCAGCAGCACGGTGGTGCTGGCGACCGAGAGGGTCTCGCGCTTGAAGTCGGCCTCCGCCTGGTCGGGCGTGGTCAGCCCGTGCTCGAGCGAGAGGCCGTTGGTGCCGAGGAAGGCGACGTCGACGTTGATCTCGCGCAGGCTCCGGATCGCGAAGCTGTCGACCTCGCCGAGCGTGAGCGGCCGCACCCGTCCGCCGAGCGTGATCACCGTCAGCTCGGCATGCTGCGCCAGGGTCGTCGCGACCGGCAAGGAGTTGGTGAAGACCGTGAGCGCCGGGTGCGGGGCCAGATGCTCGGCGAGCAGCTGAGCCGTCGATCCCGACTCGATGAAGATCGCGCCCGACTCGGGGATTCGAGCGGCCGCCGAGGTGGCGATCGCCAGCTTCTCGGTGGTGAAGGAGGTGCGCTCCGACACCTGCGTCTCGATCAGCGTGCGGTCGAGCGGCAATGCGCCGCCGTGTACGCGTCGCACATGGCCGGAGGCCTGCAGGGCGTTGAGATCCTGCCGGATGGTCTCGGTGCTCACGCCGAACCGCTCGGCGAGGGCCGTCACATCGGCCCGGCCGTTCTCGCGGGTGAGGCGGACGATCTCGTACCGGCGCTCGTCGGCGTAGATGCGATCGTCCGTCACGGCTTCGCCCCCTTGTGTTTGCTTGCGTTCCCGCTCGAAGCCCAACCCTAGCGGACGTAACGATTGTGTTTCCAGGTCTTGTGTATCTGCGTTTACCTGTGTTTTGCTTTGTTTCACTTCGAATGCAAAGGCGGGGTTATGAACTACGAGGTTGTGGTCGTCGGCCTGGGAGCGGCGGGCAGCGGGGCGCTCTGGGCCCTCGCCCGTCGCGGCGTGCGGGTCGCGGGCATCGAGCAGTACGGCATCGGGCACGGCAACGGCTCGTCGCACGGCCGGTCGCGGCTGTTCCGCGGCGGAGCGTCGGAGGGTGCGGCCTACGTCGACCTGGCCGCCCGCTCTCTCGAGATCTGGCGCGACCTGGAGCAGACGTCGGGTCGCGAGATCGTGACCCTGGTCGGCGGCGTCACCATCGCCGAGCCCGAGTCGGAGCTGTTCCGCGACACGGTCGCGGCCCTCCGCTCACGCGATCTGCCGCACGAGCTCTTCGACGCCGACGGGCTGCGCGCCCGCTACCCGCAGCACCGAGTGCGCGACACGGACGCCGGCGTGCTCGACCCGGCGACCGGCGTCGTGCGCCCCGAGCTGGCGATCACGACCGCGGTCGAGGCAGCGCAGGCCGCCGGCGCCGAGGTCCTGACCGGCCGCCGCGTCGTCGCGATCGAGGAGGAGGGCGACCACCAGCGTGTCGTGCTCGACGACGGCACCAGCGTCGTCGCCGGCCGCGTGATCGTCGCCGCAGGAGCATGGAACACGAGCGTGCTCGCGGAGGCTCCGCGCGAGTTCACCGTGCGCCGCGCAGTGCTCAGCTGGTTCCTGCCGAAGCCGGGCCATGAGGCCGACTTCCTGCCCAACCGGTTCCCGGTCTTCACCCGCGAGGACGAGACCCTCCGCGGCTGGGGCGCGCCGACGATCGACGAGTTCGGCGTGAAGGTCGGCCTCCACGACCAGGACGGCTACACGATCGACGACCCCTACGCCAACCGCCCCGAGGTGGAGGCGTGGGAGGTCGAGCGCGTCCAGCAGTTCGTCGCGCGCCAGTTCCCCGACCTCGTGCCCGTCGCGACCAACACCCGCGGCTGCATGATCACGCTCACCCCCGACGAGGACTTCTCGATCGGGGAGCTCGACTCCCGCCCCGGCGTCGTCCTTCTGGCGGCCTGCTCCGGACACGGCTTCAAGCACTCGGCCGCCGTCGGCGAGCTCGGCGCTCAGCTGGCGCTGGGGGAGGAGGCATCGCTCGATCTGGCGATGTTCGACCCGCACCGATTCCGCACCACCACCGGCACCACCCTCACCCGATGAACCCTCATCCGATCAAGGAGAGCAGCACATGAAAAGAAAGGCACTACTCGCCACCATGCTCGGCGTCGTGCTGACCGTCTCGGTCAGCGCGTGCAGCTCGAGCGCGGCCGGCGGCTCGTCGTCGGCGTCGCCGTACGAGCTCGTCGACGGCAACGACACCCTCCACCTGCTGGTCGCCAGCGATGCGGCCCCGTTCGCCTCCGTCAATGCTGACGGCAAGTTCGAGGGCTTCGACGTGGCGCTGCTGACGGAGATCACCAAGCGCCTCGACCTGAAGCTCGACGTGAAGGGTCAGGACTTCGACACCGTCCTGCCCACTATCGCGATCGGCAAGGCGGACGCCGCCGCATCCTCCATCGCCGACACCGACGAGCGCCGCAAGACCGTCACCTTCTCGCTCCCGACCTACACCGGGGTCATGTCGGTCACCGTCCCGAAGGACTCGAGCATCTCGGATGCGAAGGACCTGAAGGGCAAGAAGGTCGGCGTGAAGTCGGCGAGCCGCAACGCGGAGTACGCCGAGGACAACTGGAAGGGCACCGAGCTCGTCTA
Organism: Leifsonia williamsii; assembly: GCF_030433685.1. NCBI lineage: Bacteria > Bacillati > Actinomycetota > Actinomycetes > Micrococcales > Microbacteriaceae > Leifsonia > Leifsonia williamsii. Next base: position 775,019 of record NZ_JAROCF010000001.1, read on the forward strand.
CTTCTCGGACGAGAACGCGATGTTCAACGCGCTGCAGACCGGCTCGATCGACGGCGCGTTCTTCGACGGCCAGTCCGCCGACAAGTACGTGCAGCAGTACGACGTCAAGATCGCCTTCTCGGCCGTCAACGACGACAACCGCGGCGCGGCGATCGTCCTGCGCCAGAAGGCCCCGAAGCTCCGCGAGGCGGTCAACAAGACGCTGCGCGAGATCCTCGAGGACGGCACCTACAAGAAGATCTTCGAGAAGTGGGTCACCACCGAGCCCTCGCAGCGACAGATCGACTTCCTCACCGAGTACTACGACGCTCACCCGAGCGACGACTACCCGGCCAAGTAGCACCCGAAGCCGGGATGGCCGGGCCGGGCGAAGCGGCCCGGCCATCCCTTCCACGCTAATGAAAGGAGTGCGCCATGGGCGACTTCCTGGGGATGTTCTTCAACCCGGAGTACATCTTCCGCGTGCTGCCGGATCTGATCCTGGTCGGACTGGTCAACACCCTGATCCTCGCGTTCGCGGCCACCGTGATCGCCCTCGTCATCGGCATCCTGATCGCCATGGCGCTCCTGTCGCGGCACCGCTGGCTGCGGTATCCCGCCCAGGTCTACGTCGACCTGCTGCGCGGCCTGCCGACCATCCTCACCATCTTCCTGATCGGGCAGGGCCTGCCCTACGCCGGCATCACCTTCCTCGGCACGAGCGCGTACCCGTACGGGATGCTGTCTCTCGGCCTGATCGCGTCGGCGTACGCGGCCGAGATCTTCCGCTCGGGCATCCAGAGCATCCATCACGGTCAGCTGGAGGCCGCCCGCGCGCTGGGCATGCCGTATCGCACCGCGATGGCGCTGATCGTGGTGCCGCAGGGCATCCGCAACGTGCTTCCCGCGCTGACGAACCAGTTCATCAGCATCGTCAAGGACACCTCGCTGGTGTACGTGCTGGGCCTTGCCGTCGGTGAGCGCGAGCTGTACCGCATCGGCCAGGACATGTCGCAGCGCGTCGGCAACCTGTCGCCGCTGGTGGCCGCCGGCATCATCTACCTGCTGATCACGGTCCCGCTGACCCACTTCGTCAACTGGCTCGACCGCAGGCTGCGCACCGGCAAGGTGCCCGTGGCCGTGGAGGGTCCCGACGAGCCGGGTGCGCCCGGTACGCCGCTGGAGCCCATCGCGGGCGCGAACCCGGCTCCGGCTGTCGAGACTCCCGCCTCCCACGACCCGCAGAGGAGCAACGCATGAGCGCCGTCACCGCGCCCGCCACCACCGGCTCGGCCGTCTCGGTCTCGGGCCTGCGCAAGAGCTACGGGCACAACGAGGTGCTCAAGGGCATCGACCTGAGCATCGAGCCCGGCGAGGTGGTCTGCATCATCGGGCCGTCCGGCTCGGGCAAGTCCACCCTCCTGCGCAGCCTCAACCTGCTGGAGGCGCCCAGCGGCGGCCGCGTGGTCGTCGGCGGCACCGATCTGACCGACCGGCGCACCGACATCAACGCGGTGCGCCGCCGGGTCGGCATGGTCTTCCAGAGCTTCAACCTCTTCCCGCACATGACCGTCGAGCGCAACGTCACCATCGCGCTCGAACGGGTCGGGCGGGTGTCGCGTCAGGAGGCGCGGCGCATCGCGACCGAGCGGCTGACGGAGGTCGGCCTCGCGCACAAGGCGTCGGCCCGCCCGATCAGCCTCTCCGGCGGGCAGCAGCAGCGCGTGGCGATCGCCCGCGCGCTGGCGATGAACCCCGAGGTCATGCTGTTCGACGAGGTCACCAGCGCCCTCGACCCCGAGCTCGTGAAGGGCGTGCTGAACATCATGACGCAGCTGGCGAAGGGCGGCATGACGATGGTCGTGGTCACGCACGAGATGGGCTTCGCGCGGCAGGTCGCCGACCGCGTCATCTTCATGGACGGCGGCGTGATCGTCGAGCAGGGCGAGCCCGATCGCCTGTTCGGTGCGCCGCAGTCCGATCGGTTGAAGGCGTTCCTGGCGGAGGTCCTCGATTGAGCGCGCGCATCCCCGAGCCGCAGCAGTGGCCCTCCGCCGCCACCGGTCGTGTCGTCGTGGTGGGCCCGAACCCGGCGATGGACCGGCTGGAGGTCGTGGACGAGCTGGTCCCCGGTCAGGTGCACCGCGCCTCCAGCGTCACCGTCCGCGCGGGCGGCAAGTCGTTCATCGTCTCGCGCACCATCCGCCGCCGCGGTGTCGGCGTGAGCATGTACGGCTTCCTGGGCGGCCCGGTGGGTACGCTCGTCGCCGACGCCTGCGTCGAGCTGGGCATCGACGACCGGCACACCCCGATCGCCGACTCCACCCGCATCACGCCCGTGATCGTCGAGCGCGCGACCGGGCGGTCGACGGTCATCAACGAGGCCGGACCGCAGATCACGCCGGGCGAGGAGTCGGCGTTCCGCGCGGCCATGCTGGAGGCGGTGGCGCCGGGCGACCTGCTGGTGTGCACCGGCAGCCTCCCGCCCTCCCTCGCCCCCGCGCTGTACGCGGAGCTGGCGGCGCACGCGGCCAGCACCGGCGCGTACTGCGTGGTGGACGCCAGCGGTGAGCCGCTGCGCGCCGCGCTCGAGGTCGCGCCCTGGGCGGTCAAGTGCAATCGCAGCGAGTTCGCGGCCGCGAACGGTCTGGGCACCGCGCCCGCCGACGACGTGATCGCCGAGCGGATGCTCACGCAGCTCGACCGCGGCAGCAGCGTCGTCATCGTGACGATGGGAGGCGCCGCCTTCCTCGTCGCCGTCGCCGGCGCCTGCTGGCGCGTGACGGTCCCGCCGACCGACGTGGTGAACGCCACCGGCTCGGGCGACACCTTCCTGGGTTGCTTCGCCGCGGCGATCGCCGACGGCGAGGGGCTGGAGACCGCCCTGCGCTACGGCACCGCCGGCGGTGTGCTCAACGCGGCCCAGCTCGAGCCGGGTCTGCAGCCCGGCGCCGACCTGGACGGCATCGCCGCGCAGGTCCGCGTCCTGCCCGAGCCGGCGCCCTCGGCGGTGGTCGCGGGATGAGCGGGGGAGTCTTCCTCGGTCTCGACGTCGGCACCACCCGCACCAAGGCCGTCCTCGTCGACGGCGACGGGCGCGCGCTGGCGACCGCGTCGGCGCCGACTCCGGTCATGCGCGACGCCTCGGGCGACGGCCGCGACCGGCGCGATCCCGCCGCGGTGCTCGACGTGCTCGTCGCGCTGATCCGCGAACTGGGCCGGGAGCATGCCATCGACACCGTCCGCGGCGTCTCGCTCGCCTCGGTCGGCGAGGAGCTGGTCTACCTCGACGCGAACGGCCAGGCCACGGGGCCCGTCCCGTGCTGGTACGTCGAGCAGGCCGCCTCCGCCGATCCGCTCGCGCCGCCGCATCGACTGGCCGGCTGGTACGCACTGCGGGCGCTCGCAGCGGCCGGCGACGCCGTGCTCGACCGGGCGGTGTCGTTCACCGACCTCGGCAGCCATCTCCTGCAGCGCCTCACCGACACGGCAGCGCCCGCGATGGACCTCTCGCACGCCTCGCGCACCGGGATGCTCTCACGCGACGCCGTCGAGTGGAGCGCCGCCGCACTGGCGGCCACGGGCGCGGGCCGGCTCGTCCCTCCCGCGCTCGTCCACAGCGGCGAGGAGCTGGGGAGGCTGTCTCCGGCCGCTGCGTCGCTCACCGGCATCCCCGCGGGCATCCCCGTGGTGGCAGGCGGTCACGACCACCTGTGCGCCGCCTTCGCCGCGGGCACCCGCGAGACCGGCGACGTCTTCGTGTCGGTCGGCACCTCCGAGTCGCAGCTGCTGATCACCGCCGAGCCGTGGGAGACCCTCGCCGTGCGCGAGGACGAGGGCGTCGAAGTCGGCTTCTTCGTCGACGGCGTGCACCGCTACGTGCACGCGGCCCAGCCCTCAGGGCGCCGGGTCGCCGAACTGCTGGAGGCCGCAGGCGCGACCTCCGCCGACCTCCCTGCTCTCTACGGGCGGATGGAGGCCGGGGCCGCGGACGACGCGCTCGCCGCCGACCTCCTCACCGAGCTGACACGCCAGGCCGAGTCGGCCGCGGCTCTCACCGAGCGCCTGGCCGCCGTGGCGCGCACCGCACCGGAGCGCCTCCGTGCCGGCGGAGCCCCCGTCGCCTTCGCGCTCTGGCGCCGGCTGCGCGAGGAGCGCGCCCGGGTCCCGCTGCAGTTCGTGCAGACCCCCGAGCTGGCCGGTGTCGGCGCGGCGCTGCTCGCCGCCGGACGCGGAGCGGAGGTGGCCGCATGACGCTCGCCGCTACCGCCGACCTCGTCGGCGCTGCACGCGCGAACGGCACCGGGGTCGCCGCGCTCAACGTCATCCAGCTGGAGCATGCCCAGGGCATCGTCGCGGCGGCCGAACAGGTGGGCCGCCCGGTGATCCTGCAGGTCAGCGAGAACGCGCTGCGCTATCACGGCGGCGACGTGGCGACCATCGCCGCGGCCCTGCGCTCGCTCGCCTCCCGCTCGGCCGCTCCGGTCGCCCTGCACCTCGACCACGCCACCGGGTTCGCGCTGTGTCGGGAGGCGGTGGAGGAGGGCTTCGGGTCCTTCATGATCGACGCCTCCGCCGAGCCGTACGACCGCAACCTCGCGCTGACGGCCGAGGCCGCCGCGTGGGGCCACGAGCACGGCGCCTGGGTGGAGGCGGAGCTCGGCGAGGTGGGCGGCAAGGGCGCGCACGTCAGCGGCGCCCGCACCGACCCCGCCGAGGCGGCCGCCTTCGTGCGCGACACCGGTGTCGACGGGCTCGCCGTCGCCATCGGCTCGTCGCACGCCATGGTCGACCGCACCGCGACGCTCGACCTGCCCCTGCTGGCGGGGATCCGGGAGGCGGTGCCCGTGCCGCTCGTGCTGCACGGCTCCTCCGGGGTCCCCGACGACACCATCGCCGCGGCCGTCGCCGCCGGCATCACCAAGGTGAACGTCTCCACCCAGCTCAACGCGGCGATGACCGGCGCGATCCGGGAGGCGCTCGCCGCCGCTCCCGAACTGGTCGACCCCCGCAAATACCTCGCTCCCGGCCGCGACGCCGTCCGTGAACGGGCCGCGCACTTCCTGACCCTCATCTCGAAAGGACCCCTGACATGACCGCTGCGACGACGCGGCTGACCACCCGCCCGCTCGGCACCACCGGCCGGGACATCACGACCGTCGGCCTCGGCGCCTTCGCCATCGGCGGTCCGGCCTGGTCGTACGGCTGGGGCGCGCAGGACGACGACGACTCGGTGCGCACGATCCTCGCCGCCGTGGAGGCCGGGGTGAACTGGATCGACACCGCCGCCGTCTACGGCCGCGGTCACTCGGAGCTGATCGTCGGCCGCGCGGTCGCCCAGCTGCCGGAGGCCGACCGCCCGCTCGTCTTCACCAAGGGGGGCCTGATCTGGACCGAGGGGCAGGAGCTGGAGGCCGGCGAGCGCAAGGTCGGCGACCCGGCGAGCCTGCGCCGTGAGGTCGAGGACTCGCTGCGGCGGCTCGGCGTGGAGGCGATCGACCTGTACCAGATGCACTGGCCGGCCGAGGACGGCACCCCGCTCGAGGAGTACTGGTCGGCCCTGGTCGACCTCCGCACCGCGGGCAAGGTCCGTGCCATCGGCCTGTCGAACCACGACGTCGACGAGCTGGAGCGCGCGGAGGCGATCGGGCACGTGGACAGCCTGCAGCCTCCCTTCTCCGCCATCTACCGCGACGCGGCGGGCGACGTGATCCCGTGGTGCGACGCGCACGGCACCGGCGTCATCGTCTACAGCCCGATGCAGTCGGGGCTGCTCACCGGGACGATGACGGCCGAGCGTGTGGCGGCCCTGCCCGAGAACGACTGGCGGGCGCGGCACCCCGACTTCCACGAGCACCTCGACCGCAACCTCGCGGTCGCCGACGCGCTCACCGCGGTCGCTGCACGTCACGGCGTCCCGGTCCCGCACGCCGCCATCGCCTGGACGCTCGGCTTCCCGGGCGTGACCGCCGCCATCGTGGGCGCCCGCCGCCCCGATCAGGTGGCCGGCTGGGCCGAGGCGGGAGCCGTCGCGCTGACCGCCGAGGACTACGCCGAGGTCGCCGCGGCCATCGAGCGGACGGGAGCGGGGTCGGGTCCGGCCCGTCCGTAACGGCCGCCCGCGGCGAGGCAGCGGCGCCGGTCCCGTGGGGGGACCGGCGCCGTTTCGCGCGACCCCTCCTCGTAACCGTCTACAGTGCCGGTATGGCGTTACCCGGCATGAGGAGCCGCCCGAGCGGCTCGCACCGCGATCAGGTGGTGCAGGCCGCCGTCGAGCTGGCCAACGAGCTGGGGCCCGGGTACTCGGGAGGGTACACGTACGAGCCGACGCCTGACGCCGCCGAGCGCGCGGCCGTCGGCAACCGCGTCTTCGAGCGGTTCCACGAGAGCTCCGTGCCGTTCGAGCCGGCGGAGAGCGCGCACATCGGGCGGCTCGCCGCGGCGCTGCACGACATCTTCATCCTGTTCGCGGAGGGGGAGGTCGCCGAGAGCGTCCCCCTGATCAACGCGCTGCTGCGCGAGTTCCCGGCGGCTCCGCACATCTCGGCCGAGCCGCCGTGGTCGCTGCACTATCACGACGACTCGCTGGCCGCGGCGCCCGGCTGGCAGATCGGCTGTGCGGCCGCGCTGGGCTCGTTCGTGTCCTCCGGCGCCTGGCGGTACATCGGCCGATGCGAGGCCGAGCGCTGCGATCGGGTCTTCCTCGACGACACGCGCAACCGCTCCAAGCGGTTCTGCTCGACGCGGTGCCAGAACCGCGAGAAGGTGCGCTCGTTCCGCCTCCGGCACGCCGCCGCACGGGCGAACGATGTAACTGTCTAACCGCCTGGGACAAGTTACATCGCCGGAACGTCGGCGCAACTGAGGTGAAACCTCCCCTCGCGAGGATGAGATCCACAACGCGACCACGCGGCCGGACTCGATACCCGAGGGGCACCATGACACTCGCACCAGCACAGCCACGCACCGGGCTCTCCGAGCTCGTGGTGGACGACGTGACCCGCGTCTTCCCGAGCACGACGGGAGGCGCGGAGACGGTGGCGCTCAGCCACGCCTCCTTCACCGCCAAGCCCGGCGAGTTCCTGTCGATCATCGGCCCCAGCGGCTGCGGCAAGAGCACCCTCTTCAACATCATCGCCGGCCTCGACACCCCGTCCAGCGGCCAGGTGGAGATCAACGGCTCCTCGATCGTGGGCCAGCAGGGCCACGTCGGCTACCTGCTGCAGAAGGACCTCCTGCTGCCGTGGCGGAGCGTCCTCAGCAACGTCATCATCGGGCTCGAGATCTCGGGCGTCGGCAAGGCCAAGGCGAAGCAGATCGCCCTGCCGCTGCTGGAGGCGTACGGCCTGCGCGACTTCGCCGACCACAAGCCGGACCAGCTCTCCGGCGGCATGCGGCAGCGCGCCGCCCTGCTGCGGACGGTGCTCTTCAACCGCGACGTCATCCTCCTCGACGAGCCGTTCGGCAAGCTCGACGCCCAGACCCGCTCGACCATGCAGGAGTGGCTGCTCGACCTCTGGGACGACTTCCAGAAGACCGTGGTGTTCGTCACCCACGACATCGACGAGGCGATCTACCTCTCCGACCGGGTCATCGTCATGTCGCCGCGCCCCGGCCGGATCATCGCCGACCTGCCGATCGAGCTCGACCGCCCGCGCAAGCCGAGCGTCGTCACCTCGGCCGCCTTCACGGCGACGAAGGCCGAGATCCTGTCCCTGCTCCACCCCACCCCCCGTACGGAGGCCGCCTCGTGAGCACGACCACCACCTCCCGCCCGCTCCGGCCGACCCCGACGGCGCCGCTCGTCGCGACGTCGATGGCCGAGCTGGCCGCCCTGCCGCGCCGCGGTGTCCGCGCCCGCCGCCGTGCTCTGTTCCCGAGCGAGCCGGCGCAGTGGAAGACGGGGCCCGCCGCCCTCGCGATCGTCGTCGCCGTCTTCGCCGCGTGGCAGCTCCTCGCCGACGCGGGTGCGATCAACACCTTCTTCTGGTCGAAGCCCAGCATGATCTGGCAGTCGGCGGTGACGAACTTCACCAAGGGCTCGATGTGGTCCGACACGGCGTACACGTTCACCGCCACCATCGCCGGCTTCGCGATCGGCGTCGTCGGCGGCAGCCTGATCGGTCTCTCGTTCTGGTGGTCGCGGTTCTACCAGCGCACCGCCGAGCCGCTCATCGTCGCGGTGGAGGCCATGCCCAAGCTGGCGCTCGCCCCGATGATCGTGCTCGCCCTCGGCCTGGGCATCGGCTCCAAGATCGCGATGGCGACGGCGCTGGTGATCATCATCCAGATCCTCAACACGGAGGCGGCGGTCCGCGGCATCGACCGCGACCTCCAGACGCTGCTCTACTCGCTGGGCGCCAGCCGCTGGCAGGTCTTCCGCAAGGTCGTCGTGCCGGCGACCATCCCCTCGATCGTGGCCAGCCTCCGCGTGAGCATCGGCCTCGCCCTCACCGGCGCGATCGTCGGCGAGTACATCGGCTCCCAGCAGGGCCTCGGCAAGATGATCCAGTTCGCCGCCGCGAGCTTCGACATCTCGCTGATCTGGGTCGGCGTCTTCACCCTCGCCCTGCTGTCCTTCCTGCTCTACCTCGTGGTCCTCGTCATCCAGCGAGTGCTGCTCCGGCTCGTCCACGGCTGACCCCGCACCGGTCGCCGCACGCACCCATCGCATTCCCGAAGGAGAACACTGTGCAGAACCACTCCCTGAAGAAGCGCCTCGCCGCCCTCGCCGCGCTCACCGCCGCCGCGCTCACGCTCGCCGGCTGCTCCGGCGGTGCGGCCGCCGAGTCCGCCGGGTCCTCCGGCTCGAAGGAGACGAAGCAGATCGTCATCGCCGAGCCCGTCCACGGCATCGGCTACCTGCCCCTCTACGCCGCGATCGACAACGGCTACTTCGCCGACGAGGGCCTGGAGGTCAAGGTCACCACGCTCACGGGCGGCGCCCACGTGAACGCCGTGCTGAGCAACAACGCCTGGGGCTTCATCGGCGGCGCGGAGTCGGCGGCCATCGCCAACGCGAAGGGCGCCTCCCTGGTCGCCATCGCCGGCGTCGTGTCGAAGGCGAACGTGTACTGGGTCGCCAAGAAGGGCATCACGATCGACCCCGACGACATCGCCGGCTCGATCAAGGGCCTGCGCTTCGCCGTCAACCGGCACGGCGGCTCCGTCGAGATCGACTCGCTCTACCAGCTGGAGCAGCTCGGCCTCGACCCGCAGAAGGACATGAAGCTCATCAACAACGACGTGAGCGGCTCCGAACTCTCGCTCGTGCAGTCCGGTCAGGCCGACATCGCGGCGACCGCGGAGCCCGTGCTCGGCAAGGGCATCACCGAGGGCGTCTGGGGCGAGCCGTTCGTGAGCCTGCCCGACGAGCTCGGCGAGTTCGCCTACTCCGACATCGTCACCGCGAAGGCGACCCTCGAGAAGGACCCGGCGACGGCGAAGGCGTTCAACGCCGCACTCGCCAAGGGCATGGACTTCGTCATGAACGACAAGGAGGGCGCCAAGAAGGTCGCCGTCAAGGAGTTCCCGAGCATGACCGAGGACGTCATCCAGGCCACCCTCGACCGCACATACGCCGACGAGTTCTGGACCGGCGTCGACATCCCCGACAAGGCGCTGGAGCTCGACCTCGAGGTCGCCCGCAAGGCCGGCCTGCTGCAGGACAGCGCGAACCCGGCCACGCCGAAGAACCTGCTCGACCTGTCCTACCTCCCCTGACCCGGCGCCACCGGAACGCGACGAAAGAAGACTGTCATGACCTTCCCGTACCGCTACGACCCCGCCCACACGGCCCTCATCGTCGTCGACGTGCAGAACGACTTCTGCCATCCCGAGGGCGCTCTCGGCTCCATCGGAAACGACACGTCCGCCGCCGTCGAGATGGTGCCGCGCCTCCAGCGCCTGATCGACGACGCCCGTGCCGCGGGAGTCCGGGTGGTGTTCATCCAGACCATCCACGACGAGACGAACGACAGCGTCGCCTGGCTCAGCCGCCACAGCGACGCCCCCGACCCCGCGAAGGCCGGGATCACCTGCCGCACCGGCTCGTGGGGCGCGGAGTTCTACGGGGTGGAGCCGCTGCCCGGCGAGAGCATCGTGCTCAAGTACCGCTACTCCGCCTTCGTCGGCACGAACCTCGACCTGCTGCTCGGCACCCTCGGCGTGAAGTCGCTCCTCTTCACCGGTGTCGCGACCGAGATCTGCGTCGAGTCCAGCCTGCGCGACGGCCTCTTCGCCGAGTATTTCGTGACGCTCGTCGAGGACTGCGCCGCCTCCTACAGCCAGGAGGCGCACGACGCCTCGGTGAGCGTGGTCGGCAAGCAGTTCGGCACCGTCACCACCAGCACCGAGCTGGCCTCGGTGTGGCAGGGCGCCGACATGCTCGCGGTCACCGCCTGAGCAGGGACGCGACCACGCATGACCGCCGCCATCCCATCCGCCGCCATCCCGCCCGCCGCCCCGATGCCGGGCACCCGGCGTGCCCGCATCGCCGTCTTCAGCGGGCCGACCGCCACCATCCAGAACAGCGAGCCCCTGGTCACCAGCAACGCCGCCCGGCGCAAGCACGGCCTGCCGCTGCTGACCAGCTCCGACGGTGAGCCGCTGCGCCGCGACATCGTGCGCATGCAGCGGCTTGCCGCCCCCGTCACGGTCTACGTGGAGGCGTTCAGCGCACACCCGCTGGAGGCCGACGCCGCAGAGCTGTACGCGGCGCCGGACGGCTGGATCGGAACGGACGGCGAGTTCCGCCCCGAGCGGTCCGGCGACGGCGACACACCCGTGTACGAGGTCACGATCGGTCCGGAGGACGGCCTGTTCTCGCTCCCGTACATGGCGCGCACGCGTGACGGCCTGGCTTGGGACGGCGACGGGATGGAGGCGCTCGGCCCGGGGGAGCGGACCCGGCAGACGTTCTACCCCGACGCCTCGCGCATCTTCGAGGAGATCGACCGCTTCGGCCTCGACGCTGACGGCGTCAACAACATGCTGTCGTCCCGGGGCGACTTCACCTTCCACCGGGCGGCGCCCTCCGGCGGCTACCTCTCCGGGCTGCCGGGCGACCGCCGCTCCGATCACGGTGAGGGGGACATCCCGCCGGAGACCCGCGGCGAGCACTTCTTCTCGTACAGCCCGCCGCACCTCGCGCACGGGCCCGCCAAGCAGACCCTGGCCCGGCTCACCAACGTGGTGCAGACGACCCTCGACGGCGGCGGCTACGACGGCGCGATCTGGCTGGAGGGCAGCCCGGCCGTCGAGGAGACCGGCTACTGGCTCGGCCTCCTCATCGACACGACTGTGCCGATCTCGTGCAACTCCGCGCAGCGGCCGCACGGCGCGCTGAGCGCGGACGGCGACCGCAACCTGGTCGACAGCGTCGACTACATCCGTTCGCGCATCTGGGCGGATGCCGATGGCGTCGACCGCGTCGGCTCGGTCCTCGTGATCGACGAACAGATCTTCACCGCGCGCGACGCGCAGAAGGCCGACGCGCGCCCGGGAGGCTACGTGGCGACCGGCGGCCACGGCGGGGTGATCGGGACGATCGGCGCCCCCGGCGATCCGATGCTGACCTTCTGGCCGGCGAAGGCGCACACCCACCTCTCGGAGGTGAACACGCGGAGGCTGCCGGCGGCGGTCACGGGCGTCACCCGCGTCGACGGCGCTGTCACGACGGTGGAGGTACCGGTGAAGGATGCGTCCGGCGCGCTGCTCGAGGACGCGATGCCCACGGTCACCATCGTGAAGTATGCCCGTTACGGCATGGACGACTTCAGCGACGCCGCCGCCCTGCAGGTGGAGGTCACGGCACGCATCGAGCGCAGCCTCCAGGCCTCCCCGCTCTCCGGGTTCGTGCTCGAGGGCAACGCGCCGTTCGGCCGCGGCGACGAGTCGCAGATGGCGGCCCTGCGCAGGGCGGTCGCGCACGGCATCCCCGTCGTGCGCACCTCGCGCGGCAACGCCGAGGGGATGGTGCCTCGCGTCCCCGGCGACGTCTTCGTCGCCGGCAGCACCCTGACCTCCACCAAGGCGCGGCTGCTGCTGATGGCGTGCCTGCTGCGGTTCGGAGCCCTGCCGCCCGCCGCCGACCCTGAGCATCCCACCGCCGAGGAGTGGGACGCCATCCGCGAGCACGTGGCCCGCTACCAGGCCGTGTTCGACACGCATTGAGCGCGGAGCCGGTGCGTCGCCGCTACACGCACAAGTACCTCATCCTGGCGATCTGCTGCTCCAGCCTGTTCATCGTGTCGATGGATGCGACGGTCGTGAACGTCGCCCTGCCGTCGATCGGGCGGGAGCTCGGCTCCTCCATCGCGGGGCTGCAGTGGACCATCGACGGCTACACCCTCGTGCTCGCCAGTCTCCTGCTGCTCTCCGGCTCGACCGCCGACCGGCTGGGGAGGCGGCGCACGTTCCAACTCGGCCTCGCGCTCTTCGGCATCGGCTCGCTGTTGTGCAGCGTCGCGCCCTCGGTCACCTGGCTCGTGGTGTTCCGGATGCTGCAGGCCGTCGGCGGGTCGATGCTCAACCCGGTCGCGATGTCGATCATCACCGCGACCTTCACCGACCGGCGGCAGCGAGCCAGGGCGGTCGGGATGTGGAGCGCCGTCGTCGGCATCGCGATGGGTGTCGGCCCGCTCGCCGGAGGCACGCTCACCACGCTCATCGGCTGGCGGTCGATCTTCTGGATCAACGTGCCGGTCGCGCTCGCCGCGATCGTCCTCACGGCGCTGTTCGTGCCGGAGTCCCGTGCGGCCGTCGCCCGGAGGCTCGACCCGGTGGGGCAGCTGCTGGTCATCGTCGTGCTGGCCACCCTGGTCGGCGGGCTCATCGAGGGGCCGAGGCTCGGCTGGGGCTCGCCCGCTGTGATCGCCCTGATCGCGACGGCCGTCCTGGCGTTGGTGGCGCTGATCCTGTACGAGCCCCGGCGGAGGGACCCCCTGCTCGACGTGCGCTTCTTCCGGAGCGTGCCGTTCTCGTCGGCCGTCCTTAGCGCGATCCTCGCGTTCGCGTCAAACGGCGCGTTCCTGTTCCTGGTGTCGCTGTACCTCCAGGGTGTGCGCGGGCTGACCCCCTTCGAAGCAGGGCTCCATACGCTCCCCGTCGCTGTCGCGCAGCTGGTCTTCGCGCCGCTCTCGGGCAGGATGGTCGCCGCCTGGGGGACGCGCGTCCCCCTGCTCCTCGCCGGACTCGCGCTCGGAACCGGCGGCGGCCTGCTCGCGGTGCTCGGTGACCAGACGCCGATCGCGTATCTGCTGTGCGCCTTCGCCGTGTTCGGGATGGGGATGGGTCTGGTGAATGCGCCCATCACCACCACAGCCGTGGCCGGGATGCCGCCCGGCCAGAGCGGCTCGGCTGCGGCGGTCGCCTCCACCAGCCGCCAGATCGGCACGTCGCTGGGCGTCGCGGTCGCGGGAAGCGTCCTCGCCGTCGGAGGAGAGGACCACGTCGGCGCCGGCTTCGCGGCGGCCACGCACCCGATCTGGTGGGCGACCGCCGGTCTGGGCGCGGCGATCGCGGTGCTCGCCATCGTAGCCGGAACCCCGTGGGCGCGCCGAAGCGTCGACCGGATCGCGCACCTCTTCGCCGACGACCGCGCACCCGCCGAGCGACCGGCGCAGCCCGAGCGCTTGCTACAACCCACAGCGCGTTGACGACAGTCCTTCCCATCCGCCCTCTCCGTGCGATAGGCCGTCTGCATGAGAGCGCGGACGAACGATCGAACGCACCGGATGACGACGATGCTGGCCGTCGCCGCGGCGGTCCTCTTCGGCGCCGCCGTCGTCAACGGGCTGAGCGCGGCCTCCGCGGCGCCGGTGGTCGTCGGGCCGGTCAATCCGGTGACGCTCCCGGTGTCCGGTCATGCCGCCAACAGCGGCTTCACCATCTTCGTGGAGGGGGATGTCGCCCTCAACGCCGACGAGGTGGAGGGCACGGTCGCGGCGGGCGGCGACCTCCGGTTCGCGTCGAGTTACAACATCGCGGCGGGAGGCGCGTTCCCGCCCACCTTCACCGCGCCCGGCGATGCGGCGCCGACGTACCTGTACGTGCGCGGAGGCGTCGACTACAGCACCGGACCGACCAACGTGCTGCGCATCCTCAACAGCGGATACGCGAAGGTCGGCGACACGTCGACCTACACCGCGCTCGACCGCGACCAGAACAACGCGCTGGTGTCCTACGAGCTGGTCGCGCCGGGCTCGGCTTACGGCAGCGTCCCGCGCATCGAGGGCACGATCACCGAGACGCCGGCGCAGGTCGCCGCGCCGGTGGGCACCGAGCTCGTCGACATCGACGGCGCCTTCGCGGCCTACCGCGATCTGTCCGGGCAGCTGGCGCAGTGTCCCGTCAACGCGATCCTCAGGGACGACCAGGGCGCCCCCGTCACATCGCCGATCGCTCCCGGCGCGCGGGCGCACATCGGGCTGGCCGGCGGCGTCACCAACGTGCTGAACATCTCGGCGGCCGACCTCGCCGCGCTCGGCGAGCTGGTCTTCGACACCCCGCCCACCGCCTCCACCCCCCTCGTCGTCAACGTCACCGGCACGACCTTCACCGGCACGTTCCCGAACCAGGCCGGCATCGCGTCCCCTCAGGCCCCCTTCCTGCTGTGGAACTTCCCGGAGGCCACCTCCATCACGGTCACCGGGGGCGACAGCCTCGAGGGCACGATCTACGCGCCGGACGCGGCGCTGAACTGGCAGGTCACGCAGAACATCGAGGGCAACGTGATCGCCGCGAGCTTCATCCACGGTGTGCCGGCCGTGGGAGGAACGCTGCCGAGGGAGGTGCACAGCTTCCCCTTCTCGACCACCGTCACATGCACCTACGACGACGGCACGACGCCCACGCCGACCCCCACCATGCCGACCCCGACCGTCACGCCGACGCCGACGCCCACGCCCACGGTCACTCCCACGCCGACGGTCACTCCCACGCCGACACCGACCCCCGCTCCCACCACCACCCCGACCGCGGCAGTCCCCACCGACCCCGGGTCCTCGTCGGGAGGCGGCTCCGTGTACGGCACCTCCGACCCCCTCGCCGCCACCGGCAGCACGGCAGGCGGCGCGTGGCTCGGCACCGCCGTCCTGGCAGCGGCCGCCGTCGCGGCCGGCGCCCTCGCCCTCGTCCTGCATGCGCGTCGCCGGCGGTCCTAGACTCGTCCCGTGTCCGACGGAGTCCCGGCGCTGAGCGGCGCGCTGTTCGAGGTCTTCGGGGGTGGCAGCTGGGTCTTCCTGCCCGCCATGTCCGCGCGCGGCCTCGCCGCCGAGCTCGAGGCCGACATCCTCGACGAGCAGTTCTCGTGGTGCGAGAACCCGCACCTGGGCGAGGGCGCCGGGCTGCTCGTCCTCACCGCTCCGATGAACGGGTGGATGCTGCTGCACGGCGCGAGCGAGACCGTGGGCGGCGCCGCGGCCCTACTGAGCGAGCAGCGCGACGTGTACCGCGCGATGATCGACGTCCGGCTGCCCGCGATGTCGTGGTCGTTCCTCGAGCGCGGGATGCCGACGCGCACGGTCTCGCTCGAGCTGGGCGACGACGGCCATCTGGTCACTCGCACCGCGGGCCATCCGCTGCCGTTCGAGGCGGACGGGGCCGAGGCGCCGGTCGCCGCGGGCGGCCTCGACTCCTTCTTCTACCCGGTCGCGATCATGGGCGAGCACGGCGTCTCGCTGCGCGACCTCGAGCAGGCCCTCGACCTCCCGAGCGTCACTCTGCAGGTCTGACGCCGTAGCGCAGGAACACCGTGCCGTCCTCGAAGGCCCGCTGCTCGCGCAGCTCGTACCGCTGCAGCGCGTCGCGGGGGAGGGCCGGGGTGCCGCCTCCGACCGACACCGGCACCAGGTAGAGCTGCACCTCCTCCACCAGCCCGGCGGCGAAGGCGTGCGCCGCGAGCGTCGGGCCGCCGATCGACACGTCACCTGGGCTGCGTTCCACCAGCCGCCGCACCTCGTCCGGCCGGAACGCCGACTCGACCCGCGTGCGCGGCGTCGTGACCTCCGGGTGCGTGCCCGAGAAGACGACCTTGTCGGCGTCGCGCCAGATCCACGCGTACTCGGCCATCACCTCCGGGTCGTCCGGCCCGGGGAGGTCCTGCCACGCGCGCATGACCTCGTACATCCGGAGGCCGTAGAGGTACGTGCCGATCGCCCGCTCCTCGGCGTTGACGTGCGCGTGCACCTCCGCGGAGGGCGCCGCCCAGTCGAAGCTCCCGCTCGCGTCGTTGATGTAGCCGTCGAGCGAGCAGATGGCGGAGAACACGAGACGGCCCATGGGCCGCACTGTAGTGTCAGCGGCCGAGGCCGGGGAAGAGCGCGGCCAGCGCGTGCAGCTCCGAGCCGAAGATCAGCGGCACGACGATGTCGAGCACGAGGCCGATCCCGACCGTGAGCGCCGCAGCGCCGGCCGCGACGACGACGAGGATCAGGAACAGCCGGAGGTAGGCGTTCTGCGCGATCCCGGCGAGCGTCCCCCGCGCCCGCTCCGAGCTCATGCGCTGCGCCGAGAGGCGCTGATCCAGTGTCGTCATCTTCTCTTCCCTCCCCATGCCCGGCCCCCCGGCCGGGCATCACCCAGTCAACCGGCGTGGAGGGTCGCCGGGCATCAGCCGCAGGTCGTCGGGCGGTCATCCCCGGGTATGATCCCGGCGGCCACGACGGCGCCCACCACGGTGCCGGGGGAGGGGCGTCAGGAGGCGCGGACGGCCGCGGCGATGATGGCGCGGAGGCTGCCGCGCAGGTTCTCGAGCTCGCCCACCGGCAGCCCGAGGCGCTCGACGATGCGCGGCGGGATGGTCTCGGCCACGGCCCGCAGGTCGCGCCCTGCTGCGGTGAGCCGCACCTCCAGCGCCCGCTCGTCGGCCCTGCTGCGCTTGCGCTCGATGTACCCCGTCGCCTCCAGCCGCTTGAGCAGCGGGGAGAGGGTCGCCGGCTCGAGCTGGAGGGCGTCGCTCAGGTCCTTCACCGACCGCGGTTCTCGCTCCCACAGCGCCAGCATCACGAGGTACTGGGGGTGCGTCAGGCCCAGCGGTTCGAGGACCGGGCGGTATAACGCGATCACGCTGCGCGCGGCCACGGCGAGCCCGAAGCAGACCTGATTCTCGAGCGCGAGGATGTCCGCGTCGGTCGCTCCGGAGCCTGTGGCCGCCAGCTCAGTAGTCATCGGTGCGCCGCTCCTCGATCCGCTCGCCGGTGGCGGGGTCGATCATGTCTCGGCGGGTGACCGTCGTGGAGCGCCGGCGCAGCGCGAAGACGAGCGAGATGACGAAGACGACGAGGCCCGCACCCATCAGGATGTACCCCGTCAGCTTCAGGTCGATCCACGTCACCTCGATGTTCAACGCGAAGGCCAGGATCAACCCGACGACGAAGAGGAAGATGCCGCTGCCGATTCCCATGTCCGCGCTCCTTCGATCGTGGCGTCAGGCTACCTCGCGAGTCACTCCGCGCGCGAGAACTCCGAGGCGCGGGCGATCTGGTCCGCCGTCAGGGCCACGCCGGTGTAGCGCTCGAACTGGCGGGCCGCCTGGAGGGCGATGACCTCCGCACCGGTGATCAAGGTCTTGTCCGCCGCTCGACCGGCCGCGACGAGCGGCGTCTCCGAGGGGAACGCGACGACGTCGAAGACGGTGCTCGCCGCCTCGATCTGCGCGGGCGTGAACGACAGCGCCTGCTCGTCCGCGCCGCGCATCCCGAGCGGGGTGACGTTGACGACCATGTCGTAGCCGGGCGCCTCCTCCTCCGCGACCCAGCGGTAGCCGTAGCGCTCGGCCAGCGCCGGGCCGGCCTCGGCGTTGCGCGCGACGATCGTCAGGTCCTCGAACCCGACACCGCGGAAGGCGGCGACGACCGCCTTCGCCATGCCGCCGGAGCCGCGCAGCAGCACCCGCTGCGTCGGGTCGACGCGGCGCTCGTCGAGCAGCATCGCGACGGCCTCGTAGTCCGTGTTGGAGGCGGTGAGGAAGCCGTCCTCGTTGACCACCGTGTTCACCGACTCGATCGCCACGGCGGAGGGCTCCAGGTTGTCCACCAGCGGGATGATCGCCTCCTTGAACGGCATGGAGACCGAGCACCCCCGGAAGCCGAGCGCGCGGATGCCGCGCACGGCCCCCTCCAGGTCATCCGTCGTGAATGCCTTGTACATGAAGTTGAGCCCGAGCTCGTCGTACAGGAAGTTGTGGAAGCGGGTGCCGATGTTGCTGGGACGGGCGGCGAGCGAGATGCAGACCTGCATGTCCTTGTTCAGGATGGGCATGCCGCCATTCTGACAGGCGCCCGTGGGAGCCGGGCGGTGCACCGACCGGTCGTCCCCCATCGGTGTTACGTTCACAGCTTGACTACAAGGCGGTCATCCCTCACTCTTGAGGGCATGACCGCCACCTCGGGGCTCCTCGCTCGTGGCGCTCGCAATCCGGGGTCGCAGGGTGCGCTCAGACATCTGAACCAGGAGCGGCTCGTCGAGTTCCTCCTCGCCAACGGTCCGTCGACCCAGGCTGAGCTGGCGCGCGGCACGGGCCTGTCCACCGCCACCGTCTCGAACATCGTCCGCGACATGGCGGCGAAGGGTGTCGTCTCGACCTCCCCGGTCACCTCCAGCGGCCGCCGCGCGCTGCTCGTGCAGCTCGCCGACACCGGTGATATCGCGGTCGGAGCCGACTTCGGCCGCCGCCACGTGCGGATCGTCCTCTCCACGCTCGGCTACCAGGTGCTGGCCGAGGAGGAGCTCGCACTGCCGCTCGGCTACGACGTCCCGAGCGCGCTGGCCGAGGCCTCCGCGCTGCTCGACCGCATGCTGGCCGAGGGAGGCCACGACCGCGAATCCGTGCTGGCGGTCGGCGTCGGCATCCCCGGCCCGATCGACAGGAGGACCGGCACCGTGCTGCAGGGCGCGATCCTCCCCGAGTGGGTCGGCGTCAACCTGCGCGACCTCGAGAACGCCTTCCGCTTCCCGGTCGTGATCGACAACGACGCCAACCTCGGCGCGCTCGCCGAGGTGACCTGGGGAGCGAACCGCGGCGCGCGCAACATCATCTTCGTGAAGATCGGCTCCGGGATCGGGGCGGGCCTCATCCTCAACGGCCAGCCGTACTACGGCTACCTCGGCGTCACCGGCGAGCTGGGCCACACCCCGGTCGTCGACCAGGGCGTCATCTGCCGGTGCGGCAACCGCGGCTGCCTGGAGACCGTCGCCTCCACCTCCGTCATGCTGGAGTCGCTCAGCCGCAGCACGCACGGCCCGGCCTCCACCTCCGACCTCCTCCGCCGCGGGCGCGACCGCGACCCGGCCGCGCTGCGCGTGATCGGCGACGCCGGCGCCGCGATCGGCCAGGCCATCGGCAACATCGCCAACGTGATCAACCCCGAGCTCGTGATCATCGGCGGCCCGCTGGTGGGGCTGGGGGAGGCTCTGCTGGAGCCGATCCGCCGCGGATTGCAGCACAACGCCATCCCGATCGTGGCCGCGACGACGAACATCTGCGTGTCGTCGCTGGACGAGCGCGCGGAGTCGCTGGGTGCGGCTGCGCTGGTCATCCAGAACGCGCTCGCCGGTCTCGAATAACCTCTCGCGGCACCCGCGCGCGGTCGGCCGCCGCGGGAGTATCGTGTGCACACGCCGAGGCCGTTATCGCATTGTTGTCTTCACTATTTGACGCCAAGACGGAACATAGCGTTTACTACTTAGGCACAAGCAACAGAGACAGAGCAACGACGCAAGGAGCGACGATGTCGTCGAACGCAGTCATCCTTCAGATGCGCGCGATCACCAAGGAGTTCCCCGGGGTGAAGGCGCTCGAGGATGTCTCCCTCACCGTGCACGCCAACGAGATCCACGCGATCTGCGGCGAGAACGGCGCGGGCAAGTCCACCCTGATGAAGGTGTTGTCGGGTGTGTACCCGTACGGCACCTACAGCGGTGACATCGTCTACCAGGGCGAGGTCATGCGCTTCAAGGACATCAAGTCCAGCGAGTCGCAGGGCATCGTGATCATCCACCAGGAGCTCGCGCTCATCCCCGAGCTCTCGATCACCGAGAACATCTTCCTCGGCAACGAGCCCGGCCGCGGCGGCGTCATCGACTGGCAGGACGCCAAGATCCGCGCCGTCGAGCTGCTCGCGCGCGTCGGCCTCTCCGACGACCCCGACACCCAGATCAAGAACATCGGCGTCGGCAAGCAGCAGCTGGTCGAGATCGCGAAGGCGCTCAACAAGAACGTCAAGCTGCTGATCCTCGACGAGCCGACCGCCGCCCTCAACGAGGCGGAGTCGCAGCACCTGCTCGACCTCATCGTCGGGCTGAAGGGCAAGGGCGTCAGCTCCATCATCATCAGCCACAAGCTCAACGAGATCGAGCAGGTGGCCGACGAGATCACGATCATCCGCGACGGCCGCGCCATCGAGACCCTCAACGTGAAGGCCGACGGCGTCGACGAGGACCGCATCATCCGCGGCATGGTCGGCCGCACCCTCGAGAGCCGCTTCCCGGAGCGCACCCCGGACATCGGCGAGGTCTTCTTCGAGGTCCGCGACTGGGTCGTGCAGCACCCGCAGATCCCCGAGCGCCTTGTCGTCAAGAACTCCAGCTTCACCGTCCGCCGGGGCGAGATCGTCGGCTTCGCCGGCCTCATGGGCGCCGGCCGCACCGAGCTCGCCATGAGCGTCTTCGGCCGCTCCTACGGCAACTGGGTCTCCGGCGAGATCTACAAGGACGGCAAGGAGATCCAGGTCCGCAACGTCTCCGAGGCCATCGACAACGGCATGGCCTACGTGAGCGAGGACCGCAAGGTGCTCGGCCTCAACCTCCTCGACGACATCAAGCAGTCGATCGTCGCGGCCAAGCTCAAGAAGATCGCCAAGCGCGGTGTCGTGGACGACCTGCAGGAGTACGCCGTCGCCGACGACTACCGCAAGCGCCTGCGCATCCGCACGCCCGATGTCGACCGCGGCGTCTCCACGCTCTCCGGCGGCAACCAGCAGAAGGTCGTGCTGGCGAAGTGGATGTTCACCGACCCCGACCTGCTGATCCTCGACGAGCCGACCCGCGGCATCGACGTGGGCGCCAAGTTCGAGATCTACGGCATCATCCAGGCGCTGGCCGCGCAGGGCAAGGGCGTCATCGTCATCTCGTCCGAGCTGCCCGAGCTGCTCGGCATCTCCGATCGCATCTACACGATCTTCGAGGGGCAGATCACCAACGAGCTGCCCATCTCGGAGGCGACCCCCGAGACACTCCTGAAGAGCATGACTTCCGCAAAGAAGAGGGTGACCCAGTAACCATGACCACACAGATCGCTGACAAGAAGAAGTCCGGAGGGATCCGCGACCTCGGCAAGATGTTCGGCGGCGGCCAGTCCACGGGCCGGCAGTTCGGCATCCTGGGCGCGCTGGTCGTCATCGTCGTCCTGTTCGAGATCCTCACGGGCGGCAAGACGCTCGAGCCGGTGAACCTGATCAACCTGGTCAACCAGAACGTCTACGTCCTGGTGCTGGCCATCGGCATGGTCATGGTCATCATCGCCGGCCACATCGACCTGTCGGTCGGCTCGGTCGCCGCGGTGGTGGGCATCATCGTCGCCAAGTCGATGACCGACTGGAACCTCCCCTGGCCGCTCGCCATCGTGCTCGGCCTGATCATCGGTGTGATCATCGGCGCGTGGCAGGGCTGGTGGGTCGCCTACGTCGGCGTCCCCGCCTTCATCGTCACGCTGGCCGGCATGCTCATCTTCCGCGGGCTCAACCAGCTGATCGGAAACGCGAACACCATCCCGGTGCCCGACGGCTTCACCTACATCGGCGGCGGCTTCCTCCCCGAGTGGGGCCCGAACACCGGCTACAACAACTCCACGCTGCTGCTCGGCATCATCATCGCCGTGATCATCGCGGTGATGGAGGTCCGCACCCGCCGCAAGCAGACCAAGATGGGCTCCGACAAGGCGCCGCTCTGGGTCAGTGTCTTCAAGGTCGTCATCCTCGACGCGATCGTGCTCTACTTCACGATGCTGTTCGCCTCGGGCCGCGTCGGCACCTCGTTCCCGGTCGCCGGCATCATCCTCGGCGTCCTGGTCATCCTGTACTCGTTCATCACCCGCAACACGATCTTCGGCCGTCACATCTACGCGGTCGGCGGCAACTCCCACGCCGCGGAGCTGTCGGGCGTCAAGATCCGCCGGATCAACTTCTTCGTGATGATGAACATGTCGGTGCTCGCCGCGCTGGCCGGCATGATCGCCGTCGCACGCTCGGTCTCGTCCGGCCCGCAGGACGGCCTCAACTGGGAGCTCGACGCGATCGCCGCAGTCTTCATCGGTGGCGCCGCGGTCTCCGGCGGTATCGGTACGGTCGCCGGGTCCATCATCGGTGGTCTCGTCATCGCGGTCCTGAACAACGGCCTGCAGCTCCTCGGCGTCACCAGCGACAAGGTCCAGATCATCAAGGGCCTCGTGCTGCTGATCGCGGTCGGCGTCGACGTCTACTCCAAGCGCCGCGGTGGCCCGTCCTTGATCGGGCGGATGTTCAACCGCGACAAGGGCCAGCGCGCCGACGCCGCTGCCGAGGAGCAGCCCGCCGTCGTCCCGACCGGCGAGCCAGCAGAGGACTCGTCGCGGTCGCTGACCTCCTGAGCCTCCCCTCACGCTTCACCTCTCCTGCACCATCCCGAAAACACACAGAAAGTAGATTGCAATGCGCAAAATCGCACTCGCGACAGTGGCCGTCGCAGCTGCCGCCGCGCTCACCCTGACCGGCTGCTCCGGCGGCGGTCGTGGCGGCGCGAGCGGTGACTCGACCGCGGCCGGCTTCGACAAGGGAGCCACCATCGGCGTCGCCCTCCCGACCAAGACGTCGGAGAACTGGGTCCTCGCCGGTGACCTCTTCACCAACGGCCTGAAGGACGCCGGCTTCAAGGGCGACGTCCAGTACGCCGGCGCCTCGGGTGCCGTGGCCGACCAGCAGTCGCAGATCCAGTCGATGATCACCAATGGCGCCAAGGTCGTCATCATCGGTGCCGTCGACGGTGGCCAGCTGGCCGCGCAGGCCAAGGCGGCGCACGACGCCGGCGCCACGGTCATCGCGTACGACCGCCTCATCCTCAACTCGAACGACGTCGACTACTACGTCGCGTACGACAACGAGAAGGTCGGCGAGCTGCAGGGCCAGGCCCTCCTCGACGGCATGAAGGCCAAGTACCCGGGCAAGACGAAGTACAACATCGAGCTCTTCTCGGGCTCGCCGGACGACGCCAACTCGGCCGTCTTCTTCAACGGCGCGATGAAGGTCCTTCAGCCGAAGATCGACGACGGCACGCTGACGGTCGTCTCCAAGCAGACCGACATCAAGCAGACCGCCACCCAGGGCTGGCTGCCGGCGAACGCGCAGACCCGCATGGACAACCTGCTCGCCTCGAACTACGGCTCCGCCGAGCTCGACGGCGTCCTGTCGCCGAACGACACCCTGGCCCGCGCCATCATCACCTCGGTGAAGGGTGCAGGCAAGCCGGTCCCGATCGTCACCGGTCAGGACTCGGAGGCCGAGTCGGTCAAGTCCATCATGGCGGGCGAGCAGTACTCGACCATCAACAAGGACACCCGCAACCTGGTCAAGCAGGCCATCGAGATGGTGAAGTCGCTGCAGAAGGGCGACAAGCCGGACGTCAACGACGACAAGTCGTACGACAACGGCAAGAAGGTCGTCCCGGCCTTCCTGCTCAAGCCGGTCATCGTCACCAAGGAGAACGCGGCCGAGGCGTACGCCAACGACCCGACCCTGGAGCCGCTGACCAAGTAGTCGCACTCCACTGAACGACGCGAAGGCCGGACCCGATGGGTCCGGCCTTCGTGCTTCCCCCGATCCGTATCCCCCCGGTCGGATCCCCCTTGGGCCGAAGCTGAGGCCAGATTAGGAGACCGGAGCGCATCCTGGCATCGGGGCTGTCACGGATTCCGGTGACCGTGCCGGCACGTACCGACTGGTCTGTTTTCGACGTTCCGCGTCCGGTCAGAACGTGCGGAGGCGGTCGCTGAGCCGGGCGATGAAGTCGTCGATCAGCGTGATGGTCGCGCGGCCGTCGCGAGCGCGCGCGTGGTCGAGCAGCGCGGACGTGAAGCTCTCCAGCCGAGCGTGATCGATCCGCCCCTTGAGCTTGCGGCCGACGCGGCGCAGCTGCGGGATGACGTTGCTCAGCGCGCGCTGGCGGACCGCGTTGCCCTCGATCTGCGCGAAGGTCACCACCAGGTGCTGGAAGATCGTCACGTAGCGGACGATGTCGTCCTCTCGGGCCGCGTCGAGCAGCGAGTCCACGATCTCGGAGACGAGCGCATCGTCGTCCTCCTCCCAGAACGGGTAGCCGCGCAGGGCAGCGCCGCCCCACAGATCGCCGGTCACCTGGAGCGCGTCGATCACGCCCTCCACGTCGAGCGGCGCGACGCGGGTGTAGCGGTTGCGCTCCATCTCCACGAGACCCTGCTCCATGAGGCGGTCGAGTGCGTGCCGGATCGGGGTGCGCGAGATGCCGAGCCACTCGGCGAGCTCCGGGTCGCGCAGGCGCTCGCCGGGCTCGAGCACCCCCTCCATGATGGCGGCCTCGATGCGGTTGTACGCCTCCTGCGAGAGCGAGACGCGTTCGACGTGGTCGGTGGGCATGGGCATACGGGCAGTCTCCTTCGGGATGTTGTCGGGCCAGGATACCTCACGCTAAACTGCTTGAATATCACACACTTCACCCCAATTCGCGGGAGGTCCCGCCTCCCCGCACGAAGGACCGCGCATGACCATCGACTCCGTCCAGACCGGCTCCGGCACGCTGTCGTTCGCCGCCGCCGCGGCCGTGGCCGCCGCCGACCGCCGCTTGCTGCGCAACGACGTCTACGAGCTGCTGCTCGACCACATCCTGAACGGCGCCTTCCGGCCGGGGGAGCGGCTGAAGGACGCCGAGCTGACCGCCTGGCTCGGCGTCTCCCGCACGCCGGTCCGCGAAGCGCTCAGCCGGCTGGTGTCGGTCGGCCTCGTGCAGACCGCCCCGAACCGCTACACGATCGTCGCGCCCCTGGTCCCTCACGAGGTGGTGGGCGCTCTGGCGGTGCTGCGGCGCCTCTATCCCGACGCGATCCACGAGTCGATCCATCGTCCCGCCGCCGACGACGAGGTGCGCCTGGAGGTCCTCACCGCGCGGCTGCAGCGCGGTGAGACGGAGCCCGGCGAGGCATTCCGCCGGTGCATGTCCATCCTGCTCGACCGGCTCCAGAACCAGGTGCTCGCCGAGACGGTGGAGGCGGTGCAGCTGCGCATGCTCCGCTACCTCGCGCTCGATCCCGCGGCGGCCGACCTCCTGAGCCGTGAGCGCGTGACCGAGCTGATCCGCGCCGTCGCCGCCGGCGACGAGCGCGCGGTCGGGCTGGTCGACGACCTGCTCGAGGCCACGGAGCGCTCGCTCGACCGCTGAGGCGCTCGCTCGACCGCTGAGGCGTCCGGCCCGCGTCAGCGTCTGAGGAAGAAGGCGCGCAGCAGTGGCGCGACGACGTCGTCTTGCACCGCATGGCCCTGCCCGGGGACGGTCTGCGTGACCGCGTGCGGCAGACGGGCCGCGGCAGCGGAGACCGCGGCGACCATCCACGGCGAGCTGTCTCCTCCGACCAGCAACAGCGCCGGGCCCTCAGCCCCGACCAAGCGCTCGGGCGGCGCGTCGTCGGTCAGCGCGTACTCGTACGGCAGCGTCGGAGCGAGACCGACCATGCCCTGCCACCAGGGCTGGGAGCGAGCGGCGTCGACGTCCATCCCGACGTTCCCGAGGAAGAGCGCGGCCGCGGTGTCGCGATCCCCGGCCGCGAGGGCGGCGTCGACCGCGGCGGGCGTCGGGTTCTGTCCGCCGCCGTCGGGGGAGTAGGGAGGCTCGTACGCGGCCACCCGTGTCTCGTACGGAAGCGCCGCCGCCGTCTCCAGGGCCAGCGCACCGCCGGAGGAGTGCCCGTAGAGCATCGCCGTGCCGCCGACGGCGTCGATGACCGCCCGCACGTCGGCGACCTCCCGTGCGACAGCGGCCTCCCTGTCGGACGTGTCGGCCAGCCGGAAGCCGGCCTCCACCTCCAGCGCGCCGGCATCGTCGCTGTCTCCGCGACCGCGCCGATCGACGGTCACCACGGTGAAGTCGTCGGCGAGCAGGCGCGCGAGCCCGGCGGCGGAGGCGCGGGTATTGAAGGCGCCGTCGAGGAGGAGGAGCACGGGTCCGTCGCCGACGCGCTCGAAGGCGATCGTCGTGCCGTCGGGGCTGGTGGCCGTCTCGCGAGTGGTCATCGTCGTCCCTTCATCGCAGGTGCCGGGGTGCGGGCCGCTCCGCTCATGCTGCCCGCGGATGGCGTGCGCCGCAATGCCGCGCGGTAGAAACGCACGAGATCGGCGGCCGACGGCCGGGTGCTCGCCATGGTGGCAGGGTCCGTACGCCGGGCGGCCATGTGGTGCCGCCACGACTCGGCGGCGCAGCGGTGGTCCCAGCCGGCGGCGGCAGCGGCCTCCAGCGTCCGGCACCAGCCGATCAGCTCGCGGCCGGCGGAGGCGGGCGCCCAGGTGACGACGCGGAACCACACGTCGGGACGGTTGGGGTCGCCGAACGCGAACCGCCGGACGACCGCGTACGGCGCGCCCGCGGCACCCTGGCGGAGCAGCCACTCGGTGGGCTGCGCATTCGCCACCGGGTGCCAGTTCGCGCTCACGTCGAAACTGTACGGAGCGCCGCCGACACCTCCGCCCGGTCAGGTGAGGAGGCGGATGACGGCGGCGACCACCGCGGCGGCTGGCACCACGATGATGAACGGCACGCGCAGCGCGTAGAGGCCGGCGGCGATGGCGACGGCGGGGAGGCGCGCGTCGAGCTCCAGCGCCTGTCCGTTGCCGAACGTCTGCACGCAGATCAAGGCCGCGAGCAGCGCGGCCGTGAGCAGGTCGCTGACGCGCGCGACCGTCGGGTGGTCGAGCGTCTTCGGCGGCACGAGCCAGCCCGCGGCCTTCAGTGCGAGCACGGCGATGGAGCCGAGCAGGATGATGTGCCAGGTCGTCACGGCTCCACCTCCCGCTCCATCGGGATGGCCTCGGGATGCGGCGGCTCGTCGCGCCTCCCGAACAGGTTGAGCACACCCACGACGATGGCGACCACCGCCGCCGCCAGCACGGGCAGGCCGGGCATGAGGAACGGCGTGAGCAGGGTCGCGACGAAGGCCGCGGCGACCGCGACCGCCTGCGTCTGGCGCGCTTTCAGCCGCGGCCAGAGCAGGCCGAGGAAGGCGGCCGCCGCGGCGGCGTCGAGCCCGTACGCGCGCACGTCGCCGATGAGGTTGCCGAGCAGGGCCCCGGCGAGCGTCATCAGGTTCCAGCCGATGTAGACGACGAGGCCGGTGACCCAGAAGCCGATGCGCTGCGCCCGCGGCTCGGTCTGCGCGGTCGCGACGGCGGTCGACTCGTCGATGGTCAGCTGGACGGCGGCGGTGCGCCTCCAGAACCCGCGTCCGATCACGCGTGACAGCCGCAGCGCGTAGAAGGAGTTGCGCACCCCGAGCAGTGCGGCGCTCGCGATGGCGGTCCCTCCCGCAGCGACGCCGCCCGAGGCGAGCACGCCGATCAGCGCGAACTGCGACCCGCCGCTGAACATCACGAGGCTGAGCACG
Source organism: Leifsonia williamsii (assembly GCF_030433685.1). Taxonomy (NCBI): domain Bacteria; kingdom Bacillati; phylum Actinomycetota; class Actinomycetes; order Micrococcales; family Microbacteriaceae; genus Leifsonia; species Leifsonia williamsii. Next base: position 802,650 of record NZ_JAROCF010000001.1, read on the forward strand.
CAGGCCTGCCACACGTCGAGCCCCGACGCGGTCGCCAGTGCGCCGAACGAGATGCCGTACGCCGCGGTCGCGATGCCCACCGCCCAGCCCGACCGGGAGGCGGAGCGCTCCTCGGGCGTCACCGCAGCAGCCGGTCGACCAGGTCGTCCGCGGTCGTGTCGTCGAGCGTCCAGGGCAGGAAGATCACGCGGTAGATGATCGGTGCGATGACGCCGTCGATGATCTGGTCGGCGGTGACGGCCGACTCGGGGTGCCGCGCGAGCAGCATCCCGGCCTCGGTGCGGCGGTCGCGCAGGCAGTCGGCCTGGCGTTCGCCCGCGGCCGAGGCGCCGCCGCGCAGCAGGGCGGCGTTGACCGGCTTGCGGTAGTGCTCGACCAGCTCGCGCGCCCAGGCGGCGAGGTCCTCGCGGATGTCGTCGTGCTCGGGCAGCCGGCGGTTCGGGTCGAGCCGGTAGGTCGCGATGTCGTTGATCAGGGTCGGGAGGTCGCCCCAGCGCCGGTAGATGCTCGTCGGGTTGACGCCGGCGCGCTCCGCGATCATCGGCACGGTGACGCGCTCGCTGCCCTTCTCGCGCACGAGCTCCTCGACGGCCTTGCGCACGTTGTGGATGACCGCGGCGCTGCGGCCGCCCGTCCGCTTCGACGGTGTGGTCTCGGTGTCCATGGGAAACATCTTAAAGCAAAAACCGTTGCTTTTGGGGTGGGGACGGTTCTAGTATCGCCGTTAACGCAATCAGATTTGCTTTAAGGAGCTCTCATGACCGCTCTGGCCGACTCCGCGGCCCGCCTCCGCCTCGCCCCCGGCGCGGCCTTCGCCGGCACCTCCGCCGCCTTCGTGGCGGTGGCGCTCGCCGTGGGTGCGCCCAGCCCGCTGTTCGTGCTCTACCAGGAGGAATGGCACTTCGCGCCGTGGCTGCTGACCGTCGCGTTCGCCATCTACGCGGTGACGCTGCTCGTGACGCTGCTCGTGGCGGGGTCGCTCTCGGACCACATCGGCCGGCGGCCGGTGCTGATCGGGGCGCTGCTGCTGCAGGCGGCCTCCATGCTCCTGTTCCTCGGCGCCACCGACATCGGCTGGATCATCGTGGCCCGCTCCGTGCAGGGCATCGCGACCGGGGCCGCCATGAGCACCTTCACCGCCGCGCTGGTGGAGCTGGCCCCCGCGGGGCGCAAGAAGCTCGGCGCGACCATCGGCAGCACCGCGCCCGTCGGCGGCCTGGCCGTCGGCGCCTTCCTCGCCGGGATCGCGGTGCAGTTCACCGCGCGGCCCACGACCGTGGTGTTCGCGACGCTCGCGGTGCTCTTCGTGCTCGGCGCGATCGTCGTCGCCGCGGCCCCCGAGACCGTCGAGCGCCGCCCGGGCGCGGTCCGCTCGCTGATCCCGCGGCTCGTGATCCCGCGTGAGGCGCGGCGCGAGTTCGCGGGCGCGGTGCCGCTGTTCGTGGCGACGTGGATGCTCGCCGGGCTCTTCATCGGCCTGTCGCCGTCGATCATGCACGGCGTGTTCCACCTCGACAGCGGGCTGCTCAACGGCGCGATCGTCGCCGTGCCGCCGGCGGTCGGCGCGCTCGCCGGACTGGTGCTGACCCGCGTGGAGGGGCGGCTCCTGACGGTCTGGTCGATGGCCGCGATCGTGCTCGGCGTCGTCGTGGCGGCCGCGGGGATCGCCGCCGGCCTCCTCCCGCTCCTCTTCGCGGGAGCGACCGTGGCCGGAGCCGGCTTCGGCGCCGGCTTCTCGGCGATGCTGCGCATCCTCGCGCCGCTCGCCCCCAACGACCAGCGGGCGGAGCTGTTCGCGGCGATCTTCCTCGTCAGCTACCTCGCGTACGGGGTGCCTGCGCTCGCCGCGGGCGAGCTGATCGCCGTCGTCGGGCTGCTGCCGACGTCCCTCGGCTATGCGGCGGCCATCGCCGTCGCCGCGGTGATCGCGTTCGCCGTGCAGGCCGGGCGGGCGCGTGCGGCCCGCGCGACGGCCTCCCTCACGCCACGTCGATGAGCACCTTGCCCACGATGCCGCTCTCGACGGCGTCGTGGGCATCGGCCGTGCGCTCCAGCGGGAAACGGGTCAGCGGCAGGCCGTGTTCCTCGCCGACCGGCAATGCGCCCGCGGCGACGGCAGCGGCCACCGAGCGCACGGCGGCCGCCTTGGTCTCGGGCGTGGTCGTATAGGTCAGCAGGAACTGCCAGCGCAGGTTCTTCGACATGCTCGGCCGCACCGGGAGGGTGACCTCGGTCCTGCCGGGGGCGTCCGCGTAGACCGAGATGGTCGCGTTCGTGCCGCACACCTTGGCGTCGAGCTCCGCGTTGGCGATGACGTTGACCTCCACCACGATGTCGACCCCGCGCGGGGCGAGCGCGCCGATGGCCTGTGCCGTGTCGCCGTCGGTGTAGTCCACGACGTGGTGCGCCCCTGCGGCTCGGGCCAGCTCGGCCTTCTCGTGGCTGCTGACCGTGGCGATGACGGTCGCGCCGGCCCACGCGGCGAGCTGGATGGCGGCGTGGCCGACAGCGCCCGCGCCTCCGGCGACCAGCACCGTCCGGCCCTCCAGCGAGCCGGGCGCCAGCTCTGCCGGAGCGTATTCGTAGGCGGTCAGCGCCCGGTGCGCGGTCAGGGCGGGGATGCCGAGCGAGGCGCCCACGTCGAAGCTCGCGCTCTCGGGCAGAGGAACCGCCTGCGCCTCCGGCAGCACCACGAGCTCCTGCGCGGTCCCGTCGGGACGCTGATAGGCCGCATCCCACACCCAGACGCGGTCGCCGACCGCGAGCCCGGTCACGCCGTCGCCGACCTCGTCGACGACGCCGGCGCCGTCCTGGTTCGGCACCTGCGGCCGCGGGAGCTCCGTCTTGCCGCTGCCGGCGCGCGCCTTCCAGTCGGTCGGGTTGACCGCCGAGACGTGGATGCGCACGCGCACCTCCCCGGGGCCCGCATGCGGCTCCTCCCGCTCGCCGAGCACGAGCACGTCGGAGCCGCCGGTGGACGAGTACGTGATGGCCTTCATGGTCCCAGCCAACCATGTGCCGGGGGATCTGTCAGCGGGTGTGGCGACGGGTCAGCCGGCCGTGCAGGCGCCGGAGCTGATCGGTGCGGAGCCCACCGACGACAGCACCGGCCGCAGCTCGTCGAGCGTCAGCGCGTAGCCCGTGTCGGGGTCCACGGACGAGCGCGCGAACACCACGCCCACCACGTCGCCCGACGTGTCGAGCAGCGGGCCGCCGGAGTTGCCGGGGCGGACGGAGCCGCGGGTCGAGTAGATGTCGCGGTCGACGATCCCGCTCTGGTAGATGTCGCTGCCGCGCGCGGTGAGGCGGTCGCGCACCCGCTGCGGGCTGATGGTGAACGGACCGTCGCCGGGATAGCCGACGGCGTACGTCTGCTGGCCGGCGACCGCGTCCTGACCGATGTCGAGCGGGGCGGCGTCGAGGTCGGCGACGTCGAGCACCGCGAGGTCGCGCTCCGGGTCGAAGGCGACGAGGGTCGCGCGCTCCACGCTGTTCGAGCCGGGCTCGCGCACCACGATCGAGGAGGCGCCGGCGACGACGTGGGCGTTCGTCACGACCCGTCCGCGCATGACCACCCAGCCGCTGCCCTCCGAGTCGACCCCGCAGGCGGGCTTCGACGCGAGGACCGTGACGGTGGAGTCCTCCGACGCCGACACGGCCTGCGGAACCGACCCGTCCGGCGGCGGAGCGGCCTTGATGCTCTCGCCGCCCTCGAAGACCTTCGGTAGACCGGCGCTCGCGAGCACGTCGTCCATCGCGCCGAGCACGGTCGAGGAGGGGATGGGAGCGATGGAGTTCAGCGTCGCGACGACGCGCGACGAGCTGGTCGCCTGCACGACCGTCGCGAGGCTGGTGGTGGCGGCGAAGCCCGCGAGCAGCCACACGACGACGGCCCAGGTGAGCAGGCCGAGCACCGCTCCGATGAGGGAGTCGAGCCAGCGGACCGGACCGTGCCGCAGCACCCGGCCGATGACCGAGGCGGCAGCGGCGGTCAGCGAGTAGACGACGGCCGCGCACACGAGGATGACCACGGCGGCGACGATCGAGCGCTGCGTGACGCCCGTGAGCCCGGCCCTGACCATCCACTCGACCACCACGGGCGCGAGGAGCAGTCCGAGCAGGATGCCGGCGCCGAGGCCCACCAGCGAGCCCGCCGACCGGATGGCGCCACGGCTGTACCCGGCGAGGATCGCGAGGACCGCGAGCACCAGCAGCACGATGTCAACGACGGTCTCCACGCGCCCCACCCTGCCCCACGAGGCTGGGCGGAGGCTCAACCCGGGCTCAACCCGCGGTGGGTGTCCGCCGCTTCCTTCGCGCGTGGCCACGGGCTACCGTCGGTGCCCCGGGACCGTTCGGGGCCACGGGATCGAGGAGGAGCAGATGACCGATCCGCAGCAGCGCGGCGACCTCGCACCGAGCGAGCGCGAGATGACCAGCGCGGACCTCACCGCGCACGACCCGGAGCACGGGCAGGAGGGGCACGACGACGAGACGGAGCCCGCCACCGACGCGGAAGGGGTGAACGGCACCGAGGTCGACGACACCGAGCTCGCAGCGTCGACCGGGGTCCCCGACGAGACCGAGCTGCCCGACGAACGGGCGGGCGAAGGGGCCTAGAGGCGGCCGTCCTCCTCGTCGCCGTCGTCGACCGATTCCGGTTCCGGCTGCGGCGCCGGCACGATGTCGGGGTCCATCTGCCACTCCGGCACGGCGTCGGGCTGGTTGCGCGTTTCTGTAGCCATGCGCGAACGCTACGCCAGCGCCTCGCACGGCATAAGCCCCTGCGCGGACGCGAATCCCGCCATCGTCTCCGGACTTGTGCGCGGCTCCGCACGGCGTGTTGCGCGCACAAGTCCGGGACGGATGGCGGGTCAGGGGGTGCGGTCGGCGTCGGCGGGGGGTGCGGGTGGCGCGGGCGGGCGCCTGCGCGAGGTGATCAGGAGGATCACGACCCCGGCGATCGCCAGCACGACGATGGCGACGGCGATGCCGATCACGAGGCCCAGGTTCGTCGAGTCGCCGGTCTGCAGGGGCTGCGGGGTGGAGGCCGTGGCCTGGGTGGTCATCGTCCCTCCCGGCTCCTCGGTCCCTCCCGGCTCCTCGGCGGCGGGCGTCCCCGGCGCCGCGGATGCGCCAGGAGTCGCCGATGCCGACGCCGGGGGAGCACCGCACGGGGTGGTCGCGCTGCCCGCCGCCTCCGCCGTGCCCGCCGGGGGCTGGTACTGGAAGGCGTACGAGTTCGACACCGTGTGGCCATCCGCGGACACCACCTGGTACGTGACCGTGTACGCGCCGCCGGCACCGAGCGCGAGCGGGGCGCTGACCGTGCGGTCGGCGACCGTGGCGCATCCGGTCTCGAAGTGCTTCTTCGCCGCGTCGGTGACGGTGAGGAGGGTGCTCGAGCCATCGCCCGACAGATCCAGCACGCGGTCGTTGAACGTGAGCGAGACCGTGCTCGGCGGCGTGGTGACCGTCGCGTCGGCCGCGGGGTCGCTGCTCACGAGGTAGTCGTGGGCGGAGGCTGCGGCGGTCGGCAGCAGGGCGAGCGCGACGGCGGCGGCGACTCCCGCGACCGTGGCGGCGAGGCGGCGGGTCATGCCCGCACCTTACCCCGGCGGGTGAGCGCGAAGACCGCGACCACCAGGGCGATGGCGCCGAGCGCCAGTCCGGCGATCCCCAGCCCGATCGAGACGGCCGTGGCGGTCGTGCCCGCGGTGGAGGCGGACGGCGCGGAGGTGCCGGAGACGACCTGCGGCGCGTCGGATGCGCTCGCCGTCGCGGCGCCCTCCGCCTGCGGCTCGGCGTCCTTCACGTACAGGGTCGGAGCCGGGTGCTCCGGCTCCTTCCCCGAGGCCGGTGTCTTCTCGTCCCAGTCGACGACCGAGCCGTCCGAATAGAACTGGTGCGTCGGCAGCAGGATCGAGCCGGTGTCGGGCACCGCGCCTGCCGAGATCGTGAACTCCTGGAACTGGCCGGGCGCGATCTGCGTGCCGCTCTCGGCCGTCCAGGTGACGCGCACCGGGGCCTCCGTGATCGTGCCGTCGTCGGTCTTCACCGGCTCGGCGAGCTTCTCGGTGTCGACGGAGGTCGTCCAGCCCGCCACCGGCAGGTAGCTGACCGAGGTGAACGGGGTGCCGGTCGGCAGATCGACCACGAGCTTCACGGTGCCGGCCGTCGCCGACTCGGTCGGGACCTTGAAGGTCAGGGTCGCGTAGCTGCCGGGGTCGGCGTGGCCGGGATCGACGCGCACGTGCGCGCTCGCCGCGAGGGGCGCTGCGAGCAGGAGCAGCGCGGTGGTGGTCGCCGCCAGGGAGGCGGCGAAGGTCGTCTTCTTCATGGTGTCCTTGCGTTTCGGGGTCGTCGGATGGCGCGCGTGCGCGCTCGCGAGCGGCCCCGGGCCGAGCCGGGACTCCCGTCAGAGCGCGCCGAAGACCGCCGGTGGACCCCGGTGCCGGAGGCGGACGAGCGGCAGGCCGAGTGCGAGCGGGAGGCGCGGGCCGTCCGCCGGGACGAGTGCGGCGGTCCCCGGCACGAACGGCGCCAGGATGACGGCGATCCGCTCCACGAACCGCGAGACCGCCAGCCGCGCGGTGTCGAACAGGCCCCAGAAGGCGCGCTCGCCGTGGCGCAGCGCGACGATCGTCAGCAGCGCGGCGGAGACGTGTGACAGCCACATCGCCGCCGGGCCCGCGACCGCGGCGGGGGCTCCCGGCGCCATTCCGGTGAGCATCGTGAGGTGGTCGCCGACGTGCAGGTGACCGGCGCCGAGGTGCCCTGCGCCCGCCGGCACGAAGGTCGCGGTGCCCTCGCCCAACCCGAACAGCAGGTGGAAGAGGAGCTGGCTGACCGCCACCGAGGCCGACAGCCGCCACAGCGACAGGCGGCGTGCGGTCAGGGCGATCGACGCCAGGGTCGCGAAGGCGAGGCTGAGCGCGAGCGCGACGGGCCCGGGCGCCGAGCCTCCACCGGCGACGTGGAACAGCGCCGCGACGAAGACCGCCACGGCGGACGCGAGCATGCCGCGCGTGACGCGTGCGGCTCTCGTCCCCATCGCTGCACCTCCCGTTCCTGCTTCGTAGCCAGTCTACGAACCGGATGGGCGCGACCTTCGTCCACCGAACTGGGGTGGACACCTCGGGCAGAGCGCGCGCGCGCCCGCGGTTAGTCTGTGCTGGACGCCGGCGGTGCATGCGGTGTAATGGAAAACGGGGAGCGTGACGATGGGTGAGGGGACGTGGCAGCGGCGCGTGCTCGTGGTCGAGGACCACGCGCTCATGCGCTCGCTCGTCGCCGACGCCTTCGGTCAGCGGGGCTTCGCGGTCGAGAGCGCCGCCGCCGCCCACGACGCCCTGCAGCTGGCCGATCGGATCGACCCCGACCTCCTCGTCACCGACATCGACCTGGGCTCGCGGCCGAACGGCGTCGAGCTGGCGACCATCCTGCGCGAGCGGGCGCCGCACATCGCCGTGCTGTTCCTCAGCAACCTCTCCCGCGACGCGGCCGCTGCGCACGCGCGGGAGACCGTCGCCGGCGCCTCCTACGTCAACAAGGGCGCCATCTCCTCCGTCGACGAGCTGGTGGATGCGGCGGAGGCGGTGCTCGCCGATCGCCCCGTCACCCGCGACGACGCCCGCACCGGCCCGCGGGCGGCGCTGCTGCGGCTGAGCCCGGCCCAGCTCGAGACGACGCGCCTGCTCGCGGCGGGCCTGACCAACGCCGAGATCGCCCGCCGCCGCGGCGTCTCCGTGCGGGCGGTCGAGAAGAGCGTCGAACGCGTCTTCCAGGCCCTCGGACTCTCCGGCGGCGAGCAGGCCACCACCCCGCGCGTCGCCCTCGCCACGCTCTACGTCGCCACGCTGGGCGACCCCGTGTCGGGCCTGTGACCGGGTCGGTCGCGACGCGCACCTCCCGCGTCATCGCCCGGATCACGGGCTCCTCCGCGATCACGGTCTGGACGTGGATCGTCTCGCTGCCGTTCGCTCTGACGGTCATGTCGGGGGTGCAGTACATCCACGGCAGCCCGGCAGAGGTGCTCGCCGTGCCGCTGGTCCAGCACCTGGCCATCGGCGTCCTGCTGCTCGCCGGCCGCGGGCTCCTGGCGCTGACGCCGTCGCGGTTGCGGGCGGTGACCGTGCTCGCCGTCTACGTCGCCATCGGCGTGCTGCGTCCGCTGCTGTTCCTCGCGTGCGGTGAGGTGCTCGGGGTACGGGTCGACGCGGGCGATCTGGCGGGCCGCATCGGCATCAACATCGTCGCGGTGCTCGCCGCCTTCGGGCTCACCGCTCTCAGCGTCGACCTGGTGCGCGAGCACCTGGGGGTCTACCGGCGTCTGCGCGCCGCGCAGCGGGCGTCCTCCCGCGACGCCGCGGAGGCGGAGGAGAAGCTGCTGCGGCTGCGGCGATCGGCCGTCGACGGCGTGCTGGAGGAGATCGAGCACGCGGCCGCCATCGCGCGGCAGCCCATCCGGCCCCGCGAAGCGGCACAACTGCTGCGCGGCCTCGCCAACGACGTCGTGCGCCCGGCGAGCCACCGCCTGTACGGCGAGGACGAGTCCGCCGAGCGCGAGGACGGCGCAGAGCCGACCGTGCGCCGTCGCGACTGGTTCCGGGAAGTGGCGGAGGGGATCCAGGCGGCCCCGCCCGTCCTCGTCTCCGCCCTGTTCGCCCTGATCGTGCTGCCCTTCGGGGCGATGGACTACGGCCCCCTGCCGACGCTGTGCGCGGTGGCGGTCGCCGGCACGGTGGCGGTGGCGGGGAACGCCGCGGTGGCGCGGGCGGTCGAGCACGTACGGCCCGCGATGCGGCCGGTGACCATGCTGGTGGGGTACATCCTGGTCGGTGGGCTGCTGGCGCTCACCACCGGGCTGATCATCGACGCGCTGGGCAGCTTCCCGGCGATCGTCTGGTTCGAGGTGCTCACGTACCCGGTGATGGCGCTCTCGGTCGCCCTCATGACGTCGCTGTCCGCGCGGCTGCGCGTCGACCAGAGCCGGCTGGAGCAGGCGGTCCAGGCGAGCGTGCGCGAGGCCGCGCGCATCCGGGCCGACTACGACCACCAGCGGACGGCCCTGGCGCGGCTGCTGCACTCCGGGGTGCAGGCCGAACTGATCGCCGCGGCGCTCGCGCTCGGAGCAGACGGCCGCGATGACGCCTCCGGCGAGCTCCGGGCCGTCGTCGACCGCATCCGCTGCGAGCTCCTCACCCCCGCCGAGGAGCCGCCGGCGGCGGACCGGCTGCGCGCGCTCCTCGACAGCTGGGGCTCGGCGATCCCGCTCACCTTCACGATCGCCGACGGGGTGATCGACCGGCTGGAGGTGCCGGCCCGCTGCGACGCGGTCGTCGACGCCATCTCGGAGGGACTCGCCAACGCGGTGCGCCACGGTGACGGCACGCCGGTGACGCTCGACGTGCGCTCGGCCGACGACGCGGGCGTGGCCGTGGTGGTGACCTCGGGAGGCGCGCTCGCCGCCTCCGACCCCGGCATCGGGCTGCTCCAGCTCGCCGAGCGCGGAACCGTGGAGCTGCGGGAGGTCGCCGGCCGGGTCAGCCTCGCCGTCGCGATCCCCTGAGCCGGCACTCCGCCCTGTCGTAGCAGCCGTACCTCGGCGCGCCCGGCTCCCGTGGGGGACGTACCGTTCATTCTGTCCCGAGTGCCCGCATCACCCGGGGACGATCGCCCGGCCGGGGCGCCCTGCTCGACCCGAACCCGCAGGATGCGCCCCTCCCGGAGGCGGCCTATATCACTCATTCCATTCGTCTGCATTGATGCAATGCCCAGGCGACATGGGGTAGAAATGGTTGGTACCTTCCGCGCCGCATGAGGCGCCGCCGCCCCACCGACCGACCCCAGGAAGATCAGCTTGCCCCAGTCCAGCGCCCCTCTGCGGTCTCGCCGCAGTCTTCGCGCACCCGTCGTCGTCGACGTGGACCAGCAGGACCAGCTGACCGCCGACCCGGTCGAAGACTTCACGAGCGCCGAGCACTTCGCCGCGGTCGAGGCCGTCGAGACGGTCGCCACCCCGGTCTTCTCGAGCCGTCGCGCCCGCCTGGAGGCGGAGCGGACGGTGTCCGACCGCACCAGTGGCAAGCGCGACAGCCGCACTCGCAAGCGCGAGCGCATCGTCGTCAAGCCGACGCGCTCGTCGCGCCGTTCCTCCGCAGCGCAGGCCGCGACGGCGGCCGTCACGGCGCCGACCCCGGTCGTCTCGCGCGCTGCCGCGGGGGCGAAGGCCGCTCCCACCCCCAAGCAGACGCGCCCCGCCGCCAGCCCCCGCTTCCGCCGTCCGGACGGCCGCCGCCTCGGCATCCACACCATCGTCGTGCTCGCGCTCGCCGCGTTCTTCGGCACCGCCGCTCTGCCGGCCTACGCCACCTCAGCCGAGGCCTCGGTCACCGGCAACGCCCGCACCGCGCTCGCGGTGCAGACCCTCACCGGCGGCGACGCGACGGCCCAGGTCGTCTCGCGCGACGGCTTCGCCATCGCCGAGAGCCCCGAGATGCTCGACTCCACGATGAACGACACGGTCTCGCCGACCGTGCAGGCGCTCGCGGTGCAGCTGATGGGCGCCGTGGCCTCCGGCCGCCTCGTCGGGTCGACGCCCAACCACCTCCCCGAGATCGCCGACCTCGCCGAGGGCCGCGCCGTCCCGGGCTGCGGTGTCGACTACCGCGTGCTCCAGGCCATCGCGGTCGCGCTCGACAACTTCCAGCAGGTCGGCATCTCCGACATCAACCGCCGCTGCACCGGCCAGATCGAGGGCGCCGGAACCGAGTCGGCCCACTACGCCGACGGCGGCGGCCACGCGCTCGACTTCTACCTGCTGAACGGCACGCCGCTCACCGGCGGCGACGCCCGCTCGGTCGAGCTGCTCCAGATCCTCGACCCGATCGTGCCGAACGGCACCGGCGTCGGCCAGATCGAGTGCCGTGCCTCGAGCGACTTCGAGAACATGAAGCCGTTCTCGGACACCTGCAACCACCTCCACATCGACTTCCTCAAGTCGGACGGGCCCGCGCTCCGCTACGGGTGATCCGCAGCCCGGCCTGCCGCTCTGCCCGGCTGCCGACGCCGCCATCGGCTCGCCCAGCCGCGTCGCCCACCCACCTGCTCATGCGGCTGGAGACGCGGAAAAGGAGGCGGTACGGCCCCCAGCGAGCGTCACGACCTCCGTTCCCCGCGTAAGCGCGGCGATCCGGGCGGAGTCTCCTCCGTTCCCGCCGGTCGTGCGACCTACCGGTCCGTCGCTCCCGCGGCCGCGTTCAGTCCGGTCGCGGACTGTGCCGCCTTCTTCTTGCGCTCCTCGCGGGCCCGGCGCTCGGCCTCCTCGTGCGCGGCCTTGTCGCGGTACTGACGGCGCAGGGCGCGCGAGGCGAGGATGTCGCCGGCGGCGGCCTCCCGCTTCTTCACCAGCGCCTTGTCGGACTTGAGCGGGAGGCGCAGCACGGCGTCGGCCTCGATGCCCGCGACCAGCTCGCGGGCGCGCTCCACCTCGGAGTCGAGCTCGGCGCCGAACAGCAGGGCGTTGTTCGCGATCCAGATCCACAGCAGGAAGACGATGACGCCGGCAAGCGCGCCGTAGGTGCGGTCGTAGTTGCCGAAGTTGCCGACGTAGAAGGCGAAACCGGCGGAGGCGATGCCCAGGACCACGATCGCGGCGATCGAGCCGGGGGTCAGCCAGCGCACGCGCGGGTGCTTGATGTTCGGCGTCGCCGCGTACAGCACGGCGACGAGCACGATGATGACGGCGACGACGATGGGCCAGCGGATGATCGACCAGGCGATCTGGAACGCCTCCCCGAGCCCGAGCAGGTCGCCGATCCACTGCGCCACCGGGCCCGACACGATCAGCATCAGCGCCAGCAGCGACAGGGCCACGAGCGTCAGGAGGGTGACACCGAGCTGAACGGGACGCAGGGTGATGGCCGTGCGGCCCTCCTCCACGCCGTACACGCGGTTCAGAGCCCGGCCGAAGCCGCCGACGTAGCCGGACGCCGACCAGACGGCGCCGACGATACCGATGACGAGAGCCCAGCCGGTCGCGGGGGAGGAGGCGAGGCTCTCGATCGGTCCGCGCAAGACGTCGAGCATGCCGGGGGCGAGCTCGTCGACCATCCCGAACAGCGCGTCGATGCCCTGCTGGCTCTGACCGACGATGCCGAGGATGCTGACGAGCGCGAGCAGCGCCGGGAACAGCGACAACACGGCGAAGTAGGTCAGGCCGGCCGCCAGGTCGGTGCACTGGTCGGTGCTGAAGCTGCGCAGCGTCCGCTTGAGGATGAAGCCCCACGGCAGCCGGTACCACGGCTCGCTCCGGCGGTCCTCGATGCGCCGCACCGCCTTGGCCCGGTCGGGGCCGACACCGCCCCGGTCAGCGGGCACGCCCGCGCCTCCGCGTCAGGAGCACCGCGATACCGGCCGCTCCACCGGCGATCGCCAGGAACAGGCCGATGAAGAAGGTGGGATGCGAGCGGATCTGCACGCGCGGGTTGAAGGTAGCGAACAGGTCGTCGAGCGTGCTCGCGAGCTCGTCGCGGGTCACCTCGATATCGAGCTTGAGCGTGTTGATGCCGGCGCCGGCGGGGATCGGCGGCCGGCCCGCCGGGCGCTCGCCCTGGCGGCTCAGCTGGGGGGTGGTCGTGGAGGTCACGGCTGCTCTCCCTTCAGCGCGCGCAGGTCGGCGCTCAGCTCGGGCTTGAGGTCGTCGGGCACCGGAGGGACGCCCTTCTTGAGGCTGCGCCAGCCGATCAGTCCGGCGACGACCGCGAGCAGGATCAGGATGCCGGCCACGATCAGCGCGGCGAGCCACGGCGGGACGATCAGCGCGAACGCGCACACGGCGGCGGTGATGAGCACCGCCAGGGCGAAGAACACGAACACGAGTGCGCCCACGAGCAGGCCGGCGCCGATCCCGGCGGCCTTGGCCTTGGCGGTCATCTCGGCCTTGAACAGCGCCACCTCGCCGGCCACCAGGCGGCGCGACTGGGCCACGAGGTCCTTGGTCAGCTCGGGCAGCGGGCGCAGTCCCCGGGTGGTCCGGCGGCGCTCGCGGGGGAGCGGGGCCTTCTCGACGGTCATCCGTACGGTTCCCTTCCGTTCGTATGGCGACCGTACTCCCTCGGTCCGGACCCGCCAAGGCCGCGCGGGCAGGCAGGGCCGCTGGAACGCGGCCATGGTGCAGTATGGGGGCATGAGCGGGAACGACAGCTTCGGCCGGGGCGGGATCCTCGTCGCCGTCGTCCCCGGCCAGCCCGTGATCGTGCTCGAGCACGGCGCGCGGCTCGCCGATGACCTCGACCTGCCGCTGATCTGCGCGACGGTCGATCCCAACCGGTATCTGGTCTCGAGCTACGTCGACGGAACGGTGGTGGCCCTCCCGTACGACCCCGACCTCCCGGAGGCGGAGGAGGAGCGGTTCGACCCCGAGCTGGAGGAGCACATCCGCAGCGCGCTCGCGGGCCGTGGCATCCCGTACACGCTCAAGCAGCTCGCGGGCGACCCGGCCTGGGCGCTCTCGCGGCTCGCCGACGAGCTCGACGTGCGCTACATCGTGGTCGGCACGCGGGAGGCGGGGCTGCGCGGCAGTCTGCGCGAGTTCTTCAACGGCTCGGTCGCCGTGCACCTCGCGCACCGCCAGCATCGGCCGGTGATGGTCGTCCCGCTCGCGCCGGTGCCGGGCGCGCAGAATCTCCCGTGGGAAGACCCGCCCGTCTAGTGCGCCGCCAGCCTCCGCCCGTGCACCTGCACTGGCGCTCGGTGCTGCTCGTCTTCGTGGGCGGCGCGATCGGGACGACCGTGCGGTATCTGCTCTCGCTCGCCGTGCCTCCCGTGCTCGGCCTGCCGCTCATCACGCTCGTCATCAACGTCACGGGCGCCTTCGTGCTCGGCTGGCTGCTTGAGGCGCTGGCCCTGCGGGGTCCGGACGAGGGCCGCCGCCGCGACCTCCGGCTCTTCGCCGGTACAGGCATCCTCGGCGGCTACACGACCTACAGCGCCTTCGCTGTCGACACCGACGGCCTCCTCGTCGCGGCGAACGTCGGCGGCGGCCTCCTCTACGCGGCGGCGACCATCGTCATCGGCGCCGCGGCGACGGTCGCGGGCATCGCGGCGGCGGCCTGGTTCGGGAGGCGGCGGGCGCGACGGCAGGGAGGTGCGGCATGACCCCGCTCCTGGTGCTCGCGGTGGCGGTCGGCGGCGGGCTCGGCGCGGTGGCCCGGCTCGTGCTCGACGGCTTCGTGAACAGCAGGGTGCGCGTGAGCTTCCCGCTCGGCACGACCGTGATCAACGTGACCGGGTCGTTCCTCCTCGGGCTGGTGACCGGCCTGGCGATGGTGCACGGGCTCCCGCCCGAGTGGCGGGCGATCCTCGGCACCGGGTTCCTCGGCGGCTACACCACGTTCAGCACGGCCAGCTACGAGACCGTTCGGCTCGCGCAGCAGCGGCGGTACCGGGCGGCGCTGTTCAACGGCGTGGGGATGCTGCTGCTGGCGCTCGCCGCGGCCGGGCTGGGGTTGTGGCTGGGCCAGTTGTGAGGCGGACTGCGCCTGGTCGCGGAGCTACTCCTCTTCGCCCGGCTCCTGCTCCATCCACCACTCGGTGAACTCCTCGGCGCGGCCGTCGGCGGCGAGGCGCACGATCCACAGGTTGCTGTAGACCGGGCCGTCGCGGTAGTCGGTGACGCCCTCGACGAAGTAGGTCGGCCCGTCCTGCCCGAGCAGCCTCCACTCGAACTCGACGGAGCCGGGGTCGTCCTGCGCGTCGAGCCAGCCCTCCACGATCTCGAGGTGGCCGTCCCACGGCTCGGCGAACGGTTCGGTGCGGTAGCTCGCGTCCTCGGTGAAGAGCGCCCGGATGTCGTCCGGGTCGTTCGACTCCCAGGCGCGACGGTAGCGGTCGATCCAAGCAGTGATCGCGTCGGCCATGACCCCGTTATAGCCCGCCGTGCGCCGGGCCGCCACCCTCGGCCCTCGTGTCAGGCCGCGAGCGTGCGCAGCGACGACATGGCGGAGGTCTCGATGGCGGCGATCTCCTTCACCGCGTGACCGGCCTCGACCAGTCGTTCGGGTTCGGCGGTCTCGCCCGCCTGCTGCACGAGAGCGGCGACGCGCGACCACAGCAGGGCCGACTCGGCGAAGCGGTCGCGGCCGGCCTCCACGACCTCCGCAGCGCGCCGGTCGAGGTCGAAGCCGAGGCACTCCGTGAGGAAGTCGCGGTAGAGGTTGCGGAACAGCGCGCCGCCCGTCCCTCCTCGTTCCATCAACATGGCGATCACGGGGAGGTCGCGCTCCGGCCGCTCGACGCGCGCGAACCAGGAGGGGATGCGCCGGGCGGCCGTGAGGATGCCCCGGTCGCCGATGTTGGCGATCGGCGGCGTCACGAACTCCTCTGCGCAGGCGGCGATGGCCGGGAGGAGCGCGGCGGCGACGCGCTCGCGCACCTGCTCCACCGACGTGGGAAAGGCGACGGTGAAGGAGCGGTTCCGCGCGGCCATCGGGCCCCGCGCCGACCGCGCCGCGGCGAGGCTCGTCAGGCTGGTCGACACCGCTCCGCCCTGCTGCGCGGTGTCGACCAGGTAGGCGCGCTCGTCGTCGTAGCCGTACATCGCGACGACGTGGCCGGCGAAGTGCGTGCGCGAGCCGAAGTACTCGAGGTCGTGGCTGTCGAGCTGCAGGCCGACCGGGATGCCGCTGTCGATCGTCGACCGGACGCGCTCCCATGCGACGCGCTCGGAGCCGGTCTCGTGCACCTGCAGGTCGAGCCCGAGGCGCTCGGTCAGCCTCCGGGTGAGCTCGAAGGGTTTCACGCGGCCGCCCAGGAAGGGCAGCGGCTGCTGCTTGGAGTCCCAGTAGATGAACGACAGGCCGCCGCCGAGCCCGAACAGCATCGGCTCGGAGAGCGCCAGCCCGGCGTGCGTCAGGAGCACGCCCAGGGAGGTCGTCTCGCAGTGCTCGCCGCCGGTCGTCGGCACGCCGTCGATGATCGTCATGTCATTCATGGGGTGCCTGGACCCGCTGCGCGAGCCACGACCTTTCCGCCTCCAGGAGGCTGAGGGAGTAGGAGAAGACCTCGTGAGCGGCCGGAGGCAGCGGGGCCTGCGCCCGCTCCGCCTCCTCGATCGCGTGGATGCGCTGCTCGATCTCCCCGAGCCGGGCGCCCAGCGCCGCCGCGTAGTGCGACTCCGGGATCAGGGGGAGGTTGGCGAGTCCGACGAGCAGGGGGTGGGGGACCGGCCGGGCGTCCTCGATGAAGGCGAGCGCCTCCTGCCCGGCGACCCGCCTGCCCTCCTCGGTGGCGTGGAACACCCGCCGGGCCTTCGCGCCGGGGCGATCCGCCTCCGCCGCGACGAGTCCTCGCCGCTCCAGCTTCGCGAGCAGGTAGTAGATGGACGAGAACCCGATGTCGGTCCAGCGCCGGATGCCGCGCGTCTCGATGACCTGCTCGAGGTCGTAGCCGTGGCGCGGCTCCTCCACGATGAGTCCGAGCACGGTCAGCTCGGCCGGGGTCAGAGTCATGGCTGTATCCTAGCCCTAGGATAGTGAGGCACGGCAAGCCCGCCGCTAGCATGTGCGCATGGTGGGGGCCTTCGACGCGTGGTCCGAGTTCGACGTCGCCGTCGCGGGGGCGGGCGCCGCGCTGGCCGGCCTCCTGATCGTGGCGCTGTCGGTCAACATCAAGCAGATCGCCGAGTCGCGCGGGCTCGCTGCACGGGCGGGCGCCGCCGTCGCCGCGCTGATCCTCGGTGTCGTGCTGAGCTGCGCGGCGCTGATCCCCGGCCAGGTGCTGTGGGGGTTCGGAGTGCAGGTGCTCGTGCTGACCGCGCTCTGCTTCGTGATCGCCGGGTACGCCGCGCGGGCGGTGCTCGCCGACCCGTCGCGCGGCGAGTACCACCGGTTCGACATCCCGGTGATCGCGCTCTTCGTCGTCCCGCTCGTGCTGTTCGCCGTCGGCGGGGTGCTGCTCGCGGCCTCGGTCGCCGGCGGCCTGGTGTGGGTGGCGGCCGGCTCCATCGTCGCGGTGGTGGGCGCCATCGCCTTCTCGTGGATCGCGCTGGTCGAGGTGCTGCGCTAGCGCCAGGGCCCGTGCGCGGCGGAGGTAGCCTGAAGGGATGAAGGTTCTCTCCATCCAGTCGGCGGTGGCGTACGGCCACGTCGGCAACTCGGCCGCCGTGTTCCCGCTCCAGCGCATCGGGGTGGAGGTGCTGCCGGTCTACACCGTGAACTTCTCGAACCACACGGGGTACGGCGCCTGGCGCGGCCCGTTGATCGCACCGGACGACGTGCGCGCGGTGATCACCGGTGTGGAGGAGCGGGGCGTGTTCCCGTCGATCGACGTGGTGCTCTCGGGCTACCAGGGCGGCGTCGGCATCGGCGACGTGATCGTTGACGCGGCCCGCCGCGTCAAGGAGGCGAACCCGTCGGCGATCTACGCGTGCGACCCGGTCATGGGCAACGCCAAGTCGGGCTGCTTCGTCGCACCCGAGATCCCGGACCTTCTGCGCGACCGCGTCGTCCCGGTCGCCGACATCATCACGCCGAACCAGTTCGAGCTCGGCTACCTGACCGGCACCGAGCCCGGCGACCTGGAGTCGACGCTCGCCTCGGTCGATGCGGCCCGCGCGATGGGCCCCTCCACCGTCCTGGTCACGAGCGTCGAGCGCCCCGACCGTGATCCCGAGACGATCGAGATGCTGGCCGCCGACGACAAGGGCGCCTGGATCGTGCGCACGCCCCTCCTGCCGCTCAAGGCCAACGGCTCCGGCGATGTGACGGCCGCGCTGTTCACGGCCCACTACAGCGCCACCGGCGACGCGTCGGTCGCGCTGGAGCGCACGGCCTCGAGCGTCTTCGACCTCATCGAGGCCACGTACCGCTCGGGTCAGCGCGAGCTGCAGCTCGTCGAGACGCAGGAGGCGTACGCCCACCCGCGCATGCAGTTCACGGCCGAGCGGGTGCGCTGAGGGTCGACGGCACCCCCCTCCTGTCTTATATAGTGATTTATATAAGATAGGAGGGTCATGGCCATCACATCCATCGACATCGACCAGGAGGAGCTCCGCCACGCCAAGGAGCTCACAGGGGCGGCCTCCAACCGTGAGACCGTCGACCTCGCACTCCGGACGCTGATCGCCGTCCGCCGACAGCCCGCGGCCGTCGAGCGGATCATCGCGCGCCGATTCTCCGAGGATCAGATCGACGCCCCCACGGTCGACCCCGCCGAGGGTGCGCGGTGACGACCTACCTGGTCGACAACAGCATCTGGCAGAAGGCCGGGCGAAGCGACACCATCGCCCGGCGGCTGCGCGAGCTCTCGCCGAACCACCTCATCATCACCTGCCCTCCGCAGGTCCTCGAGTACTGCCATTCCGCCCGCTCGCCCGAGGAGCACGCCGAGTTGCGGGACGACATGGACGAGCTGCTCCCCGCGTGGGTGCACCCGACTCATGACGTCGCGCTCGACATCCAGCGGCGGTTGTGGGATACCGGGCGCGTCCGTGCGGCGGCGGCCTTCGACTGCCTCATCGCGGCGTACGCGCTGGCGAACGACGCGGTGATCCTGAACTCCGACCGCGACTTCGGTCACATCGAGGCTGCGACCGAGGGCGCCGTCCGTCAGGAGTACATCGACGCCTGACCCGCCCCGGATCGGGAACGGATTCGTCACGAATGCCGGGTTACGCGCTGCGCAACCCGGCATTCGTCACGAATCCGTCGTTCGACGTCATCACCCGGCCGTGATCCTCCGGCGGTACACCACGTTCGCCAGCACATAGGCGACGACCAGGATGCCGACGCACCAGGCCAGTGCGATCCACAGGTCAGAGCCCACCGGCTGGCCCGCGAACAGCGCACGGATGCTGTCGACGATGGAGGTCACCGGCTGGTTCTCGGCGAACCACTGCACCGGCCCCGGCATGCTCTCCGTCGGCACGAACGCCGAGCTGATGAAGGGCAGGAAGATCAGCGGGTACGAGAACGCACCCGCGGCATCCACGCTCTTCGCGGTGAGGCCGGCGATCACGGCGATCCAGGTGAGCGCCAGCGTGAACAGCACGAGGATGCCTGCGATGCCCAGCCAGGCGAGCACACTCGCGCCGGTGCGGAAGCCGATCAGCAGCGCCACCAGCACCACCAGCACGATCGAGATCAGGTTGGCGGCGAGCGAGGTGAGGACGTGCGCCCAGAGCACGCTCGACCGGGCGATCGGCATGGACTGGAACCGTTCGAAGATGCCGCCCTGCAGATCCATGAACAGCCGGTAGGCCGTGTACGAGACCCCGGTCGCGACCGTGATCAGCATGATGCCCGGCAGCAGGTAGTCGACGTACGAGCCGGTGTGCGAACCGGTGTCGATCGCGCCGCCGAAGACGAACACGAACAGCAGCATGAACGCGATCGGCATGAGCGCGGTCGTGATGATGGTGTCGAGGCTCCGCGTGATGTGCTTCATGGAGCGCCCGGTGAGGACGGTGGTGTCCACGACGAAGTTGGCGGTGGTCATGACTGCTCCTTCCCGCCGACGATCGCGAGGAACACGTCCTCGAGAGTCGGCTGCTTCTCGACGTACTCGACGGTCGCGGGCGGCAGCAGGGCCTTCAGCTCCGCCAGCGTGCCGTTCGCGATGATGCGGCCCTCGTGGAGGATCGCGATGCGGTCGGCCAGCTGCTCCGCCTCGTCGAGGTACTGGGTGGTGAGGAGCACCGTGGTGCCCCGGCGTGCGAGACCCTTCACGGCCTCCCACACCTCGATGCGCGCCTGCGGGTCGAGACCCGTCGTCGGCTCGTCGAGGAACACGATCGGCGGCTCCCCGATCAGGCTCATCGCGATGTCGAGCCGCCGCCTCATGCCGCCCGAGTACGTGCCGACCTTGCGGCCGCCCGCCTCGGTGAGCGAGAAGCGCGCGAGCAGGTCGTCGGCGATTCGTGCGGGGTTCTTCTGGTGCCGGAGGCGGGCGACGAGGATGAGGTTCTCGCGTCCGCTCAGCAGCTCGTCGACCGCGGCGAACTGGCCGGTGAGGCTGATCGACTCGCGCACGTCGGCCGGCTGGGCGGTCACGTCAAAGCCGTTGACGCCGGCCGAGCCTCCGTCCGCCTTCAGCAGCGTCGAGAGGATCTTGATCGCCGTGGTCTTGCCGGCGCCGTTGGAGCCGAGCAGGGCGAAGATGCTGCCCGGCTCTACCTCGAAGTCGACGCCGCGGAGCACCTGGAGGTCCTTGTACGACTTCTCCAGTCCGCGGACCGCGATGGCCGGTGTGCGTTCGAGTGTCGGCGTGCTCATGATTCGTCTCCCTTCTTCTGGGCGTCGCCCGTCTCGGCCGCCTCGACGGCCTCGGTGAGCCGGGCGCGCTCCTTGTCGATCCACCGCTTGCCGATGTACGCCTCGGTGAAGGCGTCGGCGAACTCGACCGGGTCGGCCCCGACGACTTCGCGCACCGGCGTGCCATCGGCCGCGGCCTGCTCGAACAGCTCGACGAAGTCGCGCATCATCGTCATCATCGCGTCGCCCTCGACGAGGCCGCCGTTGTACATGAAGTAGCGGAAGACCGCCTTCGCGACACCGCGGTACGGCTCGGCCAGCGCCTCCATGCGCTTCTTGTACTGGCGGTATTCCTTCTTCTGCTCGAGCGATCCGGTGACCAGCTCGATCCACTTGGCTGCCATGTCAGTTCCCTTCCCGGTGGAGCTGTTCGATGCGCTCTGCGAGGAAGCTCCACGTCCTCCAGAACTCGTTGAGGTACTCCCGACCCTGCGGGTTGACCGAGTACACCTTGCGCGGCGGGCCCTTCTCGGAGGGGACCTTCTCCACATCGACGAGGCCGCGCTGCTCGATGCGGACGAGGAGGGCGTAGATGGTGCCCTCGGCGATGTCGGTGAAGCCCTGCTCGCGCAGCCACGAGGTGATCTCGTAGCCGTAGGCGGGCCGGACCGACAGGATGGCGAGGACGATGCCCTCGAGCGTCCCCTTGAGCATCTCCGTCTGCTGGCTGCCCATCGGAACCTCCCTTGCTAATCAGTGTTGCTGAGTACTGCTAGATAGTAACGCCGAGTACCGGTAGATAGCAACACTGAATACCGAAGTCGTGGAACGACCTCGGCGAGGGGGGTGGTGGAGGTGGCGGCGGCCTCAGCCGCGCACGGCGAACGGCGGCGTCTCGACGCCGGGCACGATCGCCTCCGCGGGGTCCGAACCCAGCGCGACGATGCGGTTGTGCTCGTCGACGTGCACGACCGTGGGTACGAAGGCGCGCGCCTCGGCGTCGTCGAGCTGCGCGTACGAGATGACGATGACGAGGTCGCCGACGCCCGCGAGATGGGCGGCGGCGCCGTTGACCCCGATGACCCCGCTGCCGCGCTCGCCCGCGATCAGGTAGGTCTCGAAGCGGTTGCCGTTCTCGATGTCCACCACCGAGACCTGCTCGCCGGGGAGGAGGTCGGCTGCATCCAGCAGGTCCTGGTCGACGGTCAGTGAGCCGATGTAGTGCAGGTCGGCGTGCGTGACGGTCGCGCGGTGGATCTTGGACTTGAACATGGTGCGGAGCATGGGGTGCCCTCCGGTTCGTGGCGTGAGGTGGATGGGCTCAGCGGGCGGCGAGCGTCAGCTGGGGGAGCGCCTCCACGAGGGCGGCGAGCTCGGGGATGTCACGGGCGTCCGCAAGCGCCTGCTCGAGAGCGGCGTCGTGGACGGGGCGGGCCTGGTCGAGCAGCTCGTGGCCTCCCGCCGTCAGCTCGGTGTAGATGCCGCGGCGGTCGTCGAGGCAGTCGACGCGGGTGAGCAAGCCGCGCTCCTCCAGCCGGTTGACCAGCCGGGTGGTCGCGCTGGGGCTGAGGGCGCTGGCCCGCGCGAGCTGCTGCATGCGCATGTGCCAGCCGTCCTGCCGGTTGAGCGCGTCGAGCACGGTGTACTCGACCACCGAGAGGCCGGCATCGCGGGTGAGTGCGCGCTCCAGGACGTTCTCGATGGAGGCGTGGAGGGCCGCCAGGGTCCGCCAGCCGTGCGCGCGCACCTCGACGGCGTCGTCTGCGATCCCCATGGGTTCCTCCTCGGAATGCCGAAAGCGGTGGGTTGCGAAAAATACTTGCGCGTGCAACTATTTATGACGCGTCTGCAACTACTAAGAGTAGCCGCTGTCCCGTCCATCCCCTCTTCCTCCCAGGAGTCTCCATGCCTGCAGGCCTGATCGCGCTCGCCCTCGGCGGCTTCGGCATCGGCCTCACCGAGTTCGTCATCGCCGGGCTGCTGCCCGAGGTCGCCGCCGACTTCCACGTCGACGAGGCGACCGCCGGCTGGCTCATCTCGGGCTACGCGCTCGCGGTCGTGGTCGGCGCGCTCGGCCTGACCGCGGCCTCCACGCGGCTGCCCCGCAAGGCCACGCTGCTCGGACTGATGGTGCTGTTCATCGCCGGCAACGCCCTCTCGGCGCTCGCACCCGACTACGGCACGATGCTCGCCGGCCGCATCATCGCGGCGCTCTGCCACGGCGCGTTCTTCGGCATCGGCTCGGTCGTCGCGGCCGGCCTCGTCACGCCGGACAAGAAGGCGCGCGCCATCGCGATCATGTTCACCGGCCTCACCGCCGCGAACGTCCTGGGCGTGCCCTTCGGCACCCTGCTCGGGCAGGCGCTCGGCTGGCGGTCGACCTTCTGGGCGATCACCGTCATCGGCGTGATCGCCCTCGTGGGCGTGGCCGTGCTCGTGCCGAAGTCGGCCGCCGACTCCGACGCCGAGGCGCCGAGCCTGCGCCGCGAGCTGAGCGCCTTCCGCTCCGGGCAGGTGTGGCTCTCGCTGGCGGCGACCGTGCTCGGGTTCGGCGGGATGTTCGGAGCCTTCACGTACATCGCCTACACGCTGACCGGGGTCGCCGGGTTCCCGTCGGGTGCGGTGCCGTGGCTCCTCATCCTCTTCGGCGTCGGGCTGTTCGTCGGGAACGCGCTCGGCGGGAGGCTGGCCGACCGGTCGGTCGACGGGACGCTGCTCGTGCTCCTGGCCGTGCTCGCGGCGGTGCTCGGCGTCTTCGCGCTGGTCGCGGGGAACGGCATCGCGGCGGTGATCGCGCTGGTGCTGATGGGTGCGGCCGGTTTCGCGACCGTTCCGCCCCTGCAGCTGCGCGTCCTGAGCCACGCCGAGCATGCGCCGACGCTCGCCTCCGGCGCCAACATCGCCGCGTTCAACGTCGGCAACGCCCTCGGCGCCTGGCTGGGCGGGCTGACCATCGCCGCCGGGCTCGGCTACACGTCGCCCCTGTGGGTCGGCGCCCTGATGACCGTCGGCGCGCTGATCGTGATCGCCGTGGCCGCGTTCGTCGAACGAACATCACGCGCGCGATCTGAAAAAATCCGTGAGGACGCTCTTCCCGTCCGGTAGACAGGGGGGTACATTCCCGACCATCTCGAACGGTCAGGGGGTGATCGCGCTGGATACGGAAACCGCAGCTCTGCAGCTGCCCCGCTCGCGCGGTCCCGTGCGCCTGCTGGCCGGCTCGCTCATCGCGGGCGCCGGTATCACCGTCCTGGGATTCCTCCTCGGCGGATCGCCCGCCTCGGCCGACGAACAGGCGCCTCCTGCGCCGCTCGGCTCGGTGGTCTCGTCGGTGACGCAGGGCTTGGACTCGACCGTGTCGGGGGTGACGCAGGGCGTCGGCTCCACCGTGTCCACGGTCACCGCGGCTGTGGCGCCGGCGGTGCCCGACCCGGTCCAGCAGGTGGTGTCGGAGGTGGTGGCACCGGTCGTGGACACGGTGTCCGACGTCGCGGCCCAGGCGCCCGTCGCCGCCGTCACGACGCCCGTGACGGACACGGTCGACGAGGTCGTCGCCTCCACCCCGGTCGTCGGGGATGTGGTCGGCGGCCTGCTCGGCGATGCGCCGGTGAGCTCGGTCGTGACGCCCGTCGCGGATGTCGTGGACGGTGCGGTCGGCGGCGTCGCGGACGCGGTCGGGCAGGGGACGCAGCCGGTGACGACGCCGCCCGCGGGGGTGGACGTGCCGGGCGTGGACGTGCCCGGTGTTCCGGGGCTTCCCGGGATGCCTGGGCTGCCTGGCGGGAAGGACTCGGGCGACGGGTCCGGCGTCGATGTGCCGGGTGCGCCTCATGCGCCTGCTGCCGATGCGGCTCGGGCTGCTGCGCTCGCTGCGCTCGCCGCGGAGGCGCGGAGCCTGGCATCGGCGCAGGCCCTCTCGTTCCTCCCGGGCGTGGTTCAGGCCGCCGATGTCCTCGGGTCCGGCGCCTCAGCCGGTCACGGGATCCCCGGTCTTCCGGGTCTGCCGGGTCTGCCCGGCCTGCCCGGTGGCGACCCGCTGCCCGCTCCCGGCTCGCCGTCCGGGGCGACCGGCTCCTCCACGACCGCCGGAGGCGGTTCCGCGCCGGCCTTCGCCGCCCTCGCGGACGGCACGCAGCTTCCCGCCGGCGCCCATCTCGGCGTTCTCGGTGGACCCTCGGACGACCGGATCCCCGGCTCGCCCGTCGCCGACCACGACATCAGCCCCGACTGAGTGGGTCGCAGCTGCCCTCGACGGCAGCACGCGACCATCCCACCGCGCCTTCTGCGCGGCGGACTGACACTCATTCGGAAGGCTGAATAATGAACAAGTTCGTTTCGAGAGGGCTGTGGTTCACCCTCTCCGTCGGCGGCCTGTGGCTGGCGGGAACGGCTGCGGCGAACGCCGCGGAAGCCCCCGCCGGCGACGGCATCGCCACCGGCGACCAGGCGGTCGTCGGAGTCTCGATCCCGGTCACGGTGGCCGGGAACGGCATCTCGGTCCTCGGCGACTCCTCGTCGGCGGACTCCTCGACCACGGCACCGGCCGCCCCCGCGGCCCCGTCGGTCTCGCTCTCGCCGTCGTCCATCGATGGGGTGCTGAGCGGCGACCAGGCGGTGGTGGACGTGGCGGTCCCGGTCGCCGTGGCCGGCAACGGCGTGTCGGTCATCGGCGACGCGTCGTCGGCCGACTCGTCCACGTCTGCGCCGGCGGGCGACTCCACCACGGTGGAGGGCGGCTCGGGTGACGGAGGTATCGCCTCCGGCATCCAAGCCCCGATCGACGTCGCCGCGCCGGTGACGGTCGGCGGCAACGCGATCAGCGTGGTCGGCGACGCTTCGTCGTCCGACGCGACGGCCACGGCGCCGGCCCCGGGCTCGACGGAGGTCGTCGGCGGTGCCTCCTCGGATGGTGGCCTGCTGACCGATATCCAGGCCCCGGTCGATGCGGCTGTGCCGGTGACGGCGGGTGGTAACGCGATCAGTGTTGTGGGTGACTCTGCCACGTCGGGTTCGTCCACGTCGGCTCCGGCTGCTGGTGGGTCGACGGGGGTGACGGGCGGTGCTGGCGACGGGATCGTCTCGGGCGTCCAGGCGCCGGTCGACGCGGCTGTGCCGGTGACCGTCGGTGGCAACGCGATCAGCGTGGTCGGTGACTCGGCCGCCTCCGGTTCGTCCACGTCGGCTCCGGCTGCTGGTGGCTCCGGTGAGGTCGTCGGTGGCTCCTCGGATGGCGGCCTGATGACTGACATCCAGGCCCCGGTCGATGCCGCTGTGCCGGTGACGGCTGGTGGCAACGCGATCAGCGTGGTCGGTGACTCGGCCGCCTCCGGTTCGTCCACGTCGGCTCCGGCTGCTGGTGGCTCCGGTGAGGTCGCGGGCGGATCGTCGGATGGTGGCCTGCTGTCGGGCGTTCAGGCGCCGGTCGATGCGGCTGTGCCGGTGACTGCTGGTGGCAACGCGATCAGTGTGGTTGGCGACTCGGCGACCTCGGGTTCGTCCACCTCGGTGCCGGCTGTTGGTGGCACCACCACGACGGGAGGCGACAACGATGGTGGGCTGCTCTCGGGCATCCAGGCTCCGATCGACGCCGCCCTACCCGTTACGGTCGGCGGCAACGCGATCAGTGGTGTGGGTGACTCGAGCACCTCGGGGACCGGTACCCAGGCTCCGGCTACGGGTGGCGGAACCGAGGTGATCGGTGGAGGCCCCGATGCGGGCATCCTCGACGGCATCGGTCTTCCGATCGGTGTGGAGGTGCCGGTGACCGTGGGTGGGAACGCCATCAGCGTGATCGGCGACACCTCGGCGAACGGCTCCGTCACTGATCCGACGACGCCGGGTGAGCCGGGTACGCCGGGTACGCCGGGCACCCCTGGTACTCCGGGGACCCCTGGTACTCCGGGTAACCCCGGTACTCCCGGCACTCCCGGCACCCCGGCCGGCCCGGCCACGACGACCGACCGCTCCGCCATCACTGCCGGCATCGGCTCGGCGGCGGCCCTGGCCGGATCCGCCGGCGCCTCGGCGGGCATGGCGGACAGCGTGATGAACGGCATGGCCCTCGGCACGTCGCGCGGTGCGGCCGGCAGCCTCGCGTCGACCGGCTCTGACGAGCTCGGCCTCGGCGGCATCGCGGCCCTCCTCGCCCTGCTCGGGGTGCTGGCGCTCCTGCTCCCCGGCACCCGCGAGCGGCGCCGCGCGCTCCGGTAAGCAAAGGAGCATCGGCGAGGCAACACCAGGAAGCAGCGGACGCGGTGGGGCGTCGGAATCCGGCGCCCCACCGCTTCCGCACGCCGCGGACCAGGGCCGACAACGCACCACACCCGACGCGCGCCCCTCCAGTACTGCCGAGTCGGCACCGCCTCCCATCCAGACGCCACGCAGACCGCGACCGCGACCCACCCAACGGGCCCCTTCCCCTCGCCCGATCCCTCGACGTCTCCCACCCGTCCGGTCGATCAGTCATTCCATAGGCGCGGGGCAGCCCGCTACCGTGTCGCCATGAGCACAGCAGCAGCTTCTGTTCCGTCCGCTCGCCTCCGGCGGGCTCCTCGTCGTCTTGCCGTGCCGTTCGCCGCGGCGGCGTTGCTGGCGGCGCTCGCCGGATGCGCGACTCCCGGCGGCGAGACCGCCGCGTTCACGGGAACCTGGGGCAGCTCGGCGTCGGGCCAGCCGAACCTCACGATCGAGGACGACGGCAAGGTCAGTGGCACCGACGGTTGCAACCGACTGACCGGCACCGGGACCGTGAGCGGCGACACGTTCCGCTTCGGCAACCTCGCGTCGACCATGATGGCCTGCGAGGGCGTGGACGAGTGGTTGGGCAAGGCCTCCACCGCCTCCGTCGACGGCAAGACACTCATCGTCTACGACGACTCCAACAAGAAGATCGGCACGCTCGAGAAGCAGTAGGAGAAGGTGGACACCCCGCCGCGGGGGCGGAGGGAGACCGCGGCGGGGCGTCCTGGTCCCGTCAGTACCCGATGGGCCTGCCGGGATTCAACGGCTCCTCGCTTCCGGGGAAGCGCTGGCCGGAATTGTGTGCTCGCTCGCGCCGCTCCACCTCGGCCAGGAGAGCTTTGGTGAGCATCTCGGACCAGCTCGCATCCTTCTCGTGGAACGACGTGGACCGGTACGCGGCGCGGGCGCGGTTGCGCAAGTTGTCGCTCAGATAGAAGGTGATGGTCGTCCGCCCGTGCGAGGCGCGACTCACGCCGCCCCCGCGACCAGCACCGGTGGGACCCGTGGCGCCCGCGGAACCGCCCGACCCACCCGACCCTCCGGCGTCGGCGAAGAGTTCGGAATCGGCAGGAGCACCTGAGCTCATCGTGACCTCGCAGTATGTGAAATGCAGTAGAACGTGCGTCACATACTACACGTTCTACTACGGCGCGACACCCTTTTCGGGTGCCACGAAAAACCGGCCGGAACGGGCGACCCGCGGTGGTGGCGACGGTCAGCGCGACAGGCGCTCGACGATCGAGCCGAACAGCTGCGGCCGCGCGACGGCGGCCGGCACGATGCGCGGCCGGAAGGGGGACCGCGCCGCCATCACGAGCCCGGAGGTGAGCATCCGGAAGTCGCGGGTCGTCTCGCGCCACGCGCGCTCGTAGCGCGCGGTATCGCCGTCGCGGATCGCGGCGACGGCGGCACGCGCCTGCGCGAAGCCGACCCGCATCCCCTCGCCCGTCAGCGCATCCACGTATCCGGAGGCGTCACCCGCGAGCAGCACCCGGCCGGCGGCGCGCGCCCGCGAGCGCTGCAGCAGCGGCCCGGCGCCGCGCAGATCGCTCACCGGGCTCGCCCCCTCCAGCCGGGCGGCCAACTCGGGGAGGGCGGCGATCGCACCGTCCTGGTCGAGCGGGCGCGAGCCGAGCACGGCGACGCCGACCATCTCGTCCGACACGGGCGTGACGTACGCCTCGGCAAGGGACGACCAGTGCACCTCCACGAGGTCCGTCCACGGCGCCAGCGCGTAGTGCCGGCGCACCCCGAAGCGGCGGCGCGACTCCACCTGCGCTCGGCGCTCGAGCCCCAGCAGGCGGCGGACGGTCGAGTGGAGGCCGTCGGCCGCGATCACCCACGGCGCCTCGATCGCGGAACCGTCCGAGAGGGTCAGCGAGACGCGGTCGCCGTGCTGCTCCAACGCCGTGACGCGGGTGGCGACGCGCTCTGCTCCCAGCTCGTCGGCGCGCGCGGCCAGTGCGGCGTGCAGCGTCGTCCTGCGGACTCCGCGCCCCGGCCGGTCCGCGAAGCGGTGCTCGACGCGCGCCGGACCGTCGACGTACGCGATGCCGCCGAGCGTCCGCCCGGCGGGGTCCACGCCGATCCGGTGCAGCGCGGCCAGCGCGCCCGGCATGAGGCCCTCGCCGCACGCCTTGTCGATCGGCCCGGTCCGCGGTTCGACGACCACGACTTCCAGCCCGCACAGCCGCGCCTCGATCGCGCACGCCAGCCCCACGGGACCGCCCCCGACGACGATCAGGGCCGGACCGGTCATGTGCGTGCGGGGACGACGGTCGCCAGCGCGCGGTTCTCGCAGGGGATGCGCACGGCGAGCAGCAGGATGGCGTTGAGCACCGTGAAGGCGATCGCCGTGATCCAGGCGGTGTGGACGAGCGGCAGTGCGAAGCCCTCGACGACGACCGCGACGTAGTTGGGGTGCTTCAGCCAGCGGTAGGGGCCGCGGGTCGCGAGCGGGAGGTCGCGCACGATGATCACGCGCGTGTTCCAGCGCGGGCCGAGCGCGCCGATGCACCACCAGCGCAGTGCCTGGCTGGCGAGCACCAGGACGAGCATCGGCCAGCCCAGCCAGGGGATGAAGGGGCGGTCGAGGAACCAGACTTCGGCCAGACACGCCAGCAGCAGCCCGGTGTGCAGCGCGACCATCGGCGGGAAGTGGCCGCGACCGAACTCGACCCCGCCGCGCGCGAACGACCACCTGGCGTTGCGGGTGGAGACGACGAGCTCGGCGATGCGCTCGGCCCCTGTCGCGAGGACGAGGATCACGTACCAGATCATGCCGCAGCCCGGATCATGCCGCCTCGCCGATCGCCACCGGCCCGGCCTGCGCTGCAGACCCGGCCGCCCAGCGCAGCAGCACCAGCTCGCTCGTCACTCCGGGCCCGAGCGCGAACAGCAGCCCGACGGTGCCGGCCGGATGCTGGTCCACCTCTTCCGCGAGCACGTGCAGCACTGCCGCCGACGACAGGTTGCCCGCGCGGGCGAGCGACCGCCAGCTTGCGTCGAGCGCGCCCTCCGGCAGGTCCAGCGCGCGGGAGAAGGCCTCGAGCACCTTGGGGCCGCCAGGATGCGCGGCCCAGGCGCCCACGTCCTCCACGGTCAGATCGTGCGCTGCGAGGAGGCCGCGGGCGTCTCCGGCGAAGTTGTTGTCGATCACCTCGGGCACGCCGGCGCTGAGGACGATCCGGAAGCCGGTGCCGCCGATGTCCCAGCCGATGACGTCGGCGGTGTCGGGGTAGATGCGGCTGCGGGTGTCCACGACCTCCGGCCCCGGCAGGCCCAGCGCCTCCGCCCGCTCGTCGCCGACCATGACGACCGCCGCGGCGCCGTCGCCGAACAGCCCGCTGGCGACGATGTTGGCCATCGAGTCGTCGCTGGCCTGCACGGTCAGCGAGCACAGCTCGACCGACAGCAGGATGGCGACCTCACCGGGATGCCCGGCCAGATAGTCGTGAACGCGGGCGATGCCGGCGGCCCCGGCGACGCAGCCGAGCCCGAAGCTCGGCAGCCGCTTGACGTCGGGCCGCAGCCCCAGCCGCTGCACGAGCTGCGCATCGATCGAGGGCGCTGCGATGCCGGTGACGGAGGTGAAGAGGAGGTAGTCGACATCCTGCGGCGTCAGCCCCGCGTGCTCGAGGGCCTGGGTGACCGCTCGTTCAGCGAGGGTCGTGCCCTCGGCGATGAAGAAATCGTTGGACTCCTGGAACGAGCCGATCGAGCTGTACCGCTCCAGCGGCATCACCAGGCTGCGCGTCTCGACCCCGCTGGCCGCGTGGATGCGGCGCATGACGGCCTGCCGTGACGGGTCGCTGGTGATCATCGCGAGCAGGGCGGAGGTGATCTCCTCCTGGCTGTAGGTTCGCGCGGGGAGCACCGGCGCCACCGCTACGATTCGGCTCACAAGCGCAACGTACCACCGGCGCGAGGTTCGGCTGCCAGGTCGCAGCGAACCCGAAGCGGTGGTACCGGGGAGGCGCTAACGTCGCCTCATGCGCGCCTTCCTCCTCCTCCACGGCTGGGACAACTTCCGGCCGGCGGGCCACTGGCAGCGCGAGCTCGCGACCGCCCTGACCGGCGACGGTGCTCGCGTGGTCTACCCGCAGCTTCCCGACGCCTCGTCGCCGACGGTGGAGGCATGGCGGGAGGCGGCGGCCGCCGCATTCGAGGAGGCCGCCGCCGACGGTGCGCCGGTGACGGTGATCTGCCACAGTCTCGGCTGCCTGCTCTGGCTGGGAGCGCGCCCCGCCGACGAGGGAGCGGTGGAGCGTGTGCTGCTCGTGGCCCCGCCCTCGCAGGACGTCGTGGCCGGCATCGCCGAGATCGCGCCGTTCGCCGGGCTCGCGGTGACGCGGCCGGCGGGAGAGGTCGCGATCGTCGCCTCCGACGCCGACCCGTACTGCCCGGAGGGGGCGGAGGCGGCGTACGGTGCCCCGCTCGGCATCCCGGTCACGACGATCCCGGGCGGCGGCCACCTCGACCTGGCGGCCGGGTACGGCGACTGGCCCTCCGTGCTGGCGTGGGCGCGGGACGAGACGACCGCCATCGTCCCACGCTGACATGCAGAAGCGGCGGGCGCCTGGCACCCGCCGCTTCCAGCCGAGATGGCGACGCGTCAGCCGTTCACGGCCTCCTGCGCCTCCCGCACGACCGCGACGAGCGGCTCGTGGAGGGCGTGGCCGGGCTCGATGCCCATGATCTCGGCGACGATCGCCTCCGGGCGGCCCTCCTGCAGGATCTGCTGCAGCTCGACGCTCTGGGTGTCCTCAGGGACGTCGAAGCGGAGCGCCGCTCCGACCGCTTTCAGCAGGGCCGACGGGATGCCGCCCACGTACTCCGCATAGTCGGCCGCCGGGCCGATGAAGCGGTCGTTGCGGCCGAGCTTGCGCAGCGGCTCGCGCCCGACGCGGGTGACCTCGTCGACCAGGTACGGGTTGGTGAAGCGCTCGAGGATCTTGGCGCGGTAGGCCGCCAGCTCGGACTCGGGGAGGCCGTGCTTGGCCGACAGCGCGGCCGACGTCTCGCGCAGGGCCGCCTCGGCCGCCGTTCGCACCGCGGGGAGCTGCATGGCCTCGCTGATCGTGGCGGCACCCTCCGCGAAGCCGGTGTATGCGACCGTCGCGTGGCCGGTGTTCACCGTGAAGAGCTTGCGCTCGATGTACGGGCCGAGGGCGTCCACGAAGTGAGCGCCCGGGATGGCCGGCTCTGAGCCCTCGAACGGCGTGCGGTCCACGACCCACTCGTAGAAGGTCTCGACCGTGACGTCGATGCCGGCGTCGGGCGCCTGGGCGGGGACGATCCGGTCGACCGCCGTGTTGGCGAAGACCGCGCGCGCGGCCAGGGACTCCCGCTGCTCGTCGTCCGCCAGGCCGTCCAGCAGCTCGGCCGCGAGGAGGTCGCTCGCGCCGATCGCGTTCTCGCACGCCATGACGGCGAGCTTCGGCGCACCCTCCACCCGGGCGGCGAGGCCGCGCGCGATCACCGGAGCGACGAACCGCAGGATGCGCGGACCGACGGCGGTCGTGACGACGTCGGCCGACGCGATCTCGGCGACCAGCGCCTCCTCGTCGGTGGCCGAGTTGATCGCCCGGAAGCCGGTGACGGTCTTGGTCGTGGAGTCCTCGCCGACCAGGTGCACGTCGTACGAGTCTGCCGCGGCCAGGGCGTCGATCAGCTCGGCGTTGACGTCCGCGAAGACGACCTCGTACCCGGCTTCGTGGAGCAGGAGCCCCACGAAGCCGCGTCCGATGTTGCCGGCGCCGAAATGGACGGCCTTCATTCGTTCACATCTCCCAGCAGCGCGTACAGCGCGTCGGCGTCGGGGGCGTCGAGCAGCTTCTGCACGTCGTCCTCCTCCGAGAAGATGATCGCGATCTTCGACAGGATGTCGAGGTGCTCGTTGTTCTGCCCGGCGATGCCGACGACGAACCGCACCTCCTCGCCGCCCCAGTCGAGCGGCGAGGAGTAGCGGATGAACGACAGGGCAGACCGCTTGATCTCGTCCTTGGACTCGTTGGTGCCGTGCGGGATGGCGAGGCCGTTCCCCATGAAGGTGGACACGGTCTCCTCGCGCGCCCGCATCGAGTCGACGTAGCCCGGGTCGACGGCGCCCGCCGCGACGAGCAGCTCACCCGCCTCCCGGATCGCGTCCTCCCGGGTGGTCGCGGAACCCGCGGCCACCACGTTCGCCCGGTCGAGAATCGTGTCGGTCATTTCGTGGCATCCTCCGTCGCCGTCGCGCCCTGCTGGTTCTTGACGAGGTCGACGACCTCGTCGTACTTGGGGCTGTTCATGAAGTTGTCGACCGACACGTGGACCGAGTCGGGGGACTGGCCCTTCGCACGGTCGGTCAGCTCGCGCTGCGTGATGACCAGGTCGGCCGTGCCGTCGAGGTTCGCGATGGCCTGGTTGGACACCGTCACCCCCTCCACTCCGGCCTTCTTGATCTTGTTGCGCAGCACGGATGCTCCCATCGCGCTGGAGCCCATGCCAGCGTCGCACGCGAACACGATGTTGCGCACCAGGCGGTCGGTGCCGTCGCCCTGGGCGTCGCCGGCGTCGTGCTCGCCCTCGTTCACCAGGCCCTCGAGGACCGACGACGACTTGCCCTTGTTGGCCTCGGTCTGCGCGACCGCGGCGGACAGGTCGCCCGCGTTGCCGGCGGCCAGGTCGCGCTTGCGGCTGGCCCGCAGGATGATCGACGCGACGATGAACGACACCGCGGCCGCTCCGATGACGGAGAGGATCACGCCGACGAAGCTGTCTCCTGGCGTCTGCAGCAGCACGGCGATGATCGAGCCGGGGGAGGCCGGCGCACGCAGGCCGGAGCCGAAGGTGACGTTGATCGCGATGCCGGTCATGCCGCCGAGGATGGCCGCGATGATGATCATCGGCTTCATCAGCACGTACGGGAAGTAGATCTCGTGGATGCCGCCGACGAACTGGATCAGGGCCGCACCGGGCGCGCTCGCGCGGGCGATGCCGAGACCGAAGATCGAGTACGCGATCAGGATGCCGAAGCCGGGGCCGGGGTTGGCCTCCAGCAGGAACAGGATCGACTTGCCGGTCTGCTGCGCCTGCTCGACGCCCAGCGGGGTCAGCACGCCGTGGTTGATGGCGTTGTTGAGGAACAGCACCTTGCCCGGCTCGATCAGGATGCTCGCGAGCGGCAGCAGGTGCGCCGAGACGAGCCAGTTGACCGCGCCGCCGAGGACCGAGCTCAGCCACTCCACGATCGGGGCGATCCCGAAGAAGGCGCCGATCGCGAGCAGCATGCCGAGGATGCCGGCGGAGAAGTTGTTGACCAGCATCTCGAAGCCGGCCTTGATCTTGTTCTCCCACAGCCGGTCGACCTGCTTCATCAGGTACGCGCCGAGCGGGCCCATGATCATGGCGCCGATGAACATCGGGATGGTCGACCCGACGATGACGCCCATGGTCGCGATCGAGCCGACGACACCGCCGCGCACGCCGTAGACCATGCGGCCGCCGGTGTTGGCGATGAGGAGCGGCAGGAGGTACGTGATCATCGGGCTGACGAGGCCGGTGTAAAGCACGCTCACGTTGCCGTTGTCGTCCTGTGCGAGCGTCGTCATGGCGCCCTGCCAGCCGATCTTCGACTGCTCGCCGAACCCGCCGAGGATGCCGTTGATGTCCCAGCCGGTGTTCTGCAGCCAGCCGGTGGAGATGAACAGGGCCGTGATGAACCCCCACGCGATGAACGCGGGGATGTTCGGCATGACCATGTTCGAGAGGAAGGTGCCGAAGCGCTGCACGTGGACGCGCGCGCCTCCCGGCTTCTTCGTCGTCGACGTCACTGTCGTCGATGTCATTGCGGTGCCTCGTTTCTGTCGGGCTGCTGAGGTCGGCGGGGGCCGGCCGGGTCTATGCAGGGGAGGTGAAGCGGGATGCGGCCGCGCGGACCGCCTCCCGGGCGTCGGCCGCGCCGTCGGCGGCCAGGGCGATCTCGGCCAGGGAACGGGCCTGGTCGAGGGTGTAGCGCTTGAGGGAGAGCCGCACGTCGGCGAGGGCCGCCGGCGACATGGAGAGGGTGGTCGCGCCGAGTCCGACGAGCACCACCGCGAGCAGCGGGTCGGCCGCGGCCTCGCCGCAGATGCCCACCGGCTTGGAGCGGGCGGCTCCCGCCGCTCCCACCTCGCCGATGAGCCGCAGCACAGCGGGGTGCCACGGGTCCTGGAAGCCGGCGACCGAGCCGAGGAGGCGGTCGGCGGCGAGGGTGTACTGGGTGAGGTCGTTGGTGCCGATGGAGGCGAACGCGGCCTCCTCGAGCACCCGGTCGGCGAGCAGCGCGGCCGAAGGGACCTCGACCATCACGCCGACGGTCTTGAGGCCGTACTCGGTGGCGAGCCGCACGAAGTACCGGGTCTCCTCGACCGTCGCGACCATCGGCGCCATGACCCAGAGGTCGGCCTCGGTCTGCGCGTCGGCCTCGGCGAGGGCGGTGAGCTGCTCGCGGAGGATGTCCTCGCTGGCGCGCAGCGCGCGCAGGCCGCGCAGGCCGAGCGCCGGGTTGTCCTCGTGCGCGTCGTTGAGGAACTCGAGCGGCTTGTCGGCGCCCGCGTCGAGCACGCGCACCACGACCTTCTTGCCGGGGAACGCCTGCAGCAGCCGGATGTACTGCTCGCGCTGCTGCTCCACGGTCGGCGCCATGCGCTGGTCGAGGAACAGGAACTCGGTGCGGAACAGTCCGACGCCCTCGGCGCCCGCCTCCAGCGCCTTCTGCGTGCCGTCGGCCGAGCCGAGGTTCGCGAGCAGCGGGATGGCGCTGCCGTCGGCGAGAGCTCCCGGCTCCAGGCCGCCCGAGAGCGCGGCGCGGCGCTCGTCGATGCGGCGCTCGGCGTCGGCGCGCTGGTCGGCCGAGGGGGCGACGGTGACCGCCCCTGCCGCGGCGTCGAGCACGACCTCCGTGCCGTCGGTCAGGTCCTGGGCGCCGGCGACGCCGACGACCGCGACGATCGCCTTCTCGCGGGCGAGGATGGCGGTGTGGGAGGTCGGGCCTCCCTCCTGGGTCACCAGGCCGAGCACCTTGGTCAGGTCGAGCAGCGCGGTGTCGGCCGGCGCGAGGTCGCGGGCGACGAGCACGTACGGGGTGTCCGACTCCGGCACGCCGGGAGCCGGCCGGCCCTCGAGCGCGGCGATCACGCGCTGCGCGACGTCGTCGAGGTCGGTGGCGCGCTCGCCCATGTAGCCGCCGAGGCTCACGAGCATGTCGCGGAAGACGGCGAAGCCCTCGAAGACCGCGCGCTCGGCCGTCTTGCCGCCGTCGATGCGCTGCGCGACGTCGTCGGCGAGGGTGGAGTCCTCTGCCATCATCGACTGCGCCTCCAGCACGTCCGCCGCGGTGCCGCTCACCTTGCCCGCGCGGTCGCGGAGGTCGGCGGCCACGGTCTGGACGGCCTGCGCGACGCGGGCCTTCTCCTCCTCGGCACCACGGGAGCTCGGCGCGTCGGACGGCTCGGGCAGCGGGTCGGCCATGCGGAGCACCGGTCCCAGGGCCACGCCCTGCCCGATGCCGGCCCCGGTCAGCACGTCAGTCATCGTCCCGGCCATGATCAGGCGTCGTGGTCCGTGGCGATGATCTCGGCGAGGTCGTCGAGCACGGCCTCCCCGTCCGGGGCCTCGGTGCTGAGGACGATCTTGTCGCCGTGGTCGATGCCCAGCGAGATGACGCCGAGGATGCTGCCGGCGTCGACGGTCTTGCCGCCCTCCTTCGACAACGTGACCTTCGCGCCGCTGCCCTTGACGGCCTCGACGAAGAGCTTCGCCGGGCGCGCGTGCAGCCCGTGGGTCGATCCGACGGTGATGATCCGCTCAGCCATGTGTGTCTCCTTCTGTGGTTCCGCGCCCCGGTGTGCGGCGCTGGTGGCTCGTGCTCTCATACTCCCGCCGCTTTCGCGTCGAGGACCAGGTCCAGGGCGCGGTCGCCGTCGAGGGCGGCGGGGGAGACGGGCGGCAGGACGGCCACGGCGGTGCGCACGGCGGCGGCGCGGGCCCGCAGAGCGGGGACGCCGGCCTCGAGGTGCGCTCCGACGAGGACGACGTCGATGCCGTCGAGCGAGTCGAGCTGGCTGACGCTCCCGGCCTCGACCGTGGCGAGGACGCCGCGCGCTGCCGCAGCGTTGCGCAGCTTGACGGCGACGAAGGTGCTGGACGCACCGGCGCCGCACACGACGACGATCCTCATCGATCACTTGCCTTTCGGGATGGAGCGGGTGGAGCCGATGGAACGGGTTGGTACGGGTACAGCGGGTTGATCGTCTCTCATCGTCACCCCGCCGCCTTACGCCCCTCCAGCAGCGTTTCTTCCGGGGGTGCGGAAGCCGGATGCGGAAACCCCCGCCGGGCCGTCCGCAGGTGGTTGACTCATGGTGGGAAGGGGAGGTCGCGTGGCGCTCTCGGCGAGGCAGACGAGGATGCTGGACATCCTCGCGCGCCGTGCCGCCTGGGTGACGGCGGCGGAGCTGGCCCATGACCTCGGCGTCACCACCCGCAGCATCCGCAGCTACGCCGCCGCCCTCGGCGAACTCGTGGAGTCGGGAGCCAGCGGCTACCGGGTGCGGACCGACGCGTACGCCGCCTACCAGGCGGAGGCCGCCGCACCCGATGCGGGAGCCTCCTACTTCGCCCCCGGCTCGCCGCAGGAGCGCCTGGTCTTCCTCGCCCGGCGGCTGCTGGACGAGCCCGACGGCGTCGACGTCTACGAGACGGCCGAGAGCCTCTTCGTCAGCGACTCCACGATCGAGTCGGATCTGACCCGGCTGCGCGGGCTGCTCGCGGGAACCGAGCTGGGCCTCCAGCGCCACGGCGGTGTGGTGGAGCTGACCGGGCCGGAGATCGCGCGCCGCAAGCTGATCAGCCGCCTGTTCCGCGAGGAGATGCGGCAGGGCGTGGTCGATGTCGCGCGCATCCAGGAGGCGTTCCCCTCGACCGGGCTCGCCGCCTTCAAATCCGACCTGATCGAGATGCTCGACGCGCGCGGCTTCTTCGTGAACGAGTACGGCATCAACGACGTGCTGCTGCACATGGCCGTCGCCCTCGACCGGTTCTCGAAGGACCGGGTGCTGCCCGACGCGTCCGACGTGGAGGTGAGCGAGACCATCGGCATCCTCGCGCGCGACCTCGGCGGGCTGATCCAGCGGCACTTCGAGGTGGAGCTCGACCCGACCGAGCTGCGCTACCTCGCCATTCTGCTCCGCACCCGCGTGATCGCACCCGGCGCCGGCCGCGACCCGGTCGAGGAGTTCGTGAAGGAGGAGCACCTGGAGGTGGTGCGCGGCATCGTCGCGCGCGCCTCCGCCGAGTACCTGGTCGACCTCCGCGACGAGAACTTCATCGTGCGGCTCACCCTGCACGTGCAGAACCTGGTCGCGCGGGCCCACGAGAACACCTACTCCCGCAACCCGCTCACCCGCTCCATCAAGAGCTCGTACCCGTTGATCTACGAGCTGTCGGTCTACATCGCCAGCCGCCTGCAGAGCGCGGAGGGCATCGAGGTCAACGACGACGAGATCGCCTACATCGCCATGCACGTCGGCGCCTACCTCGAGCAGCAGTCGCGGCGGCGCGACGCGGTGACCTGCGCGGTGGTGTGCCCGAACTACTACGACATGCACATCCTGCTCCGCGACCGGCTGGTGAGCACGCTCGGCGACGAGCTCGACATCACCCGCGTGATCACCTCGACCGACGCCGACTGGGGGAGCATCGACGCCGACCTGGTGCTGACCACCATCGACCCGCACGGCCGACGCGAGAACGCCGTCATCGTGCAGCCGTTCCTGACCGAGACCGACATCGAGCACATCCGCCAGGCGGCGGCGCGCATCCGCCGCCAGCGCCGCCGGGCCGGGATCAAGGACGACCTGCTGCGCTACTTCGACGAGCGCCTGTTCCTGCGCAACTTCTACGCGCGCGACCCGATCACGCTGATCCGGGCGCTCGGCGACCGGATGATCGCGGTCGGGGCGATCGACGAGGACTATGTCGACCAGACGGTCGAGCGCGAGCAGATGTCCTCCACCGCCTTCACCGACACCCTGGCCGTGCCGCACGCCATGACCATGAGCGCCAAGCGCACCGCCATCGCGATCGTCGTCAACGACACCGCGATCGACTGGGGAGACGCGCGCGTCAACGTCATCGCCTTCATCGCGTTCGACGCGAACGGCCGGGCGTCGTTCCAGACGGTCTTCGACCAGTTCGTGGAGGTGTTCAGCGACAGGGAGGCCGTGCTCGGCCTGATCCGTCGGGCCGACACCTTCACGGCGTTCATCGACGAGCTGGTCCGCATCATCGACTCCTGAAACTGTCGAGTACGCAGAAAATGCGCCGACTCGCGAGGAATCGGCGCATTCTCTGCGTACTCGGCTGTTGCCGACTCGAGTGGGGCTAGTTCGCGGTGACCGTGTAGGTGACCGAGACGCCGGGGGTGCCGACCGCGACGGTGTACTTGTCGCTGGTGTAGATCACCTTGGTCTCGGTGCCGCCGGCCTGCTGCGTGTAGCCGGCCTTCTCGAGCGCGGACTTCGCGTCGGCGAAGCCGCTGTTGTTCTTCGGCTGCACGGTCACGGACCAGCCGTTGTCCTTGTCGCCGCGGGCGACGACGACCTGGCCGTCGACGAGCGGGACGTCGCTCTTCGGGAAGTCCGAGGGGAGCTTCTCCGACGCGGCCTGCGTGGCCGACGCCGAGGGGGTGCTGCCCGACTCCGACGCGGTGCCGGAGCAGCCGGCGAGGGAGGCGATGGTGAGAGCCGCGACGATGGCGGCGGGGAACAGTGTGTTGCGGGTGCGCATGATTCTTCCTAGTGCTGTATGCGGTGCGGTATTGCCAACGAAACAGCCTACTCGTGCAGGCGGCCGCGCGGCCCTCCCCGCTCTCAGCCCAGCAGCAGCGAGCTCAGCTGGTCAGCCGAGTGCACGACGGCGATCGCTCCGGCCGCCTCGGCGGGGGACCCGTAGCCCCACTCCACGAGGATCGTCGGCAGGCCGTGCTCGCCGGCGCCGATCACG
This sequence comes from Leifsonia williamsii, assembly GCF_030433685.1. Classification (NCBI taxonomy): domain Bacteria; kingdom Bacillati; phylum Actinomycetota; class Actinomycetes; order Micrococcales; family Microbacteriaceae; genus Leifsonia; species Leifsonia williamsii. The sequence continues at coordinate 842,171 of NZ_JAROCF010000001.1, forward strand.
TCGTAGCTGCGGTCGCCGACCATGACGGTGTGGCCGAGGTCGATGCCGCGCTCCTCGAGGCGGCGCAGCGCCTCCGCGACGACGTCGGCCTTCGCGCTGCGGCTCTCGTCGTCGGTGGCGCCGGTGATGACCTCGAAGTACTGGGCGAGGCCGAAGTGCTCGAGGATGCGTGTGGCCTGCGTCTCGGGCTTGCTCGTCGCGATGGCGAGCGGGACGCCGGCGGAGCGCAGGCGCTCCAGCAGGCCGCGGATGCCGGGGAAGACGGCGCTGTCGAAGGCGCCGCGCTCGGCGTAGTACCTGCGGTAGACGCCGAGAGCGTCCCGCGCCTCCGCCTCGGTCATGCCGCCGATCGACTGCAGCGACTCCAGGAGCGGCGGGCCCACGTACTCCACCAGCTCGACGGGTGTCGGCACGGGGCGGCCGATCGTCTCGAACATGCGGACGAGCGCGGAGGTGATGCCGGGGGCGGAGTCGGTGAGGGTGCCGTCGAGGTCGAAGAGGACGCAGGTCCAGGTGCGGGTGACGGTCGGAGCGGTATCGGTCATAGCGCCACCCAATATATGTGACGTATCCGGACGATCGCTCCGCGTCGGCTGTGCTCAGGCCGGGCCGAGAGCCTCTTCGATGTGCGACCGGGCGACGACCATCGTGTTCTCGGCGCCCGGATCGAACTGCACCGCGACGAACGGCGCCGTGCGGATGAAGCCGAGCGCCTCCGTCGCCGGGACGATGACCGCCTGCACGCGCGACCCTTCTCCCTCGGCGGTCTGGGCGACGGCCGCGCGCAGCGCATCCATCGACGTGAAGAGGGGGAGCACCGGCTCGCCCGTCGTCGAGCTGATCGTGCGCAGGCGCGTGTCCTGCGGCGTCGATCCGGTGACGTCGACCACCAGGCCGCCCTTGACCGCGGCGGCGAGCAGCTTCTGGAGGTTCTCCAGGGTGGGCTCGGCGGCGATGGCGGTCAGAGCGGAGCGGACGGGGAGGTTGCGGTAGCTCTGCGGGAAGCGCGGGGCGGGCATGGTCATCCATGATACGAGGAAATGCTGAATGCGACTATTCGTGAATTCGCTGGCTGGATTTCAGGAAGTATTGGATAGGCTTTTCGGTACAAGCCCGAAATTCACGGATATTCATTCACGCGAGAGGTGTGGAAATGGCGCGCAAAGTCATCGAGACGATTCTGGACGACATCGACGGCTCGGAGGACGCCTCCACCGTCTTCTTCGCCTTCGACGGCCGCTCCTACGAGATCGACCTCTCCGATGAGAACCGCGATCGGCTCGCCTCCGCGCTGCAGCCGTTCATCGACGCGGCCCGCACCACCAGCTCGCTCCAGCGCTCCACGACCGGGAGCCGTCCGGCGCAGCAGCGGGACCTCAACGAGATCCGTGAGTGGGCGCGCAACAACGGCTTCTCGGTCAGCGACCGCGGGCGGGTCGCCGCGCACGTGATCGAGGCGTACGACGCCGCGAACTAGCCCTCCGGCTCGTTGAGCGCTCAGAAGAGCGTCGGGATGCGGCTCTCGACGCCCTTCATCGCCTCGTAGTCGAGCAGCAGCACCTCGATGCCCCGATCCTCTGCGAGGGTGCGCGCCTGCGGGGCGATGCTCTGGGCGGCCAGGATGCCGCGCACCGGCGACAGCGCGGGGTCGCGGTTCATCAGCTCCAGGTAGCGGGTCAGCTGCTCGACGGCGTCGATGTTCGCCTTGCGCTTGAGCTCGACGGCGACCGCGCCTCCTGCACCGTCCCTCGCGAGGATGTCGACCGGCCCGATCGCGGTCATGTACTCGCGCCGGACGAGCGTGTGCCCGTCGCCGAGCAGCTCGATCTGCTCGGCGAGGAGCTTCTGGAGGTGAGCCTCCACGCCGTCCTTCTGGAGCCCGGGGTCGACGCCGAGCTCGTGCGCGGTGTCGCTGAGGATCTCGTGGACCGCGACGATCAGCATGTCGGCGGTCTTGGCCTGCGTCACCCGCCACACCTCGGTGATGCCCGCAGCGCGCTGGTCGTCGTCGGGCTCCATCACGCTGAGCGTGCACGGCGGGCTCATCCAGTTGAGCGGCTTGTAGGAGCCGCCGTCGGAGTGGACGAGCAGGCTCCCGTCGGCCTTCAGCATGAGCAGGCGCGTGGCGAGCGGCAGGTGCGCGCTCAAACGGCCGGCGTAGTCGACGGAGCAGGTGGCAATGACGAGACGCACCGTGACATCCTACGGGCCGGTGCCGGTGACCGACGCCCTGTCAACCGCGCGACGCCCGCGGCTCCCGCTGGCAGGATGTGGGCATGGCTCACGACCTCCTCATCGGCACGTACACGCAGCGCCTCCCGCACGTCGACGGTCACGCGGAGGGGGTGGTCGCCGCCCGTTTCGACGGCGACCGCATCGACGACGCGACGGTCGCCGCCCGGGTGACGAACCCCTCCTGGGTGGCCGCCGCCCCGGACGGCCGCGCCGTGTACGCGGTGGAGGAGACCGGCCCCGATGGCCGCGTGCACGCCTTCGCGCGTGACGACGGCGGCGCGCTCACTCCGCTCGGGAGCGTGTCGAGCGGAGGCGCCGATCCCGCGCACCTGCTCGTGCACCCCTTCGGGCGGTTCCTGCTCGCGGGCACCTACAGCGGCGGGTCCGTGTCGGTGTGGAGGTTGAACGCAGACGGCTCGATCGGCGAGCGCACCGCCTTCGTGCAGCACGAGGGGCGCGGCCCGGACGACGCGCGCCAGGAGGGTCCGCACGTCCATCAGCTGAGCGTCGACCCGGTCACCGGCGACGTCGTCGTGGTCGACCTGGGCCTCGGTCAGGTGCGCTGGTACGCACTGTCGGAGGAGGGTGCGCTCACTCTGCGCGAGGACGCCACTGTGGCGCTCGGCGCGGCGGGCCCGCGCCATCTGGTCTTCCACCCGGACGGCCGCCACGCACTCGTCGTCGGCGAGCTCGACGATGTGCTGCACGTGCTGCGCCGCGAGGGCGACCGGTTCACGCTCGTGGGCGGAGCCTCCACCCGCGCGGCGGTGGCGGCGGGGGAGGCGCTGCCGACCGGCGAGAACACGTCGGCCGCGGTGCGGCTCACCGAGGACGGGCGCACGGTGCTCGTCAGCAACCGGGGCGACGACACGATCGCGGTGTTCGCCTTCGAGGCATCGACATCAGGCCTGGTGATGGAGGCGGTGGTCCCGGCCCACGGCCGCACTCCGCGCGACCTCGTGCTCTCGCCGGAGGGCGACCGGCTGCTCGTGGCCTGTCAGGACTCGGACGAGGTCACCGTGTTCGCGTTCGACGCGGGCACGCGGGAGCTCCGCTTCCTGACCTCGTCGGAGATCCCGACGCCGGTCTGCCTGCTCTTCGTCTAGGCGCCGGCGTTTGCATCCGCGGTCCGGCGGGCCTGCCGCACGGCAGGGGCCGCGAAGAAGGACGCCAGCAGCAGCACCACGATGAGGTACAGCGCGTTCAGGAGGCCGACCTCCTTGCCGAGGAAGCCGATGATCGGCGGACCGACCAGGAAGGCGCAGTAGCCGATGATCGCGACGGCGGAGACGCGCGCGGCCGGGTTCGCCGCTCCGTCCGCCGCGGCCGACATGCCGAGCGGGAAGCCGAGGGAGACGCCGAGGCCCCACAGCACGGTCCCGATCACGACCACCCACATCGGCCCTCCGACGATGAAGAGCAGGAGGCCGACGACGCCCATCGCGGCGGTGATCCGGATGGCGGCCACCCGCCCGATGCGGTCGACGACCGGGCCTCCGGCCACGCGCCCGACGGTCATCGCGGCGACGAAGCAGCCGAACACGATCGCGCCGGTCGAGTTCTCCTGGCCGTGGCCGTCCACGACGGCGAGCGAGATCCAGTCGTTCGCCGAGCCCTCGCCGAACGCCATGCCGAGCATGACCACGCCGATGAGGATGAGCTTCCAGTCGGCCCACACGGCGAGCGAGGTGCGCAACCGCTCGGCGAAGGGCTGCTTGGGGGCGTCCGCCGCCTCGTCGCCGAGGTCGGCCTCGCGCGGGATGAACCGGACCGCCACCACGCCGCCGACCACGAGGATCACAGCCACGACGACGAGGTGCCACGCGACGGCGATGTGCAGAGCGGCGGCCGCGGCGCCCAGACCGGCGCCGATCACGGTGCCGAGGCTGAAGCAGGCGTGCATGAGCGGCAGCACCGTCTTGCCGAGCTCGCGCTCGACGGCCGTGCCCTCGACGTTCATCATCACGTCGAGCATCCCGTTGCCCAGTCCGAGCAGGATGAGCCCGACGGCGACCACGGGCACCGCGTGCAGCACGGTCGCGCCCAGACCGATCAAGGCCGTACCGATCGCGGCCGTCGTCAGGGTGGCGACCATCCCGCGGTGCGGTCCGATGCGCACGAGCACGAACGAGGACCCCGCGAGGCCGATGATCGCGCCGGCGGACATGCCGGCGATCAGCAGGCCGACCGCCGAGGGGTCGGTGCCCAGCCCCAGCTCGTCGCGGACGCCCGGGATGCGGGCGACCCAGCTGGCGGTCGCGAGCCCGCTCAGGATGAACACCACGAAGACGGCGTTGCGCCAGGCGGTGAGCTCGCGGCGGCTGCGGGTGGAGGTCGGGGTCGGCTGCGACATCGGCGTTCCTGCTGGGTATCTGGTGACTTCTGGCGGTCGAATCGTTTCGATCGAAACGATTCGACTAAGCTACCACACGTGAGCAACGCCAGCACCACCTCCACCGGAGCCCGACCGACGCTCGCCGCGGTCGCCCGGCTGGCGGGCGTGTCCAACTCCACCGCCTCCCTCGCCTTCTCGGGCACGGGGCCCGTCTCTGAGGCGACCCGCGAGCGCGTGCTCGCCGCCGCGAAGGAGCTGAACTACGCCGGGCCCGACCCGCGGGCGCGCTCGCTGCGCCGCGGACGCTCGGGCATCGTCGGGGTCGTGATGGAGGAGCGCGTGCGCGACGCGTTCCGTGACCCGATCAAGATCGCGCTGCTCGACGGCATCAGCGAGGAGCTCGGCTCCATCGACGCCGGTCTGCTGATCCTCACGGACGCGGGGGAGGCCGCCCAGCGCATCGAGGACGCCCCGATGGATGCCGTGGTCCTGGTCGGCTGCAGTCCGCGCCTCGACGAGTCGGTCGCGATGCTCAAGCAGCGCCGCATCCCGCTCGTCGCCATCGAGGGGGATCCGGCGGACGGCGTGCCCACGATCGCGCAGGACAACCGCGAGGCCACGCGGGTCGCCGCCCAGCACCTCTTCGACCTCGGGCACCGCGATGTGGCGCTCGTCACCCTGCCGCTCACGCGCGACCGTGGCCGCGGCCCGCTCACCCCACACCACGCGACGACGGCCAGCTCGACCACCGCCGCCGAGCGTCTCGCCGGGGCGCGCGACGTCTTCCCGGACGCCCGCGGCCGGACCACCCGGGGCTCCTTCGTCGAGGAGGGCCGCCTCGCCGGCGAGGCCCTGCTCGCCGACCCCGCCACCCGCCCGACCGCGATCATCGCCCAGAGCGACCTGCTGGCCGCCGGCGTCATCCGCGCCGCCGAGGAGCTCGGGCTCGCGGTGCCCGACGACGTGAGCGTCGTCGGGTTCGACGGCGTGCGCGTCGACGGCCTCTGGCCCTACGACCTCACGACCCTGGTCCAGCCCGCGGTCGACAAGGGCCGCGCCGCCGGCCGTGCGATCGTCGCCATGCTCGACGGCCAGGAGGCGCGGCCCACTTCCTTCACCAGCGTGTTCCACCGGGGCAACACGACGGCGCCGCCGCGCCCCGCGCGCTGACGGCGTGCCGCGTCCGAACCCCGCATTCGTGCCGAATGCAGGGATTGGGGCGCCCAAACCCCGCATTCGTGCCGAATGTAGGAAAAGGGGCGCCCAAACCGCACATTCGCCACGAATGTTTCGCCCGGGAAGCGCCGGACGGAGTGGCCGCGCCGCCGCATAGGGTGGGGGCATGGACCTCGACGCCCTCTACCGCGACCTCCACGCCCACCCCGAGCTGTCCTTCGCCGAGCACCGCACCGCCGGGATCGTCGAGCAGCAGCTCACCGACCTCGGTCTCGAGGTGCACTCCGGCATCGGCGGCACGGGCGTCGCCGGCGTCCTGCGCAACGGAGACGGCCCGACCGTGCTGCTGCGCGCCGACATGGACGCGCTGCCCGTCCGCGAGCTCACCGGCCTGCCGTGGGCGTCGACCCAGACGGTCACCGACGACGAGGGCAACACCGTTCCGGTGATGCACGCGTGCGGCCACGACATCCACATCACCTGCCTGCTCGGAGCCGTGGAGGAGCTGGCCGGCTCCCGCGACCAGTGGTCGGGCACCCTCGTGGCCGTCTTCCAGCCCGGCGAGGAGCACGGCGGCGGCGCCCAGGTCATGGTGGACAGCGGTCTCTACCACCGCGTTCCGACGCCGGACGTCGTGCTGGGCCAGCACGTCACGCCCCTCCCCGCCGGGATGCTCGGCGCGCACTCGGGCGCCGCGATGGCGGCGGTCGACACGATGGAGGTCACCATGCACGGCCGCGGCGGCCACGGCTCCCGCCCCGAGACGACCATCGACCCGATCGTCATGGCCGCGGCGACCGTGATGCGGCTGCAGGGCGTGGTTTCGCGGGAGATCGCCCCGCAGGACACGTCCGTCGTGACCGTCGGCAGCCTCCACGCGGGCACTAAGAACAACATCATCGCGGCGGAGGCCCGGCTCGGGATCAGCGTCCGCAGCTTCAACGAGGACGTCCGCGCCCGAGTGCTCGCCGCCGTGGACCGGATCATCACCGCCGAGGCGCAGGCCTCCGGGGCGACGAAGGCGCCCGAGCTGGAGTGGGGCGAGCGCTACCCGGTCACCGTCAACGAGCCCGACGCCACCGCCCGCGTCAACGCCGCCTTCGCGGCCGAGTTCGGCGCCGAGAACCTGCTCGACCCGGGTGCGCTCTCGGGCAGCGAGGACGTCGGCAACCTCGCCACCGCGGCCGGCGCCCCGCTGGTGTACTGGATGCTGGGCGGCGGCGACCCCGAGAAGGTCCGCGCGGCGATGCAGGCCGGCACGGTCGACGAGGACATCCCCTCCAACCACTCCCCGTACTTCGCCCCGCTGGCTCACCCGACCATCCCGACCGGCGTGCGCGCGCTCGTGGTCGCGGCCCGGGAGTGGCTGGGCTAGCCGGTCCGGTCGCCGGGGCGTCGCGTCACACCACCGCGCCCACGCGCATCCACGTGCGCCCGTGTGCGCGCAGCCCCAGGGTGACCGCCCGCGCTCCCAGATACCCGAAGGCGAACGCGGCCGCGAGCCATGCCAGGCCCGCGGCGTCGTGGCCGCCCCAGAGCAGCACCGCCGCGGCCATCGGAACGAACGCGACGACGTTCAGGAGGCCGGTGAGCGCGAGGTAGCGCGCGTCGCCCGCGCCGATCAGCACGCCGTCGAGCACGAACACGTACCCGCCGAGCGGCGCGCCGATGCCGATGATCGCGAGGGAGGGTGCGAGCAGCGCGGCCACCGAGGGGTCGCTGGTGAACAGCCCGGCCGCGAACGGACTGAGCGCGACTGTCGCGGCACCGAGAACCACGCCGGCGCCGACGCCCCACTCCAAGCAGCGGCGGAGAACGGCGCGGACCCCCTCCGCGTCTCCTGCTCCCAAGCCCTTGCCGACCAGCGCCTGCGCGGCGATCGCGAGGGCGTCGAGTGCGAAGGCGAGCGTCGAGAACACCGTCATGGTGACCTGGAAGGCCGCCAGCTCGTCGGGGCCGAGCCGGGTCGCCGCGAACACGGCCAGCAGGATCGCGGCGCGGAGGCTCGCCGTACGCAGCAACAGCCATCCACCCGCCCGGGCGGATCGGCCGATGCCGGCGTGATGGGGGAGGAGCGGCGCCCCCACCCTGCGCGCATGCCGCGCGACGATCACCGCGTAGACCGCGACCATCGCCCACTGCGCGACGACCGTGCCGAGCGCGGAGCCGGCGATGCCCCTCCCGAGCACGTAGATGAAGAGGTAGTTCAGCGCGATGTTGGCCGCGAACCCCGCGACGGCGACGACCAGCGGCGTCCGGGTGTCCTGCAGTCCGCGCAGCAGACCGGTCGCCGCGAAGACGAGCAGCATCGCCGGGAGGCCGAGCATCGACACCTGCAGGTACTGGGCCGCCTGGTCGGTCACGGCCGGGGATGCGCCGAACAGCCCGACCAGGGCGGGCGATGCGAACCAGCCCGCGGCGGCCAGCACCACACCGAGGCCCAGCGCGAGCCACACGCCGTCCACCCCCGCGGCGACGGCGCCGCGCTCGTCGCCCGCTCCCAGCCTCCGCGCGACCGCCGGAGTCGTGGCGTAGGCGAGGAAAACCATCAGCCCCACGATCGTCTGCAGCACCGCGCTCGCGATGCCCAGCCCGGCGAGCGGCGCGACGCCGAGATGGCCGACCATCGCCGAGTCCGCGAGGAGGAAGACCGGCTCGGCGATCAGCGAGCCCAGCGCCGGGACGGCGAGGCGGAGGATGTCCCGATCGACCGGGCGCGGACGGAGGAGCTTCACGACCTTCCCGACCCTACTGCCGACCACCGACATCGGGGCCGCCCGCCGGTCGGGCGGGTCGCTCCGCGGCGATGTCGGAGGTCGTTCCTAGGGTGGACTCATGAGCCAGCTGATGCCAGAACTCCTCGCCACCTGGACGTGGCGCCTGGAGCGCGTGCAGAGCGGCCGCACCATGCTGGGTCGTGGCCAGGCGAGCATGGCGCGCACCGATCTCACCCATGACAGGGCGGCCCATCCGGAGGCGTACGCCGGCTACGAGGAGGAGTTCGCCGCGGCCATCGACGCGCTCGACGTGCTCGCTCAGCAGCACAACCGGCGCGACGACCTCGACGCCGTGCTGGCGACCGAGCGGCGGCGCGAGCGCGCGGCATCCGGCGCGGGCGGAGCGGCCGAGGGCGGCCGCGTCGACCACGCGACCCTCGGCGGCGGACGCGCCAGGGTCTCCCTCGCCCCCGAGCACGATCGCGTTCCGCGCGGCCTTCCGGAGCCGCTGGACCAGTGGGTGCACCGGCTGATCCGCTACCGCAGCGGAGCCAAGCTGATCGCACCGATCGAGGCGTCGCGGGCCGAGATCCGCCTGCGCAACGAGGCCGACCTCGACCCGGCGGCGTACCTGGGGCCCGTCTCCGGGCCGTACTTCCGTCGGGTGATCCGCGAGCTCGGCGAGATCGCCACGAGCCAGCGCCCGGGCGTGCATCTGGCCGGCCGCGGCCTCCACCGCGGCGTCCCGACGCTTCCGGGTGAGATGGCGTCGACCTCCCGGCGCTCGGCGCGGTGAGGCGCCGCCGTCGCGCGGTCGGTGCGAAGACGGGGCTCGGAGCCGCCGGGCTGGTCCTCGCCGCCGTGATCGCCCTCTGCGGGTACGCCGTCGCGTCGCGGGGCGGAGACGGAACGTCGCCGGAAGGCCCGGCCGCCTCGGCGTCGGCGCCTGCGGAGGCCACCGCGCCCCAAGCGCCCGCCGCGCCCGCGGCGCCCACCGCGCCCGCACCCTCCCGCGTCTCCCCGCTCACCCCCGACGCCGACGTCCCCGCGCCGGGCGCCGCTCGCGCCCTCCTCGCCGCCCTCCCCACCAAGGGCCGCGCACCCAAGACCGGCTACGACCGCGTCGGCGACTTCGGCCCCGCCTGGGAGGACGTCGACCGCAACGGCTGCAGCACGCGCGACGACATCCTGGCCCGCGACTTGACCGGTGTCGTGCGACGGGGAGGCTGCACCGTGCTCTCCGGCACGCTGGACGACCCGTACGCCGGCCGCACCATCGCCTTCCAGCGCGGTCCGGACACCTCCGCGCGGGTCCAGATCGACCACGTCGTCGCGCTGATGAACGCCTGGCAGACGGGCGCGCAGGCGCTCTCGCCCGAGCAGCGCCTCCGCCTCGCCAACGATCCGCTCAACCTGGTCGCCGTCGACGGGCCGACCAACCAGAGCAAGGGAGCGGGCGATGCGGCGACCTGGCTTCCGCCGGCCAAGGCCTTCCGGTGCGAGTACGCCTCTCGCCAGGTCGCCGTGAAGGCGCGTTACGCGCTCTGGGTCGTACCGGCAGAACGCGCGGCGCTCGACCGCATCCTCGCCGACTGCCGCTAGCGGAGATTCACCACTTTCACGAAATTGTGAAGAGGGCGTATGCTCCCGCTCATGAACGAGCAGTCTGCCCCGGTGATCGAAGCCGTCGGCCTCCACAAGCGGTTCGGCCGCGTCCACGCTCTCGACGGTCTCGACCTGGTCGTGCCTGCCGGCGAGGTGCACGGCTTCCTCGGACCCAACGGCGCCGGCAAGTCCACCACCATCCGCGTCCTCCTGGGCCTCGCCCGGGCGAGCGGCGGACGCGCGACCGTCTTCGGCCGCGACCCCTGGCGGGAGGCCGTCGACCTCCACCGCCGCATCGCCTATGTGCCCGGCGACGTGAGCCTGTGGCCCAACCTCTCCGGCGGCGAGGCGATCGACCTCGTGTCGCGGCTGCGCGGCGGCACGACCGACAAGGCCGGTTACGCGGAGCGCAAGCAGCGCCTGCTCGAGGTCTTCCAGCTCGACCCGCACAAGAAGGGACGCGCCTACTCCAAGGGCAACCGGCAGAAGGTGGCGCTCGTCGCCGCGTTCGCGACGCCGGCCGACCTCTACATCCTCGACGAGCCGACCAGCGGTCTGGATCCGCTGATGGAGGCGGTGTTCGCCTCGGAGGTCGCCAGGATCGCCGCCGAGGGCGCGAGCGTGCTGCTGTCGAGCCACATCCTCTCCGAGGTGGAGCGCCTGTGCGACCGCGTCAGCATCATCCGCGCCGGCCGCACGGTCGAGTCGGGCAGCCTCGACGAGCTGCGCCATCTGACCCGTACCGAGGTCTCGTTCGCAGCCGACGGTGTGTCGCAGGAGGCGCTGGCGAGCATCCCCGCCGCCTACGATCTCCACGTCTCGGGCGGCAGGGTCACCTTCACGGTCGACAGCGACGGACTGCCGCCGGTCCTCGCCGCGCTCGCCCGGATCGACGCGCGCGGCCTCACCGTCGCGCCGCCGTCGCTCGAGGAGCTGTTCCTGCGCCACTACGGCGACGACGTGCGCGAGGGCGACGCGGACGCCGGGGGCGGCCGCGAGCGTCGCGCCGACCGTCGCGCGGCCGACCAGCAGGCAGCACGGCGATGACCTCCGCGGGCACGCACGCCCCCACCGACCCCGGGCGGGACCGCCGCCACCAGCATGCTGCCGCCGGCGCCCGCCCGAATGGCGCCGGCGGGCCTCTCGACCCACCAGGATCGCCGACGGTCACGCCCCCGAGCGCCACCCGCACCGTCGCCGTCCTCGTGAGCCAGCGCCTCCGCCGCGACCGCTGGCAGCTGCTCGTGTGGCTGCTGAGCATCGGGCTGCTGGCCGCGTTCTCGGCCGCGAGCATCGCCCAGACCTATGGGGACGCCACGGCCAGGGCCGAGCTGGTGCGCCTCGCGATCGCGAACCCCGCGATCCTGATGCTCCGCGGCATCCCGCAGGGCACCGGCCTGGCGAGCGTCACGTTCTTCGAGATCTACACGTTCCTGGCGCTGCTCGCCGGACTGATGAACACCTTCCTCGCGGTGCGCCACTCGCGGGCGGAGGAGGAGTCGGGCAGGGCAGAGCTGATCGGCTCCACGCCCGCGGGTCGCCTGCTGCCGACCGCCGCGACGGTCGCGCACGGCGTGCTCGTGAACATCGTCCTGGCTCTGGTGGCCGCCGGCGGGTTCATCTCCGCCGGCCTGCCCGTCCAGGGCTCGCTCACGGCCGGAGCGGCGATCGGCGGTGCCGGCCTCGCCTTCCTGGGCGTCGGGCTGCTCTTCTCCCAGCTGATGTCGACCTCCCGCGGGGCGAACGGGTACGCCGCGGCGGTCGTCCTGCTCGCCTACCTGCTGAACGGCATCGGCGACGCGATCGGCACGCCGGTCGACAGCACGCACCTGGCGGCGGGCTGGCCGAGCTGGCTCAGCCCGATCGGCTGGGGGCAGGCGTCGGCGCCGTACACCGCGGACGACGGGGGGCCGTTGCTGCTGCAGGTGGCGCTGGCGGCCGTGCTCGTCGGCGTCGTGTTCGGCATCCAGTCGGTACGCGACTCCGGCGCCGGGGTCTTTCCCGAACGGGCCGGTCGGAGGGACGCTCTGCCCACGCTGAGCGGCCCGCTGGGGCTGGCATGGCGGCTGCTGTGGCCGGTCATCCTCGGCTGGACGCTCGGCGGCATCGCGACCGGCCTCCTGGCCGGCGCCCTCGGAAGCGTCGTCAGCAACTCGCTGGCCGACGACCCGAGCATGTCGAACATCCGGGAGGCCATCGGGCGGATCGGCGCGGGCGGGTCCGGTCCGCTGAGCCAGCTGTTCATCTCGGCGATCTTCTCGATCGTCGGTGTGCTGGCGGCGGCGTGCGCGGTTCAGGCCGTCGTCCGGCTCCGGCAGGAGGAGGCGAGCGGCTCGGCCGAGACCGTGCTGGCGACCCCCGTCTCCCGGGTCCGCTGGCTGCTCGAGTTCGTGCTGGTCGGTGTCGTCGCGGTGGTGCTGGTGCTGCTCGGCGCGGCCGTCGCCTCTGCCGTGTCGGCGGTCGGTGCCGGAGAGGATGTGGCCCGCATCGGCGACTCCTTCGCCGCCGCCGCCGCTCAGCTGCCCGTGGCGCTCTCGTACCTCGGCGTGCTGACGCTGGTGTTCGTGCTGCTTCCAGCGGCGACCGCGCCCGTCGGCTGGGCGGCGCTCGGTCTCGGCGCCTTCATCGGCGTCTTCGGCGGGCTGGTGAAGCTCCCGGACTGGCTGCGCCACGTCTCCCCGTTCGCCGACGCCCCCGTGGTCGTCGGCGAACCGGACTGGACCGGGGGATACTGGATGTTCGGGATAACACTCGTGGCGCTCGTCGCCTCCGCCGTGCTGATCCGCCGCCGCGACCTCGCGACCGGCTGAGCGCGGCGGCGGCCGGCCGGAGGGCGGGAGGAGGAACGCGTGGCGAAGGACGAAGCGGCCCTGCGCGAGATGCGCGAGCACGCCGCCGCCGTGCTCGCGGGCGCCGGCTTCCCGAAGATGCCCGCCCGCGTGCTCATGGCGTTGACCGTCACGGAGCAGGACGGCATGACCGCCGCCGAGCTCGCCGAGGCCCTCGACGTGAGCCCTGCGGCGATCTCGGGAGGCGTCCGCTACCTCCAGACCATCGGCATCGTCCGCCGCCTCAGCCAGACGGGCAGCCGCCGCGACCGCTATCAGCTGCCGAGCGACTGGTACGCGCTCATGGTGCGCAACAGCCCGATCTACGGCGTGCTCGCCGCGCAGGCCGACGCGGGGCTCGCGGCCGTCGACGACCCCGCCTCGCCCGCGACAGAGCGACTGGCCGACATGGCGGGCTTCTACCGCTTCCTGCAGGAGCGCCTCCCCGAGCTGATCGGGGAGTGGGAGCAGGTGCGCGCGAGCAGGCGCTGAGCGGCGCGCCTCCGCCTCCACGACCCGCTGGGCCGCCATGCTGGCGTCGAGCAACACCAGGGGGCAGGGCACCATGAAATTCGTCACACCGCTGCAGAAGGGGATCGTCGTCGCGGTCCTCGTCGTCGTCTCCGGGCTCCTGGCGCTCCTCCTCGACGCCCTGCACTCCGAGACCGGCTCGATCGTGCTGAGCGTGCTCCAGGTCGCGGGTTGGTATCTCGCCTCGCGCCTGTTCCGCGGGCCGGAGGAGCCGCTGCGGCCGGCCAGGGCGTGGTGGCGGATGACCAGCCGGCCGCTCCTCAGCGGCGTGCTCGGCGCGCTGTACGTGGTGACCGCGCTGGTCAACGTCGTGTACTCGATCCTCGGCTACGGGAGCCTGTCCGGCTGGGTGTCGATCCTCGCCGAGGCGGTGCTGGGCGGGCTCTTCGTGCTCTCGTTCCTGCGGCTCCGGAGCCTCGGCCGACTCTCCACAGGCGCCGCCTCCGGCGAGCTCTCCACAACCCGTCCGAATGGGCTGCGGTCGGAGGTGGGCGCGCCGTAGGCTGGGCTGCATGACGCTCGCTTCCGGCATCGCCACCGACGACCTCGACCCCGCGACCCGCCCTCAGGACGACCTGTTCCGGCACGTCAACGGCCGCTGGCTCGACCGCACCGAGATCCCCGCCGACAAGGCGCGCTGGGGCTCGTTCATGATCCTGGCGGAGGAGGCGGAGGCCGCCGTCCGCGAGATCGTCGAGGCCGCTCAGACCGCGCCGGAGGGCACGGAAGAGCGCAAGTTCGGCGACCTGTTCGCCAGCTTCATGGACGAGGAGCGCATCGACGCCCTCGGGGTCCAGCCGATCGCGGCCCAGCTCGCTCTCGCGAGCGACGCCTCCAGCATCTCCGAGCTGCTGCAGACGCTCGCCACGCTGGAGCGTCACGGCGTCGCCGGCTTCTACCAGCTCTTCGTCGACAACGACCCCGGCGACCCCGAGCGCTACCTCGTGTTCGTGGAGCAGGGCGGCATCTCGTTGCCCGACGAGTCGTACTTCCGCGAGGAGCGGTTCGCGCCGGTGCGCGAGGCGTTCGTGGCGCACATCCAGCGCATGTTCGAGCTGGCCGGCGTCGACGACGCCGCCGCGCGGGCCCAGCGGGTGTTCGACCTCGAGACCGACATCGCGAAGTGCCACTGGGACAACGTGCAGTCGCGCGACTCCGAGAAGACGTACAACCTCTACAGCTGGGCCGACGCATCCGCGCTGTTCGCGGGCGGCGGCGGAGACCCGCAGGCGTCGCTCGACGCGTGGGCCACCTCGCTCGATGCGCCGGAGGGTGCGCTCGCCGAGGTCGTGCTGCGGCAGCCGTCCTTCACCTCCGGGATCGCGGCGCTGCTCACCGAGACGCGCCTGCAGGCCTGGAAGGACTGGCTGGCATGGCAGATCATCCACGGCGCCGCGCCGTACCTGACCGGCGACTTCGTCGACGCGAACTTCGACTTCTACGGCCGCACGCTCACCGGCACGCCCGAGATGCGCGTGCGCTGGAAGCGCGGCGTCTCCCTCGTCGAGAGCGCGATGGGCGAGGCCGTCGGCCGCATCTACGTCGAGCGGCACTTCCCGCCGCAGGCGAAGGAGGCGATGGACGAGCTGGTCGCCAACCTGGTCGAGGCGTACCGCCAGAGCATCCGCAGCCTCCCGTGGATGGGCGAGCAGACGCGCGAGCGCGCCCTGGACAAGCTCGGCAAGTTCACGCCCAAGATCGGCTTCCCGGTGAAGTGGCGCGACTACTCGGCGCTCGAGGTGGACCCGACCGACCTCGTCGGCAACGTGCGCGCGGCCGCGCTGTTCGAGTTCCACCGCGAGCTCGGCAAGATCGGCAAGCCGCTGGACCGCGACGAGTGGTTCATGACGCCGCAGACGATCAACGCGTACTACAACCCCGGCTTCAACGAGATCGTGTTCCCTGCGGCGATCCTGCAGTACCCGTTCTTCGACGCCGGCCGCGACGCCGCCGCCAACTACGGCGCGATCGGAGCGGTGATCGGGCACGAGATCGGCCACGGCTTCGACGACCAGGGCTCCAAGTTCGACGGCGACGGCCGCCTGCAGGACTGGTGGACGGCCGACGACCGCGCCGCCTTCGAGAAGCGCACGGCGAACCTCATCGCGCAGTACGACGCCCTCGCTCCCGCGCAGGTGCCCGACCACCACGTCAACGGCGCTCTCACCATCGGCGAGAACATCGGCGACCTGGGCGGCCTCGGCATCGCCTGGAAGGCGTACCTGCTGTCCCTCGACGGCCAGGAGCCGCCCGTGATCGACGGGCTCACCGGCGCGCAGCGGTTCTTCCTCTCGTGGGCGCAGGCCTGGCAGCAGAAGGGCCGCGACGCCGAGGTGATCCGCCTGCTCGCGATCGATCCGCACGCGCCGAACGAGTTCCGCTGCAACCAGATCGTGCGCAACATCGACGCCTTCTACGAGACGTTCGGAGTGTCCGACAGCGACGCACTGTGGCTGGCGCCGGAGGAGCGCGTCACCATCTGGTGAGCGCACCGAACTTTCCCGATCGGCCCACTCACGTGTCCCCCGATCGGGGTAACATCTCTTCTGTCGTCGGCTCGGCAGAAGGCTCTCCGGGCGGGCGATCGCGGGGCGGCCGATCGGGGATCGGGGAGGTCCGCAGCTCCGGCAGTTCAGACTCGGCAGAAGGGCGCAGCCACACCGTGACGACGCAGACCCAGGAGTCCGAGCGGCGCACCCGTCATGCGGGTGCGCGACGCGGGAGGCACCGGGGTCCGATCGGTGATCGCGAGGCGTTCGCGCGCGCCTTCGCCGCCCTCGGCCAGCTGGCCGTCCAGGGCGTGCAGGTCTCGGCGCGCGCCACCGACCTCGCCACCGGCGAGGTGCTCTTCTCGGTCGACGACCACGTCGTGATGCCGACCGCCAGCATCGGCAAGGTGCTGCTGCTGGTAGAGGTCGCGGCCCGGCTGCAGACCGGTGAGCTGAGCCCGCTGGCGACGCTCGACAGGCTGCCGCAAGACGCCGCCGGCGACTCCGGCATCTGGCACCACCTCCACGTGCCGTCCCTTCCCGTGGCAGACCTCGCGGCCCTCGTCGGCGCATCGAGCGACAACCTCGCGACCAATGTGCTGCTGCGCCGGGTCGGGCTGGAGGCGGTGAGCGCCCGTACGGAGGCGCTCGGCCTCACGCGCACGGCCCTCCTCGACCTCGTCCGCGACCACCGCGGCCCGGACGACGCTCCGCAGCTCTCGGTCGGCAGCGCCAACGAGCTCACCTGGCTGTTCTCGGCCCTCGCCCGAGGCGAGGTCGTCAGCCCGGCGACGAGCCAGCGCGTCATCTCGTGGCTGTCGCTCAACAGCGACTTCTCCCTCGTCTCCAGCGCATTCGGCCTCGACCCGCACTCGCACCGGCACGCCGAGCACGGCATCCTGCTCGTCAACAAGACGGGCACCGACGCCGGCGTGCGCAGCGAGGTCGGCGTGCTGCGCGGCCCGCGTGCCGGCGTGACTTACGCGGTCTCCACCTACTTCGACGACACCAGCCTCCCGGCCCGCCTCGCCGTCATCGACGGGATGCGCACGGTCGGGCTCGACCTGCTGGAGTACGTGTTCTGACGGGTCAGCCCCTGCCGTCCAGGTAGGCGTCCTCCGCCGCGTAGTCGAACCAGCCGTCGGCCGCCGCCCGCCGGGCCAGCGCGGGGAAGACGGTCTCCCAGCCTTCTCCGTGCCGCTCCGCGGCCCGGACCTCCCGTACGGCCCAGTCCACAGCGGTGGCGACCGCGTCGGCGTAGCGGGCCACTGCCCGGTAGCCGAGGTCGACCTGCGCCTTCGCCATGCTCATCACGAGGGGATGCGCGACCGTCCACGGTGTCGCTCCCACCGACTCCAGCGGTGGGCCGTCGAAGACGTCCAGCTCGACGTGCTGATCGAGTGCCCGGTAGACCGCGGTCGCGATCTCGGCCACGGACGGGTTGTCGTCGTCCACGGCGTTGAGCACCCGCTTGCCCGGCTGGGCGGCGCACAGCGCGACCAGCTCGGCGATGTTGACGGTCGAGGAGGTGCTGAACCGGTTGCGGCCGCCGTCCGCCAGCACCACGCGGCGCCGGCCGTCGAGGGCTCGCTTGATGAAGTACCACTCGCGCAGCGCCGGGCTGAACGGCCCGTGGATGGCTCCGGGCCGCAGGATGCTCACGGGCAGGTCGTCGACCTCCAGCAGCCGCCGCTCCAGCGCCGCCTTGAGGGGCGAGTAGGTGCGCTCGGCGTTGTCGACGGTCGGGTCGCTCTCGCGCAGCGGCAGCGGATAGTCGGGGAAGTCGTCGGGCCCGGTGACGACGTCGAGGTAGCCGCCGTCGCGCCCGAGGTAGACCGAACCGGTCGAGATCACGACGAGCGATCCCACCTCGCCGGCGAGCTGCGCGAGCTGGTCGGCGTGCCGCGGCTCGTAGGCGACGGTGTCGAGCACCAGGTCGTGACCGTGGGCCCGCTCCACGAGGGAGGTCGTGTCCTCCCGGTCGAGACGGATGCTGGTGACGTCGAGCTCGGCGAGGGCGGCGTCGCCAGCGTGCTCGCCGCGGTGGGCGACGAGCACGGACCAGCCGTCGTGCGCGAGCCGCCGCGCCACCGCCGACCCGATCTGCCCGGTCCCTCCGATGATCATGGCCGTGCGCGTGTCGTCCGCATGCATGCGACCACCGTACGCGGGCCGGGCAACGGCCGAGTACGCGGAAAGTCCGCGTAGTCGGCGGTTCCGCGTCGAATTCGCGCGTACTCGACGGCCGGGCGGCAGCCACGCGGCGGCAGGGTCAGCGCAGCAGTGTGCGCGCCAGCGCCACGTACTCGCGCGCGTTCGCGTCCGGCAGGTACGCCTTGCCGATCGCCGTGCCGATGGCCGCCAGCGCCACCGGGTCCGGGTACGCCATGTAGAGCGTCTCGTAGGTCGGGTTGAACTTGCTCTTGAAGGCGAACAGCGACGCGAAGCCGTACGCGGGCTCCAGAGTTCGTGCCAGGAAGGCGAGCAGCCGCTCCATCACGCCCTCGTCCTCCTGGTCCGAGTCGTCGCCCGGCCCGACCGGCCCGCCCGGCCCGGTCGGCGCGGTGGCGAGCGGCGCCCCCGACAGGCTCAGCACCTCCACGCCCTCCTCCTGCATGCGCAGCGCGGCGGAGGCGATGACGAACTCCATGATCCCGGGCATGCTGTCGTCGCCGCGGCGCATGAAGTCGATGGTCCAGCCCGTCACGCGGCCCGCCTCCCAGCTGGGCAGCCAGCTCGTGACCGCCTGGAGTCCGCCCGCCGGGTCGAAGGCGAGGTACAGCCGGACATCCGGGTCCTTCAGCTCGGCCATGCCGCCGAGGGTGAACCCCATCTCGGGCAGCTCCTTCTCGGCCACCCACTGCTCGCTCAGAGCGGTCACCTGCGACTGCTGGAGCGGCGGGAGGTCATCCCAGCTCGTCCACACCGTCGTGATGCCTTCGCGCACGCCGCGGTTGTGGGCCTGGCGCACCTTCTGCCACGGCTTGCCGGCCAGGTCGAAGGTGAGCGGGTGCATCAGCGTCTCCTCGCCGACCGACATCGACTGCCACCCCAGCGATTCGAAGACCGGTAGGTAGCGTCCGTGGACGCTGTAGAAGACGGGCGTCCAGCTGTTGGCGTCGCAGAACGAGATGAAGTCGATGATGGTCTGCTCGGCGCGGTCAGGGCGGCACACGGGGTCGGAGAGGGTGATCGCCACGTCGCCGATCACGCGGTACGCGACCGCCGCGTCGTTCTCCTCGCTGAACCAGTAGACGTTGCCCGGCCAGGTTCCCATGAAACCGAGCGTCCCTCCGCCGCCCCAGCGGAGCAGCTCGCGGAAGTGCAGCTCGTCTCCGACCGTGCGCCCGGTCGACGTCGCGCGGTAGAGCCGCATGGTCGCGACCACGAAGATCGCCCAGAACACCGGACCGATCCACTGGTACAGGATCACCACCGGCAGGGAGGTCGGCACGATGACGTGCCCGAGCACCGACTCGAAGCCGGCCGGGACGAACCGCCGCAGCGTCGACGCGAACACGTCGCCGATGGTCGCGTCGGGCACGTACCCCGCCAGGGAGGCCAGCCCGGCGACCAGGTACGCCATCGCGAGCAGCAGGAAGGCGATCACGGTGAGGAGGGTGAAGCGCACGACCGCCGCCCGCGGCGCCCGGATCTGGAACTGCCTCCGCGTCAGGAGGAGCAGGACGATGGAGGCTGCGGGCACCAGCATCGCGGCGAACACCCACGCGAGCACCTCGATCGCGGGCACCAGCGCGTCGAGGCTGTCGACCTCCAGCCGCAGCTCGCCGGAGGGCAGCGCCGTGAACGGCAGCACGAGCATCACCGCGTTGACCACGATGCCGAGCACGAGAGCGAAGTGCCGGCCCCGGCGCAACCCGATCGCGGTGACGATGAGCAGCACGAGCGGGAGCAGCGACAGCAGCAGCGGGCCCAGGCCCTGCACCGAGACGAGCGCCAGGCCGAGCCGGCAGTCGGTCGTGAAGGACGCCTCGCAGCGCGCGAGTGTCCTGGCGACGTCGACCTGCTCGTGGCGGAACAGTTCGGCGATGAAGGAGAACGGCCCGAACCCGCCCGGCGGGAGCAGCGCCGCGATCGGGCCGACGGCCGTGATCGCGATCAGCGTCGCGACGAGGTTGCGCGTCTCGCCGTGCGAGCTGCGTCGCAGCCGCTGCAGCCGCGTGCGGCGCATCGCGACGCCGAGGCCCAGCCCCAGCAGCGCGGCGATCAGCCGGTAGACGTTGTTCTGGTCGCCGTTGTAGAGCACCAGCATCAGCACGATCGCGAAGGCGACCAGCCGGATCCGCCGTCGCCACAGCGCGCTGGCGAAGGCGCTCGCCGCGACCACGGCTCCCGTGATCCCGATGGTCGGGTCGAGGGTGAAATCGAACTCGGTCGCCGTCGCCCAGAGCTCGCCGACTCCGGCCGCGAGCCATTGCCCGAGCACGCCGAGGGCGATGCCCACTACACCGGTGACGAGGAAGGCGGTGACCGCCCGCGCCGTGCCGAGATAGCGCTCCGCGACGGCGAAGACGGTCAGCGACAACAGCACGCACAGCACCAGCTGCAGCGGATCCTCGGGCACGAACAGCGCGGTGACCGGCGTCCACCAGAACCCGGCCTGGATGGTCGTGGTCACGCCCGCGGCCCAGAGCAGCGCCTGCCCGCCCGCCGTCGCGACGCTCCACGCGGTCCCGGTCACGAGCGAGGTGACGAGCACGATCGCCGCGAGCGCGATGCTGGCGGGCGCGACGCGGGCGAAGCGCAGCAGCAGGGAGTGCGGAGGCCGCGCCGGTTCGCGCACGGGCGCCCCGGCGTCGTCGCGCCGGCCGTGCTCGGTGGGGGGAGCGGTGCTCATCGTGGTCTCCGTCGGCTCCGGACCACCCTAGCGGCCCGCTCGGGCGCTCAGGCGGGCCGAAGCGCGCGGAGGCGGCTCAGATCTCGCGGAGGCGCTCTGCCAGGTAGCGGTCGAGGCCCTCGAGCGGGATGCGCTCCTGCTTCATCGAGTCGCGGTCACGCACCGTGACCGCGTCGTCCTCGAGGGAGTCGAAGTCGACGGTCACCGCGAGCGGCGTGCCGATCTCGTCCTGACGGCGGTACCGGCGGCCGATCGCGCCCGAGTCGTCGAAGTCGACGTTGCGGCGCTTGCGCAGCTTGTCGGCGAGCCCGCGGGCGAGCGGGGAGAGGGCCTCGTTGCGCGAGAGCGGCAGCACGGCGACCTTGACCGGCGCGAGGCGCGGGTCGAGGTGCAGGACCGTGCGCTTGTCGGTGCCGCCCTTGGCGTTCGGCACCTCCTCCTCGTCGTACGCGTCGACGAGGAACGCCATCAGCGCGCGCGTCAGGCCGAACGACGGCTCGATCACGTACGGGACGTAGCGCTCGTTCTTGTTCTGGTCGAAATAGCTCAGGTCTTTGCCCGAGTGCTCGATGTGCGTCTTGAGGTCGTAGTCGGTGCGGTTCGCGACGCCCATGAGCTCGCCCCACTCGCTGCCGACGAAGTCGAACTTGTACTCGATGTCGATGGTCCGCTTGGAGTAGTGGGCCAGCTTGTCCTGCGGGTGCTCGAAGCGGCGGATGTTGGCCGGGTCGATGCCGAGGTCGACGAACCAGTCCCAGCAGAGGTCGATCCAGGTCTGGAACCACTCGTCGTCCGTGCCGGGCTCGACGAAGAACTCGATCTCCATCTGCTCGAACTCGCGGGTGCGGAAGATGAAGTTGCCCGGCGTGATCTCGTTGCGGAACGCCTTGCCGATCTGGCCGATGCCGAACGGCGGCTTCTTGCGCGCGGTCTGCAGCACGGCGGCGAAGTCGGTGAAGATGCCCTGCGCGGTCTCGGGGCGCATGTAGTGCAGGCCCGACTCGTCGTCGACGACACCGAGATACGTCTTCATCAGGCCCGAGAACTGGCGGATCGGCGTCCACTGACCGACCTTGTCCGGGTGGTCGGGGTCGGGGATGTCGTCGAGCCCGTTCTCCGGCGGGTGGCCGTGCTCGGCCTCGTAGCGCTCGAACAGGTGGTCGGCGCGGTACCGCTTGTGCGTGATCAGCGACTCGGTCAGCGGGTCGCTGAACACCTTCACGTGACCGGAGGCCTCCCACA
Organism: Leifsonia williamsii; assembly: GCF_030433685.1. Taxonomy (NCBI): domain Bacteria; kingdom Bacillati; phylum Actinomycetota; class Actinomycetes; order Micrococcales; family Microbacteriaceae; genus Leifsonia; species Leifsonia williamsii. The sequence goes on from NZ_JAROCF010000001.1 coordinate 864,187, forward strand.
CCGGGGTGGGCAGGATGATCGCCGAGTCGAGGCCCACCATGTCGCCGCGGCCGCGCACGAAGGCGTTCCACCACTCGCGCTTGATGTTCTCCTTCAGCTCCACGCCGAGGGGCCCGTAGTCCCAGGCCGAGCGGGTGCCGCCGTAGATCTCGCCGGAGGGGAACACGAATCCGCGGTGCTGCGCCAGCGTGATGACGGAATCCAGTCTCGACGTTGCGGCCATGGTGCTCCCACTCGAAGTCAGGTGTTGGTCGGGCGAGAGTGCGCCCGCCACAATCCTACCGAGCGGAAAGGGTGCTCACTGCGCCGAGCGGAACTCGTCCTCGAGCAGCGAGTAGATGGCGGTGTCGACCCAGCGGTCGTCCTTGATCTCGCGCTCGCGCAGCAGCGCCTCCTGGTGCATCCCGACGATCTCGCACAGCCGGGCCGACGCCTCGTTGCGGGCGTCGAGCTGGGCGAACACTCGGTGTGCGCCGAGGCCGTCGAAGGCGAGCTGCAGGAGGCGCTTGGTCGCCTCGGTCGCGTAGCCGCGGCCGTGGATGGCCGGGTGGAACACCCAGCCCAGCTCGACCTGCGCCCACTGCGCCGACTTCAGGAACATGCTCATGTGCCCGATGACGCGGGTGTGGCCGCCGTCGGCGTCGAGCAGCTCGACCGCGTAGACGATGCCGTCGCCGTCCTGGTGCAGGCCGTTCATCGCGAGGCGCTTGCGGAGGCGCTTGGCCGACTCCTCGTGGTCGTGCACCTCCCAGTGCAGATAGCGGACAACGTCGCGGGCGCGCTGGTAGGACTGCGCCTCGTCCAGCTCGCCGGTGTTCAGCGGACGGAGGCAGAGGCGCTCGGTGCGCAGCTCCTCGGCGGCGCATGGCAGGCCGGTCGCCGCGTGCGGCTCGGCGGTGCGAGTGGGGATGGCGGCTTCGTCGCTCACGGTTCCTCCTCGTGTCGGGTGCGGGTTCAGGATGCGGCGGACTCGTCGGCGATGTCGCGCACGACGGCGGAGAGCCGGGGCGCGGCGGGCTCGACGTCGAGGCCGAACAGCGCGGAGGCGCCGTCGACGAACGCCTGCGCCTCGCCCTGCCTGGCCAGCTCGCGGGCGCGGACCGACGGGGTGTGCAGGAGCACGCCCGCCAGGTGGCGCAGGGCGGCCTCCGTCTGCTCGCTGGAGTCGCCGCGGCCTCGTGCGCGCTCGATCTCGGCGTCGAGCACGTCGAAGACGTGCTTGCGCAGCGCGACCAGCGCCGGGGTGACGGCCTGCTCGGCGCGCTTGGCGGCGAACTCGGCCGCGGCGGCGTCGACGATCTCGCGGGCGTCGTCGGCGGCGTTCAGCTCTTCGAGGGGGGCGTGGAGGCTGATGGTCTCGAGGTCGAGCAGCTCGACGCCCGGCAGACCCGCGACGGCGGGGTCGACGTTGCGGGGGAGGCCGAGGTCGATGACGAGGCGGCGCTCGCGGGTACCGGGGAGATTCTGGGCGGCCGTCATGATCGCCGGGGTGAGCACGTGGTCGGTCACCGCGGAGCAGGTGACGACGAGGTCGCTCTCGGCCAAAGCCTCCACGAGCCCGTCCGCCTCCACGGGGAGGATGTCGTGCGAGTGCGCGAACTTGGCGGCGCGGCCGGACGGCGAGAACACGCGGACGTCCTCGGAGCCCTTATCGCGCAGGGCGGCGAGGCTCGCGCCGGCGTACTTGCCGGTGCCGACGAGCAGCACGCGCGCCTGCGCCCAGTCGCTGATGCGGCTCTCGGCCAGCTCGAGCGCCAGGCGCACCATCGACCGGCCGGCGGTCATGATGCCGGTGCGGTTCTTCACCCCGCGGGAGGTGCGGGAGGCGTCCTGGAACAGCCGCTCGAGGTCGTTCGTGACGGTGCCGGCGGCGCGGGCGTTCTCGAGCGAGCGCCGCACCTGCCCGGCGATCTCGCCCTCGCCGACGACGACGGACTCGAGGCCGCTGGAGACGGCGAACAGATGCTCGGCCACGGCGTCGTCGCAGTAGACGGAGCTGGCGGACCGCAGCTCGTCGGCGGCGATGCCGCTGGCGGCGCTCACCGCGTCGATGACGGCCTCGGCCGAGACGGCGCGGGCGGCCGGGAGCGGCTCGTCGATGTCGAGGTACGCCTCGAACCGGTTGCAGGTCGCGAGCACGACGGAACCGGCGACGACTTCACTGTGCTCTGCGAGTGCCGCGGAGACGGCCGGAGCGTTGCGCTCGAGCCGTTCGAGGAGGTCGAAGTCCGCCGTCCGGTGGCTCGACGAGAAGCAGAGAAGCACGCACGAAAGCCTACGCCCGCTCGCAACCGTCTTCGAATCGAGCGGCGCCTGGACAAGGGGCGACGGGCGGATTCCCGGGGGATTGGCAGGTCGCACCCTGGCACAATCAAGGGGTGACCAACCTCCCCGCCGCCCATCCGCTCTCCGCCGGGCTGACCGGCTCCAGCCGGCTCGTCCGCGCCTACCAGGCCGACCGGCCGGAGGTGACGCCCGTCTGGTTCATGCGGCAGGCAGGGCGGTCGCTGCCGGAGTACCGGGAGCTGCGCGTCGGCACCCGCATGCTCGACGCGTGCCTCGACCCGGCCATGGCGAGCGAGATCACCCTGCAGCCGGTGCGCCGGCACGGGGTCGACGCGGGCATCTTCTTCAGCGACATCGTGGTGCCGTTGAAGCTGGCCGGGGTGGAGGTCGAGATCCAGCCGGGCAAGGGCCCGGTGTTCGAGCAGCCGGTGCGCACGCTCGACGACGTGAAGCGGCTCGCGGAGGTCGACCCGGCCTCCCTCGGCGCCGACACGTTCGCGGCCATCACCGAGGCCGTGCGGCTGACCACGGACGAGCTGGGGGAGACGCCGCTCATCGGCTTCGCGGGCGCGCCCTTCACGCTCGCCGCGTACCTGGTCGAGGGAGGCCCCTCCAAGGACCACATCCGCGCTCGGACGCTCATGCACGCCGACCCCGAGGCGTGGGCCGCGCTGATGGACTGGACCGCCGACATCTCGGGCGCGTTCCTCCGTGCTCAGGTGCTCGCCGGCGCCAGCGCCGCCCAGCTGTTCGACTCCTGGGCGGGGTCGCTGTCGCTGCACGACTACGCGACCCATGTCGCCCCGGCTTCCGCCCGTGCGCTGTCGCACGTGCGCGACCTCACCTATGCGCTGCCGACCACTGAAGCGCTGGACGAGGCGGAGGAGGCCGGCGAGCCGATCATCCGCAACGTGCCTCTCGTGCACTTCGGCGTCGGCACCGGCGAGCTGCTCAAGGCGATGCACGACGCCGGCGCCGATACGGTCGGCGTCGACTACCGCATCCCGCTGGACGAGGCCAGCCGCCGGCTGGGGCACGTGGTGCCGGTGCAGGGCAACGTCGACCCCGCGATGCTCGACGCGCCGTGGGAGGTGCTCTCGGCCCACGTCGCCGATGTGCTGCACCGCGGGCTGGAGGCTCCTGCCCACGTCCTCAACCTCGGCCACGGCGTCCCGCCGGAGACCGACCCGGCGGTGCTGACGCGTGTGGTCGAGTTCGTCCACGAGTGGCGGGCAGCGTGACCGACCCGACGCCCACCGACCACGACGCGCTCGCGGAGGAGATCCGGCACGCCGTCGAGGCGCCGCCCACCCGCATCGTCGTGATCGGCGGCGGGATGGCCGGACTGGTCGTCGCGCGCGAGTGCGCCCGGCCGGGCTTCGACGTCACGGTGCTGGAGGCCTCCGCGCGCGTCGGCGGCTCCGTCGCACCGCTCGAGCTGGCCGGGATGACCCTCGACGCCGGCGCGGAGAGCTTCGCGACCCGTGGCGGTCACGTGGCGGCGCTGCTGGAGGATCTGGGGCTCGACGGGGAGGTCGTGCAGCCGAACCCGTCCGGCGCGATGGTCCGGCACGGCTCCCGCTCGGTGCCGCTGCCGAAGGCGGGACTGCTCGGCATCCCCAGCTCGCCGCTCGCGAACGACGTCGTCGCCGCGATCGGTTGGGGAGGCGCCCTCCGCGCCTACCTCGACCGCCTGATGCCCGTGCTCAAGATCGGGCAGGAGCGGCGCCTCGGCACGCTCGTGCGCAAGCGGATGGGGCGGAAGGTGCACGATCTCCTCGTCGCCCCTGTCGTCACCGGCGTGTACTCGGCCGAACCGGCGAACCTCGACGTGGATGTCGTCGCGCCCGGCCTCAACTCCGCGCTCACGCGGCTGGGCTCGCTGTCGGGCGCCGTCGGCGAGCTGCGCTCGGCCGCCAAGGCGGGCAGCGCGGTCGGCGGCATCCGCGGCGGCATGTGGCGGCTGCCGGAGGCGCTCGCCGCCGACGTGGCGGCCCGCGGCGGCCGCATCGTGACCGGCGCGCCGGTCGTCGCGGTCGAGCCCTGGACGGCTCCCGACCCCGACGACGCCATCGAGGCCGCCGTGGAGGCCGTGCTCGCCCACGCGCTGGACGAGGAGCCGCCGTTCGACGCGCCGGCACCGCAGCCTCCCGTGCCCGCCGATCCGTCGCCCGTGCACACCGTGCCGGCCGACCCCGACCGTGACGCCCGCTGGACCGTGCGCCTCGCGGACGGATCGTCGCTTCCCGCCGACGCCGTCGTGATCGCCGTGCCGTCGGACGCCGCGCTGCCGCTGCTCGCCTCCGCGTCGCCCGAGCTGGCCTCGCTGAGCGACCTCGACTGGCCGCCGGCCTCCAGCGTCGAGCTGGTCACCCTCGTGATCGACGACCAGCGCCTCTCGGCCGCCCCGAGCGGCACGGGCGTGCTCGTCGCCGACACCGCGGACGCCGACGTGCGCGCGAAGGCCATGACGCACTCCAGCGCGAAATGGGCCTGGGTGGCGGAGGCCGCGGGCGAGGGCCGCCACGTCGTCCGTCTCTCCTACGGCCGTGCCGGGCGCCCGGCCGAGACGCGGGAGCTCGCCGACGCCGAGCTGCGCGCCCTGGCGGTCGCCGACGCGGGCCGTCTGCTGGGTATTCCGCTCGCGGAATCCAGTGTCACCGCATTCGCCAGGACCCCCTGGACCAATGCCCTTCCCTATGCGACAGTGGGGCAGCGGGACCGCATCGAGCGGGTCCGCGCGGGAGCCGAGGCCGTCGAAGGACTCGACGTCACCGGCTCCTGGCTGACCGGCACCGGCCTCGCGTCGGTGGTCCCGGATGCGCGCCGGGTGGCCGAGCGCATCCGAGGTCTACGCTGGAAGGCACTGACCGACAACCTCTAGACCGAGGGGGCGCGAATGCGCGGAAAGCTTCTGTTCCTGGCCGGTGCGGCGGCGGGCTATGTGCTCGGCGCCAGGGCCGGCCGACGGCGGTACGAGCAGATCAAGGAGACCGCGACGAAGCTCTGGGAGTCGCCGGGCGTGCAGAAGCAGGTCACCGCGGTCGAGGACTTCGTCGCCGCGAAGGTCGGCGAGCTGCCGGAGGCCGCCTTCGGTACCGCGAAGAAGCTCGTCGGTCGCGCGAACCAGCGCCGCCGCGAGGCGCGCGACCCGTATTCGTCCGGTTCCGCCCCGCGTGCCGCCCGCGACTCGCACGCCGCCGCGGGAGCAGCGGCGGCCGGCAGCGGGTCCTGACCGACACGGCGGAAGGGGGAGCGGGATGACCGATCGAGAGCGCATCCGGTCCAAGTCGCTGGCGGAGCTGATCGCCGACCTGCCGCGGCTGCTGATCGAGCTGTTCAAGGCCGAGGTCGCGCACCTGCGCGCCGAGTTCGCCGAGAAGGCCAAGCACGCCGGCGTCGGCATCGGGCTCTTCGCCGTCGCCGCGTTCCTCCTGTTCTTCGCCCTCGGCGTGCTGATCGCCGCGGCCGTGCTGGGGATCGCGGTCGCACTGCCGGCGTGGCTCGCCGCGCTCATCGTCTTCGTCGCCCTGCTGCTGATCGCGGGCGTGCTCGCGCTCGTCGGCGTCCGCTCCTTCAAGCGGATGAACGGCGTCGCGCCCAAGCAGACGATCGACTCCATCAAAGAGGACGCGGACGCCGTGAAGGGGATGGGCAAGTATGACAACTGACCGCACCGACGTCGATCGCGCCCGCGCAGAGCTCACCGCCACGGTCGACGCGATCACCTACAAGTTCGGCGCTCCCAAGCGGGCCGTCGAACGCGCTCAGCGCTTCGTCACGGAGCAGCCTCTCGTCGCCGCGGGCATCGCCGCAGGCGTCGCCGCAACGGTCGGCGGCCTGGTCTGGGCGGTCGTCCGGCTGACCCGACGCTGACCGCGACCGCGGTTTTGGCCTTCTCAGCTTTGCGGGGGAGACTGTGGGTATGAGTACCCCGGCTGCCGTACCGGCAGAGTCGACCACCCCCGCTGAAACACCCGACACTCCGACCGGCTTCGCCCTCTGGGCGGTGCTCCGCCGTGACCCCGCCCGACCGGACGACCTCGACGGCACCGACGTGCCCAAGGCGGTCTCCGAACTCGAGGGCGTCATCGCCGACATCGAGCTGCAGGGTGTGACCACCCGCGGCCTGTACGACGTCTCCGGCCTGCGAGCCGACGCCGACGTCATGATCTGGCTGCACGGACCCCAGGCCGAAGCGCTGCAGTGGGGCCTCCGCCAGCTGCGCCGCACCCGCCTCCTGAAGGCGCTGCTCCCGACCTGGAACGCGATGGGCGTGCACCGCGATGCCGAGTTCAACAAGGCGCACGTGCCCGGCTTCCTCCGTGGCAAGGAGCCGAAGAACTGGCTCACCGTGTACCCGTTCGTGCGCAGCTACGAGTGGTACCTGCTGCCCGACGAGGAGCGCGGCCGGATGCTGGCCGAGCACGGCCGCAAGGGCGCCGCATTCCGCTCGGTGCTGGCGAACACCGTCGCGTCGTTCGCCCTCGGCGACTACGAGTGGATCCTTCCGCTGGAGTCGGACGAGCTGCTCGACCTCGTCGACCTGATGCGCGACCTGCGCCAGACCGACGCGCGCCGCCACGTGCGCGAGGAGGTCCCGTTCTTCACCGGCCGCCGCATCGAGCCGGCCGAACTCGTGGAGGTGCTCCAGTGACCGACGTCGACACCACGGCTCAGCGCGTGCTCGGCGCGACGCCGGCCGCCGCCTCCGGCCCGGAGCACGTCACCGAGCCGGTCGCGTACGACGCGATCCTGCTCGCCGGCTTCGGCGGCCCGGAGGGGCAGGACGACGTCATCCCGTTCCTGCGCAACGTCACCCGCGGCCGCGGCATCCCCGAGGAGCGGCTGGAGGAGGTCGCGCACCACTACCGCCACTTCGGCGGCGTGAGCCCGATCAACGACCAGAACCGCGAGCTGAAGGCGGCGCTGGAGGCCGAGCTCGCCTCCCGCGGCATCGACCTGCCCGTGCTGTGGGGCAACCGCAACTGGGACCCGTACCTGGAGGACGCCCTCCGCGACGCGCAGGAGCGCGGCTTCAGCAAGCTGATCGCCATCGCGACGAGCGCCTACTCGTCGTACTCGAGCTGCCGCCAGTACCGCGAGGATTTCGCCCGCGTGCTGGAGGAGACCGGGCTCGAGGGCACCATCGCGATCGACAAGGTCCGCCAGTTCTTCGACCACCCCGGCTTCGTCGAGCCGTTCATCGAGGGCGTGAAGGACGCGGTCGAGCAGCTGAAGGAGCGCATCCCGGGCCTCGACCCGGCGAAGGACGTGCGCATCCTCTACTCGACGCACTCGATCCCGTCGTCCGATGCCGCCAAGTCCGGCCCGGCCGAGCGCGGCTTCGGCGAGGGCGGCGCGTACGCGGCCCAGCACCTCGCGGTCGCCGAGGTCGTCTCGCAGGCCGCCACCGGCGGCGTCGTCGAGTGGGACCTCGTCTACCAGTCGCGCTCCGGCCCTCCCTCGATGCCGTGGCTCGAGCCCGACATCAACGACCGCATCGCCGAGCTCCCCGCCGCCGGCTACAAGGCCGTGATCATCGTGCCGCTCGGCTTCGTGAGCGACCACATGGAGGTGCTCTGGGACCTCGACAACGAGGCGATGGAGACGAGCGAGGAGAACGGCCTGATCGCCATCCGCGTTCCCACCCCCGGCACCCACGCGAAGTACGTCAAGGGCCTCGTCGACCTGGTGCTCGAGCGCCGCGACGGCGTCCCGGTCGACCAGCGCCCGGCCATGACCGAGCTCGGCCCCTGGTACGACGTCTGCCGGCCCGGCTGCTGCGAGAACGTGCGCCTCGGCTTCAAGCCCGCCGCTGCGGGGCTGGCGCCGTGAGCGGGACCGTGACCCGGGCGGCCGGCCCGGTCGAGCGCCGCGAGGGCGTGCTGCGGGTCGGGACCCGCGGCAGCGCGCTCGCCGTCGCGCAGACGACCGCCGTCGCCGAGGCGATCGCGCGCGCCACCGGCGTGGACGTGGAGCTGGTCACGGTCACCACGCACGGCGACACCTCCCGCGAGTCGCTCTCGGAGCTCGGCGGCACCGGTGTGTTCGCCACCGCGCTCCGCGACGCGCTGCGGGTGGACGAGGTCGACATCATCGTGCACTCCCTCAAGGACCTCCCGACGGCGAAGGCCCCCGGTCTCGTCATCGGTGCCGTGCCCAAGCGCGCCGACGCCCGCGACACGCTGTGCGCGCGCGACGGCCTGACCCTCGACGCGCTGCCCGACGGTGCGCGCGTCGGGACGGGCTCGCCGCGCCGGGTCGCGCAGCTCAAGAGCCTCCGCCCCGATCTCGACATCGTCGACATCCGCGGCAACGTCGACACCCGACTGGGCCGCGTGGCCGAGGGCGACCTCGACGCGGTCGTGCTGGCCGCGGCAGGGCTGGGCCGGCTGGGCCGGCTCGACGCCGTCACCGACTACTTCCCGCTCTCGCAGGTGCCGACGGCTCCGGGCCAGGGTGCTCTGGCGCTGGAGGTCCGCGAGGGCGACGAGAAGGGCCGCGGCCCGATCGCCCGCGCGCTGTCGACCGTCGACCACGTGACGACTCACGCATGCATCACCGCCGAGCGCGAGGTGCTGGCCGGGCTGGAGGCGGGATGCGCCGCTCCGATCGCGGCATCCGCCCTCGTCGATGACGGCCTGCTGTTCTTGACCGCGTCGGTCTACCGGCCCGACGGCTCCGAGCGGCTGACCGCCTCCCACGCGGCCACCCCGGACTCGCTGGCCGCGCACCACCTGGACGAGGCAGCACGCGACGTGGGTGCGCGCGTGGTGTCCGAACTGCTCGGCGCGGGGGCCGCCGACCTGGCGCCGCTGGGGAGCACGCGATGACCACCGCCTCCACCTCCGCCTCTCCGAAGCCGCTCGCCGGCTGGCGGGTGCTCGTGCCGCGCGGCGGCCCGTGGGGCGACTCGGTCGCGGCCGACCTGCGGTCGAAGGGCGCATCGCCGATCGTCGCGCCGATGATCAACTTCGCGCCGACCGCCGACGCCCCCGCCCTCGAGGGCGCGCTGGAGCGGCTGGCCGCCGGCGAGTTCGACTGGATGACCGTGACGAGCGCCACCACAGTCGACGTGCTGAGCGCGCAGCGGGCCGTCGTCCCACCCTCGACCCGGGTCGCGGCGGTCGGCGAGACCACCGCCGCCGCCCTCGCCGCCGCCGGGTACAAGGTCGACCTGGTGCCGTCGGAGGACAACTCCGCCCGCGGCCTGCTCGCCGAGTGGGAGGCCGCCACCCAGGGCGTCGTGCCCCTGCGCGTGCTGACCCTCCGCTCCGAGATCGCCAAGCCCCTCCTCACCGAGGGGCTCCGCCGTATCGGGCACGAGGTGGAGTCGGTGGTCGCGTACCGCACCATCGGCGTGCCGGTGCCGGAGAACGTCGTCAGCGACGTGCGCGACGGTCTGGTGCAGGCCATCCTCGTCACCAGCGGTTCGGTGGCGCAGCAGGTGCAGCAGCAGCTCGGCCCGGTGCCCGAGTCGACCCTGGTCGCGGCGATCGGCCCGCAGACCGCGCGCGACGCCCGCGACCTGGGCCTGCGCGTCGACGTGATCGCCGAGGAGCGCACCGCCCCCTCCCTCATCGACGCGGTCGTCGCGGCCGCCGCCTCCCGCACCCCCTCCTGATCCCCGCGCCTGAAACCGCCGAGTACGCGCGAATTCGCCCGGAAACACGCGAGTACGCGGAGAATCTGCGTACTCGACAGTCGCTTCCGGGTCGAGCAGGCACCCAGGCGCGCGGGCGTAGGCTGGGGCGAGTGAGTGAGTTCCATCCCGTCATCCGGCCGCGGCGGCTCCGGCAGTCTCCCGCCATGCGTCGTCTGACAGCCGAGACCCGGCTGCACCCGGCTGAGCTGATCCTCCCGATGTTCGTCCGCGAGGGCGCCTCCGAGCCGCAGCCGATCGCCTCCATGCCGGGCGTCGTGCAGCACTCGCTCGACTCGCTGAAGCGCGCCGCCACCGAGGCCGCCGAGGCGGGCGTCGGCGGCGTGATGCTGTTCGGCGTGCCCGAGACGCGCGACGCCGTCGGCAGCGCCGCGACCGATCCCGAGGGCATCCTCAACGTCGCGACGCGCGCGCTCGCGGACGAGGTCGGAGACGCGCTCGTCGTGCAGACCGACCTCTGCCTCGACGAGTTCACCGACCACGGCCACTGCGGCGTCCTCGACGCACGCGGCCACGTCGACAACGACGCCACCCTCGTCCGCTACCAGGAGATGGCGCTCGCGCAGGCCCGCGCCGGCTCCCAGCTCCTCGGCCTCAGCGGCATGATGGACGGCCAGGTCGCGGCCGTGCGCGACACGCTCGACGCCAACGGCTTCACCGACATCGTCATCCTCGCCTACGCGGCGAAGTACGCCTCCGGCTTCTACGGCCCCTTCCGCGAGGCCGTCGACTCGCAGCTCTCCGGCGACCGCCGCGCCTACCAGCAGGACCCGGCCAACCGCCGCGAGGGCCTGCGCGAGGCGCGCCTCGACCTCGACGAGGGCGCCGACATCCTCATGGTGAAGCCGGCCCTCAGCTACCTCGACGTGCTGAGCGACGTCGCGCAGCTCAGCGACGTGCCGGTCTGGGCGTACCAGGTCTCCGGCGAGTACGCGATGGTGGAGGCCGCTGCCGCCAACGGCTGGATCGACCGCGACCGCATCATCGAGGAGACCCTTGTCGCCGCGCGCCGCGCCGGAGCCGATGCCGTCATGACCTACTGGGCCACCGAGGTCGCGGGGTGGCTGCGATGAGCGCCGCGCAGAACACCGGGCCGAACTCCGAGGCGGGCGCGATCGCCGACGGCGCGGCCATCGGCGACGTCAACCTCGCCCAGTTCGAGCGGGCCCAGCGCGTCATCCCCGGCGGCGTGAACTCGCCGGTGCGCGCCTTCCGCTCGGTCGGCGGCACGCCCCGCTTCATGGTCTCGGCCCGCGGGCCCTACATCACCGACGCGCAGGGCCGCGAGTACGTCGACCTCGTCGCGTCGTGGGGTCCGGCAATCCTCGGTCACGCCCACCCGGCGGTGGTGGAGGCCGTGCAGCGCACCGCGGCGAACGGCCTGTCGTTCGGCGCCTCCACCCCGGCTGAGACCGAGCTGGCGGAGGCCGTGCTCGCGCGCCTGCCGTTCCTCGAGAAGCTGCGCCTGGTCTCCACCGGCACCGAGGCCACGATGACCGCCATCCGGCTGGCCCGCGGCTTCACCGGCCGCCCGCTGCTGATCAAGTTCGCCGGCCACTACCACGGCCACTCGGACAGCCTCCTCGCCGAGGCCGGTTCGGGGCTCGCGACGCTGTCCCTCCCCGGTTCCGCCGGGGTCACCGAGGCGACCGCCGCCCAGACGCTCGTGCTGCCGTACAACGACCTCGACGCCGTGCGCGCCGCCTTCGAGCAGAACGGCCCCGACATCGCGGCCGTGATCACCGAGGCCGCTGCCGCGAACATGGGAGTCGTGCCGCCGGACGAGGGCTTCAACGCCGCACTCGCCGACATCGCGCACGAGTTCGGCGCGCTGCTCATCCTCGACGAGGTGCTCACCGGCTTCCGCGTGAGCGAGGCCGGGTACTGGGGCCTCGACCGCGGCTACACGCCCGACCTGGTGACGTTCGGCAAGGTCGTCGGTGGCGGGATGCCGCTCGCGGCCCTCGGCGGTCGGGCCGAGCTGATGGACTACCTCGCGCCGACCGGTCCCGTTTACCAGGCGGGGACCCTCTCCGGGAATCCGCTCGCGGTCGCGGCCGGCCTGACGACCCTCCAGCTCGCCGACGAAGCGGTCTACGACCGTCTCGACGTCGTCGCCGAGACCGTGTCGTCGGCCGTTTCCAACGCGCTGTCGGCGGAGGGCGTCGCCCACCGGGTGCAGCGCGCCGGCAACCTGTTCAGCTTCGTCTTCGGCGACTTCGCCGCCGCGCCGCGCACGTACGCGGAGGTGCAGACGCAGGAGGCGTTCCGCTACCGGGCGCTGTTCCACGCGATGCTCGACGCGGGCGTCTCCCTGCCGCCGAGCGTCTTCGAGGCGTGGTTCGTCACGGCCGCCCACGACGACGCGGCGGTCTCCCGCATCCTGGAGGCGCTCCCCGCCGCCGCACGCGCCGCGGCGGCCGCCCGCCCCGAGTAACCCCCGCGGGTTATTCGTCCGAGGCGGAGGGTTCGCGGCTGAGCGACTCCACGTACGTGTAGGTCGCCGACTCCGGCCAGCCGTCGGCGTCGAGCAGCGCGTACACGTCGAACGTCAGCGTGCCGCCGCCTCCCGCCGCCCTGCGCAGGGTGCGCGGAGGCGAGTCGGAGGAGGCGCGCACCGTCACCGTCCGCGGCTCGGCGCCCTCGCGCAGCAGGCGGGCGTGGAAGGTGGTGGTACGCGTCACGCGTTCCAGCCAATCACGTCGGCGCCGATCATGCTTGGCCGTGTGAGGCGCGCGAGCGCCGCGACACCGAGTCGATGATCACGGCGAGCAGCAACACGGCGCCCGTGATCATGAACCGGAACGACGAGTCGAGGTTCAGCAGCGTGAGCCCGTTCGAGATCGACTGGATCACGAGGATGCCGAGCAGCGCCGACCACGCCGATCCCCGGCCGCCGAACAGGCTGGTGCCACCGATGACGGCCGCCGCGATGGCGTTGAGGTTCGTGTCGGTCCCTCCCGAGCCGGCGCCGACCGACGCCAGCCGCGCCGCGGCGAGCAGCCCGCCGACCGCCGCGAACGTCGAGCAGAGCACGAAGACGCTGATGAAGACGCGGTTCACGCGCACGCCCGCCCGGCGCGCCGCCTCCACCGAGCCTCCGACCGCGTACACGGAACGGCCCCAGCGCGTCCGGGTCAGCAGGTAGTTCATGACGACGACGAGCACCACGAAGAACACGAACATCGCGCCGGTGCCGCGGTCGGTCGAGAGGTACCACGCGCTCAGGCAGAGACCCACGAGCAGCAGCCCGGACTTGATCAGGACGAGCGCCATCGAGCCCTCGGAGAGCCCGGCGCGGCGGCGGCGCGCGTTGCGCCTCCAGTCGGTCCAGAACATCCCGAACGCTCCGAGCACCGCGAGCGCGTACGCGGCCCACGGCGGCAGGAACGTCTGCTGCGCGAACTGCACGATCCACGAGTCGAACGGGATGTTGATCGAGCTGTTCGGCCCGAGGATCCAGAGTTGGAGGCCGAGGAAGCCGAGCAACCCGGCCAGCGTGATGATGAAGCTCGGCACGCCGAACCGGGTGAACAGCAGCCCGTAGAGCAGCCCGATGACCGCCCCAGAGAGGATGGCCGCGATCACGGTCACGGCCAGCGGCCAGTGGAGCTGCGTGAACCCGACCCCGAGGATCGCCGCGGCGACGCCGCTCACCGATCCCACAGAGAGGTCGATCTGCCCGAGCAGCAGCACGAGCACCACGCCGATCGAGATGGTCCCGATGGCCGCGCACTGCAACGTGAGGTTCACGAGGTTGTTGGCGCTGAGGAAGCTCGGGTTCAGTACCTGGAACACCGCCCAGATCACCGCCAGGCCGACGACGACCGGGAGGGAGCCGAGGTCGCCGCCGCGCACGCGGTAACCGAAGGCGCGCACCGCGCCGGCGATGCCCTCGTCCTCCTCGCCGGGCAGCGGGCGGGCGCCGGCGGGGACGGTGTCGGTGACGCGGCTCACAGCAGGTCGCCTTCCTCGTCGGGTGCGGCCTCGCGGGAGACCGTGTGGCGTCCTGCCCGCTCGGGGCGGTGCACCAGCACGTTCTCGGTGGCGCCGGTGATCGCCGAGATGATGTCCTCGTAGCTCACGTCGGCGGCGAGGAAGTCGCCGTTGTTCCTCCCGAGCCGCAGCACCACGATCCGGTCGGCGACCGCCTGCACGTCGGCCATGTTGTGGCTGATCAGGATGATGCCGAGCCCGTGCTCGCGCAGCCGCTCGATGAGGTTCAGCACCTCGGCCGACTGCGCGACGCCGAGGGCGGCGGTGGGCTCGTCGAGGATCACGATGCGCGGGTCGCCGACGAGCGAGCGCGCGATGGCGACGGTCTGCCGCTGGCCGCCCGACAGCGACGCGACGGCCACACGGACCGAGGGGATGCGCGCCGACAGCTGCCGCAGCAGGCTCCACGCCCGCTTCTCCATCTCCTCCTCGTCGAGCGCGCCGCGACCGATCTCGCGGCCCAGGAACAGGTTGGCGACCACGTCGAGGTTGTCGCAGAGCGCGAGGTCCTGGAAGACGGTCGCGATGCCGAGTTCGCGCGAGGCGGCGGGGGAGGGGATGGACACCTTCTGGCCGTCGAACAGGATGCTGCCCGAGTCGGGCGGGTGCACCCCGGCCAGGATCTTGGCGAGCGTCGACTTGCCGGCGCCGTTGTCGCCGACCAGGGCCACGACCTCCCCTGGATGCACATCGAGGTGCACGTCGGTGAGGGCGCGCACGGCGCCGAAGCCCTTGGAGACGTCACGCAGCGACAGTACCGGCGTCCGGGGCGGGCGGGCCCGCTCGAGCGGCGGTTCGATCGTCACAGGGTGCTCCTTCTGAGCGCTCGGTCGGTGTGGCGGGGGCACGCGGTCATCGGATGCCGTGCTCCGCGCAGGCCGCCCGGTAGGCGGGGGTGCAGATGTCCGCCACGGTACGCGGCCCGTAGAAATCGTCGGCCACCACGGTCGCCTCGATCCGGTCGGCGGTCACCGGCACGGGGTCGAGCAGGAACGACGGGATGGCGGCACCGGTCGACGTCTTCACCTCGGTTGCAGCAGGGGGATGCTGCCCCTTGGTGAGCGCGATCGCCAACTCGGCCGCACGCTCGGCCTCCGGCTGGATCGCCTTGTAGACGGTCATGTACTGGTCTCCGGCGAGGATGCGCTGGATGCCCGCGAGCTCGGCGTCCTGCCCGATCACCGGCGGAAGAGGGGAGACGTCTGCCGCCTTGAGGGCCGCGACCGCGCCTCCGGCCGTCGCGTCGTTGGCCGCGTAGACGCCGCGGATGCGGTCGCCGTACTGCGTGATCTGGCCGCTCACCCAGTCCTGCGCCTTGGCCGGGTCCCACGAGGGCGTGTCGTACTCGGCGAGGATGCGGTACCCGCTCGTGTCGAACACGCTGTGCGCACCCTTCTTGAACAGGGAGGTGTTGTTGTCGGTGGGGGAGCCGTTGACCATCAGGATGCCGGCGTCGTCGGGCACCGACTCCTGGCGCAGCCGGTCCACCAGCGCCTGGGCCTGCAGGCGGCCGACCTTCTCGTTGTCGAAGGACACGTAGTAGTCGACCTTGTCGCTGTCGATCAGGCGGTCGTAGGAGATGACGGACACCTTGCGCGCCGCAGCCTGAGCGACGATGGAGGCGGCGGCCCGGCTGTCGGTGGGCGCCAGCACCAGCACGCTCACGCCCTGGGTCAGCATCGACTCCGCCTGCTGCTGCTGCTTGGCCGCGTCGGCGTCGGCGTTGGCGTAGAGCACGGTGCAGTCGGGGCAGAGCTTGTCGATCTTGTGCTCGAAGAACGGGCGGTCGGCGGCCTCGTACCGCGCGGTGACGGAGTCGGGGAGCAGGAGGCCGATGCGCGCCGTCGCCGGATCGCCCTTGGTGACGTCGGTGCCGTCCGCCGCGTTCGAGCAGGCGGTGAGCGCGACGAGCGAGAGCGTGACGGCCGCCGTGGCGATCGCGCGGGCGAAGCGCTTCACAGCACGCCTTCCGGCGTGACGTTCGCCATGTCGATCGCGTACGCCACCGCGCCGAGCGTCGCCGCGCGCGTGCCGAGCTGGGCCTGGACGACGTCGGGGAGGACCTCCTGGTCGATGATCACGCCGCGCTCGAGGGCGTGACGCAGCGGGCCGAGCAGGAGCTCGCCCGCGCGCGCCAGCTCGCCGCCGACGATGATGCGCTCCGGGTCGAGCACGTTGCAGAGGTTCGCAGCCGCGATGCCGATGTGGTTGCCGGCGTCGCCGATCGCGCGGATGCAGCGCGCGTCTCCGGCCATCGCCTGGATGACCACGTCGCCCAGCTTCAGGCTGCCGAGGTGGTCCCGGAGGTCGTCGAGGATCGCGGGGCCGCCGGCGATGGCCTCCAGGCAGCCGCGGTTGCCGCAGCGGCAGATGGGGCCGTTCTCGCGGATGGTGGTGTGCCCGAACTCGCCGGCGACGCCGTTCGTGCCCCGGAACACCTGCCCGCCGAGGATGAGGCCGGCGCCGATGCCGTCGCCGACGTCGAGCGTGACGGTGGTGCGGCGCCCGCGCCCGGCGCCGAAGCGCGACTCCGCGAGCGCGGCGAGGTTGGCCGCGTTGTCGACGTGGACGGGCCTGCGGATGCGGCGCTCCAGCGAGTCGGCGATCACGACGCCGTCCCAGCCGCGCATGATCCCGCTGCGCGCGATCGTGCCGGTCGAGCGGTCGATGGGCGCAGGGATGGCGAGGCCGACCGCGAGGATCTCCTCGCGCGAGGCGTCGACCGAGTCGAGCATGTCGGTCAGCAGCATCGCCACCTTGTCGAGCTCGTTGTCGGCCCGGTGGTCGCGCGCGAGCGGCATGTGGTTCTCGGCGACGACGGTGTTGGCGACGTCGGAGAGCGCGACGCGCAGGTGCCGTTGCGAGAAGTGCACACCCACGACGAGTCCGAGGGCGTGCGCCAGCGTGACGTGCTGCGCGCGCCTCCCACTGCGGATGCTGTGCGACGTGTTCAGCACGCCGGAGGTCGAGAGCTCCTTGACGATGTTGGAGACGGTCGCCGGCGACAGACCGGTGGCGCCCGCCAGCTCGACCTGGGTCAGGCCGCCGTACTTCTTGATGGCGTCGACGATCCGTGCCCGGTTGGCTTCGCGGAGCGAAGTCTGCGACCCGGGAGTCCGCCGTTGAGCTGCCACGAGGAGAAGGATATCGCGCACGACCGGGGAGTTCGCCGGGGTGTACCGCCCACGCGGCGTCTCCGGCGCGTTCCAACCGAAGGGTTATGGCTTTGTGAGGTTCGGCAGCCCCGCAGCGGCAGGTGGGTTGGCAGGATAGAGCTATGGCCGACCTGCACGTTCACCCCGACCGCCTGGAGATCCACCTCACGCGGGCCGAGAAGGTGCTGTCCCTCAAGCGGGAGGACCTGGTCATCCCGCGCGAGAGCATCCGGTCGGTCGCCATCACCGAGGATCCGTGGATCTGGATCCGCGGCATCCGCGCCCCCGGCGCCGCCGTTCCGCTGACGCTCTCGGTCGGCACGTGGAAGTTCCACGGCGGCAAGGACTTCCTGCTGATCAAGGGCAAGCAGCGCGCCGCGGTCGTGGTCGACCTCGACGGCGAGGAGTACAGCCGCGTGATCGTCTCGACACCGCACGCCGCGAAGCTCGTGGAGGCGCTGCGCGTCGACGTGAGCGAGATCCCGGCCGACGGGGAGATCATCGAGTGACCTCTCCGCGCCTCCTCTGAGCGGTGCCCGTCAGGCGAGCAGCATCAGCACGAAGCCGATCAGTGGCAGCGTGCCCTGGATCAGCGCCGCGCGCCAGTACCCGCGCCCGGTCGTCACCAGCACCACCGCGGCGAGCACCATGCTGGCCGTCGTGAACAGGATGAGCGCGAGCCCGGCCTCCTGCATCCCGACGCCGTACAGGATCAGCCCGAGCACCGCGCCGGCCGCCAGGAACAGGTTGTAGAACCCCTGGTTGTAGGCCATCGGCCGGGTGGTGTCGGCGGCCGCCTGGTCGGCGACCCCGAAGCGGCGCCACACCGCCGGCCTCGTCCAGGCGACGCTCTCCATGAAGAAGATCGCGACGTGGAGGGCCGCGGCGAGCGTGACCACGACGGTGGCGAGGACGATCATGCGGCCAGCATACGGGTGGCCGGCGTTCTCACGCGCGAACGGCGACGACCGTCCGGCCGCGCAGCCGTCCGGCCAGCAGCTCCTCCGCGGTGGCGATCGCCTCGCCGAGCGTGATGAACGAGGTCATCGCGGCGAGCGCCTCCTCGTCGAGGTCGGTGGCCAGGCGGCGCCACGCGGTGTCACGCAGGGCGGCCGGAGCCTCCACCGAGTTGATGCCGGCGAGGGTCACCGCGCGCAGGATGAACGGCATGACGGTCGCCGGGAGGTCCGCGCCCTGTGCGAGGCCGCACGCCGCGACGGTGCCGCCGTAGCGGGTCTGCGCCAGCGCGTTGGCGAGCGTGTGGCTGCCGACCGAGTCGATCACTCCGGCCCAGCGCTGGCTCTGCAACGGCTTGCCGCCGGCCTCGGAGAGCTCGGACCGGTCGATGATCTCGCTCGCGCCGAGGTCGGTGAGGTAGTCGCGCTGCTCCTCGACGCGGCC
Source organism: Leifsonia williamsii (assembly GCF_030433685.1). Classification (NCBI taxonomy): domain Bacteria; kingdom Bacillati; phylum Actinomycetota; class Actinomycetes; order Micrococcales; family Microbacteriaceae; genus Leifsonia; species Leifsonia williamsii. The sequence continues at coordinate 882,691 of NZ_JAROCF010000001.1, forward strand.
GGTGGAGGCGGTGACGGGGTAGCCGAGGCGCGCCAGCAGGGCGACGGCCACCGAGCCGACGCCTCCCGCCGCTCCCGTGACGAGGACGCTGCTGCCGGAGGTGCGCACCTCCTCCGGGTCGACACCGTTGCGCTCCAGTGCCAGTACCGCCAGCATGGCCGTGAAGCCGGCCGTGCCGATCGCGGCGGCCTGCTCGCTCGTGAGCGTGTCGGGCACCCCCACGAGTGCGTCACCCCTCACGCGTGCGCGCTCGGCGAGTCCGCCGTGGTGGCGCTCGCCGATGCCGTCGCCGTTGAGGACGACCCGGTCACCCTCCCGCCACCGCGGATCCTCCGACGTCGCCACGGTGCCGACCAGGTCGATCCCGGGAACGAGGGGCGAGACGCGGGCGACCCCGGGCCGCCCGGCGATGGCGAGCCCGTCCTTGTAGTTGAGGTCGCTGAACTCGACGTCGATGGTGACGTCACCGGGCATGAGGAGGTCGTCGCCGACCGTCCTCACCTCCGCGCTGTGCTCGAGGACCTTCCCGCCCTCGGTCCGCTGCTCGATCACGATGGCCCGGAAGTCACTCATGGGTCACACCCTACGCGGGGGCTGCTCGCGGCGGTCCGTTGCGGTGCGCTGCTGCGGGGCTGGTCGCTTCGTCTCAGTTGAGCGGACGCACGCCCTGCGGCAGGTGCTCGCCGGCGTAGAGCGCGATCGCCGCGTCCTGCAGGGCGGTCAGTGCGATCCGCTGCGTCCACGGGCCGTACGAGACGCGAGCCACCCCGAGTTCGTGCAGTCGCGCGGGCGCGAGCGAGTTCGGTACCGCGATGACGCTGAGCTTGCGTGCGCCGAGGCCCGCGACGAGCCGCTCCACCGTGCGCTCGTCCAGCAGTCCGGGCACGAACACGCAGGTCGCGCCTTCGTCGAGGAACGCACGACCGCGCCGCACGGCCTCCTCGATCTTCTCGTCGTCGGTCGGGAAGGCGTTGCGCACGAACACGTCGGTGCGCGCGTTGAGCGCGAAGGGCACGCCCTCCGCCTCTGCCGCCTGGATCGCCGCGCGGACGTTCGCGACCGCGTCCTCGAACGGCCGCATCTGGTCCTCGAGGTTCGCGCCGACCACACCGACACCCACCGCCCGGCGGATCGTCTCACCCGCGTCGCCGTAACCGCCCTCGAGGTCGGCACTGACGGGCAGCTCGGTGGCCGCGACGATGCGCCCCACCATGTCGAGCATCAGGTCGAGCGGGATCTTCTCGCCGTCCTCGTAGCCGAGCGTGGCGGCGATGGAGTGGCTGGCCGTCGCGAGCGCGCGCGTGTCGGGCAGCTCGGCCACGACCTTCGCGCTGATCGCATCCCAGACGTTGACAACCTGGAGCAGCTCGGGAGCGTCGTGAAGTCGTCGCAGCTCGGCGCCGCGTTCCTGGATCGTCGTCATGCGCCCACGATACGGCGGAGGCGGGGCCGACTCTAGGATGGCCGCATGGCCGAACCGCGGGAGGTCGGGGATCGCGCCGCCGACGCTGCGGCGCGGCGCGACGGTGCTGAGCCGCGCGATGTCGGCGCGGCGCTCCCCGCAGCGGAAGCGACCGCCCCGGCTGAGCCGCGCGATGTCCCGAAGACGCGCTCGGCGACCGCACGCCGCTTCTCGCTGAGCGCGGTGCTCGACTACGCGTTCTTCGTCTTCGGCGGCGTCGCGGCCGTGTGGCTGGCGTGGATCATCGTGACCGAGAGCTTCTCGTGGGGCTGGTTCCTCATCCTGTTCTTCGTGCTCTTCTGGGTGGTCCTCGCGTATCTGGTGCTGCCGCGCCTCCATCGCATCCTCACCGAGATCTACGTGCCCGACTATTTCATCGGCCGCGCCCGCACCAGCGACGGCCTGCTCGGCGACCCGATCAATCTCGCCGCCCTGGGCTCGGAGGCGCAGCTCGAGGACGCCATGCGCGCCGCCGGCTGGACGCGTGCCGACGACGTGACCGCCGCCTCCAGTCGCCGCATCATCACCTCCACGCTATTCCGGCGGAGTTACGACGAGGCGCCCGTGAGCCCGCTCTTCCTGTTCGGCCACCAGCAGGACGCCGCGTATCAGCAGGAGGTCCGCGGCAACCCGGCGAAGCGCCACCATGTCCGCTTCTGGCGCTGCCCCGACGGCTGGCTGCTGCCGGGAGGCCACCACGTCGACTGGCTCGCCGCGGGCACGTTCGACCGAGCGGTGGGGTTCTCCCTGTTCACCCTGCAGATCACCCACAAGATCGACGCCGACACCGACATCGAACGCGATCACATCGTCTCGACCCTGCGCCAGGCGGACGTGGGCGTGGAGGTGTCAGTCATCCGCGATTTCTCGACCGGCTATCACGCCCGCAACGGTGGCGGCGACAGCATCGAGACGGATGGCGACCTGCCCATCCTCGACCTCCGCGCGGTCGCGACCGACGCCCGGGACCGCGGCGTCGCCGCCGACGCCGACGCCCGCCGGGTCGCCCGCGATCGCCGCCGCCCGGTGCCGACGACCCTGGGCTTCCTCCTGATCCTGCTCCGCATCCTGGCCGGCGTGCTCACGATCGCGTTGACGGTCATCGACTGGCGGCACTGGGTCGATGCCGTGCTGGAGTCGGGCGAGGCCACGGTGGAGGGTGTCACCCGTTCCCAGGTCGATCTCGTCTTCGGCATCGCGATGGGCGTGTTCGGAGCCGGCCTCGTCTTCTACTTCGTGCTCGCCCTGCTCGTCCTCCGCGGCAGCAACTGGGCCCGTATCGCCTCCATGTCGTACAGCGCGCTGCTGATCGTGTTCACTGCGGTGGACTACTTCAACGGCGGCCCCCAGGTCACCCTCGCGAACAACCTCCTCGGCCTCCCGCTGGACATCCTGATCGTGCTGGCCCTCTCCTCCCAACGCTCACGCCACTGGGCCCGCCTCCCTCGCTCCGAGCGCCGCTCGGCCCTGCAGACGCCCGCCTAGCGGATCGGTTCGCGGGGCCGTCCCCACCCGCTCCGCACCCGCTCACATGAGCGGCTTCTTCCCACCGGGCCCGGAGGACTTCAGCGCCGTCTCCTCCGCATCCAGGAACGCCAGCACCGACCGCACCGCCGGCTCCTGGAACCGCCCCTCCGCCCGCGCTTCCAGCACCGCACGCCGTTCCGCACCGATCATCGACCGCCGCAGCCGCCGGTACTCGAGCGGAGCGTCCTCGTCCTGATCCGACGACGGGTTCTCCAGCGCATCCGACAGGAAGACGGCGTTGATGCGCAGCCGTTCCAGCACCCGGCCGTCCTCGTTGCCGGTGACCTGCGACTCCAGATGCTCGAGCCCCGCGGTCTGCGCCTCGGCGAGGAGCCGCTGCATCTCGCTCGCCTCCTGGGCGAAGTCCGGCGGTGGCAGGCGCAGCCGCCGGATGATCCACGGCAGCGCCAGCCCCTCCAGCAGCGTGACGACCACGACCACGAACGCGAGGAACTGCAAAAACTCTCGGTGCGGCGTCTCCGCCGGCAGCAGGAACACCGCCGCGAGGGTCACCACCCCGCGGATGCCCGCGAACGACACGGCGATGCCGGTCGGCCAGTTCCATCCGCGTTCCCGCAGTCTCCTCGGTCCATGCCGGTAGAGCGCGGTCGTCCCGACCATCCACGCGAACCGGGCGAGGAACAGCGCCACCACGACAACGAGGCTGATCAGGATCGTCTGCGTCACCGTGATGCCCGATCGGAACGCCTCGCTGAGGATGCTGGAGAGCTCCAGCCCGATGAACAGGAAGACCGCGTTCTCGAGCAGGAACTGGATCGTCCTCCAGTTGATCGTCTCGGCGATCCGTGCCTCCGCCGTCTGAATGGTCGGGGAGCGGTACCCCAGGTACAGCCCCGCCACGACGACCGACAGGATGCCCGACCCGTGGAGGAGCTGCGACGGGATGAAGGCGAGGTACGGCGTGACCAGCCCGAGCGACGTGTCGAGCACGGGCGACCGCAGCCGTTTGCGGATCTGCGCCAGCACCCAGCCGACGCCGAAGCCGAAGCCGATGCCGACCACGACGGCGAGCACGAAGTCGCCCGCGATGGTCCAGGGATTGATGACGCTCACGATCGCCGCGATGCTCGCATTCAGCGCCACGAGAGCGGTCGCGTCGTTCAGCAGGCTCTCACCCTCGAGGACCGTCACGAGTCGCCGGGGGAGGTGCACGCGGCCCGCGATGGCCGTCACCGCGACCGTGTCGGTCGGCGCGACGACGGCGCCGAAGGCGAACGCCGCCGCCAGTGTGATCGCCGGCACCACCAGCCACGTCGCGACCCCCACGACCAGGACGGTGAAGGCCACGAGCCCCACCGACAGCAGCAGGATGCCGTCGCGCCTCGCCCGCACGTCGACGATCGAGGTCTGGATGGCCGCGGCGAACAGCAGGGGCGGGAGGAGCCCGTACAGCACGACCTCTGGCTCGAGCGCCACCTGCGGCACGCCGGGCACGAACGACGCGATGGCGCCGACGACGACCAGCACCACGGGCGCCGACCATCCCACACGGCGCGACAGCCCGGTCACGGTGACCGTGACGACGACGAACGACACGATCCAGATGATGGTGGGCACGGGATCCATGCTGTTCATGATGGCCGCAACGCGAAAACGCCACCAAGGGTTCCCGCAGATCGGTGGATAACCCGCTGAGAGCAGGGGCCTGTGCACACGCAATGGCCCGCTGGTGCCTGCGTGGATCGGAAGGTTCGTTCTCCAACTGTTCAGCGTGCTGGAGGATGGTGGGGAGTACGGTCGACACGCAGTACGAGAAAGGCGGTTCCGTGCGAACCCTCGTCATCATCCCCACCTACAACGAGCGGGAGAACATCGGCCCGATCGTGGGGAGGGTCCGCGTGTCGGTCCCGGATGCCGACATCCTGATCGTCGACGACGATTCGCCGGACGGCACGGGCGAGATCGCCGACGCGCTCGCCGCGACCGACGCGCAGATCCACGTGATGCACCGGGCGGGGAAGGACGGCCTCGGCGCCGCCTACCGCGACGGGATGCGCTGGGCCCTCGATGTCGGGTTCGACCGCATCGTGGAGATGGATGCCGACGGCTCGCACCGCCCGGAGCAGCTCCCGAGCCTTCTCGCGGCTCTCCGTGACGAAGACGGCGGGCCGGGCGCCGACGTCGCACTCGGTTCCCGCTGGGTCGCCGGCGGCGACGTCGTCAACTGGCCGGCCCACCGACGACTGCTCTCCCGTGGGGGGAGCCTCTACTCGCGCGCCGCCCTCGGCATCCCCGCGCGGGACGTCACAGGCGGCTACCGCGCCTTCACGGCCGAGGCGCTGCGGAGCATCCACTTCGACGACGTGGAGAGTCAGGGGTACTGCTTCCAGATCGATATGCTGCGCCGCGCGTACCGGGCGGGGCTCGCTGTCGCCGAGGTCCCGATCACCTTCGTGGAGCGCGAGCACGGCGCGTCCAAGATGACCGGTGCGATCGTGGCCGAGGCGATGCTCCGAGTTACGGGCTGGGGGATCACAGGGCTGCCGCAGCGCCTGCGACGCCACCCTGCTCCGGTGGAGGTCTCCGGCTCCGCGCAGAGGGCGTAGCGTGACGCTCATGACGACGGATCCCCTTGCGCGTTTCGGCGCAGTTCCCCAGTTCACCCTCACCAGCGACGACATCGCCGACGACCGCCCGCTGGCCCGCGCGCAGTGGGGCGCAGGTGGAGGTGGAGGGGATGTCTCGCCGCAGCTCTCGTGGAGCGGATTCCCGGCCGAGACGAAGAGCTTCGCTGTGACGATCCACGACCCGGACGCTCCGACCGGCTCCGGGTTCTGGCACTGGGCCGTGTACAACATCCCGGCCTCCGTCACCTCCCTGCCCTCCGGAGCGGGCGCCGAGGGTGGAGCGTCGCTGCCGCAGGGCGCCTCGATGCTGTCGAACGAGCTCGGCTCGAAGAGCTTCACCGGAGCCGGCCCGCCGCCCGGAACGGGGACGCACCACTACAACGTGATCGTGCACGCGCTCGACGTGGACCACCTCGACCTCGACCCCGCCTCGACTCCCGCCGTGCTGGGCTTCAACGCGCACTTCCACACCCTGGCTCGGGCGTTCCTGATCCCGATCGCCACCGCCGGCGACATCTGATCGGCGGTTCGCGGCGGCCTGTTGGTGGCGCGGGATGGCGCTCTGTCAGCGCTGGAGCCCTGTCAGTGCTTCGAGCCGGTGAGGGCGAGAATCCCTCCCAGCCCGATCATGAGCACCCCGCCGGTCGCGCCCAGCCGCTCGACGCGCTTGGGTGAGCGGCCGAACCACTCGCGCGCAGTTCCCGCGGCCAGCGCCCAGATGCTGTCGAAGATGAGCGCCAGCACCAGGAACACCACGCCGAGTTCCATGAGCTGCACCGGGATGGATCCCGCCGAGTAGTTCACGAACTGCGGCAGCACGGCCACGAAGAAGACGAGCGACTTCGGGTTGGTGAGCCCGACGAGGAACCCCTCGCCGAGGATCCGCCACGGCGAGTGGCGCGGGGGCGCCGCCTCGTGGGTGACCGCGGTGTGCCGGCGATGCCGGATCGCCTGGATTCCGAGGTACACGAGGTACGCGGCTCCGGCGAACTTCACGATCGTGAAGACGACCTCCGACTGCGCCACCACCGCGCCGATCCCCAGCGCCACCGCGACGACCAGCGGCAGCATCCCGAGCGCGTTCCCCACCACACTCAGGAGCCCGCCCAGGCGACCGAGCGCGAGCGACCGGCCGATGACGAAGAGCACGCTCGGCCCGGGGATGACGATCAGGGCGAGCGCGGTCAGCGCGAATGCGAGCAGGGAGGGCGGTGGGACCATGGGCGAGAGCGTAGCGAGGTAGGTTCGATACGTGAAGCTTCACAACGTCCGTGTGCACAGGAGCGAGGAGACTCTCGCTCGCCAGGATCAGCTCGCGTGGAAGATCGCCGACGTCGCTGCCGACCCCGTCGACGTCGACGGCGATGTCACCGACATGGTCATCAATCGCGTGATCGACAACGCGGCCGTTGCGGCGGCCTCGCTGACGCGTCGGCCGGTCGTGTCGGCCCGTTCGCAGGCGCTTGCGCACCGCCTCCCGGTCGCGCAGCTCGAGGAGCTGACGTCGACGAGCGCACACCCGCAGGACGGTGCCACCGTCTTCGGCGAGGCCTCGGACGTCCGCGTCTCGCCCGAGTGGGCCGCTTGGGCGAACGGCGTCGCGGTGCGCGAGCTGGATTACCACGACACGTTTCTGGCGGCGGAGTACTCGCATCCCGGTGACAACATCCCCCCGATCGTCGCCGTTGCGCAGCACGCCGGCCGCGCGTTCGGCCTGACAGGGCGCGACGTGGTCCGCGCCATCGCTACCGGGTACGAGATCCAGATCGATCTGGCGCGAGCGATCAGCCTCCACAAGCACAAGATCGACCACGTGGCGCATCTCGGCCCGTCGGCCGCGGCAGGCATCGGGACGCTGCTCGGCCTCCCGCCAGAGGTGATCTTCCAGGCCGTGGGCCAGGCCCTTCACACCACCACCGCCACTCGGCAGTCGCGCAAGGGCGAGATCTCCAGCTGGAAGGCTCACGCTCCCGCCTTCGCCGGCAAGATGGCTGTCGAGGCCATCGACCGCGCCATGCGCGGCGAGACCAGCCCGACCCCGATCTACGAGGGGGAGGACGGCGTGATCGCGTGGCTGCTCGACGGGCCGTCGGCCTCGTACGACGTTCCGCTGCCCGAGCCCGGCGAGCCGAAGCGCGCGATTCTCGACTCCTACACGAAGGAGCACTCCGCGGAGTATCAGGCGCAGGCGTGGATCGATCTGGCCCGCAAACTGCATCGCGAGCACCCCGCGGTCGCGGACCCCTCCCGTGTGGAGTCGATCCTCATCCACACCTCGCACCACACGCACTATGTCATCGGCTCCGGCGCGAACGATCCGCAGAAGTACGATCCGACCGCATCTCGCGAGACGCTCGACCACAGCATCCCGTACATCTTCACGGTGGCGCTCCAGGACGGTCGCTGGCATCACGCGGAGTCGTACCTGCCGACGCGCGCGGCCCGGCCGGATACCGTCGCCCTCTGGGGCAAGGTGCGCACGACGGAGGACCTGGAGTGGACCCGCCGCTACCATTCGACCGATCCGGCCGAGAAGGCCTTCGGCGGTCGGGTGGAGATCCGCATGGCCGACGGCAGCACCATCACGGACGAGATCGCTGTCGCCGACGCCCACCCGCTCGGGGCCCGGCCGTTCGCACGCGCCGACTACGTCGCCAAGTTCCGCACCTTGGCGGCCGATGTCCTCGAGGAGGCCGAGATCGAGCGATTCCTCGACGTCGCGGAGCGACTGCCGCAGCTCACCGCCGCCGAGCTGGGCGGCCTCACCATCACAGCCCGTCATGGTGTCCTGTCCTCCGTCGCTGCGCCGAAGGGATTGTTCTGATGCTGTATTCGTCGCTTCCGGCGCATGAGAAGCGCGCCGCGTTCCGAGCCCGGCTCGCGTCCGGTGAACTCGTCAGGATGCCCGGCGCCTTCAACCCGCTCAGCGCGCGCTTGATCGAGCGCAAAGGCTTCGAGGGCGTCTACATCTCGGGCGCCGTGCTCTCGGCGGAGCTCGGCCTCCCCGACATCGGGTTGACCACGCTCACCGAGGTCGCGGGCCGTTCGGCGCAGATCGCGCGGATGACGGACCTGCCCGCGCTGGTCGACGCCGACACCGGCTTCGGCGAGCCGATGAACGTCGCGCGCACGGTGCAGTCGCTGGAGGATGCGGGAGTCGCCGGTCTGCACATCGAGGACCAGGTCAACCCCAAGCGATGCGGGCATCTCGACGGCAAGCAGGTCGTCGACGAAGACACCGCCCTCAAGCGCATCCGCGCCGCCGCGGACGCCCGACGCGACCCGAACCTTCTCATCATGGCCCGCACCGACATCCGCGCGGTGGAGGGCCTCGACGCAGCGATCGACCGTGCGAAGGCGCTCGTCGACGCGGGTGCCGACGCCATCTTCCCCGAGGCGATGGCCGACCTCGGCGAGTTCGAGGCGGTGCGTCGGGCCGTGGATGTGCCGATGCTCGCCAACATGACGGAGTTCGGCAAGAGCGACCTCTTCACCGTGGACCAGCTGCGCGATGTGGGCGTGAACATCGTCATCTGGCCGGTCTCCCTCCTGCGTCTGGCGATGGGCGCGGCCGAGCGCGGGCTCGATCAGCTCGTCGGGGAGGGGACGCTGAAACCCCTGCTCGGCGAGATGCAGCATCGCGCCGATCTCTACGATCTGATCGACTACGAGGGCTACAACGCCTTCGACACCTCCGTGTTCAACTTCGAGGTGCGCCGCTAGCTCGGCGCCCGGGCAGCAAAGGAGCTCCAACACATGACCGATCCGGACATCCACAAGGGCCTCGCCGGCGTCGTGGTCGACACCACGACGATCTCTTCCGTGAACCCGCAAACCAACTCCCTTCTGTATCGCGGTTATCCGGTGCAGGAGCTCGCCGCCCACTGCTCCTTCGAGGAGGTCGCCTACCTCCTCTGGCACGGCGAGCTCCCCACGGCGGACGAGCTGGTCGCGTTCGAGGCGCTGGAGCGCTCGCTCCGCACCCTGGACGACCGCACGCGGCGTGCCATCGACGACGTGCCCGTCACCGCCCACCCGATGGATGCCCTGCGGACGGCGGTCAGCCAGCTCGGCGGACTGGACACCACCCTCCAGCAGCCCGATGGCATCCTCGACCCCGCGCTCAACGACGGCCGCGCTGTCTACCTTCTGGCCCAGCTGCCCTCGATCGTCGCCTACATCCAGCGCCGTGGGCGGGGTCTGGAGCCGGTGGAGCCCCGCGACGACCTGGACTTCTCGCGCAACTTCCTCTGGATGACCTTCGGAGAGCTGCCGGACGATGTCGTGGTGGACGCCTTCCGCGTCTCTCTCGTGCTCTACGCGGAGCACTCCTTCAACGCCTCCACGTTCACCGCCCGCGTGATCGCCTCCACCCTCTCGGACGTGTACTCGGCCGTCACCGGCGCGATCGGCGCCCTCAAGGGTCCCCTGCACGGCGGCGCCAACGAGGCAGTGATGCACGCCTTCGCCGAGATCGGCTCGGCCGACAACGCGGAGACGTGGCTCGACACCGCGCTCGCCGAGAAGCGCAAGATCATGGGCTTCGGCCATCGCGTGTACAAGAACGGCGACTCCCGGGTCCCCACCATGCGGTCAGCTCTCGAACGACTGGTCGAGCACTACGACCGAGCAGACATGCTGGCCCTCTACGACGCTCTCGAGAACGCCATGGCCGCCCGCAAGAACATCAAGCCCAACCTCGACTACCCCTCCGGCCCCGCCTACAGCCTGATGGGCTTCGACACGGAGACGTTCACCCCACTCTTCGCCGCCGCCCGCATCACCGGCTGGACCGCCCACATCTTCGAGCAGTACGCGGCGAACTCGCTCATCCGCCCCCTTTCTCAGTACACCGGCCCCGAGGAGCGCCACCTCGAGCGATAGGCGGCGCTCCCCGCCGGCGAGACCCTCCGCAGGCCTTCACCGCCACAGCAGCAGCGCATCCCCCTGCCCGCCGCCGCCGCACAGCGCGACCGCCGCACGTCCGCTACCGCGCCGCGCCAGCTCGTGTGCCGCATGACCGGCCAGCCGTGCTCCGGATGCCCCGATGGGGTGCCCGAGCGCGATGGCGCCTCCGTGGATGTTCACGCGCTCGGGGTCCAGCCCGAGGTCGGCGGTCGATTGCAGCGCCACGGCGGCGAACGCCTCGTTGATCTCGACGAAGTCCAACTCGTCCGTGGACCAGCCGGCCCGCTCGAGCGCGGCCTCGATCGCGTGCGACGGCTGCGAGTGCAGCGAGTTGTCCGGTCCGGCCACCTGCCCGCTCGAACCGACGACGGCCAGCCACTCGAGGCCCAGTCGTTCGGCGTTCTCACGGCTGGTCAGGATGAGAGCCGCCGCGCCGTCGCTGAGCGGTGAGGAGTTGCCGGCCGTCAACGTGCCGTCTTCGGCGAAGCTCGGCGCCAGCCTGGCAAGGATCTCCGGAGTCGAGTCCGGCCGTACGCCCTCGTCCGTCGTGACAACCACGGGGTCGCCCTTCCTCTGCGGGATGGAGACGGGCGCGATCTCGTCGGCGAAGGTGCCGTCGGCGATCGCTGCCCCGGCCCGTCGGTGCGAGGAAGCGGCGAAGGCGTCCTGCGCCTCCCTGGTGAGCCCCAGCCGCTCCGTGTAACGCTCGGTGGAGGCGCCCATCGAGATGCCGTCGAACGCATCGGTCAGCCCGTCGTAGGCTGCCGAGTCGAGCGCCTGAATGGAACCGTACGTCCACCCCGTGCGCGAGCCGGGCAGCAGGTGCGGCGCATTCGTCATCGACTCCTGCCCTCCCGCCGCCACCACTGTCGCTTCGCCGGCCCGGATGAGGCGGGCCGCGTCGATCACCGCTGCCAGCCCGGAGAGACACACCTTGTTGATGGTGGTCGCCGGCACGTCCCAACCGACCCCGGCGCCGATCGCGGTCTGCCGCGCCGGGTTCTGTCCCGCACCGGCTTGGAGCACCTGGCCGAAGATCACTGCATCGATCGCTTCGGGCCCGACACCGGATTCCTCGATCGCCTTGCGGAGCGCGATGGTGCCGAGTTGAACGGCGCTCTGGCTGGCGAGGGCTCCCTTGATCTTGCCGAGCGGGGTACGCGCGGCCGAGAGGATGACGACGTCGGTCGGACTGGTCATGGACGACTCCTTCTGAGAATGTGCGTCCATTGTGACCCTGAGCGAGGCTCGCGGATCGAGCGATTTTTGAATCCGTGGACAACTGCCGGGCCGCCACTGCTTGTGGACATGATCCGTCCACTGCCGAGGCGGCGTCCTCCCGGCGACCGCTTTTCCACAGGTTCGTGCCGGTGAGAAGTTCTCCACAGAATTGACGCGGTTGCGCCGCCGGGTCTCGCGCCTTCCTACGGTTGGCTCATGCCTGATCAGGAAGATGGGGAGCCTCTTGCGAACGTCCCTGCACACGACCGGCCGCGCGAGCGGATGCGGCGCCTGGGCGTCGGCTCACTCACCGACGACGAGGTCCTGGCGCTGGTCCTCGGCTCGGGCCAGACCGGGCTCAGTGTCCTGGCGCTCGCGCGTTCGATCCTGCGGCGAACGGGCGGATACCAGGGGCTGGCGTCGATGGACTTCGCTCGTCTCGAGGCTCTTCCCGGTGTCGGTCCCGCCACGGCGGGCCGTCTGGTCGCGATCATCGAGATCTGGCGACGCGCAGGCAAAGCCTCGGCGTGGACGCGGCTGGTCGACGACAAGGCGGTGGCCGACGTCGTCCGACCCGAACTGCTCCACCGTGACAGCGAACGCTTCGTCGTCGTGGTGGCGGACAGAGCTGCACGGCCGCGCGAGGTCGTCCTGCTACGCGACGGCGGAGTCGACGACTCGCAGATCCAGCCGGCCGACGTGCTGCAGGCCGTGCTCACCCGCGGGGGGCGGTCGTTCGCCGTCGCTCACAACCATCCGTCCGGAGTGCTCGACGCGTCGGTGGCCGACCTCATGCTCACGCGCAGGCTCGACACCGCCGCCGCGACGATCGGCATCCGATTCCTCGGACACATCCTCGTGGCAGGCGAGCGTTGGACGGCGCTCCCGTCATCCGGGAGCGGCGCTACGGCGTCAGGCGCGTCGGCCCGCGGAAGAGGTAGGTCGTCTCGCGAAGGTTCGAGAGGTGCAGCATGAGCATCAGTACGCGCGCCAGACCCATACCGAAGCCGCCGTGCGGCGGAATCCCGTACTCGAAGAAGCTCAGGTCGAGCTCCTCGACATCGAGCCCCTTCTCCTTCGCCTGCTCTGCGAGGATGTCGACGCGATGCTCGCGCTGAGCGCCCGTGGAGATCTCGACGCCGTTGAAGATCAGGTCGTAGCTCTTCGTCAGCGTCGGGTCGTCCTCGTGACGCATGTGGTAGTACGGCCGGATGCTGGCGTTGTAGTCGGTCAGGAAGACGAACTCGTGACCGTAGGTCTCCTGGACGTAGGCCGAGATCTGGCGCTCGCCCTCGGGGTCCATGTCGTCGTCGGCGCGCGGCACCTCGTACCCGCGCTCGGCCACGATGCGCTTCGCCTCGGCCAGCGGGATGCGCGGGAACGGCGTGGTCGGAACCGTGACCTCCACGCCGAACAGGCGCTCGATCTCCTCGCCGTGCTTATCCTTGACCGCCGTGAAGCCGGCGACGATGAGCTCCTCGTGGAGCTTCATGACATCCTCGTGGCTGTCGATCCAGCTGATCTCGCTGTCGACGCTCGTGAACTCCGTGGCGTGGCGGCTCGTGAAGCTGGGGTCGGCGCGGAACGCGGGGCCGATCTCGAAGACGCGGCCGAAGCCGGCGGCCTGGGCCATCTGCTTGAACAGCTGAGGGCTCTGGGCCAAGTACGCGGTGGTCTCGAAGTAGTCGAGCTGGAAGAGCTCCGCCCGGGACTCCGACGGCGATGCCATCAGCTTCGGCGTGTGGATCTCGATGAAGCCGTTCTCGACCCAGTACTGGCGCAGCGCGTGCTCGAACGTGGTCTGCACGCGGAAGATGAGGTTGTGCTTCGGCTCCCGGAGGTCGAGGAAGCGCCAGTCCATCCGCTTGTCGATGCCGCTGTCGGCAGCGATCGGAGTCTCCGGGATGGCCGCCGTCTCGACGGTCAGAGACGTGAGCTTGATCTCGATGCCGCCGAGCTTGACGCGCTCGTCGTGCTTGAGCTCGCCGGTGGCCCGCACGAACGTTCCCTGAGAGAGACCGGAGATGGTGGTCGCGGGCTCGTCGGCCACGACGGTCCCGTCCTCACCGACGGTGCGCGGGTTGACCAGCTGCACCGCACCCGACTCGTCGCGCAGCACGACGAACTGCACCTTCTTCTGGTCGCGGACGGTCTCGACCCATCCGGCGACGCTCACGGGGCCGTCGGGAAGGGCAGCCAGGTCTCTGATCAAAGCGCGTGCGGTCACGAGCGACAAGCCTACCGTCCGCCACTACCGCCCGCGCGGGCCGTCGCGGAGCCGTCGCCGCCCGCGCTCAGTGAATTCAAGGGAAAGCCGTCCGTAGACTGGACCGGTGGTAGCAAGCCAGGTTCATCTCGTCCGTCATGGCGAGGTGTTCAACCCCGACGGCATCCTGTACGGCAGGCTGCCGGGCTTCGGCCTCTCCAAACTCGGGCACCGGATGGCCCAGTCCGCGGCGGACGAGCTGCGCGACCGAGGCCGGCCGGTCACCGCCCTGCGCGTCTCCCCGCTTCAGCGGACACGCGAATCGGCACGCCCGGTGGCGGCGGCCTTCGACCTGGAGCCGGTCGTCGACGACAGGATCATCGAGCCGACGAACCGGTTCGAGGGCACGGTCATGCGTCGCGCGCTCAAGCGCCCCGCGAACTGGCCCTTCCTCGTGAACCCGGCTCGTCCCAGCTGGGGCGAGGCGTACACGAGCATCGAGAGCCGCATGCTCGCGGCGATCGACGAGGCGTTCGACTCCGTCCCCGACGGAGATGTCGTGCTGGTCAGCCACCAGCTCCCGATCTGGGTCAGCCACCTCTCCGTCGCCGGAGAGCGGTTCTGGCACGACCCCCGCAATCGGCGTTGTGCGCTGTCGAGCATCACCTCGTTCGAGCGCTCGGCCGGCGACGCGACCGAGGCGACAGAGGCACCGAGCCGCCTCGTCGAGGTCGGATACGTGGAGCCGGCGGCGGGGCTCCTCGCCGCGGCAACGGATGTGGGGGCGGTGTGATGCGTCGCCGAACGGGTCTGACCATGGCGCTCTCCGCGGCAGCGGTCGCCGGCGCCCTCCTCCTCTCCGGCTGCACGTCCAACGACAGCCTGGCTCAGCAGTACCGCGCCGGCAGCGGCCAGAACTACATCGCCGGTGACGGTACCGTGAGCGAGTTCGCCTCCGGCAACCGTGGTGAGGCTGTCGCTTTCGACGGCAAGCTGGCCGACGGGTCTCCCGTCTCCTCCAAGGACTATGCGGGCGACGTGCTCGTCGTGAACTTCTGGTACGCAGGCTGCCCGCCCTGCCGAGTGGAGGCTCCGGATCTCGAGGCGCTCTATCAGAAGTACAAGGGCGAGAACGTGGATTTCCTCGGTGTGAATCTCTACGACTCGGCCAGCACCGCCGCCAGCTTCGAGAACGACAAGGGCATCACCTACCCGACCGTCCTCGACCGCGACACCGGCTCCGTCCTGCTCGCCTTCAGCAAGACGGTGCCGCCGAAGGCGACGCCCACCACCTTGGTCATCGACAAGAAGGGCCGGGTCGCGGCCCGCATCCTCGGGGCGATCCCCGACCGCAGCATCCTGGACACCCTGATCTCCGACGCCGTGGCCGAGTCCTGACGTGGGTGGCATCGGTCAGATCGTGTTCAGCGGCCAGCTGCTGCTGGCGCTCCCGGTCGCGCTGCTCGCGGGCCTGGTGTCCTTCGCATCCCCGTGCGTGCTCCCGCTCGTGCCCGGCTATCTCGCGTACGTCGGAGGCATGAGCGACCCAGGCGCGAAGCGGGACCGTTCGCGGGTGCTCACGGGCGTCGCGCTCTTCATCCTCGGCTTCGCGGTGGTCTTCGTCGCGTACGGCGCGGCCTTCGGCGCCCTGGGCCTCTGGCTGGTCCGGTGGCAGGAGGTCGTCATCCGCGTCCTCGGGGTGCTCGTCATCGTGATGGGGCTGGTCTTCATCGGCCAGTTCTCATTCCTCCAGCGGACGATCAAGCCGTCATGGCGGCCGGCGACCGGCCTGATCGGAGCCCCGCTGCTCGGCATCGTGTTCGGCTTGGGCTGGACGCCATGCATCGGTCCGACCCTCGCCGCGATCAGCGCGCTGAGCGTCGGCACCGGATCGCCCTGGCGTGGAGCCCTGCTCGGGCTGTTCTACTGCATCGGCCTCGGCATCCCGTTCCTGCTCGTCGCCCTCGGCTTCGACTGGGTCGCCGGTTCGGTCGTTTTCCTCAAGCGGCACATCCGGGCGATCAACATCATCGGCGGCGTGCTCCTCGTCGTCATCGGCATCCTGATGGCGACCGGGCTGTGGAGCCAGCTCATGTCGCAATTCCTGGCGGTGATCCAAGGTTTTGAGCCGGCCCTCTGATCACATCGATTCCGCGCCGCCGCGCGAGGACCCCGACGTCGTCCAGCCCCGCCTGGGACCCGTCGGCTGGGTCCGCTGGTTCTGGCGTCAGCTCACCAGCATGCGCACGGCGCTGTTCCTCCTCCTCCTGCTGGCGATCGCCGCCGTGCCGGGCTCGCTCGTCCCGCAGCGCAGCTCCGACCCGAACGGAGTGACGGAGTACTTCACAAAGAACCCGCAGCTCGCACCTGTCCTCGACAAGCTGCAGTTCTTCGACGTTTACACGTCCGTGTGGTTCTCCGCGATCTACCTTCTGCTGTTCGCCTCCCTCATCGGCTGCATCATCCCGCGTACCAAGCACCATTTCGATGCGATGCGCGCCAAGCCGCCGAAGACGCCGGTCCGACTGACCCGGATGGCCGGGTTCCAAGCGCGGATCCTGCCTGCGGAGGTGCGAGCATCTGCTCCTGAGCCGATCGAGGCCGCACGCGAGATCCTGAAGGCGTCGCGCTACCGGGTCGCCCTCTATCAGGACGCCCGGTCGACCTCCGTCTCTGCGGAGCGCGGCTATCTTCGGGAGTCCGGAAACCTCGTCTTCCACATCGCGCTCCTCGGCGTCCTCATCGCCATCGGAGTCGGAGGGGGCTTCGGCTACACCGGACAGAAGGTCGTCGTCGAGGGTCAGAGCTTCGTCAACAGCCTCCCCTCCTACAACTCGTTCAACCCGGGCCGCTTCTTCAGCGATCACGCGCTCGAGCCGTTCTCCATCCGCGTCGACAAGCTGGACGTGTCGTACGAGACGAAGAACGAGAACGCCGTCGGGACTCCGCTCGACTACACGGCCCACGTGACGACCACGGGTCCCGGCGATGCGACGTCCACCTCCACCATCAAGGTCAATGAGCCGCTGTCGATCGGCGGCACGAACGTCTACCTCCTCGGCAACGGCTACGCGCCGACGATCACCGTCAAGAACACGAAGGGCGACGTCGTCTTCACCGACTCCGTGCCGTTCCTGCCCCAGGATGCGCGGCTGACTTCACTCGGCTTCGTCAAGGTCCCGGACGGGCTCGCCAAGCAGGTCGGGATGATCGGGTTCTTCTACCCGACCGTGGCCGAGAGCCAGACGGCGGCCGGTGCCCTCACGTCCAAGTTCCCCGGCCTCGACGACCCGGTGCTGAGTCTCAACGTGTACGTCGGCGACCTCGGGGTGGACAGCGGTGTGCCGCAGTCCGTCTACAGCCTCAACACGGACAACCTCACGCAGCTCGCAGGGCCGCCGACGAAGACGAAGGCGCTGGAGCTCAGGCCCGGCCAGACCGTGGAGCTCCCCAACGGGCTCGGCACCATCTCGCTCGATGACGTGAAGCGATACGCCTCGCTCGACGTCCACCACGACCCCGCCCAGGGCTGGGTGCTGGTGTTCGCCGTCCTGATCCTCGCCGGCCTGCTGACCTCCCTGTTCGTTCCGCGGCGTCGCATCTGGGTGAAGGCCGTCGAGAACGCGGACGGATCGCTCACCCTCGAGTACGCGGGGCTCGCGCGAGGCGAGGACCCGAACCTGATCGCAGCTGTCACCGCCGTGGCGGATCAGCATGCGACCGCCCTCACCCGACCACCGACGACGTAGGCTTAGATCGTGACCGAGACCTTGTCCCAGCTCTCCACCGTGTTCATCTACGCGGCCATGGGGCTCTATGCGGCCGCGTTCATCGCGTTCGCCCTCGACCTCGCCCGCCGAGGTTCACGAGTGACCGCGGTGGAGGCGGCGTCCATCCCGAGTGCTGTGGCACGCCGCGCCGAGGTCTCCTCACCGGTCGGTGCGGCCGGCACCATCACCGCGACCGGCGGTGGTGATTCGGGCGGTCCCAGCGGGCCGACCTCCGCGCTCGGCCGTCTCTCATCGCGCATCAGCTCCCGCGTCGAGGACGACGTGATGAACGGCGCGGAGTCGACGGTGGCGATCCGGTGGGCGTTCGTGCTCACCACCATCGGGTTCGGATTCCACCTGGTGGCGACCGTCCTGCGGGGAGTCGCAGCGGCCCGCGTCCCGTGGGCGAACATGTGGGAGTTCTCGATGACGGGCACGCTCGTCATCGTCGGAGTGTTCCTGCTGGCGAACCTCCGCTGGGAGATCAAGTATCTCGGCACCTTCATCATCGGGCTCGTCCTGATCCTTCAAGGGATCGCGCTGCTGCGGTATTACGTTCCGGTCGTTCCACTGCAGCCGGCGCTCCAGTCGTACTGGCTGGTCATCCACATCATCGTTGCCGTTCTGGGCACCGCGTTCTTCGCGCTCGGCTTCGCCCTGTCCGGCCTGCAACTGCTGCAGTACCGGCGCGAGCGCCAGATCGCGGAGTCACGACCGCAGGGTTTCCGCTTCCTCGCGACACTGCCGAGCTCCGTGGCGCTCGAGAACCTTGCGTACCGGATCAACATCGTCGGCTTCATCGCATGGACATTCACGCTCATCGCCGGCGCGATCTGGGCCGAGAAGGCGTGGGGCCGTTACTGGGGTTGGGACACCAAGGAAGTCTGGACATTCATCATCTGGGTGATCTACGCCGGATACATCCACGCCCGCGCCACACGCGGATGGCGTGGGTCCCGTTCGGCGTGGCTCGCCATCATCGGGTTCGCCGCGGTGCTGTTCAACTTCGGTGTGGTCAACGTCTTCTTCAAGGGCCTGCACGCGTACTCGGGTCTGTGATCCGCCCGCGATTCCGCGGCCGTCTGCCGAGACACGCCCGGGATTCTGCCGCGATTTGCGCGGTCACGCGAGCCTTGCGTAAAGTACTTACTTGTCACCCCAAAGGTGCGGGAGAGCCGAAGAGCTCCCCGGCCTCAAGCGGGACCATCATTCTGAGCCTGACGGCGAAACTGAACTTGTGAGAGTCGGTTCGCTGCGTTTAGGATGAACACCTCCACTTCTTGATCGGATTCGATCGGCGCGGCGCGCTGAGTTGACATCCTGGTCCGGAGTGGTAAGGTAGGGAAGTTGCCTCACGGTGAAGCCTGGAAGGGTGGAGCGTGGGTGCGTCCGATCCTTGAGAACTCAACAGCGTGCACAATGTCAAATGCCAAATTATCCTCGGCATTCGTGTGATGGTTTCGACCTGATCGTGAGTGTTTGAGATTCCTTTGGATTAGAAACAGAATGTCAGTAGATATTCGAAACTAGTCAGAACAAACTCGCAGTGTGGAGCATATTTCCTGTTTCGCCTGCACTATGTTTCCTGGTTGCTTGCAGCTAGGGCATAAACATTTTACGGAGAGTTTGATCCTGGCTCAGGACGAACGCTGGCGGCGTGCTTAACACATGCAAGTCGAACGATGAACCCGGAGCTTGCTCTGGGGGATTAGTGGCGAACGGGTGAGTAACACGTGAGTAACCTGCCCTTGACTCTGGGATAACCTCCGGAAACGGAAGCTAATACCGGATATGACGTGCGGAGGCATCTCCTGTACGTGGAAAGAATTTCGGTCAAGGATGGACTCGCGGCCTATCAGGTAGTTGGTGAGGTAATGGCTCACCAAGCCTACGACGGGTAGCCGGCCTGAGAGGGTGACCGGCCACACTGGGACTGAGACACGGCCCAGACTCCTACGGGAGGCAGCAGTGGGGAATATTGCACAATGGGCGCAAGCCTGATGCAGCAACGCCGCGTGAGGGATGACGGCCTTCGGGTTGTAAACCTCTTTTAGTAGGGAAGAAGCGAAAGTGACGGTACCTGCAGAAAAAGCACCGGCTAACTACGTGCCAGCAGCCGCGGTAATACGTAGGGTGCGAGCGTTGTCCGGAATTATTGGGCGTAAAGAGCTCGTAGGCGGTCTGTCGCGTCTGCTGTGAAAACCCGAGGCTCAACCTCGGGCCTGCAGTGGGTACGGGCAGACTAGAGTGCGGTAGGGGAGAATGGAATTCCTGGTGTAGCGGTGGAATGCGCAGATATCAGGAGGAACACCGATGGCGAAGGCAGTTCTCTGGGCCGTAACTGACGCTGAGGAGCGAAAGCGTGGGGAGCGAACAGGATTAGATACCCTGGTAGTCCACGCCGTAAACGTTGGGCGCTAGATGTGGGGACCATTCCACGGTTTCCGTGTCGCAGCTAACGCATTAAGCGCCCCGCCTGGGGAGTACGGCCGCAAGGCTAAAACTCAAAGGAATTGACGGGGGCCCGCACAAGCGGCGGAGCATGCGGATTAATTCGATGCAACGCGAAGAACCTTACCAAGGCTTGACATACACGAGAACGCTCTAGAAATAGGGAACTCTTTGGACACTCGTGAACAGGTGGTGCATGGTTGTCGTCAGCTCGTGTCGTGAGATGTTGGGTTAAGTCCCGCAACGAGCGCAACCCTCGTTCTATGTTGCCAGCGCGTTATGGCGGGAACTCATAGGAGACTGCCGGGGTCAACTCGGAGGAAGGTGGGGATGACGTCAAATCATCATGCCCCTTATGTCTTGGGCTTCACGCATGCTACAATGGCCGGTACAAAGGGCTGCAATACCGTAAGGTGGAGCGAATCCCAAAAAGCCGGTCTCAGTTCGGATTGAGGTCTGCAACTCGACCTCATGAAGTCGGAGTCGCTAGTAATCGCAGATCAGCAACGCTGCGGTGAATACGTTCCCGGGCCTTGTACACACCGCCCGTCAAGTCATGAAAGTCGGTAACACCCGAAGCCGGTGGCCCAACCCTTGTGGAGGGAGCCGTCGAAGGTGGGATCGGTGATTAGGACTAAGTCGTAACAAGGTAGCCGTACCGGAAGGTGCGGCTGGATCACCTCCTTTCTAAGGAGCAGCTGGCACCCACTGGGTGTCCATGCGCCGGATCCGAGGCGAATGTTCTCGGCCGGTTAGCTCATGGGTGGAACATTGACATTGGTGTCGGGCTGAAGGGCCCGAGCTCAGTACGCTTCTTCGGAAGTTGGAACGGTTCGGATCTGGATGGCCGGCACATGCACGCTGTTGGGTCCTGAGGGACCGGACCTCGCTCGATACGAGTGGGAGACGAATCCTCTGGACCTTTTCTTGTTGGCCATCACTCGGCCGGCGGAGAAGGTACCGCCCGTACTTTGAGAACTACACAGTGGACGCGAGCATCTTAGATTGATCCTTTATGGATCAGTCACTAGATGATCTGATTTATTAGATCATTGGTCAATCTGCTCATCTTCGGATGAGTCGATCGATTCTAAAACTCATGTGATTTCAAGTTTCTAAGAGCAAACGGTGGATGCCTTGGCATCTGGAGCCGAAGAAGGACGTAGCAATCTGCGATAAGCCTCGGGGAGTTGATAAGCGAACTTTGATCCGAGGATGTCCGAATGGGGAAACCCCGCTGGGCCCGTGAGGTGACCCAGTGACTCCCGCCTGAATATATAGGGCGGGTAGAGGGAACGTGGGGAAGTGAAACATCTCAGTACCCACAGGAAGAGAAAGCAAAAGCGATTCCGTTAGTAGTGGCGAGCGAAACCGGAAGAGGCTAAACCGATCATGTGTGATAGCCGGCAGGCGTTGCATGGTCGGGGTTGTGGGACTTTTCTGCAGCTTCTGCCGAACTGCGAGCGTTACAGAGGATCATAGGTGAATGGCTTTGAAAGGTCAGCCGTAGAGGGTGCCAGCCCCGTAACTGAAATGGTCCGATGGCGCGAAGAGTATCCCAAGTAGCACGGGGCCCGAGAAATCCCGTGTGAATCTGTCAGGACCACCTGATAAGCCTAAATACTCCCAGATGACCGATAGCGGACAAGTACCGTGAGGGAAAGGTGAAAAGTACCCCGGGAGGGGAGTGAAATAGTACCTGAAACCGTTTGCTTACAAACCGTTGGAGCCTCCGTGTTGGGGTGACAGCGTGCCTTTTGAAGAATGAGCCTGCGAGTTAGCGATATGTGGCGAGGTTAACCCGTGTGGGGTAGCCGTAGCGAAAGCGAGTCTGAATAGGGCGATTCAGTCGCATGTCCTAGACCCGAAGCGAAGTGATCTATCCATGGCCAGGCTGAAGCGACGGTAAGACGTCGTGGAGGGCCGAACCCACTTAGGTTGAAAACTGAGGGGATGAGCTGTGGATAGGGGTGAAAGGCCAATCAAACTTCGTGATAGCTGGTTCTCTCCGAAATGCATTTAGGTGCAGCGTTGCGTGTTTCTTGCCGGAGGTAGAGCTACTGGATGGCCGATGGGCCCCAAAAGGTTACTGACGTCAGCCAAACTCCGAATGCCGGTAAGTGAGAGCGCAGCAGTGAGACGGTGGGGGATAAGCTTCATCGTCGAGAGGGAAACAACCCAGACCACCAACTAAGGTCCCTAAGCGCGTGCTAAGTGGGAAAGGATGTGGAGTTGCACAGACAACCAGGAGGTTGGCTTAGAAGCAGCCACCCTTGAAAGAGTGCGTAATAGCTCACTGGTCAAGTGATTCCGCGCCGACAATGTAACGGGGCTCAAGCACGCCACCGAAGTTGTGGCATTGACATTTTTGGTAGGCCTTCGTGGTCCAGCCGTGTTGATGGGTAGGAGAGCGTCGTGTGGCGAGTGAAGCGGCGGTGGAAACCAGCCGTGGACGCTACACGAGTGAGAATGCAGGCATGAGTAGCGAAAGACGGGTGAGAAACCCGTCCTCCGAAAGACCAAGGGTTCCAGGGCCAGGCTAATCCGCCCTGGGTAAGTCGGGACCTAAGGCGAGGCCGACAGGCGTAGTCGATGGACAACGGGTTGATATTCCCGTACCGGCGAAGAACCGCCCAAGCTAATCCAGTGGTGCTAAGAGTCCTAATCCCGGATTCGGATCCCTTCGGGGTGAAGGTCCGGGCCTAACGCTCGACCCCATGCTGGTGCGGCTAGCGTATTAACAGGTGTGACGCAGGAAGGTAGCTGTACCGGGCGATGGTTGTCCCGGGGCAAGGATGTAGGGCAAGAGATAGGCAAATCCGTCTCTTATAGAGCCTGAGACCTTACGCATAGCCGTCAAGGCGAATTCAGTGATCCTATGCTGCCGAGAAAAGCATCGACGCGAGGTTCCAGCCGCCCGTACCCCAAACCGACTCAGGTGGTCAGGTAGAGAATACCAAGGAGATCGAGAGAATCGTGGTTAAGGAACTCGGCAAAATGCCCCCGTAACTTCGGGAGAAGGGGGGCCTGAGGCGTGAAGGGATTTACTCCTGGAGCGTTTGAAGGCCGCAGAGACCAGTGGGAAGCGACTGTTTACTAAAAACACAGGTCCGTGCCAAGTCGCAAGACGATGTATACGGACTGACGCCTGCCCGGTGCTGGAAGGTTAAGAGGAAGGGTTAGCTTTACGCGAAGCTCAGAATTTAAGCCCCAGTAAACGGCGGTGGTAACTATAACCATCCTAAGGTAGCGAAATTCCTTGTCGGGTAAGTTCCGACCTGCACGAATGGCGTAACGACTTCCCAGCTGTCTCAACCGCGAACTCGGCGAAATTGCATTACGAGTAAAGATGCTCGTTACGCGCAGCAGGACGGAAAGACCCCGTGACCTTTACTATAGCTTGGTATTGGTGTTCGGTGTGGCTTGTGTAGGATAGGTGGGAGACTATGAAGCCGGCACGCCAGTGTCGGTGGAGTCATTGTTGAAATACCACTCTGGTCACTCTGGATATCTAACTTAGAACCGTAATCCGGTTCAGGGACAGTGCCTGGTGGGTAGTTTAACTGGGGCGGTTGCCTCCCAAAAAGTAACGGAGGCGCCCAAAGGTTCCCTCAACCTGGTTGGCAATCAGGTGTCGAGTGTAAGTGCACAAGGGAGCTTGACTGTGAGACTGACAAGTCGAGCAGGGACGAAAGTCGGGACTAGTGATCCGGCAGTGGCTTGTGGAAGCGCTGTCGCTCAACGGATAAAAGGTACCTCGGGGATAACAGGCTGATCTTGCCCAAGAGTCCATATCGACGGCATGGTTTGGCACCTCGATGTCGGCTCGTCGCATCCTGGGGCTGGAGTAGGTCCCAAGGGTTGGGCTGTTCGCCCATTAAAGCGGTACGCGAGCTGGGTTTAGAACGTCGTGAGACAGTTCGGTCCCTATCCGCTGCGCGCGTAGGAAATTTGAGAGGATCTGACCCTAGTACGAGAGGACCGGGTTGGACGAACCTCTGGTGTGCCAGTTGTTCTGCCAAGAGCACCGCTGGTTAGCTACGTTCGGGATGGATAACCGCTGAAAGCATCTAAGCGGGAAGCCGGCCTCAAGATGAGATTTCCATACCCTTTGGGTGAGAGGCTCCCAGCTAGACTACTGGGTTGATAGGCCGGATGTGGAAGTGGGGACTAAAGACCCATGGAGCTGACCGGTACTAATAAGCCGATAACTTGATAATCACTACTCTCATACTGTTGTAAGGCTGGTATGAGAGGCCAGATTGCCCGCGTCCACTATGTGGTTCTCGATGTACGGTCGAGAACCGATTCAAGCAAAGCTTGATCGTTCACTTTGATACATCAATAGTGTTTCGGCGGCCATAGCGAGAGGGAAACGCCCGGTCACATTCCGAACCCGGAAGCTAAGACTCTCTGCGCCGATGGTACTGCAGGGGGGACCCTGTGGGAGAGTAGGACACCGCCGGACTTCTTCGTGAAATGGCCACCCAGTGATGGGTGGCCATTTTTCGTTAACAGGTCCAATGTGCACCGCAGGCGATGACGCCGCGCGGACCGGCACGCCACCGCCCGGGGTAAGCCCCGCAATTCGATAGGAGTAGTTGTGACGGACAATCCGGCAGACAACGACAACGAACGCGGCGCTCGCGCTCCCCGGGGCGGTCGCGACGGTTCCACAGGGGCCGACCGGAGCAGCCAGCGACGCGACTCCGATCGCTCTCGCGACAGCAGGCCGCAGCATTCTGGCCGTGACGGTGACCGCCGACCGCGCGCGGACCGTGCTGATGGCGGTCGTTCCGGATCGGGGTGGGGTGGCGCGCGCGGGACCGGCGGCCCTCGGGGAGGCGCCGGCGGGCGTGAGAGCGGCGGCGCTTCTCGGTCCGGTGCTCCCCGAGGTTCAGGAGCTGGCGAGCGTAGCGGCGACCGCTACGGACGTGAGGACCGTCCTGGATGGGGTGGTCGCGCCGGTGGAAGCGAACGTGGGGGCCGCAACGACCGCGGCGGCGACTTCCGACGTGGCGGCAATGATGACCGCGTGCGGCGCGACGGGCAGCACCATGGCCGGAACGACGGTGCAGTGCGCAATGACCGCGGCGGCAGGGATGACCGTTTCGGTCGCGATGACCGAGCTGGGCGCTACGACCGCTCTGGTCGCGACGATCGCGCCGGCAAGAACGACCGCTACGGGCGTAGCGATCGCGCCGACCGCGCTGGACGCGACGACCGCGCTGGACGCGACGACCGTTATCGAGGCGCCGACCGTGCTGGACGCGGTGAGCGTGATGACCGCGGCGGGCGTGACTTCCGGGCCGGACGTGATGACCGCGCCGGCCAGAACGACCGGTTCAGCCGATCCGACCGTGGGGGCCGCAACGACCGTACCGGCCGCGATGACCGGGCCGGCCGCGACGACCGCTTCGGTCGCGACGCGCGTGGCGAGCGCGGCGGCGTGGGGCGGGGCGCTTCGCGCAATCGCGGCGACGACAAGCTGTGGACGCGCGACGGCCGTCCCGCTCGCGGTGACCGCGATGCGCGCGAGCAGGGGTTCCGCGACGACGCCGAGGCGGCGCGCGCGCGTGAACTGCGATCGGTGCGTCCGCGGCACGATGATCCCGACATCCCCGACACCGTCGAGGCGCGCGACCTGGACAAGGCGGCGCGCGTCGAGCTGAAGACCCTCAGCAAGGACAACGCCGACTGGGTGGCGCGTCATCTTGTCATGGCCTCCCGTCTCATCGACAGCGACCCCGAGCTCGCGCACCGGCACGCGCTGTCCGCTGCGCGCCGCGCCGGCCGCATCGCGGTCGTGCGTGAGACGCTCGCCATCACCGCCTACGCGTCGGGTGACTTCGCGCTCGCTCTGCGGGAGCTCCGCACGTACCGGCGCATCTCCGGCTCCAACGACCAGTTGGCGCTGATGGTCGACAGCGAGCGCGGTGTCGGCCGACCCGATCGCGCACTCGAGCTGGGGCGCTCGGTCGACCGCTCCAGCCTCCCGAACGACGTACAGGTGTCCCTGGCGATCGCGATGTCGGGAGCGCGCCTCGACCTGGAGCAGCCGGAGGCCGCGCTCGCGGAGCTCGAGATCCCGCAGCTCGACCCCGACCGGGCGTTCAGCTGGAGTCCTGACCTCTTCCACGCCTACGCGGAGGTGCTCGAGGAGCTCGGCAAGCGCGCGGAGGCCGAGACATGGCGGGAGCGCGCCGAGCGCGCCGAGGCCGCGCTCGACGATGCGGCCGCGGTCGACGAGCACGAGACCATGGACATCGTCGAGGAGGAGCTCCTCCCCGACGGAGTGTTCACCGAGGAGGACGTGTTCACCGGGGATGATTCGCTGATCGGAGCGGACGGCGATGCCAGCAAGGACGCCGCGATCGACGAGGACGCCGACGACGAGGAGAGCGGAACACCGGACGATTCCGGCTCCGCCGACACCGAAGAGACCGGACGCACGCAGGAGGGTGACCAGCAGGATGGCGCTGTTTCGACGGAGGACTGAGAACGCGGCTCCGCTCGACGGCGTCGATGTCGTGCTTGCCGACCTCGACGGGGTCGTTTACAAGGGCCCCGACGCCATCCCTCACGCGGTCGACAGCCTGAACCGCGCCGCTGAAACCGTGCGAGTCGGTTACATCACCAACAACGCCTCCCGTACCGATGCCTCCGTCGCTCAGCACCTCACCGACCTCGGGCTTTCGGTGCAACCGTCTGACGTGGTTACCTCACCGCAAGCGGCGGTCCGGCTGCTGAGCCGACACGTCGATCCCGGCTCCACCGTCCTGGTGATCGGCGGCGACGGACTCGTCGACGAGGTTCAGAAGGGCGGGTTCGGTGTCACGCGCTCCGCCGAGGACGAGCCGGCCGCGGTCGTCCAGGGGTTCGCGCCGGAGGTCGGCTGGACGCAGCTCGCCGAGGCGGCCTTCGCGCTGCAGGGCAGGTCGGAGAGCGAGCGGCCCTGGATCGCTACTAACACCGACTGGACTATTCCGGTCGCCCGGGGAATCGCTCCCGGCAACGGGACGCTGGTCTCGGCTGTGCACACCGCTGCGGGCCGCCTGCCGCTTGTCGCGGGCAAACCGGAGGTGGCGATCTTCGAGGAGGCGGTCACGCGATTCGGAGCGAAGAATCCGCTCTTCATCGGCGACCGGCTCGACACGGACATCCTCGGAGCGAACCGTGCCGGCATCGCCTCCGTGCTCGTGCTCACGGGCGTGGACGGGGCGAAGCAGCTGCTCGCTGCCGATGCGGACTCGCGGCCGACGTACATCCTCCGCGACCTGCGACAGCTGTCGGAGCCGTACCCGGAGACGCAGGTCGCGAAGAACGGGGCTGTCACTGTCGGCAGCGCCAAGGTCGCGATCGAGGGCAACGACGTGCGGATCGTGGCCGAGGGCGACGATGAGGTAAACCTGCTGCGCGCTGCGAGCGCGGCGATCTGGAACTCCGGCCGGGCGATCTACGGCCTGGAGGTGCCGGAGAGCCTGTACCTGTGAGCGCGTGACCGCGTAATCGGGTTCAGAGCGCTGCGGACCGTTCGAGCAGTCGGTAGCAGCGGCGCACGCGGTCGAGCCACCAGTCGCGGCGTTCTGGCGTCGACTCGAGCTCGGCTAGACGCGCGGGTGACAGCGAGGGACGGTTGACGGGGATGCTTCCGTCGACGGGGACGAGCGGGTGGTCGGCGACGTCTACCGCGAACATGGCCACCGTGCCGAGGCCGCAGTCGTACTCCAAATCGGGGATGGCGGCCGCGAGGTGTGCACCCATCGCGATGCCGACGGAGGTGTCTATGGCGCTCGACACGACCACCGGCAGTCCCGCCTCCGCCACGATCCGCAGTGCCGAGTGCACGCCTCCGAGCGGCTGCGCCTTCACGATGAGGAGGTCGGCGGCCCCGGCCCGCGCGACGGCAAGGGGGTCGGAGGCCTTGCGCACGCTCTCGTCAGCGGCGATCGGGATGCCCATGTAGCTGGTGCGCGAGCGGATATCGGCGAGTTCGTCCACTGTGGCGCAGGGCTGCTCGACGTATTCGAGGTCGAAGGGGGACAGCGCGTGGATGGCGTGCTCGGCCTCGTCGACGTTCCAGAGAGCGTTCGCGTCGACGCGGATGCGACCTTCGGGGCCGAGGTACTCGCGGACGGCGCGCACGCGGGCGACGTCGTCGGCGAGGGTCTGACCCGGCTCGGCGACCTTCACCTTCGCGGTGCGGGCGCCGGGGTAGCGATCGAGGACGGCTCGGACCTCCCCGGCCGCGATCGCGGGCACGGTGGCGTTGACGGGGATGTGGTCGCGCAGCGGCGCCGGCGCCTCCCGCCATCCGAAGTCGATGGCCGCGTGGAGCCACGCGGCCGACTCTTCGTCGTCGTACTCGACGAAGGGGGAGAACTCAGTCCATCCCTGCGGGCCCTCGAAGAGCACGGCTTCTCGGGCGGTGATGCCGCGGAAGCGGGCGACCATGGGCAGCGTCACGACTCGCGCGGTTGTCAACAGGTCGGCGAGCTCTGGCACCATTCCACAAGTTTGGCACGTGCGGATCGGCGCGGAGCGGCCGAACGTAGGCTGGAGGCATGTCAGGAGCAGTCTCGGAGATCTTCGATCCGTCGCAATGGCGGCCGGCGCCCGGGTTCGGGTCGCTGACCGACATCACCTACCACCACGACGTGTCGGGGCGCATCGCGCGCGTGGCGTTCAACCGGCCGGAGGTGCGCAACGCGTTCCGTCCGCACACGGTCGACGAGCTGTATGCGACCCTCGAGGATGCGCGTACCAACCCGCGGATCGGAGTGGTCCTGCTGACCGGCAACGGGCCGAGTCCGAAGGACGGGGGGTGGGCCTTCTGCTCGGGCGGCGACCAGCGCATCCGCGGACGAGACGGATACAAGTACGCGGACGGCGAGACGGCGAGCAGCATCGACGCCGCACGCAACGGGCGGTTGCACATCCTGGAGGTGCAGCGGCTGATCCGCTTCATGCCGAAGGTGGTGATCGCCGTGGTGCCGGGGTGGGCGGCCGGCGGCGGGCACTCCCTCCACGCGGTGTGCGACCTCACGCTGGCGAGCGCGGAGCACGGGCGGTTCAAGCAGACGGATGCGGATGTGGGGTCGTTCGACGGCGGATACGGCAGCGCCTACTACGCGAGACAGATCGGGCAGAAGCTGGCACGGGAGGTGTTCTTCCTCGCGCGGGAGTACTCCGCGCAGCGGGCCTACGAGATGGGCGCCGTCAACGCGGTCGTGCCGCACGCGGAGCTCGAGAGCACGGCGCTCGAGTGGGCGCGGGAGATCATGGGCAAGTCTCCGACGGCCATTCGCATGCTGAAGTTCGCGTTCAACGCCGTGGACGACGGCATGGTGGGGCAGCAGGTCTTCGCAGGAGAGGCGACGCGGCTCGCGTATGGGACCGATGAGGCGGTGGAGGGGCGAGACTCGTTCCTCGAGAAGCGGGAGCCGGACTGGTCGCCGTTCCCGTGGCAGTACTGAGGCGGCGGCGATGACCCGGGCGGTTCAGGTGGTCGACGCGGGGCGGCCGGAGGAGGTGCTCGAGGCGCTGCGCGCTGCGCTCGCCGGGGCTGGGCCGGCCGTGGTCCCGCGTGCGGAAGGCGCGGCGGGAGCGGCCTGGCCGTCGGAGACGGATCGTGTCGCCCAGAACGTGGCAGTGGTGATCGAGACGTCCGGATCGACCGGGGTGCCGAAGCGCGTCGCGCTGTCGACCGATGCGCTGCTGGCGAGCGCGGCGGCGTCCGCCGGTGCGATGGGGGGACAGGGGCAGTGGCTCTTGGCCCTGCCGGCGCACTACGTGGCCGGCGTGCAGGTGCTGGTGCGGTCGCTCGCGGCGGAGACCGAGCCGGTGATGTACGGCGGCGGGCACTTCGACCCCTCGCGGTTCGCAGCGGTCGCCACGGGGATGGTGCACGACCTCCGCTTCACCTCGCTGGTGCCGGTGCAGCTCGCCCGGTTGGTGGAGGCGGCCGAGGGCGGCTCGGCGGAGGTCGCGCGTGCGCTGCGGCGGTTCGACGGCATCCTTGTCGGGGGGCAGGCGCTCACGCCGGTGCTGCGGGAGCGCGCGGAGGCCCTGGGCGCGCGCATCCTGAGCACGTACGGGTCGAGTGAGACGGCGGGCGGGTGCGTTTACGACGGCGTCCCGATCGGGTCGACGGTGGTGCGCGAGACGGACGGCGTGCTCGAGATCAGCGGGCCGACGCTCGCCGAGGGCTATGTGGGTGATCGGGGCCGGACGGCCGCTGCCTTCCACGAGGACGGTGGACTGCGCTGGTATCGGACCGGTGACCTGGGTCGCGTCGAAGGCGGGCGGGTCACGGTGCTCGGGAGGGCCGACAACGTGATCATCTCGGGTGGCGAGAAGGTGCTCCTCGACGCGGTGGAGGCGGTGGTGCGCGGGATCGAGGGGTTCGGTGGGGCCGTCGTGGTCGCGGCGGAGGACGCGCAGTGGGGGCAGGTGCCGGTGGTCGTCGTCGGGGGTGAGCCGGCGGCAGGCAACGGAGAGAGAGGAACGTCAGGGGCGTTGGCGCGCGTCCGGGAGGCCGTGGCTGACCGGTTGGGGCGGGCTGCGGCGCCCGCGCGGATCCTGGAGGTGGAGTCGATTCCGCGGCTGAGCAGCGGGAAGCCGGATCGGCGGCGGCTTGCTGATGCGGTGGGTCGGAGCGGGGGCTCGGACGGTGGGGTTCCGGGTACGCACACGGGCTCGGGGGCATAGGCGATGTTGTTACGATTCGCACTGTGATGAGCCAGAACAAGCCTCGAATGCAGCGGATGACTCCGACGCCGGCCCGCGGGCCGCGCGGCGGCAAGAGTGGTCGGCCGGGAGCGGTGTCGACCGCCGTGAAGCCCGCGACCGCATCCGACTGGATCGCGGGGGCGCGCATCCGCACACTTCCGCTGGCGATCGCTCCCGTCCTCATCGGTGTCGGTGCGGCCAAGGTCGCCGAGGGGCCCGGGGTGTGGCACCCGGTGCGGTCGCTGCTCTGCCTCGCGGTCGCCGTACTGCTCCAGATCGGCGTCAACTACGCCAACGACTACTCAGACGGGGTGCGGGGGACGGACGAGTTCCGTGTCGGTCCGGGGCGACTCACCGGCTCCGGCAAGGCGGCGCCGCGCAAGGTGCTCACGGTCGCACTGGTGTTCTTCGGGCTGGCGGCGGTGGCCGGACTGGTGCTGGTCATCCTCACGCAGCACTGGTGGGTGCTCCTCGTCGGGGCGGCGGCCATCGCGGCGGCGTGGTTCTACACCGGGGGCAAGCGGCCGTACGGGTACTACGGGCTCGGCGAGGTCTTCGTCTTCGTGTTCTTCGGGCTCGTGGCGACCGCGGGCACGACGTACATGCTCGCCGGCACGGTGAATCAGGAGGCCTGGTACGGGTCGGTGATCGCCGGGCTGATCGCCTGCGCGGTGCTGATGGTCAACAACATCCGCGACATCGAGCCGGACAAGCAGGCGGGCAAGCGCACGCTGGCCGTGCTGCTCGGGCGGATCGCATCGCGGATCGTGTTCTGCGTGCTGCTGCTCGTGCCGTTCGGCATCCTGGGCGTGCTGGCGCTCTTCTACCCGATCGCCTGGTACGGGATGTTCGCGCTGCTGGCCGCGCTCCCGGCGTGCGTGATCGCGCTCTTCGCCAAGACTCCGCGCGAGCTGGTCACGGCCCTGCAGCTGACCAGCATCACGGGGCTGCTAGTGGGAATCGCGCTGGGCGCGGCTTTCGCTTTCTGACGGGGTCGCCGCGGCGTCAGTCGCCGCGTTGTCGATCGCCGCGTTGTCGATCGCCGCGTCTTCGGCGTCCGCATCCTCGGAGGGAGCGGGGGTCTCGCGGTGGCGGGCGGCGTACAGGTCGGACGAGACCGCGTTCCGCGGGCGGCTCAGGAAGATGTACGAGAGGCACAGGCCGATGAGCGCGGCGGCGATGACTGCCAGCCACCAGACCAGGCCGACCAGAAGCAGGATGGCGAGCGGCACCGCGAACACCAGCAGGCGCAGCACGGTGTAGGTCAACCAGGAGGGAATCCGCTTCACCCTCACAGCTTAGGCACGCACCCTGAGAGTTACGATTGACGCATGGTTCGCCTCTGGATAGTCCTCGGCGTCGCGGCCGCGGTCTTCTACATCTATTCGGTGGCAGACTGCGCTCTTTTCGATCGCTCGCGGGTGCGTGGCCTACCCAAGCCTGTCTGGCTGCTCGTGATCATCCTGTTCCCCGTCATCGGCGGTGTGCTGTGGTTCCTGATCGGTCGAGGCCGGCGGGGCTCCTCCGTGCAGCGCCGGGTGACAGCGCCCGACGACGATCCCGAGTTCCTCGGCAAGCTGAAGCTCGATCGTGACCAGGAGGAGCGCATCCGGCAGCTCGAGCAGGAGCTCGCCGAGCTCGACGACAACGGAACCGACCCCGACCAAACCGGCCGACGGGATGGGTGACCGTCCCACGACGGCTCCGGCCTCCACGAACGCACCGGGCGACAACGCGTCCGACGACAACGGCCCCACCGAGATCGGCAGCGCTGACACCGCCAGCGTCGACGTCTCCAGCGCCGACCTCCCCATCAGCGGCAATCCCGCGACCGACTTCTCCATCGCGCTGCTGAGCGGGCTCGTGCGCGCAGGAGTGCGCGACCTCGTCGTGAGCCCCGGGTCGCGCTCGCAGGCGCTCGCGCTCGTCGCGGCCGAGCTGGAGCGGAGCGGAGCGGCGCGACTGCACGTCCGGATCGACGAGCGGGTCAGCGGGTTCCTGGCGCTCGGGCTGGCCCGGGAGAGCGGCGCCCCTGCGGTCGTCATCACGACGAGCGGCACGGCCACCGCCAACCTCCACCCGGCGGTGCTCGAGGCGCACGAGGCGGGCGTCCCGCTGATCGTGCTGACGGCCGACCGTCCGGCGGAGCTGCGCGGCATCCGGTCGAATCAGACGACGCAGCAGGACGGGCTCTACGGCGACGTCGTGCGGTGGTCGGAGGACGTCGAGGCTCCGACGGGCGCCGATGGCGAGTCCGAGCGAGCGGAGGCGCTCGCCGTGGACGCGGTGAGGGCTGCCGTCGGCGCTGAGACCGCCGACCCGGGTCCCGTGCACCTGAATGTGGGGCTGCGCGAGCCCCTGTCGGTGGCCGTCCCCCCGCTCGATGGGGTGGTCGCTGCTGCGGAGGGGCGCGAGGCTTCCGACCGGATTGCCCGACGACTCCTGCCGACGGTTGCCGGGCCGGAGGCGCTCGGGCGCGAGATCCTGCAGCTGTCCGCCGGTCCGCGGACCGTGGTGGTCGCGGGCGCCGACGCCGGCGAGGACGCCGAGCGGCTGGCGCGCGAGGGCGGGTTCCCGCTGCTCGCCGAGGTGTCGAGCGGTGCGCGGTTCGGGCCGAACCTCGTGCCGGCGTACCGGGAGCTGCTCGGGGAGGCGACCTTCGGCGGGCGGGTCGAGCGCGCGGTCGTGTACGGGCATCCCACGCTCAGCCGCGAGGTGCCGGCGCTCCTCACCCGGGCCGACGTGGAGGTCGTGGTCGTCGCTCCGACCGGCCGCCAGGCATACAACCCCGGACACCGCGCCCGCATCGTCGGCGGTGTGCGACCTCCCGAGACCGACCTCCGTTCCCCCGAGGTGCGTGGCTGGGTCGGGAGCTGGGTGTTCGCGAGCCGGCGGCTCCTCGAACAGGCGGCCAGGGAGGCCGACCCGGCGGCGGTCGCGCCGGATGTCGAGAAGGCGCGATCGTATGATCCCGCAGATGCCCTCGCGTTCGCCAAGGCGGAGCTCGCCGCGGTCCGCGCACCGCTCACCCGTGCGCTCCTGGCCGAGGCGCTGTGGCGGTACAGCTGGCCGCACGACCGGCTGGTGCTCGGCGCCTCCCGGCTGATCCGCGACCTGGACCGGGCCGCGCCGGGCAAGCGCATCCGCGTGCACGCGAACCGCGGACTCGCCGGCATCGACGGCACGATCTCGACCGCGCTCGGCATCGCGATCGCCAGCCAGACGGCTGCGGCGGCGTCGGATGCGCCCGGCGGCGTCACCCGCGTGCTGCTCGGCGACCTGGCGCTGCTGCACGACGCCGGCTCGCTGCTGCTCGGAGCGGGAGAGACGCGTCCGCACCTCCAGGTCGTGGTGGGCAACGACGGCGGCGGGACCATCTTCGACGGACTCGAGGTGTCGGCGTCGGCGCCGGCCGCGGCGTTCGACCGGGTGCTCTACACGCCGCAACAGGTCGACATCGCCGCGCTGGCCGCCGCGTACGGGTGGGACCACCGCGTCGCGCGCACGAAGGGCGAGCTCGACCAGGCGCTGTCGGCGCCTCCGCCCGGGGTCAGCATCGTGGAGGTGCCGCTCGGGCGGTGACCGCGGGTGAGCGTGGCCTTGGCGGTGGCTGCTGACGCTGACGCTGGCGGTGCTGGCGGTGGCTAGGGGTGGCAATGGTGGCGGTGCTCTCGGGTGCTCGCGACGCTGGCGGTGCCGTCGGTGGGCGAGGGTACTGTGCACGGCATGAGCGACAACAGCGAGCAGATCCCCGCCGGTGACGACGTGCTGGGTGCGCGCGGAACGGATGAGCAGAATCCCGCCAGCAAGGATCCGTCGGAGTGGGTCACCGGCGACGAGCCGATGACGGCCTCGCAGCGCAGCTACCTCGACACGCTGGCGCGTGAGGCCGGGGAGGAGCTGCCGGCGGACCTGACCAAGGCGCAGGCGTCGACCGAGATCGACCGGCTGCAGGAGAAGACGGGTCGCGGGCAGAGCTGACGCTGCCGCCCGTCAGCGCGCGTCGAGCGCGGCACGGAGGCTGGGGGCCGTAGCGAGCGCCTCTTGGGCCTGCTCGGCGCCGACTCCGCGGAGCAGCATGAGGACGGCGACCTTCACGGAGCCCGCCGACGCGGAGAGGGCGGCGGCGGCCTCCTCGGCCGTGCAGTCGGTCACCAGCATCACGGTCCGCTCCGCGCGGGCCCGCAGTTTCTCCTTGGTGGCCTGGAGGTCGACCATGATGTTCCCGTAGGTCTTGCCCAGCCGCACCATCGTGATCGTGGAGATCATGTTGAGCACGAGCTTCTGCGCGGTTCCGGCTTTGAGGCGCGTCGAGCCGGCGATGAACTCCGGGCCCACGACCACCTCGATGGCGTGGTCCGCCATGCGTCCGATGACCGACTCCGCGTTGCAGGCGACCGCGACGGTGAGGGCGCCCGCCGAACGCGCGGACGTCAGCGCGCCCGCGACGTAGGGGGTGCGGCCGGAGGCGGAGAGGCCGACGACCGTGTCCGCCTCCCGCAGCTTCAGCTCGGACAGTACGTCAGCGCCGCCCTGCTCGTCGTCCTCGGCGTTCTCGACCGCGGTCCGGATCGCCGGGTCGCCGCCGGCGATGACGCCGACCACGAGGCCGGGGTCGACGGAGAAGGTCGGCGGGCACTCGCTGGCGTCGACGATGCCGAGTCGGCCGGCCGTCCCGGCGCCGACGTAGATCAGACGGCCGCCGCGGCGCACCCGGTCGGTGATGGCGTCGATGGCCGCGCCGATCGCCGGGAGTGCGCGTGAGACGGCCTCGGGGACGCCGCGGTCACCGTCGTTCATCCGCTCCACGAGGCGGGCGGTACTCAGCGTGTCGAGGTCGCGCCCGCGGTCGTCGACCGACTCGGTCGTCAGGGTGGCGAGCTCGTCGCGGAGGAGATCGCGCGAGCGGGGTCCGCGCGGGCGCGTGTCAGGCACGGGTGACATACCTTTCGTGGGGGAGGTCCCGCCGGGCTGCGAGGAGCGCTGCGCCGTCGAGGGGCGACCCGACGGGGCGGTGCGGCACCAGGTCGCGGCGGAGCAGTTCGTCGAGCAGTGTCCGCAGTAAGGCTGGATCATCGGCCAGCCCGCCCGTGATGCTCACCGCGGATCCCGACGCCGCCACGGAGGCTGCCGTCGCCGCGAGGTGACCGGCGGCGTCGTGGACGATCGCGCGGGCCACCTCGTCGCCTTCGGCGGCCCGGCGGAGCACGGCGGGAGCGAAGGAGGCGAGGCTCCGAGCGACATCGGGGCCGCCGGCGACGCGACGCGGCAGGGAGGAGAGGTCGCCGTCGGCGAGTGTGCGGGCATCCTCCACGAGGGCCGTCGCCGGGCCCCGGCCGTCGGCGGCGCGCAGGGCGGCCTGCAGTCCGGACTGCCCGATCCACCGGCCGCTGCCCTCGTCGCCGAGCCAGGGGCCGTAGCCGTCGGCCCGGGCGGCGGTGCCGTCGGGGGCGATGCGGTAGGCCACGGCGCCGGTTCCGGCGATGAGCACGGTGCCCGGGGCGCCCGCGAAGGCGCCGAGGTGGGCGGTGAGGACGTCGGAGGCGATGGCGACGGGGAGGCCGAGCCGGTCGTGGAGGCGTTGCGCCAGGAGGCGGGTGGCGTCGCGGTCGGAGTCGGCTCCGGCTGCACCGGCCGCGAGTGCGCTCGCCGCGCGTGAGGGTGCGCTCGCCGCGCCTGCGTTCGCGCCGTCCGCGCTCGCCGCGCGTGCGGCGGCGTCGAGGCCGTCGGCGTCCAGCCCGAGCGGGTCGGGGCCCAGGTCGTCGAGGAGGGGGACGATCGCCGCTAGCGCCGCGTCCACTCCACCCTCTGCGGCGAGGCCGGGGAAGCCGGCGCCGCGCCGTTCTCGGGCGGGCGATGTGGCCGTCGCCTCGACGCGGACCCGGCAGTTCGTCTTGCCGAGGTCGATCGCGATGTGCTGCGGTGCGGCCTCGGTACTCAACGCGTCCCCATCCCGGCACCGCGAAGTCCACGGCCTGTCCGTCCGATCGATAGAGACAATTTACACAACGACCAACAGGTGTGTAAATGATTGACATGCGCTCGGGTGGGCGGATAGCGTGGCGCATCAGCATGAGCATCCAGACGAACATCCAGGCGCACGTCGAGTCGTTCCCGCCGACCATGCGCCGGGTGGCCGACGCGATTCTGGAACGGCCGCAGATCGTGCTGGAGAACACGATCACGGAGTTCGCCCGCGCCTGCGACACCTCCGAGGCGTCCATCGTGCGGTTCTGCCGCTCCCTCGGGCTCACCGGGTATCCGCAACTGCGCCTGCAGCTCGCGTCGGAACTGGGCAAGGAAGCGGCGGAGTTCGGAGGCGGGTCCGCGACCTACGGCGCCGACATCAGCCCCTCCGACTCCCTCGGCGAGATGGTCGCCAAGATCGCGGGAAGCGAGATCCTCGGCATCCGCGAGACCGCTGACAGCATCGACATGCCGACCCTCGAACGGGTGATCCGGAGCGTGGAGGGGGCGCGGCGCGTCGTGCTGTTCGGCGTCGGCGCCAGCAACGCGGCCGCGCAGGACCTGGCGGCCAAGCTGCTCCGCATCGGTCACGTTGCGCTCGTGTTCCACGACGCGCACGACGCGCTGGTGTCGGTGGCGCTGCTGGGCTCCGACGACGTGGCGATCGCCTTCTCGCACAACGGCCGGACGACCGAGACCGTCGCCTTCCTCCGCGCGGCGAGGAACGGCGGCGCGCACACCGTCGCGATCACCAACGCGCCCGGCTCGCCGCTGACGCAGCACGCGGACGAGGTGCTGCGCACGGCGGTGCGGGAGACCACCTTCCGGTCCGGAGCGATGGCCAGCCGGATCGCGCAGCTCACCATCGTCGACTACGTCTTCGTCGGGGTCGCCCGCGGCCGCTACGACCGCACGGTGCAGGCGCTGAAGAGCACGTACGAGATCGTCAGGGAGCTGCGCGACGAGGGATGAGACCCGAACGAGAACGGACGACCAGCATGCCGCACGCCACCGATCACCCCACGACGACAGGTCAGCAGGAGGCGACCTCCCGCTCCGACAGCGAACTCCGCCGGCTCGCGAACGGTGTCGTGTGGCCCGGGTTCACGGGGGTGGAGGCGCCGGAGTGGCTTGAGCGCGAGCTCGCCGGCGGCCTCGCGGGCGTGGTGTATTTCGGGCAGAACGTCGAGGATGCCGCGCAGGTGCGCGCACTCTCCGACCGCATCCACCGCCTCCGCCCCGACGCCCTGATCGGCGTCGACGAGGAGGGAGGAACCGTCACGCGTCTGGAGGTGCGCGAGGGCTCCTCCACGCCCGGCAACGCCGTCCTCGGCCGACTCGACGACGTCGAGCTGACCGAGAGGGCCGCCGCATGGACCGGCGCGCTGGTCGCCGCCGCGGGCATCGACATCGACCTGGCGCCGAGCGTCGACGTGAACGTGGACCCGCGCAACCCGGTCATCGGGGTGCGGTCGTTCGGCGCCGACGCGAGCCTGGTCGCGCGGCAGGCGGAGGCGGCCGTGCGGGGTCTGCAGTCCGCGGGGATCGCGGCGTGCGCCAAGCACTTCCCTGGGCATGGTGACACGTCGACGGACTCGCATCTGGCGCTTGCCGTGACCAATGCCGGGCCTGACGCGTTGACGGATGTGCACCTCCCGCCCTTCGCCGCGGCCATCGAGGCCGGGGTCGCGATGGTGATGTCGGCGCACATCCGCGTGCCGCACTTGGGCGATGCGCCCGCGACGCTGAACCCGCGGGCCCTGTCTCTCCTGCGCGACCTGGGCTTCGAGGGCGTGATCGTCTCGGATGCCCTCGACATGGCGGCGATCCGGGCCGGCTACGGGCTCGGGCCGGGTGCCGTGGCCGCG
The DNA here is from genome assembly GCF_030433685.1 of Leifsonia williamsii. NCBI lineage: Bacteria > Bacillati > Actinomycetota > Actinomycetes > Micrococcales > Microbacteriaceae > Leifsonia > Leifsonia williamsii. The sequence continues at coordinate 921,390 of NZ_JAROCF010000001.1, forward strand.
CTGCAGGCCGGGATCGACCTCCTGTGCGTCGGAAATCCCGCGGAGAACGGCAGCAGCGCCGAAGGGCGGACGGACGAGAACGAGTTCCTGGAGGTGCGGGACGCGCTGGTGGCCGCCATGCGGTCGGGCGAGCTGGCCGTCGCGGTCGTGGAGGACGCGGCGGAGCGGGTGGCGGCGCTGGCTGCGTCGCTGCGCTCCGCCCGCGGGCGCTCGGTCGCTGGCGACTTCCCGGCTACGGATTGGACGGGCGTGGCCGGCGAGGGGCTGGAGGTCGTCGGGCACGTACGCCTGGCGAGCGGGCCGGTGACGCTGGTCGACGCCCGAACGAAGCGGAACCTCGCGGCCGGATCGCAGCCCGACCACTTCACGCGTGCGCTGAGCGAGCGGCGGGAGGTCGACCGTATCTGGCTCTCCTCGACGGACCCGTCCGCCGCCGCAGCGGAGGCGGTCGCGGCGCTCGCCGAGGCGGCCGCGCCGGTCCTCGTGGTCAATCAGCCGCAGAGCAGCGTGCTGGAGGCGGAGGTGCTCCGGGCGGTGCTGGAGCGTCGGCCCGACACCGTGGTGATCGTTGCGGGCTGGCCGCTTCCGGCTGGAGAGCGTGCGGGTGAGCCCGCGAACGTCGTCTATCCCTACGGGTCCGCACGGGTCAACGCGGAGGCCGTGGCCCGGGTGCTGTGCGGGGAGGCGTGAGGCGCGCCGCAGGATCAGTGCTTTGAGTCGGCGCCTGACTCCTCCGCCAGCTCCGCTGCCAGTTGCTCGGGCGTGAGGGCCGCGCCGGCAGTCGGGGTGCGGAACGGGGGCCGTGGGCCCTTCTCGAACGCGCGGGTGCTCTCCGCGTCGGTGACGGCGGAATCGTCGGAACCGCGCTCGGCCTCGGCCTCGGCCCGAGCGGCGTGGCGGGCTTTGCGGTGTGGCGCCTCCACGAACACGTCCACGTCCGCATCGACGTCGTGCTCGCGCGGGTCTGGCTCGCGGCGAGGCTCATGCGCGGGGAGGAACGGCTCGGACATCGACATGCGCAGACCGTCGCACGCAGAGGTGAAGCGCAGGTGAACGCGGGCCGGTCGGCGCGCCGCTCAGCCGTCGGTGGGATGCCAGCGACCACCGTGCAGCGTCCCGAAGCGCAGCTCGGGGAAGTGGGCGCCGACGCCGGTGGTCGACGGATCGGCGAGGAGCTCGCAGAGGGTGCTGCGCGTGTGCTCGGCCAGCCGGGCGTCGACGTCTCCCATGGAGTGCCAGCCGGATTCGGCGAGCTGCTCCGGAGCGGTGATCGCGTCGCCCAGCAGGATGACCCGCCGACCATCGGACTCGAGCACCACGCAGAGGTGGCCCGGAGTGTGGCCGGGAGCGGGCACGGCCTCCACGCCGGGCACGACCTCCGTGGCGGTGCGCAACGAACGGAGTCGCGGTGCCGGCAGCGACCGCAGGCCCTTCTCGATGTGCGGGGCCATCTCGCCGGGGCCGTCGACGAAGTGGTCCCAGTCGCCGGCGCCGAACCACACGGTGGCCGCGGGGAACACCGGCTGCGCCGCGAGGTCGAAGAGCCACCCGACGTGGTCCGCGTGGAAGTGCGTGCAGATCACGTCGGTGATGTCGCCGGGTCGTACCCCGAGCGAGCGGAGCCCGGTCAGGAGCTGGCCGCCGACGAGCCACATGGCGTCCGGGAGGGACTGCATGTCGGGGCCGAGGCCGGCGTCCACCAGGATGACGCGGTCGCCGGTGCGCACCAGGAAGCAGCCGATGGGCAGCCATGCGGCGCCCGCCCGGCCGAACAGCCGGGGCTCTGCGGCGGCGGTGGCGTCGGGATGGAAGTAGGAGGGGCGTGCGACGAAGGCGCCGTCCGAGACCGGATCCAGCCGGATCGCTCCCACCTGCATGGGCTCAGCTTAGGTGCTGCGCGGCCGGTGAGCGGAGGCGCTCACTGGTCGCGGTCGAAGAGGTCGGCCCAGGTCTCCCGCCGGATGACGGCCCTCGCCTCGCCGTCGCGCGCGAAGACCACCGGCGGCCTCCGGTACCCGTTGTAGTTGTTCGCCATCGTGTGCGTGTACGCGCCGGTCGCCGGGACGGCGAGCAGGTCGCCGACCCGCGCGGCCGGCAGCCGGAGCGGATCGATGAGCACGTCTCCGGACTCGCAGTGGCGCCCGACCACGACGACGTCCTCCACGTCCTCCTCGTTCATCCGGCCTGCCAGCACGGCCTCGTAGCGCTGCTGGAAGAGCGCGGCCTCCAGGTTGTCGCCCATGCCGCCGTCCACGGCGACGAAGTTGCGGGCGTCGCGCTTGACCGTGGTGACGGTGTAGAGCGTGAAGGCGGAGGAGTTGACCATGCTGCGGCCCGGCTCGATGATGATCTCCGCCTCGGCCGGCAGATGCTCGTCGGCCGCCTGGAGCAGCGCCTCGACGTACGCGTCGACGGTCGCGGGCCGGTCGGCGGTCGTGTAGCGGGCGCCGAGCCCCCCGCCGAGGTCGTAGACGGGGAAGGCGCCGAGCGCCGCGAGCGGGGCCACGGCCGCGGCGAGCTCGGCCGGGTCCATGATCTGCGAACCCACATGCGCGTGCACGCCTCGCATGTCGAGCAGGGGGCTCGCCTCGATCCTGGTGATCAGGCGCCGGGCGGCGTCCGGCGTCAGGCCGAACTTGGAGCCGAGCTGCCCGGTCTGCACGTGCGGGTGCGTGGAGGAGACCACCCCGGGGATGACGCGGACGAGCACGGACTGCGTGTTCCCCGGGGCGACCAGCTGTTCGAGCCGGTCGACGTCGTCTTCGTTGTCCACGACGACGAGTCCGGCGCCGGCGTCGACGGCGATCCCCAGCTCCTCGGTGGTCTTGGCGTTGCCGTGCACGACGATCAATCCGGGGTCCACTCCCGCGCGCAGGGCGCTGAGGATCTCGCCGCCGCCTGCGACGTCGAGCCCCAGCCCCTCCTCCACCATGACCCGCTGCACGGCGGTGGCCGGGAACGCCTTCGACGCGAAGACGATGCGCGCGTTCGCTCGGCGTGAGGTCAAGGCCGTCCGGTACTCGCGCGCCCTGGCGCGCAGCGAGCGCTCGTCGACGACGATCGCGGGGGTGCCGAACTCCCGCGCGAGGTCGTCCACCCGGCAGCCGCCGATCACGAGGGTGCCGTCGGGGTCGACGGCCGCCCCGGCCGGGAAGAGGTCGAGGAGGGGATGCGGCATGGTGCGTCTTTCAGTTTCGAGAGGGGCAGGCGGTATCGGGAGGGGCAGGCGTATCGGAAGGTATCGGGCGGGTCAGTCTCGCTCGCGGCTGCCGACGCCGTGTGGCACCACGACGACCGGGACGGGGGAATGGCGCACGATCTTCGTCGCGTGCGAGCCGAGGAACACGCGGGCGATCGGGCCGAGCGTGCTCGATCCGACCACCAGCACCTCGCCCTGATCCCAGCCGATGTCCGCGATGGCCGCCTCCCAGGTCTCGCCCATTCCGACGGCGACGCCGGAGACGGCCGGGGCGTCCTCCAGTTCGGCGACCTGGCGCACCACCGCTGCCGCGTGCCGCTCGATGTCACCCGCCCAGGTGTTCGCGATCGTCAGTTCCGCGTCGAGTCCGGCGCCCGAGGTCCCGGAATCGGGAGGAACGACGGCGAAGGAGGCGACCCGCAGCTCCGCCCCCAGGGTCGCCGCCACCTCCGCCGCGCCCAGCACGAGGCCGGTCGAGGCGCCGGTGCCCCGATACGCGGCGGTCACCCGGGTCACGCGGGCGTCTTCGTCGGTCCGATACCCGCGAGGCGCGATCGCCACGGGGACCGGCGAGGCATGCAGGAGGGTGTCGCTCTCGGCGCCGAGGGCGATCCGCCCCGGTTGGCCGCCTGCTCCCGACCCGACGACGATCAGCGACCCGTCGTGCTGGTCGGTGAGCTCGACGAGTCCGCGCCGGGCCGACGCCGCCTCGTGCAGGAGGTACTCGGCAGCGATCGAGTCGCCGAGCACGGCGGCGGCGTGGTCGAGGGCGCTGTCGGCGTTGTCTCTGGTGTACCCGCGCCACTCCCTGTCCGCGCCTCCCGCCGTCGCCGGCCAGGCAGGGGGGACGACCGCGGCCACGACGAGGTCCGTGCCGGAGGAGCGGGCGAGCATGGCGGCGAGGTGCAGCGCCGACGCGGAGCGGTGTGCGGGGTCGACCCCGACGATGATACTCATCTCCGGTTCGCCTTCCGGCGTGCGGCGGCGGCGCGGATCTCGCTCTTGCTGGGCTGGCCGAAGTTGCTCGTGTACGGGGCATCCCCGTCGGCGGCCGGCCGTTCGGCCTGCAGTGCGGAGTGCTTGCGGCCGTAGAACCAGTAGAACAGGAGGAAGACGGCGGTCCAGATCAGGAACACGACGATCGTGATCACCCGCAGCTGCGTGATGATGGCGATGCAGCCGGCGATCGACAGGATGGGGATCGTCCAGCCGAACGGCAGGCGGAAGCCGCGCTCCAGCTCCGGCTCCCGCACGCGCAGGATGATGACGCCGAGCGACACCACGAGGAACGCGACGAGCGTCCCGATGCTCGTCATCTCGGCGAGGAAGTCGATCGGGATGACCGCGGCGAGGATGCTCGTGGCGATCATCACGATGACCGTGTTCTGCACCGGCGTCATCGACCGCGGGTTGACCTTCGCGAAGACCGGCGGGATCATCCCGTCGCGCGACATGGCGAAGAGGATGCGCGTCTGCCCGTACAGCACGACCAGCGTCACGGAGAAGATGGAGATGATGGCGCCGATCGCGACGATGGTCCCCGGCCAGCTCGCGCCGATGATGTTCTGGAGGATCTCGGCGAGGCCCGCATCCTGGTTCTCGAACTTCTCGGGCGCCTGCGCGCCGAGGGCGGTGAGGCTGGTGGCGACGTAGAGCAGCACGATGATCACCAGCGCGAAGATGATCGCGAGCGGCAGGTTGCGCTTCGGGTTCTTCGCCTCCTCGCCGGCGGTCGAGACGGCGTCGAGGCCGACGAACGAGAAGAAGATGATCCCGGCGCCGCCGACGATGCCCGCGAATCCGGCCGGTGCGAAGTTGTGGAAGTGGTCGGTGTTCCACCCGGTGAACGCCACGGCGCAGAAGAACAGCACCACCGCGATCTTGATGACGACCATGATGCTGTTTACCGTGGTGGACTCGCGCGCACCGCGGAGCAGGAGCAGCGAGCACAGCACGATCACGACCACCGCAGGCACGTTGACGATGCCGCCCTGCTCCGGCGCCTGCGAGAGCTGCACGGGGAGCTCCCACCCGACGAGGTTCTGGAGCAGCTGGTTGACGTACTGGGACCACCCGACCGCGACGGCGGCCGTCGAGACGCCGTACTCCAGCAGAAGGCAGGCTCCGACCGCCATCGCCGTGCCCTCGCCGAGCGTCGCGTACGCGTAGGAGTACGTCGAGCCGGAGACGGGCACGGCGCCTGCCATCTCGGCGTAGCACAACGCCGTGAGCCCGGCGACGACGCCGCCGATGACGAACGACCAGATGACAGCGGGGCCGGCGACCGGGACCGCCTGGGAGAGGATGAAGAAGATGCCGGTGCCGAGCGTTCCCCCGACCCCGATCATCGTCAGCGAGAAGAGGCCGATGCTGCGCTTGAGCCGGACGTCGCCCGGCCCGGGCGGCGTCGTGGGTTTTCTCCGCAGCAGCTGCTGAGCGACGGTGGGCATACCAGTCTCCTTCGAATGGTGAAGTCTCCCCTCAATGGTCCGGGTGACGCCGCCCCACGAGAACCCCCAAGATGCACCCGGCCCTCATAGACTGTATGTGGCTCGATGCACCATCGAGCGAGAGCGCGATCGAGGCAGGCACCGCATGGCGGCGGATCTACGGCAGTTCGAGGCGCTCAGAGCGGTGCACGACGCGGGGTCGGTCACGGCGGCCGCCCGCCGCTTGGGCTGGAGCCAGCCGACGGTCGACTACCACCTGAAGAACCTCGAGACGCTGGTCGGATCGCCCGTGCTCGAGCGCTCCCCGCGCGGCAGCAGACTCACCCCGGTCGGCATGCTCCTGCTCGATCGCGCGCAGCAGATCCTGACGCTCAGCGAACGGGCGATCGGAGACGCGCGCGAGTTCGGCGAGCTGGGGCGCGTACGGCTGCGGTTCGGCACGTTCGCGACGGCTGCGGCGAGCATCCTGCCGTTCATCGCGAACCCCCTCGGCGACCTGGGCATCGAGATCGAGGCGACGATCGACGAAGTCCCCGTGCTGGTGGACCGGATCAACCGCGGCGCGCTCGATGCGGCGCTCGTGTACACCGTGCCCGGTTACGAGCTGCCGCTCCGCCCGACCGTGGAGGCGGTAGAGGTGTACCGCGACCCCCTGATGCTGGCGCTGCCCGCCGGCCACCCCTTCGCGTCGCTCCCCGCGGTGGATCTCGCGGCCCTCCTCTCCCTCCGCAGCGAGCGCTGGGTGGTCTCGACGTCGGAGGCCGACGCGATCGACCGCCTGCTGGTCGATGTCTTCGCGGCACGGGGATACGCCGTCGACGTGGCGATCAGGACCGATGACTTCCAGGTCCTCCTCGGCATGACCGCCGCGCGGATGGCCGTCGGGATCATCCCGGGCCTCGCGACGACCGCCGAGCACCCCGGGATCGTGCTGATGCCGATCGACGACCCGTCCTTCGTGCGCTCCATCCTCGCGGTGACGTCGTCGCCGAACGACGGGAGCCGCCATCCCGCGGCGGCTGTCCGCCGCCTCCTCGCCGCGGTGAAGGACGGTTTCGCGCGTTAGGGCATCCGGTACAACCCCGCGTCCGTCCCGGCGCGCTGCGATTGTCGCCCCTCGATAACGATCGCGCCCGGTCGTTGACGAATGGCTACTGTGTCCGGGTGCACATGATCTTCCGGACGATGCTCCACTTCCTGCTCTCGAGGTTCGGTCCGCGTCTCGGGCACTGGGACGTCGCGCGCACGCGGTTCCGGGTGCTGCCGACCGACCTCGACATTCTGAAGCACATGAACAACGGCGTGTACCTGTCGATCGCCGACATCGGCCGGTTCGACATGCTGTCGCGCAACGGGGTGTGGGCGATCTTCAAGCGGAAGGGCTGGTATCCGGTCGTCGCGTCCGAGACCATCTCGTTCCGCAAATCGCTCGAACTGTGGCAGCCGTTCGTGGTGGAGTCGCGCATCCTCGGCTTCGACGAGAAGGCCGTGTACGTCGAGCAGCGGTTCACGGTCGACGGCGAGATCTACACGCAGGCCTTCATCCGCGGGCGGTTCCTCAAGCGGGGCGGCGGGGTCGTGACCATCGACGAGCTGCTGGAGGCCGTCGGCCCGTCGCCGACGGACGTCACCGTGCCGCAGTGGCTGCGCGACTGGGGCGTCGACGCGGCGCTGCCGTCGACCCGCGCCGAGGCGCCGAGCGTGTGGAGCGAGTGATCCTGCGCGGAGCGGTGCCGCTGTCAGCCGCGTGACGTAGCATGCCGTCCATGTCCGCCGTGCTCCCCGCTCCCGCGCCGCGGGCGGAGCCGGCGGCCGAGACGGTGTACCGTCCCGCCCAGCCGATCGACATGCCGGGGACGCTGGCGCTGCTCGGGCGCGGGCCGTACGACCCGACGACCCAGTGGGACCTGCGTGGGATGTGGCGCACCTGGCGCACGCCGGAGGGGCCGGCGACGCTGCGTGTGCTGCGTCCCGCCTCCGACGGGTCCGTGACGGCGGCCGCCTGGGGCCCGGGCGCCGGCTGGGCGATCGCGGGCGTGCCCCGCCTGCTCGGCGGCGACGACGACTGGAGCGGGCTCGACGTGAGCGGGCATCGGCTGCTGCGCGACAGCCTCCACCGCAACCCGGGGCTCCGGCTCGCCCGCACCGGGCAGGTGCTGGAGGCGCTGCTCCCCGCGATCATCGAGCAGCGCGTCACGAGTCTGGAGGCGTACCGGTCGTGGGCGCGCCTGCTGCGCTGGTACGGCGAGCCGGCGCCCGGGCCGGCGCCCGAGGGCATGCGGGTCGTGCCGACGCTGGAGACGTGGCGCGGCATCCCGTCGTGGGACTGGCACCGGGCGGGCGTCGACCCCCGCCGGGCGCGTGCCGCCCAGGCCGTGCTCGCCGTTGGCCGGTCGCTGGAGCGCGCGGCCGAGCGCGCCTCCACGCTGGACGAGGCTGCCGCCGCCCTGCAGACGGTACCGGGCGTCGGGCTCTGGACCGCGGCCGAGACGCTGCAGCGCTCGCACGGCCACCCCGATCTCGTCAGCGTCGGCGACTACCACCTGGCGCATCAGGTCGGCGAGGCCCTGATCGGCAAGCGGGTCGACGACGACGGCATGCTCGAGCTGCTCGAGCCCTGGGCGGGTCATCGCCAACGGGTCGTGCGGCTCATCTTCGCGAGCGGTTTCCGGTTCCAGCGACGCGGTCCGCGGATGACCGTGCAGGATCATCGCTGGCACTGAGCTGCTGCACTGGGCGCGGTGGCTTCTGCTACCCCAGCGTCCCGTCGCGGTGGGCGGCGGCGTGCTCGGTCTTGAGGTCGTGCGACATCTCACGGCACAGGGTCTCGTAGTGCTCCAGCATGCTGGGGTAGTAGTCGTCCCAGCGCGGGAGCGGGCGCCCGTCATGAGCCGCCAACATCCGGTCGAGGTAGTAGTCCCAGCCGACCCCGATGTCCGCCTCGCCCGTCAGTGTGCGCAGACGCTGGGCGAACGTGACGGTCGTATGGCCGCTCGCCTCCGTCAGGTGCACGTACATGCGGCGGGAGTCGCCCGCGTGGCCGACGTCGACGTGGAGGCGGTGCGGGGCCTCGCACTCCATGATCGCGACGTCCTCCCACTCGGCGTCGTCGCCTTCGGCCGTCATCCGGAACTTGACCGCGCCCGTGCGCGGATTGCCGGTGAACTCGCCGATCCACTGCTGCAGATAGCCGGTGCGGCTGAAGAGCGCCCACACCTCCTCGATCGGCGCTCGCAGGATGCGGTCCAGGACCACATAGACGCCGTCGTCCTTGCGGACCAATCGACCTGTCGGTTGCGGCTGCATGGTGACCTCCCGGTGAGTCAGTCCCCGATGGACCTCACCTTAGTCATGCGATCGCGAAACCGGCAGGGGCGACTCCGGACTCAGCCCTCGAGCACCGCCATCGCCGCGTTGTGGCCGCCCAGGCCGCTGACCGCGCCGCCGCGGCGGGCGCCGGAGCCGCACAGCAGGATGCGCGGGTGCCGCGTCGCGACCCCCCAGCGCTGGGCCGGCGTGTCGAGCGCGTCGTCGTCCTCGGCGAACGGCCACGAGAGCGGGCCGTGGAAGATGTTGCCGCCGGGCATGTTCAGCGCGCGCTCCAGGTCGCGCGTGGTCTTGGTCTCGATGCAGGGCCGGCCGTCGGCGTCGGTGAGCAGCAGGCTCTCGATCGGCTCGGCGAGCACCGAATCGAGGGAGGCGAGCACGGCATCCTGCAGCCGCTGCCGGGTGGCGTCGTTGTTCTCGTCGGTCAGCCACCGATCGGGGGTGTGCAGGCCGAAGACGGTGATGGTCTGCGCGCCCGATTCGGCGAGCTCCGGGTCGAGGATGGTCGGGTCGGCGAGGGTGTGGCAGTAGATCTCGCAGGGCAGCAGCTCGGGCATGACGCCGCGGGTCATCCCCGCGTACGCCTCCTCGAGCTGGGTGTACGTCTCGTTGATATGGAAGGTGCCGCCGAAGGCCGCCTCGGGTGCGACCGACTCGTCGCGCAGGCGGGGCAGGCGCTTCAGGAGGAGGTTGACCTTGACCTGGGCGCCCTCCGCGCGGGGGCGCGGGGGCTGCGGCTCCTCGCCCAGGAGCGCGTCGAGCACGTCGGGCGCCGCGTTGACCAGGACGTGCCGGCCCTCCACCCTTCGCTCGTGGCCGTTGCGCACGTAGTCGACGCTGCCGTCGGGGTGGATGGCGGTGACCTCGGCGCCCGTGACGATGCGGGCGCCCGCCTCGCGTGCGACGCGCGCCAGCTCGCCGGTGACGGCGCCCATGCCGCCGATGGGTACGTCCCACTCACCGGTGCCCTGGCCGATCACGTGGTAGAGGAAGCAGCGGTTCTGGTCGAGCGCGGGGTCGCCGAGGCTCGAGAAGGTGCCGATCAGGGCATCGGTGGCGGCCACGCCGCGCACGAGGTCGCTGGTGAGGCGCGACTCGATGAAGCCGCCGATCGGACGCTCGATCAGCGCCTCCCACAGCTCGTCGTCGCCCACCAGTGCGCGGGCCTCTGAGCGGGTGAGCAGCGGCTCGGTGACGGTGGGCCAGAGCGCGCGTGCGACTGCGCCGGTGGACTCGTAGAAGGCGTCGAACGCCTCGGCGTCCTCGGCCGCGCCGACCTCGGCGAAGGAGGCGGCTGTCGCGGCGGGGTCCGTGTTGTCGACCAGGAGGCCGGATCCGGGGTTGCCGGGGACGGGCGTGTAGGAGGAGTAGCGGCGGCGGGCGAGCCGGATGTCGAGGCGGAGGTCGTCGATGATGCGCTGCGGGAGCAGGCTCACGAGGTACGAGTAGCGCGAGAGGCGGGCCTCCACACCGGGGAAGGCCTGAGCGCTCACGGCGGCGCCGCCCACCTCGTCGAGACGCTCCAGCAGGATGACGCTGCGACCCGCCTGGGCGAGGTACGCGGCGGCGGTGAGGCCGTTGTGCCCGCCGCCGACGATGACCACGTCGTGGGAGGGGGCGGAGGCGTGCGCGGCGGCGGCGAGATCGGTCATGGGACGAGCCTAGAGCGTGCTTTCGTCTCCACAGGAAGGCCTTCCTTGGGAGTTGTCCACGACTTGCGCTCGGCCCTTCGTCGCGTGTGCGGCGGACGAATACAGTCGAGGCATGGTCGAACACACGGACGGGGTCGAGACGCGCCCGGCACAGCTGGCTCAGGAGGCTGTCGAGCTCGTGCGCACCTGGCTGGGCGAGAGCGCGCGCGGCGAGGCGCACGACGATCCGGCGGCCGAGCGGCTGGCCGGCGTGCTGCGCGACCCGCACGGGCTGGAGTTCGCGGTCGGCTTCGTCGACGGTGTTGCCCGGCCGCAGGACCTCTTCGTGGCGGGTTACAACCTCCAGCGCGTGGCGAAGACGATCCCGCGCTTCCTGCCCTGGTACCTCCGCTTCGCGCTCTGGCTCGGCGGCGTGCTCGGGCCGGTGCTGCCCTGGGTCGTCGTGCCGATCGCGCGGCGGGTGCTGCGCCGCATGGTCGGTCACCTGGTGGTCGACGCGACGCCCGAGCGGCTCGGGCCGTCGATCGACCGGCTGCGCGCCTCCGGCGACGTCCGCCTGAACCTCAACCTGCTCGGGGAGGCGGTTCTCGGCGAGCAGGAGGCTGCCCGCCGCCTCGAGGGCACGCGAGCGCTGCTCGCGCGCGACGACGTGGACTACGTCTCGATCAAGGTGTCGTCGATCGTCCCGCAGCTGTCGATGTGGGCCTTCGACGAGAACGTGGAGCGGGTGGTGGAGCGACTGCTGCCGCTCTACGAGCTGGCCGCGGCCTCCCCGACGCCCAAGTTCATCAACCTCGACATGGAGGAGTACCGCGACCTCCACCTGACCATCGCCGTGTTCATGGACCTGCTCAGTCGGCCGCAGCTCATGAACCTTGAAGCGGGGATCGTGCTGCAGGCGTACCTCCCCGACGCGCTCGACGCGCTCCAGACGCTCACCGAGTGGGCGACGGACCGGCGGATCGCGGGCGGTGCGGCGGTCAAGGTGCGTCTGGTGAAGGGCGCCAACCTCGCGATGGAGCACGTGGACGCCGCCCTGCACGGCTGGCCGCTCGCGACCTACGGTGACAAGCAGTCGACCGACGCGAACTACAAGCGGGTGCTCGACTGGGCGCTCACGCCGGAGCACACGTACGCGGTCAAGCTCGGCGTGGCCGGGCACAACCTGTTCGACGTGGCGTACGCCTGGCTGCTGGCGTCGCGTCGCGGGGTCACCGACCGGATCGACTTCGAGATGCTGCTCGGCATGGCGACGGCGCAGGCCGAGGTCGTCAAGCGGACGGTCGGGGAGCTCCTGCTCTACACGCCGGTGGTCGACCCGCGCGAGTTCGACGTGGCCATCTCGTACCTCGTGCGCCGGCTGGAGGAGAACGCCAGCCCCGAGAACTTCATGTCGGCGGTGTTCGAACTGGGGAGCGATCCCGCCGCCTTCGAGCGGGAGCGCGACCGCTTCCTCGCCTCGGTGGCGCAGCTGGAGGCCGACCCGCTGCCGCGCGGCGCGGCTCCGCTGCCGAATCGCCAGCAGGATCGCGCGCGGGAGCGGGAGGAGGCCGAGCCGGCGTTGACGCGGCCGCCGGCGGGGTCTGAGCCGCCGGTCCCCTCGGGCTCCCCGGTGCCTGCGGTATCGGACGCGGACGAGGCGTCGCCGGTGGAGGCCGAGGGGCTGACCAGCGTCGTGCTGGGCTTGACGCGCGGGTCGAGCGGGCTCGATGCGCCTCTGGATATCGCCGGTGCGGTTGCGGCGGCGGGCGGGGCAGAAACGGATGCGCCGTCGGAGTTCCGGAACGCGCAGGACACCGACCCATCGTTGCCGGTGAACCGCACGTGGGGGCGGCGGATCCTGGCGCGCTCGGCCGACTCCGATATCGGTGCGGCCACGATCGCCGCGGCGGTCATCTCCGACGCGCGGCGGCTGGAGGCGGCCATCCAGACGGTGCGGGCGGCGGGCGTCGAGTGGGGAGCCCGCAGCGGAGCCGAGCGGGCCGCGCTGCTCGACCGGGCCGGGCGGGCGCTCGAGGCGAACCGCGACCGGTTGATCGAGGTGATGGCGTCCGAGACGGGCAAGACCATCGCGGAGGCCGACCCCGAGGTCAGCGAGGCCGTCGACTTCGCCCACTACTACGCGACGCTCGCGCGCGAGCTCGACACCGTGCAGGGGGCGCGGTTCGTGCCGTCGGCGCTCACGGTCGTCACCCCGCCGTGGAACTTCCCGGTCGCGATCCCGGCCGGGTCGGTGCTGGCGGCGCTCGCCGCGGGCAGCGGTGTCATCATCAAGCCGGCTCCGCAGGCCCGGCGCTCGGGTGCCGTCATGGTGGAGGCGCTGTGGGAGGCGGGGATCCCGCACAACCTGCTCCGGCTCGTCGATGTGGCAGAGGACGACCTCGGTCAGCGGCTGGTCGCCGACCCGCGGGTCGACCGGGTGATCCTCACCGGGTCGTACGACACAGCGCGGCTGTTCCGGTCGTGGCGGCCCGACCTCCCGCTGCTCGCCGAGACCAGCGGCAAGAACGCGATCATCGTCACGCCCAGCGCCGACATCGACCTCGCGGTCGCCGACATCGTCAAGAGCGCGTTCGGGCACGCCGGGCAGAAGTGCTCGGCGGCGAGCCTGGTGATCCTCGTCGGGTCGATGGCGCGGTCGGAGCGGTTCCGCAACCAGCTGATCGATGCGACGACCAGCCTGCGGGTCGGCTATCCGAGCGACCCGATGAGCCAGATGGGGCCGCTCATCGAGCCGGCATCGGGCAAGCTGGCGCACGCGCTCACGACGCTCGGGGCCGAGGAGGAGTGGCTCGTCGAGCCCAAGCCGCTCGATGGGACCGGGCGGCTGTGGCTGCCGGGCATCCGCTCGGGGGTGCAGCCGGGGTCGTACTTCCACCTCACCGAGTTCTTCGGGCCGGTCCTCGGGATCATGACCGCGCGGAACCTCGAAGAGGCTATCCGCTACCAGAACGCGGTCGAGTACGGGCTGACGGCCGGCCTGCATTCGCTGGAGTCCGAAGAGCTCGCCCTCTGGCTCGATACCGTCGATGCCGGCAACCTCTACGTCAACCGGGGCATCACGGGGGCGATCGTGCGGCGGCAGCCGTTCGGCGGCTGGAAGCGGTCCTCCGTCGGCGCCGGGGCCAAGGCCGGAGGCCCGAACTACCTGATCGGGCTCGGCTCGTGGGTGCCGGAGCAGGGGCAGTCGAGTCGGAGCCTCCACCTCCGCGGGCTGGAGCCCCGGGTGACGCAGCTGATCGAGTCGGGGCAGTCGTCGATGGACTACGCGGCGTTCGACCTGGTGCGGCGTTCCGCGCTGAGCGACGCCATCGCCGTTGCGACCGAGTATCACCGGGTGAAGGACGTGTCCGGGCTGGGCGTCGAGCGCAACCTGTTCCGGTACCGGCCGGTGCCCGTCACCATCCGCCTGTCGGAGGGGGCGACGCTTCCCGAGCTCCTGCGGATCATGGCGGCGGGGACGGTCGCGCGGTCGCGGTTCAGCGTCAGCACGGCCACGCCCCTACCTCGCGCGGTGCACCAGGTGCTCAAAGACCGGGAGGTCGAGGTCGTCGTGGAGTCGGACGCGCACTGGCTCTCGCGGGTCCGGTCGCACCGGGTGACGGCGCACCGCATCCGGCTCATCGGAGGGGACCGCGCGGCGCTGGCGGCAGCGCTCGGGGGGAGCCCCGACGTGGCGATCTACGCGGGTCCGGTGACGGCGTCGGGGCGGGTCGAGGTGCTGCCGTTCGTGCACGAGCAGGCGATCTCGATCACGAACCACCGGTTCGGCAACCCGACCCGGCTGTCGGAGGGGGTGATCTGAGGGCGGGCGTACGCTGAGGCCCATGACGACTTCCGAGAGCTCTTCCGTTCCTGCTGCCGCGTCGGGTGTGCCGGCCGTTCCGTTGAACTCGGGTGGCAGCATCCCGCAGGTCGGGCTCGGTACCTGGCCTCTCGACGACGGCGAGGTCGAGCGCGCGGTGATCGAGGCGGCCGGGATCGGGTACCGGCACGTCGACACCGCCGCCAAGTACGGCAACGAGACCGGGGTCGGACGCGGTGTCGCGGGGAGCGGTGTCGCGCGTGAGGAGTGGTTCGTCACCACCAAGCTCGACGGCCAGTTCCAGGGTGACGACAAGGCGATCGCCGGGCTGGACGAGAGCCTGCGCAAGCTCGGGCTGGAGTACGTGGATCTGCTGCTGATCCACTGGCCGCTTCCGGCGCGCGACCAGTTCGTGTCGACCTGGGAGACGTTCATCCGGCTGCGGGAGCAGGGCAAGGCGCGGGCCATCGGGGTCTCCAACTTCAAGCCGGCGCACCTCGACCGGTTGATCGCCGAGACGGGGGTCGCGCCCGCCGTGAACCAGATCGAGCTGAGCCCGGCGATCCAGCGGCGCGAGCAGCGGGCGTACGACGCCGAGCACGGCATCGTGACCGAGTCGTGGAGTCCGATCGGTGGCGGGTCCGGCGACCTGCTCTCCGCTCCGGTGCTCGCGGAGCTGGCCGAGAAGCACGGCAGGACGCCGGGGCAGATCGTCCTCCGCTGGCACGTGCAGAACGGGCTCGTCGCCATCCCGAAGTCCAAGAGCCCCGAGCGCATGGCGCAGAACCTCGCCATCTTCGACTTCGAGCTCGACAGCGACGACCTGGCCGCCCTCGACACCCTCGACCAGGGCCCCGACGCGGGCGTCGACTCCGACCGGTCGGGGCACTAACGGCGTACGCGCGCCGTCAGCGTGAGGAGCGTTGCTCCCGCCGCGAGGGAGCCGTATGCGAGGGTCGTCGAGGCCCACGTTCCGCTGTAGGTGGTGATCGTGCCGTTCCCGTCCGCACGGTCCCACTTGCAGGCGCGTCCGAGGGGCCACCAGCTCAGCGTCTGCGTCACGGTATCACCGCTTTCGCTGACGACGGCGAGCGGTGACGCGGGTCCCTCCTGAAAGCACGTGTTCGTGGTGGCGGAGCCGACCGAGACCAGAAGCGACGCCGCGCCGACCAGCAGCCCGAGCAGCCCCACCGTGCCGAGGGCGGCGCGGAGCCCTCGCGACGTCGTGCGCGACGTCGTGCGCCACCTCCGGCGCGGCGGCGTGAGCGGAGTCGTGTGCGGCGGCACAGCCGGCCCCGCGCCTAGTCCGCGTCCCGCACGAGCGGCAGCGTCACCGTCACCTCCAGGCCCGTCGGCTCCGCGTTCGCGAGGACCACGCCGCCGCCGGCCGCGTCGGCGAGGGCGGCGACGATGGCGAGGCCGAGGCCGCCTCCCGTGCCCGATCGGGAGGTGCGGGCGCCGTCGGCGCGGGTGAAGCGGTCCAGAGCGACCGGGATGAAGTCGGCCGGCATTCCGGGGCCGGTGTCGCGCACGGTCAGGACCACGTCGGAGTCCGTGACCGACAGGGACGCCGTGACCGACGCCTCCTTCAGCGATGCCGAGCGGATCGCGGTGATCGCGTTGCCGAGCAGGTTGTCGAGGATGCGGCCGACGTCGGTGGGGGAGAGGGCCACCCGCGCGTCCGCGTCCGGGCGGCGGCGCGGGTCGTAGTCGTAGTCGATGGAGATACGGCCCTCATCGTCGTCGCTGCTCACCAGCAGGCGGGCGCGGTCGACGGCGTCGGTGAGCTCGTCCGCGAAGGTGCGCCAGTCGATCCGGCCGCTCGACGGGCCGGCCTCGATGCGCGAGAGCTCGAGCAGGTTGTTCGCCAGCTGGCCCAGCCGCAGCGCGGTCGCGTGCGACGAGCGGATGTCGGAGAGCAGCGACTCCGCGTCGCCCGCATCCAGCTCCGCCAGCTCCAGCTGCCCGCGGAGCACAGCGAGGGGCGTGCGCAGCTCGTGGCTGGCATCCGACACCATCTGGCGCTCCCGCTCGGCGGAGGCGCGCAGGCGACGGATCAGGTCGTTCAGGGTGGTGGCGAGGGCCGACAGCTCGTCCTCCGCCGGGCCGACGGTCAGCAGGCCGGTGGACTCCTCGCGGCGACTGCGCTCCTCGCCGGCGATGCGCTCCGCCTGCTCCCGCATCCTGCTCACCGGGCGCAGCGCCGCGCGTGCCAGCAGCCACGACGCGGCGCCGAAGCCGAGGATGAGCACGGCAGCGCCGATGAGCAGCGCGGCGGTGAGACGGTCCAGGATCAGGGCGGTCGTCTCGTCGTTGCGTGCGGCGACGATGTGGATGGGGCCGGCCGTCGTCTCGATCGTGTGCGTCATCACGAGGTACTGGTCGTCGCCGAGCTGGAACGCGGTCGGGGTGTCCTCCAGCCGGATCAGCGTGGCGATACGCCGCTCCATCGCGGCCGGGAGGGTGGAGGCGAGGAGCTTGCCGCTCGACGACACGACGGCCAGCTCCTGGCCGCCGCCCGGCAGGTCGAAGGGCCCGTCGGGGTTCTCGCGCACCGACTCCTCCGGTGTGCTGATGTCGTTGCTCAGGAGGGTCACGGTCGCGTTGTGCAGGATGCC
The DNA here is from genome assembly GCF_030433685.1 of Leifsonia williamsii. Lineage (NCBI taxonomy): Bacteria > Bacillati > Actinomycetota > Actinomycetes > Micrococcales > Microbacteriaceae > Leifsonia > Leifsonia williamsii. Next base: position 938,441 of record NZ_JAROCF010000001.1, read on the forward strand.
GGCGACGCCGATGCGGATCACCACGACGGCGACGAGCCCGAACAGTGTCGCCACGATGAGGCTGCCGATCGTGATGCGGGCCGTGATCGACAGCCGGCGCAGCCGGTTCACGAGCGCGACGCGCCCCGGCCCTCCGCGGACGCGGGCTCGGCAGCAGCCGCAGCACTAGCAGCAGTAGGGGCAGGCGCCGCACCGGCACCGGCAGCGGCACCGGCCTCCGCCGGCGCTGGCTGCGCGTTCTTCGCATCCAGCCGGTACCCCCGGCCGCGCTCGGTGACGATCGAGAGGCCGGCGTCGGCCGAGTCGAGCTTCTTGCGCAGGTACGAGACGTACTGGTCGATCACGTTGGTGCCGATGTTCTCGGTGGTGCCCCAGACCGACTCGAGGATGTCGGCGCGCGACAGCGTCTTGTCGGGGTTGGTGGCGAAGAGCCGCAGCAGCGTGAACTCGCGGCGGCTGAGCGGCATCTCGTGCCCGGAGACGATCGCCTGGTGCTCGTGCGAATCGATCGTCAGCCTCCCGACGCTCACCTGCGGCCGCATCCCGCTGGGCTCCCGGCGCAGCAGGGCGCGCAGGCGGGCGGCCAGCTCGGCGAACGCGAACGGCTTGGTGAGGTAGTCGTCGGCTCCGGAGTCGAGGCCGTGCACGCGGTCCTCGATGGCGTCGCGGGCGGTGAGCAGCAGGATGGGCATCGGGTTCTGCTGCTCGCGGATGTGCCGGCACAGTTCGAACCCGCTCATCCCGGGCAGCATCACGTCGATCGCGGCGGCGGCGAAGGCGTCCGAGCGCAGCGCGATCATCGCGTCCACGCCGTTCGTGACCAGGGTGACGTCGTAGCCCTCGGCGGCGAGGCCGCGCTGGACCAGGCCTCCCATGTCCGGATCGTCTTCGACAACGAGCAGCTTCATGGGGCCATCGTGCCACTGTCAGCCGTGCCGGCGCTCGGATCCGGCGTGATCGGGTGCGGGGAGCGCTGAACGTTCTCTCAGCGCTTCCGCGCGGAAGGCGGCATCAGCCCCCTTCGACGACCGACCGCAGCGACTCCAGCGTCATGCCCCAGTTGCCGCTCATCCGCTCGGCCTCCGCCGCGTCGGCGCAGCCGCCCTGCGTGACCGTGACGAGCGTCGCGTCGCCCTCGGTCGAGAGCAGGTACGAGACCGTCTGGTAGTTCTCGGGGACGTCGGGCTTGCCGCTGAGCGGGCTGTAGTAGGTCGAGACGAGCCGGTCGTCCGGCACCACCTCGAGCAGCGTGCCGTGGTCCTCGTACGGCGCGCCCTCCCACTCCCCGCGGTAGACGATCGGGCTGCCCTCCTGCCAGTCGGTCTCGACCTTCGTGCCGAACATGAACCGCGAGATCGTCTCGGGGTCGGTCAGCGCCCGCCACACGGCGGAGCGGTCGGCGTCGATGCGGATGCTGGCGCGTGCTGTCTCGCTCATGCTCACAGCCTCCACCCGATGGCGGTGCGGATCTTGAACGATCGCGACAGGAGGCCGCGGTGCCGTGCGAGATGTCAGGCGTTGCCGCGGTTGATGAGCCGGGACAGCACGATGGCGCTGCGGGTGTGGTCGACGTTGGGCGCGAGCCGCACCTTCTCGAGGGCCGCCTCCAGGCTCGGGATGTCGCGCGAGCGGATGTGGACGATGGCGTCCGCGCTGCCCGTCACCGTGCCCGCGTCGACGACCTCGGGCACGGCGGAGAGGATGCGGAGCAGCTCCTCCGGCGACACCGTGCCGCGGCAGAACAGCTCGACGTACGCCTCCGTGCTCATGCCGTCGATCGCCGGGTCGACCTGGATGGTGAAGCCGCGGATCACCCCGTCGGCGACCAGGCGGTCGACGCGGCGCTTGACGGCGGAGGCGGACAGCCCGACCACCGAGCCGATGTCGCCGTAGCCGGCGCGCGCGTTCTGACGGAGCAGATCGAGGATGCTGCGATCGAGGTTGTCCACGGCGCAAGCATACGGTGGATCGTTGCGCATTCACCCCGGTATCGCTTGAATTTTGCGCTTGAACGCAAGGGATCGCTATGGATTCGCTGTGCGGGGAGGAGAACACTGGCCGCATGTCGATCGCTGACGAGGATGTGCGGCCGGAGCCGGAAGCGGCGGCCGTACGCTCGCCGCGGCACAGGACGGTGCTGATGTGCCGCCCCGAGCACTTCGCGGTCGTCTACCGGATCAACCCGTGGATGGACCCGGCCCGGCCGACCGACACCGCCCTCGCCGTGCGCCAGTGGGAGCAGCTGCGCGGCGTCTACCTCGACCTCGGCTTCGACGTGGAGCTCATCGACCCGCTCCCCGGCCTGCCCGACATGGTCTACGCGGCGAACGGCGGCTTCGTGCTGGGCAACGTGGCGTACGGCGCGAGCTTCGTCCACCCGCAGCGACGGGCGGAGGGCCCCGCGTACCTCGAGTGGTTCCGCGCCAACGGGTTCGAGACGGTCGAGCCGGCGGAGGTGAACGAGGGGGAGGGGGACTTCCTCGTCGTGGGCGACGCGATCCTGGCGGGCACCGGCTTCCGCAGCACCGACGCCAGCCATCGCGAGCTGGAGGCGATCATGGGCAGGCCCGTGCTCACCCTCCGGCTGACCCACCCGGACTACTACCACCTGGACACCGCCCTGACCGTGCTCGACGAGACGCCGGGACACGAGCACATCGCGTACCTGCCCTCCGCCTTCGACGAGCCGAGCCGGACGCTGCTGCGCGAGCGGTTCCCCGACGCGATCCTCGTCGCCGAGGAGGATGCGGCCGTGCTCGGTCTCAACGCCTTCTCGAACGGTCGTGACGTGGTGATCGCCGCGCGCGCCACCGGGTTCGCTGCGCAGCTGCGCGAGCACGGCTACACCCCCATCGGCGTCGACCTCTCCGAGCTGCTGCGGGGCGGGGGCGGCGTCAAGTGCTGCACCCTCGAGCTCCGCCGGAGCCGGACCGAGCCGAAGGAGACGCGATGAGCACGACGACCGGCGACGGGGCGCAGACCGAGTCGCAGACGCAGGCAGAGTCGCAGACGCAGGCCATCGCCCGCGAGGCGGCCCACCTCGCGCACAACTACCACCCCCTCCCCGTGGTCATCGCCTCCGGGGAGGGCGCCTGGGTGACCGACATCGGGGGCCGCCGCTACCTCGACTGCCTCGCCGCCTACTCCGCGGTGAACTTCGGCCACTCCAACCCGGTGCTGCTGGAGGCCGCCCGCGCACAGCTGGACCGCATCACCCTCACCAGTCGCGCCTTCCACAACGACCGGCTCGGCCCCTTCGCCGAGGACCTCGCTCGCCTGGCGCACAAGGAGTTGGTCCTCCCGATGAACACCGGCGCCGAGGCCGTCGAGTCGGCGGTGAAGGTCGCGCGCGCCTGGGGCTACCGCGTCAAGGGCGTCGGCGCCGGCCGCGCGAACATCGTCGTGATGGCGGGCAACTTCCACGGCCGCACGACGACGATCGTCGGCTTCTCGGACGATCCGCAGGCCCGCGACGACTTCGGTCCGTATACGCCGGGCTTCCGTACCGTGCCGTACGGAGACGTGGAGGCGCTCGCGGCGGCGATCGACGAGGACTCCGTCGCCGTGCTGGTCGAGCCGGTGCAGGGGGAGGCCGGGATCATCCTCCCGCCTCCCGGCTACCTCGCCGGGGTGCGCGAGCTGTGCGACCGGCGCCGGGTGCTGTTCGTCGCGGACGAGATCCAATCGGGCCTGGGCCGCACGGGTTCGACGTTCGCGTGCGACCTGGCCGGCGTGACGCCCGACCTGTATCTGCTGGGCAAGGCGCTCGGCGGCGGGATCGTGCCGGTGTCGGCGGTCGTCGGCGACGCCGCCGTGCTCGGCGTGCTGCGCCCGGGCGAGCACGGCTCGACCTTCGGCGGCAACCCGCTGGGCGCGGCGATCGGCAGCGCGGTGGTGGCGATGCTGGCGACAGGGGAGCCGCAAGCGCGCGCAGCAGCGCTCGGCGTCCTCCTGCGCGAGCGGCTCGAGGGCCTGGTCGGCCACGGGGTGGAGGCGGTGCGCTGCGTCGGCCTGTGGGCGGGCATCGACATCGATCCCGCGCTCGGCACCGGACGCCGGATCTGCGAGCTGCTGATGGAGCGCGGCGTGCTCGCGAAGGACACCCACGGCTCCACCATCCGGCTCGCGCCTCCGCTCGTCGTCGAGGAGGCCGATCTGGCCTGGGCGCTTGACCAGCTGGAGGCCGTGCTCGCGAGCGCGTGACCCCTCCCCGCGCGCCGCCCGCGGTGGCACCATGTGCGCCATGAGCGACTCGGAGCAGGTGACGCAGCCGCACGACACGCGCAACGATCGCGGCTTCTTCGGGCAGCCGCGCCCGCTCGCGAGCGTGTTCGGCGTGGAGATGTGGGAGCGGTTCTCGTTCTACGGGATGCAGGGCATCCTCCTCATCTACCTCTACTACAGCGCGGAACGCGGGGGCCTCGGCGTGCCGGAGGCGACCGCCGCCGGCATCGTCGGGGCGTACGGCGGCGCGGTGTACTTCTCGACCATCCTGGGCGCCTGGCTCGCCGACCGGGTGTTCGGCTCGGAGCGCATCCTGTTCTGGAGCGCCGTCGTCATCATGGCGGGCCACATCTCGCTCGCACTGCTGCCCGGGTTCACCGGCGTCATCGTCGGCCTGATCTGCGTCGCGATCGGCAGCGGCGGGCTCAAGGCCAACGCCACCCGCATCGTCGGCACCCTCTACGACGAGCACGACCCGCGGCGCGACGCGGGCTTCTCGCTGTTCTACCTGGGCATCAACCTCGGCGCGTTCCTCGGGCCGCTGCTGACCGGCCTGCTGCAGACGACGCTCGGCTTCCACTGGGGCTTCGGGCTCGCAGCGGTCGGCATGGCGATCGGCCTCATCCAGTACTCGTTCGGCCGCAAGCGCCTGCCGGACCGGGCGCGGGAGGTGCCGCATCCGCTGCCGCGCAGCCGGTATCCGCTGATGATCGTGCTGGCCATCGTGGCGGTGGTGATACTCGTGGTGCTCGTCCTCACCGGCCTGATCAACGCGGACAACATCGCGCTCTGGGTGATCGGCCTCGTGGTGGCGGCGGCCATCGCGTACTTCGTGGTGATCCTCGGCTCGCGGCTGGTCAGCGCCGACGAGCGCAGCCGCGTCGTCGCCTTCATCCCGCTGTTCATCGTCAACGCGGTCTTCTGGTCCCTGTACCAGCAGCAGTTCACCGTCGTGACGATCTACTCGGACAAGCGCCTGAACCGCGACATCTTCGGCTGGGAGTTCCCGGTCTCGTGGGTGCAGTCGATCAACCCGATCTTCATCATCGTGCTGTCGGGCGTGTTCGCGGCGATCTGGACGAAGTGGGGCGAGAAGCAGCCGTCGACGCCGCTCAAGTTCGCGGCGGGCACGGTCTTCATGGGGCTCGCGTTCTGGCTGTTCCTGATCTGGGCGGGTGGAGGCGCCAACAGCACGCCGGTGCTCGCGATCGTCGGCATCCTCCTCGTCTTCACGGTCGCGGAGCTGCTGATCTCGCCGATCGGGCTCTCGGCGTCGACGAAGCTCGCACCACGGCCGTTCCAGGCGCAGATGGTGGCCCTGTACTTCCTGTCGGTGGCGCTCGGCACCGCGATGGCCGGACAGCTCGCGAAGCTGTACTCGCCCGACAACGAAGGGGTGTACTTCAGCATCATCGGGCTCGTGGCGGTGATCGTCGGCGTCGCGCTGGCCCTGGTCAGCCGGTGGGTGCTGCGGCTGATGCGCGGGGTGCGGTAGGGCCGTCCAGCCTGTCCGGCATACTGGGTCGATGGCCTCCGTCATCGCCGTCTGCCGTGTCGACCAGCTGCTGCACGACTCCAGCTACATCGGCGTCACCGCGATCGACAAGCGGCCGGTGTCGCGGCGGCTCAAGGTGCGGCCGTACGGGCTCCACGGCGACGTGCAGGCCGACCGCAAGCACCACGGCGGCCCGACGAAGGCGCTGTACGTCTACGCCGAGGAGGACGCCGCGTTCTGGGCCGGCGAGCTCGGCCGCGACATCCCGCCGGGCCTGTTCGGCGAGAACCTGCGGCTCGGCGGGCTCGACGTGAACGCGGCCGAGATCGGCGAGCGCTGGCGGATCGGCGAGCAGTTGGTCGTCGAGGTCACCTGCCCCCGCACGCCGTGCGCGACCTTCCAGCGCCGCATGGGCGAGGAGCAGTGGGTGCGCCGCTTCACCGAGGCCGCGCGCCCCGGGCCGTATCTCTCGGTCGTGAAGTCGGGCGCGATCGGCGCGGGCGACGAGGTGGAGGTCGTCTCGCGTCCCGGCCACGGCGTCACGATCGCGTCGTGGTTCGCCGCGGCGGACGCCGGGCAGGCCGACGCGCTGGAGGCGGCGGAGCGGGAGGGGCGCGTGACGCTCGTCCGCGAGATGCACGAGTCCATCGCCGCGGTCCGCAAGCGCACCTCCGCCTGACGCCCGACGTCGGGAAACAAACGGGAAACGGAGCCGTAACGGACACTTCACGGCCCGAGTGTTGAAATCACTTGCATCAGAGCGGCTCGATAGGAAAGATAGTTTCATCAGCGCGGACAGGTTCCGCAACCGCCCCGGCTTCGGCGTTGAAGCCGGTACACCAAGGAGTCAGCACATGAAGAAGCGCTCTCTCTCCCTCGCCGCCCTCGCCATCGCCGCTCTGAGCCTCACGGCCTGCTCCGGCAACGGCGCGGCCGGCGGCGACGGGGGCCCGGTCGACGCGAAGGGCCAGAAACTCAGCGTCTGGATCATGCAGGGCACCAACCCGGATTCGACCGCCTTCTTCAAGGAGGTCGGAGACGAGTTCACGAAGGAGACCGGCGCGAAGCTCGACGTCCAGTTCGTGCAGTGGGCAGACGCTCACGACCGGTTCGTCACCTCCATCGCCGGCAACACCACGCCGGACGTCGCCGAGACCGGCACCACCTGGACCGCCGAGTTCGCGGACGCCGGCGCCCTCGCGCCGATCGGCGACTACGTGAAGAAGGCGGGCCTCGAGAAGGACCTGGTCGCGGGCCTCAAGGAGTCCGGCACCTACGACGGCGAGCTGTACGGCATGCCCTGGTACGCCGGCGTCCGCTCGCTCGTGTACCGGGCCGACGTGTTCCAGGAGCTCGGGCTCGACGCCCCGAAGAGCTGGGACGACATCGTCGCCGCCGGCGAGAAGATCAAGGCCGCCAAGCCCGACATGATCCCGTTCGCCGTCCCCGGCAACGCCGAGTTCGGCGTCTACCCGTGGGTCTGGGGCGCGGGCGGCGAGGTTGCGACCGAGAAGAAGGGCAAGTGGACCTCCGGCCTCGACAGCGCCGAGTCGCGCGCGGGCATCGAGTTCTACACCGGCCTCGCCACGAAGCACGGCTTCTCGACCCCGGGTGCGACCACCTGGAAGGAGACCGACGTGCTCGACAACTTCAACCAAGGCAAGGTCGCCATGGCGATCCAGGGCTCCTGGACCCCGGCGACCATCGTGCAGAAGGCGCCGGAGCTGAAGGGCAAGATCGGCGCCACCCCGATCCCGGGCGAGAAGGAGGGCATCAGCCCGTCCGTGCTCGGCGGCTCGCACCTGAGCGTCTTCAACACCGCGAAGAACAAGGACCTGGCGTTCGCCTTCGTCAAGCTCATGACGACCGGGAAGTTCGCTGAGGAGTGGGCGTCGCAGACCGGCTACTTCTCGGGCCTCAACTCGCTGGTCACCAAGACCATGGACTCCGACGACCCGCTGGTGAAGCCGTTCGCCACCCAGCTCGTCGACGGCGGCGCCTCGGTGCCGGTCACCCCGCAGTTCGGCGCGGTGCAGGCGAAGCAGACCACCAACGCCATGATCCAGTCGATCCTCTCCGGCCAGAAGTCGGTCGACGAGGCCACGTCCGACGCGGCCAAGGAGATGACCGGCCTGCTGAACGACAAGTGACGGCATGACGGTCGACGTCCGCCCCGAGACCCCGGTCGCGCGCCCGTCGCGCGGCCGGGGCGCCGGGCCCTCCACCCCCTCCCGCCGCCGCCGTCGGCTCGTCGCCGCCGGCCGCCCCTGGCTGCTGCTCGCGCCCGCGCTGATCGTGCTGGCCGGCCTGCTGCTCTGGCCGCTCGTGCGCGTCGTGATCTTCTCGCTGCAGGACTACGGCCTGCGCGAGATCGTGAGCGGCCGCACCAACTTCATCGGCCTCCAGAACTACGTCGAGGTCTTCACCAACTCCACGCTGTGGGCGGTCGCCCTCCCGAACACGGTCGTGTTCGCCGTCCTCTCGGTGACGGGGACGGTCGTGCTCGGGACGCTGGTGGCGCTCCTCATGGCCAATCTCGGCCCGACCTGGCGGACCGTCGTCGGCAGCGCGATCATGATCGCGTGGGCGATGCCCGCGGTGACCGGCACATACGTCTGGATCTGGATCTTCGACGCCGACAACGGCATCGTCAACGCCACGCTCAAGAACCTCGGGCTCATGCAGGAGCCGTTCAACTGGTTCACCAACCCGGTGAGCTTCTACGCGATCGTGCTGCTGAACATCATCCACCACGGCTTCCCGTTCGTCGCGATCACCGTGCTCGCCGGTCTGCTCGGCGTTCCGAAGGAGATGCTGGAGGCCGCCGAGATGGACGGCGCCGGCCCGGTGCGGCGCTTCTTCTCGATCATCGTGCCGTCGCTCAAGCAGGTCTTCGCCGTCGTGATCATCCTGTCGACGATCTGGGACTTCAAGGTCTTCGCGCAGGTCTACCTGATGCCGGGAGGCTCCGGCTCCAACCGCCAGGTGCTCAACCTCGGCGTGTGGTCGTACGTGGAGTCGTTCGGGCAGAACCGCTACGGGTTCGGCTCGGCCATCGCGGTGCTGCTCACCCTCGTGCTGCTGGCCATCACGGTCGTCTACGTCCGCACCATGCTCAAGGAGGACAAGCTGTGAACCGCAAGCTGCGGGGCCGGATCGTGCGGGGCGTGCTCGTCGCGCTGCTGCTCGTCTTCACCCTCTTCCCGGTCTATTGGATGGTGTCGAGCGCCTTCGACAAGCGGGCCTCGAGCGGCGGCCAGTCGCTCGTGCCGCAGGAGTTCACGTTCGACAATTTCGCGTACGTGCTGACCTCCGGCGGGTTCGACGTGTTCCTGCGCAACTCGGCGATCGTCGCGGTCGCGGTCGTGGTGCTGTCCGCGGTGCTCGCGCTGCTGGCCTCGGTGGCGGTGGCGCGCTTCCAGTTCACCTTCCGCACCGCGATGCTGTTCATGATCCTCACCGTGCAGATGGTGCCGCTGGAGGCGCTGGTCATCCCGCTGTTCGTGCAGGTGCGCGACCTGGGGCTGCTCAACCAGCTGCTCGGCCTCATCGTCGTGTACGTGGCGCTGTCGCTGCCGTTCGGCATCTGGATGCTGCGCGGCTTCGTCGCGGCCGTTCCTGTCGAGCTGGAGGAGGCCGCGTACCTCGACGGCGCGAGCTGGTGGCGGATGTTCCGCTCGGTGCTCTTCCCGCTCGTGATGCCGGGTCTTGTCGCGACGAGCGTGTTCGCCTTCATCACCGCGTGGAACGAATTCATCTTCGCCATGACCCTGCTCGGCGGCGCGACGCAGAACTACACCGTGGCCATCGGTCTCAAGCAGTTCTTCGGCGAGCACACCAACGAGTGGGGCTACGTGATGGCGGCCTCCACGATCATCACCATCCCGGTGATGGTGTTCTTCGTGCTCGTGCAGCGCCGGCTCTCGAGCGGCCTGGTGGCGGGAGCCGTCAAGGGATGAGGATCGTCTCGCTGCAGTCCGGCACCAGCGTCGACGGCATCGACGTGGCGGTGGTCGACGTGGCGCCGGTCGACGCACCGGGCGCCTCCGCCGAGCGGCCCACCCTCTCGCTGCGGCCGCTGCTCGCGCGCACGGTCGCCTGGCCGGCGGCTCTGCGCGCCGAGCTGCTCGCTGCCGTCGCCGGTGAGCCGATGACGCCCGAGAGCTTCTGCCGGCTCGACGCGCTGGCCGGCCAGGAGTTCGCGCGCGCCGCCGCGGATGCGGTGGAGGCGGTGCGTGGGCTGCCCGGAGGCGCAGCCGATCCCGACCTCGTCGTCTCGCACGGCCAGACGCTGCACCATTGGGTCGAGAGCGGTCACGCGCGCGGCACCCTGCAGATCGGGCAGCCGGCGTGGATCGCCGAGCGGCTCGGCGTCCCCGTCCTGTCGGACGTCCGCTCGGCCGACATCGCGGCCGGCGGCGAGGGCGCACCCTTGATGGGGTTGTTCGACCGCGCCTGGCTGGCGGGGGAGGCGGCAGCCGCCCGACGGCCGATCGCCACCGTCAACCTCGGCGGCATCGCCAATGTGCAGGTCGTGGCACCGGGCGGCACCGCCGTCGCCTTCGACAGCGGCCCGGCCAACGGGCTCATCGACGCCGTGGTGGCGCGGGCGACGGGAGGCGAGCGGACGCAGGACACCGACGGACGGCTCGCTCACGCGGGCCGGGTGCGGGAGGCCCTGCTCGGGGCGCTGCTGACGCATCCGTACTTCTCCGCCGCGCCGCCCAAGAGCACGGGCCGGGAGACGTTCGACCTCGCGGTCGTCGACCGCGCGCTCGCGGCGTCCGGCCTCCGCCCCTCCACCGAGGATCTGATCGCGACGCTCACCGCCCTCACCGCGCGGACCGTCGCCGACGCCGTGCTGGCGGTCGGCCCTGCGCCGGCCATGCTCATCGCCTCGGGCGGCGGCGTGCACAACCCGGCGCTGATGCGGGCCCTGGAGGCTGCGCTCGCGCCCCACGACACCTCGGTCGTGACGAGCGACGCGCTGGGCGTGCCCGCCGACCACAAGGAGTCGCTGCTGTTCGCACTGGTCGGTTGGCTGAGCTGGCACGGCGTGCCCGCCGAGCTGCCCGGTACACCGGCGGGGAGGGCGCGCGTCCTCGGGCGGCTGACGCCGGCCATGGGCCGGCCGCTCGCCCCGAGCACCGGGCGTGCGCTGACCGGCGTCTCCGGGCTGCGGGTGGAGGCCCCACAAGCCGAGGCTTCGCGGGTCGAGACCCCCGCCCCCGTCGCCGCGACCGCAGAGGAGGCGCACGCGTGAGCGAGCGACAGACCACGAGTGACCAGCAGACCATCGCCGCGCTGCGGGATGAGCTGGGCGGCCTCGCCACGGAGGCGGTGAGCGAGCGCACGCGCGACCTCGACATGCTGTCGGTCGAGCAGCTGGTCGCCGCCATGACCGCGGCCGACGCCGAGGTCCCGGCCGCGGTCGAGCGCGAGAGCGCGGCGATCGTCGTCGCCGCGACCGGCATCGCGGAGCGCCTGGCCCGCGGCGGCCGGCTGCTGTACTTCGGAGCCGGAACCGCCGGGAGGCTCGGCGTGCTCGACGCGAGCGAGATCCCGCCGACCTTCGGCGCCCCTCCCGAGCTGGTCGTCGGCGTCATCGCGGGCGGCGACACCGCGCTGCGGAGCGCCGTCGAGGACGCCGAGGACGACGAGGAGGCAGGGCGCGGCGCAGTGCGCGACCTTCAGGTCGGGCCCGATGACGCGGTCGTCGGCATCTCGGCATCCGGCCGCACCCCGTACGTGCTCGGCGTCGTCGCCGAGGCCCGCGCGGCCGGTGCGTTCACCGTCGGCCTCGCCTGCAACGCCGCGTCGCCGCTCGCCGCGGCCGCCGAGGCGGGCATCGAGGTGGTGGTCGGCCCGGAGGTGCTCACCGGCTCCACCCGGCTGAAGGCGGGGACCGCGCAGAAGATGGTGCTCAACATGCTCAGCACCATCGCGATGGTGCGGCTCGGCAAGGTCTACGGCAACCTGATGGTCGACCTCCGTGCGACGAACGCGAAGCTGCGGGCCCGCTCCGAGCGCACCGTTATGCTGGCGACGGGTGCCGACCCCGGGACGGCCGCGGCGGCCCTCGATGCGGCAGGCGGACGGATGAAGGCGGCGATCCTGATGAGCGAGACCACCCTCGACGTCGACGCGGCGGTGGCGTTGCTCGCCGCCCACGGCGGACGCCTGCGCGAGGCCGTTGCCGCGGCGCACGCGGGAGAGGCGATGACGCAGGCGGGAGCGGTCCGTGCGGGCTGATGTGCTCGGCGCGGTCCGCCAGGCCGTGCCGAAGCTGAGCACGACGGAGGCGCGGATCGCCGAGGTGATCCTGGCGAACCCCGAGCGCGTCGTCGAACTGACCATCTCGGAGCTGTCGGCGATCTGCGGCGCCTCCGAGGCCACGATCGCGCGGTTCTGCCAGGGCATCGGCTACACCGGCTACCGCCAGTTCCGGCTGGCCGTGGCGGCGGCGACGAGCCGCGAGGAGGCGGAGCGCGAGCGGTTCGCGCTGACGCAGAGCGAGATCGACCCGGGCGACGACGCGCGCGAGGTCGTCGCCAAGATCGCCTACCAGGAGGCGACCGCCATCGAGAGCACCGCGAAGAGTCTCGACGTCGAGGAGCTGGATCGGGTCGTCGCCGCGATCGTCGCGGCTCCGCGGATCGACGTCTACGGCTCCGGCTCGAGCGGCCTCACCGCCCAGGACCTGCAGCAGAAGCTCTCCCGCATCGGGCTGACCGCCTTCTGCTCTCCCGACTCCCATCTCGCCCTCGCGTCGGCGGCGCTGCAGCGGCCGGGCAACGTCGCGATCGGCATCTCGCACTCGGGCGAGACCATCGAGACCACGCACGCGCTGTCGGTGGCCCATGCCGCAGGCGCGACGACGGTCGCGATCACGAACTTCCCCGCCTCCACGCTGACCGAGGTCAGCGACCACGTGCTCACGACCCAGGCGCGCGAGAGCCGGTTCCGTTCCGGGGCGATGGTGAGCCGGATAGCGCAGCTCGCACTGGTCGACTTCCTCTTCGTGCGCGTCGCGCAGCAGCTCTCCGACCGCGTGACCGAGGCGCTACGGCTCACCTACGAGGCCGTGAGCGCGCAGCGGCCCGCGCGGCCGTCGGCGCCGGAGCGATGACGGCGGCCGACCTCCTGCTGCCGCGTCCCGCAGAGGTGCGCGACGCGGCCGGTGAGTTCGTCCTGCGCGCGGGCGCGCGCCTTCGCGCGGATGCCGGGGGAGCGCCGGTGCTGGCCTGGCTCTCGGCCCGCTTGCGCGCCGCGAGCGGCCTCGCGCTCGACGGCTCCGAACCGGAGGCTCCCGGCGTGGAGCTCGCCGTCGACCCGGTTCTCGCCGACGAGGAGTACCGCCTGTCGGTAGCGCCGGGCGGTGTCCGGATCACGGGAGGCGCGACCGCCGGCGTCGCGCACGGCGCGCAGACCCTCCTCCAGCTCCTGCCGCCCGTGGTGTACCGCAGCGCGCCCGTTGCCAGCACTCGCTGGGCGGCCCCGGCGTGCGAGGTGGCGGACCGGCCCGCGTACCGCTGGCGCGGCGCGCTGCTCGACGTGGCCCGGCACTTCCTGCCCCTGCGTGAGGTGCTGCGCTTCGTCGACCTGCTCGCCGCACACCGCCTCAACGTGCTGCAGCTGCACCTCACCGACGACCAGGGCTGGCGCTTCCCGGTGGACCGGTATCCGCTGCTGACCGAGGTGGGCGGCTGGCGCCGCGAGTCGCAGGTCGGCTTCGGGCGTGACGCTCCCGGCGACGGCCGCCCGCACGGCGGCTTCTACAGCAAGGACGACCTCCGCGAGCTCGTCGCCTACGCCGCTGCCCGCGGGGTCACCGTCGTGCCGGAGATCGAGGGCCCCGGCCACGCGCAGGCCGCGATCGCCGCCTATCCGGCCCTGGGCGTCGGCGACCGCAGGCTCGAGGTCGGTACCCGCTGGGGCATCATCCCGAACGTGGTGAACCTGGAGGAGTCGACGGTCGCCTTCTACTGCGACGTGCTCGACGAGGTGCTCGACATCTTCCCGTCCGCGTACATCGGCATCGGCGGCGACGAGTGCGTCAAGGACCAGTGGATCGCCGACCCGCGCACCCAGGAGCGGCTGCGCGAGCTGGGCGCGGCGACACCGGAGGAGGGCCAGAGCTGGTTCGTGCGCCGGCTCGACGCGCACCTCGCCTCCCGGGGACGCCGCTCGTACGGGTGGGACGAGATCCTGGAGGGCGGCCTCGCCCCCGGCGCGACGGTCGCCAGCTGGCGCGGCGAGAGCGGGGCGGTGGCGGCGGCGCGGGCCGGCCACGACGTGGTGCTCTGCCCCGACAGCACGCTCTACCTGAACTACCGGCAGTCCGACTCCCCGGACGAGCCGATCCCGCTGATCGTGCCGATCACCGTGCGCGACGTCTATAAGTACGACCCGGTGCCCGCGGGGCTGACAGAGCAGGAGCGGGGGCACGTGCTCGGCGCGCAGGGCAACCTGTGGACGGAGTACATCGACTCGCCGCGGACGCTGGACTACTTCGCCTTCCCTCGGCTGTGCGCGCTGGCCGAGGCGCTCTGGACGGCCGGCGAGCGCGACGCGGACGCGTTCGCCGAGCGGCTCGACCGGCACCTCGCGCGCCTCGACGCGCTCGGCGTCGAGTACCGCCCGGCGGACGGCCCCCGGCCGTGGCAGACCCGCCCGGGCATCCCGGGCCGGCCCGTCACAGCCGAGGAGCGCGCCGCCGAGGTCGCCGCGCTGACGGCGTCGCTGCGCTGACGGCGCTGCGGACGGGGGTCAGGCCGCGTTCAGGCGCTCCAGCTCCTCGGGGGTCAGCTCGACATCCACCGCCGTGAGGGAGTCACGGATGGTCTCCGGTCGCGACGACCCCGGGATCGGGATGACGTTCGGCGCCTGCGCCAGGTGCCAGGCCAGCGCGACGACCTGCGGGCTGATGCCGCGCGCCGACGCGATGTCGGCGAACGGCTCGAACCGGTCACCCAGCTCGGCCGCGTTCGTGATGCCACCGAGCGGGCTCCACGGCAGGAACGCGATGCCCAGCTCCTCCGTGAGCCGAAGCTCCGGCTCGCTCGACCGGAAGGCCGGCGAGAACTGGTTCTGCACCGACACGAGCCGCCCGCCGAGCACCTCCTGCGCCTCCCGGATCTGGTCCTGGTCCGCGTTCGAGATGCCCGCCATGCGGATCACGCCCTCGTCGAGCAGGTCGCGCAGCGCGCCGACGGACTCCGCGTACGGCACGTCCGGGTCGGGACGGTGGAATTGGAACAGCCCGATCGCGTCGCCCCCGAGCCGGCGCAGCGAAGCCTTCGCCGCTTCCTTGAGGTAGTCCGGCCGCCCGTGCACCGTCCAGCTGCCGTCGCCCGGCCGCAGGTGCCCGCCTTTGGTGGCGACCAGCACGGTGGAGGCGTCGCCGCCCCAGGTGCGCAGCGCCTCCGCGATGAGCTCCTCGTTGTGGCCGGTCTCGTCCGCGTGCAGATGGTAGGCGTCGGCGGTGTCGATGAAGGTGGCGCCCGCGTCGAGGGCGGCGTGGATGGTCCGCAGCGAGCGCTCGCGGTCCGGGCGGCCCTCGATGGACATGGGCATGCCGCCCAGGCCGATGGCGCTGACCTCGACGTCTCCGATCCTGCGCGTCTTCATGTGGTCTCCTCCACTCACCATGC
Organism: Leifsonia williamsii; assembly: GCF_030433685.1. Classification (NCBI taxonomy): domain Bacteria; kingdom Bacillati; phylum Actinomycetota; class Actinomycetes; order Micrococcales; family Microbacteriaceae; genus Leifsonia; species Leifsonia williamsii. Next base: position 953,813 of record NZ_JAROCF010000001.1, read on the forward strand.
GTAGTCCTCGGGCGCCGTGCGGTGCCCGGGGAAGATCTCGTCCAACCGCTGCAGCGCCGCGTCGTCGAGCGTCACGTCGAGCGCGCGGAGGCCGCCCTCCAGCTGCTCCATCGTGCGCGGGCCGATGATCGGGCCAGTGACGCCCGGCCGGGTCAGCAGCCAGGCCAGCGTGATGTCGCCGGGCTCGTGGCCGAGCTCGGCGGCGAAGTCCTCGTACGCCTCGATCGCGTCGCGGTGCTTCTCGAGCGTCTCGGCGGCTCGGCCCTCCAGGCGGCGCTTGCCCTCGTTCTGCTTGCGGACGACTCCGCCGAGCAGCCCGCCCTGCAGCGGCGACCAGGCGATCACGCCGACGCCGTTCGCCTGCGCGGCGGGCAGCACCTCCAGCTCGACCTGGCGGGTGAGGAGGTTGTAGATCGACTGCTCGCTGACCAGGCCGACGAAGTTGCGCTTACGCGCCTCCGCCTGCGCCGTCGCGATGTGCCAGCCGGCGAAGTTGCTCGAACCGGCGTAGAGGATCTTGCCCTGGGCGACGGCGACCTCCATCGCCTGCCAGATCTCCTCCCAGGGGGTGTCCCGGTCGATGTGGTGGAACTGGTAGATGTCGATGTAGTCGGTCTTGAGCCGCTGGAGGCTGGCGTCGAGCGCGCGGCGGATGTTCAGCGCCGACAGCCTCCCCTCGTTGGGCCAGTCGCCCATGTCGCCGTACAGCTTGGTCGCGAGCACGGTGCGCTCGCGGCGGCCGCCTCCCCTCGCGAACCAGTCGCCGATGATCGACTCGGTCGCACCCTTGCCGAGGTGCTGGCCGTAAGCATTGGCGGTGTCGAAGTAGTTGATACCCGCCTCGTGGGCGGCGTCCATGATCGCGTGCGAATCCTCCGCGCTCGTCTGCGGCCCGAAGTTCATGGTGCCGAGGACGAGACGCGAGACCTTCAGGCCGGAACGGCCGAGATGCGTGTACTCCATGGCGTCAGCATCCCCCCGGGGCGGGGAAAGGCCAACGGGTGGCGGGAGGAAATGTGCGAAGGTGCACTTGCGTATGAAATATTAACGGTAAGGTGCTTCTCGTGAAAGCTCGACGAAGAGATGAGGGCGCCCCAACGCGCTTGGAACGAGGTGCCGCGACGGTGGCAGCGCTGGCTGTAGGGGGACTAGCCTGCGGGCTCCTCTCCGGCTTCGCCCCGGCTGATGCCGAGGCGGTGAACGCGGCGGAGGCCGTCGCGGCCATTCAACAGGTCGCTCCGGAAGCCGTCGCGGCGGCGATCGGCGGAACGAACGGTGCGGACGCTGCAGCAGCGGCGACCGCCGCGACCGAGGCCGGGACCGTCGTCGTCCCCGCGGATGCGGCCGCCGGCATCCGGCTCGGCGGGGAGACGCCCGGCCTGACCATCGGTCTTCCGTTCGCCCAGAGAGCCGACGACGCGACCGCGTCCGCGCTGCCGGGGGTGGTCGTCTACGACAACAACAACGGCTCCTCCACGGTTCCGGTGATCCGCCGCAACGGCAGCGTGCAGATCAACACGGTCATCGACCGTCCCACGGCGCCGAAGCGGTATCTCTACGCGATGGCGCTCCCAGTGGGTGCATCCCTGCGGTCGACCCCCGGCGGTGGCGTCGAGTCGTTCGGCGGGGCTCCGGATGCGGCGGTGCTCCACGTCGACGCGCCGTGGGCCAAGGATGCGCGGGGAGGTGCCGTCCCGACGCACTACGAGGTCTCGGGACGCTCCTTCACCCAGGTGGTCGACTTCACGCCGCGGACCGCTTTTCCGGTGACGGCGGACCCGGCGATCTACATCGACCGCACCACCACCCAGGTGATCAATGTGGTGAATCGCGGGGTGCAGACGCGATGGAAGTTTCAACTCTTGCACCGCGGCTGTGCGAACGTCGTGCAGCGTGAGTAGGACCTATGTGGCATCGGCGACCGTCCAAACGGCTCTGAATGCCTCGGCGGCAACCGTCGGGAGCTCCATCGGCATCAGCGCCGGCGCGAGCACCGAACTATCGATCAAGTGCGGGGTCAGCAAGGGCCCCGGCAGGGCAACGCTCTATGCACAAGCCACGAAGAAGACGTACCAGATTCGGAAAACCCGGATCTACGGTGTCTCGTCCTTCGGCTCGAAGTTGAAAACGGAAGTGAGAACCAGTGCGATGCTGACTGCCTTCAAGCCCAATGGGCGGTACTCGTGCGTGTAGGTTGGCTAATTTTCCTCGGAGTGGTCGCGGCCGTCGTCCTCATAGCCATCGGCTTCGGGCTGGCGGACCTCGGGCGGATCGCGGTGTGCGACGGTCCCATCGTCGACGCCGCACCCTGTAACGGCGCCCGCCTGCGCCAGTCGATCTTCGCCTCGGCGCTCGCGTTGGCCGGGATCATCGCCGCGGCGGTCCTGATCGCGGCGTTCGTCGTCGCGCATCGGCCGCGCCCGACTTCGACGGCAACCGTCGTCGACGAGGCGCCGGCCGAGCGCGACTGACGCAGCCCCAGACGGCTACCGCGACACGGGTGCGGCGGAGTACGCCCCCGCCGCGATGTCCTCGAACAGCGTGGGGCCGCTCGGGGTCCATCCCAGCCGCTCGCGGGTGAGGGCGCTGGAGGCGGGGATGTCGGCGCTGAAGAACGCGCCGAGCCAGCCGAAGTGGTCGGCTGCCTCCTCGGCGGGGATGGAGGCGGTGGGTACCCCGAGCGCTTCACCGAGCGCCGCGGCGATCGCGCGGGTCGGGAGGCCCTCCTCGGCGACGGCGTGCACAACCGGGAGCGCCGGCGCGCCCGCGAGCGCCTCGTCCATCGCGAGGGCGATCAGCCGGCCCGCGTCGGAGCGGTGCACGGCCGGCCAACGGTTGCTCCCGTCTCCGACGTAGCCCGCAACGCCGGTGCGTCGCGCGATGTCCGCGAGGACGGCGGTGAAGCCGTGGTCGCCCGCGCCGTGCACGGTCGGGGCGAAGCGCAGCGCGACGGGGCGCACGCCGCGGTCGGCCGCCGAGAGCGCGAGCTGCTCGGCTCCACCGCGGGGCGATTCCGGTCCCGAGAACGGCGAGGCGTCGCGCTCGGTCGCGATCCTGCCTGCGGCGAGCAGGGCGAGGCCGGAGGCGAAGAGGAATGGCTTGTCGGTGCCCTCCAGCGCGCCCAGCATCGTCTCGACGGCGGCGCGCTCGGCGAGGCCCGACGACGCGTAGGCGTCGAAGTCGTGCTTGAAGGCGAGGTGGAGGACGCCGTCCGCCTCCTCCGCTCCCGAGCGGAGGCTGTCGAGGTCGTCCAGGCTGCCTCGGTGGACGCGGGCGCCTGCGGCGAGGAGGGCGTCGGCGGAGGTGTCGGAGCGGGCGAGGCCGGCCACCTCGTGGCCGGCGGCGAGGAGCTCCGGGACGGCGGCCGAGCCGATCCAGCCGGAGGCTCCGGTGACGAAGATGCGCATGTGCGGTCCTTTCGAGCGGTGATGTCAGGATGTGACATCAGCGGAAGCGTAGCACTGATGTCAGCAACTGTCATCAGAGTGTCTGCACCCCGGTAGACTGGCCCGCATGGGACGCTGGCAGCCGGACGCACAGGGGCGCCTCTCCGTCGCCGCGCTGGAGCTGTACGCCGAGCGCGGCTACGACCGCACCTCCGTCGCCGACATCGCCGCGCGTGCGGGCGTGACCGAGCGCACGTTCTTCCGCCACTTCTCCGACAAGCGCGAGGTGCTGTTCGACCGCACGAACGCGATGGGCGCGGCGGCCGTCGCGGCCATCGCGGACTCGGCGCCGGGGCTCTCGCCGTTGCAGCGCGCGGAGGCGGGCATGGCTGCGGCCGGCGCCTTCCTGGAGGAGCGGAGGCCGTGGGCGCGGGCGCGCGCGCAGGTCATCGCGGCGACCCCCAGCCTCCAGGAGCGCGAACTGCTCAAGCTGTCGACGCTCGCCGACGACTGCGCGACGGCGATGCGCGAGAAGGGCGTGCCGGAGCCCGCGGCCACCCTGGCGGCGGAGGCCGGGGTGGCGGCGTTCAAGATGGCGTTCGCCGGCTGGATCGCCGACGACGACCCGCAGACGATCGCGCAGCGCGTCCATGCGCACCTGCGCGATCTGCGGGAGCTGGCGGTGGGCTGACGAGCGCCACCGCCGGGGGCGTCAGCGGCTCAGCGCCGCCTCCAGCTCCGGGTCCGTCGGCTCGACCAGGTGGCTGCCGTCGGGGAGCACGATCACGGGGATGTTGGTGCGGCCGCTGATCGCGCGGGCACGGTCGGCCTCCTCCGGACGCTGCACGAGGTCGATGTACTCGTACTCGGCGCCGAGCCGGTCGAGGAGGGCCTTGGAGCGGATGCAGTCGCGGCACCAGTCGGCGCCGTACATGGTGATGGCGGGGGAGGTCATCCCTCCACCCTACGAGCGGCCGGCTGTGAGTCCTGTGGGCAACGTGCCGTCGATGATCAGCGTGGCCCGGCCGCTCGTCGCCTCGATCAGCCGTCCGTTGACGCCGTCGACGTCGCAGGCCCAGGCCAGGGCCGCCTCGGGCGTGCGGCCGTGCCGGGTGTGCCGGTCGACCAGGCGGCGCACGCGCTCCTCCTCGGGCGTCGCCACGAACCAGCTCTCGGCGAGGAGGGCGGGGATGCGGTCCCAGGGCGACTGCGGCGCGAGCAGGTAGTTGCCCTCCACGACCACGAGCCGCACCTCCGGCGCGACTTGGATCGACCCGGCGACCGGCTCGTCGACCGTCCGCTCGAAGGCGGGCGCGTACACCGGGTTGTCGCGCTCGTCCAGGATGCGCCGCAGCAGCGCGACGAACCCCCAGCCGTCGAAGGTGTCGATCGCTCCCTTGCGCTCGTGCCGCCCAAGCGCGTCGAGGGTGGCGTTGGCGAGGTGGAAGCCGTCCATCGGCAGGTACGCCGCGACCGCCTCCCCGGCTCGTTCGTTGACGGCGGCGGCGATGGCGCGCGCGAGGGTGGTCTTGCCAGACCCGGGACTGCCGGCGACGCCGAGCAGCGCGCGCGAGCCGGGCGCGGGCACGAGGCCGAGAGCGCGCTGGGCCAGCGCGTCGAAGGGGAGGGAGGAGGGGGAGGCGGAGGTCACGGGACCATTGTGCCCTCCGCCCCCGATGCGCGAGGCCGCGGCCTAGACCCCGACCCGCGCTGGCTCGTACCGCACCGGCGCGAACACCCGCCCCACGAGCCCGCGCAGCGTCTCCAGGTCGCCGCTGATCAGCCCAGCGGCACGCCCCTGCACCAGCGCGTTGCCGATCGCGGTCGCCTCCACCGGTCCCGCCAGCACCGGCACGCCGAGGCGGTCGGCGGTGGCCTGGCAGAGCAGAGCGTTGCGCGCGCCTCCGCCGACGATGTGCACCGTGTCGACCGTCACGCCCGACAGCGAGGAGGCCGTGCGCACCGCGCGCGCGAAGGCGTCGGCCAGGCTCTCGATGATCGCGCGCACGATACCCGCCGGGCTCGCCGGCGCGCGGAGGCCGCGCTCGGCGTACCAGTCGGCGATCCGGCCCGGGAGGTCGCCGGGGGCGAGGAAGCGCGGGTCGTCGGCGTCGAAGAGGTCCGTCGGGCGGGGGAGGGCCGCGGCCTCGCCGAGCAGCGACTCCAGGGTCACGTGGAGGCCGCGGCGCTGCCACTCGCGCACCGATTCGCTCAGCAGCCAGAGGCCCATCACGTTGTGCAGGTAGCGCACACGGCCGTCGACGCCGCCCTCGTTGGTGAAGTTGGCGGCGCGGCTCTCGTCGGTCAGCACGCGCCGCTCCAGCTCCACGCCGACCAGGCCCCAGGTGCCGCAGGAGATGTACGCGGCGCGCTCGGCCTGCATCGGCACGGCGACGACCGCGGAGGCGGTGTCGTGCGATCCGACGGCCGTGACCGTCGGGCCGGCGCCCGCGAACGGCAGGTCCGCGGCGAGCGACGGGAGCAGCGGCCCGACGGCCGTGCCCGCGTCCACCAGCGGCGCGAACAGGTCGCGCGGAAGGCGCAGCCGCTCGATCAGAGCATCGTTCCACGAGCCGTCCGCGGCGAGCAGCCCGGTCGTGGAGGCGTTGGTGCGCTCGGCGTGCTCCCGCCCGGTCAGCCAGTACGTGAGCAGGTCGGGGATGAGGAGGAAGCGGTCGGCACCCTCCAGCGCCCCGGTCTCGCGGTCGACGGCGAGCTGGTACAGCGAGTTGAACGGGAGGAACTGGAGGCCGCCCTCGCGGTACAGCTCCTCCGGCGCGACCGTCGCGTGCACCAGCTCCACGCCGTGCGCCGTGCGGTCGTCGCGGTAGTGGTACGGCTCACCGCGGAGCCGACCACGGCCCAGCAGGCCGTAGTCGACCGCCCACGAGTCCACGCCGATGCTCGCCAGCTCGGGCTCCGCCCGCGCGACCGCGGCCAGGCCCTCCAGCACGCTGGAATACAGGCCGGTCACGCTCCAATGCAGGGCCGCGCGGTCCCCCTCCCACACCCGCACGGGCGTGTTGAGGAAGCGGGCCGCCTCGGTCAGCTCGAGCGTGTTCGCGCCGACGCGGGCGTGCATGACCCGGCCGCTCGTCGCGCCCAGGTCGACCGCCGCGACGGCGCCCGCGCGCCCCGCCACGCTCATCGCAGGAACGCCGCCGCCACGCCGGCGTCCACGGGGATGTGCAGACCGGTCGTGTGGTCGAGGTCGCTGGTGCAGAGGACGAACACCGCGTTGGCCACGTGCTCCGGCAGCACCTCGCGCTTGAGCAGCGTGCGCTGCGCGTAGTACTTGCCCAGCTCCTCCTCCGGCACGCCGTAGACCGCGGCGCGCTTGGCGCCCCAGCCGCCGGCGAAGATGCCGGAGCCGCGCACGACACCGTCGGGGTTGATGCCGTTGACGCGGATGCCGTGGTCGCCGAGCTCGGCGGCCAGCAGGCGCACCTGGTGGGCCTGGTCGGCCTTCGTCGCCGAGTACGCGATGTTGTTCGGGCCGGCGAAGATCGAGTTCTTCGACGAGATGTAGACGATGTCGCCGCCGAGCTTCTGGTCGATCAGCACCTTGGCCGCGGCGCGCGAGACCAGGAACGAGCCCTTGGCCATGACGTCGTGCTGGAGGTCCCAGTCGGCCGTCGTGGTCTCCAGCAGCGGCTTGGAGATGGAGAGGCCGGCGTTGTTCACGACCAGGTCGAGGCCGCCGAACTGGAGGAGCGCGGCGGCGATGGCCTCGTCGATCGCCTTCTCGTCGGTGACGTTGGCGGCGACGCCCAGGGCGACGTCGGCGTTCCCGATCTCGGCCGCGGCGGCCTGCGCCTTCTCCAGGTCGAGGTCGGCGATGACGACGCACGCGCCCTCGGCGGCCAGACGCGTGGCGATGGCCTTGCCGATGCCGGAGGCGGCGCCGGTGACGAGCGCGACGCGGCCGGCGAGCGGCTTCGGCTTCGGCATGCGCTGCAGCTTCGCCTCCTCCAGCGCCCAGTACTCGATGCGGAACTTCTCGGCCTCGTCGATCGGCGCGTAGTGCGAGAGCGCCTCGGCGCCGCGCATCACGTTGATCGCGTTGATGTAGAACTCGCCGGCGACGCGGGCGGTCTGCTCGTTGGCGCCGTAGGAGAACATCCCGACGCCCGGGATGAGGATGATCGCCGGGTCCGCACCACGGATCGCGGGGGAGTCCGCGGTCGCGTTGCGGTCGTAGTACGCCTGGTAGTCGGCGCGGTACGCCTCGTGCAGCTCCTCGAGCCGGGCGACCGAGTCCTCGATGGAGGCGTCGGCCGGCAGGTCGAGGACCAGCGGCTTCACCTTCGTGCGCAGGAAGTGGTCGGGGCAGCTCGTGCCCAGCGCGGCCAGGCGCGGGTGCTCGGCGTGCGCGAGGAAGTCGAGCACGACCTCCGCGTCGGTGAAGTGGCCGACCTGCACCTTGTCGGTGGAGGCGATGGCGCGCAGGTGCGGAGCCAGCGCGGCCGCCTTGGCGCGGCGCTCGCCCTCGGGCAGGGCTTCGTAACCCTCCAGGACGGGACCGAACGGGTCTGGACGGCCGTTGGCCGCGATGTACTCCTCGGCGGTCTTGATGATCCACAGGGAGTTGGCCTCGGCCTCCTCGCTCGTGGCGCCCCAGGCGGTGATGCCGTGGCCGCCGAGGATGGTGCCGATCGCCTCCGGGTTCGCCGCCTTGATCGCGGCGATGTCGAGGCCGAGCTGGAAGCCGGGGCGGCGCCACGGCACCCACACGACGCGACCGCCGAAGATCGTCTTGGTCAGCTCCTCGCCGTCGGCCGCGGTCGCGATCGCGATGCCGGAGTCGGGGTGGAGGTGGTCGACGTGCGCCGCATCCACGAGGCCGTGCATCGCGGTGTCGATCGACGGCGCTGCGCCGCCCTTGCCGTGGAGCGTGTAGTCGAAGGCGGCGACCATCTCGTCCTCGCGCTCGACGCCGGGGTAGACGTTCTGCAGTGCGCGGAGGCGGTCGAGGCGCAGCACCGCGAGGCCCTGCTCCTTCAGCGTGCCGAGGTCGCCCCCCGAGCCCTTCACCCAGAGCAGCTCGACCGGCTCGCCGGTGACGGGGTCGGTCTCGGTGCCCTTGGCGGAGGTGTTGCCGCCGGCGTAGTTGGTGTTCTTCGGGTCGGACCCGAGGCGGTTCGAGCGGGCCAGGAGGGCCGCGACGGTCTCGTTGGTCATGCTGTTCACGCTCCCCATCCGGCCTGGGTACCGCCAACGCGGTCGGCCTCGATCTTCTGCTGGTACCCGGACGCCTTGTAGGCGGCCATCGGGTCGGCCGGGAGGCCGCGGGTCTCGCGCCAGGCGGCGAGGTCGGCGCGCACGTCGGTGTTGAAGGCGTCCATGAAGACGGTGTTGGCGGCGAGCACGTCGCCGGCGCGCTGGGCGGCGTCGAGCGCCTCCGTGTCGACGAGGAGGGCCTTGGCCGTCGCCTCCTGCACGTTGAGCACCGAGCGGATCTGGCCCGGGATCTTCGCCTCGAGGTTGTGGCACTGGTCGAGCATGAAGGCCACGTCCGGGTTGGCGTAGCCGCCGCCGCGGATCACCTCGAAGACGATGCGGAACAGCTGGAACGGGTCCGCGGCTCCCACGATCAGGTCGTCGTCGGCGTAGAAGCGGCTGTTGAAGTCGAACGAGCCGAGCTTGCCGAGGCGCAGCAGCTGCATGACGATGAACTCGATGTTCGTGCCCGGCGCGTGGTGGCCGGTGTCGAGGCACACCATCGCGCGGTCGCCGAGCGCGGCGGTCTGTACGTAGCTGGTGCCCCAGTCCGGAACATCGGTGTGGTAGAACGCCGGCTCGAAGAACTTGTATTCGAGCACGAGGCGCTGGCCTTCGCCGATGCGCTCGTAGATCTTCTGGAGGCTGTCGGCCAGCCGGTCCTGCCGGGCCCGCATCGAGTCCTGGCCCGGGTAGTTGGTGCCGTCGGCGAGCCAGATCTTGAGGTCGCGCGACCCGGTCTCGTTCATGATGTCGATGCACTCGAAGTGGTGGTCGATCGCCTTCTGGCGGATCCTGTCGTCCCAGTGCGTGACCGACCCGAACTTGTAGTCGTCGTCCTGGAAGGTGTTCGAGTTCACGGTGCCGAGCTCGACGCCGTTGTCCTCGGCGTGCTTCTTGAGGTCGGCGTACGAGTCGACCTTGTCCCACGGGATGTGGAGCGCCACGGTCGGCGCGAGGCCGGTGTGCCTGTGCACCTGGGCGGCGTCCGAGATCTTCTCGAACGGGTCGCGCGCGGTGCCGGGGGTGCCGAACACCTTGAACCGGGTGCCCGAGTTGCCGAACGCCCAGCTGGGGAGCTCGATCGCCTGCAGCGCGAGCTGCGAGCGGATGTCGTCGGTGAGGGTCATGGTCTCGCTTTCGTGTCGTGGTGGGTCAGGCGCGCGCGTCTTCGCGTGCGGTGGAGTCGGTGGAGGTGGTGGTCGGTGTGTCGCGGCCGTAGCGCTCGGCCTCGATCTGCCGGAGCGACTTGCCCTGCGTCGCCGGCGCCCAGATGACGCCGATCAGGAGGGCGACCACGAGGAACGCGATCAGGATGAGGCCGACCGTCGGCACGCCGGAGGCGGCCAGGAGCACCGGGAACACCGAGCTCAGCAGGCCGACGGCGATGCGGGCCGCGAAGAACAGCACGCCCTGCGCGCTCGCCCGGTACGGCGTCGCGAACAGCTCGGCCGTCCAGACGCCGTAGAAGGCCTGCGCACCGATGCCGGCCGCGATGCCCCACGAGATGGCGAAGGTGAGCAGGGTCGGCAGCCCGGGAGGGGCGAACACCAGCACGACCCAGGCCAGGATGCCGAGCACGGCGCCGATGAAGTACAGGACGCGGCGCGACATCCGGTCGGCCAGCTGCATGAAGCCGAAGTAGGTCGCGAGCACGGTGCAGCCCCAGACGAGCACCTGCAGGAGGTCCTGCTCGACGGCGCTGTGCACGCCGGCGGCCTCGTAGACGCGCGGCATGAAGATGCCTGCCTGGCCGGCGACGAGGTTCCAGAAGCCGTAGACGCCGAAGAGGAACAGCAGCGCGGTGATGTTGGCGCGCTTCGAGAAGAGGGCGCGCATCCCGGTGCCCGAGTGGGTGGTGGAGACGGCGCCCGTCTTGACGTCGGTCCACAGCTTCGACTCGGGGAGGCCCTGCCGCACCCACCAGACGATGGCGGCCACCACGAACAGGTGGGCGAAGATCAGGCGGCTGCCGAGCAGGCCCAGCGGGGCGAGCGCGGCCGCGAGGGCGAATCCGACGAGCGGGCCGATCGACCAGGCGAGCTGGGCCATGCCGACGTGCTTGCCGCGCGCGTGGTCCGGCGCCTGCTCGGCGATGTAGGTCCAGGAGGCGGGGACGCCCGCGCCGACGGCGATGCCGGTGATGAGGAAGGCGGCGAACAGCATCCCGGCGTTCACCGCGAAGACCGCGAGCAGCACGCCGAGCATGTAGAGCAGCAGGTCGTACGTGTAGATGAACTTGCGGCCGAGCCGGTCGGTCAGTGGGCCGCCCAGGATCGCTCCGATGGCCGCGCCGAACGCGTTGGCGCTGAACGCGGCGAGGATGCCGACGAACCCGTCGGTCAGGTGGAACTGCGTCTGCCAGAACCCGAGGCTCGTCGCGATCGCGATGATCGATCCGGACTCGATGTAGTTCGACATGGCGACCGACGTGGTGGCCCGCCATCCGGTGGTGCTGCTGCTTCCGACTCTCATCGTCGTTGGTGCTTCCTTACTGCTTCGTTGCGGTGCGATCCGGGCTCAATCGAGATGGAAGTACTCGGTCAGCCGGTTCATGGTGCTGTCGGGCGCGGCCTCCTCGGCGAAGAACTCGGCCATGCCCGCCTGCCAGCGCGCGTTGACCTCGCGCTCGTTCATGGCGGCCTGGGCCGCCTCGAAGTCGTCGGTCTCGAGGTAGCCGACGACGAGTCCCTCCCGCTTGTCGACGAAGAGGGAGTAGTCGTGCCAGCCGGTCTCGCGGAGGGCGTCGAGCATCTCGGGCCAGACGGTCTCGTGCGCGGCGAGGTAGTCGTCGATGCGCTCGGGCTTGAGTCGCATCGTGAAGCACACGCGGCGGGATTCGGACACGAGAACTCCTTTGTACGTCGGTCGTGGGCGCTGAATCGTTTCAAGAGTACACAGCGCCGTCGTGAGGCACAACCCGGACGGTTGGTTGCGCCGGAGGCGCGCCGCGACGCGCCGCGTCGGCGGCCGGTACTCCGGAGGCAGCGCCGCTTCCTCGTCCGGGTTCCGGAGTTGCGCGCGGCGGTAGTCAGATCCGGAGCGCAAGCGCGGACGGCCCCGACTCTCCGGAGTTGCGGGGCAACACGCCGCGCCGACGGGCCGACCTCCGGAGTTACTGCGCGGATACGGCGGCGGGGGCGGAGGAGCGGCGCACGATCAGCTCCGGCACGAAGCGGACGTGCTGGTGCACGTGCGTCGCTCCCGCGTCGAGATCCTCGATCTCGCGGAACAGCAGCTCGCCGGCCGAGTAGCCGATCTCGCGGCGCGGCTGCCGCACCGCCGAGAGCGGCACGGCGGCCGTCGCGGCGAAGTCGATGTCGTCGTAGCCGACGATCGCGACGTCGTCGGGCACGCGCAGCCCGGCGGTCACGAAGCCCTGTAGGAGTCCGAGCGCGAGGAGGTCGTTGGCGGCGAACACCGCGGTCGGCCGCTCGCCAGCGGGGAGGGCGAGGAGGCGCTCCGCGGCCTCCCGTCCGTCGCGCGCGCCGAGCGTGGCGGTGTCGACGACCGACAGCTCGACGGGCCGAGGGGCGTCGGCGACCGCCCGGCGGGACCCCGCGAGACGGTCGCGGATCTGCTGCAGCTCGGCCGGCCCGCCCACGAAGGCGATCCGCTGGTGGCCGCCGTCGATCAGGTGGGCGACGGCGAGCCGGCCGCCCTCCACATCGTCCACCGCGACCGAGCACGCCTCCACGTCGGAGGCGACCCGGTCGACCAGCACGGTCGGCATGCCGCGCTCGCGCAGGCGCTCGACCGAGCCTCCCGCCACCCCGATCGGGGCGAGCAGCATGCCGCGAACGCGCTGCTGCTCGAAGGCGGCGAGCTGCTGCCGCTCGCGCTCGGGGTCGTTGCCGCTGTTGCCGAGCTGGATGGAGAAGCCGCGCTCGAGCGCGAACGCCTCGGCGCCCGTGTACAGGTCGGTGAAGAACGGGTTCGCGACGTCCATGACGACCATCGCGAGGCTGCGGCTGGCGCCGGCCCGCAGCTGCCTCGCGGACTCGTTGCGGGTGAAGCCGAGGGCGGCGATGGCCTCCTCGACCGCTCGCCGGGTGGGCTCCGCGACGATGTCGGGGCGGTTGAGCACGTTCGAGACGGTGCCGACGGCGACGCCGGCGAGGGCGGCGACATCCTTCACGCTGGGACGCTTGGCGGCCACTTCGATCCTCCCCGGTCGGCGTGATTGAACGCATTGAACGCTTGGCGAGCATCGTATCGTTTCAACGCCGTGGCCGCGCCTCGCCACCGACAGCGACCGTCGGCTCGCCGCCTCCCGCGCCCGCCGACGTCAGCACACATTCGGCACAAATGCAGGGAATCGGGCGCTCAAAACGCACATTCGGCACGAATGTCGAATCCACCCCCGAACAGGGGTTTCGCTTCGCGAGGGCGCGTCAGGCGAATAGAACGTTTAAATCAATGCTTGCGGTGCAACGCGGCCCTCCACTAGCGTCCCCGAATTGAAACGTATTAATCGCGTTCCGTGCGGCCTCCGCCGTACGGGAGTTCTCAACGAAGAGGAGTTCGCATGCACGTCTCGCACCCCCGCAAGGGCGACCGCCGCGCCGGTCCCGGCGCCGGTTCCCGCACCCGCTCCGGTGTCGGCTGGAAGCGGTGGATCGCCCCCGCCGCGGCCGTCGGCCTCCTGGTCTCCGCCCTCAGCGCCGGCCCGGCGCTCGCGCAGTCGTCGGCCGGGCAGGCGGCCGCCGACCGGGGCAAGCCGGTTCCCGCCGGCTGTCCCTGGATGGACACCTCCAAGTCCCCGGAGAAGCGCGCGCAGCTGCTGCTCGCCGCCAGCACGCTCGACCAGAAGCTGCGCTGGCTCGACGAGCAGGCGGCGAACAACCCGACGCAGACGACCTTCAACGGCGTCACGTATCCGGCGCAGGTGCCGTGCACGCCGACGGTCGCGTACGCGGACGGCCCCGACTACGTCCGCGGGCCGAACGGTGTCACGATCTTCCCGGCGCAGCTCGCGCTCGCCTCGTCGTGGAGCACTGAGCTCGCGACCGCGAAGGGCAAGGCGCAGGCCGACGAGGCGTTCCGCGCGGGCCGCAACGGCCTCCTGTCGCCGCAGATCACGTCCGCCCGGACGGTGCTGGACGGCCGCATCACCGACTCGTTCGGCGAGGACAGCCTGCTGAGCGGCGACCTGGCCGCCGCGCAGACCACCGGCATCCAGGACGGCAACGCCGACGAGCCGGTGATGTCGGTGCTGAAGCACTACGTCGCCAACGAGCAGGAGCTCGACCGCCAGACCAGCTCCTCCAACCTCGACGGGCGCACCCTGCGCGAGGTGTACGACCTGGCCTTCCAGATCGCCGTCTCGAAGGGCAACCCGGCGGGCGTGATGTGCTCGTACAACCAGGTCAACGGCGTGTACGCGTGCGAGAACCCCATCCTCAACAACCTGCTGAAGGCGGGCGGATGGAGCGGCTACGTCGTCTCCGACTTCGGCTCGGTGCACTCCACCGCGCCGTCGCTCAACGCGGGGCTCGACCAGGAGCTCAACCGGCCGATCTACTACACCCCGGCGAACATCCGCGCCGCGATCGATAATGGCTCGACCAGCATGGCGCAGGTCGATTCCGCCGCCTCGCGCGTGGTCACGGCGTACATCAAGACGGGCCTGTTCGACCACCCGCTGCCGGCGACCCCGGCCGCCTCGGTGACGAACGCCGCCAACCAGAAGGTCGCCGAGCAGATCGCGGAGCAGGGCTCGGTGCTGCTGAAGAACGACGGCGGCATCCTCCCGCTGACCAAGAAGGCCAAGACCGTCGCGGTCATCGGTCCGACGGCGTCGAAGCAGGCGACCAACGGCGTCAGCGCCGCGACCGTCTGCGCGATCAAGAACTTCGGCCCGCCGACCGCCTGCCCGAACGTCGTCGCCCCGCTCGACGCGCTGACCGAGCGTGCGGCGAAGGCCGGAGCGACGGTGGCGTTCGACAACGGCGCCGACCCGGCCGCTGCGGCGGCTGCTGCGGCGAAGGCCGATGTCGCGGTCGTCTTCGGGTACGAGATCCAGGGCGAGGGCGCCGACCGCACCTCCCTCTCGCTCGACGGCAACGGCGACGCGCTGATCGCGGCGGTCGCGGCCGCCAACCCGAACACCGTCGTGGTGCTGGAGACCGGCAGCGCGACCGACATGCCGTGGCTGTCCGCGGTGAAGGGCGTGATCCAGGCCTGGTACCCGGGTGAGCAGGGTGGCACGGCGCTGGCCCGCCTGATCTACGGCGACGCGAACTTCAGCGGCAAGCTGCCGATCACCTTCCCGAAGTCGCTGGCCGACACCCCGACGAACACGCCGGCGCAGTACCCCGGGCTCGTGAACGGCTCGCCGACCCGCCCGGCCGGCGACAAGTCGATCCGTCAGGTCAGCTACAGCGAGGGCCTCGCGGTCGGCTACAAGTGGTACGAGAGCAAGGGCATCGAGCCGCTGTTCCCGTTCGGTCACGGGCTGTCGTACTCGTCGTTCGAGTACAGCAAGCTGCAGCTCGCCCCGGCCGTCATCAACAAGGCGAACAAGTCGCTCAAGGTCTCGTTCACGGTGAAGAACACGAGCTCCACGGCCGGATCGACGACCCCGCAGGTCTACCTCACCCTCCCCGCCTCCACCGGGGAGCCCGGAGACCGGCTCGTCTCGTTCGACACGGTCACGCTGAAGCCCGGCGAGAGCAAGCGGCTCACGGTGACGATCGACCCGAACGCCGTCGACCGCCCGCTGTCGTACTACAGCACCGCCGCCAACGCGTGGGTGACCGACCCCGGCACCTACGGGATCGCGGTCGGCGACTCCTCGAAGGCGTCGCTCTCGGCGACCTTCACGGTCAACCGGTAGCGCGAGTGGAGTGACGAAGCGGGTGCCGGGCGCAGGCTCGGCACCCGCTTCCGCGCGTTCAGACCGGGACGCGCTCCCGGCCGATCGTGCTCTCGCGCACGACGAGGTGCGGCTGCAGCAGCACCCGCCGGTGCACGTGCCCGCCGTGCTCGTCACGCAGCTCGCCGAGCAGGAGGTCGACGGCCGCGCGGCCCATCTCCTCGCCCTGCATCGACACCGAGCTGAGCGGGATGGCGCCGCCCCACGCGGCCGAGTTGTGGTCGCAGCCCATGACCGCGACGTCCTCCGGGACGCTGATGCCCGCGTTGGTGAGCTCGTTGATGATCGCCATGGCGAGGAGGTCGGTGACCGCGAGCACGGCGTCCGGGCGCTCCTGCTCCGGCATGCCCGCGAGCCGGCGACCGGCGTCGGCGCCGCCCGGCGGGTCGAGGTCGACGGTGTCGAGCTCGATCAGCGTCACCGCGCCTCCCGCCTCCTCGACGGCCGCCCGCACGCCCCGCCGCCGGTCGTGCACGGGCTGGTAGTCGTCGTGGGCGGCGACGAAGGCGATGCGCGTGCGGCCGAGGTCGATCAGGTGCTTGGCGGCGATGTAGCCGGCGCGTTCGTTGTCGATCAGCACGCGGCAGGAGTCGGTCAGCTTCGAGTCGAAGTTGACCACGACGACGGGTCGCCCGTGGCGGCGCACGCGCGCGATCTGCTCGTCCGACTCCTGCATGGGCGCCAGGATCACGCCGGAGACCCGGGCGCTGTCGAAGAAGGAGAGGTGCGCGTCCTGCACGGCCAGGTCGTTGTTGGCGCTCGCCAGCTGGAGGGTGAACGCCTGCGACTGCGCCTGCTCCTGCGCGCCGCGGGCGACGTCGACGAAGAGCGAGTTGGTGAGGTCGATGACGACCAGCCCGATCGAGCGCGCGTCGCCGGAGCGCAGCGCGCGAGCGGTCTGGTTGAGCGTGAAGCCGAGCTGCTCGATCGCCTTCTCGACCTTGCTGCGCGTGCTGCCCGCCACCTTCTCGGGGTGGTTGAGAACGTTCGAGACGGTCGCGACCGACACGCCGGCGAGCTCGGCGACGTGGTGCATGTTCGGCGGCCCGGCCGCTCCGCCGCGCGCACCGTTCTTGCGCATCATGTCGATCATCCTAGGGCGAAGGCAGGCGCACGCACGCAGGCCCCGGGTGCTCGCCGCCCTCGGCCACGAGCACCGCTCCCGCGGGCACGTCGACGACCGTGCCGCCCGCGTCCGCGCGAACCACGATGTCACCCTGGGGCGCGGGGATGCGCGCCTCCGCCCACTCCAGCCCGCCCAGCGCCGGTGCGACGGCGAAACGCGCCCACCCGTCGGCGAGTGGCCGCACGCCGAGGATCGCGTCGGGCAGCAGCGCGGCGGGCGACGAGGACCACGCGTGGCAGAGGCTCTTGCCGAAGGGGCGCCCGTACATCTCGTACGGCGAGGCGCCCGGCTCGGCGAACTCCTCCCAGAAGCTGGTCGCCCCGGCGGCGAGCATGCCGCCCCACAGCTCGCGCACGCACTCGACCGCCGTCGCCGGCTCGCCGGCCTCGATGAGCGCGCGCAGCAGGAATCCGGTCATGAAGGGCGTGCCCGCCCGCCGGGTGCCGGTGAGCAGTGCGCGCATGGCCGGGGTCACATCGCCGTCCGCTCCGCCGAGCCTGGCCAGCACCGCCAGGAAGTTCGGGTACGGGGAGGCCGCGGAGGCGCCGTCCGCGTACTCGCGCCAGACCTGCCCCTCGGCGTCCCACGCCGTGCGGTGCAGCGTCGAGCGCACGGTCGCGGCCAGTGCCTCCCATCGCCCGGCACCGGGATGCCCGACCGAGCCGAGCAGGTGCGCCGCCGAGGTGAGCGCCCAGTGCCACAGCACCTGCAGCGCGGTGGCGTCGCGGGCCGGGTCCGCCTCCACGCCCCAGTCGATGAAGACGAGCTTGAGGAAGTCGTCGTCCCCGGGGCGGGGGCGCAGGAGGCCGTCGTCGCCCGCCTGCTCGGCGAGGCCCTCCACGAATGCGTGGAGGTGGTCGGCCTCGCCCGCCAGGTAGGCGCGGGCGTCGAACGCGCTCGCGAAGAAGCCCGTCCCGATCACCCACCAGAGGGAGTAGTCGGAGATGCCGTTCACGAAGCCGTGCCGCGGGCGGCCCAGCGCGGTGAGGCTGGCTGCCACGATGCCGCCGTCGCCGAACGCGTACGCGTTGGCGAGCGTGTTGAGCGCCTGGTCGCCGATCCACGGCATGCGGTCGCGCTTGATGCCGTCGAGCATGAGGCCCTGCATGCACACGCGGAGGGTGTCGGCGCTGACCTGCCAGATCCGCGTCAGCTCGTCGTCGGAGCACGAGAAGGCGCCTGCACGCGGTGTGGGCCGGCGCGACGCCTCGACGATCACGTCCGTGATGGGGTTGTCGCTCTCGACACGCAGGTACCGGAAGCCGAGCCGGTGCGCGGTGGTCCAGCGGCCGTCCGGGAGCCGGACGACGTCGTGCCGCGTCTCCGCCGCCTCCGGGTCGGCCAGCGCCTCCTCGCGCGACTCGCCCGACGAGACGACGGGCTCGGCGATCGACGCGAACACCGGGCGGCCGAGCAGCGGGCCGTCGGCCTCCCACAGGCCGTCCCGCAGGGTGAGCGGCACGGCGACGACCGGCTCGGGCTGTACATGCGGGGGAGCCTCGCCGTGCGCCGCCACGGCGACGGCCGGCTGCCAGTCCTCGCCGGGGAGTCGCACCTCCACCCGCGCCGCGTCGGGCAGCTCGATCGCGGGAGGGACGGCCGCGACCATGAAGGGGTCGCCGCCATCCACCCGGAACTCGGCCGCCGACGCCGGCTGGGCGTGGTTGAGCGCGTAGTCGACGTGGCGGTTGGCCGCGAAGCCGGAGCGGACGAGCTCGTGCAGCATCCCGAGCTCGTACTGCCGGGGCGGGTAGTACCAGGTCACGGGGTGCCGACGGCGAGGGTCTCAGAGTGGAGGGGTGCCGTGGCGGGCTCGGTGAAGCGGTGCCGCCCCGCCCCGACCTGCTCGGTGCGGCCGCTGGGCAGCACGACCTCGGCGGTGGTCGCGGTCGGCACCTCCACGGCCAGGTCGAACACGCCGTCGGCCAGCGTCCAGGCCACGCTCGCGCGGCCGTACGGCGTCTCCAGCTCACGGGAGGCGCGCGTCAGGCCGCCGCCCGGCTGCGGCGCGAACCGCAGCCGCCGGAAGCCGGGCTCCAGCGGCGCGATCCCCGCGACCGTGGTGTGCAGCCAGTCGGCGACCGAGCCGAGGGCGTAGTGGTTGAACGAGGTCATCTCGCCCGGGTTCACCGTGCCGTCGGGCAGGAGGCTGTCCCAGCGCTCCCAGATCGTCGTCCCTCCCGAGAGCACGGTGTAGAGCCACGACGGGCACTCGCGCTCGAGCAGCAGGCGGTAGGCGGCGTCCGTCCGGCCGCCCTTGCTGAGCGCGTCCGCGATGAGCGGCGTGCCCGCGAAGCCGGTGCCGATGCGGTAGCCGTTCTCGGCGACCAGCTCCGCGAGGGCCGCGCCGGCGTGGGCCAGCTCGTCGGCGTCGAACAGGTCGAACGCGATGGCGAGGGCGTACGCAGCCTGCGCGTGGTTGCTCAGCCGGCCGCCGGGAAGCACGTACTCGCGGCGGAAGGCCGCGCGCACCTCCTCGGCCAGGGCGCGGTAGCGCTCGGCGTCCGCGTCGTGGCCCAGCTCGGCCGCGATCAGCGAGAGCACCCGCGTGGAGTGCTCGAAGTACGCGCTGGCGACGAGGTACTTGTCGGTCTCGGCGACGGTCGGGTCCTCGGGCGGCGCGGTGGGGTCCAGCCAGTCGCCCAGCTGCATGCCGGTGTTCCAGAGCCGGGAGGGGCCGGCGAGCCGCTCCAGCAGGTCGACCCACGCCCGCCCGCTGTCGTACTGGTCCGCGAGCACCTGGCGGTCGCCGTAGTGCTGGTAGAGGACCCACGGTGTGAGCACGGCGGCGTCGCCCCAGACCGCGCCGGGCTTGATCGGCGTCCAGAAGTCGCCGCCCGGGATGACCGGCACGTACCAGGGCACGGTGCCGTCGGGCAGCTGCTCGGCCGCGACGTCCTTCAGCCAGGAGGCGAGGAAGCCCGAGACGTCGTACAGCCCGGCCGCGGTCGGCGCGAAGACCTGGATGTCGCCGGTCCAGCCCAGGCGCTCGTCGCGCTGCGGGCAGTCGGTCGGGATGTCGACGAAGTTGCTGCGCATGCTCCACAGCACGTTCTCGTGCAGGCGGTCCACGAGCGGGTCGGAGGAGGAGAAGGTGCCGGTGCGCCGCATGTCCGAGTGGATCGCGACGGCGACGACTTCGAGGTCGCGCGGGTCGCCGCTCCAGCCGGACACCTCGGCGTAGCGGAAGCCGTGGATGGTGAACCGCGGCTCCCAGTCGATCGGGCCGCCGTCGGCGACGTACTCGTCGACCGAGGCTGCGAGCCGGAGGGTGCGCGTGTAGAGCTCGCCGCCCTGCAGCACCTCGGCGTGGCGCAGCGTCAGCTGTTCGCCCGCGACCGAGGAGGAGGCGCGCAGGCGGAGCCGGCCCGCCAGGTTCTGGCCGAAGTCGAGCAGCACGCGGCCGCCATCGAGCGGGGTGGCGCTGACCGGACGCAGCTCGGCCGTGCGGCGCACGGGCGGCCCGTCGGGCGCGACCAGCAGGGAGGTGTCGAACGGCTCGACCGTGACCGGCTCCCACCCTGCGTCGTCGAAGCCGGGGCGGGACCAGCCGGGCAGGTGCTCGGCGGCGATGTGGCGCTCGCCGTCGTAGAGGCCTGAGCGCTCGATGGGGGAGGGATGCGTGCGCCAGGAGGCGTCCGTGACCACGGTGGTGACCGTGCCGTCGGCGCCGGTCAGCTCCAGCTCGGCGAAGAAGGAGGTGCGGTCGCCGTAGAAGCCGCGCGTGCCTCCGTCGAACCCGATGCGGCCGCGGTACCACCCGTCGCCGAGCCAGGCGCCGAGCGCGTTCGCGCCGGGCTGGACGAGGTCGGTGACGTCGTAGGACGCGACGCGGAGGCGGTGCTGGTAAGCGGTCCACCCGGGGGCGAGCACGTCGTCGCCGACGCGGTGACCATTGAGCTCAGCCTCGAAGACGCCGTGCGCGGTCGCGCGCAGCACGGCGCGCACGACATCGGCGGGGGCGTCGAACGCGCGGCGGAGCAGCGCCGGCCGGCCGTCGCGGTCGTCGGGCTGGGCGCCGGGGCCGACCGCCTGCGCGGTCCAGTCGGCGGGGGAGAGGAGGCCGGCCTCCCCGACGGCGGGGACGGACCACTCGGAGACCGTGTCTCCGCCGTGCACGCGGACCCGCACCTCGGCGACCTCGCGCGAGCGCAGCGGCTCGTCGGGCCACGGCACGAAGACGGAGTCGGAGCCGGCGACCTCGAACACGCGGGTCTCGCCCGCGCGGGTCACCTCGACCTCGTAGCCGGTCTGCGTCCAGTCGCGGTCGGTGGCCGCCGTGCGCCAGCTCAGGCGCGGGGCGGCGACGCCGATCCCGAGCGCCGGCCCGCTGTCGCGGCGCTCGAAGCGCGGCTGTTCGACGACGACGGTCATGTACTCCTCCTCGAGTGGAACGGTGCTGCTGCGGCGAGGGTGCGGCCGCGGCGTGCTCGAAGGCTACCCCGATTCGTTAGAACGTTTCAAGCTCGATTCAGCCACGAAGGGCCGCAGAATGATTGCGATGCGCCGGATGTGTTGACACTGCGAGTGACCGTGTGCTTTCATACCCGTTGAAACGTTCTAATCACGTTCGCGACTCCGGACGCGACCCTTTTCAAGGAGGAAAAGTGATCACAGCAACCCGACGGGCGCGGCGGCTCGCCGTCATCGGCGCCGTCCTCACGGCCGGAGCCCTGGCTCTGACCGCGTGCTCGGGAGGCGGCGGCAGCAGCAGCAGCGGTGGCGGCAACTTCACCACGCTCGGCCTGACCAGCAACTCCACCCCCAACGACACCCTCAAGGCGCTCTCGACCGCCGGCTGCCAGGCCGCGCAGAAGGACGCGCCGATCAAGACGGACGCCGACGAGCAGACCCAGCACGACCAGAAGCTGCAGCTCCTCGCGGGCCAGAACGCCCTCCCGAGCATCTTCGTCAGCCCGAACACCCCCGACCTCGCCAAGCAGTTCATCAAGGGCGGCAAGCTGGTCGACATCGGCGCCGAGCTGAAGAAGGACGACCTGCAGGACCAGATCCTCCCGGTCGCCGCCTCCACCATCGAGAAGCTCTACGGCCAGGACAGCGTCTACGCCCTGCCGAACGAGCTGAACATCGAGGGCATCTGGTACAACAAGAAGCTCTTCGCCGACAACGGCATCGAGGTCCCCGGCACCTGGGACGAGCTCACCGCCGCCGCTGAGAAGCTGCAGTCCACGGGCGTCCAGGCGTTCGCCGGCGACGGCAAGGACGGCTGGCCGATCACCCGCTTCGTCGGCGCCTACCTCTTCCGCGACCTCGGCCCCGACGCCCTGCAGGACGTCGCCGACGGCAAGGCCAAGCTGACCGACGCCGACT
This sequence comes from Leifsonia williamsii, assembly GCF_030433685.1. NCBI lineage: Bacteria > Bacillati > Actinomycetota > Actinomycetes > Micrococcales > Microbacteriaceae > Leifsonia > Leifsonia williamsii. Next base: position 975,753 of record NZ_JAROCF010000001.1, read on the forward strand.
ACGTGAAGGCGGCCGACGAGGTCTCCAAGCTCGGCAAGGCCGGCGCGTTCGGCCAGGGGGTCGCCTCCACCGACTACAACGGTGCGACCAACCAGTTCCTGACCGGCAAGGCGGGCATGTTCTACATGGGCTCGTGGATCCTGTCGAACTTCAACGACGAGTCGCAGAACAAGATCGGCGCCGACAACATCGGGTTCATGCCGTTCCCGGCCGTCGACGGCGGCAAGGGCAGCATCGACCAGACCCCGGCGAACGTCGGCCAGCCGCTCATGATGAGCAAGGCCGCGTACGGCAAGGGCGGCGCCGCCTGGCTCAAGTGCATCGCGGAGGGCTACGGCGACGAGGTGCTCTCGAAGAGCGGCGTGGTCTCGGGCTTCAAGCTGAAGGACACCCCGAGCGACCTCCCGGCCCTGACCCAGACGGTCCAGAAGCAGATCAACGACTCGAAGTCGTCGGTGCTGTGGTTCGAGGCGCTGTTCAACTCGAAGGCGACCACGGTCAGCCAGTCCAACGGCGGCTCGCTGGGCAACGGCTCCCTCTCGGGCGCCGACTTCATGCAGCAGGTCCAGGGCGCCCTCGGCCAGTAATGTGCAACGCGGGGTGCGGCGGCGAGTCCGGCGCACCCCGCGTCTATCAGAAAGCAACCGCACCATGAACTCTGTGCTCGGGAGCCGGCGCACCGCCCTCCTCCTGGTCGGCCCGGCGCTGCTGGTCTACACCGCCATCACGCTCGTCCCGATCTTCTGGTCGTTCGGCTACACCTTCTTCTCGGGCGGGCTCATTTCGGGCTTCACCTTCGCCGGGCTGAAGAACTTCCAGACCTTCTTCACCGACCCGAACGCGTGGAACGCCCTCGGCTTCACGCTGAAGTACGCGATCATCGTCACCATCGGCCAGGTCGCCATCGGCTACCTGCTGGCGCTGCTGTACGTCTTCTTCCTGCGGCGGGCCTCCAGCTTCGTGCGCACCGTCGTGTTCTTCCCCGTCGTGCTGCCGACCGTCGCCGTCTCGCTGCTGTTCCAGCGGATGTTCCAGCTGACCCCGCAGCCCGGCCCCGCGAACGCGGTGCTGCAGGCCTTCGGCGGCACCGGCACCGACTTCCTCGGCCACGCCGACAGCGCCTTCTGGGTGCTGATCATCATGGACATCTGGCGCTCGATGGGCTTCTACGCCGTGCTGCTGTTCGCCGGCCTGGTCGACATCCCCGACGAGATCATCGAGTCGGCGCGCCTCGACGGCGCCGGCGGCTGGTCGCTCGTGCGCCGCATCATCCTGCCGCTGTCGGCCCCGGTGCTGCTCTCGAGCGTGATCTTCTCGATCAACGGCACCTTGAAGGTGTTCGACTCCGTCGTCGCGCTGACGAACGGAGGCCCCGGCAACGCCACGACACCGCTCACCCTGTACATGTTCCAGACCGCGTTCACGTACGGCGACTACGGATACGGCTCCACCATCGCGCTGATGCTGACCATCCTGTGCCTGATCGTCACCGTGTTCATCTTCCGCGGCTCCCGGCGCGACCTCACGAAAGCCTGACCCATGACCGCTGTGACCGACGAGCTCGACCGCGACGTCACCTTCAAGCGCCCGACCGAGGAGCGCAAGGGAGGCGCGGGCCGCTTCCTGCGCAGGCTGCCGATGAACATCGTCATCGTGCTGCTGCTGATCATCGAGATCTACCCGCTGATCTGGATCCTGCTCGGCTCCTTCAAGACCCAGGACGAGTTCCTCAACGACCCGTTCTGGACCCTGCCGAGCAGCTGGGACCTCGCCAACTACGCCAGCGCCTTCACCACCGGCAACCTCGGCCGCTACATCCTCAACAGCGTGCTGACGGTGTTCCCGGCGCTGTTCATCACCCTCGCGATCGGCGTGGCCGCGGCCTTCGCGCTCGAGATCCTGGTGTGGAAGGGCCGCGGCACCATCCTGCTGCTGTTCCTCGCCGGCATCATGGTCCCCGGCCAGATGGTGCTGCTGCCGCTGTTCTCGATCTACTTCAACCTGCAGCTGACCGGGACGCTGTGGCCGCTGATCATCACGTACACGGCGTCGGGCCTCCCGCTCACCGTGTTCATGGTCGCGACCTATTTCCGGGCGGTGCCGCGCGAGATGTTCGAGGCCGCCACCCTCGACGGCGCGGGGGTCTTCCGGCAGTTCTGGTCGATCGGCGTGCCGGTGGTGCGCAACGCGATCTTTACCGTCGGGCTCGTGCAGTTCTTCTTCCTCTGGAACGACCTGCTCATCGCCCTGACGTTCACGAACAGCGAGGACCTGCGCACCATCCAGGTCGGCCTCCTGAACTTCACCGGTCAGTACGGGCAGATCCAGTACGGCCCGCTGTTCGCGGCCATCTGCGTGAGCATCTTCGGCACGCTCCTGCTGTACCTCTTCCTCAACCAGCGGGTGATGAAGGGCCTGGCCGCCGGCTCCGTGAAGGGCTGAACGGGGTCAGGAGGCGCGGGTCGCCGTCGCCTCCGCCTCCTCCAGCTCCTCGCGGGCGGTCTCGCGCGGCGTCAGCTCGACGCGCGGGACCATGCCGGTGAAGCGGACGCGGAGGCCGCGGTACTTCACGAGGTAGAAGACGCCGACCAGCGCCGCGAGGAAGCCGCTCGCCGCCCCGACCCCCATCGCCCAGCGCGGCCCGAACGTGTCGGCGACCCAGCCGACGATCGGGGCGCCGACCGGGGTGCCGCCCATGAAGATGGCCATGTAGATCGCCATGACGCGGCCGCGGAGCACGGGGTCGGTCGTCATCTGCACGGTCCCGTTCGCCGTCGTCATCAACGTCTGCGACGAGACGCCGATCGCGATGAGAGCGAGCGCGAACAGCCAGAAGGTCGGCATCACGGCCGCCAGCGCGCAGCCCGCTCCGAAGAACGCGGCCCCGGCGAACAGCAGGGCGACCCGCGGCCGCTCCCTCCGCGCCGACAACAGGGCGCCGACCACCGAGCCGATCGCCATGATCGACGAGAGCACGCCGTACTCGCCCGCGCCCTGGTGGAAGACGCTGACCGACATGGTCGAGATGAAGATCGGGAAGTTGAGGCCGAACGTCCCGATCAGGAACACCATGATCAGGATCACGACGATGTCGGGGCGGTGCCGCACGTAGCGGAAGCCGTCGACCAGGCTGCCGCGACTGCGCGACGCCCGCTCGTTGCGGTAGAGCTTGTCGCGGCGCAGGGTCATCAGCGAGATCAGCACGGCCGCGAAGGTCGCCGCGTTGATCAGGAACACCCAGCCCGCGCCGACGGCCGCCGTGAGCAGGCCGGCGACCGCGGGGCCGAGGAGGCGTGCGGCGTTGAAGGAGGCGGAGTTCAGCGCGACCGCGTTCGACAGGTTCGGCCCCGCCACCAGCTCCGACACGAACGTCTGCCGGGCGGGCGCGTCGAAGGCCGCCACCGCGCCGAGCAGCAGCGCGAAGACGTACACGTGCCACAGCTGCACGACTCCGGTCACGGTCAGGAGGCCGAGCCCGAGCCCCAGCAGCCCCATCGCGCCCTGCGTCGCCATCAGCAGCTTGCGGCGGTCGAGCCGATCGGCGGCCCAGCCGGTGACGGGGAGGAGCAGCAGCTGCGGCCCGAACTGCAGCGCCATCACGAAGCCGACGGCGGCGGCGTTGTTGTCGGTGAGCTGGGTGAGGACGATCCAGTCCTGCGCCGTGCGCTGCATCCACGTCCCGACGTTGGAGACCAGCGCCCCGGCCGCCCAGATGCGGTAGTTGATCCCCGCGAGGGAGCGGAACATGGCACTCACGAGTCGGCGAGCTCCCGCATGATCGTGGCGGCCTCCGCCAGCGTCGCGCGCTGCTCGGCGGTGAGCGTGCGGAGGCGCTGGTGCAGCCAGGCGTCGCGGCGGCGGCGGGTCTCGCCGACGAGGGCGTGGCCGGCCTCGGTGGGCACGACGACGACCTTGCGCCCGTCGGCGGCGTCGGCGGTGCGGCGGACGTAGCCGGCGGCCTCCAGGTGGTTGACCGTGCGGTTCATCGACGGCGGCTTGACGCGCTCGTGCTCGCTGAGCGTGCCGAGCGTGCCGCCGCCCTCGCGGACGAGGAAGGCGAGGATCGAGGTCTGCGTGTCGCTGAGCTCGTCATCCTCCTTCTCGGCGCGCAGCCGGCGGGAGAGACGGGCCACGGCGATCCGCAGCGCGCTGCTGAGATCGAGGGAGGTGTTCCGTGTCGCCATATAGTTAGCCTAACAAATTAGCTGCGCTAAAGATTCCCCGCCGCGTCGCGAACGTACGCCAGAATGAGCCCGTGCGCGAGTTCCCCACCGACGACGGCGTCCGGATCTTCTTCACCCACCACCCTGCGCCGCAGCCGCGGGCCGCGGTGCAGCTCGCCCACGGGGTGGGGGAGCACGCCGGCCGCTACCTGCCCCTGATCGAGCACCTGGTCGCGAACGGCTTCACGGTCTACGCCGACGACCACCGCGGACACGGCCGCACGGGCATGACCCAGTGGAGCGACGACGCGACGAAGCTCGGGAGGCTGGGGCCGGGCGGGCTGCGCGCGGCCGTCGACGACCTCCACCGCTTCGGGCGGCTGATCCGCGAGGAGAACCCGGACCTCCCGCTCGTCCTCCTCGGGCACAGCTGGGGGTCGCTGATGGGGCAGATGCTCCTCAACCGCTACAGCGACGAGTACGACGCCGCCGTGCTGTCGGGGACCGCCTACCGGATGATCGGCTCGATGAACAGCGGCGACCTCAACAAGCGCTTCGCGCACCTGGGCACGACCGGCGCGGAGTGGCTGAGCCGCGACCCCGCCGTGGCGCAGGCCTTCGTGGACGATCCGCTGACCACGCTCGTGCCGCTGCAGAAGCTCTTCGGGCTGGTGGACGCCGCGCGGCTGCTGGGTCGGCCGGCGCGGAGCCTGGCCCGCGACCTCCCGCTGCTCATCCAGATCGGCTCGGACGACCCGCTGGGCGGCGAGGTGTCGGCGCGGCGGCTGGAGCGCGCCTACCGCGAGCGATCGGGCCTGACGGACGTGACGACCATCGTCTACGCGGGCGCCCGGCACGAGGTCTACAACGAGACGAACCGCGAGGAGGTCTTCGCCGACCTCACCGCCTGGCTCTCGGCGCGCATCCCCGCCCGCACCTAGCCGCCGAGTACGCGCGAATTCGGCCCGAAACCGTCGAGTACGCGGAGAATCTGCGTACTCGACGGTTGCCCGCCGCGCGGACTTAGGGTGGAGGCATGCATGGTGAGTACAAGGTCCCCGGGGGCAAGCTCGTCGTCGTCGATCTGGAGGTGGTCGACGGCCGCATCGCGCAGTTCCGGCTCGCGGGCGACTTCTTCCTCGAACCCGACTCCGCACTGGAGGCCATCGACCGCGCGGTGAACGGACTCCCCGCCGAGTCCGACTCGAAGGCGATCGCCGCCGCCGTCAAGGAGGCCCTGCCCGACGGCGCGATCCTGCTCGGCTTCTCGCCCGAGGCCGTCGCCGTCGCCATCCGCCGCGCGCTCGCGAAGGCGACGAGCTGGCGCGACTACGACTGGCAGATCGTGCACGCGAAGGCCGTCTCGCCGCAGCTGCACCTGGCGCTCGACGAGGTGCTCACCGCCGAGGTCGGCGAGGGGAGGCGCGGCCCGACCCTCCGCATCTGGGAGTGGGAGGAGCCGGCCGTGGTCATCGGCAGCTTCCAGTCGGTCAAGAACGAGGTCGACCCCGAGAACGCCGAGAAGTACGGCGTGCAGGTCGTGCGCCGCATCACCGGCGGCGGCGCGATGTTCATGGAGGCCGGCTCCGTCGTCACGTACTCGATCTACGCTCCGGCCGACCTCGTGCAGGGCATGAGCTTCGCCGACAGCTACGCGTACCTCGACGAGTGGGCGATCATCGCGCTGAAGTCGCTCGGCATCGACGCGGTCTACCAGCCGCTCAACGACATCGCGAGCCCGAGCGGCAAGATCGGCGGCGCCGCGCAGAAGCGCCTCGGCTCGGGCGCCGTGCTGCACCACGTCACCATGAGCTACGACATCGACGGCCAGAAGATGACGGAGGTGCTGCGCATCGGTCGCGAGAAGATCAGCGACAAGGGCATCACCTCCGCCGCCAAGCGCGTCGACCCGCTGCGCAGCCAGACCGGCCTCAGCCGTGCGGAGATCATCGAGCAGATGAAGCTGACCTTCCGCAACCTGTACGGCGCGACCGACGGCGACATCACCGACGCCGAGTACGAGGCCGCCGAGCGCCTCGTCGAGGAGAAGTTCGCGACGGACGCGTGGCTCTACCGCGTCCCGTAACCCCCGGTTCCTCAGCCGCCGAGTACTCAGAAAATCTCACGAAAACCGCCGAGTACGCAGACATTCTGCGTACTCGGCGGTTCGTCGTTTGCGCTGGGCCACGCAACATGCGCGGGGAGACGGGGTTGCGGAGGAGACTGAGAGGTCTGTTAGGTTAGGCGAGGCTTAGTTAGCTGAGCCTTACCTAACTATCGCTCGACCCCACCGAGGAGCGCCATGACCCGGACCCGATCCGCCCGCCGCCTGCTCGCCGTCGCGCTGGCCGGACTGCTCGCCGCCGCCGGCATCGCGGCCGTGCCGACCGCCGCCTTCGCCGCGGCGCCGACGACGACCGTCACGCCGGCGACCGGCCTCGACCCGGCGGGCGCCACGGTCACCGTCGGCGGCACCGGGTTCACCCCGACCGGAGGCGGCGTCTTCGGCGTCTACGTCGGCGTCGGCCCGAAGTCGGCGAAGGACAACGCCGACTGGTTCACCAACGCCGGCTACTACCAGGGCGTGAAGTGGGTCAGCTCGATCGGAGCGGACGGCGCCTTCAGCCAGGCGCTCACCGGCATCACGCAGGTCTTCACCTCCAACGGCCGTCAGGTCGACTGCTCGACCGAGGAGTGCGGCGTCTACACCTTCGCCGCCCACGGGTCGGCGGACCGCACCCAGGACACGTACGCGCCGATCGCGTTCGCGGCGCCGGCCGTCGAGCCCGCCGCCACGCAGCTCACGATCGCGAGCAGCGTCGCCACGGTGAAGGAGGGTGAGGGCGTCACCCTGAGCGCCACCGTCAGCCCCGCCGCGGCCGGCACGGTCACCTTCCTCGACGGAGCCGCTTCGCTCGGCGACGTGCCCGTGAACGGCGCGTTCGCGTCGCTGACGACGACGCTGGCCGCCGGCTCGCACACGATCACCGCCTCCTTCGCTCCGGCCGACCCGGCCGCCTTCGCGCCGTCGACCTCGTCGGCCGTCACCGTGGAGGTCACCGCCGCCCCGCAGCAGCCGGCGACGCCCACGGTCAGCGTCTCTCCCTCCACCGGCATCGACCCCGCCGCGGGAACCGTGACCGTCACCGGCTCGGGCTTCTCGACCGGCGGGCCCGGCTTCTACATCGGCGTCGGCCCGAAGTCGGCCAAGAACAACGCCGACTGGTTCGTGAAGGCGTCGTACTACCAGGGCGTCAAGTGGGCCACCGTCGCGGGCACCTACGGCGCGAAGATCAACGCGGACGGCACCATCTCGATCGCGCTCGCGAACCTCAAGCAGGTGTTCACCTCGGGCGGCGCCACGGTCGACTGCGCCGCCGAGGAGTGCGGCGTCTACACGTTCGCCGCGCACGGCTCGGCCGACCGCTCGCAGGACACCTACACGCCGATCGCATTCGCCGCGGCAGCGCCGCAGCCGGTCACGACCTCCACCACCCTGGCCGCCAGCGCCTCCAGCGTGAAGCAGGGCGACACGGTCACGCTGACCGCGACCGTCGCGCCCGCCGCTGCGGGTGCCGTCGCGTTCTTCGACGGTTCGGCGAAGCTCGCCACCGCTCCGGTCGCCGCGGGCGCGGCCTCCGTCGCGGTCACCTCGCTCGCCGTCGGAACGCACGCGCTCACCGCGACCTTCACGCCGGCCGACGCAACCGCCTTCACCGCCTCCACCTCGGCCGCGGTCAGCGTCGGCGTGGCGACCAAGCCGCAGCCGACCGGTCCGACCATCACCGCGCCCGAGGTCCCCGTGAACGGCGGCACGATCACCGTCACCGGCCGCGGCTTCTCGGCCGCCGCGCCCGGCATCTACCTCGGCGTCGGCCCGGCCGGGCTGCCGGGCTTCTACGCCGGCTCCAGCCAGCTCGTCTCCGGGAACACCATCTGGATCGGTCCGGGCAACGCCGAGGTCCCGACCGGCGAGCAGCGCATGGCGCCGCTCAAGGCCGACGGCACCTTCTCGGTGACGCTGACCATCCCGGCGCCGACCGCGACGGTCCCCGCCTACGCGATCTACACCTCCAAGGCCCACGGTCAGGGCCTCGCCGACAAATCGCAGGACACCGTCACCGCGCTGACCTACGCCAAGCCGGCGCAGCCTCCGGTCGAGGGCGCGACGAAGACCTCCCTCGCCATCGACGTGCAGAAGGTCACCGGAGCCGACGATGCGCTCGACGTCACCGTGACGGTCACGCCGGCCGCCGACGGCACCATCACGCTGTCGGACCGCGGCGCGGTCGTCGCCAGCGGGCTGCGCCTCAAGCCGGACACCTCGGCCCTCACCACGGCCGCGCTCAGCACCGCCGCGACGGCGAAGGCCCTGGCGGCCGGAGGCTCGTCGTCGGTCACCGCACGCCTCACCGGCCTCAGTTCCGGCACGCACTCGTTCACCGCCGCCTTCACCCCGGACGACCCGGCCGCCTTCGCGCCGTCCGCCGCCCCCGCGGTGGAGCAGGCCGTGCAGCCGGCGGCCGTGGTCGCCGACCCGATCCCGCAGGCCTCGCGCGACGAGCCGGCCGCGCCCGTCTGCGTCGCCCGCTCGGTCAGCGGCGCAAGCCTCGCCTGGGGTGTGAAGTCGAGCTTCCGCAGCTACATCAGCGGCGGCATCGCGAACGGCTCGTGGAGCCTGTCCGGCGTCGGATACGACGGCGGCGCGTTCACCTGGAGCGGCGGCACGGGCAGCTTCAACCCGTCTGAGACCCGCGGCCTCGTCCGGTTCCCCGGCAGCGTCTCGTTCACCGGCCACGAGGGCACGCTGAACCTGGTGCTGTCGAACATCGCGGTCCGGATCACGAGCCCCGGCTCCGCCACGCTGATCGCCGACGTGCACTCGACCGACATGGCCGGCACCCCGGCCGACTACGCGAGCGTCGCCTTCGCGAGCATCGCGCTCGACGGCGGCACCTCCGGCTCGGCCTACAGCGCCGAGGGAGCTGCGGCCACGCTGACCGCGGACGGCGCCAAGGCGTTCGCCGGCTTCTACACCGCCGGCGCCGCGCTCGACCCGATCACGCTGCGGCTGCCGCTCGGCGGCGACGTGGAGTGCGACAGCACCACCACCACCGGTCTCGCGTCGACCGGCTCGACCGGGTCGGGCGGGTGGCCGCTGATCGGCGGGCTGCTGCTCCTCAGCGGCGTGGCGGCCGTCGTGGCCGTCCGTCGCCGCGCGGCGCGCACGGCAGCGGACACGATCGCGGAGGCGCGGTGACCCGCACCGATCGGACCCTCGTGGGCGGCGCCGGCAGCGGCGCCGCCCACGGGCGTGCCCGCATTTTGCGGTCTCGCACGCCACGACCCCGCACGAACCGGCCGCGCTCTCGACGTCGCGACGCGCGCCGCGGTGTGCTGTCGCTGACCGCTCTGGCGGCGCTCGCCGCGGTGCTGACGGGCTGCGCGGCCGGTGCGCCCGCGACGCCGACCGGTTCGACGCGCGCGACCGCCTCCCCGTCGTCCTCCGCCCCCGCGGGAGAGGCCCTGCCCGACCCGCGCACCATCACCGGCCCGTCGACCGCCGCCTCCATCGCCGCGATCGAGCCGGTGGAGGCGCACCCGACACCGTCGCTCCCCGTCACCGTCACCGATGCGAGCGGCGCCTCCGTCACCGTGACCGACACCAGCCGCATCCTCGCGCTCGACATCTACGGCACGCTCGCCGAGACCGTGGTCGGCCTGGGGCTGGGCGACCGGCTCGTCGGGCGCGGCGCCTCCAACACCCTCGACGTGATGAAGGGGCTGCCGCTCGTCACGCAGAACGGGCACGAGCTCAACGGGGAGGCGATCCTCGCCCTGCGCCCGACGCTCGTGCTGACCGACACCACGCTCGGGCCGCGCGAGGTGCAGGACCAGCTGCGCGCCTCCGGCGTGCCCGTCGTCTTCTTCGACCCGAAGCGCAGCGTCGCCACGATCGGCGACCAGATCGAGGCGGTCGCGCACGCGGTCGGGCTCGACGCGACCGGTGAGAAGCTCGTCGCCCGCACCGAGGCGGAGCTCGCCGAGGCGAAGGCCGACATCGCGGCGCTCGCGCCGGCTGCCGACGCCGAGAAGCTGCGCGTGGCCTTCCTCTACGTCCGCGGTCGCGCGGGTGTCTTCTTCCTGTTCGGCAAGGGGATGGGCGCCGACGACCTGATCGCCGGCGTCGGCGCGGTCGATGTGGCGACGCAGGCCGGGATCACGGGCGCCAAGCCCGCGAACAGCGAGGCCCTGCTGGCGACGAACCCCGACGTGTTCCTCACGATGACCGACGGCCTGGCGTCAACGGGAGGCGTGGAGGGGCTGCTCGAGCGGCCCGGCGTCGCCGACACGATCGCCGGTCAGCACCGCCGGATCGTCGACATGGCGGACGGGCAGGTGCTGTCGTTCGGCCCCTCCACCCCCGCCGTGCTGCGCTCGCTCGCGGACGCGCTGTACCGGCCGGGAGGGGTGGAGTGACGGGAGCGGCGTCGGCGTCGGCTGCGGGCCGCCCCCCGGCGGTGGCCGCCGTCACCCGTGCCCGCGGCCGCCGCGTCGCGGTCATCGCGGCGCTCGCCGTTCTCATCGTCGCGGTCTCCCTGCTCTCCGCCGCCGTCGGCCAGTTCGCGCTGGGCCCGGCCGAGATCCTCGCCTCCCTCGGCCGGCGGCTCGGCCTCGCGCCGACGACGCCGGACGACCTCTACGCCGATGGCGCGCTGTGGAACGTGCGCTTCCCGAGGATCGTGCTCGGCCTCATCGTCGGAGCCGCGCTCGGTGTCGCGGGCGCGCTGATGCAGGGCGTCTTCGCCAATCCGCTGGCCGAGCCGGCCGTCGTCGGCGTCTCCGCCGGCGCTGCCGTGGGAGCGTGCGCAGCCATCGTCTTCGGCCTCCAGACGTTCGGGGCCGCGACCGTGCCTGCCGCGGCCTTCGTCATGGGCATCGTGACGACCCTCCTGGTCTACGTGCTGTCGCGTGCACAAGGCCGTACGCGGGTCCTCATGCTCGTCCTGACCGGGGTCGCGGTCAATGCGGTGGCCAACGCGGTCATCGCGCTCTTCGTCTTCCTCGCCGACACCGCGAGTCGGGAGCAGATCATGTTCTGGCAGCTGGGCTCGCTCAACGGCGCGAACTGGTCCGCGGTCGCCGTCACGCTCCCGCTGCTGATCGTCGGGGTGATCGGAGCCTCCCTGCTCGCCCGGCGGATGGATGCGCTGGCCCTCGGCGACCGCAGCGCCCGGCATCTCGGCGTGCCGGTGGAACGGGTGCGGCTCCTCGCCATCCTGCTCGTCGCCCTGCTGACCGCGGCAGCGGTGTCGTTCGCGGGCATCATCGCGTTCGTCGGGCTGATCATCCCGCACCTGCTGCGCCTGCTGATCGGACCGGCGCACGCCGCACTGCTCCCCGCCAGCGCGCTCGGGGGAGCGCTGCTGATCGGCGTGGCCGACGTGGTCGCACGCACGGCGGTGCCGTTCGCGGACCTGCCGATCGGGATGTTCACCGCGCTCGTCGGCGGTCCGGTGTTCTTCGTGCTGCTGCGGCGCACGATCGCGACGGGGGAGCGGGCATGAGCGCGGCCTCCCGCCCGCACAGGGGTCCCGACATGCCGCGCGCCGGTGGCGCGGACGGCGTGTCGGGACCCGCGGATGCGGCCGCGCTCGGCGCCCGCGCCGGGATCGGCGCCGAGCTGCGCGGGGTCGGCGTCACCGTCGGCGGCCGGCGCATCCTCGACGGCGTCGACCTGGCGGTGCGCCCCGGCGAGCTGGTGGCGCTCATCGGCCCCAACGGCGCCGGGAAGTCCACCGCGCTCGGGGTGCTGGCCGGCGACACCGTTCCCGACGACGGCTCCGCCCTGATCGGCGGTCGGGAGGCCCACCGCCTCCGCCCCGCCGAACTGAGCCGGCTGCGCGCGGTGCTGCTGCAGCAGAAGGGCGTCTCGTTCTCGTACCCTGTGCGCGAGGTCGTGGCGATGGGCCGGATGCCGTGGGCGCGCACGCCGCAGAGCGACGACGACGATGCGATCGTGGCGGAGGCGCTGGAGGCGACCGGCACCTCCCACCTGGCCGACCGCGACGTCACCACGCTCAGCGGCGGGGAGCTCGCCCGCGTCTCGCTCGCCCGCGTGCTGGCCCAGCGCTGCCCGATCGTGCTGCTCGACGAGCCGACCGATGCGCTCGACCTCGGGCACCAGGAGCAGGTTCTCGCCCTGGCGACCGGCCTCGCGCGGGCGGGCGGCGCCCTGCTCGCGGTGCTGCACGACCTCGACCTGGCCGCCGCCTACGCCGATCGCGTGGTGCTGCTGAGCGGCGGTCGGGTCGTCGCGGAGGGGACGCCGGAGCAGGTGCTCACCGCCGACTTGATCGGCCAGGTCTACGCCCATCCGGTCGATGTGATCCCGCATCCGTCGACCGGCGTTCCCTTGGTTCTTCCTGTGCGTCCACCGGCGGTGCGGCGGGCCTCCGGTACCCTGGATCGGTGAATTGGTGGGTCGTAGGCGCGGTCGTCGTGATCGTCGCCCTGATCGTGGTGGCCGTGCGCCTGGGCTGGATCGACCTCTCCAACAAGGCCCGCCGCGGCTCCGGCACCATGAGCGGCGCGATCGGCGGCTCGTTCGACGAGGTCTTCGCGCCGACGCGGCACGAGGCCCAGCAGGAGCTCGACCGCCAGACCCTCCTGCCCGCTCCGGCGCCCCTTCCCGGCGACCGCGGCGACGGCGGCTGGGAGGGCGGCCGGATCACCATCGACGTCGGCTCGGCCGGCCGCGGTCAGCGCGCCGAAGGCCGTGCTCCGAGCGAGGAGGGGCGGGCTACCGCCGCTGCAGACCAGCGTAGTCGGGGTGCTCGCTGAGCCAGCTCCGCACGTAGGGGCACGACGCGATCACGCGCAGCCGCGTGTTGTCGCGCACGTCGTCGAGGGCGGTCTGCACGAGGTGCGAGGCCATCCCCTTCTCCCGCTTCTCGGGGTCGACCTCGGTGTGGGTGAAGACGATGGCGTCGTCGCGGAGGTCGTACTCGGCGATCCCGATCACCGCGCCGTCCTTGAGCAGGGCGTAGCGGGACTGGTCGGGCTGGTTCTCCACCGTCAGGCTCATGGCGCCAGCGTAGCCCGGCTTTCGCGAGGTCGTAGGCGAGAATGGACGCATGCTCGAAGCCCTCCCGGACGCCCCACCGCCGCTCTGGCACGCGGGCGCGCCCAGCACGGTGGTGCTCGGCGACAACCTCGAGGTGGTGGCGGGCCTGCCCGACCGGTCGTTCCGGCTGATCTATCTCGACCCTCCCTTCAACACCGGCCGTACGCAGACGCGGCGCAGCACCACCTCGGTCCGCACGGAGGGAGGCGCCGGCAGCGTCATCGGCTTCGGCGGCCGCAGCTACGAGCGCATCAAGGGCGACCTGCTGCGCTACGACGACCGCTTCGACGACTACTGGGAGTTCCTGGAGCCGCGGCTCATCGAGGCCTGGCGGGTGCTCGCCGACGACGGCACGCTGTACCTGCACCTCGACTACCGGGAGGCGCACTACGCGAAGGTGCTGCTCGATGCGCTGTTCGGGCGGGAGTCGTTCCTCAACGAGATCATCTGGGCCTACGACTACGGCGCCAAGACCAAGAACCGCTGGCCGGCCAAGCACGACACGATCCTCGTCTACGTGAAGGACCCGGCCTCCTACTACTTCGACTCCGCCGCCGTCGACCGCGAGCCGTACATGGCGCCCGGGCTGGTGACCCCCGAGAAGGCCGAGCTCGGCAAGCTGCCGACCGACGTCTGGTGGCACACCATCGTGTCGCCGACCGGCCGCGAGAAGACCGGCTACCCGACCCAGAAGCCGGAGGGCGTGCTCCGCCGCATCGTGCAGGCGTCGAGCGCCGAGGGCGACTGGGTGCTCGACTTCTTCGCCGGAAGCGGCACGACCGGCGCGGTCGCGGACGCACTCGGCCGCCGGTTCCTGCTGGTCGACAGCAACCCCGCGGCGGTCGGCGTCATGCGGGAGCGGTTCGCCGCCACGGCACCGGGGATCCGCTTCACGGAATGACACGCCAGGGTCCCGGAACGCGCAGCGGTCGTGCGGAATTCTCCGAGGACCGTGTGGAAGGGTTGGTGACTATGCGACCCGCGCTCCGAGCCCTGCCGTTCCTGTGGGGCGCGCTCGGGATCGCGGCCGCCTTCACGGTCGTCTACCTCGTCTTCGTGCAGAGCTACATGGGCCAGGTCATCGACGAGCGCGCCTTCGCCGGAGCGGACGCCTGGAAGGGCGACCTGATCGACCTGGCCAACACCTTCCTCGACCTGCTGCCGGTGGCCTCGGTGGTCGCCGGAGCCGTCATCGCGATCATCGTCGTGCTCGTCCGCCGCAACTGGCTGGTGTTCGCGATCGCGGTCGGCGCGGCGGTCGGGGCGAACGTCAGCACGCAGCTGCTGAAGTACGCCGTCCTGTCGCGCCCGGCGAAGGGGGTGGATGTCGGCCTCGCCAACTCGCTGCCCTCCGGTCACACGGCGGTGGCGGCCTCGGCGGCGCTCGTCGTCTTCCTAGTGGCGTCGCCGCGGTACCGGCCGGTGGCGGCGGTCGTCGGAGCGGTCTTCACGATCGCGGCCGGAGCCTCCACCCTGGTCGAGCAGTGGCACCGCCCGAGCGACGTGATCGCGGGCATGCTCGTGGTCGCGTTCTGGGCCTGCGTCGCCGGAATGGTTCTCGCCGGGCTGCGTCTGCGGCCCGCCGACCCTCCCGTCAGCGCGAGACTCTGGCCGCTGGTCTGGATCGCCCTCCTCTGCACGGTCGGCGCGGTGACATCGCTGCTGGTGACGTACTTCTCGGCGCAGTCGGGGGCGGAGCACCTGTTCATCGCGTACGCGGGAGGCGTGGCGGCGATCGTCGCGGCCGGGTTCCTGCTGGCGGTGGTGGGGAACCGGCTGTACCGGGCGCTGGCGTAGGGGCCGTGGCGCCGGTGCCGCGGTAGCATCGCGCCGTGACGATCACCGGCATCGGCGGCCTCTTCTTCCGCAGCAGCGACCCCGAGGCGCGTGCGGCCTGGTATCGCGAGCACCTCGACATCGAGGCGGGGCAGGACCGGGTCTGGCAGCAGGCGGCCGGGATGACGGTGTTCGCCCCCTTCCCAGCGGCGAGCGACTATTTCGCGCCTGACCAGCCATTCATGCTGAACCTGCGCGTCGACGATCTCGACGCGCTCGTCGGGCGCCTGGAGGCGGCCGGCGTGCCGGTCGAGCGGCGGCCGGAGTGGGAGACCGAGTACGGGCGGTTCGCGCGCCTCCACGACCCCGAGGGGCTCCCCATCGAGTTGTGAGAGCCGGTCGGCTGAGCTGATCGTATCGATAAAACCCGCTCTTGATTTTATCGGTACAAACGCAGTACGTTCTCACTCGACGCGTGGCGCACGGCGCCCGCCTCCTTTGACAACGGTGTGGAAGGCCAGCGATGACTCGAACCATTCGGAAGGGCCGCGTGACAGCGGCCATCGCGCTGACAGCGCTGCTCGCGTCGGTGACGACGCCGGTGCTGTCGGCGGCGGCGGCGGGACCGGCTCCCGCGCCCCTGCTCGTCGGCAGCGAGACGCTCGCCGGCGGCGCAGGAGCAGCGGGGTCCATGGACCTGACGGCACTCGGCACGCTCGGCTGGGTGCATGCGGACGGATCCGGGACCGAGACGAAGGCGTCGGCCTCCGATCCGCTCGAGCTCACGAACCTCCACCCGGACACGCCCCTCGCCACGCTCACGGACAGCCCGATCGCGTTCAGCTGGTCGGACGGCGCGGGCACAGCCTCGGCGGAGGGGGTGACGACGGGCGCGGTGTACCGCTACGACCTCAGCACCGTCGGCGACACCACGGCGTACGATGCCGGCTACCGCCTCACCGTCCCGGCGGCCGACTCGGTGCGCCAGGTCGTCCTCGTGAGCGGCATCTGGCAGGCCGACGCCCGGTTCAGCGTGACCACGCTCGACGGCACCGCCGTGTACGGCACGCAGCTCTCGGCGGGAGGCTCCGCCTCCGTCAAGAAGACGACGGTGACCCTCCGCCCGGGCGAGGGCGCCGTGATCTCCGCGACGCTGCGCGCGGTGCACGGTCGCGACGGGAACGTCTCATTCATGGGTGCGGCTCTGCGCTCGCTCGAGAGCGGCCCGCAGCTCGCGACCGGTCCCGTCCCCTCCACCATGGACCTCACCGCCGAGGGCGCACTCGACTGGCTGCACCTCGACGGCGCGACGATGGAGCGCTCCGCCGACGGCGACGGCTCGCTCGGGGTCGCCAATCGCGACGCCTCCGGCACGATCAACCAGCAGGGCGACAACCCGGCCACGTACTCATGGAGCAACGGCACCACGGTCGTGCAGCAGCCGGGCACCCGCACCGGCGGGGTCTTCCTGGCCCGCACCGGTGACTTCGCCCAGCCGTGGGGCTGGGACCTCACGGTGGCCTCCGCACCCGGCCCGCGCACCCTCCGATTCGTCGCCGGCGCCTGGCAGGCCACCGCTCAGCTGACGGTGACGCTCGACGGAGCCACGACCCCGGTCCTGACCGATGGGAGTCTCAGCGCCGGAGGCGCAGCCGTCAGCTACCTGTACACCGTCTCCATCCCGGCCGGCTCGTCCGCGAAGATCAGCACGCAGCTGACGAACACCACCGAGGCGAACGGGAACGGCAACGTCACCCTCGCCGGTGTCACGCTGGCCGAGCAGGACTTCCATGCGGCCCTCTCCACGCTCGTGCAGCAGGCCGAGGCCCTCGACGCGTCCGGCGCGGAGCCGGCGATCGCCGACCAGCTCGACGCCGAGACCGAGGTCGCGAAGGCGCTGCTCGCCGACGCCGGCGCCCCCGCACTCGATGTGCAGCGCGAGGTCGCGCTGCTCCAGGCCGCGGTGGCGGCGGCGACGGCCAGCTCCAGCGGAGCGCAGTACACGTACCAGACCAACCCGGGCCTCACGGCGTCGTTCGGCTGGGAGGGCGACAAGGACGCTCCCATCGCCTTCATCGACGGCAGCTACCGTCTGCGCGACCACGGCAACACCATCGTGACGTTCGGCGTGCCCGACATCCCCGGGAAGATCGGCTGGCGCAACGCCGAGGGGTACCTCCCGGCCTTCATCAGCACCTATGCCAAGGGCGGGCTGGAGTTCACCATCCAGAGCTTCTCGGACGAGGTCACGGTCGGAGGCAACCGGTTCGAGGTCGCCTACTCACGCATGACGACGAAGAACACGACCGCCGCCGCGGCCACGCTTCCGCGCGTCTCCACCGCGCTCGTCCCGCTGAACGGCGGCGCCGCCGAGACGACGGTCGCGGCGGGCGCCACCGTCGTCCGCGACTACGCCATCGGCGCCGACCGCTTCGGCAACACCTACGCCTGGCCCACGGACGCGCAGCTGCAGGCGCTCGGCTCGTACGACGAGCACTACAGCCACATGCGCGACTACTGGAACGGCCGCCTGTCGGCGATCGCGGACATCACCGCGCTGCCCGACGCGCGCCTGATCAACGCCTACAAGGCCGGTTACATCTACACGCTGCTGATCCGGGACGACGTGAACGGCCAGAAGCAGCTCCACGTCGGTGAGAACGGCTACGACGAGATGTTCGACCACGACACGATCGGCATCGTCTCCAACCTGCTGAACCTGGGCGACTTCACCTACGCGAAGGACTACCTCGCCACGCTGCCCGCCCAGCTCCAGTACCAGGACGCCAAGTGGAAGTACAGCGTCCCGTACGCCATCTACCTCCAGCGCACGGGAGACGAGGGCTTCGTCCGCGATCACTTCGACGTGATCAAGACGAATACCCACACGATCTCGAGCGACCGTGAGGACGGCGGCACCGGCATCATCAAGATCACCAACGCCATCGACTCCGACGGGCACTGGACGGTCGACAACTGGTCGGCGCTCTACGGCCTCTCGACCTACAAGTACCTGGCCGAGAAGCTGGGCGACCCGGCAGAGGCCGCCTGGGCGCAGTCCGAGTACGACAGCCTGATGGCCGCGGCGAACGCGAAGCTCGACGCCACCCGTGCCCAGTACGGCCTCGGCTACATCCCGATGGCCATGGACCAGCCGAACGAGTCCGGCCCGCGCAGCGACCCCCGCGACGCGAACTGGGCCTCGATGTTCCTCTTCGGAGGCTGGGCCTGGGACAGCTACCTCTACGGCATGCCGCAGTCCGGCTCGATGCTCACCGACATCGACAAGACGTACGCGTACGGCATCGACCGCCGGAAGGGCGTCTCCGACTCCCCGTACAACTTCGGCGGCTACCCGCACGGGTTCTACTCGAGCGCGTACAACGCCGGCTACGGCGGTGCGGCCCTGCGCGGCGAGCAGTACCGCGACATCGGCATCAAGGCGTACGAGTTCATGATCGACCACTCGCAGAGCGGCCCGTTCGGCTGGTGGGAGGGCGTCGCCTACCCCAGCGACGGCTCGCCATGGGACATCGCGCACGCCTCCGGCGGCGGCGGGTCGGACCAGCACATGTGGGGTCAGGCCATGAACACCAAGATGCTGTTCGACTCCCTGGTCTCGCTGGCCTCCGACGGCTCCCTGATCATCGGTCGCGGCGTGCCGACCGAGTGGGTCGCCGACGGGAAGAAGGTCGCGCTCGACGACTTCCCGGTGAGCGACGGCGGCCGCATCGGCTATGCGATGGAGGCGAAGAAGAACACGGTCGCGCTCTCCTTCAGCGGCGACCTGGACAAGGTCCCCGGGATCAGCGTCCAGCTGATGGCGCTGAAGGACAACATCGCCTCCGTGAACGTCAAGGGCGCGAAGGTGGATGCGGCAGCGGGCACGATCTCGCTGCCGAAGGGCACCACGAAGGTCACGATCAAGCTCGGCCACCCCGTCCTGACCGCCACCAAGCAGCCGAGCATCTCCGGCAAGCCGGTCGTGGGCAGCACCCTCACCGCGAAGCAGGGGACGTGGACGGCCCAGGGCGCGAGCTTCGCCTACCGGTGGCTGCGCGACGGCCGGCCGATCGAGGTGCCCGCGGCTCCGGCCGCGTCGGGCGCGTCCGCTCTCGCCGCTGTCGTGGCTCAGCCGGCGGCCGCAGCAACCGGAGCGACCTATACGCCGACGGCCGCCGATGCCGGTCACGCCATCTCCGTACGGGTCACGGCCTCCCTCGCCGGCTACGACGACGGGACGGCGACCTCCGCCGCGGTAAGGATCGCTGCCGCCGCGGGCCCGGGCGGCGGGGGTGACGGCGGGGGTGCCGGAGGCGGCGGTGCGAGCGGCGGTGCGGGAGGCGCGAGCGACCCCGCGGCCACCGGTTCCGGAGACGGCGTGCTCGCCAGCACCGGGAGCGACGCGGCCTGGCCGCTCGGGCTGCTCGCCGCAGCGCTCATCGCTGTCGGTGCCGTCGCCTTCGGGGTGCGGCGGAGCCGGCGCGCATGAGCCGGCTCGCATGAGTCCGCTCGCATGAGCCGGCTCACGTGATCCGGCTCACGTGATCCGGCGGCGGCCCCGGGGTATCGGGAACCCCGGGGCCGCCGTCGCCGTGCGGGGTGGCCGACTAGTCTGGACAGGTGGCGATGAGGGCGAGCCGGCCGAAGGTGACCATGGCGGACGTCGCGCGCGATGCGGGCGTCTCGGTCATGACGGTCTCGTACACCTACAGCAGCCCGCACCGCGTCTCGCCGAGGACGCGCGAGCGGGTGAACGCCTCCGCCCAGAAGCTGGGCTACCAGGGCCCCAACCCCTCTGCGCGCTCGCTGCGGCAGGGCAAGAGCAACAGCGTGGCCGTCGTGGTGGGGGAGGGCCTGACCTACGCGTTCGACGATCCGCAGTCGAGCCGGTTCCTGGCGGGCGTCGCCGCCGTCTGCGTCGAGTTCCGGCAGAGCCTCACCCTCCTGCCGGTCAGCGGGGACGAGTCCGACGGCGACCGCATCCACCAGTCGAGCGCCGACGCCTTCATCTGGTGGACCGGCGTCTCCGAGGGGCCGCTGCTGGAGGCGCTGATCGCGGCGGGCAAGCCGATCGCCATCCAGGGCGCTCAGCCCGACTCCTTGCGCGACCCGGAGGGCGCGGTCGCGGAGCGCGTGCACGTCGTCACCATCGACGACCGCGCGGCGGCGGAGGCGATCGCCGAGGTGACGTTCGCCGGCGCGGCGGCGCCCGCGGTCGTCAGCTTCGCCCTCGACGACGACCAGGACCCGGTGATCGTGCACGGGCCCGCGCTCGACGACATCCGCTTCCCCGGTGCGCGCCAGCGCCTCGAGGGCTTCAGGGCGGCATGCGAGCGGCTCGGACACGCGTGGGAGGCGGTGCCGGTGGCCGTGGTCAGCCGCAACCACCGGCAGGACGCCCGGCCGCTGATCGAGGAGCTGTTCGAGCGCGACGTGCGGCCGGACGCGGTCGTCGCCATGAGCGACCAGCTGGCGCTGAGCGTGCTCGACGTGCTGGCGGACCGCGGTCTCACGACGCCCGACGACGTGTCGGTCAGCGGGTGGGACGACTCCGCGGAAGCGGAGCAGCAGGGGCTCACGAGCGTGCACCAATCGCTGGAGGAGCAGGGGACGCGCTGCGCCCTCCTCGCCCTCGGGCAGCTCAGCGAGCCGGCGGAGGGCGTCGCGGTGGAGGAGCCGTGGTCGCTCGCCGTGCGCGCGACGACCAGGCGGCGGCGCGCCTGACCGCAGGCTGCACCGCCACCCCGCTCACCACTGCCACGCTCACCACTGCCACACGGCCGCGTCGGGCAGGAGCCTCCCCTCGCTGATCGCCTCCGGGATGCTCGTGACGCGATGCCCGGCCGCCGGCAGCTCCACCGGCTCGTCGCCCAGGTTGACGACGACGCGGACCGCTCCGTTCGTGAAGGCGACGACGCCGTCGGCGGCCTCCTGCCACTCCACCGTGCCGAGACCCAGCGCGAACTCGGTCCGGAGTGCTGCGCATCGCCGGTACAGCGACACGGTCGACTGCGGGTCCGCCAGCTGGCGGTCGACGCTGAGCGCGCCGTACTCCTCCGGCTGCGGCAGCCAGGAGGCGCCGCTCGGGCTGAACCCGTAGGCGGGCTCGTCCTCCGCCCATGGCAGCGGCACCCGGCAGCCGTCGCGCCCGTGCTCGACGCCCCCGGTGCGGTGGAAGGTCGGGTCCTGTCGCGCCTCCGCGGGCAGGGCGAGGTGGTCGGGGAGGCCGAGCTCCTCGCCCGCGTAGACGTACGCCGACCCGGGCAGTGCGAGCATGAGCATCGCCGCCGCGCGCGCTCGCCGCAGACCCAGGGCGCCGTCGGGAGGCGGCGTCCCCGGCCCGGCGGCGGGCGGCCATGAGACGGCGTCCGCCAGGCCGAAGCGGGAGGCGGCGCGCATCACGTCGTGGTTCGAGAGCACCCAGGTCGTCGGCGCCCCCACCGCGTCGTTCTCGCGCAGCGTGGTCGTGATCGACCGGCGGACGCGCTCGGCGCTCCAGCCGACGGTCAGGAAGTCGAAGTTGAACGCCTGATGCATCTCGTCCGGCCGCACGTACCGGCTGAGCCGGCTCGCGGGCGCGACCCACGCCTCCGCGACCAGGACACGGTCCGGTCCGTACTCGCCGACCAGCGACCGCCAGCGCCGGTAGATGTCGTGCACGCCCTCCTGATCCCACATCGGCCCGCGCGCGCCGCCGTCCACGATCTCGCCGGAGGGGCGGTCCCAGGCGGGCAGGGCGGGGTCCTTGATCAGCCCGTGTGCGACGTCGACCCGGAAGCCGTCGACGCCGCGGTCGAGCCAGAACCGCAGCACGTCGTCGAACGCCTCCACCACCTCCGGGTTGCGCCAGTCGAGGTCGGGCTGCCGCGCGTCGAACAGATGGAGGTACCACTCGGCATCGCCGGGCAGACGCGACCATGCTGGGCCGCCGAAGACCGAGATCCAGTCGTTCGGCGGCAGCTCGCCGGCGGGCCCGCGGCCGGGGCGGAAGACGTAACGCGCGCGTTCGGCGCTTCCCGGAGCGGACTGCCGGGCCGCCGCGAACCACGGATGCTCGGACGAGGTGTGATTGGGGACGAGGTCGATGATCACGCGGAGGCCGCGCCGGTGCGCCTCCGCGAGCAGCGAATCGAAATGGTCGAGCGTCCCGAAGACCGGGTCGACGTCGCAGTAGTCGGCCACGTCGTACCCGGCGTCGGCCTGGGGAGAGACGTAGAACGGCGAGAGCCAGATCGCGTCGACGCCCAGCCCCTGCACGTAGTCCAGCCGGGCCGCGATGCCGGGCAGGTCGCCGATGCCGTCGCCGTCCGCGTCGGCGAAGGAGCGCGGGTAGATCTGGTAGATCACGGCGCTGCGCCACCAGTCCTGCCCGTTGCGAGAAGAAATAGTATCGATACACACGCTTCGAATAGTATCGTTACACAGCGCGGGCCGACGCCCGCCCCCAACTCGACGAGGAGTGTCATGAGAGCACGAGGCATCACCATCGCAATCGGGATCGCGGCCATCGGCGCGGTCCTCGCCGGATGTTCCGGCACCGGCGGATCGGGAGGCGGATCCGACGCCGACTCCGGTCTCGACGGCAAGGGCCCGATCACGTTCGTCCAGGGCAAGGACAACTCGAACGTGATCCGCCCGCTGATCGACAAGTGGAACAAGGACCACCCGGACGAGAAGGTCACCTTCAAGGAGCAGACCGACAAGGCCGACCAGCAGCACGACGACCTGGTGCAGCACTTCCAGGCCAAGGACTCCAACTACGACGTGGTCGACGTGGATGTCGTCTGGACCGGTGAGTTCGCGGCCAAGGGCTGGCTCCAGCCGCTGAAGGGCGATTTCGAGATGGACAACTCGAAGCTCCTGGAGTCGACGGTCAAGTCCGGCACGTACAACGGCACGCAGTACTCCGCGCCCCGCGCGTCGGACGGCGGCATCCTCTATTACCGCAAGGACCTCGTGCAGAAGGCGCCCGCGACGTGGGACGAGCTCCTGAAGGACTGCGACATCGCCAAGGCCAAGGGCATCGGCTGCTACGCCGGACAGTTCGCCCAGTACGAGGGGCTGACCGTGAACGCGGCGGAGGCGATCAACACCGACGGCGGCGCCATCGTCGGCGACGACGGCAAGACGGTCACGGTCGACAGCCCCGAGGCCAAGGCGGGCCTCTCGCGGCTCGTGGATGCGTTCAAGGGCGGCCAGATCCCGGCCGAGGCCATCACCTACCAGGAGGAGCAGGGTCGGCAGGCGTTCGAGGCCGGAAAGCTGATGTTCCTGCGCAACTGGCCGTACGTCTACAGCCTCGCGAAGACCGACGGCGAGTCGACGGTCAAGGACACCTTCGGGATCGCTCCGCTGCCCGGTGTCGAGGAGGGCAAGCCCGGCGCATCGAGCCTGGGCGGTCACAACGCCGCGATCAGCGTGTACTCCAAGCACAAGGCCACCGCATTCGAGTTCCTGAAGTTCCTCCAGTCGGAGGAGACCCAGCGGTTCTTCGTCACCCAGGGCTCGCTCGCGCCCGTGGTCGCGTCGCTCTACGACGACGCCGACCTCAACGCGCAGCTGCCGTACCTGTCGACGCTGAAGACCTCGATCGAGAACGCGGTGCCGCGTCCGGTGTCGCCGTTCTACCCCGCCATCACCAAGGCCGTGCAGGACAACTCCTACGCGGCGCTGAAGGGCGACAAGACGGTCGACGAGGCGCTGAAGGACATGGCCTCGGCCATCCAGACCGCCTCCGCCGGCTAGGCGTCGCGCGGCGCATCGCTCACCGGGCGGCGGGAACCCTCCCGCCGCCCGGTCCCATCCTTCCCACCTGCCTCCGGAGGCCCCATGTCGACGCCCGACGTCATCGCACCGCCGTCACCCGCCCGCCCGCGACCTCCCGCGCGCGACGGGGCCCGGAGGCAGCAGCGCGCGGGGAGACGGTCCGCGCTGCTCCTGATCCTCCCGACCCTGGTCCTGCTCGCCGTGGTCATCGGGTACCCGATCGTGAGCGCGGTCGTCATGTCGTTCGAGAAGGACGCCGGCCTCGACCCGGCGACCGGCCTGTTCGTGCAGGGCGGGTTCGCGGGGTTCGAGAACTACGCGCACTGGCTGCTGCAGCGCTGCATGGGGCCGGACGGCGCCGTCATCGCCTGCCCCCCGGGCAGCCTGGGCGCCCAATTCTGGAACGCGACGCTGGTCACCTTCTTCTTCACCGTCGTCACGGTCGCCCTGGAGACCGTGCTCGGCGTCTGGTTCGCCGTCGTCATGAACCGCGCCTTCCGCGGCCGCGCGATCGTGCGGGCGGCCATCCTGGTCCCGTGGGCGGTGCCCACCGCGGTGACCGCGAAGCTCTGGTTCTTCATCTTCTCGGCGGCGGGAGTGGCGAACGCCGTACTCGGCGCCCAGATCCTGTGGACGAGCGACGAGTGGGCGTCCCGGTTCGCCATCATCATCGCCGACACCTGGAAGACCGCGCCGTTCATGGCGCTGCTGATCCTCGCCGGCCTGCAGATCATCCCCGAGGAGGTGTACGAGGCCGCCCGCATGGACGGCGCCTCCACCTGGCAGTGCTTCTGGAGCGTGACGCTGCCGCTGCTGAAGCCGGCGCTCCTCGTCGCCATCCTGTTCCGCGTGCTCGACGCGCTGCGCATGTACGACCTCCCCGCGATCCTGACCGGGGGAGGAGGAGGCGACGGTCACGCGACGACGACCCTGTCGATCCTCGTCGTCGACCAGATCCGGCAGGGCTTCAACGGCGCGGCCGCGCTCTCGACCATCACGTTCATCATCATCTTCGGCGTCGCGCTGATCTTCGTGCGCGTGCTCGGAGCCGACGTCGTCCGCACCCAGCAGGCGCAGCAGAAGGGAGCACGCCGATGACCGCAGTACGCCCGACCCGGCTCCGTCAGCGCAATCAGAGTGTGCGTACCGGTGTGCAGGCGATCGTGATCGTGTTGTGGTGTCTGCTGCCGTTCTACTGGATGGTGGTGACCTCGTTCCGTGATGTCGGGTACACCAACGACAACACGCCGTGGTTCACGCATGTGACGTTGGACAACTACATCACCGCGTTCTCCACCCGGCTGGGCAACCACCTCGCGCAGGCGCTGCTGAACTCGCTGTTCATCGGCATCTGCGTCACGGTCGTGTCGCTGGTGGTCGGCATCTTCGCCTCCTACGCGTTGGCCCGGTTGGACTTCAAGATGAAGGGCATCGTGCTGGGCATCATCCTGGCCGCGTCGATGTTCCCGGGCGTTGCGCTGATCACGCCGCTGTTCCAGCTGTTCACCAACATCGGCTGGATGGGCACCTACCAGGCGCTGATCATCCCGCAGATCTCCTTCGCGCTGCCGTTGACGGTGTACACGCTGGTGTCGTTCTTCCGCGAGATGCCGTGGGACCTGGAGGAGGCCGCCCGGATCGATGGCTGCACCCAGGCGCAGGCGTTCCGCAAGATCATCCTGCCGCTGGCCGCGCCGGCGGTGTTCACGACCGCGATCCTGGCGTTCATCTCCTCCTGGAACGAGTTCCTGATCTCCAGCCAGCTCTCCAGCGACGCGACCCAACCGGTCACCGTCGCGATCGCGTCGTTCACCGGCAGCCAGCCCCACCAGGAGCCGTACACGACCGTCATGGCCGCCGGCACCATCGTCACCGTGCCGCTGATCATCCTCGTGCTGATCTTCCAGCGCCGCATCGTCGCCGGCCTCACCGCCGGCGGCGTGAAAGGCTAGGCCACCACCAGCGTCGGCTTCGCCTCCTCCCTCACCGGCTGCTCCTCCGGCTCGACGATCAGCCCGCGGGGGCCGTCGGCGGTCTCGGCCAGGCGGGCGAGCCAGCCGCGGTTGAGTACGGGGGCGCGCGAGCCGGAGAAGTGGAACATGACGTTGCTGGTGGGGTGGAGCCACACGCTCGTGCGGCCTCCGCCGCTGTCGGCCGGGTCCTTCCACGAGAACGCGAAGCTCTGGCCGCTGCGCAGCTTGTTGATGATGACGACGTGGAGATGCGCGAGCGTCCGGTCGTCGAACTCGACCTCTCGGCCGTCGTAGGCGAAGTAGCCCATGGTGGTGCCCTCTCTGGTCGGTCCGGAAGGGGCAAAGATTCGATTGCCAGTCGAGCCTTCACGTCAACCGGAGGGTGCCTGACCAGTGTGACCCCTTTCGGGGGTCACGGCGAGAGCGCCGAGAGGATTGCCAGGCCGGCGTTCGTGTGTCGAACGCCGGCCTGGCGGTGCGGAGGAGCCGGGAGGCTACTTCAGCGGTCCGTACAGCGGTGCGGTCGCGCGGGCGTGGGTCGCCTGCTCGAAGGCGTACGCCAGGCCGATGATGCCGCTCTCGTCGTAGTCGCGCCCGAGGAACTCGAGGTTGACGTTGGCGCCGACGATCGGGTTGGTGCCGTCGGAGGCGAGGGCCTGGCCCATCGGGACCGTGATCGCCGGCATCCCCGTGTTGGGGCTGAGGCGCATGTTGGTGCCGATGGTGCTGTACGGCGAGCCGCTCGGGTACACCAGCGAGTCCAGCGTGTTGTCATTCATCAGCTGCGTCACCGTCGCGTTGCCGGTGGCGATCGCCGTGGTGTGCGTGCCGGTCGGGCCCGCCCACGCCTGGTACTGGGCGTCGGTCACGTTGTTGCGCGAGGTGTAGATGCTGTTGCGCGAGGTGACGTTGCGGCCGCTCGCGAGGATGTCGGTGATCGACCGGGCGCCGACCTCCGGTGCGAGGTGGTTCTGGACGTAGATGTTCAGGTCGTGCTTGAACTCGTTCGTGCTGCCGCTGCCCTCGTTGAGGGTGGCCGTGAACGCGGCAGGCACGCTCGTGATCTCGACCACCGTCGCGCCCTGCGCCTCCAGCGTCGCCTTGGCGTTCGCCCACAGCCGGGTGACGGTGGCGTTGCTGCCGAGCATGGAGGTGACGATGCCGATCCGCGTGCCCTTCAGTGCGGTGGGGTCGAGCGCCGCGGTGTAGGAGGTGGGGACGTGACCCGTCTGCTCCGCGGTGATCGGGTCGGCCGCGTCCACGCCGGTGACCGCGTCGAGGGCGACGGCCGCGTCGGTGACGCTGCGGGCGATCGGGCCGCCGGTGTCCTGGCTGAGCGCGAGCGGGATGATGCCGTCGCGACTGGCCAGGCCGACCGTCGGGCGGATGCCGACGAGGGAGTTGTACGTCGACGGGACGCGGATGGAGCCTCCCGTGTCCGTCCCGAACCCGATCCCGGCCAGGTTCGCCGCGATGGCCGCGCCCGTGCCGCCGCTGGAGCCACCGGCCGTCTTGGTGGTGTTGAGCGGGCTGGCGACGAGGAGGGTCTTGCCCGGGTCCTGGAACGACGAGAACTCCGAGACGAACCCGTACGCGAACTCGTCCAAGCTGGCCTTGGCGAGGATGACGGCTCCGGCCGAGCGGAGGCCCTTCACCATCGCCGCGTCGTCGCTGGTCTGGTTGCCGTCCCAGCAGCCGCAGCCGCCGGTGGTCGGCATGTCGGCGGTGTCGTAGTTGTCCTTGACCGCGATCGGGACGCCGAGCAGCATGCTCGTCATGCCCTTCTCGGCGCGCGTGGCGTCGGCCTTCGCGGCGATCGTGAGCGCCTGCTTGTTGGTCGAGATGATCGAGTTGAGCGCGCGGCCGCCGGCCGCCGGGTCGACCACGGCACGGTCGAGGGCGGAGATGCGGTCGAGGTACTCCTGCGTGATCTTCACCGACGTGGTGACGCCGGCGTTCATGGCGGCCTGCATGTCGAGGGCGGAAGCCTCCACCAGCTGGAAGGGGCCGTCGTCGTAGATCATGCGCTGCGAGAGGCCGACGACGTCCTTGACGGTGATGACGCCGTCCGCGTCGGTGTCGGCCGCGGCGACCGAGGACCAGCCGGCGGAGGCGGTGGTGTCTCCGAGGTGGTCGGTCAGCACGTCGAGGTCGGCCCTCGTCACCTGCTCGTCGCCGGTGAGGTCGAGGGCCGTGTAGTACGGCGCGAGGAACGCGCCGGACGGGGCCGCGGCTGCGGCGGCGGCCGACGGAGCAGCGGACGCCGGTGCGACGACGGCGCCGGTGGCGACGAGGGCGGCCAGCGCTGCGGCGGCCCCGGTCACGGTCGTGGCGCGGCGGGCGGCGGTGCGGCGGGAGGCGGTGCGGCGGGAGGCGGTGCTGGGCATGGCGGTGGCGCTCCTCGGGTTCGGTCGGCGGGTCATCGGGCTTCTCCCTCGCGGCGGCGGAACGTGATCAGGGCGGCGAGGGTGCCCAGGGCGACGAGCACGCCCGCAGCGATCACGTACAGCGTGAGGTCGGAGCCGGTGGAGGCGAGGTCGTCCTGCGACGCGGTCACCGGGTCGCCGGTCCCTGCGGGGTCGGTCCCGCCGCCGTCACCGGATCCGCCGGGCGCCGGGGCGCCGGCCGTCGGGGTGGGCGTGGGCGTGGGCGCCGGAGGCGTCGGAGGCGTCGCCGCTGGCGTGACGCTCACGGCGGGGCTGGTCGCCGCGTCCGCGAGCGGGGTCACGGCCGAGGCCGGGTCGACCAGCGACAGCGACCGGACGGCGAACGCCGTCGAGCCCGCCGCCTTCGCGGAGAACGTCAGCGTGAACGCGATGTCGCCGGAGAGGGAGGGGGAGGTGCCGAGCCGCGTGTAGACCAGGTCGACGGTGTCGGTGCCGGTCTCGACGGCGTCGTAGCCGCCCGCGGTCACGACCGCGCTGCCGTCGACGTAACCCGCGACGGTCGGGTCGAAGGCGAGCACGGACTCGTAGCCGAAGACGTCGGCGGCGCCCGCCAGCGTCACGGTGACGTCGAACTCGTCGCCGGCGGTGACGGTCGCCGGGGCAGAGACCGTGACGCGGGCGACGGCGGGAGCCGCGAAGGCCGGAGCCGCGGCTCCGGCAGCGAGTCCTGCGCCGGCGAGCGCCGCCGCCGTGAGCGCGAGGAGGCGCACGAGGCGCCGGGGGGTGTGATGCATCGGATGGTGCCTTCCTCTGGAGCGGGCGAAGGGGGTCGCCGATGCGTCCGCCGTCAGCGGGAGGAAGAGAGACTCGAGGCGCCGGGGGAGCACGACCTGCGAACGGTCCAGTGCCGGGCCCGGGGGAGCGCCGGCGGCTGAGAAGCGGCTCCATCGACATGACCGACGTTAGGGAATCGCTGTTTCGCGCAACGGCCGATCATGTTTCTGAGGCGTTACACAGATGCGCGCAGGTGGAGTGGCAAATCGGCGGTATGCCGTTTCTAGCGCACGTCCATAGCGGTCATCACCAGTTCCAGGTTCATCCGGCCTTGCGCCCGTGCTGCCGCGTCGAGGTTCACCCACGGTGCTGCGGTCTCGTCGGCGATGTGGTCGCGAATGGTGCGCAGCCGTGCCCGATCGTTCTTCGAGGACCGGGAGTAGTCCAGCTCGGAGGCGTCCGTGATCGATGCAAGGAGCGTCGCAGCGTCGTCGAGGTGCCGGCCGGGGTTGCGCTGGTCGATGAGGTACGCTGCACCTTTGGCGACGAGCGCGCCGATCTCATCGGGGACACCGACTGTGACGTTCGCGCCGGAGTTGAAGCTCAGCTGGTACTCGTCACGACGGTCGATCGCCTGCTGGCCGGCGGGTACGATCAGCGCTGGCTTCCTCTGGAGGCGGATGTTGATCCGGCTCGGGAGGTGGTCGGGGACCATCGCGTCGATCTTCCGGCCGTCCGTGTGGACGAATCGGTAGGCGAACTGTTCGTCGTCTTTCAGCTGGAACCCGAGCTTGCCGACCGCCACTGCGAAGTCGGTGAGGCCGCCGCGGTGCACCATCGCGTTGACGAGGAAGTCCGCGTCGTCGGTGGACCGCGGCATGGTCAGACCGCCGCGGGTCGCGTGGAGGTAGACCATGAGTCCGCCGACAATGGTGAGCTCCCTGGTATCCATCACTTCGGACAGGGCGATGACGGTTTTCCATGCGGCGAGCTGGTCGTCGTCGCCGAGGTTCAGCTGGTGCGTGAGAGCAGCCATGCGCCCTTCATCTCCTCGAGGGCGTCGAGGCCGGCGCTGCGCTCTCGCGTGTCCGTGGACAGGGCGAGGTCGGCGGCGACGACGGCGGGCAGCGGCTCCGTGTACCCGTCGCCGGGTGCGGTGTTCTCGTACAACACGTCGGCTCCGGTCGGATCCTCGACCATGAAGTGGGTGCGGGCGTACTCGGCGACGGTGGTGCCGGCGGGAACGTACCCGGCGACCCTGCGGGTGTCGGCGAGGAGGTCGCTGCCGATGAGGTCGGAGGCGGCCCGGCCGGTGGGGATGAGGTCCGCCTGAGCTTTCACAGCGTTCGCGGCACGGAATCGATGCGCTGTCGTTCTGGCTGCGACGGACAGTGCGAGGTCGGCGGCGTTGCTCAGCCGTATTTTCGTCCGGGCCCTGGCGAACGTGGATCGAGACAGCAAGTTCGCGGCCCTCACGCCGGAGAGCTCGTAGAGGATGGCCCAGGCGGTCACCTGGTCGAGGTTCCTGCCCGAGGCCTTCCGACGGTGTTGCCAGCGGATGACGGAGTCGTTGTCGGCGAGCCAGTCGCCGGAGCTGAGCTTGCGACCGGTGATGGCGCCGTCCTCGAGCAGCATGCGGACGCGACGGTCGCTGACGCCGAGACGGTGGGCGATCTCGGCGACGGTCGCCTCTGCCATGCGCATAATCCTTCCGGCGTCGGAACCATTACGAGCTATTGTCGCACAATACTTCCGGAGTCGGAAGGATTCTGCGACATCTCTCCGCGCCGCCGCCGCCCCCGCCTACGAGCTCTGCCGGACCACCAGCTCCGTCGGCAGCAGCGTCACGCGCTCGACCGGCTCGCCGGCCAGGCGGCGCACGAGCACGCGGGCCATGGCCTCGCCGAGCCCGATCGATGGCTGGTGCACGGTGGTCATGGGGGGCGTCGCCGTGAGACCGAAGGTGTCGTCGTCGAAGCCGACCACGGCGATGTCGCCCGGGATGCTGAGCCCCGCCTCGTGGATGACCGAGTACGCTCCCGCCGCCATCTGGTCGTTCCCGGCGAACAGGCCGTCGATCGGGCGGCCGCGCGCGAGCAGCCGGCGCATGGCCTCCATCCCGGAGCGGGGGGAGAAGTCGCCGTACTCCACCAGGGTGGCGTCGATCCCGTGCTCGTCGAGCGTGCGCTTCCAGCCGGTGTAGCGGTCGAGGCCGGCCGGCATGTCCTGCGGGCCGGTGATCAGTGCGAGGTTGCGGCGACCGCGTTCGATCAGGTGGGCCGCGGCCCCGGCCGAGCCGGCGATGTTGTCCACGTCGACGAAGTACGAGTCCGCCGCGGCGTCGCTGACCGGTCGGCCGCCGAACACGATCGGCAGGCTCGCGCCGAGCTGCTGGTACGAGTGGTCGCCCGAGTGGTGCGAGACGACGAGCGCCCCGTCGACGTTGCCGCCCATGAGGTAGCGCCGGGTCTTGTCGGGGTTCGTCTCCGACGAGATGACCATGTTGAGCGTGTACTCGGTGTCGGCGAGGCTCAGGGCGACGCCCTGGACGATGGAGGCGAAGAACGGGTCGGCGAAGACCTTGGCCGTCGACTCGGGCACCACCAGCGCGATCACCTGCGTGCGGCGCGACGCGAGCGAGCGGGCCGCCCGGTTGGGCACGTAGTTGAGGTCGGCGATGGCCCGGGTCACGGCGGCGACGACCTCCGCCGTGACCTTGGGAGAGCCGTTGACCACACGCGAGACCGTGGCGCGCGAGACGCCCGCCCGAGCCGCCACGGCCTCCAGGGTCGGGACGGGGCGGCTCTCGGTCTGCTCGGTGGTCATGCGGCCCCCTTTCGTGCGTCCATGCTAGACGGGCGCCGGTGCGGAGCGGTCGGACTCGGTGGTGCGCGCCGCGGCGATCAGGCGGGCGTAGGCCGCGCCGGAGTCCTTGACCGTGCGCCGCTGGCTCTCGTAGTCCACGTGCACGATGCCGAACCGCTTCGCGTACCCCCACGCCCACTCGAAGTTGTCGAGCAGCGACCAGACGAAGTATCCGCGCACGTCGGCGCCCTGTGAGATCGCCTCCTGCACCGCGGCGACGTGCTCCCGCAGGTACGCCTCGCGCTCGATGTCGCGGATGCGGCCGTCGTCGTCCACGACGTCGTCGTAGGCCGAACCGTTCTCGGTGATGTAGAGCGGAGGGAGGCTCGGGTACTCGCGAGAGAGCCGCACCAGCAGGTCGCGCAGCCCGTCGGGGTTCACCTCCCAGCCCATCGCCGTGGTCGGCCGGCCGCGCGACGGGAAGGTGACGAACTCGCTGCCGGGGAAGGGAGACGCCTTCGGCCGGTCGGTCGGCTGCAGCCCGGCGGGCGCGTCGGCCGGCAGCGGGTGCCCGCTGACGTTGTCGTCGTGATAGTGGTTCACGCCGAGGAAGTCGATCGGTTGCGCGATCACCTCGAGGTCGCCATCGTGCACGAACTCCTCGAAGCGGTGCTCGCGCACGTCCTCCAGCACGTCGTCCGGGTAGGCGCCGAGCAGCAGCGGCTCGAGGAACATGCGGTTCCACAGCCCGTCGATGCGCCGCGCGGCGTCGAGGTCCACCGGGTCGGCCGGATCGTTCGGGACGGCCGTGGTGAGGTTCAGCGTGATGCCCAGGCGCAGCGGCGAGCCGGCCGGGCCGCGCGCGCCGCCCGAGGCCTCCCGCAGCGCACGCACCGCGAGCCCGTGCGCGAGGTGCTGGTGGTGCAGGGCGGCGAGTCCCGCGCGCGCCTCGGTGCGGCCCGGCGCGTGCTCGCCGCCGGCGTAGCCG
Source organism: Leifsonia williamsii (assembly GCF_030433685.1). Lineage (NCBI taxonomy): Bacteria > Bacillati > Actinomycetota > Actinomycetes > Micrococcales > Microbacteriaceae > Leifsonia > Leifsonia williamsii. Next base: position 1,008,515 of record NZ_JAROCF010000001.1, read on the forward strand.
ATGAGGGAGGAGCACAGCGGCTCGTTGAAGGTCGTCCAGTGCGTGACCCGGTCGCCGAGGGCGTCGTGGACGGCCAGGGCGTAGTCGCGGAACCGGTACGCGGTGTCGCGGTTCGTCCAGCCTCCCCGCTCCTCCAGCGCCTGCGGCAGATCCCAGTGGTACAGGGTCAGCCAGGGCAGGATGCCGGCGCCGAGCAGTTCGTCGACCAGGCGGCTGTAGAAGTCGAGTCCCGCCCGGTTGACCGCGCGGTCGCCCGGCTTGACGCGCGCCCACGAGGTCGAGAAGCGGTACGACTGGAGGCCGAGGTCGCGCATCAGGGCGACGTCCTGCGGCATCCGGTGGTAGTGGTCGACGGCCGTCTCGGGGGTGTCCCCGCCGGCGATCGCGTTCGGGACGCGGGCGAAGGCGTCCCAGATCGAGTCCTCCTTGCCGTCCTCGTGCGCGGCGCCCTCGATCTGTGCGGCCGCAGTGGCCGACCCCCACAGGAAGCCGGCGGGCCAGCGGTCGTTCGTCATTCTCAACCTTTCACCGCGCCCGCCATGATGCCGGAGACCAGCTGCCGGCCGGCGAGCACGAAGAGGATCAGCAGGGGGATGGTGGCGAGCACCGCGCCGGCGAGCACGATCGAGTAGTCGACGTACTTGGCCGACTGCAGCTGGCTCAGCGCCACCTGCAGGGTCGGGTTCTGCGGAGCCACGAGCAGCGGCCACAGGTAGTCGGTCCACGCCGTCATGAAGGTGAACAGGCCGAGGATCGCCATCGCCGGGCGGGCGGCGGGGACGCCGACGTGCCAGAAGGTGCGGATCATGTTGGCGCCGTCGACGCGCGCGGCCTCGATCAGCTCCTCGGGGATGACGTCGACCAGGTACTGCCGCATGAAGAACACGCCGAAGGCGGTCACCAGGGTCGGCACGATGACCGCGCCGAGCGTGCCCGTCCAGCCGAACTGCTTCATCACCATGAACAACGGGATGATGCCCAGCTGCGTCGGCACCGCGAGCGTCGCGATGACGAAGACCATCAGGCCCTCGCGGCCGCGGAAGCGCAGCTTGGCGAACGCGTACCCGGCGAGGGTCGAGAACGCGACGACCGAGAGGGTGATCACGCTGGCGACGATGATCGAGTTGCCCAGCGCGAGCCAGAACGGGACGGTGCCGAGCACTTCGCCGACATTCGTCCAGAACTGTCCGCCCGGCAGCAGCGGCGGCCAGGTGGAGGTCAGCACGGTGCTGTTGCTCGAGCCGGCGACGAACGACCACCACAGCGGGTAGGCGCCGCCGATGAAGACCGCGAGCAGGAGGCCGTAGGTCAGGAAGCCGGGACGGCGGTCGATCCCGAGCGCCTTGCGCTTGGGGGCGCGGGTCGCCGCGGCGCGGGTGGAGGTGGTGGCGGTCATCGGATCTGCTCCTCGCTGGAGGCGGCCAGGATGCGGGCGCCCTCGGCGGTCTGCGCTTCGGGCTGGGCCTCGGGCTGCGGTTCGGATGCGGAGGCGGCGCGGCTGCGGGCGAGCCGCTTGGCGGTGCGCCGGCGGTGGACGCGCGCCTCGGTGGAGGCGATGCGCCGCGAGATCAGGAAGTTGAGGACGCCGAAGAGCACGATCAGCAGGAACAGCATCCACGCGATCGCCGACGCCTTGCCGAAGTTCTGCCGGTTGAACGCCATGTCCCACAGGTAGAGCACCGTGGTCTGGTACTGCCGCTGCGGGCCTCCCGGCACCGCGCTCGACGGGTTGAACAGCTTCGGCTCCGTGAAGATCTGGAGGCCGCCGATGGTCGCCGTGATGATCACGAAGATCATGGTCGGGCGGATGCTCGGCAGCGTGATCGAGAAGAACCGGCGGAACGAGCCGGCGCCGTCGAGCGCGGCGGACTCGTGGATGTCGCGCGGGACCGCCTGCATGGCGGCCAGCAGGATCAGGGCGTTGTAACCGGTCCAGCGCCAGTTGACCATGGTCGCGATGGCGACGTGCGACGGGAAGGTCTGCGTCTTCCACATCACGGGGTCGAGCCCGATCGCCTGCAGCAGGTTGTTGATCAGGCCGTACTTCTCGTCGAAGGCGCTGGAGAAGATGAGCGTCACGGCGACCGGGGTGACGACGTAGGGGAGCAGCACGCTCATGCGCCAGAAGGTCTTTGCCCGCAGGTTCTGGTCGAGGATCGCCGCGATGAACACGGCAGCGATCAGCTGCGGGATGGCCGACAGCAGGAAGATGCTGACGGTGTTGAACAGCGAGTTCCAGAAGAAGGGGTCCTGCAGCTCGGCGACGTAGTTGCCGAGGCCGACCCACTCGCCGGGGCCGGTCAGGAGGTTCCACTTGTTGAGCGACACGACGAACGTGTAGATCAGCGGGAAGAGCCCGACCAGTCCGAACAGGATGAAGAACGGGGCGACGTAGAAGTACGGGGACGCCTTCACGTCCAAGCGGCTGAGGCGCTGCTTGAAGGTGAGCGCCCGGCTGGCCTGCCGGTCGTTCCGGGCGGCATCGGGAGCGGCGGCGGCGGCGTCCCTGGTGGCGGTGGTGGTCATGGCGGTTCTCCCGTGGTGCGGGCCCCCGCCGCGTGTCGGCAGCGGGGGCCCGGGTATGGATGCGGGTTACTTGTTGACGACCAGCTGGTCGAGCAGCTTCATGGCGTTGTTCCACGCCTGGTCGCCGTCCGCCTTGCCGGAGTCGAGCTCCTGGACCGACGGGCCGAACACCTGGGACTGGATGACGGAGTCGTCCGGGCCCTTGTACTGGGCGACGACGCCCTTCGCGCGGAGCCCAAGGATCTGGCCGATGGGCGCGTTGTTGAAGAACTTCGTCAGATCGCTCTCACCGGTGACGCCGGCGTCGGTCTGGGCCTCGGTGACCGACGGGAAGGTGCCGGCGGCCTGGAAGGTCTCGACCTGCGACTTCGCGGTGGTCAGCCACGCGGCGAGCTCGGCCGCCTCCTTCGGGTGCTTCGACTGCTTCGGCACGGTCAGGAACGAGCCGCCCCAGTTGGCGGCGCCGCCCGGGAACACGTTGGCGAAGTCCCAGCCGGTGGCCGCGTCTCCGCCGCCCGCCTCGACCTGGCCCTTCACCACGCCGAGCATCCAGCCCGGGCAGACGAAGGTCGCGAACGAGCCGTCGGTGAACGCCTTGCCCTTGCCCCAGTCCCACTGGGTCTGGTTGGAGGTCAGGCCCGCCTTGGCGCCGGCGGCCAGCTTGCTCCACAGCGCCTTGAGGTCGGCGTTGTCCTCGATGTTGAGCTTGCCGTCCTTGGTGTAGTAGCCCTCCTCCTGCTGGTTCACCATGGCGTTCCAGATGAAGCCGGACTGGTCGTACCAGGGCTTGCCGGTGGCGGCGTGGTACTGCTCGCCGACCTTGAAGAAGTCGTCCCAGGTGGCGTTCTCGCCGCCGAACAGCTTGGCGACCTCTTCGCGGTCGCTCGGCAGGCCGGCCGCGGCGAAGAGCTTGCCGTTGTAGCAGAGGCCCTCGGGTCCGATGTCGGTGCCGTAGCCGATGATCCGGCCGTCCTTGTCGGTGGCCTGCTTCAGCTTCCAGTCGACCCAGCGGTCCTTGATCTTGTCGGCGCCGTAGTCCTTCAGGTCGTTGAACTGGTCGCTGACCTGCATGACCTTGCTGAGCCAGCCCTCCTCGACCGCCTGGACGTCGGGGAGGCCGCTGCCGGCGGCCTGCTTCGTCTGCCAGTCGGTGAGCGCGTTGTCGCCCGTGTCGATGTTGGTGGCCTTGATCTTGACGTTGGGGTGCTCCTTCTCGTACTGCGAGTAGAGCTTGTCGAAGCCCATCGTGCCGAACGTCGTGACGGTCAGCGTGATCGGGTCCGAGCTGCTTCCGCCGCCGTTGCCGTTCGAGGAACAGCCGGAGGCGAGAAGGGCGATGGCGGCCGCGCCGGCGATGGCTGCGGCAGCCGTGGTGCGTCGTGAAAGCTTCACGGGTCACTCCCTTGTGCGTGTGTCGTGCTTGGGTCCGGTGAGTGCGTGGGAGCGCTCTCATACGGCAAGCTGTGAGAGCGCTCTCACGCGTCGAGCACGACTGTAAAACGGTCAGGGCGTCCGTGTCAAGAACAAAATGATCGCGCTCTCATTGCCGAGTTTCCGCGGATCGGGTCAGTGGGAGGCTCGGGGGCTCACGAAGGTCTGTCTGTGCTGGCGCGGGCCGGTCTGCGGAGCGGGGACCGGCCCGAACGCGCTCAGGACGCGCAGCCTCCGCAGCACCGGCATCCCGATCGCGTTCCAGAGGCCGGCGGCGCCCAGGCAGGCGCTGGCGGCCAGGACCGCGCCGGCCAGCACGTCGCTCGGATAGTGCGCTCCCGCGTAGAGGCGGGAGGCACCCACGATCAGCACGACGAGGGCGCCGACGCCGATCACGGCGGTGCGACGTCGCCTCGCGAGCACGGCGCAGCCGATGACGAGGGCGGTCGCGACGGCGGTGTGGCCGCTCGGGAAGCTGTCGTCGCGGAGGTGCGAGGCGATCGCCTCGTCCATCGTGGCCGCGTAGGGGCGCGGGCGGGAGAACAGGAGTGTCAGCGGCTGGACCGCCACCCAGCCCGCGCCGGTCACCAGGGCGAATGCGATGGCATTGACCGGCGCCCGGCGCACGAACAACTGGGCGGCGACGACGCCGAGGAGGAGCAGCGTCGCGACGGGCGGGGAGAAGGCGAACGCGATCGCGAGGGCCGCCGCGTCGAGCGTGGGGCTGTGCACTGCGTCGAGGCCGGACACGACGCCGGCCTCCCACTCCGTGATGCCTGGTGCGAGCGTGACGGCAGCGCCCATGAGGAGCACGAGCAGGATGCCGTTGGCGGCGAGGGGGATCCAGGCCGCGGGCAGGGGCAGCTGGGCCAGGCGGGTGCGGTCGGCCGTTCGGTCACGGTCGATGCGGCGGGTGCGATCGGGTACGCGGGTGCGGTCCGGCACGGGTCCTCCGGAGGTGGGATCGGTGGCCGCGGCGGGTGACGGCGGCGTACCCAATGTAGCATCCGGAATATCAGAACCGTACAGTCGGCGTACAGGAACGATGGAGGCCGCCGCCCCGGACGGGACGGCGGCCTCCATGTGACGCTCGGGCGGCCTAGTCGGTCGCGGGACGCGGGCGCTGAGCCCGGGTCGACGCGGTGTCCGCCCCCGGCTCGATGAGGGCGCCGAAGTCGTCCGCGGCCCGGCGGGCGATGATGCCGGTGTCGAGCTCGGCGTCATCGTCGTCTGCGGCGGACGCCAGGACCGACGCGGCGGTGACGCGCTCACGCTCCCCCTGCGCCTGGGCCTCCGCACGGTCGTCGGCCGCCTCCTGCAGCGCGGACTTCGCCCGCAGCGGCGGCGCCTTGAAGAACAGCGTCAGGATGAACGCGAGGAGCACGACGATCAGCGCGACCCAGTAGACCGTCACTGCCGACGCGTTGAAGCCCTCGAGGAACGGCTTGGTGAGCCGCGGATCGGCACCGTTCAGGAACGAGGTGTCGTTGAGGCTCGAGTCGCCGGCGGCCGTGGCCGAGTCGGCGCCCGTGGTCGGGTTCGCCTCGATCCGCGCGACCGTGGTCTCCACGACCTGGGAGCGCACGGCCTCGTTCGAGAGATCCGTGCCCGGGGGGAGCTGCGCCTTGATCGGGTCGACGAACTTGTTGTACGCGAGCTTCATGATCTGCGCGTTCTCGGGGGCCTCGGCCACGCTCGGCGTGAGCGCCGCGTCGAGCGCGCTCGTCAGCGTCTCCTGCTTGGTCAGCGAGTTCGCCAGGTTCGACGGGAAGACCGTGAACAGCAGGGAGAGCAGCACGGCGGTGCCGAGCGTTCCACCGATCTGGCGGAAGAACGTGGAGGCGCTGGTGGCGACGCCCATGTCCCGCAGGCCGACGGAGTTCTGGCTGGCGATCGTGAGGGTCTGCATCAGCTGGCCGAGGCCCAGGCCGATCAGCAGCATGGCGCCCGCGATGAACCAGTACGAGCTGTCGTACTTGAGGAAGGTCAGGTAGAAGAACCCGCCGGAGAGCAGCGCCGTACCGATGATCGGGAACTGGCGGTAGCGGCCGGTGCGCGCGATGATCTGGCCGCTCGCGATGGAGGAGATCATCAGGCCGAGGATCATCGGGAGGAGCTGGAGCCCGCTCTCGGTCGGCGTCGATCCGAGCACGAGCTGCAGGTACAGCGGGAGGGTCAGCATGGCGCCGAACATCCCGAAGCCCACGAACACGCCGATGATGGTCGCCATCGAGAAGGTCGCCGACCGGAAGAGCTTGAGCGGGATCAACGCGTCGTCCTTCATCGCCATCTCGATGAAGATGAAGGCGATGATGCCGACGCCGCCGATGATGTAGCAGGCGTAGGCGCCGACGCTGTCCCAGCCCCACTCGCGGCCCTGCTCGGCGATCAGGAGCAGCGGCGCGAGCGCGACGATCACCGCTGTGGCACCCCACCAGTCGATCCGGACCGACCCGGGCGTGTGCTTGGGCAGGTGCAGGAAGCGCAGCACCATGAACAGCGCGCCGATGCCGATCGGCACGTTGATCAGGAACACCCAGCGCCAACCGGTGATCCACAGGATCTGGTCCGCGCCCGCGAACAGTCCGCCGACGAGCGGGCCGACCAGGCTCGAGATGCCGAACACGGCGAGGAAGTAGCCCTGGTACTTGGCGCGCTCGCGCGGGGCGAGCATGTCGCCCATGATGGCGAGCGGCATGGACATCAGGCCGCCGGCGCCGAGACCCTGGATGGCGCGGAACACGGCCAGCTCGATCATCGACGTGGAGAAGACCGCCAGCGTCGAGCCGATCACGAAGATCACGATCGCGATGATGAACAGCGGCCGCCGGCCGAAGATGTCGGAGAGCTTGCCGTAGATCGGCGTCGAGATGGTGGAGACGATGAGGTAGCCGGTCGTGACCCACGCCTGCTGGCTCAGGCCGTGGAGGTCGTCGCCGATGGTGCGGATCGCGGTGCCGACGACGGTCTGGTCGAGGGCGGAGAGGAACATGCCGGCCATGAGCCCGAAGATCACGAAGAGGATCTGCCGGTGCGTCATGATCGGCTGGGGCGCGGCGTTCGCCGAGGGGTTTGCGGTGGACATCGAACTCCGGGTCGAGAGGGCGGGGACGCCCGGGTGCTCGGGCGTCACACCGGTGTGAGGGTCGCGAAAAGATATTTTGCGGAGAGTGCAAAGTTACACCCGGTGCGAGTCTTGCAGCAACGGCTTCATGAGCCCCTGGTGGGCGGTTCGCCACGGGCGAACGGGGGCGCGGACGCCCGCCTGGATGTGCGTTCTTCGCACGCGATTCCGCGGAAGCGTCGGGTGTCGCGCCCCCCGTCCAGGTGTCGCAAAGGTGGGAGGAGTACCGTGGCCGACACCCGATTCCTGCACCCTCCGAATCGACCCAAAAGGCATATGAGTTCTCTCACACGTACCCGTTCCCGCGTCCTCGCCGCAGCCTCCGTCAGTGCTGCCGCCGCGCTTCTCTTCACCGGATGCGCGGGGGAGCCGTCGCCGGTCACCAAGGCCGTCGCGGCCGCGCAGTCCACTCCCGAGTCCACCGCCGTCGCCGCCATCGAGCCCGCGACCGGCAGCGTCTCCGGCGGAACCGTGACGATCACGGGCACCAACCTGCAGAAGGTCGGCAGCATCCAGATCGGCTCCCAGCCCGCCACCGTGACCCAGGCCACCGCGGACAAGGTCGTGGCGGTCGTCCCCGCGGCGCAGAGCTTCCAGGCAGGCGCCGTGCCGATCACCGTCACCGACAAGGACGGCACCGCGGTGCCGACGAACGGCAAGACGTACGAGTACACGGTGCAGTCCGACGTCGACAAGCAGCTCGCGTACGCCATGACGTACTGGAAGAACTACAACAGCTCCGAGTGGGGCGACCTCAACCCCGTCGGCGGAGACTGCGCCAACTTCGTCAGCCAGACCCTGCTCGCGCGCGGCTGGCAGATGAACGACGACTGGTACAACCACGACGCCGCCGCCGACTGGAGTCCGGCGTGGGGCTACGTGCCGTCGATGGACGCCTACTTCCGGGCCAACGCGGCGCAGCTCGGGCTGACCGAGTACTCGTTCGACCAGCGCGACAAGATCAAGGTCGGCGACATCGTCATGTTCGACTGGAACGACAACGACTCGCTCGACCACGTGCAGATCGTGTCCGCGGTCGAGAACGTGGGCGGCCAGATCAAGATCAAGATGGTCGGCCACAACGAGGACAGCGATTACCGCGACCTCGACGAGGCGATCACCGTCGACCACCCGGGCGGCATCGGCCACTTCTGGAGCCTCTCGAAGTAGGGGCACGCAGCGGCGTCGGGAGGGTCGCGCCTCCCGATAAGCTCGTGCCGTGATCTCGGGGGAGGCCCGTCGGCGGGCGAAGCGTTCGACGTCCGTGCCGGCGGCAGCCCTGCTGCTCCTGCTCGGCGCCGTGCTGAGCGGCTGCAGCGCGGGCGCGTCTGCGGCGGGGCACGAGCCGTGGCCGGGGGAGCCGCAGCGCGCGGCCGCGTCTGCCACGCCGTCGGCGACCCCCACTCCCCGCCGCACGCCGCCGCCGACCGCCACCGCGACCCCGCGCCCGACGCCGACCGTCCCGGCGACGCCGACCCCGGCCGGGCCTCCCGCGTTCGACAAGACCGCCCACTCCGTCGACGATGCGGCGAGCCCGTGGGTCGTCGTGAACAAGTCGCGCGCCCTCTCGCCCCTCGACTTCGCGCCGGGCGACCTCGTCTACCCCGACGTGACGTACGTGAACCGCCAGCCGATGCGGCAGGGCGTGGCCACCGCGCTGGTCGCGATGTTCCAGGCGGGGAAGCGGGAGGCCGGACTCGACTTCTCCGTGCAGAGCGCCTACCGCTCGTTCGACTCGCAGACGCGCGTCTACGACGAGGACGTCGCGCAGCACGGCCAGGTGTACGCCGACACCGACACCGCGCGACCCGGGCACAGCGAGCACCAGACCGGGCTCGCCGTCGACATCAGCGCCGTGCCGGCGCGCTGCTCGCTCGACGCCTGCTTCGGGCAGACGCCGCAGGGGGAATGGCTGGCCGCCAACGCCTGGCGCTTCGGCTTCCTGCTGCGCTACCCGGCCGACAAGGTCGCGGTGACCGGCTTCACCTTCGAGCCGTGGCATTTCCGGTTCGTCGGGGAGGCGCTGGCCGCCGAGCTGCACCGGACGGGTGTGACGACGCTCGAGGAGTTCTTCTCCGTGCCCGGAGGGACCGAGTACCGGTAGTCGCCTTCGCCGGACCGAATACGGATAACACGTCCGCGGTTCTGCCGACTGCGAGCGGGCGTGCCCGCCCGTACAGTGAAGGCATGGTCTTGAAGATGGAGGCGGCGCAGCAGACGGAGTCACGACGGCAGCGTGCGCTGACCGGACTCGGGATCGTCGGGACTCCGCGCGAGGAGCGCTTCGACCGCATCACCCGCATGGCGCAGGTGCTGTTCGACGTCCCCATGGTGAGCGTGACGCTGCTCGACGGCGAGCGGCAGTGGCGCAAGTCGCACGTGGGGCTCACCGATGTGGCGCCGCGTGAGGGCGCCTTCTGCGACCTCACCGCGCGGCAGGACGCCGCCCTGATCGTCGACGACGCGGCGTCCGACGCGCGGTTCAGCGACAACCCCTTCGTCGTCGGCGACCCGCACCTGCGCTTCTACGCCGGGGAGCCCCTCCACGCGCCGGGCGGTGAGGCCGTCGGGACCCTGTGCGTGCTCGACACGCAGCCGCGCACGCTGACCCCGGCCCAGGCGCGGGTGCTGCGCGACCTCGCCGACCTGGTGCAGGCCGAGCTGGACCGCGACGAGGAGCTCGACCGCGCCTCCATCGCCCAGAAGGGACTGCTGCCGCGGCGCAAGCCGGCCGCTCCCGGCTACGACGTCGCCGCGGTGTGCGAGCCGTCGCGCGGAGTGGCCGGCGACTTCTACGACTGGTACGACGTCGACGACGCCGGGTTCTGCCTGACCATGGGCGATGTCATGGGCAAGGGCATGGCGGCCGCGATCGTCGCCGCGTCCGTCCGGACGGCCCTGCGCAGCACGATGGGGTCCGGCGACCTGCAGGAGGCCGTGACGGCAGCCTCCCGGCTGGTCGAGGAGGACCTGGACCAGCTCTCGACCTTCGTGACGCTCTTCCACGCCCGTTTCGGCGCCGAGGGCCGCGTGCAGTACGTCGACGCCGGGCACGGCCTCGCGTTCGTGGTGCACGACCGCGGCCCGTTCGACCGGATCGACGCCGGCTCGCTCCCGCTCGGCGTGCCGTCTCCCGACCCGTTCGTGCCGCAGGAGCTGACGATGGCGGAGGGGGACGTGCTCGTCTGCGTGAGCGACGGCGTGCTCGACGCCCTGGGCGGCGATCGGGCGCTGTCGCGGCTCGAGGCGATCGTGCGGAGCTCGGCGACCGCGGCCGGAGCCGCCACCCGGATCGCGGGTGCGGCGCTCGCCGGCGTCCCCATCGACGACATCACCGCCGTGGTCGTGCGCCGGAGCGCCCGGTGAGGCGCGCCCTGCTGCGGATCGTCGCGCTGCTCGCCGTGCTCGCAGGCGTGAACTACGTCGTCTGGCGCTGGCTGGCCTCCATCAACTGGGACGCCTGGTGGATCGCGGTGCCGCTCGTGGTCGCCGAGACGTACAGCGTGATCGACACGTTCTTCTTCGCCCTCACGATGTGGCGGCTGAAGGTGCGGACCGGTCCGGACGCCCCGCCGGAGGGGACCGCCGACGTCTTCATCACGACCTACGACGAGCCGGTCGAGCTCGTGATGACGACTGCCGCCGCCGCCCAGCACATCCGCTACCCGCACAGCACCTGGATCCTCGACGACGGAGCCCGGCCGGAGATGCGCGCGGCGGCCGAGCGGGCGGGCATCGGCTACGTCACCCGCACGGAGGACTGGAGGGACAAGCCGCGCCACGCCAAGGCCGGCAACCTCAACAACGCGCTCTTCGCGACCGAGGGCGAGTTCCTGCTCATCCTCGATGCCGACCAGATCCCGGAGCCGGAGATCCTCGACCGCACGCTCGGTTACTTCGCGGACCCCGAGGTGGCCCTCGTGCAGACGCCGCAGTTCTTCGTCAACGTGGACGAGGCCGACCCGCTCGGCAACCAGGCGCCCCTGTTCTACGGACCGATCCAGCAGGGCAAGGACGGCTGGAACGCCGCCTTCTTCTGCGGCTCGAACGCCGTGCTGCGCCGCGAGGCGCTGATGCAACTCGGCATCGTCGGCTACGTGCGGGATGTCGAGCGCACCGTGCGCACGGCACTGCGCGCCTCCGACCGGGTGCTCGCCAGAGCCGCCCGCGAGGCCCGGCACGACCCCGCGACCGCCGAGCTGATCCGGGAGGTGCGCGTCCGGGTCGCCGAGGCGTCGGCGCGGCTCGCGGAGGGGCAGAGCGTCGGCGAGGTGACCTATCGGCTGCAGCAGGACGTCGACCGCGTCTCCCGTACCGCGGTCGACCGCGACCTCGTCGCCATGCAGGAGGACCTCGCGGCGATCGCGACGCTGCCGCTCGAGCGCGACGCCGAGCTCGCCGCGTTCGTCGTCGACGAGGAGGCGCTGGACAGGCTCGCCGACCGCGAGTGGTCGCCGCTCGGCGCGATCGAGTCGGTGCAGAGCATCCTGGCCGCCGTCGCTGTGGACCGCCCGGACGAGGCGCAGCCGGTGATGCCGATGGCGACCATCTCGGTCACAGAGGACATGGCGACGGCCATGCAGCTGCACTCCAACGGCTGGCGGAGCGTGTACCACCACGAGACGCTCGCGTACGGCCTCGCGCCGGAGGACCTGGGCACGCTGCTCAAGCAGCGGCTGCGGTGGGCGCAGGGCACCCTCCAGGTGATGCTCAAGGACAACCCGCTCGCCAAGCGCGGGCTCTCGGCCGGCCAGCGGCTGATGTACTTCGCGACGATGTGGAGCTACCTCTCCGGGTTCGCCGCGGTGATCTACCTGGCCGCCCCGGCGATCTACCTGCTCGCGGGTGTGATGCCGGTGACCGCCTGGAGCGTGGACTTCTTCGCCCGGTTCATCCCGTACTTCGTGCTGAGCCAGCTCATGTTCCTCGTGGCGGCGCACGGGGTGAAGACCTGGCGCGGCCAGCAGTACGCCCTGGCGCTGTTCCCGCTGTGGATCCGCGCCTGCTGGACCGCCGCCGCGAACGTATGGTTCGGCCGCCCGCTCGGCTTCGTCGTCACCCCCAAGACCAGGGAGAGCGGGCGCGCTCCCATCCCGTGGCGACAGATCTGGCCGCAGCTGACCGCGATGGCCGTGCTGGTGATCGCCACGATCGTCGGCATCATCCGGGTGATCGCCGGAACGGCCGACGGCGTGGGCACCCTCGTGAACACCGTGTGGGTCGCCTACGATGTCGTGGTGCTGAGCGTCATCCTCCGCGCCGCGCTGTACCGCGGGCCGGCGACCGCAGAGGCCACCGCCACCGCCGAGGAAGGACAGCGATGAACATCTCCACCACCATCCGCCCTGACGGCGTCGCCGTGCTGAGCGCCGACGGCCGGCTGAACGTCGTGACCGCGCCGGCGATGCGGCGCGAGGTGCAGCGGGTCGTGGAGGAGGGCAGCGCGCGCGTCGCCGTCGACCTCTCCGGCGTCGACTTCATCGACTCCTCCGGCCTCGGCGCGCTGGTCAGCGGGCTCAAGACCGCGCGGACGGCCGGAGGCGACCTGCGGCTCAGCGGCGCGGGCGAGCAGGTGTCGAGCGTGCTCGCGCTGACCCGGCTCGACCGCATCCTCCGCGTGTACGCCGGACCGGACGACGCCTACCGTGAGTGAGCCGTTCTCGGCCTCCTTCGTCGCACCGGCCGACCTGGCCACCATCGAGCGCGTGCACAGCATGTTCGAGCGGCTCGGCGACGAGCGCCCCGACCTCCCCGAGCAGACACGGTCGGCGTTCGAACTGGCGGTGGTGGAGGTCGTGACGAACGTCGTCCAGCACAGCCCCGACCGCCCGCCGGTCACCGTCGAGCTGCGGATCGTGGCGACCCCGAGGGGCCTGGAGGCGGTCGTCACCGACGATGCGCCTCCCGCCGCCGTCGACCTCGACGCCGCCGCCCTGCCGGAGGACGACCTCGCCGAGAGCGGGCGAGGGCTCGCGCTCGTCGGCCTGCTGGTCGACCGGTTCGAGCACGAGCCCCTGGCGTCCGGCAACCGCTGGACGCTGGCGGTGGAGGCGGGCTAGGCGCCCTTCAGCGCGTCGCCGACGATGCGACGGGCCTCCTCCTGCACCTCGCGCAGGTTCTCCTCGCCCGCGAACGACTCGGCGTAGATCTTGTAGACGTTCTCGGTGCCGCTGGGGCGTGCGGCGAACCAGGCCTTCTCGGTCTGCACCTTCACGCCGCCGAGCGGGGCGTCGTTGCCGGGGGCGCGGCTCAGCTTCGCCGTGATCGGCTCGCCCGCCAGCTCCGTCGCGGCGATCGCGTCGCCGTCGAGCTTGCCGAGGGCCGCCTTCTCGGCGGGGGAGGCCGGCGCGTCGACGCGCTGGTAGACCGGGTCGCCGAAGCGCTCGGTGAGCTCGCGGTAGAGCTCGGAGGGCGACTTGCCCGTGACCGCGCGGATCTCGCTGGCGAGGAGGGCGAGCAGGATGCCGTCCTTGTCCGTCGTCCAGACCGAGCCGTCGAAGCGCAGGAAGCTCGCGCCGGCGCTCTCCTCGCCGCCGAAGCCGACCGAGCCGTCGATCAGGCCGGGCACGAACCACTTGAAGCCGACCGGCACCTCCCACAGGCGCCGGCCCAGCGACTCCGCCACCCGGTCGATGATCGACGACGAGACGAGCGTCTTGCCGACCGCGGCATCCTTCCGCCACCCTGTGCGGGTGCGGAACAGGTAGTCGATCGCGACGGCGAGGTAGTGGTTCGGGTTCATCAGGCCGCCGTCGGGCGTGACGATGCCGTGCCGGTCGGCGTCGGCGTCGTTGCCGGTGAGGATGTCGTAGTCGGCGCGGCGGGCGACCACCGAGGCCATGGCGGAGGGGCTCGACGGGTCCATCCGGATCTTGCCGTCCCAGTCGAGCGTCATGAAGCTCCAGGTCGGGTCGACGTCGGGGTTCACCACGGTCAGGTCGAGGTCGTAGCGCTCGGCGATGGCCTGCCAGTAGTTGACGCTCGCGCCGCCCAGCGGGTCGGCGCCGATGCGGATGCCGGAGTCCTTGATCGCCTTCACGTCGATGATGTTCTCGAGGTCGGCGACGTAGTTGCCCCGGAAGTCGTAGGTCTCGACGCCGCTCGGCTCGGCCTGGCGCACATCCTTCAGACCGTCGGCGATGATCTCGTTGGCGCGCTCGGCGATCCACTTCGTGGCGTCGGTGTCGGCCGGGCCGCCGTGCGGCGGGTTGTACTTGAAGCCGCCGTCGGACGGCGGGTTGTGGCTCGGGGTCACGACGATGCCGTCGGCCTGGTCTCCGTGCTCCTCGCGGTTGTATTTGATGATCGCGTGCGAGAGCGCGGGAGTGGGCACCCAGTCGTCGAACTCGTCCACGAGCACGCGCACCTCGTTGGCGACGAGCACGGCCAGCGCGGTCGTCGTGGCGAACTCGCTCAGGAGGTGCGTGTCGGCCCCGAGGAACAGCGGGCCGGTGATGCCCTGCGCGTTGCGATACTCCACGATCGCCTGCGTGGTCGCGAGGATGTGGTCCTCGTTGAAGGCGGTGTTCAGCGAGCTGCCGCGGTGACCCGAGGTGCCGAAGACGACACGCTGCTCCGGGATGCTGACATCCGGCTTGAGCTCGTAGTACGCCCGGCGGAGGGCATCCACGTCGATGAGGTCGGAGGGCTGAGCGGGGGTGCCTGCGCGATCGGTCATGGTCCCTATGCTTCCACGGCGGCCCGGCGCGGGCGAGGGGCGGCGCCGTCGGTAAGCTGAGCGGCATGTCCAGCGCTCCCGCCGAACCGACCGCCGAGCTGCCCGCGTCCGTCGACGAGGTCTACAGCTTCCTGGGGCCGTCCGGCACCTTCACCGAGGCGGCGCTCAAGCAGGTGCCCGAGGCGAGCGGCAAGCACTGGCGCGCGGTCAACAACGTGGGGGAGGCGCTCGCCGACGTCACAGCCGGACGCAGCGTGGCCGCCATGATCGCGATCGAGAACTCCATCGAGGGCGGCGTCTCGGTCGCGCAGGACGCGCTCGCGACGGTCCCCGGCCTCCGCATCGTCGGCGAGTACCTGGTGCCGGTGAACTTCGTGCTCGTCGCCCGGCCGGGGACGGCGCTCGCCGACGTGAAGACGATCAACGCGCATCCCGTCGCCTACGCCCAGTGCCACCAGTGGCTCGACGCGCACCTGCCCGAGCATGGCCACCTCCCCGCGTCCAGCAATGTGGCCGCGGCCTCGTCGCTGTTCGACGGGAGCACCGCCGACGCCGCCATCGCGCCGCCCGGCATCGTCGACCACCTCGACGTGGAGGTGCTGGCCGAGGATATCGGCGACAACCCGAACGCGGTCACCCGGTTCGTGCTCGTCAGCACCTCCCGCAGCGTGCCCGCCCCGACCGGCGCCGACAAGACCAGCCTCGTCGCGGAACTGCCCGACGACCGCCCCGGCGCGCTGCTCGACCTGCTGGAGCAGTTCTCGACCCGAGGCATCAACCTGAGCCTGATCGAGTCGCGGCCGATCGGCGACGCCCTCGGCCGCTACCGGTTCGTGATCGACGCCGACGGCCACATCCACGACGAGCGCGTCGCCGACGCCCTGCTCGGCCTCCGCCGGTTCAGCCCGTCGGTGATCTTCCTCGGCTCGTACCCGCGCGCCGACAAGGTGAGCGTCGACTTCGACCAGCGCTACCGCGACGAGGTGTTCACGGAGGCGCGGGAGTGGCTCGCGTCGCTGACCGACGAGGCCGCTCCGGCGGACGGATCCGGCGGCGCCGACGACCCCGCTCAGGCGTAGGCTGCGCAGCGAGAGGCGGGCACCATGATCGCGGACGACGAGCAGCAGGACGTGTCCCGCGCGGGCGGCTTCGACCCGCGCTACGACCCCGCGTTCCAGCGCGGCTACACCCCGCGGCCCGGCGAGGTCGCGCGGACGCGCACCCGGGCGCCGGGCTCCCGGTCGACCGCCGCGGCCCGCCCACGCCGCTGGGACGGCGACGACGACCGTGCCCGGTACGACGACCGCGACGGCTTCTTCGACGGCGGGAACGACGAGCAGCCCGCCGTGGCCGAGGCGGCTCCCGCCGGCGCCCCGGTCGTCTTCGCGGCTCCGGCGCCTGGCCTGCTCGATCGCCTCGACATCTCACCGCGCCGCAACCGCTGGATGCTCGCCCTCTGGCTGGTGGGCGCCGGCTTCGTGGTCCTCGGCATCGTCTTCTACTGCATCTCGGTCAGCATCTCGTACGCCGGCCCTGCGCCGGGCGGCGACGTCGGCTCCCTCGTGATCGCCCAGCTGGGATGGATGCTCGCCGCGCCGCTCGTGACGGTGGGGCTGCTCACCCTGGTCGCCCTCCTCTTCCTCACGGCCCTGGTCGGCTGGCGCTCGGCGGCGGCGGGCGAAGGGGAGGGCGACGGCGAGGAGCCGGAGGGGTTGTAGCGGCCTCAGTCCGCGTAGTTGCGACGGCCCGCCCGAGCCACGAAGGCGTCGAGCGCGTCCAGCACCTCCTGGTTGACCCAGACGCGCTTGCGCCGCTTCGAGTTGCCGGGCGCGAGAACCCCGCGTTCGACCAGCTGCGCCAGCCCGTTGGTCACGGCGGGCTTGCTCGCGCCGGTCGCCCGCATCGCCGTCGCCAGGTTGATCACCGGGTATTCGAGCGTCGCCGTCGCGATGGATCGCGCCGCGGCGTCGGCGCGGATACCGGTGAGCCGGGAGTCCCACCCGGCCTGCAGCGCCGCCATGGCCGCGGCCAGCCGCCTGGCGTTGTCGACGGCCTGCAGCGACGCCGACGAGAAGACCTGCACGATCGCGTCGGCTTCGCCCCGGCGGTACGCCGTGAGCGCGTCGAAGTAGCCGTCGATGTCCGACAGCAGGCCGGCGGAGACGGGCACCGCGAGATGGCGCAGGATGCCGCCGTGCCGCAGCATCGCGTGCAGCAGCGCGCGTCCGGTGCGGCCGTTGCCGTCGGGGAAGGGGTGGATGGTCTCGAACTGCGCGTGGGCGACCGCGGCCTGCACGAGGACCGGCAGGTCGGTGCGGCGGGCGAACGCGACCAGGTCGGCCATCGCCTCCGGGACCCGGTCGTGATGCGGCGGGACGAAGGAGGCGTCGTGCGGCAGCCTCCCGCCGACCCACACCTGCTCGGCCCGGTACCGGCCCACCGCGTCGGGGGCGGAGTCGCCGAGCAGCGCCTTCTGCATGGCGATGATGGATGCGTCGGAGATGTCGTCCGCCAGGGCGATAGCCGCCTCCATCGCCCGCACGTTGCTCACGATGAGCGGGGCGTTGCCGTCGGCCCGCTCGCCGATGACGGCCTCGGCGATCGCGCGCGTGCCCGAGGTCAGCTGCTCGATCTGCGAGCTGGACGCGGACTCGCTGCGCAGCAGAACGGCGGAGAACGGCGCCGGGAAGTGCGTCGTCTCGCTGTCGAAGCGCACGAGTGCGGCCGACGCGTCGTCCGCCTCGGCCAGGGTGTCGGGCGAGAGATCGAGCGCGATGTCGGCGATCCGCGCCGGGATGGCGGCGGTGTATGGCTCTCGGCGGAGGAGGTTCTGCCGCCGTGAGGCGTATAGCGGCTCGTCGGCGCGCGGAAGGCGCCGTGACTCGTACGTCAGGGCGGTGCCCATCCTTCACCTCCGTCCGTCTTAAGTAAAGTTTAGCAGATAAACTTTACTTAGGAGCGTCGGGGAGGAAAGGCTACCCCGGCACCTTCACCCGCAGCGACCGCTCCTCCACGCGCACCTCCAACGCGACCGCGGTGCCGAAGGCGTCGCCGTCGAGCTCGAAGGGCTCCGGCTCGTCCACGCGGAGGCTGACCGACGCCCCGCGCAGATAGCTCAGGCGCGTGCGCACCGTTCGGTCGGTGAAGCGGATGATGCGGCGGCCGAGCGCGCTGCGGCGCAGCACGCGGTTCTCCCAGGTGACCTTGCGCCAGATGGCCAGCCAGCCGAAGACGGACGCCGGCTGCAGGATGGCGACGTCGAGCAGGCCGTCGTCGACCTCGCCGTCGGGGATCAGCTGCATGTTGCCGGGGAGGGTGCCGCAGTTGGCGATCAGGATCGTGCTGACGTGCGCCGAGCGCTCGTGCCCGCCGTCGATGCGGAAGCGGATGCGGACCTTCGTGGCCGACGGCAGCGAGCGGAACGCGGCGTCGACGTAGGCCACCCAGCCGAACCGGCGCTTGAGGGCCGGGCGGGCGTTCGCGATCATCGCGGCGTCGATGCCGACGCCGGCCATGACGAGGAAGGCGTGCTCGGAGACGGTGCCGTCCTGGGCCTCGGCGACGGCGACCCCCACGTCGATGCTGCGGGTCGCCCCCTCGAAGGCGATCCGGCAGGCCTCCTCCACGCTCGTGTACGGAACGCCGAGGTTGCGGGCGAGGAGGTTGCCGGTGCCGGCCGGCAGCAGGGCGAGCGTCGCGCCGGTGCCGCGCACGGCCTCCGCCACCGCTCGCACGGTGCCGTCGCCTCCCGCCGCCAGCACCAGCCGTGCCCCGCGGTCGAGCGCCTCCCCGACCTGGGCCTGGCCGCCCTGCTCGGGCGTTGTCTCCAGCCAGAGCAGCTCGGTGACGCCGGCCTGCTCGGCCGCCGCCTCCACCGCGGCGCGGACGCGCGGCAGATCGACGCGGACCGGGTTGCAGACGACCGCGACGGGCCCCTGCACGGCGGGCCTCTCAGCGCCGCCGGCCGGTGCCGACCGCTCGGCCGTGTCGGGCTCCCCGCCCCGATCCCGCTCGCTCACGGCTTCACGCTACCGGGCGCGGGGCGCGCTGGTCAGCCGCCCGCTTCCGCTGCCAGCCGCAGGCTCACGGCGCGACCGTATCCGCGCGCGACCATGGCCACCTCGAAGCCGGCCATGGCCTCCAGATGGCGCGCCATGCGCAGAGGGCCGACATCGACGGGGTCGGTGCCGAGTTCGCGGGCGAGGGACAGCACGCGGCCCTTCGCCTCCTCGTCGTCGGAGGCGATGAAGGTCTGCGGGCGGCCGCCGCCCGCGAGCAGCTCGGCGTAGACGGTGTTGAACGCCTTGACCACGCGCGCGCCGGGCGCCGCGGCGGCCAGGCGCTCGGCGAGGGAGGGGCCGCCGGCGAAGCGGCTCTCCCAGTAGCCGGGTTCGAGCGGGTCGCCCGGTGCGAGCGGGTTGCCCAGATCGATGACGATGCGGTCCGCCAGCTCGTCGGCGAGGGCGGCGACGACGTCCAGCGCCACAGCATCGGCGACGGCCACGATCACCGCGTCGCTGCGAGCGGCCTCGCGATGGTCGCCGCCGACCGCGACGGGCCGCGCAACCGTACCCGCGGCACCGCCGCCGCGCTCCGACGCCAGCTCAGCCGCCAACGCAGCCGCCCGCTCCGGCTCCCGGCTGCCGATCACCACGCCGTGCCCTGCGTCGAGCAGCCGGCGGCCGAGAGCGGAGGTCATCGGCCCGGTGCCGAGCAGTCCGACGCGCATCCGTCACTCCTGGTCGGCGATCACGATCTCGACGCCGGCCGCCGCGATGGCCGCCAGCTCGTCGGGATCGGCGGAGCTGTCGGTGATCAGCATCGCCACCTGGTCGATGCTGGCCATCTGCGCCAGCGCCACCCGCCCGACCTTCGACCCGTCGGCGACGACCACGGTGCGCTGCGCCTTGGCGACCATCGCGCGGTTGGTGCGGGCCTCGGTCTCGTCGTGCGTGCTGACCCCGCTCGCGGCGGTGATGCCGTCGGCGCCGAGGATGGCGGTGCCCACGTTCACGGCGTTGAAGGTGCCCTCCGCGAGGGCGCCCACCAGCTCGAGCGACTGCCGGCGCAGGAAGCCGCCCGTCATCACGACGCGCACGCCCGCGTACTCCGAGAGGAGGTTCGCGATGGTGAGCGAGTTCGTCACCACGGCGATGTCCTCGTGGTCGGCGAGGGCTCGGGCGACGCTCGCGGTCGTGGTGCCGCCGCTGAGGGCGACGACGTGCCGCTCGGGTGGCAGGCGCCGCACCATGGCCTTCGCGATCGCGCGCTTCGCCTCCTGGAACCGGGTGTCGCGCAGCGCGACCGGGATCTCGCGCCCGCGCTCCAGAGCGGAGGCGCCACCGTGCGTGCGCAGGATGAGCTTCTGGTCGGCCAGCGTGGTGAGGTCGCGCCGCACGGTCGCGGCCGAGATCCCGAGCGTCTCCGACAGCTCGGTGAGGCTCACGGTGCCGCGTTCGCCGATCAGGTCGAGCAGCTGCGCCAGGCGCTGGGAGCGACGGCCCGAGGTCGCTCGTGCGATCAGGGCCTCGGTGGAGGTGGCGACCATCGCTTCCCCTTCGGAATGGTCGAATCGATCAATGGCACTGCACACTTTATACGCGATTCGCTCATTTCGTTGCGCGGATCACACAGGCTGTCAGATGATCGCTCCATGCCTCAGATCGTCTTCATCGGCGCCGGGAGCGTCGTGTTCACCCGCCAGCTGCTCGCCGACCTGTTCCGCTTCGACGACCTCCCTCCGCTGCGCATCGTGCTGCACGACATCGATGGGGAGCGCCTGGAGGTCGCCCGCGGCACCGCCGAGCAGGTGGCGGCCCGCTTCGGGCGCGACGCCGAGATCGTCGCCACCGCCGACCGCCGGGCCGCCCTGACCGGCGCCGACTTCGTGATCAACATGATCCAGGTGGGAGGCATCGCCGCCACCCGCGTCGACCTGGAGGTGCCCGCCGCCGCCGGCCTGCTGCAGACCATCGGCGACACGACCGGCGTCGGCGGGGTCTTCCGCGGCCTCCGCACCTTCCCGGTTCTGACCGCCATCGCGAACGACATGCGCGAGCTGTGCCCCGACGCCTGGTTCCTCAACTACACCAACCCCATGGCGATGAACGTCTGGTGGCTGTCGGTGGTGGCGCCGGAGCTGAAGACGGTCGGCCTCTGCCACAGCGTGTTCTGGACCGTGCACGACCTGTGCGAGCTGATCGGCGTGCCGCTGGAGGGCACCCACTACCGCGCGGCCGGCGTGAACCACCAGGCGTGGCTGCTGGAGTGGTCGCACGACGGGGAGGACCTGTACCCCCGGCTCCGGGAGGCGATCGAGCGCGACCCCGAGCTGCGCCGCCGGGTGCGCGTGGAGATCTTCCGCCGCATCGGCTACTACCCGACGGAGACCAGCGAGCACTCGTCCGAGTACCTCGACTGGTTCCTGCGCTCGCCGGAGCAGATCGAGCGCTTCCGCATCGAGCCGCTGCAGTACGTCGGCATCTCGGAGGAGAACGTCGCCGAGTTCGAGCAGGCCAAGCGGCTGCTCGCCGAGGGCCTCCCGCTGGAGCTGGAGGAGAGCGCCACCGAGTACGCGCCGCAGATCATCCACTCGATGCTCACCGGCACCGAGCGCACCATCCACGCGAACGTCGTGAACCGCGGCCTGATCGGCAACCTCCCGGAGGGCGCCGTCGTCGAGGTGCCGGCCCGGGTCGACGCCGACGGGGTGCATCCGGAGGCCGTTGGCGACATCCCGGTGCAGGGCGCCGCCCTCAACCGCACGTACCTGTCGGTGGCCGAGCTGGCGATCCAGGCCGCGCGCACAGGCGACCCCGAGCTGGTGCGCCGCGCGGTGCTGACCGACCCGAACGCGAGCTCGTCGCTCACCCCCGAGCAGATCTGGGCGCTCTGCGACGAGCTGACCGCGAAGCACGCACACCTGCTGCCGAAGGCGCTGGGCGGCACGCTGTGACGCTCGCCGGAGCCGCGGGACTGCTGGCGACGGCGGCGACGAACGGCGCGGCCGTCCCGTCGTTCAACGTCATCGCCCTGGAGCACGCGGAGGCGGTCACCGTCGGCGCCGCCTCCGCGGGCTCCGGCGCGCTGCTGCAGTTGAGCGAGAACGCGATCGCCTACCGGGGCTCGCCGTGGCCGCTGCTGGCCGCATGCCGGGAGCTGGCGGAGGCGTCGGAGGCGCCGCTCGGCATCCACCTCGACCACATCGCCGACCGCGCTCTCGCCGAGACGCTGATCGAGCGGGCGGAGCGGTACGGCGTCGGCTCGATCATGTTCGACGCCTCCACGCTCGACTACGCCGCGAACGTCGCCGCGACCCGCAAGATCGCTGTGCGCGCGCACGACGCCGGCCTGCTCGTGGAGGCTGAGCTCGGCGCGATCGGCGGCAAGGACGGCGCGCACGCGCCCGGCGTGCGGACCGACCCCGGCGAGGCGGCCGACTTCGTGGCCGCGACGGGCGTCGACGCGCTCGCAGTAGCCGTCGGCAGCTCGCACGCCATGCGCGACCGCACGGCCGCCCTCGACCTGGAGCTGATCGCACGGCTGGCCGCAGCCGTCCCCGTGCCGCTCGTGCTCCACGGCTCGTCGGGCGTCCCCGACGAGTCGATCGCGCAGGCCGTGGCCGCGGGAATCCGCAAGGTCAACGTCGGGACGGCCCTCAACGTCGCCGCGACCGCCGCCCTGCGCGCGGCGCTGGCGGCACGGCCGGACGCCGTCGATCCGCGCCGCTACAGCGAGGACTCGCGTCGGGCGATGGCGGAGCTGGTCGCGTCGTTCTGCGCGGTGGTGCGGGAGCCGGTGGCGGCGTAGCGCGCCGCCACTCCGCGCCTCAGATCCCCAGCACCCGCCGCGCGTTGCCCGCGTACACGCCCTCCAGCAGCTCCGGCGCCAGTGCGAGTGCCGAGACGTCCCAGCGGCCCTGGGGCGGGATCTCGGCGGCGGGGTCGTAGCGGAAGCCCTCGTCCGCCGTCTCGAAGAAGCGGTAGTGCAGCCGGTACTGCTCCGCCGTGATCGGGAAGATGTCGGTCCCGAACAGCACGCGGTCGGGGTGCGCGGCGACCAGTCGTGCGAAGCGGCGCGGCTGGCGACCGAGTTCGGCCATCCGGCCGGCGGTGTCGATCGTGTAGTTGGGCGCCGCCTCCAGCAGGCTCTCGACGCGGTCGAGGTCCTCGGCGGCGCAGCCGGCGTGCGCGCCGATGAAGGAGGTCTGCGGGCAGGCCAGCGCGAGCGCTGCGTGGGCGTCGAGGAGGGTGTCGAAGGACGGATAGCGGTCGCGGTCGCCGAACCACCACTCCGGCACCTCCGAGAGCTCGTCCAGGCGCTCGTTGTGCCGGTCTGCCGGCTCGAAGAAGGCGATCGGGTCGGCGGTGTGGATGAGCACCGGCAGCCCGAGCTCGCCGGCCCGCCGCAGCACCGCGACGACGCGGGGGTCGTCCGGGAGGATCAGGGCGCCGTCGGCGTCGCGCACGGTGAGCCCGAGGTTCTTCCACACCTTGAGGCCCCGCGCGCCGCGGGCGACGCTGTCCTCGAGCGACGCGACGAGCGCGGCCACGCCGTCGGGCGCTGCCAGGCGCTCCCACTCCAGCTGGCAGAAGGTGAGGAAGCGGCCGGGATGGGCGCGGTCGTAGCGCTCGACATTGGCCGTGACCTCCTCGCCCCACATCCCGTCGAGGTTCACCACGGTCTGCACGCCGCAGTCGTCCAGCAACCGGAGCAGCGCCGGCACATCGGGGATCATCCACTCGCCATCGCTGAGCCAGCGACCGAGGTGGTTGTGCACGTCCACGACGGGTGCTGCCGGGCGCTCGACGACCGTCTCCGCCGAGCGCATCATGCTGCGCGGCGCCCAGTCGGCCAGGCGCAGCTGTGCCAGCTCCTGCCATCCGGCAGTGGTCATCCCGAAACCTCTCTGTAACGAATGAGCAGTCAAAGTGAGCGTTTCGGGCAAAACTATTGTCAAACGCTCAGTGTCCGCCCAATGATAAGGGCATCCCGGGGCCGGGGCCCCTCCGAGACACACCAGGAGCACCACGTGACACTCACCTCCCGCGAAATCGACAGCCAGCCGGTCATCTGGCAGCAGGCACTCGACACGCTCGCCGACCGCGCGACCGCGCGGCTGACGGCGCGCGGGGCCCGCGTGCTGGTCCTGGGCTGCGGCACGTCGGCCTTCGCGGCCGAGTCGTTCGCCGCGCTCCGCGAGCAGGCGGGCTTCGGCGAGACCGACGCGGCCTACGCCTCCGAGCCGTGGCCCTGGCGCGGGTACGACCTCGTCGTGCTGCTGAGCCGCTCCGGCACGACGACCGAGGTGGTCCAGGCCTTCGACCGCATCCCCGCCGGAGTGCGCACGGTCGCCGTGACCGGCGTCGCCGACTCCCCGGTGGCCGAGCGCGCCGACGACGTGCTGCTGCTCGACTTCGCCGACGAGGAGTCGGTGGTGCAGACACGCTTCCCGACCACCTTCCTGCTCCTCGCCCGCGCCGCCTTCGGCGACGACGTCGGCGGGCTGCCCGCCCAGGCGGCGGCCGCCCTGTCCCAGCCGCTCGAGCTCGACCCCGCCGCGCTCTCGCACTTCGTCTACCTCGGCAGCGGCTGGACCTACGGACTCGCGCAGGAGGCGGCGCTGAAGATCCGCGAGGCCGCCCAGGCCTGGTCGGAGTCGTACCCGCAACTCGACTACCGGCACGGCCCGCTGGCCGTCGCCGGCGACACCTCGGTGGTCTGGATCATCGGCGAGGAGGCCCCAGGCATCGTCGACGACATCGCCGTCACCGGGGCCCGCGTCGTGACGAGCACGCACGACCCGCTGGTGGAGCTGGTGCAGGCGCAGCGCCTCGCCGTCGCCATCGCGGAGCACCGCGGCCTCAACCCGGACACCCCGCGCAACCTGACCCGCTCGATCGTGCTGAGCTGACCCCACCAGCCCGCCAGGACCAGAGCACCGAACGAGAGAAGAGGAACCGACGATGACGACTCCACTCCCCGGACGCCGATCCCGCGCAGCGAAGGCGGTGCGCGGCATCGGCCTGCTCACGGCGGGCGCCCTCGCCGTGGCCCTGACCGGCTGCGGCGGCTCGCAGGGCGCGACGACCCTCGACAAGAAGGCCGATGTCACGATCCAGGTCTGGTCCGGCCAGGCCGACACCGCCGAGAAGCTCATCGAGGACCTGGCGAAGGAGTTCGAGAAGGACCACCCCAACGTGACCGTGAACGTGTCGCCGGGCGCCTCCTCCACCGAGCAGCTCCTCCAGAAGCTGTCGGCCGGGTTCGCCGGCAACCAGTACCCGGACATCTCGTACGCGTTCGGCTCGTGGGCCGGAGAGCTGGAGTCGTCCGGCCGCACGCTCGACCTCTCGGACGAGGTGAAGAAGCCCGAGGTCAAGTGGGACGAGTTCACCGCCGCCGCGCGCAAGACCGCCCAGCCGACCGGCAAGAAGGTCATCGGCTTCCCGGCCGTCGTCGACAACATCGGCCTCTTCTACAACAAGACGCTGTTCGACAAGGCGGGCCTCGCCTACCCGACGGACGACTGGACGTGGGACGACTTCCGGGAGGCGGCCAAGAAGCTCACGGACCCGGCCAACCACGTCTACGGCTACGGCTACTCGGTGTCCGGCAGCGAGGAGACGACCTGGCAGTTCTGGCCGCACCTGTGGCAGAACGGCGGGCAGATCCTCAGCGACGACGACTCGAAGGCCGCGTTCGCCTCCCCGGAGGGCGTGAAGGCGCTGAGCTTCCTGCAGTCCATGGCCGTCGACGACAAGAGCGTCTACCTCGACCAGACCGACCTCAAGTTCGGCCAGCTGTTCGTGAGCGACCGCATCGGGATGATCACCTCGGGCCCCTGGCAGCTCACCGACCTCAAGACCGGCGGCACGAAGTACGGCGTCGTCCAGCTCCCGGGCGTCGACGGCGACCACCAGACGGTCTCCGGCCCCGACCTGTGGGCGCTGTTCGACCACAAGGATAAGAACCGCGCCTACTGGTCCACCCAGTTCGCGCAGTGGCTGACCTCGCCCGAGCAGGACGAGCGGTTCAACGTGGCGCTGGGCAACCTCCCGCTGCGCTCCTCCGAGGCGGGCTCTGCCGCCGTCGAGAAGGAGAACCAGGAGTACCCCGGCTACGACGTGCTGGTGAAGAACGCCGAGAACGTCAAGAACGCCCGACCGACCACCAAGGGCTACGCGGCCCTCTCGGTCGAGATCGCCAAGGCCATCTCGGCGGTGCTCCAGGGCGACGGCGAGCCGAAGGAGGCCCTCGACAAGGCCGCCGCCGCCGCCGACAAGCAGCTGAGCAAGTAGGGCGGGGGACGCGATGGCGGACACCGCCGTACGCCCGGCCGGGAGCCGGCCGGGCCGGGACACCGACACCATCCGGCGTGCCAGGCGCCGGTCGGGCCTGCTCTCGACGCTGACCGGCTGGGGCTTCGTCGGACCGGCCATGGTCGTGGTGCTCGGGCTGTCGATCTTCCCCGCGCTGTGGGCGCTGGTGCTGTCGTTCCAGAGCTGGGACGGCTTCAGCGAGGCGCAGTGGGTCGGCACCCAGAACTACACCGAGCTCATCGGCGACGACGAGTTCTGGAGTGCGGTCGGCAACACCCTCGGCTACACCGTGCTCTTCGTGCCCGCGTCGGTGCTGGCGGGGCTGTTCCTGGCGGTGGCGCTGAACCGGCGGATCAGGGGGATGGCGTTCTACCGCACCGCGATCTTCGTCCCGTTCGTGGCCTCGGCGGCGGCGACCGGCATCCTCTCGACGTACCTGTTCAGCCCCCAGTTCGGGCTGGTCAACAACGTGCTCCGCGTGCTGGGCCTGCCGCAGCAGGGCTGGCTCGACGACCCGAAGCAGGCCATGCTCGTCATCGCGATCATGTCGCTGTGGGGGTCGGCGGCCTTCACCACGGTCATCTACCTCGCCGCGCTGCAGGACGTGCCGCAGGACATCATCGAGGCGGCCCGCATCGACGGAGCCAGCCGGTGGCAGACCTTCTGGCGGATCGTGTGGCCGCAGCTCGCACCGGTGACCGTCTTCGTGACGATCTGGCAGACGATCCAGGCGATCCAGCTGTTCGACCTCGTCTACACCACGACGCGCGGCGGGCCGCTGGGGGCGACGAAGACGATCGTCTACTTCCTCTACGAGAAGGCGTTCCGGTCGCTGGAGTTCGGCTACGGGTCGGCAGCGGCCTACGTGCTCTTCGCCGCGACCCTGATCATCACCATCGTCGTCGTCGTGTACCAGCGGCGGCGCGGATCGGAGGCGTTCTGATGTCCGACAGCGTGCTCGAGCGGATCGCGGACTCGTCGGAGCAGGTCGCCGCGGCCCCGCCGCGATCCGGGCCGGAGGGACGCCGGCGCCGAGGCCTGCCGTTCAGCGGCTGGCACTTCGTGCTGCTGCCGATCGCGGTGCTGTTCCTCGTGCCCTTCCTGCAGATGACCCTCGCGTCGTTCTCGCCGGCGAAGGAGCTGGTGGCGTTCCCGCCGCCGTTCATCCCGTCGACCTTCACGCTCGACGGCTACATCAAGCTGTTCACGACGACGGACGTGCTGCTGTGGCTCGGCAACACGATCGTGGTCTCGGGGGTGGCGATCATCTCCAACCTGGTGCTGTGCTCGCTCGCGGGGTACGGCTTCGCCCGGCTGAAGTTCGCCGGACGCGACTTCGGGTTCCTGATGATCCTCGCGACCATCATGATCCCGACCCAGCTGTTGATGATCCCGACCTACATCCTGTTCGCCACGCTCGGGCTGCTGAACGGGCTGGGCGCCGCGATCGTGCCGTGGCTCGCCACCGCTTTCGGCATCTTCCTGATGCGGCAGTTCTTCCTCTCCCTCCCGGCGGAGCTGGAGGAGGCGGGCGCGGTCGACGGCTGCAACCGCTGGCAGATCTTCTTCCGCATCGTGCTGCCGCTTGCGCGGCCGGCGCTCGCGACGCTCGCGATCTTCACCCTGCTCGGGGCGTGGAACGACCTGGTCTGGCCGCTCATCGCGATCAACGACCAGCGCTCGTTCACCCTCCAGCTCGGCATCGCGAACTTCCAGGGCGCGCACCAGACCGATTGGAGCCTGATCATGGCGGGGAACGTCGTGGCCACGCTGCCGCTGATCCTCTTCTTCCTGTTCGCGCAGCGGCACTTCATCGCCACCATGACCTTCTCGGGACTGAAGGGATGAGCGGGGCCGACGCACTCGTGGACGCGCTCGTTGACGTGCTCGTGATCGGGGACGCCAACCCCGACCTCCTGCTCACCGGCGACACCCGGCCGCGCTTCGGGCAGGCGGAGCAGCTGCTCGACTCGGCCGACATGCTGCTCGGCGGGAGCGCCGCGATCGTCGCCTGCGGTCTCGCCCGCCTCGGCGTGCGGACGGCGCTCGCCGCCGTCGTCGGCGCGGACCGGTTCGGCGAGTTCATGCTCGACACGCTCCGCTCGCGCGGGGTCGACGTCTCGGCGATCGAGGTGTCGCCCGACCGGCCGACCGGACTGTCCGTCGTGCTCTCGGAGCCGGGCGACCGCGCCATCCTCACGCTGCCGGGGACCATCCCGGCGCTGACCGCCGACGCCGCCCTGGATGCGGTGGACCGGCTGCGGCCGCGGCACGTGCACATCGCCTCCTACTTCCTCCAGCCCGGCCTCGCCGCCGCGCTGCCCGGGCTGCTCGACGGGCTCCGCGAGCGCGGGGTCACCGTCAGCATCGACACCAACTGGGACCCGGCCGAGCGCTGGACCGGTCTGCACGAGGTGCTCCCGCGCGTCGACGTGTTCCTCCCGAACGAGGAGGAGGCGCTCGCCGTCGCGACGGCCCTCGACGACAGCGGCACGGCACCGGAGGGCCTCGACGCGGCCGCCTCCGCGATCTCACGACTCGGCTGCCGTGTGGTCGTCAAGGCGGGTGCCGAGGGCGGCCGAGCGTACGAGCGCGGCTCCCTCGTCGCACATGCCCCCGGCCTGACGGTCGACGTCGTCGACACCACGGGCGCCGGGGACAGCTTCGACGCCGGCTATCTCGCGGCGCTCGTGGGCGGCATCGCCGACGAGGAGGAGCGGCTGCGGTGGGCGGCCGCGGCCGGGTCGCTCTCTGTGCGCGGGCTCGGCGGCATCGGGGCGCAGGCCACCGGCGCCGAGCTGACCGACGCCGTGGCGGGCGCGCTGCGGTGACCATCCACACGCTCGGGCTGACGCCCGCGCTCGACGTCGTCTACGTGCTCGACCACGTGGAGCCCGGCCGCATCCACCGTCCGCCGGTCGTCCTCAAGTCGGCAGGAGGCAAGTCGCTCAACGTCGCCCGCGCGCTGGCGCTGCTGGAGCGTCCGGTCCGCGCCATCGTGCCGCTCGGCGGGCACGTGGGCGCGTTGGTGAGCGACCTGCTGGCGGACGCGGGCGTCGCGGCCGACGTCATCCCCACGGGAGCCGAGACGCGACTCTGCGTGACCGCCTGCGACACCGGCGCCGGCCGGCTGACCGAGTTCTACGAGCTCGTCCACGAGGTCGGGCTGCCGCCGGAGCGGTTGACCGCCGAGCTCGGCGAGCGGCTGTCGGCGGTGCGGCCGGGGGAGTGGCTCACCGTCTCCGGCGCCGTGCCGCGCGACCTCGACCCGGCCGCCCTCGCCGGGCTGCTCGCGGAGGCGCGCGGCCGCGGGGTGCGCGTCGCGCTCGACACCCACGGACCCGCGCTCGGCGCCCTGCTGCGACTCGCTCCTCCCGACCTGGTCAAGGTGAACCGCGCCGAGGCCGCCGAGCTCACGGGTGCCGGCTCCGCGATCGAGGGCGCCCGCGCGCTGGTCGCTCTCGGCGCCCGGGTGGCTGTCGTCACCGACGGCGAGGCCGGGGCGTCGGCGGCGACCGCCGACGGGCACGAGGTGGCGCAGCCTCCCGTCGCCGAACCCGGGCTCTTCCCGGTCGGCAGCGGCGACTGCTTCCTGGCCGGACTGGTCGCGGGCCTCGCCGACGACGAGCACGACACGGCCGAGCGACTGGAGGCGGCCCTCGCGCTCGCCGCGCGCGTCGCCGCCGCCAACGCGCTCCGCCCAGGGGCAGCGGTCTTCTGACCGGTCGCGCAGCCGCGGTGGATAAGCTGGGGCACGTGATCGATCCCGTCCTGCTCCGCGAGAACCCCGACGTCATCCGCCGTTCCCAGGAGGCCCGCGGCGACTCCGTCCAGCTGGTCGACGAGGCCCTGCAGGCCGACATCGAGCGCCGCTCCGCGATCACCGCCTTCGAGGAGCTGCGCGCCGAGCAGAACGCCTTCGGCAAGCAGGTCGCCAAGGCCCCCAAAGAGGAGAAGCAGGCGCTCGTCGCCCAGGCCCAGCAGCTCGCCGGCCGGGTGAAGGAGGCGCAGCAGGCCGCCAACCAGGCCGAGACCCGCTTCAACGACGTGCTGCGCCGCATCGGCAACCCGATCGTCGACGGCGTCCCCTCCGGCGGCGAGGACGACTTCGTCGTGCTCAAGGAGGTCGGCGAGATCCCGTCCTTCGGCTTCGAGGCCCGCGACCACCTGGAGCTCGGCGAGCTGCTCGGCGCGATCGACATGGTCCGCGGCGCCAAGGTCTCCGGCACCCGCTTCTCCTACCTGCGCGGCATCGGCGCCCGGCTCGAGCTCGCGCTCATGAACATGGCGCTCGACAAGGCCGTCTCCAACGACTTCATCCCGATGATCACGCCGACCCTGGTGAAGCCCGAGATCATGCAGGGCACCGGCTTCCTGGGCGCGCACGCCGACGAGGTCTACCACCTCCCGGCCGACGACCTCTATCTCACGGGCACCAGCGAGGTCGCGCTCGCCGGCTACCACTCCGACGAGATCATCGAGGTCGACCAGCCGCTGCGCTACGCCGGCTGGTCCACCTGCTACCGCCGCGAGGCGGGCTCGGCCGGGAAGGACACCCGCGGCATCATCCGCGTGCACCAGTTCGACAAGCTCGAGATGTTCGTCTACACCCGCCCGGAGGAGGCGGAGGCCGAGCACGAGCGCCTCCTCGCCTGGCAGGAGGAGATGATGCAGGCGCTGGGCCTCAGCTACCGCGTCATCGACACCGCCGCCGGCGACCTCGGCTCGAGCGCCGCGCGCAAGTACGACGTGGAGGCGTGGATCCCGACCCAGGGCCGCTACCGCGAGCTGACCTCCACCTCCAACTGCACGACCTTCCAGGCCCGCCGCCTCGACATCCGCTACCGGACGGAGAGCGGCAAGACGGCGCCGGTCGCGACCCTCAACGGCACGCTCGCCACGACGCGCTGGCTCGTCGCCATCCTCGAGACCCACCAGCAGGAGGACGGCTCGGTGCGCGTGCCGGAGGCCCTGCGCCCCTACCTCGGCGGGCTCGAGGTGCTCGAGCCGGTCGCCAAGTGACCGACGCGCGCGGCGACGGCCGCCTCCTGATCGCGCTCGACGTCGACGGCACGCTCATCCACGAGGACGAGAGCGTCTCCGAGCGGGTGGTGGAGGCTGTGGCGCGCGTGCGCGACGCCGGCCACGAGGTCATGCTCGCCACCGGCCGCAGCTGGGAGACGGCGCATCCGATCCACGAGCGCTTCGGCCTGCGCAGCGACTTCGTCGTGTGCGCGAACGGCGCGCTGACGATGCGGCGCGACGACACCGTCGACGGTGGTTACCGGCGCGAGTTCATCGAGACGTTCGACCCCACGGAGGTGCTGGAGACCATCCGTCCGCACCTCCCGCGCGGCAGCTTCATGGTCGAGGATCCGACCGGGTTCCGCCGCTACACCGAGGGCATGAGCGACTGGGAGCTGGTGAATGCCGAGCAGGTCACCTTCGAGGAGTTGACGCGGCATCCCGCCACCCGTGTCGTCGTGGTGTCGCCGCAGCACGACGAGGAGCAGTTCCTCTCGATCGTCGACCGGATGGGGCTGCACAAGGTCAGCTACGCGATCGGCTGGACCGCCTGGCTCGACATCGCGCCGGAGGGCGTCAACAAGGCCACAGCGCTGGAGCGGGTGCGGCACGCGCTCGACATCCCGCGCGCGAACCTCGTCGCCGTCGGCGACGGCCGGAACGACCTCGACATGCTGCAGTGGGCGGGCGCCGAGGGCCTGTCCGCCGCGATGGGACAGGCGCCGGACGAGGTGAAGGCCGTCGCGACGCGGTCTGTCGGCACCGTGCTGGACGACGGGCTCGCGGAGGTGCTGGAGGGCCTCCACGCCACCCTGTGAGACGCGTTTTGAGAGCATTGCCAGGGTCGCCTGGCAGGCTGTTGCGCGGCGTGCGCCCACTTCTTGCGTGCGCCACCACCATGTCTCCCGCCGGAAGGAAGTGAATGAGCGAGATGCCCACCCGCGCGCAGACGCGTGCGCAGGAGAAGTCGGCCGGACCCTCCGTGGCCCGCCACGGCCGCCTCAAGAAGCATCATCCGTTCAAGACCATCCTCGGCATCCTCGCCGCCGCGGTCGCCGTCGTGGGCATCAGCACCGCGAGCGTCGCGGCCTACGCCACATACGACGTGGCCACCAGCTTCAAGCCGTCCGTCAAGCTCGTCGACGCCAAGGGCAACGTCAGCACCCCCAAGATCGGCGCGATGGACGGCGCCTTCAACGTGCTGCTCGCGGGCAGCGACTCGGGCGGCGGCAACGCGGCCTACGGTGAGCGGGGCGAGACCCTCAACGACGTGACGATGCTGCTGCACGTCTCGGCGGACCACAAGAACGCGACCGTCGTCAGCTTCCCGCGCGACATGTACGTGCCCATCCCGTCGTGCCCCGACCCCAACGGCGGCTCGTTCGACGCGATGAGCCGGCAGAAGATCAATACCTCCCTCAGCTACGGCGGCCTGGCGTGCACCGTGCTGACGGTCGAGAAGCTGACCGGGCTCGACATCCCGTACGCCGGCGTCATCGAGTTCGACGGCGTGATCGAGATGTCGAACGCTGTCGGCGGCGTGAACGTCTGCGTGGCGGGCGACATCGAGGACCCGTACACGGGCCTCGCCGTGAAGGCCGGAGAGAACACGCTGCAGGGCGCGCAGGCGCTCGCGTTCCTCCGCACCCGCCACGGCGTCGGCGACGGCTCCGACCTCGGCCGCATCAGCAACCAGCAGGTGTTCATGTCGTCGCTGGTCCGCACCATCAAGAGCGCGGACACGCTCTCGAACCCGGTCAAGGTCTACGGCCTTGCGAAGGCGGCGACCAGCAACATCCAGCTCTCCGAGAGCCTCAACAACGTGACGACCATCGCCTCCATGGCCATGGCGCTCAAGGATGTCGACATCAGCAAGGTCGTGTTCGTGCAGTACCCGAACCACTACGAGGGCGACGGGGTCGCCCCCAGCAAGGACGACGCGGACACCCTGATGGCGGCCCTGCGCAACGACCAGCCCGTGACGCTCACCGGCGACACCGGCGTCGGCTCGCAGGCCGACCCGAACGCCGCGACGCCGGGCGCCCCGGCGACGCCGGCCACGCCGGCCACGCAGGCCCCGACCGACGCCACGACGCAGGCGCCGACGACCGACGCCTCCGGCGGCACCGGCTCGACGGACGGCACCGGCTCGGTGACCCTCCCGTCGGAGGTCCACGGCCAGACGGCCGCGCAGGTCACCTGCTCGAAGCCGTTCGAGGGGTAGCCCGCATCCATTCGTCACAACACGCCGCCTGGCCGCCCGGCCAGGCGGCGTGTTGCGTCAACTCGTCGTTCCGGATGTGTGGAGGCAGCGCCCGGTAGACTCGCGGGCGACGCCGGTGCTTCGGCGCCAGGAGGGCTGTCCGAGCGGCCGATGGAGCCAGTCTTGAAAACTGGTGGGCAGAAATGTCTCGTGGGTTCGAATCCCACGCCCTCCGCTCCGTCCTCCCCAGGCCGTGAGCGCGGTGGTACCCTTCCCCCGAAACGCGGCATGGTAGCCCGCCGAGTGATCGCTCGGTGCTGATCGGAGGACCATGAGTGCTGATGGTGGTGTGCAGCAGACGTCCGCGGGTTCTGGCAGGGGGCTGGCGATCACGGGGATCGTCTTCGCCTTCCTCCTCCCGATCGTCGGGCTCATCCTGGGCCTCATCGCACGGAACCGCGCGCATGAAGCACGATCCGACACCCGGCTGGCCACCGTGGCGATCGTCATCTCAGCGATCATGATCGCGCTGGAGCTGATCGCCGGGATCTTCGTCACGATCGCGGTCTTCAACACGAGCCGGTAGCCGTCCCGGCGTCACCGGCTGTGGTGCGTAGGCTCGTCCCCGTGCCGATCGTCCGCGAGCTCGCCCCCACGCTGCTCGGCGTCGCACTGCTCGCCCTCCTCGCCACGGCCGTGCTCTCGGCGTACCGCGTGCCGCATCGGTGGGCGCCGCTGCTCGCGGTGCTGCAGGGGGCCGCGCAGCTGGCCGTCATCAGCGTGATCCTCGCGGGGGTCATCACGAGCCCGGTGTGGGTGGCGCTCGCGCTGCTCGTCATGTTCGGGGTGGCAGCCGCGACCGCCACCCGGCGGGTCGGCTGGTCCGTCGACCATGCGGCGATGATGGCTGCCGCCATGGCGACCGGTGTCGTCGTGACGTTCACGATCGTGTTCGCCACCGGGGCGATCGAGTTCAGCGCGCGGTACGCGCTGGCCGTCGGCGGCATCGTCATCGGCAACGCCATGAGCATCGCGACCCTGACGGGCCGCCGGTTCACGGAGGCGGTCGACGATCACTGGGACGAGGTGGAGGGCTGGCTCGCGCTCGGCGCCTCCCCCCGGCAGTCGACGCTCGAGCAGGCGCGGACCGCGGTGTACTCGGCCCTCATCCCGAGCGTCGACCAGACCAGGACCACCGGGCTGGTGACGCTGCCCGGGGCGTTCGTCGGCGCGATCTTCGGCGGAGTGTCGCCGCTGGAGGCCGGCCGCTTCCAGGTGGTGGTGCTCGCGTCGATCATCTGCGCCGGCTCCATCACCGCGGTGATCGTGTCGGCGTGGCTGGCGCCCGTGCGGGTGCGGCCGGGGCGGCTGCGGTAGGAGCGGCCCCGGCCCGCCCCTACCGACCGCGGCCGGCTCAGTGCTCGCCGTGCGGGCGCGCCGGGACCTCCGCCTGCTCGCTCGGCGCAGCCTCCACCTCGCCCTTGCCCTCGCCCTTCCCCTTGGTCTTCCGCTGGCTCGCCACCGCCGCGACCGCGATCGTGGCGCCGATGAAGGCCAGCGAGAACCAGGTCGGGATCTCGGGGATCCAGTCGATGTGCTCGCCGCCGTTGATGAAAGGCAGCTCGTTCACGTGGAGGGCGTGCAGCACCAGCTTGACGCCGATGAACGCCAGGATGACGGCGAGGCCCTGCGCCAGGTAGACGAGGCGCTGGAGCAGCCCGCCGATCAGGAAGAACAGCTGGCGCAGGCCCATCAGCGCGAAGGCGTTCGCGGTGAAGACGAGGTAGGCCTCGCTCGTCAGGCCGTAGATCGCCGGGATGGAGTCGACCGCGAAGACGACGTCGATGAGGCTGATCGCGATGATCGTGAGCAGCATCGGGGTGACGAAGCGGCGGCCGTCGATGCGGACGGTGAGCCGGTCGCGGTGGTACTCCTCCGTGACGGGGAGGTGGCGGCGCACGAATCGCATCACCGTGCCCTGGCTGGGGTCGGAGTCGTGGGAGCCGAACGCCTGGCGCCAGGCGAGGAACAGCAGCAGCGCGCCGAACAGGTAGAAGATCCACGAGTAGTTGTCGATCAGCGTCGCGCCGACCGCGATGAACGCGCCGCGCAGAACGAGCGCGATCAGGATGCCGATCATCAGCACCTTCTGCTGGTACGCCTTCGGCACCGCGAAGGCCGACATCAGCAGCAGGAACACGAACAGGTTGTCGACCGACAGCGCCTTCTCGGTCAGGTAGCCGGCGAAGTACTGACCGCCGAAGTCCCAGCCCGACACCACGCCGACCCCGACGCCGAACAGCAGCGCCAGGCCGACGTAGAAGGCGGACCAGCGGGCGGACTCGCCGATCGTGGGCTCGTGCGGCTTGCGCACATGGGCGAAGAACTCGTAGACGAAGAAGGCGATCGTCACGGCGATCGTGACGATCCAGATGAGCGGGGTGACCTGCACCGGGACTCCAAGGGGTAGGCGGAACGACCTGCCAAGGTCTCCTCCACCCCGCCGGAACAGCTGCGGGACCAGCGGCCCGGGCTGCGATGGCGCAGCCGTATTGACGGGCTCGCTGCGGGCGGGAGTACTCCCCTTGTGGCATCGATCGTACCGGAGGGCCGCTCCGCCCGCCTGGGAATCCGCCCCGCTCAGCGCGGCCCGGCTGCCACCCTCCCGGTCCGCACGAGGACCTCGAACCGGTCGGGCACCCCCCAGTGCTCGACGATGCGGCCCTC
Organism: Leifsonia williamsii; assembly: GCF_030433685.1. Classification (NCBI taxonomy): domain Bacteria; kingdom Bacillati; phylum Actinomycetota; class Actinomycetes; order Micrococcales; family Microbacteriaceae; genus Leifsonia; species Leifsonia williamsii. Next base: position 1,044,550 of record NZ_JAROCF010000001.1, read on the forward strand.
CTCGATGCGCGCGACGTCGAAGACGGTGAACTGCACGGGCAGGCCCGTCGGCGCGCCCAGGAAGGGACCGGTGTTGGTCCCGGCGCCCCTGGCGCGCACCCAGATCGTGGGTGCTGCGTCGTCGTGGTCGCCGGTCTGCGTCCAGTCCTCGACGGTGAACCGGAGGTCGGGGAACGCCGCGTGCACGGCCGTCATGCACGCCTTGAGCTTTCCGAGCGCTTCTGCGCCGGTGCCGGCCAGGTCGAACTGGTGCTCCACGATGTCGGGGGAGCACAGCTCGTCGACGACCTCCGTGCGACCGGCGGCGAAGCCCTCGGTCAGCATGCGCTCCATAATGCGGAGGGCGGGCGGATGGATCTGTGTCTGAACCATGATGACTCCTTCGTACTGCATGGTGTCTGCACTCGATGCAGTAACACTGCACTGAGTGCATGACTAGTATCGACCTCGTGGATGCGCAGGTCAAGAAGCCGTCGTCGTACCGGCAGGAGCAGGCCGAGGCGACCAGGCTGCGCATCGCGCTGGCGGCACAGACCCTCTTCGCCCGCGACGGCTACGCGGTCACCAGCATCGACGCCATCGCGCGGGAGGCCGGGGTCGGCACCCGCACGGTGTACGCGGTCTACGGCGCCAAGCGCGAGATCCTCAACGCGATCTGCGAGCGCTGGCTGGAGCGTGCCAGGGCGCGGGAGCTGGCGAAGGAGATCCTGGAGGAGCCGGACGCGACCGCGCGCGTCGCGGGGGCCGCGCGCTGGCTGACGACGCTGTACGCGACGGACTTCGACGTGGTGCGCATCCTCGATGCGGCGATGGACGAGGACGCCGAGACGCAGAGCCTCCTGCGCTCCAAGCTCCGCGGCCGCAACCGCGTCATGGACGGCCTGATCGCCTCGGTCGAGTCGTCGCTGGTGCTGCCGCTGGCCGACGCGCAGGCGATCTACCGCGCCCTCGCGGCGAGTGGCGTCTACAACGAGCTGGTGGTCACCGAGCAGTGGGGGCCGGAGCGGTTCCAGGAGTGGCTGCGACGGACGCTGTCCACCCAACTGCTGGGCGCCGCCGACGGCGACCAGCAGAGAGCACGACCCGAAGCGAGGAAGCGATGACCGAACCCATCATCTCCGACCCCATCATCTCGGTGCAGCTGTGGAGCGTCCGCGAGGAGATCGCCGAGCGCGGCTGGGACGCGGTCGTCGACGCGCTCGCCGCGGCCGGCTTCGAGCACGTCGAGCCGTTCCACGTCTCCCGCACGCTGCCCGAGCTCGCTCCCGCCCTGGCGCGCACGGGCATCACGACGCCGACCGTGCACGGGGAGCTGCTCGGCGACGAGCTGCCGCGCACCATCGACGCGGCGGCGGAGGCCGGGGCGACGCTGGTGATGCACCCCTCCTTCCCGGCCGAGCGCTGGCACGAGCCGGACGGCCGCCTCGCGGTGGGCCGGATCGCCGACGACCTCGAGCGCGCCGCCGAGCTGGCAGCACCGCTCGGGATGCGGGTGGCCTTCCACAACCACGACGACGACCTCCGCGTCGCCGTCGACGGCCGCCCCGCCCTGCTCGCGCTGATGGAGCGGGTGGGCCCGTCGGTCGGCGTCGAGTTCGACCCGTACTGGGCCACGATCGCGGGCGTCGACGTGCCGGCGACGATCCGCGCCCTCGGCGGGCGGATCCTCGCGGTGCACCTCAAGGACGGGCCGCTCGACGGCGTCAACGAGGACCAGGTCGCGGTCGGCGACGGTGAGCTGGACTGGCCGTCATTCGTCGCGCTGGTGCCTCCCGCGGCGCCCCTCGTGATCGGGCTGGACGAGTTCCGGGGGTCGACGCTGGACGCCGTCATCCGCAGCCGCCGGCGCGTGGTGGAGCTGGTCGCGGCGCGCGACGGTCGCCGGTAGCGGGAAGGCGCGGCGTCCCTCGAACGGGTGGGCGCCCAGCCGTACCCGTCGGCGCTCGAAGCCGTCGGCATGGATATTCTCGGCGCGCGTGGGGTCCCTCCCACCTCCCGAACCCCGAACCCCCGCCCGAGGTCGTAGATGACACCCCGCCCCCTGCCCGGATCCGCCCTGCCCGGAACCGGCGCCCCCTCCCACGCCGCCCGCCGCCCCCGACTCGGCCGGCGCCTCCTCGCCGCCGTCGGCGCCGCGGCCCTGCTGACCTCGGCGTGGCCGCTCGCCGCGAGCGCCGCCCCCGTCGTCGGGGGCACCGGCACGCCCGTCCCGTACACCGAGCAGGGCTCCCCGGTGCCCATCGGTCAGAACGTGACCATCACGAGCGACGCCGGCAGCCCCTCCACCTACGGCGGCGGGTACATCGACTTCCAGATCGACGGCGACACCGCCTCCTCGTTGCTCTCGCTGCGCAGTGACGCGGCGCCCAGCACGGCGAGCGGAGTGATCTCGATCGTCGGCGGCGTCGCGTACCGCGGCAACGGCACGACGGCCGACGTCATCGGGTCGGTGGACGAGAACATCGACGGCACGAACGGCCACCTGCGGGTGAACTTCACGAGCCCGTTCTCGAACTCGAGCTTCGAGGACGGGATCACCGGCTGGACGCCGGTGGAGCAGCGGATCGACCTCGGCGTCACCGACCTCGCCGGCTTCCCGTCGCTGGAGACGGGCACCTACCCCTCCGGTGGCGCCGCGCCCTACGGGGCGCCGACGAACCAGGACAACACCGCGCCGCAGCGGCCCGGCACCTTCTCCGTCACGCGCGACAACAGCCAAGCCACCGATGGCGTCTCGAGCCTGTCGCTGTCGTCCTCCGGGATGACCACCACGCAGGGCTGCGACGTCGTGCACGGGCCGGCCGTGTACAGCGACGTGTTCCCGGCCTCGCAGGGCGACCAGATCTACTTCGACTGGCGCGCCTTCTACGGCGACGACGCGTACGACGTGCTCGGCTACGTGCTCAACACCGACGACGGCACCACGACGCCGGTGCTCGACGCCACCGGCACCGAGGCGGGCAACACGGAGTGGGCGACGGTCAACGCGGCCATTCCGAAGAACGGCAACTACCGCTTCGTCTTCGTCTCGGGCACCTTCGACTTCAGCTGCGGCCGGGCCGCCGGCGCCTCCCTGCGCATCGACAACGTGCGCGTCTACGGCACCAAGGCCAACGACGCCGCCGCTCAGGAGATCGCGCGCCGCCTGCTCTTCAGCAGCACGTCGGACAACCCGCCGACCACGCCGCAGACGCTCACCGTGACCGTCAAGGACACCACGGGCAAGACCGGGACGAACATCCAGCCGGGAGTCCAGATCGCCCCCGTCGACGACGCGCCGACGATCGACACCCCGGCCGCCATCGCCTTCACCAACACGGAGGCGGCCCCGGAGACCTTCGCCGCGCAGACCGGCACCCTCTCGGCCGCCGACCCCGACAGCACCGGTTTCACCTACGGCGTGACCGGAGCGTCGGCGAGCTCGGCCGTCGCCGGGTACGACCTCGCGAAGGCCGGCGCCTCCGGCACGCTGTACGTGAACTCGACGACCGGCGCCTACCGCTTCGAGCCCGACGCGGCGGCCATCGACCGCACGCTCGTCAGCGCCACCGACGCGTTCGCGGTGACCGTCACAGCGGACGGCAAGCAGGCTCAGGCCCAGCTCTCCGTCGCGATCACGGTCGCCGTGGCCGGTACGGCGCACGCCCCGACCGGCCTCCAGGCCGCCCCCGGCGACGCCTCCGCCCGTCTCACCTGGACGGCGCCGGACTGGACCGGCGGCGCGGCCGTCACCGGCTACCGGATCGAGACCTCGACGGACGGTGGAACGACCTGGGTGGAGGCCGTGGCCGACACCGGCTCGGCCGACACCTCCGCCACCGTCACAGGCCTGCAGAACGGCACCGACACCCGGTTCCGCGTCAGCGCGATCACCTCGGAGGGCACCGGAGCCGCGAGCGACCCGGCGTCCACCACGCCGCGCACCGCGGCCTCCCCGGTCACCGTCGTCTCGGTGAAGCCCGGCAACCACACCCTCACCGTCGACTTCGCCCCGCCGGCCAGCACGGGCGGCACGCCGGTGACCGGCTACGAGTACTCGCTGGACGGCGGCAAGACCTGGACGGCGTTCGACGCGAGCGTCAGCCCCCTGGTGGTCCGCGGCCTCGACAACGGCACCGACTACGCATTCACCATGCGCGCGGTCACCGCCGCGGGCCCCGGCGCCGCGACCGACGTGCGCACGGTGCAGGCGACCGTCTCGCCCGTGCTGCTGCCCGGCGACGGCGGCCAGGTCCTCCCGGAGTTGGAGCCCGGCCAGACGCGGATGTACATCGACGGCGAGCTGGTGACGGTGAAGACCTCGTACCAGGACGGCGTGCTCACCATCCAGGGCGACGGCTACACCCTCCGCATCAGCGCCGACGACGAGAACGGCGTGCGGACCGACGCGAACGGCCGGATCGTGATCCAGCACGGCGGAGCGGTCCACGTCTCGGGCAGCGGCTTCAAGCCGGGCTCGACGGCCGACCTCTGGCTGTTCAGCGCCCCCGTGCTGCTCGGCGAGCCGACCGTCGACCGCGACGGCGCCTTCGCCGCGACCTACAGCATCCCGGCGAGCACCCCGGCGGGGCCGCACACGCTGCAGATCAACGGTCTGTCGGCCGACGGCGCCCTGCGCACCGCGGTGACGGGTGTGGTGCTGGAGGCTGCGGCCGCGCCGAGCGGCTCCGGTGCCGGCTCCGGTGCCGCGCCGGTCGCGACCGTGGGCTCGGGCCTCGCCTCGACCGGCTCCGACGCGGCCTCGGCCGTGATCGCGGGCGGCGTCGCGGGAGCGCTCGTCCTGCTGGGAGCCGTCGTGCTCCTGGTGACGCGCCTGCGCCGGCGGCACAGCGCCTGACGGATGACGGCGAACGCCCCGGGTCTGTGCGGCCCGGGGCGTTCGTCGTCGGAGGCGGGCGTTCGTCGTCGTGCCCCGGCGCCGTCGTTAGGCTTGAACCCTCCTCCCCCCCCGCTGCCGAAAGGACTGCCGCGCGGTCTTCTCGCGGCCGTCCGGCGCACCCGACCATGCCCGTCGCCCCCTCCGCTCCCGAATCGACCGGCCTCCGTCTCCCGAACGGGCAGGTGCCGGCGCTCGCGGTGCTGCGCAGGCCGCGGCTGCTGACGACGGAGGTGCTCGCCGGGCTGGTGACGACCCTCGCGCTCATCCCCGAGGTCATCTCGTTCTCGCTGATCTCGGGCGTCGGGCCGGATGTGGCGCTGATCTCGTCGGTCGTGCTCGCGGTGGCGATGTCGTTCCTCGGCGGGAGGCCCGCGATGGTCTCCGCGGCGGCGGGGTCGGTCGCGCTCGTCCTCGCGCCCATGGTGCAGGCGCATGGCGTCGGCTACATGCTGCCGACGGTGCTGCTGACCGGGCTGATCCAGGTCGCGTTCGGCGCAGCCGGGCTCGCGCGGCTGGTGCGGTACATCCCGCGCTCGGTGATGGTCGGCTTCGTGAACGCGCTCGGGGTGCTGATCTTCGTCGCGCAGGTGTCGCATGTCGTGGACGTGCCCTGGCAGGTGTATCCGCTGTTCGCCGCGACCATCCTCATCGTCGTGGTGCTGCCGCGGTTCACGAAGGCGGTGCCGGCGCCGCTCGTCGCGATCGTGGTCGTCACGGCCGCGGCCTTCTTCTTCGGGCTGGATGTGCCGACCGTCGGCGACGAGGGCTCCGTCAGCGGCGCGCTGCCAGGGCTGACGCCGTGGACGGTGCCGTTCGACCTCGAGACGCTGCAGATCATCGCGCCCACCGCGCTGGCGGCCGCGCTGGTCGGGCTGCTGGAGAGCCTCCTCACCGCCAAGCTCGTCGACGACCTCACCGACAGCCGCTCGGCGAAGGGGCGGGAGTCGTGGGGTCTCGGCGTCGCGAACCTGCTGGCCGGGCTGTGGGGAGGCGTCGCCGGCTGCGCGATGATCGGCCAGACCGTCGTGAACGTGGAGCTCGGCCGCGCCCGCACCCGCATCTCCACCCTGGTCGCCGGGCTCGCGCTGCTGCTGATGGTCGCCGTGCTCTCGCCGGTGATGGCCGCGATCCCCATGGCGGCCCTGGCGGCCGTGATGATGGTCGTCGCCCTGCGCACGGTCGACTGGCACAGCGTGCGCCCCTCCACGCTCAAGCGGATGCCTGTGCCGGAGACGCTGGTGATGGTCGTCACGGTCGCGGTCGTCGTCGCGACCGGCAACCTGGCGACCGGCGTGGGTGTCGGCGTGCTGCTGGCCCTGGTGCTGTTCGCCCGCCGGATCACCCACGTGGTGCGCGTCTCGCGGACACTCTCGGAGGACGGTTCGGCCGCCCACTACCGCGTGCTCGGCCCGCTGTTCTTCGCGTCGAGCAACGACCTGACGGAGCAGTTCTCGTACGCCGACGACCCCGCCCGCGTCGTCATCGACCTCAGCGGCTCGCACGTCTGGGACGCCTCGAGCGTCGCCGCCCTGGACGCCGTCGAGACCAAATACGCGACGCACGGGGCCGCGGTGGAGCTGGTCGGGCTGAACGACCACAGCCGGCTGTTCCACGAGCGGCTGACCGGCGAACTGGGCGGGTAAGGTGCAGAAGACGGAAGGGGAGCGATGAGCTCGTCGGGGACTGCGGAGCCGGCGCCTGCCGCGCCGGGATGGTACGGGGACCCGTGGCGCGCCGCGCCGCTGCGCTGGTGGGACGGCGCGCAGTGGACCCCGCAGGTCGCCCAGACCCTCCCGCGCCGGCGGCTCCCTCTCGAGACCCCCGTGCAGACGGTGTGGGTGTGGCTGGTCGCGTTGCTGCCGCTGGTGTCGGTGCTGCTGCTGCCGCTGGTTCAGCCGCACATGGCGCTGCGCCCCACCACCTCCGGAACCCTCGTCGGTGACCCGCTCGCCCTGGTGGGCGGCCCGATGTTCTTCGTGGTGCAGTTCGTCTCGGTGGCGGCGACCGCCGCGACGGTCGTCTTCTCGTGGCTGGACCACCGGGCGCTCGCATCCCGCGGAGTCGAGCGCCCCTTCCACTGGGCCTGGTCGTTCCTCGGCGGCCTGGTCTACACGATCGGCCGCGCGGTGGTGCTGCGCAAGGTGACGCCCCGCAGCGCCCTCGCGCCAGTGATCGTGGCCGCCGTCGTGTACCTGGTGGCGATCGTGGTGACCATCGCCTGGACCATCTCGATCGTCGCGGGCCTCTTCACGACCTCCTTCGACCCGACGGTGGTCGGAGCCTGAGAAACCCGTGTCCGGGAGCGACGGATTCGTCCGTTATGATGGCTGTCGTGCGTCCAGCGTCAGCCGGTCGCGCTGGAGACGTCGCATAGTCAGGCCTAGTGCACCACCCTGCTAAGGTGGAGTCCCCGATAGGGGACCGAGGGTTCAAATCCCTCCGTCTCCGCCATTGAATCTGCTGGTCGGGGAACGTTTCTAGATTCCCATTCGCGCCTGACCCTCACGAACGCCCCGTCTGGGCGACATCGCGGGGAAGACCCCGTCGACCCTCGACGCGCGGGCCCGCTCCCTGCCAGGATCGTCATCATCCTGACGCGCGTCGTTCACGAGCCGGAAACGCCCCGCGAACATCATCGCTTCAGGGTGGCCGAACGGCTTTCGGCCCACGCATGAGCACAACGGGAGGACCCATCATGTCTTTTGTCACCACCGATGACGGTGCGGAGATCTTCTACAAGGACTGGGGTCCCCGTGACGCCCAGCCGATCATGTTCCACCACGGATGGCCGCTGTCGTCGGACGACTGGGACGCCCAGATGCTGTACTTCCTCGGCAAGGGATACCGCGTCGTCGCGAGCGATCGCCGGGGTCACGGGCGGTCGTCGCAGATCGGCACCGGCCACGACATGGACCACTACGCGTCCGACGCCTCCGCCGTGGTTGAGCACCTCGACCTCCGCAATGCCGTCCACATCGGCCACTCCACCGGCGGTGGCCAGGTCGCGCGGTACGTCGCCAAGTACGGAGAACCGCAGGGACGCGTCGCCAAGGCCGTGCTGGTCGCGGCCGTTCCCCCGCTGATGGTGCAGACCGACGCGAACCCGGAGGGCACGCCGATCTCTGTCTTCGACGGGTTCCGCGAGGCGCTCGCGGCGAACCGTGCCGAGTTCTTCGAGGCTGTCGCCTCCGGCCCGTTCTACGGCTTCAACCGTGAGGGCGTCACGCTGTCGCAGCCCGTGGTCGACAACTGGTGGCGGCAGGGGATGACGGGCAGCGCCCTCGCCCACTACGAAGGCATCAAGGCGTTCTCGGAGACCGACCAGACCGAGGACCTGAAGGCGATCAGCGTGCCGGTCCTGGTCGCCCAGGGCGACGACGACCAGATCGTCCCGTACAAGGACGCGTCGCTGAAGCAGGCCGAGCTGCTGCAGAACGCGACCCTCAAGATCTACGAGGGCTACCCGCACGGCATGCTGACCACCCACGCCGACGTCCTCAACGCGGACATCCTGGCCTTCATCCAGCAGTAGCAGGGCCGATCGCGCGGACGGCGCTCCGAGAGCCGCTCGGAGCCCCGTCGGCCGCGTCGATCAGCGAGCGCAGCTCGTCGGCCGGCACGTCCGCGCCGAAGGTCGGGCGGCCCGGCTGCAGGAGGGCGCCGGCGGCGAGCGGGCCGGCGACCACCGGGTCGAAGCCAAGGGCATCGATCAGGGCGGCGACGCGGTCGACGTCGGCTGCGTGGTCGCCGGCGATGGCGATGGCCTTGCGTTCCGGTGCACCGGCCGGGCGGCTCTCCTCCTCGAGGTCGTGGTAGCCCATGTGGTTCAGGGCTTTCACGACGCGGGAGCCGGAGAGGAACTCCTGCACGATCTCGCTTGTCGAGGTGAGGGGGTCGTTCAGGTCGTCGCGGATGCCGTCGGTCTCCCACCAGTAGTTCATCGCGTCGATGACGAGTTTGCCGCGCAGCTGCTCGACCGGGAGGTCGCGGTAGTTCCCCAGGGGCAGGGCGAGGATCACGACGTCCGCCCCTTCTGCCGCCTCCTCGGGACGGGTGGCCGTGGCGCCCGGGGTGAGGACGTCGACGGTGAGGGCGATGCGGTCGGCGTCGCCGGAGCCGGAGATCAGCACGCGGTAGCCCGCCGCGAGGGCGAGCCTCGCGAGGACGGTGCCGACCTTGCCCGCTCCCAGGATGCCGACGGTGCGGATTCCGCCCGTGTGGATGTGGTCGTTCATGTCCATCCTTTCGTCAGCGCCGGAATGCGGCGCCGGTAGCGGGCTTCGGTGCCTCGGCGAGCAGGTCGCGCACCATCGGGATGACCGTCGTGCCGTAGAGCTCGACGGCCCGCATCCGGTCGCTCGCCCGCATGGCTCCGCCGGCGGTGTAGATGAGGTCGAAGCGGCCCACGTCGAGCGTGCGGATGGCGTCGGCCATCTTGCGGGCGACGGTCTCGGGGGAGCCGATGTAGAGCGAGCCGTGCGCGACGTCCGCCTCGAACTCCTGCCGCTGCAGCGGCGGCCAGCCGCGCAGGGCGCCGATCCGGTCGCGGATCACCTTGTAGCCGGGATAGAACAGCTCCATCGCCTCCTCGTCGGTCTCGGCGATGAACCCGGGGGAGTGCATCCCCACGGGGAGGGCCTCTGTGCCGAACTGCTCGGCCGCCCGGCGGTACAGGTCGACGTACGGCGTGAAGCGGGAGGGTGCGCCGCCGATGATCGCGAGCATGAGCCGGAACCCGTAGTGCGCCGTGCGCAGCACCGACTGCGGTGTGCCGCCGACGCCGACCCAGGTGCGCAGGCGCCCGGACTCCGTCTTCGGGAACACGTCGGCCTCGTGCAGGGCGGCCCTCGTGGTGCCCTCCCAGCTGACCGGCTTCTCGTCCAGCAGCTTGTTGAAGAGGTCGATCTTCTCCTCGAAGAGCAGGTCGTAGTCCGCCAGGTCGTACCCGAACAGCGGGAAAGACTCGGTGAAGGACCCGCGGCCCAGGATCACCTCCGCTCGCCCGTTCGAGAGGGCGTCGACGGTTGCGAACCGCTGGAACACCCGCACCGGGTCGTCGGAGGACAGCACGGTCACGCCGGAGCCGAGCCGGATGTTCTCGGTCGCGGTGGCGATGCCGGCGAGCACGGTCTCCGGCGTCGAGATGGCGTACTCGGGGCGGTGGTGCTCGCCCACGGCGAAGGCGTCCACCCCGAGGTCGTCGGCGAGGATCGCCTCGTCGCGGGTGGCGCGGATCGCGTGGGCGAAGCTGGTGATCTCGCCCCGGTCGTCCCTGGGCAGGTCGCCGAAGGTGTCGAGGCCGAATTCGAGGCCGGTGATGTCGGTCATGGTGTGTCTCCTGTCGGAACGGATGACGGTGGGTCGGTGGGGCAGGTCACTGCGGGGCGTTCGCCCGGGCGGTGACGATCTGGGCCGTGTGGCGGTCGGTGAGGCGCCAGTCGCCCGGGTCCTCAGCGATCAGCTCGCGGACGCGGGGCGCGACCTGCTCGCCGAAGAGCCGGATGCTGCGCTCACGGGCCTTCACCGGCAGGTGCCGGATGTCGTACTTCAGGTCGAAGCGCGAGAGGTGGTTGGTGCGCACGATCGCGGCCAGCTTCTGAGCGACGGTCTCGGGGGAGCCGACGTAGAGGGCGCCGGTCGCGACCTCCTGCGCGTACCGTTCGGCGGTGGGCGGGTAGAACCCGCGCTCCTCGCTCAGCGCGGTCACGACCGGCCGCCAGTACTGCCAGTGCTCGTTCTTCGCCTCGTCGTCGGTCGGCGCGATCAGCCCGAGCGAGTGCTGCCCGATCGGCAGCTCCGGCTGCCCGAACTGGGCCAGCGCTCGCAGGTAGAGCTCGGCGTGGCCGGCGAAGCGCTCCGGCTTGCCGCCGATGATCGCCATCATCAGGGGGAGGCCGTACCGGGCGGCGCGGACGACGGAGTCGGGGCTGCCGCCGATGCCGATCCAGGCGGGGATGCCGCCCTCGGGCATCCGCGGGCGCAGCCGCACCGACTCGAGCGGGCTGCGGTACCGGCCGGACCAGGTGACCCGATCCTCTCGCATGAGGCGGAGGAAGAGGTCGAGCTTCTCGTCGAAGATGTCCTCGTACTGCGCGATGTCGTAGCCGAACAGCGGGAACGACTCGATCGCCGACGCGCGGCCGAGCACGAGCTGCGCGCGTCCGCCGGAGATCCCGTCGACCGTGGAGAACTGCTGGTACAGCCGCACCGGGTCCTGCGTCGACAGCACCGTGACGGACGTGCCGAGCCGGATCGTGGACGTCGCCTGAGCGGCGGCCGCGAGCACCACGGGCGTGGCGGAGTCGACCATGTCCTCGCGGTAGTGCTCGCCGACGCTGTAGACGTCGAGGCCGACGGATTCGGCGAGCTGTGCCTCCTGGACCATCAGCCGAGCGTCTCGGCGTCGGACAGGACCCTGCCGCCGTCGGTGGCGACGTCCCCGAAAGAATTCAGTCCGAACTCGAGTTCTCCCATGTCGATCACGACCTCTCTCGCCTCCGGAACCATCCGAATTGACGTGTCAATGCTGTAACAATGGACTTGACGCGTCAATTCCCAGAGGGAGACGAGATGAACGAGGACAGACCGCGCCGCGCCCCGACGCGGGAGCAACTCCGCATCTGGCGCGACTACATCGAGACGGCCGAGGTGCTCCGCACCCGTCTGGGCAGCAGGCTGCAGAGCGAATCCGAGCTGTCCGCCGGCGACTACCAGGTGCTGCTCGCCCTGACCGAGGCCGAGGATCGCACCCTCCGCTCCTCCGAGCTGGCGGACCTGATCGGCTGGGAGCGCAGCAGGCTCTCCCACCACCTCGGCCGCATGGAGAGACGCGGACTGATCAGCCGCCAGGCCTGCGCGGACGACGTCCACGGGATCGACGTGATCGCCACGGACGCCGGATCGGCGGCGTTCCGAGCCGGCTCCGTGCCCCACCTCCGTGCCGTGCGCGAACTGTTCCTCGACGCCCTCACGCCCGCCCAGCTGAACGAGGTCGACGACGTGACCAGGGCGCTGCGCCGGCACTTGGGGCTGGAGTCTGCTCCGGAGGAGTGACGGCGAGCGCCGGATCGGCCCCGTTCTGTCGTCTCAGGCCCCTGGTTCTCCCCCCGCCCCGCGCAGCGTCTGCGACGGATGCTCCCCGAACGCCCGGCGGTATGCCGCCGCGAACCGCCCGAGGTGGATGAAGCCCCAGCGGGTGGCGGCCTCCGTCACGCTGTCCGTGCCGGGCTCGGCCCGGGAGAGCTCCTCTCTGACGTGCTCCAGCCGCACCGTGCGGAGATAGGCCATGGGGGTCGTGTCGAGAGAGCGGCGGAAGCCCTGCTGGAGGCTGCGCGCACTCACCGACACCCTCGCCGCGAGCTCGACGACCGTCCACGGGTGAGCGGGGTCGGCGCGGAGGAGGTCCACGGCACGCGAGACGGGGCGCGTGCCCGGGTCGGGCGCCGGGGCCAGGAGCGCGTCCGAGTGGTTGTGGGGTTGCGCGAACAGCAGTGACTGGATGAGCGTCTGCTCCAGCCGGAGGCGGGCCAGGGGGTGAGCGAGCGGTCCGCTCTGCATGGCGGAGGCCTCGTCGATCGTCAGCAGAGCCTGCAGCATCATGCGGCCGCCCGGCCCGGTCAGGTCGAGCTCCCTCGTGTACTCGAGTGGACGGACGGATTCGCGGCCGAGCAGCCGCTCCAGCTCGAGCTGGAGCTCATCGCGGGGGATCATGACCGACAGCTGCGAGAACCACGCGCTGCAGTCGAGCCGCACGGGCTTGCCGGGTGTGAAGACGCCGGCGGTCCGGGAGGTGGCGTGGATCTCCGGGCCGACGCCCGCCCGCATGACGGCTCGGCCGTCGACCGGGATGTCGAGATGGTAGTTCTCCGCCTCGACGGTCTCGATGCAGACCTCCTCGCGGAACCGCATGAAACCGCAGGTGACCCGGCCCACGTCGAGGGCGTTGAGCGTCATCCCCACGCTTCCGGAGGCCGGCACGAACGGGAAGTTCACGGGGAGAAACACCTGGGAGAGGGCCTCCCGAGCCTGCTCGACGCCGCGACCGGCCGCGACGCGGTGAGTGGCGAAGAGTTCGCCGAGCGGCCGATCCATGCGGCGATTGTAAGCAGGCCCCGCGAGGCGTTCCGACCGTCCCGGCGACCGGTCGTTCGCGAACGGGACAGCGGTGTTCGCCCACCGGATAGCCCGGCCTCCGGGGCCGACCTACCGTGGAGGCACGGTCGACGTGTCCGACCTGCGAGCGCGGTGGCTCTCCCCGTCGGGTGGGGAGGGTCACCGCGACGGCACCACCCCATCCCGACCGCCCGAAACCCGCTGGAACACGATGATCGAACCGAATCAGATGACGCGCCCGCGCTGGTGCCCGCGGTGTCGGGCTCGGATGCGCGTCCGGCCCAACCCCTACTACGGTGTCGGGCTAGCCGTCCACAACTACCTGTCCACCTGCCCGCGCTGCGGCCTGGTGGAGTTCCTGCCGCGCGTGCCCCGGCATGCCGAATCCGCGCCGGCCGTCGCCCCGGTGTCCAAGGCGTCCCCGGCCTCCTTCGCCCAGCGGGTGCTCGCCCTCGCGGCGCGCTTGTTCGCAGCGCCGAGATAGGGGAGGGCCGGGCTCAGCCCTGTCCGCCGAGGCTGGTCACGATGTTGATGGCGACGGCGATGAGCACCGTGCCGAAGAAGTACGACAGGAGCGCGTGCATGAGCGCCTTGCGGCGCGTCCCGACCGCGTTCGGCTCGACCTCCGAGACGCCGTAGGACATCCCGATGGTGAACGCCAGGTAGGCGAAGTCGCTGTAGGTGGGCGGGGACTCCTGGTTGAAGTCGAAGCCGCTCCCGTGGTGGTCCACGTAGTACATGCGGGCGTATTTGAACGCGTAGACGGTGTTCACCAACGCCCACGCCACGATCGTCCCCAGCATGCCCAGGATCACCAGCGCGATCGAGGCCAGGTCGGTGCTCCGGTTGCTGGACTGCACCACCGACGCCACGACGGCCGCGATGCTGACGAGGCACGCGGCGACGATGACGTCGTCGGTGATGTGCGTCGTCGACTCCTCGCGGGCCAGACGCTCCGTCCCGGCGCTGTCCTTCGGCCAGCAGATGCGCCAGACCCAGACGAGGTCGATGATGCCTGCTGTGCACCATCCGACCAGCGGGCCGATGCGGGGATCGATGACGAGCGCCGCGACGGTTCCCGTCACGATGCCGATGGCGACGCAGATCAAGGTGCGGCGGGCGGAGAGAAGGCGACCGGCCATGGCTGCTCCCGAAGAGACAGGGGGCGGGCGACGTCGCCGGGGAGTCCCAGGCGACGCCGTCCGCCCCGCTGTCGTCAGGCGGCGGCCCCGGCCGGGTGGAGGATGACCTTCGTCCAGCCGTCGTCGCGGTTGTCGAAGTGCTCGTAGGCGTTCGGCGCCTCGTCCAGGCTCAGCTCGTGGCTGACGATCCAGGACGGCGTCGCCTTGCCCGCCGCGACGAGGTCGCGCAGTCGCCGGTTGTACTTCTTGACCGGCGCCTGGCCGCTTCCCATCGTCTGGCCGCGGAACCAGAACTGGCCGTAGTCGAACGCCACCTCGCCCTGCTTCGCCAGCTCGTCGGAGGCGCCGGGGTCCTGCGGGACGTACACCCCGACGACGCCGATCGTGCCGGTGAACCGGACGGACTGCACCAGCCGGTTGAGCGTCATGTTGGGATGCTCGTGCCCCTCGACGTCGTGCGCCTGGTAGCCCACGCACTCGCAGCCGTTGTCGGCCCCGAGACCCATGGTCATCTCGTTGACGGCCTCGACAGGGTCGACCTTCGAGTCGTCGATCGGGATGGCCCCGATCTCCTCCACCAGCCTCAGCCGGTCGGGGTGGCGGTCGACGACCATCACCCTGCTCGCGCCCTTGAGGATGGCGGAGTAGGCCGCCATGCAGCCGACCGGCCCGGCGCCGTAGATCACCGTCTGGTCGCCGGGCTTCACATCGGCCATCTCCGTCGCGTGGTAGCCGGTCGGGAAGATGTCGGCCAGCATCACGTAGTCCGACTGCTTCTCCTCGGCGTCCTCGCCCAGGCGCAGACAGTTGAAGTCGCCCCACGGGACGCGGAGCAGGTCGGCCTGACCGCCGGCCCACGGACCCATGTCGGCGAACCCGTAGGCGGCGCCCGCCCACTCAGCCTTCGGCTGCGCGGTCAGACAGTAGTTGGTGAGGCCGCGCTCGCAGTTCTTGCAGTGCCCGCAGGCGACGTTGAACGGGAGGACGACGTACTCGCCCTCCTGGACCTTGTCGACGCCGTCGCCGACCTCGATCACACGACCGAGATTCTCGTGACCGAACCATCGTCCGGTCTCGAAATCGGTCCGGCCCTCATACATGTGCAGATCCGATCCGCAGATGTTGGTCGAGGTGATCTGCACGAGTACATCCGTCGGCCGTTCGATGCGGGCGTCAGGGACATCCTGGACGCTGACCTCGCGCGGACCGTCGTACACCACTGCTTTCATCGTTCTACCTCCATCGATTGTTTATCCGCGGAGGCGGCACACTCATCCCCTGTCGTCGTCCCGCTTCGGCGCACAACGTAGGCGGAATCGCGGGGTTGAGGCCCGGTTGACAAACGGGGCCGGGCGGTAGCGGACCTTGTCGGATCGGGCCTGGAGGAGGTGGTCGCCCGATGGCCGGAAGGGTCGCTCAGGCGGATTCGCGCCGGATCAGTCGCGCGTGGCTGAAGGGGTCTCCGATGTCGGGTTGCGCCCCTCCGCGTGCGACCGCCAGCGCCTGCTGCGCGAGCGCGCGGCCCAGGCCCGCGAGGTCGAGGTGGATCGTGGAGATCGCGGGCACGAACATGGCGGCGATGGGTGAGTCGTCATGCCCGAGCACCGCGAGGTCGTCCGGCACCCGGAGGCCGGAGCGCAGGGCGCCGCCGATCGTCCAGGCGGCCGTGTCGTCGTTGAAGGCCGCGACGGCGGTGACCCCGGCCCGGGACCACGTGCGCACCACCTCCTGCGCGTTCGTCGCCGAGACCTCGGCCGAGCGGAACGCCGCGCCTGCGGCCTCGGCTCCCCTCCTGATGCGGCTCATGCGCTCCTGGTCGAGGTCGCGCATCGCGGCGATCGGAGTGTGCGCGTAGGCGATCGAGGTGTGGCCGAGGTTCAGCAGATGGCCCACCTGCAGATCAGGGCCCACGCGATACATCGGAAGCATCTCCGGCCCGTGCTTGATCACGACGGCGCCGGAGCGCTCGATGGACTCGAGGACCTTCGGCGCCAAGGGGTCGATCGACATGACGACGTCGGGCCGCAGGCTCTCCCACAGGGGCGTCGCCCGCCGCGATCGCCGCGGGTCCATGGTGACCAGGGAGTACCCGGCCTCGTCGAGCTCGACGGTGGCCTCGTCGAGGAGCTGACGGGTGACGTACTCGATCGGCCACTCCGGCAGCACCATCAGCACGATGTTGCTCTGGCCGCTCGCGAGCGCTCGTGCCTGCGGATGCGGCATGTAGCCGAGTCGGGAGGCTTCGGCCAGCACACGTGCGCGGACCGCGTCGGAGATGGACTGCCCGGGCGTGGCGTTGAGGACGAAGCTCACCGTCGCGCGGGAGACGCCCGCCGCTTTCGCCACATCGGTGGCGGTGGTCCGTTGCCCGGGCACGTGGCCTCCCCGATCGCTTGCGCGATTACTTGCGCGCGTTAGTAGACCGATGCTAACATCCCGAACCAGCGCTAACGCGCGTTAGTAGCACAAAGGAGTCTCATGGTCATCGCCGCCCACCCCACCCCCTCGCCCGAGAGCCGGACGCTGTTCAACGACGGTTGGACCGTGCGGCCCAAGGTCAGCGTCTTCTTCGAGCTCGGGGGCGCGGCCCCCGAGCCACAGCCGGTCACCCTCCCGCACGACGCCGCGATCGGTGAGCCCCGAGACCCGGCCGGCAGCCACGACACGGGGTATTTCCCCGGAGGCGCGTTCCAGTACGAGAAGACCTTCGAGGTGCCGGCCGACTGGGCGGGCAAGCACGTCGGGCTCGAGTTCGAGGGCGTCTACCGCGATGCGATGGTCTACATCAACAATCGGTTCGCCGGGCACCGCGCCTCCGGCTACGCCGCCTTCCGCGTGGTCGCGGACGACTTCCTGGACTACGGCGCGACCAATACGATCCGGGTGGAGTGCCGGCTGCACCAGGATGCGCGCTGGTACTCCGGCGCGGGCATCTACCGGGATGTGTGGCTCACAGTCCAGGAGCCGGTGCACGTCGCCGCTGACGGGCTCGTGGTGAGCACCCCCGACGTCGATGACGAGCTGGCGATCGCGGCTGTGGCGACGACGGTGGAGAACGCGGGGACCCGCCCGCGGACGGTCCGCGTCGACGCCCGCATCGAGGACGCGGACGGCGCCGTGGTGGCACGGGCGACGACTCCCGTCACCGTGCTCCCCGGAGAGCCCGCCGTCGTCCGTCAACGTCTCGCCGTCGACCGGCCCCAGCGTTGGAGCGTCGACACCCCCAACCTGTATCGGGCTGTGGTCACCGTCGCCGACGACGACCGGATCGATGTCCGCAGCACGCTCTTCGGCATCCGGACCCTCCAGCTCGACACGCGGTACGGCCTGCGGATCAACGGCGAGCCGGTCAAGCTGCGCGGCGCGTGCATCCACCACGACAACGGACCGATCGGTGCTGCGGCTATCCCGCGTGCGGAGGAGCGTCGCGTCGAACTGCTCAAGGCCGCAGGATTCAACGCGATCCGCAGCGCTCACAACCCGATCAGCCCGGCCATGCTCGACGCGTGCGACCGCCTCGGGATGCTCGTGATGGACGAGTTCTCGGACGTCTGGGCCGAAGCCAAGACCTCCTTCGACTACTCGATCGACTTCGCCGAGTGGTGGCAGCGCGATGTGGAGGCGATGGTCCGCAAGGACATCAACCACCCGAGCGTGATCCTCTACTCGATCGGCAACGAGATCCCCGAGACCGGCGACCCGATCTCCTCCGTCTGGAGCCGCCGCCTCGCCGAGCACGTGCGCGCGATCGACTCGAGCCGGTACGTCACGAACGGTGTGAACCCGATGGTGTCCGTCATCCGCCATTTCGCAGCGATGACCTCGCAGCAGGGCAGCGAGGGCGGCGTGAACGCGCTGATGAGTGAGATGAACGACATCATGGGCCAGATCAGCGCCTCGGAGCTGGTGGCGGAAGCGACCGAGGAGTCCCTCGCCGTCCTGGACGTCACCGGCCTGAACTACGGCGACCGACGCTACCTGCTTGACCACGAGCTCTTCCCGAACCGCATCACCGTCGGCACCGAGACCTCGCCGGTGCGCATCGCCGAGAACTGGGCCGTCATCTCCGAGCACGCCAACCTGCTCGGAGACTTCACCTGGACCGGCTGGGACTACCTGGGCGAGGCCGGCCTCGGCCGGGCCCTCTACGCAGACGAGGGCACACCGCTGCTCATGGGCGAGTATCCGTGGCTGCTTGCCCGCTGCGGCGACATCGACATCACCGGCCGCCGGCGTCCGCCGTCGTACTACCGCGAGATCGTCTTCGGCTTGCGCCACGAGCCGTACATCGCCGTCCGCCGGCCCGACACCCACGGTCGATCACAGATGCCAGGGGTGTGGGCGTGGAGCGAGTCGCTCGCGAGCTGGGACTGGGATGTCGCCGAGGGGACCCCGATCACGGTGGAGGTCTACAGCGACGCCGACGAGATCGAATTGATCCTCGACGGCGAGAGCATCGGGCGCGCGGCGGTCGGCTCCCGCAACGGGTTCCGCTGCGAGATCGACACGGTTTTCCGCCGCGGCGAGCTGGTCGCGATCGCCTACACGGACGGACGGGAGACCGCACGAACCGGCCTGCGCTCCCCGAGCGACGAGGTGCGACTGGAGGTCGTGGCGGACCGCGGCACCATCGACGCGTCGCCGTCCGATCTCGCATACGTCGACATCGACCTCGTCGACGCCGATGGTGTGCCGGTCACCGCGAGCGACAGGCGCGTCGTCGTCCTCGTCGCGGGCCCCGCCGTGCTCCAGGGCCTCGCCAGCGCGCGGCCCGCCACCGAGGAGAGCTTCACCGGGTCCTCGCACACCACGTACGAGGGCCACGCTGTGGCCGTCGTCCGCCCGACCGGAGCGGGACGCATCGTCGTCACCGTCCGCACCGACGACGGGCTCGAAGCCGGCACCGAGATCCACGCCGGCACCCCCTCCCACACAGCACCCGACAAAGGAGTCACCTCATGGCGAAAGACGCCACACGCACCTCGGGCGAGCAGCTCCGCGCTGCCGTCGCGATGACCAATCAAGAATCAGTCACCTCCCATCTCGCTGCGACGCGTGTCGGTGAGGACGTGCAGGACCCGAGCGGCGTCCGCCTGAAGCTGCGGGAGCGGATCTCGTACGGCATCGGCGACGTCGGCGGCAACCTGATCTTCGGCCTGATCACGAGCTTCCTGCTGTTCTACCTCACCGACACCGTGGGGGTGGGCGCGGCGATCGCGGGAACCCTCCTGCTCCTCGGCCGCGTGCTCGATGGGACGATGGACCTGATCCTCGGGACGCTGATCGACAAGACCTCGACCCGCTGGGGCAAGGCCCGTCCGTGGATCCTGTTCAGCGCACCGTTCGTGGTCGTGATGTTCGTCCTGCTGTTCAACGTCCCGGCCGGGCTGAGCCAGGGCGGCAAGGAGGTGTACGCCTTCGTCTTCTACTTCCTCTGCCTCGGCGTCGGCTACGTCGCGTCCAACCTCGCGTACCACACGCTGCTCTCGGTCATCACGTCGAACAGCACAATGCGTGTCTCGCTCACCGTGATCAGGACCATCTGCGCGCTCGTCACGGGCCTCGCCGTCAACGTGCTCACCATCCCGATCATCGGTGCGTTCGGCGGCGGCCAGAAGGCGTGGACGCTCACCGCGATCATCTACGGCGCGATCTCGCTCGTGACCCTCCTGATCGTGTTCTTCGGAACCCGCGAGCGTGTCCGTCCGGCGAAGGAGACCGACCGCAGCGCCAAGCGCCCGCTGGGCCAGCTGCTGAAGATCCTGTTCAGGAACCCCTACTTCTACCTCGGGTTCGCGTTCTTCTTCCTCGTCTATCTGAGCAGCGGCAGCGCGGGCGCCGGCGTCTACTTCGCCAAGGACGTGCTCAAGGACCCGGCGATCTTCAGCCTCCTGAGCCTGGTCACCCTCGGCCCGCTGATCATCGGCATCTGGTTCATGCCGGCGATCATCGGCCGGTTCGGCAAGCGGATCCCCATGCTGGTCGGCATCGGCATCACTCTCGTCGGTGTCGCGATCACCTTCATCGACCCGACCAGCGTGACCGTCGTCCTCGTCGGCTCGCTCGTCCGCGCCGTGGGGGCGATCCCGGCCGCGGCCTCCATGTTCGCGTTGATCGCCGACATCGTCGACTACGGCGAGTGGAAGTCGGGCGTACGCGTCGACGGAATGACCTTCGCCGCCGCCACCGCCGGCCAGAACTTCGGGGCCGGCGTCGGAGTGGGCCTGGTCGGGTGGCTGCTCGCCGCAGGCCGGTACGACGCGAGCGCTGCCACCCAGCCGGCGTCGGCCACCTCGATGGAGGTGTTCCTCTACCTCGGGCTGCCCGCCGTCGTCGCGATCCTGCAGGGCGTCATCGTCTACTGCATCAAGATCGACAAGAACATGTCGCAGATGCAGCGCGACCTGGCCGCGCGACGTGTCGCGGCGAACGAGGTCACCGGCGCCTGATGCCTTTCGAGGGGGCGCCGCCGAGGCGGAGCCCCCTCGAAATCGCGTATAGCCACCCCCCGCGCGTCCCCGCTACCGTGCGGGCACGACATCACACCGGGGGGAACGCAGCCGATGAACGACTTCCTGAGCGACACCCGCGCGCTGGCGGCAGAGGCGTACCTGTACCTCTACCCGCTCGTCACGATGGAGGTGACCCGGCAGCAGAGCGTGCTGGGCGCCTCCGGGAACCCGATGCAGGGGCCGCCGAACGCGTTCCGGCACCTGCGGCGGTTCCCGGACGCCTCCTTCCGCACGGTCGTCCGCCCGAACTTCGACACCCTGTATTCGAGCGCGTGGCTCGACCTGCGGTCGGGGCCCGTCGTCATCGACGTGCCCGACACGCATGGGCGGTACTACATGCTGCCGATGCTCGACATGTGGACGGAGGTCTTCGCCAACCCGGGGGCCCGCACGACGGGTACCGGGCCGCAGCGCTACCTGCTCACCGCGGAGGCCGGTACCCCGGACGTGGAGGGTGCCGTCACGATCCATGCGCCGACGCCCCTGGTGTGGGTCATCGGGAGGATCGAGGCCGGACCGGATGACGCCGCGGAGGTCAACGCGCTGCAGGACGGACTCGGCATCACGCCGGTCGGTTCCGGCGCTCCGCCCGTCGAGTCGGCCACCGTGGACCTGGAGGAGGAGCCGCTCCGCTATGTCGACGGGCTGGATGCTCCGGCGTTCTTCCGCCTCGCCGCCCAGGCGCTGAGCGTGAGCCCGCCGCATCCCACGGACTTCAACGTGCTGGCGCGGATGGCGCACGTGGGCCTCGTTCCCGGCCGCCCGTTCGACGAGACAGCCGCCGACGGCGCGACCATCGCTGAGGGTGTCGCCGATGCGCGCGCCCGCCTCGCTGCCGCCCCGGCGCAGCTCACCAGGCGCGCCAACGGCTGGGGACTGCTGCTCACCGACATCGGCGTCTACGGCAACGCGTACCTGTCACGCGCCATGGTCACCCAGGTCGGGCTCGGCGCGAACCCCGTCGAGGACGCCATCTATCCGCTGCTCCTCGCCGACGCCGACGGCCGGCCGCTCGACGGCGGCACGGACTACGTGCTGCACTTCGACGCGGAGGGGCTGCCGCCGGTCGACGGCTTCTGGTCGGTGACGATGTACGACCGGGAGGGGTTCCAGATCCCGAACGAGCTGGGCCGCTTCGCACTCGGCGACCGCGACCCGCTGATCTACAACCCGGACGGGTCGCTCGACCTCTACCTCTCGCGCGACCGGCCGGACGACGCGCGCCTGCCGAACTGGCTGCCCGCGGGGGACGGACCGCTCGGGGTCACCCTGCGGCTGTACGCGCCACGCCCGGAAGCGCTCGACGGCCGATGGGCGCCGCCGGCGGTGCGGCGGGAGGGCTGACCGGACGGCAACCCTCACCCGCCGAACGCCTCCCACCGCCCCTCGCTCACCACCTCCACGTCTCCATCGGCCACCGCGATCGCCGTCTGGTCGTCGATCGCGTAGGACCGGCCGGGGATGCGCTCGGCCCAGCGGCGCGCGGCCGCGAGGGTGTTGCTCGGCCAGCCGGGGTGGTCGAGGTGGGGGAAGAGCGAGAAGTCGACGAGGCCGAGGGTGTCGTCGGGGCCGTCGGGCTGCCAGTCGAGGAACTCGGGGCCGACCCGGGGTGTCAGGACCATGCTGCCGGCGCTCACCCCCACCCAGACCGTGTCGTGCAGCTCCGGAAGGAGCGCGGTCAGACCCGCGCGCTGCATCCACGTGTACAGGTATCTCGCCTCGCCGCCGTCGACGAGTAGCGCGTCGGCCTCGCGGACCCAGCGCGTCCAGCGCTCCTCGGCGATGGTGGGAAGCGCGGTCAGCTCCAGCACCCCGACCGACCGCCAGCCGAGGCCCACCAGGTCGCTGTCGCCCTCCCAGCGTCCGGCGGTCGACCTCCACACGCTCTGCGGGTCGCACGCGGGCTGCCCCCACTGCGCGGTCGGGACGAACAGCGCGTCGCTCTCGGCGATCGGCTTGCCGAGCAGCGCGACCAGTGCGGCGCGGATGCTGTCATTGGTGACGCCGCCCGAGGTGAGCAGGAGCTTCATGCGCGGGACCCCCATCGGTGCGCCGGGATGGGGCTCACCCTAGACCCGGTTCGTCCAGGGACGCGCTAACGTTGTCCTGCCCGACGCGAAGGGGGAACGGATGCTCGCCGGACTGACCGGATGGCACACCATCATCATGGTGGTGCTGCTCCTGCCCTGGCTGATCGCGGTCGTCCAGATCGCGCGGTCGAAGGCGCCCGCGACGCCGGTCGTCCTCTGGCTGGTGGTCGTCACCGTGCTGCCGTTGATCGGCGCCCTGCTGTGGTTCGCGGTCGGGCGGGCGTCGCTGCGGCGGGAGGCCCAGCGGCTGCAGGGGCAGTGACGGGCTCGGTGACGCCCCTCACCCCTCCGGCCGGCTGAACAGGTTGACGAGGTTACCGTCCGGGTCGCGGAACAGGGCCGAGCGGTTGCCCCACGGCATCGTGGAGGGGCGGAGCACCACGGCGGCCAGGTCCGGCTCCAGGCGGGCGAACTCGGCGTCCACGTCCTCCACCTCGAACTCGACGATGATCGAGCGGTTCGACGCGGGGGAGGCGGCGCCGCCGAGCATGGAGACGGTCGCCGGGCTCGCGATGGCGAGGGTCGCCCCCGCACCCGTGAACTGGGCGAAGACCGGGGCCGGTCTCGCGGCGGTCAGGCCGGTGACCCGCTCATAGAAGGCGGCGAGCCGGTCGACGTCGTCGGTGATGATGCGGATGGATGCGAACGGCACGTGAGCCTCCTGGTGTCGGAATCGATGCGCCCAGTCTGCGCCGGGGGCGCGACAGCGTGCTGTCGGGGTTTCGGCAAGCGATCGAATTGACGCGACATGCCGTCTCGGCCGACGGCGAGGCGGCATGTCGTGACAAATGGATGGGGCGTGCTCAGCGCAGGTCGTCGACGACCGAGCGGAGGGTGCCGAAGGGGATGTCCAGGTCCTCCCGGCGCAGCGCGCGCGGCTCAGGGCGCTCGTCGGTCAGCTCGGCCGAGAGCATGCGGTCGCCGCGGAAGGCACGGACGCCGTCGCGGAGGCGGCACCAGGCGATCAGGTACCAGGTGCCGTCCCGGCCGATGGAGCCGAGCGGCTCGACCTCGCGCTCGCTCACCTCGCCGCTGCCGTCGCGGTACACCAGTCGAACGACGCTGTCGGCGCGCAGCGCATCTGCGAACGCCGGCGGCACCGGGTCCTCCTCCTCCGGTTCGAGGAGATGGATACGCCCGGCGAGCGCGGTCGCACGCCGGGCCTCCTCGTCGGGCAGCACGGCCAGCAGCTTGCGCATCGCCGTCCCGGCCGAATGGCGGAACGGGCCGCGGCGGAGGCTGCCGAGACCGACCAGCACCGCGAGCGCCTCGTCGGCGGTGAAGCCCGTCGGGCCGAGCGTGGCCGACCTGTCGATGGCGTACCCGCCGCCGCGACCGGTCTCCGCCCAGATCGGCACGCCCGACTCCTGGAGCGCGGAGAGGTCCCGCTCGATGGTCCGGACCGACACCTCGAAGCGCTCGGCCAGCCAGCGCGCGCTGCGACGCCGCGGCGCGACCGCACGCAGCTCCTCGACCAGCGCGTAGAGACGGTCGGTGCGGTTCACGACTCCATTGTGGCGCCGGCCGCCGACGAGCCCGGCCGCCGACGATCGACGCGATCGGAGAATCGTCCAGGTGGAGCGTGGGAACGCATATTCTCCTGCGGTCGGCGCCGAAATAGGGTCCTGCTTATGTCCGAAGCACACCCCCGTTTCCCGCTCCCGCCGATCCCGGAGGATCAGCGCGACGCCGCCGTCGCGGCGTGGAGCGAGCCCGTCGATGTCCGCACCTACGAGCCGGGTGAGCCCGGCCGCCTTCCGGCGTTCCTGGAGTCGCGGGTCTACCAGGGGTCGTCCGGCCGGGTCTACCCGCTGCCGTTCATCGAGTCGGTCAGCCATGAGGCCACCCTGCGCACCTGGCAGGCCGTGCACCTGGAGAACGAGTACGTGCGCGTCGTCGTGCTGCCGGAGCTCGGCGGGCGCGTGCACATCGCCGTCGACAAGACCACGGGACAGGACTTCTTCTACCGCAACGACGTCATCAAGCCCGCGCTGGTCGGGCTCGCCGGGCCGTGGATCTCGGGCGGCATCGAGTTCAACTGGCCGCAGCACCATCGCCCGGCCACCTTCCTCCCGATGGACTGGACGATCGAGCGGGAGGCCGACGGCGCGATCACCGTCTGGTGCTCCGACCATGATCCGTTCGCCCGCATGAAGGGCATGCACGGCATCCGCCTGCGCCCGGGGTCGGCGGTGCTGGAGGCGCGGGTGCGGCTGTTCAACCGCACCGCCGTGACCCAGACCTTCCTGTGGTGGGCGAACGTCGCCGTCCGCGTGCACGACCAGTACCAGTCCTTCTTCCCCGCCGATGTGCACGTGGTCGCCGACCACGCCAAGCGCGCAGCGACGGCGTTCCCCGCCGCCGACCGCCCGTACTACGGCATCGACTACCCGGCGCGGGCCGACCGGAACGACCCGGCCTTCGTCGCGGACGACGCCGACCGTCTCGACTGGTACCGCAACATCCCGGTTCCGACCTCGTACATGTGCGTGGCGAGCGAGGACGACTTCTTCGGCGGGTACGACCACGCGACCGGGCTCGGGTTCGCGCACGTCGCCGACCACCGCATCGCGCCGGGCAAGAAGCAGTGGACCTGGGGCGACGCCCCGTTCGGCCGGGCCTGGGACGCGAACCTCGGCGACGACGGCAGCGCCTACGTGGAGCTCATGGCCGGCGTCTACACCGACAACCAGCCCGACTTCTCATACCTGGCGCCGGGCGAGACCAAGACGTTCAGCCAGTACTGGTTCCCGTTCCACGGGATCGGCCCGCTGACGCAGGCATCCACCGAGGTCGCGCTCAGCCTCACCACCGAGGCGGAGGGCTCGGGACGCACGGCGTACATCGGCGCCGCAGTCACGTCCGTGCGCGACCGGCTCGACCTGGCGCTGCTCGACGATCGCGGGACGGTGCTCTGGCAGGAACAGGTGGCCGTGGCGCCGGGACGGCCCACCCGCGCGGAGGTGTTGGTGCCGGCGGCGGGCGACCTCGAGCTCGTGGCGTCGGTGGGCGGCGTCGAGCTGCTGCGCGCCTCCACCCGGTTCCGGGACGCGGCCCCGGACGGTTTCGAGACCGCCACCGAGCCACCGGCCCCCGCGGAGATCGCGTCGATCGACGAGCTGTACCTCACCGGAGTCCACCTGGCGCAGTACCGGCACGCCACCCGGTCGCCGGAGCCGTACTGGGAGGAGGCGCTGCGGCGCGACCCTGGCGACTCCCGCTGCAACGTGGCCCTTGCCTCCGCCAGGCTCTCGGCCGGACGGTTCGCGGAGGCCGAGGAGCACCTGCGCACCGCCCTCCGCCGGCAGACGCGACGCAACCCGAACCCGGCGGATGGCGAGGCGTCGTACCTGCTCGGGCTGGTGCTGACCGCTCGCGGTCGTGACAGCGAGGCGGACGACGCGTTCGCGAAAGCGGCGTGGAACCACGCCTGGCGGGCGGCTTCCGGTCTCGCCCGAGCCCGGGTCGCGGCCCGCGCCGGGCGGTGGAAGGATGCGCTGCGGCTGGCGGAGGAGGCGGCGCGCCTCGACGCCGACAACCTCCAGCTCACCGCGGTGCGGGTCGTGGCGCAGCGCGAGCTCGGTCACGACGAAGAGGCGGACGCGCTGCTCGCGGCGGCACGGGCACTCGACCCGCTGGACGCCTGGCTGCACGATCTCGCGGGCCTCCCCCCGGCGACCGACGCACAGACCCTGCGCGACGTCGCCGGCGAGTACCGCTCGCTCGGCCGCGCCGACGACGCCCTGCGCGTCCTTGATGCGGCCGCCGCGATCGCCGCGGAGCGCCCGGTGCCGGGAGCGGGCGACCCGCTCGCGCTGATCCACTACGCCCGCGCGGAGCTGTTGGCACAGGCGGAGCGTCACGAGGAGGCCGGCGCGGCCCTGCGCGAGGCCCGCACCGTCTCCGCCGACCGCTGCTTCGCCGGTGGCCTGGCCGACGCGGCCCTGCTGGAGCGCCGGATCGCCGCCACCGGGGATCCCCGCGCCCACGCCCTGCTCGGGCACTGGCTCTACTTCCAGCGCCGCTACCGCGAGGCCATCCGGCACCTCGAGGCGGCGGTCGCCGGCCACCCGGACGACGCCGTCGCGCTGCGCGGGCTCGGCCTCGCCGCCTACAACATCGAGGAGGACCCGGAGAAGGCCGTCGCTCTCTACCGGAGTGCCGTGGCGGCTGCGCCGGGCGACGCCAAGCTGCGCTACGAAGCCGACCAGCTCGCGCGCCGGATCGGCGTGCCCCCGCGGGAGCGGCTGGCGGCGCTGAGCGACGCCGACGCGCTGATCGCCGACCGCGACGATCTCGCGCTGGTGCACGCCGAGCTCCTCGTGCTCGTGGGACGTCATCGCGAGGCGATCGACCTGATGGCAGGGCGCCGGTTCAGCCCGTGGGAGGGCGGAGAGGGTGAGGCGATCCGTGTCTGGACGCTGGCCCAGCGGGCTGCGGCGCGCGAGGCGCTCTCGCTCGGCGACGCTCCTGCGGCCGTGGCGGCGCTCGAGGCGGCGGTGGACGTGCCGTCGACGCTCGGGGAGGCGCCGCATCCCCTCGCCAACCGCTCCGACCTCCTGCTCGCCCTCGGCGACGCGCGACGTGCCGCGGGCGACGACACCGGGGCGGAGTCCGCGTGGCGCGCCGCCGCGAGCAGCGCGGGCGACTTCACGACCATGTCGGTCGTGCCGCACTCGCCGATGACCTACTCCTCGATCCTCGCGGCCCAGCGGCTCGGCGACACCGAGCACGCCCGTCGCCTCACGGCCGAGCTGGCGGCGTACGTCGAGCAGAAGCGCACCGAACGCGCGAGCATCGACTACTTCGCGACCTCGCTGCCGACGATGCTGATCTTCCGGGAGGACATCCAGCAGACGCACGCGGACCTGGTCGCGGTGATGGACGCCCAGCTCGCGCTGCTCCGCGGCGACCGGCCGGCGGCGCAGTCCCTCCTCCTGGCCCTGCAGGAGCGCGATCCGGCCGACGCGCTGGTCCGCGATCTGCTCGCGGTGACCGAGCCCGCGGCCGTCGCCTGATCGGCCCGTGCCCGGATCAGCCCTTGTGCTGCTCCCGGTACTCGCGCGCCGTCATGCCGTGCACCTTCTTGAACTGGCGGGCGAAGTAGAACGAGTCCGGATAGCCCACCTCCGCCGCGATCGCCGCGATCGTGGCGGAGGTGGTGTCGAGCAGCTCGCGTGCGCGCCCCATCCGGAGCATGGTCTGGTACTGCAGCACGGGGTAGCCGACGTGCCGTTTGAACAGCGCCGAGAAGTGCGAGGTGCTGAGGGAGGCCATGGCCGCGAGCTCGGGGACGGTCACGCGGTCGGCGATGTGCGCGCGCAGGTACTCGGTGGCGTGCTCGATGACGTCGCCGGCGTCGTCCGAGCGCGAGCGCTCCGAGGCGAGGAGGGTCAGCGCGTGCCAGGCGGCTCCGGCGGCGGCGTTGAGGCTCGTCGTGGTGCTGTCGCGTTCCATCCACGAGAGCACCTCCGACATCAGCGAGACGACGGGGTAGAGGTCGCGCGGGCCGCGGACGGGGTTCTCCGCGGTCATCCCCGACGATGCGAGGAACGCCTCCACCTCGGGGCTCGCCGCGTGGAACCACCACAGCGTCCACGGGTCGTCCGCGTCGGCGCCGTAGGAGTGCGGCTGCCGGGGCGGGAGCACCACGACCTGGCCTCGGTGTACGGGGAATCGTCCAGCTTCGGTCTCGCACCAGCCGGCGCCGTCGACGCACGCGAGCACAATGGCCTGCCCGATCGGCGTCGTCCGGCGGCGCCCGTGGGAGTCGGCCCGCGGGAAGTATCCGCAGTCCGTCACGACCAACCGTGCCGTGCCGGGCTGGTTGAGGAACTCGCGCACGCGCGGGCGCGGGAGCACCAGCATGCGCTGGCCGGGGAATCCGTCGGGGATGAGCACGTCACGATGATGCGCCATGGTCGTCGAAATGTCCAGGTTCACCGCAGCATTCTGCTACGGGGACGGACCGGGCCGACATACCGTGGATCAGGTTCGGCCCTAAGATCGTGCCTCGGCCGAGCGTCCACCCGAACACCACATGAATGGAGTCGAAGATGACCCGTACGTCCACCCGATGGCTGGCGGCGCTGGGCACCACGGTCGCCGCGACGGCGCTGCTCGCGGGTTGCGTCGCAACCTCGGGTGAGGCGCAGCAGACCAAGACCGGCCCGGACGCCTCCGGTCCGCTGATCCTGCAGTCGCGCTTCACCGATGCCGAGAAGGGAGGGCTGGACAACCTGGTCAAGGCCTTCAACGCGAAGGGCGAGGGCGAGGTCAAGGTGAACACCATCCCGACCACGACCTTCAACCAGCAGCTGCCCTCGTACCTCACCGCCAAGAACCCGCCGGACGTCTACACCTGGTACGCCGGTCAGGCCACGCGCGACTTCGCCGACCAGAACCAGCTCCTCGACCTGTCGAGCGTCTGGAAGAGCGACGGCGGCGACTTCCCCGACGCGCTCACGAGCCTCAGCCAGGACTCGTCCGGCAAGGAGGTGTTCGTGCCCACCGGCTACTACTGGTGGGGCGTCTACTACTTCAAGAGCGACTTCGAGAAGCTCGGCATCACGCCGCCGAAGACGTGGGACGAGTTCCTCGCGGCCTCCGAGAAGATCAAGGGCCAGGGCGTGACCCCGTTCACCGCCGGCCTCAGCGACAACGCCTGGCTGGCCTCCGCGTGGTTCGACTACCTCGACCTGCGGATCAACGGCGCCGACTTCCACCTCAACCTGCTCTCCGGCAAGGAGAAGTACGACAGCCCCGAGGTGAAGAAGGTCTTCGCGGCCTTCAAGCAGGTGCTCCCCTACTTCGATCCCGCCGTGCTGGGCACCACGCAGAACCAGGCGATGAGCGACTTCTCGCAGGGCAAGGTCGCCATGTACCTGCTCGGCGCGTGGGCGCAGCCGTCGGTCCCGGCCGACAAGCAGAGCGACCTCGCCTTCTTCCAGTTCCCGATCGTCGACCCGAAGGTCCCGGTCGCCGAGGAGGGGCCGACGGACGGCTTCATCGCGAGCGCGAAGACCGACAAGCCGAGCCTGACCAAGAAGTTCCTCGAGTACGTCGCCAGCCCCGAGGCCCAGACCGAGCTCGCCAAGGGCCAGCAGGGCACCTACCTCCCGGCGAACACCAAGGCGACGCTGCAGCTCGACGCGCTCTCGAAGCAGGGCAAGGAGATGCTGGAGTCGGCGAAGCAGATCACGCAGTTCTACAACCGTGACGCGGGCGACGCCCAGCAGGCCCCGGCCGACACGGCGTTGACCAGCTTCTTCGCCCACCCGGAGCAGATCGACCAGATCCTCAAGGACTGGGACGCGGCGGCCGAGAAGATCCGGGCGACTTCGTGACCACTCTCACCTCTGTGCGCGGTCGGCGGCGGATCTCCATTCCGCCGCCGATCGTGTTCGCGCTCGTCCTCGTCCCGTTCCTCATCGAGGCGGTCGGCGTGTTCTGGCCGGCGTTCCAGGGGATCGGCCTCTCGTTCCTGCACTGGAACGGGGTGGGGCCGGCCACCTCGGTGGGGGTGCAGAACTACACCGACCTGTTCTCCGACCCGATCTTCCTGACGGCGCTCAAGAACACCGCGATCTGGATCGTCCTGTTCGGCGGCATCTCGTTCGTCGCGGGGCTCGGCGTCGCGCTGCTGTTCCAGTCGGAGCGCCGCGGGGTCGGCATCTACCGCACCGCCCTGTTCCTCCCCATCGTGTTCTCGCTGGTGGTCACCGCTCTCATCTGGGGCGCGTTCTTCCAGCCGAACGGCGTGCTCAACAACGTGCTCGACGCCGTCGGCCTGCACAGCTGGACCCGGGTCTGGCTGGGCGACTCCAGCACCGCCCTGTACGCGGTGATCGTCGCCGCCCTCTGGCGCGAGATCGGCTACGTGATGGTGCTGTTCATCGCGGGCCTCAAGGCGCTCGACCCGGCGGTTCAGGAGGCGGCGCGCGTCGACGGCGCGTCCGCCTGGCAGCGCTTCCGGCACGTCACCATGCCGCAGCTGCGGAGCGTGAACCTGGTGGTGCTGTCCGTGCTCATCATCGACTCCCTCCGCTCGTTCGACATCGTCTGGGCGATGACGCGAGGCGGGCCCTACCACTCGACCGAGCTGCTCAGCACGTACATGTTCTCGACCGCGTTCGGCTCGCGCGCCCTCGGATACGCGTCGGCCATCGCCGTGGTCATCTTCGTCCTCGCGATCGCGGTCATCGTGTCCTACCTCGTGCGGGCGCTCTCCGAGGAGAAGGAATCGTGACGACCACCGCATCCCGCGCCCGCACCACGCCGCTGCCCGCCCGCGCCGCCGTCCGACGGAGGAGCGGCCGCAAGACCGCCGCGACCGTCGGCTTCCACACGAGCGGCATCCTGATCTCGCTGGCCTGGTTCGCGCCCATCCTCGTGGTGCTCATCACCTCGTTCCGCACCTTCGACGACATCTCGGCCAACGGCATCGCCGGCCTGCCGCACACCTTCACGCTCTCCACCTACGTGCAGGCGTGGAACCAGGGCGGCCTGTTCCAGGCGCTCGTCAACAGCATGATCGTGACCATCCCGACCGTGGTGCTGACCCTGCTGCTGTCGGCGGCCGCCGCCTTCGGGCTCAGCCGCTTCCGGATCCCGTTCCGGCGCACCATCCTGCTGCTCATGCTCGCGGGCAACCTGCTGCCGGTGCAGATGCTGCTCATCCCGGTCGCCCGGCTCACGCAGCAGCTGAACGTGTACGACACGCTCGGCGCGCTGATCGCCGTGCAGGTCGCCTTCGGCATCGGCTTCTACACGTTCGTGCTGTACGGCTTCATGCGCACCATCCCGAACGAGCTGCAGGAGGCTGCCACCCTCGACGGGGCGAGCACCGTCCGCATCTTCCTCCAGGTGATCCTGCCGCTGACGCGCCCGGCGCTCGCGGCCCTCGGCGCCCTGTCGTTCACCTGGATCTTCAACGACCTGCTGTGGTCGATCACCCTGCTGCAGACCTCGGAGAAGCTGCCGATCACAGCGGCCGTGCTGTCGCTCCAGGGGCAGTACGTCTCCAGCTGGTCCGTGATCGCGGCGGCCACCGTCGTCGCGGCCATCCCCTCGACCATCGTCTTCCTGCTGTTCCAGCGGAGCTTCATCGGGGGCCTCGCCCTCGGATCGGTGAAATAGAGCATGCCCATCGACTCGGACCACGTCCACCTGCGAGCGGGAGGCACCAGCGTCGTCGTCCTGCTCGACCGCTCGCGCCTCCCGCGCATCCTGCACTGGGGCGAGGACCTCGGCGAGCTGAGCGCGGAGGCGCTGCAGCAGATCGCGGCGACCACCCAGCCCGCGGTCGGCGACAGCGCCGTCACCTATCCGCAGCCCGTGCCGGTGCTCGGCCAGCTGCACGAGGGCTGGCTGGGGCGGCCGGGGCTCGTCGGCGACTCCGGCGGACGCCGCTGGGCGCCCGAGTTCCTGACGACCGGCGCACAGGTCTCGACCTCGGACGAGGGTGTGGCCCTGACCGTGGACGCGCACGACGACGCCTACGGTCTCTCGCTCACGCTCGAGCTGGAGGTGCTGCAGGCGAGTGGCCTTGTCCGTCAGCGGGCACGGCTGCGCAACGACCGGCCCGACGCCTTCCGGCTCGACGCCCTCGAACTGGCCCTCCCGGTTCCGGCCGACGCCGACGAGCTGCTCGACCTCACCGGCCGCTGGTCGCTGGAGCGCGTCCCGCAGCGGCGGGCGTTCGACGTCGGGGAGTGGGTGCGCGCCTCCCGCGGCGGCAAGCCCGGTCTCGAGCACACGATGCTGCTCGTCGCCGGGCAGCCGGGCTTCGGCTTCCGGAGCGGTCGGGTGTGGGCGACGCACCTCGCCTGGAGCGGCAATCAGACCCTCGCTGCCGAGCGCACGCCGGCGAACATCCGCCGGCTCTCCGCCCTGGAGGGGCTCGCGGCCGCCGAGGTCGAGCTCGGCCAGGGCGAGGAGCACGTCACGCCGTGGCAGTTCGGCTCGTGGGGTGACGGGCTCGACGCGCTCGCCGCGCGGTTCCACCGGCACCTGCGGGCGTCGCCGGCGCATCCCGTCGGCCCGCGGCCGGTGCTCGTGAACACCTGGGAGGCCGTGTACTTCGAGCAGGACCTCGACACGCTCGTCCGGTTCGCCGAGGAGTCGGCGGCCATCGGCGCCGAGCGGTTCGTCGTGGACGACGGCTGGTTCGTGGCCCGGCGCGACGACACCAGCTCCCTCGGCGACTGGGTGGTCGACCCCGAACGGTGGCCGGGCGGGTTGAAGCCGCTCGCGGACCGCGTGCACGAGCTCGGCATGGACTTCGGTCTCTGGTTCGAGCCGGAGATGGTCAACCTCGACTCCCGGCTGGCCGAGCAGCACCCCGAGTGGGTCTTCGACGCGGGCCACGGGCCGGGTCTGCCCTCGCGGCACCAGCACGTGCTCGATCTCGGCCATCCCGAGGCCTACGACCACGTCCTCGAACGGATGAGCGGGCTCATCGACGAGCTCGGCATCGCGTACGTGAAGTGGGACCACAACCGTTACCTGCTGGATGCCGGGCACACCCCCTCCGGGCGTCCCGGCCTGCGTGCTCAGACGCTCGCGGCCTACCGCCTGATGGACGAGCTCCACCGCCGGCACCCGGGCCTCGAGATCGAGTCGTGCGCGAGCGGCGGCGGCCGGATCGACCTCGGTGTGCTGGAGCGCACGCAGCGGGTCTGGCCGAGCGACTGCAACGACCCGCACGAGCGCCTGGAGATCCAGCGCTGGACGGCGCTGCTCGTCCCGCCGGAGCTGCAGGGCACCCACATCGGCGCCGAGGAGTCGCACACCACGCACCGCTCGCACCCGCTGTCGTACCGCGGAGAGAAGGCGATCTGGGGGCACCTCGGCATCGAGATCGACCTCCTCATGGCCGACGACGCGACCAAGCGGGAGCTCGCCTCGTGGATCGCGTTCCACAAGGAGCACCGGGAGCTGCTGCACAGCGGCGCGCGCGTCAACGCCGACCTGACCGAGGCCGCCGCGCGCCTGGAGGGCGTCGTCGCGGCCGACGGCGGGGAGGCGCTCTTCGCCTTCTCCGTGACGGAGCGGCCGCGCACCTGGCCGGTGGGCCGGCTGGGGCTGCCGGGGCTCGATGACGAGCGGCAGTACGCCGTGCGTGCCGTCTTCCCGGCCGGTGGCGCGCTCTCGGGCGCCCAGCCGCCGTGGCTGGCTGATGGCGCCCTCCTCCCTGGTCGCGTGCTGCGGCTCGTGGGGCTGGAGATGCCGTCGCTGGACCCGGACCGCTCGCTGCTGCTGCACGTGCGGGCGATCTGACGCTCCGCTCAGGCGCCCGTCGTCCGTCGCAAACGCAGAACCGGGGCGTGAGGTCGATCCTCACGCCCCGGTTCTTCTTCCGGTCCGTCAGCTGCAGCTGATGAGGGGCGCCGCCCAGTCGGCGCGGTCGTTGTAACCGCCGTCGCCCGCGTCTCCGACATGGAGCACCAGCTCGCGCGCACCGGTCAGGTCGACGTCGAAGGCGACCGCCGTGCCGCGCGAGACCGTACCGCTCTCCCAGACGGTCGTCCCGTCGGCGACGAGCGAGAAGGTCGCGGTGCCGCCCTCCGGACCGACGTTGTCCACGACGTCGTCGATGCCGACCGCACCCGTCAGGCGCGTGCACACGCCGCCCACGTAGTAGCGGATGTCGGACGGGCTGGCCACGCCGAGCCCGGTGCCGTAGGTCGCACCGGCGACCCGGATCGGGTTGCCTCCGCCGACGCTCTGGTCGACCGCGGGAGTCATCCATCCGCTCGTCGCCGAGATCCAGGGCTGGTGCGACAGCGGCTGGTCCGCGCCCGACGGCGGCGCGGGTGCCACGGTCACCCGCGCGGCGGGGGAGGTCACCGTGACCTCACCGCCGGAGCCCGTGAACCGCACGGAGGCGCCGATGTCGTTCGATCCCGTGCTCGCGCCCGCGGGGACGGTCACCGAGAAGGCGACATCGGCCGTGCGGCCCGGGAGCAGCACCGGCACACCGCCGCCGGTGGCCGTCGCCGTCCAGCCGTCGGGCGCGGTGAGCGTCGCACGCGGCGCCTTCACCGGAGTGAGGCCGTCGTTGCGAAGCGTGACCGTCGCGTCGATGGTCGAGCCTCCCGCGGCGAGCAGGTCGCCGGTCGGGGTGATCGCCGTGCCGTTCACCGCGGTGAACGTCGGGGCGCCGGCCAGCACCCGCGGCGTCTGCGGCTTGCCGGTGCTCTTCGACACGATGAGCACCGAGACACCGTGCGCCGGGACCTCCGAGCGGATGGCGTCCTTGCTCTCGGTGACGGCGTCCGTCCACACGTCCTGGACCGCGACGCGGGTGGCCTTGAGGCCGATGGCGGAGGCGGTGGTCGCGACCTCGGACGCGGCGCCGCCGCGGTTGACCAGAGCGACGGCGGTGGAGCCGTCGGCGAGCGGCTTCGTCCACGTCTCCGTGGTGCCGGCCGGGCCGACGCGCACGGCCTGCTTGCCCAGCGGGTCGCGGTCGATCGCGAGCAGGCCCCGGTTCGTCAGGGTCGCGATGGTGGCGTCGCTGAAGGTGCGGGGGTCGCTGCCCACGACGAGCGGGGCGGCCGACATGGCCCAGAGCGCCATCTGCGAGCGGAACTCCTCGTCCGTCATGCCCAGCTGCGGGCCCAGGTAGTCGGGGTCGTTCCAGTGCCCGGGGCCGGCGGCCTCGGGGTGACGGGCGTTGGCGTCGAAGTTGCGCAGCACGTCCGTGTACTTGATGGAGTTGACGAATCCGACGTCGGTGTAGGTGCGCCACGACTGCGCGATGGCGGGCGCGTAGCTCCACGTATTCGTCGACTGCTGCGACTCGGGGTAGTCACCCCAATCGGGCGAGGTCACCGGGTTGCAGAGGTTGAAGATGATCGGCCGGTTGCTGCTGTTGTGGCGCAGCGCGTCGGCGAACTCGGTGTAGACCGTCTTCGGATCGAGGTCCGCTGCGATGCCGCAGAGGAAGTCCACCTTGACGGCGTCGTATCCCCACTGCGCGAACGTGTCGGCGTCGGTCTGGTAATGGCCGTAGCTCCCCAGGCCGCACGAGCCGGGGATGTACGGACCGGCGTCGGTGTAGATGCCGGCCTTGAGGCCCTTCGCGTGGATCGCCGCGGCGAGGGCGGCCATGCCGTCCGGGAAGCGCGCCGGGTCGCCCTGCAGCAGGCCGTCGGTGCCGCGCGGGGTGGACGCCTGCCAGCCGCCGTCGAGCCACACGATGTCGTACCCGGCCTTGGCCAGGCCGCTCGACACGAGGTGGTCGGCGACGTCGAGGACCTGCGTCTGCGTGTAGTCGCCGCCCAGGCCGAAGTAGGTGTTCCACCCCGCGTACGGGGTCGCTGCCAGCGTGGAGGTGGAGGAGGGTGCGGTGGCGGGGGCGGCCTCCGCGGCCCCGGGCGCGGCGGCTGCGGGCACCGCCGCCGCGACCGTGCCGAGACCGAGCAGCGCCGCAACGCCGAGGCCCAGAACACGTCTGGTGATCATGTGAGCTCCTTGACTTCGTCGTCATCGCGGCGGTCGCCTGCGACCCTTCCATCCCAGCGCGGCGGCGGGCGCGCGAAGAAGACGCGAACCACGGAATACCTGGACAAGTCACTGACGGGCCGCGTCCGGAATCATGCGTTTCGTGGCCGATCGTGAGGAGCCGGGGCGGGGGAGCGGCGGCGAAGCTGGAGAAAAGCCGCCCGATCCGACCCGAGGAGCACACGTGTCCACCGATGTCATCGCTGGGGTGTCGATCCCCGACAGCCGACTGGTCGCCGATGCGACCGAGCTGGTCCGTTCCACCACGCCGGAGCTCATCTTCCATCACTCCCGCCGGGTATTCCTGTTCGGGTCGCTGCAGGCCGCGCGCGCCGGCCTCCACCCCGACCCGGAGCTGCTGTACGTCGCCACGCTGTTCCACGACCTGGGCCTCGTGCCGCCCTACCGCGGCGACGCCCAGCGCTTCGAGCTCGACGGCGCCGACCGCGCCAGGGCGTTCCTGACCGAGCACCGCTTCAGCGACGCGGACGCCGAGCTGGTGTGGACCGCGATCGCGCTCCACACCACGCCGGAGGTGCCGTGGCGGATGGCCCCGGTCGTCGCCGCCACCACAGCCGGCGTGGAGACCGATGTGCTCGGCATGCGCCTGGACCTGCTCACGCACGCGGAGATCGAGGAGGTCGTCCACGCGCACCCGCGGCCCGACTTCAAGAACCGCATCCTCGCCGCCTTCACCGCCGGTTTCGCCGAGCGGCCCGACTCCACCTTCGGCACGGTCAACGCGGACGTGCTGGAGCACTTCGTCCCGGGATTCCGGCGGACCGACTTCGTCGACGTCATCCAGAGCTCGGCCTGGCCCGAGTAACCGGGGCGCACCCACCAGAACGAGAGACACGAAAGGACACCCATGAAGGCGATCACCGTGAGCGACAGGGCGGCAGGCGCCGCCGGGCTGCGACTGGACGAGCTGCCCGAGCCGCACGCCGCCGAGAACGACGTCGTCGTCCAGGTGCGCGCCGCCGGCTTCACCCCCGGAGAGCTCGCCTGGCCGGCGACCTGGACCGACCGCTCCGGCCGTGACCGCACCCCCACCGTCCCCGGACACGAGCTCGCCGGTGTCGTCACCGCGCTCGGTTACGGCACCACCGGCCTGACCGTCGGGCAGCGCGTCTTCGGCTTCGCCGACTGGGCGCGCAACGGCACGCTGGCCGAGTACGTCGCCGTGGAGACGCGCAACCTGGCGCCGCTCCCGGCCGACATCGACTTCGTGACCGCGGCGAGCCTCCCGATCTCCGGGCTCACCGCCTGGCAGGGCCTGTTCGAGCACGGGCGCCTGCAGGCCGGACAGACCGTCCTGGTCGACGGCGTCGCCGGCGGCGTGGGGACGATCGTGGCCCAGCTCGCACGCGAGGCGGGTGCGGTGGTGGTCGGAGCCGGTCGCGGGTCCCACCGCGAGCGCGCCCTCGAGGCCGGCGCGCACCTCTTCGTCGACACGGAGGGTGACTGGTCGGCGGTGGAGGGCGGCGTCGATCTCGTGTTCGACGTGATCGGCGGCGACGTGGGCGCCCGTTCGGCCGATCGGCTGCGCGCGGGCGGCCGGCTCGTGACCATCGTCGAGCCTCCGCAGCTGGCGCGGACGGATGTCGACGCGGTCTTCTTCGTGGTCGAGCCGGACCGCGCGCAGCTGGTCGAGATCGCGCGCCGCGTGCGCTCCGGCGCGTTGCGGCCGTTCGTGGGCGATGTCGTCCCGCTGGAGGAGGCCGCCGCCGCGTTCGGCGCCCGGGCCGCCGGTCGCGGGAAGACCATCGTCCGCGTCGGCGACTGAGTCAGGACGCGGCGGCCGACCGGTCGCCGGTGCGGAACCGCCGCTGATAGGCGGCCGGTGAGACGCCCAGCTCGCGGGCGAAGACGCGGCGGAGGCTCTCGTAGCTCGGGAAGCCCGCGCGCTGGGCGGCCTCCGTCGCGTTGTACCCCTGGTCCAGCAGCGAGCGCGCGATGTCGAACCGGATCGACTCGACGTACCGGGTCGGCGTCGTCGCCAGCTCGTCACGGAACAGGCGGCTGAGGTGCCGCGTGCTCACGTTGAGCTGCGCGGCGAGGTCGGCCTGCGTGTGCTGCGCGGTCGGGTCGGCGACGACCAGGTCGACGATCCGCCGCAGCGCAGGGGTGCGCGGGGCGGTGCCCTGCAGCGGCGCCGAGAACTGCGACTGGCCTCCCGCGCGCTGGAGGTACACGACGAGCGCTCGTGCCACCGCGCGCGACAGGTCGGGTCCCTCATCCTCTTCCACCAGCGCCAAGGCGAGGTCGATGCCGGCGCTCACCCCTGCCGAGGTATAGGTCGCGCCGTCGCGCACGTAGATCGCGTCGAGGTCCACCGCCGTCTGCGGGTAGCGGGAGGCGAGCGCCCTGGCGACCTTCCAGTGCGTGGTGGCGCGCTTGCCGTCGAGGAGGCCGGCCTCGGCGAGGATGAACGCCCCGGTGCAGATGGAGGCCGTGCGCCGCGCATCCCGCGCGAGGGCGAGCGCGGCGTCGGAGAGCGTGCGCGGCACCGCCGAGCCGGGGTAGAGGTCGGCCCCCGCGACGATGACCGTGTCGGCGTCCGCGGCGAGCTCGGGGCCGCCGTCGACCGCCAGGCGGATGCCGACCGACGTCGTGACGTCGGCGCCGTCCGGCGAGACGACCGTGATCCGGTAGTCGGCTCCCAGCCGGTTGGCCTCGCCGAACACGTCGGCCGGCCCCGCGACATCGAGCAGCTTGGCTCCGTCGTACACGAGGATCACGACGGACCGTCCGGCGCCGTCCGGTTTCGGGTGACTCATGGCCGCTCCCGGGCGGCGGCGGCACGCCCCCCGGCGGGATCGTGGGAGGTGCGGACGACCTCCGCACACCGACCCGGAATGGAGCAGGACATGTCGAGAATTATCGCAGGCGTCGCGTTGCCGGAGACCCCGGCGGCCGAGGCGGCCCGGACCCTGGTGGAGGCGCAGAGCAGCCCCCTTCTGTACGACCACTCGCTGCGGGTGTTCCTCTTCGGCTCGCTGCACGCCCGCGCCAGGGGGCTGGAACCCGATCCCGAGCTGCTGTACGTCGCGTCGCTGTTCCACGACAGCGGACTGCTGGTCCCGCCGGCCCCGACGCCGCACCGGTTCGAGGTGGACGGGGCCGACCTCGCGCACGCCTTCGCCCTCGATCACGGGTTCTCCGAGGAGGCGGCGCGCCTCGTCTGGGAGGCCGTCGCCCTCCACACCACGCCGGAGATCCCCGGGCGCATGGGGCCGGAGGTCGCCGCGATGAACCTCGGCGTGCTCACCGACGCCGTCGGGGCCGGCCTGGACGCCCTCGACCCGGCCGCCGTCGACGAGATCCTCGCCGCATACCCGCGCGACGACTTCAAGCGCGGCTTCCTCGCGACGTTCCACGAAGGGCTCAAGCACCGCCCCGGCACCACCTACGGGACGATCAACGCCGACATCCTGGAGCACTTCGAGCCGGGCTTCCGGCGCGGGAGCATGGTCGAGCGGATCCTGTCGTCCTGGGAGTGATGCGCGCGTCCGTCCACGGCTCGCTCACTCGGCCGCCGCCGGTACTCGTGCGCGATCCTCCGCATCCAGCATCCGCTCCAGCCCCCGGAAGTCGCGCCGCAGGATCAGCACCCACGCGAACCGCGGCAGCACCCCCACCACCCGCAGCCACCCCGAGATGTCGCCCGCGTAGGAGGCGTCGACGCGTGTGCCGCTGCGCTCGGGCGTGCAGACGTATTCGACCCGCGAGTTCCACGGCGCCGTCGAGTGCCAGACCACCCGTCGGTCGGGCTCGACCTCCTCGAGCACGTCCTCGAAGTGGGCGCGGAACGGGCCGAGGATGCGGTCGGTCGCGGCCCAGCGGGAGCCGACTGTCGGTGGGCCGTCACCGACCCGGCTCCGGGCCTCCACGGCCGGGGCGAACGCCGGCCAGCGCGCGGGATCGGCGAGGGGCGGGAAGACGCGCGCGGGCGGGTGGCCGATCCAGGCCGACAGGGTCACGCGCCGCCACATGTCAGACCGTCACACCATGGCCGGCACGGGCCGGTCCGGGTAGAGCTCCCGCATGTCGCGGTCGTACTGCCGCTTCATCAGCAGCAGGTAGAGCACGCGGATCGGCGGCGGCACGTTCTCGCGCGTCCACTCCTCGCGCTCGTCCTCCGGCACGCTCGCCAGCAGCAGGCCGAGTTGCAGGGCCAGGACGTCCTTGCCCAGCTCCTTGCGGTGCGCGCGCAGCTCGGCGCGGGTGTGCTCCTCCATCCAGTCCCACTCCTGCTGCGACAGCACGGCGCCGGCCACGGGGAGGATGTCGGCCTCCTCTCCGGCGAGGTGGACGTTCAGCGTGTCGCGCAGCCGCTCGATGTCGGCGGCGAAGGCATCGCGCCGGCCGGCGTCGGCGGTCTCGACCCACGGCGCGAGCTGCGGCTCGATGCGGGCGAGGTGCTTCGCGACGGCGGCGTGCTCGGCCCGCATCCGGGAGACGTGGAGGGAGCAGCCGGGATCGCGCGCGACCAGCCGGTCCCACAGCGCGATGTCCTCGGTGTGGTGGTGCAGATGCAGGGCGTAGAAGTCGAGGTGCGCATACCGCCCGACGACCGCCGCGCGCTCGCGGTCGCCGTCAGGGACGCCGCGGACGAGCTCCGGCAGCTCCCGGTACAGCCAGCGGAAGATCCGGTGCACCAGGATCAACCCGGACGTGTCGCAGCCGGCATGCTGTCCGTCGGGCATCGGCCCCGACGAGGGCAGTCTGGTGGTCATGTCGCACCCCCGATCCGGCGCGGCCGGTCGCTCGGGTGAAGGCCGTGGGCGCGCCGATCGCGGGCAGTGTAGACCCGGCGGGCGGGGTGCGGGGAGGGGGAGGTACGTCCCTCGTGCTCACCCGCGCCGCCGCACCAGCCCCGCGAACACCGTCGCCGTCGTCGTCCCGTACACGAGGTGCGCCGCGAGGTCCTTGCCGAGCGTCTTCGCGTCGTACTCGGTGATGCGCTTGTACAGGCCGAGCGGAGGGAGGATCACGTAGCCGGAGAGCCACATCCCGGCTCCCAGCAGCAGCCCGTAGGCCGCGCGCGGGTGCTTGAGCGAGCCCGCGAGGAGGCCGTACGCGGTGGCGCCCGAGAGGGCGTACGCCCAGTGGGCGATGTTGTTGAGGGAGGCGGCCCGCTCGTCGGGCAGCCGGGTCTGGAACAGGCCCTCGATGATGCGGCGCCCGACCTGGGCCGGAGCCGGGGCGTCGTCCCACCCGGTCACGTCGGCGGAGAACTCCCAGTCGGGGAGGGGCTCGGTGCCGCGCTCGCGCCGGTACTGCAGGTAGAGCCACACGTCGAAGGCCACCGTGCCGACGACTCCCGCGGCGACTCCACGGGTCAGGGCGCCGAGCGGGGTGGGGCCGACGGCGGTCGGAGGCCGGCGCCGGGTGCGCGCGGCGGCCGCGGTGATCGCGGTGGCGGCGACGGCGACGACCGCGGTGGCGGCTCGGCGGGCGGAGCGGGGATCCTGCATGGCGAGGGTCATGGGCGCCTCCTTCGTTCCGGGCCAGGATGCCGTGCGGAGGGGGTGCTGGGGAAGGCCGCCGCTGGTGCGAGGCGTCGCCGCAGCGCATCCTGGAACCGGAAGCGAGGTGCCGGATGGACCCACACGACCTGGCCGCCGGCCTGCTCGACCGCGCCGTCGCCGATCAGCAGGCGTCGCACCGCGTCGGAGCGGGCATCGACGTGCCCGCCGTGCGGGCGGAGGTGCGACGTCTCGCGCGCGAGCGCGGGGTGCGCATCCGCACAGGGATCGTCGGCGACGCGCTCGTGGTCGTGCGTGCGGACGCGGACCTGTGGCACGAGCCGGTCGCGGTGATGCGGGAGAAGCTCGAGCCGGGCGAGCCCGGCGAGCCCGGTGAGCCTGTATGAGGTCGGGGCCGCGCGCCTCTCCGGCTGCTAGCGTTCCCTCCATGCCCGCCGTCACCCTCCGCGCCCGCACCGACGCCGACCTCGACGCGCTGTTCGCGATCGCGGCCGACGCCGGCACGTGGGAGGAGCGGACCCCGTCCATGCCGGCGCCGCTGACCCGCAGCGCGTTCGAGGCGCGGCTGGCGGCGGCCGAGGCCGCGGCGGCGCACGACCTGCGGTTCGTCGTGGACGTCGACGGGGCGGCGGTCGGCAGCGTCTCGCTCTTCGGCTTCGACGACCTCGCCCGGCACGCGGAGGTCGGCATCGCGCTGCTGCCGGAGGCGCGCGGGCGGGGCATCGGCACGGCGGCCATCGGGCAGATCGTGGAGTACGCGTTCGTGCGCTGCAACCTGCGCCGGGTGCACCTCCAGGCCATCGCCTCCAACGCCGACGCCATCCGCGCCTATGAGAAGGCGGGATTCGTGGTGGAGGGGCGGCAGCGCGAGCACGCCTGGGTGCGCGGACGCTACGAGGACATCGTGGTGATGGGGCTGCTGCGGGCGGAGTGGCGCTCCGCGAGCTGAGCTCAGCCCCGCCGCAGCATCCCCGCGCCCGCCACCACCGACAGCACCGCCACCGCCGCCACGAACACGACGAGCACCGGCACCAGCGGCCACAGGATCAGCGCCACGCCGACCAGCAGCACCGGGAGCGCCAGACCGATGTAGGCGATGAGGAAGATCGCGGCGAGCACCTCGCCGCGGCGCTCCGGGGCGGCGAGGGAGGCGGCGGCCGCGATCGCCGAGCGGAACTGCAGGCCGACGCCCGCCCCCGCGAGGATGCCGCTGACGATGAACACCCCGAGCGACGCCACCACGACGCCCGCCGCGAGACCGGCGAGGCCGACGAGCATCAGGGTGAGCGCGAGCTTCAGCTGGGCGCGCGACGACAGCCGCGCGAAGACGATCTGCGACAGCGCGGAGGCCGCGAAGACGCCGAACGGCACCGCGCCCGCGAGCAGGTGCGAGGTCTGGTGCAGCGTCCCCGCCAGCACGCTCGGTGCGAGCGAGGTGAACAGGCCGAACACGGCGAAGCCGGCGAAGGCGGCGGTCGCCGCGGCCGAGAAGGCGCCGCGCGCCGACGCGGGCAGCGAGATGCGCTGCGGCCGGTAGGCGGGGCGCTCCTCCGCGCGCTCCACGGTCTCGGGCACGAGGGCGACCGCGACGGCGGCGACCGCCAGCACGACGAGGAAGACGGCGTACGGCAGCAGCAGCGGGGCGGGGAGGAACTGTGCGAACGCGCCGCCGATCAGCGGGCCGAGGGCCAGGCCGCCGGTGTTGACGACGGTGGAGACGGTCCCGGCGAGGCGTGGAGCCTCCTGCGGGCGGGCGACGGCTCGCAGCTCGCTCAGGTGCGCGGTCGCGCTCGCGGTGAGGGCGCCGACCCCGATGCCGGAGAGCGTGCGCGCGACGATCAGCCCCGCCACGTCGTTCCAGAACAGGAAGAGGGCGGCGGCCACGATCTCCACCAGCACGGCGACGAGCACCATGCGGCGGCGTCCGGCCCAGTCGCTCACGTGCCCGACCAGGAACAGGCTCGCAATGACGCCGACCGCGTAGGCGGCGAAGATCACCGTGACGACCCAGGTCGGGAAGCCGTCGCGGGCCTGGTAGAAGGCGTACAGCGGGGTGGGGACGGTCGAGAAGGCCATGACCGCGAGGAACGCCGCGGCGATGACCCAGAAGCCGGCCCCGTGGCGGAGGCGGAAGGGGCGGCGGTCCGTGGTGGGGGGAACCAGTGTGGAGGTCATGCTTGAAGGATGCTCCCGACGGCCCATCGAGTCCAACGGAAATAGCCGATGCTGAGCATCGAGCAATACGATGACCGCATGGACACCCGACAGCTGGAGTACCTGGCCGCCATCGCCGACGAGGGCACCTTCACCCGGGCGGCCGAGCGGGTCTACGCGGCGCAGTCGACCGTCTCCGCCGGCATCCAGAGCCTGG
This sequence comes from Leifsonia williamsii, assembly GCF_030433685.1. Classification (NCBI taxonomy): domain Bacteria; kingdom Bacillati; phylum Actinomycetota; class Actinomycetes; order Micrococcales; family Microbacteriaceae; genus Leifsonia; species Leifsonia williamsii. The sequence goes on from NZ_JAROCF010000001.1 coordinate 1,088,657, forward strand.
AGCGCGAGCTGGGCTCCCCGCTGTTCGAGCGCGATGCCCACGGCGTGCGGCTCACCGACGTCGGGGAGGAGGTGCTGGCGGAGGCCCGCGTGGCCCTGCGCGCCGTCGAGCGGATGCGCGAGCTCGCCGACCGCGAGGGCCCGCTGCGCGGCACGGTCCGGGTCGGCATCTTCACCAATCTGACCACGGTCGACCTGCCCGGGGTGATGGGCGAGTTCCACCGCAGGCACCCGCACGTCGACCTCCGCCTCGGCCCCTCGCCGACCGGGTCGACCGGACTGGTGGAGGATGTGCGCCAGGGCCGGCTCGACATCGCCTTCCACGGCCTGCCCGACCCGGTGCCAGGCCTGCTCACGCGGCCGCTCGCCGACTCCCCGTTCCGCGCCGTGCTGCCGGAGGGTCATCCGCTCGCCCGCCGGAGGACGGTCGCGCTCGCCGACCTGGCGGACGAGCCGTGGGTGGACGCACGCGCCGGCTTCGGAAACCGCGTCGCCCTCGACCGCGCCTTCACGGGGCTGGGCCTCACCCGGCGCGTCCCGACCGAGCTGGCGGACCTGGGCGAGATCCCCCGCTTCGTCGCCGCGGGCCTCGGCGTGGCCGCGCTGCCCGAGCTGACGATCATCCCCGCTCCCGGCGCCGTCGTGCGGCCGCTGCGCGAGCCGGTCGACTGGCGGCTCAGCGCGATCGCCCGCCCGCGGCCGGGGCGCGCGGCGGAGGCCCTGCTGGAGCTGCTGGAGGAGCGGATCGGGGGCTGATCCGCTCCTCCCGCATCCTTAGCGCTGCAGCGCCGCCTCGATCGCCGGCAGGTAGCCCTGCGCGTGGCCGGCGGCCGTCGGATGCATGATGTTGATCAGCTGCAGCGGGTCGACGTCGTTGATCCACGCGTTCGGGCTACCGCCGCGCATGGCGCCGTGGCCCATGAAGCGGTCGCGCACGTCGACGAAGGTCACACCGGCCTCCGCGGCGGCCGACCGGATCGCCTCGTCGGCGACGTCGACGGCGGCGTTCATCCTGGCGCGGGAGCTGTCGCTGATCAGGCGGGTGTTCGCGGTGGTGAACAGGCGCGGGTAGTCGATCACGAGGACGCGGGCGTCCGGTGCGACGCGTGCCTTGACCGCCGTGTAGATCTGCACCAGCCGCTGATGGAACTCCGCCGAGCGGGCCTGCGTCTCCGCCGCTTCGATGGAACCGACGCAGGCGCCGGAGGGGTTGTCGAAGAACTCGTTGAAGGCGCAGTCGATCAGGATCTGTGCGAAGTTCAGGTCGTTGCCGCCGATGGACAGGGTGACGAGGTTGGTGTCCGGCTTCAGCGCCTCCAGCTGCGGCCCGGTGCTCACGTCGAAGAAGCCGAAGAACGTCTGGGCGCTCTCGTCGATGTTGTTGGACACGGCCTGGGCGCAGGCGACCGACGTGTACGACGCGACCTTCTCCGCCGTCGCGAGCAGCGCGGAATACGCTTCGGGGCTCTGGAAGCAGAAGTTGCCGTAGGCCAGGGGTGCGCGCGTACCGAGCCCGGAGGCGTATGAGTCGCCCATGGCGACGTAGTGGATGGGCTTCACCGGGGTGAGCAGATCCGTCGCGGTGGTGTCGTCCTGGGCCCCGGTGGGGACGAACACCCAGAGGACCCAGTAGCCGGGGTTGCGCTCCTCGGCGGTGAGCGAGCCCGACCCCGAGTTGTCGAACCCGAGGATGCGGGACTTGTCGGCGGCCGGGCCGATGCCGTAGCCCTTCGCGGCGTCGTGACGGTCGAGGTAGTCCCATGCGTACTGCTGGTCGGCGCGTCCCTGCACGCAGGCCTCGGCGTGCACGACGCCCGCAGCGCCGGTCAGGCAGAGGGCCAGCGTGCCCGTGCCGTACATGACGGGCCCGGTGGACCCGACGGCCGGGAAGGACCACGTCGCGGCGCGGTCGCGGACGGCGTCGACGGACGGCCCGGTGACACCGGCGATGGGGGCGCCGGCTGTCGGGACGCCGACGGCCTCGAAGAGCGACGCCCCACGGCCGTTGTTGGTGACCCAGGGGCCCGTGATGCGGGAGGTGGAGGCGGCCGGATCGGCGTGGGCGGGTTGCGCGGCCACCGGCGCCAGCGATGTCGCCGCGGCGGCGGTCAGGGCCAGTGCGGCCAGGGCGGTGAGGCGCGCGGATCGGCGCGAGGACGGGCGGAGTCTGTTTCGGGTGGTCGGATTCACTCCACAAGTGATACATGTAAAATGTTAGATGGTCAAAACCGGCCCTATCCCTCCCGCCGTTGCATGAACTGGTAGCGCTCGAGGCGGATGCGCGCGTGCAGCCAGGTGGTGACCGCGCGGGTCTCCGGGATGCGCCGCAGCTGATCCAGGAACGCATTGAGGTCTTGCAGCGACGAGAACGCGATGGTCGCGAGGAGGTCGAACCGGCCGACCGTGCGGGCCATGAACTCCAGGCCCCGGCGGCGGGAGGCGAGGGCGACGACCTCGTCGCCGTCGCCGGCGAGGTTGACGCCGATGCCGAAGACCAGGCTGCCGGTCGAGTCGGAGCGCTGGCCCAGCGGGCCGATCCGCATGATGCCGGCCTTCACCAGGCGGTTCACGCGCGAGCGGACGGCCGTGATCGACAGGTCGGCATGGTCGGCCAGCTCGCGGTAGGCGGTGCGGCCGTCCCGCTGGAGGAGCTGGATGATGGCGCCGTCGGCCTCGTCGAGTTCCGCCTGCGGCCCGTCGGGCTCCGCCCCGAGGAAGAAGCTGTTGAGCACGTGGTCGTAGATCAGGTGCCGGGCGTCGGAGACGCCGGGGAGGCCGCGGATCTCGCGCAGCACGGCCTGCAGCTCGCCGAGCGAGCGCACGTGCGTCTCGACCACGAGCTGCTCGGCGCCGACCGTCTCCGAGATGAAGACCGCGGGGATGCGGTCGCCGATCTCGGCGACGATGCGGTCGACGTCGCCGCTGATGCGCAGCGCGATGTGCGCCATCACGTTCAGGCCGAAGAAGCGGGGATGCACCGCCGCGACGATGCGCAGCTCGCCGGAGTCGAGCATCGGCGAGATGCGGGCGGCGATGGCGGCGCGCGGCACGCCGAGCTCGCGGGCGAGCTCGGCGAACGAGAGCCGGCCGTCGGTGCGGAGGAGGGCGAGAGCGTCTTCGGTGATCGCGTCCATGAAAAACCTTCGGATCGGGGAGCGGTTCAATTCTGCTACGGGAAAGCCCATTCATGTCAACATCGACGCAAAAACTGCGGCGCGTCGCGACGGATTGGCCAATGTTTCGCGCATGTAACAAAAACCTGATTTGACGGGGTCCTTTTCCGGCCTGCATGCTTCGTACACCGACGCCGATGCCGGTGGCGCGGTTCCCAGCCCGAAGGAGTGTGCAATGAAGAAACTCGTAGCATCGTTCTGTACCGCCGCCGCCCTGGCCGTCACGCTCGCCGGGTGCGCATCGGGGAGCAGCGCGGGAGGCGGCTCCAGCGCCTCCGCCGGACCGGAGGGCCTCGTCCAGCCGGGCAAGCTCACCGCCTGCATCGACCCCGAGTACGCGCCCCTCGAGTACTACAAGAACGGCACGGACGGCGACATCGTCGGCTTCGACGCCGACGGCATCCGCGCCCTCGCCAAGCACTGGGGCGTCGAGACCAACCTGCTCGTCACCTCGTTCGACGGGCTGATGCCGCAGCTGCAGTCCGGCGCCTGCGACATGATCTTCGGCGGCCTCTATATGACCGACGAGCGGTTGAAGATCGCCGACGCCAGCGCGGTCATGCAGGCCGGCCCCGCCATCCTGACCTCGCCCGATCGGGTCAAGGACATCACGAGCCCCTCCGACCTCTGCGGCCTCACCGTCGCCGCGCAGTCGGCCTCCTCCAACGCGGCCACCATCAAGACGCTCTCGGAGAAGTGCACGGGCGACGGCGCGAAGGCCATCAACCTCGTCGAGTACCCGAAGACCGCGGAGACCGTGCTCGCGGTCCTCAACGGCAAGGCCGACGCGCTCGCCGAGACCAACGTCGCGGCCGCCTACATGGTCACGCAGAACAAGGGCAAGCTCGAGATCGCGCCCGACGTGCTCGAGCTCGACACGCAGTTCGGCGTCTTCAGCCGCAAGGACGACAAGATCTCCGCCTCCATCGCGAGCGGCCTGAAGGCCCTCCGCGAGGACGGCACGCTGGCCGACATCGCCAAGACGTACGGCCTCGACCCGGCCATCGTCGAGGTCAAGTAGCCAGAGGCCCGGTCACGGAAAGGCGGCCCCCATGGGTTTCGATCCCCAGATCTTCCTCCAGCAGCTCCTGAGCCCGGCGTACCTGGTCGGAGCGCTGCTCTCGATCGGCGTGGCTTTCGTCTCGCTCGTCATCGCGACGGTCATCGGCTTCCTGGTCGCCCTCGGGCGCACCGGGAGGTCGGCGGCCGGCCGCGTGCCCGCCGGCATCTACGTGTGGTTCTTCCGGGCCATCCCGGCGCTGCTCGTCCTGCTGATCATGTGGAACGCGCTGCCGCAGCTCGTCCCGGCGCTGCGCGGGGACTGGTACTCGCCGTTCGTCGCGGCCTCGATCGGGCTGGGCCTCGTGGAGGCCGCCTTCATGGCCGAGATCATCCGCTCGGCGCTGCTCAGCGTCGACGACGGCCAGGCCCTCGCCGGCCGCGCCCTCGGCATGAAGCCGGCGAGCGTGATGCTCCGGATCGTCCTGCCCCAGGCGATCCGGATCGCGCTCCCGCCGACGACCAACGAGTTCATCGGCCTGATCAAGTACTCGTCGCTCGCCTCGGTCATCTCGCTCCGCGAACTGCTGACGACGGCGCAGGTCGGCGTCAACATCACCTTCCGCTACGCCGAGTACTACGCGGTCGCGATCATCTACTACCTGGTGATCGTCAGCATCGTGACGCTCGTGCAGACCCTGATCGAGCGCCGGTTCGCCTGGATCTCGGTGAAGGCGGAGAAGAAGCGCAAGCCCGTCGCCGTCCCGGCAGGAGGACTGTCATGACCGATGCACGCACCACCGCGGGAACGACGGCGCTGCAGCAGCCGACGCTGCAGGTGACCGACCTCCACAAGGCCTACGGCGGCAACGAGGTCCTGAAGGGCGTCGAGTTCGAGGTCCGCAAGGGTCAGGTGAAGGCCGTGCTCGGCCCGTCGGGCTCCGGCAAGTCGACCATGCTGCGGCTCATGGCGCTGCTGGAGCCGGCCGACCGGGGCGACATCTCCCTCCACGGGACCCGCATCGGCCGCACGCCGGAGGGCCGCCACCTGCCGGAGCGCGCACTGGCCGTGCAGCGCCGGGACATCGGGATGGTGTTCCAGAAGTTCAACCTGTTCCCGCACCTGACCGCCGCACGCAACGTCGCCCTCGCCCTGCACGCGGTGCAGGGGATCGGCCGCCACGAGGCGCTCGAGCGGGCGCACGCCATGCTCGACCGGGTCGGGCTGTCGCAGCGGGCAGGGCACTTCCCGTCGGAGCTCAGCGGCGGGCAGCAGCAGCGGGTCGCGATCGCCAGGGCGCTGGTGCTCGAACCGGACGTGATGCTGTTCGACGAGCCGACCTCCGCCCTCGACCCGGAGCTGGTCGGCGAGGTGCTGGACGTGATGGAGGGACTGGCCCGTGGCGGCATGACGATGATCGTCGTCACGCACGAGGTGCGCTTCGCCCGCCGCGTCGCCGACGAGGTCACGCTGTTCGACAGCGGCGTGATCGTCGAGCAGGCGGCGCCGGACGAGTTCTTCGACAACCCGCAGCACGAGCGCACGCGGCGCTTCCTCAGCCACGTGCACTGACCGCCTCCCGACCGACGAACGACGACAGACGAACGACCAAGGGATCAGCATGACTCACGACGCTTCGTCGCGCCCGGTGAACGTCGCCGTGTGCGCCGACCTGGACGCGCTCGACGTCCGCCCCCAGCTCGACCGGCTGACGGCGGAGGGCCACGCGGTCACCGTGCTGCGCGGCTTCGACAAGCGGGCCATCATCGCGGAGGCGGCGGAGGCCGACGCCCTCATGCTCGGCTACGGCGACGTGGACGAGGAGGTGCTCGAGGCGCTGCCGCGGCTGCGGATGGTGGCCCTGGCCTCCATGGGCTTCGACAACGTCGACGTGGTCGCCGCCGCCCGCCGCGGCGTCGCCGTCTCGCACATCGTCGGCGCCGCGACCGAGGAGGTCGCCACCCACGCGCTCGCCCTCGCCCTCGACGCCCTGCGCGGCATCAGCGCCTACGACCGCTCGGTGCGGGCTGGGGTGTGGGACTTGGAGGTCGTGCCCGTGCAGCCGCGCATCAGCGGGCTCACGCTCGGCGTGGTCGGCATGGGCCGGATCGGCGCGGCGCTCGCCGAACGCGCGCGTCCGCTCTTCGGACGGATCGTGGGCCACGACCCCTTCCTGCCCGACGACCGCATCCGGCGGCAGGGCGTCGAGCCGGCCGGGCTGGAGGAGGTGCTGCGCTCGGCGGACGTCGTCTCGTTGCACCTCCCGCTCACCGAGCAGACCGCCGGCCTGATCGACGCCGACGCACTCGCCACGATGCGGCAGGAGGCCGTGCTCGTCAACGTGAGCCGCGGCGGCCTGATCGACACGGGCGCCCTGCGTGCTGCGCTCGACGCCGGGCGCCTGCGGGGCGCAGCGCTCGACGTGCTCGACACGGAGCCTCCCGGCGCCGGGCACCCCCTGATCGGGCACCCGCGCGCGATCGTCACGCCGCACGCCGGCTTCCGCTCCGCCGCCGCCCTCGACGACTACGTGCGGCTGCAGGCCGAGAACGTGCTCGCCTGGGCGCGCACGGGAATCCCGCTGACCCCCGTCCCCGTCCCCGCCCTCGGCTGACCGCCCGGCCGACCGTCTCCGCTTCACGACACAGAAAGCCCCCTTCATGCGACGCTCACTCCCCACCGCGGCCGTCGACCAGCAGCCGCTCATCGTCACGGCCTCGGCCATCCACACCGTCGACGCGGCGGACACGGTCGCGCAGGCGCTGCTCGTCATCGGCGGCCGCATCGCTGCCGTCGGCGACGTCGCGACCTGCCGGGCGGAGGCGGCGCGCGTCTCGGCCCTCGCGCCGCGCGAGGTCGACCTCGGGCCGGCGGTCGTCGTGCCCGGCTTCATCGACGCGCACGCGCATCCGCTGATGTACGGGCAGATGATGACGTGGGTCGACTGCGGCCCCGAGAAGGCCGGCTCCATCCCCGAGATCGTCGCGCTGCTGCGGGCCGCGGCGGAGGCGCACCCGGGCGACACCCCCGTACGCGGTTACGGCTACGAGCAGCGGAACCTGGCGGAGCAGCGCCACCCCACCCGGCAGGAGCTCGACCAGGTCTCCACGACCCGCCAGGTGTACCTCATGAACGCCAGCGGTCACGGCGGCGTGGTGAACACCTTCACGCTGGAGCAGGCGGGCATCGGGAGGGACACGCCCAATCCGCAGGGCGGCGAGTTCTTCCGCGACGCCGACGGCGACCTGACCGGCGAGCTGAGCGACGCCGCCTGCAACATCCTCACCGGGGTGCACGGCGTCAAGATCGGGCACCACGGGCCGAACTTCCACCTCGAGGACGAGCCGGCCGAGCACCTCCGCCAGCTGGAGGCCGCGCAGCAGCGCTTCCTCGCCGGGGGAGTGACCGCCCTCGGCGACTGCCAGGTGACGCGCCGCGAGTTCGACATGTACCTGCGGCTCGCCGAGCGTGGCGAGCTCACCACCCGGGTGTCGATGTACGTGCTCTCGCACCTGCTCGACGAGGTGCTGGAGCTCGGGATGCACGGCGCCTTCGGCAACGAGACGCTCAGCTTCGCGGGCATCAAGCTGTACGCCGACGGCACGCTCGGCGGCTGGACCGCGTACTTCCCGGACGGCTACGTCGGCGACCCCTGCCGCACCGGCCAGCTCTACCACGAGCCGGAGGAGTACGACCGGCTGGTGCGCAAGGCGCACGCCGTCGGCCTCCAGACCGCCACGCACGCGCAGTCTCCCGATGCCATCGAGATGGTCGTCTCGACGATCGAGCGGGCGCTCGCCGACCGGCCCGACGCCGACGCCCGGCACCGGATCGAGCACTGCGGCCTCCCGACGCCCGGGCAGATCGACCGCATGGCGCGGGCCGGCATCCGCCCGGTCAACCAGCCCCAGCACTACTACAACTGGGGCGAGGGCGTCACCGACGCGATCGGCACGCCGGGGGAGCGGTTCAACCCGCTCGGCGAGTTCGTCGCCGCCGGGGTGCCCGTCACCATCTCGTCCGACGCCCCGGTCGCCGACCCGATCCCGCTGGAGGCGATCCAGGTCTCGGCGACGCGGGTCACCCGCCGCGGTCACAAGCTCGGCTCCGACGACCTGCTCATCCCGGCCGCGGAGGCGCTGCGCGCGCACACCATCAACGGCGCCTTCTCGATCGGCCGCGAGGACGACCTCGGCTCGCTGGAGGTCGGCAAGCTCGCCGACTTCGCCGTGCTGTCCGCCGACCCGCTGACCGTGCCCGCCGCCGAGATCGGCGCCATCGAGGTGCTGGAGACGTGGATCGGCGGGGTGCAGCGGTACCGGAGCGACGCGCGATGACCGGGCCCGACCGCTCGGCGAGCACCGGAGGCCGCGCCATCATGCGCGCGATCCGCGGCTACGGCGTCGACACCGTCTTCGGCATCCCCGGCACGCACAACCTGGAGTTCTACCGCCTGCTCGCCGAGCTGGGCATCCGCCCGGTCACGGCCCGCCACGAGCAGGGCGCCGGGTACGCCGCCGACGGCTGGTCGCAGCGCCGGGGTCTGCCTGGCGTCGTCGTCACGACCAGCGGCCCCGGACTGCTCAACGTGCTGTCGGCCGCCGGCACCGCGTTCTGCGAGTCGCGGCCGCTGCTCGTCCTCTCTCCCGGAACGCCGCGCGGCACGGGCTTCGCGGACCGCGGCGTGCTGCACGAGTCGAAGGACCCGACCGGCGCCGCGGGCGCGGTGATGCTGTGGAGCCGGCGCGTCGAGTCCGACGCCGAGGCGGTGGAGGCGGTGCACGAGGCGTTCGCCCTGTTCCAGGCGGGCCGCCCGCGGCCGGTGCACATCGAGGTCCCTCTCGATGTGCTGGAGGGCCCGGCGACCGTGGGCGAGGGCTTCCTGGCCCGGCGCCACCGGCCGCTCGTCGCGCCCGACCGGTCAGCGGTCGCGGAGGCCGCGCGCCTGCTCGACGCCGCCTCCCGACCGCTCATCGTCGCGGGTGGGGGCGCCGTGCCCGCTGCGGACGCGGTCAGGCGCCTCGCCGAACGGCTCGGTGCGCCGGTCCTCACGACGCTCAACGGCAAGGGAGTGCTGCCGGAGACGCATCCGCTCTCGCTGCGCGCGGAGCTGCGGCTCGCCGCCTCCGCCGACGTCGTGCGCAGCGCCGACGCGGTGCTCGTGATCGGCAGCAAGCTCGGAGAGGCGGAGCTCTGGGGCAACGCGTTCGCCCCGGCCGGCCCGGTGGTCCGCATCGACCTCGATCCCGCGCGGATCGACACGAACCTCCGCGCCGACGTCGCTCTCGTCGGCGACAGCCGCCTCGCCGTGGAGGCGCTCGCCGCCGCGGTGTCGACGGACCGGCGCGAGCCGGGTGACCTGGAGGGCGTGCGCTCCGCGCAGCGCGCCGAGGCGGAGGCCTTCTCGCCGCTCGTGATGGCGGCCGCCGATGCGATCACCGCCGCGCTTCCTGCGGGTGCGACGGTCGCAGGCGACTCCTCCCAGATCACCTACTACGGCATGACCTCGACCGTGCTGCAGGAGGAGCCGAAGCGGTTCCTCTACATGCCGGCGTACGCGACCCTCGGCTACGGACTCCCCGCGGCCATCGGCGCCGCGATCGCCGAGCCCGGCTCTCCGGTCGTCTGCGTGCTCGGCGACGGCGCGCTGATGTTCTCGGTGCAGGAGCTCGCGACCGCGGCCGAGCAGGGCCTCGACCTCACGGTGGTGGTCGTCGACAACGGCGGCTACCGCGAGATCCGCGAGAACGAGCTCGACCGCGGCATCGCGCCGGTCGGCGTCGACCTGTTCCAGCCGGACTGGCCGCGCCTGGCGGAGGCGTTCGGCGGCACGGGTCACGCGGTCACCGCAGCTGACGAGGTCACGCAGACGGTCGCCGCCGCGATCCGCGAGCCGGGTGTGAGCCTCGTGCACGTGCCGCTCGGCGTCTTCGAGCGCGCGGCCGACGAAGAGACGACGACGAGTGAGGAGTGGATCAGCGCATGACCATCGACACGGGGATCACCCTCGGGGCAGCGGCTCGCGCCACCGCGCAGGCCTGGATCGACGAGCACAGGGACGAGCTGTCGGCCTGGCACTCCCGTATCTGGGAGCTCGCAGAGCCGGCGTGGCGGGAGTACGAGTCGGCGGCCTGGTACGTCCGCACCCTCCGCTCCCTCGGGTTCGAGGTGGAGGAGGGCTCGGCCGGGATGCCGACGGCGTTCTCGGCGAGCTGGAGCAACGGCGACGGCCCGGTGCTGCTCACGTACGCGGAGTACGACGCCGTCCCCGGCAACAACCAGGCGGCCTCAACCGCTCCGGCCCCGCGCGACGGGCTCAGCGCCTACGCGCCCGGTCACACCGACCCGCACTCCGCGCTCGGCATCTCCACCCTGGCCGGGCTGCTCGCCACGCAGCACGCGATGCGAGAGCACGGCATCCCCGGCACCCTGCGCTACACCGGCGAGCCGGCCGAGAAGATGCACGGCTCGAAGGTCGTGCACGGCCTCCGCGGCTACTACGACGGCGTCGACGCGATCGTGTCGTTCCACCCCTTCTACATGCTGCCGCTGTGCAACACCGCCCGCTGGGACACGCAGTGCGGCGCCTACTACAGCAAGGTCTACACGTTCAGCTGCGACGAGGCCGAGACCTGGCAGCTCGAGAACGACCCCAACTCGCCCATCCCCGCCTCCCACTCCGCGGCCAGGGCGCCCGGGGCCAACGCCGCGCTGACGACGATGTACACGGCGTCCCGGGCGATGCAGGACGCCATGCTGCCGAGCGTCGGCGGGTGGAGCCTCTCCGACGCCATCCTGCTCGACGGCCAGGCGACGGCGGACAACCTGCCGACCAGGGTCGCCCGCATCCAGTTCTCGTGGCGCACGCCGAACATCGAGATGGCGGAGCACGTGCTCGCGGTCCTCGACCGCAACGCGGTGCACGCCGCCGCCATGGCGCACTGCACGCTGGAGGAGCGCTGGGTCGCGCGCAGCCGCCCCGGCCGCACCAACCACGTCCTCGCCGAGGTGCTCTACCGCAACCTCGAGGTCGTCGGAGCCCCGACCTACGGCCAGGAGGCGGTGCAGGTCGCGAACGACATCCTCGCCACCCTGGGCGTCGAGCCGCAGGAGCATCCGTTCCTCGACGAGTGCGAGCGGCTCATCGAGCCGCAGGAGGCCGAGCGGCTGCTGCGCGAGCACATGCCGGCCTGGCAGCGCAACTGGACGAGCGACGACTACGTCGAGATGACCCACTACGCGCCGACCGTGCGGTTCTACGTCTCGCGGCCGGCGCTCAAGCCGACGCCCGGCCGTGGCGCGTACCCGGCCTGGGTGATGAACGCGCTCGGCGGCATCCCGGCCACCATCGATCCGACGATCGCGACCGCGGGCGCGACGATCGCGGGAACGTTCCTCGACCTCCTCACCTCGCCGGAGCTCCTCGCCGCGGCGAAGGCGGAGTTCGACGAGCGCACGGCGGCCGACCCCATGCCGCCGCTGCTCGACGCCGACTTCGAGGCGCCGGTCGACCTCCCCTGGCCGGACTACTCGATCCGGCGCGACCGCGCGGCGGGGGAGGGCAGCAGGCACTGGTGACGGGAGGCGGCGACTGTCGGCCCCGACCTCCGGCGACTTGCTAGGTTGGCAGCTCGGACACCATAACGGGAGGCGGGCACGGCATGAGCGTCATCGTCGTCGGCTCGCTGAACACCGACGTCACCATCCGCGCGCCGCGCATCCCCGCGCCGGGTGAGACCGTGCTGGCCACCGGCGTGGTCGAGGAGCCGGGCGGCAAGGGCGCGAACCAGGCCGCCGCGGCGGCGACCCTGGGGGCGCAGACGTTCCTCGTCGGCGCGGTCGGCGACGACGAGCGGGGGAGGGCGGCCAGGGCCGCTGTGGAGGACGTGGGCGTGCGGCTGGACCAGCTCGCCACCGTCGATGCCCCGACCGGTGCCGCCTACGTGACCGTCGACGACCGCGGCGAGAACACGATCGCGGTGCACCCGGGCGCCAACGGCCTCCTGCATCCCGACCGGGTCGCCGACGCACTCGACCGGCTCGCCCCGGTGGTGAGTCCCGGCTCCGTACTGGTCGCGAGTCTCGAGGTGCCGGTGGAGGCGGTGGCCGCGGCCGCGCGCATCGGCAGAGACCACGGGTGGACCGTCCTCCTCAACCCCGCACCGGCCCGGCCCCTCGACGCCGAGCTGCTCGCACTGGTCGACGTGCTCACCCCGAACGAGACGGAGGCCCGGGCGCTGGGCGGCCCCGACGCGCTGTTCGGCGCCGGCGTCGGCGCGATCATCGCCACCCGGGGCTCCGACGGCTGCGCGATGCTCCGTCAGGACGGCAGCAGCGAGCGGATCGCGGGCCTGGAGGCACGGGTCGTGAACACGACGGGCGCCGGCGACGTCTTCACCGCGGCCCTCGCCTGCGCGCTGGACGATGGCATGACGCTGGAGCGGGCGGCGCGCTTCGCGAACGCTGCCGGCGCGATCGCCGTCGAGAGCGCCTCCACCCGCGTTCCGGGGCTGACGAGGGCGGAGGCGACAGCCAGGGCGGAGGCTGCGCGGGCTACGCGGTGACCACCGGTCGCAGGGTGCGCGTGTAGTCCTCCTTCACCACGGCGAGGTGCAGCCAGGTCTCCAGCCCGGCGACGCCGGGCAGCGAGCGGATGCGCTCCAGGCTCTCGTGCAGCGCCCCCGCCGACGGCTGCACGAGCGTCGCGACGGCGTCGAACCGCCCGATCGTGCGGGCCGCGAAGTCGACATCGGGCCAGGCCGCCAGGGCGGTGAGCACGGCGTCGTCGTCGGCGGTCAGCGTGAGGCCGACGCCCATCGACAGCTGGCGCCTGGTCAGTCCGCGCGCCTCCACCGCCCGCACGGTGATGACGCCGGAGCCGGTGAGTCGATCGAGCCGGGTGGCGACGGCGGACGGCGACAGGCGCACGGTCTCGCCGAGCGCGCGCAGGCTCTGCCGCCCGTCGCGCTGCAGCTCCTCGACCAGGGACGCGTCGGTGGCGTCGATCCGCACGGGGGCGCGCAGGTGCGACACGAAGAACCCCTTCACCACGGCCGAGTAGATGAGCGTGCTGATGCCGGCGACGCCGGGCAGGGCGCGGATGCGCGCGAGCAGCTCGTGCAGCGCCGCCATGCTGCCCAGGCGCACCTCCGTCACGATGCCGTGCGTGCCGCCCACCGCCGAGACCAGCACGGTCTCGTCGAGACGGCGCAACTGCTCGGCGATCGGCTCCACGGCTCCGTCCGTGCGGATGGAGACGTGTGCAAGGACATGCTGACCGAGCACCGCCGGGTCGACGGCGGCGATGACCCGCACGGTTCCGTCGGCCAGCATCGCCCGCAGGCGGCGGGACACGGCCGCCCGCGGCTGACCGAGGCGCGCGGCCAGGGTCTGGACGCTCGCGCGGCCGTCCTCCTGGAGCGCCCGGACGAGTGCCGCGTCGAGGTCCATCGGCCGCCTCCTTGCAAAGTCGCCGGAATCGGTCTGCCATCCGATCAGATCGTCAGTCTAGTGAGCCGCCGACCGATCCTGACAGAGATGATGTGACGCAGAGCGTACATATCTGCTGCGCGAGCGCCTCCATTGCAGATGTTCTGCTCTTGCGGCCCCGGCGGCGCGCTCGTAACATCCAGAGGTCCCCGGCAACGGGTCCCCCGGCATCACCGCAAAGGAGCGGCCATGACATCCACCACCAGCAGGGCGCGGCGCGCAGGCATCGCCGCCTTCGTCGGCACCACCATCGAGTGGTACGACTTCTACGTCTACGCGACGGCCGCGGCCCTCGTGCTCGGTCCGTTGTTCTTCCCGAGCGGAGACCCGCTCGCCGAGACCGCCGCCGCCTTCGCCACCTTCGCGGTCGCGTTCCTCGTACGCCCGCTCGGCGGCATCCTGTTCGGCCACATCGGCGACAAGCTGGGCCGCCGCGTCTCGCTCGTCATCACGCTGCTGCTGATGGGCGTCGCCACCGTGCTGGTCGGCTGCCTGCCCACGTATGCCTCGATCGGCGTGGCCGCGCCCATCCTGCTGATCCTCCTCCGCGCCCTGCAGGGCCTCGCGGTCGGCGGCGAGTGGGGAGGCGCGGTGCTGATGAGCGTGGAGCACGCCCCCGAGGGCAAGAAGACGTTCTACGGCGGCTTCACCCAGCTCGGCAACCCGGCCGGCGCGCTGCTCGCGTCGGGCGTGTTCGCGATCATGACCCGCTTCGGCGAGGACTTCATCCGCGACGGCGGCTGGCGCATCCCCTTCCTGCTCTCGATCGTGCTCGTCGGCGTCGGCCTGTGGGTGCGCTACCGGGTCGAGGAGTCGCCGGTGTTCGAGGAGAAGGTGGAGGGCCGCAAGCAGTCGATGCCGCTGGCCTTCGCCCTGCGCGTCAATTGGCTGCCCATCCTGCTCGGCATCGGCCTGCTGCCGATCTCGACCGGCGGCTACTACCTCGCCACCACGTTCGCGACGTCGTATGCGACCGGGGAGACGGTGGGGCTGAGCGAGCAGCTGATCCTCGACGCCATGACGGTCGCGTCGTTCGTCGAGTTCCTCGTGACGCTGCCGGTCGCCTGGCTCGGCGACAAGTGGGGGCGCAAGCGGATCATGTACATCGGCCTGGCGACCTCGGTGCTGACGTTCGTGCCGTTCATGCTGCTCCTCCCCGGGAGGGTCGAGCCGCTCGTGTTCCTCTTCGCCTCCCTCGTGCGCGTGACCATGAGCGCGACCTACGCGCCGATCGCGGCCATCCTCGCCCAGATGTTCCGGCCGCAGGCGCGGTACACCTCCATCGCGCTCTCCTACGGCGTCGGCGCCGCGCTCTGGGCGGGCTTCTCGCCCTGGTTCGCGACGCAGCTGATCGCCTGGACCGGCAGCATCTGGTCGGTGATCGCGATGTTCGTCGGGATGGCGGCGCTCTCGGCGATCTGCACCCGGCTGGCGCCGCAGCACTCCGACGAAGCCCCGGTGACCTCCTCCTTCCAGGCCCGCACCGACACCACGGCGACGCCGGCCCTGCGGCGCGATCGCGCATGACGGTGACGGCCGACATGACGGGCGGCATGACGATGACGGGCGCGGCGGACACCGACCGGCTCGGCGGCGCCGGGCGATACGCCGACACCGCCGGGCGCGCGGTGCTCGAGACGATCGCGGCGTACGGCGTCACGACGGTCTTCGGCATCCCCGGCACGCACAATCTGGAGCTGTACCGTCCGCTCGCCGCGCTCGGCCTGCGGGCGGTGACGACCAGGCACGAGCAGGGAGCCGGGTACGGCGCCGATGGCTGGGCGCAGCAGACCGGCCTCCCCGGCGTCGTGATCACCACCTCCGGGCCGGGGCTGCAGAACGCCATGAGCGCCATCGGCACCGCGTTCTGCGAATCGCGGCCGCTGATCGTGCTGTCGCCCGGCGTCGCGATCGGCGACGAGTTCAGCGACCGCGGCACCCTTCACGAGACCAAGGACGCGACGGCGTCGGTCGCCGCGATCGCCGAGTGGTCGCGGCGGGCGACCACCGCGGGGGAGGCGGTGGAGGCGGTGCACGACGCCTTCACGCTGTTCCGCACCGGCCGGCCGCGTCCTGTCCACATCGAGATCCCGCTGGACGTGCTGGAGGCGCCCGCCGGCGTCCCCGCCGAGGCTCGCGCCGCGCGACCGGCTCCCATTCCGGCGGCGGGGGATGCCGAAGCGGTGCGGGCGGCGGCCGAGCTGCTGGCCGGCGCCGTCTCTCCCGTGATCATCGCCGGGGGAGGCGCGACGGCGGCCCCCGCCGAGGTGACGGCGTTGGCGGAGCGCCTCGGCGCGCCCGTGCTGACCACGCTCAACGGCAAGGGCACGGTGGACGAGCGGCACCCGCTCTCACTCGGCTCCAACCTTCGGCTGGAGGCGGCGCGATCAGTCGCCGAGGCCGCCGACGTGCTCCTCGTGCTCGGCTCGAAGCTCGGCGAGGCGGAGCTGTGGGCGCCGGCGCTGGCCGCCCGCGGACGCGTGATCCGCGTCGACATCGCCCCGGCCCAGCTCGCGAAGAACCTCGACGCCGCGGTCGGCATCGCAGGCGACTGCGCGACGGTCGTCGCACAGCTGTTGGGCGAGCTGCCGCGCGAGCTTCCGGGAGCGGACCGGGACCGGCCCTCCCTCGACGCCGTCCGCGAGGCGATCGCAGCCGAGACGGAGGCGATCGCCCCCGCGACCGTCGCCCTCGCCCGCGTCATCGCCGACGCCCTCCCCGACGGCGCCGTCGTCGCCGGCGACTCCTCGCAGATCGTGTACCTGGCCCTGGCGAACCTGCTGCGTCAGGCGACCCCGCACTCCCTGCTCTACACGCCGACGTACGCCACCCTCGGCTACGGGCTGCCCGCGGCGATCGGCGCGCGGGTCGCGCAGGAGGCGCTGCCCGCGGCCGAGCGGCGCCCGGTGGTCGCGGTGCTCGGCGACGGCGCGCTCATGTTCTGCGTGAACGAGCTCGTCACCGCGGTCGAGCAGCGCCTCGACCTCACGATCGTGTGCGTCGACAACGGCGGCTACGGCGAGATCCGGCAGAACGAGCTCGACCGCGGCATCGCCCCGATCGGCGTCGAGCTGGCGCAGCCCGACTGGGCGGCGCTCGCCGGCGCCATGGGCGCCCACGGCCGCAGGGTCGAGGGCGCCGAGGGGCTCCCCGCGGCCCTGGGCGCGGCCATCGCCGACGGCGGCGTGCAGCTCGTGCACGTGCGCACGCCCTTCTGACCCCATCCCTGCGAGACGAGGACCACCATGACCGAACCCATCGGACCGATCGACGCCTCCCGCGTGCCCCGCTACGCCGGCATCGCCACCTTCGCGCGGCTGCCGCGGATCGAGGAGGTGGAGCGCGCCGACATCGCCGTCGTCGGCGTGCCGTTCGACAGCGGCGTCAGCTTCCGCCCGGGGGCGCGCTTCGGCCCGTCGCACGTGCGCGAGGCCTCGCGTCTGCTGCGTCCGTACAACCCGGCGCAGGACGTGTCCCCGTTCGCCGAGGCGCAGGTCGTCGACGCCGGCGACATCGCCGTCAACCCGTTCGATCTGCAGGAGGCCGTGCAGGACGTCGAGCGGGCCGCCCGCGACCTCTCCGGGCGCGCGCAGCGGATCGTGACCATCGGCGGCGACCACACGATCGCGCTGCCGCTGCTGCGGGCCGTGCACGCCCTCCACGGTCCGGTCGCCGTGCTGCACTTCGACGCCCACCTCGACACCTGGGACACGTACTTCGGCGCGCCGATCACGCACGGCACGCCCTTCCGCCGGGCCAGCGAGGAGGGGCTGATCGACCTGACCGCGAGCTGCCACGTCGGCACCCGTGGGCCGCTCTACGCGAAGCAGGACCTGGAGGACGACGAGCGCCTCGGCTTCTCGATCGTCACCAGCGAGTTCGTCGAGGAGCACGGGGTGGAGGCCGCCATCGAGCGGATGCGCGCCCGCATCGGCGACCGCCCCCTCTACATCTCCATCGACATCGACGTGCTCGACCCGGCGCACGCCCCGGGCACCGGCACCCCGGAGGCCGGCGGGCTGACCAGTCGCGAGCTGCTCCGCATGGTCCGCAGCCTCGCCGACCGCGACGTCGTCGGCGCGGACGTGGTGGAGGTCGCCCCCGCCTACGACCACGCCCAGCTGACCGCCGTGGCGGCAAGCCACGTCGTGTACGAGCTGGTGACGCTGATGGCGGCGCGGATCGGGCGGGAGCGCGCGGCGGGCTGAGCGCGGCCCGTCGGGAGCGCGCCAACTCCACCGGTGCGCACGCCCAGCCCTCCGCATAAGATGAGCCACGCTCATCGTGGAGGTGGTAGCCGGTGCCCGACGTTCCCGCGATCCGGTTGACGCAGCTGACCAAGCTCTTCGGGGCGGTCTCGGCCGTCGACCACCTGGACCTGGAGATCGGGGCCGGCGAGTTCTTCTCGATGCTGGGCCCGTCGGGGTCGGGCAAGACGACCGTGCTGCGCTGCATCGCCGGGTTCGAGAAGCCGACCTCGGGCCGCATCGAGCTGTTCGGACAGGACGTGACGGGCCGGCCGGCCGCCTCCCGCGACGTGAACACCGTGTTCCAGGACTACGCGCTGTTCCCGCACATGAGCGTCATCGACAACGTCGCCTACGGCCTCCGCGTGCGCGGGGTGTCGCGGCAGGAGCGGCGACTGCGGGCGGCCGAGGCGCTCGCCAGGGTCCGGCTGGACGGCTTCGCCGATCGCCGGCCGTCGCAGCTCTCCGGCGGGCAGCGGCAGCGCGTCGCGCTCGCCCGCGCGACCGTCGTCGAGCCGAAGGCGCTGCTGCTCGACGAACCGCTCGGCGCGCTCGACCTCAAACTGCGGCAGCAGATGCAGGTCGAGCTGAAGCAGCTGCAGCACGAGTTGGGCATCGCCTTCGTCTTCGTCACCCACGACCAGGACGAGGCGCTCACGCTCTCCGACCGCATCGCCGTGATGAACAACGGGAGGATCGAGCAGCTCGGGACGCCGCGCGAGCTGTACGAGCACCCGGCGTCGCGGTTCGTGGCCGACTTCGTCGGCACATCCAACCTGTTCGCCGGGGGGCAGGCCAGGGCGGTTCTCGGCCGCGACGGCGAGTTCTCGATCCGGCCCGAGAAGCTGACACTAGCGACCGTCGCCAACACCACGGGATCGCCGGGGGCCGCCGGGACGCTGGTCGAGTCCATCTACGCCGGCAGCAGCATCCGCCGGGTCGTCGATCTCGACGCCGGACCGCGGGTGTCGGTGCTGGAGAGCAACGACCGCCTGCACCGCGGCGAGCTCGACCCTGGCGCGCGCGTGCACGTGTCGTGGAGCGACGACGACGTCAGAGAGCTGACGAGCGCCGGAGAGCTCACGAGTGGAGAAGAGAGGCAACCATCATGATGCGAGGAACGAAGCGCGCGCTGCGCGCGAGCGCGACGGCCG
The DNA here is from genome assembly GCF_030433685.1 of Leifsonia williamsii. Lineage (NCBI taxonomy): Bacteria > Bacillati > Actinomycetota > Actinomycetes > Micrococcales > Microbacteriaceae > Leifsonia > Leifsonia williamsii. The sequence continues at coordinate 1,107,719 of NZ_JAROCF010000001.1, forward strand.
CGACCGTCTCCGCGGCCCTCCTGGTGCTCGCGGCCTGCTCCGGCGGCGGGGGCGGTGGCGCGGGCGGCGGCTCGGCGGGCTCGGTGCCCGACGTGCCGATGGCGAAGAAGCTCGGCGCGAACGAGAAGCAGCTGAACATCATCGTCTGGGCGGGCTACGCCGAGGACGGCACCAACGACCCGAGCGTCGACTGGGTCACCCCGTTCGAGCAGAAGACCGGCTGCCAGGTGAACGCGAAGGTCGCCGGCACCTCCGACGAGATGGTCCAGCTGATGCGCAGCGGCGACTACGACGGGGTCTCGGCCTCGGGCGACGCGACGCTCCGGCTGGTCTACGGCGGCCAGGTGGCGCCCGTGAACACGAAGCTCGTTCCGAGCTACGCCACCGTCTCCGACTTCCTCAAGGACAAGGCGTGGAACTCGGTCGACGGGCAGATGTACGGCATCCCGCACGGTTGGGGCGCCAACGTGCTCATGTACAACAAGGCCGTGGTGACCCCGGCCCCTGACTCCTGGTCCGCCGTGTTCGACGATGCGTCGAGGTACGCGGGCAAGGTCACCGCGTACGACTCGCCCATTTACATCGCCGACGCCGCCCTGTACCTGAAGGCGCACGACTCCTCGCTCGGCATCAAGGATCCGTACTCGCTCACCGAGAAGCAGCTGGCCGCCGCCGTGGACCTCCTGAAGAAGCAGAAGGCGTCGGTCGGCGAGTACTGGTCGGACTACACGAAGGCCGTGCAGTCGTTCGAGTCGGGCAGCAGCGTGGTCGGCACCTCCTGGCAGGTCATCGCGAACCTGATCCAGGCCGACGGCAAGGTGCAGGTCGGCACGACCGTCCCGAAGGAGGGGTCGACCGGCTGGTCCGACACCTGGATGATCTCGTCGAAGGCCGCGCACCCGAACTGCATGTACCAGTGGATGGACTGGATCACCTCGCCCGAGGTGAACGCCCAGGTCGCCGAGTGGTTCGGCGAGGCTCCCGCCCAGACGAAGGCGTGCGAGCACACCACCGATCCGGACTTCTGCGCCACGTATCACGCGACCGATGCCGACTACGCGTCGCAGATCCACTACTGGACCACGCCGCAGAAGAAGTGCGTCGACGGCAGCGGGACGGACTGCACCGCGTACACCGAGTGGGTCCGCAAGTGGCAGGAGATCAAGGGGTGAGGGCCCGGCTGGGGCTGCTGCTCGGGCCGCCCCTGCTCTGGCTCGTCGTCCTCTACCTGGGGTCGATCGCCGTCCTGCTCGTGTCGTCGTTCTGGACCGTGGACGGCTTCACGGGCGCGGTCGTCCCGACGTTCACCCTCGACAACTACGTCACACTCGTCACCGATCCGCTGTACGGGACGGTCGCCCTCCGCACGCTGCTGGTCGCACTCGGCGTGACGCTGATCGACGCCGTGGTCGCCTTCCCGATCGCGCTGTACATCGCGAAGGTGGCCAAGCCGGGCCGGCGCGCCCTCTACCTGGTCGCGGTGACGACACCGCTGTGGGCGAGCTACCTGGTCAAGGCGTACGCCTGGCGCATCCTCGTGGAGCCGGGAGGCCCGATCGCGGCGGTGACGGGAGGCTGGGCTCCCGGCTTCGGCCTCCCCGCCACCGTCATGACCCTCGCCTACCTGTGGCTGCCGTACATGATCATCCCCGTGTACGCGGGCTTCGACCGGGTGCCGGACTCGCTGTTCGAGGCCAGCTACGATCTGGGCGCCTCCACGTGGCGGACGATCTGGCGGGTCGCCTTCCCGCTGGTGTTCCCCGCGATCGTCGCCGGCTCGATCTTCACCTTCGCGCTGAGCTTCGGCGACTACATCGCCGTCGGCATCGTCGGCGGCAAGACGCAGCTGCTCGCGAACCTGATCTACGGCCAGCTGGTGACCGCGAACAACCAGCCGCTCGCGGCGGCGCTGTCGGTCATCCCGCTCGTCGCCGTGGTGCTGTACCTGCTCGCGGTCCGCCGCACGGGAGCGCTGGAGAACGTATGAAGCTGCTGTCAACGCCCGCCAGGATCGTCGCCGGAGTCTGCATGCTGCTCGGCCTCGTCGTGCTGTACACGCCGCTGCTGCTCATCGTGCTGAACTCGTTCAACAGCTCGCGCACCTTCTCGTTCCCGCCTCCCGGCTTCACCCTGCAGTGGTGGGAGGACGCCCTCCACTCGCGCGGAGCCGCCGACGCCCTGGCGACGTCGGTGATCGCCGGGCTGTGCGCGTCGGCGATCGCGCTCGTGCTGGGCACGATGGCGGCGTTCGCGGTGCAGCGGTTCCGGTTCTTCGGCCGGCAGAGCATCAACTTCCTGGTCGTGCTGCCGATCACCCTCCCGGGCATCGTCACCGGCATCGCCCTCGCCTCCACCTTCACGACGGTCCTCGGCCCGCTGGGCGTCACGCTCGGGCTCGCCACCGTGATCATCGGCCACGCCACCTTCTGCATCGTCATCGTCTACAACAACGTGCAGGCGCGGCTCCGGCGGATGGGGACCTCGCTCGAGGAGGCGTCGGCCGACCTCGGCGGGCGCGGCTGGCAGACGTTCCTCTGGGTGACGTTGCCGCAATCGCGGGGGGCGCTCGCCGCGGGCGTGCTGCTCGCCTTCGCCCTCAGCTTCGACGAGATCGTCGTGACCACCTTCACCGCCGGCCCGGCCGTGCAGACCCTGCCGATCTGGATCTTCCAGAACCTGTTCCGCCCGAACCAGGCGCCGGTCGTGAACGTCGTGGCGGCGGTGCTGACGATCCTCGCGATCATCCCGGTGTGGCTGTCGCAGCGGCTGGCGGGGGACTCCGTCACCAGTCGGGTCTGAGCGCCGCGGAGGCCGCCACGCCGGGTCTTGTCGCCCCCCTCCCGCCTCCCCTAGCCTCCGTGCCGAGAGCGGGTGCTCGCCCGCCGGAGCGGAGGGGCACCATGACGCAGACGGGGGAGCCGTCGACGAGGCAGTCGACGACCTTGGAGGAGTGGGAGGCGTTCTTCGACTCCTTCAAGCAGAACCTGGCGCCGGTCGCCTACGAGGCCGGCCCGAGCATCTCCTGGACGGAGCCCGCCCCGACCGTGCACCCCGAGCAGACGGCGTGGGCGCGGCAGATGGCCAAGCGGCTGTACGAGCCCGTCGCCGGTCGGGTCTACGTCGGCGTCGGCTACCAGCTCTGCTCGACCACGGTGGTCGTCGGCGAGGACGGCCTCATCGTCATCGACCCGGGTGAGAACGACGACGCGGTGAAGGAGCTGCTCGGCGACGTCCGCCGCTTCACCGACCTGCCCGTGACGGTGATCGTGTACACGCACCGGCACCCCGACCACTGCTACGCGCTGGAGGGGCTGGGCGTCAGCCACGAGGACGTGGACGCCCGCCGCGTCGACATCGTCGCGCACGAGACCTTCGAGCAGTGGCTGATCAACGACGCGGGCCTCGTCGGGCCGATCCTGACCGCGCGCACGAGCCTCGTCTCGTACGCCGGCTTCGGCGCCGAGGGCATGATCCAGGGCGGGCTGGGCACCCTGCCGGCGCCGGGCCCGAAGTCGACGCACCTCCCGACCATCACGACCGGGGAGGTGGACGAGCTGACCCTCGCGGGCCTCCCCGTCACCGTGTTCCACGCCTACGGCGACGCGCAGGACGAGATCGACCTGTGGTTCCCGACGCTGAAGCACGTGCACGGGTCAGAGACGATCCAGGGCGAGACGTTCCCCAACCTGTACACGCTGCGCGGTACCGCGTATCGCGACCCCGAGAAGTGGCGGGAGGGGGTGGATGCGCTGCTCGCGCACGCCCGCCAGGCCGACACCTACTCGGGCTCGCACATGCGGCCGTGGGTGGGCAACGACTTCATCGTGGAGCGCATCATGAACTACCGGGACGCCATCCAGTTCATCCACGACCAGTCCATCCGCTTCATCAACCAGGGCGCCACGGCGGCGGAGCTGGTCGACCTGGTCGCCAAGCGCCTGCCCGCGCACGTCGTCGACGACCCGTGGCTGCAGCCCTACTACGGCGCGCCCGAGCACTGCGTGCGCGCGGTCTACGACGGCGTCCTCGGCTGGTACAACGCCGACCCCACCGAGCTGGCGGCGCCCCTCCACGCCGACCGGGCACGCCGGTACGTGCAGGCGCTCGGCGGCCGGGAGGCGGTGCTCCGATCGGCCAGGGAGGCCATCGACGCCGAGGAGTTCGGCTGGGCCGCCGAGCTGCTCACCCACCTCGTCCGCGCCGACACGGGCGACGCCGACGCCCGCGGCCTCAAGGCGGAGGCGCTGCGCCAGTGGGGCTACCGGCAGAAGAACATCTACTGGCGCAACCTCTCCCTGGGCGCCGCGAAGGAGCTCGACGGGACGATCGACTACTCGGAGAAGTACGACCTGCAGCCGAAGGACGTGCAGGCGGTCATCCCGGCGGCGCGGACGATCGCGAACCTCCGCGTGCGCCTGGACCCCGCCGCCGCGGGCGACGCGCACACGACGATCGGCTTCCGCATCCCCGACACCGGCGAGGAGGTCGCCCTCGAGATCCGCCGCGGCGTCGCGGTGGTGCACGACGACCTCCCGGCGGGCGCAGCCGCGACGGTGACCATCCGCTCGGATGCGGTCCGCGGGCTGTCGGGCGGGATCACGGAGGCGGATGCGCTGGTCGCTGCCGCGGACGCGGTCGACGGCGACGAGACGGCGCTGCGCACGGTGCTGGGGTGGTTCGACCCGGTGCCGGAGCGGACGCCGCCGCTGGTGGGGCGGTGAGACGCCTCCGCGCCGCGGACGGCGGTTACTGCGCGATGCCCCCGTAGAGGTCCGGTCGCCGGTCCTCGAACAGGTGCGCGAGGTCGGACAGCCGCTTGTCGCGCGAGGCGAGCAGGTCGAGGTCGGCCGTCGCCCTCCCGGCTCCTGGCCCTGACTCTGAGACGATGACGCCGGCAGGGGACACGATCGCGGTGCCCTCGGTCCACTCGACGCCGCGCTCGTGACCGTACCGGTCGGCGAATGCGATCGGCATGCGGTTGACCAGAGCGGCGGCCACGGCGATGCGCTGCTCGGCCGGGCGCTCGCCGGGGTGCTCGGTCTGCGGCCAGTTCGTGGGCACGGCGAGCAGATCGGCGCCGGCGAGGGCCGCGAGCCGCGTCCATTCCGGGAACTCCAGGTCGTAGCAGATCATGACGCCCACCCGGCCGTGCGGCGTCTCGACCACGGGAGGCGCGGCGTCGCCCGGGGTGAAGACCTCCTTCTCGCGGTCCCACAGGTGCACCTTGCGGTAGACCGCACGCACGCCGGAGCCGTCGACCACGGCGGCGCTGTTGTACACCGCGCCGTCGTCGCCGAGCTCGCTGAAGCCGCCGACGACGACGCCGAGGCCGTCGCGGGCAGAGCGGGCGAGCGAGGCCCACTCGGCGAAGAGCTCGTGGTCGGGCCGGACGGAGACCGAGCGCGCCTCCTCCCGGTCGCGGAAGACGTAGCCCGAGGTGGCGAGCTCGGGGACGACGACGATGGACGCCCCGGACGAGAAGGCGTCGGCGATGGCGGCGGCGGCTCGCTCCCGGTTGCCCGCGAGGTCTCCGACGACGGGTGCCAGCTGGAGGGCGGTGACGGTGGTCATCAGTGCTCCTGACTCGGTTCGGGCCGGCGGTCCTCGCTGGCGTCGACGACGTGCTCGGCCGGGCCGGCAGGCGCCTCCTGTACGCCGCCGGAGGCGTCGAGCGCCTGCCGCACGCGGTCGGTGACGCCGCGGCGCAGCGTGATCAGCAGCCCGATGACCAGCCACGCTCCCACGATGTAGGGGAACCAGCTGTAGGGCGCCTCCACCCCGACGACGTTCTTGTAGATCGTATAGAGCACCAGCACCAGGGCGAGCACCGGGATGACGATCTGCCATCTCGGCGTCCGCACGTCCCGGCGGAAGAACAGGAAGCGGATGGCGCCGACCGTCGCCAGGACGTACGCGACCAGCAGCGCGATCGTCCCGACCGTCAGCGACCAGTAGGTGGCGTCCAGTACGTCGGCGCCGGTGAGGCTCTCGCCGACGATGACGATCAGCGCGAGCACGACGGCGACCGTGATCGCCGTGGTCGGCGCGCCCGTCCGGGACAGCCGGGAGACGCGCGGGGCCAGCCCGGTGTCCCGCGAGAGCGCGAAGGCCACCCGCGCGGCGCCGGAGAGCGTCCCGAGGAAGATGGCGAACAGGCTCACCACCGCCGTCAGCGTCAGGATGTCGGCGAGCCACGGCCCCACGTAGGCCATCGCCAGGTCGCCGTATGGCGCGCCCGCCGAGGCGAACCGCTTCACCCCGGCCGCGTCGGTCCCGTAGCCGAGCGACTGGGCGACGATCGTGAGGAGGTAGAAGGCGCCGACGAGGACGATCGCGATCTTGATGGCGCGCGGGATGTCGCGGCGCGGGTTGTCGGTCTCCTCGCCGAGCGTCGCCGCTCCCTCGAACCCGGCGAAGGCCAGGAAGCCGAACACCGCGGCGCCCGCGATGAGCGTGACGTCGGCGCCAGGGGGCAGCGCGAGGAACCCGGTGTCGAGCCGCAAGCCGTGCGGGGCGGCCCCGACGCCGAGCCGCACGAGCACCACGATGTTGAGGACCGTCACGAGCACCACCCCGGCCAGCTCGGCGAACAGCAGCAGGCGGGTGATGATCCGCACCTCGCGGCGGCCGAGCACCAGCACGAGGGCGAGCGCCACGACCGCGACCCACACCCACGGCGGCTGCACGGCCACGCCGAGGTACCCGAGCAGCTGGTTCACGAACAGCCCGATCTCCATCCCGGAGCCGGCGCCGATGGTGACGTAGGCGAAGAACAGCGCCCAGCCCGCGACGAAGCCCGCTCGCGGCCCGAGCGTGAGCCCGACCGTGGCGTACACCGAGCCGGTGTGCGCGATGTGGCGGGACAGCTTGACGAAGCCGTACGCGACGAGCGCCACCGCCACCAGGGCGAACACAAACGCCCACATGGCGCCGGCGCCGAGCAGTCCCGCCGCGCCCGCGCCGAGCAGCGCCATCACGCCGACCGGGCCGATCAGGCCGATGGAGAAGGCCGCGGCGTCGGCGACCTTGAGCTCGCGCTTGAGGCCGGGCTCGGGGGTGGGCACGCTCATCGACGCCTCGTTTCTGCGGAGGGAGGAAGGGGGAGCGCATCGGGCTCGGTCGGGTCCGCGAGCGCTTCCTGGCAGCCTCGCGTCACGCGATGCCGAGCACAACTCCGAACCATCCAGGGCGAACCATAGGGATGCCCTATGAGTACATCACGCCCGGCGGTGGTGGCTGAGCAGCATCCTCTGAGCCAGGCGCGCGATCTCGCGGGTCGCGGGGGAGAGCACGTTGCCCCGGCGCTGGATGATCGCAATGGTGTCGTAGAGCGGCTCCGCGAACGGGACGGTGTGGATGTTCTCAGGGAACGCCTTCGACTCGGCGACCGCGCGCGACACGATCGTGTCGCCGCCGCCCAGGGCCACGATGCCGAGCGCGGACTCCACGTGCTCGATCTCGATCTGCGGGGTGAGCGTCACGCCCTCCAGCTGGGCGCGTTCGGCGAGCTGCCGCCGCGTCGGGTCCCGCCAGCCGTAGTGGGCGTCGTAGAGGATCAGGTCGGTCGCGGCCAGGTCGGCGATCGTCACGGGCGTCCGCGTGCGCGAGGGGTCGGCGGAGGCGAAGAGCACCTCGTCGCGCAGCAGCGGCGTCACCGACAGCTCCTCGGCATCGATCGGGAGCACCACCAGACCGGCCTCGAGCTCGCCGGCGCTGACCGCCTCCGCGACCTCGACGCTGTTGAGGCCGATGATGCGGAGCTGCACGTCGGGGTAGCGGCTGTGGAAGGTCTCCAGCAGCGCCGAGAGGAAGTAGTAGTTGGCGTTGCGCAGCAGGCCGAAGGTCGCCACCCCGCCGCTCAGTGAGGTGACGGAGCGCAGCGCGCGGTCCGCGCCGTCGGCCGCGTCCACCGCCTGCTGCGCGTACGGGACCAGTTCTTCTCCGGCGGTGGTGAGCACCAGGCGCCGCGGACCGCGCATGAAGAGCCGGATGCCGTAGGCGGCCTCCATCCGCTTGATGAGCTCGGAGACGGAGGGCTGCGTCATCTTCAGCTCCGCCGCCGCGGCCGAGAAGGTGCCCAGCGCGGCGACGCGCAGGAAGACGCGCAACTGGTTGAGGGTCATAGGGCGATCCTATGGCACACCAAAGATGATTCGGTCTTGTCCAGGGTCGATGCGCTGGAGAGGGTGGAGATCATGAAATTGAGCCCCCGTTTCGTCGCTCAGCACGACGCCCGCTTCACCCTCCTCAAGTCCCCCGGCGTGGACGCGCCCGAAGCCCAGCGCGACCCCCGCGTCGCCGAGACGGTCACGGCGATGCTGCTCGACATCGAGAAGAACGGGATCGACGCCGTGCGCCGGTACGCGCGGGAGCTCGACCGGTTCGAGAAGGACGACTTCGAGCTGAGCGCCTCCGACCTCGCGTCCTCCGGGTCGCGCATCGCGCCGGAGCTGCGCGAGGCCATCGACCTCGGCTCCGCCCGGACCAAGCAGTTCGCCGCCCTGCAGCGCGAGCACCTCGAGGACTTCGAGGCCGAGATCGCGCCGGGGCTGGTCGTCGGTCAGAAGTACGTGCCGGTCGGCAACGTCGGCGCGTACCTGCCGGCGGGCCGCTTCCCGCTCACCGCCAGCGCCTTCATGACGGTCGGCGTCGCGAAGGTCGCCGGCGTGCCGTCGGTCATCGGCTGCACCCCGCCGCAGCCGCACGGCGGCGTCAACGACGCGGTCGCCTACACCGCATACGTCTCCGGTATCGACCACCTGTTCGTCGTCGGCGGCGTGCAGGCGCTCGCCGCGATGGCGTTCGGCCTGCTCGGCCAGGCGCCGGTGGACATGATCGTCGGCGCCGGCAACGCGTACGTCGCCGAGGCGAAGCGGCAGCTCTTCGGCACGGTCGCCATCGACCTCCTCGCCGGCCCCAGCGAGGTCGCCGTGATCGCGGACGACACCGCCGATCCCGAGCTGGTCGCGGCCGACCTGCTCGGCCAGGCCGAGCACGGCCCGAACTCGCCGGCGGCCCTCGTCACCACCTCGGAGCGCCTCGGCCGGCTGGTCATCGCCGCCGTCGACCGCCAGCTCGAGACCCTGTCGACCGCGTCGATCTGCGGTTCGGCCTGGCGCGACTTCGGCTCGGTCGTCCTCGTGGAGAACAAGGAGGACGCGGTTCTCGTCATGGACGAGCTCGCCCCCGAGCACCTCGAGATCCAGACCGCCGACGACGCCTTCTACCAGGACGCGCTGACCAACTACGGCTCCCTCTTCATCGGCCCGTGGAGCACGGTCGCCTACTCCGACAAGGGCATGGCGGGCACCAACCACACCCTCCCGACCGCCGGCGGCGCGAAGCACAGCGCCGGCCTGTCCGTCTCCCGCTACCTCAAGCCCCTCACCTTCCAGAAGATCAGCCGCGAAGCGACCCCGCTGCTCGCCCCGGCCGTCGAGACCATCTCGGCGAGCGAAGGGATGTCCGCCCACGAGGCGACCGCGACGATGCGCATGCAGCGCTACGTCGGCTGACCCCACCCCCCAACGGAGGAAACCCATGTCACACGCACCCCGCCGGTCTGTCGCGCTCGTCATCGGCGCGACCCTGGCCGCGCTCGCCCTGACCAGCTGCGCCGCACCCGGATCCGGCTCGGCCTCCTCGGCCTCCGGCTCCGAGACCATCTCGGCGAAGGTCACCGCCGCCGACGTGAAGAAGCTGGGCTCGACCACCCTCTCGGTCTGGGCCGACCAGGCCGAGCAGCCGCTGATGAAGAACTTCATCCCGGCGTACGAGAAGGCGTACCCGAACGTGAAGGTGGACATCACCTACAAGAGCTTCGACGACCTGATCGCGACGGTGGTCAACGCCGCGGCGAGCAAGACCGCGCCCGACGTGTTCCAGGGCAACATCGGCTACGCCGTCGACGGCGCCCTCGTGAAGGCGAAGCTCGTCCGCCCGCTCGACGACGTCGCGAAGGTGTACGGCTGGACCACCGGCACCGGCGCCTCCACGCTGTCGCCGGCCCGCTGGAACGAGGACGGCACCGCCTTCGGCTCCGGCACCCTCTACGGCATGTCGCCGATCAGCGAGGTGCAGGGCATCTACTACAACAAGGCCAAGCTCTCCGCGCTCGGCCTCGACGCGCCGGCCTCCATCGCCGACCTCGAGAAGGATGCGGCCGCGGCGAAGGCGGCGGGCGAGACCCCGATGATGCTCGGCAACTCGGACCAGTACGCGGCGACGCACATCTTCAGCGACATCGCGGTGACCGACGAGAAGCCGGCCACGATCCGCGACTGGATCGGCGGCGAGAAGGGCGCGACGTTCGAGACCTCCGGCAACGCGAAGGCGGCCGACACGATGCGCGACTGGGTGTCGAAGGGCTGGTTCGAGTCCGGCTATGACGGCCTCAGCAACGAGGACGCCCTGGCCAAGTTCGCGGGCGGCACCGGCGTGTTCTTCGTCGGCGGCTCGTGGAACGGCGCCGCGCTGAACGCCGACGGCTACGGCTTCGGCTCGCTGGTCTCCGGCGGCGTCGGAGCCACGGCCTCCCCGTGGCACATCAGCGCCAAGACCGAGAAGTCGGCCGCCGGCATCGCCTGGCTCGACATGCTGCACCAGCCGCAGACCGGCCAGTGGATCCTCGACGGCGGTCGCCTGCCGGTCGTGACCGACGGGGTGAAGGCCGCCGACAGCCTGAGCGCCGAGACCCTCGACGCTCTGAAGAAGACCATCGAGGCGGGCACCCAGGTCGGCTACTACGACTGGACCACGACTGACATGCTCAGCGTCATGGGCGGCGCCCTCCAGGAGGTCATGGCCGGCCGCACCTCCGGCGCCGACTTCACGAAGACCGTCCAGGCGGCGTGGACCAAGGGTCACAAGTGACCGTCCTCACCCCGACCGAGACCGCCGGCGTCGTCGTCGCCACCCGACGACGCCGGCGGCGGCTCACCCGCGCGAGCTGGTCCAGCCTGCTCTACCTCGCGCCGGCGCTGGTGTTCTTCGGGCTGTTCGTCGTCTACCCGATCATCACCTCCATCCAGTTCTCCTTCTACGACTACGACGGCCTGACGGTGGCGACGCCGGCCGGCTTCGCCAACTACGTCAACGTCTTCACCGACCCGGACCTCCGGGCGGCGCTCGCCCACTCCCTGGTCCTCCTCGTCTTCTATGCGGCGCTGCCGGTGTGCATCGGACTGCTGCTCGCGGGCGCGATGTCGCGCATCCGCATCTACGGGCTGACCCTGTTCCGCGCGCTGCTGTTCGTGCCCCAGATCCTGTCGAGCGTCGTGGTCGCCGTCGCCTGGCGCGGCCTGCTCGCCACGGACGGTCCCGTGAACTGGGTGCTGCAGCACATCGGCCTCGGCGCGCTTGCGACCGCGTGGCTCGGGAACTTCGACACCGCGCTCCCGGCCATCGGCGTGATCGGGACCTGGGTCGAGTACGGCCTCTGCATGGTGCTCTTCCTCGCCGGCATCGTCACCATCGACCGCTCGCTGTACGAGGCGGCGCGGCTCGACGGCGCCGGCGCCGTGCGCGAGTTCTTCGCGATCACCCTGCCGGCGCTGCGGCCGCAGATCTCGATCGCGCTCATCCTCACGATCACCTTCGCGCTGCGCAACTTCGACCTCATCTGGAACACCACGCGCGGCGGGCCGGGCACCTCCACCACCGTGCCGTCGCTGTTCGTCTACCTCGACGCGTTCCAGAACCGTCAGCTCGGGCAGGCGTCCGCGCTCGCGGTCGTGCTGACCGTGATCATCTTCGTCGTCGTGACCGCGGTCCAGGCGCTCCTGCAAGAGAGAGGAGAACGGTCGTGAAGACCACGCTCCGCGAATCCGTCACCACCCACGCCCTGCTGATCGTCGCGGCGCTGTTCGCCGTCTACCCGCTCGGGTCGATCGTCGCCTCCTCGCTCTCCGGCCGCTCCGGCGGCATCGACTGGGGCAACTTCGCCGTGGCCTGGACCCGCGGGCACTTCGCGTCGGCGCTCACGTCGAGCGCCATCGTCGCCATCACGGTCGTCATCGTCACGGCCGTGATCTCCTGCACGGCCGGCTACGCGCTCGGCACCATGCGCGTGCCGGGCAGCCGGGTGATCATGGCCGTGCTGCTCGTCGGCCTCGTGCTGCCCTACGAGGTCACGGTGCTGCCGCTGTACCAGCTGCTCTCCGGCTGGGGGCTGGTCGACACCTACTGGGCGCTCATCCTGCCGCAGGTCGGGCTCTCGGTGCCGCTCGGCGTGTTCTGGATGCGGACCTTCTTCGCCTCCGTGCCCGGCGAGATCCTGGAGGCGGCGCGGATGGACGGGGCGTCGCGCTTCCAGATCCTGCGGCAGGTGCTGCTCCCGATCGCCGGGCCCGCCGTGGCGACGCTCTCGACCATCCTGTTCCTGTTCACCTGGAACGAGTTCCTGCTCGCGCTCGTGCTCGTGCCCGGCAACGTATCGGCGCAGACCGCGCCGCTCGCACTGTCGTTCTTCGCGGGGACCGACCGGGCCAGCAACCCGAGCGTCACGGCGGCCGCGGCCGTCCTCGTCGCCCTGCCCATCATCGTCGCCTACATCGTGCTGCAACGCCGGCTCATCACCGGCCTCACAGCGGGAGCCGTGAAATGACCCAGCCCATCGAGACCCTTCGCACCGCCACCGGCATCGACCCGGCCGACACCGACTGGTGGCGCGATGCCGTGATCTACCAGATCTATCCCCGGTCGTACAGCGACAGCAACGGCGACGGCATCGGCGACCTGCCGGGCATCGTCTCACGCCTCGGCCACCTCGCCCGGCTGGGCGTCGACGCCGTCTGGCTGTCGCCCTTCTATCCGTCGCCGCAGCGCGACGGCGGCTACGACGTGGCGGACTACCGCGACGTCGACCCGCAGTTCGGCACGCTCGCGGATGCGGACGCGCTCATCGAGATGGCCCACGGGCACGGCATCCGCATCATCGTCGACCTCGTCCCCAACCACTGCTCGTGGGACCATCCGGCGTTCCGCGCGGCGCTCGCCGCCGCACCGGGGAGCCCCGAGCGCGCACTCTTCCACTTCCGGGACGGCCGCGGTGAGCACGGCGAGCTGCCTCCCAACGACTGGCAGTCGATGTTCGAGGGGCCGGCCTGGACGCGGGTGACGGAGGCCGACGGCACCCCCGGGCAGTGGTACCTCCACCTGTTCGACACCTCGCAGCCCGACTGGAACTGGGCCGACGAGCGCGTGCGCGACGACTTCCGCACGACCCTGCGCTTCTGGCTCGACCGCGGCGTCGACGGGTTCCGCGTCGACGTCTGCGACGCCCTGGTGAAGGCCGACGGCCTGCCCGACTGGCCGCACGCGACGCACGGCGTCGTGACCCCGATCGACGGCCGCATGCCGCCGATGTGGGATCAGGAGGGCATCCACGAGATCTTCCGCGACTGGCGGGAGGTGCTCGACGAGTACGAGGGCACGCGCATCCTCTGCGCGGAGGCGTGGCTCCCGCCCGAGCGCACCGCCCGGATCGTCCGGCCCGGCGAGATGCACCAGGCGTTCAACTTCGCCTACCTGGAGCAGGCGTGGGACGCGGGCGACATCCGCACGACGATCGAGACCTCCCTCGCTGCGAACGACGCCGTGGGTGCGCCGACGACCTGGGTGCTGTCGAACCACGACGTCATGCGTCACGCCAGCCGCTACGGCTACGACGGCCGGGTCGACCTGGAGGCGGGCGTCGGCCGCGACGACCCGCAGCCCGACCGCCCGCTGGGTCTGCGCCGCGCCCGCGCCGCGACCGCGTTGATGCTGGCCCTGCCCGGCTCGGTGTACCTGTACCAGGGCGAGGAGCTCGGCCTCCCCGATGTCACCGACCTCCCGGACGACAAGCGCCAGGACCCGGTGTGGGAGCGCTCCGGCCACGCGATCCGCGGCCGTGACGGCTCCCGGGTCCCGTTGCCGTGGGAACCGGGGGAGCCGTCCTTCGGCTTCTCGTCGGTGCCCGCCGCCGACACCTGGCTGCCGCAGCCGGAGTACTACGGCGAGTACGCCGTGGCCCTGCAGGACGGCGACCCGCTCTCCACGCTCAGCCTGTACCGGGAGGCGCTGGTGCTGCGCCGCGCGCTCGGGCTCGGCGACGGCGAGCTGGAGTGGGTGCCCGGCTCGCCGGAGGGGGTCATCGCCTTCCGCCGCGGGCGGATCGAGGTGCTCGCGAACGTCTCGGGCGCCGAGGTGCGCCTCCCGGCCGGCAGCGAGATCCTGCTCGCCTCGGACGGCGACCGCGAACCGGGCCGGAGCGTCGGCCGGGACACCACGGTCTGGTTCACGCCGGGGGAGTAGTCGGGGGCGGGGCCTCGGCCCGGCGGGCGGGGCTATCCGCGCCTGCCGCCCGGCGGCTACCTTCTGGCCATGACCACCAGATCGGTGCGCGCGGCCCTCGCCATCGCCGCGGCCCTTGCCCTGACCGCTCTCAGCGGATGCTCGTCCGCCTCCTCGCTCCCCGGCGACTGGGGGGAGGAGGCTGCGGGCGAGCCGTCGCTGACCATCGAGTCCGACGGCACCTTCACCGGCACGGACGGCTGCAACCCCGTCGAGGGCACGGGCACGATCGACGGCGACACGTTCACCTTCGGGCCGTTCGCGGCGATCACCAAGGCGTGCGAAGGCGTCACGCCCTGGCTGAACCTCGCCAGCACGGCGAAGGTCGACGGCGACACGCTGACGGTGTACCGCTCCGGCGGGAAGGAGATCGGGACGCTGGAGCGGCGCTAGAGGCTCTCGCCCTCGTTGCCGGGTGCGGTGTCGGCGCCCGCCCGGAGCGCGCGGATCATGCTCTGGAGGCTGCCGAAGGCCGCCGTGCGCTCCTCGGGCGTCATACCGCTCAGCATCCGCTCCTCGACGGAGCGCACGGCGGCGCTCGCCCGACCGAGGAGCTCACGGCCGTGCGGGGTGAGCCGGGTCGGGATCGCCTTGCCGACCGCGGCCTCCACCGCCCGGGTCACCTGGCCGTCGCGCTCCAGCGTCTGCAGCAGCACGTTCATGGTCTGCCTCGTGACGAACGCTCCGCGCGCGAGCTCGGAGTTGGACAGGCCGGGACGCTGGGCCAGCAGTTCGAGGCAGGAGTAGTGGGTCACGTTCATGCCGAGCGGGCGGAGCACCTCCTCCATCGCCGCCCGGAGAGCGCTGGACGCCTCCTTGAGCACGTAGCCGAGCGAGGTGTCGAGGTCGATGCCGGCGTCGTCTTGACTCATGTCAGTATTCTGACATAGAGTCGCGTGTGTCAGAAAACTGACACGCATCGATTGGAGCCACCATGCCCGTCACCGGACCCGATTTCGTCTCCCTCCAGACCCGCGACCTCGACGCGTCGCGCGCGTTCTACGAGCACTACCTCGGCCTCGTCCGCTCGCCGGCCGGTCCGCCGCACGCCGTCGTCTTCGAGACCACGCCCATCGCGTTCGCCCTGCGCGACCTCGTCCCTGGCACCGACCTCGCCGCGGTCTCCCAGCCCGGCATCGGCGCGGCGATCTGGCTGCACGCGACCGACGTCCAGGCCATCCATGACGCCCTCGCCGCCGACGGCCACCGCATCGTGGCCGAGCCGATCGATGGCCCGTTCGGGCGCACCTTCATCTTCGCCGACCCGGACGGATACCACGTGACGCTGCACGACCGCGGGTGAGGGGCGGGCGGCTGCGGGGAGCGGCTAAGCGCCCTGCGGCCGCGGCCGATCGAACCGCACTCCGTCGGGGTCCGGCGCCCCGGCGAGGTTGATCAGCAGCATGATCGGGCCGATCAGCGGGATGAGCCCGAAGAAGAACAGGCCGCCCGAACTGTTCACGTCGTGCAGGCGCCGCCAGGTGATCGCGAGCATCGGCACGATGAGCGCGAGCATGTAGACGTCGACAACGGCCACGAGGAGCAGTGAGCCGACGGCGTAGGCCGTGTCGGGGAGGAGGCGCAGCGGCATCGGCAGGATGATCACCGCGATGACGGGTGGGATGTTCGCCGCGGCGTCCCTCCCTCACTTGCAGTACAGGTAGTGAACAGGTACTGTATCGCGCATGGACAACGACGCCGCCTCGGCCACGCGCAGCCGGACCTCGCTCAAACGGCAGGAGATCGCGGACGAGCTGCGCTCCGCCATCCTGAGCGGCGCCTACCGCAACGGAACCCTGCTGCCGGGCGAGAACGAGCTCGCGCAGCGGTTCGCGGTCAGCCGCGGCACCATCCGCCGGGCGCTCGACGCGCTCGCCGAGGAGGAGCTGATCGACACGCGCACCGGCGTCGGGTCGTTCGTGACCTTCGACGGGCAGGAGCTCGGCGACAACCCGAGCTGGGGCCGTGCCCTGAGCGTCAGCGGCACCGTCAACCGCACCGACATCCTGCGTGCCGAGGTCGTCCGCGATCCCGAGCTCGCCGCCTCCGTGAGCGCGAGCGGGATGGACTTCCTCGCGCTCGACCGCGTGCGGCGCCTCGACGACGGCACGGCCGTCTCGCTCGAGCGCAGCCGCGTACCCGCGATCGGCCGCATCGCCGACGTGCCGCTCGACGGGCTCGTGGACGACTCGCTCACCCAGACCATGCACGCCGCCGGGCTCATCCCGGCGCAGGGCGACGAGTGGATCGCCGTCACCACGCTCGACGACGCCGACGCCGCGCTGATGGGCCGGCGACCGGGGGAGGCGTTCCTCCACGCCGTGCGGATCGCCCGCGACGCCGACGGGCGCTTCGTCGAGAAGGTGGTCAGCCTCCTCGATCCGCAGCGATTCCGCCTCCACCTCACGTTCGGGGCCGGCCGATGACGGCCGACCGCGCCGCCCGCGCCCTCGCCGCCTTCGAGGGACTCGCCCTGGGCGACGCCCTCGGCATGCCGACCCAGTCGATGTCGCGGGCCGAGATCCGTGAGGACTACGGCGTCATCACCGGATTCCGCGACGCCGGCCCTCGGCAGCGCATCGCGGCGGGCATGCCGGCCGGGTCGATCACCGACGACACCGAGCAGGCCGTGCTCCTCGCGCGGTTGCTGGTGGCGGGCGGAGGCGCGGTCGACGTCGACGACTTCGCCCGGCAGCTGCTCGCGTGGGAGGCCGACATGGCCGCCCGCGGCTCGCTCGACCTCCTGGGCCCCAGCACCAAGGCCGCGCTGCAGCGCCTGAGCGACGGCGTCCCCGCCTCCGAGGCCGGGCGTTTCGGCACCACCAACGGAGCGGCCATGCGGATCACCCCCGTCGGCATCGCGCATCCCGTCGACGATCTCACCGCCTTCGTCGACGCGGTCGCCGCCACGAGCGAGCCGACCCACAACACCAGCCTCGGCATCGCCAGCGCCGCCGCGATCGGTGCGGCCGTCAGCGCGGGCATCGACGGGGCCGCCCCGGCCGAGGCGATCGAGGTCGCCATCGCCGCCGCCGAGGAGGGCGCGCGCCGCGGCCACTGGGCGGCAGGAGGCGAGATCGCACCGCGTCTGCGCTGGGCCGTGCCGTACGTGGCCGAGCTGCCCGCCGCGAAGCGCGCCGACGCGGTCGCCGAGGTCGTCGGCACCTCCGTCGCCTCGCAGGAGTCGGTGGTCGCCGCGCTCGCGCTGGTCGCCTGCTCCGACGACCCCTGGAGCACCCTCTGCCTCGCCGTCGGCCTCGGCGGCGACACCGACACGGTCGCCGCGATGGCCGGCGCCGTGCTCGGCGCCACCCACGGCGGCGCCGTCTGGCCGGAGGCCGAACGCGCGCAGCTGCGCCGCGTCAACGACCTCGACCTCGCCCCTCTCGTCCGGGAGCTCCTCGCCCTGCGCGGCTGAGCCTCCCGCCTCCCTCACATCCCCGATACACCGACCCGCACCACCGACCCGATTCACACGACGACGTCTGGAGACCCCATGTCCACCCGTTCCGCCCTCACCGCGGTCGAGCAGCGCGGCATCGAGCCGGTGCCGCCGGCCGAGCGCACCGGCAACCCCCTGCAGCTGTTCTGGGTCTGGTTCGCGGCCAACATCTCGATCCTCGGCCTGCCGCTCGGCGCGACGCTCGTCGCCGTGCAGGGCCTCAACATCTGGCAGGCGCTGATCGTCGCCGCCATCGGCACCGCGGGCTCGTTCGCACTGGTCGGCGTCGTCTCCATCGCCGGGCGGCGTGGAGGCGCGCCCAGCATGACCCTGTCGCGCGCGATCTTCGGCCCGCGCGGCAACGCCGGCCCGACCTTCGTGTCGCTGCTGTCGCGGCTCGGCTGGGAGACGGTCAACACCACCACCGGCGCCTTCGTGCTGCTGTCGCTGTTCACGTTGATCTTCGGAACGGGCTCCGACGCGAAGGCCGTCCCTGTGCTGGCGATCGTCGCCATCGCGATCTTCGAGGCGTGCACGCTGCTCGTCTCGGGCCTCGGCCACGCGGCCATCCTGGTCATCCAGAAGTGGGCGACCTGGATCTTCGGCGCGCTCAACATCGTCGTCGGCATCGCGCTCGTCTCGACCATCGACTGGTCGGCCGTGGCCGCGATGCCGGGTGGAGGCTTCGGTGCGATGCTCGTCGGCGTCGCGACCATGGCCGCCGGCACCGGCATCGGCTGGGCCAACGCGGGCGCCGACATGGCGCGCTACCAGCGGACCAGCGTGAAGGCGGCCCGGCTCATCGCGGCCAGCGCGGCCGGCGCGGGCATCCCGCTCGTGGTCCTGATCGGCCTCGGCGCGCTGCTGACCGCGGGCGACACCTCCCTGGCCACCGCGAGCGACCCGGTCGCCGCGATCCGCGAGCTGCTGCCGACCTGGATGGCGATCCCGTACCTGATCGCGGCGTTCGGCGGCCTCCTGCTCTCGAACCACCTCTCGGTGTACTCGGCGGGCCTCACGACCCTCACGCTCGGTATCCGCATCCGCCGGGTGTACGCGGTGACGGTGGATGTCGTGGTCACCTTCGCCGGCTCCATCTACTTCATGCTGATCGCCGGCTCGTTCTACGGCCCGTTCATCAGCTTCATCTCGCTGCTCGCCATCCCGATCACCGCCTGGCTCGCCGTGTTCCTGATCGACATGATCAAGCGCCGCTGGTACGACCCGGTCGCGCTGCTCGACATGCGCGGAGGCCGCTACTGGTACCGCGGCGGCGTCGAGTGGCGGGCGGTCGGCGCCTGGGCGGTGGCGATCGTCGTCGGCTACGTGCTGCTGTCGATCGGGCAGAGCGGCATCGCCTGGATCGTCACGTTCGTGATCGCGGCCGGCCTGTACGCGGTGCTCGGCGGGGCGCGCGGGCAGCTGCTCGACCCGGCCCCGGCCGCCACCGCCGATGGGGTCGACGCCCCGGACGCCCCGGAGAGCCTGGACGCCTCGGAGGCGGCACGTGGCTGACAGCCCGCGCCTGATCTTCACCGGCAACGTGATCGTCGACATCGTCATGGCGATCGACCGGATGCCGGAGCCGGGCGGCGACGTCATCGCGTCCGCCAGCGGCCTGACCGCGGGCGGCGGCTACAACGCGATGGTCGCCGCCCAGCGCGACGGGCTCCCCGTCGTGTTCGCGGGCCAGTACGGCACGGGAGGCTTCGGCACGATCGTGCGGACCGCCCTCGCCGATGCCGGCTTCGCGGTCGCGCAGACGGGCATCGACGACGTCGACAGCGGCTTCACCGTCGCCCTGGTGGACGCGTCGACCGAGCGCACCTTCGTCACCTCGCGCGGCGCGGAGGGCCGGCTCACCCGCGCCGACCTCGACCGGGTGGAGGTGCGGCCCGCCGACCTCGTGTACGTCTCGGGCTACAGCCTGGCCCACCCCGTCAACGCGGAGGCCCTGCCCGGCTGGCTGGAGGCGCTGCCCGCGGGCGTGCGCGTGCTGTTCGACCCGTCGCCGCTCGTCGACACCTTCGCGCCGGAGCTGCTCGGCCGTGTGCTCGCCGCGACCGACGTCGTGAGCGTCAACGCGCGCGAGGCGCGCCTCATGACGGGCGGCGTCGACCTCGCAGCGGCAGCGGTCGCACTGGCCGGTCGCACGCGCGGAGGCGCGGCGATCGTGCGCGACGGCGCGGCGGGATGCTGGGTGGTCGAGCAGGGCGCCCCTGCCGCCGAACTGGTGCCGGGCCTCCCTGTCGACGCCGTGGACAGCAACGGCGCAGGAGACGCGCACGGCGGCGTGCTCGCCGCGGCGCTCAGCCGCGGTGACGACCTCGTCGCCGCGGCCCGGCGCGCGAACGTGGCGGCCGCCATCGCGGTCACCCGCCGCGGCCCGGCCACCGCGCCGACCGCCGAGGAGATCGACCGGGAGCTGGAGCGCGCGACGCGGGGCTGAGCGCGGCTGCGCTCGGCTCCGGGCCTCAGGCCGCCGACACCGCCTGCTGTGCGACCGCGCCGAAGAGCGGCGCCGCGACGTGCTCGCCCTGGCCGACGCAGAGGAAGAAGACGACGTCCGCCGGGCAGTCGACGCCGATCACGGCGTCGACCCCGCAGAGGGCGTCGTCGGGGAGCTCGGTCAGCCTCCCCATCTCCAGCGGCCGGCGCTCGGCGTCGCGGGCGATGCCCTGCACGGTGAAGAAGGCGTCCAGGCAGTCGTCGTCGGCAGCGTCGGCGATCCAGCCGACGAGCGGGACGGCGGCCTGGTCGCTGAGGGCGAGCGAGCCGAGCAGGGCCTCGACCACCGCCTCCAGCGACGCGTCGGTCGGCACGGCGCCGGGCTGCGGCTGCACGTGGCGCGAGGTGAGGGCGATCCAGCCGCCGGCCGGGACGGCGTCGACGACGGAGAGAAGGCGGCCGGACAGGAGAGGGTTGAGAGAACGGAGCATGGAAGTCGGGTGCTTTCCACGAAGCGCCGGCGCGCGCCGGCAACGGTTCCCCCCAACGCGCCACCGAACGCGAAACGGATTCGGGTAGGAGAGCCGCCCGTGGGGTGACTCGACGATGGCACCCCGTCGGAGTTTCGGGTTCCGGCGGGTGTTCATCAGCATAGGGGCGTGTCCTCCAATGTGCTGACACCAGTACGGGGGACAAAAACGGCGTGTGGGAGGCGCGGGGATCGCGCCGGGCCGCTGGCGGCGAAGCTTTCAGACGCGGGTCAGGGCTCGCGCGCTCCGCAGGAACGAGGCCCCCAGTGCCTCCGCGTCGTCCAGGTACCCGGACACCATCGCGCCGTCGCGGATGAGCATGAGATCGTCGGCGACGGCCTGCGGATCCTGGAGGCCGAGCGGCCCCACGATCTCGGCGAACGTGGTCTTGCACCAGGTGCGGTGCGCGTCGACGGCCGCGCGGACCGGGCTGGCCGGGTCCGGGTACTCGGCGGCGGCGTTGATGAAGGGGCAACCGCGGAACCCCTGCTCGCACGCCATCGTGCCGAGCTGCTGCGCGATCAGCTGGAACGTACGATCCGGGTCTCCGGCCGCGGCCTCCCTCGCGCCCGCGATTCCGGCCCGCTCCTGCTCCGCGCGGCGCTCGAGGTGTGCGACGACGAGGTCGTCCTTGCTCTTGAAGTGGCGGTAGAAGGTGACCTTGGTCGTGCCGGCCTTCTCGATGACCTTGTCGACGCTGACGGCGCGGAGTCCGTCCGCATAGAACAGCTCGGTCGCCGCCTGGATCAGCGCCTCCCGCATCGACGTCTTCACGCTCCCGATCATAAGTGCTCCCTTCCTGGGCGCTTGCGTCTCCGGCCTCCGCTCGCTACGGTGAAGCCATGTAGAGTGACTAGTCATTCTACATCGTCCATCGTCACACAGAAACGGAAACCGCATGACCACCGCCCCACCCGCCGCACGCCCCGTCGCGATCGCCTCCGCGCTGCGCACCCTGTACTTCGTCCGGTTCGGCTTCGCCATCGTCTGGGCCGCCGTCGTCGCGCTCACCGCCGCGACCCTCTCGCCGCTCACCGCGGTGCTGCTCGTGGTCTACCCCGTCTTCGACGTCGTCGCGGCGATCGTCGACCACCGCGCTTCACGCGCGACGCGCCCCGCCTCGCTGCTCTTCGTCAACATGGCTCTCAGCGCCCTGGCGGCGATCGGGCTCGCCGTCGCCGCTCCCTCCGGACGCGGAGCGGTGCTGCTCGTCTGGGGTCTCTGGGCGATCACCGCGGGTGCCGTGCAGCTCGCGGTCGCCATCGTGCGCCGCCGCCTGGGCGGTCAGTGGCCGATGATCCTGAGCGGCGGCATCTCGGTGCTCGCCGGTCTCGGCTTCGCGCTGCAGTCGGGCGGCGCCGCGGCATCCCTCGTCGGCCTGGCGGGCTACGCCACACTCGGCGGCGTGTTCTTCCTGGTGTCGGCCCTCCGCCTCCAGCGCACGGTGAAGCGTGAGCGCGACGCCGGCGCCGACACCGCCGCCACGCGCCTCGGCGGCACGCGTCTCGACACCGAGGCGGACGCCCGATGAGCGCGACCGCGTACGACGTCGTCGTCATCGGCGGCGGCCCGGTGGGTGAGAACGTCGCCGACCGCGCTGTGCAGGGCGGCTTGTCCGCCGTGATCGTCGAGGCGGAGCTGGTCGGCGGCGAGTGCTCGTACTGGGCCTGCATGCCGACGAAGGCCCTCCTCCGCGACGCCGCCGCCCTGCGCGCGGCCCGCAGCCTGCCGGGTGCGGCGGCCGCCGTCACGGGAGACCTCGACACGGCCGCCGTGCTCGCGCGGCGCGACCGCTTCGCCACCCACTGGCACGACGACGGGCAGGTGGCCTGGCTTCAGAGCGCCGGCATCGACCTCGTGCGCGGCCACGGTCGCCTGCTCGGGGGAGGCGCGGTCGAGGTGACCGGCGCCGACGGCGGCAGCACCGTGCTCACCGCGCGGCACGCCGTCGTGGTCGCCACCGGTACGACTGCGGCGCTCCCGCCGATCGCCGGGCTGGCCGAGGCGAAGCCCTGGACCAGCCGGGAGGCCGTCTCCGCCGAGCGCATTCCCGCCCGTCTCGCGATGATCGGGGGCGGTGTGGTCGGCGCCGAGATGGCGAGCGCGTACAGCGCCTTCGGCACGGAGGTCACGCTGATCGCACGCGACGGCCTCCTCCCGCGCGTGGAAGCCTTCGCCCGCGACCACCTCGCCGCCGCGTTCGCCGCCGACGGCGTCCGCGTGCTGAGCGGCGCCGAGCCGGTGCGGATCGACCGGGACGCCGACGGCACGGTCCGCATCGCCCTCGCGGGCGGCGAGACCGTCGAGGCCGACGAGGTCCTGGTGGCGACCGGCCGCACGCCGAACACCGGCGACATCGGCCTGGAGGCCGTCGGGCTCGCGCCCGGCGGCTGGTTGCCGGTCGACGAGACGCTCCGCGTGGTCGACGGCGAGGGCATCCCGGTGGAGGGCGGGAGGCTGTACGCGGTCGGTGACGTCAACCACCGCGCGCTGCTCACCCACCAGGGCAAGTATCAGGCCCGTGCCGCGGGCGACGTCATCGTCGCCCGCGCGACCGGCGCCGAGGTGGACGACGCGCCCTGGGGCCGTCACGCCGCGACGGCCGACCACGGCGCGGTCCCGCAGGTGATCTTCACGCATCCGGAGATCGTCGCGGTCGGCCACACCGTCGCGAGTGCGACGGAGGCCGGGCTCCGGGTCCGGGCCGTCGAGTACGACCTCGCCGCGGTCGCCGGCGCATTCCTCCACGCGGACGGCTACACCGGCCGGGCCGGGATGCTCATCGACGAGGACGCCGGCACGATCGTCGGCTTCACCGCCGTCGGCCCCGACACCGCCGAGCTCGCCCACGCGGCCACCATCGCCATCGCGGCCGAGGTGCCGATCGAGCGCCTCTGGCACGCGGTGCCGGCCTATCCGACGGTCAGCGAGCTGTGGCTGCGCCTGCTGGAGACCGCGGGCGCCGACACGCGGAACCGGCGCACCACAGCCTCCACCACCTCCACCTCCGCCTCCACCACCCCGCTCGCCACGAGCACCCGATAAGAGAAGGAACCACCATGCCCACCAAGATCACCCTCATCATCGACAACCCCGCCGACCCGGCCGCCTTCGAGACGGCGTACGCCGAGATCGAGTCGCTCGCCCGCACCCTCCCGCGGCTGCGCCGGGTGGAGGCGGCGAAGGTCTGGCCGAAGGAGGACGGCACCCCGACGCCCGCCCACCGCACCCTCGACCTCTACTTCGACAGCTACGACGACGCCTCCGCGGCCGTCGCCGACCCGGCCGCCGGCGCGTTCTTCCAGCGGCTGGTGGGCACGGGAGTGGGCTTCACCGGGCTGTTCTCCGACCTCGCGGAGGGGTGAGCACCGGCGCCGGCTTGCGGTCGGCGCAGCTCATCCTGGCGGACGGGGGAGGCGGTACAGGGTCCCGGCGGACTACCGTTGACCTGGTGACCACCACCCCCGACTCCGCTCCCCACGACGACACCACCGCCGCCGACGCCGTTCCGGCGGACGACGCCACCGCCGACACCATCACCTTCGGCGACCTCGGCCTCAGCGCCCCGGTGCTGAAGGCGCTCAAGGACGTCGGCTACGAGACACCGTCCGCGATCCAGGCGGCGACCATCCCACTGCTGCTCGAGGGGCGCGACGTCGTCGGGCTCGCGCAGACCGGCACCGGCAAGACGGCCGCGTTCGCGCTGCCCATCCTGTCGCGGCTCGACCTGTCGCAGAAGACCCCGCAGGCGCTCGTGCTCGCGCCGACCCGCGAGCTGGCGCTGCAGGTCGCGGAGGCGTTCGAGAGCTACGCCGCGCACCTGAAGGGCGTGCACCTCCTCCCCGTCTACGGCGGTCAGGGCTACGGCGTGCAGCTGTCGGCGCTGCGGCGCGGCGTGCACATCGTCGTCGGCACCCCCGGCCGCATCATGGACCACCTCGACAAGGGCACCCTCGACCTCTCCGAGCTGAAGTACCTCGTGCTCGACGAGGCCGACGAGATGCTCAAGATGGGGTTCGCGGAGGATGTGGAGACCATCCTCGCCGACACCCCGGACGACAAGCAGGTGGCGCTGTTCTCGGCGACGATGCCCGCGCAGATCCGCCGCATCTCGAAGCAGTACCTCAACGATCCGGAGGAGGTCACGGTCAAGACGAAGACCACGACCTCCCCGAACATCACCCAGCGCTACCTGGTCGTCTCGTACCCGCAGAAGGTCGACGCCCTCACCCGCATCCTCGAGGTCGAGAACTTCGAGGGCATGATCATCTTCGTCCGCACCAAGAACGAAACGGAGACGCTGGCCGAGCGGCTGCGTGCCCGCGGCTACTCGGCGGCCGCGATCAACGGCGACGTGCCGCAGGCGCAGCGCGAGCGCACGGTCGACCAGCTGAAGTCGGGCAAGCTCGACATCCTGGTCGCCACGGACGTCGCGGCGCGCGGCCTCGACGTCGAGCGCATCAGCCACGTCATCAACTTCGACATCCCGACCGACACCGAGCCCTACGTGCACCGCATCGGCCGCACCGGCCGCGCCGGCCGCAGCGGCGCCGCGATCAGCTTCGTCACCCCGCGCGAGCGCCGCCTCCTCACCGCCATCGAGAAGGCCACCCGCCAGCCGCTGACCCAGATGCAGCTGCCGACCGTGGAGGACGTCAACGTCACCCGCCTGGCCCGCTTCGACGACGCCATCACCGAGGCGCTCGGGCAGGAGGACCGGATCAGCCGCTTCCGCGACATCATCGCCCACTACGTCGAGCACCACGACGTGCCGGAGGCCGACGTCGCGGCGGCGCTCGCTGTGGTGGCGCAGGGCGAGGAGCCGCTGCTGCTCTCGGAGGACGACGAGCTGACCCAGCGCGTCGAGCGCGACGGCCGGGCCGGGCGCGACCGGGACCGCTCTGCGCGTGACACGGGCGACTCCCGCGGCCGCGGCGCTCGCCGCGAGCGCACCGGAGCACCGCTGTCCCCCTACCGCATCGAGGTCGGCAAGCGCCAGCGCGTCGAACCCCGTCAGATCGTCGGCGCCCTCGCCAACGAGGGCGGCCTCAGCCGCGACGACTTCGGCCACATCCGCATCATGCCCGACTTCACCATCGTGGAGCTGCCGGCCGACCTCCCGCGCGAGACGCTGGAGCGGCTGTCGGGCACGCGCATCGGCGGCAAGCTGATCGAGCTCCGGCCCGACCGCGGCCCCGGGGCGCGGCGCGAGTCGGGGCGACGGGACTACGAGCGGCGGGACGCGCCGCGCCGCGAGTACGAGCGGCGTGACGACCGGCGTGATGACCGGGGCGACGAGCGCCCGGCGCGCAAGCCGCGGCACAAGTAGGGCGGCGGGGCTAGGGGCGCTGCTGCTTCTCCACCCGCCGGCACACGAGTTCGAGCGGGATGAGGAACGCCAGGGTCATCACCACATAGATCGCGATCGGCAGCAGGTTGCCCGGCCTTGTGCCGCCTCCGGGCAACCCGCCGATCAGGAGCCCGAGGATCAGCGCCCAGATCGGGAGCACCCGGCCTCCCCACCGACTCAGGCGGAACACCGAGAGCGCGGCCGTCAGGCGCATGCGGACCTCACCAACTGGCCCAGATACGTGTAGCTGAAGGACCAGGTCCGGCACTGCCCGAGCCGGGTCGAGTTGTAGGAGCCGATGGTTCCGTAGACGGCCGCACCGATCACCATCCCGACCGGTCCTGTCAGCGAGAGCAGCCCGAGGGCGACGGCGACGGACCCGCCGTGGATGGCCTGCGCGGTCGCCTGCGACATCGTCACCACGACGTACGTTCCGAACGTGATGCTCGGGTCGGCGACGACGGGGAACGCCGTGCGTTCGGTGAAATCGACGACCTGAACGAGGGTCGTCCCGTCGATCTCGTAGTGAGTGGCGACCGGCGCGCCGTTCGCGTCTTTGGCCCAGGGAGCGGCGACCGTGCCCGTGACCACGTCGCCGCCTGCGGTCGACACGACCACCGAACCATCGCCGGCCAGGTGCAGCTCCTGTTCCGCCGGGAGGGACAGCGGGTATGTGTATCGCTTCGGTGCGGCGGGCCCGGCGATCACAGTTGTGATCTGGATGCTTCCGTCCGCCTGGACGCTCGGCACCGTGACCGATCCGTTGTTGTTGTCGTAGGAGACGACGCCTGCCCTCTCTGCAGTGGCTCGGTCCGCATCGGCGGCGAAGGGCAGGCCGATCCCGATGGTGTTGTCTCCGATACCCAGCGATACGCCGTCGGACGGGTCAACCGGAACGGTTACATCCGTCCCAGCGATGGTGGCGTCGATGGCAGCAACGCCGGACTCCGTCGTCTCGACCGGAGCCGCACCGGTGAGCGCAGTCGGGTCGGCGGCGGCCACGGCGGCCAGCGGGTCCTCCGCCGCCGCGTGCGCGGGCGCCGAGCCGAGGGTTGCGAGGGCGATCGTTGCGGCTGCGACCGCCGCAGACAGGGGAAGTGCTCGTCTCATAGTTGGTCCGTTCCTCATCGAACGGAGTGGACGTCCTTCGCGACCCGTACTCGGCGCGATCGTGTCCACGACCCGGCACGCGGAGAGCGCGCACTTCCGACGCTAGGGAGCGTTCAACCCGTGCTCAGGGCGCTCAGTGAGAGCAGGGCAGGAATTCAGTGCCCATCGACGATGTGTCAGGGCGCCTGCCGCCCCGCCCACGGGTCGTAGTCCGCGATCAGCGCCTCCTGCTCCGGCCGCTCCTCCTCCGGCACGTGCTGCAGGTTGACCCGCACGCGGTACCAGAGCGAGCTCGAGCCGCGCATGCCGTCGACCAGCTCGTCGGCGGGGTGGAGGCGCTCGGCCGCGGTCGGGTGCGCCGACTTCCACGCGGCCAGGGCCTCCAGCGCCTCGGGCTTCGTCTTGGTGCGCGCCACCTCCACCAGCGGCATCTGGGACACGCGGCGGCCGGAGCCGTCACCGCCGCGCGGCGGCTTCTCGGCCGGGCCCAGCTCCTTCGCGAGGGCGAGCAGCGCGTCCAGCGAGCCGGGCGCCTCGTCGATCCCTTCGTGCGGGTCGCCGCGCTCCGCGAAGCGGTCGAGCACCGTGCGGACCGTGAACTCCTCCGGGCGGCGGGTGCGCACCTCCTCCCAGTCGAGCGGGGTGGAGACGCGGGCGTCGGGCAGCGGGCGGATCGAGTAGGCGGAGGCGACGGTACGGTCCTTCGCGTTCTGGTTGAAGTCGACGAACACGCTCTCGCCGCGCTCCTCCTTCCACCAGCGGGCCGTCGCGAGACCCGGCGCGCGGTTCTCGACCTCGCGCGCGAGCGTCTCCGCCGCCAGCCGCACGTCGGCGAAGCCCCACCGGGGGTGGATGCGGACGAGGATGTGGAGGCCGCGCGACCCGCTCGTCTTCGGCCAACCGACCAGCCCGTGGTCGCTGAGCACGTCGCGGGCGATGAAGGCCACATCCACGATCTGCGCCCAGTCGACGCCGGGCATCGGGTCGAGGTCGACGCGCAGCTCGTCGGGATGGTCGAGGTCCTCGGCGCGGACCGCGTGCGGGTTCAGGTCGAGGCAGCCCAGGTTGGACACCCAGGCGAGCCCCGCGGCGTCCCGCAGCACGGCCTCCTCGGCGGAGGTCCCGCTCGCGTAGTGCAGGGTCGCGGTGTCGATGTAATCGGGATGGTTCTCGGGCACCCGCTTCTGGAAGAACGGCTCCTGCCCCAGCCCCTTCGCGAACCGCTTCAGCACCATCGGCCGCCCGCCGGCTCCGCGCAGCGCCCCATCGGCGACGGCCACGTAGTACCGCGCGAGGTCGAGCTTGGTCAGCCCCGCATCCGGGAACACGACCTTGTCGGGACTGGAGACGCGCACCTCACGGCCGGCGGCCTCCACGAACGCCTCGGACTTCGACGACGGGCTCATGGGAGTCACGCTGCCACGGTTGGGGCGGCTGGGCCAGTGGGAGTCCGATCACTCGTCGGACGCGCCACCCTCCCCGCGCGCATCCCGGATGCCGGCGGCCACGCCCCTGCGCACCACCCAGTACAGCGCGTACAGGATCACACCCGCTATCACCACGGTGAGTGCGAGCCCGCTGAACGGGTCGGCTACTGCGATCATCGGCGATTCCCCCTTCGCGACCTCCGACGATGGTAGCGGGGAGGCGCGTCCGGCGACCCCCTACTGCAAGCAGAACTCGTTCCCCTCCGGGTCGCGCATCATGATGACGAACTCCTCGTACGGTCCCCACATCCCCAGCAGCGTCTCTCCTCGGTGGCGCCGAGGGCGAGGAGGCGGTCGCGTTCGGCCTCCAGCTCCTCGCGGGTGGCGCGGCGGTCGTCGAACGGGGTGATGTCGAGGTGCATGCGATTGCGGCCCCGCTTGCCGTGGCGGTAGCGGGAGAAGAAGAAGCGCTGGTGGGTCGGGTCGCCGTCCCAGGCCTCGGCGCGGTCGGCGAGGTCCTCGTCGGTGAGGCCGGCGGCCTTCAGCTCCTCGACGTCCTCGGCGTCCCACGAGCTGCCCGCCGGGTAGCCCATGACGGCCGACCAGAATCGGGCCAGGGCGGTGGGGTCCTCGGCATGGAACGAGACGTTCGCGATACGCGCTGTCATGCCAGCACCCTATGCGAGGGCGGGAGGGTCAGGCCACCGCCACCGCGCGCCGCCGCCGCAGCACCGCCGCGGTCGTGATCGCCAGCACCACGATGCCGATCGACTCGACGATCACGGTCTCGGGTACCAGCGTGAAGCTCCACACCTCGCGGATGCCGAACAGGCCGACCGTCAGCGCGAGCAGCAGCGAGGCCAGGGAGGCGATGAGGAACAGGAGGCTCAGCACGGTCGTGATCCGCAGCAGGGCACCGCGTGTGACGAGCATCGCCACGGCGAGCACGAGGGCGGCGATGCCGTTCAGCACGAAGAGGACGCCCAGCAGGCCGCCCACCCCGACGAACAGCAGGTAGAGGTGGATGCCGCCGGTCACGGCGAGGACGAGCGCGCTCAGGATGCGCAGAGTCCAGAGCGCGCCCTGGTGCTGCCCGGCCGTATCCGCTGCGCTCATGGGTTGTTCGGTCATGGGGTCACCCGCTTCCGATCGGGGCCCCGACGGGAGGGGGCCACAGGGAGAACACGAAGGAGCCGCGCCGGGGGTTCATCGCAAGGCCGATCCGGTCGCGCTGTGCGTTCCGTCCGCCCCGAACGCCGTGAGGAACCGGTCGCGGAACGCGTCCATCCGCCACACCGGCGCGGAGGGCGACGGCAGCATCCCGGCCTCCCACCGCCACGATGCGACGCGGTCGAGCACGGCCGGGTCCTTGGCGATGATGCTGACCGGCACGTCGTGGCCGGCCCCGGTGCCGCTCACGATCGATGCCGGCTGATGGTCGCCGAGGACGACGAGCACGAGGTTCGGGTCGTCGAAGGTGGTCAGGAACGAGAACAGCGCGCCGAGCGAGTACTGGATCGACTGGCCGTAGAGCTGCCGCACGTGCTCGGGATCCTGCCAGGCGACGCTGGGCGAATCGCCCTTCGCGTACTGCCCCGCGTAGAGGGAGCCGTCGCCGATCGCATCCCACGGCACCAGGCTCGGCAGCGGCGTCCACGGGGTGTGCGACGAGACGAGGTCGATCTCCGCCATCACCGGCTGGTGCGGCTTCGCGAGGTCGCGCTGTTGGAAGTAGGCGAGCGTGTACTGGTCGGGGACGCGCGCGTAGCTGAAGCGCGGTCCTCGATAGCCGACGTTCTTCCCGTTGAGCTGCTCGTCGAAGCGGTAGAACGACGAGCCGACCGGCCAGTGCCGGGTGTCGGAGGGGACGTCGCTGACCGTCCGCCAGCCCGCCTTGCGGAACGCCGCCGCGAGCGTGAGCCGGTCGCTCGTCGTCACCCGGTCGTACGCCAGCGGGGAGTCGACCCAGAGCCCGGACTGCAGGGTCGAGTGGGCCAGCCAGCTGACGCCGCCGAAGGTGGGGGAGGTGAGGAAGGCGCTCCGCTCGCCGTACCCGTGCGCCGCGAGGCCGGCCTCGCCCTGTCGCAGCACGGCGTCCACGCCGTCCGAGAAGCTCGAGCCCTGCACCGCGACGCGCCCGTAGCTCTCGACGAACGCGACGACGACATCCTTGCCCTTCAACCCGGTGAGGAGGTCGCTGGCGGGTACGCGGGCGAAGGGGTCGTTCGCGACGGCCCGGTCGAGCGCGGTCGCGTCGTGCGCCGCCGCCTCCACCTGACGGGTCCTGGCGGCGGCCGTCGCGACCGTGTCGGCCGCGGCCACGGGCTCGCCGGGCACCAGCTGCACGCCGACGAGCGCGAGTACGAGCCAGCCGGCCGTCACCGCGGAGGCGCCGATCAGCGCGGCCCGGCGCCGCGGGCGCAGGCGCCGGGAGAGGTGGAGGAGGGAGGCCGTCACGGCGATCACCGCACCGAGCGCGAGCACCACGACGCCGACGAGCAGCGCCAGCGCGCCCCCGGGGCCCGCGGAGTCCTGCACGACGCCGTAGCCGTCCACGAGCTCCGGCCAGCCCGTCACGATATCGAACGGACGCCCGACGGTCAGTGCGAAGACGCGGTCGAGGCCGGCGCTCACGGCGGTGAGCACGAGCAGCAGGGCGGCGACCACCGCGACGACGCGCCGCAACCAGCCCTGCGGCAGGAGGGTCAGCACAGCGAGCGCGAGCACGGCCTCCAACGGGAGGCGAAGCAGCGCGAGCGCGGAACCCGAGCCGATCAGTCCGGGCGCGAGCGCGACGGCGGCCAGCGCGACGACGGCGAGGACGGTCGCGATGGTGGTGCGGACGGGGTGGAGGCGTGCGGCGGCGCTGGCGCTCATGAGCCGGCCCCCTCGAACCGCTCCGACAACGCGTACCGCAGCAGCACGACGTCGCCGACGGCACGGGTCTCCGCGAGCACGGCGCGGCGCTCGCCGTTCCACGGGAAGGCGCCCTCGCCCACGAATCGCGGCGCTCGCCGGTCGCCGACGAACAGCGGCGCGACGGCGACCTGCAGCTCGTCGACGAGGTCGTCGCAGAGGAACTGGGTCAGCGTGCGCCCGCCGCCCTCGACCAGGAGCCGGTGGAGGCCGCGCTCGCCGAGGTCGGTGAGCAGGTCGGCCATCCGCACCTCCTCGCCGAGCGGTACGACCGTGGCGCGGTCGCCCAGCCGGGCGCGGATCCGGTCGGCGTCGCCGCGGGGGCAGTACACGAGCTTCGGGGTGTCGCCCTGCGTGAAGAAGGCCGCCGACGGGTCGAGCTCGCCGGTCGCAGTGACGGTCGCCTTGACCGGTGACGGCGCCCTGCCCGCGGCGGCGCGGCGCTCCTGCCGCTCGCCGCTGCGCACGAGCAGCCGCGGGTTGTCGAGCCGGACCGTGCGAGCACCCACGAGGATCGCGTCGTGGTGCGACCGCAGCTCGTCCACACGGTCGAAGTCGTCGGCGTTCGACAGCGCCAGCCGCGGTGGGCTCGCTGTGTCGAGGTAGCCGTCGAGCGAGATCGCGCAGCTGACGGTGACGTAGGGGCGCGCGGTCACGGGCGGGGGCTCCTCGGGGCGGGGGTGGGGGAGGTGATGGACCACGCGAAGGCGGTGGACACGGCGGAGGGGACGCCCGCGGGAGACGTGGCCCGCGGGGTGAAGGCGCGCCGCGGGATCACCGCCCCCGGCAGGACCGCGAGCAGCGTCACCACCCCGAACAGCGTTGCCGCCGCCACGCCGGCCGTCGCGCCGACCCCGGCGGCGGCGAACGCCCAGCCCGCGACTCCCTCCCGCGGTCCCCAGCCCCCGACGCCGATCGGGAGGGAAGCGGCGAGCAGCACCACGAACGCCAGCGCGACGACCTGCGGCGGCGGTATCGCTACGCCGACCGCCTCGGCCGCCACCACGAAGGTCCCCACGTGCGCGAGGCACACGACGACGGAGGCGAGCACGCACTTCACCACGGCGCCCGCCGATCCGAGCCCGCGCAGCGCGGCCGCCTCCCGCAGCAGCACCCGCCGCGCACGCGCACTGGCGACGCCCGCGATCACCGCGGCCAGGGCGACCGTCGCCGCGGCGCCGCCGACACCGATGGCCAGCGGCGGGAGGATCATCCCCCCGAAGCCCGTCCCCGCCAGCAGCACGACCGGCACCGCGATCACGAGCTGCACGACCTGCCCGATCGTCCGCTCGATCACCACCGCGCGCGCCGCGGGCCCGAGCCGCTCGACGCTGCGCCCGTGGTCGACGGCCCTGCCGACGTCGCCGACCACGCCACCGGGGAGCACCGAGTTGAGGAACTGGGAGCGGTAGTACATCGCCACCGCCGCACCCCATCGCAGCGGGACGCCGAGCGCGCGCGAGACCGTGCTCCAGCGCCAGGCCGCGGCGGCCGTCGCCAGTGCCGTCAGGGCCACCGCGGCGGCGACGGTGGGAACGTCGAGCGCCGCGAGCCCCGCCAGGAACGGCGCCGCGCCCACCTGCAGCACGACGGCGATGAGGACGACCGCCCCGAGCGCCACGCGGACGACCGGGCGGAACCACGGCGAGGCCGTGACCTCCCGGAGCCGCACCACACCGGCCCCGCGCGCCGCGACAGAGGCCGACACGCCCTCCCGGCCCCTCATCCCGGCCACCCCAGCACGTCGAGGTGGTAGACCACCGCCGACAGCTCGCCGCGGGCCAGCTGCGCTCGCCGCATCCGCCGGTAGTCGGGTTCGGAGCGCAGCTCGGGCGCCTGCTCCTCGGCCGCGTCGATCCAGCCGTCGAGCCACTCGCCCAGCAGCTGCGGCTGGTGGCGGTCGAGACGCCACATGGTGAGCGCCCGGCGCGTGCGCCAGCCCGCCTGGGTGAAGAGCCCCTCCACGATCGGCGCCCCGAAGCGGCCCAGCAGCTGGCGGCCCTGCACCTTGCGCCGCTGGTGGGCGTTGAAGGCGCGGGCGAAGCGGATGTCGCGCCCGTCCCAGGGCCGCAGCTCCACATCCCCCGTCACACTCAGTGACAGC
Source organism: Leifsonia williamsii (assembly GCF_030433685.1). NCBI lineage: Bacteria > Bacillati > Actinomycetota > Actinomycetes > Micrococcales > Microbacteriaceae > Leifsonia > Leifsonia williamsii. Next base: position 1,141,380 of record NZ_JAROCF010000001.1, read on the forward strand.
AGTGTGGGTGCGCCGACCGCGACGCACGCGTCGACGATGGCGTGCGCTTCGGGAGCCGTCAGCACGTCGAGCAGGGCGGAGGCGGTCACCAGCGAGGCCCCGGCCAGGTCGTCCGCGCCCAGCCGGCTCAGCTCGCCGACCCGCGAGCGGATGGCGATCGGGCGCCCGTCGCGGTCGCGCGGCCGTGCACCCCGCGCGGCGTGGGCCGTGAGGCGGGCGTTCCAGTCGTGCAGCATCCAGGTCTGCGGCCCGGGGAGCAGGGGAGCGAGCCAGCGCATCATCGATCCGGTGCCGCTGCCCAGGTCGTGCACGGTCAGCGGGCCGGCGGGGAGCAGCGCGGGGAGGGAGGCCGCGAGCAGCCGGGACCGCGCGCGGGCGTCCTCCGCCTCCCGCAGCTCCAGCCAGTCGCTGCTGACGTCCAGCACCTCGCTCATCGCGTCGCCGCCCGGTGCGCCGACTCGGCCTCGGTCGAGGTGGCCGCCGCCTCCGCCAGCGCCGCCGCGACCACGGCCGTCGTCGTGTCCCACGACCGCGCGCCCGCCCGCGCCAGGAGCGCCTCCGCTCGCAGCTCCTCCCGCAGCGGGGCGCTCGACCACCAGCGCTGCAACGCGATCTGGAGCGCCCACGCGTCGTCCGGCGGCACGATCAGCGCCGCTCCCGGCCGGTCGAGCGCCTCCGGGATTCCGCCGACCTCGGTCGTGAGCACCGGGACGCCGTGGGCGAGCGCCTCCGCGACAACCATGCCGTAGCTCTCGCTGCGCGCGGGGTGCACGAGCAGGTCGGCGCTCGCGTACGCCGCCTCCAGCGCCTCGCCGCCGAGCACGCCCGCGAACGTCACGCGCTCGGCGAGCCCGGTCGCCTCGACGACCGCCGCGAGCGCCGCCGCGAAGTCGGGGTCGACCCCCAGCGATCCGACGATCACGCAGCTCCAGCCCGGGGTGGCGGTCAGGCCGGCCAGGGCGCGCACGAGGAGGTCCTGGCCCTTGTGCGGCGCCACCGCGGCCACGCAGAGCAGGCGCTCGCCGCCCGGGGAGGGGGTGGACGCCGGCGCGAGGTCGGCACCAGGCTGCGCGACGACGATGCGGCGGGGGTCGGCGGCGTCCTGCTCCACGAGTTCGGAGCGGGTCCAGCCGCTCGTCGCAATCACGCGCTGCGTGGAGCGGAGGGCGGCGAGGAGACGGTCGTCCGGCCGCTCGGGCGCCTGGTGGGCGAGCACGACCTCCCGCAGCCGCGACGCGTGGCGGGCGAGCGCGTCGGCGGCGCCCGGCACCAGGAGGCCGTCGACCAGCACGAGCGCGCCGTCGGGGAGGCCGGCGAGCACGGAGGCGGTGGAGGGACCCGGCGCCGCCTGCACCGGCACCTCCACCATCCGCACCTCCCACCCCTCCGCGTGCAGACCGTCGCGCAGCCGCCGGTCGTACACGTTCCCGCCGCTCACGCGGCCCGGGTCGTCCACCCCCTCGGGGACGACGAAGGCGAGCGTCCCGGCCGTCACAACGACCTCGAGTAGCTCGCCCACGCGATGTGCGACTCGTGCAGGGTGACGCTGATCGACGTGACCGCCGAGACATCGCCCAGCTCCCCGGCGTGCGCGGCGCCCGCGAGCCGGTCGGCGACGGCGCGGCACAGCACCTCCGTCGTCGTGTTCACGCCGGCGAACGCGGGCTCCTCGTCGAGGTTCCGGTACGTGAGCGCGCCGGTGATGGCGGCGAGGGCGGTGGAGGCGCGGCCGATGTCGATCACGACGCCGTCGGCGGTGAGGTCGTCGGCGCCGAAGCTCGCGTCGACGACGAAGGTCGCGCCGTGCAGCCGCTGCGCCGGCCCGAACAGGTCGCCGGTGAAGCTGTGGGCGACCATCATGTGGTCGCGGACGGTCACGGTGTACGGCATCAGGCGTCCCTCCAGTCGATCGTGTGGCACAGCTCGGCGCCCGGCGACGCTGCCAGCCGGGCGAGCACCTCGGGCAGCTCGCGCCACGCGGAGGCGCCCGTGAGCAGCGCGTCGAAGGCCGGGTCGCGCAGCAGCCGCAGGGCGAGCCCGAGCCGGTCGCTCGTCGTGCGGCGGTCCCGGCGGGCGGGCGAGACGGCGCCGACCTGGCTCGACCGGATCATGAGCCTGCGGGAGTGGAAGTCCGCGCCGAGCGGGAGGGCGACCTCCCGATCGCCGTACCAGCTCGCCTCGACCACGACCCCCTCCGTGACGACCGTCTCGAGCGCGAGGCGCAGGCCCGCCTCCGAGCCGCTCGTGTGGATGACGAGATCGGCGTCGCGCGGAGCCGCATCGGGGTCCGCGAACGCCACGCCGAGCTGCTCGGCCACCGCCGCGCGCCCGGGCTCGCGATCGACGAGTGTGACCTCGGCGCCCGGGAGGCCGGCGGCGAGGCGGGCGACGCAGCAGCCGATCATGCCGGCGCCGATCACCGCCACGCGGTCCCCGACCAGGGGCGCGGCATCCCACAGCACGTTCACCGCTGTCTCGACGGCGCCCGCGAGCACCGCCCGCCGCGCAGGCACGCCCTCCGGGACCGGGAGCACCGCTGAGGCCGGGACGACGAAGGCCGACTGGTGCGGGAACAGCGTGAACACCGTGCGTCCCGCCAGCTCCGGCGGCCCCTCCTCGACCACGCCGACGTTGAGGTAGCCGTACTTCACCGGCGCCGGGAAGTCGCCCTCCTGGAACGGCGCCCGCATCCGCTCGCGCTCGCCGACGGGCACCCGGCCGCCGAACACGGTCGCCTCCGTGCCGCGGCTGACGCCCGTCCACAGCGTGCGGACGAGCGCCTCGCCCGCGCCGGGCGCGCGCAGCGCCTCCTGCCGCAGGGCGCCGGAGCCGGGCTCCTCGACCCAGAAGGCGGTGGCCTCGCGCACGCTGTCCTCCCTCCGCGCCGGCCGGTGAACGATCGGCGCATCCGCGGCGTGTTAACGCCGTCGTCGTATTGCTCAGGGTGCCGCACTCAGGACACGAGGGACAGATGCAAAGGGTTCAACTGGAGGCCGCGGGCGCGCTGCCGGGCGCCCTGCCGCCGGTCGGCTGGCTCGCGATGGCCGCCTTCCTCGTCGTCACCGCGGCCCTGGTCGTGCGCGGGTACCGCCGTCGCGGCATGGCCCGGTTCGGCGCCGCGAACGTCGTCACGAGCCTCCGCGCGGTGCTGGTCGGCGCGATCACGGGGCTGGTCGCGGGGTCGTTCGCCGGCGCCGTGCCGGTCGCCACGGTGGTGGCGCTCGTCGTGCCCGCGCTCGCACTCGACGCGGTCGACGGCTGGGTGGCGCGGCGCACCGCGAGCGTGACCGAGCTGGGCGCCCGCTTCGACATGGAGGTGGATGCGTTCCTCCTGCTCGTCCTCGGCATCGCTGTCGCGCCCGCGCTGGGGGTGTGGGTGCTGGCGATCGGGCTGCTGCGGTACGCCTTCGTGGCGGCGGGGTGGATGCTGCCGTGGTTCCGCCGCACGCTGCCCCCGCGGTACTGGCGCAAGGTCGTGACCGCCTTCGCCGGCATCGCACTGGCGGTCGCGGTCTCGCGCCTCCTGCCCGGGCTCGACGTGGTGCTGGTCGGCGCGGCGCTGCTGCTGCTCGTGGAGTCGTTCGGGCGCGACGCGATCTGGCTGGTGCGGAGGAGGCGCGAGAAGGGTCTTGACGCGGACACTTGTTTTTTGCAAGTATCGGCGGCATCGGATCGAAACTGATCGCCAACCTTGGGGAGACCACGATGTCCATGATGTTCGTCAACCTGCCGGTGACCGACCTCGAGCGCTCGAAGGCGTTCTACGAGGCCCTCGGCTACACCATCAACCCGCTCTTCACCGACCACAACGCGGCCTGCGTCGTGGTGGAGGAGGACCACAACTTCTTCATGCTCGTCACTCGCGAGTACTTCCAGACCTTCTCCGACCGCCCGATCGGCGACCCGTCGTCGACCGTCTCGGTCGCGGTGGCGCTGTTCTCGCCGAGCCGCGAGGAGGTCGACGCCACGGTCGCACGCGGCATCGAGGCCGGCGGCGTGGAGGAGCGCCCGGCCTCCGACTACGGCTTCATGTACCAGCGGCAGCTCGCCGACCCCGACGGCAACATCCTCGAGTTCGGCTGGATGGACCCGCAGGCCGCGCAGCAGGGCCCGGAGGCGTACGCCGAGCAGCAGCAGGGCTGAGGCCCGGTGGTCGCACGCGAGTACGGGCAGTACGACGGCATCGCCCGCGGGCTGGAGCTCGTGGGCGAGCGCTGGTCGCTGCTCATCGTCCGCGACCTGCTCGTCGGTCCGCGCCGGTACGGGGAGCTCGCGGAGGGGCTGCCGCGCATCCCGAGCAACATCCTCGCCACCCGGCTGAAGGAGCTGCAGGAGGCCGGCATCATCCGTCGCGCACCGCGCTCGCGCGTGATCGTGTACGAGCTGACGGAGTACGGCCGCGAGCTGGAGCCGGTCGTCCTCGCCCTCGGCGCCTGGGGCTTCAAGGCGCTGGGCGAGCCGAGGGAGGCGCAGATCATCACGCCCGATGCGATGACGATCGCCCTGCGCACCGCCTTCCGGTCCGGTGTCGCGGCCGAGCTGCCGGCGACCGCCTACGCGGCGCGGATCGGCGGCGGCGCGGGCGCCGACCTCCTCATCTCGGTCGACGGCCCGGCGCTGGAGGTCGTGCGCGCGGAGGCGGTGCCTGCGCCCGGCCGCGCCGACCTCGCCTTCGCGACCGGCCCGGGCATCCGGCGGCTGCTCTCCGGAGAGCTCGCGCCCGAGCGCGCGATCGAGACCGGCGTGGTGGAGGTGCTGCACGGGCCGGGGGAGCTGCTCGGGAGGTTCGCGAGCACGTTCCACCTGGCGGCGTGAGGGGGAGCGTCAGCCCTCCCGCGTCAGCGTGAAACCGCGACCGGCGAAGAAGCGCGAGAAGGTCGCGACGTCGAGCCGGGCGTTCTCCGCGGTCTCCCGTACGCCCGAAGGATTGTGGAACGTCACGCTGTCGGCGTCGGCGGTGTGGACGAGCACGAGGTGACCGCCGCGCCGCGCGTTCGGCCGATCGGGGTAGCGAATTTCGGGCGAAACGGATGCCACGAAGACCCGGTCCTCGCACGCCTCCAGGAGTGCCTGTTCGGCGGCGGGGCCTTCCGCCACCTCGCCCACCAGGCCGAACTCGGCGCGGACCCACGCGAGGAACGGCCGGTAGTAGAGCCCGCCGACCGTCTCCCCCTCGCGGACGAGGGCGCCGGCGGACTGTGCCCCGAGGACGAGCCGATGCATGGGAGGCCGTTGCCCGCGCCAGGCGCCGAGCACCGACCGCAGGCAGGCCAGTCCGCAGACGTTGCGGGCCCAGAGGCGGTAGTCGTCCGCGCTCGCGTACCCTTCCGCGCGCCAGTCGAAGTGCTCCGTCGGGTCGGCGCCGTGCTCGATCAGCGGCGCGTTCAGGGCGACGTCGCCCCACTGGGACTCATACGGGAAGGCGCCTGCTCGTGGCGTCGCCGCGGGTGTCGTCTGCATGCCGCTCCGTCGATCGTCGGTGTCGTCCGAGCGTATCCGACCCGTTCGTGGTGCCTCCGGCATACTGGTCGCACGACGATCGGGGGGATCGGATGACGTGGAGGGGCGCCCGCAGCCGTGCGCTCACGGCCGTACTCGCCGCGGCGCTGCTGGCCGCGCTCACCGCCTGCGCCGGCCTGGCCGGCCCGCGATCCGGTGACGACGTGGCGCACGACGCCGCCCGCGCGGAGGCCGACCGGATCGCGAAGGCCATCGACGACTCGCGCCCGCGCAACGTGCTGGCGTCGGACTTCGCCTACCGCTACTCCGACGTGTCGGGCTCGGGAGGGCGGATGGACCCCGACACGCACGCCGAGCTCACGGTCGACGCCGTCTCGTGGGACGGGATGACCCGCGACGCCGGCGGCGCCCGGTTCGTGCTGTCGATCGGCGCCCACGTCCAGGCGCAGAGCTCGTCATTCGGCGCGGAGAGCTGGGGTGAGGGCGACTGGGCGGGGTGCTTCGCCTTCCGCACGTACGCCTTCTTCGAGTGGAGGCGCACCTCCGTCGACGGGGTCACCTGCCCGCCGGTCGCCCCCTCGCCTCCGCCGTCGCCCGCTCCTCCTCCTGCTCTGCCCGACGACGCCGCCGCCCGTCTCACGGCCGTGCTCACCGACGCGACGGACTCGAGCAGCCTCGCGGACGGGCTGGAGGCGGCCTTCCCCGACGACCAGGTCCGCCGCGACGAGGTCACGGGCGCGCACCTCACCCGCGACAGCGGCGCGGAGGGCACGGTTCTCGGCGCGGCGGTCGGAATCTCCGGCACCAAGGACTGCTGGGTCGGCAAGCGCGACGCCGCGGGGGCGGTGCACGTCTGGCGCCCCGAGAAGATCACGCTGGAGGCGGGGGAGGCCGGCTGCACCCTCAGCAACGCGCTGCACCCGGTGAAGACGCACTGAGTCACGGCCCTGGCGCCCCGCCTCCGCTTCCGGTTGGATGGAGCAGAGCCCGCGGCACCGGCCCGCGCCCATCGAGAGGACACCGCATGACCGACAGCCCTGTCGCCGCGTTCGAGCTGCTCGCCGCGCAGCTGCTGGAGGACCCCGACCTCGACGTCTCGGTCACCGCGACCGGGCTCCACGTGCGCGGGAGGCTGTTCGCCTACCTCGACGGCGTCGAGCTCGCCGTCGACCTGCCCGAAGAGCGCGCGAACGACCTCGTGGGCCGGGAGGTCGCGCAGGCGGTCGCCGCCGGTCGCAGCGAGCCGAAGGGTGCCTGGGTGCGCATCGCCGAGGAGGAGGACTGGCCCGAGCTGGCCTCCGAGTCGCACCAGTTCGTCGGCGAGCCCGCCGTCGGCGGCGAGTCCTGAGCCGGCGCGAACTCGGCTAGCGCGAACCCGCGCGACGGCGCTTCGCCGACCGCGGCGGCAGCGCGCGCATGTGATCCACGACGGGCGTGAGCAGGCGCTCCAGCTCCCGCGTGCCGTCGGCGTCGAGAGTGGCGAACAGCATCTCCTGCAGGGTCTCGATGTGCCCTGGGAAGACCTTCGCCAGCACGCCGCGGCCCGCGTCGGTGATCGTCACCGTCGTCGCCCGCTCGTCGTCGGCTGACGGCGCCCGCGTGACGAGACCCGCCTTCTCGAGCAGTCCCGCCTGGTAGGTGAGCCCGCTGCGGCTGTAGACGACGCCGTCGGCCAGCTCCGTCATGCTGTGGCTGCCGTCGGGTGCGTCGCCGAGCCGCGCGAGCAGCTGGAACTGCACGTAGCTCAGGTCCCCGGCCTCCCGCAGCTGCTGCTCGACCGCGTGGCGCAGGAGGCTCGTTGCCTCGATCAGCGCGAAGTACGCGCCGAGCTGCGTGCGGTCGAGGGCCGGCGGCGTCGGTTCGCTCATGTCTCCAGTATAGGTTGCTACGAATTCGAAGCAGTGCTATCGTCTCGTTTTGTGCTTCGAATTCGAAGCAAATGGAGCACCAGCAGACGGAAGAAGAGAGCCATGAAGGCAGTGCGTTTCCACGAGTTCGGCGGACCCGAGGTCCTCCGCATCGACGAGGTCGAGGTGCCGGCGCCCGGCGCGGGTGAGGTGCGGGTCCGCGTGGCCGGCGTCGCGTTCAACCCGGCCGACAACGGCATCCGGAGCGGAGTGCTCCGGGCGATCCCGGTCACCCTCCCGCACGTCCCCGGCTACGACGTCTCGGGCACGGTCGACGCGCTCGGGGAGGGCGTGACCGGCCTGACCGTCGGCGACGCCGTGATCGGGTTCCTCCCCATGGCGGCCGACGGTGCCGCCGCCGAGTACGTCATCGCTCCCGCGGAGGCGCTGGTCGCGGCCCCGGCGAGCATCCCGCTCGCCGACGCGGCGGCCCTGCCCTCGGTGGCGCTGACCGCGTGGCAGGCGCTGTTCGACGACGGCGGACTGCAGGCCGGTCAGCGCGTGCTGATCAGCGGCGCGGGAGGCGCTGTCGGCGGGTACGCCGTCCAGCTGGCGAAGGCGGCCGGGGCGCACGTCATCGCCACGGCCAGCCCGCGCAGCGCGGCTGCGGTCGCGGCGGCGGGCGCCGACGAGGTCATCGACCACACCACGACGGACGTGCTCGGCGCGGTCACCGAACCGGTCGACGTGCTGCTCAACCTGGCGCCGATCGACCCCGACGCCTTCACCGCGCTCGTCGCCCGCGTCCGCGACGGCGGCGTGGTCGTGAGCACCACGGCGTGGATGCCGGCGCCCTCCGACGCGCGGCGCGACGTGCGCTCGGTGGTCGTCTTCGTCCGCAGCGACGCCGCGCAGCTCGCCGAGCTCGTGCGCCGGGTCGACGCGGGCGGGCTGCGGGTGGAGGTGGCGCGTCGCGTGCCGCTCGCCGACCTGCCCATTGTGCACCGGGAGGCCGCCGCCGGCACCCTCCGCGGAAAGGTCGTGGCGGTGCCCGACGCGGCGTGAGCGCGGCAGCAGGGACCGCGGGGAGGGCCGGAGGACATCGGCTCCTCCCCGTGATGCCCTGCGGGGTAGACGAGACAGTACGCATGTTTCGCCGATCAAGCACGCAATCGGACGGAAAGCCCGGTAGCCGATAACGGTTTCCTGGAAGTCTCGGCGGCGTGCATCAACCGTTCCGTGTGCCGTCGAGCTGGCGCTTTCTCTTGTCGTCTCTCGCGGCGCTGTCGCTCTCGCTGTCACTGGTGCCGTTCGCGCCGGGCTCTGCCGCGCAGGCCGCGCCCGCGGTGCACGAGGCGGTGCACGCAGCCGAATATCAACCGTGTCCGGCGACGGGGGATGTGGCCGCGTGCGATGCCGATCATGACTCGATCCCGGATGTGGTCGAACGGGTTGTGACCGGTTCTGCGACGGGGGCGACCGGTCGGGAGGATCGGGACACCGACGGCATCCCCGATTGGGTGGAGGCCATGGCCTGCGGCACGACCGCGTGTGCGTCGCCGACGAGAGACGGTGTGGGGGACGGGATCCCGGACTACGCGCGTCAGATCGTCTGCGGGTCGGCGACGTGTTCGACGGGCAACGGGGACGTGAACGCGAACGAGGTGCCGAAGTGGGCGTCTGTGGTGATCTGCGGGACGGTGGCGTGCGCGAGCGGACACGAGGATTACGACCGGGACGGCATCAGCGATGCGATCGAGTTGGCGGCGTGTGTGACGCCAGGGGCGGACTTGGCGCATACGGGTTCCACGATCGCACTGTGGGCGATCACGTCGGCGGCCGCCGGTCTGATCGGTGCCGGTCTGGTACTGCGGCGCAGATGGCCGCTGCTTTCCGCCGCCCTTGACGCTCCGACGACCGCCTGATGCGGCCGGGGACCATGCGGGGGCGCTTTTTCGACCCCGTGAACGCGCGCGGGCGCGCGACGCGGATCGTCCTGTCCGTGGTCGCAGCGGCGACACTCACAGCCGCCGGGACCGTCACCCCGGCGCAAGCGTCGCCGCAGGAGCTCGCGCGGCGAGTTGCCGCTGCGACGCTGGCGGAGGTGCGTGCGGCGGCTGCTGTGCAGAGCGCCCGGCTCGAAGCCGAGACCGAGGCCCCTGCGCCGACTGCGACCGGCAGGATCGATCCGGGCAAGAAGTCCACCGTGGACGCGGACGGTTTAGGCGTGTCGGCGACGTTCTCCGGCAACAAGGTCGATTCCGCCCTGGACGTGGCGGTGGGGGCCGCGCCGACTCAGGCGTTGCGGGCGGCGAAGGCGGAGCGGCCGGGCAGCGGGACGCCGGTGTCGGACCCGGTCCAGATCACTGCCACCGATCCCGACGGGAAGCAGGTGACGCAGTTCCCACCGAAAGCGGTCAACACCCGTGGTGGTGGCGACAAGGGCCCGGTCGTCTCCGACGTCGTGCCCGGTGTCAGCCTCGAGCTGAAGCCGGATCTGGCGCTGGTGGAGGCGAACCACCTGAACCCTGCGACGTTGCAGATCTACACCCGTGAGACCGCAGGGGAGCCGTGGACCGCGCTGCCGTCGTTCTATGACGCGAAGGCGGGCGTGGTGCGGGGGGAGTCCACGCATCTGTCGCAGTTCGTGGTGATCGGGATTCCGTTCCCGGTGCCGGCCCGTCCGGTTGTGGTGCTGGACCCCGACAATGACGAAGGCCACGCGTCCACGCCTGCCCCGCCGGTGACGGAGTGGGCGTACAACCAGGCGTTGGCGGCAGCGCTGAAGTCCCGGCTGGAGGCGGACTGTCTGGCGACGGTCGCGATCGCGAACACCGGCCCTGACACGATGCTCTCCCGGGCGACCCGGGCGGGGATCGCGGCAGCGCAGAATCCGACGATGACGGTGGGGATCGGGTTCAACACCAACCAGGGCACCGCGTGGGGATCGCCGTCGGATGGCGGGTCGCAGCTGTATTCCCGTGGCGGCGCCGCCGATGACGCGCTCTCGAACGCCCTGGTCGGGGTGCTGCCCAACTACACGGGCCGCCCGGCGGTGAACAAGGGCAACAACGGCAACTTCCCCGGAACGGATTTCGATGGCGTTCCCGGTGCGCTCACGCACCTGGAAGCGTTGTTCATGGACCACAACTACGACCGCCCGGTGATCGACAACGGCATGGGCTCGATCGCGGATGGTGTGCTCACGGGGCTCGGTGTCTATCTGCAGTCTCAGGGGTTCAGCTGCGTCGACCCGGCGACCGGGGGCTGGCCGACAGCGCCGTCGGCGGCGACCTTGGCGCGGTGGCGGCAACTGGGTCACCAGAATCACCAGACCTATGGCGGCGAGCCATTCAGCTTCTCCACCGGGAATCTGGTCGAGGACGAGAAGCTGTTCAGCCTCCCCGGCCCCGGCGGCTCCAGCACCGAGGTGACGCTGACCTACAACAGCCAGGACGGTCGCCCGTCCCGGGTGGGGGCCGGCTGGTCGTTCGGGCTGGGGGCACGGGCGCAACGCTTCATCGACGGCAGTGTGCTGGTCGAGCGCGGTGACGGCGCCTCGTTCGTGTTCACCTCCGACGGGCACGGCGGCTACGTCTCCGACCCCACCCTGCATCAAACGCTGACCGAGGCCGGCGCGGGGAGGTTGACGCTGACCGACGTCTCAGGCGAGAGCTGGGTGTTCGACGCCGCCGACATCGACGGCATCGGGGAGCTCGTCTCGCACACCGACGCCACCGGCCACACCACCACCCTCGCCTACGGGCCGGCGGACCCGGATGTGAATCAGTTCGTCCCGCTGACCGGCATCACCGACAGCGCCGGGCAGACCATCGTCGTGCAGTCGGATGCGCAGGGCCGGGTGGTCGGATTCACCCGCCCCGGCGGCGACCATTGGAGTCTCTCGTACAACGCCGCAGGCGACCTGACCCAGATCGCCCTGCCGGACGGGCGCACCCACACCTTCACGTACGACGGCGCGCACCAGTTGCTGACCGGAACGGACGCGACCGGAACCACCTACCTGAAGAACGAGTACGACGCGGCCGGGCGGATCATCCACCAGTGGGATGCGGCCGGCGACGAACGCTCCCTCGACTACTCCACCGTGGGGCAGACGGCGTACACGGACAATCTCGGCCGCAGGAGCGTGTTCTTCTACGACACCGCATCCCGGATCACGAAGGTGCAGCACCCGGATGGCACCACCGCGACCTTCCGCTTCGACGCCCAGAACAACGTCATCTCTTCCACGGATGAGAACGGGGCGAAAACGATCTACGGGTACGACTCGTTCGGCAACCTCACCGCCGTGACCGGCGCTGACGGGCTCGTGACGAAGTACACGTACACGCCGACCGGGCTGGTGGCGACCAAGACCGACACCGGCGGCCCGAAGGGTGCCGCGCGGACGTGGACGTACGACCACAACGATGCCGGCGCGATCACGGCCGTGCACCAACCGGACGGCACCGTGATCAGCAACAGCTACGACGGTGCAGGGAACCTGATCGCGGTCTCCCAGCCGTCCGGCGCGACCACCACGTGCAGCTACGACGCGCCCGGGAATCTGACCTCGGCCACCGACCCCGACGGCAACAAGACGACCTACACGTACGACTCGGCGGGGCGGATGCTCACCCAGACCAGCCCGGCCGGGCACACCACCGCTTACGCCTGGGACTCCGGGGACCGGGTCGTCACCGCGACCAACGCGGTCGGCGGCGTATTCGCCTACGGGTGGGAGCCGAACGACCACCTGGCATCGCTCACCGACCCCACCGGTGCGGTGACGACGTACACCTGGGATGCCCTGTTCCACCTCACCTCCACCACCTCTCCGACGGGTGGAGTGACGAAATACGGGTACACCGCTGAGGACGTCGTCGCCTCCACCACCGACCCGCTCGGCGCGGTCACCACCGACAGCACCGACTCCCGCGACCGCGTGGTGAAGACCGTCGACCCGAACGGCGGCGTGTGGACCGCCGGCTACGACGGCGTCGGCAACCTCACCTCCACCACCTCTCCGACCGGTGCGAAGACCACCAATGCCTACGACAGCGACGGCCGCCTGCTCTCGAGCACCGGCCCGACCGGCGGGAAGACGGCGTACACGTACGACTCGGTGGGGCGACTGACGAAGCAGACCGACCCCGATGGCGTGTCCACCTCCTACGCGTACGACGTGATGGACCGGGTGACCCGGATCACCGACGGCCTCGGCAAGCACACCGACCTCGGCTACGACGTCGACGGCAACCTCACCAGTGTCACTGACCGGCAGGGCAACACCACCGGCTACCGCTACGATGCGGCCGGGCACGTCACCTCGCAGACAAGCCCTCTCGGCGAGGTCACCTCCTACGGCTACGACCCGGACGGTAACGTCACCACCGTGACCGACCCGCTCGGCCGGGCGACCACGTACACCTACACGGCGCTGGGTCAGCTCGCCTCGACCACCGGCCCCGCAGGCAACCGCACCGCGTACACCTACGACGCGGCCGGGCGGACGCAGACGGTGACGGACCCGAACGGGCACACCACGTCGTTCGGCTACGACAAGGGCGGCAACCAGACGTCGGTGACCGACCCGACCGGCGCGATCACCGGCTACGGGTGGGACGCGGCCGGGCGGCAGACCTCGACGACGGACCCGGAAGGGCACCAGACCGTGTACGGGTACGACCCGGCCGGGCAGCTCGTGAAGGTCACCGAGGGGTACACGGCCGGCGCGAAGCCGGGACCGGATGTGAACGTGGTGTCTGAGTACGGGTACGACCCGGACGGGAACCTCACCTCCACGACCGACCCCAACGGGCACACCACGACGTACGCTGTCGATCCGGCGGGGCAGACGACGAAGGAAGTGAACCCGGTCGGCAACACCACCGCGTGGGCGTACACCCCGGCCGGGCGGCTGGCGTCTACGACGAACGGCAACGGCCAGACCACCGCGTTCGGCTACGACAAGCGCGGTGACCTCACCCGCCAGAACCAGGCTGGCGCTGTGGCGTCGTACGAGTACAACGCGAACCAGCAGCTCATCGCGATGACCGACCCGACCGGAGTGTCGGGATGGACCTACGACAAGGACGGCCGCACCACCACCCAGATCGACCAGCGGGGCGGGCACCTCGCCACCTCCTATGACAAGGCGTCTCAGGTCGCGGGGATGACCCTCCCCACCGGGGAGAAGCTGGCGTACACCTACGACACCGCCGGGAACCTCACCTCGCAGACCTCCCCGTGGGGGTCGCTGACGTACGGGTGGGATGGCGCGGCGAACCTCACCCGGATCGGCCGCTCCAGCGGGGTGACGACCAGCTATGGGTACGACGCGGACAACCGGGTGACCAGTGTGCTGCACCAGACTCCGGCCCCTGCTGGCGCTGCAGCTGCCGCTGCGAAGCGGGCGGGCTCGACTCCGGCCCCGGTTCCGTATGGCAAGAAGGCCGCCGCCGCCACGTGCACCACCGTCGCCGGATACCTCGGTGCCCGGACCGCGCCCGCGGGGGCTTCGAATCTGTGTAAGCATGCGGACGCCTACCTCGACGGTCGCACCCTGCCCACGCCGGCGAATCCGGTCGCGGATGGTGGGGCGTTGGGGTACCAGTACGGCTACGACAAGGACGGCAACCTCATACAGGCGACCCGCACGATCAGCCCGCCCACGGTTCCGCACGCACCTTCCACGCCGACGTCGAAGCCGACCGCCGCGCAGACGTCGTACGCCTACGACGGCGTGGACCGGCTCTCGACCTCGACCACGAAGGCGGGGGAGAAGAACACCTACCGTTACGACCCCGCAGGAAACCGTGTCGGCTGGACCCGCACGGGCGCCAAAGATGGCAACTTCACCCAGACCGCGGCGTTCAACAACGCCGACCAGCTCACCAGCACGACCACGTCCGCTGCCGGCCGCGGTGTCGCGGCTGGAACCGCGACCTACTCCTACGACGGGGCCGGCCAACGCACCAACCAGTCCCTGGCCGGGGTGAGCACCGGGTACGGGTACAACCCGGCCGGGCAGACCACCAGGGTCACGCGACCGGGCCTCACCACCACCTACAGTTACGACGGTCTCGGCCGCACCGCGGCCACCACCGACGAGACCGCCTACGGGGCCGCCACCACTGCCAACACCTACGACGGTTCCGCTGTGGTGCAGACGAAGGACCAGCAGGGCACGAGCACGCTGATCCGGGACGCGGCGGGGTCGTTGGCTGAGCATGTCACCGCGACCGGCGACGCCACCTGGGACCTCCTGGATGGTCTCGGCTCCACGATCGCGGGGTCAAGGAACGCCTCCATCACCCAACTCGCGTCGTACGACGACTGGGGCGGCCAGAACTTCGACACGAGCGGGTGGAGTGCGCCGGAGGGATACACCGCGCACGCTCAGGATCCGACCCAGAACCTCGTCCACACGTACGCGCGTTCGTACGATCCTGCTGCTGGGGCCTGGACGAGCCCGGACAGTTGGCGGGGGCTGCTCACACAGCCGAAGTCGCTGGCCCGGTACCGGTACGCGTTCGACAACCCCACCAGTTATCTGGATCCGGACGGGCACCGGTGCGCGGCCCGGTCGGGCGGCTCCGACGCGCTGCCCCTCGGCTGCGGCGCACCAGCAGTGCAGGCATACAACAACGTGAAAATGCCGCCACCGCCGGCGCCCTACATACCGGCCAAGAGAGTCACGCCGATTAAGCCCAAGCCCACGGGACCGACAGCGCAAGACTGCATCCAGCAACGCCACCTGGACAGCAACTACATCGTCCCGACAATGAAAATCGCCAGCTCCGGCAAGAAGACTTGCGGTGCCGGAATCGCGCCGACACTCTGCAATCGGTTGAAAGATCTGCCGACCAAGCCGGCCCGGGAATTCGGTCAGGTGGATGGCAAGAAGGCCCTTGAACTTTGGGCCGTGGTCTGGGACGGCGTGACTATCGTGGGCGAGGTTTACACAGGGAGTATCAGCGAACAAGACGTAGGCTCGTTCGGCAGTGACCTATACGACTATCTGACCAAGAGCTACGCACCCGCGGTGATCGTCGCCCCGGGAAGAGACTCGGGGCAATGGACAATATGGGGACCGACTCCGCCGGGAGGCCTGTCGTGACTAATTCGACTTACCGATCCTCGCCTGCGCACAGGTCCATTTTCACGGCGCGGATCCTTTTGGTTGTCCTCGCGTCTTCCAACCTTGCGATTGAGTGCTGGCTCCTGGCAATCAAGCCGTGGTCCAACGTGGTCAGAAGGTTCAATTCGACCATTGAGTTGCGGGGCCATTCGGTTCTAGCAGGGTTCGCTTACGTGCCAATTGTGCTGATTGTGTTTAGCGCTCTCGTCGCCATCGGCCTCTGGACTGTTATCCCGCTCATAGGCTCCCGGAAATTGATGAAGACGCGGTTCTGGCGTTGGGCATCAGTTGTTTTTTGTATTGCCTTTATTTTGTCGGCGATGGCAAGTCCACAGAGAATGGCGCTTAGCTTGCTTCCGATCACAGTCACAGTCCTCGTCTGGGTGAGACCTCGGGGGTTAGAGAGAAATGAGCCACACGCATGATTTACGTCGCCGTAGTACTCGGGCTCTTTGCTGTTTTCGTGGGCGCTGTAATCTGGCGAATGGAAGTTCTGCGACGCCACGCCTCCTCACCCCTTGGGGTATGCGGAATCGTCTCGAATAAGCGCACTGCCCAGGAATCGGGGACGATAGGGGGCGCGCCACTAGGCGGCATCTCTCTTCGCCCGCTTGCGGTGGTTCCTAAGAGCTTCGTGCTCACCATTGCCACAGAGGGCGGCGAGCGTCAGATAGTCGTCGACGAGGCGCTATTCTCCCGCGTCGAGATAGGTGACAGCTTCCCACCCTCGCCACGGTGACTATGTCGCGCATGCTGGAGGTGAGCGTCGCGTGACTCGTAAGCGAAGGACGCTTCCACTGCAAGAACCCGGTTGCGGCGCCGATGTCGTCACGCTATTGGCGTCGAGTTCGCGCCCCTGACGCTGCCCATAGTGATAGCAGCTGTCTGGGATCGGGTTCGGGCCAGTATTGGATCTGGGTATTGGGGCCGGTGGCGTGGTTCGACAATCAGATGATGCACAGAGAAAGTCGGCTGTGATGACCGTACGAGCACTCCTCGTTTACGGGGCAGCAGCGTTGCTGATCGTGTGGGGTAGCCTCATGGTCTTCTTGGGGAGATGGCGGATGAAGTTCCGATATCGGGGACAGCCCTGGGGAGAGACTCCGCGAATGATGAGCGTTCGTGAAATGAGGAACTACGGACTTGGCGTCATCGCAATAGGTTTCATGGCATTCGCTTGCGTCTGGGCCGGCCTCGTCAAATGAGCGCTCGCCCGGTCGATCGGCAAATGCGCCCGCCAAAATATCGAACGTTGACGCAAACAAGCGGTGCAAGCGCCAATGATTGCGAGGAGCAGCCGATGACCGAAGATCGCAGTTTGGACGACAGATTCGTCGCTGAGATGGACTCCTTCTCGGCTGCGGCGCACCACCCGCGCAGGCACCGAGCAACGTGACAATGCCGTTGGGTCCATATTATTTCTATCCCTATGGCCCCATGAAGTTCTACAACTGGGCTGCAGGCGGATATGCGGATATCAGCCAGGAAATTATCTGGAACGAAACGGTTTACCTAAGATGAGTCCGCAAGGGTGGAGTCGAATCCGCACTATTTCGATCTTCCTGTTGGTGCCCGTCGTGCTCGCAGGAGTGCTGATAGGTTCGATTGTGTGGCTGAACCGATCAGTATCCGTTACAAGAGCGGAAGTCGTCGGTGTGTGGGAATCTTCCGGGACCGGGCCGAAGACCAAGATAGTGTTTGGTGAAGACGGAACCGCGGAGATCTTTGGCGGCCCGCTCCCGCCGACAGGGTTGCAGGGGGATGTTCAATGGACGATTCTGCAGTCAGGGACTGAGACCCGCATTCTTCTCACCGATTCCGCGGAAGGTGGTCATCTCTATGCCGAGCCGCTGGGCTTCTCCACAGTGCTCGTGTCCTACCTCGGCGACCCGGATCAGCCTGGGATGCGTTTCGTCCTGTCGCGTGTGGACAATGGTGGCTAGATGACACGTGTGGCCGCGAACCTGGGAACCCCTACATCTACGACGGTCTCGACCGGTTGACCACCTCGTACAACTCCAACAACCTCGTCACCGGACCAAGCGCCCGAAATCAGGTAGCGAAACGGCACGCGGACACGTGGCCCGCTTCAGATTGCCCGGGGGGGGGTACTCCTACACCTACAACAGCTATACGAACCCGGTTTGCGCCAAGGACACAAGCATTCGAAACAATGAAGAACGTTACGGATCGCTCGCTGATTGGGCCGCTTGGATAAGTTCGGTAGCCGGACTCCTATCTATTGCAATTCCTCCAGCAGCGGTGGTTGCTTACGGGGCGGGGGCTCTGGCCGCATCCTATGATTGCTCCCACCTTGATACCCGAAGCACCGAACGTGCGACAGACGCGTTCTCCCTCACGTTGCCTGGCGCTGGGAAGATCTTGACCGTTGCCGTCGGCCGCGAATCGGCAAGAAGTGATCGATGGAATCACAAAGGCGCTTGGCGGACTACTGGACTCGTGGGGTGCGACTCACCATCCAAGCGAAGGGATCACGCTATGACCGGGAAGCCTCGCTTCATCTCTCTTCTGCCAGGGCTGAGCGAGCGCAGTTGGAATCGGCTGACTCTGGCCGCCGCGCCGTTTTGGATCTGCGGAGGAGTGATCGTCTACCTCAACCGTAGCGGTGCTGCGGGGTGGCAATTGAGCTGGATCGCGGTAGCAACGGCTCTTGCTGCGTTTATCTTCATGGCGATCTTTGCCGGTATCGCGCGCGTTCGTGGGAGGCGCGAAACAGCTGCCGGTTACACGACAGTCATGGGAGATCGGGGCGTGCCTCGGGTAGACCCGAAGACGGGACGTGTACTTGACGATGCATCGGAGCGGTCCCACGGTACGGGAGAGTGATCTGGAACCGAGTTCTGCTGGGCTTCTGATATTGAGTGCGCGAGCACGATCACTCCGTAGAGCACGTACTGAATGGCGTTCCACGTGCATCGGGGCCCCCATAGTGGCAGGGATCGCCGCCGTAGCTCTGAACCGTCGCGCGGTACGGGCGGGTGCTGTGGAGCACCGGAACCTCGGTTCTGCACTGCTCCTACCGCCAGTCGGGGCTAGTTGGAACCTCCAGGGGGCGAAATGAGAGTGGTGCTTGTGATCGGCGGTCTTGCGATGGTTGCTGCCGGATCGCTCGCAATCGTGTTTCGACGGAGACTGCTGAGGTGGTCCACGCGCGCACAACGAGATGCGTTCGGACCTGCTGCTGAAGGGTTTCAGCGAAGCCAGACAGAGATCACCATGGTCTTGGCCGGGAGTATCGGCATTGTGTTCGGCGTTCTGGCGACGGTGAACGGGCTCGTTCGACTCGGTGCATAGCAACCGATCGAACGGCGACTACTCGCATCGAGTGCCTTCATGCCGTGTTTCGCGAGGGTCTCGCCGCCGGCCGATGGGGCTCTCCGGTCACGTGTGCCATGAAGCAGCCCTATACCCCGCACCCTCCCACCCGTCACCCTCGCATGACGCCATGTTCCACCCGCGCAACACATCGTCACGGGCGCTCGACGGGGGTTGCGGGCTGGCCCATCCTGATGCGAATCCCCGATCCCGTCAGGAGTCCCAGATGCGTTCCCGTACCTCCCGCACCATCGGCGCAGCGGCCGTCGTCGTCGCCGGCGCCCTCGCGCTGTCGGCCTGCGCCGGCGGCTCGCAGGCCGCGACCGGCGGCGGCCAGAAGGTGGACGGCGGCACCGTCGTCTACGCCCACCAGCAGGAGCCGGCCTGCGTGTTCGGCGGCTGGATCGAGCAGGCGTACCTCTCGTACCAGGTGCTCGACAACCTCACCTCGCTCGACGACGACAAGAAGGTCGTGCCCTGGCTGGCCACGTCGTGGAAGCAGTCCGCCGACGGCCTCACCTGGACCTTCGACCTCAAGAAGGACGTCGAGTTCACCGACGGCACCCCGCTGACCGCCGAGGCCGTCGCCTACAACTTCGACTACTGGCTGAAGGGCGGCAACAGCACCGCGCTGGTCTGGCTCGACGGCTACTACAAGGACGCGAAGGCCGTCGACGAGCACACCCTCCAGGTCGACCTCTCCCGCCCGTACCCGCGGCTCGCCGACAACCTCAGCCAGGGCTACTTCGGCATCCAGTCGCAGCACGCGCTGGAGACGCGGACGAAGGAGCAGAACTGCGAGGCGCCCATCGGCACCGGCGCCTTCACCGTCGAGAAGTGGAACCGCGGCCAGGACATCATCCTGGTGAAGAACCCGAAGTACACCTCGCCGCCCGCCAACGCCAAGCACACCGGCCCGGCCTACGTCGACAAGATCGACTGGAAGTTCGTCGCCGACCCGACCACCCGCGTCGCCGCGCTGCAGGGCGGCCAGGTCGACGCGATCTACGACGTCCCGGCCGTGCAGTGGAACACGCTGAAGGGAGGCGGCTACCAGCTCGAGAAGTACGTCACCCCCGGGCGCCCGCAGCAGATCTCCTTCAACACCCAGCAGGGCCCGTTCACCGACGAGAAGGTGCGGCAGGCGTTCGCGTACAGCCTCGACCGCAAGGCGATCGTCGACACGATCGGACACGGCGTGATCCCGGTCGAGGGCAACGGCGGCGTCAGCCAGGCGACCCCCGGCTACAGCGAGAAGGCGGCCGGCTGGTACAGCCAGGACGTGAAGAAGGCGGACGCGCTGCTCGACGCGGCCGGGTGGACCCGCAAGGGCGACACCGGCGTCCGTGAGAAGGACGGCACGAAGCTGACCGTCTCGCTGCCGTACGGCGCAGGCTCGATCATCAACGCCGACGGCGCCGCGATCCTCCAGGGCGTCAAGGAGCAGGCGGACAAGGTCGGCTTCGACGTCAAGCTCGTCCCGGTCCCGCAGAGCGAGTTCTTCTCGGGCAAGTACGCCGGCCCCGACACCCACGACCTGGCCGCCGGGTACTGGACCGCGGTGACCGCGGGCATCCTCTACATCAACTGGCGCCCCTCCACCGAGGACCACCCGAACTACGCCAACGCCGCGTTCTACAACGACCCGACGCTGGAGCAGTACATCCTCGACGGCAACTCGGCCGCGACGGTGGAGGCGCAGAACGCGTCGTACGAGAAGGCGCAGGACTACATCGCCGAGCACGCGCTCTCGATCGGCGTCTACGACCGGCTGAGCACGCTCGCCGTCGCGACCAAGCTGCACGACGTGTGGCAGGAGAACGCACAGGGAGGGCCGACGTTCTATGACGCGTACTTCACCAAGTGAGCCGGCACCCGGCGAGCTGACAGCCGCTCCGCCCCGGGGCCAGATCGCCGAGCACGCGATCCGGCCCCGCCGGGGGCGTGCCGTCGCCCTGACCGTCCTCAAGAAGGTCGGCGCCGCCCTGGTCGTGCTCTGGGGCGCCGCGACCGTCGCCTTCTTCGCTCAGCTCGCCCTGCCGGGCGATCGGGCCACGACCATCCTCAACATCCGCGCCGGCCAGGCCCAGGCCAGGACCCCCGAGGAGCTCGCGCAGATCAACCAGCAGTACGGCCTCACCAAGCCGGTGATCGTGCAGTACCTCGACTACCTGCGCGGGCTGATCGCGGGCGACTTCGGCACCTCCTATCAGCAGTACCGGCCGGTCACCGCGATCATCGGCGAGCAGCTCGGCGCCACGCTGACGCTGTCGCTCACCGCCATCGCCTTCGCCTGGCTGATCATGGTGGTCTGGGTGACGCTGACCGCCGGGCGCGGCCCGCGGCTCGGGGCGGTGGGAGCGACGGCCGACGTTGTCACCGCCGGCCTCCCCGCGTACTGGCTCGGCATCATCCTGCTGCTCGTCTTCGGCCTCGGCCTGCGCTGGTTCCCGATCATCAGCGGCACCGCGCCCGCCGGGATCGTGCTGCCCGCGCTGACCCTCGCCATCCCGCTCGCCGGGTTCATGGCGCAGAGCGTGCGGACCGAGTTCGAGCGCGCGCTCGACCAGCCGTTCGTCGTGTCGGCGCGCATGCGCGGCATGGGGGAGTGGGGCATCCGGCTCCGGCACGTGCTGCGGCACGCGGTCATCCCGGCGGTGACGCTGTCGGGCTGGGCGCTCGGAGCGACCCTGTCCGGCGCCGTGATCGTGGAGTCGATCTACTCGCGCCCCGGCATCGGCTCGGTGCTCGTGACCGCGGTCAACTCGCAGGACCTCCCGGTCGTCACCGGGATCGTCACCCTGGTCGCCGTCGTCTACGTCGCGGCCAACCTCATCGTGGACGTCGTCTACACCGTCATCGACCCCCGGCTGGAGTTGTCATGACCGCCCTCGCCTCCGCCCCGACCCGGCGTCCGGACCGGCCGCGCGCCGGCGCCCGCCTCGCCCGCGCGCCGTGGGGCCTGTACGTCAGCATCGCCTTCGCGCTGCTGCTGCTCGTCGCCGTCGTCGCCCCGCAGGCGCTCACCACGCACCTGCCAACGGCGATCGACTACCAGGCGGCCCTGCAACCGCCGAGCCTCGCCCACCCCTTCGGCACCGACGAGTCGGGCCGCGACCTGTACACGCGGGTCGTCTGGGGCGCCCGCGACTCGCTCACCATCGGCCTCGGCGCCGCCGCGGTCGGCGTGGGGCTCGCCCTGGTGCTCGGCACGCTGGCGGCGCTCGGGGTCCGCCCCGTCGCCGTCGTCATCGACCGGCTCGTGGAGGTGCTGTTCGCCTTCCCGGCGCTGCTGCTGGCCCTGCTGCTCATCGCCATCGCCGGTCCGAGCGCTGCGACGCAGGTGCTCGCGGTCGGCATCGGCACGGCGCCCGGCTACGCGCGCATGATCCGCGGGCAGATCCTCGGCGCCCGCAACTCCGGGTACGTGGAGGCGGCGACCGCCCTCGGGCACTCGCGGCTGCGCATCCTGCGCGCCCACATCCTCCCCAACGCCCTGCGCCCGCTGGTCGCGGTGTTCGCCCTGTCGATCGGCCAGTCGATCGTGTGGGCATCGAGCCTGTCGTTCCTCGGCCTCGGCGTCGCGCCTCCCGCCTCCGAGTGGGGAGCCCTGCTCGATGCTGGCCGCGCCTACCTGACGACCGCCTGGTGGCTCGTCGTCATTCCCGGCCTCGTGATCGTCGCGGTGGCGCTCGCCGCCACGACGATCGGCCGGCACATCCAAGCCCGTCTGGAGAAGGGAGAGCGGTCGTGAGCATCGCGGAACGAGAGACCCGCAGCATCGTGGAGGCCGTGCCCGGCCCCGCTGCCCCGCAACCCGCCCGCCTGCGCGTGCGCGACCTGCGCACCGGCTTCACGGTCGACGGCGAGCACCGGCCGGTGGTGAAGGGCGTGAGCTTCGACCTCCTGCCCGGCGAGTGCGTCGCCATCGTCGGCGAGTCGGGCTCCGGCAAGTCGGTGACGGCCCGCTCGCTGGTCGGTCTCGCCGGCCGCAACGCGACCGTCGAGGCGGAGACGCTCGAGATCCACCACGAGGACGTGCGGCGCTTCACCGCGCGGCAGTGGCGACGCATCCGCGGCCGCGACATCGGCTTCGTGCTGCAGGACGCGCTGGTGTCACTCGACCCGCTGCGCCCGGTCGGCCGCGAGATCGCCGAGGCGCTGAAGCTGCACGGCTGGGGCGACCGTGCCGCGCGCAGGCAGCGCGTGCTGGAGCTGCTGGAGCGCGTCGGTGTGCCGTACCCCGCCGTACGCGCGAAGCAGCGGCCCGACCAGCTCTCGGGCGGCCTGCGCCAGCGCGCGCTGATCGCCTCCGCGATCGCGCTCGACCCCGACATCGTGATCGCCGACGAGCCGACCACCGCGCTCGACGTGACCGTGCAGGCGCAGGTGCTGGCGCAGCTGGAGGGCATGAAGGCGCGCGGAGCCTCCATCGTCCTGATCAGTCACGACCTGTCGGTCGTCGCGCAGCTCGCAGACCACATCCTCGTGATGCGCGGCGGCGAGGTGGTGGAGCAGGGATCGTCGGCCGAGGTGCTCGGCGACCCGCAGCACGCGTACACGCGCGCGCTCATCGCGGCGGTGCCGAGCGAGGTCACCCGAGGACACGCGCTCGTCCCCGGCGCGCCTCCGCTGCCGCCCAAGCCCGCCCCCGGCGAGGTGGTGCTGGAGGCGACGGACCTCGTGAAGCGGTTCCACACCTCCGACGGCACGGTCACGACCGCGGTCGACCACGTCTCTTTCGCGCTGCGCGCCGGCGAGACGCTCGGCATCGTGGGCGAGTCGGGGTCGGGCAAGAGCACCACCGCGCGGCTCGCACTGGGCCTCGACGCCCTGGACGGCGGGGAGGTGCGGCTGCTCGGGCAGGACTGGTCGCGTCTGCCCGAGAGCCGGCGCCGCGGTCTGCGCAACCGGATCGCCGTCGTCTACCAGGACCCGCTGAGCTCGTTCGACCCGCGCTGGACCGTCGAGCGCATCCTGCTCGACGCCCTCCGCTCGCAGCCGTTCGACTCGGCCGAGGCGCGCCGGGAGCGGGTGGCCGAGCTGCTCGCGCAGGTCGGCCTCCCCGAGAGCGTGCTGCCGCGGTTCCCGCTGCGGCTCTCCGGCGGGCAGCGGCAGCGCGTCGCCATCGCGCGGGCGCTGGCCCCGCGGCCGGACGTGATCGTGCTCGACGAGGCGGTGTCGGCGCTCGACGTCACCATTCAGGCGCAGATCCTCGACCTGCTGGCCGCTCTGCAGCGGGAGTCGGGGGCCGCGTTCCTCTTCATCTCGCACGACCTCGGCGTGATCAGCCACCTCAGCGATCGCGTGCTGGTCATGAAGGATGGGATCGTGGTGGAGGAGGGCACGCCGGTCGAGGTCTTCGAGCACCCGCAGCAGCCGTACACGAAGGCCCTGATCGCGGCCATCCCCGAGTTCGACCCCGCGGCCGTGGCCGCACGCGAGAAGGAGTCCGCCGCATGAGCGAGCCGAAGCAGCTCTTCGTCAACCTGTTCGAGATGGCGTGCGTGAGCCACATCACCCACGGCCTCTGGCCGCTGCCCGGCAACAACCGCGAGCGGTTCGCCGACCTCGGCTACTGGCTGGAGCTCGCGCAGCTGCTGGAGCACGGCGGTTTCGACGGCATCTTCCTGGCCGACGTGATCGGCGCGTACGACGTGTTCCGCGGCGGACCCGAGACGGCGCTGCGGGAGGGCCTGCAGAGCCCGAACATCGACCCGCTGCTGGTCATCCCGGCGATGGCCGCTGTCACCGAGCGGCTGGGGTTCGGCGTCACGTTCTCGACGACGTACGAGCCTCCGTTCGCCTTCGCCCGCCGCATGTCGACCCTGGACCATCTGACCAAGGGGCGGATCGGGTGGAACATCGTCACCTCCTACCTCCCGAACGCCGCCCGCAACTTCGGGCTCGACAACGAGATCCCGCACGACCAGCGCTACCGCTACGCCGACGAGTACCTCGACGTGCTCTACAAGCTGTGGGAGGGGTCGTGGGACGACGACGCCCTGGTCGCCGACCGCGCCGCCGGCGTCTTCACCGACCCGTCGAAGGTCCGCTACATCGACCACGTCGGCGAGCGGTTCCGGGTCGCGGGGCCGCACATCGTGCACCCGTCGCGGCAGCGGACGCCCGTGCTGTTCCAGGCGACCGGGTCGCCGGCCGGCATCGAGTTCGCCGGCCGGCACGCCGAGGTCGTCTTCACCGGTGGCCGCACGAGCGAGGAGTTCCGCCGCAACGCCGACGGCATGCGCGACGCCGCCGAGCGCCACCACCGCCGCCGCGACGACGTCAAGTTCATCGCGATGGCGGGCGTCATCGTCGGGCGCACGCAGGAGGAGGCGGAGGACAAGTGGAGGGTGTACCAGCAGCACGCGAGTCTCGACGGCATCCTGGCGCACTCCAGCCTCCCCGTGGACCTGACCGCGTTCCCGCGTGACATCACCGTGCGGGAGGCGCTGGCGCGGGCGGAGTTCCCGGCGTCGAAGGTGCCGTTCCTCCCGCTGGACGCGACCGTCGGGCAGGCGCTGGACTTCATCAAGCAGGGCCGCGACGAGCGCTTCCTGGTGGTGGGCGACCCGAAGACGGTGGCCGACGCGATCGAGCGCTGGCTCGACGAGGACGGCCTCGACGGCATCAACCTCCGCCAGTACCACTCCTTCGACACGGCCCGCGACTTCGCGGAGCTGGTGGTGCCCGAGCTGCGCCGCCGCGGCCGCCTGCCCGCCGAAGGGGAGCGCTCCGGCACGCTGCGCGAGCGCCTGTTCGGGGAGGGGCAGGCGCGCCTCCCCGAGCGGCACATCGCCACGCGGTACCGCGGCGGCGCCAACCTCGACACCCCGGTGGAGCCGTTGCGGCTGACCTTCGAGCACGCCGCGTCCTTCTGAGCCCACCCCCACCCACCCCATCGACTTGGCACGACATGCCGTCTCGCGGAGGGGCGAGACGGCATGTCGTGCCAACCGGATGACGGGCTGTGGAGAATGGGCGCGTGCAGCAGCGGATCGGCAGGGTGACGACGGCGAGCGGGGGTGAGCTGGCGTACGCGGTCGTCGACGGGCGCGGCCCCGGCGCCCGCGGCCCGGCCGCCGCTCCCCGCGGCCCCGCCCGCACGATCCTCCTCGTCTCCGGCTGGCTCGGCCACCTCGAGCGCGGGTGGGAGCTGCCGGAGGAGCGCGCCTTCCTCGAGGGCCTCGCCCGGGGCGCCCGGCTGCTCCGCTACGACCGCGCCGGCTGCGGGATGTCCGGCCCCGCGGTGCGCCCGCCCTCACTGGCGTCCGAGCTGGAGCAGGTGGAGGCGGTGCTCGGCGTCCCCGAGGCAGGCGACGGCGCCGTCGACCTCGTCGGCTGGTCGCTCGGCGCTCCGGTCGCCGCTGCCTGGGCGGCCGCTCATCCCGAGACCGTCCGCAGGCTCGTGCTCTACGGCGGGTGGGCCTCCGGCGCCGCGATCTCACCGCCCACCGCCCGCGACCATCTGCTCGGACTGGTGGAGGCGCACTGGGGCCTCGGCTCGGACGTGCTCACCGAGGTCTTCGCCCCCGACGCCCGTCCCGCCGCCCGAGAGGCGTTCGGCCGGTACCAGCGCGACTCCTCCAGCGCCGCGACGGCGAGGGCGCTGCTCGCGCTCAGCTACGAGCTCGACGTCAGCGCACTGCTCAGTGCCGTGACCGCGCCGACCCTGGTGCTGCACCGCGCCGACGACCGGGCCGCGCCTGTCGCGCAGGCGGAGGCGCTGGCCGCGGGCATCCCGGAGGCGCGTCTCCTCGTGCTCCCCGGCCGTTCGCACCTGCCGTGGGCCGGCGACGCCGATGCGGTCGTGCGCGAGATCCGGCGCTTCCTCGGCCTGCCGCTCGCCCGGGCCGCCGGGCCGCTGACGGGTCGTCAGCTGGAGGTGGCCGCCCTGGTCAGCACCGGCCGCACGAATCGCCAGATCGCCGAGGAGCTCGGCATCGACGAGCGCTCGGCCGAGGGGCACGTGGAGCGCATCCGCCTCCGGCTCGGCGTCCGGTCGCGGGCGCAGATCGCGGCCTGGTACGCCGAGGGCGGCCCGGCGAAGTGAGGTAGTTCCCCGCCTGCGTGCGATCCCGCCGACACGGAGAGTGGAGGCATGAGCGAGACGACCAGCACCTCCACCGGCCCCCGCACCGCGTTCCCCCTCCACCCCGGCCGCGGCCGCTTCAACGCGGCCTTCTTCTCGCTGCTGGGCCCGTACCTCGAGCGCAGCCTCCGCACGCAGAAGAGCCGGGTCTACGCCGGCCTGCCGCGCGCGGTGGTGGAGCTGGGCCCGGGCGTCGGCGCCAACCTCCGCCACCTCCCTCCCGGCTGCACCCTGACCGCGATCGAGCCCAACCGCTACATGCACCCGCGGCTGGAGGAGGCCGCCCGCGCACGCGGCGTTCGCCTCGACCTGCGCGAGCGCACCGCCGAGGACACCGGCCTCCCGACGGCCGGCGTCGACGCGGTCATCTCATCGCTCGTGCTCTGCTCGGTCGCCGACCCGGTCGCGGTGCTCGCGGAGGTGCGCCGCATCCTGCGCCCGGGCGGGACCTTCCGCTTCGTGGAGCACGTGGTCGCCTCCCCGGGCACGCCCACCCGCGCGGCGCAGCGCCTCGTCCGCCGCCCGTGGGCCTGGACGTTCGAGGGCTGCTCCTGCGAGCGCGACCTCGCCGCCCTGATCCGGGAGGCGGGCTTCGCGAGCGTGGATCTGCGGCGCTACCGCGTGCACACCCCGCTGCTGCCGTTCAACCCGCAGATCGCCGGCGTCGCCCGGGCGTGACGGGTCAGGCGCCGCGCAGCAGCACCTTGCCAACGCGCCCCGGCCGCCCGCTCGCCTCCACGGCCGCGCGCGCCTCCGCGAGCGGGTGGACGCTGTCGACCGGAAGGGTGAGCGTGCCGTCCGTGACGCGGGCGAACAGCTCGCCGAAGAGCTGGGCGCGGGTCTCGGGGCTGAGCTCCTTGCCGACCGCGCTGCCCCAGAAGCCCCGGACCGTCACGCCGCGGAAGAGGATGTCGGAGGTCGCCACCTCCACCCGCCCGGAGGCCATCGCGCCGAAGATCACGAGCGCGCCGCCGTCGCCGAGCACCGAGGCCAGGTCGCCGGAGGCCGAGCCGCCGACCGAGTCGACACCCACGCGGATCGGGGCGCCGCCCGTGATCGCGGCGACCCGCTCGCGCCAGCCGTCGTCGTCGGTCGCGACCACGCGCTCGATACCCTGCTCGCGCAGCTCGTCGACGCCGGCCGCGCGGCGCACGAGGCCGACCACGTTGAGGCCGCGGACCGCCGCGAGCTGGGCGACCATGCGGCCGACCGCGCCGTTGGCGGCGTTCTGGATCAGCCAGTCTCCCTCCTGCAGGTCGAGGCGGTGCAGGAGGCTGACCGCGCTGAACGGCATCTGCACGAGCTGGGCGGCGGCCTCGTCGGGCAGCCCCTCCGGCACGGGGATCAGGCCGGCCGCATCGGCGAGGTAGTACTCGGCCCACACGCCGAAGGCGCCGCCGGCGACGCGCTGACCGACCGCGAGCCGGTCGACGCCCTCGCCGAGCGCGTCGACGACGCCGAGCGCCTCGGTTCCGGCGGGCGCGGGCAGCTCGGGCTTGAACCCGTACTCGCCGCGGATCGTCATGAGGTCGTGGTTGTGGATGGGTGACAGCAGCATCCGCACCCGCACCTGGCCGGGCCCTGGCTGGGGCAGCGGCCGCTCCTCCACCGCGAGCACCTCGGCCGGGTCGCCGAACGAGCGGTGCACGAGGGCGGACATGGTGGCGGGGGTGGTGCTGTCGGTCATCGAGGGACTCCAAGAGGGGATGGACGGGCGGGGGACGCGCTCGATCGTACGCGCGCCCCCTGGCCGTCGGTCAGATCACGCCGTCCAGCCGCCGTCGATCGTCACCGCCGACCCGGTCATGTAGCCGGCCGCGTCCGACGCGATCCACGAGACCAGCTCGCCCACGTCGGAGCTGTGCCCGAACCGCCCGAACGCGGTGAACCCGGCCAGGTAGTCGCCGGCCTCGCCCGACGCCGGATTGCCGTCCGTGTCGATCGGGCCCGGCTGCACCACGTTGGCCGTGATGCCGCGCGGTGCGAGGTCGCGGGCCAGCCCCTTCGTGAAGCCGACCATCGCCGCCTTCGTCAGCCCGTAGACCGCGCCGCCGGTGAAGGGGATGCGCTCGGCGTTCACGCTGCCGATCGTGATGATGCGGCCGCCGTCCGGGAGGCTCTCGAGCGCCGCCTGCGTCGTGTACACGGTGCCGCGCACGTTGAGGTCGATGGTGTGCTCGATGTGCTCGTCCGGGGTCTCGGCGAACGGCTCGAACCAGCCGCCTCCGGCGTTGTTGACGAGGATGTCGAGGCCGCCGAGCGCCTCGACGGCGTCGCGCACACCCTGACGGGCCGCGTCGGCGTCGCCGTTGTTCGCGCGGACCGCGACCGCCGTGCCGCCCGCCGCCGCGATCTCGGCGACCAGCGCCTCCGCCCGCTCGGGGGAGGACCAGTACGTGATCGCGACCTCGGCGCCGTGGGCGGCGAGCGAGCGCGCGACGCCCGCGCCGATGCCGCGCGAGCCTCCCGTCACGAGCGCCTTCTTGCCGGCGAGGGTCGGGGTGGTGGTGGCGGTGGAGGTGGAGGTCATGATGTCCCTTTCTGTTCCAGTTGGTACAGAAAAGCGATCCGCTTGCCCTGCTATTCCCGCTGCGCGATAATTTTTTCCGGGACGGTACAGAAAGGGGTCGACGATGGCAGCAGTCCGCGGCCGGCCGCGCGGCTTCGACGCCGACGAGGCGCTCGACAAGGCGATCGAGGTGTTCTGGCGGCAGGGCTACGAGGGCACCACGCTCGACGACCTCACCGGCGCCATGGGCATCAACCGGCCGAGCCTCTACGCGGCCTTCGGCAACAAGGAGGCGACCTTCAAGCGCGCCGTCGACCGTTACGCCGAGATCGACATGGCCTACGTGGGGGAGGCGCTGGCCCAGCCGACGGCCCGCGCGGTGGCCGAGCACTACCTCCGCAGCAACGTCGTGGCGATCACGCAGCCCGGCAAGCCCGCCGGCTGCCTGTCGGTGCAGGGCGGCCTCGCCGGAAGCCCGGAGGACCAGCGGATCGTGCGCTTCCTCGCCGACAGCCGCGCGGCGGGGGAGCGGCGCTTCGTGGAGCGGTTCCGCCGGGCGCGCGCGGAGGGCGACCTCCCCGCCGGCGAGAGCCCCACGGAGCTCGCCCGCTACCTCTCCACCGTCAGTGCGGGCCTGGCTGTGCAGGCGGCGGCGGGCGCCTCCCGCCGGTCGCTGATGGCGGTGGCGGAGCGGGCGCTGCGGGCGTTCCCGGCGAGCGGGTCCTGACTACTCCGCCGCCTTCCGCAGCCAGCTCTCCACCCCGCCGATGTGCAGCGTCACCGCCGCACGCACCAGATCGGGGTCTCCCGCCTTCAGCGCGTCGAGGATGGCCCGGTGCTCCGCGAGCGTGCGCTCGGCGGCGTGCTCCTCGGTGATGCCGCGCCAGACCCGCGCGCGGACCGTGCCGCCGGAGAGCCCGTCGAGCAGCCCGGCGAGGTACTCGTTGCCGCTCGCCGACGAGATGAGGCCGTGGAAGCGGAGGTCGTGGGCGACGAGCGCGTCGACCCCGGCGGCGGCGTCGGCCGACGCGAGCTCCGCCTCCAACTCCTCCAGCCGCTCCGGCGTCATCCGCCGCGCGGCGGCCGCCGCGGCGTACGGCTCGAGCACGCGGCGCACCTCCAGGATCTCCAGCACGGTGGCGTCGCGGTGCAGGTCGACGACGAACGACAGCGCTTCGAGCAGGAGGCGCGGCTCCAGACTCGTGACGTACGTCCCGTCGCCGCGGCGCACGTCGAGCACGCGGATGACCTCGAGCGACTTCACGGCCTCGCGGAGGGAGTTGCGCGAGAGCCCGAGCCGCTCGCTCAGCTCCTTCTCGGGCGGCAGCCGCTGCCCCGGGGCGAGCTCGCCCGACAGGATCATCGCCTTGATGGCGGAGATCGCCTCGTCCGTGACCGCCACGTTGCCAGCCTACCGGCGGTACTCGGCGATGGAGGCGGCGAGCATCTCGGCGCCCGACCCCGGCAGCTTCGGCGCCCGGTAGTGCGCGTCCACGAACTCCACCGGCTCGGCGAAGTGCTCGTGGAGGTGCGCGACGTACTCGATCATGCGGCCGTCGGTGGTGCCGGAGACCGCGATGCCGTCGAACATCGCGAGGTGCTGCACCAGCTCGCACAGGCCGACGCCGCCGGCGTGCGGGCACACGGGCACGCCGAACTTCGCCGCGAGGAGCAGGATGGCGATGTTCTCGTTGACCCCCGCGACACGCGTGGCGTCGATCTGCAGCACGCCCAGGGCCTTCGCCTGCAGCAGCTGCTTGAACAGCACGCGGTTCATGCCGTGCTCGCCGGTCGCGACGGGCACCGGGGCGATGGCCTCGGCGATGGCCGCGTGGGCGAGGATGTCGTCGGGGCTGGTGGGCTCCTCCACCCAGGCCAGGTCGAAGCGGCTCAGCTCGCGGATCCAGGCGATCGCCTCGTCGCGGTCCCAGCGCTGGTTGGCGTCGATGGCGATGCGGATGTCGGGCCCGACGACCTCCCGGGCGATGCTGAGACGTCGGATGTCTTCTTGTAGGTCGGCGCCGACCTTCAGCTTGATCTGGGTGAACCCGTCTGCGACCGCCTCCCGGCTCAGGCGGGCCAGCTTCTCGTCCGAGTACCCGAGCCAGCCCGGCGTCGTCGTGTAGCCGGGGTAGCCGTCGCGCTGCAGCGCCGCGATGCGCTCCTCGCGGTGCGGCTCGGCCGCGCGCAGGATGTCGAGCGCCTGCTCCCGGGTGAGCGCATCGCTGAGGTAGCGGAAGTCGACCAGGTCGACCAGCTGCTCCGGCGAGAGCCGGGCGAGCAGCAGCCACAGCGGCACCCCCTCCCGCTTGGCGCGGAGGTCCCACAGCGCGTTCACGACCGCGCCGATCGCCATGTGGATGACGCCCTTATCCGGCCCGAGCCAGCGCAGCTGCGAGTCGTGCACCAGCTCCCGCCAGACGCCGCCGAGGTCGGCGAGCGCCTCCTCGACGTCGCGGCCGACGATCCACGGCTGCAGCGCGGCGATGGCGGCGCACTGCACGTCGTTGCCGCGGCCGATGGTGAAGACGAAGCCGTGGCCGGTGAGTCCGTCCTCGGCGTCCGTCTCGATCCGCACATAGGCGGCCGAGTAGTCGGGGTCGGGGTTCATCGCGTCCGAGCCGTCGAAGTCGGTCGAGGTCGGAAAGCGGATGTCGTCGACGACGAAGCGCGTGAACTTGCTCATGGATGGCCCTCCGGCTATGTTTGCCCCGAGCCTAGACATCGGATGTTTGGGCCGTCAACTCGAACCGACGACGCAGGAGGAACGGATGCGGCTGGCCAGGCTGGGAGAGCGCGGGGCCGAGATCCCCGTGGTGTTCGACGGAGAGCGGGCCCTCGATCTGCGGCCGCTGATCGCCGACCTCGACGGCGCGGCGCTCGCGCCCGCGTCGCTGGAGCGTATCGCCTCCGCGGTCGCGGCCGGCGAGTTGGCCGAGCTGGAGAGGGCGGAGGCCCTGCGCCGAGGGGCGCCCATCGCACGCCCCGGCGCCATCCTCTGCATCGGGATGAACTATGCGGCGCACGCGGCCGAGTCCGGCTCCGAGCCTCCGGCCATCCCCATCCTCTTCCTCAAGGTGCCGAGCACCGTGGGCGGCCCCGACGACGAGGTCGAGATCCCGCGCGGCTCGACCACCACCGACTGGGAGGTGGAGCTCGGCGTCGTGATCGGCACCCGCGCGCTCTACCTCGACTCGCCCGCCGACGCCCGCGCCCACATCGCCGGCTACGTCGCCGCCAACGATCTCTCCGAGCGCGACTGGCAGCTGAAGCAGTCGGGCGGCCAGTGGAGCAAGGGCAAGATCGCCCCCGGCTTCAGCCCGCTCGGCCCCTGGCTGGTGACCGGAGACGAGGTCGACCCGCAGGCGCTGCGGCTGCGCAGCTGGGTCAACGGCGAGCCGCGCCAGGACTCGACCACCGCCGACATGGTCTTCGACGTCGACCACCTGGTCTGGCACCTCAGCCAATACGTCGCGCTGGAGCCGGGCGACGTCATTCTCACCGGCACCCCGGAGGGCGTGGCCCTGTCCGGCCGCTTCCCCTACCTCGCGCCAGGCGATGTCGTGGAGATCGAGATCGAGGGGCTCGGCCGGCAGCGGCAGACGTACCGTGCGCACGAGGAGGCGCGGCGGTGAGCGGGGAGGCAGGGACCGGGCAGGCAGGGACCGGGCAGGCAGGGACCGGGCAGTTCGGCGGCCTCGTCGCGGTCGTCACCGGCGGCGCGTCGGGCATCGGCGCGGCGATCACCGCGCGGCTGCGCGCGGGCGGCGCCCGGGTGGCCGTGCTCGACCGCGCGGTGGAGGGCGCGGAGGCCGACCTCGCGCTGTCCGCCGACATCACCGACGACGAGGCCGTGCGTGCCGCGATCGCGCGGGTGGTCGACGAGCTCGGCGGCATCGACATCGTCGTGAACAACGCGGGCATCGGGGCCCAGGGCACCATCGAGGACAACCCCGACGTCGAGTGGACCCGCGTGCTCGACGTGAACGTCCTCGGCCTGGTCCGCGTCTCGCGTGCCGCACTGCCCGCCCTGCGCCGCTCCGCGCACGCCGCGATCGTCAACACGTGCTCGATCGCGGCGACCGCCGGCCTTCCGCAGCGCGCGCTGTACAGCGCCTCGAAGGGTGCCGTCCTCGCCCTCACGCGCGCGATGGCGGCCGACCACCTGGCCGAGGGCATCCGCGTGAACGCGGTCAACCCGGGCACCGCCGACACCCCGTGGGTGGGCAGGCTGCTCGACTCCGCCCCCGATCCGGCGGCCGAGCGGGCCGCCCTGGAGGCGCGCCAGCCGCACGGCCGGCTGGTGTCGGCGGCCGAGGTCGCCGAGGCCGTCGCCTACCTCGCCGACCCGCGCAATGGCTCCACGACCGGAACGAGCATCGCCGTGGATGGCGGAATGCACGAGCTGCGCCTGCGCCCGAGGAACTGATGACCGTG
The DNA here is from genome assembly GCF_030433685.1 of Leifsonia williamsii. NCBI lineage: Bacteria > Bacillati > Actinomycetota > Actinomycetes > Micrococcales > Microbacteriaceae > Leifsonia > Leifsonia williamsii. The sequence continues at coordinate 1,175,210 of NZ_JAROCF010000001.1, forward strand.
CTCGACGCCCACGCGCACCTCTGGACGCGCGCCAGCACGCCCCAGCCGTGGATCGACCCCGGCTCGATGGCGGCGATCGACCGCGACTTCGGCGTGGCCGACCTCGGGGAGGCGCAGCAGGCGGCCGGCATCGACGGCGCGCTCCTCGTGCAGTCGAGCAACGACCTCCGGGAGACCCGCGACCTCCTCGCGCTGGTCGACGGCGCCGCGGTGCGCGGGGTCGTCGGCTGGGTCGACCTGGAGGGCGACGTGGCGCAGCAGCTGGAGGAGCTGGGAGGCGGTGCCGGGGAGGTTCCCGCCGGCCTCGTCGGCATCCGTCACCTCGCGCACCAGGACCCTGACCCGCAGTGGCTCGGTCGCCCCGCCGTGGGCCGCGGGTTGGACGCGCTCGGCGACCTCGGCCTCCCGTTCGACCTCGTCGTGCTGCCCGCGCAGCTGCCGCTCGCCGCCGAGGTCGCGCGTGCGCATCCCGGAACCCGGTTCGTGCTCGATCACCTCGGCAAGCCGCCGCTCGCGAGCGGCGACCTCGCGGCCTGGCGCAGTGACCTCGCCGCTCTCGGCCGCCTCGACAACGTCGTCGCGAAGCTCTCCGGGCTGGCGATCGAGGGCGACTGGGCGGGCTGGACGGTCGACGACCTCAGGGAGCCGGTGGAGGCGGCGCTCGCGGCGTTCGGACCGTCGCGACTGATGTTCGGCTCCGACTGGCCGCTGGTCCGGCTCACCCGTGGTCTCGACGCCTGGTTGGAAGCGCTGCGGACGCTGCTCGGCGACCTCTCCGGCGACGAGCGGGCGGCGGTGTTCGCCGGCACCGCTGAGCGCACGTACCTCGGAGGCCCTCATGCGTGAGCGCGGGCTCCCCGGCACCGGGCTGCGGCTGACCGAGCTGGGCTTCGGCGCGGCGAGCCTCGGCAACCTCTACGTCGAGACACCCGACGAGGTCGCGGCGGCCACGGTCGACGCCGCCTGGGAGGCGGGCATCCGGTACTTCGACACCGCCCCGCACTACGGTCTCGGGCTGTCCGAGCGACGGCTGGGCGCCGCCCTGCGCGGGCGTCCGCGCGACGAGTATGTGCTCTCCACCAAGGTCGGACGCCTGCTCGTGCCGCGTGTGCCTCCCGCCGACCGCGACGACGACATCTTCGAGGTGCCGGGCGACCTGACCCGGCGCTGGGACTTCACGCGCGACGGCGTGCGGCGCTCGATCGACGAGAGCCTCGCCCGCCTCGGCGTCGACCGTATCGACATCGCCTACGTGCACGACCCGGATGCGAGCGGCGTCCCTGGCGCGGCGGCGTCGGCGGCGGAGGCCCTGATCGAGCTGCGCGAGGAGGGCGTGCTCCGGGCGGTCGGCATCGGCACGAACAGCGTCGACGCGGCCCTTCACCTCCTGAGCGAGACCGACATCGACACCGCCATGATCGCCGGCCGGGTGACCCTGCTCGACCACGGGCGGGTGGAGGAGCTGCTCGCCGCCGCCGGAACCCGTCGCCTGGTCGCCGCCGCCGTCTTCAACGGCGGCCTGCTCGCGGTGCCGCGCCCGGCCTCCGGCGCCCATTTCGACTATCGCCCCGCCCCCGATGAGCTGCTGGCGCGCGCGAACCGCATCGCCGACGTGGCGCAGGCGCACGGCGCGACACTGCCGCAGGCCGCGCTCGCCTACCCGCTGACCTTCCCCGGCGTCGCCACGCGGGTGGTCGGCATGCGGACCCCCGAGGAGGTCAGCGCCAACGTGGCCCTCGCCACCGCGGAGCCCCCCGCGGCGCTGTGGGACGCGCTGCGCGCCGCGTCCCTCCTGGACTGACGCTGCCGCGCCGCGTGCTCAGCCCTGCGTTTGCGCCAAATGTCGCGTCAGCGGCGCCGACCCCTGCATTCGTGCCGAATGTGCGCTCAGCACCGCCGAAAACTCGCATTCGGCACGAATGTCACCCCGCAGCCGCCGGCCGCCGCGCCTGTACACACGCCAGCGCCACCGCCGGGCACTCCGCCCACAGCGTCTCCGTCCAGCCCTGCCCGAGCAGCAGCACGTCGTAGCCGTACGCGTCGCGCTCGACGTATGCCAGCACCCCGCCCGGCGATGCGGGCGGAAAGCGCCGGTCGCTGATCCGCCACGACGCGTCGCTCAGCGCGATCACCTCGAGTTCGTCGTCGACAGCGATCCCTTCGAAGTTCACCGCCATGGTGTCACCTCGCCGTTCTCTCACTTCGGATACCAGTGCACCACCCGCCGTGCCCGACCGGGAGGGCTTGACAGAATGCCGCCTGTCATCCGCTGATTCCCGCCCACTCGTGACCTCATGTCACTTCTCGCGCCCGCAACCCGCAACGAGTCACGATTCGACCGGGCCGAACGCGAGGAAGGCCCCCACGCGCGAGCGTGAGGGCCTTCCCGGTGCGAGTGGAGGCTACGCCTCCGAGCGCCGACGCCGAACGGCGGACAGCACGAGCGCACCCGCGCCGAGCAGCACGGTCAGCACACCCGCCGCGATGGCCGGTCCGGCGACCGACGAGCCGGTGCTCGCCAGGGCGTCGCCCGCCGCGACGGACGCGCCCGAGCCGGTCGAGCCTCCCGCCGTCCCGCTGCCGCCGCCGGAGTCCGAGCCGGTACTGCCGCCGGTCCCACTGTCGCCGCCGCCCGTGCCACCGCCGCCCGTGCCACCGCCGCCCGCGCCGCCACCCGGCGCCGCGGCGACCGTCACGTCGTCCCAGCCGAGCAGAGCCCCGGTCGCGTCGGTCAGCGCGAGCTTGTGCGCGCCGAGGGCGGTGTCCGCCGGGATGGTCACGACCACCTGGCTGCCCGCCACGGTCGCCGTCGCGATCGTCCGCGGCGCCGAGAACAGCACCGCCGAGATCTGCTCGCCGTCGTGCGACGCGTCGGGGAAGGTCACCGTGACCTTCGCGCCCGGCACGACCTTCTCCGGCGACACGGTGACGCCGTTGCGGGTGGCGTCGGTGAGATCCGCCTCCGTGATCGGCGCCGGCGGGATGACCGGCGTGGTCAGCGTGGAGGAGCAGGAGGCGCAGCTGACGCCGAGCCCGTCGCCGGCGGCGGTCGCGGTGAGCGTCCCGCCGGACGATGTCGCCTTCACCGTGACGGTGAACGTGGTCGTCACCGTCTCGCCGAGCGCGGCCGAGGGCACAGCCCAGGTGAGCGTCGAGCCGCTGACGCTCGCGTCGGCCGGGATGGTCTCCAGCGCGGCGTCGTCGAGCACAGCGGCGAGGTCGACCGAGACCGTCGTGCCCGTGAGCGGGATCTGCCCGGTGTTGGTCGTCGACAGCGTGTACGAAACGGTGTCGCCCGGCTTCACCTCACCCGACGCCGGGGTGGAGGCGAGGCTCAGCGTCGAGGTCATCGGCCAGGCCGGCTTGTCCGCGTCGTAGACCCAGTCCTGGAAGAACGCCGTCAGGTCCTTGCCCGAGAGCTCCTCCGCGAGCGCGATGAAGTCCGTAGTGCCCTTGCTCTGGCCGGCGTAGCGGGTGGCCCACGTCTTCATCACGTCGGCGAAGACGGTCGGCGTGATCGCCTGGCGCAGCGCCTCCAGCGTCATCGCGCCGCGGCTGTAGACCTGCCAGTCGAAGAGGTCGGCCGGGTCGGTCATCGCCGCCGGCGGGATGGTCCACCGTGCGTTGGAGGCCGCGGTCGAGTTCCACAGGTTGAAGTACGTCGTCGCGGTCGAGTTGGGCGACGTCTCGTGCTCGTACGCGTACTGCGTCGGGATGAAGGTCGCCGGGCCCTCGTTCAGCCAGATGCTGTTCCAGTCGTTCGGGCTCACCGAGTCGCCGAACCACTGGTGCGCCAGCTCGTGGACGAACGTGGACAACGACACCGAGCGCTCGAAGTACGGCCGGTCCTGCGTCTCCAGGGCGTAGCCGAGGGAGGTGATGTCGACGACGAAGCCGGTGCTGTCGCCCGGGTACGCGCCGTACTTCTTCTCCAGGTCGTTCAGGATCTCGGGGAGCGCCGCACGCCGGGTCTGGATCGTCGCCTGGTTCGTCGTGGTGACGGCCGGGTCGACGAACGTCCACTCGTGGATGGTGCGGCCGCTCGACAGCGCGATGTCCGACTCGTAGGTGAGGTACTTGCCGTACGAGATCATCGCGAGCTCGGTCGCCATCGGCTTGTTCTGCTGCCAGTGCCAGGTCGTGCGGCTGCCGTCTCCGACCGGGGTCGCCGTGACCAGCTGGCCGTTGCTCACAGCGGCGGCCGCCGCTCCGCCGACCGTGTTCGGCGCGGTGATTGTGATGTCGAAGGTCGCCTTGTCGGCCGGCGTGTTGTTGCTCGGCAGCCAGGTCATGTTGCCGACGGGCTGGCCGAGGGCGGTGAAGCCGTCGCTGGTCAGCACCCAGCCCTCGCTCGAGCCGTCGGGGTCGGTGTGGGTGACCGGCGCGCCGGAGTACGCGACCACCACCGTGAAGTCGCCGGTGACGGCGGCTGCGGGGGTGACGTTCAGCTTGTACGACGACGTCGCCGGGTCGCTGCTGCGCGAGAAGGCGGCGGCGGGCGTGCCGTTGACGAGCACGGAGTCGACGGTCAGCCCCTCCAGGTCGAGCGAGAACGCCGACAGCTCCTGGGTGGCGGTCGCTGTGATGGTGGTCGTGGCGGTGATCGTCTTGTCGTCGTTGTAGGTGATCGCGACGTCGTAGTGCTTCACGTCGTAGCCGCCGTTGCCGATGCCGGTGAACAGCGAGTCGCCGATGGTCGGCGCGCCGGGCGCGGGGGCGGCGGTCGCCGGCGCGGCCAGCGGCAGCTGCACGGCCGCGACGATGGCGGCGGTGGCGACGACGGCTGCGGCGCGCCGGCCGCTGCGCCGGTCGGGGTGTCTCGAACGCATGGAGGGGCCTCCTGGTGCTGAGTCTCTGGTGAACAGTCGGGATACCGGGTGTGATGCAGGAGTCCGGTGGCTGAACGCTACCCGTCGATTGTTTCCGGCGTGAGTCTTGACTTCGGCGCACGGATCCGGCGTCGGGCCCGCGATCGACGCCGACGGTGGCGCTCCGGCGGCAAAAGCGCTGAGATAGGAGCACACCCCACCCGGAGGATCCCGTGACCCAGCTCACCCTCATCCAGCGGTCTCCCGACCCCGAGCAGAGCGGCCGCTCCACGCAGCGCCGCCCCTCGCTCAAGGACCGCTTCCTCGCCGTCGGCCGCAGCCGGCTCGGCGCCATGCTGCTCGTGCTCGCGACCCTGATCGCGATCGTGTGGGCGAACATCTCGTTCACCGGCTACGAGGCGTTCTGGGAGACGCACCTCACCGTCGGCCTCGGCGACCTGCACCTCGACTTCACCCTGCACTCGCTGGTCAACGACGCGCTGATGGCCATCTTCTTCTTCACCGTCGGGCTGGAGGTGCGGCGCGAGTTCGCGATCGGCGAGCTGACGAGCTGGTCCCGGGCCGTCGTCCCGGTGGTGGCCGCGCTGTTCGGCCTCGCCGTCCCTGCCCTCGTCTTCCTCCTCTTCGTCATGGGCACCGGATACGAGCACGCCTGGGGCGTGGTCATCTCCACCGACACCGCCTTCCTCGTGGGCGCGCTCGCCCTGATCGGGCCGCACGCGACCGGCCGGCTGCGCATCTTCCTGCTCGCGCTCGCCGTGGTCGACGACATCGGGGCGCTCAGCATCATCGCGCTCGTCTACACCGACCACTTCAACCCGTGGCCGCTGGTCGTCGCGGCCGTGGGCCTGGTCGCGGTGTACTTCACCCGGTACCTGCGGGGAGGCCGTGGCCCGGTGTACGCCACCCTTGCGATCGTGGTGTGGCTGTGCTTCCTGGCATCGGGCGTCCACCCCACGCTCGCCGGCGTCGCCATGGCGTTGCTGATCCCCGTCTATCGGCCCAACCGCCGCGATGTGGAGCACGCCCTCGACCTCGCTCGCACCTTCCGGCAGTCGCCGAACACCGAGTACGCGCGGGCGGCCGCGAACAGCCTCCGCGAGTCCATCTCCATCAACGAGCGCCTGCAGTCGGCCTGGTCGCCGTACGTCGCCTACGTAGTGCTGCCCCTGTTCGCCCTCGCCAACGCGGGCGTCCGGCTCGACGGGGAGATCCTCGCCGGTGCGATCGTCTCGCCGCTCGCCTGGGGCGTGCTCGCCGGCCTGGTGGTCGGCAAGTTCGCGGGCGTCTTCGGCTCGACGGCGCTGCTCCGCGCCTTCCGCGTCGGCGAGTTCGGGCCCGGCCTCACGGTGGACCGGCTGGCCGGGGGAGCCGCGCTGTGCGGCATCGGCTTCACCATCTCCCTCTTCATCGTCGACCTCGCGATCACGGACGAGACCGCGCAGAACGAGGCCCGCGTCGGCGTGCTGGCCGCCACGGTGGTCGCGCTCGGCATCGCCACCCTGATCTTCCGCATCTCCGACGCGGTGCGCCCGCGCGAGGAGGCCGGCTTGACCCTCGTGCGCCCGGTCGACCCCGCGCGCGACCATCTGTTCGGCGACCCGAACGCCCCGATGACCATCGTCGAGTACGGCGACTTCCAGTGCGGCTTCTGCCTGAAGGCGACCGGCTCGGTGCAGGAGGTGAGCCGCGAGCTCGGCGACAGCCTCCGCTACGTCTGGCGGCACGCCCCGCTGACCAGGTACCACCCGAACGCGCTGGCCGCGGCGGAGGCGTCGGAGGCCGCGGCGAAGCAGGGCAAGTTCTTCGAGTTCGAGCGCAGCCTGTTCGCCGACCAGGAGAACCAGCTCCCGTCCGACATCCTCCGCCGCGCCGAGGAGCTCGGCCTCGACCTCGACCGCTTCGAGCGCGACCTCAGCTCGCCCGAGGTGGCGGCCCGCGTGCGCGACGACATGCTCGACGCGGAGGCGATGGACATCACGGCCGTTCCGACCTTCTACATCAACGGCCGCCGCCACGTCGGCCCCTACGACGCGCAGTCCCTCATCCGCGCCCTGCAGGAGACCGTGCCCGACCCGACGCGCTGACGCGGCGATTCAGCCGCACCTCCCCCCACGCGTACACCGCCGCGAACACCGCCAGCGAGCACACCATCCCGGCGACGAGCAGCGGCGCCGACGGTCGGCTCCACAGCAGCTCCCCACCGCGCAGCAGCAAAGCGGCGACGATGAGGACGAGGCTCACGAGCTCGGCCTGCACGATGCGGCGGAAGGCCGACCACCGGGCGTCGCCGAGCATCCACACGTTGACCATGCCGGGCAGGGTGAGGACCGCCCCGAGCACGCGGGCCGTCAGGGGGGTGAGCTTCCACGCCCACAGGTCGATGCCGAGGGACGGCGCGACGAACAGGCAGAGCCCGCAGAGCAGGGCCGCGATACCGATCACGGCGAGGACGGCCCGCACCCATACGGGCAGCGAGGCCTCCGGCGTCGCGGGCGCGCCCGCGTCCTCCCGGCGGTTGACGATCATCGCGGCGAGCACGAGGAACGGCGTCGTCACGTAGAGCGTCACCCAGACGATGAACGAGATATGCCCGGGATGGAATTTGTCCCAGTGCAGGAAGGTCGCCACCGCTAGCAGCACCGAGAAAAGCAGCACCGCGGGGAACCCGTACCGCACGGTGTGCCACTGCCCCGACCGCACCACCTGCACGAAGAACCAGATTCCGCCCGCGTAGGCGCTGCCGAGCAGCATGGCGGTGAGCGGCGGGAGGATCGTCCAGGCGAACAGTTCGTCCGTGCGATCGGCGAACGGGTACAGGATGACGACCGCCGCGACGAGGAACGGCACGATCACCACGCCGACGATCCGCGTGTACAGCAGGATGCGGTCGGCCCCGGCCGGAGCAGGCGCGGTCCCGGCGTCGGCGCGGCCCTCGCTGCGCGTCACGGCGCGCTCCCGGGAGCCGCCGCACTCGCCCCGGCGACCTGGAGTGCGACGCCCTGCGCCACTTCCACCGCCTCCGCCACGCTCATTTGCCGCCCCTCCTCGGCCGCCTCGGTCAGCGCCGCCGCCGCTCCCGTCTCCGCGAGCCGGTCGACGTAGAACTGGTGGAACGAGAACGCCGCCGCGTTGTGCAGCCCGGTCCGATCGCGCAGCGCCCGTGTAGCGCCGAGCAGCCGTCCGGCCCTGGCGGCGTCGCCCGTCACGGCCGCGACGGCGACCATGCCCTCCAGGGCATATGCGATGCCGTCCGTGTGGCCGAGCCGCTGCGACAGCTCCAGGCATTCCGCGAAGTCGGCCGCCGCGCCCTGCGGGTCGCCGAGCAGGAGCCGCGCCCACCCGCGGTGGTGCTGCGCGATGCTCACGCCGAGCTCGTCGCCGTGCTGTCGGGCCAGCGTGAGCGAGCCCTCGAACTCCCGCAGCGCCTCCGGCACCTGCTGCCGGAGCAGGGCGACGCGGCCGAGGACCACCATCGCCATCGCCTCGCCCCAGCCGTCGGCGGCGTGGTGGAAGAGCCCTCGGCTGGTCTCCATCGCCGCATCGGCGGCCGGGATGTCCGGTTGCGGCGCCGCGAGCAGCGCAAGCGCCAGCGAGATCAGCGCCAGCGCCTCGCCGCGCGCCTCGCGGGCCTCATGGAACAGCTGGGCGCTCTCGGCGAGCCCGGCGGCGACCGAGCCGTCCGGGTCCTGCCAGAAGCCGATGGCGTGCGTGAAGTAGAGGGCGGTCGCCCTGGTCAGATCGTCCAGTCCGTCGCCGTCGGTTCCCGCCTCCGCGGTCGCGAGCAGCTCCTCCATCAGCGCCTTCACCTCGCCCAGACGGCCGGCGATCCAGCGGTACAGGTAGAGCGACCAGGCCAGCCGGGCGATCGCCGCGCCGTCGCGGCGCTCCAGCAGCCTCCGCTCGGCCGCCCGCAGGTTGCCGTCGTCCTCGGCGAGCCGCCGGACCCACTCGGCCTGACGCGGACCCTCCAGCTCCAGCGCCGCCCGCGCTGCGAGGTCGAGATAGTAGTCGGCGTGGAGGTCGCGGGCGCGATCGAGGCCGCCCTCCTCCGCCAGCTTCTCGAGCGCGTACTCGCGCACGGTCGCGAGCATCCGGAACCGCGGCCGGTCGCTGGTCGCCCGCTGGCTCAGCAGGCTGCCGTCGACGAGCGCGTCGAGGCCGCTGAGGGTGTCGGGAGGGGGAGGGCCGCCGGGCTCGATCCTCCCGGTCACCACGTGCTCCGCGGCGTCGAGGGTGAAGCCGCCCTCGAACACGCCGAGGCACGCGAGCAGCCGCCGCTCGGGCTCGGCGAGCAGCTGCGTGCTCCATTCGATCGTGCTGCGCAGGGTCTGCTGGCGCTGCGGGAGGTCGCGCGAGCCTCCCACCAGCAGCGGCAGCCGGCGGTCGAGCCGCTCCGACAGCTCCGTCGCCGTGAGCACCCGCATGCGCGCCGCGGCGAGCTCCAGCGCGAGCGGCACGCCGTCGAGGGCCGCCACGATCCTGTCCACCGCGGCCGCGTTGTCGGGGGTGATCTCGAAGTCCGGCTTCACCGCATGTGCGCGCTCGACGAACAGCGCGACCGCCTGCTCGACGGGAAGCGGCCCCAGCTCGAAGCTCCGCTCGCCGCCGACCCGCAGCAGCGAGCGGCTGGTCACGATGACCGAGACCCCCGGCGCCTCCGCGAGCAGTCCGACGAGTTCGGGAGCCCCCTCCAGCACCTGCTCGAAGTTGTCGAGCACGAGCAGCATGCGCCGGTCGCGCAGCGCGGCCACCAGCTTGACCGCGATCGGCGCCTCGCCGGTGTCGCGCACGCCGACCGCCTGCGCGATCGTGGCGGGCACCGCGGCCGGGTCGTGCACGCCCGAGAGCGCGACGAAGGCGACCCCGTCCGGGAACCGGTCGGCCAGCGCCGTTCCAGTTGCGATGGCGAGCCGGCTCTTGCCGATGCCGCCCGGGCCGGTGACCGTGACCAGCCGGGCGCCGTCCTCGATCAGCCGCTGCAGCCTCCCGAGCTCGCGGTCGCGGCCGACCAGATCGGTCAGCGGCCGGGGCAGGGGAGCGGGGAGGGAGGGCGCACCCGCCTGCTCCGGCTCGGCCCGGCGTTCCGGCGGCGAGTCGACGGCGGGTGCGGTGCTCAGCCGCGCGAGGTCGAACCGCTCGGCGAGGAGGGTGGCGAGATCCGCCTCCAGCAGCGCCCCCAGCTCCCGCGCCGTCTCGAAGTACTTGAACGACGCCCGGTCGTCGTCGCGGATGCGGTCGAGCAGCGTGCGCAGCCGCGGCTCCCGGTTCGGGGCAGGGTCCTTGATGTACAGGAGGCGCGGGAGGTCCGGCGGGCACAGGTCGTACTCGTCCTCCAGCCCCGACACCGTCTCGTCGGGTGCGACCCAGCCATAGCGCTCCCAGTACAGCCCGACGAAGACGTCGCTCTGCTCCAGATACGCGCGGTAGAGCTCCCGCGGCGGGTGCGGCCGCGCGCCCAGCTCGAACATCACGGGCGCGAGGTGCAGGCGCTCGATCGCGGCGCGCGCCGCCCGGCGTTCGGGGGCGAGCTCCTTGAGGGTCGAGCTGACGAAGATGCGCAACCGCTGATCGGGTGTGCGGATCGCGCGAGCCGCGTTCATGCCGGCCATTGTGCTGCCGCCGCCGACCCAGCGGCAACACACCCTCGATGGTCAGCGTCAGCGTCAGCGCGAGGCGGAGGCGGAGGCGGGAGCGGGGGCCGCGGTCTCGACCGGCGTCCCGTCGAGGTGGTGCTGACGCTCCAGGGCCGCGCCCTCCACATCCACGTTCGGGAGGATGCGGTCGAGCCAGCGCGGCAGCCACCAGGCGCCCCGGCCGACCAGGTGCATCAGCGCGGGCATCAGCAGCAGTCGCACGACGAAGGCGTCGAGCAGCACGCCGAGGGCCAGGCCGAAGCCGAAGCCGCGGATGATGTTCGACTCCGAGAAGATGAAGCCGCCGAACACCGACACCATGATGATTCCCGCCGCGATCACGACCGAGCGCCCGGCGCGGAAGCCCTGCATCACCGCGAGCCGCGCCGGCGAGCCGTGCACGTACGCCTCGCGCATCCCGGTGGAGAGGAACAGCTGGTAGTCCATCGCCAGACCGAACAGGATGCCGACCAGGATCACCGGCAGGAAGCTCAGGATCGGCCCCGTCGTGTGGATGCCGAACAGCCAGCCCAGCCAGCCCCACTGGAACACCGCCACGAGCGCGCCATAGGTCGCGAACAGCGACAGCACGAAGCCTCCGGTCGCGATCAGCGGCACGACGAACGACCGGAACACCACGATCATGATGATCAGCGAGAGCCCGACCACCACCGCGAGGTAGAGCGGAAGGATGCCGACGATCTTCTCGGAGATGTCGATGTTGCTCGCCGCCTGACCGGCGACGCCGAGCGTGATGCCCTCGTCGATCTGCGGGAGCGCGCGCAGGTCGCGCACCAGGTCCTCGGTGGAGGCGCTGCTCGGCCCCTCCTTCGGGATCACCTGGAACGCCGCGAGCCGGTTGTCGTCCGAGACGGCGATCGGCGCGACCGCGACGACGTCGGCCTGGTCGGCGACCGTGGAGGCGATGTCGACCTGGCGCTGCTGCACCTGGTCATCGTCCAGCCCGGCGGGCAGGGTGGCCGAGACGAGGAGGGTGCCGTTCGAGCCGGCGCCGAAGGAGTCCTCGATCGCGTGATAGGCGCGGTAGGTCGTGGAGTCGGCCGGCTCGGAGGCGCCGTCGGGCAGCCCGACGCGCATCGACAGGGTCGGCAGCGCGATCACGACGAGCGCGGCGATCGCGGCGATGGAGGTGACGATCGCGCGCCAGGTCGACATCGGCTTCACGGGCTTCCGCGCGGCGCGGCTCTGCTGCGCCTCCTCGCGCTTCGCCGCACGTGCCCGGGCGCGGCGGGTCAGGATGCGCGGCCCGACGAGACCGAGCAGCGCCGGCGTCAGTGTGACGGCGATGAGCACGGAGACCGCGACGGCGATCGCGCCGGCCGTGCCCATGAGCCCGAGGAACGGGATGCCGGTGACGTTCAGCGCCGCCAGCGCGATGACCACGGTCGCACCGGCGAACACGACCGCGTTGCCGGCGGTGCCGGTCGCGAGCCCGATGGACTCGCGCACGTCGGCACCGTGCAGCAGCTGCTTGCGGTGCCGGTTGATGATGAACAGCGCGTAGTCGATGCCCACCGCCAGGCCGAGCATGACGCCGAGGACCGGGGTGACGGAGGCCATCTGCACGACGCCCGAGAAGGCGAGCGTCGCGACCGCCGAGATGGCGACGCCCAGGATGGCGGTGACGAGCGGCAGCACCGCCGCGATCACCGAGCCGAGCATGACGAGGAGCACCACGGCGGCGATGACCACGCCGACCGCCTCCCCGACGCCGAGGATCTGCGGCACGCCCTGCGCGAGCTCGGTCGAGAAGTCGGCCCGCACCCCGTCGATCGGGTTCTCCTCGACGTGGTCGATGACCGCCTGCTTCGACTCCTCGGGCAGCTCGAGCCGGGTCTTGTCGAACGAGATGCTGGCGAGGGCGGTCGAGCCGTCCTCCGAGACGAGCCGGATGCCCTTCGAGAGGCTGAGCAGCTTCTCGCCGCGGTCGAGCTTCTCGGCGTTCGCGTCGAGCTGGGCGCGGCCGTCGTCGACGGTCTTCTGCTGGGCCGCGAGCTGCGCCTTCTGCGCGTCGAGCTGCGCCTGCTGGGCGTCGAGCTGAGCGGTCGGGAGGCCGGCCGCGGTCGCCTGCTGCCGGCCGGCGTCGAGCTGCTGCTGCGCCGCCGCGAGCTGCTGGGTGCCCGCGTCGAGCTGGGCCTGGCCGGCGTCGAGCTGCGCCCGCCCGGCCTCCAGCTGCGCCTTCCCGTCGCTCAGCTGCTTCGCCTGGTCGGCGCGCTGCTGCTCGGTCGTGAACGGGTTCACCGCACCGGAGACGTCGGAGAGGCCGTCGGTGCCGTCGATGACGTCGCCGATCGCGTCCTTCTGCTCCTGCGTGAAGGGCTCGCCGTTCGCGGTCCGGAACACCACGGTCCCGGAGGCGCCGCTGAAGTCGGGGAGCTTCTTCGCCAGCTCGTCGGTGACCGCCCCGGAGGCCGTGCCCGGGATGTCGAAGCTCGAGGACAGCCCCTTGAACCCGATCAGGAATCCGCCGAGCGCGACCCCGAGGATCACGATCCAGGCGCCGATCACGAGCCAGGCGCGCTTCGCGGCGCCCTTCCCGATGCGGTACAGCAGCTCGGCCATCACAGTCCCTTCCGCGTCCGGCGGCCCGGCGCGCCTTCGATGATACGCACCGTCTCGTTTCGAAAGGTGAACGTAAGATGTGAGCATGACGGGCCGGAGCGGACGCGTTCGCAGCGAGACGGCGCGCGTCGCGATCCTCCAGGCGACCGCACGGATCTTCGGCTCCCGCGGCTACGACCACCTGACGATCGAGGGGGTGGCGGCGGAGGCCGGGGTCGGCAAGCAGACCATCTACCGCTGGTGGCACTCCAAGGGGGAGCTGGTCGCCGACGCGCTGCTGGAGGGGCTGCTGCTGCCCGAGCCGCTGCTCCCGCCCGACACCGGTGACCTCCGCGCCGACCTCACCACCTGGCTGCGCGACGTGTTCGGGCTGCTGCAGCGCCCGGGAGGCGACGACCTGGTGCGCTCGCTGGCCGCCGCGGCCGCGGAGAACGCGGACGTCGGACGCCGCATCCGAGACAGCCTCGGCGCGACCTCCGAGCTCGCCGCCCGGCTGCGCACGGGGGTGGAGGCCGGCCAGCTCCCGCCGGGCGTCGCCATCGAGGACTTCGGCGACGTGCTCGTCGGCGCCGTCGTGCTGCGGGCGCTCGCCCGCACCGAGACGGACGAGGCTGCGGCGGAGCGGCTCGTGTCCGTCGTGCTGGGCGGCGCCCCTCAGAGGTAGGAGCCGAGCGTCCGCGCGATGGCGACCGCGCGGTCGGCCACGTCCTCCGGCGCCCCGACGGCCCCCTCGTCCGCCCACTCGCGGACCGCGATGCGCACCGCCCCGATGCAGGCGACCACGATCAGCTCGGCCCGCGCGCTCGCGTCGACCTCCGCGTCGACGGCGATAGGGGTCTCACGCTCGATGAGCTGGGCGACGGCCTCCACGAGCCCCTCGCGCAGATCACCGAGGCGGTGGAGGTTGCGGTTGACGAGCCCCGGGCGCCGGGAGGCGAGCAGGAGGCGCGCCTCCCGCAGCTCCAGGTCCTGCGTCTCGCTCGGCAGTGCGACGAACAGCGTGCGGATGACGCTCTCGACCACGTCGCCGCCGTGGGAGGCGGCGAGCGTGCGGGCGACGAGCTGGGGGTCGCCCCAGGCGCGGCGGATGCCGAAGAGGGCGTCCTCCTTGCTGTCGAAGTAGTTGAAGAAGGTCCGATGGGACACGGGCACGCGCGCGCAGATGTCGTCGACGGTCACCCGGTCGATGTCGTCGTGATCGAGGGCGAGCTCGACGGCGGCGCGCTCCAGGTCGGCGCGGGTCTGCGCCTTCTTGCGCTCACGGAGGCCCGGCTCGGCGGCCACTGCTGAAGAAGTTTTCATACTCGGAAATTTTGCGTGGATGCAGTTTGTTAGTTGACTTCGGTCACCTAAGTATATATGCTTGCTGTCAGTCAACCAATTCTGTAAGGAATCACATGTCAGGAAGCGTCACCACGGAGGAGAGGTCCGCAGCGCCGGCGATGTCGCACCGGCAGGTCCTCGAATCCCTCTCCGGGCTGCTGCTCGGAATGTTCGTCTCGATCCTCGCTGGCACGGTCGTGTCGACCTCGATGCCGCGGATCATCTCGGAGCTGCACGGCGACCAGACCGCGTACACCTGGGTCGTCACCTCGACCCTGCTCGCCACCACGGTCTCCACCCCGATCTGGGGCAAGCTCGCCGACCTGTTCAACCGCAAGCTGCTGATCCAGCTCGCCCTCGGCCTCTTCGTCGTCGGCTCCGCGCTCGCCGGCTTCTCCGGCGACACCAACTGGCTGATCGGCTTCCGCGTCATCCAGGGCCTCGGCGCCGGCGGTCTGACCGCGCTCAGCCAGATCATCATGGCCGACATCATCAGCCCGCGTGAGCGCGGCCGCTACATGGGCCTCTTCGGCGGCATCATGGCGGTCGGCACCGTCGGCGGCCCGCTGATCGGCGGTCTGCTCACCGACTCCATCGGCTGGCGCTGGAACTTCTTCGTCGGCGTCCCGGTCGCGATCATCGCGATCATCCTGCTGCAGGCCACCCTCAAGCTGCCGAAGCGCCCCGCCCGCAAGGTGCGCATCGACTACCTCGGCGCGGTGTTCCTCGCCGCAGGCGTCTCGCTGCTGCTGATCTGGGTCTCGCTCGCCGGCAAGGACTTCGAGTGGGCCAGCTGGACCACCGCGTGGATGGTCGGCGGCGCCGTGCTGCTGCTGATCGCGACCGTGATCACCGAGCTCGTCGTCAAGGAGCCGATCATCCCGCTCGGGATGTTCAAGAACCGCACCTTCACCCTCGCGGTCATCGCGTCGATCTCCGTCGGTGTCGCCATGTTCGGCACCTCGGTGTTCCTCGGCCAGTACATGCAGGTCGCCCGCGGCGCAACGCCCACGGAGTCCGGCCTGCTGACCCTGCCGATGATCTTCGGCCTGCTCATCTCGTCGACCGTGGTCGGCAACCTGATCAGCCGGTTCGGCAAGTACAAGGCCTTCATGGTGGTGGGAGCGATCCTGCTGACGGTCGGCCTGTACCTCATGAGCACCATCGAGTACGACACCAACTACCTCCTGGTGTCGGTCTACATGCTCGTGCTCGGCGCCGGCGTCGGCATGGTGATGCAGAACCTCGTCCTGATCGTGCAGAACACGGTGGCGGCCAGCCAGCTCGGCGCGGCCAGCTCCAACGTGGCGTTCTTCCGCAGCCTCGGCGGCACCATCGGTGTGTCCGTCATGGGCAGCGTGCTCGGCACGACGGTCAAGGACCTCTTCTCCGACCGCAAGGACGACCTGATCGCCGCGGCGACCAAGGCCGGCAAGAGCGGCATGGAGGCCCTGCAGTCGCTGCAGACCGGGACCATCCCCGAGGTGAACAAGCTGCCGGGCGGCATCCGCACCATCGTGGAGTCGGTCTACGGCCAGTCCGTCGCCGACATCTTCCTGATCGCGGTCCCGCTGGCGATCATCTCGATCATCGCCATCGCCTTCCTGCCGAACATCAAGCTCGGCACCAAGACGGCCATCCAGAAGGCCGAGGAGGAGAAGGCGGCCGGCCAGGGCGCCGAGTCCGGCCTCCGGCACGCCGAGGAGACCGTGATCGAGGTCGCGGAGGCGCTGGTCGGCTCGCCGGCCACCGGGTCGGTCCCCGTCGTCTCCCGCGGCGACGCGAGCGAGCTGCAGGCCGACCGGCCGGGCGCGCGCGGCGGCCGGCGGGCGGCCCAGGAAGACCGCTGACCGGGCGCGTTATGATCGCGGCCATGGACAACATCGAGCGGGCGGCGGCGGACGACGTCGCCGCCCGCCCGGGCTCCGTCGCAGAGGCGGAGCGCAACGCGACCGACGCGGCCATCGCGGCGGTCGAGGAGCAGTTCGCGCTCCTCTTCAACCAGGTCAGCACGCAGATGCGCGACCGGGCCGCCAAGGTCCACCCGGACCTCCAGCCGCTCGGCTACAAGCTGCTGACGACGATGGTCCGCACCGGCCCGATCCACGCCGGCGGCCTGGCCGAGCTGCTCGGCACCGACAAGAGCGTGATCAGCCGGCAGACCCGCGTCCTCGAAGACCTCGGCTTCATCGAGCGGCGCACCGATCCCACCGATCGCCGGGCGAGCTTCCTGGAGGCGACGCCCGCCGCCATCGAGGCCGTCAACGAGGTGCGCGCCGCCGACCAGGCCAAGCTCTACCGCAGCCTGCGGCAGTGGGACGACCACGACCTCCACCGGCTGGCCGAGCTGCTCGAGCGCCTCAACGACCTGCAGCCCTGACGTCCGGCCCCCTCCCCGCCGTCTGAACTCCGGAAGTCCCGGCCGTGATCGGCCGGGACTTCCGTCGTTACGCGACCGCCCCCGGCGTGTCGCCCCGGATCTCCGTCCTCGCCGACCGCGGCCACCCGCGCCACTCGTGGAGGTCCTCGCCCGGCGCCCCCGGCCCGTACCGCAGCAGCCGCACGGCGACGAACAGGCCCAGCGCCGCGACAAGCCACACGGCCAGCACGATGTACGGCTCGGCGTGAAGGTCGCCGGGGAAGTACGTGAGGTCGCGCACCGCCCGGACCGTCGCGCCGGTCGGCAGCCAGCGGCCCATGAACTCGTAGAAGGGCGGCAGCAGCTCGGGCGCGACCGCGCCGCCCGACGACGGGTTGCTGATCAGCACGAAGATGAACCAGGTCGGCAGCATCGCCCAGCGCGCCCCGAGCAGCACCCGCCAGAAGCTGTAGGTGGCGCCCGCGATCAGCATGGTGAGGGCGAGCACGCCCCAGACCGGGAAGAAGGGGATGAGCAGCACGCCGAGCAGCGGCCCCACCGTGAACGCGATCGCGAACCCGCCGAGCACCGAGCGGACCACGTCCCAGAACAGCTCGCCGCCCAGCGTCAGCCGTGCCGCGTTGACCCGGGTCTGAATGGCGCCGACGAAGCCGATGATCACGGCCGCGAGCGCCACGTAGAACAGCACCAGCCCGTTCGGGTCCTTCGGGCCGAGCGGGTGCGTGTCGATCACCGTGATCGGCCGGCCGAGCGTCTGCTCCAGCCGCAGGGCGTCGGACTGCAGGAGGCGCGCGACCGACGCCCCGGAGGCGCTCGACACGTAGAGCCGCACGGTCTGGTCGGCCTGCTCGACGACGGCGCCGTAGACCTCCTGCTCGCTGATCGCGCGCTCGGCGTCGCCCTCGGTGTCGTACGCGCTGACGACGAACGTGGTGCCCGTGCGCGCCTCCAACTCGGCCTCCAGCTGCGCGGGCGTGTAGGTGGACGACACCATGCCGAGCGGGATGTCGTGCGGCTGCGGGTCGCCCATCGCCCAACTGTACGTACCGGCGAAGAGGCCTGCGACGACCGTGACGATGAGGGTGACGACGAGCGCCGGGAGGTGCGGGCCCTCGCGGAAGCGGCGCACGGCTCCCGCCGGTGCGGCCTCCGTGTCCGCGGGCTCGACGCTTGCGTGCTCTGCTTCGTCCGGCTCCGTGTTCCCGGGCTCGGTGTGTGCGTCGGTCATGTGGCCTCCCGGTTCCATTCGACCACGCCTTTGGTACCCTCTGACGGGTATGCAGTCCGCATCCAGCCTCCCCTCGCGCACGCGCGGTCGCCGCTCGGCGGGCCGCCGCGCCGCTGTGCCGCGCCGGGTCCAGCGGGTGCGGGCCGCACGGATGCCGCTGCAGCACCGCCTCGGCGTCGCCCTCGCGGTGATCGCGCTGGTGAGCGGCTTCTCCATCGTGCCGACCGACGACGCGCTCGCCGCCTCCCTCGCGACGCCGGCCTCCACCGTCGCCCCGGGGGAGCAGGTGCAGCAGGAGGGCGTCCCCGCGCCCGAGCAGCACCTCGCCGTCGATGCGACCATCGCCGCGCCGGCCGTCAACCGCGACAGCATCTCGGCCACCGACGGGCTGCAGACCCTCGCCCGCGTCGGCACGAACGAGTCGTGGGCGAAGCTCGTGCTGATGTTCGGCGGCTGGCCGCAGACCGAGGCCAACGTCACGGTCATGCTGCGCTGGATGCGCCAGGAGAACGGCCCGCCGGACTGGTGGAACCGCAACAACCCGCTCAACAACGGCTACGGCTCGGGGGGAGGCGCCGGCCTCGGCAGCTACCCCGACCTGATCACCGCGGCCGAGTACTGCGCCAAGAACCTGCAGCGCGGTTACCCCGACATCGTCGCGGGACTCCAGGCCGGCACCAGCGCCGACGCGACCGCCGCCGCGATCTGGGCGTCGCCGTGGGCGACCAGCCATTACGCGAACGGCGCGCACTGGAGCACCCGCCCGGTCGACATCGTGAAGGCGCCCGCCTCCGCCTGGGGCCTCTGAGCGCGGCTACGCCGCCCACTCGTCGGCGAGGAGCGCGTACGTCACGCCGTCGACCCAGCCGAGGTCGCGGTGCAGGGAGGCGCGGACGGTGACGGCCTCCCGCCGCATGCCCACCCGCTCCATGAGCCGCCAGGAGGCCTCGTTGTCCGCGAAGGCGTTGGCGACGAGCCGGCGGACCCCGAGCTCCTCGAAGCACACGCGCAGCAGAGCGCGCACCGCCTCCGTCGCGTAGCCGTGCCCTTGATGATCGGGGGAGAGCACCCAGCCGATCTCGGCCTCGTCCTGGTGCGGACGGCCGGCGGCGTCGCGCTGCGCCCAGCCGTCGCGCACGGCGAGATACAGGTCGCCGATCACCTCCCCGTCCCGCTCCACGATCAGCGTGGCGGCCAGGCGCTCGGGGTCGGTCTGGAAGCTCCGCCACGCATCGAGGCCGGCGAGCCGGTCGCTGAGCCAGCGGTCGACATCGGGGCGGCGCCGGTACTCCCACATTGCGTCGGCGTCCTCCGCGCGGGCGGGGCGCAGCACGAGCCGGTCGGTGGTGACCGGCCACGGTGTCTTCTCCGTCACGACGTCTTCGCCAGCCAGCCGCGGAGGCGCTCCAGCGGCCACGTCGTCACGATCCGCTCCGCGGGCACACCGTTCGCGGCCGCGCGCGCTGCCCCGTATGCGAGGAAGTCGAGCTGCCCGGGCGCGTGGGCGTCCGTGTCGATCGAGAACACGCATCCGGCCTCCAGCGCGACCGCGATGAGCTCGTCCGGCGGGTCCTGCCGCTCCGGCCGCGAGTTGATCTCGACCGCGACCCCGTTCTCCGCGCACGCGGCGAACACCGCCTCCGCGTCGAACTCCGACGGAGGCCGCGTGCCCCGCGAACCGGTCACGAGCCGCCCGGTGCAGTGCCCGAGCACGTTGGTGTGCGGGTCGCGGATGCCGCCGAGCATCCGCTCCGTCATCGTCGCGCGATCGGACCGCAGCTTGGAGTGCACGCTCGCGACGACCACGTCCAGCCGGTCGAGCATCGTGGGCGTCTGATCGAGCGTCCCGTCTTCGAGGATGTCGACCTCGATCCCGGTGAGCAGGGTGACGGAGCCGGGGTCGAGCCCGGCGATGACCTTCAGCTGCTCCTCCAGCCGCTCGGCGCTCAGGCCGTTCGCGACCGTGAGGTTGGGGGAGTGGTCGGTGATCGCCTGGTACTCGCGGCCCAGCGTGCGCGCGGCCGCCGCCATGACCTCGATCGGCGTGGTGCCGTCCGACCACTCGGTGTGACTGTGGAGGTCGCCCCTCAGCTGCGCGCGCAGCTCGGCGCCTCCCGCATCCAGCGGCTCGGCGTTGCGGTCGCGCAGGTCGGCGAGGTACCCGGGCACCTCCCCGGCGACGGCCTGCGAGATGACCTGGAACGTCCGGTCGCCGATGCCCTTGGTGCGCTTGAGCCTGCCGTCGGCCACACGCTCGGCCAGCTCCTCTTTCGACAGCGGGGCGATCGTGGCGGCGGCCCTGCGGAACGCCTGCACCTTGAAGGTCGGCGCGAGCTCCCGTTCCAGCCAGAAGGCGATCTCATCCAGTGCATCCCGAGCGTCCACGGTTCTCATCCTGGCCCGGGTTACGAGACTTTACGAGTGCGGAAGACGCTCCCCGCGCCTCCCGGATAGCGTCGTCAGGGTGACCAGCGCGATCGAGAACCTCGGCCGGGAGTCCCGCGTCTACCCGCCCTCCGCCGCCTTCGCCGCCGCCGCCAACGTCGACGCGGGCGTCTACGACGAGGCCGCCGACCCGGTCGCGTTCTGGGAGCGCCAGGCCGCCCGCCTCGACTGGGCGGAGCCCTGGCGCACCGCCCACACGTGGCAGCCGGCGACGGTCGGCGACGACGGCGAGCTGACCGTCCCCCAGGCGGAGTGGTTCGCCGGCGGGAGGCTCAACGCCGCGTACAACTGCGTCGACCGCCATGTGGAGGCCGGCAACGGCGACCGCGTCGCCCTCCACTTCGAGGGCGAGCCCGGCGACACCGAGACGATCACCTACGCGGAGCTGCAGCGCCGCGTCGCGCGGGCCGCGAACGCCCTCACCGCACTCGGCGTCGGGAAGGGCGACCGCGTCGTCGTCTACCTGCCGGTCATCCCCGAGACCGTCGTGATCACCCTCGCCATCGCCCGCATCGGCGCCATCCACTCGCTCGTCTTCGGCGGCTTCTCGGCGGAGGCGCTGCGCTTCCGGGTCGAGGACACCGGCGCGAAGCTGCTCGTCACCTCCGACGGGCAGTTCCGGCGCGGCGCGGCCGTGCCGGTGAAGGCGAACGCCGACGCCGCTGTCGCGGGCGACAACGCGATCGAGCACGTCCTCGTCGTGCGCCGCACCGGCGACCTCACGCCGGACATCCCGTGGACCCCCGGCCGCGACGTGTGGTGGCACGACGTGGTCGACACCGCACCCGACACCCATGAGGCAGAGGCCTTCGACGCCGAGACGCCGCTGTTCATCATCTACACCTCGGGCACCACCGGGCGGCCGAAGGGCGTCGTCCACACCACCGGCGGCTACCTGACCCAGGCCTCCTGGAGCCACTGGGCGCTCTTCGACGCGAAGCCGGACGACGTCTACTGGTGCACAGCCGACCTCGCCTGGGTCACCGCGCACACGTACGTGCTCTACGGGCCGCTCTCGAACGGCGCCACCTCCATCATCTACGAGGGCACGCCGAACACCCCGCACCGCGGGCGCCACTTCGAGATCATCGAGCGCTACGGCGTGACCACGTACTACACGGCGCCCACGCTGATCCGCACCTTCATGACCTGGTTCCCGGAGGGCCCGGGCGACGGCTGGGACCTCTCCAGCATCCGGCTGCTCGGCACGGTCGGCGAGGCGATCAACCCGGAGGCGTGGGTGTGGTTCCACGAGCGGATCGGTGGAAGCCGCGCGCCCGTCGTCGACACCTGGTGGCAGTCGGAGTCGGGCGCCGCGATCGTCGCGCCGCTGCCGGGCGCGACCGCGCTCAAGCCGGGATCGGCGACCGTCGCGATCCCGGGCGTGACCGTGCGCGTCGTGGACGAGCGCGGAGACGACGTGCCCCGCGGCTCGGGAGGCTCCATCGTCATCGACGGCACCTGGCCGGCCATGTCGCGAACGGTCTGGGGCGACCCCGAGCGCTACCGCGACTCCTACTGGAGGCCGTTCGCCGACCGCGGCTACTTCCTCGCGGGCGACGGCGCAGCGATCGACGCCGACGGCTACATCTGGCTGCTGGGCCGCCTCGACGACGTGATCAACGTCTCCGGCCACCGGCTCTCCACGATCGAGATCGAGTCGGCACTCGTCGCCCACAGCGGCGTCGCGGAGGCGGCGGTGGTCGGTGTCGGCGACGACACGACCGGCCAAGCGGTCGCGGCGTTCGTCGTGCCCGGCGCCGCGACGCCGACGGAGGCGGACCTGCGCGAGCAGGTCGCCCGCGAGATCGGCGCCATCGCGAAGCCCAAGCACATCGTGGTCGTCGGCGACCTCCCCAAGACCCGCTCGGGCAAGATCATGCGCCGCCTGCTGGTCGACCTCTTCCACGACCGCCCCCTCGGCGACACGACGTCGCTGCAGGACGAGACGGTGCCGGCCACGATCGCGGAGGCGCTGTCCGGTACCCGTCCACGTACGGTTGGGCCCACCGCCACGTAATTCGCCCGAACCCCGTTTCGGCACGCATTCGAGGGTCATATTCTGCAGGTTGCATTTCACATCCTGCGGACGACCTGACCGACCCCTGCGCTCTGTCGTCCCTTCACCCGAGAGGACGACATGGACGGCTCGCGCTCGCTCCGCCTGTTCCCCGCACCTGCTGCCACCCGAGGCCCGGAGGGCGCGAGGCGCCGCCGACGCAGGCCGATCATCGCGGTCATCGCCATGCTGGCGGTGTTGTTCACCGTGCTGGTGCCGGCCAACGCGGCGATGGCCGACATGTCGCTTCCCAACACCGACGACATCTCGTGGACCAAGACCGGAAGCACGACGGCCTCCGGCACGCTCCCGGGCAACCTCGCCTCGCTACCCGGCGCCACCCTCTCCGTCAGCTCCTCCCAGCAGCCGGTCGACGTCGCCGAGTGGGGTTCGTCGACGGTGGCGTCGCACACGAACGGCGGTTACGACTGCATGAGGGGGAGGGCGCTCAAGCAGATCACGACGTGCGAGACCTTCACCTACACGGTCACGCTCAAGACGCCGCTCATCGACCCCATCGTCCCGTTCGGCTTCAGTACCGGCCGCTACTGGTCGACCACCGAGTCGACGTCGCGCGGTTGCATCAGCGGCTGGTACGACGGAGCGCTGTCGAACGTCAACGGCTCCGCACCGACGAGCAGCTCGCTCACGACGCTCCAGGAGCCGGGCGGCGGCTGGGCTCATACCGGTACCGCCACGTGGGCGCTGCCGCAGAGCGCCATCGACTCCAACAACTGCATCAACCGCACCACGACGGATCAGATGGGGATGATCCAGCTTCGCGGCAAGATCTCCAGTTACAGCTTCACCGTCTACTACCGTGCGGCGATCGTGATCCCCTGGACGA
Organism: Leifsonia williamsii; assembly: GCF_030433685.1. Taxonomy (NCBI): domain Bacteria; kingdom Bacillati; phylum Actinomycetota; class Actinomycetes; order Micrococcales; family Microbacteriaceae; genus Leifsonia; species Leifsonia williamsii. Next base: position 1,198,540 of record NZ_JAROCF010000001.1, read on the forward strand.
CGACCGTCTGCCCGCTGCTGTCGGCGCCCGCCGGGCAGTTCATCGCATCGGTCCTGATTCCGCAGGTCGACCTCCGGGTGCAGAAGACCGGCCCCGCCTCGGTGCCCGGGAACAGCGCCCTCACCTGGGACATCACCGTCTCCAACCTGAGTCAGTGGGACTCTCACGGTTTCGTCGTCAAGGACGCGGTCCCGTCGAGCATGTCCAACGTCTCGATCGTCAGCGCCCCGGCCGGCTGTTCGGTGAACGGGCGCGACCTCGTCTGTGCGATCGCTCCACCGGGCTGCTCCGTGTCACAGAACGGGTCAGTGTCGACGCTCGCGGACATCTCCTGCACCAACGCCATCCTGGCCGATCAGTCCGTGCTCGCCCCCGGCGCGTCGTCCACCATCCGGCTGTCGGCCACGGCACCGGCGACCAACGGCACCAAGATCGCGAACACGGTGACGGTGTCCGGTGTCGACGAGGACCCGTACACGCCGAACAACTCCTCGACGGTGACCACGACGGTGGTCCAGGCGCCGAGCCTCTCGATCGCCAAGCAGGCCGCGCTCGCACCCGGGTCGACCGGCAAGGCCGGTGACCTGGTGAATTACACGTTCACCGCGACGAACACCGGCAACGTCGCCCTGACTGGAGTGACGATCGCGGACCCGCTGCCGGGTCTGTCGGGCCTGACCTACAGCTGGCCGGGAGCCGCCGGATCGTTGCAGGCGGGACAGTCCGTGACCGCGACCGCCACGTACCGGCTGACGCAAGCCGATGTCGACGCCGGTGCGGTCTCCAACGTCGCCACGGCGACCGGCCGGGACCCGGGCAACGCGCTGGTCGACGGCGGCAAGGCCCCGGCGACGGTGACGTTGAACCCGAAGCCGGCGTTGACGATGACCAAGCAGGCCGCGCTGGCGCCTGGCGCCACCGGTAAGGCGGGCGACCTGGTCACTTACACCTTCAGCGCCACCAACGTCGGTGACGTGACGCTCAAGAACGTCGCGATCAGCGACCCGCACGCCGGACTGTCAGCGCTGACGTATCAGTGGCCGGGGACGCCGGGCCAGCTGGCGCCGGGACAGAAGGCGACCGCGACCGCGACCTACACGATCACGCAGGCGGATGTCGACGCCGGGCGCGTGGACAACACCGCGTCTGCCGCCGGAACGACGCTCTCCGGGGTTCCGGTGGACGGCGGTCGGGCGTCGGTGTCGATCCCGCTGACCGGGAGCCCGCAGCTCTCGCTGACGAAGACCGCGAAGCTCGCGGTCGGCGCGCAGGGCGTGATCGGTGACCGGGTGGAGTACACCTTCACCGCCACGAACACGGGCACCCAGACGCTGACCAACGTCACGGTCGTCGACCAGCTCGCCGGCATGTCGGCGCTGACCTACCAGTGGCCCGGCGTGGCGGGGGTCCTCGTCCCCGGTCAGTCCGTGACCGCGACCGCGACGTACACCATCGCCCAGAAGGACGTGGATGCGGGATCTGTGAACAACGTGGCCACCGCGACGGGGCGCGCTCCGAACGGCGCCTCCGTGCCGTCCGGGCCGGCTCAGGCGACCGTGCCGCTGAACGTGAAGCCTGAGCTCACGCTGACGAAGCGTGCCGTCCTCACGCCCGGCCAGACCGGTGTGGCGGGCGACAAGGTCCAGTACACCTTCACCGTGACCAACACGGGCCGCGTCACCGTCAACGGGGTCACCATCAGCGACCATCTCGCCGGGCTCAGCGCTCTGACCTACCAGTGGCCCGGTGCGGCCGGCGTCCTCCAGCCCGGTCAGACCGCGACGGCCACCGCGACCTACACGCTCAAGCAGGCGGATGTCGACGCCGGCTCCGTGTCCAACGTCGCCGTCGCCTCCGGGACCACCCCGACGGGTGCCCCTGTGACGTCGAACGAGGTTCCGGCGACCGTTCCGCTGGACCGCACCGCGTCGCTGAACGTCACCAAGACCGCGAAGCTGGCGACCGGCCAGACGGGCAAGGCCGGCGACACCGTGAACTACACCTTCTCGGCGACGAACACGGGTCCGACGACGCTCACCAGCGTCACGATCACCGACCCGCTGCCCGGACTCTCCGCGCTCGTCTACACCTGGCCGGGAACGCCCGGCACGCTCGCTCCGGGGCAGAAGGTCACCGCCACCGCGACGTACACGGTGAAGCAGGCGGATGTGGATGCCGGTTCGGTCTCCAACGTGGCCGCGTCGGCGGGCAAGGCGCCGGACGGCACCCCGGTCGACGGCGGGCGGGCACCCGCGACGGTGCCCCTCACGAACACCGCATCCCTCAACATCCGCAAGACCGCGACGCTGGCTCCCGGTGCTGTCGGCAAGGCGGGTGACACCGTGAACTACACGTTCTCGGCGACCAACACCGGTCCGACGACGCTGACGAACGTCAAGATCACCGACCCGCTGCCCGGGCTGTCCTCGCTGGTCTACACGTGGCCGGGTGCCTCCGGCACGCTGAAGCCCGGTGAGACGGTCAACGCGACCGCGACCTACACCGTCAAGCAGGCGGATGTCGATTCCGGCGCCGTCTCGAACGTCGCCGCGTCGACGGGCCGCGCTCCGGACGGCAGCAACGTCGACGGAGGCAAGGCGCCGGCGACGGTGCCGCTGAAGGCGGGCGCCTCCCTGAACGTCACCAAGGTCGCGAAGCTCGGCGACGGCGCGACCGGCAAGGTGGGCGACACCATCACCTACACGTTCACCTCGACGAACACGGGTCCCACGACCCTGACCGGCGTGACGATCACCGACCCGCTGCCGGGACTGTCCGCGCTGGAGTACAACTGGCCGGCCTCGGCCGGCGTGCTCGCACCCGGACAGAAGGTGACGGCGACGGCCACCTACGTGGTGAAGCAGGCGGACGTCGACGCCGGCTCGGTCTCGAACGTGGCCTCGTCCAAGGGCACGGCTCCGGACGGTTCCCCGGTCGACGGCGGCAAGGCGCCGGCGACGGTTCCGCTCGATGATGACGCCTCGCTGAACGTCACCAAGACGGCGGCCCTGGCCGCCGGGCAGTCCGGCAAGGCCGGCGACACGGTGAACTACACGTTCTCCGCGACGAACACGGGTCCGACGACGCTCACCGGCGTCGTGATCAGCGACCCGCTGCCGGGGCTGTCCGCGCTCACGTACACCTGGCCGGGAGCGGCCGGGGTGCTCAAGCCCGGGCAGAAGGTCACCGCCACGGCGACCTACACGGTGAAGCAGGCGGACGTCGACTCCGGCGCGGTCTCGAACGTCGCGTCCTCCACGGGCACGGCCCCGGACGGTTCGCCTGTCGATGGCGGCCGGGCCCCCGCGACCGTGCCGCTCACGCACGGTGCTTCGCTGAACATCACCAAGACGGGCGTGATCGCCGCGGGACAGTCCGGCAAGGCCGGCGACACGGTGAACTACACCTTCTCGGCGACGAACACCGGGCCGACGACTCTGACCGAGGTGGTGATCGCGGACCCGCTGCCCGGGCTCTCGGCGATGAGCTACTCCTGGCCGGGAGTCGCCGGGACGCTGAAGCCGGGTCAGACGGTCACCGCGACCGCGACCTACACGGTCAAGCAGACGGATGTGGACGCCGGGTCGATCTCGAACATCGCGGCCTCCGGCGGCCGGGCGCCGGACGGCTCGCCAGTCGACGGCGGCAAGGCGCCGGCCACGGTGGCCCTGCCGCACGGGGCGTCGCTCAACATCGCGAAGACCGCCGCGCTCGCGTCGGGGCAGGTGGGCAAGGCCGGTGACACGGTGAACTACACCTTCTCGGCGACGAACACCGGGGCCACCACCCTGAAGAACGTGGTCATCAGCGACCCGCTGCCGGGCCTCTCCGCGCTGAAGTACACCTGGCCGGGAACGCCCGGCACGCTAAAGCCGGGACAGACGGTCACCGCCACGGCGACCTACACCGTCACCCAGGCGGACGCCGATGCCGGGGCCGTCTCGAACGTCGCCGGATCCACCGGGACGGCGCCGGACGGCAGCGCCGTCGATGGTGGCAAGGCGCCCGCGACCGTTCCGCTGGGGGCGACGCCGACGCTGCGTCTCCACAAGGAGATCGCGAGCGTGACCGGCGGCAGTGCCGGCGACGTGGTGACCTACCGGTTCACCTCGACCAACACCGGTGCGCTCACCCTGAAGAACGTCGTGATCGTCGACCCGCTCGACGGCCTCTCGGCCATGACATACACGTGGCCCGGTGCATCCGGCATCCTGAAGCCGGGTGAGAGCGTGGTCGCCACGGCGACCTACGTCATCAAGCAGTCCGATGTCGACGCGGGCGGCGTGTGGAACACCGCTGTGTCCCACGGCGACTTGCTGGGGAAGTCGGGCCGTTCGCTTCTGAGGAGCAGCGGTTCGGTGGACAGCAACGAGTCCTCGGCCGAGCTGCCGCTCGGCCAGGCTCCGAAGCTCGAGCTGACCAAGACCGGTGCGCTCGCGGCCGGCGCCACCGGTAAGGCCGGCGACCGCGTGAGCTTCTCGTTCACGCTGTCCAACCCGGGATCCGTGTCGCTGACCGCTGTGTCCATCGCCGACCAGCTGCCGGGCCTGTCCGCGATCACGTACAGCTGGCCGGGTGCCGCCGGTGCGCTGTCACCGGGGCAGACCGCGACCGCGACCGCCTCGTACACGCTGACGCAGGCCGATGTCGACGCCGGAAAGGTGACCAACATCGCCACCGCCTCCAGCACGGACCCGTCGGGCGACCCGGTCGACTCCGACCCGGCGCAGGCGGACGTGCCGCTCACCGGCGCCCCGTCGATCGCGCTCGTCAAGACCGGCGCGCTCGCGGCCGGCGCCACGGGCAAGGCCGGCGACGCGGTGAACTTCGCCTTCACGGCGACGAACACCGGCACCACCACGCTGACCGCCGTCACGATCGAGGACCGTCTGCCGGCCGTCTCGGCGTTGGCCTACTCCTGGCCCGGCGCGGCGGGGACCCTCGCGCCCGGGCAGAAGGTGACAGCGACGGCGACCTACGCCCTGACGCAGGTGGACATCGACGCCGGCCGCGTGACCAACGTCGCGGTGCCTCACAGCACGGCGCCTGACGGCTCACCCGTCGATGGCGCCCCTGCTCAGGCGGTCGTGCCCGTGACGCCGGCTCCCGCGCTGACGCTCACCAAGACGGGCGCGCTCGCAGCGGGCGCGACCGGGAAGGCCGGCGACGCGATCACCTTCGGGTTCACGATCACGAACACGGGCTCCGTGACCGCGTCGTCGGTCGCGATCACCGACCAGCTGGCCGGCCTGTCCGCGATCACGTACACCTGGCCGGCCTCCGCCGGGGCGCTCGCCCCCGGGCAGTCGGCCAGCGGCACCGCCACCTACACGGTCCGCCAGGCCGACGTCGATGCGGGGTCGGTGCTGAACGTTGCCACCGCCGCTGGGAAGGCGCCCGATGGGTCTCCGATCCCGACGGGACCGGCGCAGGTGAGTGTGCCGCTGCAGGCGACTCCGGCGCTGACACTGGTCAAGACGGGTGCTCTCGCTGCCGGTGCGACCGGTGTCGTGGGTGACCGTGTGCAGTTCTCGTTCACGGTGACGAACTCCGGTTCGGTGACGGCGACGGGTGTGTCGATCAGCGACCAGCTGGCCGGCCTGTCGGCGATCACGTACACGTGGCCGGCTGCGGCTGGGACGCTGGCGCCGGGTCAGTCCGCCACGGCGACCGCGTCGTACACGCTGAAGCAGGCGGACCTGGATGCCGGCTCGGTGAAGAACGTCGCCACGGCGACAGGGAAGACGCCGTCCGGCTCCACGGTCACGGCGCCGCCCGCGCAGGTCGAGGTCCCGGTGGATGCGTCTCCGGCTCTGACGCTGGTCAAGACCGGAGCGCTCGCGCCCGGCGCGACCGGTGCAGTGGGTGACCGTGTGCAGTTCTCCTTCACGGTGACCAACAGTGGTTCGGTGACCGCTACGGGTGTGTCGATCAGCGACCAGTTGGCCGGCCTGTCGGCGATCACGTACACGTGGCCGGCTGCGGCTGGGACGCTGGCTCCGGGTCAGTCCGCCACGGCGACGGCGTCCTACACGCTGAAGCAGGCCGACCTGGATGCGGGGTCGGTGAAGAATGCCGCCACCGCGAGCGCGAAGACGCCGACCGGCTCCACGGTCACGGCGCCGCCGGCGCAGGTCGAGGTTCCGGTGGATGCGTCTCCGGCGCTGACGCTGGTCAAGACCGGTGCTCTCGCTGCCGGTGCGACGGGCGCGGTGGGCGACACGGTGACGTTCCGCTTCACGGTGACCAACTCGGGCACGGCGACCGCCGCCGGTGTGTCGATCAGTGACCAGCTCGCCGGGGTGTCCGCGATCACGTACACATGGCCGGCGACGGCCGGCGTGCTCGCTCCGGGGGCTTCGGTCCAGGCGACGGCGACGTATGCGCTGACGCAGGCGGACATCGATGCGGGCTCGGTCACGAACGTGGCCACGGCGACCGGCTCGGCGCCTGACGGGTCCACGATCGAGGCGCCTCCCGCGCAGGTCGTCGTGCCCGTCGCAGGCCGGCCGGCGCTGACCGTCACCAAGACGGGCGCACTGGCCGCCGGTGCAACGGGTGCCGCGGGTGACTCGGTCTCGTACCGGATCACCGCGACGAACTCGGGCACGGTGACGCTGACCGCGGTGACGATCAGCGACGAGCTGGCGGGACTGTCGGCGCTGCAGTACGCGTGGCCCGGCTCGGTCGGGGTGCTCGCCCCCGGCCAGGCTGTGACCGCGACGGCGAGCTACACGGTGACGCAGGCGGATGTCGATGCCGGTTCGGTGCTCAACGTCGCCTCGGCGTCGGGGACCGACCCGCGTGGGAACAGCGTCCCGGGTGGTCCGGCGCAGACGGTGGTCCCGCTGGCTCCCACGCCGGCGCTGTCCCTTGCGAAGTCGAGTGCCCTCGCCGCCGGAGCGACCGGCGTGGCCGGTGACACGGTGGACTACACGTTCACGATGAGGAACACCGGAACGGTGACGCTCACCTCGGTGACCGTCACCGACGGGCTCGCGGGCCTGTCCGCGATCGTCTACACGTGGCCGGGCGCCGCGGGGATCCTCGCGCCGGGCGAGCAGGCGACCGGCACCGCGACCTACGTGCTCACCCAGGCGGATGTGGATGCCGGGGCGGTGGCCAACACGGCGACCGCGACGGGGAAGACCCCGCAGGGCGAGACGGTGCCGGCCACGCCGGCGGAGGCCGTCGTGTCGCTCGATCCTGCGCCCGGGTTGGCCGTGGTGAAGAAGGCGGCGCTCGCGCCGGGTGCGACCGGCGGAGCCGGCGACACGGTGCGGTACACGTTCACCGTCACCAACACCGGCGGCGTGACGCTGACCTCCGTCGCCGTCGATGACCAGCTCGACGGGATGTCTGCACTCGACTACGCGTGGCCCGCCGAGGCCGGTGTGCTCGCGCCGGGGCAGTCGGCCACGGCCACCGCCTCCTACACGATCAGTCAGGCGGACGTCGATGCGGGCTCGGTGACGAACCTCGCCACCGGTGTCGGCACCGGGCCGCGCGGCGACGTCGTCGACACGCCTCCCGCCGAGGCGGTGGTGCCGCTGAACCCGACGCCGGGGCTGGCGCTGACGAAGACCGCGGTCTTCTCGGCCGACTCCGACGGTTCGGCGGGTGACGCGGTCGAGTACACCTTCTCGGTCACGAACACCGGTGGCGTCACGCTCGACGGAGTCTCCATCAGCGACCAGCTGACCGGGATGTCGGTTCCGGTGTACTCGTGGCCGGGCGCCGCGGGCGTGCTGGCGCCGGGGCAGTCGGCGACGGCGCGGGCGACGTACATCGTCACAGCGGCGGACGTCGAGGCCGGCTCGGTCGACAACGTCGCCACGGCGACGGGGCGCGCGCCGTCGGGCAGCACGGTGACCTCGCCGGAGGCTCACGCGGCGGTTCCGCTGGCGGGCGTGCCGCTCCAGGCGGGCACGCCGGGCATGGACCTGACCAAGTCCGGTTCGCTCGCCGAGGGCGCGCTCGGGCAGGTCGGCGACCTGGTGCATTTCACGTTCGTCGTGACGAACACGGGAACCGTTCCGCTGACCAGCGTGTCGATCAGCGACCCGCTCGACGGCATCAGCCCGCTCCAGTTCGGTGCGTGGCCCGGCGCGGTCGGGCGGCTCGAGCCGGGGCAGGCGGTCACGGCGACGGCGACCTACGCCCTCACCCCCGACGATGTCGCGCGCGGCTCGGTCGTGAACACCGCCTTCGCACACGGCACGCACGAGGAGACGCCGCTGGAGGCGGGGAGCAACACGGTCACCGTGCCGCTGCCGCCGCAGGCGTTCCCCTCCGGCGGGCAGCCCATGGTCGCGGCGACCGAGCAGGCGCCGGTGTTCGACATGCTCGCGCACACCGGTCTGGACGCCCTCCCGTTCGGGTTCGGGGCCCTGGCCCTGCTCCTGGCCGGCGGTGTGCTGCTGCTGATCCGCCGCCGCGCGCGGGAGAGCTGATCCGGCCTCCCCGCGCATGACGCCGCCGCCCCTCCTGCACGACGGGAGGGGCGGCGTCGTCGTGTCAGGAGCGGTGACGCACCGAGGTCAGAGCTCCAGCGTGTAGTACGCGCTGAGCGGGTCGTCGGTGTATTTCCCGAACGGTCCGCTGGGTGTGAACCCCGCCCGCTCGTAGAGGCGGCGCGCCGGCGCGAAGAAGTCCATGGCTCCCGTCTCGAGCGAGACGCGGGCGACGCCGCGGCCGCGGGCGTCCTCCAGCACGAAGGCCAGCAGCTGCGCGGCGATGCCCTTGCCGCGCTGCTCGGGGTCGGTGCGCATGCTCTTCAGCTCCTCGTGCGCCGGCTCCAGGGCCGCGAGCGCCGCGGTGCCCACGATCGCGTCATCGACCGTGGCGGTCCACAGGCGAACGCCCGCGCCCTGCAGCTCCTCCAGGTCGAGCGCATGCCGGCTCTCGGGAGGCGCGGTCGGCTCCATGTCGTCCAGGTGCGCCTGCAGGAAGGCGGCGAGGGTGGGGTCGGCGAAGTCCGCGCGGGCGATGGTGACGCTCATGCCGGTCAGGTTAGGCGTCCGGGATGTCGCGGACGTTTCGAGCGGCCTCCGCGGTCAGCCGGGCGGCGGCCTCCCGGGTGAGCTCGACCGCGACGGGGCCGCCGTGACCCTCCGACTCCACGACGTGCAGCTCGCTGTGCGGGAGGCGCTGGTGCAGCCGCCAGGCCGTGATCACCGGACCGCTGACGTCGTGACGGCCGTGGATGAGCACGACCGGGACCTCCGCCAGCCGGTCGGTGCGCGCCAGGATCGCCTCGTCGCCGGGCAGGAAGGCGTCGTGGGCCCAGAAGTGCGTGACGAGTGTCCCGAAGACGGCGCGCTGCACCGAGTCCTCGTGCAGCGGGCCGGGCTGCCAGGCCGGGTCGAGGGAGACGTGGGTCGACTCCCAGGCGTCCCACGCGTCCGCGGCGCGGGCGCGGTCGTCGGCGGCCTCCTCGGAGGGGTCCGCGAGGCGCCGGGCGTACGCCTCCACGACGCGCTCGCCCGGGTGGCGGCCGGAGGCGGCTTCGAACGCGGCCCACGCCTTCGGGAAGATGCGGCCGACGCCCTCCGTGATCCAGTCGACCTCGTCGCGGGAGGTGGTCGTCACCGCGAACGCGACGACCCCGATCACGCGCTCCGGGTGGGCGACGGCGTATGCGAGGGCGAGCGTGCTGCCCCACGAGGCGCCGGTGACGATCCAGCGCTCGATGCCGAGGTGCTCGCGGAGCGCCTCCAGGTCGGCGATCAGGCGCTGGGTGGTGAGCCCGGGCAGGGAGCCGAGGTCGTCGACGATGAGCGGACGACTGCGGCCGCACCCGCGCTGATCGAGTCCGACGACGAGGTTCTGCGCCGGGTCGAACCGGTTCCGGTAGCCGCCCGCGCCGAGACCGGAGCCAGGACCTCCGTGCAGCCAGACCGCCGGAACGCCGTCGGGAGCTCCCGAGGTCTCCCAGTACAGGCCGGCGCCGTCGTAGGCGCAGCAACCCGCTGTCGAGGAGGGGGGAGTCGAGAGTCACCCCGCGACTCTAGCCAGCCTCACCTGCGCGCCGACAGCCCCGCGGCGTCGATCACGGCCTCCCGGAACAGCGGCGTCAATTGCTCGGCGGTGGGCCGGGCGGCGGGGTCGCGGGCGGTCATGGCGCGCAGCAGACCCGTCCACGCGCCGGGCAGGTCGTCGGGCACGGGCGGGTCGACGCTGAGCCGTGCCAGTGCCGACGCGACGGCGTCGTGGCCGGGGTAGGCCACCTGGCGGGTGAAGCACTCCAGCAGCACCAGGCCGAGCGAGTAGATGTCGCTCGCCTCGGTCGCCGGCTGACGCGACGCCTGCTCGGGGCTCAGGTAGGCGGCGGTTCCGGTCGTCTTGCCCTCCTCCTGGTGCGCCTGCGACGCGGGGAGGCCGATCGCGATGCCGAAGTCGGTGAGCCGGGCCCGGGCGCGGAAGGTCGTCGTGCCGTAGGTCACCAGCATGATGTTCGACGGCTTGATGTCGCGGTGGACGACGCCGTTCGCGTGCACGTACTCCAGCGCCTCGGAGATGTCGTAGGCGATCTCCGCGATCTCCTCCGTCGACAGCTCCCGCTCGTCCAGAGCGGTGGCGAGGTCGGTGCCAGAGACCAGCTCCATGATGAGGAAGGGCCGCGGGTCGCGCGGCGCCGAGTAGTCGATGCCCGCGTCGATCAGCGAGACGATGCCGTGGTGGCTCAGCCGCGCGAGCGCCATCTGCTCGGTGCGGTACTGAGCCATCTCCTCCTCGCCGCCCGACCGGTACAGCTTGATCGCGACCTCGCGGCCGAGGATCTCGTCGACGGCCCGGAAGATGCTCGCCTCGCCGCCGCGCCCGATCAGGTTCTGCGGACGGTAGCGGCCGAGCAGAGCCGGGAGCTCGCGCTCGGGCATCAGCCGGCCCGCGAGCGGAGGAGCGCGAAGGAGGTCTCGCCGACGATCACGCTCTCCCCGTCGTTGAGCCCGAGGTCGGGGTCGCTCGAGAGCTCCAGCTCCCAGTGGCCGCCGGGAGGCTCAGGCAGGGTGAACTCCACCCCGTTCGCCGCCGCGTTGAGCATGAGCAGGAACGAGTCGGCGCCCTCGTGCATCAGCTGGAAGGCGATCGAGCGCGCCTCCGGGTCGTCCCAGTCCTCGTCGGCGAACGGCTCGGCGTCGGCGCGGAGGATGCAGACCACGTCGGGGCCGCCCACCTCGGGCGCATGCCGGTACCACTCGGGGCGCAGGGCGGGCTCGGCGCGGCGGAGGCGGATGAGCTTCTCGGTGAAGTCGCGCAGCTCCCAGTCGGCGTGCTGCCAGTCGAACCACGAGATCTCGTTGTCCTGGCAGTAGGCGTTGTTGTTGCCCTGCTGGGTGCGGGCGATCTCGTCGCCGCCGAGGATCATCGGCACGCCGGCCGAGAGCAGCACGGTGGCGAGCATGTTCTTGCGCTGCCGGGTGCGCGTGGCGAGGATCTCCGGGTCGTCGGTCGGGCCCTCGACGCCGTAGTTGCGCGACCGGTTGTCCGATTCGCCGTCGTTGTTGTCCTCGCCGTTGGCCTCGTTGTGCTTCTGCTCGTAGCTGGTGAGGTCGGCGAGGGTGAAGCCGTCGTGCGCGGTGATGAAGTTGACGCTCGAGAGCGGCGCGCGGCGCGACTCCTCGTAGATGTCGGGGCTGCCCAGCACGCGCTGCGAGAGCGTCGCGAGCATGCCCTCCGTGCCCCGCCAGAAGTCGCGCACGTCGTCGCGGAACTTGCCGTTCCACTCCGACCAGTCGGCCGGGAAGCCGCCCAGCTGGTAGCCGGCGACATCCCACGGCTCAGCGATCAGCTTCACCGTCGAGAGCACCGGGTCCTGCTGGCACAGCGTGAGGAAGGCGCTGTGGAGGCTGGCGTCGCCGCCCTGCCGGGTGAGCGTGGTGGCGAGGTCGAAGCGGAAGCCGTCGACGTGCATCTCGGTCACCCAGTAGCGCAGCGAGTCCATGATCAGTTGCAGCGCGGCGGGGTGGCTCACGTTGACGCTGTTGCCCGTGCCGGTGGTGTCGAAGTAGTGCGCCGGGTCCTCCTCCACCAGCCGGTAGTAGGAGGGGTTGTCGATGCCCTTGAAGCTGAGGGTCGGGCCCTTGTCGTTGCCCTCGGCCGTGTGGTTGTAGACGACGTCGAGGATGACCTCGATACCGGCCTTGTGCAGCGCCTTCACCATCCCCTTGAACTCGTCGACCTGGCCGCGGTCGCCGGTCGCCGCGTACTCGTTGTGCGGGGCGAAGAAGCCGATGGAGTTGTAGCCCCAGTAGTTGCGGAGGCCCTTCTCGAGCAGGTGCGAGTCCTGCAGGAACTGGTGCACCGGCAGCAGCTCGACCGCGGTCACGCCGAGGCCGGTGAGGTACTCGATGGCGGCGTCGTTGGCGAGGCCGGCGTAGGTGCCGCGGAGGTCCTCCGGCACCTTCTCCATCAGCTTGGTGAAGCCCTTGAGGTGCACCTCGTAGATGATCGACTCCGACAGCGGGATGCTCGGGCGCTCGTGGTCGCCCCAGTCGAACGCGCGGTTGTCGGTGACGACGCCGAGCGCCACGTGGCCGGCGCCGTCGGTCTCGTCGCGCTTCTTCGGCTTGTCGAGCTGGTGCCCGAAAACGGCCTGCGTCATGTCGAAGGCGCCGGTGACGGCCTGCGTGTGCGGCTCGAGCAGGACCTTCGCCGGCGCGAACCGGAGCCCGGCCTCCGGCGCCCAGGGCCCGTCGACGCGGAGGCCGTAGCGGTCGCCCGGGTTCATGCCCTGCACGATGCCGTGGAACACGTGACCGGTGCGGTTCGTGAGGTCGGTGCGCTCCTCCGTGCCGTCCTCGCGGAACAGGCTGACGGTCACCCGGTCGGCGCGCTCGCTGTAAACGGCGACGTTCGCGCCGCCCTCGACGAGCGTGACGCCGAGCGGATACGCGAACGAGCCGTCCCTGCTCACCGGGCTCACCGGGAGGCCCCGGCGTCCGTGCGGGCGTGGTGGGAACCGGGCTCGGTCACAGTGTCTCCGATCGTCGTGTCCAGCCAACCTACCGGGCGGGGGCGGCGGTCAGGAGGGCATTGACACGGGGTCTCGGGGCCGCTATCTGCAGCCGCCGAGTACGCGGATCATCCGCGTACTCGGCGGTTTCGGGGCGAATTCGTGCGTACTCGACGGTGGGGGGCCGCTGATCAGACGCGGGTGACCCGCACCGCGTCCGCGAACGCCGCCGTGACCTCCGTGGCGGGCGCGGGCTCGCCCAGGCCTCGGCCGCTCAGGGCGACCTCGACGCGCACGTCGCCGCGGGTGAAGGCGAGCACGCCCTCCGCCACTCCGACCTCTGTCGCCGGTGTGAGCGCCGGGATCGTGCGGCGGAGCGCGATCAGGTCGCGGTACCACTGCAGCAGCTCGGCGTGCTCCGGGCGGGAGGGCTCCGACCAGTCGAGCTTCGAGCGGAGGAAGGTCTCGGGGTCCTGCGGGTCGGGCACCACGTCCGGGTCCCAGCCCATCTTCTCGAACTCCTTCACGCGGCCCTCGGCGGTCGCCTTCCCCAGCTCCGGCTCCGGGTGGGAGGTGAAGAACTGCCACGGCGTCGTCGCGCCCCACTCCTCGCCCATGAACAGCATCGGCGTGAACGGGCCGAGGAGGGTGAGTGCGGCGGCGGCCGCGAGTCCGCCCTGGTCGAGCGTCGCGGTGAGGCGGTCGCCGGCGGCGCGGTTGCCGATCTGGTCGTGGTCCTGGCTGAACGCGACGAGGCGGGTGTGGGGGAAGTCGGCGTCCAGCGGGCGACCGTGGTGGCGCTCCCGGAAGCTCGAGTAGGTGCCGTCGTGGAAGAACCCGCGCTCGAGCACCTTCACCAGGGCCTCCGGCGCGCCGAAGTCGGCGTAGTAGCCGGTGACCTCGCCCGTCAGGTTGGCGTGGATCGAGTGGTGCACGTCGTCGTCCCACTGCGCGTGGAGGCCGTAGCCGTTGCGCTCGCGGGTGCGGATCAGCTTCGGGTCGTTGAGGTCGCTCTCGGCGATGAGCGTGAGCGGACGGCCCAGCGCCGACGCGAGCTCGTCCGCCTGGCGGGCCAGCGCCTCCAGGATGTGCTCGGCGGAGGAGTCGTGGAGGGCGTGCACGGCATCCAGCCGCAGCCCGTCGACGTGCATGTCCTCCAGCCAGTAGCGCGCGTTGTCGAGGATGTACCCGCGCACGACGTCGGAGTGCGGCCCGTCGAGGTTGAGGGACGCGCCCCAGGTGCTCGACGCGCTGCCGAGGTACGGGCCGTACAGCGGCAGGTAGTTGCCGCTCGGGCCGAGGTGGTTGTAGACGACGTCCTGCACGACCGCGAGGCCGCGCGCGTGGCACGCGTCGACGAACCGCTGGTACGCCTCCGGGCCGCCGTAGGTCTCTTGCACGGCGTACCAGAGCACGCCGTCGTAGCCCCAGTTGTGAGTGCCGTTGAAGGCGTTGACGGGCAGCACCTCCACGGCGTCGACACCCAGCTCCACCAGGTGGTCGAGCCGGTCGATGGCGGAGTCGAGGGTGCCCTCCGGGGTGAAGGTGCCGATGTGCAGCTCGTAGATCACCGCGCCGGTGAGGTCGCGGCCGCTCCAGCCTCCGTCGCTCCAGGCATGGGCGCGCGGGTCGAACTCGCGGGTCAGGCCGTGCACGCCCTCGGGCTGGCGCAGCGAGCGCGGGTCGGAGTGCGGGCCGTCGCCGTCGACCACGAAGCCGTAGTCGACCGGGTCGGGGCCGGCGTCGAACGGAGCGGGGAGGCTCCACCAGCCCTGGTGCCCCTCCGGCGCGTCGCGCACGGGGCTCAGCGGGTGGGTGCCGTGACCGTCGACCACGACATCGACCGCCGTGGCGTGCGGCGCCCACACCGGGAAGGTGCGGTCGGGTCCGAGCGGACCGCCGGCGCTCGGCACGCCGATCATCGGGTCACCGCCAGCAGGGCGACGGGGTAGGTGTCGAAGACGGTGGCGAGCGGCACCCGGCCGCGCAGCTCCCGTCCGGTCAGCTCGTCGCGCATCGGCGTCTCCCCGAGGTCGATGGTGGTGTCGCCCCAACCGCCGGCGGCGGCGAGGCCGTGCGGTAGTCGCGTGACCAGGGTCACGGCGCCGCCGCGGTCGAAGGCCAGCAGGTGGCCGGCGCGGTCGCCGTCGGCAGCGAGCGGCGTGTACCCGCCGAACAGCTCGGGGCGGTCGCGACGCAGCCGCAGGGCGCGGGAGGTGACGAGCACCTTCGCGGCGCCCGACGAGTCGATCCCGGGTCGCCAGCCCTCGTCGATGTGCGCGAGGAGGCCGGCGGCCACCTCCCACTCGACGGGTCGACGGTTGTCCGGGTCGACCAGCGAACGCTCCCAGCGCTCGGAGCCCTGGTACACGTCGGGCACACCGGGCATGGTCAGCTGCACGAGCTTCGCGGCCAGGCCGTTGCTCGCGCCGGGGCCGTCGATGAGGGCGGACATGGCCTCGACCTCCGCCCGCACCCGCTCGTCGTCGAAGGCGGCATCGACCAGCGCGGCCATGCGCTTCTCGAACTCCTCGTCGGGGTCGGTCCAGCCGGTGGAGGCGCCCGCCTCGCGGGCCGCCTTGAGCGCGTAGTCCTGGAGGCGCTCGCGGGAGGCGGGCCAGGCGCCGAGGATCGACTGCCAGAGCAGCGACTCCAGCGACCCGTCCCCCAGGGGGACCCGCTCGTGCACGGAGGCCAGGAACCGTTCGAACCGCTCCGGCATTTCTGCGAGCACGAGGATGCGCGCGCGGGTGTCCTCGCTGCGCTTGGTGTCGTGGGTGGTGAGCGTCGTCAGCGACTGGGGGAGGCGCTCCAGCCGGTCGAGCTGGTGGCGGTGGAAGTCGTCCACCGAGAGGGCGAACAGGTCGGGCTCGCCGCCGACCTCGGTGAGTGCGACCAGCCGCGTCCAGCGGTAGAAGGCGTTGTCCTCGACGCCCTTCGCCATGATCGCGCCGGTCGTCTGCTGGAAGCGCTCGGAGGGCGCGTCCGGGCCGGCGCCCTCGGCGAGGCGTGCGGCGACGTCGCGGATCGTGTCGGCGATGTCGGGGCGGGAGGCCGCGGCGGCATCGCGGGCGGCCTCCAGGTACTCCACGCCGAACGGCAGGTAGCTACGGTACACGGGGAACCAGGCGGCCAGCTCGGCGACCGCGTCGGCGGCCCGCTCGGCGGCGGACGGGTCGGCGCCTGCGCCCTCGGCGTCGAGCCGCAGCTCACGGACGACCCGCAACACCTCCGACCGGAGGATGCCGTCGGCCGCCGCGCGCTTGCGCCGGTGCACGAGCTCGGCCCAGTCCTGGTTCTCGCCGCGGTCGTCGTGCTCGCGGGCGAGCGCGGTCAGCGGCTCCTCGCCGGCGGGGTCGACCAGGACCCGGTCGACCAGGCCGAGGGCGTCGTAGCCGGTGGTGCCGGCGACCGGCCAGTCGGGCATCCGCTCGTCGCCCTCGATGATCTTCTCGACCCAGATCGGGCGGCCCTCGGCGAGCTCCGCCAGGCGTTCGAGGTAGCGGCCGGGGTCGCGCAGGCCGTCCGGGTGGTCGACGCGGAGGCCGTCGACCAGTCCCTCGCGGATCCAGCGGCCGATCTCGCGGTGGGTGTCGTCGAAGACGCGGTCGTCCTCGACGCGGAGTCCGGCGAGCGTGTTGACCGCGAAGAACCGCCGGTAGTTCAGCTCCGCGTCGGCCCTGCGCCACGAGACCAGCTCGTAGTGCTGCCGGGCGTGCACCTCGCGCGGGGTGCCGCCCTCGGTGCCGGGGGCGATCGGGAGGCGGTGATCGTAGTAGCGCAGCTCGCCGTCCTCGACGCGCAGCGCATCCTCCTCATCCGGGCCGTCGCCGAGGATCGGGAGACGCAGCCTCCCGCCGCCGAACGCCCAGTCGATGTCGAAGTACGGCTCGTACGCCGATTCCTGCCCGTGAGTGAGCACGTCCCACCACCACGCGTTGAGGCGTGGAGTGGCGACGCCGGCGTGGTTGGGCACGATGTCGACGAGGACGCGCATGCCGCGTTCGTGCGCCGCGTCGGAGAACTCGCGCAGCGCCTCCGGACCGCCGCGCTCCTCGTCGACCCGGGAGTGGTCCACGACGTCGTAGCCGTGATTCGAACCGGGCTCCGCCTGCAGCAGCGGCGACAGGTAGACCCAGTCGGCGCCGAGGCGCTGCACATGGTCGAGCACCTGGGCGGCGTCGCGGAGGGTGAAGTCGGCGGAGATCTGAAGGCGGTAGGTGCTGGCCGGGATGCGGTCGGCGGGATACGGGCTGCTCACGTGCAGTCATTCTGTCCGTGGGCGGCGTCGCGGTGAAGGGCTTGAAATGTTCACCCCGGTGTATTGCTAGACGTTCTAGCTATATGGTTAGACTAACTACATGTCGCGTCGACGAGCGGTTCCGCCGTCGGGAGCAGGCAGCGAGCAGCAGCGGAGGCGGAGCGCGGATGGGCGTCCTGAGTTACGGGGGCAGCGAGTACGAGTTCGACGACCGGGTGCTGAGCCACCTTCAGGTCGTGATCACGACGAAGCTGCGGCGTCGCGAGTCGTTCGCCCTCACCTGGGTGCCGGAGAACGGCGAGTACGGGCGCGAATCCATCTGGGTCGACAACGGCTTCCCGATCCGCTTCCGGTTCAGTCAGCCGGGCGCCTCGCCGCTCAATCGCGAATGGCTGGAGCAGTTGATGGACGGCACGCATCGCCCCGCCGGGCTCGTGCTGACGGCCGAGTCGGGCCGCTCGGAGGACCAGCCGGCGCGTCGCGGCCGTGTCCCGAGCGCGCACGCCACGACCGCCTGATCCGAGAAAGCTAGGCAGCCTAGTTTGTAGTTGCTCTATCGTTAAGCCATGTCGTCCGAGATCCACGGGTCGGCGCACTACTGGTACGGCCAGGAGCGCGCCGAGCGCACCCCCGGCATCGAGGTGCTGGAGGCGATGCGCGCCTACGGTGCTGCCGAGGCCGCGCTGCGCCGCCGCTCCGAAGGCGTGCTGCGCATGAGCGAGAACGACATCTCGGCCATGCGCTACCTGCTGCGCGCCCAGGAGAACGGCCGTACGGTCGGGCCCAAGGAGCTCGCGGAGTATCTCGGCATCCAGAGCTCGTCGGTCACCGCGCTGCTCGACCGGCTCGAGCGCGGCGGGCACATCCGCCGGGAGGCGAGCCCGTTCGACCGCCGCGCGTTGATCGTCGTGCCGGTCGTGCCGGAGGATCAGCTGCAGCGGGCCATCCTCGGCGACGTCCGCGAGGAGGTCGTGCGGGTGGCGGAGTCGCTCGACGCGGACGACGCGCGCGTCGTCGTCGCCTTCCTCGACCGGCTGCGCGATGCCGTGGATCACATCGACGGCGGCGACACTGCGCCCGCGACCGAGCACCGTGGCGCCGGCAAGCGCGGCTCCTAGACCCTGTTCGCGTAAAATCGGATCATCGAGAACGTGAATCCCGGCCCCGCCTGGTACGACAGCGCGGCACCCCACACCGTCGACCTGCTGCAAGCCCTGCGCAGTTACCGCGCCGCCGAGCAGGCCATGCGACGGCGTACGCGCGACTCGATGCGGATGGGCGAGAACGACCTCCGCGCGCTCCGCTTCCTGCTCAGCCGGCAGGCCGATGGCGAGCCGGCGACGCCCGCCGACATCGGCGCCCTGCTGGGCCTCAAGTCGTCGTCGGTGACGGTGATGCTCGACCGGCTGACGGTCTCCGGGCACGTGACCAGGCGGCCGCATCCCGCCGACCGGCGCAGCGTCGTCGTCGTCGCGACGCCTGGGGCGGACGAAGAGGTGCGGCACACCCTCCACGCGATGCACGACCGGATGCTGAGCGCGGCCGCCGCGCTGTCGCCGGACGAGCGCCGCATGATCGTGGACTTCCTCGGCCGGATGTCGGAGACGGTCGACGCGATCGACACGGCCCGCGACTGACGGTTGACGACGGACGTCGCCCGGACGGCTGGGAGGCCGGTCAGGCCGCCGTCGGCTGAGCCGTGGTGGCCGACTCCGCCGGCCCGCGCCACGCGCCGTAGACCGCGCGCCGGGCGGCGGAGAGCGAGCGGAATGTGCCCAGGTCCTCGCTGGTGCTGCCGTTGGCGACGAAGCCCTCGTCGGTCTCCTCGACCATCCCCACATAGGCGGTGGGGGTGGCGGCGACCCACAGGCAGGCGACCGGGCTGCTCCAGGTGAGCAGCTCGACGTCCGGGAGGTCGGGGAGGGTCATGTGTCGATTACACCGTGCGGCCTCCGGATGCCCCAAACGCAAGGAGGGGGTTGATTTCCCACCTGGTGCGTGCAGCCTGGACGCGCCCCTGCGGCGGTGGGAGCTTGAGATGGACCGTATGAACCACGACGGAAGGAAGCGCTAATGGGGCTCGACGACAAGATCGAGAACGCCGGCGAGAAGTTCGGCGGAGAGGCCAAGGAGTCGGCGGGCAAGGCCACCGGCAACGAGCGACTCGAGGCCGAGGGCAAGGGCGACCAGATGAAGGCCGACCTGAAGCAGGCGGGCGAGAAGGTGAAGGACGCCTTCAAGCGCGACTGACTCCCGACGTCAGACAGAGGACCGGCGACGCCTGCGGGCGGTGCCGGTCCTTCGTCGTTGACGGGCATCGTTCACCTGACGTCCACCTACCCTTCACCGCGCTCCCGGAGTAGCTTGCGTCGCATGGGTGACCGGATGGAGCGAGCCCGGGCGCGACGCAGGGTGGCGAGCGGGATCGTGCTCGGCCTCCTGGCGCTCGTGGGAACCGTCGCGATCACGATCGCCATCCCGACGCAGGGCGAGAACCCGCGGGCGTGGGGGACCGTGGGCTGCGGCATCGTGACGGTCTGGCTGTGCGCGCGGCTGGCGCAGCGCAACCGGCTGCTGCTGCGGCATTACCGCGGCGAGGACCTCCCCGAGCCGCCGCGGGAGGCGCACCCGTACGAGGCGGCCGCCGAGCGGAGGAGGGGAGTGCACCTCCATCTCCACGTGCACAGGGTGCACGGGACTCACACCGCGGCGGTCGCCTCCGGGGTGCGCGCGAAGGACGCGCGGTAGCGGGTCGGCGGCACCCCGACCTCCGCGTCGAAGTGGTGCCGCAGCAGCGTCGCGCTGCCGAAGCCGCACTGCCTGGCCACCTCGTCGATCGGCAGCGACGTGGTCTCGAGCAGGAGCCGGGCGTGCAGGATGCGCTGGGTCGTCAGCCACTGCATGGGCGGCACGCCCGTCTCGGCGACGAAGCGGCGCGAGAAGCTGCGGGTCGACATGTGGGTGCGGCGGGCGAGCGCGGCCACCGAGTGGCTCTCGTGGAGGTTGCCGCTGAGGTAGTCGATGAGCTCGCTGAACGTCTCGTCGGAGCAGTCGGAGACCGGGCGCTCGATGTACTGCCGCTGCCCGCCGTCGCGCTGCGGCGGGACGACCATGTTGCGCGCGATGGTGTTGGCGACCGCGCTGCCGAGCTCGCGGCGGACGAGGTGCAGGCACGCGTCGATGCCCGCCGAGGTGCCGGCGCTCGTGATCACGGTGCCGTCGTCGACGAACAGCACGTCCGGGTCCACCTGCGCCGCGGGGAAGCGGCGCTGCAGGGCGTTCGCGTAGCGCCAGTGCGTCGTGCACTCCCGGCCGTCGAGCAGGCCGGCGGCGCCGAGCACGAACGCGCCGGAGCAGACGCTGAGCAGGATGGCGCCGCGGGCGTCGGCGCGGCGCAGCGCCTCCAGCAGCTCCTCGGGGTACTCGTCGCGGATCGTCGCGGCCGGCACGCAGATCAGGTCGGCGTCCTCCATCGCCTCCAGCCCGTACGGCGCGATGAGCTGGACACCGCGCGCGTTGTCGACGGGCTCGCCGGGGTGGAGGGAGCAGACGCGGAAGTCGAACGGCTCGAGGTTCGCGTAGCTGCGGTCCAGCCCGAAGACCTCGCAGACGACGCCGAACTCGAACATGGCGAACTCGTCGATGACGGGCACCGCGACCTTCTTCAACATGCCGTCAGTGTACTGGCCGTATCTTTGCGAAGAAAGACCCTCAGCCATCTCGTGGCATGATCTTTTCGTTCGTAACGTGAGTGTCATGGCAAACACGACCTGGGCACAAGGCATGGAACACGGCTGGGTGGCCCGCCCGGCTCGCACGAACGGCGGGGAGCCGATCCGCGCCGCACACCGGCGCTTCGTCCTGAGCGACTGGCTCCCAGCGGCGATCGCAGCCCGCGGAGGGCGCGTCACCCGCGAGACCGACCGCGCGCTCGCGGATCTGCGCGCGGCGCAGGACGCCCGCTCGATCGGGCGGTGACGGAGCGAAGAGGCGGCTGGCTAGGCTGAGTCGGTGGACATCAGCGCATCCGGCTTCCTCTTCGACATGGACGGCACGCTCGTCGACTCGACGCCCGTCGTGGAGGCGGTGTGGACCGCGTTCGGCGAGCGGCACGGCGTCGACGCGGCCGACATCCTGGCGTACTCGCACGGACGGCAGGCGATGGACACGATCGTGCGCTTCCTGCCCGACGCCTCCGCCGAGGAGCGGCTCGCCATCGCGCAGGGGCTCGTCGCCGAGGAGCTGACCCGCACCGACGGCATCGTCCAGATCGGCGGCGCCGTCGCCCTGCTGGAGGAGCTGGAGGCGCTGGGCGCGCCGGTCGCGGTCGTCACGAGCGCGCCGCGCGAGCTCGCGGTGGCACGCCTTGAGGCGGCGGGACTGCGCGTGCCCGACGTGCTGGTCAGCGCGGAGGACGTCGAGCGCGGCAAGCCCGACCCGCAGGGCTACCTGCTCGCCGCCGAGCGACTGGGCGTCGCGATCGGCGACTGCGTGATCTTCGAGGACGCCGAGGCGGGGGTGGCGGCCGCCGTCGCCTCGGGCGCGCGCGTGTTCGTCGTGGGCGACCTCGCGACCGCGGGCACCGAGGGCCTGGAGCGGCTGCCCGACTACGTCGGCGTGCGCGCAGCCCTGCGCTAGCCTCTAACGCCCCCGGGCCCCTTGCCCCGCCTCCCGCACGCGTGGATGGTGGGAGGCATGGAGCACGACACCCACGAGGACAAATCGACCGTGGCCGAGCGCCTGACCGGCGTCCGCGACCCGAAGGACCCGGACGGCCTGCTCACGGTCGAGCAGGACGCGGACCGGCCGGACCCCTCCCGCTACGGCACGCCGGAGACCGACACGCTGGCACGCGAGCGGGCGCACTACGAGGCCGTGCGCGCGCGGGTGGAGGCCGGCGAGGAGCGCAGCATGCCGCGCCCTCCGGAGAAGCGCGGCGTCACCGCCCTCGACTGACCGGCTTCCACGCGGGCGCGTCGGCCGGTGCGGGGCCGCCCGCGCGAGAATGGCTGGATGGCCTACAACGCGACCGAGCGCAACATCCCGCTGTCGGTGAATCGCATCGAGCTGGAGGCCGAGGCGCCCTTCGAGACGCTGCGCCGCGCCTTCGAGGCCGAGGTCCCTCCGCTCGACACCGACCACCTGCGCCGGCTGCTGGACCAGGGCGCCGAGTGGAGACGGATCGCCGCCGAGACAGCCGGTGACGGCATCCACCGATTCGTGCGGTTCTGGTCGGACTCCGTCACGCCGGTGATGCGCGTCGGGGGCGCGGACACCCCGAGCGCCGCCTACCTGATCGGCGACTACGCGACCGCGGCGCGGATGTTCCGGCACGACGCGGGCGTGATGCTCTACACGCCCATCCGCGTCGAGCTGCACGCCCTGCGCAACGGCCGCACGGTGCTGTCGGTCGACCAGCCGAGCACGCAGCTCGCGGGCTTCGGCAGCAACAAGATCACCCAGGCCGCCTTCGAGCTGGACCGCATGCTCGGCGACCTCCTCGAGGAGCTGGGGCTGCCGCGGCCCGAGCGGTTGCGGCTCTGAGCGGCTCTCCAGCGGGGGGGGGGGCGTTCTATAGTCGAACACGTGACCGCCGCCGCTCCCACCCCCGACTCCGGCCCGCCGCTGCAGACGCTCTCGCGCGGCATCCGGATGCTGGAGGTGCTGGCCGACGCGGGCGAGCCGCTCACCATCGCCGAGACCGCGGCCCGGCTCGGGCTGCACCGGTCAATCGTTTACCGGCTGCTGCGGACGCTGGAGGAGCACGGGCTCGTCGTGCGGGACGCCGCCGGCGCGATCCAGCTCGGCCCGCGGATGGCGACGCTGGCGCGCTCGGTGTCGCACGACCTCCAGTCCGCCGCGCTGCCGCAGCTCACCGCTGTCGCCAACGAGCTGTCGATGACGGCGTTCCTCGCGGTCCTCGACCGGCACGACGTCGTCACGCTGGTCTCGGTCGAGCCGGCGCGCGCGCACGCGACCGTGGCCCAGAAGCCGGGCACGCGGCATCCGCTCGCGTCGGGCGCGCCGGGCATCGCCATCCAGTCAGCGCTCACCGAGGCGCAGTGGAGCGCGCTTCCCGAGGAGCATCCGCGGCAGGAGGCTGCAGAGACCCGGGCCCGCGGATACGCGACCAGCCACGACGAGGTGATCCCCGGCCTCGCGTCGGTCGCCGTGCCGCTCGCCCTGCCGCGGCAGCCGGTGGCGGCGCTCGCCGTGGTCTACGTGGCGAACGGCCGCGACCCCGAGTCGATCGGCGCCCGCCTGCTCGCCGCCGCCTCCGCGGTAGCCGCCTCCCTCCGCTGACCCGGGCCTGGTAGCGTGGACGGCGGATCGTATACGAAACGACCATACGGACCACGAGGGAGTATCCGGTGCTCGACAGCTCCACCATCCAGGACATCGCCGACGAGCTCGCCGCCGCCGAGCGCGACCGCAGCACCGTGCCCCTGCTCACCGCGCGGCATCCCGGCATGACCGTCGAGGACTCCTACGCCGTGCAGCGGGTCTGGGTCGAACGGGGGCTGGCCGCGGGGAGGCGGCTCGTCGGGCGCAAGATCGGCCTCACCTCCAAGGTCATGCAGCAGGCGACCGGCATCACCGAGCCGGACTACGGCGCGATCTTCGCCGACATGGTCTACGAGACCGGTGCCGTCATCCCGTTCGACCAGTACTCGAACGTGCGGATCGAGGTGGAGCTGGCCTTCGTGCTCGCCCGGCCGCTCGAGGGCCCGGACGTGACCCTGTTCGATGTGCTCTCGGCGACCGAGTACGTGGTCCCGGCGCTCGAGATCCTCAGCTCGCGCATCGAGCTGCAGGGGCGCACGATCGTCGACACCATCTCCGACAACGCGGCGATGGGCGGCATGGTCGTCGGCGGGAGGCCGGTCGCGCCCGACGCGGTCGACCTGCGCTGGGTGGGCGCGCTGCTCTACCGCAACGAGACCATCGAGGAGTCGGGCGTCGCCGCGGCCGTGCTGAACCATCCGGCCTCCGGGGTCGCCTGGCTCGCGAACAAGCTCGCGCAGCACGGCAGCCGGCTCGAGGCGGGCGACATCGTGCTCGCCGGATCGTTCACGCGCCCGATGTGGGTCGAGCGCGGCGACACCATCCACGCGGACTACCGAGACCTGGGAGCCATCACATGCCGTTTCGTCTGAACCCCGGTGCGCACGAGCCGGCGCCGAGCCTCGCCGACCGCCTCCGATCCGCCGAGCGCACGCAGTACGGCATCTGGGTGTGCTCGGGCAGCCCGCTGAACGCCGAGATCTGCGCGGGAGCCGGGCTCGACATCGTGCTGATCGACGGCGAGCACTCGCCGATCGGCCTGGAGACGACGCTCGGGCTTCTGCAGGCGGTGGCCGCGTACCCGGTCGCGCCGCTCGTGCGGGCGCCGATCGGCGACACCGTGATCGTGAAGCAGCTGCTCGACCTGGGTGCACAGAACCTCCTCATCCCGATGGTGAACTCGGCGGAGGAGGCGGAGGCGATGGTGCGCGCCGTGCACTACCCGCCGCGCGGGGTGCGCGGGGTCGGCAGCGCGCTCGCCCGGTCGTCCCGCTGGAGCCGCATCGACGACTACCTCGCCCGGGCCGGCGACCTGGTGTCGCTGTTCGTGCAGATCGAGACGGTGGAGGCGGTCGCAGCCGCCGCGGACATCGCCGCCGTGGAGGGCGTCGACGGCCTGCTCGTCGGCCCGGCCGACCTCGCGGCGTCCATGGGGCTGCTCGGGCAGCAGAGCCACCCCGACGTGGTCGCCGCGGTCGAGAGCGTGATCGCTGTGGGGGCCGAGGCCGGCAAGCCGGTCGGCGTGAACGCGTTCGACCCGGAGGTGGCCGAGCGCTACGCGGCGGCCGGAGCGGCGTGGGTGCTCGTGGGGGCCGATGTCGCACTGCTGGCGCGGGCGTCGGAAGCGCTCGCGGCGCGGTTCGTGGGCGATGCAGGGCCGGAGGGGCGTGCCAGCTACTGAGCCCGGCTCCTGACCCCTGCTACCGAGCATTGTCGAACCGCGCGGGATCGTATACAATCTCGGATATGGTCAGCGCCGACAGCTCCGGACTCCCGATCGCCCGCCCCGGCAAGATCATCGCGGTCCACCTCAACTACCGCTCGCGCGCGGCGCAGCGCGGTCGCACGCCGGCCACGCCCTCCTACTTCTTCAAGCCGTCGTCGTCGCTGGCCGCCTCGGGCTCGTCGCTCGAACGGCCCGCCGGCACCGAGCTGCTCGCCTTCGAGGGCGAGATCGCGCTGATCATCGGCCGGCCCACCCGGCGCGTCGCGCCGGAGGAGGGCTGGGCCGCCGTGTCGGGCGTCACCGCCTCCAACGATTTCGGCGTCTACGACCTGCGTGCGGCGGACAAGGGTTCGAACGTGCGCTCGAAGGGCGGTGACGGCTTCACCCCCGTCGGCCCTTCCGTGCTCCCGGCCGAGGGGATCGACCCGGGCGCGCTGCGCGTCCGCACCTGGCTGAACGGCGAGGTGGTGCAGGAGGCGACCACCGACGACCTCCTGTTCCCGTTCGGCCAGCTCGTCGCCGACCTCTCGCAGCTCATGACGCTGGAGCCGGGCGACCTCATCCTCACCGGCACGCCGGCGGGCTCGTCGGTCGCGCAACCCGGCGATGTGGTGGAGGTGGAGGTCGACGCGCCGACCGCTCCCGGCTCCCCGACCACCGGCCGCCTGGTGACGCGCATCACCGAGGGCACCGTCCCGTTCGGCGACTTCGGAACGAAGCCTGCGGCCGACGACCACCAGCGTGCGGAGGCGTACGGCACGACTCCTGAGCCTGCCTGGCGCCTCACCGACGACCTGCGCGCCGGGCTCGCGTCCGTCGCCACCGCCACGCTCAGTTCCCAGCTGCGCAAGCGCGGGCTGAACGATGTCTCGATCGACGGCCTCACCTCCACCCGGCCCGACGCGAAGGTGATCGGCACGGCGCGCACGCTGCGCTACATCCCGCACCGGGAGGACCTCTTCGCCTCGCACGGCGGCGGCTACAACGCGCAGAAGCGCGCCTTCGACTCCGTCGGAGCGGGCGAGGTGCTCGTCATCGAGGCGCGCGGCGAGCGCGGCAGCGGCACCGTCGGCGACGTGCTCGCGCTGCGCGCCCAGGTCAACGGCGCCGCGGGCATCGTGACCGACGGCGGCGTGCGCGACCTGGCCGTTGTCGCCTCCCTCGACATCCCCACCTATCACAACGGCCCGCACCCCGCGGTGCTCGGCCGCCGGCACGTGCCGTGGGAGACCGACGTCACCATCGCCTGCGGCGGTGCGGCCGTGCAGCCGGGCGACGTGATCGTGGGCGACGCCGACGGCCTCCTCGTCATCCCTCCGCACCTCGTCGAGGAGGTCGTGGCCGACGCGATCGAGCAGGAGGCCGAGGAGGAGTTCATCGCCGAGCGGGTCGCCGCCGGCGAGCGGGTCGACGGCCTCTTCCCGATGAACGCCGCGTGGCGGGAGCGGTACCGCGAGTGGCGCGACCGCCGTGACGCCCGCCCCCAGGACTGAACGAACCGGCCCCGAACGAACCGGCCCCGGACGAACCACCTCCGACCGAACCACCGAAGGAGAGCGCGCATGTCGCAGCAGACAGCCGTCACCACCCACCACATCCCCGAGGATCTGCCGACGCGCATCCAGCACTTCATCGACGGGGCCTTCGTCGACAGCGTGTCCGGCGCGACCTTCGACGTGCTCGACCCGGTGTCGAACGAGATCTACGCGACCGCGGCCGCCGGGCAGAAGGAGGACATCGACCTCGCGGTGGCCGCCGCGACCCGCGCCTTCAAGCAGGGCCCGTGGCCGCGGATGAAGCCGCGCGAGCGCGCCCGCGTGCTCAACCGGATCGCGGACGCGGTGGAGGCGCAGGACAAGCGGCTCGCCGAGCTCGAGACCTTCGACACCGGCCTCCCGATCACGCAGGCGCTCGGCCAGGCGCAGCGCGCGGCCGAGAACTTCCGGTTCTTCGCCGACCTGATCGTGGCGCAGTCCGACGACGCCTACAAGGTGCCCGGCAGCCAGCTCAACTACGTCAACCGCAAGCCGATCGGTGTCGCGGGCCTGATCACGCCGTGGAACACGCCGTTCATGCTGGAGAGCTGGAAGCTCGCCCCGGCGCTCGCCTCCGGCTGCACGGTCGTGCTCAAGCCGGCCGAGTTCACGCCGCTGTCGGCGTCGCTGTGGGCGGGCATCTTCCGCGACGCGGGCCTCCCCGACGGCGTGTTCAACCTCGTCAACGGCCTGGGGGAGGAGGCGGGAGACGCGCTCGTGAAGCACCCGGACGTGCCGCTGATCTCGTTCACCGGCGAGAGCCGCACCGGGCAACTCATCTTCGGCAACGCGGCGCCGTACCTGAAGGGCCTGTCGATGGAGTTGGGCGGCAAGTCGCCCGCGGTCGTGTTCGCCGACGCGGACCTCGACGCCGCGATCGACTCCACCCTGTTCGGCGTCTTCTCGCTGAACGGAGAGCGCTGCACCGCCGGCTCCCGCATCCTGGTCGAGCGGCCGATCTACGACGAGTTCCTCGCGCGGTACGCGGAGCGGGCGAAGAACATCGTCGTCGGCGACCCGCACGACCCCGCGACCGAGGTCGGCGCGCTCGTGCATCCCGAGCACTACGAGAAGGTCATGTCGTACGTCGAGCTGGGCAAGCAGGAGGGCCGGCTCCTCGCGGGCGGTGGCCGTCCGGAGGGGCTCGACACCGGCAACTACGTCGCGCCGACCGTCTTCGCCGACGTCGCGCCCGACGCGCGCATCTTCCAGGAGGAGATCTTCGGCCCGGTCGTCGCGATCACGCCGTTCGACTCCGACGTGGAGGCGCTGGAGCTGGCCAACGGCGTCAAGTACGGTCTCGCCGCGTACATCTGGACCAACGACCTCCAGCGCGCCCACACCTTCGCGCAGAGCGTCGAGGCGGGCATGGTGTGGCTGAACTCGCACAACGTCCGCGACCTCCGCACCCCGTTCGGCGGCGTGAAGGCGTCGGGGCTCGGCCACGAGGGCGGCTACCGCTCGATCGACTTCTACACCGACCAGCAGGCGGTCCACATCACCCTGGGGCCGGTGCACACGGCTCGCTTCGGCGCGACCCCGCATCGGCCGGAGGAGGCGGAGGAGGCCGCCGAGGACGCCGGCGACGCCTGACCCTTCTCCCCAGCCACTCGACCGCACCCACTCGACCGCACCCACTCGACCGCACCCACTCGACCGCACCCACTCGACAGCACTCACTCGACGAAGAGGAACGCACCACCATGACGATCACCCCCGGCACCCCGGAGCCCGTGACCACCGCCGGCGACCCCATCCCGGCTCCCACCGACCCCATCCCCACCTCGAAGGCGACCCCGCCGGATGTCGTGCGCTGCGCCTACATGGAGCTGGTCGTCACCGACCTCGCCGCCAGCCGCGAGTTCTACGTCGACGTGCTCGACCTCGTCGTGACCGAGGAGGACGAGAACGCGGTGTACCTGCGCAGCATGGAGGAGTTCATCCACCACAACCTCGTGCTGCGCAAGGGCCCGGTCGCCGCGGTCGCCGCCTTCGCCTATCGGGTGCGCACGCCCGAAGACCTCGACCGGGCTGTCGAGTTCTACACCGAGCTGGGCTGCCGGGTCGAGCGCCGGGCGCAGGGCTTCACGAAGGGGGTCGGCGACTCCGTCCGTGTGGAGGACCCGCTCGGCTTCCCGTACGAGTTCTTCTACGAGGTGGAGCACGTGGAGCGCCTCGCCTGGCGGTATGACCTCTACACGCCGGGCGCGCTCGTCCGGATCGACCACTTCAACCAGGTCACGCCGGACGTGCCTCGCGCCGTGAAGTACATGGAGGACCTCGGCTTCCGGGTCACCGAGGACATCCAGGACGAGGCCGGCACGACCTACGCCGCGTGGATGCGCCGCAAGCCGACCGTGCACGACACCGCGATGACGGGAGGCGACGGGCCGCGGATGCATCACGTCGCGTTCGCCACCCACGAGAAGCACAACATCATCGCGATCTGCGACAAGCTCGGCGCCCTCCGCCGCTCCGACTGCATCGAGCGCGGCCCGGGCCGCCACGGCGTCTCCAACGCGTTCTACCTGTACCTGCGCGACCCCGACGGCCACCGCGTCGAGATCTACACGCAGGACTACTACACCGGCGACCCCGACAACCCCGTCGTCACCTGGGACGTGCACGACAACCAGCGCCGCGACTGGTGGGGCAACCCGGTCGTGCCGTCCTGGTACACGGAGGCGTCGCTCGTGCTCGACCTCGACGGCAATCCGCAGCCGCTCACCACCCGCACGGACGACTCTGAGATGGAGGTCACCATCGGCGCCGACGGCTTCTCGTACACGCGCAAGGGCGACGAGGCGCAGGGCTTCAAGCTGGGCGCCCAGGTCTGAACCGCCGAGTACGCGCATAATCGAGCGAAAACCGCCGAGTACGCAGACAGTCTGCGTACTCGGCGGTTTGCTGCTGGCGGGAGACTACGAGACCGTCGCGGCAGAGTGGATCGGGGCGAAGAAGCCGGCCAGGGCGTCGGTCGCGTCCAGCGGCAGCACGTGCGCGACGTACTGGTCGGGGCGCACCACCACGACGGCGCCGGCGCGGTCGACGCCGCGGAGGTGGAAGATGTCGTCGCCGGGGCGGGTCGCGTACACCTTCTCGTAGTCGATCAGGCCGAACGGGCCGGTGCGCGGGAGGAACACCTCCGGCACGGCGCCGAGGTCGACCTCCGTGTGGTCCTGCTGGTACACCACTTTCACGTCGAACCAGGCGTCGAGGTCGGCACCGGCCGGGGTCGCGGCGAGCGGTGAGGCGGAGGAGGTGAGCAGCCAGTCCGCCAGCGCGGCGGTCGGCGTGCCCTCGCGAGCGGCGGGCGCGGCGTCGGCGAAGACGTAGATGCGCCAGCGTCCGTCGGCGCGGGCGTGGTGGCCGAGGTGCAGCGGGTTGGTGTCGCAGACGCGCTCCACGACGGCGGACTTGAAGCGCTTGCCGATCGGGAAGCCGGTCGCGAGCGCCTGGTGCTCCGCCGCGCCGACGATCAGCGACGGCGCGTACTCGGTCATGAACCCGGCCGGGAACTCGGCCGTGCGCACGTAGAACTCCTCCAGCTCCGACGGGTCGTCGAACTCCTCCGGCTTCTTGGCCATCATCGACGACCACTGCTTGTCGAAGTCGATCAGGTTCTTCGCGACGACCTGACGCTCGGCCGAGTAGGTGGCGAGCAGCGACTCGGGGGAGCGCCCCTCCAGCACGTGGCCGAGCTTCCAGCCGATGTTGAAGCCGTCCTGCATCGACACGTTCATGCCCTGGCCCGCCTTCGCGCTGTGCGTGTGACAGGCGTCGCCGGTGATGAAGACGCGCGGAGTCCGTGTGCCGAGCTCGGTCGGCAGCACGTCGTCGAAGCGGTCGGTGAGCCGGTGCCCGACTTCGTAGACGCTGTGCCAGGCGACGTTGCGCACGTCGAGCGTGTACGGGTGCAGGATGTCGTTCGCCTTCGCGATGATCTGCTCGATCGTCGTCTGCCGCACGGCGCCGTGATCGTCTTCCGGCACCTCGCCGAGGTCGACATACATGCGGAACAGGTGGCCGCCCTCGCGGGGGATCAGGAGGATGTTGCCCGCCTCCGACTGGATCGAGCACTTGGTGCGGATGTCCGGGAAGTCGGTCACGGCCAGCGTGTCCATCACGCCCCAGGCGTGGTTCGCCTGGTCGCCCGCGAGGTGGCAGCCGATCGACTCCCGCACCTTGCTGCGGGCCCCGTCGGCGCCGACCACGTACTTCGCGCGCACGACGCGCTCCTCGCCCTCGTGCTCGCCCGCGGTGTGCGCGAGTGTGACGGCGACCGGGTACTCGGCGTCGTCGTCCACGACCAGTCCGCGGAACTCGTAGCCGTAGTCGGGCGTCAGCCGCCCGGGCGCGTTGGCGGCGTACTCGGCGAAGTAGTCGAGCACGCGGGCCTGGTTCACGATCAGGTGCGGGAACTCGCTGATCCCGGTCGGGTCGTCGACGGCGCGAGCGGCGCGGTGGATGCGGGAGGGGTCGGCCGGGTCGGGCTTCCAGAACGCCATCTCGGTGATGCGATACGCCTCAGCGGTGATCCGCTCGGCGAAGCCGAACGCCTGGAACGTCTCCACGCTGCGGGCCTGGATGCCGTCGGCCTGGCCGATCGCGAGCCTCCCCGGCCGCCGCTCCACCAGTCGCGTGACGACGCCGGGGAACATGGCGAGCTGGGCCGCCGCGATCATGCCGGCAGGCCCGGAGCCGACGATCAGCACGTCGACCTCGTCGGGCAGCTCGGCGGGGCGGTCGAGGCCGACGCCCGCTGCCGGCTGCACCCGGGGGTCGCCGGACACGTAACCGTGGTGATGGAACTGCACACGAACTCCCTTGTTCATTATGCGAACATCATGTTCTGATATCGCTCACTCATGGTACGGCGAGCGGAGGAAGGCGGGCAACCTCCCTCCGACGAGGGCTGGCGGGCGGAGGGGGTGGTCGGCAGAGTGAGTCCATGAGCCACGCCAGCAGCGCCTTCGCCACCGGTTTCTCGCCCAACCCCGACTTCGACTTCGACCTGCGCGTGGTGCTCGGCTCGGCCGTGGAGCGCGCGGCCGACCCTGGCGAGGTGCTCGCCGCGACCGCGGCCGTGCACAAGGGCGACCACCCCGGCTGGTTCGCCGCCTGGCGGGATCTGGGGAGGCGAGCGAAGGCCGTCGGCGACACCGCCTCCGCCGCGGGTCACCGCGTGAGCGCGGCCGAGGCGTACCTGCGTGCCGCCAACTACTTCGGTGTGGCGGTCAACGCCGTCAGCGGTCTGAAAGACGAGAGCGAGCTCCTCCCGGCGTTCCAGGCGACCAGGGAGGCGTGGGAGGCGTTCGTTGCGCACACGAGCGCGAACGTCGAGACCGTGGCGATCCCGTACGAGGGCACGACGCTGCCGGGCTGGTTCTTCCGCGCCCCGGCCGAGTCCGCGCAGGGCGACTCAGCCCCCACCCTCGTGACGGTCAACGGGAGCGACGGCTCGCTCGCCGCGCTGTGGGCGGCGAGCGGCGCCCCGGCTCTGCGGCGCGGCTACAACGTGCTCCTGTTCGACGGCCCCGGCCAGCAGTCGATGCTGTTCGAGCGCGGCGTGCCGTTCCGCCCCGACTGGGAGAAGGTGCTGACGCCCGTGTACGACGCCGTGGCCGGCTACGACGGCGTCGACGCCTCGCGCATCGCCGTCTACGGCATCAGCCAGGCCGGCTACTGGGTCTCACGGGCGCTGGCTTTCGAGCACCGCTTCGCCGCCGGCATCGTGGACCCGGGGGTGGTCGACGTCTCCGCCTCCTGGACGGCGCACATGCCGAAGAACATGATCCGGCTGCTCGACGAGGGCGAGGACGAGAAGTTCGACCGCGACATGGCGATGGGCATGAAGTTCTCGACCGAGCTGTCGAGCACCTGGCAATTCCGCGCTCGCCCGTATGGGACGACGGGCTATGCGGAGACGCTGGAGGCCGTCCGGCAATACACGGTCGAGGAGGTCGCGGCGCAGATCACGACGCCGCTGCTGATCACCTCGCCCGAGGACGAGCAGTTCTGGCCGGGCCAGCCCGAGCGGCTCGCGGAGCTCACCTCCGGCGTCTCCACGCTGCTCCCGTTCACCGCGGCCGAGGGCGCCAACTACCACTGCGAGCCGCTGGCCCGCGGACTGACCGCTCAGTGCATGTTCGACTGGCTGGACGAGCGGGTGGGGCGCTGACCGCCGGTCAACGGCACTGGCCGGCGACCGCGATCTGCTCGTCGGACGGCCGGCCGTACGCCTCGATGCCGGCGCCGCCCGTATCGAAGCCGAGCGAGATGGCCCAGGCGGTCGCCCACATCTCGTCATCGCGGTTGAAGACAGGGCCCTCGAACAGCGGCTTGCACTCCGGGCGCACCACCTGAGCGTGGCCGACCTCATGGGTGATCAAGGCCTTCGCGTCCACGTCGCCTCGTGCGAAGCCGTCCTGCACGCTGTAGTTGAGATCGATCGTCGCCCAGCCTCCGTCGGTCTCGTTGTACTGCGTCGTCCCCGAGTACCAGCCGTCGCCGAGGCCGCTGACGAGCTGGTGGTATTCGACGTCGAGCGTGACGCCGTGGGCGATCGATCGCGCGTACTCCTCGATGCGCGCCCGCACGGGGTACGCCGGGTCCTGCTTCGCCGCCTCACCTGCGGCCTGGGAGGCGTTCACGGCGTCGATCGTCGACATGATGCGCAGGAGGCCGGACCCGCCGAACTGCGCCGACATCACCCCCGACGCGCCTGCGTCGATGGCGTGGCGGAGCTCGATGCGGCTTGCATAGGTGGAGGAGCTGTCGGCGGAGAGCACCTGCTCGCCCTGGCTCGCGAGCACCTTGTAGACGGCGGTCGTAGCCGATGACAGGGTTCGCACGGCGGCGTCCAGGGTCCGCGCGTCCGCCTTGTACGCCTTGGTCTCGGCGGACTCTCGCCGCGTGATCGCCTCCGAGCGCTGGGTGCGGTCGAGGATGGTCCAGGGGAGGAGGTCGGGAAGCGGTGCGACGTGCGGCTCCTCGAACGGCGCGTACGTGAGTCCCTTGCTCGTTTCCGCCACCGTCGCGTGGGCATCGCTGAGCGCCTTCGCGGTCGCCTCTGGCAGGTAGGCGGGGCGCGGTTGTGCCGCATACGCCTCCAGCGACGAGAGGGCCGCGTGGGCCTTGTCGAGTGCCGAGCCGCGCACGTCCGTGGCGGCGGACAACGCGGCGGACGCGCGGGCGAGATCGCGGTCGGTCGCGGCTGTGACCGTGCGCGCGAACGACTGCCAGCCGAAGACGGCGCCCACGGCCGCGGCGACGATCACGATGGTGAAGGCGGTCGCTACGACCCACCGGCGCCGGCGCTCGACGATGACGACCTCCGTGACGGCGTCGTTCTCCACGGCATGCTCCCCCTCCAGGGAGTGCGTCGCCGTTGGCTGCGGGCCCTGGTCCTCGATCCGACCGCACGCCGATCCGAGCGTGCTCGTCGTTCATTATGACGGCGAGCGGGTCGTCCTCGTGCTCACATCACGCCGCGGAAGAAGCCGATCAGGGCGTCCGCAAGCGCGTCAGGGGCCTCCTCGGCGACGTGGTGCCCCGATTCGATCCCGTGCCCGCGCACGTCGTCCGCCCAGTCGCGCCAGATCGTGAGTGGGTCGCCGAAGAGCCGCTCCAGGTCGTCGCGCAACGACCAGAGCACGAGCAGGGGAGGCTGCAGCCGGCGCCCGGCCGCCCGGTCCGCCTCCTCGTCGGCACGGTCGATCGTGAGCCCGGCCCGGTAGTCCTCGAGCATCGCGCGGACCACCTCGGGGCGGTGCACGGCCTCCCGCCGCTCGGCGAAGTTCTCCGGTCCCATCGCGTCGGGGTCGCCGCCGTACCAGGCGTCCGGGTCGGCCGTGATCACGCGCTCGGGCGTCTCCGGCTGCGCGAAGAAGAACCAGTGGAACCACTCCGTCGCGAACTCCGGCGTGATGCGGTCGAGGTGCTCCACGATAGGGAGGCAGTCGAGCAGTGCGACGCTCCGCACGGCCTCCGGATGGTCCATCGCGAGGCGGAAAGCCGCGTAACTGCCGCGGTCGTGGCCCACCAGCCGGAAGGTCTCGTGGCCGAGCGAGCGCATGAGGGCGAGCACGTCCTCCGCCATCGCCCGTTTCGACGCCTGGGAGTGGTCGGGCCGCGGGGCCGGCGCGATCGACCGGCCGTAGCCGCGGAGGTCGGGGACGACGACCCGGAAGCCGCGCGACGCGAGCAGGGGCGCGACGCGATGCCACGTCGCGCCCGTGCGCGGGTGGCCGTGCAGCAGGACGAGCGGCTCCCCGCCGGCGTCGCCGCCCACGCGCACGTGCAGCGTCGCGTCGCCGACCGGGACGTCGTCGACCGTGAAGCCGTCGAACATGCCTACCGTGCGGGTCTGGTCAGACCTGCTCGCGGAGGTTGCGCGCGATCGACTCGAGCGACTCCTCCAGGGCCTCCTGGATGCCGTCGTGCTCGTGCGTCGTGTGGATGGTCAGCTCGGCCGCGTCGTCGGTGAGCCGCAGCGCGCCGTGGTACTCGTGCGGACCGGGCGCCGACCAGCGCACCTCGCGTGCGGCGTTGTCGACGTCGAACTCGGCCTCGGAGGTGACCGTCTCGTCCTCGCCGTCGCGGTCGACATCGACCTGCGCGGTGGTCTCGACCTTGCCGTCGGGGAGCTCGTGGGCCTGCGTCATCCGCGGGAAGTAGGCGGGCAGGTTCTCGGGGTTCGAGATGTAGTCGAAGTACAGGTCGGCGTCTCCGTCGAGCGGCCGGGTGGCGGTGTAGGTGGGCATGCCGCGACCGTACGCCGGGTCGGCGGAGTCCGGGAGGGGCCTCCCGGCGCTCGCTTCTGCTCGCCGCTTCTTCGGCTGCAACTCGCTGACGATGACGCCGGCGACGATCAGCGCGGCGCCGAACACGGCGACCAGGGGGAGGCGGTCGCCGGCGAGCCGCCCGATGATCCCGCCCCACACCGGCTCGCCGGCGTAGATGATCGTCGCGCGCGTCGGCGACACCGACCGCTGTGCCCAGTTCATGGTGAGCTGGATGACGCAGCTCGCGACGCCGAGCCCCACCGCGGGCAGCAGCCACGCCCACGAGAACGCGGGAGCGGCCTCCCCGACCAGCGGCATGACGGCGAACCCGAGCACCCCGGCCACGAGGAGCTGCACGACCGTCACCCGCCGCACGTCGGCGATGCGCGCGAACGCGCTGATCAGGATGATCTCGGCCGCGATGGGCAGGGTGCTGATCAGTGTCACGACCTCGCCCTCGCCGAGCCCGATGCGCACCGCGTCCGGCCCGGCGAGCAGCAGCAGCCCGAGGAACGCGAGCGCGACGCCGACCAGCGTGAGCGCCCGCGGCGCCCGCCGCAGCACGATCCACTGCAGCAGCGGCACGAGCGGTACGTAGATCGCGGTGATGAACGCGGAGGTGCTGCTGCTGACGGTCTGCAGCCCGTGTGTCTGCAGGCCGTAACCGAGTGTGATGGTCACCCCGATCGTGGCCCCGGCGCCGAGGTCGCGCCAGCGCATCCCGCGCAGGGCCCGGTGGAACAGAGCAGCGCTCAGCAGCCCGGCCACGAGGAAGCGCAGCCCGACGAAGAACCACGGTCCGCTGTGCTGCATCGCCAGGTGCACGATCAGGAACGTCGCGCCCCAGAGCGCGGTGATCGCGATGAGGGCGAGCTCCTGCCGGGAGAAGCGGATCGCGCGGAGCCTGTGCAGCATAATGCACATCCTATGGTGCAGAATGATGCACATGCCAGTTCATGACGGCGACTCCGGCGTGCTCGCGCACGTTGCCGGCAACGTCCGCCGCCTCCGCCAGGAGCGGGGCCTCAGCCAGGCGACCCTCGCCGAACGCTCGGGGGTCAGCCGCCGCACGATCATCAACCTGGAGGCGGGGGAGGCCAACGTCAGCCTCTCGGGCCTCGACCGGGTCGCCGACGCCCTGAGCACCCGATTCAGCGCCCTCGTCGCCGAGCCCTCGGCTCCCTCCACCGCGATCAACGCACTGGCCTGGCGGGGAGCCGGACCCGAGAGCTCAGCCTCCCTGCTCGGCTCGGCGCCCGCATTGTCGGAGGCGCAGCTGTGGTCGTGGTCGCTCTCACCCGGCGACCGCTACCACGCCGAACCCGACCCGGCCGGCTGGCACGAGCTGCTGCTGGTCACCTCCGGCCGCCTCCGCCTCGAACTGGAGGACGGGGAGACGCTGCTCGGGCCCGGTGACCACGCGATCTACTCCAGCGCCCAGCGGTACGCGTATGTCGCCGTGGGGGAGGAGGCGGTGCGGTTCGTGCGGGTGGCTGTGTCCTAGCCCGGACACGACAAAAGCCCCGGCTCTCGCCGGGGCTTTCACACTGTCTCAACCAGTGTGCGCCACGAGGGATTCGAACCCCCAACCTTCTGATCCGTAGTCAGATGCTCTATCCGTTGAGCTAGTGGCGCGTGACCCGCTTGCGGGCCGCATACGAGCCTACATGATCGCTTCCCCGACCGCCAATCGACCCGGGCGGCCGGCGCCGCCGCTCATGCGAACACCTCGTCGAGGAAGCACACCAGCGCCCGCCAGCTGCGGGCGTCAGCGACCGGTCGGTAGTTGTCGCCGCCGGGGATGGTGAAGGCGTGCGGTGCGCCCGCGTACGTCGTCACCTGCCAGTCGACGTGCGGGGCGCCGCGCAGCTCGCCCTGGAAGGCGGCGACCGCGCTGTCGGGGACCACCGGGTCCGAGCCTCCGGTCAGCACCAGGAGGGAGGCGGCGATCGCCGCCGCGTCGGACGGATCGTGCGCGATCAGGCCGCCGTGGAACGACACCACGCCGCGAGCCGGAGCCCCGGTGCGCGCGAATTCGAGCGCCGCGGTGCCGCCGAAGCAGTAGCCGATCACGGCGAGGCGGGCGGGGTCGACCGCGGGATGCTGCTGCAGCCAGCTGAAGCCTGCCGCCACCCGGGCGCGCAGCAGGGAGAGGTCGCGGTAGTAGCGGCCGGCCTCCGCCGGAGCCGCGTCCCCGGTCGGGCGGACGCCCGCGCCGTACAGGTCGGCCGCGAACGCGACGTAGCCGCGCCGGGCCAGCATCTGCGCGCGCATGCGGACGTTGTCGCCGACGCCGTGCCAGTCGTGGAGGATGAGGACCGCCGGCCGGCGCTCGTCGGCCTGCACGTCCCTGGCGAGGTAGCCCTCGAGCGGGGTGCCCTCGTGCTCGTAGGCGACGGTCTCGGTGTCGATGACGGAGTGCTCGCCCAGCGGCACGTGCTCGAGCAGTGCCTGGTGGGCGGGGGAGAGGGCGGGCGACGGGCGGTCTGACACGGAACGCGGCTCCAGGGTCGACGTCGTCGGCGGCGGGCGCCACCGACGGCCGGCCGTGCTGCGGCGTCGCGGATGCGCGCGGGAACCACGGGTGCAGTCGGGTTCCTGCATCGCCACACTATCCCGCCGCGGCCGCCGGGCAGCCGTCGAGTACGCGGATTCTGCGCGTACTCGACGGTTTTCGAACGAATTCGCGCGTACTCGGCGGCAGCGCGGAGGGGGTGGGGGAGGGGGTGGGGGAGGGTGCCGCGCGGACGTACCATGGGCGCATGGCCACCGAGTTCAGCAACGAGACCGACGCGAACCGCTACGCGATGCGCATGGACGGTGAGCTCGTCGGTGTGCTCGACTACCGCATCCTCGGCGGCTCCATCTCGCTGACCAGGGCCTTCACCGCTCCGCATCGGCGCGGCCACGGCTACGCGGCGCAGCTCGTCGAGTACGCGGTCGACGACATCGAGCGTCGAGGCGACCTCACGGTGGTGCCGATGTGCTGGTACGTCGCCGACTGGTTCGACGCGCATCCCGAGCGCTCGGGGCTGCTGCAGCGGCGCGCCGGCTGACCCCGGCCGGCCGATGACGACACGGCGGGTCGCCCGCGTCTCCCGCTTCGGCGACGTGGGCGCCATGGTGCTGGCGGACGAGTGGATGCGGGCCCCGCGCGGCACCGAGGTGGAGGTGCGTGTCACCCATGCCTCCCTCGGCTCCACCGACCTCTTGGCGCGGCGGGGCGGTTACGTCCTGCAGCCGATGCCGGGCTTCGTCACCGGCTACGACTTCGTCGGCGTGCTCGAGTCCGAGTCGGCCGTCTCGGTGGCGCTGGGTCTGCGGGCGGGCGCGCGGGTGGTGGGGACGCTCCCGCGGATGGGCGCGCACGCGACCCGACTGGTGCTGTCACCGACCTTCCTCGTGGCGCTGCCGGAGGGCCTCGACCCGGCGGTCGCGGCGACGCTGCCCCTCGACGCGCTGACCGCCTCCCGTGCGCTCGCGCTCGCCGGCCCGGCGCGCAGCCTGCTCGTGCAGGGCGCGTCCGGAGCGGTCGGGTCGCTCGCGGTGCAGCTGGCCCAGCGGGTAGAGCGCACCATCGTCGGCACCGCCTCCGCTCGCAGCCGCGACGTCGCCGCCGCTCTCGGCATCCCGCTGGTCGACTACACGAAGCCCGACTGGCCGGCCGCCGTGCGCGCGCAGGCCGGAGGAGCGGTGGAGGCGGCGATCGACCACACGGGCTCCCCGCTGGTCCGCGAGGCCCTCGCGCCCGACGGCATCCTCGTCCACACGGCCTTCGTCGGCCGGCCAGGGCACGAACGCGCGGACTCGCTCCGCGGCGGGCTCGCTGCCGCCAGGAACCGGCGATCACAGCCGCGGGAGGCTGTCGTCAGCATCCCCACGTTCGTGCTGCGCCGCCGGCCCGAGTACCGGCGGGTGCTCACTGGCCTGCTCGCCGACGCGGCGGAGGGCCGGCTGGCGGCTCCCGAGCCCGTGGTCGTGCCGTTGGGCGAGGTGTGGGATGCGCACCGGGCGGCGGAGGCGGCGACCCCCGGGACCAAGGTCGTGCTCGCGCCGTAGCGTCGGGCCCGGAGCATCGGGACAGGCGCACCGCGGCGCCCGGACCCTCCGCATGGGGATGGATCGACTCCACCCCCACGCGGTTGCGGGTAAGACGGCCGGCCCCTCGACGCCCCCTGAGCGCGGATGACGGGCACGGCTGACCCTCCAGGGTAACCGCGGAGTAGACGGTCCAGTCAACCGACAGACGTCGGGCATGCCCGCAGGCCCACTGCCGTCGCTATGCTGCGCGCCATGAGCACGAAGAGCAGGCAGGCGCCGCGGCGCGAGGAGACCCTGGAACTCGGCAGCGCGCACAGGGGGCTGTGGGGAGCGTTCGCGGGGCTGATCGTGGCCGTGCTGATCGCCTACCCGCTGTCGGCGAGTGTCGCGTTCGCGACCCATCCGGCGACGCAGAAGCTGTTCGGCGGGAGGCTGGAGGGGGCGTCGTCCGCCGGGTACGCCGCGTTCTGGTGGGTGATCGCGCTCGGCTGCCTGGCGCTGCCGTTCCTCGTCGGCTTCGGGATCGCCCGGATGTCCGGCCGCACGCTGCTGATCATCGGCGGGGTCGTCGTGGTGTTCCTGATCCTCGTGCTAGTACTCGGGCAGGTGTTCGCGTTCTGAGGCCCACCCCTCGCGCATCCACCCCGATGCGCGTTGGCTGGCGGGCATGACGAAGAAGCTGAAGAAGGGCGACCACGTGGAGTGGTCGTCGCACGGCACCGACGTGCCCGGCGAGGTCGAGCGCGAGATCACGAGCGAGACGGACGCCGGCGGGCGGCACGTGAAGGCGTCGGAGGACGACCCGCAGTACCTCGTGAAGAGCGACACGAGCGGCAAGGAGGCCGTGCACAAGCCCGGCGCGCTGCACAAGAAGGGCTGACATACCGTCTTGCCGCACCGCTCCCGGCGTGCATAGCATCGCGCACGTCGAGGGGAGCAGCCATGCGGCGGTACGCGTCGAAGGCGCCGGGAGCGGTCGCGCTCGCGATCACCCTCCTCGCGCTCGGGGGCTGCGCCGGCACTCCGAGCGGGCACGCCGTCGTCGGGGAGTGGGGGTCGACAGCGACCGGCCAGCCCCATCTGACGATCGAGGACGACGGCACCTTCAGCGGCTCCGACGGGTGCAACAGCCTCTCGGGCAACGGGCAGATCGACGGGGACGAGATCGACTTCGGCTCCATCACCTCCACGCTGAAGGCCTGCGAGGGCGTCGACGAGTGGCTCGCCAAGGCGGCCACCGGCAACGTGAAGGGCGACACCATGACCGTCCTCGACGACTCCGGCGCGACCATCGGAACGTTGAAGAGGGAGGGGCCATGACCACGCTGACCGACCGGACGGCGGCCCCGCCGCCTCCCGACACCCCCGCGTACACCGGCCGCCTCTCGCGTCATCGGCCGCCGGATCGGCTGCCCGATGACCCGGTCGCCGCGGAGAGCGCCTACCGGCTGATCCACGACGAGCTGCTGCTCGACGGCAGTTCGCGGCTCAACCTCGCGACCTTCGTCACGACGTGGATGGACCCGGAGGCCGCCACGCTGATGGCCGAGGCGTTCGACAAGAACATGATCGACAAGGACGAGTACCCGGCCACCGCCGAGATCGAGCGGCGCTGCGTCGCCATCGTCGCCGACCTGTTCCACGCCGAGCCAGGGACGCCGACCGGGGCCGCGACCATCGGGTCGAGCGAGGCGGTCATGCTGGCCGGGCTGGCGCTCAAGTGGCGCTGGCGCGCCCGGCGGGGGCTCTCACGCGGCGGCTCGCCGAACCTCGTGCTCGGCTCGAACGTGCAGGTCGTCTGGGAGAAGTTCTGCCGGTACTTCGACGTGGAGCCGCGCTACCTCCCCGTCGCGCACGACCGGTATGTGATCACGCCCGAGCAGGTGCGCGACGCGGTCGACGACGACACCATCGGCGTCGTCGGCATCCTCGGCACCACCTACACCGGCGAGCTGGAGCCGATCGCCGAGATCTGCGCCGCACTCGACGCGCTCGCCGCGTCGGGCGGGCCCGACGTGCCGGTGCACGTGGACGCGGCCAGCGGCGGGTTCGTCGTTCCGTTCCTCCACCCCGACCTGGAGTGGGACTTCCGGCTGAAGCGGGTCGTCTCGATCAACGTGAGCGGCCACAAGTACGGGCTGGTGTACCCGGGGATCGGCTTCGTGGTCTGGCGCTCGCCGGAGCACCTCCCCGAGGACCTCGTCTTCAAGGTCAACTACCTCGGCGGCGACATGCCGACCTTCACCCTCAACTTCTCGCGGCCGGGCAACCAGATCATCGGGCAGTACTACAACTTCGTGCGGCTCGGCCGGTCGGGGTACACGGCGGTGATGGAGGCGCTGCGCGACACCGCGCTGCTCATCTCGGGCGGCCTGGCGGAGGAGCCGGCGGTGCGGATCATCACCGACGGCAGCGCGATCCCCGTGATCGCCTTCGCCATCGACGACGATGCCGGCTACACCGTCTTCCAGGTGTCCCACGAGCTGCGCGCCCGCGGCTGGCAGGTGCCCGCGTACACGATGCCGCCGGACGCGCAGGATCTCGGCGTGCTGCGGATCGTGGTGCGCGACGGCTTCAACGCCGACCTGGCGAGCGACCTCGTCCGCGACATCCGCGCGGTGTGCGCCGAGCTCGCGGCGCCGGAGCCGGCGTCGTCGCGGCAGCGGTCGCACTTCGCGCACTGAGTCCTGGCAGGGGAGCGCGGCGATGGCCCGGGGCAGGAGCGTGCGCGCCCGGGTCGAACCCGCGGCCTTCGCGCTCGGTTCGGCCTGCTTCGCCGTCGCCGCCATCCCCGTGCTCGCCGACGCGATCGGCGCCATCGCCACGAACGCGATCTTCTTCGCCGGCTCCGTTCTGTTCACCACCGGCGCCGCGCTGGAGCAGACGCGCGTCGGCTGGTCGCCGCGCCGCTCGGAGCCGCTCGACTGGTGGGCGTCGGCGGTGCAGCTGCTCGGGACCCTGTTCTTCAACGTCAGCACGGCGGTGGCGCTCGCCGCGGCGGTTCCCGCGGGAGCGCAGGGCGGCACGGGATGGCGGCCGGACGTCTTCGGATCGGCCTGCTTCCTGCTCTCCTCGGCGCTCGCCGTGCGCGCCGCGCGGCTGCCGGAGGGGCGCTCGAGGGAGGCGCGCAGCCCCGACGAGCGCCGGGAGGCGGCGCTGAACTTCGCGGGCTCCGTGCTGTTCGGGATCTCCGCGGTCGGCGCGTTCATCCGGCCCGCGACCGGTCAGGAGCTGAGCGCGTCGTGGACCGACCTCGGCACGTTCGGCGGGGCGCTGCTGTTCCTCGCCGCAGCGGGGATGAGTGGAGGCTGGACCGCCGGGCGCGGCGCGGACCGGCTCAGAGATCGTCCATCGAGCCGATGACGACCGGCACGCACTCCGAGAAGCTGTAGCGCAGCAGCACCGGCCATTCGCTCGAGTCGCTCAGGTCGAAGACGTCCATGACGGCCGCTCCGCCGATGTGCGAGGGCAGGCGCAGCTCGAACGGCGGCTCGCTCGTGCGCTCGAACTCGATCTCGAACGCCAGGTCGCCGCGCTCCAGGACGGCGAGGACCGTCTCCATCGGCTCCACCTCCTCACGCAGGACCGCTGCCGGCTTGCTCCAGGAGTACCCCCTCACGCGCCGGCCACAACCCCTCGCGCCCGGGTCGGGCCGGGCGGTTCCTGCCGCTATGCGGACGACGAACGCCGCATAGCCCGTGCGACGAGGGCGACGGCTCCGGCGGCGGTCGCCAGCCCGACGAGCGTGCGGCGGGTCTGCGCGCGCCGCCCGTGCCACCCGCCGGTGATCGAGCCGGGAGCGGGGGACGGCTCGAACAGGTTGCCGGAGTGCGGCCGCTCGGTCGTGCGCTCGAACTGGCCGGCGGCGGTCTGCGCGGCGATCGCGGCCTCCACCGACCGCGGGTGGCGCTGGTGCCGGCGCACGAGCATGCCGCCGGCGACGGTCACGTCGCGCTCCCGCCGTCGCGGGTTGTGCAGGGCCGACAGAATGGTGCGCACGGCCGCGTGCACCGGGTAGACGGGCGGCAGCGCCCGGACGGCGCGGCCGGTGTGGTTGCCCGAGTGCTGGAAGATCGGGGTGTCGAGCGCGGGAGGCTTCACGGTCACGACCCGCACGTGCGAGCCGGAGAGCGCGAGCTCGGCGGCCAGACTGCGGCCGAAGGCGATGACGGCCGCCTTCGACATGGAGTACGGCGAGCTGAACGGCTGCGGCACCTCGCCGAGGATCGAGGCCACGTTGACGATCACGCCGCGGTCGCGCGGCAGCATCCGCGCGAGGGCGCTTCTGGCGCCGTTCGCGTACCCGTGCACGTCGACGTCGATGACGCGGGCGAACTCCTCGGGAGGCAGCTCCCAGAACCGGCCGTAGGAGCTGACGCCCGCCGCATTGATCCAGTAGTCGATGCGCCCGAACCCGCGCTCCGCCGACTCGGCGGCGCGCTCCAGCGCTTCGGCGTCAGCGGTGTCGGCGACGGCGACGGCCGCCTCCGTGTGGTGCGTGCGGCAGAGGGAGGCGACCTCCTGCAGGGAGGCGTCGCGGCGCCCGACGAGCACCAGCCGGGCCCCGCGCTTCGCGAGGGCGATGGCGGTCGCACGGCCGAGACCGCTGGACGCGCCGGTGATGACGGCGACGGGGCTGTGAGTCATGCGCGGGACGCTAGCCCGGCGGAGGGAGGCCGCCCAGCCCTTGACTTGACGGCGCCGGAGGGCAGCATTCGTGCCATGAGCGCACCAGCATCCCCGTCAGCCGGACAGGACCCCTTCGGTCGTCAGGAGCCCGTGCCCGATGCCGCCGTGAACGCCCCAGGTGTGCTCGGGAGCCGCGCGGGCGACCCGGCCGCGGAGGCCCGTCTGCGCGCCGCCAAGCGACCGCGCAGCGTGATCGCCGGGCCGTACGGCCACCCGTTCCACGCCACGGCGATCACCATCCCGATCGGTGCGTGGACCGCCGCGATCGTCTTCGACATCGTCGGCCTGGTCGGCGCCGCGCCCGACGCCTTCGCGACGGGGGCGCTGTGGCTCGTGGTCATCGGCGTCATCGGGGCGGTCCT
Source organism: Leifsonia williamsii (assembly GCF_030433685.1). Lineage (NCBI taxonomy): Bacteria > Bacillati > Actinomycetota > Actinomycetes > Micrococcales > Microbacteriaceae > Leifsonia > Leifsonia williamsii. Next base: position 1,243,180 of record NZ_JAROCF010000001.1, read on the forward strand.
CGCGGCCGTGTTCGGACTCCTGGACTTCTCCAAGATCGCCCGCGGCACGAAGGCGCACCGCACGGCCCTCGCGCACCTCAGCCTCAATACGGCGGCCGTCATCCTGTTCGCCGTCAGCATCCCGGTGCGGGCCGCGGCCGACGGCCCGAGCGTCGGCGGCTTCGTGCTGTCGCTGATCGGCTACCTGATCGTCGGGGTCTCCGGGTTCCTCGGCGGGGAGCTGGCGTACCGCCACGGCGTGCGCGTCGCCGACGAGACGGATCAGGTGCGGGCCTACTGACGCGCTGCAGGCGCGGGACCCGAGCGGTCCCGCGCCCGCAGTCGTTCCGCCCCGCCCTCAGAACGCGATGCCGAGCGGGCGCGCCGCCTCCGCCAGAGCGGGGGTGACGACCTCCACGAGCAGCAGCGCGCAGCCGACGAAGAGCAGCGCCAGGGCGGTGCCGGAGGCCGCCAGTCCCGCGGCGAGCCGCAGGGCGTCGGAGCGGCGGATCGTGCGTCGCAGCGCCTCTACGCGGCGCCGGATTACGGTGCGGAGCCCGGTGCGGAGCCCGGCCGCGACCTCCGTCAGCCTCTCGGTCGAGAGCGGTGAGGGCAGAGCGGTCATGGGTTACGCGGTCACCTCCTTCTGCGCGTCTCCCGACTCGCGCGCCGACATCACGCGGTCGCCGTGGTCGCGGACCGACTCGACCGCGATCTTGCGCGGCTTGGCCCGCTCGGCGATCGGGATGATGACGCTCAGCACGCCGTTGTCGTAGGTGGCGCTGATGCCGTCGGTGTCGACGTCGTCGCCGATCGTGAACTGCCGCATGTAGGCGCCGAACGGGCGCTCCTGCACCAGCCAGCGGGTGCTGTCACGACCGCCGGCCGAGCGCTGTGCCCGCAGGGTCAGCAGGTGGCCGTCGACGTCGATGTCGACCGAGCCCGGGTCCACGCCCGGAAGGTCGGCACTGAGGATGTACTTGTCGCCCTCGCGGAACAGGTCGACAGGCATCATCCGCGGTTGGCGGCTGGTGTCGAAGACGCTCTGCGCGATCCGGTCCAGCTGGCTGAACGGGTCGAACGACATGGCCATGATGTGATCTCCTTCCTGCGATCTGAGTGTGTGCGCGGGATGGAGACTCCGCTGATCGGCGGAGGTCATCTCCATCGATTGCAGTAGATTTTATAGCCCATTCGCTTGACAAGCGCAAGAGGGAGGAACCACACTTCAGGGATGACCGATCGCGCCGGCGACACCCCGCTCTACAGCATCGCCGTGGCCGCCCAGCTGTCGGGACTGACGCCGGCCGCCCTCCGGCTGTACGAGGAGAAGGGGCTGCTCACGCCGGCCCGCAGCGAGGGCGGCACCCGCCGCTACAGCGAGGACGACCTCGCCCGCCTGCGCGAGGTGGCGCGTCTGCAGGACGACGGGATCAACCTCGCCGGCATCGGTCACGTCATGCGCCTCCAGGACGAGAACGCCGAGCTGCGCCGCCGCCTCGCCGAGTCGTGACATGACGTCGCTTCTCGGCGCGCGAACCCGCGTCTAGTCACGACTCGATCGCCGGTCAAGCGGGATGTCGTGCCGGGCTCCTCCCGGTACCGTCGAACACATGCAGCCCGAAGAGCGGAACCAGCACCGCGACCGGAACCAGCACCGCGAGCGGATCCGGCAGGTGGCGCGCGACTCCTTCGGCTGGGAGGAGCTGCGCCCCGGCCTCGCCGACGGCATGGCCGCGCTGCTCGACGGCCGCGACGTGCTCGCCGTCATGCCCACCGGCTACGGCAAGTCGTCGCTCTACCAGGTGACCGGCACGATCCTCGACGGCGTCACCGTCGTCGTCTCGCCGCTGATCTCGCTGCAGGAGGACCAGGTCAGGGCGCTCTCGGAGGCGCACGACGTGCCCCGCGCCGTCGCCATCAACTCCTCGGCGGGCGAGCGCGAGCGCGAACGGGACTGGGAGGCGCTCGCCGACGGCAGCGCGCGGTTCGCCTTCCTGGCTCCCGAGCAGCTGGCCAACGAGGCCGTGCGCGAGCGCCTCGCGGCGCTGACCGTCTCGCTGTTCGCGGTCGACGAGGCGCACTGCGTCTCGGCGTGGGGCCACGACTTCCGCCCCGACTACCTGCAGCTCGGCGACGTGATCGAGGCGCTCGGCCATCCGCCCGTCGTCGCGATGACCGCCACGGGCGCGCCGCCCGTCCGCGCAGAGATCGCCGAGCGGCTGGGACTGCGGCGGCCGCTCCGCCTCTCCACGGGGTTCGACCGGCCCGAGCTGCGGCTGGAGGTGGTGCGGCACGAGTCGGATTCCGAGAAGCGGGAGGCCGTGCTCGACCAGGCCGCGGCGGTCACGGGTTCGCGGCTGATCTACGCGGCCACCCGCGCCGAGACGGAACGGCTGGCCGAGGCGCTCGAGGAGCGCGGCGTCAGCGCCGCCGCCTATCACGCGGGCCTCAAGCGGGCCGAGCGCGACGACGTGTACGAGCGCTTCATCGAAGACAGGGTGGAGGTGGTGGCCGCGACGAGCGCCTTCGGCATGGGCATCGACAAGCCCGACGTGCGCGCGGTCGTCCACGACGCGGTCACGGAGTCGCTCGACAGCTACTACCAGGAGGTGGGCCGCGCCGGGCGTGACGGCGAGCCGGCGACCGTGACCCTGCATTACCGCCCGGAGGACTTCGCGCTCACGCGGTTCTTCGCGGGCGGCGAGCCCGACGCTGACGAACTGGCCCGTATCTTCACCGCCATCCGCGCCGAGCCCGGCATCTCGCGCACGCAGCTCGCCGAGCGCCTCGACGTGAGCACCCGCTCCCTCGGCCGCCAGCTCGGGCTGCTGCGCGACGCGCGAGTGCTCGACGGCGGCGACGATGCCCTCGAGCCGGCCGACGTGCGTCCTGGCCAGGCGGCCGCCGCAGCGGTGGCGGAGGCGGAGGCGCGGCAGCGCATCGAGCTGTCGCGCGCGCAGATGATGCAGGAGTATGCCGAGACGGGGATGTGCCGCCGGCAGTTCCTGCTCGGCTACTTCGGCGAGGAGCTGGCGGAGCCGTGCCGCAACTGCGACACCTGCTCGTCGGGCAGCGCCGACCGCTGGGCGGAGGAGCACGACGCGGGCGTCGAGGACGCCTTCCCGCTCGCGGCGCGCGTGCGTCACCAGTCGTGGGGCGCCGGCGTGGTGATGCACACCGAGGCCGACCGGCTGACGGTGTTCTTCGACGACGCCGGCTACAAGGTGCTGTCGCTCACGGCCGTGCGCGAGAATGACCTGCTGGAGGTCGTGAGCCCGGCGGCGTAGCCGTTCAGCCCTTCTCGACCGTTCAGCCCTTCTCGACCGTTCAGCTCTGGCCGACCGCTCAGCTCTTCCCGACGGCCCTGGCCGCCGCGACCGCCGCCTCCACCCCGTCGAGCCACGGCTCTCCGTGGCCGGGCAGCAGCACGCGCGCGCCCGTGATCCTCAGCGCGTCGAGCGACGCGAGTGCGCGCTCCGAGTTCGCGGTCGCGGCGCCCGCGATGATCTGCGCGCCGCGCTCGCCCTTGTACGGGTCGAGCGTGACGAGCGCGTCGCCGGTGAGCAGCGCGTCATGGTCGGGCAGATGCAGCGCGCAGTGACCGTCGGTGTGGCCGGGGCTGAAGACCACCTTCGGCCGGCCGGGAACGAGCACTGGGCCGGCCCCCGTGAGCTCGCGCGCCTCCTTCACGCCCTTCACCCGCAGCGCGCCCGCCGCCACCATCGCGGCGACGGGACCCACGGCTCGCGGATAGAGGAACGGATAGACCGCGGGCGTGCGCTCCCGGCGGTACCGGTACGGGTGCTCGGCGAGGTGCCGGTCGGCCGGGTGCACGTACACCGGCGTGCCCAGCTCCTCGATGGCGCGCTCGGCGAAGCCGACGTGGTCGAAGTGGCCGTGGGTGAGGAGGATCGCCTCCAGGTCGCGCAGGCGCAGGCCGACGTGGTGGGCGGCACGGGCGAGCACCTGCCACGTGGCGGGGAACGCGGTGTCGACCAGCGTCCACGCCGACCCCTCCTGCAGGATGTAGCAGTTCGTGGAGGCGTGCTCGATCCGGTGCACGCCGGGCACGACGTCCGGGGTGAGCCGCGGTGCACCGGGCCGGCGGCTGGAGGTGAGGGTCAGGGTGGAGGCCATGCGCCCGGTCTACGCGCCGGTCCCGCACGCGGTGAGCCCTTGACAGCGCCGGATGTCGTGTGGACCGGACGGGGGCCGCGGGCCCGGCGCGGCGTCCCCTACGCTGGGATCGAATCCATGACGCGAGGGGCGTGATGGTGCGTGGGTGCAGAGCGCCCGAGGAGGGGGAGTGCGCGTGGCCGACGACCACGGGCTCGCGGTGAGCATCCGCGGGCTGCACAAGCGATTCGGCGAGAAGATCGCCGTGGACGGCATCGATCTCGATGTGCCGTCCGGCAGCTTCTACGGCCTGGTGGGCCCGAACGGCGCCGGCAAGACCACGACGCTGAGCATGGCGACCGGCCTGCTGCGACCGGACGCCGGACAGGTGCTGATCCACGGCGTCGACATGTGGGCGCAGCCGCTGCAGGCGAAGGCGCTGGTCGGCGTGCTCTCGGACGGCGTGCGCCTGTTCGACCGGCTGACCGGCGAGCAGCTCGTGGAGTACGCGGGACTGCTGAGCGGCATGGACCGGCCGACCGCCTCGGAGCGCACCCACGACCTTCTGCGCCTCCTCGACTTGGAGTCGGCCGGCGGCACGCTCGTCGTCGACTACTCCGCGGGCATGACCAAGAAGATCGCGCTCGCCGCCGCCATGGTGCACGCACCGCGCGTTCTCGTGCTCGACGAGCCGTTCGAGTCGGTCGACCCGGTGTCGGCAGCGAACATCCGCGACATCCTCCACGGGTACGTGCAGGGCGGCGGCACCGTCATCGTCTCGTCGCACGTGATGGACCTGGTCGAGCGGATGTGCGACCACGTCGCCGTCATCACCGCCGGCCGCGTCGTCGCCGCGGGGACGGTGGACGAGGTGCGTGCCGGCTCGACGCTCGAGGACCGCTTCGTCGAGCTCGTCGGCGGCCGCCGCGTGGGGGAGGGGCCGGAGTGGTTGCGACGCTCGTAAGGCTGCGCCTGCTCGTCCTGCGCAATTCGTTCCGCCGCAGCACCGGGCAGCTCGTGGCCGTCATCATCGGCGCGATCTACGCCGTCGGCGCGCTGCTCGTCATCCTCGCCGCGCTGATCGGCCTCTCGTTCGTTCCCGCGGAGATCGCGCGCACGGCCACGGTCCTCGGCGGCTCGGCCGCGGTGCTCGGCTGGGCCGTGCTGCCGCTGCTGCTCTCGGGCGTGGAGCAGACCCTCGACCCGGCGCGGCTCGCGGTCTTCCCCATCCCGCTGAACACCCTGATGGTCGGGATGCTGCTGAGCGGCGCCGTCGGGGTCGCGGGAGCGGCGACCACGATCGCCTCGCTCGCGACTGCGTTGAGCTGGCTCACGGCGCCCGGCGTCGCGATCGTCGCCCTGCTGACGGGGGCTCTCGGCGCCGCCACCTGCATCGTCGCCTCGCGCGCGGTCACCTCGATGGCGAGCGGGCTCGCCTCCGGGCGGCGGTTCAAGGAGGCGTCGGGCCTCCTGGTGCTCATCCCGCTGATCCTCGCCGGCCCCATCATCATCGGCGTCACGCGCGGCCTGCGCTCGTCGGCCGACGCCCTCCCTGCTGTTGCCGACGGGCTGTCGTGGTCGCCGCTCGGGGCGGTCTGGGCGATCCCGTCCGCCGTCGCCGCCGGGGACCCCGTCGGCGCTCTGCTGCGGCTGCTGATCGCGCTCGCGACGATCGCGCTGCTGTGGCTCGTCTGGCGCTGGGGGCTGGCCCGGTCGCTGGTCACGCCGACCCGTGCCTCCTCGCGCTCCAAGGGGCAGGGCAAGCTGGGCCTTTTCGGCATCCTGCCGGGCACGGCTGCCGGCGCCATCGCCGCGCGCTGCCTCACCTACTGGTTCCGCGACCCGCGGTACCTGCGGCAGCTGCTGATCATCCCGCTGATGCCGCTGTTGATGTGGTTCTACTCGAGCCTCAACCACTCCACCGGCTACATCTTCGCCTCGGCGCCGGCGGTCGCGTTCGCGCTGGGGATCGGGATGATCGCCGACGTCTCGTACGACTCCACCGCCTTCGCGCTGCACATCTCCAAGGCCGTGCCCGGCCGGGCGGACCGCTGGGGCCGCGCCTCGGCGATGCTGACCTTCGGCGTCCCGGCCGTCGTGATCCTGTCGCTGCTCTCGGGCGGGCTGGAGGGCGACTGGCTGCCGGTGCCCGGCATCCTCGGGCTCTCGCTCGGCCTGCTGCTCTCGGGGGCGGCGGTGTGCTCGGTCACCTCGGCACGATTCGTGTTCCCGGTGCCGGAGCCGGGCGACAACCCGTTCCGCTCGCGTCCGGGCTCCAACATCTCGCTGATCGGCCCGACCTTCGCAGCCTGGGGCGTGATGGCCGTGCTGTGCCTGCCGGAGCTGGTGCTCTTCATCGTCTCGCTGGTCACCCGGCAGGCGGTGTGGGGCTGGCTTGCGCTGCTCGTCGGCGCCGTTGTCGGAGCGATCCTCCTCGTGGTCGGTGTGCGCGTCGGCGGCGCCGTGCTCGACCGGCGTGCACCCGAGCTGCTGCTCCAGCTGCGCAAGGACAAGTAGCCGCACCTGCACCCTGGACGCGGCGCGCTCGGTGCCGCAGGATGGACCGCATGAGCGGCCTCACCGTCGACCGCCGGCTGGCGGCGCCTCCGGACCGGGTCTGGCGCGCGCTCACCGACGCGGACGCGCTGGCGAGCTGGTTCTGGCCGCCGCGCTTCGCCGCCACCGCCCGGGTGGAGGCGCGCGAAGGAGGCGTGTTCCGCGTGGTCTCCGAGCCGGTCGGCATCGGCGTCACCGGGCGGGTGACCACCGTCGAGCCGTCCCGGTTGCTCGCGACCACCTGGCGCTGGGACGGCGATGACGACGAGACGGCCGTCGCCTTCTCGCTGGAGCCGTCGGGCGAGGAGACCGTGCTGACCGTGCGTCACGACGGCTTCCCGACCGACGACGCCGCGCGGGAGCACGAGCAGGGCTGGAACGACTGCCTCGACCGGCTTCCCGCCGCGCTGGGGCACTGAACAGGAGGAGGAGACGATGGGCGCCATCGCAGTCCACGAGTTCATTTCGCTCGACGGTGTCTTCGAGGACCCGCGCTGGACGGCCGAGTTCGGCTTCGACCCCGAGATGAGCGAGGACATCGGCCGGATCACCCGCGCCTCCGACGCCATCCTGCTCGGCCGCACGACGTTCGAGATGTTCGCGCCCGCCTGGTCGACGCGCACCGCCGAGGACGACCCCGGCGCTCCCTTCTTCAACGACACGCAGAAGACGGTGGTCGGCGACCTCGACGACGCGACCGCGGAGGCGACCTGGGCGAATTCGCGCTCGCTCGGCGCCTACGACACCGAGCGCGTGCGCGCCTTCAAGGAGAGCGTGGGAGGCGCTATCTACGTCAGCGGGAGCGGCACGCTCGTGCGCTCCCTCCTCGCCGACGGGCTCATCGACCGGCTCCACCTCTTCGTCTACCCGATCGTGCTGGGCAGCGGCGCCCACCTGTTCCCGCAGGGCTCGCCGACGACGCGGCTGCGGCTGCGGCAGCAGGACGTCTATGACAACGGCGTGCTGCACCTGGTCTACACGCCCGCCTGATTGCGGACACGAGCTGGCCGCAGCGCTCCATACGCTGGAGGCGAACGGATGCACCAGCACGGATGTCGTCCGGTCGCGCTACGGTAGACGCTGTTGGGGGGCACTCAACACAGCGTCGTGACGGTTCGGGGCCGGCGGGAGGCTGATTGACTGGGGCGTTCGCGCGCTCCACGCACCCACTCCACACCACGAATCCGGGGAATCATCGTGACTCTCGTTCGAATGACGCTGCGCTTCATCCGTCCCTATTGGCGGTCCGTCGTCGCCGTCGTGCTCCTGCAACTGATAGCGACGCTCGCGGCGCTGTACCTGCCCACCCTCAACGCCCAGATCATCGACAAGGGCGTCGTCACCGGCGACACCGACTTCATCTGGCGCACCGGCGGCATGATGCTGATCGTCTGCTTCGTGCAGGTCGCCGCCGCGATCACCGCGACGTACTTCGGCGCCCGCGCGTCCATGTCGGTCGGCCGCGACATCCGCCGCTCGTTCTACAGCAAGGTCGACAGTCTCCCATCGCTCGATCTCGCCCGCTGGGGCATGCCGACCCTGATCACCCGCAACACGAACGACGTGCAGCAGGTGCAGATGCTCGTGCTGATGACGCTGAACTTCATGGTGTCGACGCCGATCATGTGCATCGCCGGCATCATCCTGGCCGTCGGCGTCGACCCCGGGCTGTCGTGGTTGATCTGGGTCTCGGTGGTGGTGCTGTTCGTCGTGGTCGGCATCCTCGTCACGATGCTGCTGCCGATGTTCCGGGTCATGCAGGAGCGCATCGACGGCGTCAACGGCGTCATCCGCGAGCAGATCGTCGGCATCCGCGTGATCCGCGCCTTCGTCCGCGAGAAGTTCGAGACCGCGCGCTACGACGACGCCAACGCCGCGCTCACCCGCATCTCGGTCAAGGTCGGCAACGTCTTCGTGCTGATGTTCCCGCTGATCATGCTGATCCTCAACGCGGCGACGGTCGCGGTGCTGTGGTTCGGCGGGCAGCGGGTCGACGCGGGCGACATCCAGATCGGCGCGCTCACCGCGTTCCTGCAGTACCTGCTGCAGATCCTGGTCGCGGTCATGATGGGCGTCTTCATGGCGATGATGATCCCGCGCGCGATCGTCTGCGCCGAGCGCCTCGACGAGGTGCTGAGCGCCGAGCCGTCCGCATCATCCGACGAGAGCCGCGGCGGGCCGGCTGCGGAGCTTCCGGCCGACGGCCGCGTGCAGGTCGACGGCGTCACGTTCGGCTACCCGGGCGCCGAGCACCCGGTGCTCAGCGACGTGAGCTTCACAGCCGAGCCCGGCAAGGTGACGGCGATCGTCGGCTCCACCGGCTCCGGCAAGTCGACACTCGTCTCGGTGATCGCCGACCTGTTCACCCCGCAGTCCGGCCGCGTCCGCATCGGCGGCGTGCCGGTCGACACCCTGACCCGCCAGCAGCTCGCCGGCGTCCTGGGCCTGGTTCCGCAGCGGCCGTACCTGTTCTCGGGGACGATCGCGAGCAACCTCCGCTTCGGCCGCCCCGACGCGACGGACGAGCAGCTGTGGGAGGCGCTGCGCGTCGCCCAGGCCGAGGACTTCGTCCGAGCGAAGGACCATGGCCTCGCCGAGCGCGTCGCCCAGGGCGGCACCAACGTCTCGGGCGGGCAGCGGCAGCGGCTCTGCATCGCTCGCGCGCTGGTCGCGCACCCGAAGGTGTTCCTGTTCGACGACTCCTTCTCGGCGCTCGACGTCGCGACCGACGCGCGGCTCAGACAGGCGCTCTCCCGATCGACCGGCGACGCGACGGTGATCGTCGTCGCGCAGCGCGTGTCGACCATCCGCGAGGCGGACACCATCGTCGTGCTCGACGACGGCAAGGTCGTCGGCAGCGGCACCCACGACGAACTCATCGAGACGAGCGAGACCTACCGCGAGATCGTGGAGTCGCAGCTGAGCCTGGAGGTGGCCTGAGATGGCAAGCACCGACAAGACCAACGGACGTCGCAACCCTCGCGGCAAGCGCTCCGAGGCCGACGAGGCCGCCCGCCGGCTCGCCGAGGAGGCGACGCTCGAGGAACTCGACTACGAGTTCGAGCCGACGGAGTCCGACGGCGACATGTTCGGCGGCACCCCCGCCAAGAAGGCGGAGCACTTCTGGCCGTCGTTCAAGCGCCTGCTCGGCCTGCTGCGACCGGAGTGGCTCGGGATGGCGTGGGTGACCCTCCTCGTCGTCGTCTCGGTCGCCCTCACCGTCATCGCGCCGAAGATCCTCGGTCAGGCCACCGACGTGATCTTCAACGGCGCCATCGGGGGAGCGCTGCCGAAGGGCATCACGCTCGACCAGGCGGTGCAGGGCGCACGCGCGGCCGGCCAGGACCAGTTCGCCGACATGCTCTCCGGCTCGAACATCGTCCCCGGCCAGGGCATCGACTTCACCGAGCTCGGCCGCCTGCTGATGATCGTGCTGGCGATGTACGTGGTGGCGTCGCTGTTCTCGTGGTGGAACGGCTACATCCTCAACGCGCTCGTCATGCGGGTGATCTACCGCCTGCGTGCCGACGTGGAGTCGAAGCTGAACCGCCTCCCGCTGAGCTACTTCGACACCCGCCAGCGCGGTGACCTGATGTCGCGGGTCACGAACGACGTCGACAACATCCAGACCGCGCTGCAGCAGGCGTTCTCGCAGCTGATCCAGTCGGTCCTGATGGTGATCGGCATCGGGATCGCGATGTTCCTGGTCTCGTGGCAGCTCGCCCTGATCGCGCTGATCTCCATCCCGCTCTCCGGCATCATCGCGGGCGTGATCGGCTCCCGGTCGCAGAAGCTGTTCAAGCAGCAGTGGAACGCGACCGGATCGCTCAACGGCCACATCGAGGAGTCGTACTCGGGTCTCGACCTGGTGCGCGCCTTCGGCCGCGGCGAGGTGATGTTGGAGGAGTTCGACGAGCGCAACGGCAAGCTCCACGCGGCGCAGGTCGGCGCGCAGTTCGTGTCGGGCATGATCATGCCGGCGATGAACTTCGTCTCGTACCTCTCGTACGTGCTGATCGCCGTCGTCGGCGGTCTGCGCGTGGCGGCGGGCCAGATGACCATCGGAGACGCGACCGCGTTCATCCAGTACTCGCGCGAGTTCTCGCAGCCGATCGGCCAGATCGCGGGCATGGCGAACATGCTCCAGTCGGGCGTCGCGTCGGCCGAGCGCACCTTCGAGTTCCTGGACGCGGAGGAGCAGACGCCCGAGCACGACACGCAGCACCTCCCGGAGCGGGCGGACGGGCGCGTCGAGCTGGAGCAGGTCGACTTCTCGTACGACCCCGCCGTGCCGCTCATCCACGACCTCAGCCTCTCGGTGAAGCCAGGTCAGACGGTCGCGATCGTCGGTCCGACCGGCGCGGGCAAGACCACGCTGGTGAACCTGATCATGCGGTTCTACGAGCTGAACGGCGGCACCATCCGGCTCGACGGCATCGACACCACCGAGCTGTCGCGTGCCGAGCTGCGCGGCCAGGTCGGCATGGTCCTGCAGGACGCGTGGCTGTTCTCCGGCACCATCCGCGAGAACATCCGCTACGGCCGGCTCGACGCGACCGACGAGGAGGTCGTGGAGGCCGCCAAGGCGACCATGGTCGACCGCTTCGTGCGCCAGCTGCCCGACGGGTACGACACGAAGATCGAGGCCGACGGCTCCAACGTCTCTGCGGGCGAGCGGCAGCTGCTCACCATCGCGCGGGCGTTCATCGCGAACCCGTCGCTGCTCATCCTCGACGAGGCGACGTCGTCGGTCGACACGCGCACCGAGCTGCTGGTGCAGCACGCGATGGCGGCGCTGCGCACCGACCGCACGTCGTTCGTGATCGCGCACCGCCTCTCCACCATCCGCGACGCCCACACCATCCTCGTGATGGAGAACGGCAGCATCGTGGAGCAGGGCGACCACGCCACCCTGCTTGCGAAGCGCCGCGCCTACTACGACCTCTACATGACGCAGTTCCAGGGCGCCGCGACGGAGGAGCCGGAGCGGGAGGCCGACCGGCCGGCCGAGCCCGAGGAGGTCCCGGCCTCGTAGCCCGCCCACCACGGCGTCGAGGGGCGTCATCCGGTCGTGATTCCTGCGGAACAGCGACCGGATGACGCACCTCGTTCGGTGCGCGTGGGCGAGCGGGCTAGCGGCGGGCGAGCTTCGCGATCAGACGCACGGCCACCACGCCCGTGAGCACCCAGGGCCCGACCACGATGATCGGGTCGAGCCAGGTGTGCTTGAGGTCCGCGCGGTTCTGTCCGAAGCGCGACGAGATCGGGCGGTGCCCGGGCTCGGCGAGGATGCCCGTCTCGGTGACCGGGTTGTCGGGCCGCGCCGTGGCGAAGGATCGCAGGTGGCTGCCGACGGCATCCACCCGGTCCCCGAGCACCAGCAGCAGCCAGTGCGCCGTCTGACCCTCGCTGTAGCGGTCGTAGGCGAACCGCCGGATCGCGCCGGAGACGCCGTGGAGGGGCTGCGCCGTGCCGAAGACCGGCGGCAGCATCTCATGCTCCACCGACCGCTCCCGGTTGCCCGACGGCTCCTGGCGAGGGGGGAACGTCCAGTGGACGCCCGGCGCCGGCTCGCCCTGGCCGTCCGGCCCGCGCCGCTCACGCGGGTACGAGGGCCGGTCGGCGGGATCGCTGTCGACGCCCCACCCGGGGATGCGTGCCCGCAGCTCCTCGGGCGAGTACTTCTTCACGTGCTGGGAGGCTGTGTACGGCATGTCTGCTCCTCGCTCTCACGCGCCGGGGACGACGAGCGTCTTGATGCAGTCGTCCAGCTTGTTCGAAAAGATGTGGTACCCCTCGGCGATGTGCTCGAGCGGAACCCGGTGGGTGACGATCTCACTCGGCTTGAGATAGCCGTTGCGGACGTGCTCGAACAGCCGCGGCCACTGCCGCTTGACCGGGCACTGGTTCATCCGGAGCGTGAGCCCCTTGTTCATCGCGTCGCCGAACTTGATCGAGCTGAACAGCGGACCGTATGCGCCCATCACCGAGATGGTGCCGCCCTTGCGGACGGAGTCGATGGCCCAGTTGAGGGCGACCGGTGAGCCTCCCTGCAGCTTGAGCTTCGCCGAGGTGATGTGCTGCAGCACGGCGCCGTCCGCCTCCGCGCCGACCGCGTCGATCACGACGTCGGCGCCCAGGCCGTCGGTGTCGTGCTTCAGCGTGCGCACGATGTCGCCGGCCTCCACGAAGTTGTACGTCTCCGCATGCGCGAACTGGCGCGCCTTCTCCAGCCGGTAGTCGAGGTGGTCGACCACCACGACCCGGCCGGCGCCCATCAACCAGGCGGAGGCAGCGGCGTAGAGCCCGACCGGGCCGGCGCCGAACACCACTGCGGTGTCACCTTCCGAGATGTCCGCGAGCTGCGCACCGAAGTAGCCGGTGGCGAGCGCGTCGGTCAGCAGCACGGCGTCCTCGTCCGCCATCCAGTCGGGGATGATGGAGGGGCCGACGTCCGCGAGCGGCACGCGCACGTACTCGGCCTGGCCGCCGTCGTAGCCGCCGCAGGTGTGCGAGTACCCGTAGATCCCGCCGACCGCGGTGGCGTTGGGGTTCACGTTGTGGCAGTTGGAATACAGCCCCCGCACGCAGAAGTAGCAGGAGCCGCAGAACACGTTGAACGGCACCATCACGCGGTCGCCGACCTTCAGGTTCTGCACGTCGGGCCCGACCTCGTCGACGACGCCGATGAACTCGTGGCCGAACGTGTGCCCGATCCGCGTGTCCGGCATCATCCCGTGATAAAGATGCAGATCGGAGCCGCAGATCGCGGCGAGCGTCACCCGTACGATCGCGTCGCCGGGATGCTCGATCCGCGGCCTGTCCTTCTCCTCGACCCGGACCTTGTACGGGCCGCGATACACCATGGCTTTCATCAGTTCTCCTTCGATTCCGGGTTGTTCCGCGCCGCTTCGGTGCGGAGAGTACGCGCCTCGTCGACGAGCTTCTCCTCCTTGTACGCGCTCTTCTCGCTCTTGGCGGTGTCGCGGGGAGGCAGCTGGATGGTCTCCTCCGCCTCCATCCCCGCCTGCAGCTGGCGGCCGCGCTCGGTCTCGGCGTCGAACTCGGCGCCGAAGAGCAGGGCGAGGTTGGCGATCCACACCCAGAGCAGGAAGACGATGACGCCGGCCAGCGAGCCGTACGTCTTCGCGTAGTTGGCGAAGGTGGCGACGTACAGGCCGAACAGGAAGGTCGCGACGGCCAGCACGAGGATCGCGATGATCGCGCCCATGCTGATCCAGCGGAATCTCGGCTGCTTGGCGTTGGGCGTCGCGTAGTAGAGCACGGCGATGACCAGCACGACGATGACGAGCAGCAGCGGCCACTTCACGATCTCCCACACCACCTGGGGTGCGGTGCCGAGCCCGAGGGCGTCGCCGATGGCGCGCGTGACCGGGCCGGAGACGACGAGGATCACCGCGCAGATGCCGACCAGGACCAGCGTGATGACGGTGACGAGCAGCTGCGTGGGACGCAGCTTCCAGAACGGCCGTCCCTCGTCGATCTCGTAGATGCGGTTCATCGCACGCGAGAAGGCGCCGACGTAGCCCGATGCCGACCAGATCGCGAGCACGATGCCGAGGACGAGGCTGATGCCGGCCGCCGGGGAGTTCACCGCGTTCTGGATGGGTTCCCGCAGCAACTGCGCCGTGGAGCCGGGCGCGACCTGCTGGAGGATCTGCAGCAGCTGGTCGGCGGCCTTCTTCCCCTGGCCGATCACGCCGAGCAGGGAGACGAGCGCCAGGATGCCCGGGAAGAGCGACAGCACGCCGAAGTACGTGAGCGCCGCCGCCATGTCGGTGCACTGGTCGGTGGAGAACTCGCGGACGGTGCGCTTGAAGACGTGCTTCCACGACGGCTTCTCGAGCTTCGTCGGCGTGCCAGGCTTGCGGGAGTCCTCGGGGTGGGGAGCGTCGGCGAGCCGCTCGCTCGCGCCGATCTCTGACATGGCTGGTTCCTCTCAGGAAAAAGAACGCGGGCGGACGGCCGTCATCCGGCCGTCCGCCCGCGTGCGGCGTCCGACTGTCAGGAGTCGCCCTGCACGCGCTCGCGCGCGCCCTGGGCCTCGTCCTTCACCTCGCCCGCCTTCGTCTGGGCCTCGTCCTTGACGGTGGAGGCGGCCTCCTGCGCGGTCTCCTTGACCTGCTGGGCGGCCTGCTGAGCCGGCTCCTTGAGGTCATCGGCGACCTGCTTGGCCACGCCCTGCACCTCCTGCACCAGCGGCTGAGCCTTCTCCTTAACGTCGGCCGCGAGCTCCTGCTCCTTCTGGCTCGGCGGGATGAGGGAGGCGACCAGCGCGCCGACGCCGAAGGCGATCAGGCCGACGGCGAGGGGGTTGCCCTGCGCCTTCGCGACCGCCCGGTGGCCGACCTCGGAGACCTTGTCACCGGCGTCGCTCGCGAGCTCGCCGGGGGAGCGGTGACCGCTGCCGGTGCCGTAGCCGTCGTCGTCGTCGGAGCCCATGACTTTCTCGCTGAGCGAGTGGAAGGCGCCCTTGACCTTGCGGACCTGCCGGTCCGCGATCTTGCTGGGGGTGACCTTGTCGGCCAGCGCGTCCACGTCGCCGCTCAGATCGCGGCGGGTGGCCTCGATGTTGGCGCGGATCACGTCGGGGTCGTCGCTCATCGGTTCTCCTCATTTCGCTTGATGGTGTCCGGGAATTCTTTGACGGTCTCCACGGTCTGCGGAGCGCCCTTGATCTGGGCGAGCTGCTTGCGGCCCACCAGGTAGAGCACGAGGGCGACGATGGCCCAGATGATCGCGACGATGACGCCGGACCAGGCGTTGCCCACCAGGTAGCCGAGCGCCCACCAGAGGGCGATCGACAGGAAGAAGACGGCCATGAGGCCGGCGTATCCTGCGCCGCCCAGGAGGCCGGCGCCCTTGCCCGCGCGGGTGGCGGACTGGCGGATCTCGGCCTTGGCGAGCTCCATCTCCTGCCGGATCAGCGTCGACAGGTCACGGCTGACCTCGCCGAGCAGCTCGCCCAGGGAGGCGTTCGCGGCCCGCTGCTCGGAGGGGGTGAGCGGGTCGGTCATCGTCGGCCTCCGTCGAGGCCGGTGTCGTCCAGACCGCCCGTCCCGGTGAAGCCGCCCGGCTCGGTGTAGATGCCCGTGTCGGCTGCGCCGGGCCCTGCTGCACCGGGAGCGCCGAAGCCGACGTCCCCGACGCCTCCGACCGTTCCGGTCTCATCGAAGCCGGTCGGCGGGGCGGTGTAGGTGGCGGGCGGCGTGGTCGGCGGCGCGTCGTGCGAGCCGGCCGTGCCGGTGGTTCCCGAGCTGTCGGCGTCGTCGGAGGCGTTCGCGGCGAGCGACCGCCCGAGGCGACCCACCAGCGCGCCGGCGACGGCGGCGACCGCGATGAAGGTGCCCGGATTGCGCCGGGCGTACGACTTCACTTCGTTGAGCAGCGAGCCCGGGTCGCGGGCGCCGAGCCATTCGGCCACCGAGTGCGTGCGGTCGGCGGCCTGGCGGACCAGGTCGCTCGCGACGCCGTTCGAGTCCGACGCTGCGGCCATCTGGTGCAGCTCGTCGCTGACCGAGCGGAGCCCGTCGGCGACGCGCTCCTGCTGCTGAGCGGCCTGGTCGCGCAGCTCGCGCTGCGACTGGTGGTACAGGTCGCGGACCTGCGACTTCGCCTCGCCCGCGACGTTCTTCGCCTGCTCCTTGGCGACGCCGGCGACTTCGCGCCCGGCGTCCGCGGCGGTGCCGGCGACGTTCTTGGCCTCGTCCTTGACCTGGCCGGCGGTGCCCTGGCTTCCGCCGCCCTGGCTTGAGCCGCCCTGGCCTGCGCCGGCGGAGGTCGCGGTGTCGGTCTCGCTCCAGCGCGTCGCGTCCACCTGGCTGTCGTAGATCGGCGTCGTGGCCGGGGTCGTGGCAGACGGGTCGTCTGACGTGGTCATGGTGCCTCCGTTTCGTTCGCGGGGTGCTCCCCGCGTTGCGGGTGGTTCGCGTGGTTGCACAGCCACTGAACCTTCGGATCGGAGGCGGGTGGAGTCATTGACATCGGAGAGGCAGGGGCGGATAACTCGTTCCAGGAGTGTGCTCGGCACATCCCGCCTCCGCTGTCCGGGATACGGATGACTAGGCAGATGAACTAGTTGTGCGTCCGGCCGCGGCGGCGTATGACGGAGCGGTGACTCTCGATGAACGCCCCGCTCCGGTCTCCCCGGACCCCCGCTACGACTACGGCGGCTACCACGTCCGCATCGAGCCCACCGGCGGCTCCCCGGTGCGCTGGCGGGTGGTGGACGTCGAGGACGAGGACCGCTACTTCGGTGAGCTGGCGACCGCCGAGCCGGTGAAGGGCGAGCCGGAGATCCACTTCGCGGCCCACTTCCCGGACGAGGAGGACATTCCGCCGACGAAGATCGTGGCCGACTGGAGGGATGCGGTCGAGTTCCTGCTCGATGCGGGCAAATACTGATATCCGTCGGAGAATGTTGACACGTCGGGAATCTCCGACGTAACATCGGTGCATGTCCTCGGATGTCTTCGGCGCGCTGGCCAACCCCGTGCGCCGCGCGATCCTCACCTCCCTGCTGGAGGCTCCACGTTCGGTTAACGAACTCGCCGCGGGGCAACCGGTCGGCCGCCCCGCGGTGTCGGAGCACCTTCAGGTGCTCGTCCGCGCCGGCCTCGTGCGCGACGAGCGTCGCGGCCAGCAGCGCATCTACCACCTCGAGGGTGCGGCGCTGGCGGAGGCGGCGGAGTGGCTCCACCCGTTCGAGCGGTTCTGGAGGGGGCGCCTCCGGGCGCTGTCCGCCGCGCTGGACGAGGAGGCTGCGGAGTCCGAGGCGACCACACTCGGAACCACGGAAGGCCGACTATGACCGACACCGCCCCTGCTGTCATCGAATGCGACGAGTTCATCCCGCACCCGCCGAGCGCGGTGTGGCGTGCGCTCACCGATCCCGCCCTGATCGCGAAATGGTGGGCTGCTGCCACCGAGGTGCGTCCGGAGGTGGGCCACCGCTTCACGCTCGACATGGACCAGTGGGGCACGCAGCAGTGCGAGGTGGTGTCGGTGGAGCCGGAGCGTCTGCTCGCCTACACCTTCGCCGAGGGTGTGCTCGACACGATCATCAGCTGGACGCTCGTGCCGGAGGGGACGGGCACCCGCCTCCTCCTCCGCCACGAGGGCTTCGACCTCGACACGCCGCTCGGCCGCCACGCCCTGGAGGGCATGGGCCACGGCTGGCCGCACGTGCTCCCGCGCATCGCGACAGCGCTGGCCGAGCCGGCACGCTAGCCGCCGAGCACAGGAGAATGCCCCGGATCACAGCGATCCGGGGCATTCTTCCTGTGCTCGCGGGCTGACGCCCGCGGGGTTACGCCAGCGCGCCGATGGCGAAGCTGACGGCTCCCTGGTCGTCGACCTGGGCGTCCAGCACCTTGTCGTCGAGGACGACGGCCGCGCTCTGCTCGAGGAACAGGCGCGCGCCTCCCGACTCCACCACCTGGTCGGCGGGCTCTGGCACCTCGGCGACCGAGGCCGCGAAGGCGGTGGCGTCGGGGTTGCTGCTGCTGATGCGCAGGCCCGCGTCCTCCGTCGGCGACTGGTCGGTGAGGGTCTTGACGATCGTGCTGGCGTTCTCAGTGAGGGTGAGCATGTGCTCTCCTTCCGTTCGATTGCTCCAGGAGCCAGCCACGGTTCCGCACTCCGCGGAGGGCCGCAACCCCCGTGGCCGGCATTGCCAGGCAACATCCACGGAGCGTGGATGCCGGGCTCAGCCTGCGCCGTTCAATCTCCGGTGGTCAGCCTCCGAAGGCCGCGACGAGCTCGCGGTTGAAGGCGGGCAGGTCGTCGGGCTTGCGCGAGCTCACCAGGGTGAACGGGCCGTCGTCGACCACGACCTCCTGGTCCTGCCAGGTCGCCCCCGCGTTGCGGTAGTCGGTCTGCAGGCTCGGCCAGCTGGTGAGGGTGCGACCGCGCACGACGTCCGCCTCCACCAGCACCCAGCCGCCGTGGCAGATCACCGCGATCGGCTTGCCCGCGTCGGCGAACGCCTTCACCAGCGACACCGCCTCGGGGAAGGTGCGCACCTGGTCGCCGTTCGCGACGCCGCCCGGCAGGACCAGCCCGTCGAAGGCGTCTGCGGACGCGTCGGCGAGCGTCACGTCGACCGGGAACGTGTCGGCCGGGGTCAGGTGGTTGAACGCCTGCACCTCGCCCTGCTCCTGCGAGATCAGCTTCGGTGTGCCGCCGGCCTCCGTGACGGCCTTCCACGGCTCGGTCAGCTCGGCCTGCTCGATGCCCTCCGGGCCCACCAGGAACGCGATCGTCTTTCCGTCGAGTGCCATGTGCTCTCCTTTCGTCGTACCTCCATCGGTACGCCCGTGGAGCGGCAGAATGAAGGGCATGGCGAGCATCCCCCAGGTCCCTCTCAACGACGGCTCGAGCATCCCGCAGCTGGGCTTCGGCGTGTACAAGATCCCCGAGGCCGAGACGGTGGAGGCGGTGCTCACGGCCCTGGATGCCGGCTACCGGCACATCGACACGGCCGCGTTCTACGAGAACGAACGAGCCGTGGGGGAGGCGGTGCGTCGCAGCGGGCTGGCCCGCGGCGACGTGTACGTGACGACGAAGGTGTGGTGGACCGAGAACGGCTACGACTCGGCCCTGCGCTCCTTCGACGCGAGCCTCGACCGGCTCGGCTTCGACACGGTCGACCTGTTCCTCATCCACTGGCCGGCGCCGAAGCACGACAAGTACGTCGACACCTGGCGCGCGCTGGAGCGGATCCGCGAGGAGGGCCGCGCCCGCTCGATCGGCGTC
Source organism: Leifsonia williamsii (assembly GCF_030433685.1). Lineage (NCBI taxonomy): Bacteria > Bacillati > Actinomycetota > Actinomycetes > Micrococcales > Microbacteriaceae > Leifsonia > Leifsonia williamsii. Next base: position 1,262,611 of record NZ_JAROCF010000001.1, read on the forward strand.
GCCAACTTCCACACCCACCACCTCGACCGGCTCGCCCGCGAGACCGACGTCGTCCCGGCGGTCAACCAGGTGGAACTGCACCCCTGGCTGCCGCAGCAGGAGGTGCGCCGCTACGACGCCGAGCACGGCATCGTGACAGAGGCGTGGTCGCCGCTGGCCCGCGGCCGCGTGCTGGGCGACCCGACGCTCGACCGGCTCGCCGCGAAGCACGGCGTCTCTCCGGCCCAGGTGGTCATCCGCTGGCAGCTGCAGCTGGGCAACGTCGTGATCCCGAAGTCGGCCACACGCGAGCGCATCCGCGAGAACCTGGAGGTGTTCGGCTTCGAACTCGACGCCGACGACCTCCAGGCCATCGCCTCCCTCGAGACGGGCGAGCGCACCGGCAAGGACCCGGACGACCTGGGCTGACGGCCGGGCTGAGCGCCCGGGGCCGACCGCCCCGTCCTCACTCCCCGCTCGGGTGCGCCCCCACCACGTCGAGCAGCCACGCCAGCGAGAAGGCGCGCTCCCGCCACGCCGAGTACCGGCCCGAGACGCCGCCGTGGCCGGCAGCCATCTCGGTCTTGAGCAGCGCGTCGGCATCCGCGACGTCCCGCAGGCGCGCCACCCACTTCGCCGGCTCGACGTACAGGACGCGCGTGTCGTTCAGGCTGGTGACCGCCAGGATGCGCGGGTACCGGGTGTGGTGGACGTTCTCGAGCGGGGCGTACGACTTCATGTAGTCGTAGACCTCGGGATCGTGCAGCGGGTCGCCCCACTCGTCCCATTCGATGACGGTCAGCGGCAGTGACGGATCGAGGATGGTCGTCAGCGGATCGACGAAGGGCACCTCGGCCAGGATGCCGGCGAAGAGGCGCGGCGCGAGGTTCGCGACCGCGCCCATCAGCAGACCGCCCGCGCTGCCGCCCTGGGCGGCGAGCCGGTCGGGCGTGGTCCAGCCCTCGTCGACGAGCCGCTCGGCGCACGCGACGAAGTCGGTGAAGCTGTTGCGCTTGTGCAGCTTCTTGCCGTGCTCGTACCAGAGCCGGCCGAGCTCGCCTCCGCCGCGCACGTGCGCGATGGCGAAGACCACGCCCCGGTCGAGCAGGCTGAGCCGCGGGATGCTGAACGACGGGTCCATGCTCGCCTCGTACGACCCGTACCCGTACAGCACGAGCGGGGCCGGCTCACCCGGCGTGACGAGGTCGTTGCGGTAGACGAGCGAGATCGGGATGCGGGTGCCGTCCGGCGCGGTCGCCCACTCCCTCCGCTGCTCGAACAGCGACGGGTCGAACCCGCCGAGCACCGGCTGCTGCTTGCGCAGGGTCAGCTCTCCGGAGCGCACCTCGTAGTCGTAGACGCTCGACGGCGTGACGAAGCTGCCGTAGCCGAGGCGCAGGTGAGGCTGGGTCCACTCCGGGTTGCCGCCGACACCGACGGTGAACAGCTGCTCGTCGAAGTGGAGCTCGTGGAGGGTGTCGTCGCGGTCGTCGCCCTGTGGCACGCGCGCGACGGCGACGCGCGTCATGCCCTCGCGCCGGTACTCCAGGCTGACGAAGTCGCGGAACGCGTCGACGCCCTCGATTCGCACCGCGGGATCGTGCGGCAGCAGCATCCGCCGGTCGCCCTGCGGGTCGTCGGCCGCGACGCTGACGAGCTCGAAGTTGACGGCGCCGTCGTTGTGCACGATCAGGAGGCGGTCGTGGCCGTTCGCGACGGCGTGCTCGACGTCGTACTCCACTCCCTCCTTGCGGGGCCAGACGACGGTGAAGTCGCCGGTCGGGTCTGTCGCCCGGAGCAGCCAGGTCTCGCTGGTGATGTTGGAGCCGGCCTCGATGACGAGGAAGGCGCGACTGCGCGTCATCCCGACGCCGATCCAGTAGCGCTCGTCGGGCTCGTGGAAGACCTGGGCGTCCTCGGTCGACGGCCCATCGCCGACGGTGTGCCGCCACACGGTGTCCGGCCGCCAGGCGTCGTCGACGGTCGTGTAGAAGATGTAGTCGCCGCTCGCGTCGAACAGGGCGCCCGCTCCCGTCCCCGTGATCTCGTCGGGGAACGCGGTGTCGTCGACCAGCGATCGCACCCGCAGCGTGTACCGCTCGTCGCCCTCGGTGTCGACGCCGTACAGCAGCCGCGTGCCGTCGGCGCTGACGTCGAAGCTCCCGAGGGCGTAGAAGTCGTGCCCCTCCGCCTCGGCGTTGTCGTCGAGCAGCACCTGCTCGCCCGGCAGCCCGTTGCGCTGCGCCTCGTCGTCGAGCGCCGGCGGCTCCCAGTCGTCGGGCGACGCGATGGGCGCCCGGCAGTGGATGCCGTACTGCTTGCCCTCGACGGTCCGGGTGTAATACCACCAGTCGCCCTCGCGGGTCGGGACGCTCAGATCGGTCTCGCGCGTGCGCCGCTTGATCTCGTCGAAGAGCTGCTCGCGCAGCACGGCGAGGTGCTCGGTGCGGGCGTTGGTGTACGCGTTCTCCTCGTGGAGATGCGCCAGGACGGCCGGATCCTCCTTGTCGCGCAGCCATTCGTAGTCGTCGACCCAGACGTCCCCGTGGTGGACGCGTTCGGTCGGCTTCTTGGCGGTGACGGGAGGAGTGAGCATGCAGTCAGGCTATCGGGGCCGGCCGACAGGAGCATCGGGCGATCTGGAATGTCAGATGTCTCAGATAGTATGTCGCCGTCCTTCCTCACCCGTCGAGAGGTTCCCGAATGAAGTTCATGCAGCGGCTCGGCCGGTCGATCATGCTCCCGGTCGCCGTCCTGCCCGTCGCGGCCATCCTGGTGGGCGTCAGCTACTGGATCCGCTCCGCCGTGGGCGACAACGTGGCCTCCACGTTCCTCAGCGCGGCCGGCGGCGCGCTCCTCGACAACATGCCGCTGCTGTTCGCGATCGGCGTCTCCATCGGCATGGCGACCAAGAGCGACGGCACCTCCGCGCTGGCCGGGCTGGTCTCGTGGCTGACGATGACCCGGCTGCTGAGCCCGGAGACCGTCGCCGCCTTCCAGGGGGTCTCGGCGTCGCGGGTCGACCCGGCCTTCTCGAGCGTCGAGAACGCCTTCATCGGCATCCTGTGCGGGTTGATCGGCGCCTTCTCGTACAACCGGTTCAAAGACACCAGGCTGCCCGACGCGCTCTCGTTCTTCTCCGGCAAGCGGTCCGTGGCGATCGTCACCGCCGGCCTCTCCCTCGTCGTCGCGCTGGCGCTGCTGTTCGTGTGGCCGCTGGTCTACGGCGGGCTCGTGGCGTTCGGCACCTGGGTGGTCACCCTCGGTCCGATCGGCGCCGGAATCTACGGGTTCCTCAACCGGATGCTCATCCCGCTCGGGCTCCACCACGCGCTCAACTCGGTGTTCTGGTTCGACGTCGCCGGCATCAACGACCTCAACGACTTCCTCTCCGGAGACGGCGTCCACGGGGTGACGGGGCAGTACATGACCGGCTTCTTCCCGGTGATGATGTTCGGCCTCCCCGGCGCCGCCCTCGCGATGTACGTGACCGCCAAGACTGCGCGCAAGAAGGCGGTGGCGGGCATCCTGCTCTCGTCCGCCGTGGCGTCGTTCTTCGTCGGGGTCACCGAGCCGCTCGAGTTCTCGTTCGTGTTCCTGGCGCCGTGGCTGTACGTCATCCACGCCGTCTTCACCGGTATCTCGCTGGCGGTCAGCGCCTGGCTGCCGGTGCGCGAGGGCTTCGGCTTCTCGGGAGGCTTCATCGACCTGGTGCTCAACTGGGTGAACCCGCTGGCGGAGAACCCGTGGATCCTGCCGGTGATGGGAGTGTTCTGGTTCGTCGTGTACTTCGTCGTGTTCCGGTTCGTGATCCTGCGCTTCCGGCTGAAGACGCCGGGCCGGGAGGACGACGAGCAGGCTCCCGACGAGGCCGCGGACGCGGCCGAAGCGGGCGAGGACCGCTACGCGGCGACCGCCTCCCGGTTCGTGACCGCGCTCGGCGGAGCCGAGAACATCGTCGAGCTGGACAACTGCGCCACGCGCCTCCGAATGCAGGTCGCCGACGTGTCACTCGTGGACGACGCTGCCCTCAAGCGGGCAGGAGCCGCCGGGACGATGAAGCCGGGCGGGGGCGCCGTGCAGGTCGTCTACGGTCTCAACGTGCAATTCGTGAAGGACGCGATGGAGCGCGTGCTCTCTGGAGGCGTTCCCGCCGCCGTGCCGGCGGGAACCGTCGCGGAGGCGCCCGGGCAGGCAGCCCCTTCCACTGAGCCGTCGGCTGCGACGGAGGCGGACGCCGCCTCGACGGTCCTCGTGCTCCGCCAGCCCATCGCGGGCGCGGTGCATCCCCTCAGCGATGTGCCCGATCCGACGTTCGGCGAAGGGATCATGGGCCCCGGCCTCGCGATCGAGCCGAGCGAGGGACTCGTCGTGGCGCCCGCCGACGGCACGGTCGCGCACCTCACCAAGACGAACCACGCCATCGCGATGGTCCTCGACGGCGGGGTGGAACTCCTCATCCACGTCGGCATCGACACGGTCGAGATGGGCGGGAAGGGCTTCGAGCCCCTGGTGGAGGCGGAGACGGCCGTCACCGCGGGCACCCCGCTGCTGCGGTTCGACCTCGACGCGATCCGCGCCGCGGGTCACCCCACGATCACGCCCGTCGTCGTGCTGAACGACGAGCAGGCGAGCATCCGGTTCGACCGCTAGCCGACCGACAGCAGAGGGGTCCCGACACGCCGCTCCCGCCAAGCGCGGGCGGCGTGTCGGGACCCCTCTGTCGTTGCGCGCCAGGCGGACGGTCCGGCCTCAGGCGCCGGCCGCCCCGAACGCCAGCAGTGCCGCCCCCGCGCGCCCGGCGTCGCCGCCGAACGCGCTCCGCACGACCCGGGGCCGCTCGCGCCAGGCCAGTCCGGCCGACATCCGCTCGCCGAGCGGGTCGAACAGCGCCGCCCCGGCGTGCGAGACGCCGCCACCCAGCACGATCACACCCGGGTCGAGCAGCAGGGTGAGGATGTCGAGGCCCTGGGCGAGGACCGCCACCGCCTCCGACCAGATGCGGTCGGCGAGCGGGTCCGAGCCGAGCCGGGCGACGATCGCGCGGGTGCTCAGCGCCTCGCCGCCGGCCGCGCGATAGCGGCGTGCGACCCCGGCACCCGACATGTACACCTCGAGGCAGCCCCGCTGCCCGCAGGTGCACGGCTCGCCGTCGGGGATCACGGGGATGTGGCCGAACTCGCCCGCAGCGCCCGTCGCGCCGGTGATGGTGCCGCCCGCCGTCACGAGGGCGGCGGCGACGCCCGTGCCGATGGGCACCAGCACCACGTCGTCCTCGCCCTGCGCCGCACCGGCGGTGCGTTCTGCGAGCCCGGCCGCGCGCACGTCGTGCCCGACTGCGACGGGCAGGCCCAGGCGGTCGCGCACGATGTCGAGGAGCGGCACGTCGCGCCAGCCGAGGTTGGAGGCGTAGTGCACGAATCCGCGCGTCTCGTCCAGCATGCCCGGTGTCGCGACGCCCGCGCCGACGACGTTCAGCCCGTCGGCGACCGCGCCGTCGCGCAGGTCGGCGAGGAGGGCGACCAGCGACTCCAGGATGCCGTCGGAGGGTGTCGCGCGCGTGGCTTCGGCGACGACGCGGCCGTCCTCGCTCACGACGGCGCCCTTCATCGCTGTGCCGCCGAGGTCGACGGCGACGACGACGGGGCCGATGGGTGCGGTGGAGGCGGCGGAGGCGGCGGCCGCGGAGGCGGCGGGTGCAGCCGCACCGGCCGCCCCGCCCACGATCACGTCGGCGCTCATGCCGCCACCTCGCTCACAGAGGCCACGACCGCGGCGACGACGGCCTCCGAGGTCACCTCGCGCGTTCCCGTGTCGTACACGGAGGCGGTGGACGATGCGCTCGGCACCGCCTCCATCGCCCGCAGGTGCACCTCGCGCACGCCCGTCCGCCGGACGACCTCAGCCGCGTTGGCGGGCCGCACGCCGCCTCCGGCGAGGATCGTCACCCGGTCACCGGCCCGGCGCACCAGCTCGCCCAGCTCCGCCGCCCCGTCGAGAGCGCTCGGCGCTCCGCCCGAGGTGAGGATGCGCGTGACGCCGAGCGACACGAGTTGTTCGAGCGCCGCGATCCGGTCGGGGACCTGATCGAACGCCTTGTGGAAGGTCACGGGAGCTTCGCCGCACGCCTGTGCCAGCCGCGCGGTGGCCGGCAGGTCCACGGTCCCGTCCGGGGCGAGCGCGCCGATCACGAAGCCGAGTGCGACGCCGTCGGCACGGGGGAGGGAGCGCATGGCACGGATGTCCGCGACCATCGCCTCCACCTCCTCCGCCGTGTAGACGAAGTCGCCGGGCCGCTGTCGCACGAGCACGTTGACGTCGATGCGGCGCGCAGCCTGAAGTGCGCCGGCGACGGTGCCGATCGACGGCGTGATCCCGCCCTCGGAGAGCGCAGCGCACAGCTCGATGCGGTCCGCGCCCGCGCGCTCGGCCGCGCCGACGCCGGAGAGGTCGTCCAGGCAGATCTCGACGAGGACGCGGGAGGAGGGGCTCACGCCAGGCGCTCCAGCGCGGCGGCCAGGTCGCGACCGACCTCGATGGCGCCGACCGGCACGCCGCCGCCGAGCACCGGCAGCTCGACCAGCGCGTGCGCGCCGGCGATCGGGGTGCCGAGCGCCTCCAGCACGCGCAGGGCGAGCAGGGTGGTGGCGCGCGGGCTGCCGTCGACGATCTTCATCGCGACCGCGGTGCCATCGGGCGCCGCGACGCCGATGACGCCTTCCGCGCCGCCCTTGGCGAGCGCGCCGGGCACCGTCTCCATCAGCGTCGAGTTCTGGTGGCCGCTGCCGCCCACGTAGAAGGGGTGCTCGCGCATCGCGTCGGCGACCGCGCGCTCCGGGGTGCCGGGCTCGGCCTGCACCAGGCGGCCGAAGGCGCGAGCGATCCCGCGGACGGTCGTGCCGAAGAGCGGCGCGCCGCAGCCGTCGATCGCGTCGGCGCCGACCGGGACGCCGGTCACCTCCGCCATGGTCGCGCGGATGTGCTGCTGCAGCGGGTGCTGCGGGTCGAGGTAGCCCTCGGTCGGCCAGCCGTTGGTCGCGGCGGCCAGCAGCATCGCGGCGTGCTTGCCCGAGCAATTCATCCGCACGCGGGCGCGCGGCTCCCCGGCGCGGATCATCCGCTCGAACGTGCCCTCGTCCTCCGGCCGGTCGACCGGGCAGCCGAGCGCCTCGTCGTCGACGCCCGCGCGTGCCAGCAGCTCGCGCACGACGCGCACGTGCTCGTCCTCGCCGGTGTGGCTGCCCGCGGCGATGGCGAGCTCGGGGCCGGCGAGCTCCGCGCCCGCGGTCAGGCACGCGAGCGCCTGCAGCGGCTTCACCGTGCTGCGGGGGAGGATCACCGCGTCCGGGAGGCCCAGCTCGAGCACCGTGGCACCCGACGGGTCGACCGCCACGAGGCTCCCGAAGTGCCGGCTCTCGATCAGGCCCGACCGGCGGACGGCGGCCAGCTCGGCGAGCTCCTCGACGGCGGGCTCGACGGCGGGCAGGGGGGAGGCGGTGCTAGGCATGCGGTGCTTTCGTGTTCTCGGTCGACCCGTGCCCGGTGAGCGCGGTGTCGTCGTCCCCGGCGGCCGGCAGGGCGGGCAGCACGGGCTGGGTGGAGGGGCGGCGCCGGCGCGGGCCGCGCTGCAGCCGCGACGCGAAAGCCGACAGGCTGCCGTTGACGATGAGGTAGATGACCGTCACTGCGACGTAGGTGGGGATCAGCAGGTGCAGGTACGACGCGAGCACCTGGCCGCGGTAGAGCAGCTCCGTCCACGCCACGATGTAGCCGAGCGAGGTGTCCTTCAGGAGGCTGACGAGCTGCGTCACGAGCGACGGCGCCACGTTGCGGAACGCCTGCGGCAGCACGACGTAGCGCATCGCCTGGCCCGAGCGCAGGCCCAGGCTGAGCGCCGCCTCCTGCTGGCCCCGCGGGAGGCTGGCGATGCCGGCGCGGATGATCTCGGCGAACACGGCGGAGTTCGCGATGGTCAGCGGCACGACCAGCTTCCAGATGGTCGGCAGGTTGATGCCGAGCTGGGGGAGGCCGAACAGCATCAGGTAGATGACCAGTAGCACCGGCACGGTGCGGGCGATCTCGATGTAGAGCCCGCAGACGAACCGCAGCCAGCGCAGTCCGCTGATCCGGCCGAGCGCGAGCAGCACGCCGAGCGCACCGCCGAGCACGGCGACCAGCGCGGCGGCCTGGAGGGTGCCCCAGAGCCCGTTGAGCAGGTACAGCCAGATCGACCACTGGGTGAAGGGCGCCCAGCGCTCCGGCGCGAGCTGGCCGTGCGAGGCGAACTGCCAGAGCCCGGCGCCGAGCACGGCGACGATGACGAGGATGCTGACGACCGAGCCGATGGCGATGCGACGGCGGCCGCGCGGGCCGGGCACGTCGTACATGAACGCGGCATCGTAACGACGACGCGGCTTGCGGGCACGGGCGGGCGCCGGACGGTCCGGGATGAGCTGCGCGGTCATCGGGCGATCGCCACCTTCCGCTCGACCCAGCCGGCGGCGAGGCCGATGGCGAGCGCGATCGCCATGTAGACGATGCCGGCGCTCGAGAAGATCAGGATGGGCTGGGCCGCAACGAGGTTGATCTTGTTCACCTCGGCGGTCAGCTCGACGACGCCGACGGCGGCGGCGAGCGCGGTGTTCATCGCGAGGGCGATCATGACGTTTCCGATCGGCTGGACCACCGCGCGCAGCGCCTGCGGCACGACGACGTACCGCAGCGACTGGGCGAGGGTCAGGCCCAGCGCGCGCGACGCCTCCACCTGGCCGACAGGGACGGTGTTGACGCCGGAGCGCACGGCCTCCGCCACGTACGCGGCCTCGTAGACCATCAGCACGATGGTGGCCGTGGGCGTGAGGGGGAGGAGGACGCCGGCGTCGGGGAGGGCGAAGACCGCGAGCAGCAGGAGCGCCAGCAGCGGCACGTTGATGAAGAACTGGACGTAGAGGAACGCCGCCGCGCGCAGCACCGGGATCGGGCTGACGCGCGCGACCGTGATCAGCACGCCGAGCACGATCGAGCCGACGCCCGCGACGACGGCCATGAGCAGCGTCGTTCCGAGGGCCTGGGCCAGCGGCCCGAGGTTGTCGATCAGGGGGTTCATCGCTCACTCACTCGCGAAGGGGCGTCAGGGAAGAGGAGGGGAGGTGGGTCGGCCGGACGCGCGCGGACGTGGGGGGCGTCTCCACGCGCATCCGGCCGGTCTGGTGCAGCGGATCAGGAACCGGGGACGGAACCGATCTCCGGTGCGGTCGGGATGTCCGAGTCGGTCACGGTGCCGAGCGTGGTCTTCCACGCCTGGCCCCACTGGCCGCCGTCCTGGATCTTCTTCAGCCACTCGTTGATGAACTTCTTGAAGTCCGAGTCGCCGTGCTGCAGGCCGATGCCGTACGGCTCCTTGGTGAAGGGCTGGCCGACGACCTTGATCTGCTTCTCGCTGGCGGCGTCGCTGGCGAGGAGGGTGTAGTCCTGCACGTAGGCGTCGCCGCGGCCCTGGATGAGCGCCTGAACGGCGGCCGGGTCGGTGCCGAACGCGGTGACGGTCGCCTTCGGGGCGATCTTCGGCACCTCGGTCACGGCCGGGGTGTTGGCGCCGACGATGACCTTCTTGCCGTCGAGGTCCTTCTCGCTCTTGATGTCCTTGTTGTCGGACTTGACGGCGACGGCGAGGCCGGACTCGAAGTAGGGGCCGGCGAAGTCGATCTGCGTCGCCCGCTCCTCGGTGATCGTGTAGGTGTTGAACACGACGTCGACCGTGCCGTTCTGCAGCATCGCCTCACGGGTCTCGGACGCCGGGGGGACGATCTCGACCTCGGGCTTGCCGAGGATGTAGATCGCGAGCAGCTTCGCCAGGTCGGCGTCGAAGCCGTTGACCTGGTCGGGGTTCGTCGGGTCCTGCTGCGAGAGCAGCGGGGCGTCGAGCGCCTCGGCGACGATGAGCTTGCCGCGCTTCTTGATCTTCTCCATGGTCGAGCCGGGGATGATCAGGTCCTTGCCGGCCACGGGCGCGTCGGCGAAGACGGCGTCCTTGGTCGACGAGGAGGCGCTGGGGTCGCTGCCGGGGAGGTCGGCGCTGCCCGAGCAGGCCGTGATGGCCAGCGTCGTGGCCGCGAGCAGGACACCGGCGACGGTGGCCTTCCTGCGGAGGGTGAAGCGGGTCATGGGGAATCGCTTTCTGTCTGACGGGTAGGGGATGTGGAGCGGGTGGTGCGGGTCTCCGGCTGTCAGTGCGACAGGACGGAGGCCAGGAACGACTTCGCCCGTTCGGTGCGGGGCGAGTCGAAGAACTCGGCGGGGGTCGCCTCCTCGACGATCTGACCGCGGTCCATGAAGACGACGCGGTCGGCGGCGCGGCGGGCGAAGCCCATCTCGTGGGTGACGACGATCATCGTCATGCCCTCCTTGGCGAGGGAGGTCATCACGTCGAGCACCTCGCCGACCATCTCGGGGTCGAGCGCGCTGGTGGGCTCGTCGAAGAGCATCACCTTGGGCTGCATGGCGAGCGCGCGGGCGATGGCGGCGCGCTGCTGCTGCCCGCCGGAGAGCTGGGCGGGGTGGCTGTGCGCCTTGTCGGCGATCCCGACCCGGTCGAGCAGCTCCATCGCCGTCTTCTCCGCCTCGGCCTTGCGGGTCCCGCGCACCTTGAGCGGAGCGAGGGTCACGTTGTCGAGGATCGTGCGGTGCGCGAAGAGGTTGAACGACTGGAACACCATGCCGACCTCGGCGCGCAGCCGGGCCAGCGCCGCGCCCTCCTCGGGGAGCAGCTCGCCGTCGACGCGGATCTCGCCGCCGTCGATCGTCTCGAGCCGGTTGATCGACCGGCACAGCGTCGACTTGCCGGAGCCGGAGGGGCCCACCACCACGACGACCTCCTGGGCGGCCACGTCGAGGTCGATGTTCTTGAGCACGTGCAGGTCGCCGAAGTGCTTGTCGACCGAGCGCAGGCTCACCATGGGCCGGGTGTCGGAGACGGTCATCGGGTTCCTCGCATCGTCGGTGGGGCAGGTTGCGACGAGCGTACTAAGTGATCCGCCTTCAGTGCAATATTGGAATTAGTTAATCCGGAATTGGAGGAAGTCGGTACAGTATCCTCACTGCAGACGAGAGGACGGCGCCATGACGAGCACCATCGACGCACCGGGCCACGCCCCGGCGCACGCGGCGTCCACGCCGGGCGGCATCCTCGAGCTAGTGCGCTCCGGCCGCGCCCGGTCGCGCGCCGACATCGCGCGCAGCACCGGGCTCTCTCCCTCCACCGTGGCCCAGCGGGTGGACGCGCTCATCGGCGCCGGCTACCTCCGGGAGGCGGGAGCGGGGGTCTCGCAGGGCGGTCGCCGCCCGCGCGCGCTCGAGGTGGACCCGTCGGCCGGCGTCGTCTGCGCCGTCGATCTCGGGTCGCACCACGCGACCTTCGGCCTGTTCGACCTCGGCGGGCGGCTGCTCGCGCTGCGCAACGAGGCCATGCGGATCGCGGACGGCCCCGAGCGCATCCTGCAGTGGATCAGCGAGGTCGGCGCCGAGCTGACCGCCGCGCACGCCGCCCCCGGCCAGACGCTGCGCGGCTTCGGCATCGGCCTCCCCGGCCCCGTCGACTCCACCAGCGGGCGCATGGTGTCGCCCTCGCGCATGCCCGGCTGGAACGGCGTCGACGTGGCCGCCGAGCTGGCACGCCTCTCGGGCCTCCCCGCCGCCGCCGACAACGACGCCAACCTGATGGCGCTCGGCGAGCTGGTCGAGCTGAGCGAGGCCGGTGAGGAGGCGCAGCAGCTCGTCTTCGTGAAGGCGGGCTCCAGCATCGGCTGCGGCGTCATCGCCTTCGGCGGCGTCTACCACGGTCACCACGGCATGGCGGGCGACATCAGTCACGTCACCGTGCCCGGCGCCCCCGACGTGCTGTGCTCCTGCGGCCGGGTCGGCTGCCTCGACGCGGTCGCGGGAGGCGCGGCCATCGTCGCCTCCCTCCGTCAGTCCGGCGTCGAGGTCGCCGACACCGGCCATGTGCTCGCGCTGGCCCGCGACGCGCACCCCCGCGCGACGCTGATGCTGCGGGAGGCTGGCCTGCGCACCGGCAGTGTGCTGGCGACCATCATGAACTTCTTCAACCCGCAGCGGCTCGTGCTCGGCGGCATCCTCGGCGAGGCGGAGGCCTTCGTCGCGGGCGTGCGCTCGGCGATCTACTCCGACTGCCTGCCGATGATCACCGACCAGCTCGACATCGCGGTGAGCGTCGCGAAGGACCAGGCGGGCATCCGCGGCGCCGGCCGGCTCATCCTCGACGAGCTGTTCGCGCCGTCGCGTGTGAACCTCGTGGTGCGGTGAGCGCGGGCGCGCACGGCGCGGGAGCGGGCGCGGTCGCGATCGTCGGCGCCGGCCGGATGGGCCGGGCGCACGCCGCCGCCTGGGCGGCTCTCGGCGTCCCCGTCCGCTGGGCGGTGTCGCCGCGCACGCGACCGGACCTCCCCGGCGCCCCGGACGCGCGCTGGGCGCGGACACTGGAGGAGGCGCTCGCCGATCCCGAGCTGACCATCGTCTCCCTCTGCACCCCGACGCCCTCCCACGCGGCGCTCGCCACGCAGGCGCTGGAGGCCGGCCGCCACGTCCTGCTCGAGAAGCCGATCGCCCTCACCGTGGCCGACGCGGAGGCGCTGGCGGCGGTCGCCTCGCGGTCGACGGGCATGCTGATGGTGGCGCACGTGGTCCGGTTCTTCCCGGGCTACGCGGCGCTGGCCACGCGCGTTGCCGCAGGCTCGGTGGGGCGACCCCGCCTCGTGCGCGCCTCCCGCGTCTCCGCCGCACCCCGGTGGGCCGACTGGCTCGCCGACGAGGAGCGCTCGGGCGGCATGCTGGTCGACTTCGCCATCCACGACATCGACCAGGCGAACCTGCTGCTGGGCCGTCCGGTCGCGGTGACGAGTGTGGGCGCTGCGAGCGTCGGCGCGCCGGGCGGCGCGTTCGGTACCGCGGTCGCGACCACCATCGAGTACGAGGACGGCGGAGTGGCGCAGCTCACGAGCGCGGCCGACCTGCCGGAGGGCGAGCCCTTCCGCAGCGAGCTGGAGGTCATCGGCGACCGCGGCACCGACCGGGTGGCGGCCGCAGAAGGCGACCCGTTCGTGGAGCAGGCGAGGTACGTCCTGGAGTGCATCGCGTCGGGCGCAGCACCCGACCGCGCACCCGTCGCTGCCGCAGTGGATGCCCTGCGCGTCGCCCTCGCCGCCCGCGAATCCCTCCGCACCGGCGGCCGCGTCGAGCTCTGAGCCCGCTCTGAGTAGGGTGAACCCCGTGAGTGACAAGTGGTGGCAGTCCGCAGTCGTGTACCAGGTCTACCCGCGCAGCTTCGCGGACAGCGACGGCGACGGCATCGGCGATCTGCGCGGCATCATCGAGCACCTCGACCACCTGGAGGCGCTGGGCGTCGACGTCGTGTGGCTCTCGCCCATCTACGCCTCGCCGCATGACGACAACGGCTACGACATCAGCGACTACCGGGCGATCGATCCGCTGTTCGGCACCTCCGGCGACCTGGACGAGCTGCTCGCCGGGCTGCACGCGCGCGGCATCAAGCTGGTGATGGATCTCGTCGTCAACCACACCTCCGACGAGCACCCCTGGTTCGTGGAGTCGGCCTCGTCGCCCGACAGCCCCAAGCGCGACTGGTACTGGTGGCGTCCGGCGCGCGACGGGCGGCAGCCGGGCGAGGAGGGCGCGGAGCCGAACAACTGGGGCTCGTTCTTCTCGGGGCCCGCGTGGCAGCTCGATCCTGCCAGCGGCGAGTACTACCTCCACCTCTTCTCGCGCAAGCAGCCCGACCTCAACTGGGAGAACCCGGAGGTGCGGGAGGCCGTCTACGACATGATGAACTGGTGGCTCGACCGCGGCGTCGACGGCTTCCGGATGGACGTCATCAACTTCATCTCCAAGCAGCCGGGCCTGCCCGACGGCGAGGTGCCTCCCGGCGGGCTGTACGGCAACGCGCACCCGCACATCGCGCAGGGGCCGCGCATCCACGAGTTCCTGCACGAGATGCACGAGCGGGTTCTCGCCGGGCGCGACGACCGCTACCTGACCGTCGGCGAGATGCCGGGCGTCACCATCGACGACGCGGTGCTCTTCACCGATCCGGAGCGCGGGGAGGTCGACATGGTGTTCCAGTTCGAGCACGTCGACCTCGACCACGGCCCCGGCGGCAAGTGGGATCACCGCCCGATCGGCGTGCTCGACCTCAAGCGCAACCTCGCCGCCTGGCAGGAGGGCCTCGCCGAGCGCGGCTGGAACAGCCTGTACTGGAACAACCACGACCAGCCGCGCGTCGTCAGCCGGTTCGGCGACGACGGCGAGCACCGGGTCGTGTCGGCCAAGGCGCTCGGCACGGTGCTGCACCTCATGCGCGGCACCCCGTATGTCTACCAGGGCGAGGAGCTCGGGATGGCGAACGTGCCCTTCGACGCCATCGGCGACTTCCGCGACATCGAGACGCTCAACCACTACGCGCAGGCGGTGGAGCTGCAGGGGCAGCCCGCCGAGGAGGTGCTGGTCGCGCTCCGCCGCACGAGCCGCGACAACGCCCGCACGCCGATGCAGTGGTCCGACGCTCCCGGTGCCGGCTTCACCACCGGAGAGCCGTGGATCGCCCCGAACCCGGACTACCCGGAGGTGAACGCGGCGGCCCAGGTGGGCGACCCGGACTCGGTGTTCGCGCACTACCGGGCGCTCATCGACCTGCGGCACCGCTCCGAGGTGGTGGCGACCGGCGACTTCACGCTGGTGCTGCCCGAGCACGAGCAGATCTTCGCATACGCGCGGCGGCTGGGCGACGCCTCCCTCCTGGTGCTGGCCAACCTCAGCGGGGAGCCGGCGACGTACGACGTGGAGGCGGTCGCCGAGTGGCAGGACGCCGAGCCGCTGCTCGCCAACACCCCCGATGCGGCGCCCTCGCCGACCGGCTCGCTCGCGCCCTGGGAGGCCGTGGTCTACGCCCGCTGACGGCGGCCCGCCCCATCGGACGCTTGTGCCCGCCACCGTCGCTGGTGTGTGATTGCGCCCAGAGAAGGCGGCACAGGGACGGCGGACGGGCGGGAGGCGGCGATGGGGAACTACGTGGCGCGGGCCGAGATCGACGTGGAGGCGCCGCGGCGCACCGTGTGGCGGGTGCTGACGACCAACGGTCGCCATCCCGAGATCATGTTCGGCGCGGAGGTGCGTTCGGACTGGCGAATCGGCTCACCCATCGTCTGGCGCGGCACGTGGGAGGGCCGTTCGTTCGAGGACCACGGCCGCGTCATCGAGCTGGAGGACCGCGAGGAGCCCTGGCGCATCGTGCTCACGCACTTCAGCCCGCTCAGCGGTGAGCCCGACGTGCCCGAGAACTACCACACTCTCCGCTTCGAGCTCGACGAGATCCCCGGCGGCACGCATGTGACGCTCGACCAGGACAACAACCCGACCGCGGAGGCCGCACGCCACTCGCGCGAGAACTGGGTGACGATGCTGGAGGGCGTGCGCGCCGTCTCCGAGCGCGGCGACTGAGCGAGGAGGGGCGACTGAGCGAGGAGGGGACTAGCCCGCCGCCTGCACCGCCCGCGCCTCGGCGTCTTCGAAGGCCTCGCGCTCGAACGCCGCCATGAACACGTCGAAGGCGGCCATCGTCGCGGTGCGCTCGCCGGTCAGCAGGAAGCCGAAGTGGAGGCCGGCCGCGGTGTCGACGAGCCAGTTGGCGAGCACGCCGGCACGTCGGGTGTCGATGCCCTGCTTCTTGAGCCACGCCTTCACGAGATCGCGCCACGCCTTGAACGACGTCGTGACGCGCTGCCCGATGTCGGGGTCGACCGGCTCCAGCGCGCCGGCCTCGAACTGCAGCCGGAGGCTGGTGCGGCTGCCGTCCTGCAGGGAGGCGCGGAACGCCTCCCGGTACCAGTCGTGGAACTGCGCCCGGTCGAAGGCGGAGAGGTCGACGCTCGTGAGCGCCTCGGACTGCTGCCGAACGCCCTCCTCGAGGATGGCGTCGATCATCTCCTGGCGGGAGCCGAAGTGGTACACGAAGGAGTACGTGCTGACGCCGAGCGCGCTCGCCAGGCTGCGGAACGTCATCCGCGACAGCGGCTCCGTGGCGACATGGTCCATGATGCGAGCCAGGAGCTCCGGCTTGCGATTGGGATCAGGTGTACGGCCCACGCTGCTAACGATAACGGCGCGTGTCGGTTTCTCTGCTGGTCAATCCGTGTGCTGAGAACAACTTCAGTGTGTGCTGCGCGGAACCCCGTGATCAGCCGCGGCCGGGCGGGTTGCCGCCGTTGCCGTTGCCTCCGCCGGGCCCGCCGTTGCCGCCGCCGTTCTGCGCGGGCGGCGCCGGCTGCGCGGGCTGCCCGGGCGCGGGCTTCGGAGCCGTCGGCTTCGGCGCGGGCGGGGCGCTGAGGTACTTGGCGGGCGGGGCCGGGAAGGCGGCGCCGCCGTACGTGGCGTTGAGTGCGGCGAGGATCGGCTTGGCGATCGCGAACTTCACGTTGCCGCCGCCGATGCCCTGGAAGCTCTGGCTGCGGAGCGCGACGCCGCCCTCCACGTTGCCCACCCAGGTGGCCTGGGCGACCTTGCTGGTGGAGGTCACGAGCCAGTTCTCGACCGAGTCGTCCGTCGTGCCCGTCTTGCCGAAGATCGGCACGCCGTCGCCGGGGTTCGCCGACACGGCGGTTCCTCCGCCGCGCAGGACGCCCTGCAGCGCGAAGATCGCGGCCGCTGCGACGCCGGGATCGATCGGCGTCGTCGAGCACTGCGTCTTCGGCACGGCGTGGTTGCGGCCCTGCGCGTCCACGATCTTGTCGATCGCGACCGGGCTGCATGCGACGCCGTTGTTGGCGATGCCCGCGTACGCGGTCGCCATCGTCAGGGGGGCGATGTAGTTGGTGCCGAGCACGGAGGAGGGGTTCGCCATGAACGGGTTCACCGCCTCGTCGGCACCGTGCACGAGGAGGTCCTTCGCCCGCTGCTTGATGCCGCAGAGGTCGAGCTGGGTCGCCATCTTGGCGAAGATCGTGTTGATGGACTGCGCCGTCGCGTTCATCACCGACGTGCTGCTGACGGACTCGCCCTCGTCGTTCGCGACGTTCCACGGGAGGCCGCCGATGTCGTTGCACGGGTCGCTGGAGTGGAAGGACGTCTGCGGGAAGGAGTGCTGCGTGCCGTTGACGCTCGCGTACAGCGAGTGCCCCTCCTGCAGCCACTCCAGCAGGTCGAACGCCTTGTACGCGGATCCGGTTTGGAAGCCCTCAGAGCCGCCGTAGTTGCTGTCGGTGGTGTAGTTGACCGCGGTCGTTCCCGGTGCCGGCTCCGCCGTGTTGTCGTACGGCCGGTTCTGCACCATCGTCACGACCCGGCCGGTGCCGACCTCCACCGACACGTTGGCGGATCCGAGGTCGAGGTTGGGGTGCGTCGGCGGGATGTACGCGCTCAGTGCCGACTGCGCCGCGCCCTGCAGGTCGAGGTTGAGCGTCGTGTAGATCTTGAGGCCGCCGCGGTTGAGGTAGCTGGTGCGGGCGTCCTCGGTCTTGCCGAACGCCGGGTCCTGCTCGATGACCCGCTCGACGTAGTCGCAGAAGAACGCGGCGTTGTACTGCTGGGCCGTCATGCAGCCGTTCTGCACGGGCGTGATCTTGGGCTCGACGGGCGACTTGATGGCGGCGTCGTGCTCCTCCTGCGTGATCTTGCCGTTGATCAGCATCCGGTCGAGCACGTAGTTCCGGCGGTTCAGCGTCTCCTGGTAGTGGTTCGCCGCGCCGTTCTCCTTGTCGTTCGGGCGGTCGATGCGGAGGTTGTCCGGGTTGTTGAGGATCGCGATGAGGGTCGCGGCCTGCTGCAGGTTCACATCCTTCGCCGAGACGCCGAAGTAGTAGGAGGCCGCCGACTGCACGCCGTAGACGCGGCCGCCGAACAGCGCGATGTTGAGGTAGCTCTGCAGGATGTCGTTCTTCGAGTACTCCTTCTCGAGGCCGATGGAGTACCGCATCTCCTTGAGCTTGCGGACCGGGTCGACCTCGGTGGCGTCCTGGTAGCACTTCTCGTAGGCGTCCTGCTGCTTCTTACGCACCTCGTCCGACGCGGTCGGGTCGGGCTGCTTGCCCTCGCAGCGCTGCACCAGGATGTTCTTGACGTACTGCTGCGTGATCGAGGAGCCGCCCTGCACGGACTTGTGCAGCGCGGTCAGCACGGCGCCGCGCAGGGTGCCGGTCACGTCGATGCCGCCGTGCTCGTAGAAGCGCGGGTCCTCGGTGGCGACCGCGGCGTCCTTGAGGTTCTGCGAGATGGCGTCCCAGCCGACCTCGACGCGGTTCTGGGAGTAGAA
The DNA here is from genome assembly GCF_030433685.1 of Leifsonia williamsii. Lineage (NCBI taxonomy): Bacteria > Bacillati > Actinomycetota > Actinomycetes > Micrococcales > Microbacteriaceae > Leifsonia > Leifsonia williamsii. The sequence continues at coordinate 1,280,924 of NZ_JAROCF010000001.1, forward strand.
GTTCGCGATCGGCACGTCGCGGCCGTTCGACTTGGCGTACATCGTCGACGCCTGCGCGAGCGGCTCCACCTTGATGTACTCGGGCAGCCCGTCGAACACGCTGATGGTGTTGTCGGCCGCCGACCCCGTGAGCGCGACGGCCGGGGTCACGGCCGCGGCGGCGAGCAGGCCGGCGACGCCGCTCAGCGCGACGAAGCCCACCAGGGCGGGGGCCCATCCCCATCTCCAGCGACGTCTCGGCTCGGTCCGACTCATGGAGTCATGATACGCGGACGGGGTGGAACCCCCCGGAGGGGGCACTCAGGATGCGCCACGCAGCTTGTCGCACAGCGCCGCCAGCTGCTCGAGCTCGTCGGGGTCGAGGCGGCCGCCGACACGGGCCGTGATCGTCTTCATGTGGTCGACAGCGACGCTCCGGAACATGTCGTACCCGGTCTCGGTGAGCCGGATGACCGTGCCGCGCGCGTCGTTCGGCTCGGGGCACTTGGCCACGAGGCCGCGCGCCACCAGCCGGTCGACGAGCCGGCTGACGCTGGGCTGCGTGAGGAGGACGTGCTTGTTGAGGTCGCGCAGCCGCAGCTGGCGGTCGGGCTGCCGCGACAGGTTGAACAGCACGTCGTACTCGTTGAACGAGATGTCCCGCGTCGGGAATTCGGCTGCGAGCGTGCGCATCACCGCGACCTGTGCCCGGAACAGCGACTCCCAGGCCGTCACGGCGTTGATGCGATGCCGGGCGGGCGCCGCCGCCGTGCCTTCGCTGCCCATCCCCAGTGCCTCCCGTGCTCGAACGCGTCATCGATGCATTCGCATCTTCCCATGATGCGCCGACACGCCCATCCGTGCCACCACGGGGATGACACCGCGTGACCGGAGGCGGGAGAAGAGGAGGGATGTGCAGAAGGGTGCCCGAGACAGATCGAGGGCCGACCGCAGAGGCTAGCGGCCGGCCCTCTCCCTTGCACCAAGAGTGTCCTGCAATCACATTCCGCGATGGTCGCCACAGCAAACGACCACTGCCCTTCGACTATATAACGGAAGGGTAACGGTGCCTAGTTATCAAGTCGTTATTTTTTCTGCGAGTTCGCTTTGCGCGCGTGAGCGCCGTCGCAGAGTCCCTGCGTTGCTCTTGCCCCCATACTCGTCGTCGGATACTCTGTCACGAGTAATCGGCAACGAGTAGGAGGTGGCGAATGACCAAGCGCGCGGTGTCCAACCCGTTGGCGCTGGCGGTGCTCGCCTGCCTGTGGGAGAAGCCGATGTACCCGTACGAGATGACGACGACCATGCGCGAGCGCGGCAAAGAGGACAGCATCCGCCTCAACTTCGGCTCGCTCTACACCGTCATCAAGGCGCTGCAGAAGCACGGCTTCATCGAGGTCGCGCAGACCGAGCGCGAGGGCAACAGGCCCGAACGCATCGTCTATGCGATCACCGACGCGGGCCGTCGGGAGTCGGAGGAGTGGTTGCGCGAACTGATCGCGGTGCCCGAGAAGGAGTACCCGGCGATCGAGACCGCGCTCTCGCTGCTCCCCCTGCTCCCTCCCGACGCCGCAGCCGACCTGCTGGAGCAGCGCGTGGCCGGGCTCGACGCCGACCTCGCGTCCCGCCGGGCCGAGAACGAGCGCGCGGCCGGCCTCGGCCTCCCCGAGCTCCTCCTGATCGAATCCCACTACCGGGTGGCGATGCTCGACGCCGAGCGCGCCTTCGTCGCCGATCTCGCCGCGCGCGTCCGCGCCGGCACCGTCGGCGGCGCGGAGTGGTGGCGGCAGCTGCACGCGCTGCTCGCCGACGGCCTCAGCATGGATGACATCCGCTCGCGGGTGACATCGGGCGACTTCGGAACGGAGGCGGCCGAGCTGCTGGGGAACTGACAACGAAGTGATGGCCGGGGAGCGGCAACTCCCCGGCCATCCAGACCACCGATTGCGTTCCGTGAGGAACCTGCGTCAACAGTCACCGAGGGTCGTATTCCATGATATTCCCCCTCGGTGGCGGGAAAGGAGCCCGTCGTGGCACCCACCACCGGCTCGGCGCTCGCCGCCGAGCACCTCGTCAAGTCCTACAGCGGCGGGAGGGGCAAGCCTCCCGTCCGCGCCCTCGACGGCCTCGGTTTCGAGGCCGCCTCCGGCACCGTCTTCGGCCTGCTCGGACCCAACGGGGCCGGCAAGTCGACGACCATGAAGATCCTCTCGACCCTCGCGCGCGCCGACAGCGGCACGGCGTTCGTCGCCGGGATCGACGTCGCCCGCCATCCCGCGCGCGTGCGGAGGGCGATCGGCTTCGTCGCCCAGAAGCCGGTCTCCGACCCCATGGGCACCGGCGTCGAGAACCTCGTCCTCGCCGGGCGCCTGCAGGGGATGCGGGCGGGGGAGGCGAAGGCAAGGGCCGCGGAGCTGCTCGACCGCTTCGGCCTCACCGAGCACGCCCGCCGGCAGGTCAAGACCTACTCCGGCGGCATGGCCCGCAAGCTCGACGTCGCCATCGGCCTCATGCACCGACCGCAGGTGCTCTTCCTCGACGAGCCGACCACCGGCCTCGACCCGGAGGCGCGGGCCGAGCTCTGGCTGGAGCTCGACCGGATGACCGCTGCCGAGAACCTCACCGTGCTGCTGACCACGCACTACCTCGACGAGGCCGACCGCCTCGCCGACCGACTGGCGATCGTCGACCACGGTCACGTCGTCACCGAGGGCACGCCCGACGAGCTCAAGAGCGGGCTGCGCGGCGACGCGATCGTGGTCGAGCTGGCCGCCGACGGCGCCGACCCCTTCACGGCGCTCGGCGCGGTGCAGCGCGTCGACGCGCTCCGCGAGGTCGGCGGCGACGGACGCACGCTGCGCGCACGCGCCGACGACGGCGCAGCGACCCTGCCGCTCGCGCTCGCCGCCCTGGAGGCCGCCGGCGTCGCCGTCGCCTCCGCCACCGTCGCCCGACCCAGCCTCGACGACGTCTACCTGCGGCACACCGGCCGCACCTTCACCCGGGCGCAGGAGTCCGCCTCCCTTCAGACGGGTGCAGAGCAGCTCGTGGAGTCCGCATCATGACCACCATCGCCACCACCACCTCCGCCGCCCGCCCGGTGCGCCGGGGCGGGCCGACGTTCCTCAGCCACACCCTCCTGCTCACCGGTAGGCAGGTGCGAGCCGCACTGCGGATGCCCGCCTTCCTGGTCATGAACATCGTGCAGCCGGTCATCTGGCTGCTGCTGTTCGGCCAGCTCTTCAAGTCGGTGATCGAGATCCCCGGCTTCGGCGTGGGGCAGAGCTATCTGGAGTACCTGACACCGGGCGTCGTCATGATGCTGGCCCTGTTCGGCAGCGCGTGGTCGGGGACCGTCTACATCCAGGACATGGACCGCGGAGTGATGGACCGCTTCCTCACCTCGCCCGCCAACCGGGGCGCGATGATCGTGTCGACGCTGGTCTACCAGTCCCTGCTGGCCGTGCTGCAGTCGCTGGTGGTGCTCGGGATCGCGTTCTGGGCCGGCGCCCGGTTCGAGGGCGGCGTCGCGGGCATCCTGCTGCTCCTGCTCGGGGTGGTGCTGCTGACGGCGGTGTTCTCGTCGCTGTCGAACGCGGTCGCGCTGCTCGCGCGGGACCAGACGGCGCTGATCGGCATCTCGCAGCTGATCACCCTCCCGCTGATGTTCCTCAGCTCGGCGATCATGAACACATCGCTCTCACCCGAGTGGGTGCGGAACGTCGCCGCCTACAACCCGTTCGAGTGGGCGGTCATCGTGGGACGGGAGGCGCTGAGCGCGACCCCCGACACCGGGGCCCTCTGGGGCCACGTCGCGCTGCTGGCCGCGCTGGCCGCCGTGATGGCGACCCTCGCGACGCTCGCCTTCCGCGCCTACCAGCGCCAGGCCTGACCTGCCCCCGCGCCCGCTGGCAAACCGCCGAGTACGCGGATTTTCCGCGTACTCGGCGGTTTCCGGTCGAATTCGCGCGTACTCGCGGGTCCGGGGAGGGCCCGGCCGGCGGGTCAGAAGAGGTCGGGGGAGGGGGCGCCCGAGTGGCGGATGGACACGTCGGCGTGGCGGTCGAAGCGGTAGCCGACGCCGCGCACCGTGCGCACGATGTCCTCGTAGCGGCCGAGCTTGGCGCGCAGGCGGCGCACGTGCACGTCGATGGTGCGCTCGTTCGGGATGTCGTCATCGTCGGCGTTGCTCCACAGCGACGAGATCAGCTCCGAGCGCTCGATCGTGCGGCCCTCGCGCAGCACGAGGTACTGCAGCAGCTCGAACTCCTTGTAGGTGAGCGCGACGGTCTGGTTGTCGAGCACGAGGCGCTTGCGCGAGATGTCGACGACGACGCCGGAGGCGGCGCGGTCCTCGTCCTCGTCGATCGTCGCGGCCTGGCGGTGCTTGGCGATCGCGGACGGGTCCTGCAGCGCGAGGCGGACGACGTCGACGTCGCGGCCGCCGGCGCCGGCCGGGGCGAGGGCGACGGCGGCGTAGGTCTCGGCGGTGGGCGCGAGCTCCGCGGTCAGGCGCTTGAGCGCCTCCACGATGCGGCCGAGATCCGTGCCGGCGGCAGCGGCCTTCGCCTCGTCGATGCCGACGTAGAGGACGAAGCCGCGGGCCTCGGTGCCCTCGGGGACGGCGCGGATGCGGGCGGCCGGCGCGGGCGCCTCGACCGGGGCGGGCGCGGCGGCGACGGGGGCCGGGCGGACGGCGGCGGCGGTGGGGAAGGTGTCGATGGTGGCGAGAGACATGGGAGGAGGGTCCTTCGGATGATGATGTTCCGCGGATCCCGCTGATGCCGGTGGGGCGGTGCCCCGGGTACGAGTGAACGGCGGATGATACGGTGATCCGGTGGGGAGCCGTGTCAGATACGGCGTGTGTGCGCGGGAGGCGGGGTGGCGCTCCCGGGGAGCTCGCGCCTCGTCAGGACCGGATGCGGTCGGAGGGCGCTGCGCTCGGCGAAGGGGTCGTCAGATCAGCGGCACATTCGGCAACACATGACTGCGTCGCGGCCGGCCATCATCATGCCGGCATTCCCAAGGGCCTCGAAGGAGGTCAGGGTACGCGCGTTGTCAGTCATGTGCGGTAGTAAACCCGTGCATGACTCGCCGTGTCAAATCATGACGGAATGTTTCACGCGCTCTGCGAACGCTCAGACCGGCGTCAGACCGTGCCGTAGAGGCGGTCGCCCGCGTCGCCGAGGCCAGGAACGATGTAGCCGTTCTCGTTCAGCCGCTCGTCGAGCGCGCCGAGAACGATGGTGACGTCGCGACCCTCTGTCGCCTTCTCGAGCGCCTCCAGGCCCTCCGGTGCGGCGAGCAGGCAGATGGCGGTCACGTCGACCGCGTTGCGCTGGAACAGGAACTCGATCGCGGCGCCGAGCGAGCCTCCGGTCGCCAGCATCGGGTCGAGCACGAAGCACTGCCGGTCGGAGAGGTCCATCGGGAGGCGCTCGGCGTACGTCGTCGGCTCCAGCGTCTCCTCGTTGCGGACCATGCCGAGGAAGCCCACCTCGGCGGTCGGCATCAGCCGGACCATGCCCTCCAGCATCCCGAGCCCGGCTCGGAGGATGGGGACGACGAGCGGTCGCGGCTGGCTGAGCGCGAGCCCGGTCGTGGTCGTGACGGGCGTCTGGATCTCGACGGGCTCGACCCGCACACCGCGGGTGGCCTCGTACGCGAGGAGGGTGACGAGCTCCTCCGTCAGCTGCCGGAAAACCGGCGACGGGGTCGACTTGTCACGGAGCACCGACAGCTTCTGGGTGATGAGGGGGTGGTCCGCAACGTGCACTCGCATAGGCTCAAGGCTAGCCGAACATCCGCTTGGAGGAGCCGTGAGCCTGCCCGTCCCCGCCGTCTACGAGGAGTGGATGCGCCGAGCGATCGCGGACGCGCGCCTCGCCTTCGACACCGGAGACGTGCCCGTCGCCGCGCTCGTGCTCGACGAGACCGGAACGGTGATCGGGACGGGCCGCAACGAGCGCGAGCTGCACCATGACCCCACCGCGCATGCCGAGGTGCTCGCCCTGCGCGAGGCGGCCTCCACCCGCGACGACTGGCACCTCGAGGGCTGCACGCTCGTCGTCACGCTCGAGCCCTGCGTCATGTGCGCGGGCGCGGTGCTCGCGGCGCGTCTCCCGACGGTCGTGTTCGGCGCGTGGGACGAGAAGGCGGGAGCGGCGGGATCGGTCTACGACGTGCTCCGCGACCGGCGGCTCAACCACCGGGTGGAGGTCTTCGCCGGCGTGCTCGCGGAGGACTGCGGGGAGCTGCTGCTCGACTTCTTCCGCGCGAAGCGCTGAGGCGTTGAGGCCGGGGCGTCAGGCGGCCGGCGCGGCCCCTGCCGCCGTGCCCCGCTTCGCGTCGAGCGCCGACAGCCACTCCGAGAACGCCGCGCGCGACGCCTCCTGCATCCTCGCCGAGTACTCGACGCGCTCGCTGCGTAGGGCGTCCGGGTCGATCGCGAGCTCGTCCAGCTCGTTGTAGCCGTCCGCGACCCACTCCTCGTGCATCTCGTCGGTGACCTCGGGATGGAACTGCACCGCGAGCGCGAAGTCGCCGATCGCGAACGCCTCGTTGGAGTAGTCGCTCGACGAGGCCAGCAGCGTCGCGCGCTCCGGCAGCTCGAACGTGTCGCCGTGCCACTCCACCACCGGCACGCCGTCGAAGTGACGGATGGGGGAGTCGGCGCCCGCCTCGGTCGGCTCGACCCGGCGGAAGCCGATCGCCTTCGTGTCGCCCTTGTAGACGCGCTCGCCGAGGGCCCCGGCCATGAGCTGCGCGCCGAGGCAGACGCCCAGGGTGGGGAGCTCGGCATCGATGCGCTCGCGCAGCAGCGCCTTCTCGTCGTTCAGGAAGGGGAACTTCTCGGTCTCGTAGGCGCCCATCTCGCCGCCGAGGACGACGACGAGGTCGGCCTCGGTCGGGTCGATCGCCGCGACGTCCTCGGTGGAGGCATCGACCACGCGCAGCTCGTAGCCGTGCTCGACGAGCGTCGGCCCGATGTTGCCGAGGTGGATGGTCGGGTCGTGCTGCAGGATCAGCGCGGTGCGAGCGCCTGTCTGCTCTGTGCCGGTCACTCCAGTCCCTTCAGGATGATCGTGTCGGTGGCGGGGGCCGCCTCGTTCGGGTCGACCCAGACGTCCGGCTCGATGTAGATGACGCGGGCGGCGGGGACCGCCTCCCGGATGCGGCGCTCGATGGTGTCGATCGCGGCGGCGACGTCGGCCAGCCGCTGGTCGCCCGCGAGCGCCAGCTTGGTCGCGACCATCAGCTCGTCGGGGCCGAGGTAGAGCGTCTTCATGTGGATGATCCGCTCGGCCTCGTGACCCGCGAGCACCGCCTGCTCGATCGCGGCGACGTCGGCGTCGCTCGCGCCCTCGCCGACGAGGAGGCTCTTGGTCTCGATGCCGAGGATGATCGCCACGGTGATCAGCAGCGCGCCGATGAGGACCGTGCCGATGCCGTCCCACACGGCGTCGCCCGTCAGCACCGTCAGCCCGACGCCGAGCAGGGCGAAGGCGAGTCCGGTGAGCGCGGCCACATCCTCCAGCAGCACCACGGGCAGCTCGGGCGCCTTGGCGCGGCGGATGAACTGCGGCCAGGACAGCGCCTTCTTGTGCGGGCGCGACTCCTTCACCGCGGTGCGCAGCGAGAACGACTCGAGGCAGATCGCGATGACGAGCACCAGGATCGGCAGCCACGCGTTCTCCAGCGGGTGCGGGTGCGTCAGCTTCTCGACGCCCTCGTAGACGGAGAACACGCCGCCGACCGAGAACAGGATGATGGAGACGACGAACGCGTAGACGTACCGCTCGCGGCCGTACCCGAACGGGTGCTCCCTGTCCGCCTTCTTCTTGGCCTTGCGGCCGCCGAGCAGGAGGAGCAGCTGGTTGCCGGAGTCGGCGACCGAGTGCACGCCCTCGGCGAGCATCGAGGACGAGCCGGAGAAGAACCAGGCGATGAACTTGGTGAGAGCGATGCCCAGGTTGGCGGCGAAGGCCGCGACGATCGCTCTGGTCCCACCTGATGCGCTCATGGCCCCCATCCTAGGATGTGCCCATGAGCCAGACGCAGTCCGTGACCCTCCCGACGATCGCCATGCTGGGCGCCGGATCGATGGGGCGTGCCATCCTCAGCGGCCTCCTCGCCCCCGGCGTGACGGTGGAGGGGGGCATCCGCGTCACGAACAGGTCGGAGGAGCGCGCGGCGACGTTCGCCGACACTCCCGGCGTCACCGCGTACGCGACCGAGACGCAGCCGGACGCCAACCGGCAGGCGGTGGAGGGCGCCTCCATCGTCATCGTCGCCGTGAAGCCTGCCATGGTGCCCGACCTGCTGCGCGAGATCGGCGACTCCCTGCTGCCGGGCGCCGTCGTGGTGAGCGTGGCCGCCGGCGTGACGACCGCGACCTTCGAGTCGCTGCTGCCCGAGTCGGTCGCCGTCGTGCGCTCGATGCCGAACACGCCGGCCGTGGTCGGCAAGGCGGTGACCGGGATCAGCGCGGGTGCGCGCTCGGAGCCGTCCGACGTGGAGCTGGTGCGTGCGCTGTTCTCGACCGTGGGGGAGGTCGTGGAGGTGCCGGAGTCGCAGCTGGACGCCCTCGGCACCATCTCGGGCTCCGGCCCCGCGTACGTGTTCTTCCTGATCGAGGCGCTGACCCAGGCGGCCGTCGAGAAGGGCTTCACCCCGGAGCAGGCGGCGACGCTGGTGAACGGCACCTTCCTGGGCGCGGCGGAGCTGCTGGTCGCCTCCGGCGAGGACCCGGCCGAGCTGCGCCGCCGCGTCACGAGCCCCAACGGCACGACGGAGCGCGCGATCGCCGTGCTCGCCGCCGCCGACCTCCCCGCCCTCTTCACGCGCGCCACCGACGCGGCCCTCGCCCGCTCCCGCGAACTCGCCGCCGGCTAGCGCTAGCCGCGCCTGACCGCCGAGTACGCGGATTCTCCGCGTGCTCGGCGGTTCTGGCGCGATTATGCGCGTACTCGGCGGTTACTTCGTGAGGGATCGGCGGAGGGCGGTTCGGACGCGGGATGCGACTTCGGGGAGCGGATCAGCTGCCGTCACGAAGATCACGTCCCAACCCCAGGCCACCAGGCGCTCGCGGCGGTGGATGTCGTCGCGGTATGCGGACGCTGTGGCGCGATGGTGGTCACCGAGGTACTCGATTGCCACGCGGTAAGCGGGATAGGCGAGATCGATCATCGCTCGTGCCTCGCCGGCGGACCCTTCGACGCGGTAGTTGAGCTCGGGACTCGGCAGTCCTGCGTCCTCGAGCGCCAGTCGCACCCGTGTCTCCTGCGGCGAGAGCGACCCATAGCGAACCCGTTCGGCAGCGAGACGCAGGTTGCGCACGCCTCGGTGACGCCCGTGGCGATGAAGCGCTCCGTCCAGCAGCCTACGGGTGGTGGGAGGCGGATCCTCGGAGTAAGGCTCATTGCCCGTGATGACATAGTCGCCCGCGATGATCAGCTCTTCGACGGTCAGCAGTGCTCCGAGCTGTACCCATACCTCCTCAGCCGCGAGGATGCGCAGGCCGTCGCGCTCGACAACGCGTTGCCCGGTCGGGGTCAGCTGGTGTCCGATGACTCCCCGCGCGCGGGGAGTGCGATCGGGCTCGAAGACGGCGACCTCCACCGATTGCGGCTGCGCTCGGAACGGCAGCGGGAACCCGTGCAGCGCGGCCGCCGATCGGTGCGAGAACACGGCGCCGGGCGGTAGCGCGAGAGTGGCGGCGCGGCACAGCTCGCGGTGCTCGGTCGGCGCCGTCCGGGTCCGTACTCCGTGGAAGGGTCGATGGAATCGACCGTTGTAGAGGTCGGCGCGGGTGACGCCCATCGCCGGAGCATCGCGAGATCGGAACCGTTCCATCCCCCCACCCAACCGACCTGGCCCGCGTTCCGCAGATTCTCTCCACAGCCTCACCATCGAGTACGCGCAAAATCGCCCGAAAACGCGCGAGTACGCGGAGAATCTGCGTACTCGGCGGTTGCCGGCGGGGTCAGGACTCGAGGGCCGCGAAGGACTCGATGTCGGTGGAGGTGCCGGCGACGATCACGAGGTCGTGGTTGCTGACGACGGTGTCGGCCGTCGCGTAGGTGAACGGCTTGCCGGGGCTCTTCACGCCGACGACGGTGACGTTGTACTTGCGGCGCACGCCGGAGTCGCCGAGGCGCATGTTGCGGATGGGCTTCGGCGGGTACATCTTCACCAGGGCGAAGTCGTCGTCGAACTCGATGAAGTCGAGCATGCGGCCCGAGACCAGGTGCGCGACGCGCTCGCCGGCCTCCCGCTCCGGGTAGATCACGTGGTTGGCGCCGATCCGCTCCAGGATCTTGCCGTGCGACTGCGAGATCGCCTTCGCCCAGATCTGGGGCACGCGGAGGTCGACCAGGTTCGCCGTGATCAGCACGCTGGCCTCGATGGAGGAGCCGACGGCGACGACGGCGATCGAGAAGTCCTCCGCACCGATCTGACGCAGCGTCTCGATCGAGCGGGCGTCCGCCTGGACCGTGTGCGTCACGCGGTCGGCCCACTTCTGCACGAGGCCGCCGTCGGTGTCGATCGCGAGCACCTCCCGCCCCAGCCGGTCGAGCTGGCCCGCGGTCGCGGCGCCGAACCGGCCGAGCCCGATCACGAGGACGGGGGCGTTGTGCTTGATCCGGTCAACCAACGAGCGGCCTCTCCTCGGGGTTCTGGTACAGCTGCTTGCGCTGGCTCTGGGCCAGCGCGGCAGCGAGAGTCACTGTACCAACGCGCCCACAGAACATCGTCGCGGCCATCACGTAGATCCCGGGCTCCGGGAGTTGCGCGGTGAGACCCGTCGACAGGCCGCAGGTCGCGAACGCCGAGATGACGTCGAACAGCACGTGGTCCAGCGGCGCCTTGGTGATCTGGAGGAGCACGATCGTCGACACCGCGACGATCGTCGCGCCCCACAGCGCCACCGCGACCGCGAGCCGCAGCACGTCGATCGGGATGCGGCGCCGGAACGCGTCCATCGACTCCACCCCGCGCGCCTCGGCGAAGGCGGCGAGGAACAGCACGGCCAGCGTCGTGACCTTGATGCCGCCGGCGGTGGAGGCCGAGCCTCCGCCGATGAACATCAGCATGTCGGTCACCAGCAGGCTCGACCCGTGCAGCTCGCTGATGTCGATCGTCGAGAACCCGCCGGACCGCGCCATCGTCGACAGGAAGAACGACTGGAAGATCGTGTGCCCGGCGTCGAGCGAGCCGAACGTCTTGGGGTTGTCGTACTCCAGCACGATGTACAGCAGCCCGCCCGCGACCAGCAGGATCACCGACATCAGCAGGGTCAGCTTGACGTGGATCGACCAGCGCCGCCGTTTCTGGCGGAGGTTGGAGGCGATGGCGAGGATCACCGGGAACCCGATCGCCCCGAGGAACACGCCGATCATGAGCGCCCCGAGGAACCAGAAGTCCTCCGCGAACGGCGTGAGCCCCTCCGCGTTGGGCGCGAAGCCGGTGTTGGTGAAGGCCATCGCCGAGTAGTAGAGGCTCTCCCAGAGCGACGCGCCGAAGCCCATCCCCGCGATCAGCATCCGCGGGAACAGCAGAAGGGCGACGCCTCCCTCGATCACGACCATGCTGATCGCGACGGTCGTCAGCAGCTTGCCGACCTCGCCCAGCCGCACGGCCTGCCCCTCGGCGACGGGACCGGCGTGGATGCGCAGCGGGTTGCTGTCGCTGGCCGCCATGAGCTTGGCCCGGAGGCCGAGCTTGCGCGAGATGACGAGGCCCAGGATGCTCGCCATCGTCAGCACGCCGACGGCGCCGATCTGCACGCCGAGGTAGACCAGCAGATGGCCGAACACCGACCAGTGCGTCGCCATGTCCACGGTGGAGAGGCCGGTCACGCAGATGACGGACACGGCGGTGAACAGCGCGTCCGCGAGGGGCGTCACGGTGCCGTCCGCCGACGCGATCGGCAGCGAGAACAGCAGCGTGAACACCAGGATCAGCATCGTGAAGACGAGGATCGCGAAGCGCGAGGGGCTGCGCGCGGCGAAGCCGTTGAGCGCGGCGCGCGCCCGCCCGATCGGCGCCGGGCCGCGGCGGACCGCCCGGATCGTGCTCATCGTGCGACTCCTCCCACCGACAGGCTCCCGACATGGTACTGCGCCCGGTGAATGACTAGCCTGGTGCAATGGCCGACATCTTCGACGTGATCGCCGACCCGACGCGGCGCGAGATCCTCCGCGTACTGCTCGACCGCCACTCGGACGACGCCCATCCTGCCGGCGAGATCTCGGTGTCGGAGATCGTGGCCACCCTCGAGCTCAGCCAGCCGACCATCTCCAAGCACCTCAAGGTGCTGCGCGAGGCGGGCCTCGTGACGGTCCGCGAGGAGGGGCAGCACCGCTACTACCGGCTCGACGCGACCCCGCTGGAGGCGATCGAGGACTGGGTGATCCCCTTCACCGCCGCCGACGTCGACATGGCCTCGCTCGGCGCGCAGCTGGCCGACGAGACCCGCGAGTTCGCGAGCACGGTCGGCAAGGTGCTCGCCGACACCCGGCACCGCGTCTCCAGCGCCACCGAGCGGGTCACGCCGCGCAAGTGGCGGCGCGACTGACGGGTTGCCGCGGGGCCGGAGGGCGGCATACAGTCGGACCACTCGACCGAAGCGGTGCGAGAAGGCGGAGAAGAAGGACGAGATGGCTCATCAGTCGGGCTCAAGCGCTCTGCGCGACGTGCGCTTCCTGACGGTCGCCGAGGTGGCCGACATGATGCGCGTCTCCCGCATGACCGTGTACCGGCTCGTGCACGCGGGCCAGCTGCCGGCCATCCGCTTCGGGCGGTCGTTCCGGGTCCCGGAGTCGGCCGTGACGCGGGCGCTCGAGAATCATGTCGCAGACAGCGCCTGACCTCGGGTAGACTTACTCCTTGTGTCGCCGCGCGTCCCGCGGCAAACCCCCTAACTTTTGTGAGGTCTACGTGGGTTCCGTTATCAAGAAGCGTCGCAAGCGTATGGCGAAGAAGAAGCACCGCAAGCTTCTTCGCAAGACGCGCCACCAGCGTCGCAACAAGAAGTAGACCCCGGTCTGCGGCTCAAGCGTCGGTCCGTTCGGCCCGGCGCTTTTTGCTGTGCGCACACTTTGGTGTGCGCGCCGCAGCCGACCTAGGCTGATCACGTGCCTCCCGTCACCCTCACCCTGATCGGCAAGCCCGGCTGCCACCTCTGCGACGACGCGCGCGAGGTCATCCGCTCGGTCATCGCCGAGCTGCCGGCCGACGCCGTCCCGGTCGTCGAGGAGAGGAACATCCTGGAGGACCCCGTGCTGCACGAGCAGTACGTCGAGGACATCCCGGTCGTCCAGCTCGACGGCCGCAACCACACCTACTGGCGGGTCGACCCCGCCCGACTGCGCGCCGCGCTCCTGGAGGCCCGATGACCATCCGCCACGTCGTCATGTGGAGGCTCGCGACGACCGACGACGCCGAGCGCGCCGAGCAGGCCGCGACCGTCAAGGCGAAGCTGGAGTCGCTTCCTCCGCTCGTCCCCCAGCTGCAGCGGCTGGAGGTGGGAGTGAACGCGCTGCCCTCCGGCGACTTCGACGTGGTGCTGATCAGCGACTTCGCCGACGAGGAGGCGTTGCGGGGCTACCAGGAGCACCCGGAGCACGAGAAGGTCGCTGCGTACATCCGCTCGGTCGTGGGCGGTCGCGCCGCCGTCGACTTCCTGGTCTGAGCGACAGCGCGCCCCTACGACGAAGCGCCCGGCTCCGCGAGGAACCGGGCGCTTCGCCGTCGGTGGCGGTCGACGCTACGCGATCGGGCTCTCGTCGATCTCGGCGTCGCTGCGGCGGTACTCCGAGAGGAACTGCGTCAGCGTCGGCTCGTAGAAGGCGTGGATGAGGTCGGCCGTCTTCTCGCCGTCTCGCGCCTTCGCGGCCTCGAAGATCTCGGTGACCCGGCCGGTGATGTCCTTCGTGTCGAAGGGCAGCTGCCAGACCGACACGTAGCGCAGCAGCTGCGGGCTGAGGCCCTCGCTGATCGTCAGCAGCACCTGGTTGTCGCTGTCGCGCTCGAACTCGAGGAAGAAGTCGTTGAGCGCGCGGCCCAGCGTCGGCAGGTCGTTCGCCTTGGCGGCCTTGCGGACGTCCTTCAGCGCCTTCTCGAGCCGGCCGACGGCCGCGTTGTCGAGCGTCGGCACGACGGTGCGGGCCGCGAACTCGTGCAGCAGGCCGGTGGTGTAGATCGCCTCGTCGATGGCCCGGAGGTCGATGGGCGCGACCCGGGTGTAGCGGTTCGGCGCCATCTCGACGAGCCCGATGTCGGCGAGCTTCATCAGCGCCTCCCGGATCGGGGTGCGCGAGACGCCGAGCCAGGTGGTCAGCTTCTCGTCGAGCAGGGTCTCGCCGGGCTCCAGGGTGCCGTCGAGGATGCCCTCGTACAGCCGGTTGTAGACGACGTCGCGCAGCAGCTGGCGCTCGACCGGCGCGCTGTCCTTCACGGGGAGCGGCATCAGGCTTCCTTCCTCTCCTGGGCGGCGAAGTCGTCGACGACGGCCATCATGACCGTCTCGTAGAACTCGCCGACGCCCTGCGCGGCCTTCTCGGCGTCGCCGGCGGCGGCGGCCTCCACGGTGGAGGCGATCAGCGGCACGCCCTTCTGGAACGGGACGTTCGAAGGGGCGGCGATGAGCGCGCGGCGCACCTCGGGGAGGTGGCGCGAGAGCAGCCGGCCGATCGTCTTGTTGTCGAGGCGGCGCACGAAGACGTTGTTGAAGCCCTCCGTGAGGTAGCGCTCGCGGGCGAGGTCGCTGAGCTGGGCGTCGGCGGCGCGGGTCGCGAACTCGCGCAGCTCGGCCTTGTCGGCGTCGGTCAGCAGCGGTGTCGTGTCCCGCACGATGCCGCGCAGGAGGGTGCCGAAGGTCGCGAGCAGCGCGCGGAGGCGGGTCGGGTCGATGGGGGTGACCCTCGTGCGCTTCTGCGGCATGATCTCGACGAGCCCCATGGCGGCCAGCTGGTTGAGCGCCTCGCGGACGGGGGTGCGCGAGACGCCCACCCACTTCTCGATCTCGGCGTCG
Source organism: Leifsonia williamsii (assembly GCF_030433685.1). Classification (NCBI taxonomy): domain Bacteria; kingdom Bacillati; phylum Actinomycetota; class Actinomycetes; order Micrococcales; family Microbacteriaceae; genus Leifsonia; species Leifsonia williamsii. The sequence continues at coordinate 1,295,940 of NZ_JAROCF010000001.1, forward strand.
TACAGCTGCTCACCCGGGGTGAGGTCCCCCTCGACGATGGCGTCGAGCAGACGAAGGAACACTTCGTCCCTGATCAGCCGTCGGGGACTGACGGCCTCGGTAACGGGTACAGGCATACATGAATATTACATCCCCTCGCGTCGGATGCAAGGCTCAGGAACGGCATGTCCCAGCGCGCTTCGCCCGGCCCGGAACGACTAGAACCGCTGCCCGAGCGCCTTCGCCTTCAGAGCCTCGAACTCGCCCTGGCTGATGACCCCGCGATCGAGCAGCGACTGGGCGCTCGCGATGTCGGCGGCCGGTGTGGTGGACGCGGTCGGATGGGCTCCCCAGCTGTCGTCCTCCGGCACGGACTGTCGTTGCCGCGCCGTGCGCTCCGCCATCCCGCGACCGCGTGCGATGAGGTACACGAGGGCGGTGAGGAACGGCACGAAGATGAGGAAGATGATCCAGACGGCCTTCCACCACCCGTTGAGCTTCTCGTCGCGGAACATGTCGATCAGGATCGAGAACAGCACCATCAGGTAGGCGACGAAGGCGAACGCCCAGAAGAACAGCCAGAAGAAGTTCCAGAATCCGGTCATCACAGCTCCCTCGCTCGTGGGCGACACGGTAGCGCCCGCGCGAGCGTTCTGGCTACGGGTGTTATTGCACGGCAGGAGGGGTGTCGGAGGCCGCGGGTTAGGCTGACCGCATGCTCCCGCAGCTGCCACCGCGCCTCTGGCGGGGGCGGTCCGCGGGCGGCCGGGCCGCGCTGATCGCGGGACTGGTCCTCGGTGTGCCGGTCGCGTTCGTGGCCGGGCTCGCGTTGCTCGTTCTCGGCGCCGTGGCGGCGGTGGTGGGGCTCGTCGGCCGGCTGATCGGTGTGGTGGCCGCATGGGTCTGGACGGCGGTGCAACGGGCGCGGCGCCTCCCGTATCCCTTCGAGCAGCGTTCGACGGGGACCAGGCGGGGGAGGCGCGTCGCGCTCAGCGGGCTCTACCTCTCGCTCGCGCCGCGCACGATCGGCGGCGTGGCCAGGGTCGCCGGGCTGCTGTTCGGGCCGCTCGCCCTGCTCGTGGGCGTCATCGGGCTCGTCCTGCCGCGGTGGCGCGCGCGCCCGTACCTGGCGGTGTTCACCCTTCCCGGCCTCCTGCGCAAGGTCGTCGGGCTCGGGAGGCGGCGCGGGCTGCTGCGCGACGGCCAGGACACCGTGCTCACCGGGTACGACGAGCTGCTGACGGCCGCGTTCCCGCTGATCCGCGACGTGCTCGACTGGTGGCGCGACCCGCAGGCGCCCGACGACTACGTGCCGACGCCGGGCCTCGCCGATGTGCCGGCCGGCCTGCTGGGGCTCCCGCTCGGCCCGGCTCCCGACCCGCTCGGGCAGCCGGGCATCGCGGCCGGTGCGATGCGCAGGCGCTCGATCGGCTCGGTGCGCGAGCTGCTGCTCAGCCAGCGCGAGATCGACGACCTGTGCGATCCCGACCTCGACGACCGGCCGGACACCGCGCTGATCCGGGTGGTGCGGTGCTCGGCGGAGTGGCAGGGTGCTGACGCAGACGGGGTGGAGGCCGCGCGCCCGGTGCGCTGGATCGTGCAGCTGCCGAGCACGCGGTCGTGGCACCCGCGCGCCGGGGCGGCGCCGAACGATCTGACGGCCGACCTCGTGATCGGTGCGGACGAGGAGGCCACGCTCACCCTTGCCGCGCTCGATGCCATGCGCGCGGCGGGCATCCTCCCCGGTGAGCCGGTGCTGCTCGCGGGCTTCAGTCTGGGCGGCATGGCGGCGGCGCAGACGGCCGTGCGAGCCGTCCGCGCCGGGTTCGCCGTGACGCATCTCGTGGTGGCCGGGGCGCCGCTCGGCCGGCTGCCGGTGCCCGCGTCCGTGGCGGTGCTCGCGCTGGAGCACGTGCTCGACCCGGTGCCTCGCATCGAGGCCAGGGAGAACCCGGTGCGCGTGGAGGTGCGGGAGACGCGCGAGCGGCCGTTCCTCACGGTGAAGGCAGGGCCTCCGCTCTCCGTCGGATTCCGGATCGGGGCGCTGCACCAGTCGACCGCCTACGCGGACACGGCCGCGGCGATCGAGGCGGAGCCGCCGGACGCGCGCGTCGCCGAACTCCTGATCGAACTCCGCACGTTCTTCGGCGCGCGTCAGACGATCGACGACCGGGCGGCCCGGCGTGCGGGCGGGCTGCCGCCGCGGCCGTCGGTGCCGCTGTATCTGCACAGCACGGTCGAGGAGGGGATCACGCGCGGAACGCTCCGCCAGACCGTGCGCCGCCTCCCGGGGGTCTACGCGGTGGACGTCTACCAGTCGCGCGCCGGCTTCGCGACGACGATCCTCTGGAATGCCGACATCCTGGTGCGAGAGCTGGAGCCGTGGTTGGAAACCGCCGGCCGCACCGCGGTGTACCGGGGACTGCTCTCGCTGCTGGCGCGGCGGCGCGCGGTCGGCGTGCACCTGCGGCTGCAGGCGCGCCGCACGCCCGGGATCACGTGGGAGGCGACCGTGCAGCGCCTCGCCGACGGCCGCTGGCGCGAGTCGATCGACATCACCGTCGACGACCGGGCGGATCCGGCGGAGGTGGCGCGGCTCTTCCCGGGCGGCACGGCGCCGGTGGTCGTGCTGCACCCGCCGGACACGTTCGAGCCGGTGCTGGACGTGGCCCGGGTGCGGTGACGCGGGTGGCGGTGATGAGGCGGGGACGCGGGCGGCGCTGACCGCGGGGCTACCATGGGCCGCGATCCGGGCATCCGGCTCGGCGGAGGAGGCGGTGGTGGGGCGCGAGACGTACTGGAAGAGCGATCCCGACGAGCTGCTGCGGGTAGCCGGCGACTTCCGGCTGGCCGACCGGGACACCGGGGCGACGCCGGGGTTCGACGGCGACAAGAAGGACGGGCAGAAGGCGCTCGCCGAGGGCGCCGGCATCCTCGCCGACCTGCAGGAGCGGCTGTTCGCGGCGGGGACGCACGGCGAGCGGCGCAGTGTGCTGCTGGTGCTGCAGGCGATGGACACCGCGGGCAAGGGCGGCATCGTCTCGCACGTCGTCGGCGCGATGAACCCGGGCGGCGTGCGCTACGCGGGCTTCAAGAAGCCGACGCCGGAGGAGCTCGCGCACGACTTCCTCTGGCGCGTCGAGAAGCGGCTGCCCGCGGCGGGGGAGGTGGGCGTCTTCGACCGCTCCCACTACGAGGACGTGCTCGTCGCGCGCGTGCACGAGCTCGCGCCTCCCGACGAGATCGAGCGCCGGTACCGCGCGATCAACGACTTCGAGCGCGAGGTGTCCGAGAGCGGGACCACGATCGTCAAGGTGATGCTGCACCTGGGCAAGGACGAGCAGCGCGACCGGTTGCAGGCGCGACTCGACGAGCCCGACAAGCACTGGAAGTTCAACCCCGGCGACGTGGACGAGCGCCTCCGCTGGGACGACTACCAGGAGGCGTACCAGCTCGTCTTCGACCGCACCTCCACGCCGTATGCGCCCTGGTACGTCGTGCCCGCCGACCACAAGTGGTACGCGCGCATCGCGGTGCAGCACCTGCTCATCGACGCGCTGGAGTCGCTGAACCTCGAGTGGCCGGAGGCGGACTACGACGTGGAGGAGCAGAAGGCGCGGCTCGCGGCCTCCTGATCGGCCGGTCGGGCGGCGGTCAGCCGAACGCCTCCACCACCGGGCGGAACTTCATCGTCGTCTCTGCGAGCTCGCGCTCGGGGTCCGAGTCCGCGACGATGCCCGCTCCCGCGTAGGCGGTGAGGTCGCCGTCGTCAGTCAGTTGCGCGCAGCGCAGCGCGATGGCCCACTCCCCGTCGCCGTCGCCGCCCACCCAGCCGACGGGTCCGGCGTACCGGCCGCGGTCGAACGGCTCGAGCTCGTGGATGAGCGCGAGCGCGTCCCGACGGGGCGTGCCCGCGACCGCGGCGGTCGGGTGCAGCGCCTCGGCGAGGTCGAGCGAGCTGGAGCCGTCGCTCAGCGTGCCGGCGATGTCGGTCGCGAGGTGCCACAGGTTCGGCAGCTTGAGTGTGAAGGGCTCGTCGTCCGCCTCCAGGTCGGCGCTGTGCGGGCCGAGGGCGTCGAGCACGCTGGAGACCGCGAAGCGGTGCTCGCCCTGGTCCTTCGCGCTGGCGGTGAGGGAGGCCGCGGCGGCGGTGTCGGAGGCGGCGTCGCGCCCGCGCGAAACGGTGCCGGCCAGCACGCGGGCGGTGACCGTGCCGTGGTGGACGCGCACCAGGGTCTCGGGGGAGGAGCCGATGAGGCCGTCGACCGCGAACGTCCAGCACTCCGGGTAGCCGAGCGCGAGCTCCACGAGGGCGCGGCGCACGTCGGACTCGCGCGGCAGGTGACCGCCGAGGTCGCGGGCGAGCACGACCTTCGACAGCCCGTGCTCACGGATGCGCTCGACGGCGGACGCGACCGCCGCCTTGTAACCCTCGCCGCCGAGGGCGCCGGGCAGCAGGCTCAGCCGGTACTCGTCGCCGAAGGCGGTGGGCTGGGGGAGCGGCGCGTTCGTCGTGGGGCGGCGGGAGGCGGCGGAGGAGCCGGGCGCCTGCGCGCCGGCTCCGCTCGTCGTCTGGTCGGCCGTCGGGTCGCCGGTGTCGTCGATCCGGCGGATGCGGGTGATCCAGCTGCGGCCCGCGCGGCGGCCGAGGACGATCTCGGGCACGATCAGCGTGCTGGTCGCGGCGCTGTCGTCGGCGAAGGCGAACGTGCCGAAGGCGACCAGCCCGGTGCCGGGGGTGTGCACGGCGTCCTCGACGGTGGCGAGCGCGGCCGTCTCGCGCCAGACCCGGGAGGCCTCGCGGATGCGGTCGGGCCCGGTGAACTCCAGTCGCAGCGCCTCGCCGATCCCGGCGATCCCCTCTCCCTTGCGGAGCCACACGAGCGGGTGGCGGGAGTCGAGGAAGGGGATGAGCTGGCGGACGTCGTCGAGGGGGGTGGTCTCGACCGCGAGAGCCGTCACGTCCGTCGCTCGTCGCGTGGTCGCTGGTGCTGTCACCCGATCAGCCTACGCCCGGGAGACTGTGCGCCCGATGCGCGCCGGCTGAGCGTGCACTGCCGGTGTGGCCGCGCGCACGCGCGGAAATGCACGTGTTCTGCGGGGCAGCCTAAGCTGGTGGGGTGAGTAAGGCCGACCTCAGCAAGCAGCCCGCCCAGGTCGCCGCCATGTTCGACGAGGTGTCGACCCACTACGACCGGACCAACACCGTCCTCTCGATGGGGAACGCGGCGCTCTGGCGAGTGGCGACGACGCGAGCCGTCGCGCCGCAGGCGGGCGAGACCATCCTCGATGTGGCGGCCGGAACCGGCACCTCCAGCGCGTCGCTCGCCCGCAACGGGGCCAACGTGGTCGCCGCCGACTTCTCCGAGGGGATGATCGAGGTCGGCCGCCAGCGCCAGGCGGGCAACCCGTTCGTGAGCTTCGTGCAGGCGGACGCGACGGCCCTCCCGTTCGACGACGACACGTTCGACGCCGTCACCATCTCGTTCGGCCTCCGCAACATCGTCGACCCGCAGAAGGCGCTCGCCGAGTTCTTCCGCGTCCTCAAGCCGGGCGGCCGCGTCGTGATCTGCGAGTTCTCGCGTCCGCCGCTGGCCCCGCTGCGCGCGGGCTACGGCCTCTACCTCAAGTACGGCATGCCCCTCCTCGCCAAGGCGGCCAGCTCGAACCCGGCCGCGTACGAGTACCTGATGGAGTCCATCCAGGCCTGGCCGAGCCAGCCCGCCCTCGCCGGCTGGCTCCGCGAGGTCGGCTTCGAACGCGTGGCCTGGCGCAACCTCACCGCCGGCATCGTCGCCCTGCACCGCGGCTGGAAGCCGGAGCGGACGGCTGCGCCGGTCGAGGCGAACGGTGCGGCTTCCGACGAGGCGGCCCCGGCTTCGGACGGCGGCGCCCTGCCTGAAGCCGCTGTCGTTTCAGAAGTAGCTGCGCCCGCCAAGGCCGCGCCGAAGAAGGCAGCTGCGTCTGCCGCGAAGCCGAAGCCTGCCGCGTCTGCCGCGAAGCCGAAGCCGAAGCCCGTGGCCGCCACGAAGCCCGCGCCTGCCTCGAAGCCCGAGCCGAGCCCCGACGCATCGGCCGCCAAGCCGAAGCCTGCCGCCTCCGGCGCTGCGAAGCCCAAGCCTGCCGCGTCCGGCGCTGCGAAGCCGAAGCCTGCCGCGTCCGGCGCCGCCAAGCCCAAGCCTGCCGCCTCTGGCGCTGCCAAGCCGAAGCCCACCCCCGCCGCGCCCGCCGAGCCCGCCGGGGCATCCGGCGGGGGCGCGCGCTCCGAAGAGTCAGCGCGGCCCGCGGGGCCCGCGGGGCCTGCCGGGGGTCCGTCGTCCGTCCCGTCCGAGGGGGAGTAGTGCCACGTAGTGTTCCGGCTGTGCGGCGACCGCCGTCGCTGACCAGCCAGCTGGGGCTCACCGAGCGGATCTTCATCCGCGGGGAGGATCGCGAGCTGGCCGCCGCCGTCGATGCGGGGCTCGCCGAGGTCGAGGAGGGGCTGCACCGCGAGATGCGGTTCGCCGACAACCTCGCCGACGTGACCGCGCGCTACCTCCTGGAGGCCGGCGGCAAGCGGGTGCGGCCCATGCTCACGCTGCTCGCCGCCCAGCTCGGCAGGGGTGCGACGCCCGAGGTGCTGCAGGCGGCCAGGGCCGTCGAGATCACGCACCTCGCCTCCCTCTATCACGACGACGTCATGGACGACTCGCAGATGCGCCGCGGGGTGCCGAGCGCGCAGTTCGTCTGGGGCAACTCGGTCGCCGTGCTGACCGGCGACCTGCTGTTCGCGCGGGCGAGCAAGCTCGTCTCGGCGCTCGGCGAGCGCGCCATCCAGCTGCAGGCCGACACGTTCGAGCGGCTCTGCCTCGGCCAGCTGCACGAGACCATCGGCCCGCAGGAGGGCGAGGACCCCGTCGCGCACTACATCCGCGTGCTGGAGGACAAGACCGGCTCCCTGATCGCCGTCGCGGCGCAGATGGGCGTGGTCTTCTCGGGGGCGCCGGAGGAGTACGAGCAGCCGGTGGTGACCTTCGGCGAGAAGATCGGCGTCGCCTTCCAGATCATCGACGACGTCATCGACCTGTCGCCGAAGGGTGTCGCCGAGACGGGCAAGACGCCGGGCAACGACCTCCGCGCCGGCGTCGCCACCCTGCCGGTGCTTCGGCTGCAGGAGCGGGCCGCCACCGACCCGGAGGCCGCCGACCTGCTCGAGCGGCTCGAGCGCGACGTCATCGGCACCGCCGACGAAGGGCCCGCGACACCGGAGGCGACCGCGGCCATCGCGGCGCTGCGCGAGCACGAGGTGACGCAGCAGACCCTGGAGGAGGCGCACCGCTGGGCGCGCGAGGCGGTCGAGGCGCTCGCGCCCCTGCCCGACGGGCCCGTGAAGAAGGCGCTGGTGCGGTTCGCCGACACCATCGTCGAACGATCCAGCTGAGCACGAAGGAATCAACGCATGACCAAACTCCGACTGGCCATCGTCGGCGCCGGCCCGGCGGGCATCTACGCCGCCGACATCCTGCTCAGGGCGGAACGCAGCTTCGACGTGTCGATCGACCTGTTCGAGCAGCTGCCCGCCCCCTACGGGCTGGTGCGGTACGGCGTCGCGCCCGACCACCCGCGCATCAAGGGCATCATCACCGCGCTGCGCGAGGTGCTCGACCGGGGTGACATCCGCATCTTCGGCAACGTGAACTACGGCACCGACATCACGCTCGACGACCTCAAGCGGCACTACAACGCCGTGATCTTCGCGACGGGCGCCGTGCACGACTCCCCGCTCGACATCCCGGGCATCGACCTCGAGGGCTCGTACGGCGCCGCCGACTTCGTGAGCTGGTTCGACGGCCACCCCGACGTGCCGCGCACCTGGCCGCTGGAGGCGCAGTCGGTCGCCGTCATCGGCAACGGCAACGTCGCGCTCGACATCTCGCGCATGCTGGCGAAGCACGCCGACGACCTGCTGCCGACGGAGATCCCGGACAACGTGTACGAGATCCTGAAGGGGTCGCCCGTCACCGACGTGCACGTCTTCGGCCGCCGCGGGCCCGCGCAGGTGAAGTTCACCCCGTTGGAGCTGCGCGAGCTGGGCGAGCTGCGCGACGTCGACATGATCCTCTACGACGAGGACTTCGAGTACGACGAGCAGTCGAAGGCGGCGATCGCGAGCAACAAGCAGGTCATGGTCATCGACCGGGTGCTGCAGCAGTGGCGCAAGCGGGAGGTGGGCTCGGCGTCGCGCCGGCTGCACCTGCATTTCTACGCCAAGCCGCTGGAGGTCGTCGGCGACGAGGACGGCCGCGTGAAGGCGTTCCGGTACGAGCGCACGGAGCCGGACGGCGAGGGCGGCGTGCGCGGCACGGGCGAGATCCGCGAGGTGGAGGTGCAGGCGCTGTACCGCGCGGTCGGCTACTTCGGCTCGCCGCTGCCCGGCATCCCGTTCGACGCGCGCCACGGCGTGATCCCGAACCACGAGGGTCAGGTGCTGCGGCCGGACGACAACGAGCGCATGTACGGCGTGTATGCGACCGGGTGGATCAAGCGCGGCCCCGTGGGGCTCATCGGTCACACCAAGTCGGATGCCATGGAGACGATCAAGCATGTGATCAACGATCAGGGCAACTGGTGGTCTCCCGCAGACCCCGCGGAGGAATCTGTGGAGAACCTGTTGCGCGAGCGGGGTGTGGAGTACACGAACCTCGACGGCTGGCACAACCTCGACGCGCACGAGCAGGCGCTCGGCGCCGAGCGCGGCCGCGTGAGGATCAAGGTCGTGCCGCGCGACGAGATGGTGCAGGTGTCGAACGCGGTGCCGGCCCAGGCGGACTGACACCGCAGCCCGACTGAGCCGGGCCGCGCTCAGCCCGCGAGCACGCCCGCGAACGCCTCGCGCATCGCGGGCACCAACCGCAGCACGTACGTGCTGATCGGGTGCCAGGTGTCGCGCTTGACGAGCGTGTCGCCGGCGAAGGCCGGGCACCGTCCCTCGACGCAGAACCAGGCCAGGTTGTCGACGACGGAGCCGCTGTGCGCCGCGGCGACCTCGCCGAGCATGGCCATCGAGGTCCGGTAGTCGGACTGCGACACCTTCGTCAGGCAGGCGGAGGGCGCCGTGCGCGGCGAGTAGCAGTCCGCGAGGTTGGCGCCGTACGGTGGCGGCGGGAGAACGACGAGGTTCCCGTAGGAGCCGTCGAGCGCCGACAGCTGCCGGTCGAAGCCCGCCCGCCAGGCGGGGAGTGTGGCCTTCTTGCCCGTGTCGACGTCGTTGCCGCGCAGGTAGGTGTTCGACACGATGACGAGATCGGGGTGGATCGAGCGCACGAGGTCGACCTCGCTCTGCCTGCGCGCTGCGCACGTCTCGGCGGCCCGGGCGGACGCGCCGATGCGCACGTCGACGAAGGGGCACGCGTAGAGGGCGGCCGAGCTCAGCCTCCACTCGCCCGATCCGACGACCTGAGCCAGGGCGGGGAGGTACGCGGCCGCGATGGAGTCGCCCACCAGCACCGCCGTGTGCGGCGCGTTCGGGTCGCCCCAGGTGCACTCCGCCTGGCTGTAGCCGCCGGAGGAGCACTTGTCGAAGTCGCGGTCGACCTCGACGCCGACGGGGTCTCCCGGGTCCTGCTGGAGCTGCGGCCAGGCGGTCGCGGAGAGCGCGGCCGTCAGCTGCTCCTGGAGGTCGGCGGTCGCGGCGCCCTGGCCGGCTTCACCTGCCGTCGGCGGGGTGGAAGGGGTGGAGGGCGCGGAGGGCGAGACCGGGCCGGCTGCAGCGCCTCCCGCCGTCGCAGCAGGGCCACGGTCGAGCAGGAGCGCGAACACCACGCTCGCGCACGCCAGCGCCGCCAGCGCGGAGATGCCGACGGTCGTGGAGCGGCGGACGCTCGTCTCCGACCGCTCGCGCCGCGGCTCCAGCCACTGGGAGCGGCGCACCGGCTCCTCGACGTAGCGGTACGACAGCGCGGCGAGGCCGCCGCTGACGACGACGGCGACCACGGCGGGGAGGGGTGTGCCGTCGCCGTCCGCGATCAGCACGATCGCGGGGAAGTGCCACAGGTACAGCGAGTACGAGATGTCGCCGAGGTAGCCGGAGATGCGGTTGGTCAGCGGGTGCAGCCTCCCGTACCGCTCCGGCTCCCACGGGAAGGCGAGCACGAGCGACGTCGAGACGACCGCGAGCGCGGCCCAGGGGGCGGGGAACCCGGCGCCGCTCGGGGTGACGAGCGCGGCGGCGACGATCCCGGCGAGCCCGGTCGTGGCGAGCGCCGCGCGCAGCCACGGAGCCGCCCGCTGCGTCAGTGGGAGGGCCAGAGCGACGGCGCCGCCGAGCGAGAGCTCCCACAGGCGGGCGGGCGTGACGAAGTATGCCGAGCCGGGGTCGGCGTCGGTCAGCGTGAGCGCGAGGACGAACAGCAGGAGGGTCGCCCCGAGCGTGAGCAGCGCGACCGCCGGGCGGCGCAGGGCGCTGGAGGCGGCGAGTACGCACAGCATCAGCAGGCCGAGCGGCCACACCAGGTAGTACTGCTCCTCCACCGAAAGCGACCAGAAGTGCTGCAGCGGCGACGTGGCCGACCCCTGCTGGAAGTAGTCGGTCTGGAGGCTCGCGAAGCGCCAGTTGGAGACGAAGCCGAGCGCGCTCGCCGCATCCAACAGCGTCGCCTGGAAGCGCCCCGACGGGAACAGCAGCCACGCACCGCCCACAGTGACCGCGACGGTCGCCGCGGCGGCGGGGAGCAGCCTCCTGGCGCGTCGACGGTAGAACGCGAGGAAGCGGATGCGGCCGGTGCGGTCGAACTCCCGGTACAGCACCGAGGTCATCAGGAAGCCGGACAGCACGAAGAAGACATCCACCCCGACGAAGCCGCCCGCTGGCACCCCGAATGCGTGATCGGCGACGACGAGCAGGACGGCGACGGCGCGCAGGCCCTGGATGTCGCGGCGGTGACCGGGGGCAGGACGGGACGGCAAGACGGACTCCTCGGGTGAAAGGAGTCAGTACAGCAGGTGCGCCGTGTGCCCTGTTCGGGGGTGGGCGCCTAGCGCATGTTCACGAACTGCAGGGCGACGTCGAGGTCGGCGCCCTTCAGGAGGGCGATCGTCGACTGGAGGTCGTCGCGGCTCTTGGAGGAGACGCGCAGCTCGTCGCCCTGGATCTGCGACTTGACGCTCTTGGGGGCCTGGTCGCGGATCAGCTTGTTGATCTTCTTCGCCGCCTCCTGGTCGATGCCGTTCTTGAGGCCGATCTCGATGCGGAACTCCTTGCCGGAGGCGTAGGGCTCGCCCGCGTCGAGCGACTTGAGGGTGATGCCGCGCTTGATCATCTTGGACTCGAGCACCTCGAGGACCGCCTTCACGCGCTCCTCGGTGCTGGCCTTGAGCAGGATCTTCTCGCCGCTCCACTCGACCGAGGCGCCGACGCCCTTGAAGTCGTAGCGCTGGTCGACCTCCTTGCGGGCCTGGTTGACGGCGTTGTCGGCCTCCATCTTGTCGACCTTGCTGACGACGTCGAACGAGGAGTCTGCCATGAGTGTGTTCCCATCTAGTCGAAGACGCGATCCAGTCTACGGACTGCGGCGGTGGTGGGTCAGAGGGTCGCGCTCTCGCCCGTCGCCAGCGTCAAGGTGACCCGGTCTTCGCCGACGCGGACCGTCACCGGACCGTCGCCTGCGACGCGCGTGACCGTCGCGTGCGAGAGTCTGCCCGCCTCCCACGTCAGGTCGACCGAGACGCCGCCGCGGGCGCGGAGGCCGGTGACCGACCCGGAGGGCCAGCCAGGGGGGAGGGCCGGGAGCAGGTGCAGCTCGCCCGCGTGGCTCTGCAGCAGCAGCTCGGCGATGGCCGCGGGGAGGCCCAGGCTGATGTCGACCTGGAAGGGCCGGTGCGCGCGCAGGAACGTGGGCACGAGGCCGCCCCAGGTCCAGCGCGGAGCGCCCCGCAGCTCCGGATCGCCCTCCTCCGGGAGGAAGGTGCTGCGGAGGACGGCCTCGGCAGCGGCTCCGTCGCGGAGCCGCGCCCGCAGTGCGATCGACCAGGCCCACGGCCAGCCTTCGGCGGGGTGCGCCCGCGAGGACACGAAGGCGGCGGCCGCGGCCGCGAGCTCCGGGTCGCGGTCGGCGTCGATGCGGCCGAGCGGGTACAGGCCGACGAGCGCAGAGAAGTGGCCGTGCGCGGGGTTCGGGTCGGCGCGGTCGACGTGCCACTCGCGGATGCGGCCGTCGGCGCCGACGGCGTCCGGCTCGATGCGCGGTCGCGCCGCGCGGGCCCGTGCCACGACCTCGTCGTCCACGCGGTCGAGCGCAGTGGCGGCCTCCACGAGGTCGTCGAGGAGCTGGGAGATCAGCGCGCGGTCGATGGCGGTGGCGCGGTCGACCGCGGCAGCACCCTCCCCGTGCACGAAGTGGTTCTCGGGCGAGGTGGAGGGCGAGGTCACGAGCCACGGACCGCCCTCGTCGAGCAGCCAGTCGAGGGCGAACTCGGCGGCGCCGCGCAGGATGTGCCAGGCACGGTCCGCCAGCCAGTCGCGGTCGAGGGTGAACCGGTAGTGCTCCATCAGGTGCGTGGCCGGCCAGGTGCCTCCGGTCATCCAGATCGCCCAGGCGGGATCGCCGTGGCCGCGGCCGACCGGGAGCGGCCAGCCCCAGAGGTCGGTGTTGTGGTGGGCGACCCAGCCGCGGGCGCCGTAGAGCTCGCGCGCGGCCTCCTCTCCGGTCCTGGCCATGAGCTCCAGGAGGTGGACGAGCGGCTCGACCGTGTCGGCGAGCCCGGTCGTCTCCGCGGCCCAGTAGTGCATCGGCACGTTGATGTTCGTCGTGTAGTTCGAGGACCACGGCGGGCGGAGGTCGTCGTTCCAGAGGCCCTGCAGGTTCACGGCGGGACCGCCGGGGCGGGAGGCGGACACGAGCAGGTAGCGGCCGTACTGGAACAGCGCCGGTGCGATCACGGCGTGGTCGTCGTCGGCGGGCAGGCGGTCGACGGTCACCTCGTCCGGGGTGCCGGCGAGACGGAGGGACGCCGCGGTGAGGAGTGGCCGCACATCGTCGCGGTGGCGGCGCAGCGCGTCGGCGGAGGGGTGAGCCAGTGCGGCGGTTGCGCGCGCGTGTGCGCGGGTCTCGTGCCGGTCGAGACCCGGCTCGGCCGAGCCCTCCCGGAACCAGTCCTCGGCTGCGGTCGAGGAGGCGATGGTGAGGCGGACGCTCGTCGCGTCGCGGATCACGAGGCGGTCGCCGACGACCTCGGCGGCGCCGTCGGTGGCGACCGCGACGGCCGCGGCGGCGAGGTTCTGCCAGCCGTCGTCGCGTGTGTCGGCGGGGTGGCCGGGCCGCGCCGGGTCACCGGACCAGCGGAAGGGCTCGACGTCCTGCTCGTGCAGGGGCGCGCCATCCACGGGGAGCTCGATGCCGAGGACGAGGGAGTCGGCGGTGAGCGTCCGGCTGCGCTCCCGCAGCCGTGTGGTGAGGCGCAGGTGCAGGTCGAAGCGGCCGCGCTCTGCGGTCAGCTCCACGATGACGGCGTCGTCGGGGCGGCTCGCCCACGAGCGGCGGACGACCGAGACGAGGTCGTTCTCGACGCGGTCGGTGTACACGGCGTCCTCCAGGTCGAGGGTGCGGCCGGTGAAATCGAGGGCGGCACCCGCGACCTCCAGCTGCGCGCGGACGTCGATGTACGGCAGGAACTCCTGGCTGTAGGTGCCCTCGAAGCGCATCAGCAGGCGCTCGGCGTCGTGCACGCGGCCGTCGCGGAGGGCGCGGCGCACCTCCTCCAGCGCCTCCGGCCCTGCGCCGCCCTGGACGAGGGCCGCCAGCTCGGAGCGCCAGGCGCCGGGGTCGCCCGACCAGACGGTGCCGTCGTTGACCTGCAGGTGGAGGCTGTCGCGGTCGCCGAGGATCATCGCGCCCAGCCGGCCGTTGCCGATCGGCGAGCCCTCGACCCAGCGGGCGGGCGGGGACTGCCAGCGGAGGCGGCGGGTCATGCGCGCGCCTCCCCGGTGCCCGAGCCGGCGCTTGCATCGGCGCCCGCGCCGAACCGCTCGCGCAGTACCGCGATCGCGCCCTGCCGGTCGGCGGTCGCTCCGGCCTCGTGCCCGGCGCCCGGCCACTCCCGGAAGACCACCGGAGCCGCGTACTCCTGCGCGGCGGCCCGGGCGGTCTCGGGCGGGCAGATGTCGTCCTCCAGGCCGTCGCTGATCCAACCGGGTGCCACGGCGTGCCGGGCGGAGGTGACGCCGTCGACGTAGGCCAGCGTCGCGGCGACCCTCGCGGCCCGGTCAGGGTGCTCGGTCAGGTACGCGCGCAGCTCCAGCCACGGGCCGTTCTGGGCGAAGCGGAGGCCGTCCGGCGCGTCCGTCAGGAAGGGGGCCTGCGCGAGGACCGCCACCAGGTCGGGCACGAGCGCTCCGACGCCCAGGGCGATGCCGCCGCCCTGGCTGTTGCCGATCGCGGCGACGCGCGCCGGGTCGACCGCGTCGAGCGAGCGGAGGGCGTCGACCGCGCGGGCGGCGTCGACGAAGACGCCGCGGTAGTAGGAGCGCCGCGGGTCGTCGATGCCGTCGAGGAGGTGGCCGGTGCTCCCGCCGCCCTGGCCGTGCGTGTCCACGACGAGGTGGGCCCAGCCCGCGGCCGACCAGGTGAGGTCGTCGATGGGGGAGAGGCGGCCGGCTCCGTAGCCGTTGGCGTGCAGGACGGCGGGGAGCGGGCCCGTGCGGTGGCGGGGGAGGCGCAGCCAGCCGCGCACGCGCCTCCCGTCGGCGCCGGCGAACGAGAGGTCGAGCACGTCGATGGTGGCCAGGCCGGAGTCGACCGCTTCGGCGCGAAGGTCGAGCGGGTGCCTGCGAGCCTCCTCCAGCGCCTCCGCCCAGAACACCTCGTAGTCGTCGGGCGTCGGCAGCGGATCGTGGCCGAGCAGCGCCGTGAACTCTCGGCGGGTCATGCGGCGAACCGATCGAGGCCGGCCGGGTAGTCGAGCCCGGCGGGGAGGGCGATGCCGGGCGCGGTCGGCGCGTGCAGCATCCCGTCCGCATCGACGGCGGCCTCGCGGCGCACGGGGTTCGAGGTCACGAGCGACTCGTAGTAGGTCGTGTTGGGGATCGCCATGCAGAGATGGTGGGTCGGCAGGTCGGAGCCGTGCACCTCCGCCCGCAGCAGGAAGGAGTCGGCGAGGTGGGCGGTGCGCATCGCGCCGGTGATGCCGCCGCGCAGGTTCGTGCTGGTCCGGACGCCGAACGTGGCGGCTCCGGCGCGGATGAAGTCGGCGGAGTCCATGTGGGCGCCGTCGGAGGTCTCGCCCACCAGCAGCGGGATGCGCACGGCGCGGGCGAGGGCTGCGTAGGCGCTCACGCTGAACTCGCGCATCGGCTCCTCGTACCAGAGGTAGCCGGCGTCGCCGAGCGCGTGGCCCAGCCGGATCGCGTCGGGGAGGTCGAAGCCGGCCGAGCCGTCGTACATGAGCGGCACCTCCGGCCCGACATGCTCGCGCAGCGCGTGGGCGAGGGCGGCGTCGCGGCGGGCGTCGCCCCAGGCGTGCAGCTTGATGCCCCGGTAGCCGAGCGCGAGTGCCTGGTCGGCCACGTCGAGGTATTCGGGGATATCGGCGAAGGTGCTCGTCGACGCGTAGGCGGGGATCGCGGTGCGGTAGCCGCCGAGCAGCCGCCAGACGGGCTCGCCCTGGAGGCGGCCGGCGAGGTCCCACAGCGCGGTGTCGACCAGCCCGAGCACGAACAGCGGGAGCTCGTGGATGCGGTCGAGCTCCCACACGCGATGCCAGAGCCACTCACGTTGCAGCGGGTCAGCGCCGATCAGCTCGGGGCGGAAGACGTTCTCGGCGAGGTACGAGAGCATCGCCCAGGCGCCGGGACGGGAGAGGAAGGCGACCCCCTCCGCGCCGGTGTCCGTGCCGATCCTCAGCACGGCGCCGTCGCCCGTGGCGGGGCTGCCGCTCAGACCGTCGCGCCAGAGGAACGGCGGGTCGGCGGGAGGGACGTCGACGCGGAACGCCTCGACCTGGGTGATCTTCATGGGGGCTCCAGGGGTCGGAGAGTGGAGGGGAGGGTGGGCCGGGAGCATCCCCGGCCCACCCGTGGATCAGCGGCGGGGGATCAGCGGACCGTGTAGCGGACGGCGTCGGCGCGCATCACGTCGCCCGACTCCTTCACCGCCATCACGGTGTGCTCGCCGTTGCGCAGGCCGGAGGTGCTGAAGACCTCCTGCTGCGTGCGGCGGGTGTCGCTGTGGGTGTCGACGCGCTTGGCCAGCTTTCCGTCGATGTACACGTCGACGACGCCCTGGTCGGGACCGGTCGGCGCCAGCAGGGAGACTCCCGTGCCGCGGAAGGTGTACGACACCGAGGCGCCCGCGTCCTTGGTCGCGTGCACGTCGTCCAGGTGGTCGCCGCGGAAGCCGACGTTCAGCGTCGTCGCGCCGAGCGGCAGCGTCGCGAGGTACGCCGTGCTCAGCGTCACGGTCGAGCCGGACACGGTGAAGTCGGCGCCCTTCTTCAGCGCGGCGCCGTTCGCGGTGATACCCGTGAACTCGTCGGCGTCGCGCAGGACCGAGAAGGTCGCCGCGGCGGGCGCCTTCGTGTCGTACGACACGGCCGACGGGTCGATGAGGCTCGGCTGGAGCACGTCGAGCCGGTCGAGCAGCATGAACCGCCCGGACTTCATCACCACGCGCAGCGTGTGCTGCCCGTTCGTGAGGTCGTTCGTCGTGAACACGGTCTGCTGCGGCACGTGCGGATTCGCGGGATCGCTGGAGGCGCTCACGGTCTTCACGAGCTGCCCGTCGATGTACACGTCGGCGTCGCCCTCCGACGAGTCGAGCTCGGTCAGGTACGAGATGCCCGTGCCCGTGAAGGTGTACGAGAACGCGTCTCCGGGATGCTCGGCGTAGTGCACGTCGTCCTGGTGGTCGCCGAAGCCGCGGCCCGAGCTGTAGCCCCACTGGCCGGAGTAGACGATGGCCGGGTCGGTGTCGTTGACCGCCGTGGTGCGGACCGGTCCCGTCGAGGTCGGCGGGGCGGGCGTGCCGGTGTCGGTCACGTTGACGGTGAGCGGCTGCGTGGTGGAGGCCACCTCGGCGCCGCCGTTGCGCGTCCAGCTGCCGCCGTACTGCACACCGAGCGCGTCGTCGTTCACGGTCACCGTCGCGCCCTTGTCCGGCGTGACCTTCAGCAGGCGGGCGCCGTGGATCGGCACGTCCTGGGCGGTGAAGCCGTCTGCGGCCTTGCCGAGGTTCTTGCGCGCCCACAGGTCGCGCACGGTCGCCGACCCGTCG
Organism: Leifsonia williamsii; assembly: GCF_030433685.1. Taxonomy (NCBI): domain Bacteria; kingdom Bacillati; phylum Actinomycetota; class Actinomycetes; order Micrococcales; family Microbacteriaceae; genus Leifsonia; species Leifsonia williamsii. Next base: position 1,313,162 of record NZ_JAROCF010000001.1, read on the forward strand.
AGGCCGATGTCGGACCAGTTCGCGGTGACGTCCGCCTCCGCCCGGCCCAGGTTGAACAGGGCGACCGTGTAGCTGCCGTCGGCGTTCAGCGCATACCAGACCTGCTGCTTGGTGGAGGTGGAGACCGGGCGGGCGGGCACGCCGGCCTGGTCGACGGCCACGACCTCGGGGTTGGTCAGCAGCTCGACGCCGAGCTTGTCGAGCTTCGTCATGTCGTTGCCGATGGAGAGCGGTGCGGCCGAGATCGACCACAGTGTCATCGCGGTGCGGCGCTCGTCGGGCGTGAGGCCGTCCATCTTCCCGTTGCCGACGTTGAGGGAGTCGAAGTCGTTCCAGCCGCCGGGGCCCGCGTGACGCCACCAGTCGGCGGCCCGCGGGAAGAGCCGGTTGATGTTGTCCCACTGGGTCAGGGCCTCGCCGTTGCAGTAGCACTCGACGTCCCACTCCACGCGCCAGCCGTTGGCGTACTGCTTCCACAGGTCGGCGTAGTTGATGTCGAGCGCCCACGAGAGCTCGAACCAGATGCCGTGCTTCTTGAGCGCCTTCGACCATGCGGCGACGTCGTCGCGGGCGTCGAGCGAGAGGTCGCTCACGCCCGAGCCGGGGGTGACGCTGTCGAACTTCAGGAAGTCGACGCCCCACGCGGCAAGCTGGTCGACGATCGAGTCGACGTACTTCTGGGCGCACGGGTTCGCGAAGTCGATGCGGTAGCCGATCTTCCAGTAGTCGGCCTGCTGCAGCGGCTGCTTCGCGATGTCGTGCGTGGTGCAGCCCGGCGCGTTCGCGATGGGGTATGCCTTCTCGTAGACGTCGGGGGAGATGCCGGGGATGAGGTACAGCCCGAACTTCTGCTTGTTGGCGTGCACGTGGTCGATGACCTTCTGCAGCCCGTCGGGGTAGAGCTTCGTGCTGGGAGCCGGGCGGCCGTTGTCGTCGGCGTGGTCGCTCCAGCCCGAGTCGACGTTGATATGGTCGTAGCCGGCCTTCTGCAGCTTCGCCTTCATCGCGTCGGACTGGGCGATGATCTGGTCGGCGGTGATCCACTGCGCGGTCGTGTAGACCTGCATGCTGTAGCTGCTCCAGCCCATGTACGGCTTGAGCGCCCAGGGGTCGGCGGTGGAGGCTGCCGGGGGCGTCGGGGTGGGGACGGTCGGGGTCGGGGTCGGGGTCGGGGTCGGGGTGGGCGTGGGCTTCGGCTTGGCTGCCGTGGCCGGTATCGCAGAAGGGGTCGGCGTCGCGGCGGCGGGCAGGGCGGCGCCTGCCGCCAGTCCCAGGGCCGCGACCGTCACGACGAGGGCTCGGAGCCCCCGGCGCGCACGTGTCGTGCTGGTCATGCGTTCTTCCTCTCTGAAGAGCCCCGGCGCGTCGGTGCGCGGAGGCGATCGGTGCGGTGGGCCGTTCGAGGGGCAGGACGCCCGGTGACCGGCCGGCGGCGTCAGGCCGTCCGGACGAGGTCGAGGAGCATCGCCTGCTGCGGGTTGAGGGTGGGCAGGGGGACGCCGGCGACGGCGAGCACCGCGCCGGGGAGGGAGACGCCGTCCGGCGTGAGCGCGGCGGTCACCCAGCTCGGGTCGGCGCTCTGGTGCCGGCTGGCGACGCCGAGCTCGTCGCGGACGCGCACGGTGTAGACGGCGTCCTGGTCGAGGCCGGGGAAGCGCACGCGCCCCGACTGCCCGGGAGCGGAGGTGGCCAGCCGCGCCCAGGTGTAGACGGCCCGGGAGCCGTCGGCGGCGACGATCCCGCTGAGCACGGTCGCGTCGTCGGCGAGGTCGGCGTTGACGACCCGGCCGCTGTGGAGCAGCCCGCGCAGCTCGCGGTAGAGGGCGCCCCAGCGCGTGATCAGGTCGAGCTCGGCGTCGGACGCCTCCTGCAGGTCCCACTCGATGCCCGCGTGCGCGGTCAGCGCGACGGTGAGCCGGAACGACAGGTCGGTGCGGCGGGAGGTGGTGTGCGAGCGCTCGGCGCCGAGGTGCGAGCCGATCAGCTCGGGCGGGAGGAGCATCCGCGTCCAGCGCTCGATCTGGAGCCGCTCGACGGGGTCGTTGCAGTCGGAGGCCCAGACCCGGTCGGTGCGGTCGAGGATGCCGAGGTCGACCCGGCCGCCGCCTCCCGAGCAGGTCTCGATCTCGAGGTGCGGGTGCCGCGCGCGGAGGGTGTCGAGCATCCGGTAGAGGGCGAGCGTCTGCTCGTGGACCGCCGGCCGGTCGACGCCGACGAAGCCGCTCACGGCCTCAGACAGATCGCGGTTGTGATCCCACTTGATGTAGTCGACGGCGTACTCGTCGACGATCGCGCTGATCTGGTCGAGCACGTGCTCGTACGCGTCGGGCCGGGTGAGGTCGAGCACGTACTGGGAGCGGGCGGTCGCGCCGAGCTGCTGCCGCGGGCCGAGGACCCAGTCGGGATGCGCCCGAGCGAGGTCGGAGTCGAGGTTGACCATCTCGGGCTCGAACCAGATGCCGAACTGCATGCCGTGCGAGCGGACCAGGTCGACCAGCGGGCTGAGGCCGTCCGGCCACACCGCGCGGTCCACGACCCAGTCACCGAGGCCGGCGTTGTCGTCGCGGCGGCCGTGGAACCAGCCGTCGTCGAGCACGACGCGCTCGACGCCGACGCGCGCGGCGCGCTCGACCAGGGCGGTGAGGCGCGTCAGGTCGTGGTCGAAGTAGACCGCCTCCCACGAGTTGAGGGTGAGCGGGCGCGGCGAGCGCGGGTGCGACGGCCGGGCGCGCAGGCGGCGGTGGAGGCGGTCGGCGAGGCCGTCGAGGCCGGCGTCGGACCAGACGAACAGCGCGGTCGGGGCGACGTAGCGGTCGCCGTCGGCCAGGGCGATCTCGCCCGGCCGCAGCCCCTCGCCGACGCCGATGGTGGCCGAGAGCGCGCCGGCCCCCTCGGTGAGCCGCTCCACCACGTACTCGGCGTCTCCGCTCCACGCGAGATGGGTGGCCCACGCCTCGCCGCGGCCGAAGCCGAGGTCCTCTGTGCCGGCCACGACGAGGAACGGGGCATCGTGTCCCGGCTTGCCGCGGCGCGCCCGCCGGACGTGGCTGCCGAAGAAGAGCGGCCCGCGCTGCGGAGCACGCTCGCGGCACCACTTGCCGGTGAAGTCGAGGATGTCGACGGCGCGCTCCGGCACCGGGAGCAGCACGCGGAGGGCGTCGAGCGTGTACGGGACGGCGGCGCCGTCGCTCGCGAGCGACGCGTCGCGCATCATCGTGACGTCGACGGAGAGCACGCCGAACCGGTCGAGCGCGATGGTCATGGTCGAGCGCAGGGCGGTGATCTCGTCGGCGAGGTCGATCTCGACCGTCCCGCCGCCCGCGGCGTCGACGCGGTGGCGGACGGCTTCGGTGGCCGGGCGCGGAGTGGTCGCCGAGCCGGCGGCGTGTCCTTCCTGCGCCGGCGTGCCCGCCCACCCTTCGAACTCGGTCGGCCACAGGCTGAACGTGCGCGGGATGTCGGGCGAGTTGTTGAGCACGGCCGGTCCGCCGGACTCGCGCAGCGCGTCGGCGGCGGCCGCGTCGAGCGGTCCGAGATCGGCTCCCCAGTGCAGCACGCGCGGCACGCGTCCCGCCGTGTCGAGGACGAGGGAGGTGCCTGCTGCGCGCAGGACGAGAACGGCGCCATAGCCGTCGAGCATGGGGAGCTCCTTGCGGATGTCGGTTACTTGACAGTGTCAATTAACCATGCCTAGTGTGTCCACTGCAACCCTGAGAAGGAAGACCAATGACGATCTCCAACGCCCCCATCGGGCTCGAACCGGCGCCGCCCGCCGGGCGCTCGAAGCGCCGCCCGCGCCGCGCCCTCAACGCAGGAGCCCCGTCGCACCGCGGTGACGCGAAGCTCGCCTGGATCCTCATCGCACCGGCGATGATCGGCTTCCTCGTCTTCGCCCTGTATCCGACTGTGCGCGGCATCTACCTGAGCTTCACCGACTTCCGGCTGCTCAGCGCACCGACCTGGATCGGCGTGCAGAACTTCGTCACGATGTTCCAGGACGACGTCTTCTGGAAGTCGCTCGGCATCACGGTCTACTTCGTGGTCATCGCCGTCGCCCTCACGCTCGCGGTCTCGATCGTCACCGCGGCGGTGCTGCACCGCGTGACGGAGTCGACGGTCCTGCGCGGGCTCATCATCCTGCCCTTCCTGATCTCGGGCGTCGTCGCGGCGACGGTGTGGTCGTGGATGCTCGACGCGCAGTTGGGCATCGTCAACCAGCTGGTGCACGCGCTGGGCGGGGACGGCATCCGGTTCCTCACCGCCCGCGAGTGGGCTGTCCCGTCGCTCGCGCTGATCCACGTGTGGAAGAACATGGGCTACACGTCGATCATCATCTTCGCGGGGATGCAGACCATCCCGCCGTCGATCTACGAGGCCGGCCGCCTCGACGGCGCGAGCGAGCCGAAGATGTTCATGCGCCTGACGCTGCCGCTGCTGCGGCCGATCCTGGCGCTCGTCGTCGTGCTCAACGTGATCGGCGCGTTCCAGGTCTTCGACATCGTGTCGGTCGCCACCAAGGGCGGCCCGGCGGACGCCTCCAAGGTGCTGCAGATGTACATCTACCAGAAGGCCTTCGGCCAGTTCGACTTCGGATACGCGTCGGCGATGTCGCTGGCGCTGTTCGCCATCCTGATCGTGATCACCTTCGTGCAGATGCGACTGCTGCGCGCGAGCGAATCGGACAACGCCTGATGACCACCACGACCGCACCCCGCCCGACGAGCCCCGCCCCGGCCGCGCCGGTCGCGGCCCCCGCACGCCGCCGCCGGCGTCGCCGGCCCTCCGCCGGACGGACCGTCGCGTGGGTCTACCTGATCGTCATCGTCGTCATCACGGTGTTCCCCTTCTACTGGATGCTGCGCTCGGCGCTCTCGAACAACTACGCGATGATCGCGAACCCGTCCTCGCCGCTGCCGGTCGGCTTCACCTTCGGGCCCTTCCTCCGGGTGCTCGGGCTGGAGGACCCGCAGGAGGCGATCGCGCAGGGCGGGTCGGGGGCGACGGTGCAGATCCTGCACTACCTGGTCAACTCGGTCGTCTACGCGACCATCTCGACCGTGCTGATCGTCTTCTTCTCGCTGATCGCCGCCTACGCGTTCGCTCGGCTGCAGTGGCGCGGGCGCGAGCTCGTCTTCTCGCTGTTCCTCGCGGCGCTGATGGTGCCGGGTATCCTCACGCTGCTGCCGAACTTCGTCCTGATCAAGGAGCTCGGCCTGCTGAACACCTTCGCCGGCATGATCCTGCCCGGCGCGCTGTTCTCGGCCTTCAACATCTTCTTCCTGCGGCAGTTCATGCTGGGGCTGTCGACGGAGGTGGAGGAGGCGGCGCTGATCGACGGCGCCGGGCGCCTCCGCGTGCTGTTCCGGCTCACCCTGCCGATGACCAGCGGACCGATCATCACGCTGTCGATCCTCGGCTTCATCGGGATGTGGAACGACTACTTCTGGCCGCTGCTGGTGACCACCGACTCCACCGTCCAGCCGCTCACGCTCGGACTCGCGGTGTTCAAGCAGTCGTCGCCGCAGACCCAGCCGGACTGGGCGGGTCTGATGGCCGCCACCCTGGTCGCGGCGCTGCCGATGCTGATCCTGTTCATGGTGTTCGGCAAGCGCATCGTGAACTCCATCGGCTTCTCGGGGCTGAAGTGACCGCGCGCACGCTGCAGCTCGCCTGGCGCGAGCCGGCCCGGCACTGGGAGGAGGCCCTCCCGATCGGCGACGGCCGCCTCGGCGCGATGGTCTTCGGCGGCGCCGACGGCCGCTACCAGGTGAACGACGCCACGGTCTGGTCGGGCACGCCGGACGGTCCGGCGGAGGGCCTGCGCCAGGTGCTCGCGGCCGGTGCAGGGCCCGAGCGGTTGCGGGAGGTGCGGGAGGCGCTCGCCGCCGGCGACCTCGACCGCGCCGAGGCGCTCCTGCTCACCTTCGAGGGCCGGTACAGCCAGGAGTTCCTGCCGTTCGTCGACCTGGTCGTGGGAGTTCCGGGCGCCGTGCCCGTCGACGGCGAGCCCGCCCGCGTGCTCGACCTCGACCGCGCCGTCGTCGAGGAGGCTCTGCAGGTCGGCGCAGCACGGGTCACGCGCACCTCGTGGGTCGCGGGCGGCGTGCTGCTGGTGAGCATCGCCTCCGACGAGCCCCTGCAGGAGGTGCGGCTCGCGCTGAGCACACCGCTGCGGTCGCTCGGAGTGGCTGCCGGGGATGGCGTCATCGCCCTCGATGTCGCCGTCCCGGTCGACGGCGCGCCCCTCCACGAACCGTCCGTCGTCCCTGCGCTGCGCTACGCGGAGCCGGGCGACGGCTACGACGGCTTCGCCGCCGCGGCCCTCGCGGTGCGGAGCGACGGCACGACGGAGACCGACGACTCCGGTCTGACGATCCGTCGTGCGCGTCGGCTGCTGATCGCCCTCTCGTCGTCGACCCGCGCTGAGTCGTGGTGGGCCGGCGCGGACGACGAGGGGCGGACCGTCTCGCCCGAGACGATCCGGGACCGCGCCACGGCCCGCGCCCTCGACGCCGTCGCCGGGGGAGCGGAGCCGGCCGCGGGTGACGCGCCACGTCACCCCGCGGCGGCGCGGTTCGCGATCGGCGGCCGGCGCGACGGTCGCTGGGACGTCGAGGCCGACGTGCTGCGCGGCGGCGACGACGCTCTGCGGGCGACCATCGCCGCCGAGTACGGCCGCTACCTGCTGCACTCCTCGTCGCGCGCCGGCAACCCGGCCGCGAACCTCCAGGGCATCTGGAACGGGGAGCTGCGCCCGGCCTGGTCGTCGAACTATACGATCAACATCAACACGCAGATGAACTACTGGGCCGCCGGCCCGCTCGGGCTCACGGCCGACGCCGAGCCGCAGCTCGCGCTGGTGGAGCGGATGGCCGCGACCGGCCGAGACGTCGCGCGCGAGCTCTACGGCGCCCGCGGCTGGGTCGCGCACCACAACAGCGACCTCTGGGGCTGGAGCCTCCCGGTCGGCATGGGCCGCGGCGCGCCGAGCTGGGCGATCTGGATGATGGGCGGCGTCTGGCTCTGCCACTCGCTCTGGGACCACTACGAGTTCTCCGGCGACACCGCGCTGCTGCGCGACCGCCTCTTGCCCCTGCTGCGCGGCGCCACCGAGTTCTGCCTCGACTGGATGCAGGTCGGCGACGACGGGGAGGCGGTCTTCGCCCCCTCCACCTCGCCCGAGAACACGTACCGCGACGCCGCCGGGACCCCGCGCGCCCTGGGGCTCACCGCTACCGCGGACCGCGAGCTTGTCCGCGGCCTGTTCCGGCGCACACTCGTCGCCCTCGAGGTGCTCGGCATCGACGACCCTCTGCGACGGGAGGTGGAGGCGGCGCTCGCCGTCATCCCGGAACCCGGCGTGGGCAGCGACGGCCGTTTGCTCGAGTGGTCGCGGGAGGTCCCGGAGCACGAGCCGGCGCACCGGCACCTCTCGCCGCTGGTCGGCCTGTACCCGCTGGACCTGATCACGCCGGACGGGACGCCCGCGCTGGCGGAGGCCTCCCGGCGCTTCCTCGACGCCCGTGGCGACGGCGCCATGGGCTGGTCGTGGGCATGGAAGATCGCGCTGCGCGCGCGCCTGGGCGACGGCGAGACCGCGCACGAGCTGCTGCAGCAGGCGCTCACCCCGTACGACGGCGACGCCAGGAGGCACGGACCCGTCGACGGCTCCGAGTGGGGCGGCCTGCTGCCGAACCTGTTCAGCACCCATCCGCCGTTCCAGATCGACGGCAACCTGGGCTTCTCGGCGGCCATCGCCGAGCTGCTGCTGCAGAGCCACACGGGCGTGCTGCACCTGCTGCCCGCGCTGCCGGCGGCCTGGCCGGAGGGCCGCGTCGACGGGCTGGGCGCCCGCGGCGGCCTGACCGTCGACCTCGCCTGGTCGGCGGGCCGCCTGGAGGGCGCCGTCCTCCGCAACCCGCACCCCGAGCCGCGCGACGTGCGCGTGCGGCTCGGCGCCGACAGCTTCGACGTCTGCCTCCCCGCCAACGGGGAGCACGTCGTCACAGACCCACCACAACAACCCGCCCCCACCCCGACACCGACGATGGTGTCCGGGCAATCACAGTGAGGAACTCATGAAGAAGCTCCGCATCATCGCCGGCATCGCCGCGGCCGGAATCGCGGCCCTCGGCCTCGCCGGGTGCTCGACCGCCGGCGGCGGCTCCGGCGACAAGGTCACCGTCAACTGGTGGACCTGGGACGACCACCAGGCCGCCAACTACAAGCTGTGCATCCCCGGCTTCGAGAAGGCCAATCCCGACATCACGGTGAAGATCTCGCAGTACAACGTCAACGACTACTTCACCAAGCTGACCGCCGGGTTCGTCTCGGGCACCGCCCCTGACGCGTTCCAGAACAGCGTGCCGCTGCTCGGCCAGTACGCCGGCCAGAAGCAGATCATGCCGCTGGACGATCTGATCAAGAAGACCGACTTCGACATGAAGAAGTTCGACATCGGCGTCGACTCGTGGAAGTACACCGACGGCAAGCAGTACGGCATCCCGCTCGACTGGGCCGGCTCGGCGATCTACTTCAACGAGGACATGGTCAAGGCGGCCGGCCTCACCGACCAGGACATCAAGACCATGACCTGGAACCCGGACGACGGAGGGACCTTCGACAAGATCGTTTCGCACCTCACGATCGACCAAAACGGCAAGCGCGGCGACGAGCCCGGCTTCGACAAGGCGCACGTGAAGACGTACGGCATCGGCACCCTCGCCGCCGGCGACTTCAACGGCCAGACCTCCTGGAACCCGTTCGTCACGACCCTCGGCTGGAAGCTGGCCGGCGACGTGAAGGCGTGGCCGAAGACGCTGCCGTTCGACGACCCGCGCCTGGCCAAGACGCTCGACTATGTGCGCACCCTCGGCGACCGCGGACTGATGCCGAAGTTCGGCCAGTTCACCGTCTCCGCCTCCGAGCAGATGGGCGCCGGCCAGGTCGCCATGGCCCAGGACGGCACGTGGAACGCGACCAGCATCACCAAGGTGCCGAACCTCAAGGTCGGCATCGCCCCGACGGTGGAGGGGCCGGAGGGTCGCGGCATGATCAGCAACTCCAACGCGAACAACATCTTCGTGGGCACCAAGCACGTCGACCAGACGTGGAAGTGGGTCTCGTACATGGGCACCGTGGAGTGCCAGACCACCGCGGGCAAGACGGCCACCTTCCTCCCCTCGATCGCGGAGGCGCTGCAGTCGACGGTCGACGCGCAGAAGGCCGACGGGGTCGACATCTCGAGCTTCGTCGACGCGCTGAAGAAGGGTGAGCTGTACCCCTCCCCGCCGGTCGCCAACGGACAGGAGCTGACCGATACGCTTCAGCCCATGTTCGAAGGGTTCTTCAACGGCGACGGCACCACGTCGTTCCTGAAGACGGCGCAGGAGAAGTCGGAAGAGATCCTCGCCAAGAAGTAGCAACCCGGGTGCGGCGGGCGGGGTCACCACCCCGCCCGCCGCTCCTGCCCGACAGAGGGAGCACCACATGAACGACGAGACGCAGACGCGGACCGCGCTGCTCGGTTCGTCGTCGGACGCGGCCACCCGCGTCTTCACCACGATCCTCACCCGCAGCCCGATCAGCCGCATCGACGTGGCCCGCATCACCGGGCTGTCGCAGGCGGCGGTCACCAAGGCCGTGACGCCGCTGGTCGCCGCCGGGCTCGTCAACGACACGCTCGACGCGAAGCCGACCGGCCTGCCCGGCCGCCCGGTCAGCCCGGTCGCCGTCGTACCCGACGCCGTCGTCGCGCTCGGCGTGAAGGTGAACATCGACGAGCTGGTCGGGGTCGCGACCGACCTGACGACCCGCATCATCACCTCCGACCGCCTCCCGCTGACCTCGCACGACCCCGTCGCGGTGGCCGACGCCATCGTGGAGATGTGCGACCGGCTGAAGGGGGAGCTGGGCGGCCTGCAGCCGCGGCTCGCGAGCGTCGGCGTCTCCGTCTCGGGCGACGTGGACACCGAGACCGGCGTCGTGCGCGACTCGGCCCAGATGGGCTGGCGGGGCGTGGAGCTGGGCGCGGCGCTGCGGGAGCGGCTCGGCCTGCGCGTGGTCGTCGACAACGACGTGCGCGCGCTCACCATCGGCGAGCACTGGTTCGGCGTCGGACTCGGCACCAACTCGTTCGCGATCGTCACGATCGGTCGCGGCATCGGCAGCGGCCTGCACCTGAACGGCGAGGTCGTCGAGGGCGCCTACGGCGTCGCGGGCGAGATCGGCCACCTCCCGCTGACCTCGCCCGACCGCATCTGCGCGTGCGGGCGCCGGGGCTGCGTGGAGGCCGTGGCGGCGACGAACGCGATCGTCGCCGCGATCTCGGCCGCGCACGGCAGGGACGTCTCCATCGAGGAGGCCGTCGACCTGGCCCGCGCCGGAGACGCGGCCGCCATCGACGCCTTCGGCGAGGCCGGAGCGGTGATCGGGCGGGCCATCGCCAGCCTGGTGAACATGGTCGGCCCCGAGCTCGTCATCATCGGCGGGGAGGGCGTCGCGAACTTCGACCTGTTCGAGGAGCGCCTGCGCCGCGCCTACGGCGAGCACGTCTTCGCGTCAGCCGACCGCTGCCGCATCGCGGTGCGACCGCACACCTTCGAGGACTGGGCGCGCGGGGCCGCCGCGACGGCCATCCGGTCGCTCGTCGTCTGACCCGGCCCACACCTCCACCACCTCCGAACCCCGAAAGGACAGCGATGGACGGCACCATCGTCAGCGCTGAGGCCTGGCTGAGCGACCTCGCGGTCGAGACCGTGCGCACCGACGCGGTGCAGTCGTTCCTCAAGCAGGAGACGATCTTCGTGCGCCTGCGCACCGCGGACGGCGTCGAGGGCATCGGCTACAGCTACACGATCGGCACCGGCGGCCGTGCCGTGCTCAGCCTGCTGCGCGAGACGCTGCTTCCCGTGCTCATCGGCAAGGATGCGAGCCGGCCCGAGGAGGTCTGGCGGTCGCTCCACGCTTCGACGCGCGCCACCTCCGTCGGCGTCATCACCTCCCTTGCGCTCGCCGCGGTCGACACCGCCGTGTGGGACGCGCGCTGCCGAGCGGCGGGGGTTCCGCTGTGGCAGGCGGCGGGAGGCGCCCAGCCGAGCATCCCGCTGTACGACACCGAGGGCGGCTGGCTGCATCTGCCGGCCGACGAACTCGTCGAGCAGGCCCTCGCATCGCAGCGCCGCGGGCTCGGCGGCGTGAAGCTCAAGGTCGGCAAGCCGGCCGCCCGCGAGGACGCCGAGCGTCTGGCGGCGGTGCGTGCGGCGGTGGGCCCCGGCCTCGACATCATGGTCGACGCCAACCAGTCCCTGACGGCCGCGGAGGCCATCCGCCGGGCGGCGCTGTTCGAGGAGCTCGACATCGGCTGGTTCGAGGAGCCGCTGCCCGCGGAGGACGTCGCCGGTCACCGCCGGCTCGCCGCCTCCACGAGCATCCCGGTCGCCGTCGGCGAGTCGGTCTACTCGGTCGGGCACTTCCGCGAGTACCTCCAGGCCGAGGCCGCCTCGATCGTGCAGGTCGACGTCGCCCGGGTGGGCGGCATCACGCCGTGGCTCAAGGTCGCGCACCTGGCCGAGGCGTTCAACGTCGCCGTGGCGCCGCACTTCCTGATGGAGCTGCACGTGTCGCTGTGCTGCGCGGTGCCGAACGCGCTCTACCTGGAGCACATCCCGCAGCTGCGCGCCATCACGCGCTCGGAGCTGACCGTGCAGGAGGGGCGGGCGCTCGCGCCGACGACGCCGGGCCTGGGCATCGAGTGGGATCTCGACGCGGTCGACGACCTGCGGGTGGCCTGAGCCGCGCCCGCTAGCATCGCGGCATGGGGATGCTGCCGGGCGACGGTCATGTGCACAGCGAGTGGTCGTGGGACACCGGTGGTCCGCACTCGGAGGCGGTGGGCCGGATGCGCGCGACCTGCGCCCAGGCGGTGCGCATCGGACTGCCGGCGCTGGTCTTCGGCGAGCACCTCGACATCCCGGGGAGCTGGCGGGCGCAGCCGGAGGACCTGCTGCCGCACCAGCGGCACTACGTGCAGCCCGACGGCCGGGTGGTGTTCGAGCCCTTCGACGCCGACGGGTACTTCGCGAGCATCGAGCGGGTGCGGCACGAGTTCCCGGAGCTGCGCATCCTCACGGGGGTCGAGTTCGGGCAGCCGCACCTGTACGAGGAGGAGGCGCGCCGGATCGTCGACCTGAGCCGCTTCGACCGGGTGAACGGCTCCCTCCACACGCTCGACCTCGGCGGCGGGCGCGCCGAGCCGAGCCGGCTGCTGCAGGAGCATCCCGCGGCCGACGTGATGAACGCCTACCTGGCCGAGGTGCCGCGGATGGTGGCGGGCTCCGACGCGTTCGAGGTGTTCACGCACCTCGACTATGCGCTGCGGCATTGGCCCGCCGCCGAGGCGGGGCCGTTCGACCCGCGCGACTTCGAGGACGGCATCCGCTCCGCGCTGCGGTCCATCGCCGAGGGCGGACGGGTGCTCGAGCTGAACACCCGGCGCCTCTGGTCGTGGCTGCCGCAGTGGTGGGCGGAGGAGGGTGGCGAGCGGATCACGTTCGCCAGCGACGCGCACACGCCGGACGCGCTCGCGAGCCGGTTCCCGGAGGCGGTCATCCTGGCCGAGACGTTCGGTTTCCGGCCCGGCCGGACGCCGGAGGAGCCGTGGTGGCGGCGGTGACCAGCGTGACGACGAGGGTGAGGCCCCGGCGGCGGGTGGGACCAGCCGCGCTCTGCTTGGCGCTGCCCCGTGGGGGTCGGGACCGCCTGAAACCCGGTGTTCCCGCTCTCATCTCGCGGCTCGGCCGGGGCCTCGTGTCGATGCTCGTGCTGCGGGTCAGCGACCGGTCGGTGCCGCCTGCTGCGCGCTGAGCCACTGCTCGAACGTGGTCGGGAAGACCTCGGCGTCCGGCGCGGGGACCAGCTCGCGGTCGGTGAGGTGCGCACCGAAGTAGCGGGCGTCGGGGTCGTCGACCACCGTGCGGCTGTCGCCGCGGGCGGCGAGGCCGCGGGTGATCAGCTCGGTGAGCCGGAACTCCTCCGGGCCGCTGACCTCGTGCACGCCGTTGACCGGCTCGCCGGCGGCCGCACGCGCGACGGCGGTCGAGACGTCCTCCGCCGCCATCGGCTTGATGAACACCGGGGCGAGGCGAACGGTGTCGCCGTCGGTGGCCGCGTCGGCGATCGACTTCACGAACTCGTAGAACTGGGTCGCGTGCACGATCGTGAACGGGATGCCCGACTCCGTGATCAGCGTCTCCTGCGCGACCTTGGCCCGCATGTAGCCGCTGTCGGTCATGCGCTCGGTGCCGACCACCGACAGGGCCACGTGATGCTTGACGCCCGCCTTCCTCTCGGCGGCGATCAGCGTGTTCGTGGCGGTCGTGAAGAAGTCCATCACCGCCTTGTCCTCGAACGACGGCGAGTTGGAGACGTCGACCACGACGTCCGCGCCGGCGAGGGCGGCATCCACACCCTCCCCGGTCAGCGTGTTCACGCCGGAGTTGGGGGAGGCGGCGACCGCTTCGTGCCCGTGCGCGTTCAGCTTCGCGACGACTTTCGAGCCGATCAGGCCGGTCCCTCCGATGACGACGATCTTCATGTGCTTCTCCTCGTTGTTGCGATGTCAGGATGCGCGCCCGGAACGGCCTCGCAACAGCTCTGACCGGACTCCGCCCACGGTTGTGACAGGAGGTGCGTGTCACATTCCCGCCCCCTGCGCGGTCGTAGTTGGTGACGCGGCGCGAACGCGCGCGCGAAGAAACGGAGAAGAGCATGAAGATCGTCGTCATCGGAGGGACCGGCCTGATCGGCCGCGGGGTGGTCGAGCTGCTGCGCGAGCGCGGGCACGAGGCGGTGGCGGCGTCGCCGTCGACCGGTGTCGACGCGGTCACCGGGCAGGGCCTCGCGGAGGCGCTCGCCGGCGCGGACGTCGTGGTCGACGTCCCCAACGCTCCCTCGTTCGAAGACGGCCCGGTGCTCGAGTTCTTCGAGCGCTCGACCGGCAACCTGGTGGAGGCCGAGAAGGCGGCGGGCGTCGGGCACCATGTCGTCCTCTCCATCGTCGGTGCCGACCGCATGCCCGACATCGGCTACATGCGGGCGAAGGTCGCGCAGGAGCGGATCGTGGGCGAGAGCGGCATCCCCTTCACGATCGTGCGGGCGGCGCAGTTCTTCGAGTTCATCCCGGCGCTCGCCGACGGGGCCACGCAGGGCGACACCGCGACCCTGTCGGACGTGCTGATGCAGCCGATCGCAGCGACCGACGTCTCGGCGGCGCTCGCCGAGGTGGCCGTCGTGTCGCCGGCGAACGACGTGATCGAGCTCGCCGGCCCGGAGCCGCTGCGGCTCGACGACCTCGCGCGCCAGGTGCTGGCTGCGCGCGGCGACGCGCGCACGGTGCGGACCGACCCCGCGGCGGGGTACTTCGGCGGGACGGTGGACGACACCTCGCTGGTGCCGGGCAACGACCCACGGGTGACGGATCAGCGCTTCGGGGCGACGTCGTTCTCGCAGTGGCTGGAGGCCGGGCACTAGCATTCGATCATGTCCATCGGGAGCCAGGCGGAGCGGGACCTCGACACGGCGGCGGAGACGTTCGCCGCCGTGCGGCCGCGCCTGTTCGGAATCGCCTACCGGATGCTCGGCACGGTGGCCGACGCCGAGGACCTCGTGCAGGAGACCTGGCTGCGCTGGCAGGCGTACGACCGGGCGAGCGTGCGCGAGCCGGCGGCGTTCCTCGCCACGACCATCACCCGGCTGGCGATCAACCAGGCGCAGTCCGCCCGCGCCCGCCGCGAGACCTACATCGGGCCGTGGCTGCCCGAGCCGGTGGACACCAGCGCCGACCCGTCGCTCGGGGCCGAGCGGGGGGAGGCGCTGGAGTTCGCCGTGCTCGTCCTCCTCGAGAAGCTGCCGCCGACCGAGCGCGCGGCGTACGTGTTGCGGGAGGCGTTCGACTACCCGTACGCGCAGATCGCGGACATCATCCAGGCGTCGGAGGCGTCGGCCCGGCAGCTCGTCAGCCGGGCCCGCAAGCACCTCACCGAGGAGCGGCACGTGCGCGAGGTGACCCACGAGGAGCAGCGGAGGATGCTCGGCGCGTTCCTCGAGGCGGCGCAGTCCGGCGACATGGCCGCGCTCGAGAGCCTGTTCACGGCCGACATCGTGAGCTACTCGGACGGCGGCGGCCTGGCCCGCGCCTCCCGCATCCCGGTGCGCACCCGCGAGGTCGTCGCCAAGTACGTGCACGCCTTCGCGGACCGCTTCTGGGTCGGCGAGGTGCGGATCGTGGAGGCGAACGGCGCTCCGGCGGCCGTGCTCGTGCGCGACGGCGCGATCGTCGCGTTCATCACGCTCGACGTCACCGCCGACGGCATCCGCCGCCTGCAGTGGGTGCTCAACCCGCAGAAGCTGGAGCGGCTGCCCCTGCCCGTGTGAATCCTGCGCCGGCCGTCACAAACGGCGGCCCTGTCCGGTCTTAACAGGTGAAGACATTCCTGACCGGATGGGGAGGTTCATCGACATGCGTCGCATCCTCGTGGTGGGCGGCGGCTACGCCGGGTTCTACACGGCCTGGGGCCTGGAGAAGCGGCTGAAGCCGGGAGAGGCCGAGATCACGGTCGTCGACCCGCGGCCCTACATGACCTATCAGCCCTTCCTGCCGGAGGTCGCCGCCGGCTCGATCGAGGCACGGCACGCGGCCGTCTCGCTGCGCAGCCACCTCCGCCGCACGCGACTGGTGCACGGCACCGTGACGCGCATCGAGCATGCGCGGCATGCCGCGACGGTCCAGCCGCCGGACGGCGAGCCGTTCGAGCTCGGCTACGACATCGTCGTGGTGACGGCGGGCGCTGTCACCCGCACCTTCCCGATCCCGGGCGTCACCGAACAGGCCATCGGCATGAAGCACGTGGAGGAGGCGATCGCCATCCGCGACCGGCTGCTCGACGCCTTCGACCGGGCGTCCCTGCTCCCGGCAGGGCCCGAGCGGTCGCGGCTGCTCACGGTCGCCTTCGTCGGCGGCGGCTTCTCGGGCGTCGAGGGGTTCGCCGAGCTGCTCTCGCTCGCGACGGCGCTGCTGCGCTCGTATCCCGAGCTGCGGTTCGACGACCTCTCCTTCCACCTCGTGGAGGCCCGCGACCGCATCCTGCCCGAGGTCACCGACAAGCCGGGCGAGTGGGTCGTGCGGCACCTGGTCGAGCGCGGGGCGCGCATCCACCTCGGCGCCCAGCTGCTGTCGGCGGAGGACGGCCACATCGTGCTCTCGACCGGCGAGGAGTTCGACGCGCACACCATCGTGTGGACCGCCGGCAACGGCGCGAACCCCGTCGTCGCGAACAACACCGACCTGCCCGTCACGGCACGCGGCTCGGTGATCGTGCGAGCGGATCTGCGGGTCGGCACGGCCGACGCGATCGTCCCCGACGCGTGGGCGGCGGGCGACGACGCGGCGGTCCCCGATCTCGCCTCCGCGGTGGAGGGCGCGATCACCGTCCCGAACGCCCAGCACGCCGTGCGGCAGGGCCGCCTCCTCGCGAAGAACATCGCGGCGTCGATCCGCGGCGGCCGCGTCCGCGACTACGTGCACCACAGTCTCGGCGTCGTGGCGACGCTGGGGCTCGGCAAGGGCATCTTCGAGTGGCGCGGCATCGTGATCAAGGGATTCCCGGCCTGGGTGATGCATCGCGGCTACCACGTGCTCGCGATCCCGACCTGGGAGCGCAAGGTGCGGGTGGCGCTCGTCTGGGCCACCGCGCTGCTGTTCGGGCGCGACATCGTGTCGCTGCTGTCGGTGCAGCACCCGCGGCAGGCCTTCCTGCGAGGCGGCCGGGTGGAGGCGGAAGCAGCCACCACCGTGCCGCCCCGGCCCGCACCTGAGCCCGCCGCCGCGACCGCCGCCGCCGGGGCCGGGAGCCTCTGATGCCCGTGCAACGGCGCCGCCGCCCATCCCTCACCGACCGCCTCGCCGGCCTCGCGAGCACGACCTCCGCGGGTCGGCGGGCGGGCGGCCTGCGCGCCTCGCTCGCCGCCCGCCGGGTGACGCTGCGCTGGTCGAACCTGTTCGGCGTGGTCGCGGCCGCGTGCGTCGCCGTGCTGTTCGTCACGGGCTTCGTGCTCATGTTCGTCTACGCGCCGACCAGCGACCGGGTGGTCTACGACGGCCCGTACGCGCCGCTCGCCGGGGTGGAGATGTCGAAGGCGCTGCAGTCGACGCTCGCCATCTCGTTCGAGCTGCCGGGCGGCCTGCTGCTGCGGCAGGCGCATCACTGGGCCGCCCTGCTGCTGCCGGCGGCGCTGATGCTGCAGCTCGCGGTGTCGTTCTTCACGGGCGCGTTCCGCCGTCCCCGCCGGCTCTCCTGGGTGCTGCTGTTCGGCCTCCTGATCGTCGCCCTGGTCGGTGGCTGGAGCGGGTACGCGCTGCCCGACGACATGCTGTCGGGCACGGGTCTCCGCATCGTCGAGGGCATCGTGCTCGGCATCCCCGTGGTCGGCACCTGGCTGTCGTGGCTGCTGTTCGGCGGTGAGTTCCCCGGCCGCATCATCGAGCACCTGTACCCGATCCACATCGCGGTCGTGCCGGTGCTGCTCCTGGTGCTCTACGCGGCCCGGGCACGCCTCGCGTACCGGGAGCGCCCGCTGCGCTCCGCGGGCGAGGAGCCCTCGGTCGGCCTGCCGGTGTGGCCGCACGTCGCGCTCCGGGCGGGAGGCCTCCTGACGATCGTCGCCGGCGTCATCGTGCTCGTCTCCGCCACCGTGACGATCAGCCCGATCTGGCTGTACGGCCCCTCCTCGCCCGGCGACGCGTCCGCGGGCAGCCAGCCCGACTGGTACACCGGCTTCCTCGACGGCGCCCTGCGGCTGGTGCCCCCGGGCTGGGAGGTGGAGTGGCTCGGCCGCACCTGGACCCTGGCGATCCTCGTGCCGCTGATCGTCGTCGGGCTGTTCCTCGCCGCCGTCGCCGTCTACCCGTTCATCGAGGAGTGGCTGAGCGGCGACACCGCCGAGCACCACCTCCTTGACCGGCCGCGCAACGCGCCCACCCGCACCGGTCTCGGGGTCGCCGGCATCGTCTTCTACGGCGCGCTGTGGGGCGCCGGCAGCGCCGACCTGGTGGCCACGCACTTCCACCTCTCGGTGGAGGCTGTGGTGCACGCCTACCAGGCGGCCGTGCTGCTCGGACCGATCGTCGCCTTCGTGGTGACGCGGCGCGTCTGCCTCGCGCTGGAGCGCAAGGACCGCGACATCCTGCTGCACGGCTACGAGACCGGCCGCATCGTGCGGCTGCCGGGCGGCGAGTACGTCGAGGTGCACGGCGCGGTGGAGGCGCACGAGCGTTATCGACTCGCCGGACCCGTGGAGGCGCACCCCTTCGAGGCTCGCCCCCGGCCGGACGGCCGGCTGCGGCTCGCCGACCGCCTCCGAGCACGGGCGTCGCGGTTCTTCTTCGAGGACCGCCTGACGCCGCTGCCCGGCCCGGGCGCGGAGGCGACCGGCGCGCTGCCGGGCGGTGACGACGACGTCGACGATGGGCGGATGGATGACAGCACGCGGGAGCGGATGCCGGCGCAGGAGGCGGCGGTGGCACGATGAGCTCGCGCTGGCGCGCCTCGTCGCCGGGTTCCGCGACGCCTACGCGATGGAGGATCTCGCCGCGCTCGCGCGCATCCTCGGGCCGTGGGTGCGGATCGCCGTCGACGCCGGCGAGCAGGCGACGGCTCCGCCGCCGGCCCTCGGCGTCATCGCGGTCATCGGCCTCCTCCACCAGGTGCTCGGACCGCCCGGCGACCTGACCCTGGAGGTGCGCTCGGTGAATGGCGGCCCGGGTCTCCTCGTAACACGGTGCGGAGACCCGGTCGCCGTCGTCGTGCTGCGCGGACGGGTCGGCGCGGTGACGGACCTGTGGGTGGTCGCGGACCCCGGGAAGCTGCTGCGCTGGCGGTGACGCCGTGGCCCGCGAGCCCTCTGCGCTTGCCCTTCGGCCGGACATCTGCCACGATTGGAACGCATTGATACCGGTATCAATGGGTGAGCCGGTGGAGGGAGACACATGCTGGGCTTCAACGAAGAGGAATTCCTGGAGCAGGCGCGGAGCACCGTGGCGCTCCGGCCGCAGATCGAGCAGCTGGTGGAGCGCATCCAGGGCGGCAGCTGGAAGAACATCTACTTCATCGGCGCGGGCGGCACGTACGCCGCCGCGCTGCCGTACGAGCGGTTCTTCCAGACCCGCTCGGCGTTCCCGGTGCGCGCCGTGATCGGCAAGGAGTTCATCCTCGCGCCGGACCCGCAGTTCGGCCCCGACTCGGTCGCGATCTTCGCCTCCGTCTCGGGAACCACGGAGGACATCCTCGAATGCGTCGAGTTCGCACGCGAGAAGGGCGCGCTGACCATCGGCTTCACCGGTTACCCGGAGAGCCCGATCGCCACCGCGGTCGACGAGGTGCTGCTGTCGGCGCCCAAGGCGTGGCCGTTCGACGTGCAGTTCCTGCTGTTCGGGGCCGCGTTCCTCGCCGCGCGGGGCGAGTTCGAGGGCTATGATCGGTTGGTCCAGGACCTGCAGTACGTCCCGGAGGCGCTGGTCGCCGTCACCAAGCAGGCCGATGCGGCGGGGGAGGCCTTCGCCGAGAAGCACGCCGAGACCGACTACCACTTCCTCGTGGGGTCGGGGAACCTGTGGGGCTTCACGTACCTGTATTCGATGTGCATCCTCGAGGAGATGCAGTGGCTGCGCACGACGCGCGTCCACGCGGCGGAGTTCTTCCACGGCTCGCTCGAGCTCATCGAGAAGGACACCAGCCTCCTGCTCTTCATGGGCGAGGACGAGACCCGGCCGCTCATGGACCGCGTGCTCGGCTTCGCGACGGAATACAGCGACGACGTCACGGTGATCGACACCAAGGACTACGCGCTGCCGGGCGTGAGCGACGAGTTCCGCAGCCTGCTCGCCCCGATGATCGCCGACGCCGTCGTCGACCGGTTCAGCAAGCACCTCGCCCGGGTGCGCGACCACTCGCTCGACCTGCGCCGCTACTACCGCGTCGTCGCGTACTGATCGAGGCGCGATGAGCAACGTGCGCGTCCTCGGCTTCGGGGACAACATCGTCGACCGGTTCGTCGACCGCGGGGTGGAGTATCCGGGCGGGAACGCGGTGAACGTCGCGGTCTTCGCCCGGCGGCTCGGCGCCGAGGCCGGCTACCTGGGGGTCTTCGGCGACGATGAGCGCGGCGCGTTCGTCCGGGGCGCCATCGAGGAGTGCGGGGTCGACACCTCGCTCTCCGCGGTGCGCCCCGGGCCGAACGGCGTGACCGAGATCGAGACCGTCGACGGCGAGCGGCGCTTCCTGGGCTGGAACCAGGGCGGCGTCACGCTCAGCGACCCGATGCGGCTGGGCGAGGAGGAGCTGCGCTACGCGGCCGGCTTCTCGCTCATCCACTCCAGCGCCTATTCGGCCTCGGTGGAGGAGCTGCCGAAGCTCGCGCCCACGCGGGCCCTGCGCTCCTACGACTTCTCGTCGGAGCCCGAGTTCCGCACCTCCGAGTACCTCGACGCGGTCGGACCCTGGATCGACCTGGCCCTCGTGTCGTGCGGCGACCTCAGCCGCAGCGAGGTCTGGGCGGAGCTGCGCCGCGTGGCAGGGCACGGTCCGCGGCTGGTGCTGGGAACCCGCGGACAGGCGGGCGCGATGCTGTTCGACGGCGAGGCGTACTACTACTCCGAGGCCGCGCCGGTGCCTGGGCCGTTCCTCGACACGATGGGCTGCGGCGACGCCTATCTCGCGGCGTTCGTGGTTGAATTGCTCCGTTCCGGCTGGCGCAGGAACGCCCGGCCCGGGGGCGTCGCGCTCCACCGGTCGATGCGGCAGGCGGCGCAGTTCGCGGCCCTCCAGTGCACGGTCGATGGAGCCTTCGGCCACGGGCGTCCCATCGAGGGCGCAGTGGAGGTCGGGAGTCCGATCGGAGGAGTTGCGGCCGGCGACGCCGGGTGATCCGGGCGTCGCCCCGCGCGGAGGAAGGGGTGGCGATGTCCACGGAACGCGAACGGACGCCGTCGCCGACGATCTCCGAGGTGGCGGAGGCGGCCGGCGTCGGCCGCGCTACCGTGGCGCGCACCCTGGGCGGCTACGGCTCCGTGAGCCCGAAGACCAGGGACAGGATCCTCGCCGCGGCCAAGGAGCTCGGCTACCGCCCCAACTCGATCGCCCGCAGCATGACGACGGGCGAGACGCGGACGCTCGGCGTCGTGCTCGCCGATGTCGGCAACCCCTTCTTCGCGGGCGTGCTGCGCGGGATCAGCGACGCGGCGCGCGAGGCCGGATACGACGTGATCGTGCTCAGCACGGACGAGAGCGTCGAGCAGGAGGCCGCGGCGATCGAGGTGCTCGTCGACAAGCAGGTCGACGGCATCGCGCTCGCGCCCGCGGCCGGCCGGCGCGAGACGCTGCCGCACCTCGACGTCGTCGCCAAGCGGGGCATCCCGCTGGTGCTGCTCGACCGGCTCGTCGACACCGTCGCGGCCGACGCGGTCGTCATCAACAACCGCGAGGCGTCGCGGGAGGCGGTGGAGGCGCTCATCGCGCAGGGTCACCGGCGCATCGGTTTCGTCTGGGGCCCGGTGACGAACGAGCCGGCGGCCGACGCCGACGACCTCCGGCGCATCCTCGACCATGCCCTGTGGAGCGACGGCGAGCGTCTGCTCGGCTACCTCGACGCGCTGGAGCGCGCCGGTATCCCGTTCGACACCTCCCTCGTCACCCATGTGCTCAAGAACGAGCAGCAGGCCACCAGGGCGGTGCTCGGGATGCTCGCCCTCTCGGACGCCCCGACCGCGATCTTCGCGACCGAGACCGACGCCCTCACCGGAGCCTTGCGCGCCATGCGGCAGCGCGGGCTGCTCTGCCCCGAGGACATCTCGCTGATCGGGTTCGACGACAGCTCGTGGGCGAGCGTGATGACGCCGCCGATGTCGGTGGTGGCGCAGCCGATGCACCGGCTCGGCGTGCTGACGGCGGAGTGCCTGCTCGCCCGGGTCGCCGGCAGCGACGCGCCGGTCGCGACGCACGTGCTCGAGGCGTCGTTCATCGCGCGCGACTCGGTCGCCCCGGCCGCGCGCTGACCCGTCCGGCTTCGCCGTCTGAACGTCGGACGGCGATGTCCTGATACCGATGTTGATACCGGTACCAATTTCCCGTATAGTCGTCGCAACCGGCGCCCGAGACAGCCGGAGAAGCGATCCAAGGACGGGTCAGCGGTGAACGATCTCCGCCCGACCCGGATGACGGGAGAAGAGCGTGAAGAAGACCAGAACCATCGCCACAGCCGCGGCGGGCGTCCTCGCCCTGGCGCTGACCGCGTGCTCCTCCGGTGGAGGCAGCAGTGCCGACATCGCCGCGAAGCCCGACTTCTCCGGCAGCCTGAGCATCCTCACCGCCGGTGCCGGCGACCCGATGAGCTCCTACTTCGAGGATCTGGTCGCCGACTACAAGAAGCAGCACCCCGACGTGAAGATCACGCTGGCGCAGGAGACCGACGACAACGCCATCAAGGACAAGGAGAAGGTCCTGATCGGCTCGCAGTCGCTGCCCGACATCTACTTCAGCTATGCGGGCAACTGGGGCGAGAACTTCGCCGAGAACGGCCTCGCCGCCGACCTCAGCTCGGTGATCGCGCCCGGCACCGCCTGGGGCGACACGTTCGGCACGGGCTCGGTCGACGCGTTCAAGTACGGCGGCAAGTACTACGGAGTCCCGCTCTACAACGACGCCAAGTTCATGGGCTACAACACGAAGATCTTCTCCGACCTCGGCCTCGACGTCCCGAAGACGCTCGAGCAGCTGATCTCGGACTGCTCCACGATCAAGGCGGCCGGCTACGTGCCGATCGCGTTCGGCAACAAGGACGGCTGGCCCGGCCTGCACTACCTCGGCCAGCTGTTCGCGTACGACGTCCCGCGCGACGCCCTCGACGACGACCTGCTCCCCAAGACGGCGAAGTACACCGACCAGGGCTACGTGGAGGGCATGAAGCAGTTCCAGCAGCTCGTCACCGCGTGCACGGGCGACGGCTCCAACTCGAACGGCGTCACCTACACCACCGCGCAGCAGCAGCAGGCGACCGGCAAGGCGGCCATGTACTACCAGGAGCTGATCGAGTTCGACTCGGTCAACACGGACGACAGCCAGCTCCACAAGGACGGCTTCGGCATCTTCCCGCTGCCGGCTCCCGAGGCCGCCGCGGGCGACGCGAAGACGCTCGAGGCCGCCCCCGAGGGCTACATGATCAATCAGCGCAGCAAGAACGCCGCCCTGGCCCTGGACTTCCTGAAGTTCGTCACGAACGAGAAGAACGCCACGACGCTCTCGGCTCCGCCGTACGGCCAGCCGAGTGCCGTCAAGGACGTCGTCACCGAGGACATCGCGACCCCCGCCGTCGTGGAGGGCACCAAACTCGTCAACGACGCGCCTTCGACCGTCGTCTGGCTCGACATGGCGAACGTGCCGTCGGTGGCCGACGCCTGGGTCGCCGCCTCGGAGGGCCTCGTCTCCGGCAGCCTCAGCCCCGAGGACGCCCTGGCGTCGGTGCGTCAGGCCTCCGAGAAGGCGAAATGACCACCACCCAGGCGCCCCAGGCGCCCGTGCGGACCCGCCTCGAGCGGGGCCGCACGGCGCCCGCGGCGGGCGCGCCGGGCACCGGGGCGCCCGGGGCGGCACGGCGCCGCGGCGCCGCTTGGCGCGGGCTGGTCTGGCTGCTTCCGGCGCTCGCCGTGCTGGCCGTGTTCGTCTACTGGCCGCTGATCCAGAACATCGTGTTCAGCTTCCTGAAGTGGAACATCTACAGCGGCGAGCAGACCTTCGTCAGCGTCGACAACTACTCGGCGCTCGCGGAGGACCCGGTCTTCTGGAGGGCCCTCGGCAACAACGCCTGGTACGCGGTGCTCTCGATCGTGTTCCAGGTGCTCGGCGCGCTGGTCCTCGCCGCGATCGTGGAGAGCGTGCGCAGCGACCGCTGGCGCAAGGCGTTCCGCGCGATCTACTTCATCCCGTCCGCCATTTCGCTCACCGTCGCGGGCCTCCTCTTCTACTTCGTGTACCAGCCGCAGACGGGCCTCCTGAACGTCTTCCTCGACGGCATCGGGCTGGGGCAGTTCTCCCAGGCCTGGCTCGGGCACGAGAGCACGGCGATCTTCGCGATCATCGCGATGAGCCAGTGGCAGGGCTTCGGCTACAGCGTGCTGCTGTTCTCGGTCGCGCTGCAGCGCATCCCGCAGGAGCTGTACGAGGCGGCCCAGCTCGACGGGGTCGGGCCGGTGCGCCGCTTCTTCACCGTCTCCGTGCCGCTCGTGCGGGAGATGACCGGGCTCATGATGATCGTCACGATCTCGGGAGCGTTCCAGGTCTTCAACGAGGTCATGGTGATGACCTCGGGCGGACCCAACAACTCCAGCCAGGTGCTGGGGACCTGGCTCTATCACGCCGGCTTCGTGACCAACGACTTCGGCTCGGCGGCGGCCATCGGCGTGGCGATCTTCGTCATCACGCTGCTGCTCGCGGTCGCGCAGCTCGCCTACTCGAGGAAGCGGAGAGTGGAATGGTGATCCTCGCCCGGCTCGGACGCGGTGTCCGTTCGGCGGCCATGTGGGCGCTGCTGATCGTCCTCGCGATCGTGGTCCTGTACCCGCTCGTCTGGATGATCATGAACGCGCTCAAGACGAACGCGGAGCTCTTCACCGACCCGTTCGCGCTGCCCGCGAGCCCGCTGTGGCAGAACTTCGCCACGGCATGGCGGCAGGGCGTCGGCGACTTCGTGCTCACGAGCGTCTCGCTGACCGTCCTGGCGACCCTGATCACAGAGCTGATCAGCGCGTGGGCGGCGTACGGGCTGACCCGGGTGAGCATCCCGCTCAACCGCACCTTCACCGTCATCGTGCTCGCCGGCCTGATGCTGGCGCCGACGGTCGCGCTCATCCCGCTGGTGAAGATGTTCCAGGGCATGGGGCTCTACGACTCGTTCCTCGGCCTGCTGATCCTCTACACGGCGTTCCGCATCCCGTTCACCGTGTTCCTCATGCGGGCGTACATGCTCGATCTGCCCCGGGAGGTGGACGAGGCGGCCTCGATCGACGGCGCCTCCCGTGCCGCCACCTTCTGGCGGATCATCCTGCCGATGAGCATGCCGATCATCATCACGACGATCGTGCTGAACGTCCTGCAGAACTGGAACGAGTACCTGTTCGCGATGGTGTTCACCTCCGGGACCGGCGTGCAGACCCTCCCGGTCGGGCTGGCCGATCTGATGTCGAAGAACGGCACGCAGTACCCGGTCGTCTTCGCGGGCATGGTGATGGCCGCTGCCCCGATGGTGATCCTGTTCTTCGTCTGCCAGCGCTACTTCGTTCGCGGGCTCGCCGGCGGGGTCGGCAAATGACCTGCTGATGCGGGTCTACCTCGACCTCGTCCGGCTGCCGGGCGTGGTGCGGATCACCGCGTCCCAGCTGCTGGCGCGGTTCCCCCTCGGGATGCTGTCGCTCGCCGTGCTGCTGCACGTGCGGGAACTGACCGGCTCGTACGCCGTCTCCGGGCTGGCGGTCGCGTGCCTCAGCGTCGGGCAGGCCGTCGCGATGCCGGTCACCAGCAGGCTGGCCGGCCGCCTCGGCATCCGGAGGACGATCGCCGCGCTCACCGCGGCGAACGCGGTGGCGCTGCTGGTGCTGACCGTGACACGACCGGGGACCCCGGGCCTCCTCGCGCTCGGGCTCGCCATCGGGCTCTCGGTGCCGCCGCTGATGCCGGTGGTGCGCGCGCTCTACCCGCGGCTGGCGCCGCAGGAGAGCGTCGGCGCGCTGTTCGCGCTCGACACCTCGGCGCAGGAGCTGATCTGGATCCTCGGCCCGGTCGTCGCGACGACCCTCGCGGCGACGGTGTCGACGGCCTTCCCGCTGCTCGTCGCCGCCGCCGTGTCGCTGGTGGGAACAGCCTGGTTCCTCCTGAGCCGCCACGTGGGTGAGGTGCGCCTCGAGCGCAACCGCTCACCCTTCGGGCGCGTGCTGCTGCGGCCGGCGATGCGCTTGGCGCTCGCGGCGAGCTTCGGACTGGTGGCCTCGTTCGGGGCCCTGGAGCTGGCGCTGGTCTCGCGGTTCGACGAGTCGGGACCGCTCGCGGGGATCGCGATCGCGGTTGCGAGCCTCGGGTCGCTGGTGGGAGGGATCGCGATCGGCCACCGGAGGCTGCGTCGGGGCCTCCTCGCCCTCATCCTGCTCGGGATGGCCGCCGCCACGGCCGCGGCGGCGCTGACGACAGCGCTTCCGCCCTTCCTCGCGCTGATGTTCGTCGCCGGGCTGGGCTTCGCCCCGTCGCTGGCTGGGCTCTACGCGCTCGTCTCGTCGGCGCTGGCATCGTCGTCACAGGGGGAGGGGGAGTCGGCGGAGGCCTTCGGCTGGCTGAACACCGCGGGCACCGTCGGCGGAGCCGTCGGAACGGCCGTCGGCGGCTTCGCGGGGCAACTCGTCGGGACCCTCTCGCCGGTCGCCGGAGCCGGTCCGTTCGCCGCCTCGACGCTGTTCGTGCTCGGGGCTGCGGCTGTGCCGCTGCTGCCGGGATTCCGACGCGCGGCAGAGGCGTAGACCGCTCGACCGAACGGGGGCTCGGGATTCCTCGCCGGGCGCTGCCCCGTCACAGCGGCGGGGCGCGCGCGGTCAATGCTGTGAGCGCGTCGCATCGGGCGGCGCCCATCCGAGAGGACATCACCATGACCGAACAGCTCCCCACCGTCGTGCTCGTGCACGGCGCCTTCGCCGAGTCGGCCAGCTGGAACGGCGTCATCGAGCGGCTGCGCGCCCGCTCCGTTCCGGCCGTCGCCGTCGCGAACCCGCTGCGCAGCCTCACCGGCGATGCCGGTTACGTGCGCGACGTCATCGCGAGCATCGACGGGCCGGTCGTGCTCGTCGGCCACTCCTACGGCGGGCTCGTCATCAGCGAGGCGGGCGCAGCGAACGACGCGGTCGCCGCCCTCGTCTACGTCAACGCGTTCGTGCCCGAGCACGGCAAGACGGCCTTCGACCTGTCGACCGAGTTCCCCGGCAGCACGCTCCCCGACGCGCTGGCGCCGCGGACCCTCGCCGACGGCTCGGTCGAGCTCACCATCCGGCCAGACGTGTTCCGGCACCAGTTCGTGGCCGATGTCTCCGAGGCGGAGGCCGCCCTCATGGCCGCGACGCAGCGCCCGGTGACGCAGGCCGCGCTGACCGACCCGCTGCCGACCAGCACGCCCGCGTGGACGACCACGCCGTCGTGGTTCGTCTTCGGCGACCAGGACCTCAACATCCCCGTCGCCGAGCACCGCGCGGGCGCCGAGCGCGCAGGAGCGAACGCGCGCGGCGTGCGCGAGGTGGCGGGCGGCTCGCACGCGCTGAGCGTCTCACGACCCGACGTCGTGGCCGAGGTGATCCTTGAGGCGGTCGAGGCCGTCGCCGCGGGCGCCGGCGCCGGCGTCACCACCGCAGCGTTCCAGACCGGGGCCTGAGGCGGAGCGCATGCACGACACGACCCGCCCGCCGGGACCGGGGGCCACGGGCGCACCTCAGCCGGACGCCCTCGGCCCGCTGCGGCGCGCGCAGACGCCCGAGCTCGACGTGGCGTTCCACGAGCTCGGCCCGGCGGGCGGGCCGGCCGTCCTCCTGCTGCACGGGTACCCGTACTCCGTGAGCAGCTACGTGGAGGTCGCACCGCGGCTCGCCGCGCACGGCCTCCGCGTGATCGTGCCGCACCTCCGCGGGCACGGACCGACGCGGTTCCGCGACGACAGCACGCCGCGCAGCGGCCAGCAGGCGGCGCTCGCGACGGACGCCGTCGACCTCCTGGACGCCCTCGGCATCGACTCCGCGGTGCTGGCCGGCTACGACTGGGGCGGCCGCGCGGCGTGCGTGGCCGCCGCGCTCCAGCCCGAGCGGGTGCGCGGCATCGTGTCGGTCAACGGCTACCTCATCCAGGACATCGCCGCGTCGGGGAACCCGCTGCCGCCACGACTGGAGGCGGGCTTCTGGTACTTCTTCTACTTCCTCACGGAGCGCGGACGCGCCGGCCTGACCGCGGACCCGCGCGGCGTCGCCGAGGTCATCTGGCGCAGGAACTCTCCCGAGTGGGCGTTCACCGACGCCGAGCTGGATGCCGCCGCAGCGGCCTTCGACAACCCGGACTACGTGGAGGTCGTGCTGCACTCCTACCGGCACCGGCTCGGTGCCGCGCCGGGGGCGCCAGCCTATGTGGCGGCGGAGTCAGTGCTCGCCACGTTGCCTCCGATCCCCGTCCCGGCCGTGACGCTCGACGGGATGGCCGACGGCAACTTCCCGGCGACGGACGGCTCTGCGCAGGCCGTGCGGTTCACCGGACCGCGCGAGCACCGCCAGGTCCCGCATGCGGGCCACAACCTCCCGCGGGAGGCGCCGGACGCCTTCGTGGCGGCCGTGCTCCGGGTGGAGGAGCTGGCGCCCCCTGAGGCCGTCTGGGCCCCTTAGGCGGTCTGCGCCGTCTAAGCGGTCTGCGCCGTCTAAGCGGTCTGCGCCAGCTCCGCGTAGTAGGTGACGTGGCACCCGTCACCGTTGCACTCGACGCACACGGTGATCTCCTCGCTGTGCTGGGACGGGTCGGCACCCGATCCGTCGCACCGTTCGCAAATCTCCAGGGTTCTCATGCCGACGATTCTGCGCCCGACCTCCGACATCGGCGGCAGGCGCACGGGTGTGTCGTGGATCATTCCGGTGACCGGGAGGGCGCGACCGCGAGCCAACGGAGTGCGGCGTCGACGGCGTCGGCCGGCGCGCTCGCGCCGTCGGCCGACGCCCACTCGATCAGGGCCGTATGGGCCGCCGCCTGGTAGGCCGAGGCGACCGCCCGGCGCGCCGGCTCCGGCATGGTCGGCTCCGCCCGGCCCAGGTGCGCGGCGATGATCCCCTCCCACGCGTGATACGCGGGAGCGGCGGAGGCGGCGAGCTGCGGCTCCGTCGACACGAGCCGCGCCCAGCGGGAGCCGAGCCGGCGCACGAAGTCGCTGCGCGAGACGGAGTGCACCACGGCCTCCCGGAGCACATCGGCCAGCGGTCTGCCCGGCTGCGCGGCCTCGAGGGAGTCGCGGAGCCGGTCGGAGGCCGCCTCCAGCCCGACCCAGGCGATCGCCGCGCGCGTGGGGAAGTGCCGCATCAGCGTGCGGGCGCTGACCCCGGTTGCTGTTGCCAGGTCGTTCCAGCTGGTGCCGGAGAACCCGCGCGCGCTCCACAACTCGATCGCGGCCTCGGCCACGGCGTCGACGTCGACCACGCTCGGACGCCCTCGCCGCGCGGGCCCGGCGGCGGTGTGCTCGTTCGGCGTCTCCATCCGAGGAACGATAGCAGCGGAGCCGCTTTTTGACGTAGAGTGACAAAAAAGAGTGAGGAGCTCCCCATGCCACGCACCTACGTCGTCACCGGTTCCGCCTCCGGGATCGGCGCCGCCACCGCCGCCCTGCTCCGCGAGCGCGGCGAACGCGTCATCGGCGTCGACCTCCGCGGCGCCGACGTCGAGGCCGACCTGAGCACGAAGGAGGGCCGCATCGCCGCGGCCGCCGCCGCGAGCGACCTCGCCGGCGGCGTGGTCGACGCCGTCATCGCGTGCGCGGGCATCTCCGCACCCGTCCCGAAGACCATCTCGGTCAACTTCTTCGGCGTCACCGAGTTCGTGGAGGCGCTGCTGCCCGCCCTGCGCGCCTCGGACGCGCCCCGCGCCGCCGTCGTGTCGTCGATGGCCTCCCTCCAGCCGAACTCGGCCGAGATGGTGGAGGCGGCGCTCGCCGGAGACGAGGCGCGCGCCCTCGAGATCGCCCAGGGCTTCGTCGGCGACGACCCGATGACCGGCTACATCGTGTACCCGTCGTCGAAGCGCGCGCTCGCCCGCTGGGTGCGCCGCGAGTCGATCACCGAGGCGTGGGCAGGCGCGGGCATCCCGCTCAACGCCGTGGCCCCCGGCACGGTCGTCACCCCGATGACCGCCGAGCTGCTGGCGACCCCGGAGGGCGCGGCGATGGTCGACAGCCAGGTGCCCATGCCGCTCAACCATCACCAGCCTCCCGAGTCGATCGCGAACCTCCTGATCTGGCTCACCAGCGTCGAGAACACGCACATGGCCGGCCAGGTGATCTACGACGACGGCGGTGCCGACGCGACCCTGCGCGGCGACGACATCTGGTCGTGGAACGACGCTCCCGGGGCGGCCTGACCGGCTGATTTCGCGTGCGGGCGCGCGCCGAGTATCCTTATGTGGCGCCTCCGCTCAGCAGCTGACTGGTGGTCGGGAGCGCGAATGGCGAGTTACCCAAGCGGCCAAAGGGATCTGACTGTAAATCAGCCGGCGTAGCCTTCGGGGGTTCGAATCCCTCACTCGCCACCATCGGAAGGGACCGGGCGTCATGCCCGGTCCCTTTTCCGTTGCCGGACGTGCCACGCTTGACCCATGCCCTCCAACGTCGAGCTGCAAGAGATCGCTGTCACCGTCGCCCGGCGCGCCGCCGTGCTCGCCTTCCAGCGGAGGCGGGACGGAGTCGAGATCGCCGCCTCCAAGTCGAGCATCGTCGACATCGTCACGCGGGCCGACCAGGAGGCCGAGCGGCTCATCCGCGACGCCATCGCGGCCGCGCGACCGCGGGACGGGTTCCTCGGCGAGGAGTCGGGGGCCGGTGAGGGCACCAGCGGGCTGACGTGGGTGGTCGATCCGATCGACGGGACCGTCAACTACTACTACGGCATCCCCGCCTACGCGGTCAGCATCGCTGTCGTCGAGGGGGACCCCGACCCGGCGACCTGGACCGCCCTCGCGGGCGCGGTCGTGAACCCCGAGACGAAGGAGACCTTCGCCGCCGCCGCCGGCCACGGCGCCACGCTCAACGGGACCGCCCTGCACGTGAACCTCGACGTCGAGCTGCCGCTCGCGCTGGTCGGCACGGGCTTCGGGTACGACCCGGAGGTGCGGGTGCGGCAGGCGGCGTTCGTCCACCAGCTGATCGGACAGGTGCGCGACATCCGCCGGGCCGGCGCCGCCTCCCTCGACCTGTGCTCGGTCGCGGCGGGCCGGCTCGACGCGTACTACGAGCGCGGGCTGAACCCGTGGGACCACGCGGCGGGCGCGCTCATCGCGGCCGAGGCCGGCGCGCGCGTCGGGGGACTCGACGGCACGCCGGCCGGGAAGCGGCTCCTGCTCGCGGCCGCGCCGGAGCTCTACGACCGGCTGCACCCGATGATGCAGGAGTACTTCAGCGCCTGGGAGTGATCGACTCGGGAGTGATCGACCCGGGAGTGACCCCGGCGCCGCGGACGCTCAGCGCAGCCACACCGTGGTGTCCTGCGGCAGGAGGCGTCCCTCCACCGGGCCGCTCTGCAGCACGATCTCGCCCGCGGGCAGCTCCACCGGCTTCTCGCCGAGGTTGACGACGACCGTCACCGCGCCCGAGCGGAACAGCAGGGTGTCCTGGCCGAGGTCCGACCACTCCAGCTCGCCGAACGCCAGGTCGTGCTCGCGGCGGGCCGCCAGCGCCTCCTGGTACATCGTCAGCGTCGAGCCGGGCACACCGCGCTGCGACGAGCGCGTGTACTCCGCCCACGACGCGGGCTGCGGCAGCCAGCTCGCCGCACCGGGTCCGAAGCCGTACGACGGGTCGGCGCCCTCCCACGGGATCGGCACGCGGCAGCCGTCGCGGCCGTAGCGCTCGCCGCCGGTGCGGAACCAGGTCGGGTCCTGGCGGGCCTCGTCGGGCAGGTCGATGGCCTCAGGGAGGCCGAGCTCCTCACCCTGGTAGAGGTACGCCGAACCGGGCAGCGCGAGCATCAGCGCGGTCGCGGCGCGGGCCCGGCGCAGGGCGAAGGCCGGGTCCGGGATGCCCGTGCTCTTCGGCCCGATGCCGTGGCCCTGCGGGTTGTCGCCGGTGAGCGCCAGGCGGGTCGCGTGGCGCACGACGTCGTGGTTCGACAGCACCCAGGTGCTCGGCGCGCCGACGCTGCCGAAGACCGAGATGGAGCGGTCGATCACCGTGCGCAGCGCCGGGGCGTTCCACGGCGTCTCCAGGTAGCCGAAGTTGAAGGTCTGCTGCATCTCGTCCGGGCGCACCCAGCGGGCCAGCTTCTCCAGCGGCTCCACCCACGCCTCGCCGCAGAGCACGCGGTCTCCCTCGTACTCCTCCAGGACTTTGTGCCAGTCGCGGTAGATCTCGTGCACGCCGTCCTGGCCGAAGTAGGGCGGGGTCGCCGGGTCCTGCTCGGCGTGCGCGGCGATCTCGGGCTCGAGCGGGATGCCGCCGGTCGTGGTGGGCAGCTCGGCGCCGGTCATGCTGCCGGCCCCTGCGGGCGGCGTGTAGTCGGGGAGGCCCTCCTCCTTGATCATGCCGTGGGCGACGTCCACGCGGAAGCCGTCGACCCCGCGGTCGAGCCAGAACCGCAGGATGCCGCGGAACTGCTCCCACACCCACGGGTTCTCCCAGTCGAGGTCGGGCTGCGACTTGTCGAACAGGTGCAGGTACCACTGGCCGGGCTGCCCGTCGGCCTCGGTGATGCGGGTCCAGGCCGGGCCGCCGAAGATCGACTCCCAGTTGTTCGGCGGCAGCTCGCCGTGCTCGCCCTGGCCCTCGCGGAAGATGTAGCGGGCGCGCTCGGGGCTGCCCGGACCGGCTGCCAGCGCCTCCTGGAACCACGTGTGGTCGCTGGAGGAGTGGTTGGGCACCAGGTCGATGATCACGCGGAGGCCGAGGCCGTGGGCCTCGTCGAGCAGCGCGTCGAAGTCGGCGAGCGTGCCGAACAGCGGGTCGACGTCGCAGTAGTCGGCGACGTCGTACCCGGCGTCGCGCTGCGGCGAGGTCTGGAACGGCGACAGCCAGACGGCGTCGACGCCCAGCTCGGCCAGTGCGGGCAGGCGGCGGGTGATGCCGGGCAGGTCGCCGATGCCGTCGCCGTTCGCGTCCGCGAACGACCGCGGATACACCTGGTAGATGACGGCGGAGCGCCACCATTCGCGGCCGGGCGTGCTCGGCGACAGCGGGGAGGGGGTGGGGGAGGTCGTGGCGATGATCGTCACCTCTCTGTCATGCGTTTCTCGTGGTGGGGGTCGGGTGGTCCGCCGGAGCGGCCGTGCTCGTGCGCACGACCAGGTCGACGGGGGAGTGGAGGGTCGTCGGCGCGTCGTCCGCGGCGGGCCCGTGCCGGCGCGGCGGGTCGATCGTGCGCAGCAGCAGCTCCGCGACCTGCTCGCCCTGCCGCTCGACGTGCTGGGCGACGGTGCTGAGGCCGAAGAAGGCGGCGAGCGGGTGGTCGTCGACGCCGATCACCGACAGGTCGCCCGGCACGGAGAGCCCGAGTTCGCGTGCGGCCAGGACGGCGCCGATCGCCATCTCGTCGGAGGCGGCGAAGACGGCCGTCGGTCGCCGCTGCGCCGACTCCAGCAGCGCCGGCTCCAGCAGCCTCCGCGCCGCCTCATGGCCGCCCGGGATGGTGAAGTCGCCTGCGACGGAGAGCGCAGGGTCGGGGGCGATGCCGGCGGCGAGCAGCGCGGCCTCGTAGCCGAGCCTCCTGCTGGTCGGCACGTGGAACTCGAGGTCGAACTCGGGGCGCCCGCCGAGATGCGCGATGCGGCGGTGGCCGAGCGCGAGGAGGTGCTCGGTGGCGAGGCGGCCGACGTGCACGTCGTCGATCGTGACGGTGCTCGCGCCGGGCAGCGGGCCGCCGACGCCCGCGACCGGCTTGCCGATGGCCAGGAGGCGGCCGATCTCGTCCTCGGTGAGCTTGAGCGCGACCGCGATCACGGCATCCACGCGGCCCCGCAGCAGGTGGTGCTCGAAGACGCGGGGGCGCTCCTCCCCCTCTCCGCCGAGGTTGTAGAGCGTCACGTCGTAGCCGCGCTGCAGCAGCACGCGCTGCGCTCCCTCGATCACGGCCGTGAAGTACCAGCGGCTGAGGTGCGACACCACGACTCCGACATTGCGGGTGCGGCCGGAGGCGAGGCTGGAGGCGTCGGAGCTGACGACATACCCCAGCGAGGCCGCCGCCTGGGTCACCCTGACCCTGGTCTCGGCGGACACGGCGCCGTTGCCGCTGAGCGCGCGCGAGACCGTCGCGGTGGAGACGCCGGCGAGGCGGGCGACGTCGGAGATCCCGGGCATCGGGGGCTCCCTTCCCGGTCGGCGGACGCGGTGCGAACGGTGTCGGATCGGCCGCCGGTAGCGGCCGTGGCGAGTATATCGGCGGGGCGGGAGGGGGATGCAAGCGTTTCCAGTGAGATCCCTGAGCGGTACTGCGCCCGGATTCCGTGTAGGGTGGGCCACCAACCGTGCTATTTAAAGCTCGGTTACGGGTGCGGGAGTTCCAGCACCCGAGATAACACGAAGGAAGAAACGATGGCCAACGGCACCGTCAAATGGTTCAACTCGGAGAAGGGGTACGGGTTCATCACTCCGGATGACGGCAGCGCCGACGTCTTCGCCCACTTCAGCGAGATCGCGTCGCAGTCCGGTTTCCGGAACCTGGAGGAGAACCAGAAGGTCGAGTACGACCTGACCCAGGGCCCGAAGGGTCTGCAGGCGTCCAACATCCGCGTCCTCTGAGCGACCAGCTCTGAGACGCGCACAGGCGCGGGAAGGGCGTCCGGCTTCGTGCCGGGCGCCCTTTCTTCATGCCCGTGCGCCCTTCCTTCATGCCGTGAGCGGCATGCATGGCTCGATGCCCGGCCGCTGCCCAGGCTTCGAGGATACGGTGGCGACATCTAGGGCATCCGCCCACTCCTCGGCTGGGAAGTCGGTTCGACACAGCGGAGGACGTGCATGTCCGTATCCACTCTCGGCCCCGTGCGACGCACGCGGCCCCGTGCCGAGGGCCGTGCCCCGGTCACGAGCACCTACAACGAGCTCCTCGCCCGCGTCAGGGCCGACGGCCTGCTGGAGCGCAAGCGCGGCTTCTACATCGGCATGTTCAGCGCGCTGGTGCTGGCGCTCGCCGGACTGGCCACGGGCTTCGTGCTGCTGGGCGACTCCTGGTTCCAGCTGCTGATCGCTGCCGCGCTGGGCCTGATCCTCACGCAGTTCGCCTTCCTCGCCCACGAGGCGTCTCACCGGCAGGTGTTCGCCTCCGGGCCCGCCAACGACCGGGCGGGGCGGCTCACCGCCACCTGGCTGGTCGGCATGAGCTACCAGTGGTGGATGACCAAGCACACCCGGCATCACGCCAACCCCAACACGATGGGCAAGGACCCGGACATCGCCTTCGACACCGTCTCGTTCACCGAGGAGGATGCGGCGAAGCAGCGCGGCCTCCTCGCCGTGATCACGCGGAGGCAGGGGTACCTCTTCTTCCCGCTCCTGCTGCTCGAGGGCGTGAACCTCCACGTCACCTCGATCCGCTCGCTGTTCGCCCGCGGGCCGGTGGAGCGCCGCTCGGCAGAGCTGACCGCGATCGTGCTGCGGCTCTCGGTGTACGTGGCGATCGTGTTCCTGATGCTGCCGGTCGGCATGGCGTTCGCGTTCCTGGGGGTGCAGCTCGCCGTCTTCGGCGTCTACATGGGCGCCTCATTCGCCCCGAACCACAAGGGCATGCCCCTCATCCCGGAGGGGAAGCGCGTCGACTTCCTCAGCAAGCAGGTGCTCACCTCGCGCAACATCCGCGGCGGCTGGTCGATGAACCTCCTGATGGGCGGCCTCAACCACCAGGTCGAGCACCACCTGTTCCCCAGCATGGCGAGGCCCCACCTCGGCCGGGCGCGGAAGCTCGTGCGCGAGCACTGCGCGGCCCACGGCATCCCCTACACCGAGACGACGCTCATGCGCTCGTACGCCATCGTCATCCGGTACCTCAACCGGGTCGGACTGGCCGCGCGGGATCCGTTCGACTGCCCGGCCGTGCAGCGCTACCGGCGGGCCTGAGCGCCTTTCGGCTGCGTGCCTCTCGGCTGCGTGCCTTTCGGCCGTGCGCCTTCCGCCTGTGCGCCTTCCGCCTGCGCGCCCGTCCAGTGCGAGGGGCGGGTCAGGCCGGCGGGGAGGCGCGTGCCCGCGTCGCCCCGAGCCGCGTTGACCTGCAGCTGCGTGAGGTAGATCGCGCCGGTCAGGTCGGCGCCGTCGACACGGGCGTCGCGCAGATCGGCCCCGATCAGCTCCGTCGCGGTGAGGTCGGCGCCACGGAGGTCGGCCGCGATCAGCAGCGCGCCGCGCAGCTCCGCCCCGCGGAGGTCGGTCGTGCGCAGGTCGGCGCCGAGCAGGTCGGCGCCCGGGCGCAGGCGGTCGCGGCGGGCGGTGGCACGGGCATCGCGCTGCGGGCGGCCCGGCAGCGTTTCGCGGGTGAGCCGGGCGGCGTCGCGCAGCAGCGCTGCGGCCGGTGCGCGCAGCTCCTCGATGTCGAGGGCCAGGATGAGCGCCGGTTCGGCCTCGGACGCGGCGAGCACCTCCCGCTCGGCCTGCCGGAGGGCCGGGTGGAGGGAGGCGGCCGCCGGCATCGTCAGCGCCTCCCGCAGATAGAACAGCAGCTCGTGAAGCTGCCGGACGATCGGGAAGACGGCGAACATCCCGTCGCGCACCTCCGCCCCGTCGCGCCAGGTCGCGCCGCCGTAGAGGGACTGCGTGACGTGCTGGCCGGCGCCGAAGCAGTCGAAGACCGTGCAGCCCTTGAAGCCGCGGTCGCGCAGCCGGGGATGGATGCGGCAGCGGAAGCCGTCGTCGAGGTTCACGCACTCCTCGCCGGCCGCCTTGTCGAACGCGAAGTCGGCGGACTTCGCGAAGGCGAGCGCAACGCAGCAGAGCCCGGCGCAGCGCGAGCAGTCGGCGGTGAGCTCCCGCGGCGAAGTGGAGGTGTGCATGAAACGACCTTTCCACATCTTCAGACGCCGCCGGAATAGCGCCAGGGTCGCGGCGTTAGCGTGAGAGGACGACCCCGGCAGAAGGAGACGGACGCATGACCGCACCCCGTCGCACGATCGGCACCTCGGACCTGGAGGTCCTCCCGCTCTCGCTCGGAGGCAACGTGTTCGGCTGGACGGCCGACCGCGACACCTCCTTCGACGTGCTCGACGCGTTCACGGCGGCGGGCGGCGACTTCGTCGACACCGCGGACGGCTATTCGGCCTGGGTGCCCGGCAACACCGGCGGCGACTCGGAGCGGATCCTCGGCGAGTGGTTCTCGGCGCGCGGCAATCGCGACCGCGTGGTGCTCGCCACCAAGGTGAGCCAGCACCCCGACTTCCGCGGTCTCGCGGCCGACAACATCCGCCGCGCCGCCGACGCCTCGCTGGAGCGCCTGCAGAGCGACCACATCGACCTCTATTACGCCCATTTCGACGACGAGACCGTGCCGTTGGAGGAGACCGTCGGCGCCCTCTCCGCGCTGGTCGACGCCGGTAAGGTGCGCTACATCGGCATCTCGAACTACACGCCCGAGCGCATCGAGGAGTGGTTCCGGATCACCGAGCGCGACGGCCTCCACCGCGCGGTGGCGCTGCAGCCGCACTACAACCTGGTCGAGCGCGGCTACGAGCAGGCGTACCGCCCGATCGCCGAGCGCGAGCAGCTCGGCGTGATGCCGTACTTCGCTCTCGCCGCCGGCTTCCTCACGGGCAAGTACCGCGACGGGGCCGAGGTCGACAGCCCGCGCGCCGGCGGCGCCGCCAAGTACCTCGACGACGACGGCCGCCGCGTGCTCGCCGCCCTCGACGAGGTCGCCGCAGCCCACAAGGCCGAGGTCGCGACCGTCGCCCTCGCGTGGCTCGCCGCCCAGCCGACCATCACCGCCCCGATCGCGAGCGCGCGCACGCTGGAGCAGCTCCCGGCCCTCCTCGCCTCGACCGAGCTCGAGCTCACCGCCGACGAGCTGGCGGCCCTCGACGGCGCCTCGGAGGCAGCCAAGGCGGCGTAGGAGGCTCGGCGGGCAGCGCGTCGTGCGCTGCCCGCCGCGCCGCCCGCCGCGGACCCCGCCGCGGACGGTCACACGTGGTTCGGAGCACCCCCGCCGGGATGGTATTCTCTTCTGGTTGCCGAAAACGTCCCGCCGTCTGGCAGGCGCCGGCTCCGCCCCCTTAGCTCATTGGTAGAGCACTTCCTTGGTAAGGAAGAGGTAGTGGGTCCGATTCCCACAGGGGGCTCCGCCTCCCCGCTCATGCACTCCGGTGCGACGGGGATGCCGCGGCGGGGTAGCTCAGGTGGTTAGAGCACACGGCTCATAATCGTGGTGTCGCGGGTTCGAGTCCCGCCCTCGCTACAAGACACGAACGAAACGGCGGTCCAGGATGGACCGCCGTTTCGTCGTTTCCGGGCGGCGCTCCCGGGGCCGAGGCTTGCGTCCTGCGGCCCTCGCATGCTTTCATGGCGTTCGCCGAAACGTTTCGGCTGCGCGCTCGCGCAGAACCCCGCTCGATGAGGAGACGCCATGACCGCACGGACTTCTGCCTGGCGCCGGTGGTTCGCGGTGGGAGCCGTCGCCGCCGCGCTCGTGGTCGGCGCCGGCGTCGGTGCCGCCCCGGCCGCCGCAGCCGTTCCGGCGATCAGCGTCACGGCCCCCGAGATCGGTCTCGGCGACACGGTCACCATCGCCTATGACGCCGGCGGGCCGGGAGCCGCGAAGAACTGGGTCGGGATCTACCGGCACGGGACGAAGCCGGGCAGCGGGACCTCCTCCCTCGACTGGCGGTATGCGCCGGGGGCGTCCGGCAGCTTCGCCTGGGGGCCGCAGAAGCGTGACGGATGGACGCAGGAGGCGAACGCGATCGGGGCCGGCGACCTGGACGTCTACCTGTTCGCGAACGACGGCTACACCGTTCTGGCCGGACCAGCAGCGCTGCGGGTGACCGCTACAGCGACGCCCCCGAAGCCGTCGGTGGACGGCAAGAGCGAGCTCAACGTGCTCTCGCTGAACCTGTGGAAGGGCGGGTCGGTCGTCAAGGACGGCATCCACCACGCCGCGGAGGTGATCCGCCAGGCGGACGCGGATGTCGCCTTCCTGCCGGAGCGGTTCGACCCGAAGCTCAACGATGCGACGCCGGCCCTCGCGGGCGAGCTCGGGTATCACGCGGTGTCCGATACCGATACGGGCGTGGTGTCGCGCTACCCGATCGTCTCGACGGCGACGGTCGGAACGCGATGGACCAAGGCGATCATCGACGTCAACGGCACCGAGGTCGTGGTCTACGGCGGCCATCTGGAGTACCGCTGGTACTCCGAGTACCTGCCGCGCGGCTACGGCCCGACCGCGGTGGGCGACTGGCCTGCGGAGTACCGGAGTGGTGCGGAGCTCAGCGCGCCCGTGACCGACGTGCCGACGATGCTCGCGATGAACGAGCAGTCGGGGCGTCCGGACTCCGCCCGGCAGCTCCTCGCCGACATCGGCTCGGAGAAGGCCGCAGGACGGCTGGTGGTCGTCGGCGGCGACTTCAACGAGCCGTCGACGCAGGACTGGACGGCCGCGACCGCGGACCTGTTCGACCACCGCGGAACGGTGGTCCCGTGGCAGACCACGCAGACGCTCATCGACGGCGGGCTCACCGACTCCTACCGGCGCGCCCACCCCGACCCCGTGCGCAACCCGGGGTTCACCTGGCCGGCCGGCAACCCGAACGTCTCGATCGCCAGCTTGACCTGGGCGCCGAAGGCCGACGAGCGCGACCGCATCGACTACGTCTTCTACGCCCCGTCGGATCGCCTCGCGCTGGCATCGTCGCAGGTGGTCGGCCCCTCGGCCTCGATCGTGCGCAGCCAGCGCGTCGAGGACGACAGCGACGACGTCATCCTCACCCCCGGCGCCACCTGGCCGAGCGACCACAAGGCTGTGCTCAGCAGGTTCACCGTGTGCGCCGAGGGCTGCGACCCGAAGCCGCCTGCCGGTCCCACTACGGGGCACGAGGCGCTCGCGGCGCCCGGCGGGCTGCAGGTGGGAGGCGCCGTCGGCATCCGTGGCACCGGCTTCGTCCCCGGCACGACCGTGGCCCTCGAACTGCACTCGACGCCCGTCGCGCTCGGGACGGCGACCGCGGACGCCAACGGCGGGTTGCGGCTGGACGCGACCATCCCCGCCTCCGTGACGCCGGGAGCGCATGACCTCGTCGCGCTGATCGGTGGAGTGGAGGTGGCTCGCACGACGGTGCAGATCGCGGCGGCCGCGAGCGGCGGTGGTGGTGGCGGGTCCGATCCTGGCGGGTCGGGCGGCTCTGGCGGGCCTGGTGGCTCCGGCGGCTCGGGCGGGTCTGGCGGCTCCGGCGGCTCGGGCTCCGGCGGTTCCGGCCCCGGCGGGTCGGGTTCGGGAGGGTCCGGCGCCGGCTCGGCCGGCCCCGGCAGCGGCGCCTCGACCCCCACAGGCGTCGCGCCGGGGGACACCACCGCACCCGCCCGCACGCTCGCGAGCACGGGCAGCGATGAGACCGCGGGGGCGGTGCTCGCCATCGCGGCGCTCACCGTCGGCGGACTCCTGTACAGCCTGCGGCGTCGTCCGCAGGCACGTCGATAAGGAGCAGGCATGGCATCGGGAGCATTAACCCGCTGGCGGAGGCTGATCGTGCGGGTGCGCCGGGCGGCTGTCACGGGCGTCGGCGTGATCGCGCTCGCCCTTTCGCTGGCCGCTGCGGGCGCGACGGTTCCCGCGCAGGCGGCGGACGCACCCGCATACGGCGCGCCCGACGCCACCGCGGCCGGGTACTACAAGGCGCTCCTGCGGCACACGCAGTGGGTGAACACGGTGTGGGATGCGTCGATCGGCGCGTACAAGCTGGCCGACTTCGACTTCGCTGTCGTGCTGGGCAACGCCGTCCTCGTCACCCACGGCGACTACGACGAGCAGTTGGCGGGCATCTCCAAGGAGGACCTGCGGCAGCGCACGGTGGCGACGATCACGCACTACGCCGCCTCCAACCGGTTCGTGGACCCGAAGGGCACCTGGGGCAAGCAGCTGTTCTGGGACTCGACGTTCCAGTCGTACTTCCTCGACGCCGGCCGGCTGATGTGGGACCAGTTGGACGCCGCCACCCGGGCCAACCTGGTGACGATCGCGGCCGGGCAGTCCACCTACACCGCGGACCTGAACCACGGGCGCGACCCGATGTCCGGTTCGTGGACGGCGGAGTGGCCGGATGGCCGCCACGAGGACGACACGGCGCTGGAGGAGTCCGGCGTGTACACGCAGGCGCTCGCGCCCGGCCTCGCCTGGGCTCCCGGCAACCCGGACGCCGGGCGGTGGCAGACGCAGTTCGACGACTGGGCGCGCAATGCGGCTGGCCAGCCGACCGCCGACGCGAACAACCCTTCCGTGGTCGGCGGCAAGCCGATCGCCTCCAACACCATGGACAACATCTACGACACCTACGTCGTCGACAACCACAACACGGTCGAGCCGCACTACCAGTCGGACATCTGGCGATCCGGCGGCAGGAACGCGATCCAGTTCATCCTCAATGGCCGGCCGCTGCCGGAGATCCTGACCAAGCAGCCGAACTCGGCCGAGCTGTGGAACTCCCTGAAGCTCGTGCTGTCGGGCCGGGGCGAGCCGTTCCAGCCGATGAAGGACGACCGCGAGTTCCTGTACGGACGCGACGTGATCCCGCTCGCCTTCCTCGGCCAGGTGCTGCGCGACCCGGACGCTGCGCGCGCGGAGGCTGACATCGCCGGGGCCCTCGACGCGTACCAGAGCTACGCTCCGGTGAACCGGCTGGCCAAGTTCTCGGGCGAGCCCAAGTACGAGCCGGAGGCGCGGGCCGAGATCGCGATCTCGTACCTGCTGCACGTCCACGCGGCCGGAGCGGGCGGCGGAGTCGTGACGCCGACACCCGAGAACACGTTCTACCAGCGCTTGTCGGGCGTGCGCGACTACGGGGCGCGTGCGGGACTCACGGTCCAGCAGTCGTCCTCCGCGTGGGCCGCCGCCTCCAGCCGGCCCGGTTACGTGAAGTTCCCCTGGGTGCCCGACCACGACGAGTGGCTGTTCGACGTCTCCGGAACGACGCCCTTCCTCTACCCGACGACGTCGGCGACGGTCGGCACGCGCAGCACGTCGGTGTACACCGCGCCGCGCGACGGCTTCGCCGGGACGGCCTCCGTCTACGAGCTGGGCGACGGTTATGCGGGACAGGTCACGCTGCCCGACGGGTCGGCGATCTACGCCTCCACCGGCGCGGGCGCCGATGACGGGAGCATCCGCGTCCGCAACCTCGACATGTCCGGCCTCGACGGCCTCGACGGCTCGCGGACGTACGAGACCGCGGAGGGCAGCACCACGGCGGCGCTGCCGGTGACGCACGTCGCAGATCCCGCGGACGCCAAGGCGGCGCGGGTGGACGATCTCGACTTCGAGCCCGTGCACGCGCGCTATGTCCGGATGCAGGGCCAGCAGGGCGACGCGACCTACGGCTACTCGCTGTACTCGTTCCACGTCTACGGCGACGGCTCGGCCACCGCGGGCGACCTCGCTGCGGGGAAGACCGCGCAGGCGTCCAGCGAGGACGCGAAGAACGCGCACCTCGTCGCCCACGCCACCGATGCGAGCGCCTCCACCCGCTGGGCGGTGTCGGTCGCCGACCGGAAGCGGGCCGACTCCTGGATCCAGGTCGACCTGGGGTCGTCGCAGACGGTGTCCGGCGTCCGCCTGGCCTGGGAGGCGAGCGCCGGGGCGCGGTACCTCGTGCAGACCTCCGACGACGGCACCACCTGGACGACGCGGTCGGCCTACGGCGGCGCGCCGGCGGACGTCAACGTCGCCCGCCTCGACACGGTCGACCTCACGCCCGCGGGCGGCAGCACGCCGGCGCCGGTGACTACCCGCTTCGTCCGGATGCAGGGCGAGCAGGGCGACCCGTCGTACGGGTACTCGCTCTACCATCTGCGCGCGCTGACGGCGGCGGGCGTCGACGCGGCCGCCGGTCGTCCGGCCTCCGCGTCGAGCGCCGACCCGGCGAACCCCGCGAGCGCCGTAACCGACGGCAAGGCCACGACCCGCTGGGCCGTCGCCAAGGCCGAGCGGACGCGCGCCGACTCCTGGGTGCAGGTCGACCTCGGCGCACCGACCGCCATCGCCCAGGTGCAGCTCGGGTGGGAGAACGCCGCCGGCCGCCAGTACCGCATCCAGACCTCGCTCGACGGGGTGACCTGGGAGGATGCGGCCCGGTTCCGCTACACCGGCGACCAGATCCTCTCGAGCTCCGGCCACTGGCTCGACGTGGAGGGGAAGGCCGGCTTCGTCGTGCGCGGCGCGACGGCTCCCATCACGGTGTCGCGCGAGAACGACGCCACGCACGTCGTCCGGCTCGCCGACGGTGCTACGGGCGCGCGCCTGATCGAGATGGTGCCGGCCGATGCGGCGGCGACGAAGGCGAGGGCGGCCGCGGCCGAGCCCAGCACGGACGCCCCTGGCGTGCTCCTGAGCTCGCTGGGCGGCTACCTCACCGCGTTCAACCTCACGGGAGCCGACGTGAAGGCGGCGATCTCGATCCCGTACACCGGCTCGACGGTCCCGCTCTTCGTCGGGACGCAGCAGCTCGGCGGCAGCGCGTCGACGCTCGCCGTCACCGTCCCGGCAGGCTCGGCGGTCGTGCTCGCGCCGCGGGCGACACTGCCGGTGGAGGCCGCCGCCACGGGAACGCTCACCGCGACGGTCGCCGATGCGCGGACCGTGCGGCTGTCCGGGGCGGGAGCGACGTCGGCGCGCGTGACCAACGTCCAGACGGGGGAGACGCGACCGGTCACGCGGGGCGGCGTCGTGTTCGCGTCGGCGACGGCCTACCCCGTCGCCGACCTGGCGCTCAGCACCTTCACGTATCCCGCCTCCGTCCTCCCGCCCGGGATGACGTCGCCGGCGCTGGCCGTCGACGGCGACGCGCGGACGTCCTGGGTGCCGGGCCCGGACGGGCGGATGGTGACCGACCTCGGCTCCCCGCGCGCGATCGGCGCCGTCGCGACGACATGGGACGGCCGCGCGGTGCCCGCAGCGACCGTCTCGGTGAGCGACGACGGCCTGACGTTCACACCGGTCGGGACCATCGCGCCGGCCGCGCGGACCGGGTCCGGCTCCGCCGCGGTCGCGGCGGACGCCCGCACCGGCTCCGTCGCCGTGGGGGTCACCGCACGGTACGTCGCCGTGAGCACGGCCTGGCGAGCGGGGGACGCAGGTCTCACAGCGCTCCGCGTGCTGCCGCCCGGTGTCCCCGTCGATGACGGCGCCGGTCCGGGCGGCGGCGATCCGGGAGGCGGCGGCCCCGGTGGTCCCGGCGGCCCCGGTGGCCCCGGCGGCGGGACGCCGGGCGGTGGCGGTTCCGGCGGGACGCCGGGCGATGGCGGCGGCGGAGGAACGCCGGGAGGCCCGGGAGAGACGGACGGCTCCGGCGGCTCGGCCGCGGGCGCCGACCACCATCGCGACGGCCTCGCGGCGACCGGATCGGACGTGGCCGGGGTGGCGGTGCTCGGCGCGCTCATCGTCGCCGCGGGCGGGGCGCTCGCCGTCCGTCGCCGCAGAAGCGCCCCCTGACCTCCGCATCCGGTACGAACGTCGGAGGCATGGCGCTGGGCGGCCGGTGGGCGGGGCGCGGTAGTCGCGCACGGGAGAATGGAGCGATGACGACCCTCATCGTGACGGCGCACCCGCACGCGCCGTCCCTCACGTCGAGTATCGCCGCAGAGCTGGCGGAGGCGCTGGGCCCGGAGGTCGAGCTCGCCGACCTCGCCGCGGAGGGTTTCGACCCTCGCTTCACCCTGGCCGACCGGCGCACCTACCTCAGCGGGACCGATGCTCCCGCCGACGT
Source organism: Leifsonia williamsii (assembly GCF_030433685.1). Classification (NCBI taxonomy): domain Bacteria; kingdom Bacillati; phylum Actinomycetota; class Actinomycetes; order Micrococcales; family Microbacteriaceae; genus Leifsonia; species Leifsonia williamsii. The sequence continues at coordinate 1,357,900 of NZ_JAROCF010000001.1, forward strand.
CGTCGCCGAGCAGCGGCGGGTGGACCGGGCGACCGACCTGGTGCTCGTCTTCCCGGTCTTCTGGTGGTCCATGCCGGCCCTGCTCAAGGGGTGGATCGACCGCGTGTTCGTCAACGGCTGGGCGTTCTCCGCGGGGGAGGAGGGCGGCATCCGGCGCCGGCTCGGCCGGCTCACCATCCATCTCGTCGCCGTCGCGGGTGATGACGCCGGGGTGTACGAGCGCCACGACTACGAGCGTGCGATGCGCACGCAGCTGCAGCACGGGATCATCGACTACTGCGGCGCCCGCCGCGGCGCGATGACCTTCGTCTACGACTCGGAGAGCGCGGACGACGACGCCAGGGGCGCAGCCGTCGCCGCCTCCGTGGCGGCCGTGCGCGCGGCCGTCGAGGCCACCCGGGAGCGCGACGGGGTCGCGCGGTAGACGCTCGCGAAGCGACGTCACCCGTCCGCCCGCAGCGCCTCCCGCGCGGCGGTCGCGACGTCGGCGGCGGACGGCCTGCTCGATGCGTCCGCACGGGTCATCCACTGGATGAGCGCGCGCCACGGTTCCGGCACCGTGGCAGGAATCTCCGGGTCGCGGTCCAGCCTGCCGAGTGCGGAGTCCACGGGCGTTCCCGGGAAGGCGACGGTCCGCGTGAAGCACTCCAGCAGGACGAGGCCGAGCGAGTAGATGTCGGAGGCCGGTGTCAGGGGCTCGCCCCGCACCTGCTCGGGGCTGAGGTAGGCGGCCGTCCCGAACGTCTCCTCCTCCAGCTCCTGTGGGCGGGTCGCGTCGATGGCGATACCGAAGTCCGTCAGCCGTGCCCGCGGGCGCGAGAACCGGGTCCCGTAGTCGACGACCATGATGTTGGTCGGTGTCACGTCGCGATGGATGACGCCGCGGGCGTGGACGTACTCGAGCGTCTCGGCGACCTCGAAGACGATCTCGCCGGTCCGCCTGGTCGAGAGCGGGCCCGCGTTGAGCAGCGCGCGGAGCGTGTCGCCGTCGACCAGCTCGATGACCAGGAAGGGCCGGGGGTCCTTCGGCGACGAGTCGTCGACGCCCGCATCGAGGATCGACACCACACCGTGGTGACGCAGGCCGGCGAGCACGCCGACCTCGGCGCGGAACCGCGCACGGTGGTCGGGGGTTCCTGCGGAGAAGAGCTTGATCGCGACGTCACGGCCGAGGTTCTCGTCGCGGGCGCGGAACACCATCGAGGAACCGCCGCGCGCAAGAAGCCTTTCCGGGCGATACCGCCCGAGCAGAAGCGGAACCGGGGTCTCAGTTCTGTCCACGCCCTCCATCCTCGGGCATCCTGGCCATCGGCGCCGCCCGGTAGACCCGTGAGCGACTCCGGTGTAAAGCCGGGCGCCGGGCGTCTCACGGTGTGATGACCAGTCCGTGGAGGAAGCCGTTCGTCAGACGGCGGGCCAGGTCGGCCGGCCGGGATCGCAGCCGGCGGGTGTGGCCGATGACGACGATGTCGGCGCATCGTCGCCTCGCCAGCCGGGCGAGCTCCGTGGCCGGGTCGCCGGTGGACACCAGCACGTGACCGTCGATACCGGCGCCGGCGATGGCGTCGGCGGCCGCAGCGGTCACCTCGTGCGCGACCGCCGTCTCCACCGGCTCCGCAGGCGGCACGGTCATCCCGCCGACCGCGGCGACCGAGGAGAGCAGGAGCGTGGTCCACTGGGCATACGGGCGCACGTGGCAGACGGTCAGCGCGGCCGACTCGCGTTGCGCGAGTCCGATGCTGAAGGCCAGCGCCCGGTACGACTTCTCGCTGCCGTCCACCCCCACGACGATGCTGCGCATGCTCATGGCCTCGCTCCGCCCGTGGAGAAGACGTGGCGGTCGCGCGCGGCCGCCGCGCCCGCTGCGAACTGCGCCACCAGCACGGCGAGGAGGGCCCCCACGGGCATGCTCCAGCCTCCGGTCGCCGAGTGGATGATGCCCAGGCCGACCGGCCCGAGCCCGGCGAGGAGGTAGCCGATGCCCTGCGCCATGGTGGAGAGGTGGCCGGTGTGCCGGGAGTCCGGCGAACGCAGCACGATGAAGCTCAACGACAGCGCGATCGCCGAGCCCTGACCGAGACCGAGGAACGTCATCCACCACCACGGCGCCCCGCCGTCGGTCACCAGCAGCAGCCCGGTGAAGCCCACGATCAGGCAGGCCGTGGACAGCGCGATCGGCAGCCACGGCGGCCGGAGCCGGGAAAGCGCCGGAACGGCGAGCGCTGCGGCGATGCCGGGGAGGCTCGTGTACGAGAGCATGAGGCCGGCTTCGCCGTCGGGCACGCCGGCGTCGCGCAGCAGCGTCGGGATCCACGTGAGCGCCGCGTAATAGGTCAAGCTCTGGGTGCCCATGAAGCCGGTGACCGCCCAGGCGACGCGATCGCGCAGCAGCCGCCGCATGCGGGGCTCGTCGGGGAGCTCCTCCACGGCGTCGAGGACCCGGGTCGAGTGCGGCACATGGCCGGGGTTCATCGCCGCCCGGGGGAGCCAGACGAGGAGGGCCGCCGCGGCGGGGACGAGCCAGAACCCGAGGGCCGCCCGCCACGACCCGCCGAAGTCGGCCATGAGCGGCACGGTGAACGCCGTGGCCACGGCGGCGCCGACGAACATCGCCGTCGAGTACAGGCCCATCATCGACGCCGTCCGGTGCGCGAAGTCCTGCTTGATGGCCGCCGGCATGCACACGTTTGCGACGGCGATCGCTGCTCCCACCACCACCGTCCCGGCGAAGAGAGCCACCGGCGACGGGATCAGCCGGAGTCCGATGCCGAGCGCGGCCGCCGCCATGGTGACGCCGAGCAGCCGGTGCAAGCCGATCCGGCGCGAGAGGGCGGGCGTGAGGAACGCGAACGCGCCGAAGGCGAACACCGGGATCGTCGTCAGCAGGCTCGCGGCGGCCGGCGACCCGCCGAGGTCGTGTTCGAGCGACGACAGCACGGGGCTGACCGAGGCGATGCCGACCCGGAGGTTGAAGGCGATGAGCAGCAGGCCCGCCGCCACGTACACGGCGAGGGCGGCGCTCCCGCGGCGCGGCCGGGCCGCCGACGACCCGCGCGCGGGGAGGGAGCCGGTGCGGGGCGCTTCATCCGTGAACGTCATGCGTTCATCCCAGCAGGGGGAGGGTCTGCCCGGAAACAGCTAGAGTGACGCGTGATGTCGGATTCTCGCCAACCGGGCTGGTTCGCCACGGCGGACGCCCTATCCACCGAGGGCGCCTTCCTGTTCGAGCACGCCGAGACATCGCCCCTCCACGCGCATCCGTACGGTCACCTCGTGCACGCGGCCTCCGGCGTGCTGTCGCTGCTGACCGAGCACGGGGCCTGGATCGCGCCCGCGAACCGGTTCGCGTGGGTGCCGGCGGGCTTCCTCCACCGCCACCGGGCGCACGGTCGCACGGACATGCGGATCGTCGCCCTCTCCGAAGCGGCGGCCGGGAGGCTGCCTCCCGCGCCGGCGGTGCTCGTCGCCACCACACTCGCCCGCGAGGCGGCCCTGGCGGTGACCTCCCCGGCCGAGCGCTCCGTCGACGCGCTCGACCGGCTGCGCCTGGTGATCGTCGACGAGGCGACCGCTGCGCCCGAGCAGCCGCTGCATCTCCCGGAGCCGCAGGACCCGCGGCTCCGGGCGGCCGCCGCCCACGTGCAGGAGAACCTGTCCGAGCCCGTGCCGCTCGACGTCCTGGCCGACCGCATCGGCATCGGCGCCCGCACCCTCAGCCGCCTGTTCCAGCGGGAGACGGGGATGGGCTACCGGCAGTGGAGGCTGCAGCTGCGCGTGCACCGGGCACTGGTCCTCCTCTCGAGCGGGGAGACGGTCGCCACCACGGCGGCCGAGTGCGGCTGGGCCACGACGAGCCAGTTCATCGAGCAGTTCACCCCGCTCGTCGGGATGACGCCCGGTCAGTACCGGAAGCTGCGCTGAGGCGCTCTTTCCACCGATTCCAGCGCTCGTGCTTGACAGCGGCTGAGCGCTTCGCATATCGTCTCAGCAATCGATAGGAAACTTCCTAGTCGATTGTCGAGGAGGACACGATGAGCACGTCAGGCAGCCCCAGCGTTCTGCGGGTCCTCAACGACCGCGCGGCCCTGGAGGTCCTGGTCCGCGAGGAGACCGTGTCGCGCTCGCAGCTGGAGAACCTGGTCGGGCTGTCCAAGCCGGCCACCTCGCAGCTGCTCGCGCGGCTGGAGCACGCCGGCCTGGTCGCCAAGGCCGGGCACCGCCAGGACGGCCCCGGCCCCCGCGCCCAGCTGTGGTCGCTGAAGGCCGACGCCGGGTTCGCCGCCGGCGTCGACGTCTCCGCCGCCGGGATCGACGTCGCCATCGCCGACCTGCGCGGCACGGTCGTCGCCGAGGAGTTCACACCCGCCGACAGGCTCGGGCCTCGCGACGCCCTGCTGGTCGCGCTGACCGCCGCCAGCGTGAAGGCCGGCATCGCGCCGGAGACGCTCACGCACATCTCCATCGGCATCCCCGGCGCCGTCGACCAGCAGACCGGCTACCTGCGCTACGCCTCCGAGCTCCCGGGCTGGAAGCAGGTGGACCTGCTGCACCTGCTCGACGACGCCCTGCCCGTGCCCGTCACCATCGAGAACGACGTCAACCTGGTCGCGCTCAACGAGATGGCGCACGGCACCGCCCAGGGCCGCAGCGACTTCTTCCTGCTGTGGATCGCCGAGCGCGGGGTCGGGTCGTCCGTCGTCGTCGGCGGCGAGCTGATCCGCGGCGCCACTCTGGGCGCGGGTGAGATCGGCTTCACGCCGGTCCCCGACCTGGCGACGGCCACGACTCCTTTCATCGGCCATCGGTTCGGCGACCTGATCACCAACGCCGCGCTTCTCGACCTCGCCGCCGCCCACGGCATCCGGGCGACGGGAGCCATCGACGCGCTCGAGCAGGGGCTCGCCACCGACCCGGACGGCTTCCCCCGCGACTTCGCCCGCCGCATCAGCGCCGGCCTCGCCGCGGTCGTCAGCATCCTCGATCCGGAACTGATCATCCTCGACGGCGACATCTGCGTCGCCGGCGGCGACCGCCTCGCCGCGCTCGTCGCGGAATCCCTGGCCGGGCTCGTCGAGCCGCGGGTCCCCATCGTCTCGGGGCGCGACGACGCCAGCTCCGTGCGGGCCGGCGCCGTCCAAGCCGCTCTCGTCCCGGCGCGCGAAGCCCACTTCGCGGCCGGGTCGACCATCGATGTCCCCTAACCGGGCAAGCACCATCGCAACTCAGCCTCACCCGACGTGCTCCACCATCCCAACCCAGGAGAACACATGCGAAAGGTCATCCCTGCTGTCGTCGTGACAGCACTGGCGGCGCTCGCGCTCAGCGCGTGCACCGGCACCGGCTCCTCCTCGTCGTCGCTGTCGCCGAAGCCGGCCGACGACGAGAAGATCACGCTCACGGTCTGGAGCGGCTTCGCCGACCGTGAGCTCGACGTGGTCAACAGCGCCCTCGACGGCTTCCACAAGCTCCACCCGAACATCACCATCACGAGCGAGGGCAGCCAGGACGACGACAAGATCGCCCAGGCCGTCCGCGGCGGCACCGCGCCCGACGTCGCCATCTCCGGCAACGCGAACGCGCTCGGCCAGTACTGCAAGACCGGCGCCTTCCAGGACCTCGGCGGCTACATCAAGCGCGACAAGGTCGACCTCGGCAGCATCCCGAAGGCGGTGCAGTCGTACACCGAGCACGACGGCGTGCGCTGCGCGATGCCGCTCCTCGCCGACGACTACGGCCTCTATTACAACAAGGACCTCTTCGCGAAGGCGGGCATCACCGAGCCGCCGAAGACGATGAGCGAGCTGCAGGAGGACGCCGAGAAGCTCACCGAGCTGAACCCCGACGGGTCGATCAAGGTGGCCGGCTTCGTCCCGACCATCGGCTTCTACAACAACCGCCTCGACGTCTGGGCGCCGCAGTTCGGCGCCGAGTGGCAGAACAGCAAGGGCGAGTCGTCCCTCGCCTCCAGCAAGGGCTGGAACGACCTCTTCACCTGGCAGAAGAAGATGACCGACTTCTACGGCCAGGACAAGCTCACCGCCTTCACCGCGGCGGCCGGCCAGAAGTACTCGCCGGACAACGCGTTCCAGACCGGCCAGATCGCGATGATGTTCGACGGGGAGTTCCGCACCGGGTTCATCGACGACCAAGCGCCCGACATCTCGTACGGGACCGCGCCCCTCCCGGTCGCGGACGGGCTGAAGACGTACGGCGGCAGCGACGTCGGCGGCAACATCATCGGCATCCCGAAGGGCGCCAAGAACGCCGGGGCCGCGTGGGAGCTGATCAAGTACCTCTCCCTCGACACGAAGCCGCTCGTCCAGCTCGCCAACGGGCTCAAGAACGTGCCGACGACGCTCGACGCGCTGAAGTCCCCCGACCTGCAGTTCACCGGCACTCTCGCGCCGTTCCTCGACATCTTCGCCAACAAGCACTCCAGCTCGCTGCCGACGACCTCGAACGGCGCCGCCTACCTCAAGACCGCGACCGACTTCGCGGTGAAGTGGCAGACCGGCGGGGTCAGCGACCTGAAGGCGGGGCTGAAGGACGTCGACACGCAGATCCAGAACGACAACGCGCTGCAGCAGTGATGACGACCCACGACACGACCACGGCAGCGGCGCCCCGCCTCGGGGCGCCGCTCGCCGGCCGACGCTCGGGACGGCCGGGGAGACGCGGCAACCGGGCGGCGATCCGCAACCGCTGGACGGTGCTGGCCTTCATGTCGCCCTGGATCGTCGGGTTCGGGGTGTTCTTCCTCTACCCGCTCGGCGCGACGATCTTCTACTCGTTCACCCGGTACGACCTGATCAACGATCCGACCTTCGTCGGGCTGCGCAACTACATCTTCCTGTTCACGCAGGACCCGCTGATCTGGGTCTCCATCCGCAACACCGCGTATCTGGTCATCGCGATCACGGTCGGCCGCGTGGTGTACGGCCTGCTCACCGCGCTCGTGCTCTCGAAGATCAAGCGCGGGGCCGGCATCTACCGCACACTCTTCTACCTGCCGGCCCTCGCGCCGCCGGTGGCCGCGGCGCTCGCGTTCGTGTTCCTCTTCAACCCCGGCACCGGACCGGTCAATCAGTTCCTGGCGTGGTTCGGCATCAGAGGCCCGCTGTGGTTCAACGACCCGGCGTTCTCGAAGCCGGCACTCACCGTGCTCGCGCTGTGGGCGTCCGGCGAGATCATGGTCGTGCTCCTCGCGGCGCTGCTCGACGTGCCGGCGGAATACCACGAGGCCGCCTCCCTGGACGGAGCCGGCGCGTTCCGCCGCTTCTGGCACATCACGCTGCCCTCCATCTCCCCGGTGCTCCTGTTCGCGGTGGTCAACTCGATCATCGTCGGCCTGCAGTACTTCACCGAGGCGGTGGTGGCCGGCGCTGTCGCGTCCGGATCGTCCGACGCGGTCGGCAACGCGACCTCGATCGGCTACCCCGACAACTCGACCCTGACCTTCCCGATGTGGCTCTACGAGCAGGGCTTCCACGCATACAACATGGGCTACGCCTCGACGATGGCCATCGTGCTGTTCCTCGTCTCGGCGGTGTTCACGATCATCCTGGTGCGACGGATGCGCGTCACCGGCGTCCAGGAGGAGGAGTAGCAGTGACCCTCACGACCACCGCCGTCGCGTCCGCGCGACCCGAGCCCGCCGCCCCGGCCCCTGGCCCCGGCATCGGCCGGCGCACCCGCGATCCGCGCGCCCGCGCCCGTTCGGTGCTCGGCTGGATCGGTCTCCACGCCGTCGCCATCGCCATGGCGCTCGGCTTCATCGGCCCGATCGTCTTCGTGCTGTTGACCGCCGTGATGAGCGACCAGCAGGCGCTCACCAAGGACCTCTGGCCGCACGAGTGGCGCTGGGACAACTTCGGCGCCGTCTTCGAGAAGGCCCCGATGCTCGGGTACTTCGGCCAGAGCCTGTTCTACTCGCTCACGGCGACCGTCGGAATGCTGCTCTCGAGCGTCCCGATCGCCTACGGGCTGGCCAAGCTGAAGTGGAAGGGCCGCACCTGGGCCTTCTACCTCGTGATCGTCGCGATGATGCTCCCGCCGCAGGTGATCGCCGTGCCCATGTATGTGATGTGGGCGAAGCTCGGCCTCACGGGCACGCTGTGGCCGCTGATCCTGCCGAACTTCTTCGGCGACGCGTTCAGCATCTTCCTGCTGCGGCAGTTCCTCGTCGCCATCCCCACCTCGTACCTGGACTCCGCGCGCATCGACGGCGCGTCCGAGTTCGGCGTGCTGTGGCGCGTCGTCATCCCGATGGCCCGCCCCGGCATCGCGGCGGCCGCGCTGTTCATGTTCCTGCGCACCTGGAACGACTACTTCGGGCCGCTGCTGTACACGGGCGAGAACCGCGCCAACTGGACGCTCTCGCTCGGGCTCGCCGCCTTCCGGAGCACGCACCAGGTGCAGTGGAACCTCACGATGGCCGCCACGATCCTCGTGATGGTGCCCGTCATCGTCCTGTTCTTCTTCGCGCAGAAATCATTCATCGAAGGAATCAAGTTGTCTGGAGTCAAGGGATGAAACTGGCTGTCGTCGGTGGAGGTTCGACCTACACCCCCGAGCTGATCGACGGACTGCTCGTCATGTCCGAGTCGTTCACGATCGACGAGATCGCGCTGATGGACACCGATGCGGAGCGGCTGCGCGTCGTCGGCGACTTCGCGAAGCGGATGGTGGCGGCGGCCGGCCGGAGCACCGTCATCACCCCGACCTCCGACCTCGCGGAGGCGGTGACGGGCGCCGCGGCGGTCCTCATCCAACTGAGGGTGGGCGGCCAGGCCACCCGGCACTCCGACGAGACGTTCCCGCACGACTGCGGCTGCATCGGCCAGGAGACCACGGGAGCCGGCGGCTTCGCGAAGGCGCTGCGCACGGTCCCCGTCGTGCTCGACATCGCCGACCGGGTGCGCGCGCTCGCCGGCGAGAACACCTGGATCGTCGACTTCACCAACCCGGTGGGCATCGTCACGCGGAGCCTGCTCGACGCCGGCCACCGCGCCGTCGGTCTCTGCAACGTGGCCATCAACTTCGAGCGCAACTTCGCCGAGGTCCTGGGCGTCGGGCACGAGCGCATCCAGCTCAAGCACGTCGGGCTCAACCACCTCAGCTGGGAGACCGCGGTCTACGTCGACGGCGTCGACCAGCTGCCCGGCCTGCTCGAGGCCCGGATCGACGCGGTCGCCGAGAAGTTCCGCATCACGCCCGGCCACCTGCGCCTCCAGCAGGCCGTGCCCTCCTACTACCTGCACTACTACTACGCGCACGACGAGGTCCTCGGGGAGCAGCTCAGCGAGCCCTCCCGCGCCGAGGTCGTGATGGAGGTCGAGCGGCAGCTGCTCGACGTCTACCGCGACCCCGCGGTGACGACCAAGCCGGAGCAGCTGCAGCAGCGGGGAGGCCGGTACTACTCCCTCGCGGCCATCCAGCTGGTCGCCTCCCTCCTCCGCGACACCAAGGACGTGCAGGTGGTCAACGTGCGGAACAACGGCACGCTGCCCTTCCTGCCTGACGAGGCCGTCATCGAGGCCGCGTCGGTGATCGGCGCGGGCGGGCCGGCACCGCTCGCCATCGGCAGGGTCGACCGGTCGATGGAGGGGCTGATCGCGCACGTGTCGGCGTACGAGGAGCTCGCGGTGGAGGCCGCCCTGCACGGCGGGCGCCACCGCGTCGAGAAGGCGCTCCTCGCCCACCCTCTGGTCGGGCAGTACGCGATCGCCGAGAAGCTGACGGATCGGCTGCTGGCCGAGAACGCGAGATTCCTGCCGTGGGCCCGGTAGCCGCCGGCACCGACGTCGTCCTGGCCATCGACGGAGGCAACAGCAAGACGGACGTCGCTGTCGTCGCGGTCGACGGCCGTGTCGTCGCCACGCGCCGGGGCCCCGGCTATTCGCCGCACGCCCACGGGCTCGAGGCGTCGATCGCCGGGATCGAGGATCTCGCGCGTACCGCGCTCCTGGAGGCCGACCTCGAGCTCCCGTCGCCCCGGATCGCCCACGTCGCGGCCTTCTTGGCCGGGGTGGACCTGCACCGGGAGCAGGCGGCCATGCTCGCCGCCGTGGCCTCCCGGGGCTGGGCGCCCAGCGTGAGCGTCGACAACGACACGTTCGCCCTGCTGCGGCTCGGCTCGGACGGCGACGACGGCGTGGCCGTCGTCTGCGGGGCGGGGATCAACTGCGTGGCCCGCTGGGAGGGGAGGACCGTGCGCTTCCCGTCTCTCGGTCTGATCTCGGGCGACTGGGGCGGCGGCCTGCAACTCGGCCTGTCGGCGATGAGCGCCGCGGCCAGGGACGCCGACGGCCGGGGGCCGCGCACCGCGCTGACCGCCGCCGTTCTGGAGCATTTCGACGCCCCGCGGGTGATCGACCTGATCGAGCGGCTGCACTTCGGCGACGTGCCGCAGACCCGGCTCGCCGAGCTGAGCCCGGCCGTGTTCGCGCTCGCCCTCGACGGCGATCCCGTCGCGGCGGCGCTGATCGACCGGCTCGCCGACGAGGTGGCCGACTACGTCGTCGCCGCGCTCACCGAGCTCGAGCTGACCGGGGCGGCCGTCCCCGTGGTGCTCGGCGGCAGCATCCTCGCCGCCCGGCACGAGGAGTTCGACGAGCGCATCCGGTCGCGGGTGCTCGCCGTCGCGCCCCGCACGGAGTTCGTCCAGGTGAGCGAGCCACCCATCCTGGGCGCAGCGCTCCTCGGACTGGACGCGGTCGGCGCGGCCGACGCGGCCAAGGAACGGGTGCGGCAGGCGCTGGCTCCGCGCGAGCGCATGGAGCGGGCGGCGCGATGACCGGGCACGAAGGGGGTGCGGCCGAGGCCGGTCGGCTCATGCGGGCGGAGATCGCGGAACAGCCGGAGGTGTGGGCGCGGCTGCTCGCCCGCTCCGGCCCGGTCGCCGAGGCCGTCGAGCGCATCCGTGCCGCCCAGCCGCGGTTCGTCACCTTCATCGCCCGCGGCACCAGCGACCACGCCGCCACCTACGGCCGGTACGCCGCCGACGTCCTGTGCGGACTGCCCGGCGGCTCGTGGTCGCCCTCCACCACCACCCTCTACGGCGCACGGCCGGACCTCCGGGGGAGCCTTGCGATCGGCGTCAGCCAGTCCGGCGGCTCGCCCGACCTCGCGGCGTCGCTCGCCGCGGCGCGCGAGGGTGGCGCCCTCACCCTGGCGATCACGAACGACCCCGCGTCGGCGCTGGCGCAGGCGGCGGAGCTGCAGCTGGACCTCGCAGCAGGCCCGGAGCTCGCCGTGGCGGCGACCAAGTCGTTCACCGCGGAGCTGATCACGCTGGCACAGCTGTTCCTCGGCCTCGCGGGCCGTGCGGAGCCCGGTCTCGAACGCCTGCCGGAGTGGGGCTCCGCCGTGCTCCGCGACCCGCGGGTGACCGATGGGATCGCGGCCGCCGTGGAGCGTTTCGACGGCGACCGCGTCGTCCTGACCGGGCGCGGCTACGCGTCGGCCATCGCCTCCGAGGGCGCCCTCAAGCTGATGGAGACCTGCTACGTCTCGGCCGCCGGTTTCTCGGCGGCCGACCTCCTGCACGGCCCGATCGCGGTGCTCGACCCCGCAGTGCAGGCGCTGGCCTTCACCTCGGAGGGCCCGGCAGGTGCGGCGATGCGCCCTGTGCTCGAGCGCATCCGCTCCTCCGGCGCACCGCTTCTGACGGTCGGGGCGGCGCAGCGAATGGAGGGGGAGGCATGGCTGCCCCTCCCTGCCGGTGTGCCGGAGCTGCTCGAACCCGTGCTTCAGATCCTGCCCATCCAGCTTCTCGCGCTGTCGCTGGCGCGCAGCCGCGGACTCGACCCCGATGTGCCGCGCGGGCTGCTCAAGGTGACCGAGACGCGGTAGCGAGGCTTCCTGACATCCGGACGCGTCGCCCCGTCACCTCTTCAGAGGCGGAAGGACCGCCTCATGAAGGAGTGAAGACGTGAAGGTGCTCATTGCGGGCGGACGCGGCCGGGTCGGCTCGAAGGTGGCGGACCTCCTGGAGGCGAACGGGGTCGAGGTCGTCTCGGGCGGACTCGAGGACGGGGTCGACTTCCTCGAGGGGACGAGGGTCGCGGAGGTGATGGCGGGTGTCGACACGATCGTCAACGTGCTGAACACCCCGCGGTTCGACGAGGAGGGCGCTGTCGGCTTCTTCGAGGGGACGACGCGGAGGCTGACGGAGGAGGGCGTGCGGGCCGGTGTGAGGCACCACATCCTGCTCTCCATCGTCGGCGTCGGCCAGGGCGACGCCTCCGACATCGGGTACTACTTCGGCAAGGTGGCGCAGGAGCGCGCGCTCGCGGAGGGCCCGCTGCCGTACACGATCGTGCGATCCGCCCAGTTCCAGGGCTACGTGCCGGTCCTCGCCGATCAGCACACCGTCGACGGCAGGGTGCTGGCGCCGCGCGACCTGATCCAGCCCGTCGAGCTGGATGAACTGGTGGCGCTGCTGGTGGAGGTCGCCCTCGCGGGCGAGCCGCTCGGCGAGGTCGAGTTCGCCGGTCCGGAGCGGTTCCACCTGGACGACCTGCTGCGGGGCACCCTCGCCGCCTCCGGGGATGCTCGCGAAGTCGTGACGGTCGACGGGTACGGGCCGATCGACGCGATGGTCCCGCGTGGGGAGTACCGGGCCGGGAAGGTGCTCTACCCGCTTCGCGACATCCCGCTCGCCGGCTGAAGCGCCCGAAGCGGGCTGGAACACCGCCCGCCCGTCACGTGTCGTGGCGGGCGGGCCCATCCGGAGCCCACCGGCTCAGCTTGCGCGGGTCGAGCACGAACCACACGTCGGTGATCCGGTCGGACTCCACATGGAAGCTGACGACGCCGAAGAAGCGGCCTTCTAGCGTCACCGCGTAGCCGAGCCCATCGGCCGTGCGCCGCTCCTCGAACCGCATGTCGGGCCGCTTCTGGAGCACCCCGAGCAGGAAGCGGGCCACCCGGTCGGCGCCCGCCACGACGTTCGGCGCCACGCTGACGATCCCGCCGCCGTCCGCGCGCAGCTCCACCTCGGGTGCCAGCGTCTGCAGCAGGAGGCGGAGGTCGCCGCCGCGTGCCGCCGAGAGGAAGGCCCTGACCACCTGGTCGTGCCGCTCCGCCGGCACGACCGCGGTGCGCCGCTCCCGGACGTGCCGTCGAGCCGAGGACGCGAGCTGGCGAGCCGCCGCCGGTGAGCGACCGACCAGGCCGGCGATCTCATCGAAGGGTGCGCCGAACACGTCGTGAAGCACGAAGGCCACCCGCTCTGCCGGCGTCATCGACTCCAGCACCACCAGCAGGGCGGTGCTCACCGCGTCGTCGAGGGTCACGCGCTCCAGCGGGTCCTCCACCCCCGATGTGGAGGTCACCGACCCCTCTGCGGTCCCGAGGAAGAGGTCGGCTGGTACCGGTTCCGGCAACCACTGGCCGATCTGCCGCTCGCGCCGCACCCGCGCCGCCGTGAGGAGGTCGAGGGCCACCCGGCTCGCCACCCGCGTCAGCCAGGCCGCGGGCACCCTGATCTCGTCCCGCTGCTGCTCGGACAGGCGGTACCAGCGGATGTAGGTCTCCTGCACGACGTCCTCGGCGTCGGCGAGCGTGCCCGTCATCCGGTACGCCAGCGACATCAGCCGACGGCGCTCGCCGATCACCTCGTCCGGCCGGTCGGTGGCCGGACCGTCGCTTCGCTCCTCATCGGACACGCGGCACTCCTTGTCGGCCGCCGGCACTCGGGGTGCCGGGGGCGGGTCGTCTTGTGATGTAGACGATGATGCGGATGCGGATGTGAGGTGGGAGGCGAGCGCGAGCTTCGGGGGGGCTGGTGAGTCGGACGTGGACGCGGGTGGTGAGGCTGAAGTCGAACAGGTTGTTCGACCGCGTTCATCGGCGCGCTGCGACGGAGGCCGGTGCGGCGATGCGACCGGTGCTCGAGCGCATCCGCTCCTCCGGCGCACCGCTGCTGACGGTCGGGGCGGCGCAGGGAATGGAGGGGGAGGCATGGCTGCCCCTCCCTGCCGGTGTGCCGGAGCTGCTCGCACCCGTGCTGCAGATCCTGCCCATCCAGCTGCTCAAGGTGACGGAGACGCGGTGACGAGGGGCTGACCCGTCACTGGCGGCGTCGCTCTACGCGTCACTCCACCCGGCGCACGGAGGCGCGCTCGACGATCGGCATCGGGACGAGGTGGCGGCCGCCGGTCGTCGTGCCGGCGAGGGCGAGGGCCATGGCCGTGCGGCCCATCTCCTCGTACGGCAGACGGGCCGTGGTGAGCTGCGGGCGGAGGTAGGTCGAGATCTCGTCGTCGTCGAAGGAGGCGATCGAGACCTGCTCGGGGATGCGGACGCCCTGCTCCTGGAGCGCCTGGTACGCGCCGAACGACACGTTGTCGGTCAGGCACACCAGCGCGGTGAAGTCGGCGCCGGAGGCGAGGGCCCGCCTGGTCGCCTCGTAACCGTTCTCGGGCGACCAGGTCTCGAACGCCTCCTCCCACGCCCAGCTCAGCCCGTGCTCGGCCATGACCGCGTCGAGGCCGGCGAAGCGGTCGGAGATGGTGACCGACACCTCCGGAGGGAGGTCCTCGTCGTAGCGGCGGCCGATCAGCGCGATCCGGGTGTGGCCGGCGTCGATCAGGAGTTGCGCGATGGCGGCGCCCGCCGTGCGCTCGTCGGGCAGGACGGCTGGGTAGTCGGCGGTCGTCGTCGCGTTCACCATGACGACCGGGACGTCGGACGGCAGCTCCGGCAGCTCCACCCGGCGCGCCGCCATCGAGCCGAAGACGAGAGCGGAGACGCGGCGGTCGAGCATGGCGTCCAGCGATCCGGCGAGCCGCTCGGGGTGCTGGCCCGTCTCGGCGAGCAGCACGGTGTGGTCGTTCTCCTCGGCGACGTCGAGGATGCCGCGGATCATCGCCGACGCGTAGCGGGTGAGCGTGACGTCGTCCGAGACGAAGCCGATGGTCGGCGTCGTCCCCATGCGCAGCGCACGGGCCGACGGGTCGGGCCGGTAGTTGAGCCGGTGCGCGATCGCCCGCACGCGCTTCGCGGTCTCGGCCGACAGGCCGGTGCCGGGGCGGTCGTTGAGGATCATGCTCACGGCCGTCTTCGACAGCCCGGCCTCGGCGGCGACATCCGCGATCGTCACTCTCTTCGCCACGCTGCGGAGCCTCCCTCGAACGGCGATGTCTGTTGCACGGCCTTCATCCTAGTGCTAACGTCAACGCGACTAAACGCATTTAGTAGCTGCTAAATGCATTTAGTTTTCGGGAGGCGGCTGGCCCTCCCGTGATCACGAATCCAACGGAGGATCGATAGTGAGAAGGAACACTCGCCGGGCGCTCGTGGCGTCCGCGATGGTCGCGGCGGCCGCCATGGTGGCGCTCACCGGCTGCGCCAAGGGAGGCGCCGCTGCCGGCTCCTCGAACGGGGAGCTGACCATGTGGACCCACAACGCGGGCAACAAGGCCGAGCTCGGGGCCGTGCAGAAGATCGTCGACGACTTCAACAAGAGTCAGTCGAAGTACCGGGTGAAGGTGCAGGCCTTCCCGCAGGACTCCTACAACCAGTCCGTCACCGCGGCGGCCGCGTCGAAGAAGCTCCCGTGCATCCTCGACATCGACGCGCCCAACGTGCCCAATTGGGTCTGGGCCGGCTACCTGTCGCCGCTGACCGGGCTCGAGTCGCAGCTCGACGGCTTCCTGCCCTCCACGGTCGGGAAGTACGACGGCAAGACCTACTCCTACGGGTTCTACGACGTCGCTCTCAACCTCATCACGAAGAAGAGCACCCTCGACGCCGTCGGCGTGCGCGTGCCGACCGTCGACGAGCCGTGGACGAAGGCGGAGTTCGACGACCTCCTCACCAAGCTCAAGGCCTCGGGGAAGTTCCGCTACGCGGCCGACTTCATGACCAGCTCGACGGGGGAGTGGTGGCCGTACGCGTACTCGCCGCTGCTGCAGAGCTTCGGCGGAGACCTGATCGACCGCGACGGCTACAAGACCGCCGACGGCGCGCTGAACAGCGCCGACGCGGTGGCGTGGGCGAAGTGGTTCCGCGGGCTGGTCGCCGACGGCTCCATCGCGGCGAAGTCGGGCACCGACCCGGCGGCGGACTTCGCCAACGGCAAGACCGGCATCCTCTACGACGGCAGCTGGGCGGCCGACTCCCTGCGGCAGAAGTTCGGCGACGACGTGCTGTTCCTCCCGCCGGTCGACTTCGGGAAGGGCCCGAAGATCGGCGGCGGCTCGTGGCAGTGGGGCGTCTCGAAGACCTGCTCGGACCAGGCGGGCGCCCTGGCGTACATGAAGTTCGCCACGGCTGACAAGTACGTCGCCGGTGTCGCGAAGGCGGCCGGCACCATCCCGGCGACGGAGGGCGCCGCCGCGCTCGTGCCCGGCTACGGCGAGGGCGAGGACAACGCGATCTTCCGCGAGTACTCGCAGAAGTTCGCCGAGGTCCGCCCGGTCACTCCCGGCTACCCCTTCATCGCCACCACGTTCACCAAAGCCGCTCAGGACATCGTGAACGGCGCCGACCCGAAGTCGACCCTCGACCAGGCGGTCAAGGACATCGACGCCAACCAGAAGTCGAACAACTACTTCAAGTGAGCGAGCGGGGCCGGGCCGCCTGGCCCGGCCCCGCCGTCACGAGGGATCCCATGACAACCGTCGTCAAGCCGGACGTGCGCGTCGACCGCCACGTCCCGACCGTCCGCGCCGGCGTCGCCGGCCGCTCGAAGGAGGCATCGGTCGCGCTCCTCATGTTCGCGCCCGCCGCCGTCCTCATCGCCACGTTCCTGATCGTCCCGATCGGGCTCACCTTCGTCCTCGCCTTCACGAACGCGCGGCTGGTCTCTCCGGAGCCCGCCCAGTTCGTCGGCGTCGACAACTTCGTCAACCTGTTCACCGACGACACCTTTTGGGCGTCGCTGCGCAACACGATCATCTTCACCATCGTGATCGTCCCGTTCCAGTCGGCGCTCGCCCTCGTGCTGGCGCTGCTCGTCAACAGCCGGGTGCGCGGGACGACGTTCTTCCGCACCGTGTACTTCCTCCCGGTCGTCACCTCCATCGTCGTGGTGTCGATGCTGTGGCTGTTCCTGTACCAGAAGGACGGCCTGATCAACGTCCTGCTGTCGAAGGCCGGCATCCAGGGCCCCGACTGGCTGGGCGACCCGCACTGGGCGCTGTTCGCGATCATCCTGATGTCCGCGTGGCAGGCGATGGGCTTCCACATGATCATCTGGCTCGCCGGGCTGCAGACGATCCCGGAGGAGCTCTACGAGGCGGCCGCCCTCGACGGCGCGACGCGCTGGCAGCAGTTCGCCCACATCACCTGGCCGGGCCTGCGGCAGACGCGCACGTTCATCCTCATCACCATCACCATCGCGGCGTTCGGCCTGTTCTCGCAGGTGAACATCATGACCCAGGGAGGCCCCATCAACTCCACCTCGACGCTGGTGTTCCAGGCGGTCCGCAGCGGGTTCCAGCAGCAGCAGACCGGTTACGCGTCCGCGATCTCGTTGGTGTTCTTCGTGCTGGTGCTGGTCGTCACGCTGCTCCAGCGGTTCGTCACCCGTGACAAGGAGGCGCGACGATGAAGCGGTCGGCCCGCGGCGTGCTCGTGCTCGCGCTCAAAATCGTCCTGGCGCTGGTGTTCGGCCTGCCGCTGCTGTTCATGGTGGTCTCGAGCTTCAAGCCCGACACGCAGATCTTCGGCGACCTGGGCGGCATCCAGGCGTTCCTCCCCGTCGGCGACCTGAGCCTCGACAACTACACCGGCGTCTTCGACCGGGTGCCGTTCGCCCAGTTCCTGCTCAACTCCGTCATCATCTCGGTCACGACGGTCGTGCTCGGCATCATCGTCAACTCGATGGCGGCCTTCGCGCTCTCGCGGATGCGGATGCCGGGTCGCAAGTGGGCGCTCGGCGTGGTGCTCGCGACGCTGATCGTGCCGTTCGAGGTCATGGCGCTGCCGCTGCTGTGGGAGGTGAACCAGCTGCCGTACTTCGACGGCGCGCACATCGTGCAGGGCTGGCTCGACACCTACACGGTGCAGATCGTGCCGTTCGTCGCGAACGCCTTCTCGATCTTCCTCTTCTACCAGTACTTCGACTCGATCCCGAAGGAGCTGGACGAGGCGGCGCGCGTGGACGGCGCCGGCTGGTTCCGCATCTACCGGACCGTCATCATGCCGCTGGCGGGGCCGGCGGTGGCGACCGTCGCCATCCTCACCTTCCTCCCGGCCTGGAACCAGTACCTCTGGCCGCTCATGGTCACGCAGAGCGAGGCGGTCCGGCCGGCCATGGTCGGCATCGACTACTTCAAGCAGCTCAACACCTCGTGGGGCCAGATCATGGCCTACGCGAGCATCATCACCATCCCTGTGCTGGCGCTCTTCGTCGCCTTCCAGCGCTCGTTCGTCAACTCCATCGCCTCGCAAGGGCTGAAAGGCTGATCCATGTTCTCTCTCCCCGACAGCTACGTCTGGGACTTCTGGTTCGCCGACGACGGCGACCGGTACCACCTCTTCTTCCTCTACGCGTCGAAGGCGCTGCAGGACCCCGACGCGCGACACCACCGGGCCTCCGTGGGGCATGCGGTCTCCGGCGACCTCGTGGGCTGGAAGCGGGTGGAGGATGCGCTGGTGCGCAGCGACGCCCCCGCCTTCGACGACCTCGCCACCTGGACCGGCAGCGTCGTGCGCGACGACGCCGGTGTGTGGCACATGTTCTACACCGGAGCGACGCTCACCGCGGCGGGCAACGTGCAGAGCATCGGCGTCGCGACCTCGGAGGACCTGCTCACCTGGCGCAAGAGCCCGGCGAACCCGATCCTCCGGGCGGATGCGCGGTGGTACGAGACCATCGCCGACGGGCACTGGCACGACGAGGCGTTCCGGGACCCGTTCGTCTACCGGCAGCAGGACGGCACCTGGCGGATGCTCGTCACCGCCCGCGCCGGGCACGGGCAGGTCGACGATCGCGGGGTGATCGCGACCGCGACCTCCCCCGACCTCGTGGAGTGGACGCTGCTGCCGCCGCTATCGCAGCCGGGCGCCGGCTTCGGTCAGCTGGAGGTGCTGAACACGGCGACGGTGGACGGCCGATCGGTGCTGTTCTTCTCGTGCCTGGCCCCCGAGCTCGCGTCCACCCGGCGCGAGACCGGTTCCCGGGGCGGGGTGTGGGCCGTGGTCGCCGACCGCGACGGGGAGTGGGATCCGCGTCAGGCGCACCAGGTGACCGGAGACGACCTGTACGTCGGCCGGGTCGTCGTGGACCGTGCGGGGGAGCCGGCCTTCTTCGCCTTCCGAAACGCGGGGCCGGAGGGCGGGTTCGTCGGCGGCATCACCGATCCGATGCCCGTGCGGGTGATCGACGGGCGTGTGGTGGCGGGGGAGCGGGCGCTCGACGCGGTGCCGGTGGCCCGCTAGTCCCCTCGCCTCCCCGTCACACCGCCTGCAGCGGCGCCGCGAACGACTTCTTCAGCGAGGCCGGGCCGACCAGGGGGAGGAGGCCCGCGAGGATCCTCTGGCCGAGCTTCGCCGGGGTGCGGGTGAGCCGGACGTCGACGCGGGTGCCGCGGCCCTCGGGGGTGAGCTGGAACAGCCAGCCGCCCCCGGGGCCGAACACCTTCGAGTCGTGCGTCGTGATCGTGACGGTTCCTGCGGCGCGGTCCCACTCGTAGCGCGCGCGCTCCCACGCCTGCGCGGTGCCCTCGGTGACCTCGGCCCAGCCGGCGCCGAGCCCGTGGACCCGGAAGTGCTCCTCGTCGATGCTCGACCAGGCGGCCGGGCGGGCGCTGGAGAAGTCGGTGAGGACGTCCATCAGGGCGTCCCGGTCGAGGGAGGAGGTGAGGCTGAAGCGGGTGACGCTCATGAGGGGTCCTTTCGTGGAGCCGGGTGTCGGAGCTAATAACCGGTTGGAACGGTTATGAGCATGGCAGACGGATGCATAACCTGTCAAACAGGTTGTTCGACCGCGTTCACCGGCGCGCTGCGACGGGCTCTGCGCGCCGCCACGAGCATCACCACGCCCACGACGACGGCGAGTGCGTAGAAGCCGGCCGCCACGTGGAAGACCGCCTGGTATCCGGTGACCTGCGCGGCGATCGCGGCGCGGTCTCCACCGGCGGCGATGAACACGCCCGCCAGCACGGCGAGGCCGACCGATCCGCCGAGCTGGTGCGCCGTGTTCACGAGGCCCGAGCCGGCTCCCGCCTGGTCGGCCGGCACGTCGGCCATGCCGAACTGCGTGAGGAGGATGATCGCGATGCCCTGCCCGATACCGAGCACGAGGAGCGGGAGGAGCACCCACGGGAGGAAGGCGGTGCCCGCGCCGACGGTCGACAGCCAGCCCATGCCGACGAGGGCGAGGACGAGGGAGGCGATCAGGAGGCGCTCCTGCCCCATCCACCGCACCAGCGGCCGCACCACGTAGACGGTGGCGAAGAACATGCCGGTCAGCGGGATGAAGCTCAGCCCCGCGAGCAGGGCGCTGAAGTGCAGCACGTCCTGCAGGTACTGGCTGAGGAAGTAGAACGTCGAGAACATGGCCCCGACGATCAGGATGCGGGCCAGGTACGCGCCCGACCGGGTCGCGTTCGCGAACAGGCCGAGCGGGACGATCGGCTCGGCCGTGCGGCGTTCGATCAGGACGAAGGCCACCACGAGAACCGCGGCCAGGGCCAGCAGGCCGATGACGACCGGGGAGGCCCAGCCGAGCGTGCTCGACTCGATCAGGCCCCAGACGAGCGCGGTCATGCCGACGGTGATCGTCAGGGCGCCCGCCAGGTCGAAGCTGCCGCGGCGCCGCGCGGTCTCGGTGAGGAAGCGCGGCGACAGCAGGACGACGATCAGGCCGATGGGCACGTTGATCAGCAGCCCCCAGCGCCACGACAGCAGGTCGGTGAAGAGACCGCCGACGATGATGCCGACGCTCGCGCCCGCTCCGATCACCGCGCTGTAGACGGCGATGGCGCGGCTGCGCTGCTCCGGCTCGGGGTAGGCGCCGACCAGGAGGGCGAGCGTCGATGGGATCGCGAAGGCTGACGCGACGCCCTGGAGCACCCGGGCCGCGAGCAGGACGGGCGCCGAGAACGCGAGGCCGGCGACCAGCGAGGCGAGTGCGAAGACGGCGACCGCGATCACGAAGACGCGCCTGCGGCCGGCGAGGTCGCCCACGCGCGCGCCGAGCAGCAGGAGGCCGCCGAAGGCGAGCACGTAGGCGTTCTGCACCCAGGAGAGCGAGGCGGGCGAGAAGCCCAGCTCGTCGACCAGGTGTGGGAGCGCGGTGGTGACGATCGAGGTGTCGAGCACCATCATCAGCTGCGCGCCCATGATCAGGGCGAGCACGACGGTGCGGCGCCAGGCGGGCGCCGGCGTTGTGGAAGACATCCGTACTCCTTAGGATTAGTGGGGGGACCCCTCCGGTTATAGCACAATAAACGGAGGGGCGTCCCCACTTATTCCGATCGGGAGGCACGAATGTCCGAACGTCCGCTCCGCGCCGACGCGCGCCGCAACCACGAGCGCATCGTCGCGGCCGCCGCCGAGGTGTTCGCCGAGGCAGGCTCGTCGGCGTCGTTCGAGGAGGTCGCCCGCCGCGCCGGGGTGGGCAGCGCCACGCTCTACCGGCGCTTCCCGACGCGGGCCGACCTGTTCGAGGCCGTATACGCCGACCAGGTCGACCACCTGCTGGCGCGCGGCGACGAGGAGCCCGGCTCCCCGGGTGACGCGCTCGACGCGTGGTTGCGCCGGTTCGTGGAGTTCATCATCGGCAAGCGCGCGTTCGCCGAGGAGATGGCCCACGACACGGAGCTCGTCTTCGCGGCGAGGGCCCGCATCTACGGGACGGCCGAGCCGCTGCTCGCCGCGGCGCAGGCCTCCGGCGAGGCGCGCCAGGACGTCACCGCCGACGACGTGCTGCGCATGCTCAGCGGCATCGGACTGGCGGACTACCCGCAGCCGGGCCAGCTGGAGCGCGTCATCGGCGTGTGCCTGGACGGCCTCCGGCCCGGAGGTGCGCCGGCGCCCTGACGCGCGCTATGACGCGCGCTTGCGCGCCAGCTGGTTGAGCACGCGCCGCAGCTCGAGCTCGATGGACCGGGCGACGACCTCCGACACCGGACCGTCACCCTCCCGGTGATCGGAGCCGCGGCACCGCTCGGCGTCGGCGGTGAAGTGCACGGACATGCGCCCGTCGGCGAGGACCGGCTGGAACTCGCCGCAGAATTCGCAGGTGCGGAACGAGAACGAGGCTGCCATGAAACGACGATACGGGTGCGGTGTTTCCTGCCGATTGCGTTCAGGAGAACAGAGTGCGACGGAAGCCGTGGAGGCGGCCTCCCCTCAGTGCTGCTCCCGCTCCAACTCCTGCACGTCCCAATAGACGCACGCCACGAGCGAGTGCGCGGGGCACGCCGGGGCGCCGTTGCCGTCGGGGGTCGCGATGCGGTCGAACTCGCCGCGCGCCTTCGCGAGGAGCCGCGCGAACTCGTCGTCCGTCACCACGCAGCGGTCGGCGGCGAGCCACTCGCGCAGCAGCGCCTCCACATCCTGGTGATAGACGCGGGCGTCGGCCCAGACGCGCTGCACGATGCCCGCGATCTGGTCCTCGCGCGGCGCCCCCTCCGCGCCGTCCATCACCGGGAAGTGCGGCTCGGCCTTGCGGCCGCGCGCACTCATCGCGAACTCCGCAGGCCGGGGAGGTCGCGGTCGACCAGGTCGTCGTAGGCGGGGTTGCGGTCGATGAAGGCGCGGACGATCGGGCACAGGATCGTGACCGTCACCCCGCGGTCGCGCACGTCGTCGAGGACGCGCCGGATCAGCTCCGTCGCGACGCCCTGTCCGCGGTACTCGGGGTAGACGGCCGCCGCGACCAGCACGAGCCGGTTCTCGTCGGCCGCCTCGAAGGTCAGGCCGCCGATCACCGTGTCGCCCGAGATGGCCTCGTAGGTGGCGGCCGGCTCGTTGCGCGCGACGAAGAACGTGATGGTGGGGGAGTGGTCGTCGTTCACCTCGTCGATGAGCACGACCTGGTCCTCGGTCAGGGTGCCGACGCCGTCGGGGTAGCCGGCCTCGTCGGGGTACTCGAAATCAGCGCTGGTCATGGTTCCTCCTCGTTTCGGATGGGTTCAGGGGCGGACGGCGATCACGGTCTTGCCCGCGCGCCGCCCGGTGGGGTTGAGCGCCGCGACGGCGTCGTCGAGCGGCGCGACCCGATCGATGTTGACGCGGAGACGGCCGTCGCGCACCCGCTGGACGATCTCGGTGAGTTGCGACGGCACGGACTCGACGACGAAGTCGACGGACAGGCCGTCGACGGGGTGCACGTCGCCGAGCCCGGTCACGGTGACGAGGGTGCCGCCGGGCCTGACGAGGCGGGCCGACTGCTCCTGGACGGAGCCGCCGATCACGTCGAACACCAGGTCGACGGCGCCCACGTCGGCGAGGTCGTCGTGCTCGAGGTCGACGAACTCGTGCGCCCCGAAGTCGAGCGCCTTCTGCCGGTCGGCGGCGCGCCCGGTGCCGATGACGTACGCACCGGCCTCCCGGGCCAGCTGGGTCACCATCGTTCCGACCGCTCCGGCGGCGCCGTGCGCCAGGACGGTCTGCCCCGAGCGGAGGCGCCCGTGCTGGAACAGGCCCTGCCAGGCGGTCAGTCCCGAGATCGGGAGGGCGGCGCCGACGGTGAAGTCCACGTCTCCTGGCAGGGGGGCGAGGTTGCGCGACTCGACGGCCACGTACTCGGCGAGGGTGCCGTCGCGGTGCCAGTCGGAGATGCCGAACACGCGCTGCCCGACGGTCAGGCCGGTCGTGCCGTAGCCGAGCGCCGTCACGACGCCGGCGAGGTCGTGGCCGAGGATCGACGGCGACTTCGCGCGTCCGGCGCGATCCGCCCAGGTGGAGGGCCAGTCGATCTCGGTGGGCACGTACGCCGCGGCGTGAACCTCGACCAGTACGTCGTTGATCGCCGGTCTCG
Organism: Leifsonia williamsii; assembly: GCF_030433685.1. Taxonomy (NCBI): domain Bacteria; kingdom Bacillati; phylum Actinomycetota; class Actinomycetes; order Micrococcales; family Microbacteriaceae; genus Leifsonia; species Leifsonia williamsii. The sequence goes on from NZ_JAROCF010000001.1 coordinate 1,381,841, forward strand.
GCTCGGGGCGGTCCATCAGCCGCATCCCGGCAGCTCCCTCCGCCTGATCGGTCACCACGACGGCCTTCATCCGGCCACCTCCTCGTCTGGGACGGTCGCCTCGGCGGCCGCACGGGTCAAGATTCGACCGAACGGCCGAACGATGGCCATACTAGACACAAACAGGACTAAATAGTCCAGTTTGCGGAGGGGATGATCGTCAGCGGGAGGCCAGGCTCTCCAGGTGGGTCAGCGCCATGTCGATCGACGTCGCCATGGGTGCGACATCGCGCGCCGTCTGGGCGAGCATGTACCCGCCCTGCAGCGCGGCGAGCAGGCCGGTCGCGAGGTCGTCGACGGGCGCGTCCGGCGGCAGGCCGCCGCGCTCCTGCAACCGGCGGATCGCCGCCGCCAGCAGCTCCCGCCACTCGGCGAAGAGGGCGAGCAGTCTCGTGCGCGCCACGTCGTCGTGGTCGGCCACCTCGGAGGCGAACGAGCCGAGGGCGCATCCGTACGCGCCGTGCTGGAGCGCGTTGTTCTGCACCAGCGCGTCGCGCCAGCGGCGCAGGCCGGCGAGGGTGGACACGTCGCCGAGCGCCTCCCGCTCGCGCCGGATCACGCGCTCGCCCATCAGCTCGATGACGGCGCGCACGATCTCGTCCTTGGTGGCGAAGTGCCGGTACAGCTGCGACTTGCTCGCGCCACTCGCGGCTAGCACGTCGTCGAGGGTCGTCGCCCCGACTCCACGCGTGTACATCAGTTCCGCAGCGGCGTTCACGATCCGCTCCCGGGTCGCCGCGCCGCGCGCGGTCAGGCGCGTCGGGATCGGATCGGCGGCAACGGCCATGCCCTCATGGTACGTCGGGGCATCGATGAAACGGAAGCGGAACCACCGCTTCCACTTAAGGTGTAGGATCGCCGCATGACGACCGCCATCCCGACCGAGCGCCGGCCGCGCGCCGATGCGGAGCGCAACCGGCGTCGCGTGCTCGACGCCGCCATGCGCGTCTTCGCCGAGCATGGTCCGTCGGCGACCCTGGGCGACGTCGCCCGCGCGGCGGGTGTCGGCATCGGCACGATCTACCGCAAGTTCCCGGACAAGCAGGCGCTGCTCGACGCGCTGTTCGAGGACAAGATCGACACGATCATGGGGATCGTCGAGGAGGCCGCGCTCCGCGACGACCCGGGCGAGGCGTTCCGCGGCTACCTCCACGGCATGATCGAGCTGCACGCGCACGACCGCAGCCTTGCCACGGTGCTGTTCGGGCCCGAGCGCTACGACCGCTTCCCGCCCGGCCTCCGTCACCGGCTCGGGAGCACCGCCGACCGGCTGATCGCCGACGCGGTGGCAGCGGGCGAGCTCCGGCCCGGCTTCACCCGCCAGGACACGATCGCGCTGGCCGTGATGGTGAGCACGATCTCCCTGGCCTCCCGCGACACCGGCCCCGAGCTGTGGCGCCGGTACGCCTCGATCGTCGTCGACGGGACCCGGCCCTCCGCCGGATCCGCCCCGCTGGCGCCGGAGCCGCCGGACTTCCGCGCGATGACCGAGGCGCTCAGCCGCGTGCTCTGACAGCGCCGCCCCCACGATCGGAGAACCCCATGACCTCCCACCCCTCGCTCGAGCAGCTGGCCGCCGGCCTTCACGCCACCACGCCGCCCGTCCCGCTGCCGTTCATGGCCGACGTCGAGCTGCGCGCGTTCGTGCTGGAGGCCGAGCAGGGGCCGGTCATCGTCTACAACCACCCCGGCATCGACGCGGCGGCCGACGGCATCCGCGAGCTCGGCACGCCCCAGCGCCTCCTCATCAACCACTGGCACGAAGGGATGCACGGCACACCGGCGCTCGACGTTCCGGCATTCGTGCACGAGCGCGACCGGCGGCCGACCGAGCGCTCCATGCGCGTCGACGGGGTGTTCAGCGGGAGGGAGCGCCTCGGCGACGACCTGGAGGTCATCCCGAGCCTCGCCCACACCGCGGGCACCGCCTTCTACCTCTGGGACAGCGGCGAGCACCGCTACCTCTTCCCCGGCGACTCCTTCTGGGTGCAGGACGGCGTCTGGCGGGCCGTGCTGCTCGGCGAGAGCGACCGCGCGGCGTTCCTCGACACGGTCGAGCTCATGCGCGACCTCGACTTCGACGCGCTCGTGCCGTGGCCCGCGCAGACCGGGCGGCCGGCGATCGACTTCGTCACGCCGGAGCAGAAGGAGCAGCAGCTCGCGGCGCTGCGCGAGCGGCTCCTGGCGGGGGCGAGCGGGCCGACGGCCTGAGCCGGTCGGCGACGGGCGCCGCGGTGCTCCAGCGCGGGCGGAGGACCGCGGGCGCCCTGGTGCGCTGGTGCTCAGGTGCTCAGGCGCTCAGGCTCCCGTCGGCGACCAGGTCGACCTCGTAGCTGCGGCCGGTGAGATAGGGGTGCGTCGTGATGACGCGCGGCACGGCGAGGCGCGGATCCTCGGCGAGCACGCGCCGCTCCGGGAGGGTGGAGGCGGTCGCGACGCGGTCGAACAGCAAGCGCTCCTCCTCGGGGTCGGCCGTGCCGGTGACGATGCCCCAGGCGTCGCTCGTCAGCGGCTCGAAGCCGGTGAGGGCGGCCAGATCGCGCAGGAGCGTCCAGCGCACGGTCCAGCGCCCGCGCAGCTCCGGCCCCGGGGCGTACCCGAACCGCTGCTGCTCCACCTCCGGCGCGCTCCAGGCCTGCGTCGCGTCGACGAAATCGGTCGGCGCGAGTCCGTAGCGGACGGTGTCGGCATCGGTGCGGGTCTATACGCCGTCCTGCGCGTGCTCACAGACCACGTGCGACTGCCAGTGCGACGGCTCCAGGTACCCGGCGAACCCGAAGCGGACCCGCGCCGGGATGCCGTGCTCACGCAGCACCGCGGCGAGGAGCACGGCGAACGTCCGGCAGTCCACCACGAGTCGCCGACCCGCAGGCCGGGTGCGCGACCAGGGGCCGTCCTCAAGCGCGGCGATCGCGGCCAGCACGTGCCGGATCGGGCGGAGCTCGGTGCCGTCGTCCGCCCTGCCGGCACCTGCCACGAAGCCCTCCGCTCGCGAGTGGTGGACCAGCACATTCCCGATCAGCGGGACCAGCTCCTCCACGTCGACGGGAAGGCTCTGCAGCAGCCCGGCGTACGGGCCGGGGTCCGTGACGGCGGAGTGGAGGCGGTAGGCGGAGTCGATCACGGCGAGACGGTAGCGCGAACCTCCGACAACCGGCGCGCCCGGGTCGTCGGCCCGGCTCAGAACGCGAACCGCAGCACGCCCAGGTCGCTGCGGTCGGCGAGGCGGGGGAGCGCGTTCATCATCCGGATGCCCGCACGCACCGAGCGCGGCATCCTCTCGACGTAGGCGGAGCGGCTGAGCATCGTCCGGTCGATCAGGCGGAGCCGCGGGTGCCAGGCCTCCGGCTCGCGGGGATCGTCGAACGCGGTCCCTCCCGCGGTGTCGATGCCGAGGTCGCGGATCGCTTTGACCCGCGGCATGAGGGAGCGGGCCAGCGTCGTGTAGCCGTTCATCACCAGCTCGCCGTCGGGTACGCGGTCGACCAGGCGCTCCACCAGGCTGCGGGAGATGGCAGGCGGCAGGAACGGGAAGAAGCCGTCGGCCAGGGCGATCAGCGGACGGTCGGCGGGAATCTCCGACAACCAGTCGCCGGATGCCGCATCCGCCTCCACCTCGCGGTGGTCGGCCGCCACGCCGGGACGCCCGGGCAGGCGGCGGCGCAGCGCCATGATGTGCGGGAGGTCGAGGTCGAGCCACAGCACCCCGGCCGGCGGCGCGACGCGCTGGGCCCGGTCGTCGAGGCCCGAGCCGAGGTCGAGCACGACGGCGTCGGGATGGGCCGCGAGGAACGCCCGGCACGCGTCGTCGATGAGGCGTCCGCGGGTCGCGACCGTGGCGGACTCCTTGCGCGGGAGGCCGAGGCCGTCCCAGTCGACGGCGAGGGAATCGACCACCGTCCGCGACCAGCGGTCGTCGAGGATGGGCGACGACCCGGCCGCGTCGCGCGCCCGGCCGAGGATGGGCAGCAGCGCCGAGCGCTCGACGGGCGAGAGGTCGGCCGGGAGGAGGAGGCGCGTCATCGCGCTTCTTGCTTCATCAGGGCGGCCGTCACGGCGTCGGCGATGAACCCGCGGTCCTCGCCGAGCATGGCCGCCACGAGCTCCAGAACGAGGTCGAGCCGTCGCGCCGGCCCCGGCCCCGCGCGGAGCCAGCCCTCCCGCGCCGCCCGCTCGAACCAGCCCGAGACGACGCCGGCAGCGTCGTCTCTTGCGGGCTCGTGGACGGCGCTGAAGGCCGTCCAGCCCGCAGCCCGCTCCCACGCGAGGATGCGCGCGGCGTCCGGGTGGTCGGTGAGGAAGCGGGCTGTCGCAGCGGCGAGTTCGCGCAGCATCGTCGCGAACCCGGCCCGGTCGGCCGGGTCGTCGCGCGAGGTGACGAGCTCGGCGCGCACCGCGACGGCCTCCTCGGCGACCTGGGCGATCACGGCCCGGTACAGCCCCTCCTTGTCGCCGAAGCGCTGGAAGAGCAGCGCCTTGTTGAAGCCGGAGGCCGCACTGATCCGGTCGATCCGCGCTCCCTCGAAGCCGTGCGCGGCGAACTCGGAGCGCGCCGCGGCGAGCAGGTGGGCGGTGGAGGCCGCCGCGTCGCGCGGGCGGGGCCGGGGTGTGGGGTCCATGGGCGCTCCGTTGTTGTAACTAACTGGATAGTTATATCACCGTTCAAAGTGCCGAGGGAAGAAGGCCGGTTACAGCATCCGCCGCAGCTCCCCCGCGTGCCCCCGCTCCAGGAGGTCGGCCACCTCGCGCGCGATGGCCTCTGGCTCGACGAGCGGGCCGGTGGCCTCGCGCTCGGCGGGCGACATCGCTGCGCGCTCAGCGCGGGCCCGGGCGAGGCCGATCCAGCCCGGGATCACGCCCGTCACCCTGACGTCGCGGCGGTCGCCGAGGGAGGTGGTGAACCGGTGCAGGCCGGCCTTGGCGGCGCCGTATTCGGGGGAGGCGTAGGGCGCGTCGCCGAGGCCGCCGCTCGATCCGATGTTCACCACCGCGCCGGAGGCCCTGGCGAGCTCCTCCCAGAGCAGTTGGGTGAGCAGCATCGGAGTGAGGAGGTTGAGGGTCACGCTCGCGTGCCAGGCGTCCGGCGCGGCCGCGGGATACTGCTCACCGGGGGCCTGACCGCCCGCGTTGTTCACCAGGCCGTCGAGGGGTGCTTGCCGGAGCGCGTCCTCCGCCGCGGCCTGGGCCCCGGCGAGCGATGAGAGGTCCGCGACGATGACGTGCGGCGGTGCGGCACCGCCCGGAAGCGCGGCGGCGGCGGCCGCGGCGGCAAGGGCCTCCCGGTCGCGGTCGACCAGGATCAGCCGTTGGCCACGGCGCGTCAGCTCCGCGGCGATGACGGCGCCAAGGCCGGCCGCGGCGCCCGTGATCACGGTGGCGGGAGGCGGTGCGGAGTCGCGCATGCGGTCATGCTGCGCGCGACCACCGACACAACCGCCCTTCGCACCACCGGTCCGCGCCTCTCACCACCGATCCCCGCCGAACCACCCGTCACCGACCCCGCCGTCCCAGCTCGCCCAGAGCGCCGAGGTCCAGGCGATGTCTGCGATGGTGTCGAGCATCGTGTAGCCGACGATCGTGTCGACCACGGGGTCGCCCGCGCCGCCGAGGACGCGCCGGATGGTTCCCGGGCGGCGCTTCTCGGAGCGGGCGGCGGCCTTCGCGAGGCTCTTCGGGCGGGCGTCCGCCGGGCTGTCGGCGGCGGTCGGCGCCTCGGCCGTGAACCGCTCGAACAGCAGGTCGAGCTGCTGCGGGGAGAGGCGCTCGAAGGCCTCGACGTGGACGCGCTCGATCGTCTTCGCGGAGGAGGAGGCCAGCATCCGCTCGTATTGCGCCACGGCCTCGGCGTCGGCCCTGGTCGTACCGGTCGGGGGCGGCGGGGTCTCGAGGTCGAGCCTCCGCCCGAAGATGCGGTCGACGATGTTCATGATGCTCCTCCTGCGATGGCGGTGGCGATAGCGGGTTCGGTGCGGCGGGAGGCGGGCCTGCGCCGATCACGATCAGATCGACGACGCGGGGGGAGGTGGAGGCGCCCATCAGCGGCCCGGCGCCCGCGTCACGACCTGCTGGATGGTCCAGCTGTTGCCGTCCGGGTCGGAGAACGAGGCGTAGCTGCCGTAGCTGTCGGTCGCCGGGTGCGGGCCGGGCACGCGGTTGACGTCGCCCTCCCGGTGGAAGACGCCGTCCGCGTCGTGCCAGATCCCGCTGACGTCGACGCCGCGCTCGATCAGCTCGGCACGGGCGCCGGCCAGGTCGGAGGTGACCAGGTGGAGGCCGTGCGACGAGCCGGGGACCGCGCTGGTCAGCTCCTAGCCGAAGATCACGGAGGCTTCGGAGCCCGGGGGCGTCACCTGCACCACCCGGAGGCCCTTGTCGGTGGAGAAGTCGGCGTCCAGGCGGAAGCCCGCCCGCTGGTAGAACTCCTTGGCCGCATCGACATCCGAGACGGGGATGACGGCGATCTCGAGCTTCAGTTCCATGTCCTCGATTCCTTTCGCGCCGGTGAGCGTCATAACTGGTTAGAACGGTTATGAGCTTGGCACAGTTCAAATAACCTGTCAAACAGGTTATTTTGAGATCGCCTCCAGCGCCGCCGACCGCCGGATCGTGCCGTCGCCCGGCAGCTCGAGCACGACGTCCGCGCCGATCCGCTCCAGGAAGTGCCGGTCGTGGCTGACGACGAGCAGCGCGCCGCGGTAGGCGTCGAGCGCCTCCGCCAGCTGCTCGACGCTCGCGATGTCGAGGTTGTTGGTCGGCTCGTCCAGGATCAGCAGCTGCGCTGGCGGGCTCATGAGCAGGAGGGTCGCCAGCTGCACGCGGAACCGCTCGCCGCCCGACAGCGAGCCGACCGGGCGCTCCGCCGCGTCGCCGCGGAGCAGCAGCCGGGCGAGCTGGTGGCGGATGTCCCCGGGCGGCGTCTCCGGAGCGACCCGTCGGACGTTGTCGACCGCGCTCAGCGCGTCGTCCAGTCGGTCGAGTCGCTGGGGCAGGTAGGCGACGCGGTCGGTGAACAGCGTGCCGGCCGGCGACCCACCGTCCGCCTCGACGCTCAGCAGCCGGGCGAGGAGCGTCGACTTGCCGGCCCCGTTGCGGCCGAGCAGAGCGACCCGCTCCGGCCCCTGGACGATCACCGAGTGCGTCCCGTCGGTCAGTTCGGCGATGCGCCGGCCGCGGGGGACGTCGGGGTCGGGGAGGGTGAGGTGGATGCGCTCCTCGTCGCGCACGCGCGCGTCCGCCGCATCGACGGCGGCCTGGGCGGCGGCGACCCTGTCGTCGAGGCCGGACCGCATGGCACCGGCCGACGCCTGCGCCTTGCTGGCCCGGTTGCCGGCCATGATCCGCGGGATGCCGCCGCTCGCCTGGGTCTTCTTCGCGGTGCGCTCGCGGCGGGCCAGCTTGGTCTCCGCCTCCACCCGCTGCCGCTTCTCGACCTTCAGGGCCTGCTGCGCCGCGCGGGCGGCCTGCACCGCAGCGGACTGGTCCTGCTCGAGGTGGGCGCGCCAGGCGCTGTACGGGCCGCCGAATGTCTCGAGGCGGCCGGCGTGGAGCTCGGCGGTCGCCTCCATGTGCTCCAGCAGCTCCAGGTCGTGGCTGACGACGATGAGCGTGCCCGCCCAGCGGTCGACGAGGTCGCTCAGCGCGGCCCTGCCCGCGCGGTCGAGGTTGTTCGTCGGCTCGTCGAGCAGGATGATGGCGGTGCGGCGGAGGCTGAGCCCGGTCACCGCGATCAGCATCGCCTCCCCGCCCGACAGCGTGCCGACGCTGCGCGCGAGGTCGTCGCCGTCGAAGCCGATCGCCTCGAGGCCCGCGGCCGCGCGCGCCTCGACGTCCCAGTCGTCGCCGACCGCGTCGAAGTGCGCCTGGTCGACGTCGCCGCTCTCGATGGCGCGCAGGGCGGCGACGACAGGGCCGATGCCCAGGAGGTCGGCCACCGTCGCGTCCGTGCGCAGCGTGAGCGTCTGCGGCAGGTAGCCGACGTCGCCGACGGTCTCGATGCGGCCGGAGGTCGGGGTGAGCTCGCCGGCGATGAGGCGCAGGAGCGTGGACTTGCCGGCGCCGTTGCGGCCGACGAGGCCGGTGCGCCCGGTCGTGAAGGTGCCGGAGAGCCGGTGGAGGGCCGGCGTCCCGTCCGGCCAGGTGTAGCCGAGGTCGTGCAGGGTGACTGCTGAGGTGTGCGGCATCGATCGATCCGATCTGCCCCGTCGTGGGGGCGGGTGGAGGGAGGCCGATCCGGGGCGCGGGGAAGCGCGCGAGGGCGCGGAGACGTCGAGGATCGGCGGGGATGGGCGCGACAGAGCATGCCGCCCGCAGTGGCTGCAGGGGCGACGGAGTGGCGCGCCGGTCGTCTGGGCGATGCACGCGGCGGCGGGCACGGCGAGAGGCGCACGCCCGGGGACTCGACGGTCCACCCGGGAACGGCGCACGCACGTGTCAGCCGCCGGTCGCCCGGCGGCTACAGTCTGTCGACCTCGATCTCCACGACGTCAGGATAACGGATGCTGCGGTAACGGTATTCCGGACGGCGGAACGCGCGTCGCCTGACTCAGGCGGCGGCCTCGCGGCGGCGCTCGCGGAAGGCGGTCGCCTTCATCCGGTTGCCGCAGGTCTTCATCGAGCACCACTCGCGCCGGTGGCCGCGGGAGCGGTCGAGGTAGACCTGCGTGCACTCGGGGCGCGCGCACTCGCGCAGCAGGGCGGCGTCGGGGCTGCCGAGGATGGCGATGGTCTCGCGCGCGAGGCTGCCCAGGCCGTCCGCGATGGTGCCGCTGCGGCGGACCGTGCCGTCGGAGAGCTCCAGCCGGACCGGGCTCCCTGCGGCGACCTCGTTGACGAAGGCGACGTCGTCCGCGAGGAGCGGCGTGCCGTGCAGGGAGGCGTCGAGCAGCGCGTAGATGCGCTCGCGCACCTCGACCGCGCGCTGCAGGTCGGCGTCGCCGGCGGGAGGGGCGTCGTCGATCATCCCGGCCTCCATGAACCAGGCGCTCACGTCGCCCGGCGCCGCGAACTTCTCGAGGGGCTCCGGGTTGCGGCGCGCGCGCAGCGTGCCGACGAAGTCGAGAGGGAGGGTGCCGCAGGGGAACGCGTGGATCATGTAACCATTCTAACAGGTGACATGGCGAAGTGGGGCTAGCGCGGGAAGTTCCGGGCCGCGTCCACCGCCTCCTGCCTCGAGGTCACTCCGAGCTTGCGGTAGAGCGACCGCACGGTGGCCTTGAGCGTATTGGGGCTGATGAACAGCTCGGCGGCGATGGCGGCGAGGGGCGAGCCGGTGGGCAGCATGCTCAGCACCTCCCGCTCGCGCCGCGTCAGGCCCGGGACCGGTGTGTCGGCGGGGGAGCGGTCGGTGCCGTGCAGGGGCTCGCCGGCCAGCCCGGCGAGGGCGCCGAGCGTCTCCGTCGGCAGGAAGCTGTACGTCGAGAAGAGCCGCTCGCGACCGATGATCCCGTTCGCGTGCCGGAAGGCGTCCGCCGCACGGCCCGGGTGGCCGAGAGCGAGGTGGGAGGCCGCCGAGACGAGGAGGGCGGGAGCCTCCACGCGGGGTGCGGCCGTCGTCGACGTCGCCGCCTCGGCCTGCGCGAGCGCATCGCGGTGGGCGCCGGCGCGGTAGGACGCGACGGAGGCGAGCAGCAGGTCGAGCGCAGAGGGGTGCTCCGGCAGCGGGCGCTCGTCGCGAAGCTGCGGGCGCAAGCGGGCCAGGCGCGCCTGCGCGGCTCGGACGTAGCGAGCGGTGGCGCCTCCGTGCTCGATGGCCCCGGGGTGGCGTTCCAGCTCGGCCTCCAGCTCGGCGTGCACCGACGACGCCCCCGGCTTGGTGTGGGCCAGCATGGCCGAGAGCCACAGCGCGGCCGCCCAGTACTCGCCGAGCGGGAGGCCCAGCGCCCTCCCCAGTTCGCGCGAGGCGCCGGGGTCGCCGCGATCGTGCTTCAGGAGGGCGGAGGTCAGGAAGACGATCACGTCGTACCGGCCGTTCGTGGCGTCCTCGGCGAGCGCTCGCGCGAGCCACAGCTCCGCGCTGCGGAGCCGGCCCCGATCGGCGTGCCGCCAGGCGATGTGCGCGGCCGCCCGTCGGGCGATCACCGGCTGGGCGGTGAGCCGCGCGAGGTCGTACGCGGCCTCGTACTCGGCAAGCGCGCCTGGCCCGTCCGCTGCGTCGAGGGACCGGCCCCACTGGAAGCGGAGGTGCGGCAGCGAGCCGACCATCGGCGCGCGTTCGGCCGGCGCGAGGGCGAGCAGCGCCTCCCTCGCGCGCTCGGCGGCCGCACGGGCCTCCTCCAGCCTGCCGGCGGTGCGTGCCCCCGCCGACTGGCCGGTCAGCACGATCAGGTTGCTGAGGTGGTTGCCGTCCCTCCGCTCGGGATCGAGAGCGAGGCGGCCGTCGTGGAGGAACTTCGTGGGGTCGCCGCTGATCGTCACCTGCTGCAGGTAGTTGGCGGCGACGAGGAGGCCGGGATTCTCCACGAAGGCGTCGCCGGGGAGCGCCTTGATGGCGTCGAGGAGCTGCTCGGGCGCCACGTTGGCGAAGGCGTCCCAGTTCTTCTCGATCACGGCGGCGGCGTAGTGCCAACCGTGCTGTGCCGCCGAACTGGTCACCAGGGAGGCCAGCCGGCGGGGATTCGTACGGGGATCGATCGTCGGGTACTTCTCGTCCTCAGCTCTCGATGTCATCGTGCGTTCACTCTGAGTAGATTGCCAGGGCTGCGGCGGGTGCCGCGTCGCACCCGTCCTCCGGCCGCGGTCGGCGGCACCCGGACGACAGGCGAATGCGAACGAGCGTAATGCATTTTCGAAACTCCTGTACCCCCGATGGGGTACACAGGGGGTTAACTTTCCACCGTGAAGGGGTCTACTTCCCCGATCACCCCCGAGCGGGCGTGTCGCACCCGATTAGCTGAGGCGCGACGTGGGCGCAGTGCGCCCGGCGGAGATTCGGGGAGGTTCGTGTGGGGACGCACGCAGAAGGAGCCAGGCACAGGGCAGGACTGCTGCCGCGCCTGCGGTCACGACGGCTGAGGCTGGCGGCGGCGCTGGGAGCGCTTGCGCTCGTCGTGTCGACGGTGAGCGCGGGAGCGGTCGTCATCGGCGGAGCATCGGTCGCGCACGCCGCGCCAGGGACCCCTGGCACTCCGCAGGCGCCGACCGTGGCGTTCCAGGAGAACTTCGAGAACGGCGTCGGGAACACCCCCGTCGGGCTGACCGCGTATACGGGTGCGAGTGGCCAGAAGTACACCGCCGACCCGGCCTGGCTGACCGGCTGCAACGGGCAGATCCGCAACTTCAACACCCCGTCGACCACGCTCGGCAACTGTGCCAACGACAACGAGACGTCGAACCTCAACCAGCTCGCCTACGCGCTCGGTGCGCACTCGGGCTCCGCCACTCCGGCCGCGAACCACGCGGTCACGGCATACACAGAGGGCAACCCCGGTGCCAACGCCACGCAGTTCCAGACGGCGAGCAACATCGCGCTCGCGTCCTCATCGGGCCGGTTCCTCACCTTCAGTGTCGACACCGCGGCGGTGAACTGCCAGGTGTCCGCGCCGCTGTACCAGTTCGCGTTCCTCAACCAGGCAGGGACGGCGACGAACGTCGGCGGCGTCCTCAACGCCTGCACCTCGACCACCACCGCCAACGTCCCCGCCAACGGCACACTGCCGGCGCGGGCGGTCAACGTCGGCACGTACACCTCCAACGGCTCGCTGCTCTTCAGCGGCTCCTCGCTGGGCATCCGGATGCAGAACGCGAACGGATCCGGCACGGGCAACGACGCCGCGTTCGACAACATCCGCATCCTCGACGTCACCCCGCAGCTCGACAAGGCCTTCAGCCCCGCCACTGCGGTCACCGGCGGCACCTCCACGCTCACCTTCACCGTCACGAACACCAGCGAGCTCGCCTCGAAGGCGGGCTGGGGCTTCACCGACGCCCTCCCCGCCGGCCTCACGCTGGCGAACGGAACCGTCGGCGGCACCTGCAACGCGACCACGACCGCGGTCGCGGGTGCCGCGTCGGTGACGGTCGCGAACGGCACCCTCGCCGCGGGTCAGGCGTCGTGCACCATCACCGTGCAGGTCACCGCCACCGCGGCCGGCAGCTACACGAACGGCCCCGACAACGTCACCACGGTCGGCTTGAACGAGCCGGGCACCAGCACGGTCACCTTCAGCGACCCGACCTTCACCGTCTCCAAGGCGGTCTCGTCCACCACCGCGCACCCGGGCGACACCGTCACCTACACGGTCACGGTCACCAACACCGGCGCCTGGGCGTACACCGCCGCGCGTCCGGCCTCGTTCTCCGACGACCTGTCCGCCGTGCTCGACGACGCCACCTATAACGGCGACGCCACCGGTGGAGCGGTCGTCAACGGCACGACCTTGACCTGGTCCGGACCGCTCGCGGCCGGCGCCACGCAGACCATCACGTACTCGGTCACCGTCGGCGCGGCCGGCACCGGCGACGGCGCGCTCACCAACGCCGTGGTCCCGGGATCCGACGGCGGCAGCTGCGACCCGGCCGGCTCCTGCACCACCACCACGGAAGTCCAGGCCTTCTCGGTGACCAAGACGGCGGACAGCACCGACGTGGTGCCGGGCGACACCGTGACGTACACCGTGACTGTCGAGAACACCGGCGTCGTGGACTACACCGCCGGCGACCCGGCGTCGTTCTCGGACGACCTCTCCGCGGTGCTCGACGACGCCACGTACAACAACGACGCCACGAACGGCGCCACCTACGCGGCTCCGACGCTCTCGTGGTCCGGCGCACTGGCGGCGGGAGCCTCCACCACGATCACCTACTCCGTCACCGTCAACGATCCGATCACCGGTGACTCCCACCTGGACAACACGGTCGTGACCCCGCCGGACAGCGGTGGAGACTGCGCGACGAACGCAGGCAACCCCGACTGCACCGTCCTCATCCCCTCCGGCTCGTACACCGTCGCCAAGACGGCGTCCACGACCGAGGTGACCGAGGGCAGCACCGTCACCTACACGGTGGTCGTCACCAACACCGGCGCGCGCGACTACACGGCCGTCGCTCCTGCGACCTTCACCGACGACCTGACGCGCGTCCTCGACGACGCGACGGTCACGGCCGGCCCGGACAACGGCGCCACCGTGACCGGGAACACGCTTCGCTGGTCGGGTCCGCTCGCCGTGGGAGCGACGGTCACCGTCACCTACACGGTGACGGTCGACGCCCCCGACACCGGTGACCGCGTCCTCGCCAACACGGTGCGGCCGAACTCGCCGGGCGGCTCGTGCGACCCGGCGGGCGAGTGCGACACCACCACGAACGTGCGTTCCTTCATCGTGTCGAAGACGTCTTCGCCGGGCGGCGCCGTCGCCCAGGGCGACGAGGTGACCTACACCGTGACGGTCACCAACCGGGGCACCGCGGACTTCACCGCCGCCGACCCGGCGTCGTTCACCGACGACCTCTCGGCCGTGCTCGATGACGCGACCATCACCTCCGGCCCGACCGGCGGCGCCACGATCACCGGCAGCACGCTGTCGTGGTCGGGCGCGGTCGCGGCGGGTGCGACGGTGACGATCACGTACGTCGCGACCGTCAACACGCCGGACACCGGCGACCACGTCCTCACCAACGCGGTCGTCCCCGGAACGGGCGGCAGCTGCGACCCGGGCACCTGCACCACCACGAACCCCGTCCGCTCGTACAGCGTCACCAAGACGTCGTCGGCCGCCGGCCCCGTGCACGCGGGCGACACCGTCACCTACACCGTGACCGTGACCAACACCGGCCAGGCGGACTACACCTCCGCCGTGCCGGCGACGATCGCGGACGACCTGTCCGATGTGCTCGACGACGCCACCTACGTGGCCGGCTCGGCCACGAACGGCGCCGTGGTGAGCGGGAACACCCTGACCTGGTCGGGGCCGCTCGCGGTGGGCGCGACGCTGCCGATCACATATCAGGTGCTGGTCGGGCCCGCGGGCACCGGCGACGGGACGCTGACCAACCGGGTCACCGGCGGCGACTGCGACCCCGCGGGCAGCTGCGTCACCACGAATCCGCTGCAGGCGATGACCGTGACCAAGACGGCTGACCGGACGGACGTCGTCCCTGGCGACACCGTCACCTTCACCGTCACCGTGAAGAACTCGGGAGCGGTGGACTACACCGCGGCGGCCCCGGCCTCCTTCACCGACGACCTCTCGGCGGTGCTGGATGACGCGGTCTACAACGGCGACGCCAGCGGCGGAGCGACCTACGCCGCCCCGACGCTGTCGTGGTCGGGACCGCTGGCGGTCGGAGACACCGCCATCGTCACGTACTCGGTGACGGTGAACAACCCCGACACCGGTGACCGGACGCTCCGCAACACCGTGGTCACCCCGCCCGGCGGCGACTGCCCCGCCGGCACGGACAACGCGGCGTGCACGGCGATCGTCCCGTCCGGCTCGTACACGGTCGCGAAGATCGCGTCGACGTCGACCGTCGTCCCCGGCGGCACCATCACCTACACGGTGACGGTGAAGAACACCGGGAAGGTCGCGTACACCGCGGCCGCGCCGGCCTCGTTCCGTGACGACCTGACCAACGTGCTCGACGACGCCGAGTACAACGGCGACGCGACCGGCGGCGCCACGGTCACCGGCAGCACGCTGTCGTGGTCGGGCCCGCTCGCGGTCGGGGAGACCGTGAAGGTGACGTACTCGGTGACCGTCCGCACTCCGGACACGGGCAACCTCCACGTCGTCAACGCGGTCGTGCCGAACGGGCCCGGTGGCTCGTGCGACACGGCGGGCAGCTGCCTCACCGACACGACGGTCGGCTCCTACACGGTGACCAAGACCGCCTCGACGACGAAGGCCGTCAAGCCGGGCACGAAGGTGGGCTACACCATCACGGTCATGAACACCGGAGCGCTGGCCTACACGGCCGCCGACCCGGCCTCCTTCACCGACGAGATGAAGGACGTGCTCGATGACGCGACCTACAACGACGACGCCACCCACGGCGCGGAGCTGAACGGGACCGTGCTCTCGTGGTCCGGCGCACTCGGCGTCGGGGAGACCGTCAAGGTCACCTACTCCGTCACGGTGAAGGCCGCGGGCTCCGGCAACGGACGCCTGATCAACACGGTCGACCCGGCCGTGGACGGCGGAACGTGCGACCCGGCCGGCAGCTGCGACACCAGCACGCCGATCGACCCGCCGGCGCCCGGGACCGGCCTGGCGTTCACCGGTAGCGACCTGGTCGCACCCGGCCTGATCGCCGTCGGCCTGCTCGGCGCAGGAGCCGCCTTCCTGGTGATCCGCCGCCGCCGCGCCGCCTAGGGCGCAGCAGCCCGGAGGGCATGAGGGGTGGGTCGGCAGTTCGCTGCCGGCCCACCCTTTCGTCGTGCCAGGGTCCTCGTCGTGCCGGCTAACGCAGTGCGAGCGCCGCCCGCACACCCTCCGCGTAGTCGTGCGGCTGCTCCCACGCGGCGAAATGGCCGCCGCGGTCGAGCGTGCGGAACTCCCGCACGTCGAAGATCCGTTCCGCGAAGGAGCGCGGGGCGTTCACCAGGTCGCGCGGGAAGACGGTGAACACCGTCGGCACCTCCACCCGGCCCTCCGGCTTGGGGCTCGCGACGGCGTACGGGGTGAACGACGTGCCGATGCTGCCGGTATGCCAGTACGCCTCGATCCAGCGCACGGCTTCGTCCCGGCTGAACACCGTGCCCAGGTCCCCGTCGCAGTCGGTCCACGAGCGCAGCTTCTCGCCGATCCACGCCGCGAGGCCGGCCGGCGAGTCGCCCAGGGCGGTGGCGATCGTGGCCGGCTTCGTGCCCTGCTCGTGCATGTAGCCGCCCTCGGCGGCCTGCCAGGCGCGGCCGTGCTCGACGTAGCGCTGCTCCTCCTCGGTGAGATCCGTGGGGAGGCCGTGGAGGAAGTGGTACTGCGAGATGTCGGTGAAGTGGAGGGCCGAGACCGTGCCCGGATGCGCCTCCAGCAGTCCCTCTGCCACGTCGGTCCCCACGTCGCCCGCCGACACCGCGTAGTCGCGATACCCCAGAGCGGCGACCGCGCTGCCCACGGCCGCGCCGATCTCGCGGGCGGGCATCCCGCCGCCACGGACCGGCGCAGCGAACGGGAAGCCGGGGAGCGCCGGGATGATCAGGTTGCAGTCCGCGAGCAGCGGCACGACCCGGTCGAAGCGGAGCACGGAGTCGGGCCAGCCGTGGAGCAGCAGCGCGGTCGGAGCGTCGGCCCCGACCCGGTGGTGGATCAGACGCACCGGCACGTCGCCGTCGACCAACGCCCACGGGCGGCTGCGGAGCTCCTGCTCGTGCCGGCTCCCGTCGTACTCCTCGGCCCAGTACCGCGTCAGCTCTGCGAGCCATGCGGGGTCGGCGCCGAGACTCCACGGGGCCGCGTCGACCGTCGCGACCGCGCGGAAGCGCCGCGAGCGCTCGCGCAGGTCGTCCCGTGCGGCCGCAGAAACCGCCTCCGGGGCCGCAGCCGGCCCCTCCATCACCGCAACCATGCCGACACGATACGACCGAGCGCCGACATGCCGTTCGCGGCCTGCACCCGACCCGCTCTTCTCCCGCGCCGCCATCGGCGTTACCCTCGCGGCATGTGCCGCAACATCCGCTGCCTCCACAACTTCGCGCCGCCGACGACCGACGACGAGGTGCGGGAGGCCGCCCTCCAGTTCGTCCGCAAGGTCAGCGGCTCCACGCATCCGTCGCGCGCCAACACGCCGGCTTTCGAGCAGGCCATCGACGAGATCGCCGCCGCGACCCGCCGCATGCTCGACCAGCTGGTGACCAACGCCCCGCCGAAGACCCGCGAGGCCGAGGCGCTGAAGGGCCGCGAGCGGCACGAGAAGCGGATGGAGCGGGAGGTTCGGATCCGCACGGCGTCGGCGTAGCGTCTCTCCGGGCTGAACACCTCAGCCTCAGAAGGGAACGACAGTGCAGTTCAGGTACCTCGGCAACTCCGGCTTCAAGATCTCCGAGATCACGTACGGCAACTGGTTGACGCACGGCTCGCAGGTCGAGAACGACACTGCGACGGCGTGCGTGCGGGCCGCGCTCGACGCCGGCATCACCACCTTCGACACCGCAGACGTGTACGCCAACACCGTCGCCGAGTCCGTGCTCGGCGAGGCGCTGAAGGGGGAGCGGCGGCCGTCGCTCGAGATCTTCACCAAGGTGTTCGGGCCGACGGGGCCCAAGGGGCACAACGACGTCGGGTTGTCGCGCAAGCACATCATGGAGTCGATCGACGGGTCGCTGCAGCGCCTCCAGACCGACTACGTCGACCTGTACCAGGCGCACCGGTTCGATTTCGAGACGCCGCTGGAGGAGACGATGCAGGCGTTCGCCGACGTCGTCCGGCAGGGCAAGGCCCTCTACATCGGCGTCAGCGAGTGGACCGCCGACCAGCTGCGCGCCGGGCATGCGCTCGCGAAGGAGCTCGGCTTCCAGCTCATCTCGAACCAGCCCGAGTACTCGGCGCTGTGGCGCGTCATCGAGGAGGAGGTCGTGCCGGCCTCGAAGGAGCTGGGCATCTCGCAGATCGTCTGGTCGCCCGTGGCGCAGGGCGTGCTCAGCGGCAAGTACAAGCCGGGCGCGCCGCTCCCCGAGGGCAGCAGGGCGACGGATGAGAAGGGAGGCGCGGGCGCGGTGAAGCGCTGGCTCACCGACGACGTGCTCACCCGCGTGCAGGAGCTGACCCCGATCGCGCAGGAGCTC
The DNA here is from genome assembly GCF_030433685.1 of Leifsonia williamsii. Taxonomy (NCBI): domain Bacteria; kingdom Bacillati; phylum Actinomycetota; class Actinomycetes; order Micrococcales; family Microbacteriaceae; genus Leifsonia; species Leifsonia williamsii. The sequence continues at coordinate 1,399,596 of NZ_JAROCF010000001.1, forward strand.
TCGCTCACCTCGGCGCAGCTCGCCGTGGCGTGGGTGCTGCAGAACGACAACGTCGCGGCGGCGATCATCGGCGCCTCCCGGCCCGAGCAGGTGCAGGAGAACGTGAAGGCGTCGGGAGTGACCATCCCGGACGAGCTGCTCGGCCGCATCGACGAGGTGCTCGGTGGCGCCGTCGAGCGCGACCCGTCGCGCACCCACGAGCGCTCGCCGAAGACCCGGGAGGCGTAGGGGGCGGGAGGCGCAACGCGCCACGCACGACGAAGGGCCGCCGCACCGGGATCACCCGGCGCGGCGGCCCTTCCGCCTCCTCAGGCCGCGCTGCTCAGGCCGCGGTGAACGTCGACGCGTCGATCACGAACCGGTACCGCACGTCCGAGCTCAGCACCCGCTCGTAGGCGTCGTTGATGCCGTCGGCCGCGATCAGCTCCGTCTCGGGCGCGATGCCCTTCTGGGCGCAGAAGTCGAGCATCTCCTGCGTCTCGGCGATCGAGCCGATGCTCGATCCGGCGAAGGAGCGGCGGTTGCCGAACAGCGTGAACACGGTGATCGGCAGCGGCTGCGGCGGGGCGCCGACGTTGACCATCGTGCCGTCCAGGCGCAGCAGGCGGAGGTAGGCGTTGAGGTCGAGCGGGGCGCTGACCGTGTTGAGGATGAGGTCGAACCGGTTCGCCAGCGTCTCGAACGTCGCCGGGTCGCTCGTCGCGTAGTAGTCGGCCGCCCCGAAGCGCAGGCCGTCCTCCTTCTTCGACAGCGTCTGCGAGAGCACCGTGACCTCGGCGCCCATCGCGGCGGCGATCTTGACGGCGAGATGGCCGAGGCCGCCCATGCCGACGACCGCGACCTTCTTGCCGGGGCCGGTCTTCCAATGCGCGAGCGGCGAGTACGTGGTGATGCCGGCGCAGAGGAGGGGCGCTGCCGCCTCGTACGGGATCTCCTCCGGCAGCCGCAGCACGAAGTCCTGGTCCACCACGACGTGGCTGGAGTAGCCGCCCTGCGTGATGGTGCCGTCGCGGTCGACGGAGCCGTAGGTCTGCGTGTTGCCCTTCAGGCAGTAGTTCTCCATGCCGGCGAGGCAGTTCTCGCACTCGCGGCACGAGTTGACCATGCAGCCGACGCCGACGCGGTCGCCGACGGCGAACTTCGTGACGCTGGAACCGACCTCCACGACCTCTCCGGCGATCTCGTGGCCGACGACCTGCGGGTAGGTCACCGGGCCCCAGTCGCCGCGGACGAGGTGGATGTCGGAGTGGCAGATGCCGGCGTAGCGGATGGCGATGAGGACGTCGTCGGGTCCGGTCTCGCGGCGCTCGATGGTGAGGGGGACGAGCGGCTCGGTCGCGGACGGGGCGCCGTAGGCGGGGACGGTGGGCATGGATCTCCTGTGGATCGGGGATGGGTGGATCGGGGATGGGTGGAACGGGGATGGGTGGAACGGGGATCGGTGGAACGGGGATGGGGGGATCAGGGACAGCCGGGCGTGGCCGGGCTCAACCGCTCGGCAGCTCCAGCCCGGTGACCCGCGAGAGCCGCTCGACCAGGGCGTCCTGGAACGCCGGGTCGACGGTCGCGGGATGCGGCGCCCGCGGCTGCCGGTGGTACCAGTATCCGCCCGTCCTGGGCTCGATCCCGGCGGGGTCGGCGGTGGCGAGCCACTCCTGGGTGCGGTGGCCCTCCTCCAGACTGTCCGGCGCCCCGCGGCCGCCCATGCGGGTGGGCACCCAGCCGGGATCGACGGCGTGCGAGAGGATGCGGGAGCGCCGGGCCAGCGCGAAGGCGAGCGTCGTCACCAGCAGCTTGCTGGTCGAGTAGTCGCCCCGGCCGCGGAACGCCCGGTCGAGGTCGGGCGACCCGGAGCGGTGCATCCCGCTGCTCAGCACGATCGAGCGGTCCGGCGGGGTGAGCGAGGCCATGAGGAGGTACGGCGCGATCACGTTCACGGCCGTCACCGGCCCGTCGATCACGCCCGCGTTGTGGATCACGGCGTCGAAGCGGCCCAGCGCGTTCGCCTGCCGGGCCACGTCGACGGTCGCGTCGGCGTCGGAGAGGTCGCCGAGGACCACGGCGTGCATACGCTCCGCGACGGCCGGGGTGGTGAGGCGGTCGGCCCGGCGCGCGTGCAGCACGACGCGGTGACCGGCGGCGGCGAGCGCCTCCGCGGTGGCGAGGCCGAGGCCGGTGGAGGCTCCGGTCACGAGGATCATCACGCGGGATCGCCCCCGAACAGCTCCTTCGCGATCGCCATGGCCGACATCGCCGTGGGCCAGCCCGCGTAGAACGCGAGGTGGGTGATCGCCTCGACCAGCTCCTCCTGCGTCACACCGTTCTGCACGGCGAAGGGGAGGTGGAAGCGCAGCTGGTCGACGTTGCCGCCGACGAGCAGCGCGGCCACGGTGATGAGGCTGCGGTCGCGCTTGGACAGCTCCGGCCGCTCCCACACCTCGTCGAACAGCACGCGGTCGGTGTAGCGCACGAGCCCCGGGGCGAAGTCGCCGAAGGCCTTCTCGCCGCCGGTCCAGCCGGTCTTCTCGTCGCTCATGCCCGCCCCTCGTACTCGTCGTCGGTGATGTGCTCTTTCCAGGTGGTGGTGCCGGCCGGGTCGTCGGCGGACTCCAGCATGGCGATGTGCTCCATGAAGCAGCCGGGCGCCGCGGCATGCCAGTGGTCCTGGCCGGGCGGCGTGTACAGCGTCTGCCCGGGGTGGACTTCGATTATGGTGCCGTCGCGGTCGCCGAAGCGGGCGACACCGGCGGTGACGCGGAGGTACTGGCCGCGCGCGTGGGAGTGCCAGGCCGTGCGCGCACCGGGCGCGAAGCGCACCAGGGCCACGGTCATCCGCTGGTCGCCCTCGTGCGGAGCGGCGATCGGGTCGACCCAGACGTCGCCGGCGAACTGCTCCGGCGGGTTCTTCGCGGTCGGGGTGGTGGGTTCGATGTTCACGAGTTCCAGCAAACGCCCGATCCTCGCGCGCAGGGAGTCCCTGCCGAGACGTGTACTGCCAGGGCATCCCTCGACGGGCCGTCCCGGCCTAGCCTCGATGCATGGACAACCGAGCGGACGTGCGCGAGTTCCTCATGTCGCGGCGGGCGCGGCTGACGCCCGAGCAGGCCGGGCTGCCCGCGGGCGCCGGCCGCCGGGTCGCCGGGCTGCGCCGCTCGGAGGTGGCGATGCTCGCCGACGTGAGCGTCGAGTACTACTCCAAGCTGGAGCGCGGGGCGATCGCGGGCGTCTCCGCCGCGGTCCTGGAGGCGGTGGCGCGGGCGCTGCAGCTCGACGACACCGAGCGCGCGCACCTGTTCGATCTGGCGCGGGCGGCCGACGGCATCCCCGTCTCCGGACGGCCGCGGCGGCGGTCGGTCAAGAGCCCGGCCGCACGGCCGAGCCTGCACTGGGCGCTGGAGGCGTTCAGCGGCGGCGTCGCCGTGGTGCGCAACGCGCAGTCGGACGTGATCGCCTTCAACGCCCTGGGCCGCGCCTTCTACTCACCGCTCATCGGCGACGGCGGGAGGACGCCCAACTTCGCCCGGTTCCAGTTCCTCGACCCGGCCTCCCGCGACTTCTACCCCGACTGGGACCTGTTCGCCGACATGTGCGTCGCCGTCATGCGCGCCGAGGCCGGGCGCGATCCGCACAACCGCGCGCTGCAGGACCTCGTCGGCGAGCTGTCGACCCAGAGCGAGACGTTCCGGACGCTGTGGGCGGCGCACAACGTGCGCACGCACGGCGCCGGCACGAAACGCTTCCGGCATCCGCTGGTCGGCGACCTGACGCTCGCCTACGAGGAGTTCGCGATCACGGCAGAGCCGGGTCACGTGCTGCTCGTCTACACCGCAGAGCCCGGCTCGCCGTCGGCGGAGCGCCTCCAGCTGCTCGCCTCATGGGGCGCGGAGAGCGGGGCCGGACGAGAGGTCGTGACGCCCTAGCGCCAGACGGTGGCGATCACGACGTTCGCCACGGTGAGCGCGCCGATGGTCGGCAGCACCCATCCGGCGACGGCCTCGCGCTTGCGGTTCACGAGCGCGATCACGATGATCGCGATCAGCACCGCCAGCTTCACGGCGATCTTCGCGTTGTTCACGTCGTGCCCGAGCGGGTACTGCAGCCCGACGAGCAGGATGCCGGTGACCAGCATGGTCCAGGCGCCGTGCATCATCGCAGGGAGGACGCGCGCCGTGCCCGCGCGCATCGCCCGCACCTGGTAGAGCACGCCGCCGAGCAGCGCGGCGACGCCGACGATGTGCAGGGCCAGGATGACGTTCTTGAGGATCTCCATGGCCTCCACCTTACCGACAAGGTGTCGACAACCTCGAAACGGCCCCGGCGGTCAGCGCCTGGAGGAGGGGAGTCCCGTCTCCAGCAGCCCGACGATCCGCTCGGCGACCGCATCGGCATCGGCGCCGTGGGTCACCAGCCGGACACCCGTGTTCAGGAGGCCTTGGGCGAGGGCGACGTGGAGGTCGAAATCCGGCACGCCAGCCTCCTCCAGCACCGCGGTGAGCGGCCGCAACAGCGTGTCGTGCAGCGCCATGATGTCGTCGTAGCTGCTGGGGGAGAGCTCGGCCTGCTGCAGCGTCGCCGCGATGTCGTGCCGCCCGTCCGCCGTCATCCGCAGCGTCGCCTCGACGTAGGCGCGCAGCCGGCCGGCGGCGGGCACACCCTCGAGGGCCGCCTCGACCTCCGCCTCCCAGCGCTGGAAGGCATCGATCGCGACAGCGGCCAGCACATCGTCGCGCGAGCCGAAGTACTCGTAGAAGCTCGACCGGGCGAGCCCCGCCCGCTCGGCGACGGCGCGCGGGGTCACGCCCGCCACGCCCGTCTCGTGCACCAGCGCCTCGGCCGCTCTCAGCAGGGCGGCCCGCTGCGCGGCGCGGTGCTCGGCCACGGTCGGTGCGGAGATCTTGGGCATCCGCTCATTATGCTCCGGCCGCTTCGGCCGCCACCTTCCGCAGCGCCCGGAGCACCCGGCGCACCGGCGCCGAGGCGACCGCGTCCGGCCGGGCCAGCACATCCACATGGCGGGCGAGCGTCACCCCGCTGATGGGCCGCAGCACGAGCTCGTCGTCGGCGAGCGCTCCAGCGGTGATCCGCGGAACCAGGGCCACGGCGGCGCCGCTGCGCACGACCTGCGCGGCGACGAAGAACTCGTTGATGCGGTGCTCGATGCGCAGCGGCCGGCCGGCGAGGGCGGCGAGGTGGTCGAGCGCGTTGGCGAGCGGGAATCCGTCGTGCACCGAGATCCAGCGCTCGTCGCTGAGGTCGGCCGGGGTGATGCGCGGGCGGCCGGCGAGCGGGTGCGCGCGATGCAGCGCGAGGTCGAGCGGTTCCACGAACAGGGGGGTGACGTGGAGGCGGCCGGCCGGCCACGCGGGCTCGTGCGCGAGCCGGTGCGCGATCACCAGATCATGGTCGGCGGTAAGACCGGGGAACTCGGAGCGGGCGACATCCGCGTCGCGGAGCGAGACGACAGGGGGCTGGGAGCCGTCCGGCCCGCTCAGCTCGGCGAGCAGCGGGCGGAACAGCGCGAGCCCCGCACTGTGGAACGCGGAGACGCTCACCGTGCGGCTCCGCTCGCCCAGGAACGCGTCGACCGCGTCGCGCGCGCCGGCGAGCGCCTCCTCCACCCGTGCGCCCGCCACCGCGAGCGCCTCGCCGGCCTCGGTGAGCACGAGCCGCCGCCCCTGCTTGACGGTCAGCGCGACGGGCACGCCGGCCTGGAGGGCCGCGAGCTGCTGCGAGACGGCGGAGGCGCTGATGCCGACCGCCGCCGCGACGGCGGTCACGCTGCCGCGGTCGCCGAGCTCGCGGAGCAGACGGAGGCGCATCGGATCCATAAGCGTTCCTTGATCGTCATTGAAGACAGTGCCCGTTGTTCTTCACGGTCGTCACGTCGAACACTAGTGGCATGGCCGTCCGTCTGCACCGCCCCTCCGCTATCGATCTGCTGCTCGTCGCCGTTGCCGCGGTGTGGGGCTCCAGCTTCCTCCCGGCGAAGGGACTGGCGGCGGAGGTCGGGGTGCCGTCCGCCGTCGCGCTGCGGTTCCTGGCCGCCGCCGTGGCGATGGGCATGATCTGCCTCGTGCGCCGCGAGCGGCTGCCCCGCGGTCGGGGCCTGGCCGTCGCCGCGCTGCTCGGCTGCTCGCAGGCGGCGATCATCGGCCTGGAGACGTGGGGCGTCCACCTCACCTCGGCGACGAACGCCGGCCTCCTGATCAGCCTGTCCCTGGTGATGACCCCCGCGCTGGAGGGGCTCGCGTCGCGCGACTGGCTGCCGCGCTCGTACTTCGTCGCCGCGGTGGCGGCCGTGGTCGGGGTGGCGCTCCTCGTTGGCGGGGGAGGCTTCCGTCCGCCGACCGCGGGCGACGCGCTGGTGATCGTCGCGGCGGTCGTGCGCGCGCTGCACGTGACCGCGAGCGCACGGCTGACCCGCGGGCGCAGCGACGGCACCTTCGGGGTCGTGCTCGTGCAACTGCTGGTCTGCGCTCTCGGGTTCTCGCTTCTGGCGGGCGGCGACCTGCTGCCTGCGGTCACCCGGTTGGACGCGGGAGGCTGGGCGAGCGCGCTCTTCCTCGGCCTGCTCTGCTCGGTGTTCGCCTTCGCGGTGCAGCTCTGGGCCGTGCGCCGCACCTCCGCCGCCCGCGCCAGCATCCTCATGGGCACGGAGCCGGTCTGGGCGCTGCTCGTCGGCGTGCTGCTGGGCGGCGAGCCGATCGGCCCGCTCGGGCTCGTCGGGGCGGCGGTGATCGTCGCGGCCGGGTACGCGGGGCAGGCGATCGAGCGGCGGCACCGGGAGGGGGCGGCGGCACGGCTCAGTGCGCGTCTCAGCGCGCCGGGTCGGTCGACCTCCGCACCACCAGCTCCGGCTGGAACACCGTCTGACGGGGGATGAGCTCGGGGTCGCCGTTCTCCTCCAGCAGGATGCGCAGGGCGGTGCGGCCGATCATCGTGCTCGGCTGACGCATCGACGACAGTGGCACGGCGGCGGCGCCGGCGAACGAGATGTCGTCGAAGCCGATGATCGCGATGTGCTCCGGCACCTGCGCCCGGCCGTCCGAGACCAGCGACTGGAGCAGCCCGAGGGCGAGGAGGTCGTTCGCGGCGAACAGCGCGTCCGGCCGCTGGCCCGGCGGGCGCGCCATGATCCGCGTGCCGGCGGCGACGCCCTGCTCGACGGTCATCGCCGTGGTGGCCACCACCTCCAGCTCGACCTGCCCCTCGGCGTTCTCGGCGGCGACGCGCGCCCCGGCCAGGCGGTCCTGCACCTGGCGGATCTCGAACGGGCCGCCGACGAAGGCGATGCGGCGGCGGCCGGTCTCGATGAGGTGCTCGACCGCCATCCGGCCGCCCGCGACGCTGTCGACGGAGACCGAGCTGTACCGGCTGCTGCCGCCGAACCGGTCGACCAGCACCGCGCGGATGCCGCGGCGGCGCAGTCGTTCCAGCCGCGGCTGGATGTCGCCGAAGGGGGCTATCAGCACGCCACGCACCTGCTGCTCCTCGAACAGGTCGAGGTAGAGGCGCTCGCGGTCGGCGTCCTCGTCGGTGTTGCCGTAGAGGATCGCGATGCCGTGGCGCGACGCCTCGTCCTCCGCGCCGCGGACGACGTCGTTGAAGAACGGGTTCTGCCCGTTGAGCACCACGAAGCCGACGGCCGAGCTCACGCCCTTGCGCAGCCTCCTGGCCGCATCGTTGGGCACGTAGCCGAGCTCGTCGATGGCGCGGGTCACCCGCACGAGCAGCTCGGCCGACACCTCGTCGGGGCGGTTGAGGACGTTGGAGACGGTGCCGACGGAGACGCCGGCGTGCTGAGCCACGTCCCTGATGCTCGTGGGTTGCATCATCGCTCCCTCGTCGACCTGAGTGTTCACGATGCTCGCTTGACCGAGGCATCGGACCTCAATATAGTGTGCCTGAATCGTACATGAATCGATTCATGACATGTTCACCTCAATGAGGAGGATCTTCGTGCCACCCACTGACCAGCAGACGCCGGCGCCGCCCGTGCTCGAGCTGTCGAAGGTCGTCAAGTCCTTCGGAGCGGTCGTCGCGCTGCGCTCCGGCAGCCTCCGCCTCGAGCAGGGCTCCATCCACGCGCTCGTCGGAGAGAACGGCGCCGGCAAGTCGACGCTGGTGAAGATCGTGGCCGGCCTGTACCGCCGCGACGCCGGCGACCTCCGGCTGCGCGGCGAGGAGGTGGACTTTACCTCGACCGCCCAGGCCAAGGCCGCCGGCGTCGCCGTGATCTACCAGGAGCCGACGCTGTTTCCCGACCTGTCGGTCACCGAGAACGTCTTCATGGGCCGCCAGCCCGCCGGCCGCTTCGGCCGCATCGACCGCAAGCGGATGCGCCAGGAGGTCGAGGGCCTGTTCCAGCGCCTCGGTGTGCGGATCGATCCCGACCGGCTGGCCGAGGGCCTCTCGATCGCCGACCAGCAGATCATCGAGATCGCCAAGGCCGTCTCGCTCGACGCCCGGGTGCTGATCATGGACGAGCCGACCGCCGCCCTCTCCGGTGTGGAGGTGGAGCGCCTGTTCGCGGTCGCGCGCAGCCTCCGCGACGAGGGCCGCGGCATCGTCTTCATCTCGCACCGCTTCGACGAGGTGTTCTCGCTCTGCGACACCATCACCGTCATGCGCGACGGCGCGTTCGTCTCCACCGACCCGACCGACGAGGTCACCGAGGACGAGATCGTGCGCCGCATGGTCGGCCGCGACGTGACAGAGCTGTTCCCCAAGCAGGAGACCGAGATCGGCGGCCCGCTGCTCGAGGTCGACGGCCTCACCTCGCCCGGCGTGTTCGCCGACGTGTCCTTCACCGTCCGTGCGGGCGAGATCGTCGCGCTCGCTGGTCTGGTCGGCGCGGGCCGCAGCGAGATCGCGCGTGCCGTCTTCGGCGTCGACCCGTACACCGCGGGCACGGTGAAGGTCGGCGGCCGCTCCATCCCGAAGCACCGCCCGGTCGCCGCGATGGCAGCGGGTCTCGCCCTGGTGCCGGAGGACCGGCGCAAGCAGGGCCTCGTCCTCGAGGAGTCGGTCTCGCGCAACGCCACGCTGGCGATCCGCTCCAAGCTCGCGAAGGCGGGCTTCATCCGCAACGCCGCCGAGAACCAGGCCGCCCGGGTGTGGTCGAGCCGCCTCCAGCTCAAGACGAACGCGCTCGACACGCTCGCGGGCACACTCTCCGGCGGCAACCAGCAGAAGGTCGTGCTCGGCAAGTGGCTCGCCACCGACCCGCGCGTGCTCATCATCGACGAGCCGACGCGCGGCATCGACGTCGGCACGAAGGCCGAGGTGCACCGCCTGCTCTCCGAGCTCGCCGGCCGCGGGATGGGCATCCTCATGATCTCGTCCGAGCTGCCGGAGGTGCTCGGCATGGCCGACCGCGTGCTCGTCGTGCGCGAGGGCCGCATCACGGCGGAGCTCGACCGCGCCGCGGCCGACGCCGAGAACGTCATGTTCGCCGCGACCCACGCCGCCGAGGAGGCCGCCCGATGACCACCCCGACCCTCACCCCGCCCGCGCCTGCCGGCGCCTCCGCCGCCGCCCGGCTGGGCCGCGCCTTCGTCCGCGCCCGCGAGACCGGCATCCTGGTGGCCCTGATCGTCGTCATCGCGGTGACGACGGCGATCAACCCCGGCTTCCTGTTCAGCGCCGACGGCTGGCGCGACCTCCTGCTGACGCCGGCCATCCTGGTCCTCGTCGCGATCGGGCAGGCCATCGTCATCATCACGCGCAACGTCGACCTCTCCGTCGGTTCGGTGGTCGGCCTCACCGCCTACCTGACCGGCCGGCTGTTCGCCGACCTCCCCGGCATCCCGATCGTGCTCGTCTTCGTGATCGGGGCGCTCGCCGGCGCGCTGCTGGGCCTCGTCAACGGCGCGCTCGTCGCCTTCGGCAAGGTCCCTGCGCTGGTGATCACGCTCGGCACGCTGTACGCCTACCGCGGCATCGACGTGCTCTGGGCCGGCAGCAACCGCATCAACGCCAGCGACATGCCGCCCGGGTTCCTCGACCTCGGTACGGGATCGTTCCTCACCATCCCGTACCTCACGATCCTGGCGCTCGTCGTGCTGCTGATCGCCGGCTGGTACCTGCGCAACCGGCGCGGAGGCCGCGAGCTGTACGCGATCGGCTCCGACCCGGCCGCGGCCGAGCTGTACGGCCTGAAGGTCACCCAGCGCGTGCTCGTCGCCTTCGTGCTCTCCGGCGCGCTGGCGGGCCTCGCCGGGGTGCTGTTCGTCGCCAGGTACGGCACGGTCAGCTCGCAGACCGGCAGCGGGCTCGAGCTGCAGGCCGTCGGCGCCGCGGTCATCGGCGGTGTCGCCATCTTCGGCGGCAGCGGGTCGGTGTACGGCGCGGCGCTGGGCGCGGTGCTGCTGCTCACCATCAACCGGGCGCTGCCCATCCTCGGCATCCAGGACTTCTGGCAGCAGGCGGTCGTCGGCGTCCTCATCATCGGCGCCATCGTGCTCGACCGCGTGCTCGCCGTGCGGCTCTCGCGCCGCCTCGTCGCAGAAAGGGAGGTGACGGCATGACCGGCATCGACTCCGCCACCAGCACTGCCCCGGCGCGCAGCTACCCCGACTACAGCCGCCCGCTCTGGCAGCGCTGGGTGCTCACCCGCGAGTCCGCCGTCATCGCGGCGCTGGTGATCGTGGTCGTGGTCGCGGCCGCCGCGGTGCCGAACTTCGGCACGCCGATCACGCTCAGCTTCCTGCTGCTCGACATCACGCCCATCCTGCTGATCGCGCTGCCGATGACGCTCGTGATCGTGGCGGGGGAGATCGACCTCTCGGTGGCGAGCACGCTCGGCCTCAGCTCCGTGCTGCTCGGCGTGCTCACCAAGGCGGGCTGGCCGATCGAGGCCGCGATGGTCGTCTGCCTCGTCGTCGGGCTGGTGGCGGGGGCGATCAACGGCTTCCTCGTGACGGTCGTCGGCCTCCCCTCGCTCGCGGTCACCATCGGAACGCTCGCGCTGTTCCGCGGCATCGCGGTCGGCCTGCTCGGCACGACGGCGGTCACGGAGTTCCCCTTCTTCTGGCAGAACCTCGTGCAGGCGCGGTTCGGCACGAGCGGCATCCCCGTCGTGATGGTGCTCGTCGTCGTCCTGATCGTCGTGTTCGCGCTGCTGCTGCACGCGACCCCGTACGGCCGCGGGCTGTTCGCGCTCGGGCTCAGCTCCGAGACCGCGCAGTTCTCGGGCGTCAACGTGGCGCGCACGAAGTTCATCGCCTTCCTGCTGACGGGCCTGATCTCGGCGCTCGCCGGGATCTACTGGACGCTCCGCTACGGCAGCGCCCGCGGCGACAACGCCGTCGGGCTGGAGCTGTCCGTGATCGCGGCGGTGCTGCTCGGCGGCGTCTCGATCTTCGGCGGCAAGGGCGCGCTGCACGGCGTCATCGCCGGCGTGCTGCTCATCGGCGTGCTGCAGAGCGCGCTCCGCCTCGCCAACGTCAGCTCGGACGCCATCAACATCATCACCGGCGTCCTCCTCATCGTCTCCGTGCTCTCGCCGCGCATCATCGGCTGGGCACGGACCGCCCGCGCCTCCCGGCGACGATCACCCGCCTAGTGGCGATCGCACGCCGGCCGGGGCGCACCGCACCACCTGCACTCACCCATCGAAAGGAACAATGATGTTGCCCTCCACCCACCGCCGCACCACCACGCGGCTGCTCACCCTGGGAGCCGGTGTCGTCGCCGTCGCTCTCGCCCTGACCGCGTGCTCGAGCGGCTCCGGCGGCAACGGCTCCGGCTCGGGCGACAAGAACTACAAGGTCACCTTCCTGCCCAAGAACCTCGGCAACCCGTACTTCGACACCTCCGACAAGGGCGGCGAGACGGCGGTCAAGGAGTTCAAGGGCACGTACAACGAGGTCGGGCCGTCGACCGCGACGGCCGACGCGCAGGTCTCGTACATCAACACGCTCACCCAGCAGGGCGTCGGTGCGATCGTCCTCTCGGCCAACGACCCGACCGCCCTCGGCAGCGCCCTCACCCAGGCGAAGTCGGCCGGCGTGAAGATCGTGACCTTCGACTCCGACACCGACGCCAAGTACCGCGACGTGTTCGTCAACCAGGCGACCGCCGAGGGCATCGCGAAGGTGCAGGTCGACACGATCGCCAAGGAGATCGGGGACAGCGGCGAGATCGCCATCCTCTCGGCCTCGGCGAACGCCACGAACCAGAACGCCTGGATCGAGCTCATGAAGAAGGACCTCGCGGCCGACCACCCGAACGTCAAGCTGGTCGACACCGTCTACGGCAACGACGACGACCAGACCTCGTTCGACAAGACCGCGGCCCTCCTGCAGACCCACCCGGACCTGAAGGGCATCATCTCGCCCACCACGGTCGGCATCGCGGCCGCGGCGCGGTACCTGTCGACCTCGGACGCCAAGGGCAAGGTCAAGCTGACCGGCCTCGGCACCCCGAACCAGATGCGCGAGTACGTCAAGAACGGCACGGTCGACGAGTTCGCGCTGTGGAACCCGGAGGACCTCGGCTACCTCGCCGCCTTCACCGCGAAGGCGCTGATCGACGGCGACATCACCGGCAAGAAGGGCGACTCCTTCGAGGCCGGCAAGCTCGGCAAGTTCACCGTCGGCGACAACCAGACGGTGCTGCTGGGCGACCCGTTCGTGTTCAACAAGGACAACATCGACAAGTTCAACTTCTGATCGGATCCAGACGGCGGGAGCCGGTGGCCTGTGCACCCTGCGCAGGCTGCCGGCTCCCGCCCGTCTGCGCGGTGTCCGCGATGAGCAGCAGGAACACGGAGGCGGTCCAGCTCATCGAACGGTCGCGCAGTCCTGCGCCGGTCAGCGCGTCGAAGTTCTCCGCCATCCCCTCGGCGACGCAGGCGTCGGCGAAGGCGCGGCCGATGCTGGCGGCCAGGTCGGCGCGCCCGCCGCGGCGCAGGCCGTCGACCAGCAGGAGCGTGGTCGGCGCCCACACCGGGCCGCGCCAGTACCCGTCCGGCACATAGTGCGGGCTGGTGGGAGGCTCTGTCGCCGGGCCGTGCCCCGTCAGGTAGCCGCCGGTCACGAGCGTCTCCACCGCCGAGCCGAAGACCTCGCGCGGCAGCATCTCGCCGAGGGTCAGCGGCATCAGCGTCAGCAGACTGGCGGAAGGGATCGGTGTGCCCGTGCGGGTGTCGATGGCCGTGAACCGCTCACCGGTCCAGAACCGGTCGAGAAGGGTCGCGACCGTGTCCGCGGAACGCGCGCGCCACTGCGCAGCATCGGCCGGCCGGCCGAGACGCTCGGCGATCCGGGCGAGCGCGTCCTCCTGTAGGGCCAGGAAGGCCAGCAGGTCGGGGCTCTGCACGGGGACTCCCGCGCCGAACACCGTCGCGTTGTCCCAGCCGGAGTCGTTGCCGTGGTTGTACGACGGGACGCCGTCGCCGCGGTAGTCGCGATGCTGTCGCCACCATCGGGTCCAGCGCTGCAGCGGCCGGTCCAGAGAGGCGAGTTGCGCGTCGTCCAGGGCGCCGAGCCCCAGCAGGCGCGCCACGGTCCAGCCGTGGATGGGAGGCTTCGCGAAGTTGAACTGCACTCCGGCGTCGTCGATGTGGTCCGGCAGTCCGCCGTGCTCGTCCTGATGGTCGAAGATCGTCAGCAGCTGCCCGACGGCCGCGTGCGGGTCCCGGTGCAGGGCGAGCGCGTTGAAGCAGTGGTCCCAGCTCCAGATGTGGGCCATCCGGTTCTTCGAGACGAGCATCGACTCCCGCGTGAGGGCGCCGCCCGCGGGCACGAGGGCCGACCAGGTGACGTACGCGGCCAATCGCGCGGCATCGGCCAGGGCCGGGTCGGCCGCGTCGAGCCGCGGCAGCGCCGGAGCTCCGTGCAACGCCCACCAGCCCTCGAAGTCGTCCGCGGCCGCGGCGACGGCCCCGCCGAAGTCCGCCACGTCGTCCGGCGGCGGCGCGCTCCCGAACTCGTCGAGGACGAGCGTCGCGGCGCCGTCCACGGCCGAGATGTCGAGCACTCCGTCGGTGCTGTGCTCGGCCTCCCAGCCGCTCCGGAACTCCGAGCGGCCGGAGGTCAGCCGGAGCCGGTAGTTGCGGACGGCGCCGCTGTCGATGAAGCGCCAGGCGTCATTGCGCTCGGCGAGCACGACGTCGTACCGGTTGCGCACGCAGAACTCGAGCCGCAGGGTCCCGCTGAGCACGCGGATCAGCGCGCGCCCGGGGCCGGAGAGGGCGATCTCCGCCGTGCAGTCCCCGCCGGTGACGGTCAGTCTCCCCGCCTCCACCGAGACGCTCGAGACCTCGACGCCGCCGGGGAGGAGCCGCAGCACCTCCCGGTTCCTGGCGCCCCCGCGCACGGTGCGCAGGTAGAGGCCGGGGATCACCTGGTCGTCGGGCACCGACAGGGCGAGGAAGGATCCCCGCACGCTGAACGGCACCTGGCGGAGCGCGACCGGCAGCGGCGCGCTCATCCGGCGGCGCCCAGCAGTACGGTCTCACCCGCGGCGAGCTCGACGCGCTGCACGACTGCGTCGGGGACGACGCCGCCGAGGTCCACCTCGAAGGTGCGTGTCTCGTCCGCGAGATTCGTCAGGCGGAACCCGTGGTCATCGAGCGTCCAGCTCAGCCGGTAGGCGTCCTGCTCCAGCGTCACCGTGCCGGGGCCGCAGAGCGGTGCGATGCGGAGGTCGGCGGTCAGCGACGGCCGCAGGCCCAGGTACTCGTGCATGAGCACCCACGAGAACACGCACGGGTACTCGTAGTAGTGGGCGGCGCCGTGCCAGGGCGATCCGTCGACGTAGTAGACGTGGTCCATGTCGTAGCGCTCGCCCATGACCCAGCCGTCGGTACGCCCCTGCCGGGCGACGGTCTCGAGCTGCTGCCGCAGCATCCCGCTGTTCCCCCGCGACGACCAGTAGGCCGCATCCCAGCACCAGTACCGGCCGGCGGCGCAGAGGTCATAGGGGCCGCCGTCGCCGATCTCGCTCTCGGTGTAGTCCTCGACGCGGGCGGCGAGGAAGGTCGGGAAGCGCTGGAACTCGTCGAGCTCGCGCCCGACCAGCTCGTCGACCGCGCTGACCTGTTCGGCGGTGGCCTGCCCGAGCGCGGCCGGCAGCACGTTGGCGAGCAGGTGGATGTGGTCGTGCACGCGACCGGACCGGTCCACCCAGTCGGTGAACCTTCCCGCCTCCTCGTCCCAGTAGCCCTCGGGGAGCGGCTTCACGAGAGCGGCGGTCAGCTGCGCGGCGCGCTCGCGGTACAGCACCGCCCGCTCGCCGCGGCCCAGGAGCTCCTCGAGCTGGGCGAGCAGCCCGAACGACCGGATGGCGAGCGACGCCGACATGGTCTCGCGGCCGTCCTTGATCACCTGATCCTCGTAGTAGACGTCGGACCAGAGCCGGCCGAGCGGGTCGATGCAGCCCTCGACGAGCGAGGTGGCGCCCTCCAGCTCGCCGATGTGCTCGCCCAGCCACGCGAGGTCGCCGGTGCGGGCGATGTAGAACCAGACGGACTCGACAACCCCGATGTTGCCGGTCACCAGGAACATCACGGCGTTCTCGCGCCCGTCGAGGCTGTTGCGCCGCACGTGGTACTCGCGATCGCCGTCCGGCTGCACCGCGCACGGGTCGCGCCAGAGGCCGGTGGGATCCTCGCGCATCATCCGCAGCTGCAGCTCGATCATCCGACGGACGACGTGGAGGTCGGCTCGGTCTCCCCAGGCGAGCCTGCCTTTGATCTGGAACTCGTGGTCGACGTCGGGGTAGGTACCGAGGTACTTGTCGGCCAGGGTGCTGATCACGTACCCGGAGGAGTCGGGGTAGTCGGCTGCGACCGTGCGCTCGACGACGCTCGGCAGCATGGTTCCCCAGTAGAAGCCGGCCAGCGCGTCGGCGAGCAGCCCGCCGTCCGGGAGGTCGAGGGCGTAGGGGGCGCCGGTCACGTCCGCGTGCGGCCGGGAGCGGTGCCGCGTGAGCCGGGCCGTCTCGCTCGCGATGGTGACCACCACGTGGTCGCCGTCCCGATGCAGCTCGATTGGCCCGTCGCCCTGGAACAGCCAGGCCGGCTCGCCGCCCTCCGGTTCGGCGGGGAGGACCCATGCCGTCCCCGCGCCGTGCAGCGGGCCGGTCGCCGCGTCCCCGGGCACGATGAAGAGCTCGCCATCGGCGTCCCCGCCATCGAGCAGCACCGCCTGTCCGCCGAACAGCCGGAATTCGATCGCGCGGTCTCCGGCCACCCTCCGCGCGGTCCAGACGTCGCCGTCGACCGGGGTCAGTTCGGCCGAGGTCGAGGGGAGGGCGGAGGATCGGAGGGTGTGCATGGGGTGCTCCTTCGTCGGGGCCGGGGTCGTAGATCAGTTTGCAACTTTCTATTGCAACTTTGCAAGATGGTTTGCAATACTCACCTCGGAGCCCCGGCGCATCGCCGGTCCTGCCATCGATCAGAGAGGATCCCGATAGCAATGATTCCTTCACGCATCCGCTCGCGGCGCCTGGCCGCACGGGCCGGTGCCCTCGTTCTCGGCCTCGCGGTCACCGCCGGAGCCCTGACGGCGTGCAGCAGCTCCTCCGGGGACACCGGCGGAGACAAGACCATCACCGTGTGGGGCTGGGGCGACCCGGTCAAGGGCATGAAGGCCGCCGTCCCCTCCTTCGAGAAGGCGCACCCCGGCGTCACGGTGAAGGTGCAGGATGTCGGCAACCCTGCGATCTGGGACAAGATCACGACCGGCATGGCCGCCGGCGGGTCCGGCCTCCCGGACGTCATGGACATCGGCGCCGACTACATGAGCAACTACCTCGAGACGTTCCCGGACGGATTCGCCGACCTCACGCCCTACGGTGCCGACGAGCTCGAGAAGGACTTCCCGACCGGCCTCTGGGGCGGCGCGCAGAAGGCCGACGGACACCAGTACGGCATCCCGTTCGAGGTGAACACCAGCCTGATCTTCTACCGCACCGATCTGTTCCAGCAGGCGGGCGTCGACCCCGCCGCCATCACGACCTGGGACCAGATGCTGGACGCGGGCAAGAAGATCAAGGCCGCGACGGGCGCCTCCCTGTTTGCCGTCGACAAGGCAGCGACTCAGGCCGATGCCGCCAACTTCTGGCAGATGCTCGCGCGCCTGGACGAGACCTTCTTCTTCGACAAGAAGGGCGACATCGCCTTCAGCAGCGAGGGCGGCGTCAAAGCGCTGGAGTACCTGAAGGAGGCGAACGACGCCGGCCTGATCGCCGACGTTCCGCAGAGCCAGGGCACCACCTCGCAGGCCAAGGGCGAGACGCCCGTCGCTCTGCTGCCGCTGGCCTCGTGGGCGGTGAACACGTTCGCGAACGACGCCCCCGACATGAAGGGCAAGTGGGCGGTACGCACACCGCCGGCCGTCGAGCAGGGCGGGCTCACCTCGGCCTCCGCCGGCGGCACCTACCTCACGGTCGCGAAGTCCAGCAAGAACCCGAAGGAGGCGTACGAGTTCGTGAAGTACTCGATGGCCACGCTGGAGGGGCAGCAGGAGGTCTACAAGGGCGGAGGGCTCTTCCCGAGCTTCCGCCCCATGTGGGACACCGACGTCTTCAAGCAGGACAACGCGTACTTCGGCATCAACACGAACGATCTCGTGATCGACGCGCTGAACCAGAAGACGCCGCCGGACTACTACACCAAGGACTACGCGAAGGCGCTCAAGGCCTACGACGACGCGCAGACCCAGGTGCTGGTGAGCGGCGCCGACCCGAAGAAGGCCCTCGACGAGGCTGCCGACCTGCTTGCGCAGCAGACCGGCCGGAAGATCGCGAAGAACTGACCGACCGGCGCGGGTGCGGAGCTTCCGCACCCGCGCCCCGACCTCGGAAGAAGCATGTCCACCCTCACCCGCACCACGCAGGCTCCAGCCCGGGCGCAGGTCGGCACCAGACGGCGCCGCCCGCTCTGGCCGCGGCTCGTGCCGTTCGTGTTCCTCGCGCCCGTGATCGTCCTGTTCCTGGGCTTCAAGGCGTACCCGGTCGTGTACGCGCTCTACCTCAGCTTCACCTCGAACAAGGGCGGCATCGACGCCTTCGTGGGCGTCGACAACTACATCCGGCTGTTCGGGGATCCGCTGTTCGCACGGGCGCTCGTCAACACCGTCGAGATCCTCGTCATCCAGGTCCCGGTCATGCTGGTGCTGGCCGTGCTGCTCGCCGTCGCCTTCAACTCAAAGCTCCTGAAGGCGCGGGCGCTGCTGCGGGTGGCGTACTTCGTCCCGATCGTCATGGGCCTGGTCGCGTACGGCATCCTGTTCTCCGCGCTGCTGAACTACCAGGACGGCTTCCTGAACTTCCTGCTCAGCTCGGTCGGCCTTCCCAAGGTCCCCTGGCTGGCCGACCCGACGTGGGCGAAGGTGTCGATCATCCTCGCTCTCACCTGGCACTACACCGGCAACAACGCGGTGATCTACCTCGCACAGCTGCAGTCCATCCCCGAGGAGCTGTACGAGGCGGCGTCGATGGACGGCGCCACCCGCCGTCAGCAGTTCTGGTACGTCACCCTCCCCGGACTGCGCCCGGCGCTCATCCTGACCGTGATCCTGTCGACCATCGGCACCCTCCAGCTCTTCGACGAGCCGTACGTGCTCACGGGCGGCGGGCCGGACAACGCGACCCTCACCATCGGCATGTACCTCTACAACAACGCCTTCAAGTACTTCGACTTCGGGTACGCCTCCGCCATCGCCTACGTGCTCACGGCCATCGTCGCCGTGTTCTCGATCGCCCAGCTCGTCATCCTGCGCAGGAGGAACGCATGACCGCCGCGACAGCAGCGCCCGTCCGCGAGGCGGGCCGAACCGAACCTCGGCCTGGGCGCCGTCCTGCCCGGCGCAGCAGGCTCGTCTCGCGCACGGACCGGATCCTCAGCGCTGTGCTGACCACCGTGATCGCCCTCGGCGCGCTCGTCATGATCGGGCCCTTCATCTGGCTCTTCGTCGCGACGACGCACAACACCGCCGACATCTTCTCCTCGCCGCCGGCCCTGTTGCCGGGCGGACGGTTCTGGGACAACCTGACCGGGCTGCTCCAGTCGGTGCAGTTCGGCGACGCCATCCGGAACTCGCTCGTCGTATCGGTGACATACACGGTGCTCGGGCTGATCGTCTGCAGTTCGGCCGGCTACGCGTTCGCGAAGTTCCGTTTTCCCGGGCGCAACCTCATGTTCGGGCTGCTGATCGCCTCCCTGGCGCTGCCCGGCCAGGTGACTCTCGTTCCGCTGTTCAAGATCATGGTGCAGCTGGGCTGGCTGAACTCGTACCAGGCGCAGATCGTGCCCGACCTCGCCCTGCCGTTCGGCATCTTCCTCATGCGGCAGGCCATGCAGGCGGTGCCGGACGAGTTGTTGCAGGCGGGGAGGGTGGACGGTGCCGGCGAGTTCCGCATCTTCTTCCGCATCGTGCTGCCGACCATGAAGCCCTCGCTGGCCGCGCTCGCGATCTTCCTCTTCCTTGCACGGTGGAACGACTTCGTCTATCCGCTGATCATCCAGCGCACCCCGGACGCGTACACGCTGCCGGTCGCCCTGGCGACCTTGCGCGGGATCGGCACCACCGACTACGGCCAGCTGCTCACGGGCACGTTCCTGTCGATCCTCCCCGTGCTCGCCATGTTCCTGTTCCTGCAGCGCTACTTCGTCGCCGGGCTGCTCGGCGGCTCGGTGAAGCAGTAGCGCTTGTAGGCTTTCGACGGAGAGGAAGACAACCATGGCGATGGACGCATCATCGGGAGATGCGCCGGTCAAGCGCCGCCGGGCCTCGCTCGGGTCGGCGAACCTTGCCCAGGTCGCGCAGTTGGCCGAGGTCAGCGAGGCGACCGTGAGCCGGGTCCTCAACCGCAAGTACGGCGTGTCCCCGGCGACCCGTCAGGCGGTGGAGGAGGCCCTCCGCGAGGTCGGCTACGAGCGCCCGATGAACAACGAGCTCGTGCTCATGCTCACGCCCAACCTGCTCAACCCGATCTTCGCCCAGCAGGCCGACAAGATCGAGAGCGAGCTGAGCCCGCACGGTCTGAAGTCGATCATCTGCCAGGTCTACCCCGGCACCCCGCAGGAGCGGGACTATGTGGAGGCGCTGATCGACTCCGGTGTCGCCGCGATCGTCTTCCTGTCGGCGAGCAACACGCTGTTGAAGGCCGACCACCGCGTCGTGCAGCTCATCGCCTCTCGAGGCATCCCGTTCGTAAGCATCAACGGCGGCTTCCCCGAGACGGTGGCGCCGGTCGTCTCCACCGACGACTGGCGCGCGGCGGAGATCGCGGTCGCGCACCTTCACGACCTCGGGCACCGACGGATCGGCATGCTCGCAGGACCGGTCGACAACATCCCCGCCGACCGTCGGGTCGACGGCTTCATCCAGGCCATGGAGCGCCGCGGTATCGACGACCCCGAGCAGTTCGTCGCACGCAAGCACTTCAATTTCGAGGGCGGGCAGCAGGCCGCTTCCGCGCTGCTGGCGCTCGGGGTCACCGGACTCGTCGCATCGAGCGACGAGATGGCCCTCGGGGCGTACCGGGCGGTCGCTCGTGCCGGACTGAGTGTTCCCCACGACGTCTCGGTCATCGGCTACGACGATTCGGCGCTCCTCGACTTCACCGCGCCGCCCCTGACGACGGTGCGGCAGCAGACCGAGCGGATCGCCGAGAACGTGGGCCGGATCGTGACGTCTCTGATCGCGCAGCGTCCGGTCGGCACCGACGAGATCCTGATCGACCCCGAGCTCCACCTGCGCGGCTCGACCGCCATCCCGCCGGTCCAGGGCTGATCAGCGCCACCGCTCCCGTCGCCGCCACGCACCCGCTAGCCTGACCCCGTGCTGATCTACTCCATGGGCGTCTCCGCGGACGGGTTCATCGCCGACGATGAGGGCGGGTTCGCCTTCACGACGCCGAGCGACGAGCAGTTCCGGTTCCAATTCGCGCAGACCGCCGAGCTGGGCGGGTACCTCATGGGGCGCCGGCTCTACGAGACGATGCGGGTGTGGGAGACCGACGCCTCCCTCCGCGGCACAGGTATCGGCGCCGCGTTCGCCGACGCCTGGGCCGCGCTGCCGAAGGTCGTGTTCAGCCGCACGCTGAGCGCGGTGGAGGGCAACGCCCGGCTCGCCGAGGCGCCGCTCGCCGACGAGATCGCCGCGACCGTGGCGGCCACCGGCAAGGACGTGTCGATCGGAGGCGCGGACCTGGCCGCCGAGGCGATCGCCCTGGACCTCGTCGACGAGTACCGCCTCTTCCGGCACCCCGTGGTCGTCGGCGGCGGCACCCGCTACTGGCCGCCGCTGCCCGCGCCGCTGCAGCTCGGGCTGGTCGGCACGCGGACGTTCGGCGGGCGCGTGGTGTACGAGCAGTATCGTCGGCTGCGGTACGCCTAGGGGCTGACCCGCGTGACGCCGGAACCCCGCGGCGTACCGTGTGCCCCGTGCAGACCTTCCTGCCCTACCCGTCCTTCGCGCGCAGCGTGCGCGTGCTCGACCGCGCCCGGATGGGCAAGCAGCGGGTGGAGGCGCTGCAGGTCCTGCGCGCTGTCACCGTTCCCGGGTACGGCTGGCGGCACCATCCCGTCGCGAAGATGTGGCGCGGTTACGTGCCCGCGCTCACCAAGTACGCGCTGGAGTCGGCCGATGCGTGGATCGAGGCCGGTCACGCCGACACCGTCCGGCCGCAGGTGCTGGCGTTCGCGCCCGAGGTGGAGGGGATGGCGCAGGAGGAACTGGAGCTCCCGCCCTGGATCGGCGACACCGCCTTCCACCTCAGCCACCAGTCGAACCTCGTGCGCAAGGACCCGGAGTTCTACCGCGCGTTCTTCCCCGACGTGCCCGACGACCTCCCGTACGTGTGGCCCGCCGCTCAGGAGGGCCGGCAGCAGGCCGCGGATCAGGGCCGCCCGTAGGACAGGAAGTACGGGCTCTGCGTCTCACCGCCTCCCGACGCCTTCACGGTGAAGTACCCGAACGCCGCGAACCGCCGCCCGTCGCGCACCGACGGCCGCACGGTGATGTAGTCGCCCCACCGCGGCTCGCTGCCCGCCCCGGCGGTCGCCGTCGAGGTGTCGCGGAAGTAGACGACGTAGTCGCCGAGGATGCCGAAGCACGAGTTGGGGTAGTCGCTGCTGCCGCCGACCGCGACGCCGTAGCCGACGTCTCCGTTCGGTCCGATCGCCAGGCAGCCGTAGGCGAAGGCGTAGTCGTCGTTCCAGACCTGGCGCTCCTCCAGTCGGGTCCACGAGGTGCGGTCCACGCGGGCGAGGCGCACGTGGGCGTTCTTGAAGGTGGGGGAGTCGCCGCTCCCGCTCGCTGCGGCGTCCCACGCGATCCACAGGTCGTCGCCGCGGACCACCGAGGCCGAGACGTTCGCCACGCCGCGGGTGAGCCAGTCGATGCCGTCAGGATCCTTCGAGGAGAGATCGGTCGCGGTCGGGAACTGGCCGACCGTGATGTCGTGGAAGGAGTACACGCCGGCGCCGTCGTCGAAGAACATCGCCTGAAGGGTTGAAGCGTCCTTGATCGCGACCGAGTAGACGTTCGACGGGTTCTGCTGCGATAGGCACGAGAACTGGTACATCGCGTCGAGCGGATCGGTGTAGCCGTAGCCGAGCGCGCCTCCCGCCGCCAGCTCCTGCAGACTCAGCGAGACCACGATGCGACCTTTGCCGACGAGGTTCGTCGTCAGGTAGAGGTGGGACTCGTCGAAGGCGAGGTCCTGCCGGTCGGTCGCGGTCTTCGGGGCGCCGAACATCGACGAGGTGAAGTCCCACACGGTCCACGCCGTCTTCACGTCCGCCGCCACGTCCTTCGCCGCCGCGACGGCCAACCGGAACGTGCCGTCGCCGGAGCCGTCGGTGCCGTGCTGCATCATCCACGCGAACAGGTCCCGGTGGGGCACGTACGTCATCACCTGGTCGACCGCGCGGCCCACCGCTGCGGGCAGGAACGCGGTCGGGTCGACGTCGGTGAAGCTCCCGCCGCCGTCCGTCGACACCGACAGATACGAGTTGCCGAGCATCAGCACGACGTCGCGCTCGCCGTCGGCGCCGGTGGGGTCGGGAGGCTGCAGCACGCCCCGCGGCGGCGTCACCGGCGTGTAGGTCTCGAACACCACCTCCCCACGTTCGCCGGGCGCGGTGGGGGAGGGCGCGGTCGGCGGCGACTGATCGACGGGCTCCCCTGGCTTGAACGGGATGCCCTTGCGCTGCACGCGCTCGTCGAGGCCGCGCTCGGCCAGCCGGCGGCGCGGCTTCGGCAGCAGCTCGGGCTCGTGCGTGCTGGGCCGCAGCCCTTCTCCGCGCTGGAGCTTGCGCTCCTCGCGCTGCTGCTCGCTCATGACGACACCCCCCTGTGCCAGGCGATGCGCCCGCTGACGACGGCGAACGCGGCGAAGGCGACCGCTGCGGCGCCGAGGACCCAGAGCGCGACGCCGCGCTCGGCCTCCCCGCTGCCCTCGTCCGGGTCGACGCGGAGGACCGCCTCGATCCACTCCGGCTCCACCAGTGTCGCGACGAACGCGGTGACGCTCAGCACGGCGAGCACGACGGCGATCCAGAACAGGGTCCTGGCCATGGGCAACCACCCCCTCGCCGGGGCGGCTGGGCGCTCCGACGAGCCCGAGGATAGCCACGTGGCGTGCGTGCGGGGAGGGGGTTAAGAGCAGGAGGGCGGCCCGCTCGACGCGGACCGCCCTCCTGCTTACGTCCTCCCGGTCACTCGCTGACGGCGTCGCCCTTGCGTCGGCGGCGGATCACCAGCAGCGCACCGCCGGCGAGCAGCAGTGTGACCGCCGCGGCGATCCCGGCGATGCCGAGGTCCGAGCCGGTGGAGGCCAGGGCCGGGTCGACGACGGCGCTCGCGCCGTTCCCCGTGCTCGATCCGTCGCCTGCGGGCGCCGGACCGGCAGCAGCCGCGGTCACCGTGAACGCCGCGGAGGCGACGACGGTGCCGTTCACCGACGCCGTGACCGTGTGGGCGCCGGCCGGCACCTGCGGCACCGCGAAGGCGAAGCGCAGCGACCCGTCGTCGGCGGCCGTCGTCGCGCCCAGCTCGACCGGGGTCGAGTTGAACACGAACGACACGCGGCTGCCGGCGGCGAAGCCCTCGCCCTCGACGGTGACCGTCGTGCCGACCGTGCCGGAGCCGGCGGAGAGGCTCAGCGTCGCGGCCGGGTCCTCCGGCCCGCCCGGGGCGGGCACGCCCTGGTCGCCCAGCTTCAGGTCGCAGTCGATCCGGCCGCTGAAGAGGGCGTGGCCCTCGGTCGCGCTGCCGGCGCCGACGCCGTAGATGCCGTCGTCGGACCAGACGGCCTCCTTCGTCCCGTCGACGCAGGTCGACGACGGGGCCAGGGCGAACCCTTCGAGGTTGTTCACCGGGAGGCCGGCCGGCTTCGCGTAGGCGACGCCCGGCACGATCGCGCCGGTCGTGCTCACCTTCAGCAGCGTCGAGACGACGCCGCAGGTGTTGTCGCAGAGCGCCCAGATGCGCTGCGTGTCCGCGTTGTACTGCACGTCCATCACGTGGCCCATGCCGGTGTCGACCACGGCGACGCGCTTGAAGCTGTGGTCGCTGTTCAGGGCGTACGCGTACAGCTTGCCGTCGTTCTCGAGCGCGGCGAAGTAGAGGCCGGTGCCGTGGAGGGGGTAGTCGGCCGGCTTGTAGGTCTTACCGGTCGACTGGTCCACGAACCCGTACTTCGTCAGGTAGCTGTCGGGCACGAAAGTGACGCCCTCGAAGCCGAGGTTCGCCTCCGTCTTGTTGCCCGGGTGCAGCTCGGGGAACTCCGCCGTCAGGTCCCACTGGTCCGTCGCCACCAGCTGCGTCGCCGACGAGGTCGGGTCGAAGCGGAGGATCGAGTTCAGCGGGATGGTGTTGGCGGCGTTGTTGCGCTCCGTGGTGACGTAGAGCGCCCCGTCGGCGCCGATGGTCAGGCCCTCGGAATCGGGCTGGTTGGTCGCGGTGTCGGTGCTGCCCGGGAAGAAGATCTGCTTGCCGGCGCCCCAGCCGTTCGCGGTGTCCGCCACCCAGAGGCCGCCCTGCTTGACCATCCGGTAGACCCAGCTCTTGTTCTTGACCGAGTACAGGACGTTCGGGTCCTTCGGGTCGAAGACGAGGCCGCTGACGTCGCGGCCCTCTGGGCCGGTCGTCGTCTTCCACGCGCACTGCTGGTCGGCGACGGTCACGTCGGCGCTGCCGGGCCAGACGGCAGGGGTGAGCGCACCGGACGGCAGCGTGCCGGTGCCCGAGGGCGCCTCCGGCTCGCAGTTCAGCGTCGGCCCGTTGCCGCCGTCGGCGGGGTTGGTGAGCACGGTCTTGCAGGCGTCGGCGTTGGAGGCGCCGAAGCTCTTGTCCTTGACCGACACGAAGGCGCCGGTGCCGTCCTCGCAGCGGGCGTACGCACCCGCGCCGAAGCCGTTGGTCTCGTCGGTGCCCGCCTCGCCGGCGGTGTAGTCGACCGAGTCGACCAGCGTGCCCGCTGCTCCGTTCGCGCCGTCCGGGAGGTACACCTTCACGCTGTCGCCGCCGCTGCCGAGGCCCTTGGTCGACGAGAAGTACACGTAGCCGTGCGCCGGGATGCTGGTGGTCGCCGTGCCGTCGGGCAGCTTGGCCGCGAAGGCGGTGGCGGCGGAGGCCGCGCCGCTGTCGATCTGCAGCCAGCCGTCGATGCTGACGGCCGCGTCGCCGCTGTTGTACAGCTCCACAGCGTCGCCGACCGGGGTCGCGCCGTTGTCCGACGACACCTCGTTGATCCGCACGGACGACCAGTCGGGGGTGCCGCCGGCCGGGGCGAAGCGGCTGGTGCCGGGGGAGCCGATGTCGCTTCCGCCGGCCCCCGGGACCGAGAGGCGCGACGACTCCGTGTCGCCGACCGCCGAGAGCTGCCACTGCGACGCGTCGTTCGCGCCCAGCGCGGCCGCGGTCTTCGGGATGCCGGAGACGCCCTGCGTGCGCGGCCCCTTGGTCGTGTCGGTCGCCTGGTCGTTGTAGGTCAGCCGGTCGACGAGGTTCGCGACGGCGTCGGTGCCGTCGAAGATGTTGATCTCGTCGGCGCGGCCCAGGCCGACCGTGTTGCCGGCGAGGAACTTCACGCCGCCGCTGAGCCCCCACTCGGCCCGGAACGTCGCGTCGGCCGACTCGGTGACGATCGCCGACTCGCCGACGGCCAGGGTGCCGAGGCTGTCGAGCGGGACCGTGCCAGGAAGGCGGCTGTCGTCGTCGAACGACCAGCCGGCGAGGCTGACCGGCGCCGTGCCGAGGTTGGTGAGCTCGAAGAACTCGCCGGAGGAGTTGACCGGGTTGTACATCCACTCGGTGATCCGGACGTCCGGTGTCGCCGCGGCCTGCGCGGCGGTCGGGACCGCGATGGCGAGAGCGCCTGCGGTGGCGGCGGCCGCGATGGCCCCCGCAGCTCGGGTGAGGTGAAGTCGCATGGACCGGACGCTAGTGACGCCGCCGATCCGGCGCGGGAAGAGCAGGTGAACGGCAGGGAAACGCGCACGGCCCGGCGCGGGGCTAGGTTCGAGGGGTGGAGAGTCCTGTGCGCTTCTGCCCCAGCCGCAACGCCGGCCGCCGCTGCACGAAGCCGCTGGGCCACGCCGGTCTGCACCGCAACCAGGGCCTGCTGTGGTCGGATGCGGGCGCCGATCCCCTCCACTGCGCCGGTTCGGGTGAGCCGGGCACGTCGGCGGCGACTCTCCCGGACGGCTTCCCGGGCGGCCGCGCGCTGTGCCCGGTGTGCCTGCGCTTCATCCCCCTGGACGAGGGAGGCCGGGTCGACGCGCACGACACGAGCGACCCCGACGAGTCGGAGGCGGAGATCGCGGGCCGCCGGGAGTGGTTCAACACCCATGGGTGGTGACGGTCAGCCCCGCAGCGACCCCGCCTCCAGGCCCAGCGTCCACTCCACGACGTCCGCGACGAAGTGCACCTGCGCGGGGTCGCTCAGGTCGGCGGTGCTGTTGACGTAGGAGCCGCCTCCATCGACGGCGATGAGGATGCGGATGCTGGCGGCCTCGGGGTCCACGCGGGCGAAGTCGCCGGTGGCGATGCCGTCCTCGACGAGCGCGCGCAGCCGGGCGCGGTCGAGTGCGTCCTGCTCCTGCAGCGTCGCCTCGAGCGCCGGCGCGAAGCGCGAGAGATGCCGCGCGTTGAGCCACAGCCGCGCCAGCGGCAGCGACACCCCGGTCTCGATGTGGTGCACGAAGTGGCGCATCCGCTCCAGCGGAGGCCCGTCGGGCGGGAAGAAGCGCTCGCGCTCGATCGTCGCGGCGCGCACGAACGCCTCCTCGACCAGGTCCTCCGCGGCGGGGAAGTAGTGCGAGATGAGCCCGGGGCGCACGCCCAGCCGGGTCGCGACCGCCCGCAGCGTGATGCGTTCGAGCCCCTCGTCGAGCGCGATGACGGCCGCGGTCGCGAGGATCTCCTCCCGCCGCTCCCGCGCCGGCTTGCGGATCCGGGCGGCTTTGCCGACATCGGGAGCAGTCGCTCTTGACTCCATGGCACCCATGCTATTGAATAGGCGACCAACACGCGTATTGGGCACGTGACCAACAGCGATGATGCTGTGTCAGAGAGGAACGCCATGTCCCCAGCACCAACCGACGCCGAGACGGCCGCCGCCGAGCGGTTCGCCGACGCGCCGACCCAGCCCGAGACCCGCGGCATCGAGGTCGTCTCCGACGCGGAGCGGCACGGCCGCGCCCGCGACCTGTTCTTCGTCTGGGCGGCGCCGGGCGTCAGCATCCTCAACTTCACGATCGGGGCGACCCTGATCCTGCTCGGGCTGGAGGTGTGGCAGGCCATCGCGGTCATCCTCGCCGCCGCGCTGCTCTGGGTGTTCCCCGGCGTCATCGCGGCCAGCGGTCCCGCCGCTGGCACCTCCGGATCGGTGGTGACGCGGGCGATGTACGGCATCGTGGGCAACAAGCTGTTCGTCGCCTTCGTCGGCTGGTTCATCGGCGCGGTGTTCCTGTCGCTGACCTGGCTCGCGTCCTCGTTCATGGGCGCCGATCTGCTGCGCCGCATCGGGCTCGACGACCCGGTGTGGGTGCCGATCGGCGTGACCGTCGTGGTGTCGGCGGTGACGATCCTCGTCGCGATCTTCGGGCACGGACTGATCCTGCGGGTGTACCCGATCATGGCGATCGTGCTGTTCGCGATCTTCGTGCTCGTGTCGGCGTTCATCCTCCCGACCGTCGACTGGTCGTACCACCCGGCCGAGCCGCTCAGTGGAGGCGCTCTCTGGTCCGCTGTGTCGATCGGCTTCACGATCCTCGCCTCCACGCCGCTCTCGTTCATCAACAGCCCCGACATCGCGCGCTACCTGCCGCGGACGACCAAGCCGTCGCACATCGCGGCCGCCACGGCCCTCGGAGGCGCTCTGCCGTTCGTCGTCTTCACGGGCGTCGGCGTGCTGATGGCGACCGGCCTGAAGGCGAGCGCGTTCGACGCGGGGATCGACGTGGCGCTGTTCGACCTCCTGCCCGCCTGGGTCGGCCCGGTGCTCGTCCTCGGCGTGATCGTCAACACCATCGCCCTGAACGCCATGACCACGTACACGTCGAGCATGGCGCTGCAGGCGATCGGCTTCCGGCTGAAGCGCATCCCCGCCGCCATCATCGTCGGCGTGGTCGGCACGGCGCTCACCATCTATCTGGTGCTGTCGTCGAGCCTGCTGGAGGCCGCGAACCTCCTGCTGCAGTTCCTCGTCATCGTGTCGGGCCCGGCCATGGCGATCTACACGGTCGACGTGCTCCGCCGCCGGTACGTCTACGACAGCGTCGACCTGTTCGACGCGCGACGCGGCGGACGGTACTGGTTCACCGGCGGATGGAGCATCCCGGGCATCACCGCGCTGCTGCTCGGCGGCCTCGTCACCGCGCTGTGCCTCGCGACCGACGTCTGGGCCGGACCGATCGCCCAGGCCACCGGCCACATCGACCTGTCCGTCCCGGTCGGGATGCTCGTCGCCGCGGCCGCCTACGCACTGCTCACCCGCACCCGACTCGGAGAGGAGGGGCGCAAGTGAACGGGCCCCGCACGACCACCGCCACCGCGACGACCGAGACCGCCACCGGCTCCACCACCCTGTACCGCGGCGGCCGCGTCTTCACCGCCTCCACCGATCCGGCCGCCTCGTGGGCCGGCGCCGTGGCCGTGACCGGCGACACCATCAGCTGGGTGGGCGACCCGGCCGACGCGCCCGCCGCCGACCGCGTCGTCGACCTCGACGGCCGCCTGGTCCTGCCGGGCTTCACCGACGCCCACACGCACCTGCTCATGATGGGCGCCGCCCTCGCCCAGGTGTATCTGACCGAGGCGCGCG
Organism: Leifsonia williamsii; assembly: GCF_030433685.1. Lineage (NCBI taxonomy): Bacteria > Bacillati > Actinomycetota > Actinomycetes > Micrococcales > Microbacteriaceae > Leifsonia > Leifsonia williamsii. The sequence goes on from NZ_JAROCF010000001.1 coordinate 1,428,885, forward strand.
ACCTGGCGGACCTGCAGCGGATGCTGCGGGAGGCCCGCGCGGCCGACCCCACCGCCACGGTCCTCCGGGGGCGCGGCTGGCTGTTCGACATCGTCCCGGGCGGGATGCCGACCGCGGCGATGATCGACGCCGCCGTCTCCGACATCCCGGTGTACCTGGATGCCAACGACTACCACTCCTGCTGGGTCAACGCCGCCGCGCTGGCCGAGCTCGGGATCACCCGCGACACCCTCGACCCCATCGGCGGCGAGATCGTCCGCGACGCCGCCGGCGAGCCGACCGGCCTGCTGCTGGAGACCGCCGCCACGCAGTACGCGTGGGCGCAGCGCGACGCCGCCACCACCGACGACGACCGCGATGCGCAGGTGGAGCGCGCGCTCGCCGCCTACCTCGCGACCGGCGTCACCGGCGTGGTCGACATGGCGATGGACGAGTACGGCCTCGCGGCGCTGCGCCGTGCGCAGGAGCGCCGGGGCGGCGAGCTGCCGATCCGCGTCGCCGCGCACTGGCTGGTGACCAACACCGGCGACGACGCGGCGAACGTGGCGCAGGTCGCGCACGCGGCCGAGCTGGCCGCCGAGCCCGCGACGCCCTGGCTGCGTGTGGTCGGCATCAAGCTCATCCTCGACGGGGTGATCGACGCGTGCACCGCGGCGATGCGGCAGCCGTACGCCGACGGCTCGAACGCCGATCCGATCTGGCCGCTCGAACGGCTGAAGCCGGTCGTCGTCGCGGCCGACGCGGCCGGGCTGCAGATCGCCCAGCACGCGATCGGCGACTACGCGAGCCAGATCGCGCTCGACGCTCTGGAGCACGCCGTCGCGCAGAACGGCGACCGCCCCCGCCGCCACCGCATCGAGCACCTCGAGTACGCGGCTCCCGGGACCGCGGAGCGGATGGCGAGGCTCGGCGTCACCGCGTCCATGCAGCCGGTGCACTCCGACCCCGCGATCTTCGAGAACTGGGTGGAGATGCTCGGCGACGACCGCGTCGAGCGCGCGTTCCCCTGGCCGGAGTACGAGGATGCCGGCACCCTCCTTGCGTTCTCCACCGACTCCCCGACGGCGCCGCACCACGCGCTCGCGAATATGTATGTCGCCTCGACGCGCGCCTCCGCCCTGAACCCGGCGATCGCCGCAGTGCAGCCGCAGCACGCGGTGCCGCTGGAGAACGCCATCGCGCACGCCACCCGCGACGCGGCCGCGTCCGTCGGCGACGCCGACCTGCGCGGCCGGATCGCGCCGGGGCAGGCCGCCGACCTCGCGATCCTCGACGCCGACGTCTTCGCGGAGGGGCCGGCCTCGCTGCTGCAGGCGCACGTCGTGGAGACGATCGTGGCGGGGCGGTCGCGGTACCGGGCGTGATCCAGCTGGGAGGATGGAGCTCCGACGACCCTGAGGAGCCCGCATGAGTACGCTCGACGCCTTCCGCCTCGACGGCCGGCACATCCTGGTGACCGGCGGCCGGCGCGGCCTCGGCCGGGCGATGGCGGAGGCCGTGGCCGAGGCCGGGGCGGCCGTCACGATCACCGCCCGCTCACGGGATGAGGCGGAGGCGGCGGCGGCCGAGCTGAGCTCGCGCGGCCTCCGCGCGCGCGGCGACGCGCTGGAGGTGACCGACCAGCAGGACGTGTCGCGCGCCTTCGCCGCGGCGGAGTCGGAGTTCGGACCGATCACCGGCCTGATCAACAACGCCGGTGTCTCCATCGGCGCGACCGCGCTGGAGACGACCCCCGAGGTCTACCGGACGGTCATGGGCACCAACGTCGACGGCGTCTGGAACTGCTCGCTGGAGTTCGCCCGCCGGCTCCCCGAGGGCGCCGACGCCACCATCCTCAACGTCGGCTCGATGTCGGCAGAGATCGTGAACCGCCCGCGCTGGCAGGCGCCCTACCTGGCGTCGAAGGCCGCCGTGCACCAGCTGACGAAGGCGCTCGCCGCCGAGTGGGCCGACCGCGGCATCCGCGTCAACGCGGTCGCCCCCGGCTACTTCCTCACCGAGCAGTCCCCGGTCGACCAGCCCGAGTATTACGCCGACTGCGTCGCCCCCGCCGCCCTGAAGCGCTACGGCCTGCCGGCCGAGCTGGGCCCCGCGGCGGTCTTCCTGCTCTCGGGCGCCTCCAGCTTCATGACCGGATCGATCGTGACGATCGATGGCGGGTACACGCTGTTCTAGGCGAGCCGGCTCTTGTGTGCAGACAAAGCGTTCTACTAACGTGAGAAATGTTACATCTGCGACAAGGGGATTCTCTATGCGACACCGAAGAAATGTGCTGGCTGGCGGCCTGATCGCGGCGATGGTCGTCGTCGTCGGCGCCGTGAGTAGTGCGGCGGCCGTAGACGGCGAAGGGTTTCAGAACGGTGGCGGCGCCGACGTCGCCGAGCTCATCGCGGCGGCCGCGCCCGATGCGCCGCTGGCTGAACCCGAGGTCTCCCGGGGCGTCTTGGTCGCGGAGTCGCGTGACGAGGCCATCAGCGTGGAGCTGCCGGTCGAGGGCGGCGGCCTCTCCCTCTCCGACTCCTCGACGGGCATCGAAGTCGGCGTCGGACTTCCTGAGGAGACTTCCACGGGTCGGCCAGAGGTTGCCGACGACGGAACGGTCGTCTACCGGGCGGATCCGGGGAGCGGGGTGGATGTCGCGGCACAGGTCGTCGAAGACGGTTCGGTGCGGATCCAGACGGTGATCGACTCGGCCTCCGCACCGCATGAGTTCACCTATCCGCTCGATCTGCCCGAGGGGGCGGTTCTCTCGATGACGGCCGATGGCGGAGTCGTGGCGACCGCCCCCGGCGGCGACTTCCTCCTCGGCATCCGCCCGCCGTGGGCGAAGGACGCCGAGGGACGCGACGTGCCGACGTCCTACCGATTGGACGGTGACTCCCTCGTCCAGTCAGTCGCCTCGCCCGACTCCGCGCAGTACCCGATGGTCGCGGACCCGTGGCTGGGCATCGCCCTGATCGACAAGGTGTCGAAAGCCTGGATCAGCGGCAAGGGATACCGCTACAGCGTGTTCCCGACCTGGTGGGGTCGAGGGGGAGCAGGCGCCCTCGCGCGCTGGGCCGCCTGGTCCGAGGCGAAGAGCAAAGGAGGCATCCCGCAGACGGCGACTCTGGAGAACCAGTTCCTCTGCCACTACGACTATCGCCCGTTGACGACGTTCAAGAGCTCGTGGAACCTCGAGGCGTACGCCCGCGACAAGGGGTACCTCTCGTTCATGGCTTCGCAGTGCAACTGAGGCGAGGGGAGCGGTGATGCGACGCAACAGCGTGGCTACGCACAGCGGCGTGGCCTCGGTGGTCACCCTGTGGGCTCTGACGGCGGTCGCGGTCGTGACGGGCGTCGTGACAGGCACGGTCGCCGGTTACCGTGCCGACGAAGCAGCGGGCGCCCCCGCCGGAGCGGCTGTCGATGACGTCTCGGCGCTGTCCGCAGCGTCGTGGGTGCTGGTGGTTTCGGCCCTCGTGACGTTCGTGGCAGCGATGATCGTCACGGTGCGTCGGGCGCGCGGTACGAACGTGCGCGCGGTCGCTCCCGTCCTGCTGATCGTGGTCGGAGCGGTGGCTTCCGTGTTCCTGCTCGGCGCCGCGGTGGTCTCTGTCGCGGGGCTCGTGTGGCTGGTCGTGACCATGCTGCGACGGCGCCGCTGAGGCGGGACGTCGGGCGGTGCGGTCATCCCGCCGCTGGGCGAGCGCCGCAGAAGGGCGGCGATCGCCATAATGAGACCCATGGACGAGGAGCCGCCGCGCGAGCACGGCGAGCACGTCCCTCCCACCCCCGACGCAGCCGTGCGCGGCTACTACGCCTTCCCGCCGCCCTCGAAGCTGTGGATGTACTACAACGGCGAGACCTGGGTGGGCGAAGCGCGGGAGCTGCCGTGGTGGCGGAAGCCGGTCGACTGGGCGTTCGCCCGCGCGCCTAGGGGCTCATTCGTGATCGTCGGTACCGTCGGAGCGATCGGGGTCGTGCTGCACTACCTCTTCCTGGCCTGAGCGCGCGCACGAGCTATGCCGCGAACGGCCCCCGCAACGCCGCCCACTGCAGCATCATGATCGTCTTCGCGTCCACGATGTTCGTGCCGATGCGGGTGAGGGCGTCGTCGAAGGCCAGCTCCAGCACCTCCACGTCCTCGCCCTCGTCGGCCAGCCCGCCGTGGGTGCCGTGGATCACGTCGCCGCGGCGGTAGGGGGCGGCGAAGAAGTGGAGGCGCTCGGTCACCGAGCCGGGGCTCATGTAGACCTGGAAGACCGGCTCCACCGTGCCGACCGCGAGGCCGACCTCCTCCTGCACCTCGCGGCGGATCGCCTCCTCGGGCGCGTCGTCGTCGAGCAGGCCGGCGGGCAGCTCCACGAGCATGCCGTCAGGGTGGCCGTTGACGTAGGCGGGGTAGCGGAACTGCCGCACGAGCAGCACCGTCCGCGCCTCCGGCTCGTACAGGAACAGGCACGCGCCGTCGCCGCGGTCGTAGGTCTCGCGCTCCTGCGCCTCCCAGCTGCCGTCGGCGCGCTGGTAGTCGAGGGTGGTGGCGCGGGTGACGTACCAGTTGGAGGCGAGCACCCGTACGTCGCGCACGCGCACCCGCGGGTTGCCGTCGAGGTCGCGGCCGGCGCGGTCCAGGCCGGTGCGGCCGCGGCGGTCGGGGAGGTCGACGCCGGGGGTGCCGGTGGCGCTGTCTTCGCTCATCGCCCCGAGTCTAGGGGAGCCCGCCGACCCGAAGACCGGTCCGGGAGCCCGCTCAGATCTCGACGTCGCTCCCCATCGTCACGGTCCGCAGCGGAGGCAGTCCGAACCGCGCCGCCGGGTTGGCCGCGTTGTGGGCGAGGGCGACGAAGAGGGAGCGGCGCCACGGCACCATGCCCTTGTGCTTGGTGGTGCGGATGGCGCCGCGGGAGATGAAGTACGACGCGTTCGTGAAGTCGCCCGGCTGCAGCGGCAGCACCCCGGTCCGGCACGCCGTCCGCAGCGCCCGGGGGATGTCGGGCTCGTCCGAGAAGCCGAAGCGGATGCTGAGGTGCTCGATCCCGTCGTCGGCGTACCCGAGGTCGTCATAGACGAAGGCGTCGCCCGGCGGCACGTGCGGCACCGGCGCCGTGCTCACCGACACGATGATCACGTGCTCGTGCAGCACGTGGTTGTGCTTCACGTTGGCCCGCAGCGCGAGCGGGGTGCTGTCCTTGTTCGGGTGCGGGAAGATCGCGATGCCGGGCACGCGGGGGAGGTCGGCCGTGCGCAGCTCCTCCACGAAGGCGGTGAGCGACCCCTCCTTCTTCTCCCGGTCGAGCTGCACGAGCTGACGGCCGCGCCGCCACGTCGTCATCACCAGGATGACGGCGGCCGCGATCAGCAGCGGCACCCAGCCGCCGTTGATGATCTTGGAGAGGTTGCCGGCGAGGAACGCGAGCTCCAGCCCGCCGAACGCGACCGCCGCGAGCACGATCTTCCACGGCGCCCACCGCCAGAGCGGCCGGGCGACGAGGAGCAGCAGGAGGGTGTCGACGACCAGCGCGCCGGTGACCGAGATGCCGTACGCGGTCGACAGGCGGTCGGACGATCCGAACGCCAGCATCACGGCCATCACGCCGATGAAGAGCAGCATGTTGACGGCCGGCAGGTAGATCTGGCCGCCCTCCCGCTCCGAGGTCTGCCGGATGGTGAGCGGCGGCAGCAGGCCGAGCTGGACCGCCTGCCGTGACAGCGAGAACGCCCCCGAGATGACGGCCTGGCTGGCGATCACCGTCGCAGCGGTGGCCAGGACGACGACCGGCAGCCGGCCCCAGTCCGGGATCATCAGGAAGAACGGGTTGGCCTTCGCCGCGGGATGGTGCAGCACCAGTGCCGCCTGGCCCAGGTAGTTGATGGTCAGGGCGGGGAACACCAGGAAGAACCAGGCCCGGCGGATCGGCGCCCGGCCGAAGTGGCCCATGTCGGCGTACAGCGCCTCCGCCCCGGTGATGACCAGCACCACGGCCCCGAGCGCGATGAACGAGATCGCCGGATGCGCGATGACGAACGCGATCGCGTACGTCGGCGAGAGCCCGAGCAGCACGGAGGGATACTGCACGACCATCCCGAGGCCCGCGGCAGCCAGGACGACGAACCACAGCACCATCACCGGGCCGAACAGCACGCCGACCCGGCCCGTCCCGAACCGCTGCACCGCGAACAGCGCGACCAGGATGACCGCGGCGATCGGGATGACGAGGTGCGAGATCGCGGGCACGGTGACGTGGAGGCCCTCCACCGCCGAGAGGACGCTGATCGCGGGCGTGATGATCGAGTCGCCGTAGAACAGCGAGACGCCCACGATGCCGATGACCAGCAGGATGCCCGCCTTGCCCGCCTTGTCCTTGTAGAGCCGCTGCGCCAGCGCGGCGAGCGCCATCACGCCGCCCTCGCCGTCGTTGTCCGCCCGCATCAGGATGCCGAGGTACTTGATCGACACGATGATCGTCGTGCTCCACACGATCAGCGAGATGACCCCGAACACGTCGCCCTCGTCGGCCCGCACGGCACCGCCGTCGAGCAGGAACACCGTCTTCAGCGCGTACAGCGGGCTGGTGCCGATGTCGCCGAACACCACGCCGAGCGCGGCCAGCGCGGCCGCCGCGAGGGCGGGCGGCCGGTGCGGCAGGGGCTGCTTCGGCCCGGGGCGCTTCGGCGGGATCGAGCCGCCGGCCGCTCCCGCTCCCTGCGCGCCGGTGGCGGGAGGGCGGCCCGTTCCGCTGGAGGCTGTTCCTCTCATTGCCGTCACGGTACCCCGGAAGGACGCGGCCGGCGTCGTCCGCCCGGTCGGTCTTCTAGCGCGTGACCCGCCCCTCCAGCGCCGCCCGGTACCGCGCGTACCGCGGCGCGCCGATCCATCGCCACGCGAGCACCGCCGGCGCCGGCAGGTGCTTCTTCTTCCACTCCGCGCCGCCGTCGGGCTGGGCGTCGAGGATCGCGCCGAGCATGTTCCACTGCTGCCCCTTCGGCGTGCTCGCCCGGCCGTGCTCGGCGAACCAGTCCACCTCGCGCTCGGTGATCGTGTGCTCCATCACGGGGACGATGTTCGTCTCCTCGTCGGGGAGGTGCTCCGCGAGCGACGCGTTGATGCCGACCAGGGCGCTGCGTACCGGCTGCGCGGCGGTCCGCGTGGGGTCGACCAGCCAGACCGCGACCGCGCGGTCGAGCGCGTTCAGGTGGACAAGCATCTCTGCATGCTGGCGTTTCATCCGCTCGACGTGGAGGGCGCACGACGGCGCCCGCTCGTCGATCGCCGGCCAGAGACGCTCGTCCTCGGCCTCGTGGTGCGCGTGCAGGGAGGCGGAGATCAGGTGCAGCTGATCGGCGACGACCGCGGCATGGGCCGTATCGCCCTCCGCGACACCGTCGACCAGCGCGGCGGCCTCGCCGAAGGAGTGCCGGAACAGGCGGTGGATCTCGATCATCCCGCTGGCGTCGCAGGTGACCGGCCCGTCGAGCGGCGAGGCGCCCGACGACGGCAGAGGTGTGGCTGACATGCGCGAACTCTACGACTCCCCGCCGCCCCTGCACGACTAGGGTGTGCGGGAGCCGTCGTGCGCTCCGGCGCCCGGCTGGAGGGAGGCCCCGTACGCGTCACCGCCTGGCTCGCGCGCCACGATCCCGGCTTCGGCGCGCTGCGCAGGGCCGGCCGGGCGGCGATCCTGATGCCGCTGCTGTTCCTCCTCGGCAGCCGCGTGATCGGGAGCCCCGACGTCGCGATCTTCTCGGCGTTCGGCACGTTCGCCCTGCTGCTGTTCGTCGACTTCGGCGGGCCCCTCCGCGAACGGGTGCAGGCCCAGACCGCGCTCGCGCTCGCCGGGGCGGTCCTCGTCGTGCTCGGCACCCTCGCGGCGCAGCCGGTGTGGCTGTCGGCGGTCGCCATGGCCGCCGTGGGATTCGTCGTGCTGTTCGCCGGATCGGTCAGCTCGGTCACGGCATCGGCCGGCACCTCCCTGCTGCTCGCGTTCATCCTCCCGGTCACCCTCCCCGGCACCCCGGAGTCGATCGGCCCGCGCCTGCTCGGCTGGGGGATCGCCTCGGCGGTCAGCATCGTCGCGATCACCGTGCTCTGGCCGGCGCCGACCCGCGAGCCGCTGCGCCGCCCGGCCGTCGAGGCGTGCCGCGCGTTGGCCGTCCGCCTCCGCGCCGAGGTCGCGGCGCGTGCGGCCGACGCGGACGCCGATGCCGCCGAGGAGGCCGCTCGCACCGCCTCCGCCGCCGACGACGCCGTGGCCGCGCTGCACGAGTCCTTCCTGACGACGCCGTATCGCCCGACCGGCCTGAGCACACCGGCTCGCACGGTGGTGCGCCTGGTCGACGAGCTGACCTGGCTGGATGCCGTCCTCGGCCCGTCCGGGAGGCCGCCCGGAGCTGCGACGGCCGCCGCCGCTCCCGCGTCCGCCCCGGTCGCCCTCACCCCGGCCATCGCCGCCGCCCGCCGCGTCAGGAGCGCCGCGGCCGACGTCCTCGACGAGGGTGCGGTCCTGCTCGCCCAGCACGCCGGCGACCCTCGCCCCGTGGAGGCCGCCCTCGACCGCCTCGCCGCCGCGCGCGCCGTGGTCGAGTCGACGACCCTGAGCGACGCCGACGCAGACCACGACGCGGACCACGACGACGACACCACTGCCACCGCCCGGACGCCCGACGCCGCGACCTCCGCCCCACCCCGCACGGCCCCCGCGATGGTCACCGCCCTCGACCCCGGCTTCCGGGCGCAGGAGCTCGCCTTCGCCGTCGCCGCCGTCGGCCGCAACATCGCCCTCACCGCGCGGGCGGAGCGGCGCAGCTGGTGGCAGCGGATGCTCGGCCGGCAGCCCGGCGACCTGCGCGGCCCGGTCGGCGCGGCGGCCGAGCGTGCCACCGGTTACGCGGGCCGCAACTCCGTCTGGCTGCGCAACAGCATCCGCGGGGCCGTCGCGCTCGGGCTGGCCGTACTGCTCGCGAAGGTCTCGGGCGTCGAGCACTCGTTCTGGGTGGTGCTCGGCACGCTCTCGGTCCTCCGGTCGAGCGCGCTCAGCACCGGGCAGACCGTGCTCCGCGGCGTGCTCGGCACCGCAGCGGGCGTGGTCCTCGGCGCCGGTCTCATGTTCCTGCTGGCCGGGGGAGGGCCGACCCTGCTCCTGATCGTGCTGCCGCTGGCCATCCTCGTGGCGGGCGTCGCACCGGCCGCGATCTCGTTCACGGCGGGGCAGGCGGCGTTCACCGTGCTGCTGGTCCTGCTGTTCAACATCATCGCGCCGGCCGGCTGGACGGTCGGCCTCATCCGCATCGAGGACATCGCCCTCGGCTGCTCGGTCAGCCTCGTCGTCGGCGCCCTGTTCTGGCCCCGCGGCGCCGCCGCCTCCCTCCGCAAGGCGCTCGCCGACGCGTACCTGGAGGGCGTCCGCTACCTCCGCGCCGCCGTCGCCGCAGGGCTGGGGAAGCCCTTGGATCCCACCTCCGATCCACGCGCCCACGCCCTCCGCGCCGCGGCCGCGTCCCGCCGCCTCGACGATGCGTTCCGCACCTACCTGGCCGACCGTGGAGCAAAGCGCCGTCCGCTCGCCGAGATCTCGTCCGCCGTCGCCGGCGTGGCGCAGGTGCGGCTCGTGAGCGATGCCGTGCTCGAGCTCTGGCGGGTGGAGGCGATCGATCCGCTCGCCGCGGACGCCGCCCGCGGCGACGTGGCCGCCTCCCTCGACCACCTCGAACGCTGGTATGCCGAACTGGCCGCGCGGCTCGTCGCCGGCGACCCCCTCCCCGAGCCCGACGACGCCGACCGCACCGCCGTGGAGCGGCTCGCGGCGGCGGCGATCGCTGCGGCGTCGGCCGCGCCTCCCGCGCGATCCCGTCGCCCCACCGTTGTGCGCCTCATCTGGACCGCCGACTACCTGGAGGTGGTCCGCCGCCTCGAGCGCGCCATCGTCACCCCGGTCGGCACCCTCCGCGACGACACCGCGCCCCGCATCGGCGCCTGACGCGGCCGCGCGGCCCACCGGGCGAACGGCGCCGTAGCCGCACCCCGCGGCGCGGCGTTACGCTGCCCGCGTCACGACCCTCCCGGCCGTGACGGGGTCGAGGGAGGGAGCGCGCCATGGTCGCCACACAGCCGCATCCGCAGCAACCGGGAGCAGGGAGCGCACGCACCCCGCGCTCCACCCGCACCCCCGCCCTCAGCCGCGAGGGCGCCGCCATCGTGGTCGCCGCCGGAGGTTTCGTCGTCGCGCTCGTGATCGGCCTCCTCGCCTTCTGGGGTCGCAGCCTCCCCATCGACGGTCCCGGCTCGCTCTCGCAGACGGCCGCTCTCGTCGCCGCGGTGCTCGCGCTCGCCGCCTACCTGGGCGGGAGGTGGTGGCCGCGGGAGGGGCTGACCCCGTTCCGCACGGGCTCCCGCGCCTCCGGCGTCGACGTCTTCGACACCATCGTCATCGCCGTCGCGCACGCCGTGATCGCGCTGCTGGGCTGGGTGGCGCTCGGCGCGGTGCTGGCCGACGGCTTCCAGGACGCCCAGGTCTACTGGCTGGCGGGCTCGGTCCTCGCCGGGGCGATCGGCGGGGTGACCGCGTACACGGCGTTCCTCTCGGCGGCGGGGATGAACCTCCTGCGGCTGTCGACCGTGCTCGCCGTCTTTGCGATCGTCGGGCTGCTCGCCAGCATGCTGTCGGCACCCGACCCGCACTGGTGGCACCTGCACCTGAGCGCCCTCGGGATGTCGCAGAGCGTCTCCTCGTTGACCTTCAACCTCACCCTGATCGTCGCCGGCGTGATCGTCACCGCGATCGCCCGCTACGCGACCGACGCCCGTGGCATCGCCGACCCGCGGCAGCACGCCGCCGCGCTGCGCATCCGCGTGTGCCTGATCCTGATCGGGGTGCTGCTCGCGGGGGTCGGCCTCTTCCCGCTCAACGTGTCGGCGATCCTCCACAACGTGTCTGCCGTCGGGATGCTGCTGACGTTCTCCTTCGTCGTGTTCTGGGTGCGGTCGGCCGTTCCCCGGGCCCCACGATCCTTCTTCCTCCTCGGCTACGTCTTCTTCGCCGCCATCGTCGTGATGGCCGTCTTCTACGTGATCGGGTACTACGTGCTCACGGCGACGGAGCTCGTGGCCGGCGTGCTCGTCTTCTCCTGGCTGATCGTCTACCTGCGCATCGGTGCCGCGGCGACCCCGCGGGAGCCCGTCGATGGCCCGCCCGACACACCCGCCGAGACACCCGCCGCCGGGTGAGGACGTACGCGTCGTCGATCCGCCGCTCCCTCCTTCGACAGCCTGTACAGCCGGAGGCCGCGGGTGCGCGCCTAGCATCGCGGTGACCCGGAGCCCTGACCCCGGTGAGGAGTGATAGCCATGGACAGCATCGAACGTGACGTCGTCATCGTCGGCGCTGGCGCATCCGGCCTGACGGCCGCGACGGAACTGACCAAGGCCGGCCTGACGGTCGCCGTCCTCGAGGCGAGGGACCGCGTCGGCGGCCGCCTGTGGACGGACGACATCGACGGCGCGACCCTCGAGATCGGCGGCCAGTGGGTCTCGCCCGACCAGGACGCCCTGATCGAGACGCTCGCCGACCTCGGCCTGGAGACCTACCCGCGCTACCGCGACGGCCTCAACGTCTACCTCGGCGCGAACGGCGAGCGCCGCACCTTCGAGGGCGAGATCTTCCCCGTCGCCCCCGCCACCGAGCGCGAGATCGTCGGCCTCATCGAGCGCCTCGACGCGCTCGTCGCCGAGATCGACCCCGAGGCGCCCTGGAAGCACCCGCAGGCCAAGGAGCTGGACGAGATCTCGTTCCGCCGCTGGCTCGAGACCCAGACGGACGACGAGGAGGCCCGGCGCAACATCGGCATGTTCATCGCCGGCGCGATGCTCACCAAGCCCGCCCACGCCTTCTCGGCGCTGCAGGCCCTGCTCATGGCCGCCAGCGCCGGCAGCTTCTCGAACCTCGTCGACGCCGACTTCATCCTCGACCGCCGCGTGAAGGGCGGCCTCCAGCAGGTCCCGCTGCTCCTGGCCCAGCGCCTCGGCGACGACGTGCACCTCGGATCGCCCGTGCGCACGGTGCGCTGGGACGAGGAGGGTGTGACCGCGATCACCGACACCCTCCAGGTGAAGGCGCGCTTCGCCGTCCTCGCCGTGCCGCCCGTGCTGATCAGCCGCATCTCGTACGAGCCGCCGCTGCCCCGCCGGCAGCAGCAGCTGCACCAGCACCTCTCGATGGGCTTCGTCATCAAGGTGCACGCCGTCTACGAGACACCGTTCTGGCGCGAGGCCGGGTACTCGGGCACCGCGTTCAGCCCGTTCGAGCTCGTGCACGAGGCGTACGACAACAGCTACCACGGCGACCCGCGCGGCACGCTCGTCGGCTTCGTCTCCGACGAGGCCGCCGACGATGTCTTCCGACTGAGCCCGGAGGAGCGCAAGGCGCGCATCCTCGAGTCGCTGTCGCACTACTACGGCGAGCAGGCCCTGAACCCGGTCGTCTACTACGAGAGCGACTGGGGCAGCGAGGAGTGGACCCGCGGCGCCTACGCCGCCAGCTTCGACATGGGCGGCCTCGCGCGCTACGGCGCCGACCTCCGGAAGCCGGTCGGGCCCATCCACTTCTCCTGCAGCGACATGGCGGGCAAGGGCTACCAGCATGTGGACGGCGCGATCCGCGTCGGCCGCGAGACGGCGGCCGCGATCGTGCAGACCCTGGCGGGCGCCGCCCGCTGACAGACGGCGCGCGGCCCGTCGTGGAGGGCCGCGTGCTCCACACCTCCCGTGGATGCGGAGGATCGGACGGGCCGGCCCGGGAGGGGCCGGCCCGTTCCACATGTCGCCGCCCGCCGAAATGCATTCATAGCCCCTCGAAAGGCTGTGAAATGTGCAATCAGACGTGTAGGATCGCCTTACGAGACGCCGTCGACTTCGTCCGGCTCTCGTAGCGGGCGGTTCCTGAACGGGTACAGGTCGTTCCGCGGCGTGGCGCGACCTAGCGTGCCGCGCCTGTGCCCCCGGCTGTTTCGGGTTCAGCCGGGGGCATCACTCTGCGCACGGCCCGGCGGCCCGGCCGGCCCGCCTCCGCCACGGCCCGGCTCGCGCCCCGCCTCCGCCACGGCCCGCCTCCGCCACGGCCCGCCATCCCCACCACCCGTTGCCAACTCCGGAGATCGCGCCCCACGCGGCCCACTTCTCCGGAGTTAAGGTTGCTTCGTGCCGATCTCGGCCGCCATCTCCGGAGTTGCGCGCACGCATCGAGGCACGCCGCTAACTCCGGACCTCACCGCCCGCGCGGCTCCGAACGCACGTAGATCCGGACACTCCGCGCTACGAGCGGCGAACCTCCGGAGTCACCCGCCGACCGCGACGCCGCGCCTCACACCGCCCGGATGGTCCACGACGCCGACGCCGACGCTCCCGGCTCCAGCACGATCAGGTCGGTCCCCGAGTTGTACGCGTCAGGAGGGCACGTCATCGGCTCGACCGCGAGCCCGAGGCGCGAGCTGGCCGGGTCCGGCTGGTCGGCCGTGTGCACCTGCACCCACGGGCACGAGGAGTCCCACGACACCTCCACACCGCTGCCGTCGGTCGTCGTCAGCCGCACCACGGCCTCGCCCTCCTCGCCGCGCCGCAGCCCGGTGAAGGCGTGGTCGATGAAGGTGTCGCCGATCACCCGCGGCGTCCGGAAGTCGAAGACGCCACCCTCCTCGGTGACCGGGACCAGCCCGGTCGGGATCAGCCGGTCCTCGGTGACGGTGAGCACCTGCGACGCGGGGAGGCTGAGCGTCCAGTCGTCGACGCGCCCGTCGCCCGCGACGAGGTACGGGTGCGGCCCGGTGCCCCACGGCGCAGCGGTCGGGCCGGTGTTCGTGCCGGTGACGGTGGTGTGGAGGCCCTGCTCGTCCAGGCGGAAGGCGACCGTGACCTCCACCCGGTGCGGGTAGCCCGCCTGCGCCTCGATCGTCGCGGCGAACGTCGCGCTGTCGCCGGACCGGTCCACCGCCGCGAAGTCGAGCCAGCTGACGAGCCCGTGCAGGGCGTGCCCGCGGTTCGGCTCGGTCAGCGGCAGCTGCTGCTCCACCCCGGCGAACGTGTAGCGGCCGTCGACCACCCGGTTGGGCCAGGGCGCGAGCGTGGCTCCCCGGTACGCGGGCCGCACCTCGTCGGCGTCGAACGGCACGACGAGCGGCCGTCCGCGGTGCTCCAGGGTGCGGAGGCTGGCGCCGACCGACGCGATCGTCGCGTGATAGTCGCCCGCGGTGAGGCCGAAGTGGGTGCCGGAGATCGGAGTGCTCATTCGCCCATTCTGGCGAGAACGGGCGCGACGGCACAAAGCGGTTCTGCACGAAGCGGTTCCGCACGAAGCAGCTTTGGAGAAGCGCCGCCCGCGCAGCGCTCCCTACCGTGGTCTGCATGACGAACATCGACCATGTCACCCTCGAGGTGACGGACGCAGCAGCAGCCGAGCGGTTCTACCGGGACGCTTTCGGGCTGGAGGGGCAGGTGCGGTTCCGTGAGGGCGCCTCGCCGAGCAGCGGCTTCCGCGGCTACACGCTCTCGTTGACGGTGGCCCAGCCCGGAGACGCGGAGGCCTTCATCGCGTCGGCGCTCAACGCCGGCGCCCGCACCGTCGTCCCGCCCAAGAAGTCGCTCTGGGGCTTCGGCGGCATCGTGGAGGCTCCCGACGGCGCCCTGTGGAACATCGCGACCTCCGCCAAGAAGGACGCCCGCCCCGCCGAGCGCGCCTTCGAGCACCTGGTCCTCCTCATCGGCGTGGAGGATGTGGCGGCGAGCAAGCGCCTGTACGTCGAGCGCGGGCTGAAGGTCAACAAGAGCATCGGGTCGTTCGTGGACTTCGACATGGGCGACGGCATCGGCTTCGGCCTGTACAAGCGACGGGCGCTCGCGAAGTCGGCCGGCGTGCCGGAGGAGGGCAGCGGCTCCCACCGCATCCTGATCGGCGGGCGCGGGCCGGCGTTCACCGATCCCGACGGCTTCGTGTGGGAGGAGACGCGGGAGGCATGAGCCTCCCTCACCCCGCCGCCCGCAGCGCCGCATACAGGTCCGCCCGCGCCGCGAACCCCGACAGGTCCCGCCCGAGCAGCCGCTCCGCCTCCGCCACGCGCGCCCGCAGCGTGTGCCGGTGCATCCCGAGCCGTTTGGCCGCCACGTCGTAGACGCCGTCGCAGTCGAGCCACATCCGCAGCGTCCCGGGCAGGGTGGGGTCGGCCTCCGTCAGCGGGGCGAGCGCGGTCGTGGCGACGGCCCTGGCGTCGGGTGTCTGCAGCAGTGCGAGCATGCCCGCCGCGGCCACGTCGTCGAACGCCGGCACCGGGTCGTCGGCGCTCGCCCGGCCGCGCGCGACCTCCGCCTGCCCGAGCGCCGCGCGCAGCCCGGTGAGCGGGGCGGGGCCCGAGACGCCGCCGCGCAGGCCGAACCGCGCCGCCAGCTCGGCCGCGGGCGCCGCGTCCGCCGACGCCGACTCCAGCAGCACCAGCTCGTGCCCGTCGCGGGCGAAGAAACCGCCGCCGTTGGTCTCGAGCCAGTCCGTCGCGGCGGCCAGCGCCGTTCCGGTCAGGGCGGTCACGCGTACGGGAGGCTCCGGCAGGGGCCCCAGCGCGGGCTCGGCCACCGCCGCCGCCAGCTCGGTCTCGCCGGCCAGCAGCGCCCGCCAGACGGAGGTGCGCAGCCGCGACCGCGCGGCGTCCGCCGCCCGGCTCTGCTCCAGCGCCAGTCCGGCGAGGGCCACCACGCCGGTGACGACCTGCTGCGCCGCCTGGTCGAGTCCGTCGGAACCGACCGCGAGCACACCGCGCAGCCTCCCCGCCGCCCCGAGGGTCTGCAGCGCGAACGGCCCGGCATCGGTGGTCGCGCTGCCCGCGGCCCGGCGGCGGCTGCGCAGGAGGGGATCGGCGGCCGCGCGGAGCGCCTCCCTCGCCTCCGCCCGCAGCGCTCCCGACGGAGCGATCCGGTCGAGCGCTCCGTCGGCGCCGATCAGCGCCACCGGCCGGTCGATCTGGCGGGCGAGCTCCGACAGCACGGCCGCGAGCGGGTCGGGCCGCAGGGCCGCGAGCGAGATCGCACGCGAGGCCCGCAGCGCCCAGGTGTTCCGCGCGTACTGGTCGGCGGCCACCCGGTCGGCGAAGAACCGGGCGATGGCGATGAACGGCGTCCGGTACGGCACTTCGAAGAGGGGGAGGCCGTGCCGCGTGCACGCCTCGACCAGCGGCTCCGGGGTGCCGGCACGCACCACCTCGGTGCCGAAGCCCAGCCCTGCGATCCCGTGCGACACCAGCCGTTCGACGTACGGGTCGACCTCCTCGGGCGTCCCGGTGATCAGGAGCACCTGGCCGGGGGAGAGGAACGGCGTCGGGTCGGCGAGCTCCGAGCTGTGCGCCCACGGCACGGGGGTGTCGAGCGCGCCGACACCGGCGGGCGTGAGGAGGCGGAGGTCGAGCTCCGGCCGGGCGAGGAGCTGGGCGAGCGTCGCGGGCATGTCCATCCGATCCGCCAGGGTGTCGATCCCTGACGCCAGAATTGTACGTGGCGTCCAGGCGAGAGGAGGCGACCGCTTCTTACGATTCCCGCATGACCATCACTCCGCCTCTCACCAGCCCGGGCGTCGTCGGCGCTCCCACCGGCGGACCGTCGCTCCCGCAGGAGCGCCGGCTCGTCACCCCGATCCCCGGCCCGGAGTCGCGTAAGCGCTCCGAGCGCAAGGCGCAGGCCGTCGCCGCCGGCGTCGGCGCCACCATCCCCGTCTTCGCCGTCGCGGCGGGAGGCGGCGTGCTGGTCGACGTCGACGGCAACTCGCTCATCGACTTCGGCTCCGGCATCGCCGTCACCGGCGTCGGCAACTCCGCGCCGCGCGTCGTCGAGGCCGTGACCGCGCAGGTCGCCGCCTTCACACACACCTGCTTCACCGTCGCGCCCTACGACTCCTACGTCGACGTAGCCGAGGCGCTCAACCGGCTCACCCCTGGCGACTTCGCCAAGCGCAGCGCGCTGTTCAACTCCGGTGCGGAGGCGGTGGAGAACGCGGTCAAGATCGCCCGCCACTACACCGGCAAGCAGGCCGTCGTCGCGTTCGACCACGCCTACCACGGCCGCACGAACCTCACGATGGGCCTCACCGCCAAGAACCAGCCGTACAAGAACGGCTTCGGCCCGTTCGCGCCCGAGATCTACCGCGCCCCGCTCAGCTACCCCCTGCGCGACGGCGGCCTGACCGGTGCGGAGGCGGCGAAGCGCGCCATCTCGATGATCGAGAAGCAGATCGGCGCCGCCAACCTGGCCGCGGTCATCATCGAGCCGATCCAGGGCGAGGGCGGCTTCATCGTCCCGGCCGACGGCTTCCTCCCCGCCCTCCAGGAGTGGGCGAACGCCAACGGCGTCGTCTTCATCGCCGACGAGGTGCAGACGGGCTTCGCCCGCACCGGCACCATGTTCGCCTCCGAGCAGTTCGGCATCACCCCCGACCTGATCGTCACCGCGAAGGGCATCGCCGGCGGCCTCCCGCTCTCGGCGGTCACCGGCCGCGCCGAGATCATGGACGCGCCGCAGGTCGGCGGCCTCGGCGGCACCTACGGCGGCAACCCGCTCGCCTGCGTCGCCGCGCTCGCCGCGATCGAGACGTACGAGCAGGACGGCCTGGTCGAGCGCGCCCGCGAGATCGGCACGATCCTGTTCGAGAAGCTGGGCGCCCTCCGCGACGCCGACCCGCGCGTCGCCGAGGTGCGCGGCCGCGGCGCCATGGTCGCCATCGAGCTGATGGACCCGGAGACCGGGGAGCCGGATGCCGCGCTGACCGGCAAGGTCGCCGCCGCTGCCCACGCGGCCGGCGTCGTGCTGCTCACCTGCGGCACCTACGGCAACGTGATCCGCTTCCTTCCGCCGCTGAGCATCCCGGACCACCTCCTGATCGAGGGGCTGGACGTCGTCGCGGAGGCGGTGGCGAACGCATGACCGCGATCGACACGGCACCCGAGTTGACGACCCGCGAGTCCGAGCTGCTCGCCCGCATCCCCGACGGCCTCTTCATCGGAGGTGCGTGGGAGGCGGGTAGCGCCCCGCAGATCGAGGTGCAGGACCCGGCCACCGGCCGCGTCATCAAGCGCATCGCGAACGCCACCCCCGAGGACGGCGTCCGCGCCCTCGACGCCGCAGCGGCCGCGGCCGACGCGTGGGCGGCGACCGCTCCACGCGTCCGCGCCGAGATCCTGCGGAAGGCGTGGGAGCTGCTCCAGGAGCGCCGCGAGGACTTCGCCCTCCTCATGACGCTCGAGATGGGCAAGCCGCTGGCCGAGGCAGGCGGCGAAGTCACTTACGGCGGCGAGTTCCTGCGCTGGTTCTCCGAGGAGGCGGTGCGCATCTCCGGCCGCTTCGGTCAGAACCCCGAGGGCACCGGCACCATGGTCGTCTCGCAGCGCCCGGTCGGCCCCTGCTACCTGATCACGCCGTGGAACTTCCCGCTCGCGATGGCCACGCGCAAGATCGCGCCGGCGCTCGCCGCCGGCTGCACGGTCGTCGTGAAGCCGGCCGAGCTGACCCCCCTGACCACTCTCTTCTTCGCGCAGCTGCTCGAAGACGCGGGTGTGCCCGCGGGTGTCGTCAACGTGGTGCCGACGAGCAACGCGCGGGCCCTCTCCGAGCCCATCATCGCCGACCCGCGGCTGCGCAAGCTGTCGTTCACCGGCTCCACGCCGGTGGGCCGCTCGCTGCTCGCGCAGGCCGGGCAGAACGTGCTCCGCACCTCCATGGAGCTCGGCGGCAACGCCCCGTTCGTGGTGTTCGAGGACGCCGACCTGGACAAGGCGGTCGAGGGCGCGATGCTCGCGAAGTTCCGCAACATCGGCCAGGCCTGCACCGCCGCCAACCGCTTCCTCGTGCACGAGTCCGTCGCCGACGAGTTCGCCCGCCGCATCGCGGAGCGGGTGGAGGCGCTGCAGCTCGGCCGCGGCACCGACGACGGCGTGACCATCGGCCCGCTGATCGACGACCGCGCCGTGGCCTCCATGGGCGCGCTCATCGCCGACGCGGTCGAGCGGGGGGCCCGCGTGCTCACCGGCGGAAGCGCTCCGGAGCGCGACGGCTTCTTCTTCGAGCCGACCGTCCTCGTGGACGTGCAGCCCGGCAGCGACATCCTCCGCGAGGAGATCTTCGGCCCGGTGCTCGCCATCGGCACCTTCTCGACCGAGGAGGAGGCCGTGGCTCGCGCCAACGAGACCGAGTACGGCCTCGTCGGCTACGTCTTCACGCAGGACCTCGCCCGCGGCCAGCGCATGATCGACGGCATCGACACCGGCATGATGGGCCTCAACACCGGCCTGGTGTCGAACGCCGCCGCGCCGTTCGGCGGCGTGAAGCAGTCGGGCCTCGGCCGCGAGGGCGGCCTCGAGGGCATCCACGAGTACCTGAGCACCAAGTACACGCTGATCCCGGCGTGATCCAGGAGGGCCTCGCCGCCGACCTGCCCGGGAACGGGCTCAGGACCCGGCGGTGAGGTCCTTCTTCACCTCGTGCTCCACGAGCACCGGAACGAAGTCGCGCACCGCCGCGTCGTCGAACTCCTCGTGGTGCTTCTCGACGAGCTCGTCGATCCGCGCGCGCGGGACCTCCGGGAACCGCTCGGCCAGGCGCTCCGCCGCGTGCTCGACGGCGACCGTCTCGTCCTCGGGGATGTCGTTCTTCTCGATCGTCATGCCGTGGATTATGCACCCCGGGAGTGAACGGCGGGCACTCTCCATGCCAGGCTGGTGCCATGAGTGACGAGTCGATCGAAGTCGTAGTGGTCCGGGTGTTCACCGACGAGCGCGGGGTGAACGGCAACGAGCTGGGCATCGTGCGCAGCTCCGCCGTCACCGCGCAGCGCGAGCAGCCGATCGCGACCGCCCTGGGGTTCAGCGAGACCGTGTTCGTGGACGAGCTCGACGAGGAGCGGTTCGAGGCCGCCATCCGCATCTTCACGCCGGCCAGGGAGCTGCCGTTCGCCGGCCACCCCAGCGTCGGCACCGCCTGGTGGCTGGCCGAGTCGCGCACCCCGGTGGGCGTGCTGCGCGAGAAGGCCGGCGACGTGCTGGTCGAGGTGGACGAGGAGCAGGAGGTCGCCTGGGTCCGCGCCCGCGCCGAGTGGGCGCCCGACTTCGAGTGGCTGCCGCTCCAGTCCCCGGAGGACGTGGAGGCGCTCGACGCTCTGGCATTCACCACCGGCCACCATTACGCGTACGCGTGGATCGACGAGGAGGAGGGGCGTCTGCGCTCGCGCATGTTCGCTCCCGACATGGGCATCATCGAGGACGAGGCCACGGGTGCAGCGGCCGTCGCGCTCACCGCGCGGCTGGGCCGCTCGCTGCGCATCGAGCAGGGCGTCGGCTCCGAGCTGATGACCGAGCTGCTCGAGGACGGCTGGGTGCGCGTCGGCGGCCGGACCGTGTACGACCGCACCATCGACGCCACGCTGTGACGGCGTTCGAGAGCATCCCCGTCGGCGATCCGGGCGAGGGCCCGTACGGTGTCGCCGCGACCGCGGACGGCGCCGTGTGGTTCACCCTCGTGCACGGCGGCCGGGTCGGCCGACGCGACGCCGACGGCTCCGTCGCCTTCCTCGCCGTGGGGGAGGGGTCGCAGCCGTCGGTCGTGACCGCGGCCACGGAGTCGACGGTGTGGGTCACGGACACCGCCGGCGACCGGCTGCTGCACCTCGGTCCGGGTCCCGCGGGCGGCCGCCCGGTGGTCATCGGGGAGGTCGCGGTGCCGACCTCGGGCGCCCAGCCGTTCGGCGTCGTCGCCCTCGACGACGGCACGGCCTGGTTCACCGAGCTGGGCGCCGACGCGCTCGGCCGCGTCGACATCCTCGGGCGGGTGGAGGAGTACCCGGTCGGGCGTGAAGGCTCCTTCGTGTCGATGGTCGCGGCCTCCGGCGACAGCATCTGGTTCACGCTCAATGCGGCCTCTGCGCTCGGGCACGTCCGCGGGGGCGACGCGGCCATCGTCTTCACCGAGCTCCCCGCCGGTTCGGGCCCGGTCGGTGTCGCGGTCGCGGAGGACGGCGCCGTCTGGGTCGCGCTCCTCCGGGCCGACGCGCTCGCCCGCCGCACGCGCGACGGGGCGGTGTCGATCATCCCGCTCGGCGAGGGTGCCCGCCCGCACGCGGTGGCGGCGGACCCCGACGGCGGCGTGTGGGTGAGCCTCTGGGGTGCGCATGCTCTGGCGCACGTGTCGGCCGAGGGGGAGGTGGAGGTGCGCCCGCTCCCCGACGGCGCCCGCGAGCCGCACGGCGTCGCCGTCGACCGCGCGGGCCGGGTGTGGTCCGCGGCCGAGTCGGGAGTACTCGTCAGCACCTGACCCGGCCAAGTAACACATGTTGTGCATGTAATATATGGAACTCCTGACGATCAAGGAGTTCCCCCATGTACGACGAATCCCTCGCCTTCACCGGTCTCGGCACGGTGGTCATCGGCTCGGCAGTCCTCGACTTGTGGTGGGTCGCGGCAGGAGCCGGCGTCGCCATCGTCCTCGGCATCGGCGTCGCACGGCTCGCTGCGCGACGTCGCGCGCACCGGTGAGGGGCGTCGGGTTCGTCGCCTTCGCCCTGATCCTGACCGCCCTCTCGGCGCTCTGGTGGGCCGCAGGCGGCCCGAGCTGGTACGGCGTGGCGGTCATGAGCCTGCTGGCCATCAAGCTCGTGCTGTCCTGGCGCGGCGGGGTCCGGCCGGCGGGCACCGCGCGGCGGCTGGAGCGGTTGCGCTCGTTGCGCGTCGGCGTCGCGATCCCGGTCTACAACGAGGATCCTGAGATGCTGGCGGCGGCGCTCGGCTCGCTGCTCCAGCAGACGCGCCTGCCGCAGTCGATCGTGGTCGTCGACGACGGCTCGCCCGACCCGCGGGCCCTCGCGGAGGCCGAGCGCTGGGTCTCCCGCTTCGCGCAGGCCGGCGTGCGCCTCGAGGTCATCGCCTTCCCGCAGAACCGCGGCAAGCGGGAGGCGCTCGTCGCGGCCCTGGAGGCGCAGTCCGGCACCGACCTCCTCGTCGGCGTCGACTCCGATACCGTGCTGGACCGGCGGGCGCTGGAGGAGGCGCTCGTGCCGTTCCTCGACCCCCGCGTCACAGTCGTGACCGGGCTGGTGCTGGCCCTCAATCACAACCGCAACCTGCTGACCCGGCTCATCGACATCCGCTACGCGAACGCGTTCCTGTTCGAGCGGGCGGCCTATTCGGCGCTCGGCTCGGTGCTGTGCGCCTGCGGCTCGCTGTCGGTGTACCGCACGGACATCCTCCACCGCTACAAGGAGGACTTCCTCACGCAGACGTTCCTCGGGCGTCCTGCCGTGTTCGGCGACGACCGGCGGTTGACCAACTACGGGCTGCTGGAGGGGCGCGCGATCTTCCAGCGCACAGCCATCGCGTACACCGCGGTCCCCGAGCGCTGGGGGCACTTCCTGCGGCAGCAGGTCCGCTGGAACAAGTCGTTCTTCCGCGAATCGCTGTGGGTGCTGCTCCACATGCCCGCCTCGAAGTGGGCGTTCTGGCTGACGGCCACCGAGATGC
Source organism: Leifsonia williamsii (assembly GCF_030433685.1). Lineage (NCBI taxonomy): Bacteria > Bacillati > Actinomycetota > Actinomycetes > Micrococcales > Microbacteriaceae > Leifsonia > Leifsonia williamsii. The sequence continues at coordinate 1,451,388 of NZ_JAROCF010000001.1, forward strand.
TGACCTGGGCCGTCTTCTCGGTGGCGGTCGGCTGGGCGCTCGTCGTCGCGCCCGCGTTGACGGGCTCCCTCCTCGTCGGCCCCTATCTGCTGTACGTCACGCTGGTCAGCTACGCCCGCTCCGTGCGCTACCTCGACCTCACCGGGGTCAAGCAGAGCAGGAAGGACCGCACGATCGGCTTCCTGATCTCTCCGCTGTACGGCCTCGTGCACATCCTGCTGCTGATGTGGCTGCGCCTCTACGCGCTGGCGACCCTCCGGTCGGGGAGCTGGGGCACACGTGCGTCGGTCGAGGTCGCGCTGACCCCGGACTCCCTCCACGGCAAGCTCTGACGACGAAGGGCGCCTGATGGTCGTCATCCGGTTGGAATAGCGACCACCAGACGCCCTTCGGCGGCGTGGCGGGTGCGGTTACTCGCCGACGCCCACGTACTCGGCGGCCTCGTCGGCGTCGGCGGGAGCGCCCGCGGCGAGCCGCTCGCGCAGCTTCCGGCCCAGCTCGGCATCGACGTTTGTCCAGTACTGGATGGCGCGCTCGCGGATGTCCTCGCGCTTCACGCCGCCGACCGCGCCCGCGATCGTGTCGAGGAAGCGGGCCTTCGCCGCCTCGTCGTACACCTCGCGGTACAGCGTGCCGGCCTGGCCGAAGTCGTCGTCCTCGGCATGCAGGGTCGCTGCGGCGCGGGTCAGCTCCCCGTCCGACTCCCACGATCCGGTTCCGGCGAGCTCCGGCTGCGCGGCCGGGCCGCCGAACGAGTTCGGCGCGTAGACCGGCGTGCCGGCCGGGTTGAAGCCGTGGCGGGCGGCGCCGTCCTGCGAGTAGTTGTGCACCGGGGCGACCGGCGCGTTCACAGGGAGCTGGTTGTAGTTGGTGCCGACGCGGTAGCGCTGCGCGTCGGGGTAGGAGAAGACCCGCGCCATCAGCATCTTGTCCGGGCTGATGTCGATGCCGGGGACGGTGTTGGCCGGCGAGAAGGCGGCCTGCTCGATCTGCGCGAAGAAGTTCTCCGGGTTCTCGTTCAGGGTCATCGTGCCGACCTCGATCAGCGGGTAGTCCGCGTGCGGCCACACCTTGGTCAGGTCGAACGGGTTGAACCGGTACGTCTTGGCGTCCTCGTACGGCATGACCTGCACCGACACCTTCCAGGCAGGGAAGTCGCCGCGGTCGATCGCCTCGTACAGGTCGCGGCGGTAGTAGTCCGCGTCCTCGCCGGCGATCCTCTCCGCCTCGGCGCCATGCATCTCCTCGTTGCCCTGCAGCGCGTGGAAGTGGTACTTCACCCAGAACCGCTCGCCGGCCGCGTTGATCCACTGGTAGGTGTGCGAGCCGTAGCCGGGCATGGTCCGCCAGGAGCGGGGGAGGCCGCGGTCGCCCATCAGGTAGGTCACCTGGTGCGCCGACTCGGGCGAGAGGGTCCAGAAGTCCCACTGCATGTCGGCGTCGCGCAGGCCGGAGCCCGGGAGGCGCTTCTGCGAGTGGATGAAGTCGGGGAACTTGATGCCGTCGCGGATGAAGAAGACGGGCGTGTTGTTGCCCACGATGTCGTAGTTGCCCTCGGTCGTGTAGAACTTCACCGAGAAGCCGCGGACGTCGCGCCAGGTGTCGGGGGAGCCCTGCTCGCCGGCCACCGAGGAGAAGCGCACGAGCGTGCGGGTGGTGGTCGCGGGCTGGAACAGGGCCGCGCGGGTGTACGCGGACACGTCGCCGATGACCACGAACTCGCCGAACGCACCGCCGCCCTTCGCGTGCACGATCCGCTCCGGGATGCGCTCGCGGTTGAACTGCGCGAGCTTCTCGACCAGGTAGCGGTCGTGGAGGGCCGTGGCGCCGTCCCGGCCGGAGGTCAGCGAGTGCGCGTCGCTGGCGACCGGGGTGCCGGTCTGGGTGGTGGTGAACTCGTTCGTCATTCTTCTCCTCGTTCTCTCTGGCAGGACGGGCACAGACCCCAGAAGGTCACCTCGGCCGTTGCCACCGCGAATCCGCCTGCGTCCGAGGGATGCAGGCAGGGCGCGTGGCCGACCACGCAGTCGACGTCTCCCACCGCGCCGCACGAGGTGCAGACGATGTGGTGGTGGTTGTCGCCGGTGCGCCGCTCGTACCGGGCCGGGGAGCCGGCCGGCTCGATGCGGCGCAGCAGCCCGGCGGTGGTGAGGTCGCCCAGCACGTTGTGCACGTTCTGGATCGACGTGCCGGGGAGGGCCGGCAGCACCGCGCGGTAAACCGACTCGGCGTCCGCGTGCGGCAGTCCGGTCAGCGCGTCGAGGACCGCCAGGCGGCCCTGGGTGACGCGGAGGCCGGAGTCGCGCAGAGCGCCCTCGAGCTGTGCCGTGTCCATACCCCCGACACTATCGTGGTTGTTTTGAATAACTCAAAACAATGCATGCATTCGGGCGTGGCGCGCTCCGCCGTGCCCGATCGTCAGCGGGCGCGCGAACGGAGGCGGGTCTCCTCCAGGTCGAGCATGGCCTGGGCCTCGGTGAGGATGCGCGACGGGTACGAGCCGCGGGCGCGTTCCTCCAGGAGGCGGTCGCGTTCGGCGTTGACGACCGCCAAGCGCAGCGCGCGGAAGACGTGGTGGGGCCTCGACTCCGGGGGCTCCTCCGCCAGGCGGATGCGCTCCCAGGCCGACTCGGCGCGCAGGAAGGACGTCTGCCGCACCCGCTCCACCACCTCGGGGTCTACCGGGGCGGTCGTGCCCGCTGCGCCCTCCGGGTCGTCGAGCACGCGGATCCCCGCCTCGCTGATGTCGTCGAGGAGCTGGGCGAGGAGGCGGCGGTCCTCCTTGACGTCGACGCCCTGCAGGCCGAGCGCGCGGATCAGCCAGGGCAGTGTCCCTCCCTGCAGCACCAGGCTCACGAAGGCGACGGTGAACGCGATCAGGATCAGCTGCGGCCGGTAGGGGATGTCGGTGGGCAGCGACTGGGCGGCGGCGAGCGTGACCACGCCGCGCATCCCGGACCAGCCGAGCACGACGGCGCCCTTCCAGTCGATGGCCTCCTGGCGAAACTCCTCCAGGTCGTTGCGGTGGCGGAGGTAGCGCTGCTCGGCCCGCTGCTTGCGCAGCGACTGCCAGCGGTACCTCACCGGATGGTCGCGGAAGTACTGGATCATCAGCCACTCGCGCAGCACCGATCTCTCCGCCCGCTCCGCGCGTCTTCGGAGCGAGTAGATGAGGGGGAAGATCAGCAGGTAGCGGATGATCACGAGCGACAGCATCGCGATCAGTCCCAGCAGGATCGAGTCCCACACGCTGAGCACCTCGGGGTGGTCGACGTCCTTGACGAGGGTGCGGAGCTCCAGGCCGATCAGCAGGAACACGCCGTTCTCGAGCAGGAACTGGATCGTGCGCCAGTTGATCGCGTCGCTGATCCTCGCCTGGGCGCTGAAGGCACGGGGTGCCGCGTGCCCGGTGTAGAGCCCCGTGATGACCACGGCGAGGACGCCCGACCCGTGCAGCGCCTCCGTCGGTGCGAAGGCCGCGAACGGCACGACGACCGAGAGCGCCGTGTCGAGCACCGGGTCGTTGAGCTTGGAGCGCACCCACACCGAGACGAAGCCGACGACGAGCCCGATGACGAGGGCGAGGATGACCGCCGTGATGAAGTCGACGACGCCGGCGAACGGCGTGCTGAGCGAGCCGACCGCGGCGGCGAGGGCGGTGCGCAGCAGCACCAGGGCGGTCGCGTCGTTGACCAGGCCCTCTCCCTCCAGCACGGTGAGCAGCCGCGGCGGGAGGCCGAGCCGGCGCCCGATGGAGGTCGCGGCGACCGCATCGGGCGGGCTGATGATCGCGCCGAGGGCGATGGCCGCCGCGAGGTTCAGATCGGGGAGGAGCGTGTAGAGGATGAAGCCGGAGGCGAAGGCCGTGATGATCACGAGCACGATCGAGAGGCCGGCGATGGGGGCCAGGTTGCGCCGGAAGTCGGTCAGCGGCACGCTGATCGCCGCCGCGTAGAGGATCGGGGGCAGCAGACCGTCGAGGATGATCTCGGGCGGCACCTCGATGTCGGGCACGCCGGGCAGCACCGACAGGGTGACGCCGACGATCACGAGGATGATGGGCGCCGCGACGCCGAGCTTGCGGGCGAACGCGGCCACGCCGACGATCACCGCTACCGCGATGACGGCGTATACCCCGAGCTCCATATGTCCAATCGTATGAGAACGTTCAGGGTCGGCGGGCGCGCAGTCCGTCGATGGCCATCGCGATGACGCGGTCGCGCTGCTCGTCGTCGTCGAACGCGACGCCGGCGATGCCGGAGACCATGCGGATCACGTCGCCGATGGTGGCGTCCGCCCGCACCTCCCCGGCCTCCTGGGCCCGGCGCAGCAGCGGCTCGCCGGCCTCGTAGAGCGAGGTGCGGCAGGTCAGCATCACGGCGGAGTCCTTGTTGAGCCCGTCGAGGAGGGCGTGCTTCGTGCCGATGTAGCTCACGAACCGGCGCAGCCAGGCCTCGAAGCCGACCCACGGGTCGAGGGAGGCGGCGTTCTCGGCCGCGTGCACGACGGCGTCGACCTCGTCGACGTAGACCGCCTCCACGAGGGCGTCCTTGGTGGGGAAGTTGCGGTACAGCGTGCCGATGCCGACGCCGGCGTTGCGGGCGATCTCCTCGAGGGAGGCGCCGGTGCCCGCCTCGGCGAAGCACTCGCGCGCCGCGCCCAGGAGCGCGTCGAAGTTGCGACGGGCGTCCGCGCGCTGCGGGCGGACGATGCCGGCGCGGGTCGCGGTGTCGGTGCCGGTCACTGCTGTGTCCTTTCGGGAGGTCGAGGAATTCGGGGGTTGCGAAGCGGAGGCACCCTCCGGTAATGTCTTCATCGTAACCGGAGGCAGCCTCCGAACGGAGCCTCCCTCCAATTGTACGCCCGTCCCGGGCTCACCGGGGCCGGCATCCCCTCGAGAAACGGAAAACATCACCGACATGTCTCGATCCCGTCCTGGCGCCACCTTCGCCGTCCTGGCCCTCAGCGTCGCCTCCTTCGCCACCCTCCAGTCCCTCGTCGTCCCCGTCCTCCCCGTCATCCAGTCCGACCTCGGCACCACGACCGCCGGCGTCACCTGGACGATGACGGCGTGGCTGATCGCCGCCGCGGTCGCCACCCCGCTCCTCGGCCGCGTCGGCGACATCGTCGGCAAGCGCCGGGTCTTCGTGCTCGCGCTGCTCGCCGTCGCGCTCGGCAGCGTGATCGCCGCCGTCTCGCCGACCATCGGCTGGCTGATCGCCGGCCGCGTCGTCCAGGGCATCGGCGGGGCGATGTTCCCGCTCGCCTTCGGCATCATCCGCGACGAGTTCCCTGCGCGGCGCCTCCCGTCGGCGATCGGCGCGATCGCCTCGATCATCGCCATCGGCAGCGGGCTCGGCACGGTCCTCGCCGGACCGCTCGCCGACGCGCTCAGCTGGCGCGGGCTCTTTCTCGTTCCGGTCGCGCTGACCGTGGCCGGTGCGGTGCTCACCCTCATCGTCGTCCCCGAGTCGCCCGAGCGCGCGACCGGCGGCGTCAACCCGTGGGCGGCCCTCCTGCTCTCCGGCTGGCTGATCGCGCTCCTGCTGCCGCTGAGCACCGGCGCGCAGTGGGGTTGGTCGTCGCCGCAGGTCGTCGGGCTCTTCGCCGCGGCCGCCGTGCTGCTCGCCGCGTGGATCGTGGTGGAGCTGCGCTCGAGCCACCCGCTGGTCGACATGCGCCTGATGCGCGAGCCGGGGGTGTGGAGCATGAACGCGGCCGCCGTCTTCATCGGCGCCTCCATGTTCGCGGTGTTCTCGTTCTTCCCGCGCTTCGTGCAGACGCCGGTCGAGACCGGGTACGGGCTCGGCGCCACCGTCGCCGGCTCCGGCATGCTCATGCTGCCGATGCTGGTCACCATGGCCGTGACCGGCTTCGTCAGCGGACCGCTGGCCCGCTGGATGGGCTTCCGGTCGCAGATCGTCGCCGCGGCGGCCCTCATGGCGGCGGCGAGCCTGTCGCTCGCGTTCCTGCACGGCTCGCTCGCGGCCGTGGCCATCGCCTCCGGCGTCTTCGGCCTCGGACTCGGTCTCATCTACGCGGCGATCACGAGCGTCGTGGTGCAGAGCGTGCCCGCCACGCAGACCGGCGTGGCGAGCGGGATGAACGCCAACCTCCGCACGGTCGGCTCGGCGATCGGCGCGGCCGTGATGACCGCGCTGGTGACCGGCACGATCGCCGGCGACGGCCTCCCCGCCGAGGCGGGTTACACCGAGGGCTTCGCGACCGCCGGCGTGCTCGCCGCGGGCGCGGGCCTGGTGACCGTGGCGGCCGCCGTGGTGCTCCGCGCCCGGCGCCGGCGCGAGGCGCAGGACGCCGAGCTCGCCGCGCTGGCCGGGCTGGCCCGGCTCGACGCCGACGCGCGGACCGCGCCGCTCGCTCCCGCGGAGCCTGCCGAGCTCCGCGCCGTGCCGGCCGACCTCGCCGAGGCCACCGCCCTGGCGGATGCCGCCGAGCTGACCGACGTGGCCGCGCAGCGTGCGGAGGCGGTCGCGGCGGAGGATGCGACGGCGCTCCGGGCGGCGGCAGCGACCCTCCGCGCCGAGGCGGCCGACATGGCCACGCTCGCCGCCGAGCGCGCCGAGGCCGAGGAGATGGCGCGCCTGGTCGCCGCCGTCGAGGCGGACCTCGCCCCGGCCCGCCCCACCCGGGCCGCCTGACCCCGCCACTCCCGACCCGGCCCCGACGCGAAACCGCCGAGTACGCAGAATCTCTGCGTACTCGGCGGTTTCTGCCGTACTTCGCGCGTACTCGGCGGTGGGGGGAGGGGAGGGCTAGGCGTGCGCGTTCAGGGTCGCGAAGGTCGCCGCGATCAGGTTGAACGTCATGTGCGTGACGATGCCCGGTCCGAGGCGGCCGAGCTTCGCGGCGTAGACGCCGTTGACGATGCCGAGGCACAGCGTCGTCAGGCCGAGGGTCACCATCGTGACCGGGCTGCCGATCCCCTCGCGCAGGTGGGCGGCGGCGAACAGCAGCGCGCTGAGCCCCACCGCCAGGATCGCGGCGGTGGCACGGCGGCCACGGGTCGGCTCGCCGGCTGCTCCGCGCAGGATGCTGTTGCGGATGCCGCGCAGCAGCAGCCCGCGGAAGATCAGCTCCTCGAAGAACGGCGCCACGATCGCCACCGCGATGAAGCCGTTGATCAGCAGCCACCAGCCGTCGTCGCCGGCGGCGACGTCGTTCGAGACCGGCTTGGCGCCGAACAGCCCCTCGACGAGGACCGTGAGCGGCGCGGTCACGACGAGCAGCGCCATCCCGCTGCCGATGCCGACCAGGATGTCGTACCAGCGGAAGCGGAGGCCGTAGTCGGCCACGAGCGAGCCGGTGCCGCGCGTCCGCGTGACGACGAGCACGGCCACGAGCACCGCGCCGTAGCCGATGACCCAGGCGAGCAGGTCGGCCCAGTCCGGGTCCAGGTGCGTGAGGGAGAGGATGCCGAGCAGGGCAGCGAAGATCGCGGCGACGGCCAGGATCGCCACGAGGCCCGCGGGCGCGCCCCAGCGCACCCGCGGGTCGGGGGCATAGGGCGCGGCCGCCGAGGCGGGCGCCGCGGCCGGAGCGGCAGGGGCCGGCGAGGTGGGCGAGCTCATGCGCGGCGGAAGAACGGCTTGGCCGACGACAGCCACTGCAGCACCACAGCCGCGACGACGGCGAGCAGCTCGAGGATCGCGAGCACGTTGCCGGTGATGATCGACACCAGCAGGCTGAGCACGATGATCGCGCCGAGCACGGTCAGCACGATGCGGGCCCAGTTGGCGCCGCGCAGCAGGAAGATGGCGAAGACGACGCGGATCGCGGCGCCGATGATCGCGCCCGCGACGGAACCGACCATCGCGCCGCCGGCCATGGGGCCGCTGAGCGACTGCGTCGCGGCGACGACGGACGGGAACGAGACCGCGAAACCGATCAGGCCGATCGCGGCGCTGGCGATCCAGAGCCAGAAGGCGGCGGTGACGACGGTGGGCCGGGCGGTGGTTGCGGAGATGGACACGTGGTTCCTCCAGTGGTCGGGACGGTGCGGCGGGTGGACAGAGCTGTCCACGCATTGCCTATCGGACGCCCGGCCCGCGGCGTCAGGCGATGGCGTGTCAGCCGTACCGCCGAGCCCGTGCTCACACCGCCCGGGCCGCCTCCTCGCTGCGCCACCGCGCGAGCAGCGCCCACGGGTCGGGATGCCCGTCGCGCAGAGCGGCGACGTGCGTCAGCAGCCGCTCGTCGGTCTCGAACCACTCGGTGCCGGGTATGCGGAGCGTCGCGAACGCGGCGTGCCGGCGCTGCTCGAGCGTGCGGTCGCCGCGCTCGAAGGCGAGCACCTCGTCGTGCGGAAGGGCCGAGAACCGCTGCGCGGGGTTGGCCGTCGTCCCGATCTTGATGCGGTCCCGGTAGCGCAGGTAGTAGACGACGTCGACGCGGGAGGCGGCAGGGCCGGGCGGGGGAGGCTCGCCGACCCTCCACTCGCAGACCGCGCAGAGCCACCCCGACGGATACCGCACGCCCAGCCGCGAGCCGCAGAACGCGCACGGCGACGGCAGCACGTCGGTCACGCCGTACGCGTCCTCGACCCACTCGTGCGCCTCCAGCAGATGGTTCAGGCACAGTGCGAGCGGCGCCCCGGGGTGCTGCGGGGCGTCGCAGAGGGCGCAGGCGCCCTGCGGTGCGGCTGATGACACGCAGCGAGGCTAGCGCGGGCCACGGACACCGGGCGCATGCTGCGAGCACGCAGTGTTGCGGCGTCGGCCACGGACAGTCGCCGAACGGGCACGCAACCGGCCCGCGGCCGTCGATCCATGCGTCGTAATGGAAAGCGGGAGGGGTGCCCCGATCCCTCCCACCTCCTCCCGTCCCGCCCCTCCCGACCGAGGACCCATGACCACGCTCGCCGAACCCGCACGCCCGCTCCCGCGCACCACCCGCGCGCGCCCCCGCCTCGACGCCGTCGGGCTGCGTGTGCTCATCGCCGCGGGTTACGTGCTGGCGGTCGTGATGTGGTCGCTCGAGCTGCCGGACGGCCCGGTGCCGCCGCCGTCCGAGCTCGCGCGCGCGGTCGGGGAGCTGACCGGTATCTCCGCCGGCTACCTCACCTGCCCACAGCTGCTGCTCGTGGCCCGCGTCCCCTGGTTCGAGCGTGCCGTCGGGCTCGACCGGCTCGTGGCGTGGCACCGGTGGCTGGGGACGGCCGTGCTGACCTTCGTCGGCATCCACGTCACCTGCAAGGTCGTCGGCACGATGTTCCTCGACGGCTCGGTGCCGTGGGATGCGTTCGTCACCGTGCTCACGTCGTTCCCCGACATGGTCACCGCCCTGATCGGCACCCTGCTCTTCCTCGCCATCGGCGTCAGCGCGGTGCGCCGGCTGCGTCGGCTGCTCTCGTACGAGGCGTGGTGGCTGCTGCACCTCACCTCCTACCTCGCCGTCTACCTGACCTTCCTGCACGAGCTCAGCGCGGGGACGCACTTCATCGCCAACGACTGGAACCGCGCCGCCTGGATCGCTCTGTACGTGGCGACGGCGGCCGCCCTCGTGATCTGGCGGTTCGTCGTGCCGACCCTGCGGGCCTGGCGGCACCGGCTGCGGGTCGTGGCGGTCGTGCCGGAGGGCGACGGCATCGTGTCGATCTGGTTCAGCGGGCCCCGCGCGCACCGGCTCGGGGTGGAGGCGGGCAACTTCCTGCTCGTGCGGTTCCTGGCCCGCGGGCACCTGCTGACGGCGCACCCCTACTCGGTGTCGCGGATGCCCGACGACGGCCTCCTGCGCATCACGGTCGGCGCCTCCGGCGACCACTCCAGCCGGGTGAAGGAGCTGACCAAGGGCACCTACGCCGTGGTCGAGGGCCCGTACGGCCGCTTCACCGCCGACCGGGTGAGCCGGCCGCGCGTCGTGCTGATCGCCGGGGGAGCGGGCATCGGCCCCCTGCGCGTGATCGCGGAGGAGCTCGTCCGTCGCGGGCTCGAACCGGTGCTGCTCTACCGGGCGCAGTCGAGCGGGCGGCTGGCCCTGCTCGGCGAGCTTCGGAGGCTGCCGGGGCTCACCGTCCTCCCCCTCGTCGGCCGCCGGTCCGACCTCGGCTGGGATCCGCTGTCACCGGCGATGCTGGCGTCGGTGCTGCCGCGACCGCACGAGTGGGAGGCGTTCCTCTGCGGGCCGGAGGGGATGATGCGTGCCGTCGAGGGCTCGCTCCTGGCGCTCGGGATGCCGCGCCGCTTCATCCACCGCGAGACGCTCAGCATGTCCTGACGCACGGCTCGTCCTGAGCATGATCAGAGCGCGCCCATAGGTGGCGCCGAGGTTGCCGCGCGATCCTGGCCTCCCGACGGGAGGCGGACATGACCACGGTCGAGACGGTGATGGGCATCCCGATGTCGATCGACGTGCGCGACGACCTGCCGCAGGCGCAGGTCGCCGAAGCGGTCGCGGCCGCCTTCGCGAGCCTCCATGCCGCGGACCGCCGGTTCAGCAGGCACCGGCCGGACAGCGAGCTGAGCGCCCTCGACCGCCGCGAGCTCGCGCCGGGCGACGGCAGCGCGGACGTGCGCGAGGTGCTGGCCATCGGCGAGCGGATGCGGGAGGCGACGGGAGGCGCGTTCGACGTGCGACTGCCCGGCGGCGGCTTCGACACAGACGGGGTGGTGAAGGGATGGGCGGCCGAGCGGGCGGCGCGCGTGCTGCGGGCCCACGGCCTCCGCACCTTCTGCCTCAATGCGGGCGGGGACGTCGTCGTCGGTGCCGCCCCCGACGGCTCACCCGGGTGGAACGTCGGCGTGCGCTCGCCGCGGCATCCCGACCGCATGCTGGCCGTGCTCACCGTCGCGGAGGCGGCGGTCGCCACCTCGGGCGCCTACGAGCGCGGCGAGCACATCCGCGACGGCCGGACGGGCGCTCCCGCCCACGAGCTCGCCAGCGCCACCGTGTTCGCCGGCGACCTGACCACCGCGGACGTGCTGGCGACCGCCGTCTTCGCGCTGGGGGAGGCCGGCGTCGCCTGGGCCACCGGCCACGGCGCCCGCGGGGTGCTCGCGCTCACGGCCGACGGGAGGCTGCTCGCCGCCGGGGACCTGCCGCTGGCGCGCTGAGCTCAGCTCCGCCGCAGCTCGTCGATGGTCAGCGCCGCGTCGATCAGCCCCAGGTGCGACAGCGCCTGCGGGAAGTTGCCCCAGAACGACCCGTCGACATCGAACATCTCGGCGTACAGGCCGACGTCGTTCGCGCGGTCGCACAGGTCGTCCATGAGGGTGCTCGCCTCCTCCAGCTCTCCGACGCAGGCGAGCGCCGCCACCAGCCAGAACGAGCAGGCCGTGAACGGCCGCTCGCCCTCGGCGCGCGCACCGGTGAAGCGGTGCAGCAGCGGTCCGTCCCCTCCGCCCAGCTCGCGCCGCAGCGCCGTGATCGTGGAGCGCATGCGCTCGCCGCGGTCGAAGCCGCTCGGCGCGTGGAGCAGCACCGAGGTGTCGAGGTCCTCGGCGCCGGCGACCATCGTGTAACTGCCGAGGCGATCCGACCAGCAGCGCTCGTCCACCCACGCGTGGATGACCTCCGCCTCCCGCCTCCAGCGTGCCGGGTTGCCGTCGATCTGACCGAGCTCCACCAGCTCGAGCGCCGCCTGCAGCGCCTGCCAGCAGCCCATCTTGGAGGAGGTGTGGTGGCGCAGCTCGGTCAGCTCCCACATCCCCGAGTCGGGCATCCTCCACACGTCGCACACCCGGTCGGCGACGTCGCAGAGCAGCCGCCGGGTGGGGATGTCGAGCACGTTCCCCTCGCGCGCGTAGGCGACCGCCACGCTGAGCAGGTCGCCGAAGACGCCGAGCTGCAGCTGGTCGGCCGCCCGGTTGCCGGTGACGACCGGCCCGATGCCCTGGTAGCCGGGCGCCTCCCGCACCACCGGTTCGGCCCGGGAGGCGTCGTGCAGCCCGTAGAGCACGCGCAACTGCGAGACGTCGCCCTTCACCGCCCGCAGCAGCCAGGAGATGGAGGCGTGGGTCTCCTCCCGCAGCCCGAAGCGCGAGAGCGCGCGCAGGGCGTAGGCGGTGTCGCGGACCCAGGCGTAGCGGTAGTCCCAGTTCTTGCTGCCGGAACCGGTCTCGGGGAGGGAGGTGGTCGCCGCCGCCGCGATGGCCCCGGTCGGCGCGAACAGCAGCAGCTTCAGTGCGAGCGCGGACCGGTGCACTTGCTCCGGCCACGGCCCCTCGTACGAGAAGGTGCGCGACCAGTGCTCCCAGTTGCCGATCGTGCGGTCGATCCCGATGTCGACGTTGCCTGCGTCGGGGATGTGGAGCGGCCCGTCCTGGGTGGCGACGACGGTGAGCGTGCGGCGGCTGCCTTCGCCGATCCGGATGCGGCCGCCGAACCGCGGGGCGTCGTCCTCCCCGCCGTCGCCGCCGACCGCGTCGTCGAGCCCCGCGATGGCGAGTGTGACGGCGTCGGCCCGCAGCACGCGCACGCCGTCGATGCGCTCGGCCCAGGGCGCCGCCGTGCCGAGCATCGTGCCGGGCTCGACCGCCCACTCCATCACGACCGTCCCGCTGACACCCTCGATGCGGCGGGCGAGCTCGAGCCAGGGGAGGCGGCCGGCCACGCCGGTGACGAGCGCGTCGGTCACCCGCACCACGCCCTTCTCGGTCGTGAACGTCGTCTCGAGCACATTGGTGCCGGGCAGGTAGCGGCGCTCGGTCTCGAACGCGGTGACGGGCCGCAGCACGATGCGCCCGCCCAGCTCGGCGTCGACCAGCGCGGCGAAGACCGGGAGCGAGTCGAGGTCGGGGACCGGCATCCAGTCGACGGTGCCCTCCGTGTCGATGAGGGCGACCGTCCGGCCGTCGCCGAGGGCCGCGTGCTCCTCGATGCGTGCGCTGTCCATCAGCGGCCACGCAACCAGGGCGGCCCGGCGCGATCAACCCCCTGGATCCGGTGGCCGAGTCGTGAGTCATGGCGGGTTCGCACGCCGAGAAGCGAGCAGATGTCGCGACTCGGCGGGGAACCGTGGGCGGTGGCTCAGCGCGGCGGGCGGCAGCGGATGGCGTGGAGGTCGCCGGTCACGGTGAGCGGGCCGTCCGCGTGGGCGGTCAGCACGGTCATTCCGCGGTGCAGCGGGAGACCGGGGGAGGCGGAGGCCGCGCCGGCATCGAGCATCCCCTCGCCGTCGACCACGACCAGCACCGAGAAGCCCGGCTCGAGCTCCTGCGCGCCGCCGCGCACGCGGTCCGCCCGGAAGAACGCGTCCGCGGCGGCCGGGAACAGCGAGTCGCCTTCGCCCCCTCCGCGCAACGCGTCGAGCGCGTCGAGGTCGGTCACGCCGCGGTTCAGCGCACCGGCGGCCGTCGCCAGGTCGAGACCGAGCAGCGCCTCCCGCTCACCGAGGGCCCGCCGCTCGAGCAGCAGGGACAGGTCGGTCGGCTGCTGCAGCTCGACCAGCGTCACGCCCGGCCCGATGGCGTGCATCAGCCCGGCGGGGACGAGGAGGGTGTCGCCGGCGGCGAGCGGGACGCGGTTCATCGCGTCGAGCATGGCCTCCGCATCCTGGGTCTCCCACCAGCGCTGCAGCTCGGCGAGCGGCACCTCGCGACGGAAGCCGAGCGTCGCGTACGCGTCCGGCGCGGCGTCGATGATCGCCCAGGCCTCCGTCTTGCCGTGCGGGCTCGCCAGGTGCCGCGCGGCGAACGCATCGTCGGGGTGGAGGTGCACGAACAGCCGCTCGGCGGTGTCGAGCAGCTTGACCAGCAGCATGGTGTCGGAGCCGTACCGGCGCACGTGCTCCTCACCCAGCCACGCGACCGGATCGTCGGCCACAGCGTCACGCAGCGTACGACCGTCGGGCAGCACCGTGAGCCCGGCGCCGCCGCCGAACAGCTCGGTCGTGGAGCCGACGAAGTCCTCCGGCGTGGCCGGCCCGGGCTGCGGCACCCCGCGGAAGCGTGCGATGCCGGCGCCTCCCCGGTACGGCCGGTCAGCGGGCTGGTTGGGCCCGAGCGGGAGGGGCGTCGTCATCGGCATGGACAGCAGGCTAGTTCACGCCCGCTCACCGTCCCACCACCGCAGCACGCGCAGCGCCCGCCAGGTGACCCAGCGGCTGGGCCACCCCTCCCGCTCGTCGAAGTCGAGCAGCGTCGGACCCTCGTGCACGTTCTCGAGAGCCCAGCGGCCGTCGGCGTCGGCCTTCGACCGCAGCAGCTCGACGGCGTCGGCCAGCCGCGGGTCGCGGAGGTCGCGCTCCCGGAAATGGTCGAGCCCGCGGAGCACGTCGTGGAACCAGCGCACCGGGTACGAGAGCATCGTCATCCGCGGGTCGGCGACGGCGCCGGTCGAGCGGCGGCGGAAGACGCTCCGCTCCAGGAGGTACTCCTCACCCGTCCGCAGCGCCTCCCGGTGCTCGTCGGTCGCGCGTCCGGTGCGGTCCCAGGCGGCCAGCCCCTCCACCGAGCAGATCGTCGAGTGGAAGGACGAGACGCGGGCGCCGTACTCGGCGTAGCAGTTCCAGGCGCCGTCGGGGAGCCGGGTGGAGGCGAGCGTGTCGGCGATGCGCGTGCCGTCCTCCCCGAGGTACGCCGTGACGACGAGCGCGACGCCGTTGATGCAGGGCTCGACCTCGCCGTCGAAGTAGGGCTCGTCGTCGTGCTCCCAGCGCACGTTCTCGCGGACGCGTGCGACGGCTTCACGCACCTCCGGAGCCTCCGCATCGATGCCGAAGTCGACCAGCTGCTGCAGCGAGAAGTGCGTCGCCGTCCAGGCGTCGAAGAACGGCCGATCCTCTTGCGCCCAGCCCGGCCGGTACGTACCGCCGTCCCAGCGCCCGTCGGCGTCCTGCAGGGCGAGCAGCTGCGCTCCCCAGCCCTCGGTCGCGACGCGGGCCCGCTCGGCGGCGACCGTCGCGGCGTCCGCATCCGTGAGGTCGCGGAGCACCTGCCAGCGCAGCGCCGGATCGGAATCGAGGAGCCACACGACGACATCCATGCGGGTCAGCGTAGCGAGGGTCGGAGGCCGCCCGCGGTATCCTCCCGATCACGATCCGCGTACGGGATGAGGAGTCCGTCATGACCACACCGCCGCCCGGCCCCGCCCTTCCTCCCGACGCCGCGGCACCCGGCTTCGCCGTCTCGTCCGACGGCCGCCCGCATCACCACCACCATCACGGCTGGTGGTGGAAGACGCTGCTCGCGGGCGCGGCGCTGTGGGTGTTGACGATCGTCGTCACCGCCTTCACCGGCAACACGAACCTGGTGCCGACGCTCATCCTCCTCGGCAGCTTCCTGGTGCCGTTCTGCGTCGTCCTGTTCGTCATCGAGCGGGTGACGGGCTCGATCAGCACGCTTCAGCTCGTGCTGGCCTTCTTCGTCGGGGGCATCTTCGGCGTGCTCGGCGCGTCGCTGCTGGAGGCGGACCTCCACGAGAGCTTCTGGGTCTACGGCCTCGTCGGGCTGATCGAGGAGTTCGTGAAGGGCCTGCTCCTCGTCATCGTCGGCTGGCGCGTCGTGCCCAAGACGGCGGCGCAGGGAGCGCTCCTCGGCGCCACCATCGGTGCGGGCTTCGCCGCGTTCGAGTCGGCGGGGTACGCCTTCAACGCGGCCATCACCTCCCAGGGCATCGATCTGGGCTCGCTGCTGCAGACGGAGGTGCTGCGCGCGGTACTCGCGCCGGTCGGGCACGTACTGTGGACGGCCGTGCTCGGCGCGGTGCTGTTCGGTGTCGCGACCGGCCGCGAGCGGTTCCGCTGGTCGCCGTGGATCCTGCTCACATTCGTCGGCGTCGCGCTGCTGCACGCGGCCTGGGACTCGTCGTCCGACATCGCCTCCGTGCTCGCCCTGCTGTTCAACGGCCAGGCGCTGGTGCAGCTGCAGAACGGCTTCCTGGAGCCGGGCACGGCCGACGCGGTCCGCGCCCTCTCGACCCTCTTCTACGTCGTGGGCCTGCTCGTCATCTCCGCGGCGGGGCTGCTCACGCTGTGGCTGGTGCTGCGGCACTACCGCCGGGCGGAGCGCATGGTGCGGCCTTGACCCCGGAAGGGAGCAGGGATGGACGCCGACGACACGGGAACGGGCATGGTCGCCTTCCGCGCGCACGAGCGGGGCGGCCCGAGCAACTGGTGGTGGAGCGGGCGCCGCGTCCGCAGCCGGGGCCGGGGAGCTGCTGGTCGCGGTGGAGGCCGCGGCCATCACCGCTCCTGAGCTCACCTGGCCGGAGACCTGGGAGTCGAACGGCGTCGACCGCACGCCCGTGATCCCGTCGCACGAGTTCTATGTCGCCGCCGGCGTGCCGGGGCGGCGGCACGGGAAGATCCTGCTCCTGCCCGGCGGCGCGGCGACGTGATCGTCCGCCGTCGAGGAATCGGGCAGAAAAAAACGGGGAAGTGCGTATGTTCTGGACTAGACTGTCTACGGCATCCACAACGGGGGAATCGGGGGACGCGGTCCGTCTCCGGGCGGTCCGCACCGTGATGCCAGGCCGGCGGCGGACGTCCAGCGCGTCCGCCGCCTCGGCCCCGCTCCGCGATCCGCTCTAGCCGAGCACCTGGAACGCGAGCGTCGCCGTGCCCCGCCAGCCCGGGAAGGCCGCCACCGCGACCGAGGCGCTCACCTGGTCCACGCCGCTGCGCTGGAACCGCGTGAACTTCGCGACGCGGAGCCCCGCCACCCCGTCGCGCACGCCGCCCGGAGCCGACGTGAAGGAGCAGCGGCGCATCCAGAGATTCCCGGTCGCCTCCCTCCGTACGCCCGCCGCCCGGTACAGCGCCACCTGCGCCAGCTGCGACGTCACGACCAGGCACTCGATCACGCCCGGCCGAGCCTCCGGAGGCTCGACGGCGAACGTGCACCAGGCCTCGTCCGGGGCTGCCGACAGGGACGACGCCGTGACCGTCAGGCGGCGGAACCCCTCGGCGAAGTACCGATCCTCGCGCGGGCCGAGCACCTCCTCGACGGCGACGCGTCCGGCCGGCGATCGCGGCAGCGCGGGGGCGGCGCCACCCGCCAGCGTCACCTCGACCGAGAGCGCGCCGACCGTGCACACCACCGGGTGGCGGTCGCCGGCGTCGTCACCCGGCTCCCGCAGCCACGCCTCCACGCGCACCCCGCCCGTTCCCGGGTCGGGCGCCGCCCCGGCTCGCACCGCAACGGCCAGCAGCTCGCATTCGCGGCCCGCCGGCGCGCGTCCCGCGGCGATCACGGCGACGGAGGCAACGGTCGCGGCGATCCTGATGGCGTCGACGGTGCCGACATGCGCGATCCGCGGCGCGCCGCTCCGGTGCCAGTGGAGGAGGGAGGCGGTCGCCCGCACCACGGTCGCCCCTGCTTCCGCGCGCCCCGACTCCACGTGCTCCACCTCCACCGTGTCGAGCGCGATCGTCGACCGCCGGTACCCGGCGCCGAAGTAGCGCTGCGCCACCGGCCCCAGCTCCGTCTCGAAGGCGTCGCCCGTGCTCACACGCGCACCAGGAGGATCGGCATCGCCCCCGAGACGCGCACGGCGGCAGGCGCTATGGTCGTTGCACCGACGAAAGAGGGAACGGGCCACCTTCGCATGCCGAGACAGGAACGAGCCGAGCGCACGCGGCTTGCGATCCTCGACGCCGCGGCCGTCGAGTTCGACGCGCACGGATACGAGGGCGCCCGGCTCGACCGCATCATCGAGCGCACCGGGGCCACCAAGGGCGCGGTGTACTTCCACTTCCCGTCGAAGCTCGCCATCGCCCGCGCGCTGGTCGAGGAGAAGTATGGCAACTGGCCCGTCATCGTCGCCGAGGTGACCGGCTCCGGCCTCACCGGTTTGGCCGCGGCCGAGGAGATCACCCAGCGCGTCGGCACGGTCTTCGCCAGCGACGTGCACGTGCGCGCCGCGATGAAGCTGAGCCAGACCGTCCTGCCGCCGCCCGTCGACGACAACCCGTACGACAGATGGGTGGGGCTCATCGCGATGTTCGTCCGTCAGGCGCTGGGGGAGCGGCCGTCGAGCGACGACGACGCCCGCGAGATCGCCACCGTGGCCGTGCACACCTTCTTCGGCGCGTACATGATCGCCCAGGAGCTCGGCCGGCTCGCCACCCTCCCCGACGACATCAGCCGCATGTGGAAGGTGCTCGCCGTGGCGGTGGCGGAGCGGGCGGCGACCACGACGGACATGGAGTGAACATACCAGTCGGTCTGCTTCTTGGGCGCCTCTTCCTCGGCCGCTGTCGGTGGTCGCCCCTATTCTGGGGACAGGTCCAAAAAATCTCGAAAACACTACATCTAGTGGAATGACAATCGTGTCATTCGGGTTATATAGTGGGTGCACACCGCGCGACAGCCGAGCGAGGCTGACGCGACCGAGACCTGGGGAGGACATCATGGACTACGAGAACAACGACACCGTTGGCGGCTATGCGGTTCCCGTCGACCCGATGGACCTGCTTCAGTGCGACAGCTGCCAGTAAGGCGCTGATCGTCGCGAAGCGGTGAACCGCTAGACGTCCAGAAGGGCCCCGGTCAGAAACGACCGGGGCCCTTCTCCGTGTCCGCCCGGCCCTCAGGACCGCCCCCGTAGAATCGTCGGGTGCCAGTGAATCCAGATCTGCAGGGGCGGACCTTCCCGCCGTCCGCGCCCTACCTCGTCGGGCGCGAGAAGGTGCGCGAGTTCGCCCGGGCCGTGTTCGCCACCGACCCCGCGTCGTTCGACGTCGACGCCGCGAAGGCTGCGGGCCATGCCGACCTCGTCGCGCCTCCCACGTTCCCGGTGGTCGTGCAGCAGCTCACGCTCGACCAGCTGCTCGCCGACCCGGACGCCGGCATCGACTTCAGCCGCGTCGTCCACGGCGATCAGCGCTTCAGCTTCGCCCGGCCCGTCGTCGCCGGCGACGAGCTCACCGGCACCCTGACCGTCACCTCCGTCAAGACGCTGGGCGCGCACTCGATGGTCACCGCGGAGACCGTCATCGCGGACGCATCCGGCGAGACCGTCGTGACCGCCACCTCCACTCTGGTCGTTCGAGGGGACGAGTGATGACCGCACCGGATTTCGACACCCTGACCGTCGGCGACGTGGTCGCCGAGCGCACAGTCGAGCTGAGCCGCGACGCGCTGGTCCGCTACGCGGGCGCCTCGGGCGACTTCAACCCGATCCACTACCGCGACGACGTCGCCACCACCGTCGGACTCCCCGGCGTTATCGCGCACGGGATGCTGACCATGGGCCTCGCCGTGCAGCCCGTCGTCGACTGGGCCGGCGACCCCGCCCGCGTCGCCGACTACCAGGTCCGCTTCACCCGCCCGGTCGTCGTGGACCCCGCAGACGGCGCGACCGTGTCGGTGACCGCCAAGGTCGGCCAGCTCGACGCGGAGGCCCGCGTCGCTCGCATCGACCTCACCACCACCTTCAACGGCGAGACCGTGCTCGGCAAGGCGCAGGTGCGGGTCTCGCTGTGACCTCCGGCACCCCCGCGCTCTCGACGTTGACGACCATGCGCGTCGGCGGCGCCCCCGAGCGGTTCGTGCAGCCCGCCGACCGCGCCGAGCTCGTCAGGACGGCGCTCGACGTCTGGGCGTCGGGCGATGACTGGCTGCTCCTCGGCGGCGGCTCGAACACCGTCGCCGCTGACGACGGCTTCGACGGCACGGTCATCCGCATCGCGACCCGCGGTGTGGAGCGGCTGGAGGCGCCTGCGGGTCGCATCCGGCTGCGCGTGCAGGCGGGGGAGCCGTGGGACGAGCTCGTCGCCGCGACGGTCGCCAACGGCTGGGCCGGGATCGAGGCCCTGTCCGGCATCCCCGGCTCCACCGGCGCCGCCCCGGTGCAGAACATCGGCGCGTACGGCCAGGAGCTGGAGTCGGCGCTGGTGGGCATCGAGTTCCTCGACGAGGTCACCGGCGACGTCCGGTTCCTCACCCGCAAGGAGCTCGGCCTCGGCTACCGCACCTCGGCGCTGAAGCGCGGGATGCGCGGCATCGTGCTCTCCGTCGACCTGGATCTCGCGGACAACACCGTCCCCGGTGGCATCGGCGCACCCCTGAGCGAGCCGGTCGGCTACGCCCAGCTCGCGAACGCCCTCGGCGTCCCGATCGGCTCCCGCGTCCCCATCGCCGAGCTGCGCCGCGCCGTCCTCGCCCTCCGCGGGTCGAAGGGCATGGTCCTGGACGCGGACGACCCCGACTCGGTGAGCGCGGGCAGCTTCTTCACGAACCCGATCGTCTCGGAGGGCTTCGCCAGGACGCTCCCCGCCGACGCGCCGCGCTGGCCGGTCACTCCACCGGAGCCGGAGACCGTGATCGCCCTCCCGCCCGGCGGCGTGCACCCGATGGACGTGCCCTCGCTGGCACGTGGCCCCTACGAGGTGAAACTCTCGGCCGCGTGGCTCATCGAGCACGCGGGCATCCGCCGCGGCTTCGCCCTCCCGGGGTCGGGAGCCGCCATCTCGTCGAAGCACACCCTCGCCATCGTGAACCGCGGCACCGGCACGGGCGCCGACGTCGCCCAGCTCGCCTCCTTCATCCAGGCCAGGGTGCAGGCCGAGTTCGGAGTGCTGCTCTACCCGGAGCCGGTGCTGGTCGGGCTCTCGCTGTAGCTCTCGCGGCGGCCGGGCTCGGTTCGCCAACCGTCGAGTACGCAGAAAGTGCGCGGACTCGTAACGAATCCGCGCACTTTCTGCGTACTCGAGGATCGCCCCAGGTGTTCCCTGTCTCCCGTAGCGAACACCTGGCGATCTGTGAGAAATCTCTCACTCGCCGACCGTACGCTGTGTCCACACGGCGCATCCGCGCAGCCGTCGACCGAAGGAGCACGACCATGGGATTCCTCGATCGCCTTTTCGGACGCGAGGAGCGCTCCGACCAGCAGGGACAGCCGTACGGCCAGCAGCAGTACGGCGGGCAGCCCACGGGTCAGCAGCCGTACGGCCAGCAGGGCGCGGGCCAGCAGGGCTACGGCCAGCAGCCGGGTTACGGCCAGCAGCCGGGCGGCGCCGCCCAGACGGCGACCTCCGGGCAGCGCAGCGATGACGAGATCGCCGTCGAGCGCTACCGCTACCTGCTGCGCACGGCCCCGCCGGAGACCATCGAGCAGGTGCACGAGGAGGCCTTCGCCAAGCTGACGCCGGAGCAGCGCCGCCTGCTCTTCCAGCAGCTGAGCGAGAACGCTCCCGCCGGTGACCAGCCGCGCGGCGACGACCCGCGCTCGCTCGCCCAGGCCGCGACCCGTTCCGAGCTGCGCCAGCCCGGCACCCTCGAGCGCTCGCTCGGCGGCCGCGGGATGGGCGGCCCCGGTCTCGGCAGCATGTTCGCGACCTCGCTCCTCGGCAGCGTGGCGGGCTACGTGATCGGTTCGGCCCTCGTGAGCGCCTTCCTCCCCTCGCCGGCCGACAGCCAGGCCGACGGCTCCGGTGACGGCGGCGACGGCAACGGCGACGGCGGCAACGGCGACGGCGGCAATGGAGACGGAAGCGGCGGCGACAGCGGCTCCGGCGACGGCGGTGCCGGCGCCGAGACGGCCTCCGCGGACGGCGGCGACTCCGGTGGCGGCTGGGGCGGCGACGGCGGCTGGGGCGGCGACTCCGGCGGCGGCTGGGGCGACTCGGGCGGCTGGGGCGGCGATGGCGGAGGTTTCGGCGGAGGCGACTTCGGCGGAGGCGACTTCATCTGACGCCGCCACGGCCGACGCCCGTCCCCTGACGGGCGTCGGCCCGCCCGTGGTCGGCCCGCTGGCCGGCTGGTGCGGCTCTCCCGGTCAACTCACACGTCGGCGTTCGCCCGTCCAGGGCCGGCCCGCAGGCCACGCGCCCGCCCACCTTCTGCCCGCAGGCCGCCGTGCGCCTACGACTACGTCGCCCCTGACCGCCTCGACCCCCGCACCCCGTCCTACCCCCGCACCCCCGCCGCGAACGGCAGCACCCCCACCGCTCCCGCGCGCAGCAGTTCTCGTGCGGCGACGGTAATCGTCCAGCGGCTGTCGATCAGGTCGTCCACGAGGAGGATCGGGCCGTTCGTCGGGATGGCGAGTCCGCCGGCGTCGAACCGGTCCCACACGCCGGCCAGCCGGAAGGCGCTGTTGCCGCCGGGCCCTCCGGTCGGGCCGCCACCCTTCGGGGCGAGCGTGCCCAGGTAGGTGAGCCTGCCCGCGTCCGCCAGTCCGCGGGCGAGCGACTCGATGAAGATCGGACGCCGCCGCGACGGGACGGTGGCCACAGCCACCGGGCGGGCCTCCCAGTCCCAATCGGCGAGCACGCGGATGCAGGCGGCGAGGATCTCTGGCGGGCAGGGGGCGTCCGGCACGCCATCCGCCAGCAGCTCGCGCAGCCTCCCACCCCAGCCGAGGTCGGTCAGGCGCGCGAGCACGCGGCCCGGGCGCGCCTGCTCCGCCGGTGCGATCTTGCCCTTGACCGGCACACCGAGACGGTCTGCGCCGGTCGGCCACAGCTTGCGCGGCTCGACCTCCACCCCGGCGCGAGACAGCACGGCGGTGACCGACCCGCTGACCTCGTCGGCGATCGCGCTCGGATACCAGACGCCCGCGCAGTTGTCGCAACGGCCGCACGGCGCGGCCGCCGGATCGTCCAATGACCTCTGGAGGAACTGCATGCGGCATTCCCCGGTCGTCTCGTACTCGAGCATGGCCGCCTGCTCGGCCTCGCGCGCGGCGGCGATCCGCTCGTAGCGGTCGCGGTCGTAGCTCCACGGCTCACCGGTCGCGACCCAGCCGCCGGAGACGCGGCGCACGGCGCCGTCGACGTCGAGCACCTTCAGCAGCAGCTCCAGGGTGGTCGCCCGCAGGTCGACCCGGCTCTCGAGGGCCCGCGTCGAGAGCGGCTCGCTGCCCAACTCGGCGAGCACCGCCGTCGCCTTCTCCTCCGAGGGCATGGAGGCCGTGGCGAAGTACTGCCAGATCGCCCTGTCCTCCGGCCCCGGCAGCAGCAGCACGTCGGCGTTGTCGGTCGCGCGCCCGGCCCTGCCGACCTGCTGGTAGTACGCCACGGGTGACGAAGGGGCGCCGAGATGCACGACGAAGCCGAGGTCGGGCTTATCGAACCCCATGCCCAGCGCGCTGGTCGCGACCAGCGCCTTCACCTCGTTGCGCTTGAGCCTGCCCTCGAGCTCTTCGCGCTCGGCGGTGTCGGTCTGGCCGGTGTAGGCGTGCGCGTCGATCCCGGCCCTCCGAAGCACCCGCGCGGTGTCTTCGGCGGCGGACACCGTCAGCGTGTAGACGATGCCGCTGCCCGGCAGAGCGCCCAGGTTCGTGGCGAGCCAGGCGAGACGGGCGGTCGCGTCGGGCAGTGTCTGCACGCCGAGTCGCAGCGACCTCCTGGCGAGCGGGCCGCGGATCGTCAGGACGTCGTCGTGCGCCGCCCCACCGAGCTGCTCCACGACATCCGCCACCACGCGCTCGTTGGCGGTCGCCGTGGTGGCGAGCACCGGCACCCCGCTCGGCAGAGCGGCGATCAGGTCGCGCAGCCGCCGGTAGTCCGGCCGGAAGTCGTGCCCCCAGTCGGAGATGCAGTGCGCCTCGTCGACCACGAGCAGGCCACTGCGCGCCACGAGGTCGGGCAGGTGCTGCTCGCGGAAGTCCGGGTTGTTCAACCGCTCTGGCGACACCAGGAGCACGTCGACCGAGTCCTCAGCGAGCCGTGCGGCCACGTCGCTCCACTCGTGCCGATTCGCGGAGTTGATCGTCACCGCGCGCACACCGGCACGCTCGGCCGCGGCCACCTGGTCGCGCATGAGGGCCAGCAGGGGTGACACCAGGATGGTCGGGCCCGCGCCGCGTTCTCGGAGCAGCATCGTCGCCACGAAGTACACCGCGGACTTGCCCCACCCCGTGCGCTGCACCACGAGCGCGCGTCGCCGATCGTCGACGAGGGCCGAGATCGCCTCGAACTGCCCCTCGTGGAAGTCCGCGTCGGGACGCCCGACGAGGGCGCGGAGGAGGCTGACGGCGTGGTCTCTGGTGGTGCTCATGCCTGTCATGCTCCCAGACGGCGCCGACGCTCGAAGCGCCGGCGGCGGAATCCGTGGAGAACTCGTCACGGCGGTCGGGCTGTGGAGAACGCCGGTGCACGGCGAGCCGTCGAGCCGCCCCACGCACGACGAAGGCGCGGGACCCCTGCGATCCCGCGCCTCCCGCCGTCCGGGCGACTCAGCCCCCCACGCGCCTCCGCTGCGCCGACCGGATCGCCCCCAGCAGCCCCGACACCACGATCACCATCCCCACGACCGCGATCCCCAGCGCCCACGCGGTGGCCGTCGTGAGGGTCGACACCCACAGGTCCCACGCGGCGAGCCGCGACGGCGCCGAGAGCACCCACAGCGTCCCTGCGGCGAACAGCACCAGCAGAGCACCCCACACCACGCCGCCCCAGCGGACGGGCGCGCGTCCGGCAGGCCGCGCCTCGCCCGCAGTGTCCGCCGCACCGAAGGGCGCCGGCGTCAGCCACGGCTCGGCCGGCGGAAGCGGCACCGTAGACGCCGTCGGCGCCGTGGGAGAGCCGCTCTCGACGGGCTGCGTGCGGTCCGCGTCGCGCCCCTGCTCAGCATTCTCGTTCATCGGTCGTTCCCTTCCAGGTGGAGGCGGAGGTCGTCGAGCTGCAGCGTCCACCCGTTGCTGTCCGCGGGCGTCACCGCCGACGGGTCGAAGGCGACGCGCGCCCCGTTCGGCGCGAACGCGCTCACACCTGTGAGCACGGCGAGGATGATGCCGAGCGTGATCAGGAAGCCGCTGCGGCGCCGTGCCAGCCCGGCGATCAGCACCACGAGCCCGATCACTAGCGTCGCCGCTGCGAGGGCGGCGGTGATGCTGTAACCGGACAGCCCGGTCACCGTCGTCCACAGCGCCGAGGTCAGGGCGCCCGCGATCAGCGCGAGCCCGATCGTGAGCCAGCCGATCCCGGCTCCGACCCGAGGATTGGCGGCCCGGTACGCCTGCCGGCGCGCCGCCGACTCCGCGGACGCCTGCGCCGCCTGCGACCGGAGCTCGGCCGCCCGCTGCGCCTTGACCGCCCGCATGTCGGCGTCCAGGCGCTGCTTCCACTGCGCGTGCTCGCGCTTCCACTGCTCCTGGCGCGCCTGCCAATCGGCCACGTCCGAGGCAGTGGCGCCGACACCGGGCGCGGGAGGCGCGCTCGGCTCGGCGGCGATGTCGAGCGTCGGGCGCTCTGCCGCGTCCGACGGGAGGGGGACCGTCTCGGCGGTCGCCGTCGCATCCGCGGCGGAGGCCGAGGGGAGCGGGATGGTGGAGCCGGTGGCCGCGTCGTCGTTCAGGGGCACAGTGGTCGCGGCCGCGCCCGAGGACGCGCTCGCCTCCGAAGCACCCGCCCCGGAACCGCCCGTCGCCGGAGCCGACCCCGTGAAGGCCGCACCACCGGTCGCCGCGGCCGCGGAACCCCCGTCGCCGCCCGATCCGGGCACTCCGGCCCCCGGCACCCCACCCGTGCCCGCGGACCCACGGCCCGCGACTCCCGCATCCCGCACGCCCCCGCTCCGCGCGGCCACGACGATCAGCGCGACCGCCGCCCCGATCACCACGAGCGTCCACACGACGCGCCCGACGATCTCGCCCCATCCCGGGTCTCCCCAGAACGGCCCGCCGAACCACCAGACCCCGCTCGACCACGGCAGCAGCGACAGCACCAGCAGCACGCCGATGCCGACGATGGGAGGCTGCACGTCGCCCTCGAACAGGCGCTGCAGGTGGATGCGGCCGTCGCGGTCCGGCAGGAGCGCCCAGGCGATCGCGTAGAGCAGCAGCATCGGCGCGCCGAGCACGGCGGCGACGACGACGATGCCGCGCACGATCAGCGGGTCGATGCCGAGGCGGTAGGCGACGCCGGCGCAGACGCCGCCGATCCAGCCGTCGGCCCGGACGACGCCGAGGCCGCGCATCCAGTCGAAGAAGCGGGCGCCGCGACCGGAGAGCCCGGTCTGCGGGCCGCCGTAAGGGCCGCCGTACGGACCCCCGTACGGCGAGGACGAGGCGCCGGACGCACCGGACGCACCGGAGCCGCCATGCGGCGGAGGCGGAGGAGTCGAGCCGTGATGTGACATGCTCCGATCCTGTCGCGACCCCCGCCTCGCGCGACATGGGGTGACACCCTGACCTGACCCTGATTCCGCACCGGCCGGACTGTGCGCCCGGCCCGGGGTCTGCTTGGATTCTGCACATGACCCCGACCGCATCCGTCGCCGGCGGCGCGCCCCGCCCCGAGCCGCGCGCCCCGCTCGGCCGACCGCGCGCGCCGCTCGCCCGGCCGCGCGACTGCGTGATCGGCGGCGTCTCCG
The DNA here is from genome assembly GCF_030433685.1 of Leifsonia williamsii. NCBI lineage: Bacteria > Bacillati > Actinomycetota > Actinomycetes > Micrococcales > Microbacteriaceae > Leifsonia > Leifsonia williamsii. Next base: position 1,477,604 of record NZ_JAROCF010000001.1, read on the forward strand.
TCGCGGTCGCCGACCACCTCGGCTGGCCCGTGGCGGCGGTGCGCTGGATCTTCGCCGGCAGCTCGCTGCTCGGTGGAGCGGGGGTCCTCCTCTATCTCTGGTTGTGGGCGTTGACGACGCTCCGCCCGGCGTCCGCTGACGATCCGGCGGAGGGCGTCCGCCGCCGCGTGCACGTGCCCTGGGTGCTCGGAGTGGCCGGCGCGGTCTCCGGCGTCGTCACCGTCGTGCTCGTCGCATCCGGCGCCGGGGGATCGGGCGTCGGCGCGCTCGCCGCCACCATCCTCCTGATCGTCGCGGCGGTCAGCTGGGATCAGCTCGTCGAGGACGACAGCATGATGCCCGCGCCGCTCACCGCGACCGCGTTCCGCCTCACGGCCGGGGCCTTCCTGGTCGGGCTGGCGCTGCTCCTCGGCGTGCTCCAGAACGGCGCAGGAACCGGCCCGCTGTGGCTCGGCATCGTCGCGGCGGCATTCGCGGGAGCCGCCGTCCTGGTCGCGCCGTGGGCGCTCCGGCTCTGGCGCGAGCTGATCGCCGAGCGCACGGCCCGCATCAAGGAGGAGCAGCGTGCGGAGATGGCGGCGCACCTCCACGACTCCGTGCTGCAGACCCTCGCCCTGATCCAGAACCGCGCGGGTGCGGCGAGCGAGGTCGGGCGCATCGCCCGGGCCCAGGAGCGCGAGCTGCGCGACTGGCTCTACGCCGACGCGGCGCACTCGCCGGAGCGCGACGAGGCGGACCTCGCCGCCGAGCTGCACGCGGCCGCGGCGGCGCTCGAGGTCGACCACGCCGTCCACTTCGACATCGTCACGGTGGGGGAGCCGGTGCGGGGCGCGCCGCCCGAGCTGGCCGCCGCCGCACGGGAGGCGATGCTGAACGCCGCACGGCACGCCGGCGGCGAGGTGTCCGTGTACGTCGAGAGCGCCTCCGGCTCGGCCGACGTGTTCGTGCGCGACCGCGGTCCCGGCTTCGACGTGGAGGCGCTCCCCGAGGGCAGGCTCGGCGTGCGCGAGTCGATCATCGGCCGGATGCGGCGCGCAGGAGGCCGGGCGACCGTCACGCGGCGGCCCACCGGCACCGAGGTCCACCTCGGCATCGAGATCCAGCCCAGCGACGACTCCGGGAGCGAGACCCCATGACAGACAGCACCCCCGCCGACGGCACGCAGCCGGCGGCAGCAGACCCCATCACGGTCGTGATCGTCGACGACCACTCGATCTTCCGCTCCGGCCTGCGTGCCGACCTCGACGAGCGCGTGCGGGTCGTGGCAGAGGCCGCCGATGTGGAGGCCGCGGTCGCCGCGATCACCGCCTCCCGTCCCGCCGTGGTGCTGCTCGACGTGCACCTTCCCGGCGGCGCGGGAGGCGGGGGAGCGGAGGTCGTGCGCCGCACGTCCGCCGCGTGCCCCGACACCCGCTTCCTCGCGCTGAGCGTCTCGGACGCGGCGGAGGATGTGGTCGGCGTCATCCGCGCCGGCGCCCGCGGCTACCTCACCAAGGGCAGCTCCGGCGGCCAGGTGAGCGACGCCGTCGTCGCCGTCGCCGGCGGCGACGCGGTGTTCTCGCCACGGCTCGCCGGCTTCGTGCTGGACGCCTTCGGCGCGGCGGCGGGGGAGCAGGCCGAGTCCACGGACGAGCTCGACCGCCTGTCGGCGCGCGAGCGCGAGGTCATGCGGCTCATCGCCCGCGGGTACGCGTACAAGGAGGTGGCCGCCGAGCTCTTCATCTCCATCAAGACGGTCGAGACGCACGTCTCCGCCGTGCTGCGCAAGCTGCAGCTGTCGTCGCGGCACGAGCTGACCGCGTGGGCGCTGGAGCGCAAGCTGCTCTGAGACCGGGCGCCTGTGCACGCTTTGCGCGGCACGCTCCGCGTCCCGTACACTTGACGCGGTGGTTGAATCTGCCAAGCTTTTCTGCGCCCTTTTTCCGAAGCTCGTCTCCTGAGGCGGCCACCGGACGTCCCGGCGGGATCCAGCACTCCGAGCACTTTCGGATGCGCGATCCGTTAGCCTGGATCGGGAACGTGAGCGGCTTCGCGATTCGTCTCCCTAGGGCGGTAGCTCAATTGGCAGAGCAGCGGTCTCCAAAACCGCAGGTTGCAGGTTCGATTCCTGTCCGCCCTGCAAGTCGGTATGTAGATGCCGGCCCACGAAAGGTGTTTAAGAGGTGGCCCGAAAAGTAATCGACGAGCCGAGCGAGGAGATCGTCGCCAACGCGAAGAAGGAGCGCGCTGCGCGCCGCAACCCCTTCGCGCGGATCGCCCTGTTCATCCGGCAGGTCATCGGCGAGCTCAAGAAGGTCGTCACGCCGACGCGCAAGGAGCTCTTCAGCTACACGGGAGTGGTCCTCGTCTTCGTGGTGATCATGATGGCCCTGGTGTCGTTCCTGGATTGGGTGTTCGGTCTGGGTGTGGTCTGGGTCTTCGGTAACCCGTCCTAGCCACCTCCCCCGGCCGTGAGGCCTCCCCGACAGAAATGGAATGAATTCAGTGTCTGAGACCAATCGCGACGACGTGGACTGGGCCCCCGCTGCCGAGCAGTCCTCCGAAGACGACGAGGCGCAGACCGGCAACGTTCTCGCGAGCGAGGACGAGGCGTCCGACGCCGCCGAGCACGAGGCGCTGCACGTCGTCGCCGACGACGGCACCGAGGTCGACCTCGACGCCGTGCTCGACGCGATGGCCGAGGCCGTCGACCCCGAGGCCGACCGCGCCGTCGACGAGGCCCTCGAGGTCGACAGCGACGACGAGGCCGAGGCGGCCGCGGAGGCCGTCGAGGACGAGGACGAGGAGGCCACGGCCGACCCGTACGAGGCGTTCCGCACCGAGCTCCGCTCCAAGATCGGCAAGTGGTACGTCATCCACTCGTACGCCGGCTTCGAGCGCCGCGTGAAGTCCAACATCGAGAACCGCATGGTCTCGATGAACATGGAGGACTACATCTACGAGGTGCAGGTCCCCATGGAGGACGTGGTCGAGATCAAGAACGGCCAGCGCAAGATGGTCAACCGCGTGCGCATCCCCGGCTACGTGCTGGTGCGCATGGACCTCAACGAGGACAGCTGGTCGGTCGTCCGCCACACGCCGGGTGTCACCGGGTTCGTCGGCAACGCGCACAACCCGACGCCGCTGCGCTTCGAAGAGGCCTTCCAGATGCTGAAGAGCCTCGTCCAGGTCGACGCCGCTCCGGCCAAGGGCGCCGCCAAGGGTCAGAAGGCCGCCGCGCGCGTCATCCCCGCCGAGGTCGACTTCGAGATCGGCGAGACCATCACCATCAAGGAGGGCTCGTTCGCGGGCCTCCCCGGGTCGATCAGCGAGATCAAGCCGGAGAGCGGCAAGCTCACCGTGCTCGTGTCGCTGTTCGAGCGCGAGACGCCGGTCGAGCTCAGCTTCGACCAGGTCACGAAGCTCTAGACCCCCTACGTTTTCTACGATCACCGGGTCTCGGAAGGGCCGAGAAACCGGGAGAGCAGCACGGGCGCAGTCCCACGCGGCTCGAACAACAAAGAAGGAAGAGACATGGCACCGAAGAAGAAGGTCACCGGTCTGATCAAGCTTCAGATCAACGCCGGCGCCGCCAACCCCGCCCCGCCGATCGGTCCGGCGCTGGGTCAGCACGGCGTGAACATCATGGAGTTCTGCAAGGCGTACAACGCGGCGACCGAGTCGCAGCGCGGCAACGTCATCCCCGTCGAGATCACCGTCTACGAGGACCGTTCGTTCACGTTCGTCCTGAAGACCCCTCCGGCCGCCGAGCTGATCAAGAAGGCCGCCGGCGTCGCCAAGGGCTCCGGCGTCCCGCACACCACCAAGGTCGGCAAGCTGACCCAGGAGCAGGTGCGCCAGATCGCCGAGCAGAAGATGGTCGACCTGAACGCCAACGACGTCGACGCGGCGTCGAAGATCATCGCCGGCACGGCCCGCTCGATGGGCATCACCGTCGAGGCGTAAGGCCCCGACTCCCTCAGACATCCGTGGCAGAGCCGGCCAGGCTCGCACCACATTCTCGTAAGGAGAAACCACATGGCACAGAAGTCCAAGGCCTACCGGGCCGCGGCCGAGAAGATCGAGGCCGGAAAGTTCTACACCCCCACCGAGGCCGTCACCCTCGCGCGTGAGACGGGCTCGAGCAAGTTCGACTCGACCGTCGAGGTCGCGCTGAAGCTGGGCGTCGACCCCCGCAAGGCGGACCAGATGGTCCGCGGTACCGTCATCCTTCCTCACGGTACGGGCAAGACCGCCCGCGTCATCGTGTTCGCGAACGGTCCGGCGGCCGAGGCCGCGATCGCCGCGGGCGCTGACGAGGTCGGCGGCGCCGACCTCATCGAGAAGGTCGCCGGCGGCTACACCGACTTCGACGCGGCGGTCGCCGTGCCGGAGCTCATGGGCCAGGTCGGTCGTCTCGGCAAGGTGCTCGGCCCGCGCGGTCTGATGCCGAACCCGAAGACCGGCACCGTGACCCCGGACGTCGCCAAGGCCGTCTCGGACATCAAGGGTGGAAAGATCGAGTTCCGCGTCGACAAGCACGCCAACGTGCACTTCGTCGTGGGCAAGGCCGGCTTCACCGCCGAGCAGCTCGACGAGAACATCAAGACCGCTCTCGAGGAGGTCGTGCGTCTCAAGCCGTCCGCCGCGAAGGGCCGCTACATCCAGAAGGGCGCCGTCTCGACCACGTTCGGCCCGGGCATCCCGCTGGACGTCAACGCGATCTGACCCGCTTCGCAGCTGGTTCCGAAGGCCCGCTCCACCACTTCCGGTGGGGCGGGCCTTCGCCGTTCCCTGCGCCGCATCTTCCTGAGAGAACATTCATGGTCGTCAAATAACTGGGACGGACCTGTCTACCCGTCTTGTGGTGGTAGAACGACCGGGTCTAGGGTCTGATCTCAACGCGCGCCGCGCGCCGACTCACAGTCGAGTCCGCCCGAGGGAAAGAGGACGTTTCCATGACCCTTCGCACCACACGAACCCTTCACAAGAGGGCTCTCGGAATGATCGCCACCACGAGCGCCGTGGTGGCTTTGTCGTTGGCGGGAGCCTCCGCCGCGCAGGCCGCCGACCGGGTGACCTACGCCGACTCGGTGCCCTCCTGGGCCACCGCCGCGAACGACGCAGGAGCGGCTCCCGCCGACCAGACGGTCGAGGGAGAGATCTACCTCCCGCTGCGCGACCAGGCGGGGGCGGAGGCGCTGGCCAAGCAGGTCTCCAACCCGGCGATCTCCGGCTACCGCAAGGCCCTCAGCCCGCAGCAGTGGATCAAGCGCTTCTCGCCGACCAAGGCCGACTCCGACGCCGTCGTGAACTTCCTCAAGGCGGCGGGGCTGACCATCACGGCCGTTCCCGACAGCCGCCAGTACGTGGTGTTCCGCGGCACGCCGGAGCAGCTGGGCTCGATCTTCGGGACCTCGCTGCACGCCTTCGATTACGCCGGCCGGCACCTGGTGGCGCCGACGAGCGCGCCGTCCCTCCCCGCCGGGATCGGCGCGAAGGTGTCGGGTGTGAGCATCGAGCAGTCGCGCACCCTGACCAGGCCCGAGTCGATCCAGCAGGGCGACCTCGGACCGTCCGCCGAGCCGCAGGTGGCCCGCAAGCAGGCCGCGGCCGCGGCTCCCGTCATCGAGACGCCGTGCTCCCACTACATCGGTGAGCACGTCGTGACGGTCCCGCCCGCGTACAACGGGCAGACGCAGTACAGCACCTACAACTGCGGCTACACGCCGCAGCAGCTGCGCAGCGCGTACGGACTGTCCGACCTCTCGAAGAAGGGCGTCAACGGCAGCGGCCAGACGGTCGCGATCATCGACGCGTACGCCAGCCCGACGATCGTGAAGGACGTCAACACCTACAGCCAGCAGAACGGCGAGCCCGGCCTCACCAACTCCAGCTACCAGCAGCTGGTGCCCGCTCCGAGCGCCTTCACCGACCAGGAGCTCTGCCAGTACCCGAGCGGGTGGCAGGGCGAGCAGACCCTCGACGTGGAGTCGGTGCACGCCGTCGCCCCCGGGGCGCGCATCCTTTACGTCGGCGGCACGAACTGCGGCGGCGGGCTGGACGTGGCGATGTCGAAGATCCTCGACAACAAGCTCGCGACCATCGTGAGCAACAGCTACGGCAACCTGGGCGAGGCGGTTCCGGCCGACGTCATCCAGGGTGAGGTGAACCTCCACCTGCAGGCCGCGGGCGAGGGCATCGGCCTCTACTTCTCGAGCGGTGACAACGGCGACGAGAAGGCCAACCTGGGCTACCCGTCTCCGGACTTCCCGGCCTCCTCGCCGTGGGTCACCTCGGTCGGCGGCACCAGCATGGCGATCGACAAGAACGGCAAGATCGCGTACGAGACCGGCTGGGGCGACACCGTCGACCAGATCGTGAAGAACCCGGACGGCACGCTGAGCTACGCCGAGCCGCTGTCGGGCTCGCGCTTCGTCGGCGGAGCCGGTGGAGGCACGAGCGCGGTGTTCACGCAGCCCGACTACCAGCGTGGCATCGTCCCCGCCGCACTGGCGAAGGGGATGCGGGTCTCGCCCGACGTCGCGGCCCTCGCCGACCCGTACACCGGGTTCCTGATCGGCATCCGGCCGATCGTCGACGACGACACGCTCGCCACCGGCGACTACGTCAACGAGACCTACGGCGGTACGTCGCTGGCCTCGCCGATCGTCGCGGCGCAGATCGCGGTCGTGCAGCAGGCGACGAAGACGACCATCGGCTTCGCCAACCCGACGCTGTACGCGGTGAAGAGGGTGCTGCCGAACGCGTTCCGCGACGTGCTGCCGCAGAACCCGACGCAGGCGGTCGCCTACACGAGCAAGACGAGCGGCAACACCTACCTCGTCTCGTTCGACCAGGACACCTCCCTCAAAACGGCGGTCGGGTACGACCCCGTCACCGGCCTCGGCGACGTGTCGTTCGACCTGCTCACCCAGGTGGCGCACGGCCGCCACTAGCGTGGTCCTTCCGTAGCAGGGCCACGGCCGGCCGTCTCTCCTCCCGGGGAGGCGGCCGGTCGCCGTGTGCGGGCGCGGGAGGCGCACTCGCTACGCTGATGCGGTGACCATCCGCATCCGCCCCGCCTGCCGCGGCGACGAGGAGGCGCTTGCCGCGGTGGCGGCCGCCACCTTCCCGCTCGCCTGCCCGCCGCACACCACCGACGCCGCGAAGGCGGCCTTCATCGCGAGCGTGCTCTCGCAGGCGCGGTTCGCCGAGTATCTCGCCGACCCGGCACGCAGGTTGCTGCTCGCGGAGGACCTCGACGGCTCCGCGGTCGGCTACACCCTCGTGAACCTGGGGGAGCCGCAGGATGCGGACGTCCGGGCGGCCATCCGCATCCGCCCGACCGCCGAGCTCAGCAAGTGCTACGTGCTGCCCGGCCACCACGGCGCCGGCATCGCCGCGAGGCTGATGGCGGAGAGCCTGCGGGTCGCGGCCGAGTGCGGCGCGGCGGGAATCTGGCTGGGCGTCAACGAGCTGAACGGCCGGGCGCAGCGCTTCTACGCGAAGCACGGCTTCGAACGCGTCGGCTCGAAGCGGTTCCTGGTCGGAGACCGCTGGGAGGACGACTGGGTGATGGAGCGGGCCCTGATCCCCGCAGTCGTCCCGGCGCAGGCGCCGGTGCCGGCCTAGCCGCGACTAGCCCTCCGCCACCTTCACGACGATCTTGCCGCGCGTGTGGCCGCCCTCGACGGCCCGGTGGGCGTCGGCGATGCGGTCGAGCGGGAAGATCTGGTCGACGTGCACGCGCACGTTGCCAGAGGCGAGCAGTCGCGCGATGACCGCGAGCGTGTTGCCGTCGGGCGCGACCTTGAAGTCGGTGCCGCGCATCCCCGCCGCCTCCACGTCGTCGGCGAAACCCGGCCAGCTCCCGGTGGGCACGTTGATGATGAGGCCGCCGGGACGCAGCACACGCAGCGAGCGGGTGCCGGTGTCGTCGTGCACGTTGCCGACGAGGTCGATCACCACATCGACGTCGTGCACCACGTCCTCGAAGCGCGTCGTCGTGTAGTCGATGACCTCCGCGGCCCCGAGAGACCGCAGCCATGAGACGTTCGCGCCGGACCCGGTGGCGATCACGTGCGCGCCGAAGTACGACGCGAACTGCACGGCGAAGTGCCCGACCCCTCCACCTCCGGCGTGGATCAGCATGCGCTGGCCCTCGTGGGCCTTCGCCACCTCCACCACCATGCCCCACGCCGTGAGCGCGGCGACCGGCGCGGCGGCGGCCTCGATGTGCGACAGGGTGGAGGGTTTGCGCACGACGCTCAGGCTCGGCACCGACACGTACTCGGCGTAGCTGCCGCCGAACCGCGGGACCATCACCATCCCGAACACCTCGTCGCCCGGCTTGATCGGATGCGAGCTGTACGGAGACTCCACGACGACACCGCTGAAGTCGTGGCCGAGCACCGCCGGGAAGTGATGGATGGCGCCGAACACGCCGCGGCCCGCTCGCGTCTTCGCGTCGATCGGGTTGACGCTCGAGGCGACGACCTTGATCAGGAACTCCGCGTTCACCTTGTCGGGGACGGGCGCCTCTCCCACGCGCAGCGCGTCGGGGTCGCCGGCGCCGTCGAGGAGGGCGGCCCGCATGGTGGTCGGCTTCGGCATCGATCGTTCCCCTCGTCGTCGCAGGCCGCTCGTGTGCGGTCCCCCCAGTCAATCCTGGCAATGCTTCCCGGGTGTTACGCCGCGGCGACCGCGTGTGAACAGTCTGTTTCGCATACCCCCAGGACGTGTCCAGGAGGCCACCGGTTAGGATGCTTCGACCGTACGCCCCGAGCCGGTGAAGGAGCTGCCCCGTGCGCCGACTGCTGCTGATCGCGCGAGCGGCCTTCGCCTCCCCGTCTCTCGTGGGCGGTCGCCGGCGTCTGCTGCCCGCGCTGCTCGCGATCGGGACGGCGTGCGTGCTGGCCGGCCTCACCCTCATCTGGGCGGCGCGGCTGACCTTCGACCGGCCGGTGTACGTGAGCGAGATCGGGGCGCAGGGCGCGCCGACCGCGTCCGTCTTCGCGGTCGCGCTGCTGCTGATCGCGGCGGGCGGGTTCAGCATCGCCCTGGCGAGCGGGCACGTGCGCTCGTCGGTGCGCTGGCTCGACCGGTGGGCGCCTGCCGTCTCGCTCGGGTTCGCCGCCGTGTGCTTCGTGATCGCCTCGCAGGTGACGTGCACGGCGAACTGCCCGGTTCCGCTGGCCGACCCGCGCTCGACGGCGCAGGATCTGCTGCACACGGTGTCGGCGGTGCTCGGCTTCGCGGCGGCGTGCTTCGCGATGCTGCAGGTCGCCTTCGCGACGCGGCTGCCGCGGGTGGCGCGGCTCTCGCTGGTGAGCTGCGTCGCGGTGGCGGCCATCACGATCCTCGGCGGGATGCTCGCCATCGTGCACGTCGCCACCGACGTCGGGGCGTGGTTGGAGCTCGTCGGCACGACGGTCGCGATCCTGTGGATCGCGGTGTACTCGGTCGCGCTCGCCCGGGGGCCGGTGGGGGCCGTGCCCGTGGAGGCCCTACCGGTTGCCGCCGTGGAGCCCGGGCTCTCGCTGCCCGCGACGCCGGAGCCCCTGGCGGACGGTCCGGAGGCGGCGGAGGCCGTCGTCTAGAGCGGTCGCTGCGCCGGCGCCGCGGTGGCCTGGCGCAGCACCTCGATGAGGTCGGCGGCGAGAGACACCAGTTTGGCGATCTCCGCGTCGTCGCGGTCGACCCAGCGGCACTCCGGCTCCTCGTGCAGCGGCACGAAGCCGTCGTGCTGCTCCCACACGAACAGGGTGCGCTCGGCGCCGAGCACGTACTGCTGCCACCAGATCTGGCGGAGGTACTGGCGCGGGATGCTGCGGAACGGCTTGTTGGTCGTCTTGATCTCGGCCAGCTCGATCCTCCCGCTCTCGCGGACGATCAGGCCGTCGGGCGTCGCCAGGTGCCGCCGGTCACGCTCGGCGTGAAAGAGGACGTCGGAGGGGTGGATGCCGTGCGTCGCGGCCACCCAGCCCGCGATCTCCGGCTCGCGCACCCGGCCGTGCTGGGTGAAGACGTTGCCGCTGAAGCCGGTGCCGTGGAGCTTGTCGTACGCGGCCGCCTTCAGGGACCGGGGCGACGACAGCTTGGCGACATCGGTCGCGGTGATGCCGCGGCTGCGCGCACGCAGCCAGCCGACGCGATCGCTGGAACGCGCGACGACGCGCGCCAGGTGGCCGGTGGCGCCGGGAACGGCCGGGACGACCGGGACCGGAGCGGGAGCGGAGGGACGCGCCGGACCCAGGTCCGCCAGAACGCCCGGCCGGTAGAGGTCGGCGTTGCGAGGCGGAGCGAAGTCGAGCACCCGTCCATTCTGCCTCGCGACGCGGCGGCGCGCGTCATCCCACGCGCGCGTCACCCACGCGTGCCTCATCCCGCGCGGGTCACACGACGGCGGTGGCGCCCAGCTGGCGGCGTGCCTCGTCGAGCGTCTCCATGGTCGACACCACCTCGGCGAGCGGGTGCAGCGGGGACTCGGCGCGCCCCTCCGCGACATACCGGGCGAGCGCGGCGGCCTCGTACGACATCCCGTCCCGGTGCGGTCGCCCGTACGGATCGGTCCAGGCGAGGGGAGCGGAGCCGTCGGCGGGGTGGAGGCGCAGCCCGCTCGGGCCCCAGAACGGCGCTGCGAACTCGATGCGCGCCTCCGAGCCGCAGATCGTCGCAAGGCCCGGCGTCGCAGCGCGCAGCCCGGTGCTCAGCAGAGCCTGCGCGCCACCGGCGGTGCCGAGCAGGAGCGACGCCTGCTCGTCCACGCCGGTCGGTGCCAGGCTGCCGGTCGCGATGATGCTGGCCGGCGTGCCCAGGGCGAAGGAGGCGAACGACACGACGTACACGCCCAGGTCGAGCAGCGCTCCGCCCGCGAGCGCAGGGTTCCACAGTCTGCTCTCCGGGTCGTAGGCCGCGCTCCCGCCGAAGTCGGCTGTGACGACGCGGAGCTCGCCGAGCGCGCCGTCGTCGAGGAGCTGTCTCGCGATGTCCGTCTGCGGCAGGTAGCGCGTCCACATCGCCTCCATGGCGAACACGCCGGCCCGGCGAGCCGCCTCGACGATGGCCCTCGCCTGCGCGGCGGTCGGCGCGATCGGCTTCTCGACGAGCACATGCTTGCCCGCCGCGATGGCGAGGAGCGCGTGCTCGAGGTGCTCGCTGTGCGGCGATGCGACGTAGACGACGTCGACCTCGGCGTCGGCGACGAGCTCCTCGTACGACCCGTAGGCGCGCTCGACTCCGTGCGCTTCGGCGAAGACGCGCGCACGCTCCGCGGAGCGGGAGCCGCAGGCCACCACCCGCTGGCCGGTGTGCCGGTGCAGCGCGTCGGTGAAGTCGGCGGCGATGCCGCCCGGGCCCAGCACACCCCAGCGGAGTGCGGGGGCATCGGCGGGGTCGGGGTGGCGCGGGCTGGGGAGCGTGGAGGTCATGCCTGATCCTCTCAGGCCGGCGACCCGGAGCCGACCGGCTGCGGGTTCGAGACCGCCGGCGCCTGCCGCGGGCCCGGCGATGGCGCGGCCCAGCGCACACCGTTGGCGAGCACCCGCCGCACCTGCGGGTGGAAGTACACCGGGTACTCCTGGTCGCCGGGGGAGAAGTAGAAGATCCGGCCGCGTCCGCGGGTGAAGGTCACGCCCGAGCGGAACACCTCTCCGCCGGTGAACGACGAGATGAAGACGAGGTCGTCGGGCGTCGGGATGTCGAAGAACTCGCCGTACATCTCCTGCGCCTCGATCACGATCGGCTGCTCGACGCCCTCCGCGATCGGGTGGGTCGGGTTCACCGTCCAGACGAGCTCGCGCTCGCCGCCCTCGGGGTTGCGCCAGCGCAGCGAGCAGGTGGTGCCCAGCATCCGGATGAAGATCTTCGAGAAGTGGCCGGAGTGCAGCACGATGAGGCCCATCCCGCCGAGCACGTGCTGCCGCACCCGCTCCACGACCTCGTCGGAGACCTGGTCGTGTGCGATGTGGCCCCACCAGAGCAGCACGTCGGTGTCGGCGAGCACCTCCTCGCTGAGACCGTGCTCGGGGTCGGCCAGGGTCGCCGTGCGTGCGACGACATCGTCGCCGAGCACCTCCCGCAGGCCCTCGGCGATGGCGCCGTGGATGCCGTTCGGGTAGATCGCGGCGATGTCGGGCTGGGTGGTCTCGTGGACGCCTTCGTTCCACACGGTGACGCGCAGGGCGGTCATGGTCGGGCTCCTTCGTCGGTCGTGGTGGGGAGGAACGCGGTGGCCGGGAGGGTGGCCGCCGGGGGCGTGGTCGTGGTCGTGCTCGTGCTCGGGCTCGCAGCCGTGCTCGCCGCCCCGGGTGCGCCGCCGGTGCCCGTGGTCGGCGGGTCGAGGCGGACCTCCGCGCCGATGCGGGCGGACTCGTACGCGGCGTCGATCACGCGGGCCCGGTCGAGCGCCAGCGAGCCGTCCCAACCCGCCCAGTGGTCCTCGTCCCGCACGTGCTCCAGGAAGGTCTCGACGACGGCGAGGTGGCCGCGGCCGGGATCCGCGGTGACCTGCACGTCCTGCGTCTCCTCGCCCTCGCCCGTGAAGATCGTGAGCTCGCCGGCGGGTGCGTAGTCGACGACCCGCAGGTCGGCTCCGCCCTCGGTGCCGTACAGCGTGATCCCGAACTCGTCGCCGGCGGGGCGGTAGGCGGCCCAGCTCGTCTCGATGACGATCGAGCCGCCGCCCTCGACGCGCAGCAGGAGGCTGGCCAGGTCCTCCACCTCGTAGGCGGAGCCGACCTGCTGCTTGGCTGCCGTGGCCCCGCCGCGGCCCCGCACGCCGAGCTCCGAGTGGGTCACTGCCGAGACCGCGGTCACGCGCGGTTCGCCGAACAGGTGCAGCGCGTAGTCGAGCACGTGCACGCCGATGTCGATGAGCGGGCCGCCGCCCGCCATCTCGCGGTTGGTGAACCAGCTGCCGAGCGCGGGGATGCCCGCCCGCCGCAGCCAGATCGCCCGCGCGTGGTACGGCCGGCCGATCTGCCCGGCGTCGATGGCGGTCTTGAGCGCCTCGATGTCGCCGCGCCGGCGGTGGTTGAACGCCACCTCCAGCACGCGGCCGGCGCGGTGCGCGGCGTCGACCATCCCGGCTGCCTCATCGGCCGTCCGCGCGATGGGCTTCTCGCTGAGCACGTGGATGCCGGCGTCGAGCGCGCCGATCGTGATGGGGGCGTGCAGGAAGGTGGGCACGGCGACGCTGAGCACGTCGAGGTCGCCATCGGCCACCAGCTCCTGCCAGTCGCGGTAGCGCCGGTCGACGCCGTAGCGGTCGCCGAGCGCTGCGCGCGGCTCGTCCTCCATGCCTGCGATGGCGACGAGCTCGACGCCGGGGAGGGCGTCGTACGCCGCCATGTGCTGCTGGCCGGCCCAGCCGAGGCCGACCACGCCGGCGCGCAGGGGGCGCCCGCCCTGCGACGCGTCGCGTGGAGATCGTGCTGACGTGTTCATCGGTGAGTCCTTTCGTCGAAGGAGGCTCGCCGGCCCCGGGCGCGCGCCCGGAGTCAGCGGAAGAGGGTGCGCGGCACGCCCGTCTCGGTGTCCAGGGCCTTCTGGACGACCATGATGGCCGCGCCGATCACGCCGCCGGTCTCGCCGGAGCGCGATTGCGTGATCGTGAGGTGCTGGGTCGCGAGCGGCGTCGACCGCTGGTAGACGACCTCCCGCATGCCGGCGAGCAGCTGCTCCCCGACGCGCGAGATGCTGCCGCCGACCACGACCATCGACGGGTTCAGGAGGTTGACGCACGTGGCGACGACCGCGCCGAGGTCGCGCCCGGCCTGGCGGATCGCCTCATGCACGTGCGGGTTGCCTGTGCGCGCGAGGTCCACCACGTCTCCGCTCGTGTGCGCGGGGAAACCCGCGGCCGTGAGGGCGCGGGCGATGGCGGGGCCGCTCGCGAGCGCCTCCAGGTCGGCGTCCTGGGCTCCGTGGCTGGGGGTGTCGCTGCCGAACGGGACCCGCACGTGGCCGAGGTCGCCCGCCGACCCCATCGCGCCGCGCTGCAGCCTGCCGCCGCTGATGATGCCGGCCCCGATGCCGGTCGCGACCTTGACGTAGAGCAGGTCGGTCTCGTCGGGCCAGTGCACGTACTGCTCGCCCAGGGCCAGGAGGTTGACGTCGTTGTCGACCAGCACCGGAACGTCGAAGACGCGGCGCACGTAGGTCGGGATGTCGAAGCGGTCCCACCCCGGCATGATGGGCGGGCTCACGGGGACGCCGGTCGAGTGCTCCACCGGGCCGGGCACGCCGATGCCGACCCCGATGACGTCGGTGAACGGCCGGCCGGTGGCGTCGAACAGGCGCTGGGCCGTCTCGAGCGCCCAGTCGAGGATCACCTCGGGCCCGTCCTCGATGTACAGCCGTGTCGACTCGCTCGCGGTGATGCTCCCGGCGAGGTCGGCCAGCGCGACGACGCCGTGCGTGGCGCCCAGGTCGATCGCGATCACGAGCCGGGACTCCGGCGAGAAGCGGATGCGCGCGGGAGGCCGCCCTCCGCTCGAGACGTCGTCGCCCGCCGGCGCCACCAGGCCCGCCGCCATGAGCGTGTCGATGCGGGTGGCGATCGTGGAGCGGGCCATGCCGGTGAGCTCCGCCAGCTGCGCGCGCGTGCGCGGGATGCCGTCGCGCAGGATCGCCAGCAGCTCGGCGGCGTCCGCGGCGACGAGCACGGATTCGCGCGGGCTGTCGGTCATGCCAGTATTGAACCACACCGCCGGAGGAGCGACCAAAGAATGCTTTTATTACGGCGACTTTTGATTGACATCCGGCAGAAGGGTCGGATTCAATGGACTCACCAACCAGCGCACACTCGACGAGGAGATCATGTCGACGTCTACACTCTCCGTACAGCTCTACACGGTCCGCGAACTCCTTTCGGAGGACGTCGCGGGCACCCTGCGCCGCATCGCGGACATCGGGTTCACCCAGGTCGAGCCGTTCGCCTTCCTGTCGTTCGGCGACGCGCTCCGCGACGGGCTGCGTGAGGCCGGGCTCACCGCTCCGACGACCCATCAGGGGTTCATCGGCGGCGACGTCGACGAGGTGTTCGAGGCCGCGAAGGCGCTCGGCATCGAGACCGTCATCGACCCGCACGTCCCGGCCGAGCGCTGGCAGTCGGCCGACGACGTGGCCGCCATCGCCGACCAGCTCAACGCCGCCGCCGAGGTGGCCGCGAAGCACGGCGTGCGCGTCGGCTACCACAACCACGCGCACGAGCTCGAGAGCACCATCGAGGGCACGACCGCGCTGGAGTTCTTCGCCTCCAAGCTGGCCCCGGAGGTGGTGCTCGAGGTCGACACCTACTGGGTCGCCGTCGGCGGTCACGACCCGGTGGAGCTGCTGCCGCGGCTCGGCGACCGCGTCGTCGCCCTGCACGTGAAGGACGGCCCGGCCACGACCGAGACGAAGGACCAGGTCGCGGTCGGTCAGGGCTCCCTCCCGATCGAGCGGATCATCGCCGCCGCGCCGAACGCGCTCCGCGTGATCGAGCTCGACGACTCGCGCGGCGACCGGTTCCAGGCCGTCGCCGACAGCTACGCCTTCCTCACCTCCAAGGGCCTCGCATGAGCGCCGGGCGCGTGGGCGTCGGCGTCATCGGCGCCGGAGTCATCAGCAACGAGTACCTGGCCAACCTGACCTCGTTCCCCGACCTGGAGGTGCGGTTCGTCGCCGACATCGACCTCGACCGGGCGCGCGAGCAGGCCGAGAAGTACGGCGTCCCTGCGTCCGGGTCGGTGGAGCAGCTGCTCGCCGACGATGGCGTCGAGATCGTCGTCAACCTCACCATCCCGCGCGTGCACGTCGAGGTGGCGCTGCAGGCGCTCGCCGCGGGCAAGCACGTGTGGAGCGAGAAGCCGTTCGCGCTCGACCGCGCCAGCGGCCGGGAGCTGCTCGAGACCGCGCACGCCAAGGGGCTCCGGGTGGCGACCGCCCCCGACACCTTCCTCGGCGCCGGCGTCCAGACGGCTCGCCGCCTGGTCGAGAGCGGGGCCATCGGCGCCCCGCTGACCGCGCTGACCATCCTGCAGAACCCGGGGCCGGAGCGCTGGCACCCGAACCCCGACTTCCTCTTCCAGGAGGGGGCCGGTCCGCTGTTCGATCTCGGCCCGTATTACCTGACGGCTCTCGTGCAGCTGTTCGGCCCGGTCGCGCGCGTCAGCGCGGTCGGATCGAAGGCGCGCGAGACGCGCGTCATCGGCTCCGGCCCGCGCGCGGGCGAGGAGTTCGCCGTCACCGTCCCGACGCACGTCAGCGCGCTCTACCAGTTCGAGAGCGGGCAGACGGCGCAGGCCGTGTTCAGCTTCGACTCGAAGCTGGGCCGCACCCTCTTCGAGGTGGCGGGAGTGGACGGCACCATCGAGGTGCCGGACGTCAACACCTTCGAGGGCGACCTGCTGGTGCACGGCGCCGACGGCGTCGAGACGGTCCCGTCGACCGGTTCGACCTCGACGCGCGGCACGGGCGTGGTCGAGCTGGCCAGGGCGATCCGCGCGGGCGTCCCCGAGCGCGCCTCCGGCGAGCAGGCGTTCCACGTGCTCGACGTGATGGTCGCGACCATCGAGGCGGGCGAGTCCGGGCTGCCGGTCGAGGTGGAGAGCACCGTCGAGCTCGCCCCGGCCCTGCCGGAGGACTGGAACCCGCGAGAGGCCACGCTCGCATGACCGACCCGGCGAGCAGCGACGTCAACGGCGGCCTGACCCGCCGGGCCGAGAGCCGCGCGGGGGAGCGGCTGCGGGCGGCGATCGTCGGCGGCGGCTTCATGGCCGAGGTGCACTCCCGGGCCATCCGGGCGGCGCGGGCGGAGGTGGCCGGCATCGTGTCGTCGTCGGCGCAGCGGTCGGCCGACGCGGCCGAGCGGCTGGGCGCGACGCGCGCCTACGACTCGCTCGACCAGCTTCTCGTGGACGACGCCATCGACGTCGTCCACGTCACGTCGCCGAACGCGCTGCACGCCGAGCAGGCGGCGGCCGTGCTCGCCGCCGGCAAAGACGTGGTGTGCGAGAAGCCGCTCGCCACCACGACAGCCGACGCCGAGGCGCTGGTCACCGCAGCGGAGGGCCGGGTTGCGACCGTCCCCTTCATCTACCGGTTCCACCCGATGGCGCGGGAGGCCAGGGCGCGCTTCGCCTCTGGCCGGGCGGGGAGCGTGCTCAGCATCAACGCCTCCTACCTGCAGGACTGGCTGCTCGGAGCGGGCGACGACAACTGGCGGGTCGACTCGAAGCAGGGCGGGCGGTCGCGCGCCTTCGCCGACATCGGCTCCCACCTCGTCGACCTCGTGGAGTTCATCTCCGGCGACCGGGTGAGCCGGGTCTCGGCGACGAAGCGGACCGTCTTCGCGGAGCGGGCCGCGCACTCCTCGATCACCACCGAGGACGCGGTCGCCGTGGTCGTCGAGACCGTGTCGGGCGCGCTCGGCACCCTCCTGGTCTCGCAGGTCGCCCCCGGCCGCAAGAACCGGCTCTGGATCGAGATCGCGGGCAGCGAGGAGAGCGTCGCCTTCGACCAGGAGCAGCCGGAGACGCTGTGGGTCGGCAGGCGGGCCGGGAGCCTGCTCATCCCGCGCGACGCCGACCAGCTCAGCGCCGACGCAGCGCGCCTGTGCGTGGTGCCGTCCGGACACCCGCAGGGGTATCAGGACGCGTTCAACGCCTTCATCGCCGACAGCTACGCGGCCATCGCCGGCGAGAGCCCGGAGGGACTCCCGCGCTTCACCGACGGCCTGCGCGCCGTGCGGATCACCGACGCCGTGCTCGACTCCGCCGAGGCGGGCACCTGGATCGAGATGGGAACGGAAGAATGACGGACGCAGACGCCCTGGCTTCTGACAACACGTCGGGTCGCACACACCCGGTGACCCTGTTCACCGGGCAGTGGGCCGACCTCACCCTCGAGGAGGTCGCCGAGTACGCGAGCGAGTGGGGCTACGACGGGCTCGAGATCGCCTGCTCGGGCGAGCACCTCGACGTCTGGCGGGCCGCGGAGGACGACGACTACCTCCAGGGCAGGCTCGATCTGCTCGACAAGTACGGCCTCAAGGTGTGGGCCATCTCGAACCACCTCAAGGGCCAGGCCGTCTGCGACGACCCGATCGACTTCCGCCACCAGGCGATCGTCGGCTCGAAGGTCTGGGGCGACGGCGACCCCGAGGGCGTGCGTCAGCGCGCGGCCGAGGAGCTCAAGCTGACGGCGAAGGTCGCGCGCAAGCTCGGCGTCGACACGGTCGTCGGGTTCACCGGGTCGAGCATCTGGCCGTACGTCGCGCAGTTCCCGCCGGTGCCGGCGGAGGTGTTCGAGCGCGGCTACCAGGACTTCGCCGACCGCTGGAACCCGATCCTCGACGTCTTCGACGGCGAGGGCGTCCGGTTCGCCCACGAGGTGCACCCGTCCGAGATCGCGTACGACTACTGGACCAGCGTGCGCACCCTGGAGGCGATCGACCACCGCGAGGCGTTCGGCTTCAACTGGGACCCCTCGCACATGATGTGGCAGGACATCGACCCGGTCGGCTTCATCGTCGACTTCAAGGACCGCATCTACCACGTCGACTGCAAGGACACCCGGCTGCGTCCGCGCAACGGCCGCGCCGGTGTGCTCGGCTCGCACCTGCCCTGGGGCGACCCGCGCCGCGGCTGGGACTTCGTCTCGACCGGGCACGGCGACGTGCCGTGGGAGGACGCCTTCCGTGCGCTCGAGTCGATCGGCTACACCGGCCCCATCTCGATCGAGTGGGAGGACGCCGGCATGGACCGCCTCCACGGCGCCAAGGAGGCGGTGGGCTACATCCGCTCGCTGCTCTGGAAGCAGCCGACGGCCTCCTTCGACGCCGCCTTCAGCAACCAGGACTGAACCGAGGCGCCCGCCCGCGCCCGCGGCTAGGCTCACGGCATGGAGACCATCCAGGGCCAGGACTGGTACGGCCGCGAACTCGACGGCGTCGAGTACACCGGGGTCGAGTTCATCGACCTCGACCTGACCGAGGCGAAGACGGAGGGTGCGGTCTTCACGGACTGCACCTTCCGTCGCGTCCGGTTCAACGTGAGCGAGCACACCGACTCCGCCTTCGTGAACTGCCGCTTCGAGTACTGCAACCTCTTCGACGCGACCTTCCGGCGCTGCAAGCTCACCGGCAGCACGTTCACCGCGTGCGAGTTCCCGCTGCTGACGGTCGAGGGCGGCTCCTGGGCGTTCGTCGGCCTCAGCCGCGCCGAGCTGACCGGCGTGACATTCACCGGCGTGCGCCTCCGGGAGGCGGACCTCAGCGGCGCGGTCTGCACCGACGCCGTCCTCACCGGCTGCGACCTCTCCGCCGCCGAGCTCAGCGGCGCCGACCTCACGGGTGCCGACCTCACCGGCAGCGACCTGACGGGCATCGAGTGGGACGACGTCATCCTCCGCGGCGCCACCATCGACGAGCGCCAGGCCGTGGCGCTCGCCGAGGCGCAGGGGATGATCGTCGTCGCCTCCCACAACTGACTCAGCAGCTCAGAACTGACCGGGAGGCGACGACCGACCGGGGCCGTCAGGCGACCTCCTTCACCTCCCCGTGCTTGAGGTGCAGGCGGCGCTGCGCCCGCTTCGCCACGGCGGAGTCGTGGGTGACGATCACCACGGTCAGGCCGCGATCGCGCCACAGCCCCTCCAGCAGCTCCATGATCTCGTCGCGGGTCTCCTCGTCGAGGTTGCCGGTGGGCTCGTCCGCCAGCAGCACCTCCGGGTTCTTCACCAGCGCGCGGGCGATCGCGACGCGCTGCTGCTGACCGCCCGACAGCTCGGACGGCAGGTGGTTGCCGCGATCGGCGAGGCCGACCGAGGCCAGCGCCTCCGCCGCCCGCCGCTTGCGCTCCTCACCGCTCACCCGCAGCGGGGCGAGCGCGGTCTCGACGTTCTCCTGCGCGGTGAGCGTCGGGATCAGATTGAAGCCCTGGAAGACGAAGCCGATCTCCTTCGCGCGCACGGCGGTGAGGCGGCCGTCGCGCTGCCCGGAGAGGCTGGAGGCGCCGAGCTCGATCGACCCGGAGGTCGGCCGGTCGAGCGCGCCGAGCATCTGCAGCAGCGTCGACTTGCCGCCGCCGGTCGGACCCTGGATCGCGACGAGCTGGCCGTCGGGGATCTCGAGGCTGACGTCCTTCAGCGCGACGACCTCGCGCTTGGACTGGCTGTACTTCTTGGTGACGTTGGTGAGCGTGTACACGGTGGTCTCCTTCGTGTGTGTGGGAAGCGGTGGGCGGGTCAGGCGACCGAGCGCAGGGCCGCGGCCGGGCGCAGGCGGGAGGCACGCCATCCGCCGATGGCGCCGGCGATCAGACCGCCGAGCACGGCCAGCGCGACCGCGCCGACGATGATCCAGAGGGTGACCGGCGCGTGCAGCACGACGTCCGTGGTGGATGCGGCCGCCTGCCGTGC
Source organism: Leifsonia williamsii (assembly GCF_030433685.1). Classification (NCBI taxonomy): domain Bacteria; kingdom Bacillati; phylum Actinomycetota; class Actinomycetes; order Micrococcales; family Microbacteriaceae; genus Leifsonia; species Leifsonia williamsii. The sequence continues at coordinate 1,497,989 of NZ_JAROCF010000001.1, forward strand.
CGCGGCGAAGCCGCCCCCGCCGAAGCCGCCGCCGGGCGCGTTCGTCGCCGCGGTGCCGGCAGCGCCGCCAGCGCCGCCCGCCGCTCCCGCGCCCTGACCGGCAGCGCGGCCGACGCCGGTGCTCACGCTGCCGGTCAGGGTGGGCGCCACCAGGTTCACGATCAGCACGCCGAGAAGGCCGACCGCGACGCCGATGACGCCGCCGATGACGCCCTGGACGACCGACTCGCCGGCCACCTGCCCGACGATGCGCCGATTGGACCAGCCGATCGCCTTGAGCGTGCCGAACTCGCGGGTGCGCCGGGTGACGCCGGAGATGGTGAAGAGGATGGCGATCAGGAACGCGGCCGCGAGCACGATCACCGAGAGCCAGGTGCCGAGGCTCGCGACGAGCGTGCCGGCGCTGCCGAGCGAGCCGGAGACGCTGGAGGCGAGGTCGGCCTGCGTGCTGACCGTCGCGCCGGAGACGGCCTTGGTCAGGTCCGCCTTGATCTGCGCGATATCTCCGGAGGAGGCGGCGGTGATGTAGATGGACGAGATCTTGTCGGTCTGTCCCGACAGCTTCTGGGCGACGTCCAGCGGGATGTACGCATTAGAGGCCGTGGTGGCGTCCGAGCCGCTGGCGCTGACGATGCCGACCACCTCGAAGGAGGTGCCGCCGATGGTGACGGTGTCGCCGACGGCCTTGCTCGCGGACTTGGCGTAGCTCGCGTCGAGCACCACGACATCCTTCCCCGCGTCGGCCTTGGTGAACGTGCGCCCGTCGGCGAGCGTGACCGAGGCGAGCGGGCCGACCGACTCGCCGGCCGGATCGAGGCCGAGCACCGAGAACGAGTCCACGTTGAACGAGCTGCCGCCGGCGCCGTCCGCACCTCCCGTGGGTGCCGGCTGGGGAACGGTGGTGTCGCCGGACGCGCCGCCGCCCTTGCCGCGCTCCGACCGCAGCTGCTGGAAGTCGGGGAGGGTGCCGCTGAAGCTCATGTTGTTGAGGGCGAGCACACCGGCCGCGGCCGACACGTTGTCCACCTTCTTCGCGGTGGCGAGGGTGGAGGCGTCCATCACACTTGTCCCGCGCTCCGGCTCCAGCCGCGAGGTGTCGACGCTGCGGCCGCTCCCGGTGTCGGTTCCGGCGTCGGCCCCGAAGTCGAAGCGGCCGCCGCCGGCCTGCGGGGTGCCGCTGCCCGCCGTCGCCGGCATGGAGACGGTGATGTCGGTCCCGACGCCGTAGACCGATTGCAGCACGCTGGCCTGCGCCTCCTTCACGCCGGCCGACACCGCGTTCACGATGATCACCAGCGCGATCGCGAGGGCCATGCCGATCGCGATGATGACCGTCTGCTTGCGGCGATTGAGCAGTTCTCGCCTGAGGTACGTCCCGAACATGTGCTTCCGTCTCGTGTCGTAGTGGATGTGACGATCGGGACGCTAGGGTTGTGGCTTTTCGCCGCGCTGTGGCGTGGCTATGGGTGCGCTGTGACGCGGGAGGCGACGCTCTCAGACTGTCCATAGGTTTCACAAAGGAGGCGTTGAAGCGCCTCCTCATAATGGGAAAGGTGACCATGAATGCCCGCGCCGCCACCAGCGCCTCCAGCCAGCCCCGCGTCCTGCTCCGTCGTGCCGACGGCAGCTCCATCCGGGTGCTCGTCGTCGATGACGAGTCGACCCTCACCGACCTGCTGGCGATGGCCCTCCACTACGAGGACTGGGAGGTGCGCACGGCCTCCACGGGTCAGCAGGCCCTGCAGCTCTCGCGCGAGTTCAAGCCCGACGTCGTCGTGCTCGACATCATGCTGCCCGACATCGACGGCCTCCAAGTGCTCTCCCGGATGCGCGCCGACGGCAACGAGGCGCCGGTGCTCTTCCTGACCGCGAAGGACTCGCTCGATGACCGCATCGCCGGGCTCACCGCCGGCGGCGACGACTACGTCACCAAGCCGTTCAGCCTGGAGGAGCTGGTGGCGCGCCTCCGCGGGCTGCTCCGGCGCTCCCGGGCCGCGGTCGCCGACCAGGACGACCCCGTGCTCATCGTCGGCGACCTCGTGCTCGACGAGGACAGCTACGAGGTCCACCGCGACGGCGAGCCGATCCAGCTCACGGCGACCGAGTTCGAGCTGCTGCGCTTCCTCATGCGCAACCCGCGCCGCGTGCTGAGCAAGGCGCAGATCCTCGACCGGGTGTGGAGCTACGACTTCGGTGGCTCCTCCAGCGTGGTCGAGCTGTACATCTCTTATCTGCGCAAGAAGATCGACGCCGGCCGCGCCCCGATGATCCACACCGTGCGCGGCGCGGGCTACATGGTGAAGGCGGCGCAGTGACCGCAGCCCGCCCGACGGCCGCTCCCGGCACGGGCGGGATGCGCGAGCGCTTCGACCGGTTCCGCCGCTTCCGCTCCTGGACGCTGCGCAGCCGGGTGGTGCTCGTCGTCGTCGCGATGCTCGCCGTGCTCGGCGCGGTGATCGGCACGGTCAGCGTCTTCGCATTGCAGGGCTACCTCATGCAGCGGCTGGACGGCCAGCTCACGTCCGCGCTCGAACGCGGGCAGCACGCCGCCGACCGCATCAACGGCGGCGGCCCCACCATCCCCGACGCGGCCGGCGTCGTCGCGACGCCCGGTCAGCAGACCGGCACGCTCGGCGCGGTCCGCAGGGAGAACGGCGGGCTGCTGTTCCCACCGGTGATCCTCGCCGACCGCACGAGCGCGGCGAACCAGCCCCTCCAGCCGGAGCAGGTCCCGATCAACGCGCTCGCGCTGCTCAAGGTGCCCTCCGACGCGCAGCCGCGCACGGTCGACCTCGGCTCCTCGCTGGGCTCGTACCGCATCGCTGCGGCCGAGCTGCAGAACGGCGACAGCGTCATCATCGGCCTGCCGCTGAGCGACGTGAACGCGACGGTCGGGAGGCTCGCGCTGGTCATCCTGCTCGTCACGCTCTCCGGGCTCATCTTCGCGTTCCTGATCGCGAGCTTCGTCGTCCGCCTGGCGATGCGGCCGCTGGAGCGGGTGGCCGACACCGCGGAGCAGGTCGCCGGCATGCCGCTCGACCGCGGCGATGTCGCGCTGTCGGTCCGCGTGCCCGAGGAGGACACCGACCCGCACACCGAGGTCGGCAAGGTCGGCTCCGCGCTCAACAACATGCTCGGCCACGTCGCGTCCGCGCTCACCGCCCGCCAGGCCAGCGAGCAGAAGGTGCGCCAGTTCGTCGCCGACGCGAGCCACGAGCTGCGCACCCCGCTCGCCTCGATCCGCGGCTACGCGGAGCTCACCCGCCGGGCGCCGCACGAGCTCCCGGGAGACGTCACGCACTCCATCGGCCGGATCGAGTCGGAGGCGACGCGCATGACCTCCCTCGTGGAGGACCTCCTGCTGCTGGCCCGGCTCGACGAGGGCCGTGAGCTGGACCGCGACCCGGTCGACCTCTCCCTCCTGCTGATCGACGCCCTGAGCGACGCCCACGCCGCCGGCCCCGGCCACGAGTGGCGGATCGAGCTGCCCGACGAGCCGGTGGAGGTGCTCGGCGACGCGCCCCGCCTCCACCAGGTGGTCGTCAACCTCCTCGCCAACGCGCGCGTGCACACGCCGGAGGGCACAGTCGTGACCGTCGGGCTGTCGGTCGACGAGGCTGCTCAGCGCGCGGTCGTCACCGTCGCGGACACCGGCCCCGGCATCCCCGAGGAGCTGCAGAAGACCCTGTTCGAGCGCTTCGCGCGCGGCGACAGCTCCCGCAACCGCGCCACCGGCTCCACCGGTCTGGGGCTCGCGATCGTCCGGGCGGTGGTGGAGGCGCACGCAGGGGAGGTCTCCGTGCACAGCGTCCCGGGCGACACGGTGTTCACGGTGTCGCTGCCCCTGATGCCTCAGCCGGCCGCCGATTTGCGCCCGCCCGCGACCGTCGCGTAAGCTACCCGGAGCCGAAGACCGCTGGTCGACGTGTCCGCACGTCCGAAGTCCCACTCAGGTGGAGGCCCGCGCAGGTGTATGAAGTCAGTCTCGCAGTTCTCTGCGTCGCCAGCTCCGTGCCCTGCGCCGGAGCTTTTTTCTTTGCCAGCGGTCGAGGTGCGCACATCGCTCCCGCGGTGTGCGACGAAGATGATTGAGGAGTAGGCCATGGCGAACAAGGAAGCCACGGTTGCCGAGCTCGAGGGACTGTTCGAGAGCTCGACCGCCGTTCTGCTGACCGAGTACCGCGGTCTCACTGTTGCTCAGCTCAAGACGCTGCGCAAGTCCATCAGTGAGCACGCGACGTACGCCGTGGTGAAGAACACGCTGACCAAGATCGCGGCCAACAACAAGGGCATCTCGTCGTTCGACGAGGAGCTCGCTGGCCCGTCCGCGATCGCCTTCGTGCACGGTGACCCGGTCGCCGTCGCGAAGTCGCTGCGTGACTTCGCCAAGGCAAACCCTCTGCTGGTGGTCAAGGGCGGTTACTTCGACGGTAACCCGCTGACCGCAGAAGAGGTAGGCAAGCTCGCCGACCTCGAGTCCCGTGAGGTTCTGCTGGCCAAGCTGGCCGGCGCCTTCAAGGCCTCGCTGTTCGGAGCCGCATATCTGTTCAACGCACCGCTCTCGAAGGCCGTTCGCACGGTCGACGCGCTGCGTGAGAAGCAGGAGTCCGCTGCCTGAGTCCTTCGGGATCCAGTACGCGGTGAGTAACCACACACACTAAGGAGAGAACAATGGCAAAGCTTTCGACTGAGGAGCTGCTCGAGGCGTTCAAGGAGCTCACCCTGATCGAGCTCAGCGAGTTCGTCAAGGCGTTCGAGGAGACCTTCGAGGTCACCGCCGCCGCCCCCGTCGCCGTGGCCGCCCCGGCCGCCGGTGGCGCCGGTGCCGCCGCTGAGGAGGTCGAGGAGAAGGACTCGTTCGACGTCGTCCTCGAGGCCGCCGGTGACAAGAAGATCCAGGTCATCAAGGAGGTGCGCGCCCTCACCAGCCTCGGCCTCGGTGAGGCGAAGGCCCTCGTTGACGGCGCTCCGAGCACCGTGCTCGAGGGTGCCAACAAGGAGACCGCTGAGAAGGCCAAGGCCCAGCTCGAAGAGGCTGGCGCCACCATCACCCTCAAGTAGTCGACGCCCTTCGGGGCTCTTCTACCGAAAGGCTGATCGGCCGCCGCGCTCGCTGAGCGCAGCACGACGCGGACTCCTCCCGTAAGAGAGTGTCCGCGTTGTGGAGGGCGTCGCCCCCATGACGGGGCGGCGCCCTCCCTGCGTTAACGCGTGGTTCGCGTGCGCGGGGGAGGTGCGGTTCCGGTGCGCGGGTGCTCACCCACCCGCGTCCGATCACGCCTGCCCGCGTGGATCGGTGTGCAAGGACGCATCACCGAAAGAGAATCACCATGAATACCAGCCAGTGGCGTGCGTACGCCGCTCACCTGCGCGGACTGGCCTCCGCGCTGCTCCACGGGGACGACCGCGACAGCGGCTCGCACCCGCCGGATCTGTGCCGCAGGACCCTGCTCTACGACCGGTACCTGCGGTGACCAGCTGACACGACGGACCGGCGTCGCCCTCGGGCGGCGCCGGTCCTTTCGTCGTTCCGGGAGGCGCAGTCGGTGGACGTCACCGCGCGAGCCGCTCCAACTCGGGGTCGTCGTCGCGGACCGCCGGAGCACGTGCTGCCACGCGGCCACGCACCGCGAACCAGCCGATGAACAGCAGTGGCACGATGATGACCGCCGCTGCGGCCACGGTCAGCGTGCCGGTCGGCCAGTCCAGCAGGAGGAGCAGGGCGACGAAGCCCAGGAAGCCGAAGGTGAGGTAGCCGGTCCACGGCGCTCCCGGCATCCGGAACGCCGGCCGCGGCAGCACGCCCGCGCGCGACAACCGGCGCAGCCGCAACTGGCACGCCACGATGACGCCCCAGGTGAACAGCAGGCCGATGGAGGTCAGGTTGATCCCGATCTCGAACGCGTCGTCGGGCACGACGACGTTGAGCCCGACCCCGACGAGTGCCACGGCCGCCGTGACGAGGATGCCGCCGTACGGCACTCCCGACCTGTTCATGCGGGCGGCGAACGCCGGCCCCGCACCGCGCTCCGCCAGCGACCGTGCGATGCGTCCGGTGGAGTAGAAGCCCGCGTTCAGTGACGACAGCGCCGCCGTGAGCACGACGAGATTCATCACGGTGTCGGCTCCCTGCACGCCGATCGAGGCGAAGAACGTGACGAAGGGGCTCTCGCCGGCGCTGTACGCCGACGACGGCAGCAGCAGCGACAGCAGCAGCACCGAGCCGACGTAGAACACGGCGATGCGCAGGATGACCGTGTTGATCGCGCGCGGCATCGTGCGCTCGGGGTCGGGCGTCTCACCGGCTGCCGTGCCGACCAGCTCGATGGCGCCGTAGGCGAAGACGACGCCCTGCATGACGAGGACGAGCGGCAGGGCGCCGAAGGGGAACATCCCTCCCTGGTCGGCGATCATCCCGAAGCCGGGCGTGCGGCCGGCCACTGGAGTGCCGGTGACGACGAGAACCGTGCCGACCACGAGGAAGGCGACGAGCGCGCCCACCTTGATCAGGGCGAACCAGAACTCCAGCTCGCCGAACACGGTGACCGAGAGGAGGTTGAGGCTCAGCACGACCGCGAGCGCGAGCAGCGCGAATACCCACTGCGGCACCTGCGCGAAGAAGGGCACGTAGCGGCCGAAGAAGGCGAGGTACAGCGCGACGGCGGTCACGTCGACGATCGCGATCATCGCCCAGTACATCCAGTAGACCCAGCCGGTCACGAAGGCGAGGCGCTCGCCGAAGAACTCGCGGGCGTACGAGACGAACGAGCCGGAGTCCGGCCGGTGCAGGACCAGCTCGCCGAGGGCGCGCAGGATCAGGAAGGCGAAGACGCCGCACACGGCGTAGGCGATGAGCAGCGAGGGGCCTGCCGAGTGGAGGCGGCCGCCGGCCCCGAGGAACAGCCCGGTGCCGATGGCGCCGCCCACCGCCATCATCTGGATGTGGCGGCGCTTGAGGCCCTTGCGATAGCCGCCGGTGTGCTCGTCGTCGAGGCGCGGAGCGGAGGAAGAACTGTGCATCTGCACATGAAACCATTGCGCGTATGGAATACCAATACGCGTTCTGGGGCGATCACTGATGGGGGATCGTAGAGCCCCGGATCGTGAGCTTCACGGGCAGATGCTCCGTTCCTGGCGCGAGGGTCCGACCCGCGATCGCGTCGAACAGGCGCCGCGCCGCAAGCCTCCCCAGCTCCTCCAGGTTGTTGTCGATGCTGGTCAGCTCCGGCCGCGCGTTGGTGGCCAGCACCTCCCAGTTGTCGTAGCCGATGACGGCCACGTCGCCGGGGACGCTCCTGCCGAGGTCGCGGAGGGTGTCGAGCACGCCCCGCGCGATCTGGTCGGAGCCGCACACGATGCCGTCGATGTCGGGGTGACTGCGCAGCAGCAGCGAGGCCGCGTCGCGACCCCACACTTCGCTCCAGGCCGAGAACATCGTGTGGCCGACCTGCTCCAGCCCCGCGTCGCGCATCGCGGCCTGGAAGCCGTGGTCGCGGTCCTGCGCGGCGGCGTACGAGGGGTCGCCGCTGATGTGGGCGATGCGCGAGCGGCCGCAGGCGATCAGGTGCTCCACGGCCATCCGGCCGCCGCTGCGGTTGTCGGGCGTGAGCGAGTGGTCGGTCGGGTCGTCGGAGGGGGAGTAGGCGTACACCACCGGCACCGGCAGCTCGTGGCCGAGGGAGGGTCGCGGGTCGGTCTGCCTGCCCACCACGATGATGCCGTCGACGCGGCGGTTGAGCAGCGCGCGGATGTGGTGCTGCTCGCGGATCGCGTCGCCGCGCGCGTCGCACAGGAACACGTTGACCTGGCCGGCGCCGAAGGCGTCCTCCGCTCCCATGAGGATCGGGATGACGAAGCGCCCCTCGAGGTCGCTCGTGAGCAGGCCGACGGTCCCGGTTCGCCCGGCGGTGAGGCTCTGCGCCAGCGCGTTCGGCGTGAACCCCAGCTCCTCGGCGGCGGCGATGACCCTGGCACGCGTGCGCGGAGCCACCTGGTCGCGGCCGTTGATGGCCTTGGAGGCCGTGGCGAGCGAGACGCCCGCCCTGCTGGCGACGTCGCCGAGCGTCGCCGTACGGGAACCACCTGCCGCTCCTGCCACGGTCGCCCTCCTTTCGGGAATGCCGAAAACCTAGCACACAAAAAGGCATTGACACGCGGATATCGCGGGCGCTTTACTTACCGAAAGCCCTTTCGGTATTTTCAGACCCGAGAGCACCAACTCGTGTCCGACTCAATGATGAGGAGATGCAATGAAGATGTTCACGCACCGCAGCAGGCGCGTCGCGGCGGCGATCGTCGCGGGCGCACTGGCGGTCACGCTGGCCGCCTGCTCCGGCGGCAACGGCTCGGGGTCCTCCGGCAGCGCCTCCATCCCGAAGGGCGGCACCGACGACGGCTCGAAGCTCACCCTCTGGACGCGCGCGCCGCTGGAGAAGCAGGCCAAGCTCCTCGTCGAGGAGTACAACAAGACGCACAAGAACCAGGTCGACCTCACCGTCGTGCCGAACGACGACTACGTCGCGAAGGTGGGGGCGGCGGCCGGCTCCGGCGGCCTGCCCGACCTGTTCGCCGCCGACATCGTCTACGTGCCGAACTGGGTGAAGCAGGGCCTCTTCCAGGACATCAGCAAGCAGATCGACGGCCTCGACTACAAGGACGCCATCAACAAGGGCCACCTGAAGGCGGGCACCGCCGACGGCAAGGAGCACGTGCTCCCGTTCGTCCTCGACCTCTCGATGCTGTTCTGGAACAAGGAGCTCTTCACGGAGGCCGGCCTCGACCCCGACAAGGCTCCCGCCAACCTGGACGAGTTCGCCGCGGCGGCCAAGAAGATCCAGGCGCTGAACAAGCCGGACACCTACGGCACCGCCACGGGCCTCAACTGCGGCGGCTGCCTCGTCTTCACCTGGTTCCCGACGATGTGGGCCGACGGCCAGCAGGTCATGAACGAGGACGGCTCGAAGTCGCTGCTCGACAGCGACACCTCCAAGAAGGTGTACTCCACCTGGAAGGACCTCTGGGACTCGGGCGCCGTGCTCCCGTCGTCGAAGGACGAGGCCGGTCCGACCTGGACCGCCGGCTTCACCGAGGGCAAGGTCGGCCTGATGTTCTACCCGGCGACGCTGCTCTCCTCGACCCCGTTCGACGTGGGCGTCTCGGGCATCCCGGGGCCGAAGGGCGGAGCATCCACCTTCGTCGGCGGCGACGGCATCGGCATCTCGAAGGACTCCAACAAGTCCGCGCAGGCCTGGAACTTCCTCAACTGGATGATGTCGGAGGACGCCCAGGTCGGCGTGCTCGCCAAGGACAACGACGTCGTGTCGCGGTCGGACCTCGCCACGAACCAGTACTCCGAGAAGGACCCGCGCCTGGTGACGATCAACGAGGTGGCCGGCAAGGGCGAGACGCCGTTCTCGCTCAACTTCCAGCAGGCCTTCAACGCGCCGAGCAGCCCCTGGCTGACCCTCGTGCGTGATGCCGTGCTCGGCGACGGCAAGAAGGTCGACGCCGACAACGAAGAGATCACGGCGGTGCTCTCGCAGTGACGACGACACTCCGCGCCCCGGCCCTGCGTCGGGAGCGGCGACGGCACTCCTCCTCGGAGACGCGGCGGGGGTGGCTGTACGCCGCCCCCACCGCCCTCTTCGTCCTCCTGCTGTTCCTGCTCCCGCTGCTGCTCGTGCTGCAGATGTCCGGGTCCGACTGGCCGCTGCTCGGCGGCAACCAGGGCTGGAATTTCCCCGACAACTACGTCGACGCGGTGAAGAACCGGTTCTTCGCCGACTCGATCGCGTTCACCGTGCTCTACACCGTCGTCACGACGGTGATCCTGCTGGGGCTGGCCCTCGGACTCGCGCTGCTGGTGCAGGAGTCGACGCGGTGGAAGGGGTTCCTCCGGACGGCGATCCTCATCCCGAGCGCGCTCGGGCTCGCCTCCGCCTCCCTGCTGTTCTACGTGCTCTACTCGCCGATCGCCGGCCCGTTCGCCGACCTGATGAAGGCGTGGGGGTTCACGTTCCTGGGCACGCCGGAGGGTGCGCTCTGGTCGACGGTGTTCCTGATCGTGTGGAGGTACGCCGGCTTCTACATGCTGCTCATGCTGGTCGGCCTCCAGGGCATCCCGGACGAGGTGTACGAAGCCGCCAGGATCGACGGCGCCGGGAGGTGGCAGACCTTCCGGAGCGTGACGCTGCCGCTGCTGCGGCCGACGCTCGCGCTCACCACGGTGATGTGCGTGACCGGCTCGCTGCTGGCGTTCGAGCAGTTCTACATCCTGACCAAGGGCGGCCCGGACAACAGCACGATCACGGTCGTGCAGCTGATCTACAGCGTCGCCTTCCAGGGGCCGAACAACCTCGGCGTCGCCGGCGCCCTCTCGGTCATCGTGCTGATCGCACTCGTGATCATCAACATCGCGCAGATCCGCGCATTCGGCCAGAAGGAGGACGCGTCATGAGCGCCGACGTGCTGACCAGGCGCACCAACCGCGCAACGCCTCCCGCGGGCGACCGGCACGCAGGGCGGGGCGGCCGGCGCCCGCAGCGCACGCGGCTGATGGGCGTCGCCTTGCGCACCCCCTACTGGGTGCTGACGGGCGGGCTCGCGCTGATCTTCCTCTACCCCCTGATCTGGACCGCGGTGTCGTCGATCGCACCGCGCGCCGGCACCAACCAGACGCATGGCTGGGGTCTCGGCAACTACGCGACGCTCGCGAACTACCAGGCCGGCGTCTGGGTGTACCTCGGCAACTCGCTGTTCGTCTCGTTGCTGACCGTGCTGCTCACCCTCGTGGTCTCGACGCTCGGCGGCTACGCCTTCGCCCGCTTCCGGTTCCCCGGCAAGAACGTGCTGTTCATGACGACGCTCGCGATCCTGATGGTGCCGTACGCGACCCTCCTCATCCCGCTCTACGTGCTGCTGAACCTGGTCGGCCTGTCGAACTCGCTCGTCGGGGTGGCGCTGGTGCTGACGATGTTCCAGCTGCCGTTCGCGACCTTCATGATGCGGATCTCGTTCGAGGCGATCCCGCGCGAGCTGGACGAGGCGGCGCTGGTCGACGGCTGCTCGAGTTTCGGCGCGCTGCGCCGGGTGCTGCTGCCGGCGGTCAAGCCGGGGCTGATCACCGTCGGGCTGTTCGCCTTCCTGGCGGCGTGGAACGACTTCATCGCGCCGCTGATCCTGATCAACGATTCCAACCGGATGACGCTGCCGCTGGCGATCTCGAACCTCCGCGGCCAGGTGCAGGGCGTCGTCGACTACGGCGCCACCGAGGCCGGCGTGGTCGTGCTCGCCGTGCCGTGCATCCTGCTCTTCCTGCTCCTCCAACGTCACTACGTCCGCGGCTTCATGTCCGGCGCTTTCAAAGGATGACCATGACGATCACCGACACCGACCGAGCGGGCGCCGTCGCGCCGGGCCTCCGTCGCGCCGCCGCCCCCGCCGTCCCGAGCAGCACGCTGCTGCGACCGCTGGGACTGGGCGAGGTCGCCATCACCGGCGGCTTCTGGGGCGAGCGGCAGCGGACCAACGCTGTGGGCACCCTCCCGCACATCGAGCACTGGCTCGAACGGGAGGGCTGGCTGCCCAACTTCGACCTCGCCGCTGCCGGCGCGCTGCCGGAGGGGCGGCGCGGGCGCGAGTTCTCGGACTCCGAGATCTACAAGTACCTGGAGGCCGTCGCCTGGGAGATCGGCCGCACCGGCGATCCGGCGCTCGAGGCCCGCTTCCGCGCGATCGTCGCCCGCGTGGCCGCGGCGCAGGAGCCGGACGGCTACCTGAACACCGCGTTCGGCCGCCCCGGTCAGCCGCCGCGCTGGACCGAGCTGGAGTGGGGGCACGAGCTGTACTGCGCCGGCCACCTCTTCCAGGCCGCCGTGGCCCGCGAGCGCACGCGCCCCGGCGACGACGACGGGCTGCTCGGCGTCGCCGTCCGGCTCGCCGACCTGATCTGCGCCACCTTCGGCGACGACGGCATCCGGTCGGTGTGCGGGCACCCCGAGGTCGAGACCGCGCTGGTCGAGCTCGGCCGCGTCACCGGCGAGCAGCGGTACCTGGACCAGGCCCGGCTGTTCATCGAGCGCCGCGGCTCCGGCGTGCTCGGCGACATCGAGTGGGGGAGGGCGTACTACCAGGACGACATCCCGGTGCGGGAGGCGGAGGTGCTGCGCGGTCACGCGGTACGCGCCAACTACCTCGCGTCCGGAGCGGCGGACGTGGCGGCCGAGACCGCTGACCACGGCCTCCAGGAGGCGCTGCGCCGGCAGTGGGAGAACACCGTCGCCCGGCGCACCTACATCACGGGCGGGCAGGGCTCCCATCATCAGGACGAGGCGTTCGGCGACGACTTCGAGCTGCCGCCGGATCGCGCGTACTCCGAGACCTGCGCGGGCATCGCCTCCGTCCAGTTCAGCTGGCGGCTGCTGCTCGCCGAGGGGGAGGCACGCTACGCCGACCTGGTCGAGCGCACCCTGTACAACGTGGTCGCGACGTCGCCCTCCCACGACGGGACCGCGTTCTACTACGCGAACACACTGCACCGCCGCACTCCCGGAGCACCGGCCGACCCGGACGTCGCCTCCCCGCGCGCCGAGGCGTCGCTCCGAGCGCCCTGGTTCGGCGTCTCGTGCTGTCCGCCGAACGTCGCCCGCACGCTGGCCAGCCTCGACGCGTACCTCGCGACGGCGTCGGCCGACGGCCTCCAGCTGCACCAGTACGCCCCCGCGCGCATCGCGACGACGCTGGACGGCGGCCGACGCGTCGAGCTGGAGGTGCGCACGGGCTACCCGCTCGACGGCCGTGTCGAAGTGGAGGCGCTCGCCGACTCCGACGGCGAGTGGACGCTGGCCCTGCGGGTGCCCGCCTGGGCGCGGGGCGCCTCCGTGAAGGTGGTGTCGGAGGGCAGGGAGGTCGAGAGCGCGACCGCCGAACCCGGCTACGCGCAGGTGCGGCGCCGGTTCCTGGCGGGCGACGTCGTGACCCTGGATCTGCCGCTCGCCCCGCGCTTCACCTGGCCGGACCCGCGCATCGACGCGGTGCGCGGCAGCGTCGCGGTGGAGCGCGGCCCGGTCGTGTACGCGCTGGAGTCCGTCGACCTGGGTCCTCTGGCGGACGACGTTGCCGATGTCGTCGTCGATGCGGCGCAGCAGCCGGCACTGGAGGACCAGGACGTGGTCGTGCGTGTCCGGCGGCGCGAGCAGCCCGACCGGGAGTGGCCGTACGACGGCGTCGCCGAGTCCGGAGGGGCAGCGGGCGGTCAGGCCGACGCGACCGCACCGGTCGCCCTCGTCCCGTACCACGCGTGGGCCGAGCGCGGTCCGTCCACGATGCGGGTGTGGCTCCCGGTGGAGTGAGAGCCGAACGGCCATCAGGCTGCGTGAATATCGCTTTTCGAAGCCGTTCACGCAGCCTGATGCGTTTTCGATGGCGAAACACCGGTTTGACTTCGGATATAGTCGGCACACTGTGCCTAAACAGCAGGCCGTTCACCGTGGACCGGCCGCGAACCCGTGAGGGAGATGATAGTGACGACGACGAAGCCCGCCACCGGTGCCAAAGGTGCCACCCTCCGGCGGAGCCTCGGCCTCTGGGCCATCGTGGGCCTCGGCCTGGGGTACATGACTCCGACCGTGGTCTTCGACACGTTCGGGATCGTGTCCGACGAGACGAACGGGGTCGTGCCGGCCGCGTACCTCGTCGCCCTGATCGTGATGATCTTCACCGCCATCAGCTACGGCAAGATGGCGGGCGCCATTCCCAGCGCCGGCTCGGCGTACACCTACGTGCGCGAGTCCATCCACCCGAACCTGGGCTTCATGGTCGGCTGGACCTCGCTGCTCGACTACATCCTGCTGCCGATGGTCAACGCGCTGATCATCCGGCTCTATCTGGAGCAGCTGTTCCCGGCCATCCCCGGATGGATCTGGGTGGTGCTCTACTGCATCGGGACCACGACGCTCATCTACTTCACCATGCGTGGGACCTCGAACGTCAACATGATGCTGCTGGTGTTCGCGGTCGTGGTGATGGCCGTCTTCGTCGTCATCGCCGCGACCCAGCTCATGGAGGGCCAGGGCGAGGGCACGATCGCGTCGTTCAAGCCCTTCATCCACGACGGCGTGACGCTGGGCGCGGTGCTCACCGGAGCGACGGTCGTCTGCTTCTCCTTCATCGGCTTCGACGCGGTGACGATGTACTCGGAGGAGGCGAAGTCGCCGCGCGTCATGCCGCGTGCGATCATGCTGACCGTCATCCTCGGCGGTGTCATCTTCCTGGTCGCCGGATACTTCGCGCAGCTGCGCTTCCCGACGAACGCGCCCTTCGGCGAGTACACCGACGACCCGCTGCCGCAGATCGGCCTCCTGGTCGGCGGTCCCGTCTTCCAGGCGATCCTGGTCGCGGCGGGTTTCGCGGCCGCGGTCGCCTCCGGACTGGCCTCGCACGCCTCCGTCGCCCGCATGCTCCTGGTGATGGGTCGCAACAACGTGCTCCCGCAGCGCGTGTTCGGCTACATCAACCCGAAGACGCAGACGCCGACGTTCAACATCATCCTGGTGGGCGCCGTGACGCTGCTCGCGATGGCGTTCTCGCTGGAGCTGATCTCGGCCTTCATCAACTTCGGCGCCCTGATCGCGTTCACGTTCGTGAACATCTCGGTCATCGCCTGGTTCGCGATCCGCAAGGGCCGCCGCCGCACGCCGAAGGACATCATCAGCTTCATCGTCCTGCCCGGCATCGGCATGATCCTGACCGGCATCCTGTGGGTCAACCTGCACGCCGACGCGCTGATCGGCGGTGTGATCTGGGCCGTCATCGGCTTCGCCTACCTGCTGTTCATCACCCGGGGCTTCAGCCGCAAGGTCGCGGCGTTCGACGAGAGCCAGCCGGTCACCGGCTTCAACAAGGCGATCGACTGACCGCCTGACAGTCGCTGCACGCGAAGGCCCGGGGGGAGTCCCCGGGCCTTCGCCGTGTGCGGACTTGTAATACATAGCTGCGCTATATAAAATGATGGGCATGCCTGAGAGCCTGCCCGCGGACGACGCCCGCACGACCGAACTGCGTCACACCCTCGGCGATCTCGTCGTCGCCGCCCACCGCCTCACCCGGCTCGCCGCCCGCGTCACCGGGAGCACCGAGTCGCCCGCGACCTGGCGCACCCTGAGCGTGCTCGAGACGAACGGCCCGCTGCGGCTCGGCGAACTCGCCAGCCACAGCCGCGTCTCCCAGCCGACCATGACCAAGCTGGTGCGCAACCTGGTCGAGGCGGAGTGGGTCAAGCGGATCGCCGACAGCGATGACGCGCGCGCCTGGCAGATCGCCATCACCCAGAAGGGCGCGGACGCGTTCCAGAGCTGGCGCGACGAGCTCTCCACCGCGCTCGTGCCCATGTTCGCCGACGTGAGCGACGACGAACTGGACGCCCTGCGCCGCTCCGTCGAGATCGTCGGCTCGCGCGTCGACCTCTCGACCGCGGCCTCCGCCGCGCTCGCCGGCCGCTGAGCCCGGCCTCCCACATCCACCCGCACACCACCAGGAGCAGAACCCCCTCGATGTCCCACGAGAAACCGGCCAACATCCTCAAGCAGCCGACCGCCGTCTGGGCGGTCGCCTTCGCGTCCGTCATCGCCTTCATGGGCATCGGGCTCGTCGACCCCATCCTCCCGGCCATCGCCGCCAGCCTGCAGGCGACGCCGACCGAGACCGAGATGCTGTTCACGAGCTACCTGCTCATCACCGGCCTGGCGATGTTCTTCACCAGCTGGATCTCGAGCCGCATCGGGGCCAAGAAGACGCTGCTGATCGGTCTCGCGCTGATCGTCGTGTTCGCGGCGGCCGCCGGTCTCTCCGGAAGCGTGGAGGGCATCATCGGCTTCCGCGCCGGCTGGGGTCTCGGCAACGCGCTGTTCATCTCCACCGCGCTCGCCACGATCGTCGGAGCGGCATCCGGAGGCACCTCCGCCGCGATCATCCTGTACGAGGCGGCGCTGGGTCTCGGCATCGCGATCGGCCCGCTGCTCGGCGGACTGCTCGGCAGCTGGAGCTGGCGCGGCCCGTTCTTCGGCACCGCGACCCTCATGGCCGTCGGCTTCATCGCCATCGTGGTGCTGCTCAAGAAGAACCCCGAGAAGCCGACGCCGACGAAGCTCTCCGCACCGTTCCGGGCGCTCGCGCGTCCTGCTCTGGGCTTCCTCGCCGCGGCCGCGCTGTTCTACAACATCGGCTTCTTCGTACTGCTGGCCTACACGCCGTTCGCGCTCAACGACCTCGGTGTCGGCGACGCGATCACCCTCGGCCTGATCTTCTTCGGGTGGGGCGTCGCGCTGGCGATCACGTCGGTGTGGGTGGCCCCGCTGCTCACGTCCCGGCTGCCGCGCACCCGCGTGCTGTGGATCATCATGCCGCTGCTCGCCCTCGACCTGCTGGCGGCCGGCCTGCTCATCGCCTCCCTCGCCGCGCTCATCGTCTGCGTGATCGTCGGCGGCCTGCTGCTCGGCATCCTGAACACGGTGCTCACCGAGTGCGTGATGGAGGCGACCGACCTGCCGCGCTCGGTGGCGTCGAGCGCCTACTCCGGCGTCCGCTTCCTCGGCGGCGCGGTGGCCCCGCCTGCCGCGAGCCTGCTGGCCGAGGCGGTCAGCCCGTCGATGCCGTTCTACGCGGGAGCCATCTCCGTGCTCGTCGCGGTGGCCCTCGTGATCATCGGCCACAAGCACCTGCGCCGCGTCGACGCCCCGCAGGAGACGGCGGAGCAGGAGGCCGAGCTCCTGACGCTGGCCGACGCCGGCTGACGCCCCGTCGTCGACGTCCGCTCCGGACTTGTGAAGAGCCGCCCCGTCCTAGTCGGGGCGGCTCTTCCCGCGCTGACGCTAGGAACGTCATGCGCGGACGGTCCGCCGGTGACGATCGCGCCTACCCGAAAGGCGCGCTCGACCATGCGGGCGTGCACCCATTCTGTCAGGTCGCGGAGGGCCCCCGCTGCGCGGCGCGCGGAGGAGCGGTCGAGGAGCGCACCACGAGGGTCGCCGGGGCGAGCACCGATCCGGGCAGCGGCTCCCCGCCGCCGAGCTCGTCGAGGAGGATGCGCGTGGCCTGCGCGCCCTGCTGGAACGGGGACTGCGCCATCGTGGTGAGGCCGAACGATGCCGCGTGGTCGTGGTCGTCGATGCCGATGACCGAGAGGTCGTCCGGCACCCGGAGCCCGTGGTCGGCCGCGGCGAGGATGGCGCCGAACGCCATCTCGTCCGACCCGGCGAACACCGCGGTGGGCCGCGGCCCAGGGCGGTCGAGCAGCCGGTTCATCGCCGCACGTCCCGCAGGCAGCGTGAAACCGCCCGGGATGATCCACTCCGGCCGCACCGGGAGCCCCGCCGCGCGCATCGCCTGCGCGAAGCCGCGCTGGCGCCCGATCGGCACCTGGCTGTTGAGGCCCTCCTCGTCCTCGCCGCCCAGGTGGGCGATGTCGGTGTGACCGAGCGCGAGGAGGTGCTCCGTCGCGGCCCTGGCCGTCGCCTCCTCGTCGATGCCGACGCTGCGCAGGCCCATCACCGGGCCGCCGACGACGATCGTCGGGTGCCCGACGGAGGAGAGCTGCTCGCGCTCGTCCGTGGTGAAGTCGAGGCAGAGCGCCAACAGAGCGTCCGTACGCTTGCGCAGGATGCTGCGGTGGAAGACCCGCTCCCGGTCGCCGCGGTGGCCGCCCAGGTTGAACAGGATCATGTCGTAGCTGGCCGCGCGCAGCTCGGAGTCGACGCCCTCCAGCACCTGCGTATAGAACCACCGGCTGACCGACGGCACCACCACTCCGAGCGCCAGCGTGCGCCCGCTCGCCAGGCCGGACGCGCTCGACGACGCGACGTAGCCGAGCTCGTCCGCGGCGCGCCGCACGGCCGCCCGCGTCTTGTCCGAGACGTTGGGCAGGCCGCGCAGCGCCCGCGAGACGGTGGCCGTCGAGACGCCGGTCGCGCGTGCGACCTCCTCGATCCCTGCCATGCGCACCGCCGGTGGTCAGTGCCGGTCGAGCCGCTCGCGCTCCGCCTCGGCGTCGGCCTCGGCCCGCAGGCGCGCCGCGATGATGCGGCGGCGCGCCTGCCAGAGCGCGACGAGGGCGAGCACGAGCACGAGCGTGACGACCGCCCAGAGCAGCGCCGGCTGCCCGCTGAGCTCGCACCACAGGGTGATCGCGAAGAACGCGACCCCGAAGAAGGCGACGAAGCCGATGCCGACGTCGAGCGCCTCCCGCGGGTCGTTCCAGCGCATCGCGATCAGCCTTTCACGCCGCCGGCGGTGAGGCCGGCGACGATGCGGCGCTGGAAGATCAGCACGAGGATGATCAGTGGCACGGTGACGATGGTGCCGGCGGCCATGACGGTCGTGTACGGCTCCTGGTGCGGCTGGCTGCCGGTGAACGACGCGATCGCGACGGTGACCGGTTGGGTCGCGTCGCTGGAGAGCTGGCTGGAGATCAGGAACTCGTTCCAGGACGAGATGAACGCCAGGATCGCGGTCGTGAACACCGCCGGCGCGGCCAGCGGCAGGATGATCTTGCGGAACGCCTGCGCCTGGGTGCAGCCGTCGATCCGGGCGGCCTCCTCCAGGTCCCACGGCATCTCGCGGAAGAACGACACCAGCGTGTACACCGTCAACGGGAGGGCGAAGGAGATCTGCGGGATGATCAGCGCCTGGTAGGTGCCCATCCAACCGATGTTGGTGAACAGCTGGAACAGCGGCGTGATCAGCGCAACGCCCGGGAACATCGACGCGGCCAGGATGATGCCCAGCACGATGCCCTTCATCTTGAAGTCCAGCCGGGCCAGCGCGTAGGAGGCGAAGATGCCGACCACCAGCGACACGATCGTGACGCAGATGCCGATGAACAGGGAGTTCAGCAGCGCCTGCGCGAGGTGGTTGCCCAGCCGGGTGGAGAACGCGGTGATGTAGTTGTCCAGCGTCACATGCGTGAACCACGGCGTGTTGTCGTTGGTGTACCCGACATCACGGAACGAGGTCACCACCATCCAGTAGAACGGCAGCAGACACCACAACACGATCACGATCGCCTGCACACCGGTACGCACACTCTGATTGCGCTGACGGACCTGGAACCCGCGTCGCTTCTGCGTGCGCGGGAGGGCGTTGGCCTCGGCGGTGGCCGTGGCGGGGCCGGCGGTGGCGGTCATGCCTTCGCCCCCTTCTGCTGGGCTTCCTGCGTTCTGACGACGTTCGTGCCAAGGAGGCGGACGAAGATCAGGGCGACCAGGAAGATGATGATGAACGTGATGGTCGACAGGGCGGCAGCGCTGTTGAAGCCCTGGCGGATCTGGAGGATCACGAGGATCGACAGCGTCGTCGTCGCATTGCCGGAGCCTCCGCCTCCACCGGTGAGGATGAACGGCAGGTCGAAGATGCGCAGCGCGTCGAGCACGCGGAACAGGATGGCGACCATCAGCGCCGGCTTGAGCAGCGGCATGGTCACCCGCCAGAAGCGCTGCCAGGTGCTCGCGCCGTCGACCTTGGCCGCCTCGTAGACCTCCTCGGGGATGATCTGCAGGCCGGCGAGGATCAGCAGCGCCATGAACGGCGTCGTCTTCCAGGTGTCCGCGATGATGACCGCGAACCGCGACGCCCATTCGTCGCTCGTCCAGAGGATGTGTGTGTTGAGCACCGCGTTCGCGACACCGGCGACCGAGAAGATGAAGAACCAGAGCTTCGCGGTGACGGCGGTCGGGATGGCCCACGGGATCAGGATCGCGGCGCGGACGAAGCCGCGGCCGCGGAAGGCGCGGTTCATGATGAGGGCGAACCAGAGGCCGAGGAGGGTCTCGAGGATCACCGTCGTCACGGTGAAGAAGAAGGTGACGAAGGTCGCGTTCCAGAAGCCGGCGCCCAGGTTGCCAGGGGGGCAGGGGATGGTGTTGCCGTCGGCGCCCATGCACTGCTGGAACAGCCAGTGGGCGTAGTTCTGGAAGCCCGCGAAGCCGCCCTGCACGAACAGGCCGGTCGCCGGGTCGAGGCCGGCGTCCTTCTCGAACGACATGATGATCGCCTGAACGATCGGGTACCCGATGACCACGGCGAGCAGGACGAGCGTGGGGAGGATCAGGTAGAGCGCCCAGCGGCTCTGCTGCGCGCGGTTCTTCTTGATGCCCTGGCGGACCGGTGGCCTGCCAGAGGAGGTGGACGGCGGGGCGACGACGTTCGACGTTGACATGTGCGGCCTCCGGAAGCTGATGGATGTGAGGGACCGGGCGGCGGGAGGGTTCCCGCCGCCCGGTGACCGGGGCGCGTCGCTGCGGTGCGGCGCGCGGTGGCCGTGACTAGCCGGCGGACGCCGTCTGGATGGCCGACGCCATGTCCTTCAGCGCCTCGTCGACCGTCTTGTCGCCCTTCAGGGCGGCGTACGAGTTGTCCTGCACGGCCTTGGTGATGGCCGGGTAGAACGGCGACACCGGCCGCGGCACCGCGTTCTCGATCGAGGTCTTCAGCGTCGACAGGTACGGCAGCTGGGAGTTGAGCTGCGCGTCGTCGTACAGCGACGCCACCACGGGTGCCAGCGAGCCCTGCGTGACGAAGAACTTCTGCGTCTCCTCGCTCTGCAGGAACTTCAGGAACTCGAATGCGGTGGCCTTGTGCTTGGAGTACACGCTGATCGCCGCGTTGTGACCGCCCAGGCTGGAGACGCCCGGCTTGCCCTCGGTGACGCCCGGGAGCGGAGCGATCCCGAAGGTGTCCTTCACGGTCGACTCGCCGTCGGTCTTGGCCAGGTTGTACACGTACGGCCAGTTGCGCAGGAACATCAGCTTGCCGGCCTCGAACGCCTGGCGGCCCTGCTCCTCCTGGTAGGTGATGGCCTCGGCCGGAATCTGCCCGTTCTTGAAGCCGTCCACCAGACGCGACAGGCCCTTCTTGGCCTCCGGGCTGTCGACCGTGACCTTCTTGCCGTCCTCGCCGACGATCGTGCCGCCGTCGGTGTTGATCGCCTCGGCGACGTTCACGGTCAGGCCCTCGTACTGCGCGAACTGACCGGCGTAGCAGCCGATGCCCTTCGCCTTCGCGATGTCGCAGTCCTTGAGCATCGCCTCCCACGTCGTCGGCGCCTCTGGCACGAGGTCCTTGCGGTAGTACAGGATGCCGCCGTCGGAGGTCTGCGGCGCCGCGTACTGCGTGCCGTTGTAGGTGCCCGACTTGACGGTCGGCTCCAGCAGCTTCGAGTTGTCCATCTTGAGCTTGCCGGTCAGCGGCTGCAGCCAGCCCTTGGCCGCGAACTCACCGGTCCACACCACGTCGACGTCCACGACGTCGTAGTTGGAGTCCTTGGCCTGGAAGTGCTGCACGAGGTCGTCGTGCTGCTGGTCGGCCTTGTCGGTCTGCTCCTTGAAGGTGACCTTCTCATCGGGGTGGGACGCGTTCCACTTGTCGACGAGGGGGCGGACGACGTTGGAGTTGTCCTTGCCCTGCACGTACGTGATCGGTCCCTTGCTGTCGAGGCCCGAGTTGGCGTCGCCGCCGCCCCCGCTGCCTCCCGAACCTCCGCCCGTGCATCCCGCCAGAGCGAGGCCGACAAGGGCCACTCCTGCGACCACGGAGAGACGTGCTGCTTTCATTTCACTCCTCATTGAGCTCTTGGTGCAGGCGCGGGTGCGCCCGGGGTCAAGCTACCCCCGCATCCAGGGGCCATGCAAGCGTTTACGTCAAGCGCTTGCATAACGAAGTGGTCTCGGGCGCGGCGGATCGAATGCCTATATTCTAGCCAAGCTAGTTAACTGCGCCGGCCGGTGAAAGGGATGCTGATGGGCGACATGACGCTGATCGAACAGGGGCTGCGAGAGCTGCTGACGGCCGAGCGCGGGCTCCGCGAACTGCTGGACGACGAGCCGGAGTGGTACCCAGCGCTGCTGCGTCAGCTTCAGCTCGCGGTGGGCGACGAGCGCATCATCTATCTCGGCGCGTCGGCGGCGAGCGGCGTCGCCACGGTCACCCTCCGGGTCGGCGTCTTCACCGACCGGATGGTCATCGCGACCGAGGTGTTCGACGGCGGCGACGGCGATCCCCAGGTCGTCACCCGCGTCGAGAGCAGGGCCTCCCTGCTGCGCTTCGAGCTGCACGGCGGCTCGGAGGCCGAGGGCGCCCCCGACGCCTGGCCAGGAGGCTTCCGCATCCGCGCCTTCTACCGCTCGGGGCTCACCGTGAGCGTGCCCGCCAACGTCGTCGACACCGAGGCGAAGCGGGTCTCCGTGCACGCCGTCCTCGACGGCATCCGTGCCGATCTGGTCGCCGGTTCCGCTCTGAGCGCACCCGCGGAAGGGGCCGACGAGTCCGGGGTTACGCTTTCCGAGTGAGCGGGATGCGCGGGATGGCCGGTGCCGGCGGCGGCGGCGGAGGCGGCATGCGGTCGCGGATCAGCGCGAGCGATGCCGACGCGCAGAAGGCCCTCAACGCGACGGCCCCGCGGATCCCGAACCTGTTCCGTCGGATCGTCGCCCTCTTCGCCCCGCACAAGGCCGCGATCATCGTCACCATGGTGCTGGTGCTCGCGGGCGCCGCGCTGTCGGTCGTCCCGCCGCTGCTGACCGAGCGCGCCTTCGACCAGGGGCTGTTCCCGACCTCGGGAGGCGGGCCGAACGTCCCCGTGCTGACCGAGATCGTGATCGCGATGATCGTCGTGTTCGTCGGCTCGGCGCTGCTCGGCGTCTGGCAGACCTACCTCACCGCCTCCGTCGGCAACAAGGTGATGGGCGCCCTCCGCGTGCGCCTGTTCTCGCACCTGCAGTCGATGGAGCTGAGCTTCTTCACCCGCACGAAGACCGGCATCATCCAGTCGCGCCTGCAGAACGACGTGGGCGGGGTGGCGAACGTGCTCACCAACACCATGTCGAGCATCCTCGGCAACACGGTGACGGTGATCGCGGCCCTCGTCGCGATGATCCTTCTCAACTGGCAGCTGACGATCGTCGCGGTCATCCTGATGCCGATCCTCGTCATCGCGCAGCGCCGCGTGGGGCAGGTGCGTGCGCGCATCGCGACGAAGACGCAGGAGTCGCTGTCGGACATGACCGCGATCACCCAGGAGACGCTGAGCGTGTCCGGCATCCTGCTGTCGAAGAGCTTCAACCGGCAGGCGGCCGAGGTGGAGCGGTACTCCGACGAGAACCGCAACCAGATCCGGCTCCAGGTGTCGCAGGCGATGAGCGGCCAGTGGTTCTTCGCGATGGTCAACATCTTCCTGTCGTCCATCCCCGCGATCGTCTACCTGATCTCGGGCTGGCTGATCCTCGGCGGGGCCGCCGACATCACCGCGGGCACCATCGTCGCCTTCACGACCGTGCAGGCGCGCCTCCTCTTCCCGCTGCTCGCCCTCATGCGCGTCTCGCTCGACCTGCAGACCTCGTCGGCGCTCTTCGCCCGCATCTTCGAGTACCTCGACCTGAAGCCCGCCATCGCCGACCGGCCGGACGCGGCGCCGGTCGACCCGTCGCGCGAGCTGGGCCGCATCGAGTTCGACCATGTCGTCTTCCGCTACCCGGATGCGAGGGAGGGGGAGCGCAACACCCTCGACGACGTCTCGTTCGTCATCGAGCCGGGCGAGTTCGCCGCCTTCGTCGGCCCGAGCGGCGCCGGCAAGACCACGGTCTCGTACCTGATCCCGCGGTTCTACGACGCGACCTCCGGCCGCATCCTGTTCGGCGACGCCGACCTCCGCGACCTGCAGCAGGACTCGCTGGTCTCGCACATCGGGGTGGTCAGCCAGGAGACCTACCTCTTCCACGCCTCCATCGCCGAGAACCTGCGGTACGCCCGTCCCGACGCGACCCAGGAGGAGCTGGAGGAGGCGGCCCGCCGCGCCAACATCCACGACACGATCGCGGGCTTCCCCGACGGCTACGACACCGTCGTGGGCGAGCGCGGCTATCGGCTCTCCGGCGGCGAGAAGCAGCGCATCGCGATCGCCCGCGTGCTGCTGAAGGACCCGGAGGTGCTCATCCTCGACGAGGCGACCAGCGCCCTCGACACCATCTCGGAGCGCGTCGTGCAGCAGGCCCTCGACACGGCCTCCCGCGGCCGCACCACCATCGCGATCGCCCACCGCCTCTCCACGATCGTGGCCGCCGACATCATCTTCGTCGTCGACCACGGCCAGGTCGTCGAGCGCGGGACGCACCGCGAACTGCTCGAGGTCGGCGGCGTCTACGCGCGGCTCTACCGCGAGCAGACCGAGGGCGCGCTGCTGGAGGAGTGACCCCGGGCGTTCGCCGGCGCGCGCTAGGCTCCGCCCATGACCACCATCCCCGAGCTCCTGCACGCGAACCTCCACGACGTGTTCGGCAACCGCGACGCGGCGACCCGGCGCGCGGCGATCGACCGCATCTACGCGGAGGACGTCGTCTTCACCGATCCCGAGGGGGAGGTGCGCGGGCGCGACGCGCTCGAGCAGAAGGCGGCGGGACTGCTGGCGAGCGTCCCGGAGGCCTTCGCGTTCGCCGAGGACGGGCCGCAGTACCTCTCCGAGACCGCCGGCGTGCTGGCCTGGACCTTCGGACCGGAGGGCGCCCCGGCCGTGCGCGGGGTCGACGTCATCCGGGTGGCAGACGGGCGCATCGTGTCGCTGCTGACGGTGCTGGCGCCCTCCGAGGGCTGACGCGCTGCACGCTCCGCGGGATCCGGTTCCCCCGCCGCATCCGCAGTGTTAGCCTGGCCTAACATCTGGATCAGGGGAGGCGGAATGGCCGTCGACGTGGGCGAGCGCACCACGCGCGCACCCCTGCGCCTGCTCCTTCTGCTCGGCCCCGCGTTCGTCGCCGCCATCGCCTACGTCGACCCCGGCAACGTGGCGGCGAACCTGACGGCCGGCGCCCGTTACGGCTACCTGCTCGTGTGGGTGCTCGTCGCGGCGAACGCCATCGCGGTCTTCATCCAGTACCAGTCGGCGAAGCTGGGGCTGGTCACCGGACGCAGCCTCCCCGAGCTCCTCGGCGCCCGGCTCGGCACCGGGACGCGCCGGGCGTTCTGGGTGCAGGCCGAGCTCGTCGCCGCCGCGACCGACATCGCCGAGGTGATCGGCGGCGCCATCGCGCTGAATCTGCTGTTCGGCCTCCCGCTCCCGCTCGGCGGGCTGATCGTCGGCGTCGCCGCCATCGCGATCCTGGCCGTGCAGTCGCGCCGGGGGCAGCGGCCCTTCGAGGCGATCATCCTCGGGCTGCTCGGCGTGATCGCCGTCGGCTTCCTCGCCGGGCTCGTCGTCAGCCCGGTCGACTGGGGCGCGGCCGCGGGCGGCCTGGTCCCGCGCTTCGACGGCGCGCCCACGGTCCTGCTCGCGGCGAGCATGCTGGGTGCGACCGTGATGCCGCATGCGATCTATCTGCACTCGGCCCTCGCGCGCGACCGGCACGGCATCGCGGCGGAGCGCGGGAGGCTGCGGGAGCTGCTCCGGGCGACCCGGGTGGACGTCGTGCTCGCGCTGATCCTCGCCGGTGCCGTCAACATCGCGATGCTCCTGCTCGCCGCGTCGTCGCTGCGCGGCGTCGACGGCACCGACACGATCCAGGGCGCGCACGCCGCCATCGCCTCCGCGCTCGGACCGGCGGTCGGCGTGATCTTCGCGGTCGGCCTGCTCGCCTCGGGCCTCGCCTCCACCTCGGTCGGCAGCTACGCGGGCGCGACGATCATGGGCGGCCTGCTGCACGTCCGGGTGCCCCTGCTCGCGCGCCGCGTCATCACGCTCGTGCCGGCGATCGTCATCCTGGCGCTCGGCGTGGAGCCGACCTGGGCCCTGGTGCTGTCGCAGGTCTTCCTCAGCCTCGGCATCCCGTTCGCGATGATCCCGCTGCTGCGCCTGACCGGCTCCCGCGCCGTCATGGGCGAGCACGTGAACCCGTTGTGGGTGCGGATCGCGGGAGGTGCGGTGGCGGCGCTCGTGGTCCTCCTGAACCTCGCGCTCGTCGTGCTCACCCTGGTGGGCTAGGACGCGGTCGCCACCCACACGGCGGCGGCCGCGGTCGCGCCGAGCACGATGGTCGCGCCGTCGATCAGCACCGTGACGTCCCCGGCGAAGGCGCGGTGCTCGTCCACCTGCAGGACCGCATCGAGCCGGAGGCCGCGCTCGCCGAGATAGCGGAGCACCGCAGGGTCCGCGTCCGAGATCCGCGCGACCGTGAGCGGCACGCCCGCGGGCGCCGAGAGCAGCGCCACCGCCGCGGGCCGCCGTGGCTCGCCATCGGCCGTCGGGATCGGGTCCCCGTGCGGGTCGCGAGCCGGGTGCCCGAGCCGCCTGTCGATCCGGGCGACCAGCTCGTCCGAGACGGCGTGCTCCAGCACCTCCGCCTCGTCGTGCACCTCGTCCCAGCCGTAGCCGAGCTCGGCCACGAGGAACGTCTCGATCAGCCGGTGCCGCCGCACCATCTGCACCGCGTGCCGCCGCCCGGCTTCGGTCAGCTCGATGCCGCCGTACGGCTCGTGCGCGACCAGACCCTGCTCGGCGAGCCGGCGGATCGCGTCGGAGACGGTCGCGGCGCGCACGCCCATCCGCGAGGAGAGCTGCTTCACCGTGACCGGGTCGCCCTCCCATTCAGTGGCCGACCAGATCAGCTTGAGGTAGTCCTGCGCGACGGACGAGAGGTCGGAGACAGGCATAGGCCGATTCTAAGTGGCGCAGTAACACGGGCCCGGGCTCCAGCGCGCGCTGTTAGCGTGGGTCGGGTGAAGTACGCAGAGACCATCGTCGACCTCGTCGGCGACACGCCCCTCGTCAAGCTCAACAGGCTCACCGAGGGCATCGCGGCAACAGTGCTCGTCAAGCTCGAGTATCTGAACCCCGGAGGATCGTCCAAGGACCGCATCGCGTCGCGCATCATCGACGCGGCCGAGAAGGAGGGGCTCCTCAAGCCCGGTGGCACCATCGTGGAGCCCACCAGCGGCAACACCGGCGTCGGCCTCGCGCTCGTCGCCCAGCAGCGCGGCTACCGCTGCGTCTTCGTGCTGCCGGACAAGGTCGGCGAGGACAAGCGCAACGTGCTGACCGCGTACGGCGCCGAGATCGTGGTGACCCCGACCTCCGTGCCGCCCGAGCACCCCGACTCCTATTATTCGGTGTCCGACCGGCTCGCCGCCGAGATCCCCGGCGCCTTCAAGCCCAACCAGTACTTCAACCCCAACGGCCCGCGCAGCCACTACGAGACCACCGGCCCCGAGATCTGGCGCGACACCGAGGGCCGCATCACGCATCTCGTCGCCGGCGTCGGCACCGGAGGCACCATCTCCGGCACCGGCCGCTACCTCAAGGAAGTGTCGGAGGGGCGGGTCCGCATCGTCGGCGCCGACCCCGAGGGCTCGGTCTACTCCGGCGGGACCGGCCGGCCGTACCTGGTCGAGGGCGTCGGTGAGGACTTCTGGCCCGGCGCGTACGACGCGTCCGTCGTCGACGAGGTGATCGCGGTCAGCGACGCCGACTCCTTCCACATGACGCGCAGGCTCGCGCGCGAGGAGGGGATCCTGGTCGGCGGGTCGAGCGGCATGGCCGTCGTCGCCGCCCTGCGCGCGGCGAAGGACCTCGGCCCCGACGACGTGGTGGTCGTGATCCTGCCCGACGGCGGCCGCGGCTACCTCGGCAAGATCTTCAACGACAAGTGGATGCGCTCCTACGGCTTCAGCGAGGTGCCGGACGAGTCGACGGTGCACGACCTGATCAAGACCAAGCGCGGCGATCTGCCCGACCTCGTGCACACGCACCCGGCCGAGACCGTCCGCGACGCCATCCACATCATGAACACCTACGGCGTCTCGCAGCTCCCGGTGCTGACCGCGGAGCCGCCCGTGGTGATGGGGGAGGTCGCGGGCGCCCTCGACGAGACCTCTCTCGTCGACGCCGTGTTCAGCGGTCGCGCGCAGATGAGCGACACCGTCGGCGCGCACCTCGGCGACCCGCTGCCGCTGATCGGTGTCAACGAGCCGGTCACCGCGGCGCGTGCCGCGCTGGCAACCGCGAACGCCCTGCTGGTCACCGACGGCGGCAAGCCCGTTGCGGTGCTCACCCGGCAGGACCTCCTCAACTTCCTCAGCGAGTAGCCCCGCGCTCCTCCCTTCCGCTCCCGACACCCAAGGACAGCAATGACTGACGCCCACAACGCCGACGGCTTCGCGACCCGCGCCATCCACGTCGGACAGGAGTTCGACCCGACGACCGGCGCGATCATCCCGCCGATCTACCAGACCTCGACCTTCGTCCAGGACGGGATCGGCGGGTTGCGCGGCGGCTACGAGTACGGCCGCGCCGGCAACCCGACGCGCACCGCTCTCGAGACCCTGCTCGCCTCGCTCGAAGGCGGCGTGCGGGCGCTGTCGTTCGCCTCCGGGCTCGCCGCGGAGGATGCGCTGATCCGCGCCGCACTGACCCCGGGCGATCACATCGTGCTCGGGAACGACGTGTACGGCGGGACGCACCGGCTGATCGAGCGGATCCACGGCGCGTGGGGCATCCGCAACACCACGGTCGATCTCGCCGACCTCGATGCGGTGCGCACGGCGCTCGCCACCGAGGGCACGCGGATGCTCTGGATCGAGACGCCGAGCAACCCGCTGATGAAGGTCAGCGATCTGGCGGCGCTCGTGACGCTCGGCCACGAGGCCGGCGCCGTGGTGGTCGTGGACAACACCTTCGCCTCGCCGGCTCTGCAGC
Source organism: Leifsonia williamsii (assembly GCF_030433685.1). Taxonomy (NCBI): domain Bacteria; kingdom Bacillati; phylum Actinomycetota; class Actinomycetes; order Micrococcales; family Microbacteriaceae; genus Leifsonia; species Leifsonia williamsii. Next base: position 1,526,652 of record NZ_JAROCF010000001.1, read on the forward strand.
AGCCGCTGTCGTTCGGAGCCGATGTCGTGGTGCACTCCACGACGAAGTACCTCGGCGGCCACTCCGACGTGATCGGCGGCGCCCTGGTCTTCGCGGGGGAGGAGCTGGCCGAGAAGGCGCAGTTCATCCAGTTCGCCGCGGGCGCGGTCTCCGCCCCGCTCGATGCGTGGCTCACCGTCCGCGGCATCAAGACGCTGGACGTGCGGATGAAGCGGCACAGCGAGAACGCCCAGGCGATCGCCGAGGCGCTGGTGGGTCACCCGGGAGTCGACGCCGTCTACTACCCGGGCCTGCCGACGCACCCCGGTCATGAGCTCGCCGCGGCACAGATGAGCGGCTTCGGCGGGATGCTCTCCGTCGCGCTCAGCGGGGGCGCGCCGGCAGCGCGCCGGTTCGCCGAGTCGACGCGCGTCTTCCAGCTGGCGGAATCGCTCGGCGGGGTGGAGTCGCTGATCGGCTACCCCTCCGAGATGACCCACGCCTCGGTGCGCGGGACTGCGCTCGAGGTGCCCGACAACATCGTGCGCCTCTCCGTCGGCATCGAGGATGTCGCGGACCTCCTCGCCGACGTCGAACAGGCCGTGGGAGCGTGACGCAGCGGCGGTTCTCCGCGGAAGTCAAGCGCGACACGCCCGGATTGCAGTGCAGATTTGCGAGCCTTCCGGGCCTTGCGTAAAGTACTTACTTGTCACCCCAAAGGTGCGGGAGAGCCGAAGAGCTCCCCGGCCTCAAGCGGGACCATCATTCTGAGCCTGACGGCGAAACTGAACTTGTGAGAGTCGGTTCGCTGCGTTTAGGATGAACACCTCCACTTCTTGATCGGATTCGATCGGCGCGGCGCGCTGAGTTGACATCCTGGTCCGGAGTGGTAAGGTAGGGAAGTTGCCTCACGGTGAAGCCTGGAAGGGTGGAGCGTGGGTGCGTCCGATCCTTGAGAACTCAACAGCGTGCACAATGTCAAATGCCAAATTATCCTCGGCATTCGTGTGATGGTTTCGACCTGATCGTGAGTGTTTGAGATTCCTTTGGATTAGAAACAGAATGTCAGTAGATATTCGAAACTAGTCAGAACAAACTCGCAGTGTGGAGCATATTTCCTGTTTCGCCTGCACTATGTTTCCTGGTTGCTTGCAGCTAGGGCATAAACATTTTACGGAGAGTTTGATCCTGGCTCAGGACGAACGCTGGCGGCGTGCTTAACACATGCAAGTCGAACGATGAACCCGGAGCTTGCTCTGGGGGATTAGTGGCGAACGGGTGAGTAACACGTGAGTAACCTGCCCTTGACTCTGGGATAACCTCCGGAAACGGAAGCTAATACCGGATATGACGTGCGGAGGCATCTCCTGTACGTGGAAAGAATTTCGGTCAAGGATGGACTCGCGGCCTATCAGGTAGTTGGTGAGGTAATGGCTCACCAAGCCTACGACGGGTAGCCGGCCTGAGAGGGTGACCGGCCACACTGGGACTGAGACACGGCCCAGACTCCTACGGGAGGCAGCAGTGGGGAATATTGCACAATGGGCGCAAGCCTGATGCAGCAACGCCGCGTGAGGGATGACGGCCTTCGGGTTGTAAACCTCTTTTAGTAGGGAAGAAGCGAAAGTGACGGTACCTGCAGAAAAAGCACCGGCTAACTACGTGCCAGCAGCCGCGGTAATACGTAGGGTGCGAGCGTTGTCCGGAATTATTGGGCGTAAAGAGCTCGTAGGCGGTCTGTCGCGTCTGCTGTGAAAACCCGAGGCTCAACCTCGGGCCTGCAGTGGGTACGGGCAGACTAGAGTGCGGTAGGGGAGAATGGAATTCCTGGTGTAGCGGTGGAATGCGCAGATATCAGGAGGAACACCGATGGCGAAGGCAGTTCTCTGGGCCGTAACTGACGCTGAGGAGCGAAAGCGTGGGGAGCGAACAGGATTAGATACCCTGGTAGTCCACGCCGTAAACGTTGGGCGCTAGATGTGGGGACCATTCCACGGTTTCCGTGTCGCAGCTAACGCATTAAGCGCCCCGCCTGGGGAGTACGGCCGCAAGGCTAAAACTCAAAGGAATTGACGGGGGCCCGCACAAGCGGCGGAGCATGCGGATTAATTCGATGCAACGCGAAGAACCTTACCAAGGCTTGACATACACGAGAACGCTCTAGAAATAGGGAACTCTTTGGACACTCGTGAACAGGTGGTGCATGGTTGTCGTCAGCTCGTGTCGTGAGATGTTGGGTTAAGTCCCGCAACGAGCGCAACCCTCGTTCTATGTTGCCAGCGCGTTATGGCGGGAACTCATAGGAGACTGCCGGGGTCAACTCGGAGGAAGGTGGGGATGACGTCAAATCATCATGCCCCTTATGTCTTGGGCTTCACGCATGCTACAATGGCCGGTACAAAGGGCTGCAATACCGTAAGGTGGAGCGAATCCCAAAAAGCCGGTCTCAGTTCGGATTGAGGTCTGCAACTCGACCTCATGAAGTCGGAGTCGCTAGTAATCGCAGATCAGCAACGCTGCGGTGAATACGTTCCCGGGCCTTGTACACACCGCCCGTCAAGTCATGAAAGTCGGTAACACCCGAAGCCGGTGGCCCAACCCTTGTGGAGGGAGCCGTCGAAGGTGGGATCGGTGATTAGGACTAAGTCGTAACAAGGTAGCCGTACCGGAAGGTGCGGCTGGATCACCTCCTTTCTAAGGAGCAGCTGGCACCCACTGGGTGTCCATGCGCCGGATCCGAGGCGAATGTTCTCGGCCGGTTAGCTCATGGGTGGAACATTGACATTGGTGTCGGGCTGAAGGGCCCGAGCTCAGTACGCTTCTTCGGAAGTTGGAACGGTTCGGATCTGGATGGCCGGCACATGCACGCTGTTGGGTCCTGAGGGACCGGACCTCGCTCGATACGAGTGGGAGACGAATCCTCTGGACCTTTTCTTGTTGGCCATCACTCGGCCGGCGGAGAAGGTACCGCCCGTACTTTGAGAACTACACAGTGGACGCGAGCATCTTAGATTGATCCTTTATGGATCAGTCACTAGATGATCTGATTTATTAGATCATTGGTCAATCTGCTCATCTTCGGATGAGTCGATCGATTCTAAAACTCATGTGATTTCAAGTTTCTAAGAGCAAACGGTGGATGCCTTGGCATCTGGAGCCGAAGAAGGACGTAGCAATCTGCGATAAGCCTCGGGGAGTTGATAAGCGAACTTTGATCCGAGGATGTCCGAATGGGGAAACCCCGCTGGGCCCGTGAGGTGACCCAGTGACTCCCGCCTGAATATATAGGGCGGGTAGAGGGAACGTGGGGAAGTGAAACATCTCAGTACCCACAGGAAGAGAAAGCAAAAGCGATTCCGTTAGTAGTGGCGAGCGAAACCGGAAGAGGCTAAACCGATCATGTGTGATAGCCGGCAGGCGTTGCATGGTCGGGGTTGTGGGACTTTTCTGCAGCTTCTGCCGAACTGCGAGCGTTACAGAGGATCATAGGTGAATGGCTTTGAAAGGTCAGCCGTAGAGGGTGCCAGCCCCGTAACTGAAATGGTCCGATGGCGCGAAGAGTATCCCAAGTAGCACGGGGCCCGAGAAATCCCGTGTGAATCTGTCAGGACCACCTGATAAGCCTAAATACTCCCAGATGACCGATAGCGGACAAGTACCGTGAGGGAAAGGTGAAAAGTACCCCGGGAGGGGAGTGAAATAGTACCTGAAACCGTTTGCTTACAAACCGTTGGAGCCTCCGTGTTGGGGTGACAGCGTGCCTTTTGAAGAATGAGCCTGCGAGTTAGCGATATGTGGCGAGGTTAACCCGTGTGGGGTAGCCGTAGCGAAAGCGAGTCTGAATAGGGCGATTCAGTCGCATGTCCTAGACCCGAAGCGAAGTGATCTATCCATGGCCAGGCTGAAGCGACGGTAAGACGTCGTGGAGGGCCGAACCCACTTAGGTTGAAAACTGAGGGGATGAGCTGTGGATAGGGGTGAAAGGCCAATCAAACTTCGTGATAGCTGGTTCTCTCCGAAATGCATTTAGGTGCAGCGTTGCGTGTTTCTTGCCGGAGGTAGAGCTACTGGATGGCCGATGGGCCCCAAAAGGTTACTGACGTCAGCCAAACTCCGAATGCCGGTAAGTGAGAGCGCAGCAGTGAGACGGTGGGGGATAAGCTTCATCGTCGAGAGGGAAACAACCCAGACCACCAACTAAGGTCCCTAAGCGCGTGCTAAGTGGGAAAGGATGTGGAGTTGCACAGACAACCAGGAGGTTGGCTTAGAAGCAGCCACCCTTGAAAGAGTGCGTAATAGCTCACTGGTCAAGTGATTCCGCGCCGACAATGTAACGGGGCTCAAGCACGCCACCGAAGTTGTGGCATTGACATTTTTGGTAGGCCTTCGTGGTCCAGCCGTGTTGATGGGTAGGAGAGCGTCGTGTGGCGAGTGAAGCGGCGGTGGAAACCAGCCGTGGACGCTACACGAGTGAGAATGCAGGCATGAGTAGCGAAAGACGGGTGAGAAACCCGTCCTCCGAAAGACCAAGGGTTCCAGGGCCAGGCTAATCCGCCCTGGGTAAGTCGGGACCTAAGGCGAGGCCGACAGGCGTAGTCGATGGACAACGGGTTGATATTCCCGTACCGGCGAAGAACCGCCCAAGCTAATCCAGTGGTGCTAAGAGTCCTAATCCCGGATTCGGATCCCTTCGGGGTGAAGGTCCGGGCCTAACGCTCGACCCCATGCTGGTGCGGCTAGCGTATTAACAGGTGTGACGCAGGAAGGTAGCTGTACCGGGCGATGGTTGTCCCGGGGCAAGGATGTAGGGCAAGAGATAGGCAAATCCGTCTCTTATAGAGCCTGAGACCTTACGCATAGCCGTCAAGGCGAATTCAGTGATCCTATGCTGCCGAGAAAAGCATCGACGCGAGGTTCCAGCCGCCCGTACCCCAAACCGACTCAGGTGGTCAGGTAGAGAATACCAAGGAGATCGAGAGAATCGTGGTTAAGGAACTCGGCAAAATGCCCCCGTAACTTCGGGAGAAGGGGGGCCTGAGGCGTGAAGGGATTTACTCCTGGAGCGTTTGAAGGCCGCAGAGACCAGTGGGAAGCGACTGTTTACTAAAAACACAGGTCCGTGCCAAGTCGCAAGACGATGTATACGGACTGACGCCTGCCCGGTGCTGGAAGGTTAAGAGGAAGGGTTAGCTTTACGCGAAGCTCAGAATTTAAGCCCCAGTAAACGGCGGTGGTAACTATAACCATCCTAAGGTAGCGAAATTCCTTGTCGGGTAAGTTCCGACCTGCACGAATGGCGTAACGACTTCCCAGCTGTCTCAACCGCGAACTCGGCGAAATTGCATTACGAGTAAAGATGCTCGTTACGCGCAGCAGGACGGAAAGACCCCGTGACCTTTACTATAGCTTGGTATTGGTGTTCGGTGTGGCTTGTGTAGGATAGGTGGGAGACTATGAAGCCGGCACGCCAGTGTCGGTGGAGTCATTGTTGAAATACCACTCTGGTCACTCTGGATATCTAACTTAGAACCGTAATCCGGTTCAGGGACAGTGCCTGGTGGGTAGTTTAACTGGGGCGGTTGCCTCCCAAAAAGTAACGGAGGCGCCCAAAGGTTCCCTCAACCTGGTTGGCAATCAGGTGTCGAGTGTAAGTGCACAAGGGAGCTTGACTGTGAGACTGACAAGTCGAGCAGGGACGAAAGTCGGGACTAGTGATCCGGCAGTGGCTTGTGGAAGCGCTGTCGCTCAACGGATAAAAGGTACCTCGGGGATAACAGGCTGATCTTGCCCAAGAGTCCATATCGACGGCATGGTTTGGCACCTCGATGTCGGCTCGTCGCATCCTGGGGCTGGAGTAGGTCCCAAGGGTTGGGCTGTTCGCCCATTAAAGCGGTACGCGAGCTGGGTTTAGAACGTCGTGAGACAGTTCGGTCCCTATCCGCTGCGCGCGTAGGAAATTTGAGAGGATCTGACCCTAGTACGAGAGGACCGGGTTGGACGAACCTCTGGTGTGCCAGTTGTTCTGCCAAGAGCACCGCTGGTTAGCTACGTTCGGGATGGATAACCGCTGAAAGCATCTAAGCGGGAAGCCGGCCTCAAGATGAGATTTCCATACCCTTTGGGTGAGAGGCTCCCAGCTAGACTACTGGGTTGATAGGCCGGATGTGGAAGTGGGGACTAAAGACCCATGGAGCTGACCGGTACTAATAAGCCGATAACTTGATAATCACTACTCTCATACTGTTGTAAGGCTGGTATGAGAGGCCAGATTGCCCGCGTCCACTATGTGGTTCTCGATGTACGGTCGAGAACCGATTCAAGCAAAGCTTGATCGTTCACTTTGATACATCAATAGTGTTTCGGCGGCCATAGCGAGAGGGAAACGCCCGGTCACATTCCGAACCCGGAAGCTAAGACTCTCTGCGCCGATGGTACTGCAGGGGGGACCCTGTGGGAGAGTAGGACACCGCCGGACTTCTTCGTGAAATGGCCACCCAGTGATGGGTGGCCATTTTTCGTTTAACGACCGTCTTAATCGACGGTCACTTCTGCTGCATCCGTGCCGCCTCCTCGAAGCGCTGCCGCGGGTGGCGCACGGCGCTCGTGGGAGCCGTGTCCCGCGGGGTGACGGCATTCGCGATCCAGCCGAGCGCGAGGCGCAGCCGCCGAGCGGTGCTGGGCAACGCGATCGCGTGATAGACCTTGTCCACCGCCCAGGCCGGCACCCCGCGAAGCGGTACGCCGCGCAGAACAGCGGCGCCCTGCAGGCCGCTGTAGCTGGCGAGCGTGCCGAGGTTCTTGTGCCGATACTCGACGGGGGCCTCACCGCGGGCGGCTCGGCGCAAGTTCTCGGCGAGGGTCTTCGCTTGGCGGATCGCATTCTGCGCGTTCGGGGGATAGTAGGCCGGCTGCTTCTGGGCCGTCAGGTCCGGGACCTGCGCCGCGTCGCCGAGCGCCCAGAGGCCGTCGATGCGGTGGCCATCGTCGTCCACGACGTGCAGCGTGGCGTCGCACTGAACATGCCCCTTCGGCCCCAGCGGCACACCCGCGTGCTGGAGGACGGGGTGGGGCGTGACACCCGCGACCCAGACCAGCGTGTCCGTCGGAACGGAACGGCCGTTGCTCAGCTGCACGACACCTCCCTCGCAGCTCTTCGTCTCCGTCTTCAGGAGCACCTCGATGCCACGCCGGCGAAGCAGGCGCAGCGTCCACTGGGAGAGCTGGGGCGTGAGCTCCGCCGCGATGCGATCGGCCACCTCCACCAGCAGCCACCGCATCTGCTCGCCGTCGAGTTCGGGAAGGCGGTCGATCTCCGCCGAGGCCAGACGCTGGAGCTCGGCGATCGCCTCCACGCCGGTGTACCCGCCGCCGATGAAGACGAAGGTGAGGGCGCGCTCGCGAGCCTGCGGGTCGGTGGTGGCCGCGGCGAAGCGGAGGCGTTCGAGCACGTGGTCCCGGAGGTAGATCGCCTCCTCGATGCTCGAGAAGCCGATCGCGTTCTCGACGAGACCCGGGATGGGCAGGATCTTGCTCACGGCACCGAGCGCGAACACGAGGTGGTCATAGGAGAGCTGCCGCGTCGAGCCGTCGATGCCCTCGACGACGGCGATCTGCGCCTCCGGGTCGACCGACTGCACGGAGCCCGCGACCACGTCGGCGTGCCGCAGCGGTCTGCGCAGCGGCACCGCGGTGTCGCGCGGCTGGGTCTCGCCGCCGGCGACCTCAGGCAGCAGCGGTTTGTAGGTGAGGTACGGCTGCGGGTCGACGACGGTCAGCCGCAGCCGATGGGCGCCCGCCTCCCGTCTCAGGTCGCGAGCGAGGGTGAAGCCGGCGAAACCGGCCCCGAGAATGAGGACGTGCGGCTCTGTCATGAGCGTGCTCCTTCCGCGGTCTCGATGGGGATCCGCCCCTCCGTGGTCGCCGTGCCGCCGGAGAGCAGCTGGAACGCGCTCCGGACGAGGGCGAAGTGGCTGAAGGCCTGGGGCGCGTTACCGAGCTGCCGCTCGCCGCGGACGTCCCACTCCTCGCTGAGCAGGCCGACGTCGTTGCGGAGGGCGAGCAGGCGCAGGAACAGCTCCTCCGCCTCGTCGCGACGGCCGGCGCCGATCAGCGCGTCGACCATCCAGAAGGAGCAGGCGAGGAAGACGCCCTCCTGGCCGGGGAGTCCGTCGTCGCTCGCCTCCGGGCGGTAGCGGAGGACGAAGCCGTCGACCGTCAGCTCGCGCTGGATCGCGTCGATCGTGCCGATGACGCGCGGGTCGTCGCCGGGCAGGAAACCGACGCGGGGGATGAGCAGCAGGGCGGCATCCAGCTCTTTCGAGCCGTAGGACTGCACGAACGTGTTCCGGTCGGCGTCGTAGCCGTTGGCCAGGATGTCGCGGCGGATCTGCGCCCGGAGCCGCTCCCAGCGGCGGACCGGACCGGGCAGGCCGAAGCGCCGGGCGCCCTCCACCATCCGGTCGGCGGCGACCCAGCTCATGAGCTTGGAGTGCGTGAAGTGCCGGGTGGGGCCGCGCACCTCCCACAGGCCGCTGTCCTTCTCCTGCCAGATGCGGCTGAGGTGGTCGATCAGCACCTGCTGCACGGACCAGGCGTCGTCGCCCGCTCCGATCGTCGTCCTGGTCAGCGCAAGGCCGTCGAGCACCTCGCCCCACACGTCGAGCTGCAGCTGCTCGGCGGCGGCGTTGCCGATGCGCACCGGGGTCGAGCCGTCGAAGCCGGTGAGCCAGTCGAGCGACTCCTCCGGCAACCGGCGACGGCCGTCGATGCCGTACATGATGCGGAGGTCGGGCGGGTCGCCGGCCACGGCGCGCAGCAGCCAGTCGCGCCAGGCCCGCGCCTCGTCCTCGTAGCCGGCGGTGAGCAGGGACTGCAGCGCGAGCGTCGCATCCCGGAGCCAGCAGAACCGGTAGTCCCAGTTGCGCGGGCCGTCCGGCTGCTCGGGGAGGGAGGTGGTGGGGGCGGCGACGATGCCGCCGGTCGGCTCGTAGGTGAGCGCTTTGAGCGTGATCAGCGAGCGCTGGATCGCGTCACGGTAGGGGCCGTAGGCCCGGCCCTGCGCGCTCCACCTCGTCCAATACAGCTCGGTCGCCGCCAGCGCCTCCTGCGGATCGGCCGGCTCAGGTGCGGGCAGGTGGCTCGGGAACCAGGTCAGCACGAAGCTCACCCGCTCGCCCGCCGAGACCGTGAAGTCGGCGACCGTACGCAGGTCGCGGCCCGTGAGCGGGACGTCGGAGGTCACCAGCACGGCGTCGGGGCCGGCGATCGCGCGGATGCCGCGCTCGACGCTCGTCACCCAGGGGACGACGTGTCCGTAGTCGAACCGGAGCAGCAGGTCGAGCTCCATCTCCACGGATCCGGACAGCCCCTCCACGGTCCGCACCAGATCGGCGGCGCGATCGCGAACGGGCATGAAGTCGGTGACACGGACGCCGCCGTCGGGCGTCTCCCACTCGGTCTCGAGGATCAACGTGTCGCCGCGGTACCGCCGCCGCGTGCACCGGTCCGCTCCGCGCGGGGCGATGCGCCAGCGGCCGGCGCGGTCCTGGTCGAGCATGGCCGCGAAGCAGGCGGCCGAGTCGAAGTGCGGCAGGCACAGCCAGTCCACCGACCCGTTCACCGAGACCATCGCCGCGGTGTGGAGGTCGCCGATGAGCGCGTAGTCCTCGATCCGTCGCTGCGTCACACGGCCCATTCAACGCCCGCCACCGCGATCCGCAACGCCCCGTTGTCACCGGCCGGCAGTAGCCTGCCCGCATGGATCAGCGGATCACCCTCGTGACGCTCGGCGTCGACGACCTGGCCCGGGCGCGGGCGTTCTACGAAGACGGTCTCGGCTGGCGCCCCGCCGATGCGCCGGACGGCGTCGCCTTCTACCAGCTCCCCGGCATGGCGTTCGCGCTGTGGAGCAGGGAGGAGCTGGCCGCCGACGCCAGGACTCCCGTCGACGGGCGGTTCAGCGGCATCGCCCTGGCGTGCAACCAGCGCAGCCCGGAGGAGGTCGACGCCGTGCTCGCGGCCGCCGCAACCGCGGGTGCGCGCATCCTCAAGCCCGCGGAGGCCACGCCGTGGGGCGGCTACTCGGGATACTTCGCCGACCCGGACGGCCATGTGTGGGAGGTCGCGCACAACCCGGGTTGGCCGCTCGCAGCGGACGGGACGGTCACCGTCGGCGCGGGCGGCTGACGGCGGCGTCGGCGGCCTGCTGCGCGACGGCGAGGCGCTCGGCGAGCGGGCGGAGACGGGCCTTCCCGAGGTTCTGCCGGGCGATCCAGTGGGCGTCGGCGTCTTCGGCGGTCGCCAGGCGCTCCAGCAGCGGCACGCCCTCGTCGGGTGCGGCGACGGTGACGACGCTCACGGCGTAGCCGAGCGCCTGACGGAGCACGCGGACGTCGTCGTCGCGGCGCCGGGTGGGCGGCTCGACCAGGAACAGATCGACCGCGTCCTCGACGACCTCGCAGGCCGCCACGGCGTGGCGGGGATCGTGCAGGAGGGGTGGCTCGGCCACGGCGGCGACCGCGGCGCGGACCAGGAGGGGCGAGTGCGACTCCAGCCAGGTGCGGGCGAGGGCCAATCCGTCGGTCCAGTCGGCCGCGAGCATCCGCTGCGCTCCGGTGGCCGCCAGCTCGCGCACCCGCCACCGGTCGTCGCGCGCGGCGCTGGTGAGCAGTTCGCGGGCGCCGAGCGCACCGGCAGCGAGGGCGGCGCAGGCGGCGAGGAACTCGACCTGCCCGGGCGGGACAGCTGCGCTCAGCTGCGGCGGGGAGGCGAGCCAGCGGGTGAGGAGGGCGAGGGCCGCATTGCGGTCGGGGGAGCCGGCGGCGAGGTCGGCCAGCCGCCCGGCCAACTCGAGGTTCGCCCGCGGGCCGGGGAGCCGGCTGCCGGAGGCGAGGGCCGCCTCCAACTCCGCCGGGCTGCCGGACAGCGCCTTCTGCCAGAGCGAGGCGAGGGAGGGTGCGGACGGATCGGGCGAGCCTTCGGTCATGGCGCGAGTCTAGGGTTCGCCCCGGCGGGTCGTCAGCCCGGGCGCACGGCGGATTCACGGCTGAGGGTATTGCCGGTCGATGCGTCGTCCCGGATAGTGGTGGTGTGCGCACGTTCGGTGTGGAGGAGGAGCTCCTCCTGGTGGACGAGCGGGGGGTCGCTGCGCCGGTCGCTCCGCTCGCGCTCGCGGATGCGCCCGCCGTGGTCGGCGGGCCGCAGGTCAGCGCCGAGATCCAGCAGGAGATGATCGAGACGCAGACCAGTCCGCTGCTGCGCACCTCCGACCTCTTCGCCGAGATCGTGGCGGGCCGCGCCCTGGCCGACGGCCTGGCCCGCCCGCACGGCGCCCGCGCGGCTGCGGTCGCGATGTCCCCGCTGCGGCTGCGCCCGCACGTCACGGACGACCCGCGCTACGCCATGATGCTGGAGCGCTACGGCGCCACCGCACGGCACACCCTGGTCTGCGGCCTGCACGTGCACGTCGGCATCAGTTCGCGCGAGGAGGGCGTCGGCATCCTCGACCGGATCCGCAACTGGCTTCCGGTCCTGCTCGCGCTGAGCGCCAACTCCCCGTTCGCGGGCGGCGCCGACAGCGGCCACGCCAGCTACCGCTTCGTCGCCTGGCACCAGTGGCAGTCGGCGGGCCCCACCGACGTCTTCGGTTCGGTGGAGGCCTACGACCGGTTCGAACGGCTGCTGGTCGACACCGGCGTCATCCTCGACAAGGGCATGCTGTACCTCGACGCGCGGCTGTCGCACCGGCAGCCGACGGTGGAGGTGCGGGTCGCCGACGTGTGCCTCGACGCCCGCGACACGGCGGTTCTGGCCGCGCTCGTCCGCGCCCTGGTGGAGACCGCCGACGCCGAGAACCGCGTCGGCATCCCGCCCGTCGCCGTCCCGTCGGCCGCGCTCCGGCTCGCCGAGTGGCAGGCGGCGCTGACGGGCGTGACCGGGCGGCTGCCGCATCCCGTCACCGGGCTCGAAGGCAGCGCCGTGGACGCCGTGGAGGCGCTGGTCGCGCACACCATGCCGGCGCTCCAGGCCAACGGCGACGACGTCATCGTGCGGCGTGGTGTCACGCGCATCCTCGCGGCCGGCGGAGGCGCCGGACGGCAGCGCGCGGCGTACGCGAAGCGCGGTCGCCTGCGCGACGTGGTGGCCGCCGCGGTGGCGATCACGCACGAGCAGGCCACCGAGGACGACGACCTCGTCGCGTAGCGTCACCGCACCTTCCGTGGCGGTGCGAACACGCCTATTCTCCCAGTCAGATGCAGGTGCGACCGACTGCAGGTGCGACCGACGCGGAGGGGACCGGGATGACGGGCAAGGAACTCGCGCACCAGCACGCCGTCTACACCTACGGCTCGCTCCCGCTGACCCTCATGTACAGCCCCACGGCGACGGCGGCGTGGGAGGTCTACTACGGCGGCGAGTACCTCGGCCTCATCGAGGAGGTGCGCACCCCCGGCGAGCTGTGGCCGTCGTTCGTCGCCCGCCCTCCCGGTGAGGAGGAGTCGGGCGAGGGCATCCCCGCGCGCGACTGGCGCGTCGCCGTCGAGGTGCTGGCCGGGCAGGCCGGGCTCTAGCGGGCGGAGCCGCTTCCTCCGGACGATGCTCTAGAAGGCGAACTGGGCCCACTCGTCGCGCGACAGGGCGGTGCGCTCGCCTGCGGATTCCACGATCCACTCGTGCGGCGTACCCCCCAGGTACGTGCACAGGACCGTCTCGCTGCTCCAGCCGTCCGCCGAGCGGATCCAGCGGACCAGGTGGATGTCCTGCCCCGGCTTCGGAGCGTTCCCGATCGGTGTGTCATAGGTCGTCACGCGGCACCCCTCCCCATTCGTGCTGCCTGCTTGAGGCAGACCCTATCGGGGTACAGGGCCGGGGGACAAGAGAGGGAGCCGGTCCGTGGCCGGTCGGGCGGTCGAACGCCCGTTGAACGTCAGTCGAACGGGCGCTCGCCGCCGTCGGTGAGATCGTCGAACTCGTCGTCGCCGGCGGGGTCCGCCCGGTCGGGCTCGACGACGCCGTCGGCGTCGTACGGCTCGGGGCTGTCGCCCTCGGCGATGGCGTCGGTGTCGATGGGCTCGCCGGAGGGCGTCTCCGGGAACTCCTGCTTGGCGTCGCTCATGGTCGTCTCCTCTCCGAGCGCGCACCGGTGGTGCGCGCCGTGTCGCGGTGCCCGCGATCGTAGGCGCGGGAAGGGACGGCGGGAAGGGGCCGAGCCAGGGCCGTGGGGCGCTCGCCGCGGTCGGGGGTGCGGCCTAGGCTGGATGCCATGCCCTCCGACGACGTGGATGCCCGCCGCGCGCCCGGCGCCCGCCTCCCGGGCGGTTCACCCGACGGCGGTGTGCTCGGCCCGCGGTTCCGCTGGGTCAGCATCGGCATGTGCGCGCTCATCATGCTGGCGGCGTTCGAGAACCTCGCGGTCACCACGATCATGCCGACGATCAGCCGCGAGCTCGACGGCGCCGGGCTGTACGCCTTCGCGTTCGCCGGCCCGCTCGCGGTGAGCGTGGTCGGGATGGTCGTGGCCGGCTCCTGGTCGGATCGGGGCAATCCGCGCACGGCGCTGTACGGCTCGGTGGCACTTTTCGCCGCCGGCCTGCTGATCGCCGGCCTGGCGCCGACGATGCCGCTGTTCGTGGGCGGCCGGCTGGTCCACGGGCTGGGTGGAGGCGCGCTGACCGTCGCCCTGTACGTGATCGTCGCCCGGGTCTACCCGCCGGTGCTGCATCCGCGCATCTTCGCCGGCTTCGCGGCGGCCTGGGTGATCCCGTCGCTGATCGGTCCCTTCGTGGCCGGGCTGGTCGCGGACCACGTCGGCTGGCGCTGGGTGTTCCTCGGGGTGCTCGCACTGATCGTGCCCGCGATGGGGATGGTCGTGCCGGCGATGCGCGGGATGCGCGGACCGGCGCAGGGGGAGGAGCGTCCCCCGCGCGACCTCCCGCGCATCGGTTGGGCCGTGCTGCTCGCCGTCGCTGTCCTGGTGCTGACGCTCACCGCGGAGGCCACTGGGGTGCTGCAGTGGGCGGGACCGGTGGTCGCCGGGGTGGTCGCGCTGCTCGCCCTGCGGCCGCTGCTGCCGGCAGGCACACTGCTCGCGCGTCGCGGCCTCCCGAGCGTGATCCTCATGCGCGGCCTGGTCGCCGGGGCGTTCTTCGCCGCCGAGGTGTACGTGCCGCGCCTGATGGTGACGCAGTACGAGGTCTCCGCGCCGGAGGCGGGGCTGGCGTTGACGGCGGCGGGACTCACCTGGGCGGTCGCGTCGTGGCTGCAGGGACGCTTCCCCGGGCTGTCGCACCGGACGACCGCGACGCTGGGAGCGGCCGGGCTGACGATCGCGATGGGGTCGCTCATCTCGACCGTGCTGTTCGGTCTGCCGCCCGCGGTGATCGTCGCCGGCTGGGCGGTGAGCGGTGCGGGCATGGGGGTCCTGTTCCCGCGGCTGGGCGTGCTCACGCTCGAGGACTCCACGCCGGCCGACCAGGGCTTCAACAGCGCGGCGCTCAGCATCACGGACGCGATCGGGTCGTCGATCGCGCTCGCCGCGACCGCGATCGTGTTCTCGGCGCTGGGACCGCTGGGCGGCGGATGGCCGTTCGTCGGGGCCTTCGCCGTCACCTCGGTCTTCGTGGTGGGGGTGTGGCTGAACGGGCCGCGGATGCTGCGCCAGCGGGCCTGAACGTTCCCCTGCCGAGACGCGACATGATGTCACGGCTCGGCGGGGGAGAGGAGCGTGCGGATCAGGCGCGCGCGGCGGCGTACTGGGCGCGGATCTCGGGGCGGGTGTCGACGGGGAGCGGAGGTGCGGCCTCCACCGTCCAGGAGGGGCGGGTGCCGGTGAGCGCCCACGCCGCCTGGACCGCGCCGCCGTCTGCGACGTACTCGCCAGGGGCGGGCACGACGACCGCGGCATCGAAGACCTGCGCGGCGACGGCGGCGACCGCGGGGTTCTGTGCGGCTCCGCCGATCAGCAGGATGCGCCGCTCGCGCACGCCGACGGCGCGCACGGCGTCGAGGCCGTCGGCGAGGCCGCACAGCATCCCCTCGATGGCCGCGCGCGCCAGGTTGGCGGGGACCGTCGAGGCGAGGGTGAGGCCGTGAATCGAGGCCTTCGCGTCGGGCAGGTTGGGGGTGCGCTCGCCCTCGAAGTACGGCACCAGCACGACGCCGCCGGCGCCGGGCTCGGCGGAGAGCGCCAGCGACGACAGGCCGTCGTGGTCGACGCCGAGCAGGCGGGCGATGGCGTCGAGCACGCGCGCCGCGTTGAGGGTGGCGATCAGCGGCAGGGAGACGCCGCTCGCGTCGGCGAACCCGGCGACCGTGCCGCTCGGGTCGGCGACCGGTGCGTCGGTGACCGCGAACACGGTGCCGCTGGTGCCGATGGAGACGACGACGTCGCCCTCCGCGGCGCCCAGCCCGAGCGCTGCGCCCGCGTTGTCGCCGGCGCCGGGGCCGACGAGGACGCCCTCCGGGGTGCGGCCCGCGGACTCACCGGGGCCGAGGACGCGCGGGAGGACCACCGCATCGGAGGTCGTGGCATCGCCGGATGCGCCCGCCTCCCGCCCGGGCCGGCCGAGGGCCCGCTCGAACAGGTCGAGGTCGTACGTGCCGGACGCGGCGCCCCAGTACGCGGTGCCGCTCGCGTCGGAGCGGTCGGTGGTCAGCGCCTCCAGGTCGGGCCCGAGCGGGCTCTCGTCCGCCGGGCCGTAGCCTCGTAGGCGCCAGGTCAGCCAGTCGTGGGGGAGGGCCACGGCGGCCACGCGGCCGGCATTCGCCGGCTCGGCGTCGCGCAGCCAGCGCAGCTTCGTCGCGGTGAAGGAGGCCACCGGCACCACTCCGACGCGGGCCGCGTACGCGTCGGCGCCGACCTCGGCGATCAGGTCGCGGGCGGCCGCCGCGGAGCGGGTGTCGTTCCAGAGCAGCGCGTCGCGGATGACGCGGCCCTCCGCATCCAGCACCACCATGCCGTGCTGCTGCCCGGCGATGGAGACCGCGGCGACGTCGGCGAGGCCGCCGGCCGCCTCCAGGGCCGTGCGCAGCGCCTCCCACCAGACGGCGGGGTCGACCTCGGTGCCCTCGGGGTGCGCGGCCCGGCCCGAGCGCACGAGCGCACCGGTCTCGAGGTCGCGCACGACCACCTTGCAGCTCTGCGTCGAGGAGTCGACGCCGGCGACGAGTGTCACGTCTTCGTGTCCTAACGTTCGGCGAAGGGCGCCGTCGTGCCGGAATCCGAGCGGAATTCCGGCACGACGACGCCCTTCGGCGGGGTGGAGAGCGGGGGTCAGCGGGCGTTGAGGAGGTGCTCCAGGGCCAGCTGCTGCAGGCGGACGAAGCCGAAGCCCTTGCCGCCGAAGTACGCGCCGGCGTCGAACTCCTCGTACGCGCTGCGGTCGGCGAGCAGGTCGTCGTACGACTCACCATCGCCGAGGGTCGGCTGCGCGAGCTCGGTCACGCGCGCGGCCTCCAGCGCCTCCTGCACCTCGGGGTCGGCGCGGAAGGCCGCGGCCCGCTCCTTGAGCAGCAGGTAGGTGCGCATGTTGGCGGCGGCGGAGTCCCAGACGCCTGTGATGTCCTCGGTGCGCGACGGCTTGTAGTCGAAGTGGCGCGGGCCCTCGTAGGCCGGTCCGCCGTTGAGGCCACCGTTCTCGAGCAGGTCGACGAGCGCGAAGGCGTTCTGCAGGTCGCCGTGGCCGAAGACGAGGTCCTGGTCGTACTTGATGCCGCGCTGGCCGTTGAGGTCGATGTGGTAGAGCTTGCCGTGGTACAGCGCCTGGGCGATGCCGGCGGCGAAGTTGAGGCCCGCCATCTGCTCGTGGCCGACCTCCGGGTTGACGCCCACCAGCTCCGGCCGCTCCAGCGACTCGATGAAGGCGAGCGCGTGGCCGACGGTCGGCAGCAGGATGTCGCCGCGCGGCTCGTTCGGCTTCGGCTCGATCGCGAAGCGGATGTCGTAGCCCTTGTCGGTGACGTACTGGCCGAGCAGGTTGACGGCCTCGCGGTAGCGCTCGAGCGCGTTGCGGATGTCCTTGGCGGCGTCGTACTCGGCGCCCTCGCGACCGCCCCACATGACGAACGTCTTCGCGCCCAGCTCTGCGGCGAGGTCGATGTTGCGGAGCACCTTGCGCAGCGCGAAGCGGCGCACGGCGCGGTCGTTGGAGGTGAAGCCGCCGTCCTTGAAGACGGGGGCGCTGAACAGGTTCGTCGTCACCATCGGCACGATGATGCCGGTGTCGGCGAGGGCCTGCTTGAGGCGGTCGATCTGCTTCTGGCGCTCGGCGTCGGTCGAGCCGAAGGCGAACAGGTCGTCGTCGTGGAAGGTGAGGCCGTAGGCGCCCAGCTCGTTGAGCTTGGTGACCGCCTCGACCACGTCGAGCTGCGGGCGGGTCGGGCCGCCGAACGGGTCGGTGCCGTTGTACCCGATGGTCCACAGACCGAAGGAGAACTTGTCGTCGCGGGTGGGGGTGAGGCTCATGGAGAATCCTTCAGCGTCGTCGGTGATTTGTTGTCTCAATAAACTTATATCAGGAGGCGGTCGCCGCCGCGACCCCGACCGTAGCCCGATCCACGGTGCTGTCCACCAGCAGCCGATCGGCGGCGGTGATCGCGTGGTCGGGTCCGGTGATCGTGAGGGAGGCCGTGGTCTCGCGCTCCGCGCAGGACGGGCCGACCCACAGCTCCACCTCTCCGGACTCGACGATGCGGCGCAGGTCGCGGCCGCTGAACGCGAGGCGGGTGGTCGGCACGGAGAACCGCACCACGACCTCCTCGCCCGGCTGCAGGTCGACCCGGTGATAGCCCAGCAGCTGGGCGACCGGACGGGTCACGCTGGCGTGCACGTCGTGCGCGTACAGCTGGACGACGTCGGTGCCGGCGCGGTCGCCGGTGTTGGCGACCCGGACGGAGGCCTCGAACGTGCCTCCCGCCGCCACCTCGGCGTCGGCGGTCAGCTCGGACCGCACGAACGACGTGTAGGTGAGGCCGTGACCGAACGGCAGCACGGGCGTGCTGTCGGCGCTCGTGATCTCGTTCGGGCCGCCCAGGAACGGGTGGAGGTACGAGTACGGCTGGGCGCCGGCCGAGCGCGGCAGCGACACCGGCAGGTGACCGGAGGGGGAGACGCGGCCGGAGAGGACCGCTGCGATGGCGCGGCCGCCCTCCTCGCCGGGGAAGAACGCCTGCAGCACGGCCGCGGGGGCGGCGGGACCCGAGACGGCCCAGTCGATCGCGTACGGCCGACCGGAGAGGACGACCATCACGACCGGCGTGCCGGTGGCGACCACGGCCTCCACCAGCCGCCGCTGCACGCCCGGGAGCTCGAGGCTCTCGACGTCGTTGCCCTCGCCGACCGTGCCGCGGCCGAACAGCCCGGCGCGGTCGCCGACGACGACCACGGCCATCTCGGCGCCGCGCGCGGCGGCAACGGCCTCCGCGATGCCCGACTCGTCGTCGCCCTCGACCTCGCAGCCGTGGACGTGCGTGAGGGAGGCGCCGGGCAGCTCCTCGCGCAGGGCGGCCAGCACCGAGGGCAGCTCGATGCCGAGCGGGATCTCCGGGTGGTGGGCCAGCACGTGGTTGGCGAACGAGTAGCAGCCCATGAGCGCCTCGGACGAGTCGGCGTTCGGCCCGATCACGGCGATCCGACCAGGCGCGGCACCGGCGCCGCCGAGGGGCAGCAGCCCGTCGTTGGTCAGCAGCACGAGCGACTCCTCGGCCAGGCGCAGCGCGACCTCCCGGTGCTCGGCGGTGTCGAGGTCGATGGCGGCCGGAGGGGCGTCGAAGGTCTCGTCGAGCAGGCCGAGCTCCTCCTTCTGCGCCAGCACCCGCAGCACCGCCCGGTCGACCAGGCCCTCATCGGCGAGGCCCGCGCGGATCCGCTCGGCGAGCGGGGACAGGAACGCGTCTCCGGTCGGAAGCTCCACGTCGACGCCCGCGGTCAGCGCGAGCTCCGCCGCCTCGCCGAGGTCGGCCGCGACGGCGTGCGTGGTGTGCAGGAAGGCGACCGCGAAGTAGTCGGCCACGACGACGCCGTCGAAGCCCCACTCGTCTCGCAGCACACCCGTCAGGTATTCGGGGGAGGCCGCCATCGGCACGCCGTCGAGCTCGGCGTACGAGTTCATCACCGATCGCACGCCGCCCTCCCGGACGGCCAGCTCGAACGGTTGCAGGAGCACGTCGCGGACCTCGCGGGGACCGGCGTGCACCGGTGCGTGGTTGCGTCCGGACTGCGACGCTGAGTACCCGACGAAGTGCTTGAGGGTGGCGTGGACGCCGGCGCCCTGCAGCCCCTTCACATAGGACGTGCCGATGGTACCGACGACGTACGGGTCCTCGGCGATGCACTCGTCGACCCGGCCCCAGCGGGGATCGCGGATCACGTCGAGCACGGGAGCGAGGCCCTGATGGATGCCGAGCTCGCGCATCGAGCCGCCGATCAGGCCGGCCATGCGCTCCACCAGCGCGGGGTCGAACGACGCGCCCCAGGCCAGCGGCGTCGGGAAGGTCGCGGCCTTCCAGGCGGCGAGCCCGGTCAGGCACTCCTCGTGCACGAGCGCGGGGATGCCGAGGCGGGTGTCGCGGACCAGGCGGCGCTGCTCCTCCCACAGCCACTCGGCGCGGGCGGCCGGGTCGACCGGACGGGTGCCGTAGACGCGGGTGAGCTGGCCGATGCCGTGCTCCGTCGCGTCCGCGTAGGCGCCGGGATTCCCCATCTCGCCGGCCATCGGCGCGACCAGCTCGTCGCCCTTGTCGACCCAGTAGCCGACCAGCTGCGCGAGCTTCTCGTCGAGGGTCATCCGCGCGTGCAGGGCGCGCACGCGTTCGGACACGGGAACAGGTTCGGTCATGGAGGTTCTCACTTCTTTTCTGCGGCGCACGGGAGCACCGCGAGACGGCGGGCGGGCGGCCCGCGGGGTCAGCCCTTGACGGCGCCGGTCAGGCCGCCGACGATGCGGCGTTCGAACAGGCTGAAGAAGATCAGCGCCGGGATCATCGAGAGCGACGTGAACGCCAGCACCTTCGCCGTGTCGACGGAGTACTGCGACGAGAACGCCTGCACGCCGAGCGGCAGGGTGAACGTCGCCTCGTTGTTGAGGATGAACAGCGGCAGCAGGTAGCTGTTCCAGCTGCCGATGAAGGCGAGGATGCCGGTCGTGATGACGCCCGGGAGCGACAGCCGCAGCACCATCCGGAAGAAGAAGCCCAGCCGGCTGCAGCCGTCGATGAAGGCCGCCTCCTGGATCTCGTCCGGGATCGCGCGCAGGAACGGCACCAGGATGATGATGGTCGTCGGCAGCGCGAACGCGATCTGCGGCAGGATGACGCCGCCGAGCGAGTTCATCAGGCCCAGGTTGCGCACCACGATGTACAGCGGGGTGATCGCGACGGTGATGGGGAACATCAGGCCGGCGGCGAACAGCGCGTACAGCACACCGCGACCGCGGAACTGGTACCGCGCCAACACGTAACTCGCCATCAGGCCGAGCCCGACCGCGCCGATCGTGGTCGCGAGCGCGACGATCGTGGAGTTGAGCACCTGGCGCCAGAAGACGCCGCCGGTGAGCACGTTGAGGTAGTTGGCGACGTTCCAGGGGTCGGGGAAGCCGGCCGGGTCAGTGGTGATCTGCGCGTTGGTGCGGAAGCCGCCGAGGACGATGTACACGATGGGCGCCAGCATCAGCGCGATCACGATGAGCGCGACGAAGTACACGGTGGGGGAGCCCCACGGCAGCTTCTTGGCCTCCGAGCCGCGCGTGCGGGGGCGGGGGCGGTTCGCGGTGACGGCGGTCATCGCTTCGTCCTTTCGGTGAGCGCCCCCGCGGTGTCGCGACGCAGCACGAACCGCTGGTAGACGAGCGCGACGACGAGGGAGAAGAGGAAGATCACGACCGCGACGGCGTTGCCGTAGCCGAAGTTGCCGGCGTTGCGGCCGTTGGCGACCATGTATGTCGCCATCGTGGAGGTGCCGGCGGTCGACGCGACGTATTGGCCCCAGATGATGTAGACGAGGTCGAACAGCTGGAGGGCGCCGATGATCGACAGGAACGCCCAGATGCGGAACGTCGGCCCGAGCAGCGGCAGGGCGATGCGGCGCTGGATCTGCCAGTACGACGCGCCGTCGAGCGCAGCAGCCTCGTACAGCTCCTCGGGGATGCCCTGCAGGCCGGCGAGGAAGAGGATGACCGCGAACCCGATGTACTTCCAGGTCAGGATGATCATCAGCGTCCAGATGGCGATGTCCGGGTCGGACAGCCAGTCCTGCTGCCAGGCGCCCAGGCCGATGTTCTCCAGCAGCCCGTTGACGGCGCCCTGGGTCTGGAGCATGAGGCTCCAGCCGGTGCCGACCACGACCTCCGCGATCACGTACGGCACGAAGATGAGGACGCGGATCAGCGACTGTCCGCGCATCCGCCGGTTCAGCAGCAGCGCCAGGAGGATCGCCGCGGGACCCTGCAGCACCAGCGACATCACCACGATGAACGCGTTGTGGGCGAGCGCCTGCTGGAAGGCAGGGTCGGTGAGGATGACGACGTAGTTCTGGAAGCCGACGAAGTCGGTCGGCGGGCCGTAGCCGCCCCAGCGGTAGAAGCCGTAGAAGGCGGCCATCGCGACCGGGAAGATCACGAAGCCGATGAAGACGATGACGGCAGGACCGACCAGGAGGGCGATCTCGAAGCGGCCGGGCCGGCCGGGCCCCCGTCGGGCCCGGCGCGGCCGGGACGGGAGCGACGCCGAGGCGCCGCTCCCGCCCTGCTGCGCGAGACCCGTCTGCGACGGGCGGCCGATGGCCGTGTTCTCGCGGGTGGTGCTCACGACCTGATCAGCCCTTCTTCGCTGCGTCGTTGGCCGCCTGGATCATCTGCTTCGGGTCGCTCTTGCCCGCGAGCATGTCGACCACGGCCACGTTCAGCGCGTTGCCGACGTTCTGACCCAGCACGGTGTCGAGCCACTGCGAGACGAACGGCGCCGCGTTGTACGCCTTGAGCACCTCCTTCAGGTAGGGCTCGGTGACCTTCGCCTGCGCCTCGGTGTTGACCGGCGGGGCGTTGAAGGCCTTGTAGTAGGCCTCCTGCTGCGGGGTGGTGGCGAGGAAGTTGAGGAAGTCCACGCACTCCTTCGGGGCCTGGGCCGAGCAGGAGTAGCCGTCGACGCCGCCCATGATGGAGCCGGGCTCACCCTTGCCGCCCGAGATCTCGGGGAAGGGGAAGAAGCCCAGGTCGGGCAGCGGCTTCTGGTCGGGGGTCAGCGAGCCGATCACGCCCGGGTCCCACGCGCCCATGAGCTCCATCGCCGCCTTGTGGTTGGCGACGAGGCCGGCCGAGCTGCCGGCGCCCTGCTGGGCGGAGGTGGTGAGGAAGCCGTCGTTGAACGGCTTGGTCGCGGCGAACTCCTGGAGGTCCTGCGCCGCCTTCAGCCAGCAGCCGTCCGAGAAGTCCTTGGAGTCGGCGGTCTTCTCCATCGTCGACGGCGAGCACTCGCGGAGCGCGAACCAGTAGAACCAGTGCGCGGCGGGCCAGGCGTCCTTGGCGCCGAGGGCGATCGGGGCGACCCCGGTGGCCTTCAGCTTCTCGGTCGCGGCCTTCAGCTCGTCGACCGTCGTCGGGTTCTCGGTGATGCCGGCCTGCTTGAACAGGTCCTGGCTGTAGAAGAACCCGCCGGGGAGCACTGCGATCGGCATCGCCCAGACCTTGTCCTGGTAGGTCTCGGCCTTGAACGAGCCCTCGGAGATGACCTTCTTGGTGTCGGCGCTCGCCTTGCCCGTGAGGTCCATGAGCTGGCCCGCGTTGACCATCGCCGCCATCTTGCCGCCGCCTCGCTGGAGGAAGATGTCGGGAGCGTCGCCGGAGTTCAGCGCCGTCTGCAGCTTGCCGTCCAGGTCTTCGTTCTGGATGGTCTGGATCTTGATGGTGACGTTCGAGTTCTCCTTCTCGAAGTCGGCCACGGCCTGCTTCCAGAAGTCCTGGCCGGGACCCGTTGTCGAGTTCTGCCAGAGCGTCATGGAGACCTTGCCGTCGCTCGAGCCGTCGCCCGAGCCGCTACACCCGCTCAGAGCGAGCGTGCCGATGGCCAGGGCAGCGACCCCGGTCAGGAGCTTGGTGGCTTTCATGTGATTTCCAACCGTTTCTCTTCGTTGAGGGTGCGCCGGTCAGCCGTGCGGCTGCGCTGGCGCCAGGGTTCAGGACGCAACAACTATCTCCGGGCGACCAGGGAGTGTCAAACGTTTTCGATATCGTTTTCGACAACGGTTTCGAAACGGCCGTTTCTGCACTAGGCTCGGCCGACATGGGACGGCGGCCGACGATCAACGATGTGGCGCTCGCAGCGGGTGTCTCGGTCGCGACCGTGTCCAAAGCGGTCAACGGACGGTACGGCGTCGCGGTCGAGACGGTCGAGCGCGTGCTGCAGGTGGTGCAGGAGCTCGGCTACGAGTCGAGCCTCGTGGCGAGCAGCATGCGCGCCAGGCAGACAGGCGTCATCGGCGTGCTCGTGGCGGACTTCGAGCCGTTCAGCGCCGAGATCCTGAAGGGCGTCGGCGCGGCCCTGCACGAGTCGCGCTACGACCTCCTCGCCTACAGCGGCTCGCGGCAGCTCTCGCCGGAGGGGTGGGAGCGGCGCTCGCTGAGCCGGCTGAGCGGCACCCTGATCGACGGCGTCATCATGGTCACCCCGACGGTCGTGAACGTGTCGGCCGAGGTGCCGATCGTCGCGATCGACCCGCACACCGGGCCGGCCGACCTGCCGACGGTGGAGTCGGACAGCTTCGGCGGCGCCAAGCTCGCCACCGAGCACCTCCTCTCGCTCGGGCACCGGCGGATCGCGTTCGTCGCCGGCCGGCCCGACCTCCGTTCGTCCAGCCTGCGCGACGCCGGGTACCGGCGGGCGCTCGCCGAGGCGGGCATCCCGTTCGACCCGTCGCTGGTGGCGGTGGGGCGCTATGAGCAGGACACGGTGCGGGAGGCGGCACACCGCCTCCTGATCCGGTCCGACCGGCCGACCGCGGTGTTCGCGGCCAACGACCTCTCGGCGATCGCCGTGATCGAGGTCGCGACGGAGCTGGGGCTGGACGTGCCTGGCGAGCTGTCGGTGGTCGGCTTCGACGACGTGCCGGAGGCGACCCAGTCGACGCCGCCGCTCACGACCGTGCGGCAGCCGATGCAACGGCTGGGATCGGCGGCCGCGGAGCTGGTGGTCTCGCTGCTGAACGGCGGGACGCCCGAGAAGACGCACCTGCGCCTCCCGACCCGGCTGGTCCGCCGCGGGACGACGGCGCCGCCGGCCGTGCCTCCTTCCGTCTGACGCCGCTCGTCGAGTTGGCACGACGCGCCGTCCCGGCGCGGCGCCCGACGGCGTGTTGCGACAACTCGATCAGGGGAAGAGGGACGGGGGTGTCATCGGAGCGACGGCGCGCCTAGGCTGCCGCTGTGTCAGAGAAGCCCACCGCCGACGAGGCCCGTGCCGAGATCCGTCGCCGCTTCGACGACCGGGCGCCGACGTACGACGAGAGCCCGATGCACCGCGGGCTCGCCGACGCCGTCGCCGACTTCATCGTGCGCGAGCTGCCGCGCGGCGACGACGGCCTCCCGCAGCCTCTGGAGGTGCTCGACGTCGCGACGGGAACAGGGCTCGTCCTGCGTGCCATGCACGCCCGCGGGGTCCGCGGTCGCATGATCGGCGTCGACCTCGCTCCGCGGATGGTGGAGGAGGCGCGCACGCACCTGCCCGACGCCGAGTTCTACACGGCAGACGCAGCGCGCCTCCCGGTCTCCGACGCGTCGGTCGACCTCGTCACGTGCGTGACGGGCCTCCAGCTGTTCCCCGACGCCGCCGCGGCGATCGCCGAGTTCCGGCGCGTGTTGCGGCCAGGCGGGCGGGTGGTCACGGGGTCGTTCGTGGCGTTCGAGGCCGGGCGGCACCGCGCCGCGCCTCCGCCCGCGATGCTGCACCACGAGCCGTTCCGGAGCGTGGAGGCGCTGAACGACACCTTCGCCGCGGTCGGGCTGCGGGTCGGGCGGCACGAGGAGTGGACGGACGGCGCGGAGGTGCTGCTGATCGCCGAGCTGTGGCCGGTGGCGACTCCGGAGCGTTGAGGCGACACGCCGGGAGCGGGCGTGCAACTCCGGAGGACGCGGGCGGGCCGGGCGCGCATTCCGGAGTTGCACGCGGCTGAGGCGTGGCGTCGGCGCGAACTCCGGAGTTGCTACGGCGGGTCAGGCGAAGCGCTCCGCGAGCCAGGCCGCCTGCTTGTGCCACTGCGCGGTCGAGCCGCCCTCGTGGTCGTTGAAGGGGTAGACCTCGATGGCGCGGTCCTCGGCGGCGAGGTGGTTGTATGCGGCGAACGTGGTCGACGGCGGCACGATCCGGTCCATCAGGGCGACGGAGAACAGCGACGGCGCGTGGATGCGGCGGGCGAAGTTCACGCCGTCGAAGTACGACAGCGTTTCGAACACGCGATCGATGCGGTCGCGGTGCACCGACAGGTAGGTCGCCAGCTCCACGAACGGACCACCCATCGCGACCTCGGCTCCGCGCCGGTACGCGCAGAGGAAGGCGACGTCGGGCAGCACAGCAGCCACGCCCGTCGCCAGCGCGCCGGCCGCGAGGGCGATGCCTCCGCCCTGGCTGCCCCCGGTCACCGCCACGCGGTCGGCGTCGACGAACGCGAGATCGCGGACGGCGTCGACCAGCCGCACGGCGTCGGTGAACACGCGGCGGTAGAAGTGCTCGCGCGGGTCGTCGATGCCGCGGGTCATGAAGCCGGAGGTCGCGGGGCCCGAGCCATGCGGGTCGGGGGTGTCGCCGCCGGAGCCCCAGCCTCCGCCCTGGCCCCGCGTGTCCATGAACACGTGCACGTACCCCGCCAGCGCCCAGTTGACGTACTCGCCCGCGAGGCCGCGGCTGCCGTTGTAGCCCTGGAACTGGACCACCGTCGGCAGCGGCCCCGTCGCGCCTTTCGGCCGGGAGACCCAGGCGCGCACGGGCTCCCCGCCGAAACCGGGGAAGGTGAGGTCCTCCACGACGAGCTGGTTCACGGGCGTGTCCGCCGGCGTGAGCACCGCCTCCCCGCCCGCCGCCTGCGCCTCGGCGATGGTGTCCGCCCAGAAGGCGTCGAAGTCCGCGGGTTCCGCCACCTCGGGGCGGAACGCCTCCAGCTCGGCGAGGGTGAGGTCGGTGAAGGGCATGGGTCGCTCCAGGATCGTCGTCGGTCGGGATCGGGCATGACATGGTTGCTGCATGTCCGAACGCACGCTACCGGTTCCCGGTCGCCCGACGCTGGAGGCGATCGCGCGCGCGGCGAACGTCTCGCTGTCGACGGTCTCCAAGGTGCTCAACGGCCGGCCCGGCGTGTCCGACGCGACGAGGCGGCGGGTGGAGGAGCTGCTCCTCGACTCCGGGTACGCCCGCCGCGGCGGCGACCTCGAGCGCGGCGGGATCGTCGAGCTGGTGGTCGCCGAGCTGAGCACCGAGTGGGCGGTCGAGCTGATCCGCGGGGTGGAGCGGGTGACGCGGGAGGCGGGGCTGGTACTGGCTCTCTCGGTCCTGGGTGACCACCTCCAGCCGACCGCCGAGTGGCTGCCGGGGGTGCTCTCGCGCAAGCCGGTCGCGGTGGTGCTCACCTTCTCCGACCTCTCGGCGGAGCAGCGGCGGCAGCTGCGGGCGCGCAACATCCCGTTCGTCGTGCTTGACCCGGCGGGGGACCCGCCGCCGGACGCACCGGCCATCGGCGCCACCAACTGGGCCGGGGGGAGGTCGGCTACGCGGCACCTGCTGGAACTGGGCCATCGCCGGATCGCCGTCATCTCAGGGCCTGCGGACCTACTGTGCTCGCGGGCGCGCTCGGCCGGCTTCCACTCGGCGATGGCGGAGGCGGGTGTGGAGGTCGACCCCGCCCTCGTGGGCTCCGGCGGGTTCAGCCGCTCGGCGGGCGAGCGCGAGGGGAGGCGGCTGCTGGCGCTCGACGAGCCGCCGACCGCGATCGTCGCCGGCAACGACCTCCAGGCGCTCGGGGTGCTCGATGCCGCCTACGGGCTCGGGCTGGAGGTGCCGGCCGACCTGTCGGTCGTCGGCTTCGACGACGTGGCGCCCGCCGGCTGGGCGCGTCCGGCCCTGACGACGGTGCGGCAGCCGTTGCGCGAGATGGCCGAGGAGGCGGCGCGGCTGGCCCTCCGGCTGCGGGCGGGGACGGCCGACACCACGCGCCTCGAACTCGCGACATCGCTGGTCGTGCGGGAGTCGACGGCGGCGCCGCGCGCGAAAGTTTTCTGACTGCCGCGAGAAACTTGCGAGCCTCCCCGGCGCCCGCATAGCGTCGCAACGCGGCCGTGGTGCCGCGCCGGGCGCCTGCGCCCGCACGACGTACGCGAAGGAGCGAGAAGCATGTCCGATTCGCCGCAGCTGCGGGTCGCGATGGTCGGCTACGGGTTCATGGGCGCCGCCCACTCGCAGGGCTGGCGCGTCGCTCCGCGGTTCTTCGACCTGGGCGCGGAGCCCGTCATGCAGACGATCGTCGGCCGCGACGGCTCCCGGGTGGAGGCCGCCCGCCAGAAGTTCGGCTGGCAGCACGCGGAGACCGACTGGCGCCGCGTGATCGACGACCCCGCCATCGACGTGATCGACATCTGCTCCCCGGGCTCCTCGCACGCCGAGATCGCGATCGCCGCCCTCGACGCGGGCAAGCACGTGCTGTGCGAGAAGCCCCTGGCCAACACGGTCGCGGGGGCGGAGGCGATGGTGGCCGCGGCCGAGCGCGCCGCCGCCCGCGGGGTGAAGGCGATGGTCGGCTTCAGCTACCGCCGCGTGCCCGCGATCGGCTTCGCGCGGCGGCTGGTGCAGGAGGGCAGGCTCGGCGCGATCCGCCAGGTGCGCGCGCTGTACCTCCAGGACTGGCTCGTCGACGAGAACGGCCCGATGACCTGGCGGCTCGACAAGGACGCCGCAGGGTCCGGCTCGCTGGGCGACATCGGCGCCCACGCGATCGACCTGGTCGAGCACCTCACCGGGTCGCGGCTGCAGAGCGTGTCGGGCACCCTGGCGACCTTCGTGGAGGAGCGGCCGCTGCTGGGCGAGTCGGTCGGGCTCTCCGGCACCGCCTCCGACCGCCGCGGCACGGTCACCGTGGACGACGCCGCCTGGTTCACCGCGCGGCTGGAGGGCGGAGAGGCGTCCGGCGCGATCGGCGCCTTCGAGGCCACCCGGTACGCGACGGGACGCAAGAACGCCCTGCGGATCGAGCTGAGCGGCTCCCGCGGCGCCATCGCCTTCGACCTGGAGGCGATGAACGAGCTGCAGTTCTACGACGCGACGGCGCCGGCGGGGGAGCAGGGCTTCACCCGGATCATCGTGACCGAGCCCGAGCATCCCTACATGGCCAACTGGTGGCCGACCGGGCACGCGATCGGCTACGAGCACGCGTTCAGCCACCAGATCAAGGACTTCGTCGACGCCATCACCGGCGGAGGCGACCCCGAGCCGTCGTTCGCCGACGGCCTGCACGTGCAGCGCGTGCTCGCAGCGGTCGAGCGCAGCGCCGCCGCCGGCAGCGCCTGGACCACGACCGACTGACGCGTCGACCCCTCTCACACCACCGGAAGGAAGCATGACCAAGCAGGCCCTCGTCGTCCGCGGCGGCTGGGACGGGCACATGCCCGTCGAGACCACGAATTTCTTCATCCCGTTCCTCGAGGAGAACGGATTCGACGTGCGGGTGGAGGAGGGGACGCCGGTGTACGCCGACACCGCCTTCATGGACACCGTCGACCTCATCGTGCAGATCAACACGATGAACACCATCGAGAACGACGAGTTCCAGGGCCTGCAGCGGGCCGTCCTCGGCGGGGCGGGACTGGCCGGCTGGCACGGCGGCATCGCCGACTCGTACCGGAACAACGCCGACTACCTGCACATGATCGGCGGCCAGTTCGCCCACCACGCCGGCAAGGACCCGGCCGAGCGCACCGGCGAGCAGTCGGACAACTACATCCCGTACACCGTGCACATCACCGAGTACGGGAAGACCCATCCCATCACCGCGGGCATCGACGACTTCGACCTCGTCACCGAGCAGTACTGGGTGCTGAGCGACGAGTACAACGACGTGCTGGCGACCACGACGCAGGAGGTGCGGCCGTGGGATGCGTGGCACCGCCCGGTCACCGCGCCCGCGATCTGGACCCGGCAGTGGGGCGAGGGCCGCATCTTCGTCTCCGCCCCCGGCCACCGGCTGGAGATCGTGGAGTCGCAGCCCGTCCGCACCATCATCGAGCGGGGGCTGCTGTGGGCCGCCCGCTGAACGTCGGCGTCGTCGGCGTCGGCGTCATCAGCACGCAGTACTTCGCCGAATTCCCGAAGCTGCCGAACCTGAACCTCGTCGCCGTGGCCGACCTCGACATCGAGCGTGCCGCCTCCGTCGCCGCCGAACAGAGCAGCGACGGCCGGAGCGTGGAGGCGCTCGGCGTCGACGCGCTGCTGGAGCACCCGGGCGTCGATGTCGTGCTGAACCTCACCATCCCGAAGGCGCACGCCGAGGTGGCCCTGCGGGCGCTCGACGCCGGCAAGCACGTGTACGGCGAGAAGCCGCTCGCGCTGACCACGGCCGAGGCCCGGCCGATCCTCGAGCGGGCCTCGGCGCTCGGCCTGCGCGTGGGCAGCGCGCCCGACACCGTGCTCGGCACGGGCATCCAGACCGCGCGGGCGCTGCTCGACGAGGGCCGCATCGGCACCCCGGTCGCCGCGGCGGCGTCGTGGAGCGCGCCGGGGCACGAGCTCTGGCACCCGGCCCCCGCGTTCTACTACCAGCCGGGCGCTGGTCCGCTCTTCGACATGGGGCCGTACTACCTGACGAGCCTCGTCACGTTCTTCGGGCCCGTCGTGCGGGTGTCGGGCGCGACCCGCCGCTCGGCGCGCGAGCGCACGGTCGGCACCGGCCCGCTCGCGGGCACGGCGGTGCCGGTGGGCGTGGAGACGCACGTCACCGCCCTGCTCGAGCACGCGTCCGGCGTGGTGTCGACCGTCACCATGTCGTTCGACGTCTGGGCCACGCGGGTGCCGCTCTTCGAGGTGTACGGGACCGACGGGACGATCGCGGTGCCCGACCCGAACCAGTTCTCGCTGCCGGTCTCGGTCGCGACCGCCGCCGACCGGGAGTTCCGGGAGGTGCCGGTCGCCGCGGGCTACGTCGACGCAGGGCGCGGGTACGGCCTGGCCGACATGGCGCGCGGCATCGAGACCGATCGACCGCATCGCGCCTCCGGCGAGCTGGCGTTCCACGTGCTGGAGATCATGGAGGCGGTGCTGCGGGCGGGCGCCGAGCACGAGGTCGTGACCCTGACCTCCACTCTCGAGCGGCCCGAGGTGGTGCCGCTGGGCGCGCGGCCCGAGAGCTGGTGAGAGCCGTCGGCCACCGCCGCGCGGGATAGGGTGGCGGGGACCATGAACGGCACGACGGCGGGCACCAACCTCGACACGGTGCGGCGGCACAACCTCGCTACCGTGCTCGGGATGGTGCACCGCGACGGGCCCCTCGCGCGGTCGGCGCTCACCCGCGCGACCGGGCTCAACCGCAGCACGGTCGGTGCGCTGGTCGCCGAGCTGGTGCAGCAGGGGCTCGTGCTGGAGCGGGAGCCGCGCGTCGGCAACCGGGTCGGCCGCCCCTCGCCGGAGGTCGTCGCCGACGGGCGGGTGGTGGCGTTCGCGGTGAACCCCGAGATCGACGCCGTCACCGTCGGCGTCGTCGGGCTCGACGGGACGGTGCACCGGAGGCTGCGACGACCGACCGGGCACGTTCCGTCGGCGCGTGAGGCGGTCGCCATGGCCGCCGGGATGATCGACGGGCTGCGGCAGGAGCCGGGGCGCACCTCCCGCGTGGCCGGCATCGGCGTCGCCGTGCCGGGCCTGGTGCGCGAGGCCGACGGCGTCGTGCGTCTCGCGCCGCACCTGGGCTGGACGGACGAGCCGTTCGCGGCCGAGCTGGCGACGGCGACCGGACTGCCCGCGCTGGCCGCCAACGACGCGCGCCTGGGCGCCGACGCCGAGCGGTTGTTCGGTGCCGGGCGCGGCGCCTCCGACCTCGTGTACCTCAACGGCGGCGCCTCTGGCATCGGCGCCGGTGTCGTCGTCGGGGGAGCGCCGCTCACCGGCGTCAACGGATACGCGGGCGAGCTGGGGCATACCCTCGTGAACTCCTCCGGCGTCCGCTGCCACTGCGGTGCTGTGGGATGTCTCGAGACGGAGGTCAGCCAGCAGGCGCTGCTCGACGTGCTGGGCCTCGCCTCGGCCGACGCGGAAGAGTTGGAGGCTGCGCTCACG
Organism: Leifsonia williamsii; assembly: GCF_030433685.1. Classification (NCBI taxonomy): domain Bacteria; kingdom Bacillati; phylum Actinomycetota; class Actinomycetes; order Micrococcales; family Microbacteriaceae; genus Leifsonia; species Leifsonia williamsii. The sequence goes on from NZ_JAROCF010000001.1 coordinate 1,557,918, forward strand.
GCCGCCGTCGCCTCCGGTGATCCCCGGGTGATCGCCGAGGTCGACCGGCAACGGGGCTGGCTGGCGACCGCGCTGCGCACCGCGGCGAACGTGTTCGACCCCGAGCTGATCGTGCTCGGCGGCTTCCTCGGTGTGCTGCACGGGCTGGCGCCGGAGCGGCTGCCCGAGCTCGTCGCCGGGCAGGCGCTCGCCGCGTCGGCCGAGACGCTGCGGATCGAGCGCTCGGCGCTCGGCGCCGACATCCTCATGATCGGGGCGGCGGAGATCGCCTTCCGTCCGCTGCTGGCCGCACCCGCGGGTTGACCTGTTCGCAGCGCGACAGCGGCCTGCGGCGTCCGTGGGAACGGTCACATCGTGGGGGCCGCGTGCGATAGGATCGATTCCAGCTTCCGAGTCGAATCGATTCGATGCTCTACCCGACAGCACCGCGCCCGCCGCGGTGCTGTTGTTTTGCGCTCGACGGTGTGCGCGACCACTATCCACCTCCACCAAGAAGGACTTCTCCGTGACCACCGTCGTGCACCCCGGCGACTCGCTCTCCGGCCGCCAGCGCCTGGCTTACATCCTGATCCTCGGGGCACTGACCGCACTCGGGCCGTTCACGATCGACACCTACCTCCCGGCTCTGCCGACGCTGCAGGGGGACTTCGACGTCTCCACCGCGGCGATCCAGCTGACGCTCACCGCCACCACCATCGGGTTCGGCGTCGGCCAGCTGCTGGTCGGCCCGTGGTCGGACAAGATCGGCCGCCGCACGCCGCTGATCGCGGCGACGGCCGTCCACATCCTGTCCTGCCTCGCGGCCGCTGTCGCCCCCAATGTCGAGCTGCTCGGCGTCGCCCGCGCGCTGCAGGGCATCGGCGCCGCGGCCGGCGGTGTCGTCGCCATGGCGATGGTCCGTGATCTGTTCGGCGGGCGTCCGCTCGTCCGGATGCTCAGCCGGCTGGCGCTCGTCAACGGCCTCGCCCCGGTGCTCGCGCCCGTGCTCGGCTCCTGGCTGCTGCTCGTGATGCCGTGGCGCGGCATCTTCGTCGTACTCGCCTGCTACGGCGCGTTCGTGATCATCTGCGTCTCGCTCTGGATCGTGGAGACGCTGCCCAAGGCGCGCCGCCACGACGCCGGCCACTCCACGGTGCGGCAGCGCTACAAGAACGTGCTGTCGGACCGCGTCTTCGTCGGCATCGCCATCGTCGGCGCCGCGAACTTCACCGGGCTGTTCTCGTACCTCTCGTCGAGCTCGTTCATCTTCCAGGAGATCTACAAGTTCAACGCCCAGGAGTACGGCCTCCTCTTCGCCGTCAACTCCATCGGCATCATCATCGGCGTGCAGTCCGCCTCCCGCCTGACCAAGTACGTCGGGCCGCAGTGGATCCTGGCGTGCACGACCATCGTCATGCTCGCCGCGTCCCTGACGATCGTGGTGCTCGACCAGGCGCACGTCGGGCTCTGGGGCGTCGCGATCCCGCTGTGGTTCTTCATCTGCGCCTGCGGCTTCGGCTTCCCGTGCGTGCAGGTGCTCGCGCTCAACGGGCACGGCCACGAGGCGGGCACGGCGGCGAGCCTCCTCGGCGCCCTGAACTTCGGCATCGCGGGCATCGTGTCGCCGATCGTCGGCATCCTCGGCGTCGGCAGCGCGGCCCCGATGGGCGCGGTCATGGCCATCTGCGCGCTCGTCTCGATCTGCTCGCTGTGGCTCGTGGTGCGTCCGCGCACAGTGCCGGCGCTCGCGCACTGACCCGCGCCCTCGGGGCGAGTGGTGACAAGATGTCACGACTCGGCGCGAGTGCCGACATGATGTCACGACTCGCAGAGAGGGTCGCCGGATGCGCGGGTACGGTGTGGGCATGAGCGACACCGGACACGACATCCCGAAGGCGGCGAAGGTCACCCACCGGTGGCCCGTGATCTCTGCGTCGGTGGCGGTCGTGCTCGTTGTCGGGCTGGGCGTGATCATCGCGTTCCGGCGCACCCGCGCGTTCGGGATCGACCAGGAGTGGATGGGCGAGATCGTCGAGCACCGCTCGCCGCTCTGGCTCGGGCCGGCGCTGTTCTTCAACTACGCCGGAGGGACGCTGCTCGGGTCGGTGTTCGTGCCGCTCGTGATCTTCCTCCTGCTGCTGGCGTTCCGGAGGCCGTGGGGCGCCGTGTACTTCGCGCTCGCGAGCCTCATCTCGCTGGGCGCGGTGCAGCTGCTCAAGCACACGGTGGGGCGCGCGCGGCCCACGGAGATCCTGGTGCACGTCGACACCGGTTCATTCCCCTCGGGGCATACCGCGAACGCGGCGACGATGGTGGTCGTGCTCGGCATCCTCTTCCCGCGGGTGTGGGTGTGGTGCGTCGGCGGCGCATGGGCGGTGCTGATGGCGGTCAGCCGCACCTACCTCGGTGCGCACTGGCTGAGCGACACGCTCGGCGGGCTGCTGCTGGGAGCCGCGATCGCGGTGATCGTCTGGGCACCGCTCGCGCACCGGATCGCGCTGGAGAGCGCGGCTCCGCATCCGTTCTTCCTGGCAAGAGGGAGGAATGCGGCCGCGACCCGCCGGTGACGCGCCGTGATCGGAGTGGGATCAGGCCAGTTGGCGCGCGGACTCCTCCGTTTCGGGCGAGCGCTTCGTTCGTGCGGCCCCGGACCGCTACGGTGTGGCCCATGAGGATTCTCCTGGTGGGTGCGGGCGGTGTCGGCGACGCCATCGCCAAGATCGCCGCGCGTCGCGCGTTCTACGAGACCATCGTCGTCAGCGACTACGACCCGGCGCGCGCCGAGCGCACGGTGGCGTGGATCCGCGAGCGGCACGGCGAGGAGGTCGCCGCGCGGTTCCGCACGGCGGCGATCGACGCCTCCGACCCCGACGTCGTCGCCGCGGTCGCGCGCGAGCACGGCGCGACCCACGTGATGAACGCCGTGGAGCCCTCCTTCGTCCCGACGGTGTTCGCCGGGGCGCTCGCGGCGGGCGCCGACTACCTCGACATGGCGATGAGCCTCTCGGAGCCGCATCCGACCGACCCGTACGCGCAGACCGGCGTCAAGCTCGGCGACGACCAGTTCGCGCAGCGCGGCGACTGGGAGGCGGCGGGCCGGCTGGCCCTCGTCGGCATGGGCGTCGAGCCCGGGCTGAGCGATGTCTTCGCCCGCTACGCCGCCGACCACCTGTTCTCATCGATCGACGAGCTCGGCACCCGCGACGGCGCGAACCTCGTGGTGCGCGACGAGGCCGGGAACGAGATCTTCGCTCCCTCGTTCAGCATCTGGACCACCATCGAGGAGTGCCTGAACCCGCCGGTGATCTTCGAGAAGGGCACCGGCTGGCGCACCACGGAGCCGTTCAGCGAGCCGGAGGTGTTCGACTTCCCCGAGGGCATCGGGCCGGTCGAGTGCGTCAACGTGGAGCATGAGGAGGTGCTGCTCATGCCCCGCTGGCTCGACGCCCGCCGGGTGACCTTCAAGTACGGCCTCGGCGCCGAGTTCATCGGGGTGCTGAAGACGCTGCACCTGCTCGGGCTCGACTCCACGACTCCCCTCCGCGTGCGCAGCAAGAACGGTCCCGTCGAGGTGGCCCCGCGCGACGTCGTCGCCGCCGCGCTGCCGGACCCTGCCACGATCGGCCCACGGATGACCGGCAAGACCTGCGCCGGTGTCAACGTCACCGGCCTCGGCACGGATGGGCGGCCGCGCGAGGTGTACCTGTACCACGTGAGCGACAACGAGTGGACGATGCGCGAGTACGACGCACAGTGCGTCGTGTGGCAGACCGCGCTCAACCCGGTCATCGCGCTCGAGCTGCTCGCGACGGCCGCATGGACGGGCACCGGCGTGCTCGGGCCCGAAGCGTTCGACGCGCAACCGTTCCTCGACCTGATGGCCCGGCCCGAGGCCGAGGGCGGCTACGGGCAGGCCTGGGGGATGCGGGAGGCCGCGCGAGCCTAGGCCGCCGCGTCTGCCGTCGGTACAGTGACCCGCATGAGCGACGCGGAGGCGCTGGAGAAGGCACAGGCGGAGGCGCTGGCCGCGGCGGCGGAGGCCGAGCGGCTCCAGGCGGAGGCGGCGGAGGCGGTGCGACGCGCGCAGGAGGCATCGGCGCGCGCCGAGGCGCAGGTGGCGGCGGCGAAGGAGGCGGCAGCGGCTGCCGCGGCGGCCCCGGCGGCCCCGGCTGCCCCAGCGCCCGACGCCGCCGCCAGCGCCCGACGCCCCGCTCACCCCCGACGAGGTCGCCGCCGTGCGGGCGGGGTACGCCTTCGACGGCGCCGCGCTCGAGCTGGGCGCCCTGGTCAACGGCGTACCCCTCGCCGACGTGCCGGTCCGCATCCCGCTCGCGATGACGAACCGGCACGGCCTGATCGCGGGCGCGACGGGTACGGGCAAGACGAAGACGCTCCAGGTGCTGGCCGAGCAGCTCTCCGCTGCCGGCGTGCCCGTGTTCGCGGCCGACATCAAGGGCGACCTGTCCGGGATCTCGGTGCCCGGAGACGGCGGTGACGCCCTGCTGGAGCGCACCCGTGCGATCGGTCAGGATTGGACCCCGCGCGCCGCGACCACCGAGTTCTACTCGCTCGGCGGCGTCGGGCGCGGCGTCCCGATCCGCGCCACGGTGGCCGGCTTCGGGCCGCTGCTGCTGTCGAAGGTGCTCGGGCTCAACGCGACGCAGGAGTCGAGCCTCGGCCTCGTGTTCCACTACGCCGACAGCGCCGGCCTGCCGCTGCTCGACCTGGCCGACCTCCGCGCGGTGCTCACGTACCTGACGAGCGACGAGGGCAAGGGCGAGCTCGCCGGCCTCGGCGGGCTGTCGAGCGCGACGGTGGGCGTCATCCTGCGCGAACTGATCGCGTTCGCCGACCAGGGCGCCGACGCGTTCTTCGGCGAGCCCGAGATCGACACGGCCGAGTTCCTGCGGGTCGCGCCCGACGGGACCGGGGTTGTCAGCCTCCTCGAAGTCCCCGGTGTGCAGGACAAGCCCGCGGTGTTCTCCACCTTCCTCATGTGGCTGCTCGCCGACCTGTTCAACGACCTGCCGGAGGTGGGCGACCTCGACAAGCCCAAGCTGGTGTTCTTCTTCGACGAGGCGCACCTGCTGTTCCGCGACGCGTCCAAGGACTTCCTCGCGTCCATCGCGCAGACCGTCCGGCTGATCCGGTCGAAGGGCGTCGGCATCTTCTTCGTCACGCAGACGCCGAAGGACGTGCCGGGCGACGTGCTCGCCCAGCTCGGCTCGCGGGTGCAGCACCAGCTCCGTGCCTTCACCCCCGACGACGCGAAGGCGCTGAAGGCGACGGTCTCGACGTACCCGACCTCCGGCTACGACCTCGCGGCGGTGCTCCAGTCCCTCGGCATCGGCGAGGCCGTTGTCACGGTGATGAACGAGAAGGGCGCGCCGAGCCCGGTGGCGTGGACGCGTCTCCGGGCGCCCCAGGGGGCGATGTCGCCGGCGCCGGAGGAGCGGGTGGAGGCCGCGGTCGCCGCATCGCCGCTGCAGGCGACGTACGGCACCGCCGTCGACCGCGACTCGGCGCGCGAGCAGCTGGCCAGGCGCCTCGATGCTGCGGCGGCCGAGGCGGCGGCCGCCGAGCAGCGCGAGCAGGCCGACAAGGCGGCGGCCCAGCAGCAGAAGGAGGCCGAGCGCGCCGCGAAGGAGGCGGCGAAGGAGGAAGCGCGCCGCCAGGACGCCGCGCAGCGCGAGTACGACCGCATCCTCAAGCAGACCTCGCCCCGCCGCCGCACCTCCACGAAACCGCAGGACAGCGTGCTGGAGCAGGTGCTCGGCTCGAAGGCGACCCGCGACATCCTCACCGGGGTGGTGGAGGGCATCTTCGGGACGCGCCGCCGCCGCTGAGCCGCCGCGCGGCCACCCCGCCGAGTCGTGACATGATGTCACTCCCGGCGCCGAGTGGTGACCACATGTCACGAGTCGGCGGAGGGCCGGGCCGGCACTCAGGGCAGCACCGAGGAGCAGCATGCGCATCACCGACGCGGACGACTCGCACGTCGCCGGCATCGCGGCCATCTACAACGACGCCGTCGAGCACACGACGGCGATCTGGAACGACAATCCGGTCGACCTCGCGAACCGCGTCGCGTGGCTCGCCGACCGGCGGCGGGCGGGCTATCCGGTGCTCGTGGCGCTCGACGACGCCGGCGAGGTCGTGGGGTACGCGTCGTTCGGCGACTGGCGTCCGTTCGACGGCTTCCGGCACACCGTCGAGCACTCCGTGTACGTACGCGGAGACCAGCGCGGCGCGGGGCTCGGCCGGAGGCTGATGGAGACGCTGATCGAGCGGGCCCGCGCGCTCGGCAAGCACGTGATGGTCGCCGCGGTCGAGGCCGGCAACACCGGGTCCATCCGCCTGCACGAGAAGCTCGGGTTCGAGCGCGTCGGACTGATGCCGCAGGTCGGTGCGAAGTTCGGCGGCTGGCTCGACCTGGCGTTCCTGCAGCTGATCCTCGACGAGGCGCCCGCACCGCGCGACTGAGGGACGGCCCGCTAAGCATCGAGCAGAGCGCGGGCTCGCCTCCCTACACCCACCGCCACCGTCGCATCCCCGCCGCTGCGCTCGGACCAGGCCGCGGACAAGCCGGCCCAGGCGAGCGCCCAGCGGAGCACGAGCCGCTCGTCCATCCCGGTCTCCGCCGCGATCACGCCTGCCGTCCGTTCCAGGCGCCCTGGCCGCAGCGCGACCTCCGGACCCGGGTTGCACAGGATGTTCGCGACGTCGAAGCCGGGATCGCCGTGCACCGGCTTGGGGTCGATGGCGAGCCAGCCGCGCTCGCCGAAGTCGAGCACGTTGCCGTGGTGCAGGTCGGCGTGCAGTACGACGTCGCCGGACGGATGCGCCAGCAGCGCCGCCGCCTCGGCCGCCGCGCGCGGGTACAGGCCGCCATGAGCCTCCGGCGCCTCCGCGGCGTGGAGGGGCAGCTCGCGGAACCAGCGCGGCAGGTCGGCCAGCCCCGCCGGCCGCGCGGGGCGGTCGCTCGCGTGCAGCCGCCGGCCGACCCGGCACAGGATCCGGGTGGCCTCGTCGTCGCCCTCAGGCCCCGAGGCCGCGAGGCGGGCGAGGTCGCGCTCGCCGGTGGCGCGTTCGAGCAGCAGCGCGTCGCCCTCCGCCGCGAGCACGGGTGCGGCGCCACGGCCCCGCCACCAGCGCAGCACCCGTCCGCCTGCGCGCTCCTCGTCCTCGGTCGCGAGCTTGAGGAACGCCTTACAGCCCTGCCATACCACCGGTTGCAGCACGCTGGTGGCCGTCGCGAAGGCGTCGCCGTCGGGTGCGAGGTGCCAGCGCTCGCGAGCGGGAGCGAGGAGGTCGTCGATGGCGGTGCTCACCGGCGCCCCGACGGGAGAGCCGCTGGCGGGTCCGCGCGGAGCGTCCGCGCTGAGGTCGCGGCCGCTTGCGCTGCGTAGCCGCCCGGCGTCGCCCCGATCACCGCTTTGAACTCGCGACTGAAATGCGCCTGGTCGGCGTAGCCGAGGTCGGCGGCGAGCAGGGCGAGCGGGGGAGGGGCGTCCGAGCGCAGCGCTGCCGCCGCCTCCTGCAGGCGGTACCGCTGGATCAGCCACTTCGGCCCGAACCCCAGGTGTCCGGCGATGAGGCGCTGGAGGCTGCGCACGCCGATCCCGAACCGCTCGGCCAGCTGCTCCACCCTCCGCAGCTCGCGGTCCTCCTCGACGGCGGCGACGATCGCGTCGACCAGGCGGGCCTCCTCGCCGGGAGAGGGCAGCGTCGCGAGCGCGGACTCGAAGGCGGTGATCGCCGCATCGCCGTCGCCGGCGGCCATCGCCGCGCGGACGGCGGGGACGCACGCCGCGAGCGCTGCCGCGGCCTCCCCGTTCCCCAGGGCGCCGAGCGGGACCACCAGCGGTTGGGACCGCAGCGAACCGCCGGTCCAGCCGAGTGCGACGCCGGGCCGCAGCAGCGCTCCGAACGCCCACCCGGTACCGGTGAGCGTGCGCGTGCTGAGTCCCCGGTTCGCCCGGTGGAGAGCGGCGAGCCGGGGCTCGATCGCGACGTTGGCCGACGGGTACTCGAGCACGGCCTCCCGGCGCACCCGGCCCTCGGGGAGGCTCCACCGGGGCAGCCAGTAGTGCCGCACGAAGACGGCGGCGGAGTCCGACGGGAACCGCCGCTCCATCGCCACGTCGGCGGACGGCGTCAGCTGCCCGTTGCTGCGGGGCATCGCGCTCTGCTGCGGTGCGGAGGACGCTCTCACGTCCGCCATCCTGGCACGGACCTCCGCTATCCCAGCCGCGGAAGCCGTTCGTACCAGGGCAGCATGCGCGGGCAGCGCCGCCGGAGCTGGGCGAAGGTCATCGACTCCTCCGGCCGGCTGATCGGCGCCTCCAGCTGCTCCGCGACCCGCTCCAGGTCGCGGGGCGCCCAGAACTGGCCGCGCATGCGCAGGAGCGTGCGTCCCTCCGCATCGGTCGCGAACAGCTGCGGGAGGGTGTCGAGCGTGCTGCCGTCGTAGAGCTGCACGATGTGGGTGGTGGCGACGTCGGAGCTGCGCACCTCGCGCGTGCGGCCGAGGCCGTCGCGCACCCGGACGCCGCTCTCGGTCAGCTCGACCGCGGTCGCCAGGAACGACTGCACGCCCAGGATGGTCGCGGCGAGGACGAGGAGCTGCCCGGCGAGCACCGACGGCCAGGGCCCGTTGGGGATTGTCAGCCAGTACAGCACCGCGAACACCGGGGTGGTGAGCGCCACGACCGCCAGGATGCCGCGCAGGAAGAGGTGCCGGTGCGGTCGCAGAGTCGTCTCCTGCGTCACGCCCGTATCCTGTCCGACCTGTTGCTGATGCCCACCCATCCCTCACAGCCTGACGCACGAGGGCCGGCGTCCGGTAGCGGCATTTTGGGGGACACGCCCCGCCGCTTCCGGGCCGCCGGCCCGTCGTTCCTCGCGGTCGGCTCAGCCGAGTGCGACCGCCGTCCACGACACGGGAGGCAGCTCCACCGTCAGCACGCCGCCGTCGAGCGCCGCGGTGGAGTTCGGGCGCAGGCCGACCCGATCCTGCTGCTGCAGCGTGTTCTTGGCGTAGACGTCCTCGTCCCAGAGCGAGACGGCCTCCCGCACGGACGAGACCCCCAGGTCGCGCACGTCGATGCGCACGGTCTCCGTCTCGGTCTGGCTGCGGTTCACCAGGAACACCGCCGCCGAGCCGTCCTCGGCGTCGTAGCTGGCGACCGCGTCGACCAGTCCGGCCTCGCCGTGCACGGCGGTCTCGTAGGTGCCGGTCGTGATCGTGGGCCGCAGGATCTCGCCGCGCGTCAGGCGCGACATCACCGAGAACGGGTAGAAGGTCGTCTGCCGCCAGGCCGCGCCGCCCGGCTCTGTCATGATCGGCGCGATCACGTTGACCAGTTGGGCGAGGGAGGCGGAGGTCACCCGGTCGCTGTTCTTCAGCAGGGTGATCAGGAGGTTGCCGAGCACGACCGCGTCGGCGACCGAGTAGACGTCCTCCAGCTGGCGCGGGGCGAAACGCCACTCGTCGTTGACCTCCTCTGACTCCTTGTGCTCGTCGAGGTACCAGATGTTCCACTCGTCGAAGGAGATGTTGATCTTCTTCGTGCTCTTGAGTTTGTAGCCGACGTGGTCGGCGGTCGCGACGACCGTGTCGATGAAGTACTGCATGTCGATCGAGGAGGCGAGGAACGAGCCGAGGTCGCCGCCCCGCTCCTGGTAGTAGGCGTGGGCCGAGATGAAGTCGACGTGCTCGTAGGAGTGCTCCAGCACGATCCGCTCCCACTCGCCGAAGGTCGGCATCCCGGAGCCGGACGACCCGCAGACGACGAGCTCGAGGTCCTTGTCGGCCATCTTCATCGCGGCGGCCGTGCGCGCGGCCAGCTTGCCGTAGTCGTCGGCCGTCATGTACCCGGTCTGCCAGGGGCCGTCCATCTCGTTGCCGAGACACCACATCCGGATGTCGTGCGGCTCCGGAGTGCCGTTCGCGATGCGCCAGTCGCTCAGCGCGGTGCCGGACGGGTGGTTGGCGTACTCGAGCAGGTCGAGCGCCGACTCGATGCCCCGCGTACCGAGGTTCACCGCGAGCATCAGCTCCGAGCCGGTCAGCTTCAGCCAGCGCGAGAACTCGTCGAGGCCGACCTGGTTCGACTCCAGCGAGTGCCAGGCGAGGTCGCGCCGGACGGGGCGCTTCTCGCGCGGGCCGACCGAGTCCTCCCAGCGGAAGCCCGAGACGAAGTTGCCGCCGGGGTAGCGGATGGTGGTCGAGCCGAGCTCGCGGACGAGGTCCACGACGTCGAGCCGGAAGCCGTCCTCGTTCGCGGTCGGGTGCCCCGGCTCGTAGATGCCGTCGTACACGCAGCGGCCGAGGTGCTCGACGAACGAGCCGAACAGCCGGCGGTTGGCGGGGGCGACGCGCGCGGAGCGGTCGAGGGCGATGCGGGTCTCTGGCATGGGGTTCCTAGTGTTCCTTCTGGATGGGTGGGTCGGGCGCACGCGCCCGCTACTTGACGCTGCCGATCGAGAGCCCGCCCTGCCAGTATCGCTGCAGGGTCAGGAACGAGACGATCAGCGGGATGATCGAGATGAGGGCGCCGGTGATGACCAGGTTCCACAGCGACTGGCCGCCGGTGTTCACCTGGGCCTGCGACTGCAGCGCGCCGAGGCCGACGGTGACGGGGAAGAGCTGCGGGTTCGAGAACATCACGAGCGGCAGGAAGAAGTTGTTCCACGTGCCGACGATCGACAGCAGCAGCACCGTGACGACCGCCGGCCGCATCAGCGGCAGGGCGACCCTGGCGAAGATGCGCACCTCGCCGGCGCCGTCGACGCGGGCGGCGTCGACCATCTCGGGCGGGATCGCCTCGTCGGTGTACACCTTCATCAGGTAGACCGCGAACGGGTTCAGCATCGACGGGAGGATGACCGCCCACACCGTGTTGGTCAGGTGCGCGTTGCTCATCATCACGAACAGCGGGATGACCAGCACCGTCGCGGGGACCATGACCGAGCCCAGCACGACGGCGAAGAACAGCCTCCTGCCGCGGAACCCGTACATCGAGAACCCGTACCCGGCGAGCACGGACAGCACGGTGGCGCCGACCCCGCCCGCGATCGCGTACAGGAACGAGTTGCCGAGCCAGTGCCCGTACAGCCCGCCCGAGTACGAGAACAGCGAGCCGATGTTGCTGAACAGGTCGAAGCCTCCGCCGAACCACAGCGGACTCGTCTTGCCGTCGAACAGCGTCTGCTGGCTCTTCGTGCTGGCCACGATCAGCCACCAGAACGGCAGCGCGAAGTAGACGATGAAGGCGGCGAGCACGATGTGCGGCACGACCACGCGGCCGCGGCCGCGGCGCTGCGGAGGACGCTGCGCCGCCAGGCGGGACCGGCGCGTGCCCGCGGCGTGCGCGCTCTGCTGGTCTGCGCTCTGCTGATCGGTGACGATGGCGGTCATTTCATCAGTCCACTTCTCTTGCGGGTCGCGAACATGAAGGCGTACGACCCGACGAAGACGACGAGGCCGAGGGCGAACGCGATCGCCGAGGCGTAGTTCACCTGGTGGTACGAGAACGCGACCGTGTACGCGTAGATGTTCGGCGTATAGTTGGAGGTGATGGAGCCCGACGCCATCCCGCGCAGCATCTGCGGCTCGTTGAAGAACTGCAGCGTGCCGATGAGGGCGAACACGAGCACGAGCAGGAGGGAGGAGGCGACCATCGGGATCTTGATCCGCAACGCGATCTGCCAGCCGGTGGCGCCGTCGACGCGCGCCGCCTCGTAGATCGACGGGTCGACGCCCTGCAGCGCCGCGTAGATGATGATCATGTAGTAGCCGGCCCACTGCCAGGTGACGATGTTCACCAGCGAGCCGAAGACGTTCTGGTCGGAGAAGAAGTTCGGCGCCTCGAGCCCGAGCCAGCCGAACACCTCCTGCGCCGGCCCGAAGCTGGGGCTGTACAGGAATCCCCACATCAGCGCGCCGATGACGACCGGCACCGCGTACGGCACGAAGATCAGCAGCCGCGAGATGCGCGCGAACCGCGTGGTCAGCGCGTCGATCAGCAGCGCGGCGATCAGGGCGACGATCATCTGCGCCGGGATCATCACCACGGCGAAGAGCAGGACGCGCCAGACGCCGTCGAGGAACAGCGGGTCGGTGAACGCGCGGGCGTAGTTGGCGAAGCCGACCCAGCTCGTTCCGCCCGCGAGCGTCGAGTTCTGCAGGCTGAGCACGAACGCGTACACGAGCGGGATGAGGAGGAACAGCAGGAGGAACACCGCGAACGGTGCGGTGAAGGCCCAGCCCCAGCGGGCGCGGCGGAGACTGACGATGTCACGGCGGGGCCGCCCCGCCCCGCGCCGGTCGGCGCGGGGACGGGACGGCCGCTGCGGCGCGGCGACGGCGGATTCGGTCATCGGAGGATCCTTCCGGGCAGGTGGGCGCCCGTTACTTCGTGACGGTGTAGCCCTGCTGCTTGGCGTAGCTGGTGACCGCGTCCTGGTAGGTCTTCAGCGCCTCCTCGGGGGTCGCCTTGCCCTTGTTGATCGCGTTGATCGCGACGGTCAGCTTGTCGTAGGCGAGGTTCTGGAAGGGGCTGAACTGGAAGCCCTTGTAGTCGGTCGCCGCGGTCAGGAAGACGTCCTTGTTGATCTGCTGGCCGCCGAAGAAGTCGTACTCCTTGTCGGTGAAGTAGCTCGACTCGAGGATCGGCTTCCAGAGCGGGAACAGGGCGGCCTTCTCGATGCCGAGCTTCCACGCCTCCTCGGTGCCGAAGATCTCCTGCGCGACCGTCGCCGCCGCCTTCTGGTCCTGCGCCTGCTTGCTCACGGCGAAGGCCGAGCCGCCGATGTTGATCTGCACCGGGTTCGCGGTGTCCCACTGGGGCACGGGGGCCACGGCCCACTTGGCGTTCTTGTCGGCGCCGGTGAAGCCCTGCAGGTAGCCGGGCAGCCAGGCGGCGGCGATCGCGGACGCGTAGGTGCCGTTCACGAGGTGGGTGTTGTAGTCGGTGGTGGAGGAGTCCTCGGTGCCGACGAGCTTCTTCTTCACCAGGTCGTCCCAGTAGCCGAGCACCTTGGTGCTGGCCTCGTCGTTCAGGTCGACCTTGATGCCCTGCTTGCCGGTGAGCTCGAACGGCTTGTTGCCCGCCTGGGCGAACAGCGCGGTCTGGAAGGCGCGGCCGTTGCCCGGGAAGTCGGTCAGCTTGGTCTTGCCGCCGGTGGCGTCGAAGATCTTTTGCGCGGCGGCTGCGTACTCGTCCCACGTTGTCGGGACCGCGATGCCGTACTTGTCGAACAGGTCCTTGCGGTACAGGAGGCCGACCGGGCCGCCGTCGACCGGGATCGCGTACGCGTCGCCGTCGAGCGACTCGTCGCTCCAGGCGCCCTCGGAGTAGTTGTCCTTGACCTTGTCGGCGCCGAGCTTGCTGAGGTTCACGATCGAGCCGTCGGCGATGTAGCTGGGCACGACCTCCGTCTCGAGCATGACGACGTCGGGCGCGCCGGAGCCCGCCTGGATCGCGGTGGAGAACTTCGTGTACTCGTCGTTGCCGGCGCCCGCGTTGGTCCAGCAGATCTGGACGTCTTTGTGGGTCTTGTTGAACAGGTCGACCACCGGCTCGAAGTTGGGGTACCAGGCCCACATGGTGACCTGCTTCGCGTCCGACTCGACGATCTTGTTCTGGCAGCTGGCCGCGGCGCTGCCGCCAGCGGAACACCCGGTGAGGGCCGCGACCGCCAGCGCGACGACGCCTCCCACGGCAAGGAGCTTCTTCATTGGATTCCCTTCGCGGTGATCTGACACCCTTGTCTACAACGTTGTACTACAACGTTGTAGACATGATGCCCTCCGCGATGTGACCGTGTCAAACACTTTCTGCCGTGACCTGTGCGAGGGTCAGGAGGCGGGCACGTTCACGGCCGTGGACTCGCGCTCGACCAGCCGGAACGGCACCGCGATCTCGCGCGGGGTGAAGGCGGTGGAGCCTCCCTCGATCCGCTCGATCAGGAGGTCGACGGCGGTCCGGGCGATCTGCTCCCGGCCCGGGTCGATGGTCGACAGCGCCGGCATGGAGTACTGCGTCTCGTCGATGTCGTCGTAGCCGATCACCGAGACGTCCTCCGGCACACGCAGCCCGGCCTCCTGCAGCACGCGCAACGCTCCGAGGGCCAGCGTGTCGTTGAAGGCGACCACGCCGTCGAACGGGAGGCCCAGCGCCAGGAACGCGCGCATCGCCTCCGCGCCGTCGCGCCGGTGCCAGGTGCCGACCGGGATCGCCAGCCGCTCGTCGTACGCGACGCCATGCGCCGCAAGAGCCTCCCGATACCCGGCCAGACGCAACCCTGCCGAGCCGATCACCTCGCCAGGATGCGCGCCGAGCGCGACGATGCGCCGCCGCCCTCCGGAGAGGAGGTGGTCCGTCGCGGCGCGGGCGCCCTCCGCGTTCTGCATGGTGACGTGATCCTTGGGCCCGTTGAAGATCCGGTCGCCGAGCAGCACCATCGGGGTCGGGATGCCGGCGATGGTGTCCCGGTCGGCCTCGTCGAGCGCCAGCACGCTGTAGAGCACGCCGTCGACCATCTGGCCCCGCGGCTTCTGCAGCACGCTCAACTCGCTCTCGCGCTCGTTGCCGAACTGCTCGATCAGCACCGACAGCCCGCGGGAGGCGGCGGCCTTCATCACGGCGTCGGCGAGCTCGGCGAAGTACGCGTTGCGCAACTCCGGGATGATGAGCGAGATGACATTGGTGCGCCCCGAGCGGAGGCTGCGCGCCGACAGATTCGGCGTATAGCCGAGCGCGGCGATGGCGTCGAGCACCCGCTGCCGCGTCTCGTCGCGCACGTACGGGTAGTCGTTGATGACGTTGGACACCGTCTTGATCGACACCCCGGCGAGCCGGCTGACATCGTGCATCGTCGCGGACATCCAAGCCTCCCCGCCCTCGTCCTGGGTATGACCCTACATCGTTGTAGAGGGGGCGTGGGCTCGTGGTTCGCGCCCGGGTGAGCGACAATGACCCCGTGGATGACACCGAGCGTTCACTGATCGCCGGGCTGCAGTCCGGCGAGGTGGATGCGGTCGAGCGGCTGTACCAGCGCTGGGGGCGGCTGGTCTTCACGCTCGCGCTGCGCTCGCTGGGCGACGTCGGTGACGCCGAGGACGTCACGCAGCAGGTGTTCGTCGCCGCGTGGCAGGGGCGGAACGGCTTCGACCCGGAGAGGGCGAAGCTCAGCACGTGGCTCATGGCCATCACGCGGCACAAGATCGTCGACGCGCACGAGGCGCGCGCGAAGCGGCAGCGGGAGCTGCAGGCGCTGATGGAGAGCGTGTACCTGCAGTCGCTCACCTGGACCGACCAGATCGCCGACAGCGTCACGATGACCCAGGAGCTGGAGCAGCTGGATCCGCTTCCGCAGCGGATCATGCGGCTCGCGTTCTACGATCGGCTGAGCCACACGCAGATCGCGGAACAGCTCGGCCTGCCGCTCGGCACGGTGAAGAGCCATATCCGGCGCAGCCTGCTGCGGCTGCGAGCACGGCTGGAGGACGCGGATGACGCATAGCGATCCCGACGCGCTCGCCATGCTGGCGCTCGGCGACCCCGAGGTCGACGAGGCCGATGTCGAGCACGTCATGGGCTGCCCCGAGTGCCGTGCCGAGCTCGACCGGCTGATGCGTGTCACCCGCGCCGCCCGCGAGAACGGGCCGGTCGACTTCGAGCTGCTGGAGCCGTCTCCCGCGGTGTGGGAGGGCATCCGCGCGCAGATCGCGGCGGAGGCGACGGCCGGCGCGGACGACCCGGCGCCGGCCGAGCCGGTCGCACCGGTGCAGACTCTGCCGCACACGCCCGGCCGTCGACCAGCGCCCGGGTCGGCCCCCTCCCGCCCCGCCGGTCGCCCCGCACGCTCCCGGCGCCGCTGGGTCGCCGCTCTCTCCGGCGCGGCCGTCCTGCTCGTCGCAGTCGTGGTCGCCGCCACCGTGTTCCTCCGGCCCGGCCAGCAGTCGACGGTGGAGGCGCAGGCGACGCTCGCGGGACTCCCCGCCTGGTCCACCTCCAGCGGCACGGCGACGATGGAGCGGGAGCCCGACGGGACCACGGTGCTGCAGGTGGCGCTGGAGTCGCCGGCGGTGGAGGCGGGAGGCTCGGACTATCGCGAGGTCTGGCTGATGAACAGCGACCTCACGAAGTCGATCAGCGTCGGCCTGCTCGACGGGGGCTCCGGGCGTTTCGTCATGCCGCCCAACATCGCGGCCGCCGACTATCCGGTGGTCGACATCTCGCAGCAGCCGCTCAACGGCGACCCCGGCCACTCGGGCGACAGCATCGTGCGGGGAACGCTCACCGCCTCCGGTTAGCCGAGAGTGCATCCGTTCGGCCCTCCTTCCGGAATGTATGGGCATGAGGCGCGATCAGCGCCCGACATCCCAAGGAGGATCGATGAAGATCAGAGCAGTCTCCGCAGCCGCCGTCGCGGTCGCGGCCCTCGCGCTCGTGGCCGGTGCCGCGCCCGCGACGGCCGCCGAATCCGACGCGCAGCTCTCCGTCATCCACGGCGTGCCGGGCACCCCGGTCGACGTGTGGGTGAACGGGACCGACACGGTGAAGAACTTCCAGCCGGGCACCATGGCCGGTCCGCTGGCGCTGCCCGCCGGCACCTACAGCGTCGCGATCACGAAGGTGGGCGCCGCCTCGGCGGACGACAGCCCGGTGATCGGCCCCGTCGATCTGAAACTCGACGCCGGCGGCAACTACTCGGCGGTCGCGCATCTGGACGCATCGGGCAAGCCGACGGCGACGCTGTTCACCAACGACACCTCCGCCACCGCCGCCGGTCAGGGCCGGCTGACGGTCCGCCATGTCGCGGCCGCACCCGCGGTCGACGTGGTGGTGGGTGGCAAGGCGGTCGTGAGCAACCTCACCAACCCGAACGAGCAGAAGCTGGACCTGCCCGCGGGGACGGTGTCGGCATCGGTGACCGCGACCGGCACCACCGAGCCTGCGCTGATCGGGCCGGCCGACGTGACGGTGAAGGACGGCACGAACACGATCGTCTACGCCTGGGGCAGTGCGAACGACAAGAACCTCGCGCTGATGATCCAGGACGTCGACGGTCTCGGGACGCCGCCGAACGGTGTGCAGGCCGGCACCACCGGTGCCGCCTACCGCGCCGAGCAGGCGGCGCAGACGCAGCAGCTCGCGGTCGGCGCGGGTGCGCTCGCCCTGCTGGTCGCGGCCGGGGCGATCGTCCTGGTGGCGGTCAGGAGGCGCGCGGCGTCCGTGCGCGGATGACCCGTCCTCCGCGGAGCGGCGCGGGGGCGGCGGCTGCGGTCGCCGCCTCCGTGCTGATCGCGCTGGCGGGGATGGCGGCCCTGGGCGGCTGCGCGGGCGGGGGAGGTGCGCCCACGCCGGCTGCATCGTCGCCGGTGGCAACGCCAGCGTCGCCCGCCACGACGGCACCCGCTCCCGTCATCACCGGTCCGTCCCTCCCGCCCATCCCGCGCACCGACATCGACAGCCGCGCGGACCCACAGGGCCCGGCGCCGGTCGCGCCCGAGCGGGTGCGGGTGCCGTCGCTCGACATCGACATGCCGGTCGTGCCGGTGGGCCTCGACGAGACCGGCGACGTGAGCATCCCCTCCGCCTCCCACACCGCAGGCTGGTACCGGTTCTCCTCGGGCCTGCGCACCGACAGCGGCACGATCGTCGTGGTCGCCCACATCGATGCGTGGGACGGCATCGGTCCGTTCAGCCGCTTGAAGGACGCGCCGGCCGGCACCGAGGTGACGCTGACCGGTGCGGACGCGAGCCGCTCGTTTCGCGTCGACGGGGTCGCCCAGCCCGCGAAGGCGCCCGGGTCGCTCGCGTCGTACTTCGTCAGCACAGGCCCCGTGAAGCTGGTGCTGATCACCTGCGGGGGAGTGTTCGACGACGCCACCGGCCACTACCGCGAGAACGTGATCGCGACCGCTGCGCCGGTGGGAGGGTGATCCCGGCTAGAGCCCTTCGGCCACCGCTGCTGCGGCGTGCAGCCAGGCGCGCCGGGTGCGCGGCGCGAGCGACTCGAACGACAGCCGGCCGCCGTGCATCTCCGGATCGAACGGGATGGTGACCGCGCGCCGGGCGAGCGGCTCGAAGCCGGCGGCCACCCGTCGCACCTCGGAGGCCGGTCCGGTGCGCTCGGACTGCGAGACGATCACGACGGCGTCGCGCGCCAGCCGGGCGGCGTTCGCATCGCGCTGCTGCAGCGCCTCCAGGAGCAGGGCGCCGGCCTCGGCGTGCTCGCCGAGCGCGGTGGTCGCGATGACGAGCTGGTCGGTGTGGTCGATCATCCGGAGCCAGCGCTCGGCTGACTCATCGTTGCCGCTGTCGATGATGACCAGCCGGTAGAACTTGGTCGCCATCGCGTGCAGCCGATCGAAGTCGGCGCTCGAGATGCGCTGCTCGGTGGCGAGCATGGTCGGGTTCGAGCGCAGCACGTCGTACTTGTCGGCGTTCTGGTGGTGCACGAAGTGGCCGATGTCGGCCGTCCGCGCCTCCGCCGACATGAGCTGGTCCGTCGCGGGGAGGAGGGACTGCACGGTGGCGTCGTGCTCGCCCTTCTCGGTCCGCCAGCCGAGGGTGCCGCGCGTCTCGTTGTTGTCCCACGCGAGCACGCCGGAGCCGCCGTTGCGGCCGAACACCGCCGAGAGCAGCGCCGTGGTCGGCGTCTTGTTGGCGCCGCCCTTGCCGTTGACGATCGCGATGGTGCGCGGACCGGCCCAGTGCCTGCTCACGGCGTCGAGCTCGGCGCGCTCCTGCTGCTCCGCCGCCGACGGCCCGATCGGGACGCCGACGCGGGCGAAGGCGCCGCGCACGCCCCGCCGCGCACGGTCGGGACGGGAGGGCCGCTCCGACTGCAGGAACGACTCGCGGGCGACGGTGGTCCGGGTGAGCGGCTCGCCCGGCGTCAGGAGGGGCGGGGCGGAGATACCCGCCGAGGGGAGGCCCGGTGCAGACAGGCTGGACACCGGCTGGTGGTCGGCCGATACCGCCTCCTCGCCCCCGATGGTGCCGTCGGGCTGGACGGCGAGCAGCCAGTCCCCCTCCTCGTCCGACACCGTGAGCTGCACAGCCCGGCCCGCCTGGGCCGCGATCTCGGTGACGCGGCCGAGGACCGCCTCCCGCACCCGCTCGGTGCTCTCCTCCACGAACTCCTCACGGGTGCCGTCGACGAGCAGCTCGCCGGTCGCGTCGGGGGAGAACCGCGCGCTGAGTTGCGGGGCTGGGGGCAGATCGAGGACCACTTTCATTCCTTCCGCGGTCGGCGCAGAGGACGCAGCGCAGACCGACGACGAACGGTAGACCCGTTCCGCCACCGGGGCGAGGCGCGCTCAGGGAGTTGTCAGGAGGACGCCGGCCGCTGCGTCGCGGCGTCCGCTTCCCGGGTGCGCAGCCCGTCCAGCAGCAGCCGCACCATCGCATTCGGCGACCCGTCGGCCGATGGAGCCCGGTGGCTGAGGTCGCCGACCGCCTGCAGGAGGTCGAGTGGGTCGACGCCGGGGCGCACGTCCCCGGACGCCTCGGCCGCATCGAGCAACGAGCGCATGGCCGGCCCGAGCTTCTCGGCGAAGTAGCCCGGGAGCGCGTCGAAGGCCGGGTCGCCGGAGCGCAGCGCCGCCGACAGCCCCTGCTTGGTCGCCACGAAGCGGGTGAAGCGCGCGATCCAGTGCTCGAGCGCGGCGCCGGGGGCCTCCGTCGCGAGGAATTCCGCCGCGGCAGCCGCGGTGGCGTCGATCTCGGTCGTGAAGACGGCGGCCACGAGGTCGGAGCGGGTCGGGAAGTTCCGGTACAGCGTCCCTACTCCCACGCCCCCCTCCGCGGCGATCTCGCGCGCGGGGGCGTCGACGCCGGAGCGCGCGAAGACGGTACGGGCGGCGGCCAGCAGCGCGTCCTGGTTCTTGCGGGCGTCGGCCCGGGCGGGGCGACCGGCGGCAGGGGAGGGCACGGCACTCCTTGCGTAAGCGGAACATTGTTCCGTATAGTGATCGACGTTAGCGGAACGTTGTTCCGTCTTTCCAGACTACAGGAGGAACCCCATGCAGTATCGCTCTCTCGGCCGCACCGGCATCCAGGTGACGCCCTACGCCCTCGGCGCCATGATGCTCGGCTCGTTCGGCAACCCCGACCGGCAGGAGGGCGTGCGGATCATCCACCGCGCGCTCGACGCCGGGATCAACTTCGTCGACACCGCTGACCGCTACGGAGACTCGGAGGAGGTCGTCGGCGAGGCCATCGCCGGCCGCCGCGACGAGGTCGTGCTCGCCACCAAGTTCTGGGGGCCGGTGGACGACGACATCAACCACCGCGGCGCCTCCCGCCGCTGGATCATGCAGGCCGTCGAGCGCTCGCTCCGCAACCTGCGCACCGACCACATCGACCTCTACCAGCTGCACCGCCCCGACCCGGACACCGACATCGAGGAGACGCTCTCGGCGCTCACCGACCTGGTCCGTCAGGGCAAGGTGCGGGCGATCGGGAGCTCGTCGATGCGCGGGTCGGAGATCGTGGAGGCGCAGTGGGCGTCCGAGCGCCGCGGCTTCGAGCGCTTCCGGACCGAGCAGCCGAACTACTCGATCCTCGACCGCGAGATCGAGCGCGAGATCCTCCCGGTGGCGCAGCGCTACGGCATGGGAACGCTCGTCTACAGCCCGCTGGCCGGCGGCGCGCTGACCGGCAAGTACCGCGCGGGAGCGGCGAACGACAACTTCCGTGCCGGCACCGGCATGCGCCACTTCCGGGACGAGCGCCGGCTCGCCGCGATCGAGCAGCTGCTCGCGCTCGCCGACGAGGTCGGCATCCCGCTCACCCACCTGGCGATGGCCTTCACGATCGCGCACCCGGGCGTCACCTCGGCCATCGCGGGCCCCCGAACGATGGAGCAGTTGGAGGACACCCTGGCCGGGATGGAGGTGTCGCTGACGGACGACATCCTCGACCGCATCGACGCGATCGTCCCGCCGGGCGAGAGCATCGGCGCGATGGACATGGTCTACCGGGGGCCGGAGGTCGCGGACGCGGGGCTGCGGCGGCGGCCGGTGGGGGAGCGGGCGGCGGCGTAGCGCCGGACGAAGAAAGGCGGGTGCTCGCGCACCCGCCTTACAGACTGTGGCGGAGAATGGGGGATTCGAACCCCCGAGGGCTTGCACCCAACACGCTTTCCAAGCGTGCGCCATAGGCCACTAGGCGAATTCTCCTGGGTCGCCATCCCCCTGCGGGAGACGGCTTGAAGTATCTTACCGGACGCCGGGAGCGCTCGCTGCACCACGCTCCCAGCGTCACCCGCTACACTTGTTCTCGGCTCCTCACGTGGCGCCATCCAGGCCAACTCCCCCAGGGCGGAGACGCAGCAAGGGTAACCGGGCTCTGGCGGGTGCGTGAGGGGTCTTTTCTTTTAAGCAGCGCGTCAGTCCCACCCCGTAGAGTGTGCCCCAGTGACACCGCTCTTCTACGTTCTGTAGAATGAGAGTCCCGCATCGTGGAGCGAGGTGGTGGAGTGACCGAGCACGGGTTGACCGAGCAGTGGGCCGAGCTGGCCTCCGAGGCGTACGTCGTCGGGTTCCCGCTGGTGTTCGACCTGGAGCAGGTCGATCGCTTCACGCGGCTGGGCATCGGCTCCGTCCCGCCCACGTCGCTCAACTCGTTCGGTCATGCGCGCACCCTGGCCGGCCCTGCTGACGCCTTCGTGTCGATCAACAACGACACCCTGTACTCGATCGCGCAGATCGACCTCGGCGTCGGGCCGGTGCTGCTGTCAGTGCCGGAGGCGGGGGAGCGGTACTACGTGCTGCAATTCGTCGACGCCTGGACGAACAACTTCGCCTACGTGGGCACCCGCGCGACCGGCGGGGGAGCGGGCGAGTTCCTGCTCGTCCCTCCGGGGTGGGAGGCCCCTGCCGACGTGCCCGAGACCGCCGAGAGCCCCACGGTCATCCGCTTCCCGACCAGGGTCGGCACGATCGTCGGCCGCTGGGCGGTCGCGGGGGAGGCCGACCTCTCCGCCGTCCACGCCCTCCAGGACGCCCTGAGCCTGGTGCCGCTGCGCCGCTCGCTGACCCCGCCGGACGGCATCCCTCCGGTTCCGCCCGCGGCCACCGAGGCGCTGACGTTCTTCGAGCGGATGCGGGTGTGGTCGCAGGCGTTCCCGCCGGCCCAGCGCGATCTCGCGGCGCTCGCCTCGTACGCCGAGCTCGGCCTGACCGGCGACGTGCCGGTGCCCGACCTCCCGGAGCAGCTCATGCAGGCGCTCGAGACGGGCTACGCCGTCGGCAAGGAGGCGCTGCAGGGCGGCCTGCGCTCGTCCGCCGGCGTCGTCGACCACTGGCAGCTCAACCTCCACGCGTTCGACTACAACCTCGACTTCTTCGAGGTGGGCGCGCTCGACGAGCCCGAGTGGAGGCTGGACGACCAGAAGACGCGCTACGCCACCCGCGCCGCGGCCGCGCTGGGCGGCCTCTGGGGCAACCACGCCTACGAGGCGGCATACGCCTCCACCTACGAGGACGCCGACGGCGCACCGCTCAGCGGTGAGCACGTGTACCGGCTGCGTCTGTCGCCGACCCCGCCGGTCGGCGCCTTCTGGTCCCTGACGATGTACGACCTGCCGGAGTACTTCCTGGTCGAGAACCCGATCGGGCGGTACTCCATCGGCGACCGGACGGAGGGGATCGTGTACGACGACGACGGAGGACTGACCATCACGATGAGCGCCACCCGACCCACCGACCCGACGGCCGCGGCCAACTGGCTGCCGGCGCCGGAGGGCGAGTTCCGACCGCTGCTGCGGATGTACGCGCCCGGCGACGACGTGCTCACCGGCGCGTACCGGCTGCCCGCGATCGAGCGGATCGGCTGACCGTGGCGCGTTCGCTGTACATCACCTCCGCGGAGGGGCACACCGGCAAGTCGACGGTCGCCCTCGGCGTGCTCGAGGCGCTGCGCCACTCGGTGGAGCGGGTCGGCGTCTTCCGGCCGATCGCCCGCTCCACCGTCGAGCGGGACTACGTGCTGGAGCTGCTGCTCGGCCGCGTCACCACCGACATCTCCTACGAGGAGGCGATCGGGGTCACCTACGAGGACGTGCACGCCGACGCCGACGCGGCGCTCGCCGAGATCGTGCACCGGTTCCGGGCCGTGGAGGCGCGCTGCGACGCGGTCGTCATCCTCGGCTCCGACTACACCGACGTCGGCAGCCCCACCGAGCTGGCCTACAACGCCCGCATCGCCGCCAACCTGGGCGCGCCCGTGCTGCTCGTGCTGGGCGGGCGCATCGGCCAGGGCTTCGGGGAGCGGCTGGGCCAGGCGGATCCCCGCTCGGCGGAGGAGCTGCGGCAGCTCGCCGAGCTGGCCGTCGCCGAGCTCCGCGAGGAGCACGCCGGCCTGCTCGCTGTGATCGCGAACCGCGCGGACGCCGAGCACCTCGACGAGATCGTGGCGGCGGTCGGCAGCGCGGTCGAGGCGGCCACCCCGGTCGGGAGGCGCGCCGCCTCCACCGATCCGACGCCGGTGTGGGCGATCCCGGAGGACCCCTTCCTCGTCGCCCCCAGCATCCGGTCGATCATGGAGGCCACGGGCGCGACCCTGCTCGCCGGCGACGAGGCGCTGCTGGCGCGTGAGGCGCTCGGCGTCGTCGTCGCGGGCATGTCGATGAACAACGTGCTGCCGCGGCTGGTGGAGGGCGCGGTCGTCGTCGTCCCTGGCGACCGGACGGAGGTGCTCCTCGCCGTGCTGATGGCGAACGCCTCCGGCACCTTCCCGTCGATCGCGGGCATCGTGCTGAACGGCGGCTTCGACCTCCCGGAGCCGATCGAGCGCCTCCTCGCCGGGCTCCGCTCGCCGCTGCCGATCGTGCGCAGCAGCCTCGACACGTACGAGACGGTGGTGCGGATCACGCACGCCCGCGGCCGCCTCGCCGCCGACTCGCAGCGCAAGTACGACACGGCGCTCGCGCTGTTCGAGCGGCACGTGGACGCCGGCGCGCTGCTCGCCCGGCTGGACGTCAGCCGTCACGAGGTCGTCACGCCGCTCATGTTCGAGTACGACCTGCTGGAGCGGGCGCGCGCGGCCGACAAGCACATCGTGCTCCCCGAGGGCGAGGACGACCGCGTGCTGCGCGCCGCCGCCACATTGCTGGCGCGCGGTGTCGCGCGGCTGACCATCCTGGGCGAGCCGTTCGAGGTGCGCTCCCGCGCGATCGAGCTGGGCCTCGACCTGTCGCAGGCGGAGGTGCTGAGCCCGTTCGACGACGTGCTGCGCCTCCGGTTCGCCGAGGAGTACGCGAAGCTGCGCGCCCACAAGGGGATCACCGTCGACCAGGCGTCGGACACGGTGACCGACTCCTCCTACTTCGGCACGATGATGGTGCACCTGGGGCTCGCCGACGGCATGGTCTCCGGTGCGGCGCACACGACGGCGCACACCATCCGCCCGGCCTTCGAGATCATCAAGACCCGGCCGGGCGTCTCCGTCGTGTCGAGCGTCTTCCTGATGGCGCTCGCCGACCGGGTCCTCGTCTATGGCGACTGCGCGGTCATCCCCGACCCGACCAGCGAGCAGCTCGCCGACATCGCGGTCTCGTCCGCGCGCACGGCCGAGCAGTTCGGCATCGAGCCGCGGGTCGCCATGCTGTCGTACTCCACCGGTGACTCGGGCACGGGGGAGGATGTGGACAAGGTCCGCAGCGCCACCGCGCTGGTGCGCGAGCGGGCCCCGCAGCTCGCCGTCGCCGGTCCGATCCAGTACGACGCCGCAGCGGATGCCGCCGTCGGCGCGGCCAAGATGCCGGGGTCGGAGGTGGCGGGCCGCGCGACGGTGTTCATCTTCCCGGACCTCAACACCGGCAACAACACGTATAAGGCGGTGCAGCGCAGCGCGGGCGCCGTCGCCATCGGGCCGGTGCTGCAGGGTCTGCGCAAGCCGATCAACGACCTCTCGCGGGGGGCGACCGTGGACGACATCGTCAACACCGTGGCCATCACGGCGATCCAGGCGGAGCTCGGATGAGCACCGTCCTCGTCGTCAACAGCGGCTCGTCGTCGCTCAAGTACCAGCTGATCGACGCGGAGAGCGAGGAGTCGCTCGCCACCGGTCTGGTGGAGCGGATCGGCGAGCCGAGCGGGCACATCCGGCACCGCGGGCCCGACGGCACGAGCGAGCGCTCGCTGCCGATCCCGGACCACACCGCCGCGTTCCGGGCCATGCTCGACGCCTTCGCCGAGAGCGGCCCGAGCCTCGAGGACGATCCGGTCGTCGCGGTCGGGCACCGGGTGGTGCACGGCGGCAAGCGGTTCTTCGAGCCGACGATCGTGACTCCGCTGGTCGAGATCAACATCGAGGACCTCGCTGACCTCGCGCCCCTCCACAACCCCGCGAACCTGCAGGGCATCCGGGCCGCGAAGACGGCGTTCCCCGACGTGCCGCACGTGGCGGTCTTCGATACGGCCTTCCATCAGACCCTGCCGCCCGAGGCGTACACGTACGCGATCGACGCGCAGCTGGCCGAGAGGCACCGCGTGCGGCGCTACGGCTTCCACGGCACGTCGCACAAGTACGTGTCGGAGGCGGCAGCAGCCTTCCTCGGCCGCCCGCTCGGCGAGCTGAAGCAGATCGTCCTGCACCTCGGCAACGGCGCGTCCGCCTGCGCGGTCGACGGCGGCCGCTCGGTGGACACCTCGATGGGGATGACGCCGCTGGAGGGCCTGGTCATGGGCACCCGCTCGGGCGACCTCGACCCGGCGGTGCTCCTCCACCTCGCCCGACGCGCGCAGCTGGGCACCGACGACCTCGACGAGCTGCTCAACCGCCGCAGCGGCCTGCTCGGCCTGACGGGGCACGGCGACATGCGCGACGTGCGGCGGGCCGCGCGCGAGGGCGACGAGAACGCGCGCAGGGCGCTCGACACCGTGGTCCACCGGCTCAAGCACTACATCGGCGCGTACACCGCGCAGCTCGGCGGGCTCGACGTGCTCGTCTTCACCGCCGGCGTGGGCGAGAACGACGCCGCGCTGCGGGCGGAGGCCGTGGCCGGGCTGGAGGTGCTCGGCATCCGGCTGGACGAGGAGCGCAACACCGCCTCCTCCGGCGACACCCGGGTGATCTCGACCGACGACTCGCCGGTCACCGTGCTCGTGGTGCCGACCAACGAGGAGCTGGAGATCGCGCGCCAGTCCCTGCAGGCGGTGGGCGCGGCGGGGTGAGCGGAGCGGCGCACCACCGGTGCGCCAGACGGAGACGGCGACGATGCGGCGAGGGAGCGGCGGAGGAGCGGAGCGGCGGAGGCCGCCCCGCGGGGGCCGGCCGCGGCGCGCGCGGCTCGTCCGCCTGGTCGTGGCGGTCGCCGTCGCCCTCGGCCTGACGGCGCTCGCGGGCTGCGCACCGACCGACTCCGGCGGCTTCGGGCCCCGCTTCGTCACTCCACCGCTCATCCGGTACAGCTCGGTGCTGTGGCCCGTCCCGCTGCAGCTCGTCGGCGCGGAGCCGGGGAGCAGACTCCGCCTCTCCGCGTCCGTGACGACCGACCGCGGGACGTGGGGCTCGTCCGCGACCTACACGGTCCCCGCCAACGGGACGCTCGACCTCGCCACGGCGCGGCCGCAGCTGGCGCCGTTCCGCGAGCCGGACTCCATCGGCCTGTACTGGTCGCTGCGCGGCCCCGAGCTCAGCGGCAGGGACCTCGCCCGGCAGTGGATGCGCGAGACGCTTCCCGTGCGCCTGACCGCCTCCGCCGGCGACCGGGTGGTGGCGGAGCGGACGTTCCGGCTGCAGGGGCTCGCGGCGGACCTCCGCCCCCGCACGGTCTACACGCGCGACCTCGTGGCGGCGGAGGTGCAGGCGGATGGGGGCGACGCGGCACCCGGATCGCCGGGCTCCACGCCGCCGGTCCTCCCGCGGCAGACGCACGAGGACCAGCCCATCGGCCGCTACTGGGGAGCGGCCACGCTGGAGCGCCCGGTCACCCCGGCGGTGCTGATGTTCGACGACACGTCGCCTGGCGCCTCCGGCTCCTTCGTGGCGCCCGTGCTCGCGCAGCTGGGGGCCTCGGTGTTCGTGCTGCCGGTCACCGGCGACGGCGACGGCGTGCTGCTCTCGAGCGTGGTGGACGCGGGCACGGTGGACGCCGTGCTCGACTGGCTCGGGCAGCGCGCCGACGTCGACCCGCGCAAGCTGTTCGTCTACGGCACCGGCGCCTCCGAGCAGCTCGCGCTGTGGGCGGCCAACCGGTTCGGGTCGCGGTTCGAGGGCGTCTTCGCAGCCGGAGGCGTTCCCGCGCTGGTGTGCACGCCCTCCGGCGCGTCGCCGGTGGTGGAGCAGGGGACCGACTGGCCGTGCCGCGTGGCGCCGGCGCCGGTGACGCCCGCGTCGATGTTCCGGCTCGATCACGTGCCTGGCGCGGTCGTGCTGGCGTGCGCCGAGCACGACGAGGTGCTGCCGGAGGCGTGCTCCTGGCAGCAGGCGCTGGCGACGGGCCGGGTGTCGGCGAACGGCTCTACCAGCCTGGTCGCCGACGCGGCGCACGCGATCACCGTCCCGCCCGGGCTGCCGATCGCCCTCCCGGAGGGCGCGCTCGCGCAGCCCACCGAGCAGGCGCGGATCGCCTTCTGGGACGCCGTCGGCCGGGTCGTGCTGAGGGCGGCGCGATCGTGAGCAGGAGGCCGGCTCGGCTCGCGGCGCTGGTCGCCACCGCGGTCTGCGCGGTGATGCTCGCCGGCTGCGGCGTTCCGACGGCGGGAGGGCCGCACCTCGTCGTGCGCGAGTTCGGCACGACCGTCACGAGCGAGGTCGGCATCACGCTCCAGGGCCTGCGACCGGGGGAGCCGGTCGTGCTCACCGCCACGGCGCGGACCTCCGCCGGCACCTGGCGTTCGCGGAGCGTCTTCCCGGTCCCGCCCGACGGCACGGTGTCGCTCGCGGCGCAGCAGCCCGCCCTCGGCGCCTACGCGGGCGCCGACCCCGGCGGGCCGCTCTGGAGCATGTCCGGTCCGCCCACCAGCCAGGACGAGCTGGAGCGGGCGTGGGCGTACGGCGGCGTCGATGTGGTCGTCGCGGCCGATCAGGGCGGCAGGAGGGTCGCCACCACGACGCTGCGCCGCCAGGGCCTCGCCGAGGTCACCGCGCAGCGCTTCGTCGAGCCGTCGGAGCTGGTGCCGGAGGGGGTGCCGCCCGACGCCACCGGCACGCCGTCGGCCGCGACCGCCGGCTGGGTGGTGGTGCCGTTCCCGCTGCCGAGCGGCAGCCCGCGGCCGGGTGTGCTGCTCATCGACGGCGACGAGGGCGGTGCGTCGGCGGTGTTCGCGGCGCGGGTGATCGCCGCCGCCGGGTTCCCCGTGTTCGTGCTGCCCGCCTTCGGCCCGCCCGGACAGCTGCCGGGCTCGGCAGCGCTGTCCGTCGAGGCGTTCGACGCGGCGCTGAGCTGGTTCGCCGGCCGCCGCCTGGTCGACCAGGACCGCGTCCTCGTCTACGGCACAGGGGCGGCCTCCGGCATGGCGCTCTGGTTCGCCTCCCACCGCCCCGACCGGGTGCGCGGCGCCATCGCGGCGGGCGGCCCGACGGCGCTGCTGTGCGCGGCGAGGGGAGGCTCGCCGACGCTGACCGACCACGGCGAGCCGGTCCCGTGCGAGGACGGCACGCGCGCCGTCGCCGACACCGCGCTCCCACCGGTCCGGCTCATCAGCGGCCCGGTGGTGCTGGCCTGCGGCCTCGCCGACGAGACGCTGCCGTCCACCTGCGAATGGGCGGACGCCGTGCACACCGCACGCGGCCGGCGCGTCGGCGACGTGGTCATGCGCACACACGGGGCCGCTCACGACGTGGTCACCGCGCCGCTCCTGCCGATCGGGCTCGACGACCTCCCTCCCGCCACCGCCCAGGCGACGGAGCAGGGGAGGCGCACCTTCTGGGCCGCCGTGATCGGCACGCTGGAGCAGGAGGCGCGGCGGTGACCGGGCGGGCGCTCGCGCGCGTGCTGCGGGTCGTCGCCGCGCTCGCCGTGGTGCTGCTCCTCCCGGTGCTGGCCGGGTGCGCACCCGCGCGCACGGGCACGGGCCCGCGCTTCCAGGTCGCGCAGAACCCGAGCCCGGCGTGGGAGGCGGTGCACCTGCGCCTGGTCGCCCTGCCGCCGGGCGAGCGCGTCACGATCACTGCTGCCGTCGGCCGGCTGTGGACCTCCCGCGCCGTCTACGCCGTCCCGGCCACCGGCGTCGTGGACCTCGACAAGGAGGCGCCGCTCGAGGCGCCGTTCACCGGGGTCGACGGGATGGGGCTGTTCTGGTCGCTGCGCAGCGCAGCCGGTGCCGCGGCCACGGCCGACGAGGGCTGGGGCATCAGCACCCAGTCCGTCGACCTCCGCGCGGCGATCGCGGGCAGGAGGGTGGCCGAGACCCGGGTGCAGCGGGTCGGGCTGGCCGCCGCCGCTCCGTCGCGCGCGGTGTTCGACGCCGGGATCAGCGGCGACTACTTCCGCCCCGTCGCGTCGGGGGAGGCGCTGCGGCCGGGCGTGCTCGTGCTCGACGGCACCGACCCTGGCGCGCAGACGGGCGTGCTCGCGGCCTCCACACTGTCGGCGATGGGCTATCCGGCCCTCGCGCTCTCGACGTTCGGGCCCGCCGGGCAGCTCGACCCGCGCCGGGTCTTCACGGCCGAGCGGCTGCTCTCGGCGGTCGCCTGGCTGCGCTCGCAGCCCGGCGTCGACGA
Organism: Leifsonia williamsii; assembly: GCF_030433685.1. Lineage (NCBI taxonomy): Bacteria > Bacillati > Actinomycetota > Actinomycetes > Micrococcales > Microbacteriaceae > Leifsonia > Leifsonia williamsii. The sequence continues at coordinate 1,587,590 of NZ_JAROCF010000001.1, forward strand.
CCAGCGCATCTTCGTGTTCGGCACCTCGCGCGGGGCGCAGCTCGCGCTGTGGTCCGCCGTCGCCTTCCCCGGCACGGTCTACGGGGCCATCGCACCGGGAGGGACGACCGGGCTGGTCTGCCCGTCGCCCGTCCCGTCGCCCGCCGTCACCGTCGGCGGATCGTGGGTGCCTTGCGTGAGCGGAACGCGCGAGCCGTCGCCCGCGGCGGTGCTCGACCTCGGGCGCATCCCGGGGCCGGTCGTGCTCGGCTGCGCCGGGGCGGACGAGCAGCTGGAGACGGGCTGCGCCTGGCTCGACGCGGCCGCGAAGATCCGGCCGCCGGAGAGCTTCGACGTGTACCTGCGGGCGCCGGGCGCCACGCACTACTTCTACCTGCCCCCGTACTCGCCGCTGCTGCTGCCTCCCGCTCCGCACGCCCAGGCGACGGAGGACGCGCGGGTCGCCTTCTGGGGGGCCGTGGAGTCCGCGCTCTCCGCTCCGTCGAGCCTTTCGCGCTGAGAGCGATCGCCGCGCTCCCGCCCGGGCGGATGTCGGCGGCGGCAAGTAGCATGTGTGGGTGGTAACCGCTCTCTATCGCCGCTACCGGCCCGACACCTTCGCCGACATGATCGGACAGTCGCAGGTGACCGAGCCGCTGATGACGGCGCTCCGCTCCGACCGGGTGAACCACGCCTACCTGTTCTCGGGTCCGCGCGGCTGCGGCAAGACCACCTCCGCCCGCATCCTGGCCCGCTGCCTCAACTGCGCGGAGGGCCCCACGGACACTCCGTGCGGCAAATGCTCCTCATGCATCGAGCTCAGCCGCGACGGCGCCGGCTCGCTCGACGTGGTCGAGATCGATGCCGCGAGCCACAACGGCGTCGACGACGCCCGTGACATCCGCGAGCGGGCGATCTTCGCCCCGGCCCGCGACCGCTACAAGATCTTCATCCTCGACGAGGCGCACATGGTCACGCCGCAGGGCTTCAACGCCCTGCTGAAGATCGTGGAGGAGCCGCCGGAGCACGTGAAGTTCATCTTCGCGACCACCGAGCCCGAGAAGGTCATCGGCACCATCCGCTCGCGCACCCACCACTACCCGTTCCGGCTCGTGCCGCCTGCGCAGATGCTCGCCTACGTGCAGAGCCTCTGCGACAGCGAGGGCATGACCGTCGCGCCCGGCGTGCTGCCGCTGGTGGTGCGGGCCGGTGGAGGCTCGCCGCGCGACACCCTCTCGCTGCTCGACCAGCTCATGGCCGGCTCCGAGGGCGACGCGATCGAGTACGAGCGCGCGGTCGCGCTGCTCGGCTACACGCACGCGGCCCTGCTCGACGACGTGATCGACGCGATCTCGGCGCGGGATGCCGCCGGCGCCTTCGCCGCGGTCGACCGGGTCATCCAGACCGGCCAGGACCCGCGCCGCTTCGTCGAAGACCTGCTGGAGCGTCTCCGCGACCTCATCGTCGTCGCCGCGACCAGCGTCGAGGGCGCTGCGGCCGTGCTCCGCGGCGTGCCGCAGGACGAGCTCGACCGGATGGGCGTGCAGGCCATGAAGTTCGGCGCCGCCGAGTTGAGCCGCTCCGCCGACATCGTCAACGCCGCGCTCACCGAGATGACCGGGGCGACCTCCCCGCGCCTCCACCTGGAGCTCATGATCGCGCGCGTCCTCGTGCCGTCGGCCGACGAGAGCGAGCGCGGCGCGCTGGCCCGCGTCGAACGGCTGGAGCGCCGCGTCGGCGTGAGCGACGCTGCGGGCGCGCCCGCGCCCGCCGCTGCGCCGCGCGCTGCTGCTCCTGCTGCGCGACCGGAACCGGTCGTGGTGGAGTCGGTGGTCGCCGTCGAGGCGGCCGAGGCTCCGGCGGCGTCGGCGGCTGTGTCGGTGCCTGCTGCTGCTCCTGCTACGCCTGCCGCCTCTGCGCCCGCTCCTGCATCGCCTGCCGCGTCTGCGCCTGCCGCGTCTGCGCCTGCCGCGTCTGCGCCTGCTTCGGGTGCGCCCGCCTCGGCTGCGCCTGCTGCTGCGTCGCCCTCCGCGCCTGCGCCCGCGGTGTCGGCGCCCGCTGACGCCCCGGCTCCGGCCGCTGCCTCTGCACCCGCTGCGGATGCCGCCGCCGCGCCCGCCGCGGTCGGCCCGGTGACGACGCAGCAGGTGAAGGACGCCTGGCCGCAGATCCTCGAGGCGGTCCAGCGCGCGAAGCGCAGCGCCTGGATGGTCGTCTTCACCGCGCAGGTGCGCTCTCTCAACGGCGACGTGCTGACCCTGTCGTTCCCGAGCGACAACGACGTGCAGAGCTTCCGCCAGCCGCAGGCCCCCGGCACCCAGGGCGTCAGCGAGTTCCTGCGCCAGGCGATCGTCGACGTGCTCGGCATCCGGGTCAAGTTCATCGCCCGCGCCGACGGCTCCCCGGCCGGAGGCGGCGCCGCCCGCCCCGGCGGCGGCGCCCCGTCCGCTCCCGAGGCCGAGACCTGGCCGGGAGCGGCGGACGCCGCAGCTGAGGAGCCTTCCCCAGCGCGCTCCACGACCGCCGCAGCTCCCGCAGCCCCTGCTGCCGCGGCGCCCGCGGACGCAGCGCGCGCCACCACCTCCGCTCGTACGGCCACCACCTCCGCTCGCGCGGACGCAGTCTCCGCAGCGCCCGCCGCCGCTGGCTCCACGCCTCCCGCCGCCGCAGCCGCGGCTGTCTCGGCCCCGGCCACGCCCTCCGGCCCGGTGACCGAGTGGGCGGTCGTCGCGATCCCGAGCGCGGCGGAGGCCGCCCCCGCCCCGGCCGCCGTCGCCACCATCGAGCGCGACGGCTCCGCCTCCGTCGCCGCCGCAGTGGTCGCCCCTCCGGCTCCCGCGGCGCGAACAGCTCCGCCCGCCCCCGCCTCCACCCCGGCAGCCGACGACCCGCCCTACGACGACGTCCCACCGCCGGAGACGGAGCCGCCGTTCGAGCCCCCGGTCCCCGAGGAGCCCGCGGGCGACTGGCGCGTCGACAACGCTCCTGCGCCCGCCGACGCGACGGCCGCCCCTGCGAGCCGGACCACCGGGACTCCTGCCGCTGCGACCGCGCCCGCGTCGAGCGCCGCCCCGCAGCGCAGCGCCTCCGCCGCGGGCGCCCGCACGCCGACCTTCCAGCAGCCGCAGCGCTACGGCGAGGCGGTGGTGCGCGAGATCCTGGGCGCCACCTTCCTCGAGGAGCAGCCGGCTCCGCAGAACCCGGGGATGAGGTAGGCCGTGTACGAGGGCATCGTCCAGGAGCTGATCGACGAGCTCGGCCGCCTCCCCGGCATCGGGCCGAAGTCGGCACAGCGGATCGCGTTCCACATCCTCCAGACCGAGAGCTTCGACGTCACCCGGCTCGCCGAGGTGCTGCTCGAGGTGCGTGACAAGGTCCGCTTCTGCGAGATCTGCGGCAACGTCTCCGAGCAGGCGACCTGCTCCATCTGCCGCGACCCGCGCCGCAACCCCGCGCTGATCTGCGTCGTGGAGGAGGCGAAGGACGTCGTCGCGATCGAGCGCACCCGCGAGTTCCGCGGCCTCTACCACGTGCTCGGCGGCGCGATCAGCCCGATCGACGGCGTCGGCCCCGACGACCTCCGCATCCGCCAGCTGATGCAGCGCCTCGCCGACGGCACGGTGCAGGAGGTCATCATCGCGACCGATCCCAACCTCGAGGGGGAGGCGACCGCCACCTACCTGAGCCGTCTGCTCACGACGCTCGAGATCCGCGTCACCCGGCTCGCCTCCGGCCTGCCCGTCGGCGGCGACCTGGAGTACGCCGACGAGGTCACGCTCGGGCGCGCGTTCGAGGGACGCCGGCAGGTCTCCTAGCCTCCGCCTCCCGCCGTCCCGGCCCCGTCACCACGGCCCCGCCGTCACATGGAAGGGGCGGCATATGGGCGCCCGGTAGGATGGGGGTTCCGTGACCGAGGAGTGCGAGTGGCCCTGATCGTGCAGAAGTTCGGCGGTTCGTCCGTCGCCGACGCAGAGAGCATCAAGCGCGTCGCGAAGCGCATCGTCGAGACCCGCAAGGCCGGCAACGAGGTCGTCGTGGCCGTCTCGGCGATGGGCGACACGACCGACGAGCTGGTCGACCTGGCGCACGAGGTCACGCCCATCCCCGAGCCCCGCGAGCTCGACATGCTGCTCACCGCGGGCGAGCGCATCTCCATGGCGCTCCTCGCGATGGCCATCAAGAGCATGGGCTACGACGCCCGCTCCTTCACCGGCAGCCAGGCGGGCATGATCACCGACGCCCAGCACGGCGCCGCCCGCATCGTCGACGTGACGCCGGGCCGCATCCAGGACGCCCTCACCGGGGGCGCCATCGCCATCGTCGCCGGGTTCCAGGGCTTCAGCCGCGACACCCGCGACATCACCACGCTCGGCCGCGGCGGCTCCGACACCACCGCCGTCGCCCTCGCCGCCGCCCTCGGCGCCGAGGTGTGCGAGATCTACACCGACGTCGACGGCGTCTTCACCTCCGACCCGCGCCAGGTGCCCCTCGCTCGCAAGATCGACAGGATCACCAGCGAAGAGATGCTGGAGCTCGCCGCCGCGGGCGCGAAGGTGCTCCACATCCGCGCGGTGGAGTACGCCCGCCGCCACAACGTGACCCTGCACGTGCGCTCCTCGTTCTCGAACCGGGAGGGCACGTACGTCCTCAACGAAGCAGCTGCGGCCGAGGCCGCGAAGAAGGATGGAACCGTGGAAGAGCCGATCATCTCCGGAGTCGCCACCGACCTGAGCGAGGCCAAGATCACCGTCGTCGGCGTGCCCGACGTGCCGGGCAAGGCCGCGCAGATCTTCAAGATCGTCGCGAAGGCCAACGCCAACGTCGACATGATCGTGCAGAACGTGTCGGCCGCCGCCACCAGCCTCACCGACATCTCGTTCACCCTCCCGAAGTCCGAGGGGCAGCGCGTGCTGACCGCCCTGACCTCCGAGCGCGACGAGGTCGGCTACCAGTCCCTCCAGTACGACGACCAGATCGGCAAGCTCGCCCTGGTCGGCGCCGGGATGCGCACCAACACGGGCGTGTCGGCCAAGCTCTTCGAGGCGCTGTACGACGCGGGCATCAACATCGAGATGATCTCGACCAGCGAGATCCGCATCTCGGTCGTGACCCGCGCCGACACCGTGGCCGAGGCCGCGCGCGTCGTGCACACCGCGTTCGGGCTCGACGGCGACCAGAAAGCCGTCGTCTACGCCGGCACCGGACGCTAGCCGCCTCCACCCGCGGGCATCCGACCCGCCCGTCGGGAATTCCGGCCGCCCGGCCGCCGTTCGACCTCTCAACACTTTCGACCCGAAGGGGCCAGCCATGACCGAGAACACCGGACTGAACATCGCCGTCGTCGGCGCGACCGGCCAGGTCGGCGGCGTGATGCGCCGCCTCCTCGACGAGCGCGACTTCCCGGTGAAGAGCATCCGCTTCTTCGCCTCCTCCCGCTCGGCGGGCACGACCCTCCCGTTCCGCGGTGAGGAGATCACCGTCGAGGACGTCGCCACCGCCGACGTCTCCGGCATCGACATCGCGCTGTTCTCCGCCGGCGCGACCGGCTCGAAGGCGCACGCCCCGCGCTTCGCCGAGGCGGGCGCCGTCGTCATCGACAACTCCAGCGGCTGGCGGATGGACCCGGAGGTCCCGCTGGTCGTCTCCGAGGTGAACCCGGAGGCCATCGCGGAGGCCAAGAAGGGCATCATCGCGAACCCCAACTGCACCACCATGGCCGCGATGCCGGTGCTGAAGGTCCTGCACGAGGAGGCCGGCCTCCAGCGCCTCGTCGTCAGCACCTACCAGGCGGTGTCGGGCTCGGGCCTCGCGGGCGCCGAGGAGCTCGCCACGCAGGCGCGCGCCGCGGTCGCCGACGAGCACCTGCTCGACCTCGTGCACGACGGCTCGGCCGTCGCGCTGCCCGAGCCGGTGAAGTACGTGCGCCCGATCGCGTTCGACGTCATCCCGCTCGCCGGCTCGATCGTCGACGACGGCTTCAACGAGACCGACGAGGAGAAGAAGCTCCGCAACGAGAGCCGCAAGATCCTCGGCCTGCCGGAGCTGCTGGTCAGCGGCACCTGCGTGCGCGTCCCCGTCTTCACCGGCCACTCGCTGTCGATCAACGCCGAGTTCGCGAGCCCGATCACGCCGGAGCGCGCGCAGGAGCTGCTCGCGTCCGCGCCGGGCGTGCAGCTGACCGACGTCCCGACCCCGCTCGAGGCCGCAGGCAAGGACCCGAGCTTCGTCGGCCGCATCCGCCAGGACGAGGGCGCCCCCGAGGGCCGCGGCCTCGCCCTGTTCGTGAGCAACGACAACCTCCGCAAGGGCGCCGCCCTCAACGCCGTGCAGATCGCGGAGCTCGTCGCCGAGCGCCTGAGCGCCCGCGTCGACGCCTGACCCCGTCGCCCTGCCGGGCACGGCGCGCTAGCCTGACCGCATGACCGCCGCCGTGCCCTCGGAGGTCGCCGCCTACATCGAGGCGGTGCCGGAGCGCCACCGTGAGGTCTTCCTGCCCGTGTTCGACACCGTCGCCGCGGCCATGCCGGACGGCTATCGCCTCGGCCTGCACTGGCGCATGCCAGGCTGGGTCGTGCCCCTGGATACGTACCCCGACACGTACAACGGGCAGCCGCTCGCCTACGTGAGCATCGCCGCACAGAAGAATTACGTCTCCCTGTACCTGATGGCCCTCTACAGCGACTCGGCCGAGGAGCAGGAGTTCCGGCGCGCTTGGGAGGCCGGCGGCCGGCGTCTCGACATGGGCAAGAGTTGCCTGCGTCTGCGCCGCCCGGAGGACGCCGATCTGCCACTGATCGCGAGCACGATCGCCGCCTTCCCCGTCGACCGCTTCCTCGCGGTGCACGAGCGGATCCGGGCAGGAGGGACCGCCTGAGAACACCCCTCCCGCACCCCGATTAGGATTGACGGGTGAGCACTTCTCCCATCGACGTCGTCCTGATCGGCGGCGGCATCATGAGCGCGACGCTGGGGTCGCTGATCCAGCGCGTGCAGCCCGACTGGAGCATCCGGATCTACGAGCGTCTGGGCGCCGTCGCCCAGGAGAGCTCGAACCCCTGGAACAACGCCGGTACCGGGCACGCCGCCCTCTGCGAGCTGAACTACATGCCCGAGGCCTCCGACGGGTCCGTCGACCCGGCCAAGGCCATCAGCATCAACGAGCAGTTCCAGCTGAGCCGCCAGTATTGGGCGAGCCTCGTCGCCGCCGGTGACCTCCCGGAGCCGAACAGCTTCATCAACCCGACCCCACACATGACGTTCGTGCGCGGCCGCGACAACGTCCGCTACCTGCGCAAGCGCTTCGAGGCGCTCAAGGAGCAGCCGCTGTTCGAGGACATGGAGTACTCGGAGGACCCGGCCGTCATCGGCGAGTGGACCCCGCTGCTGACCAAGAAGCGCAACGCCAAGCAGCGCATCGCGGCCACCCGCTCCACGTCGGGCACCGACGTCGACTTCGGCGCGCTGACCCGCTCGCTCGTCGACAACCTCGTGGAGCGCGGCGCCGAGCTGGCGCTCAACCACCAGGTGCGCAGCATCAAGCGCACCAAGGACGGCCTGTGGCGGCTCAAGGTCATGCACGAGGTCGGCAAGAACCAGTCCGAGGTCACGGCCCGGTTCGTGTTCGTCGGAGCGGGTGGAGGCGCGCTGCACCTGCTGCAGAAGTCCGGTATCCCCGAGATCAACGGCTTCGGCGGCTTCCCGATCTCCGGCCAGTTCCTCCGCACCACGAACCCGAAGATCGTCGCGCAGCACCAGGCGAAGGTTTATGGCAAGGCCGCCGTCGGCGCGCCTCCGATGTCCGTCCCGCACCTCGACACCCGCGTCGTCGACGGCGAGACCTCGCTGCTGTTCGGCCCGTACGCCGGGTTCAGCCCGAAGTTCCTCAAGACCGGCTCGTGGTTCGACCTGCCGGGCTCCGTGCGCGCGGGCAACCTGGGTCCGATGCTCGCGGTCGCACGCGACAACTTCGACCTGATCAAGTACCTGGTGGGCGAGCTGCTCGCCAACCGCGCCAAGAAGCTCCGGGCGCTGCAGGAGTTCATGCCGACGGCGAAGAGCGAGGACTGGGAGCTCATCACCGCCGGCCAGCGCGTCCAGGTCATGAAGAAGGACGCCAAGAAGGGCGGCGTGCTGCAGTTCGGCACCGAGGTCGTCGCGGCGGAGGACGGCTCGATCGCGGGTCTGCTCGGCGCGTCACCAGGCGCCTCCACCGCCGTGCCGATCATGCTCGATCTGCTCAAGCGCTGCTTCCCCGACCGTTATGACGGCTGGGTGCCGACGCTCAAGGGGCTGATCCCGACCATGGGTACGACGCTGAACGACCGGCCGGAGGAGGCGCGGCGCGTGCTGGCCGAGACCGCCGACACGCTCGGCCTGGCGCAGAAGGCGCTGACCGAGTAATCGCACCGGATCGCAGGATCCGCTGGACAGGCCCGGCGACCGGCTGTTATGGTCGTCGGGCTATGAAGTGAGAACCTCCACTCGTCCCGCGCCTGAGGCGCCGTCGACCCGAGTGACGTGGTCGCTTCGAGCGATCATCGCGTTCACAGCGCTCCAGCGCAGCTCGGTGACGGCATGTGCCCGGCGGGAGTCGGCTCCATCCGGAGCGCCCGGAAGGCGGTTCTCATGCCCACGACCACTACTCTCTCCCCTCTGCGCGCCGACGGCGTCTCGCTGTCGTACGGCGACCGCCGCGTGCTCACCGACGTCTCGCTCACGGTCGGCCCCGGCACCCGGCTGGGTCTGATCGGCGAGAACGGCGTCGGCAAGTCCACCCTGCTGCGCGTGCTCGCCGGCGTCGAGACCCCGGACTCCGGCGTCGTCTCGCGGCCGCAGCGCCTCGGCTTCCTCTGGCAGGAGGTCCGGTTCGCGCCCGAGGAGACCCTCGGCGCGCTGATCGAGGACGCCCTCGCCGAGGTGCGCGCCATCGAGCGGGAGCTGGAGGAGGCCGCGGCGGCGCTCGCGGACGACGCGACAGTCTCCACCGGGGCCTCCACCCGTTATGACGACGCCCTGGCCGCTGCCGAGCGCGCGGAGGTGTGGAGCATCGACGCGCGCCGCGACGAGCTGCTCGCCGGCCTCGGCGTCGGCGCGATCCCATTCGACCGCCGCGTCGGCGAGGTGTCCGGCGGCCAGCGGTCGCGGTTCGCGCTCGCCGCGCTGCTGCTCGCCCGCCCCGACGCCCTGCTGCTCGACGAGCCGACGAACCACCTCGACGACCAGGCGGCCGCGTTCCTCGAGCGGCAGCTGCTCGGCTGGAGCGGGCCCGTCGTGTTCGCCAGCCACGACCGCGCCTTCCTCGACGCGGTCGCCAGCGGGCTGCTCGACCTCGACCCGGCGCGCTCCGGCACGACGGTTTTCGGGGGAGGCTACAGCGACTACCTGGCCGCGAAGGCGGCGGAGCGGGCGCGCTGGGAGAAGCAGTTCGCCGACGAGCAGGACGAGCTGAGGGCGCTCCAGCACGCCGTCGACGTCACTGCGCGCTCCATCGCCTGGTCGGGCAAGGTGCGCGACAACGACAAGTTCGTGAAGTCGGTGAAGGGCAACGCGCTCGACCGTCAGATCAGCAGGCGCATCAAGAACGCCTCCGGGCGGCGCGAGGAGCTGGAGCGCACCCAGGTGCGCAAGCCGCCTGCCGTGCTCAGCTTCGCGGGCATCCCGTCCGGCTTCCAGCCGCTCGGCGACGAGACGGGACTGCTGGTGCAGGCCCGCGACGTGCGGGTGCCAGGGCGGCTGGCGGTCGACGCGTTCTCCGTCGAGCCGCAGTCGCGTCTCCTCGTCACCGGTGCGAACGGCGCCGGCAAGTCGACGCTGCTCGCCGCGGTGGCGGGGAGGCTGGAGCCGGCCGCCGGCAGCATCCAGCGGCGGCGCGGGCTGCGGGTGGGGCTGCTGGAGCAGGACGTCCGCTTCCCGGACCCCGCGGCGTCCCCGCGGCGGATCTACGCAGAGACGCTCGGAGAGCGGAGGGCGGAGGCTGTGCCGCTGACCTCCCTCGGCCTGATCGCTCCCCGCGACCTGGACCGCCCGGTGGGAGCGCTGTCGGTCGGCCAGCAGCGCCGCCTCGCGCTCGCGCTGATCCTCGCCCGGCCGCCGCACCTGTTCCTGCTCGACGAGCCGACCAACCACCTGTCGCTGAACCTCGCCACCGAGCTCGAGGAGGCCCTGGGCGCCTACCCGGGAGCGGTCGTCGTCGCCAGCCACGACCGCTGGCTGCGCTCGAGGTGGAGCGGGGAGGAGGTGGCGCTGCGCGCCGCTTGACGGTTCTTCGAACATATGTTCGAATAGCTGCATGAGATGGAGCGGGCAGGAGCTGACGGCCGAGGCGCCGTCCACATTGCCCGGGCTCGCGCGGCTCAACAACCTCGTGCGCTCGGTGCGCACGCCCGACTTCGCGGGCATCACGTTCCACGAGGTGCTCGCGAAGTCGGCGCTCAACAAGATCCCCGGCGGGGGAGGGCCGATGCCGTTCGGCTGGACGATCAACCCGTACCGCGGCTGCTCGCACGCCTGCGTGTACTGCTTCGCCCGGCCGACCCACTCCTACCTCGAACTCGACCAGGGCAAGGACTTCGACAACGAGATCATCGTCAAGGTCAACGTCGCCGAGGTGCTCCGCAAGGAGCTTGCAAAGCCCAGCTGGGCGCGGCACCCGGTCGCGCTCGGCACCAACACCGACCCGTACCAGCGGGCGGAGGGGCGCTACGCGCTGATGCCGGGCATCATCGACGCGCTGGCCGACTCGGCCACGCCGTTCAGCATCCTCACCAAGGGGTCGCTGCTGCGGCGCGACCTCGATCATCTGGCGGAGGCGGCGAAGCGCGTGCCCGTCGACCTCGCCATGTCGATCGCGGTCTACGACGACGAGCTGCAGCAGTCGGTCGAGCCGGGTACGCCCACCACGAAGGCACGGCTCGCCACGGTCACGGCGGTGCGCGAGCACGGGCTCGACTGCTCGGTGTTCCTCATGCCGATCCTCCCGTACCTCACCGACACGCGCGCCCACCTCGACGAGGCGCTGCGCCAGGCGAAGGAGGCCGGGGCGACCTCGGTGCTGTACACCGCCCTCCACCTCAAGCCGGGGGTCAAGGAGTGGTACTACCTCTGGCTCGGCCGCGAGCACCCCGATCTGCTGCCGAAGTACCGGCAGATGTACGGGCGCGGCACCTACGCGCCCAAGGAGTACCGGCAGTGGCTGGCTGCGCGCATGAAGCCGCTGATCCGCGCGCACGGTCTGCAGCGCGGCGAGGAGGACCCGCTGACCGGCGGGGTGAAGTCCTCGGCGGGTGTGACGGCGTCGACGGATGCCGTGAAGGCGTTCCCGGAGGTGCGCGCCTCCGCCCTCGGGATGCTGCGCGACGGTGATGGGGAGCGCCGGGTCCTCGCCAACCGTGCGAACGGCGGCGACGAGGCGCCCGACGAGGCCGCGCTGATCGGCGCGTCGCTCGTGAACCTCGGCGTGCAGCCGACGCTGTTCTGACGGCACCCTCCCGGCCGGTCGTTCTCGCGGGGTACATCCCCCCATACCCGGGGTACACATCGACCGGAGCCGGTGCCATAATCCCCAGGGGCGCCCGGAGGCGGCGTCCCGCCGGCGCCGCCGGCCCGTCCACGCCCTCGAGGGAGGCCGCGTGTCGCTCGGCCTTCCGAGTCACCTGTCACGCAGTGCGAACGCGCGCGCCATCGCGACGGCAGCCCGCTGGGCCGGGCTGGTCTGCCTGGGCGCCGCGGTGTTCAACATCGCCGTGGCCGCTCTGCGCGGGGGAGGCGGCGCCTCCTCCTGGATCACGCTGCTCACGCTCGTGCCGATGGTCGCCCTGCTCGCCCTCCTCGCCCGCGGACGGACGACCGGGCTGACGGTCGCGTACCTCCTCGTCGGCGCGGTGTGCACCTACTTCTACACGGTCGCCTTGCTGGCCGCGAACCCGTCGTACCGGGATACCCAGTTGTTCGTGGTCGCGCTGCCTGTCGTCGCGATGACGCTCGTCGGCGGCACCGGCGCGGGGACGCTCGCCGGAATCCTGTGGGCCACGCTCGGCTTCGCACTCGCCGAAGCCGCCGTGGTGCTCGCGGCACAGACGAGCGGTCGCACCTTCGTGCCGGAGGCCGCGTCGCTGGGCGCCTACCTGCTGCTGGTGGGTGTGCTCGCGTACGACGGCCTCACACGCGGGGTGCGTGCACGGCCCCAGTCGGCCCTCCACCGCGCCGTCCGCGACGCGCGGCTGGTGGACCTGCGCAGGGAGGCGATCGCCGACCTCGCCGCCGACACCCATGACACCGTGCTCAGCGACCTTCTGGCCGTCGCGGCCACACAGGAGGGCCCCCTTCCCGACCGGCTCCGGCAGCGGATCGACACCGACCTGCACGGGCTCGGAGCCCTGGCGGCCGCGGAGGTGCTTCCGGAGGAGCGGGCGCCCGGCGCGGAGTCGACGAGCGGGCCCACCAGCCCGGCCGGTGCCGACGGGCCGCACACCGCTGACGGCCCCTGGTACGACAGCGAGCTCCACCGCGCCATCGAGGCCGCCCGCGACGAGGGCCTCGCGGTCGACGTCTCCGGTGACCGCCGCGTGATCGGCCGGCTGGATGCCGCGGCGCAGCGGGCGGTCGGGCTCGCCGTCCGGCAGTGCCTCGTCAACGTGCTGCGGCACTCCGGCAGCGCCACGGCCGAGGTCGCGCTCTCGGCCGACGGCGACGCGGTCTCGGTGATGGTCGTGGACGCCGGCCGCGGCTTCCCCTCCGGCGGCACGGGGGCGGACAGGCTCGGGCTGCGCCAGTCGGTGGACGACCGCATCGCGCGCGTGGGCGGCTCGGTGACCATCTACTCCAGCGAGGATGTCGGGACGACCGTCATCATGATCGTGCCCTGCCCGCCGCCCGAGCGTGCAGGAGGGGCCGCATGACGGCGGCACGGACGACAGGGCTGGCGCCGGAGACGCTGGTGCGCCTCCGCTCCGCCCCCGTCGAGCGCACACCGCAGCGGCTCGACCCGCTCGGCGCGCAGTCGGCGTGGCTGTTGCTGCCGCTCGTCGGCCTCCTGGCCGTCGGGTACGCCCTCTTCTCGACGCTGACCCACCGCGACCAGTTGCGCGACCCGGCGCTCGCCGGGGCGGCGGTCGTGCTGCTTGTCCTCGGGGTGACGGCGGCGGCCGTCCGCGCGCGCCCAGGCGCCCCACTGTTCGGCCGATGGACGCATGCCGCGGTGCTCGCCGTCGTCCTGGGTGGCGCCTGCCTTTTCGACGCAGCGGTGTGGGGGCGCAACGAGCGCATCCAGGACGACTGGGGCCAGGTCGCGGTCGCCCTCCTGCTCGCCATCATGCCGCTGTACCGGCCGGTGCTGGAGGTGCTGGGCGCGGCCGTGCTGAGCGCGGCGGTCCTCGGGACGCTCGCGGCCCTCCAAGCGCCGTCGCTGATCATCGCCACGGACCGGCTCGTCTACGCCTCCGTCGCCGCGACGCCGGTCATCGCGCTCGCCTGCGCCGGCGCCGGATACGCGTGGACGATGACGGGCGAGACCCTGCGCTGGCGCCAGCTCGCCCGCGCCGGCCAGGCCCGGCTGGAGGCCGAGCAGCGTCAGACCGCGCGCCGCATGATCGAGCAGGAGCGGATCACCGCGCTCAACGTCGCAGCCGTCCCCTTCCTCGCCGGGCTGCTCGCCGCCGGTGAGGTGACCGCCGCCGACCGGGCCACCGCCGGGCGCCTGGCGGAGGTCGTCCGCACGGTCTCCGTCGCCGCCGTCGAGCGCACCTGGCTGGACGACACGATCATGCTGGCGCTGGCCGCGCGCCGGGGAGCGCCGCCGACCGTCGGTTCGCGGGTCGACGACCCCGACCGGCTCGACCGGGCGCTGACCGAGGAGCAGCGGGCGATCGTCGGCGCGCTCGTGGCCACCGTCGCGGCGCTGCCGGGGCTCGACACCGGAAGCCTGCGCGTCGCGGTCTCGCGCCCCGAGCAGCCGCAGTTCGTGCTGACGGCGCGCGTCGAGCAGCCGTCGCGGGAGGTGCGTCGGGAGCTCGTCCCGTTCGTCGGTGCGCTGCGCTCGGTGTCGTTCGACGCACGCCTCGCCCAGCGCGGCGACGACCTGGTGGTCCGCTTCGCCTACGCTGGGAGCACACCATGAGCAGCACCAGCGACACGAGCCTCACGACGACAGAGCCTTCCGCGCCGGCCATCCGGCTGGCCATCCTCGACGATCACGAGATCCTGCTCGACAGCCTGGCGTCGTGGATCGAGCGGAACGCCCCCGAGTTCGACCTCGTGCTGCGAGCCGGCAGCTGGTTGGAGCTGGTGCACAGCGACGCGTTCCCGACCGATCTCGTGATCATGGATCTCCAGCTGCGCGAATCCGTCAGCATCGGCGCGCGCGTGCGCACCTGCCGCGCGGCCGGCGCGAAGGTGGTGGTGCTGAGCGCGGTCGACACGCAGGAGGACCGCGACGCGGCGATGGCCGCCGGCGCCGTCGCCTACGTCACCAAGGCCCAGCCGATGACCGAGCTGATCGCCGCCGCCCATGCGGCGATGGGACAGACCTCGGCCCGCACGCCGGCTCCAGCGCCCGTATGGCGCCCGCGTCCGGCCGTGCCGGAGACCACGCGGCCCCGGCTCAGCGACGGCGAGCGGCAGGCGCTGGTGCTCTACGCGGACGGACGCACGACCTCGGAGGTCGCGCAGGCGATGAACGTGCAGTACGAGACGGCCAAGACGTACCTGCGCCGGGTGCGCGAGAAGTACGGCAAGGCGGGGCGCCCGACGAGTTCGCGCGCCGACCTGATCCGCCGGGCCGCCGAAGACGGCTACCTGACCTGAGCCGCGCAGCGCCGCCGCCCGCATAGGATCGTTGCGTGGCAAAACTGTATTTCCGCTATGGGGCGATGAACAGCGGCAAGAGCACGGCCATGCTGCAGGCGGCCTACAACTACGAGGAGCGCGGCCACCGGGTGCTGCTCGCGAAGCCGTCGATCGACACCAAGGGCGACCTCGGCATCCTCTCCCGGCTGGGCGTGCAGCGGCAGGTCGACTTCCTGATCTCGCCGGAGACCGATGCGTACGGCAGGTTCCAGCAGCACCGTGAGCGGACGATCAAGCGCTTCGGCACCGACGTCAGCGCCCTCCTGGTGGACGAGGCCCAGTTCCTGACCGAGGCCCAGGTCGACGACCTGCTGCGGATCGCGCTGCTCGAGGGCATCCCGGTGCTCGCCTACGGCATCCGCACCGACTTCCAGACGGTCGCCTTCCCGGGCAGCCGCCGGCTGCTGGAGGTCGCGCACAGCCTCGAAGAGCTCAAGACCATCTGCCGCTGCGGCCGCAAGGCGATCTTCAACGCGCGCAAGATCGACGACGTCTTCGTCTTCGACGGCGACCAGGTCGCCATCGACGGCGCCTCGGTGAGCTACGAGTCGCTGTGCGGCACCTGCTACCTGCAGGAGAGCCGCGGCGTGCTCAACAACGGCCGCCGACGCTGGCCCGTGGAGGCCGCCGCGGTCTACGAGAGCGAGCCCGACCCCGACTTCACCTGAGGCGCGGCCTGCCCTGACCCCCGCGCGGGGGAGGGCGTCAAAAGTGAGGATTTGTTACCTTTGTCCTCATGGCGATCGGTCTCACCCAGGAAGATGCGCCCGCGCCGGCGCGGGAACCCGAGCCTCCCCGCCGTCGCCGGCAACGCTGGGGGACGCTCGTGGCGGTCCTCCTGGTGCTCGCCGTGGCCGCGATCGTGGGCTGGATCGGCCTGCGCGGCGTGCTCGCGCGCGGTGAGCTGACCGCCGCCCTCCCCGCGGCACAGGCCGTCAAGGCCGCGGTGCTCGACGGCGACATCGGGCGCGCGCAGGCTGCGGCCGCCGACCTGCGCCGGCACACCGATGCCGCGGCCTCCCTGACCGGCGACCCCGTCTGGCGTGCGGCGGAGGTCGTGCCCTGGGCGGGCCCCAACCTCGCGGCCGTGCGGGTCGCGGCGGAGGCGGCGCAGACCGTCTCCGCGCAGGTCGTCCAACCGCTGCTCGGCGTCGCCCGCTCGGCCGACCCGCGCACCCTGTCGATCACGGGCGGCAAGGTCGACCTGGCACCGCTCATCGCGGCCCAGCCGGCGGCCGAGAAGGCGCAGCGCGCCTTCGCCGACGCCGAGCGCAGCGTCCGCGGCGTCGACACGGGTGCGACGCTGGAGCCCGTCGCCTCCGGCGTCACGCGGCTGCGCGACTTCTTCACGCAGACGCGGCCGGCGATCGATGCTGTCGCCACGAGTGCGCGCCTCCTGCCGCCGATGCTCGGCGCGGACGGCCCACGGCAGTACCTCCTCGTCGCGCAGAACCCCGCCGAGCTGCGTTCGACCGGCGGGCTGATCGGCTCGATCGCGCTCGTGCGCGCCGACGCGGGAGCCGTCTCGCTGGTCGCCCAGGCCTCCGGCTCGTCGATCGGTCCGTGGCCGGAACCGGTGTCTGCCGTGCCGGACGCGACGCAGGGGCTGTTCGGGCCGCTGATCGGCCGCTACCTGCAGGATGCCAACCTCACGCCCGACTTCCCGCTCGCGGCATCGACCGTCTCGGCGATGTGGACGCGCTCGCACGGCGGCACGGTCGACGGCGTGGTCGCCCTCGACCCGGTCGTGCTCAGCGCGGTGCTGGGCGCCACCGGCCCGGTGATGCTGCCGACGGGGGAGAAGCTGGAGGCCGGAACGGCCGTCCCGCTCCTGCTCAGCAGCGTGTACGCGCACTACGCCGAGCCCGCCCAGCAGGACGCCTTCTTCGCCTCCGCCGCCGCGGCGGTCTTCGCGCGGATGACGGGACAGGGTGCGGCCGGAGAAGCCGTCGACGGCGCGGGTCTCGTCCGCGCGCTCGCCGCCTCCGGCGCCTCCGGTCGCCTGCTGCTGTGGAGCGCCCACCCCGCGGAGCAGGCCCGGCTCGCGGCCACCTCCCTCGCGGGCGGGCTGCCCACCTCCACCGCGTCGACGGCCGGGGTGGGCGTCTACTTCAACGACGCCACCGGCGCCAAGATGGACTACTACCTCGCCACGAGCGTCTCCGCCGGAGCCGCCGTGTGCCGGGCGGACGGCACGCCGACGATCCAGGTGCGCGTGACACTCACCAATCGCGCTCCGGCGGATGCCGGCGCCACCCTGCCGGCCTACGTCACCGGCGGCGGCTGGAACGGCGTCGCCCCCGGGTCCATCGTGACCCGCGTCGCCGTCTACGGTCCGGAGGGCGGGCTGCTGGCCTCGACACTGAGCGATGGGAGGCTGTCCGGCTCGGTCGTGTCCGGCACGGATCGCTCGCGGCCTGTCTCGCTGGTCACGTCGCTGCTCGCGCCCGGGCAGTCCAAGACGTTCGACATCTTCTTCCTCGGCGTTGGCCAGAAGGGCACCGGCGTGACGGTGCAGACCACGCCGACCCTGCCCGGCGACGGCTCGACCCCCGATGTGGGGGTGGCTCCTCCTGTAGGGGCGATTGCCGTCGACTGCTCCAAGGGATAAAATGAGGATTAGTCAATAACGGACGGCGGGAGGCCCCCGATGTTCACGAAGCTCCTGGTGACCAAGAAAGTCCTGGCGGCGATGGCCGTGACCGCGGCCTTGCTCGTCGCAGCGCCCGCCGCCGCCAACGCCGAGAACTACACGGACGGCACTCCGTGCAAGCTCGACCTGAGCGTCGTGCAGTCCGGGGACACCGCTCGGGTGATCTGCAGGCCAGGAACCTGGGCGTCGAGCGAGGAGGTCGCCTGGACGGCCACCGGAGAGGACGGCGCGAGCATCCGGCTCGCAGCGACGAGCACTGTCACGTTCACCAAGCAGGCCGAGAGCGACGGCAGCGACGTGCTGGCGGTGACGCTTCCCGCCGACGCGACCGGCGTGTATTCGATCGTCGGTCACGGCCAGGCGAGCGGTCACACCTGCGCGGTCTCTCTCACCGTGCTGCCCGACGACGCGGCCGTCCCCGCCTCGGACGTCGGGTCGCAGGGCCTCGCGGCCACCGGCTCGACGATCGCCGCGTGGGCCGCCTGGGTGGGCGGCGGGCTGCTCGCACTGGGCGGGCTGACGGTCGCGATCGCCGCGTGGGTGCGCAGGATGCGAGCCTCCTGAACCAGCGCCGCGTGGGCCGGGGCGTCCGCGCGGGAATCCGCCGCGTGGTCACCCGGTTGGCCTCTGTGTGAGCTCCTCCCGCATCCCCCTCAACGTCCTCGATCTCGCCTCCCGCCCCGCAGGGGGCAGCAACGCCGATGCCGTCCAGGGCACGGTCCGCCTGGCCCAGGCCGCCGAGGCGCTCGGTTACCAGCGTTTCTGGGTGGCCGAGCACCACGGGATGCCGGGCATCGCCTCCAGCGCGCCCGCCGTGCTCATCGCGGGTGTGGCCGCAGCGACCGAGCGCATCCGGGTCGGGTCCGGCGGCGTGATGCTGCCGAACCACGCCCCGCTCGTCGTGGCGGAGCAGTTCGGCACCCTGCGCGCCCTCTACGGCGACCGCATCGACCTCGGCATAGGGCGGGCCCCCGGCACCGACGGGGCGACCGCGATGGCGCTCCGGCGCAGCGAGGAGGGGCTCGGCGTCGAGGACTTCCCGCAGCAGCTGCTCGACCTGTTCGGCTTCTTCTACGGCGGCATGAGCGACGCCAACCCGATGCACAGCATCACCGCCGTCCCCGGTCTCGGCGACCCGCCGCAGATCTGGCTGCTCGGCTCGAGCGGCTACAGCGCGCAGGTGGCGGCGGCGCTCGGCATCCCGTTCGCGTTCGCCCACCACTTCGCCGGAGACAACACGGAGGCCGCCCTCCGGCTGTACCGCGAGCGCTTCGAGCCGAGCGACCTGCTGGCCGAGCCGCACACCATGATCGCCGTCAACGTCGTCTCGGACGACGACCCGGAGGTCGTGCGTGCCCAGTCCCTCCCCGGCCAGCTGTCGTTCCTGCGCATGCGGCGCGGCCTCAAGCCCGAGCCGGTCAGCGTGGAGGAGGCCCTCGCCTACGAGTTCACCCCGCTCGAGGAGGAGTTCATCGCCGCCCGCAACGCGCGGCAGGCGATCGGCACCCCGCAGGAGGTGGAGCGCCGGCTCGACGCCCTGCTCGCCTCCACCGAGGTCGACGAGCTGATGATCTCCTCCGGTGCGGCGACGGTCGAGGGCCGCATCCGCTCGCTGGAGGTCGTCGCCGACCTGTTCGGAGCGGGGGAGGGGGAGGTCGCGCCCGAGCGGGCGCATGACGGCGTGTGACGCCGGCAGGGGCGGTGCGCGAGGCGCGCGGGTAGCGTAGCCGCAATCCCAGCCCCGTGAGTGAAGGCGGTCCCCGCATGGCATACGCACCCTCGGTCGTCGGCGTGAGCGGCAGCCCGACGCGGCCGTCGCGCACGACGGTCCTCGTCGACGAGGTCACGCGCACGTTCGCGGACGCGACGGGCGGCACGGCCCGCACCATCGAGCTCGCGCCGCTGCTCTCCGACCTGGGCGCCGCGCCGTTCCGCTCGCAGCTCAGCCCGCAGGTGGTGGAGGCGCTGGAGGCGGTGGAGAGCGCCGACATCGTCATCGTCGGGTCGCCCGCCTACCGCGCGACCTACACCGGCCTGTTCAAGCTGTTCTTCGACCAGATCGGGCAGTACGCCCTCATCGACAAGCCGATCGTGCTCACCGCGACCGGCGGCAGCGACCGGCACGCCCTGCTGGTGGAGCACCAGATGCGGCCGCTGTTCGGCTTCTTCCAGTCGCTGACCCTGCCGCTCGGCATCTACGCCAGCGAGGGCGACTTCGCCGACTACGCGATCTCCTCCGACGACCTGCGGCTGCGCATCGACACCGCTGTCCAGCGGACGCTCCCGCTCGTCCGCGCCCACATCGACCCGGAGTCGCGCTACGCGACGGCGGAGTTCGCGCGGCCCGACGCCTTTTGAGCGCTGCGCGTTCTGAGCGCGAGGGGTTCTAGACGACCGCCTTCTCGGGCTCCCGTGGCGCGGCCTCCCGCGTCCTCGTCGCCGCCGTGACCGTCGAGCCGATGCTCGCCGCGATCACCAGCGCGATCGCGGCGAGGCGCAGCCAGCCGCTGGTCTGGCCGAGGAGCAACCAGCCCGCGAGCGTTGCCACGGCCGGCTCCAGTGCCAGCAGCACGCCGAACACGCGCTCCGGCAGGCGGCGCAGCGCGCTCAGCTCGAGCGTGTACGGGATCACGGAGGCGAGCACCGCCATGGCAGCGGCCGGGAGCAGCAGCTCCGGCCGCGTGACCACCGTGAGCGCGCCCTCCAGTCCGATCGGCAGGAGCACCACCGCGGACACGGCCATCCCGACCGCGAGTCCGCCGATGCCGTCCACCGCCCGTCCCACCCGGGCGCCCGTGAGCACATAGAGCGCCCAGAACGCGCCGGCGACGAGGGCGAACACGACCCCGAGCGGATCGAGCGCGTCTCCTGCTCCGGCGAAGCCCAGCAGCCCGACGCCGACCAGCGCGAGGCCGACCCACACCAGGTCGCGTCCGCGCCGCGACAGGATCGCCGCCAGCCCGAGCGGTCCGAGGAATTCGATGGCGACCGCCGGCCCCAGCGGGATGTGCGCGATCGACGCGTAGAAGAACCCGTTCATCCCGGCGAACGCGATGCCGAACGGGACCACCTCCCGCCACTGCCCGCGCCGCCAGCGCCACGACCGGGGCCGGGCGATGGCGATCAGGATGACGGCCGCGAGCGCCAGCCGCAGCAGGGTGACACCCCATGACCCCAGCTCCGCGAACAGCGGCGTCGCGAGGGCGGCGCCGAACTGCACGGACACGCACGAGCCGAGCACGGCGAGGACGGGAGGGAGGAGGCGGGGCATGCTTCCAGCCTGACGGCGCGTTATCATTCAGTCCAGTTACAGTCTTCAATCAGAACCCATCAGCACATCTGATGAAACGACAGGTGCACATGCTCTCCGTCTCGCGGCTCCGCATCCTGCGCGAGCTCCATCGGCTCGGCACACTGGCCGCCGTCGCCCGCGCGCTCTCGTACACGCCCTCCGCCATCTCGCAGCAACTCGCGCAGCTCGAACGCGAGGCCGGTGTGACGCTGCTGGAGCACGTCGGCCGCGGCGTCCGCCTCACCGCCGAGGCGCAGCGCCTGGTGGAGCACACGGAGGCCGTTCTCGCGCGGCTGGAGCTGGCCGAGTCCGAGCTCGCCGGCGCGCATCCGGCGACGCAGGGCGTGCTGCGGGTGGCATCCTTCCCGTCGGTGGTGCTCTCGCTGATCCCGCGCGCCCTCACGATGCTGGCCGCCTCGCATCCCGAGCTCGTGGTCGAGGTGACCCAGCGGGAGGTCGAGCCCGCCTACGCCGGGCTGCTCGCGCACGACTTCGACGTGATCCTCGGCGAGGAGTATCCCGGCTTCCCCGATGCCATCGTCGACGGCGTCGACCGCGCGGACCTCGTCGAGGACACGCTGCGGCTCGCGCATCCCTCATCCGGCCCGTTCGCGGACGCCACGCGCCTGGAGCAGCTGGCCGACGCCCCGTGGACGCTCGACCCGATCGACACCGCACTGGGCCGGTGGGCGCTCGCGGTCTGCCGTGCGGCCGGCTTCGAGCCGCGGGTGCGGTTCGAGAGCCCGGACCCGCTGCTGCACGCCCACCTCGTGCGCACGGGCCACGCGGTCGCGTTCCTGCCCGAGTTGATCGCCGCGCAGCACCTCGGTGACGCCCGCCTGCTGCCGCTGCCCGGGGCGCCGACCCGCACGCTCTACACGGCGGTCAGGACCGGCCGCCTGCGGCATCCCGCGATCGTCGCCTTCCGCGATGCGCTCGCCGAGGCGGCGCGGCAGGAGAAGGCCGGCTGAGGAGACCGTACAGAAACGACGAATGCCGGAGCAGTTCTGCTCCGGCATTCATCACGTGGTCGGGGTGACAGGATTTGAACCTGCGGCCTCTTCGTCCCGAACGAAGCGCGCTACCAAGCTGCGCCACACCCCGAAGGCCATCGGCCCGAAGGCCTCAGCCAGTCTACACGAGCCGCGAGCTGCTCATGACCATCTCAGGCCGCCGTCAGCGTCACCAGCGTCGCCTCCGGCCGGCACGCGAAGCGCACCGGTGCGTAGATCGACGTGCCCAGGCCGGCCGAGACGTTGAGGTACGCCGAGCGGAACGCGTGCCGCCAGACGCTCAGCCCCTTCACCTGCTTGCGCGGGATGTCGCAATTCGTGACCAGGGCGCCGTAGCCCGGCACGCAGACCTGGCCGCCATGCGTGTGACCGGCGAAGATCATGGCGGCGCCGTACGTGACGAACGCGTCGAGCACACGTCGGTAGGGGGCGTGCACGACGCCCAGCGTGACCGTCGGCCGCTCGGGGCGGGCCTTGTCCGTCGGCCAGGTCGAGTCGTCGCTGTACGGGTCGTCCTCGCGCAGCTCGTCGAGCGCGCCGGGGATGGCGGAGACGCGGTCGTAGTGGATGTGCGGGTCGTTGACGCCGAACAGCTCCAGGTGGGTGCCGTTGATCTCCAGCGCGCCCGCCGCGTTGTTGAGGTCGAGCCAGCCCAGCTCTCTCAGGTACGCCGTGAGCGCGGCGTTGTCGAGTCGGGGAGCGGTGGACGCCTTCTTGGTCGACGGTCCCGAGAAGTACTTCAGCGGGTTCTTCAGTTGCGGTCCGAAGTAGTCGTTCGAGCCGTGCACGAAGACGCCCGGGACCCCGCAGAAGACGTCGAGCGCCGCCCGGATGCCCTCCAGCCCGTTCTCATGGCTCAGGTTGTCACCGGTGTCGACGACGAGGTCGGGCCGGAGCCGGGCCAGACTGCGCACCCACTCCTGCTTGTCGCGCTGCCAGGGCGCCATGTGCAGATCGGAGAGGTGCAGCACCCGGATGGGCGCCGATCCGGCGGGGAGCACCGGCGCGGTCACGCGGCGCAGCGTGAACGCACGCCGCTCGATCAGCGAGCCCCAGGCGAACGCCGCCGCGCCCGCCCCGGCGAGCACCGCGAGAGCGGCGCCCACCGGGCGGAGGCCGGAGCCGCGTGTCACTTGCCGTTGTCTTTCGCGCCCGGCGTGGGCTTGGCCGACGGGTCGGTGACCGTGAGCGTCACCTGCGTGCCCGCCTTGGCGGGCGTGCCGCCGGCCGGATCCTGGGCGGTCACGGTCGACGTCGGGCCGCCTCCACCGTTCACCTTCACGCCGAAGCCGGCCGCGGTCAGCGCCTTCTGCGCCTCCGACAGCTTCTGGTTCACCACGTTCGGCACGGCGACGAGCGAGCCGTTGCTGGTGAACACGGTGACGACGGCGCCCTTGCCCACCGAGGTGCCGGGAGCCGGATCGGTCCCGGAGACGGTGCCTGCGGGGGCGGTGGAGTCCTGCTGACCGCCGTCCGCCATCTGCAGGCCGACGCCCTTGAGGATGGACTGCGCCTCGGCCGGCGTCTTGCCGGTGAGGTCCGGGATCGCCACCTGGACGCCGCGGACCAGCTTGTCGGGTGCGGCCGGGAAGTCGTCGCCGCCGTACTTGCCGACCGCGGACGACATCATCGTCTGCATGACCGCCTTGCGGGCGATCGCCGGCGTGGTGCCGTGCGTCGGCCAGATGCGACGCATGTCCTGGTGACCGGTGATGTTGCCGACCCAGTATGCGCCCGCGACCTTCGTCGTCGCGGCGACGAGCCAGAGCTGCTCGTTGTTGTCGGTGGTGCCGGTCTTTCCGAGCATGTCGACGCCGGTGGTGTTCATTCCCTGTGCGGTGCCGTTCTCGACCGGTCCCTGGAGCGCCTTCGCCATCGTGTTCGCCACGGCCGGGTCGATGGCCTGCGTGCACTTGGAGGCGGGAGCCGGCACCTCCTTGCCGTCCGCACCGACGATCTTGTCGATGGCGATCGGCGTGCAGGTCATGCCGTTGTTGGCGATGCCCGCGAAGGCGGTGGCCATCGTCAGGGGCGCGATGTTGTTGGTGCCGAGGATCGCGGCCGGGTTCGTGGCGAGCGGGTCGCCGTTCGCGGAGTGCACGCCGAACGCCTCGGCGTCCTTCTTGATCTCGCACAGGTCGAGCTCCGACGCCATCGCGACGAACGCCGTGTTGATGGAGTTCGTGGTCGCATTCTGGGCGGATCGCCAGCCCTCCTCGCCCGGGGAGTCGTTGGTCGGCCGCCACGGGGCGCCCTCGTGGGGTCCGTTGCAGGAGTCCGTGAAGGTGGACTGGTTGTACGTGCGCACGTTCGCGTTGACCGACTCGTACAGCGAGTGGCCCTGCTTCAGCCACTCGGCCAGCGTGAACACCTTGTAGGTCGAGCCGACCTGGAAGCCGTTCGAGCCGCCGTAGTCCTGGTCCGTCGCGTAATTGACCGACGTGTACTCGTTGCTCGTGTTCAGGACGTCCGGATCGTCGCTGAAGTTCTTGTTCTGTGCCATGTAGAGCACCCGGCCGGTTCCCGGCTGCACGCCAACGAGGACGCCACCGATGTCGACCGAGTAGGTCTTGGGCACGTAGGAGCTGATCGTGTCCTCGGCGACCTTCTGCAGGTCGAGGTCGAGGGTCGTGTAGATCTTGTAGCCGCCGCGGTTGAAGGCGGCCGTGCGGGAGTCCTTGTCCTTGCCGAACGACGGGTCGTTCTGGATGATCCTCTGCACGTAGTCGCAGAAGTAGGCCGCGCCTC
Organism: Leifsonia williamsii; assembly: GCF_030433685.1. NCBI lineage: Bacteria > Bacillati > Actinomycetota > Actinomycetes > Micrococcales > Microbacteriaceae > Leifsonia > Leifsonia williamsii. Next base: position 1,612,116 of record NZ_JAROCF010000001.1, read on the forward strand.
CGGCCGTGGTGCACCCGCGCGTGGAGGGAGTGATCACCGGCTGGATCGGGGTCTTGATCGCCTCGTCGTACTGAGCCTTGGTGAGCTTCTTGTACTGGTACATCTTCTGCAGGATGTAGTCGCGGCGCTCCTTGTTCTTGGCGTAGCCGTTGGCGGCGCCGTTCGTCTCGGAGTCCGGGTTGTCGATCTTGAGGGTCGTCGGCTCGTTCACGATCGCGAGGAGGCTCGCGGCCTGGGCCGGGGTGAGAGCGGCGGCCGTGGTGTTGTAGTAGTACTTCGCCGCCGCCTCGATGCCGTAGACCGAGCCGCCGAACCCGGCGATGTTGAGGTACCCCTGGAGGATCTCGTCCTTGGTGTACTTCTTCTCGATGCCGATGGCGTACTTCATCTCCTTGACCTTGCGGTCGGGGGTGACGCCGGTCGAGTCGTCGACGCAGGTCTGGTACGCCTTCTTCTGCTCGTCGGACTTGACGGGCATGGCCTCGCACTTCTGCAGCAGCACGTTCTTCACGTACTGCTGGGTGATCGAGGAGCCGCCCTGCACCCCGCCGCCGGACACGGTCGACAGGACACCGCGCAGCGTGCCCTGGATGTCGACGCCTCCGTGGCTGTAGAAACGCGGGTCCTCACCGGCGATGGCCGCGTCCTTGGCGGCCTGCGAGATCTGCGAGAAGCCGACGGGGAGGCGGTTCTGCGAGTAGAAGGTCGCCATCGCGTAGTCGCCGCCATCGGCGGTCTTCGCGTAGATCGTGGTCGGCTGGGCGAGCTGGCCCACCTCGAGGTACTCGGGGAGACCCTCGAACACGCCGATGCTGTTGTTGGCGGCCATCCCGGTCGCCGCGATGGCGGGGGTGACGGCGGCGGTGACCAGAAGACCGGCCACGGCGGACATGCCGACGAAAGCGCCGACCGCACCGAGCACACCTCTAGCCTGTGGTTTTTGCGCAGACATAGGATCAAGGTAGCCGACGAACCTGTAAAACCCCCCGAACCACAAGGAGCACGATGCCGCGCTGGGAGTACCTGACCACCCCGCTGATGATCCACAACACCGCCGCGATCCTCAACAACTGGGGCTCGGAGGGGTGGGAGCTGGTCCAGGTGGTGACCGGTCCGGAGGGTGGGCTGGTGGCCTACCTCAAGCGTCAGATCGTCGACGGGGACGACGCCTGATGGCCGCCATCGAGCAGCGCCTCGCCGAGCTCGGCATCGACCTGCCCGACGTCGTGCCTCCCGTCGCCGCGTACACGCCGGCGGTCGTCGAGGGAAACCTGGTCTACACCTCCGGTCAGCTCCCGATGGTCTCCGGTGCGCTGCCGGCGACGGGCAAGGTGGGGGAGGGGCACGGCCTCATCCCCGCCGGCGACGCCAAGCAGTACGCCCGCACGTCCGCGCTCAACGCGCTGGCCGCCGCCAAGAGCGTGATCGGCTCGCTCGACCGCGTCACCCGGGTCGTGAAGGTCGTCGGCTTCGTCGCCTCCGACCCGTCGTTCACCGGCCAGCCCGGCGTCATCAACGGCGCCTCGGAGGTGCTCGGCGAGATCTTCGGCGACGCGGGCGTCCACGCACGCTCGGCGGTCGGCGTCGCGGTGCTGCCGCTCGACTCCCCGGTCGAGGTGGAGCTGATCCTCGCGTTCACCTGACCCTCCCTGGCTCGGCAACAGCCGAGTACGCGAAAAATGCCACGAATCGCTCGGATTCGTGGCATTTTTCGCGTACTCGACTGTTGCCGTCGCGGCTGCGCTACGAGAGTTTGCTCTGGATGCTGCTCATCACCGCGGTGTCGGCGAGCGTGGTGGTGTCGCCGACCTCCCGGCCCTCCGCAACATCCCGCAGCAGGCGCCGCATGATCTTGCCCGAGCGCGTCTTCGGCAGCTCGTTCACGATGAAGATCTCGCGCGGCCGGGCGATCGCGCCGATCTGCTCGGAGACGTGCTTGCGCAGCTCCGCGGCGACGTCGATCGACTCGGCGTACTCGAGCTGGTTCTGCTTGATGATGACGAACGCCACCACGGCCTGGCCGGTCGTCTCGTCCGCCGCGCCCACCACCGCCGCCTCCGCGGTGAGCGGGTGCGCGACGAGCGCGGACTCGATCTCGGCCGTCGAGAGCCGGTGGCCGGAGACGTTCATCACGTCGTCCACGCGGCCGAGCAGCCAGATCTCGCCGTCCTTGTCGTAGCGGGCCCCGTCGCCGGCGAAGTACTTGTCGCCGAACTTCGACCAGTAGGTCTCCTTGAACCGCTCCGGGTCGCCCCAGATTCCGCGCAGCATGCTGGGCCACGGCTCGGTGACGACGAGGAGGCCGCCCTGATCCTTGCCGACGGGCACGCCGGCCTCGTCGAGGATGTCGATCGAGATGCCGGGCAGCGGCACCTGCGCGCTCCCGGGCTTCAGCGTCGTCACGCCGGGGAGCGCCGAAACCATGATCGCGCCCGTCTCGGTCTGCCACCACGTGTCGACGATCGGGGTCTCGCCGCCGCCGATGACCTCCCGGTACCACATCCACGCCTCGGGGTTGATCGGCTCACCCACCGAGCCGAGCACGCGCAGGCTCGACAGGTCGAACTTCTGCGGGTGCTGCCGCCCGAGCTTCATGAACGAGCGGATGGCGGTCGGCGCCGTGTAGAAGATCGAGACCTTGTACTTCTCGATCAGCTCCCACCAGCGGCCGGGGTGCGGGGTCTCCGGGGTGCCCTCGTAGAGCACCTGGGTGGCGCCATTGGCGAGCGGCCCGTACACCACGTAGGTGTGGCCGGTGATCCAGCCCACGTCAGCGCTGCACCAGTACACGTCGGACTCCGGGCGCAGGTCGAACACGTTCTTGTGCGTGAACGCGGCCTGCGTCAGGTAGCCGCCGGAGGTGTGGAGGATGCCCTTCGGCTTCCCGGTCGTGCCCGAGGTGTAGAGGATGAACAGCGGGTTCTCCGCCGGGAACGCGGCGGCCACGTGGTCGGCGTCGACCAGCGCGATCTCGTCGTGCCACCACAGGTCGCGGCCTTCGGTCCAGGCGACCTCGTTCTCGCCGCGTTTGACGACGAGCACGTGCTCGACCGTCGTGTCCCCGCCCTGGAGCGCGGCGTCGACAGCGTCCTTGAGCGGGAAGACGCGGCCCTTGCGCCAGCCGCCGTCCGCGGTGATGACGAGCTTCGCCTCCGCGTCGTCGATGCGGGAGCGGAGGCTCTCGGCGCTGAACCCGCCGAAGACGACCGAGTGCACCGCGCCGAGCCGGGCCACCGCGAGCATCGCGATCACGGCCTCCGGGATCATCGGCAGGTAGATGGCGACGCGGTCGCCCGCCCGGACGCCGAGCGCGGTGAGGAGGTTCGCCGCCTTCTTCACCTCGGCGGTGAGCTCGGCGTAGGTGATGGTGCGGGTGTCGCCGGGCTCGCCCTCCCAGTGGATCGCGACCCGGTCGCCGTTGCCGGCGAGCACGTGCCGATCGAGGCAGTTGTACGCCACGTTGAGCGCGCCGTCGTCGAACCACGTGGCGAATGGAGGGTTCGACCAGTCGAGCGTCGAGGTGAAGGGGGTGTGCCAGTGCAGCAGCTCCCGGGCCTGGTCGGCCCAGAAACCGAGACGGTCGGCGGACGCGCGCTCGTACAGGTCGGCCGTCGCGACGGCGTTCGCCGCGAACTGCTCGCTCGGCGCGAACCGGCGGGCTTCATGGAGCAGGTTGTCGATGGTGTTGCTCATAGGGAGTCTGTTCGCTCCTTTGCGATGCGGTGGATTCCGGTTGTCTTCCCAGTCGTGGCGCGACAGTTCCTGACTCTACAACCTGCCTGCGACGCGTCCCACAGAGACTTGCGTTTGCATTGATTCCGCGTAAACTGTCCCTCGGCCGAATGTTTATTCTGGCGTGCGGCGCAACCGATTCCCCCCAATCCTGCGCCGCAGTGGCCGCACCTGTTCCCCCCAATAGGTGCGGCCCCCCTTTGTTTAACGGGTCTGTTTTTCAGCGGGTCTGTTCGTTCTCTCCACAGGGAGCGGGCACCCCGACGGTTCTCCACGGATCCATGTCGGCCTGACCGCGCCACGTCGCCGGCCGTTTCGCTGGGCGTATGAATCCACTGTCACGGCATCGTGCCGGCGACGCTCCCTTCGACAGGGACGGTCTGCCGGGTGACCTCGACGCCACGATCCCGCGTGGTTCGGTCCTCGACACGGTCCGTCGGGAGGCGGAGGGAGAAGCGCCGCCGATACCTCCTCCTGTCGCCATCCCCGCTCCCGGGCTGTGGAGCACCTTCGGCCCGCTCACGCCGTACCTCATGCGCGAGGGCGTCACCGACCTGTTCATCACCGGGGACGGCTCGCTGTGGTCCGACGGCCGCGCGGGCCTGCATCGCATCCCGGAGTGGCATGCGGACGAGCCCGAGACGCGCCGCCTCGCCGTCGACCTGATCGCCCGCGGCGGCCGGCACATCGACGAGGCGACGCCGTTCGTCGACGTCCGCCTCCACGACGGCGTGCGCGTGCACGCCGTCCTGCCGCCGATCTCGACCGGTGGCACGCTGCTGTCCATCCGGATCCCGGGCCGCACCACCCTCCGGCTGACCGACCTCGCACGGCTCAGGACGATCACGGCGGCGCAGTGCGCGGCGCTGGAGCGGGCGGTGGAGGCCCGGACCAACATCCTCGTCACGGGCGCGAGCGGCGCCGGCAAGACCACCCTGCTGGCCGCCATGCTCGCCCACGCGCCGCCGGGTGAGCGCCTCGTCATCATCGAGGACGTGGCGGAGCTCCGCGTCCCGCATCCCCACGTCGTCGGACTCCAGGCGCGCCAGGCGAACGTCGAGGGTCGCGGCGGTGTGGCTCTCCGGCGACTGGTGCGGGAGGCGCTGCGGATGCGACCCGACCGGCTCGTGCTCGGCGAATGCCGAGGGGAGGAGGTGAGCGACCTGCTCGCGGCGCTCAACACCGGTCACGACGGCGGCGCCGGCACTCTGCACGCGAACACGCTCGACGACGTACCCGCCCGGCTCGAGGCTCTCGGCGCGCTCGCGGGCATGTCCGACCGCTCGCTGGCACGACAGGCGGTGAGCGCGATCGGACTCGTCGTGCACGTCGAACGGACCGGGGCGGGTCGCCGGGTGGAGGGATTCGCCCGGCTCACGACGGGTGCCGATGGGCGGTTGGAAGTGGCGCGGGTGGAGGTGAGGTCGCCATGAGTCTCCATCGGGCGTTGAGCCCCGCGACGCCTCCTGGAGGCTCGGGCCGCCGGGGGAGCGGCGGCTCCCGTCGCGCGGACGGCCTGTCCGCACGCGCGGCCATCGCCGACGTGCTCGCAGAGACCGCCGAAGGGCTGGCGGTGCTCCTCGACGCCGGCGTGGGGCCGGCATCCTCGTGGCGCCTGGTGCTGGAGGACGCGCACCTCCCCGCCCTGCGTCGGGTGGCCGCGCGGATCGCGGACGGCTCGCAGCCCGCGTCGGCGCTCGCCGCGGCGCAGGGGCCTGATGCGCGGCTGCTCGCGCCGCTCGCCGCCGTGTGGCTGGTGGCGATCGAGGCAGGCGCGGCGCTCGCTCCTTCGCTTCACGGCGTGGCCTCCGCCCTGCACGATCGCGCGGATGCCCTGCGGGAGGTCGAGGTCGCGCTGAGCAATCCCCGATCGACCGCGCGCCTTGTCGGCTGGCTTCCCGCGGTCGGCCTTGCGATGGGTTCCGCTCTCGGGGTCGACGTGCTCGGCGCTCTCACGCGGTCGCCGCTCGGGGTGGTCGTGCTGCTCGTCGGCGTCGGGCTCACCGCCGCGGGGCGGCTCTGGACCCGCGCCCTGGTCGGGCGGTCGTCCCGCGACGTGCGGCTGCCGGGGGAGGTGCCTGACCTCGTCGCCATCGGCCTCGGCGCCGGACTCTCGGTCTCCGCCTCGCGCCGCCTGGCCGTGGAGTCGCTGCGTCGTCTGGGCAGGCCCGAGCCGGACGACCCGTCGATCGACCGCGTCCTCCACCTCGCCGAACGTGCGGGCGCGCCCGCAGCCGACCTGCTCCGATCCGCCGCGCGGCGCGAGCGGCGGACGGCACGTGCACGTGCTCGGGCTGAGGCGGCGACGTTGGGGGTCCGGCTGATGATGCCGCTCGCGGTGTGCGTGCTCCCGGCGTTCCTCCTGCTGGGGGTGGCGCCCGTCGTTCTGGCGCTCCTCTCCTCCACAGGGGGCCTGATCACCTGACTTCTCCACGGATCCGCCCCGCCCCGACCGCCGTCGGCGTCCTCCTTCCAGCATGGAATGGAGCCGCACGGAGCGGCTCGAGAAGGGGAGTCCGATGACGATCAGAACAGCCGGAGTGCACCGAGGCGCGGCAGATTGCGACAGCCCTGGCGCCCTGCGGGAGCGGGTCGCCGGCTCAGGCCAAGCGTTGCGGACCCTGATCGGCGACGAACGCGGCGCCGCCACGGCGGAGTACGCGATGACGACGATGGCGGCCGTCGGCTTCGCGGCGGTGCTGGTCGCGCTGCTGCGGGGCGACGAGGTGCGCGGCATCCTGACCGATCTGGTGCATCGTGCGCTCAGCGTGGCCGGTTGACCGGGAGCGGGGGAGCGTGACGGCGGAGTTCGCCGCTGCGCTCCCCGCGGCCCTCCTGTGCCTGGTCCTCTGCCTGGGCGCCGTGCAGGCTGTCGCCCAGCAGAGCCGGCTGGTGGGGGAGGCGTCGCATCAGGCACGGCAGCTCGGGCGGGGAGAAGCCGTGCCCGGCCCGTCCGTCGACGCCTCGGACCGCTCCATCCGACAAGACGTGCAGCACGAAGGCGGAATGGTGTGCGTGACGCTCACGGCGCGTAGTGAGGCGCCCGGCGTGGGTGCGCTCGGCCTCGCGGTCAGCGCGCGCCAGTGCGCGATCGACGAAGAGGCCGAGGAAGGAGGTGGCGCCGGATGAGCGCTTCCCCGAATGAACGACACGCCTCCGACCGCGGATCCGGAAGCGTTCTCGTGATGACGGTGGTCGGACTGCTGCTGTGCGTGACCGGCGCCGCGGTCGTCGTCGCCGGCGCCTCCCTGCAGGTGCGCCGGGCGGAGGCCGCTTCGGACCTCGCGGCGCTCGCGGCGGCCGACGCGGCGAGCGGACGCATCCCGGGTATCCCGTGCCCGGTCGCGGAGGAGGTGGCGACGGCGAACGCCGCCGCCGTCGAGCGCTGCACCGCCGACGGAGTGACCGTGACCGTCACCGTGTCGCTCCCGTACCTCGGGCTGCGCGCGGCGTCGTCGGCACGCGCAGGTCCGCCGGGAGCGGTCGGGACAGGGCGCTCCGCCGGGAGCGCAGCAGGCCCAGCCGGACGGCGCAGATCAGTCGAACACGGTCTCCAGGTAGCGGTAGCCCACCGCGCTGGGGCGCTCGGCTCCCGGTCCCTCGGACGCGAACTCGCGCTCGAGGCCGGAGGCGCGCACGTAGAGGTACTTCTTGCCGCCGGACGGGGCGGGGAGCTCGAGGCGGGGGCGCGGGTCGCCCGAGTCGAGGAAGGCGATCGAGATGGTCTTGCCCTCCAGGGGCCCGTCGATCAGCTTGGCGGTGTACGTCGTCATCGAAGTCGTTGCCATACGACCATTGTCCTCGCGCCCCTCACTGTGACAAGGGCGTGCAGGCTCGGCCGGAGCACTGCGCCGCGCGCGAACAACCCCCATCGATTAGGCACTCCAACGGCTGAGGTGTGTATGGTTTGCCTGTCGGGCCGGTTCGGCCCGCGCTCGCCGCTGATCGGAAGCGGCACTCGGGGGAGCGCACGACCACGATCGGTCGGCCGACATCGTCGTACCTTCATCCCGACACTGCGTACATATAAGAGGAGTCAGGTGCCTGACACGAAGAAGCTCGTCATCGTCGAGTCTCCGAACAAGGTCAAGTCGATCGCCCAGTACCTGGGCGACGGCTACGAGGTGATGGCCTCGGTCGGGCACATCCGCGACCTGATCGAGCCGAAGAATCTGCCGCCGGAGCTCAAGAAGGGCTCGCTCGGCAAGTTCTCCGTCGATGTCGAGAACGGCTTCGAGCCGTACTACGTGGTCTCCGACCAGAAGAAGAAGACGGTCGCCGACCTGCGCCGGGCGCTCAAGAACGCGGACGAGCTCCTGCTCGCCACTGATGAGGACCGCGAGGGCGAGGCCATCGCGTGGCACCTGGTCAAGGAGCTGAAGCCGAAGATCCCGGTCAAGCGCATGGTCTTCCACGAGATCACCCGCGAGGCCATCGAGAAGGCGCGCGACAACACGCGCGACATCGACACGGCACTCGTCGACGCGCAGGAGACGCGCCGCATCCTCGACCGCCTCTACGGCTACGAGGTCTCGCCCGTCCTGTGGCGCAAGGTCGGCCCCGGGCTGTCGGCCGGCCGCGTGCAGTCGGCGGCGACCCGCCTGGTCGTGGACCGCGAGCGCGAGCGGCTCGCCTTCGTCGCGGCGTCCTACTGGGGGCTCACCGCGCAGTTGAAGCCGGAGGAGGCGTCAGCGTTCCAGGCGCGCCTCGCGCGCGTCGACGGTGACCGCGTCGCCACCGGCCGCGACTTCGACGACCACGGCCGGCTCACCTCCGGCGCGCGCATCCTCGACGAGGAGGCCGCCCAGGCCCTCGCGGCGGCGATCAGCCTCCCGAGCACCGTCGTGACGGTCGCCAAGGTCGACTCGAAGCCGTACTCGCGCCGTCCTGCCGCGCCGTTCACCACCTCCACGCTGCAGCAGGAGGCCGCGCGCAAGCTGCGGTTCTCCGCCCGGCAGACGATGAGCGTCGCCCAGTCGCTGTACGAGAACGGGTACATCACCTATATGCGTACCGACTCCGCCTCGCTCTCGCAGCAGGCGACGAAGGCGGCGCGGTCGCAGGCGGCGAAGCTGTACGGTCCCGAGACCGTGCCCGAGAAGCCCCGCACCTACGCGTCCAAGAGCAAGAACGCGCAGGAGGCGCACGAGGCGATCCGTCCCGCCGGCGAGGTGTTCCGCACGCCGGGCGAGCTGGAGCGCTCGTTGCGCGGGCCCGAGTTCAAGCTGTACGAGCTGATCTGGAAGCGCACGGTCGCCTCGCAGATGGCCGACGCCAAGGGCCAGACGGCCTCCGTCACGGTCGAGGCGCGCATCGCCGAGGGGCCGCTCGACGGCACCGTCGCCGAGTTCACCGCCAGCGGCACGGTCATCACCTTCCGCGGCTTCCTCAACGCCTACGAGGAGGGCAAGGACGAGGAGCGCAACGCGGCCGACGCGTCGGACGCCAAGCTGCCGCCGCTCGAGCCGAAGCAGTCCCTCCAGGTCGCCGCGGTCGACGCCGACGGCCACGAGACCACCCCGCCGCCCCGCTACACCGAGGCCAGCCTCGTGAAGGCGCTGGAGGAGCTGGGCATCGGCCGCCCCTCCACCTTCGCGAGCATCATCTCGACGATCATCGACCGCAAGTACGTCACGCAGCGCGGACAGGCGCTCGTGCCGAGCTGGGTCGCGTTCTCGGTCGTGCGCCTGCTGGAGGACTACTTCGGCGACCTCGTCCAGTACGACTTCACCGCCGAGATGGAGGAGGACCTCGACCGCATCGCGAACGGCGAGGCCGAGCGCGTCGACTGGCTGAACAGCTTCTACTTCGGCAACGACAAGCACCGCGGTCTGCGCACGGTCATCGACAACCTCGGCGACATCGACGCCCGCAGCATCAACTCCATCGCGATCGACGACGGCGTGACCCTCCGCATCGGCAAGTACGGCCCCTACCTGGAGGTCGCCGCCGAAGGCTCGGAGGAGGGCGCAGCGGAGGATGCGCAGCCCCGCCGCGTCAACCTGCCGCCGGACCTCGCGCCCGACGAGCTCACCCCCGCGAAGGCGCGCGAGCTGATCGAGGCCCCGGTCCAGACCGACCGCGTCCTCGGCTCCAACCCCGCCAACGGCAAGGTGGTGCTCGCCAAGGACGGCCGGTTCGGCCCGTACGTGACCGAGGCCGACCCGGAGGAGGAGCAGGTCGACCAGCAGACCGGCGAGGTCACCGGGGCCAAGAAGCCCGCGAAGAAGGCGGCGGCCGCGAAGCCCCGCACCGCCTCCCTGTTCAAGTCGATGGACCTCGCGACGATCGACCTCGACACCGCCCTCAAGCTGCTCGACCTGCCGCGCGTCGTCGGCGTCGACCCCGAGAGCGGCGAGGAGATCCAGGCGGCGAACGGACGCTACGGCCCCTACCTCAAGAAGGGCGCGGACACCCGGTCGCTGACCAGCGAGGACGACCTGTTCACCGTCGACCTGGCCGGCGCCCTCGAGCTCTTCGCGCAGCCGAAGTACGGCAACCGCCGTGCCTCCAGCGCGCTCAAGGAGTTCGACGCCGACCCGGTGAGCGGCAAGCCGATCAAGATCAAGGACGGCCGCTTCGGCGCATACGTGACCGACGGCGAGACCAACGCGACCATCCCGCGCGGGGAGACCGTGGAGGAGGTCGACTTCGACCGCGCCGTGCAGCTGCTCGCCGACAAGCGGGCCAAGGGGCCGGCGAAGAAGACGACCACGCGCAAGGCCCCCGCCAAGAAGGCGCCGGCCAAGACCACGGCGGCCAAGACCACGGCGGCCAAGACCACGGCGGCCAAGACCACGGCGGCCAAGACCACGGCGGCCAAGAAGACGACCACCGCCAAGAAGCCCGCCACGCGCGCCGCGAAGCCGGCGGCCGAGTGAGCGTGGAGGCAGCAGGCCGCGGGCTCTTCATCACCCTCGAGGGCGGCGACGGCGTCGGCAAGTCGACGCAGGCGGCGCTCCTCGAGGAGTGGCTGACCTCCCGCGGCCGACGGGTCGTGCGTACGCGCGAGCCCGGTGGCACGGAGGCCGGGGTCGAGATCCGCGAGATCGTCCTGCACCACCGCGGCGACATCGCGCCGCGGGCAGAGGCGCTGCTCTACGCCGCCGACCGCGCGCACCACGTGGCCACCTTGGTGCGGCCGGCGCTCGACCGCGGCGACATCGTCCTCCAGGACCGCTACATCGACTCCTCGGTCGCCTACCAGGGCGCCGGGCGCGTGCTCGACCCGGTGGAGGTGCGCGACCTGTCGCTGTGGGCGGCGGAGGGGCTCCTGCCCGACCTGACGATCCTCCTCGACCTCGATGAGACGACCGCGCGGGCCCGGCTCGACGGTGCGCGCACGCGGTACGACCGGCTGGAGGCGGAGCGCTCCGACTTCCACGCCCGCGTCCGCGCCGCCTACCTCGAACTGGCCGCCGCGGAGCCCGAGCGGTTCCTCGTCGTCGACGCATCGCGGCCGGTCGACGAGATCGCCGCCGAGATCCGCGCCCGCCTCGACGACCGCGTCTGAGTCGCGCGAGCGACCTCCCCCCATCCGACCCGCGCATCCCGTGTCCGCCGTGCCCGTTAGCCTGGAGAGCATGACGGTGTGGGACGACCTGACGGGTCAGGACGAGGCCATCGCCGTCATGCGCGCCGCCGCGTCGGGCCGTGACAACGTCGCCGACCGCGGCATGACGCACTCCTGGCTCATCACCGGCCCACCCGGGTCCGGGCGCTCGAACCTGGCCTACGCCTTCGCGACCGCGCTGCTCAGCCCCGGCACGCCGGACGGCGACCGCGCCACGCAGCGGCAGGTGGAGGCGCGCACGCACCCCGACCTCGCCGTGCTCAGCACCGAGCGCGTCATCATCTCCATCGACGAGGTGCGCGCGCTGGTGTCGAGCTCGCAGTTCTCGCCGTCGGTCGGCCGCTACCGGGTGATGGTGATCGAGGACGCCGACCGCATGACCGAGCGCACCTCCAACGTCCTGCTGAAGGCCCTGGAGGAGCCGCCGGAGCGCACCGTGTGGATCCTGTGCGCGCCCAGTGAGGCCGACCTCCTGCCGACCATCCGCTCCCGCGTCCGCACGGTCCGGCTCAAGGTGCCGAGCGTCGCCGACGTCGCCGCGCTGATCGAGCGCCGCGACGGTGTCGACCCCCAGACCGCCGAGCGCGCCGCGCGCCACGCGCAGAGCCACATCGGCATGGCGCACCGCCTCGCGACCAACGAGGAGGCGCGCCGCCGCCGCGAGGGCACCCTCGAGCTCGCCCTCGGCATCCGCACCGTCTCCGACGCCGTGCTCGCCGCGGCGTCCCTGCTGGAGGTGGCGGGCGCCGACGCGAAGGCGATCACCGAGGAGCGCGACGCCGAGGAGCGCGAGAGCGCCCTCCGCTCGCTCGGGGTCGAGCCGGGCGGCACGATCCCGCCGGCCCTGCGCTCCCAGCTGCGCCAGCTGGAGGAGGACCAGAAGCGCCGCGCGACCCGCAGCCTCCGCGACGGCATCGACCGCATCCTCGTCGACCTGCTCTCGCTCTATCGCGACGTGATGATGCTGCAGCTCGGCAGCGCCAGCGAGCTCGTCAACGTGGAGCTGCGCGGCAGGCTGGAGGCTCTCAGCGCCCACTCGACTCCCGCCGCTACGCTCTCGGCGATGGACGCGATCGCGACCGCGCGCGAGCGGATCGACGGCAACGTCGCCCCGGCACTCGCCCTCGAGGCCATGCTCACCACCATCCTTCGCGGCACCGCCGCGCGAAAGGGGACCGACCTGTGACCACCCGATCGGGCCGGCCGGCCCTGCGCCGGCACGCCGTGCGCACCGCGGCGGCGGCCGTCGTCGCCGTCGTCGCGCTCACGCTGACCGGATGCGTCACCTGGTTCATCCCACCCAAGGCGGCCACGACCTCCACCCCCGTGAAGGAGCAGGTCGCCGAGGACCTGCAGCCGTTCTACAGCCAGGTGCTCACCTGGAAGAGCTGCTCGGGCGGCATGCAGTGCACGACCGCGAAGGCGCCGCGCGACTGGGCCGACCCCTCCGCAGGCGAAGTCGAGCTGGCGCTCGTCCGGCAGCCGGCCAAGGGCACGAAGCAGGGCTCCCTGCTGGTGAACCCGGGCGGCCCCGGCGGCTCCGGCTTCGATTTCGTCGCCGACTCGGTGGACTACGCGACCGACAGCACGCTGCAGGACCACTTCGACATCGTCGGCTTCGACCCCCGCGGCGTCGGCCGCTCGAGCGCGGTGAAGTGCTACGACGCGAAGCAGATGGACGACTACCTCTACGGGATCACGCCCGGTGTGCGCGGCTCCGACGCGTGGATCGCCGAGAACACGAAGATCTCGAAGGACTTCGGCGCCGCCTGCGACACGAACACGGGCGCCCTGCTGGGCAAGGTCGACACGGTGAGCGCCGCGCATGACCTCGACCTGCTGCGCGCCGTGCTCGGCGACACCAAGCTGAACTACCTCGGCTACTCGTACGGCACCTACCTCGGCGCCGTCTACGCCGAGCTCTACCCGGACAAGACCGGCCGACTGGTGCTCGATGGCGCGCTCGACCCCGCCGCCAGCAACTTCGACGTGACGAAGGTGCAGGCCCAGGGCTTCGAGAGCGCGCTGCGCGCCTACCTGGGCGACTGCCTGCAGCAGAAGGACTGCCCGTTCGACGGGACGGTGGAGAACGGGATGGCGACCATCTCGTCGCTGCTGGCCTCGGTCGAGAAGAGCCCGATCCGCAACTCCGACGGCCGGGAGCTGGGTGCGAACACCCTGGTGACAGCGATCATCTACCCGCTCTACGACGCGACCGCGTGGTCGTACCTGAGCGACATGTTCAGCTCGGTCATGAAGGGCAGCGCGGCCACCGCGTTCACGCTGGCCGACGCGTACAACAACCGCAAGAGCGACGGCACCTACGGCGACAACTCGACGGAGGCGTTCCTCGCGATCAACTGCCTCGACTACACGTACGACGACGCACCGGCGGTCATGCGCCAGCAGGCGGCGGAGCTCGCCAAGGCGGCGCCCGTGATCGGCCCGTACATGTCGTACGGCGACATCGGCTGCGCCAACTGGCCGTTCACCTCCACGGTGAAGCGCGGTCCGATCGCCGCGGAGGGTTCTGCCCCGATCCTCGTGGTCGGCACCACCAACGACCCGGCGACGCCGTACGTCTGGGCGAAGAACCTCTCCAGCGAACTGCAGAACGGCCACCTCCTCACCTACAAGGGGGAGGGGCACACCGCGTACAACAAGTCGAACTCCTGCGTGAACAACGCCGTCGACGACTTCCTCGTCAGTGCGAAGCTGCCCGCAGAGGGCAAGACCTGCTGAGCGAACATCCGCGCGCCGCCGTAGTGGTGCAATTTTGCAGACGATGAAATAATCGGGACGTGACGGTGGTGGAGGGCGAACTCGGTCTGCGCGAGCGCAAGCGGATCGCGACGCGGCGGGCGATCCAGCTGGCGGCGCTGCAGCTGGCGACCGAGCGCGGCTTCGACCGCGTGACGATCGACGAGATCAGTCACGCCGCGAACGTGTCGCCGCGCACCTTCTTCAACTACTTCCCGTCGAAGGAGTCGGCCATCATCGGTGAGCTGCCGGAGCTCCCCGACGAGGCGAGCATCGAGCGCTTCATCGACGCCGGGCCGGAGGAGCCGATCCTCGACGGCCTGAGCACCCTGCTCATCGCGGCCATCGACGGCGGCGAGCTGGGGGACGCCTCGCCGCCCGAGCAGCAGTCCGCGACGATGCAGGAGATGCACCTCCTGCGCCGTGCCCTGCTCAAGGACAACCCCGAGCTCTTCGCGCAGCGCATGGCGACGATGCACAAATTCGAGGACGCCCTGAGTGCCGTGGTGCAGCGCCGCCTCGCCCACGACGACCCGGCGCTCGCCTCCGACCAGGAGACCCTGCACCAGCGCGCCCGCCTGGTCACCTACGTGGCCTTCGCCGGGATGCGCCACGCCTGGTCGTGCTGGGCCGACCACGGCGGGGTGGAGTCGCTCGCGGAGCGGCTGCGCAGCTCGTTCGACCAGCTGCAGGCCCTCGGCGCCCACGTACGCTGACGCCGCAAGGCACGCAGGTGTGTTCGTGACGCCGCTCGGTGTTCGTGACAGGCCTGGGGATCGGGTAAGCTATCTGACTGTGCGCCGGCCACCGGCCCACGCCGCCCTAGCTCAGTCGGCAGAGCATCTCACTCGTAATGAGAAGGTCAAGGGTTCGATTCCCTTGGGCGGCTCCACCACACGAAAGGCCCGCTCCCCCCGGAGCGGGCCTTTCGCTTTCCCCCTTCTTCCCCCGGGTCCTGCGGTCAGCCGAGCGGCTCGATGTGGCGGCCGCGCTCGCGGATGAGCACGCCTCCGGCGAAGTACCAGCGCTCCTGCTTCTCGGTGGGCGTCTGCCAGAGCCGCGCGCCGGTCGCGCGGTCGTAGGCGGCCCCTGTCCCGTCCGCCGTCCAGTCCGGCACGGCGTAGTCCTCGGACCATCCGCGAAGCGGCATCGGACCGTCTGCGGACATCGGCGTGTCGGGAACGGGAGCCGGGGCGCCGGAGGCCGCGTCGAAGCTGCAGGTCCGGCCGCCCCCGTAGCCGAGAACGATCGCGTTCCGCTGCTCGTCGAGGAACACGTCCGGGTAGGACTGCCCGGCCGTCGCCGGTGCGCAGCGATCCAGAGCGACGTTCCAGCGCAGTCGGCCGTCGAGCGCGTCGAAGACCAGGAGTCCACCGCCTGAGACGGCGGCCACCAGGTCGGATCCGACCGTGGTCCCGACCGGGCTCCCTGGCCGCGCCGACAGGGTGCGGATCTCGCGGATGTCCGATCCGGCCGGGAGGACGTCCGTCCACAGCGCCGAGCCCGCCCGGTCGATCCCGGACAGCTGCACCGTGCCGTTCGGGTCCGGTTGCGAGGTGCGCAGCGCGGCGTTCTCGGTGAGCCAGGCGGAGTCGTATGCCGCCCCCTGGACCACCGCGCCGGTATCGACGTCCAGGACGCCGTTGAAGTGGCCGGCGTCGCCCTCGGCCGTGCGCCAGCTGATCGGGACGACCCCGGTGGCGTTGTACCGGGGGCTCTGGAGCCACGCGGACAGGCCGAGGGACCGCGTCCAGACCGCGTGCGACGCATCCCGCGGGTCCGCGCGAAGCAGCCGCGCTTCCGGGAAGCCGGCACCAGGGTCCGGGGGAAGGGCGACCAGCACGTCACCGGAGTCCCCTCCGACGGGGACCACCTGTTGCGCCGGCAGGCCGGCCGTTCCGAACGCCGCGGATGCGATGGTGCTGCCGGTGCTCAGGTCGATCACGTCGTGCGGTCCGCTCGAGGAGCGCGGCGACACGATCAGTGCGCGCCCGGTGGTGCCGAGAAGCGCCACGTGGGTGTCGGTCCCACCCGGCACATCGGACTCCCACCTCCATTCGCGCGTCCACAGCACCGTGCCGGTGTGCGTGTCGACCATCGTCAGCGCCAGATGGTCGTCAGGGAGGGTGCAGTCGTCCGCCCGATCCCCGATCACCTTGGAGCCGATCTGGAACAGGGCGTAGCCGTCCGCGATGTCGTACGCGGTGCGCTGTTCGCAGCTCTCGTCGGTGCCAGGGAGGTCGATCCCCCATCCCGGATCCGTCGCGACCGTGGTCACGTCGTGCGGGCGGATCGGGTCCGTTGTGACCCGCAACGGACGTGCATCGCGCGTCGGCGTGGGGGACGGTGTCGGCGTCGGCGCCCCTGTCGACGTCTGCGTCGGCGTCGGCAGAGGAGCGGGTCCCGGCTCGGGTGCGCCGAAGTGCAGCACACCGGTCAGGGCCAGCGCGGCCGTTCCTCCGGCGATGGCGAGCGCGGCGCCCGTGAGCGCCCCGATGATCGCGAAGCGGGTGCGGCGCTCCCGCCGCGGGGCCTCGGCGACGGTGTCGAGCAGCAGCTGCCTGATGGCTGCGCTGCGGGTGGGGTCGAATTCCGCGGTGCTCATCGTGCACCTCCTTCGAGGATCGCCTGGTCGGTATCGGAGTCGGGGGCGGCGGCCGGGCCGGTGAGGGCGGCCAGCCGCTGCTTGGCGCGCGAGAGGCGGGACTTGACGGTCCCTTCCGGCACGCCGAGCGCCTCCGCCGCCTGTGCCGTGCTGAGCTCCTCCAGCACGCAGAGGGTGATGACGTCCTGGTCGCGCTGCGGGAGCCGGGCGAAGGCGTCGCGGACGACGCGCGACCTCCCTTCGTCGTCGAGGGCGGCGTCGACGCGGGGAGCGTGGTCGTCCTGCGGCGCAGGCTGCGGCAGCCGGCCGAGCGCCGCGCGGTAGCGGCGGCGGCTGCGCGTGTGGTTGCGGATCGTGTAGTTGGTCGTCACCAGCAGCCAGCCGATGATCGAGCCGTCGACCACCCGCACGGTCTCGCGCCTGCGCCACGCCTCGAGGAACACGACCGCGGTCACGTCCTCGGCGTCGTGCGGCTCGCGCAGCAGTCTCAGCGCGTGGCCGAAGACGCGGTCGCGGTGGAGGTCGAACAGCGACGCGAACGCGGGCCCGTCCCCGCCGCGTGCCGCCGACCAGGCCGCGGCCTCGTCGAACTCATCCCTGTCCATACCCACTACTGTCCGGTCGCCGGATTCGGTTCCCGTCCTGCAGCCGTGGATCGGCGCGCACCCCGGACTGGGGCCGTTCAGCAACAGCGGTTACCATACCGGAATGCACGAATCGGACCTGCCCGACTCCGGCGCGCCTGCGGACCCGACCCCGACCCGGTCGAGCCGCCGCGTCGACGCCCGCGCCGGCAGCCGCTTCTCCGTGGCCGGCGCGATGGCCGCCATCCGCTCGCACCCCAAGGCGTGGATCGCGGCCGGGGCCGCCGCCGCGTTCGTCGTGCTCGGCTCGGGCACGGTCGCCCTGGGCGCCACGGTCGGCGCCCCGGCGGCCTCCGCCGCGGGCGCTCCGACCTCCTCCGCCACCGCCTCGGCCTCCCCGAAGGCGAGCCCGACTCCCACACCGACGCCTACCACCGCGCCCGCGCGCCCGGTGCCTGCTGCTCAGCCGGCCGCCACGCGCATCCGCACCTGTTCGGTGGCGGGGCTCGCGCAGGACGGCCGTCTCGGCTCGCTGCACGCCCAGGTCCTGAACGCCAAGACGGGCGAGGTGCTGTTCGACCGCAACGGCACCGCGGCCGGCGCCACCGCCTCCGTGCTCAAGACGCTGACCTCGGCCGCCGCGCTGGCGACCCTCGGCGGCGACCACCGCGTGCAGACCACAGTGGTCGCCGGCAGCACGCCGGGCCAGATCGTGCTCGTCGGCGGCGGCGACGTGACGCTGTCGCGGCTGCCGGGCGGCCAGGGCGCGTTCTACACGGGCGCCCCCTCCATCCAGGATCTCGCCACCCAGGCGAAGCAGGCGATGGGCGGCCAGCCGATCACCTCCATCGTGGTCGACACCTCGCTGTTCGGCGGCCCGGTCTGGCAGCCGAGCTGGGACGAGCGCGAGGAGCGCGTGGTCGAGGGCTCGACCCCCTACATGACCGCCCTGATGGTCGACGGCGACCGCGACGACCCGGGCGCCGTGGAATCGCCGCGCAGCACCGACCCGGTGGCGCGCGCCGTGCAGTACTTCCAGCAGTACCTCGGGACGAACGTTCCGGTCACCCAGGGCACCGCTCCCGCCGGGGCGAAGCCGCTCGCGTCGGTGCAATCGCAGCCGGTCAGCACGCTCATCGAGCAGGCGATGAAGTACTCCGACAACACGATCATGGAGGAGCTGGCCCGCCTGGTCGCGATCAAGGGCGGCGCCGGCAACACCTTCGACGCCGAGAACGCGGGTGTGCTCGCCGGTCTCGCGGCGTACGGCATCGACACCACCGGGATTCACATCGCCGACGGCTCAGGCCTGAGCGGCGACAACGCCGTGCCGCCGTCGTACCTGACGCGGCTGTTCGTCAAGGTGCTCAACCGCGAGAACGGGCTCGGCATCGTCTACGACGGCCTCCCCGTCTCCGGCCAGTCCGGCACGCTCGCGTCGGGGTACAACCGCTTCACCGGCGACAACTCCGTCGCGCGCGGGGCCGTCCACGCGAAGACCGGCTGGATCAACAACGGCTACACGCTGTCGGGGATCGTCGACGCGGCCGACGGCACCCCGCTGACCTTCGCCGTCTTCGCCCTCGGCGACGTCAGCGACAACGCCAAGCAGGCGATCGACACGCTCGTCACCGGCTTCTACAAGTGCGGCGACAACCTGACCAACGGCTGACAGCGGCGACGCCGCGCGGCGGAGAAGGCGGAGAAGGCCGAGGAGGAGCACCGTGACCAGGGCACTGTTCATCATCGACGTGCAGAACGACTTCACCGAGGGAGGCGCGCTCGGGGTCGACGGGGGAGCGGCGGTCGCCGCAGCGATCTCCGCCTTCCTGGGCGCGCATGCCGCCGACTACTCGGTGATCCTCGCGAGCCGGGACTGGCACGACGCCGACAACGACAACGGCGGCCACTTCGCCGCCGAGCCGGACTACATCGACTCCTGGCCGGCCCACTGCGTCGCCGGAACCCCGGGCGCCGACTATCACCCGGCGCTCGACACCTCTCGTGTGACCTACCACGTGCGGAAGGGCCAGGGCGTGCCCGCCTACTCGATCTTCGAGGGGCGTACGGACGCGGGGTCGACCGTGCACAACCTCCTGGACGAGCACGGTATCGACGCGGTGGATGTCGTCGGCATCGCGACCGACCACTGCGTGCGCGCATCGGCCCTGGACGCCCTGGAGCATGGGCAGCGGGTGCGGGTGCTTACCGATCTGGTCGCGGGTGTGGCGCCGACCACGTCCGAGGCGGCGCTCGCCGAACTGGCGCATGCCGGTGCGGAGCTCGCACTCAGCGACGGCTCCGCCACTGAAATCTGACATAGCGCGTCGCTAGAGTGGGAGGATGCTCCTCCCTGCGTGGTCCCGCTCGCGCCACGGACGCGCCGTCGCGCTATCGGCCGTGCTGGTTCTGGCGTGCGGAGGCGCACTGGGGTCCGGTGTGGCCGTCGGGCGTGCGCAGGTGGTGGAGGCGGATCGGCCCGCCCTCGTCGCCCGGCAGTATGCGCAGGCCATCGCGGCGGGCGACGCGGCCACTGCGAACCGGCTCGCACGCGTGCCGGCAGACCAGGCGGGCCTGAGGACGGACGGGGTGCTCCGGCATGCCGAGCGCATCCGCATCACGAGCATCCGCGCCGAGGCCGCCGCTGCCGGAGCCGAGCGGAGGGGCAGGGTGGCAGCCTCCTTCTCGGTCTCCTACCTGCTCGGCGGGACGCGCCATCGCGGCCGGGTCGGCGTCGCCGAGGATGGCCGCGGCTGGCACATCTCCCGTGGCCTCGCGGTGGCGGTGCCGTCCCTGCCCCGAAGCGGCAGCGGCGTGGGGGTGGAGGGAGCGGCGGCGCCGCTCGCCGACGGCGCCCTGGCGTATCCGGGCCGCTACTCCCTGACCGCGGGCAAGCGCCTCTTCGTGTCGACGGGGGAGGCCGCCCTCACGGTCGCCGACGGGCATGCGTCCTTCGGGGCAGGGTTCGGCATCCATCCCAGCCCGGCGTTCGCCGCCGAGGTGCAGCATGCGGTGGAGGCGCGCCTCGCCCAGTGCGCCGCCCTCACCTCCTTCGACGCGGTGACGTCCTGCGGCATCGCGCTCGACGAGCCGAGCCGCGCCGACCCCGCCCGTGCCGAGGTCGCCGTGACGGAGCGCGAGGCGCCTCGGGTGGAGGTGGCGGCCGACGGCGGTCCGACCGACTTCGTGCTGACCGGCGGGCGGTTCACCGCGCGGGTGCGTGGGCCGGGCCCCGGTGGGAGGGTCGTCGAGACGGTCGCGGGGTACGTCGGCGACCTCCGCCCGCGCATCGGGCTCGACGGCGACCGGGTACGCGTGGACTTCGACGGCCCCCTGGCAGAGCCGGATAATACGCGCTAGGCTGATTACTAACTTATCTAGCTAAATCGGGAGGCGCCATGACCGGGACCAGCACGACGCAGTCGTCCGCCCCGCCGCGCTGGCTGCGCATCGTGGTGCCGACGGTACTGCTGCTGGTCTGGCTGGCCGTAGCGGGAATCGGCGGCCCGACGTTCGGCAAGCTGTCCGGGGTGTCGAGCAACGACCAGGCGTCGTTCCTCCCTGCGAGCGCCGAGTCGACCGAGGTGCAGGAGTGGCAGAAGCGCTTCACCGACGCCGAAGCCGTCCCCGCCATCGTCGTCGTGGAGTCCGACGACACCATCCCGACGTCCTCCCTCCGCGACTACGCGGCGCTCGGTGAGAAGCTCGGGCAGGTGGAGGGTGTCCAGGCAGCACCGAGCGGCGAGAGCACCAGCGTGGCCGGCCCCATCCCCTCCGAGGACGGCAAAGCACTCGAGTTCATCGTGCCGGTGGCCGACACCGAGAACGCGAAGACCGTCGTCGCCGACCTCCGCACTGTGGTCGCGGACGAGCTGCCCGACGGCACGACAGGGTGGGTCACCGGTCTGGCGGGCCTCACCGCCGATCTGGTCAACGCGTTCGGCGGCATCGACGGCATCCTGCTGCTGGTGGCGGTCGCCGCGGTGTTCGTCATCCTCCTGCTCGTCTACCGCGCGCTGCTGCTGCCGTTCCTGGTGCTCATCACCTCGATCTTCGCCCTGTGCGCGGCCATCCTGTTCGTCTACCTGTTCGCGCTGTGGGGCTGGATCAGCCTGAGCGGGCAGAGCCAGGGCATCCTGTCGATCCTCGTGATCGGGGCCGCGACCGACTACTCCCTGCTGCTCGTCGCCCGCTACCGGGAGGCGCTGGAGCAGGTGGAGTCGCGCTGGACCGCCGTTCTGCGGGCCTGGCGCTCGGCGTTCGAGCCGATCGTCGCTTCGGGCGCGACCGTCATCCTGGCGTTGCTGTGCCTGCTGTTCTCCGACCTCAACTCCAACAAGAGCCTCGGGCCCATCGCGGCCATCGGGATCGTGTTCTCGCTGCTGGCGGCCCTCACGCTCCTGCCCGCGCTGCTCGCGGTGTTCGGCCGGGCGGCCTTCTGGCCGTTCCGCCCGCTCTACCAGGCCGATCACACGCGCCGGCACTCGCACGAGAATGGCCAGCGCCTGGCCGGGCTGGAGGGGGTGCGCGGCATCTGGCTGCGCGTCGGCCGGTTGATCGCCTCCCGGCCCCGCATCACGTGGCTCGTGTCGTTCGTCCTGCTGGCGGCGTGCGCCCTCGGCCTCACCCAGTTGAAGGCCAACGGCGTGGCGCAGACCGACGTCATCCTGTCGCAGTCCGACGCCGTCGACGGCCAGGCGGTGCTCGCGAAGCACTTCGACGCCGGGTCCGGCTCGCCCGTGCTCATCGTGGCACGCGAGTCCGACGGTCAGGAGGTGCTCGACCGCGCCGAGCAGACCGACGGCATCGCAACGGCCTCCTTCTACAGCGGCGACGCGCGCCCGCAGCAGGGCGGCCCGGCGCCGGAGCCCGTGGTGAGGGACGGCAAGGTGCTGATCCAGGCGACCCTGGAGGCAGAGCCCGATTCCGAAGCGGCCGAGAAGGTGGTCCGCGAGCTGCGTGCGACCCTCCCGAGCACCGATCCCGACGTCCTCGTCGGAGGCGTGACCGCCGTCGCCCTCGACACCAACGACACCGCG
Source organism: Leifsonia williamsii (assembly GCF_030433685.1). Taxonomy (NCBI): domain Bacteria; kingdom Bacillati; phylum Actinomycetota; class Actinomycetes; order Micrococcales; family Microbacteriaceae; genus Leifsonia; species Leifsonia williamsii. The sequence continues at coordinate 1,634,409 of NZ_JAROCF010000001.1, forward strand.
CAGAGCGACCTGCTCAAGATCATCCCGATCGTGCTCGCGGTCATCCTGCTGATCCTGATGCTGCTGCTGCGCTCGATCGTCGCGCCCGTGCTGCTGATCGGCAGCGTCGTGCTGTCGTACGCCGCTGCGCTGGGCGTGTCCGCGCTCGTCTTCAACGGGATCTTCCACTTCCCGGGCGCCGACGCGTCCGTCCCGCTGTTCGGGTTCGTGTTCCTCGTCGCGCTCGGGGTCGACTACAACATCTTCCTGATGACGAGGGTGCGCGAGGAGTCGCTGCGCATCGGCACGCGACCGGGCATCCTGCGCGGGCTCGGCCTCACCGGAAGCGTGATCACCTCGGCCGGCATCGTGCTCGCCGCGACGTTCGCGGCGCTCGCGGTCATCCCGATCCTGTTCCTCGTGCAGATCGCGTTCATCGTCGCCTTCGGCGTACTCCTCGACACCGTCCTGGTGCGCTCGCTGCTGGTGCCGGCACTGTCGTACGACATCGGGCGGGCGATCTGGTGGCCGTCGAAGCTGTGGCGGACCGATGCCCATCGCGGGCGCGCCGAGGTCGCGGAGCGCCCCGAGGAGCCGGCCCCTCCGACGGCGGTGCAGCACGCGGAGGTCGCGGACTAGCTGCCCGGCGCACCACGGCCCAAGATGGGAGGCATGGCGCTCAGCGAGACGAACGACGGCCGGGCCGTGCACCTCCATCGCGATCGTCACCCCGGCGCGGACCCCGTCCTGCTGGTGCACGGCTTCGCCACGACCGGAGCCCTCACCTGGGAGGCGACCGGCTGGGTGGAGGCGCTCGCAGCGGGAGGCCGAGGGGCACTCGTCCCCGACCTCCGCGGCCATGGACGCAGCGACAAGCCGCACGACCCCGCCGCGTACTCGCCGGACCTGCTCGCCGCAGACCTGCTCGCGATGCTCGACGAGGAGGGGCTCGCCGCCGTCGACGTGATCGCCTACTCCATGGGGAGCTGGGTCGCGCTGGCGCTCGCACGGCTCGCTCCCGACCGGGTGCGCCGGCTCGTCGTCGGCGGCATCGGCACCGTCGAGCAGTTCGGCCGCTGGGGCGTCTCGGCCGTGCAGGCGTCGGTCCGCGGCGACGTCGTCATGCCGGAGGCCGAGTCCCCGATCGCCCCGCTCGTCGCGTCGCTCCGCCGGGCCCCCGACGTCGACAGGGAGGCGCTGGCGGCGTGCGTCGCCGGCATGGCGACGCACCCGCTCCCGCTCGGCCCGACGGTGCCCGCCCTGCTGGTGGCCGGAGACGCGGACCCGGTCGCCGAGGACGCCGACGTCGCCGCCGGCATCCTCGGCGCCGAGCTCGTGCTGCTGCCGCGGCGCAACCACGTCACGGCGCTCAGCGCGCGGGGGTTCAAGCAGGCGGCGCTCCCGTTCCTCGGCATTCCGGCTGCCGGTAGCCGATAGCGCACCCGGGCAGGAGTCGTACGATGTGCGGGGCAGGGCGGCTCAGAAGGCGGCCCGCCGACGAAGCCGGTCCGACCGAAGGAGACAGAACCGATGGCTGCAGCGACCATTGACGAGGGCGCACTGCTCGACCGCGTCCCGGACGGCCTCTACATCGGCGGGGAGTGGACGCGCGGCTCGGCCGGCACCCTCACCGTCTACGACCCGGCGACCGGGCGCGTGATCAAGGAGATCGCCGACGCCTCGCCCGAAGACGGCGGGCGCGCGCTCGACGCGGCGGTCGCGGCCGCTGACGCATGGGCGGCCACGGCCCCGCGCGTGCGCGGCGAGATCCTGCGGAAGGCGTGGGAGCTGCTGCAGGAGCGCCGCGACGACTTCGCCCTGCTCATGACGCTCGAGATGGGCAAGCCGCTCGCGGAGGCGAATGGCGAGGTGACCTACGGCGGCGAGTTCCTGCGCTGGTTCTCCGAGGAGGCCGTTCGCATCTCCGGCCGCTACGGCACCAACCCCGAAGGCACCGGCCGGATGATCGTCTCGCAGCATCCCGTCGGCCCCTGCTTCCTCATCACGCCGTGGAACTTCCCGCTCGCGATGGCCACCCGCAAGATCGCGCCGGCGCTCGCCGCGGGCTGCACGGTCGTCGTCAAGCCGGCGGAGCTGACCCCGCTCACCACGCTGTACTTCGCTCAGCTGCTCGCCGACGCGGGCCTCCCGGCGGGCGTGCTGAACGTGATCACGACCTCCACCTCGGGAAAGGTGTCGGCGCCGATCATCGCCGACCCGCGCCTGCGCAAGCTGTCGTTCACCGGCTCGACGGAGGTCGGCCGCACGCTGCTCCAGCAGGCGTCGGAGAACGTGCTGCGCACCTCCATGGAGCTGGGGGGCAACGCTCCGTTCGTCGTGTTCGACGACGCCGATCTCGACCGCGCCGTCGACGGCGCCATGCTCGCGAAGTTCCGCAACATCGGCGAGGCCTGCACGGCCGCGAACCGGTTCATCGTCCACGAGGACGTCGCGGAGGAGTTCGCGCTGCGCGTCACCGAGCGCGTGAAGGCGATGAAGATCGGCCGTGGCACCGAGGAGGGCGTCACGATCGGCCCGCTCATCAACGAGGGCGCCGTCGACAAGGCGAGCGAGCTGCTCCAGGACGCCGTCACGCGCGGGGCCTCCGTGCTCACCGGCGGGTCGCGCGTCGACGGGGCCGGTACGTTCTTCGAGCCGACCGTCGTGACCGACGTGCGGCCCGGCAGCGAGATCCTCCGGCAGGAGATCTTCGGGCCCGTGCTCTCGATCGTGCGCTTCCGCGACGAGGACGAAGCGGTCAGGATCGCGAACGACACCGAATACGGCCTCGTCTCCTACGTCTTCACGAAGGACCTCGCGCGCGGCCAGCGGATGATCGAGCGCCTGCAGACGGGCATGATGGGCCTCAACGTCGGCGTCGTCTCCAACGCGGCGGCGCCGTTCGGCGGCGTGAAGCAGTCCGGTCTCGGCCGGGAGGGAGGACTCGAGGGCATCCACGAGTACCTGTCGACGAAGTACACGCTCACCCCCGACCCGTTCGGAGCCTGACATGGCGCGCAGCGAAGCCGTCATCGTCGACGTCGTCCGCACTCCGTCGGGCCGCGGAAAGCCGGACGGCGAGCTCTCCGACATCCACCCTGCCGACCTGCTCGCCGGCGTGCTGATCGAGCTGACCACCCGCAACGGCCTCGACCCCGCGCTCGTCGACGACGTGATCGGCGGATGCGTGACGCAATCGGGCGAGCAGGCAGGCAACGTCATCAGGACGGCGGTGCTCAGCGCCGGCTTCCCCGAGAGCGTGCCCGCCGTGACCGTCGACCGGCAGTGCGGCTCCAGCCAGCAGGCGGCCGCGTTCGCCGCGCAGGGCGTCATCGCCGGCGCGTACGACATCGCCATCGCGTGCGGGGTGGAGTCGATGAGCCGTGTCCCGATGGGCTCGAACGCGGGAGGGGCGGCACTCGGCGGAGCGCTGCTGCACGCCCGCTACCCCGAGGGGCTGGTGAACCAGGGCGTCGCGGCCGAGCTGATCGCGGACCGCTGGGGGTTCTCGCGGGCCGAGCTCGACGACTATGCCGCGCGGTCGCAGGCGCGCGCGGCGGAGGCCGCGGCCGGCGGGGCCTTCGAGCCCGAGCTGGTCGCGGTGCCGACACCCGACAGCGGCAGCGTCGTCGCGGACGAAACGATCCGGCCGGGCACCACGGCCGAGCGGCTGGCATCGCTGCCGCCCGCGTTCCGCACGGACCGGTTGGCGCAGCGCTTCCCGCAGCTGGAGTGGCGCATCACCGCCGGCAATTCGTCGCCCCTGACCGACGGCGCGTCAGCCGCCCTGATCATGAGCCGCGAGACGGCCGACCGGCTGGGCCTGCGCCCGCGCGCCCGCTTCCACTCGTTCGCGGTCGCCGGCAGCGACCCGCTGCTCATGCTCACCGGCATCCTCCCCGCAACGCGCAAGCTCCTGGAGCGCAGCGGCGTCGGGCTGGACGAGATCGACGCCTACGAGGTCAACGAGGCGTTCGCGCCCGTCCCGCTGCTCTGGCAGCGCGAGTTCGGCGCGGAGCCGGGCCGGCTCAACCCGCACGGCGGCGCGATCGCCCTCGGCCACGCGCTCGGCTCCTCCGGCACCCGTCTGCTCGCCACGCTGGTGAACGAGCTGGAGGCGACGGGCGGCCGGTACGGCCTGCAGACCATGTGCGAGGGCGGCGGGACCGCCAACGCCACCCTCATCGAAGTGCTGCGCTGAGCCGCGCTTCGCCACCTGCGACGGAAGGACCACCATGCGGATCGACGGATGCTCGGCGCTCGTGACCGGAGGGGCCAGCGGGCTCGGCAACGCGACGGCGCGCGCTCTCACCGAGGCGGGCGCGCACGTCGTGCTGGTCGACCTCCCCACGTCGGAGGGCGAGAAGGCGGCGATCGCCCTCGGCCCGACCGCGCGCTTCGTCCCCGCCGACGTCACCGACGAGGCGGGCGTGCAGGAGGCGGTGGCGACAGCCTCGGCGCTGGCGCCGCTCCGGATCACGGTCAACTGCGCGGGGATCGCGACAGCGGCGAAGGTGCTCGGGCGCGACGGCGTCCTCCCGCTCGCCGACTTCGAGCGGGTGGTCAGGGTGAATCTCGTCGGCACGTTCAACGTGGTGCGCCTCGCCGCGGCCGCGATGGCCGAGACCGAGCCGGTCGCGGGGGAGTACGGGGAGGAGCGCGGCGTCATCGTGAACACCGCCTCCGTCGCCGCGTTCGACGGCCAGATCGGCCAGCCGGCCTATGCGGCGTCGAAGGGCGGGGTCGCGTCCCTGACGCTGCCGCTGGCCCGCGAGCTCGCCCGGCAGCTGATCCGCGTGGTCACCATCGCGCCCGGCATCTTCGAGACGCCGATGATGGCGGGGCTCCCCCAGGCGGCGCAGGAGTCGCTGGCCGCCCAGGTGCCGCATCCGTCCCGGCTGGGCAAGCCCGCCGAGTACGCGGCGCTCGTGCGCCACATCGTCGAGAACGCCATGCTGAACGGCGAGACCATCCGCCTCGACGGAGGCATCCGCATGCAGCCGCGCTGATCCCCTCGGATTGTTTGTGCTGATATTTGCAATGAGGTATCCTTGCCCGAGTCCGGGTAAGTGCGCGCCGACCCGAGAGCGCGCGCCCGGCGGATGTGGAGATCTATGCGATGCCGGCGATCGAGTACCTGAGGGGCGACCACTACGTCATCGCCTCCGGCGACATGGTGGCTCTCTGCGACGCCCGAACGCCCAGCGCGATCGTCGCCCAGCTCTACGCGGCCGTGAACGACGGCGGCCTCGACGCGACCCGCGTCATGCAGTCCGTCCTCGACATCGACATGTCGGAGGTCTCCTCGCTCGCTGTCGTGACGGAGGGGGAGAAGCACTGGCATCTGCTGGTGCGTGGTGACGCGCACGTCGACGTCCTGACCCTCGACGGCACGTGGACGGTCGACGCGCCGGGCGTGCTCACCTGGTCCGAGAGCACCATCGAAGAGGCCGACGGCTTCATCCTCCGGTTCGCCGCCGCGGTGCCGGAGCAGGGCGACGTGTACCCGTTGGAGGGCGGCATCGTCGCAGGCGATTGCGCCTTCCTCCCGGTCACCGAGCACGCGCGCGCCGCGATGGCCGCGGCGGAGGCCGCCGCCGCGGCTCCCGCGGTCTCGGCGACCCAGTCCGTCTCCGCTCAGGAGGCCCGCATGCGGCAGGGCGTGCCCGGCCCCGCGATGCCGGCTCCCTCCCTGCAGCCGGCGATGCCCGGGCAGGCGGCGATGCCGTCGCCGGCCGTCGGAGTGCCGACCGGCCCCGGCCAGGCGATGCCCGTCGCCATCGACGAGCGCTCCGGTCCTCCCTACAACGAGGAATACGTCGACGCCGGCAGCCGCTGGGTGGCGGAGCAGGCGGCCATGCCGCAGCCGTCGCCGTGGAACGAGGCGGCCGTCCCCACGGCCTTCGGAACGTCGAGCCCGCAGCCCGGTGGCATCGCGCCGGACGCGCACCTGCCGCAGCCCATCGTGCCCGCGACCGGGTACGCCCGCGGCTACGGCCAGGTCGCCGCTCCCGTCATGCCGGACCAGCCGATGGGGCTCTCGCAGCCGATGGGGCTCTCGCAGCCGATGGTGCTCTCGCAGCCGATGGGCTTCGCGCAGCCGATGGGGCTCTCGCAGCCGTACGGCGCTCCGGCTCCGGCAGCCCTTCCCGGCGCCCACTCCCAGCCGCAGCCGCACCTCCAGCCGCAATCGCACTCGCAACCGCACTCGCACTCCCCGCACGCGTCCGCTCCCGTGGCGCAGCCGGCCGCCCCCTCGCACCCGCAGGGCGACTCCGGCGGGTTCGACACCATGACGCTGGTGCTCTCCAGCGGCAGTGTCGTGACCCTCGACCGGCCCGTCGTGCTCGGCCGTGCACCGCAGCAATCGGCTGTCCCCGACGTGATCAATCCGCGGCTGGTGCCCTTCATCCGGGCGTCCGACGAGGTCTCGCGCACCCACCTGCTGATCGAGCGGGCGGCCGGCGAGGTGTACGCGACCGACCTCGGCTCGCGCAACGGCACGATGGTCGTCCCGGCCGGCGCGCAGCCGTACCGGCTGGGGGCGGGGGAGCGAGCGCGCGTCGCGCTCGGCACCCGCCTCGACCTGGGCGACGGCTCCATCGCGACGCTCGAGGCCGCGAGGTGACTCCGCCTCGCAGCACGACGCCGCCGCCCGCGCTCGACGGCTACGAGTACCGGGGCGTTCTCGGCTCCGGCGGTTTCGCCGAGGTGTTCCTCTACGAGCAGCGGCTCCCGCAGCGCATGGTCGCCGTGAAGGTCCTCAACGACGGCACGCTCGCCCCCGGCGTGCGCGAGCAGTTCGAGATGGAGGCGAACGTGATGGCGCGGCTGTCGCAGCATCCCTCGATCGTCACCATCCACCAGGCCGGCGTCGCGGGCGACGGCCGGCCGTACATCGTGATGGAGTACTGCCCGCGCGAAGGCTACGGAGCACGGTTCCGCCAGGTCCGCATCCCGCTCGACGAGGTGCTGCGCGTGGGCGTCCGGCTCGCCGGCGCGCTGGAGACGGCGCACCGCGCGGGCATCCTGCACCGCGACATCAAGCCCGCCAACATCCTGGTCACCAACTTCGGCTGGCCGGCACTGACCGACTTCGGCATCGCGACCGTCGCGGGCAGCGAGCCGAGCTCCGGCGGGCTCAGCGTGCCGTGGGCGCCGCCGGAGCTGTTCACCGACGACGCCCCGTTCGACGTGCGCAGCGACGTCTTCTCGCTCGGCGCGACCCTGTACTCCCTGCTCGCGGGCCGGTCGCCGTTCGAGGTGGTCGGCGGTTCGAACTCCTCCGCGGAACTGATGGCGCGCATCGAGTCCGCGCCGCTCGCTCCGACCGGTCGGCGCGACATCCCGGACCGGCTGGAGGCGCTCCTCCACGCGACCATGGCCAAGAGCCCCCACGAGCGGCCGAACTCCGCCATGGCCGTCGGTCGCGCCCTGCAGCGCATCGAGACCGCCTGCGGATTCCAGCAGACCGCGATGGAGGTCTCCGACCTCTCCTCCGTGCAGCCGTCGCCGGCGGCGCCGGTCACGCCGGCCGCCTCCGGTGGCGCGTTGCACGAGGGCCGCATCCGCCCTGTGGTGCAGATCCGTCCGGAGGACGGCGAGCAGCATCCCCCGACCGCCGTCACGCCCACGGTGAGCCCGGTCGACGAGGCGACGCGCGCCGCTGTCCGGCCCGGCTCGAATGCGTCGGCGGCCCGCCCCTCCGCGTCGCCGGTCGATGAGGTCACGCGTGTCGCGGTACGGCCGAGCAGCGGCTCCGGCACTGCTGCCTCCAGCGGCCCTGCGGCACCCGCCGGACGAGCGAAGAAAGCGGGCCGGAAGCGCGGCCGCTCCCGCGACCGCGCTGCAGCGACGCGCGACGCGGCGGCCTCCGCTGCGCCCGGCTCCGCCGATGGCGGCTTCGCCGCTCGGGGCTCCGCCGCTCGCGAGGCGACGGACCCGGACAGCAGCATCGGCAAGCGCCGGCCGCTGCGCCTCGTGATCATGAGCGCGGCAGCCGCGGTCCTGCTCGTCGCCGGGGGCCTGGTCGCTTACAACGCGATCGCCTCCTCGCTCGGCGGACCGGCCGCCGCGTCCGACGGTTCCGACGGCTCCGGCGACACGCCATCGACGGAGGCGACGGACGCCTCCCTGTCCGCCGACGCGGTGCCCAGCCCCAAGGGGCTGACCGGCAAGAAGATGGCGGACGGCTCCGCGGTGTTCTCGTGGAGCAACCCCGACCCCGAGGACGGCGATCAGTACCTCTGGGGCATCTCCGGCACCGGCGTCGCGGCGGGCTTCCAGCTCGTCGGCCAGCCGTCGCTCACCATCCCCGCCGATCAGGCCACCGAGGGCCAGATCTGCGTCGACGTCTCCATCGTGCGCAAGGATCGACGGGCCTCCGTCGAGCCGGCCAGGGCCTGCGCGGAATGAGGGAGACGGTCCGTCGCCGCGTCCGCCGCTCCGTCGGCGCCGGCGTGGTGGTCGTCGTGGTCTCGGCGCTGACGGCGTTCGCGATCGTGAACCCCGGCGCGCCGGTGGCCCAGATCGACTCGAACGACGCCGGCGTGTGGCTCACCGACACCGGCGCGATGAAGGTCGGACGCTACAACCACCTCGTGGAGGAGCTCGACGGCGGTGTCGTCGCCACGGGCACGCCCTTCGACGTCATCCAGGACGGCTCGATGGTCCTCGTGACGCAGGCGAACACCGTGGCGGTGCTCGATCCGGCGACCGTCTCGGCGGCGGCTCCCGTCCTCCTTCCCGCCGCGGCACGCGTGAGCGCAGCGGCGGGCGTGGCCTCGGTCCTCGATGCCGACTCGGGCTCGCTGTGGGCGCGCCCCGCCTCCGCGCTGGGCGGGCTCGACACGCGCAGCGAGCGTCCGGACCTCCGGCTCGGCAGGGGAGCGGTCGCCGTGACCGCCCGCAGCGGCGCGGTCCTCGCCGCGGATGCGAAGGGGAGGGTCTCCCGCGTCGACGTCACGGCCGAGGGCGTCTCGCATCGCACCCTCGGGACGCTGGCGACGGCCGCCGGACGCAAGCCGGCCGGCGCCGCCACCGCGACGACGGTCGGCGACGACCTGTACGTGCTCCGCGGCTCCACGCTGGCCGGGATGACCGGGGCGGTCGACCTCTCCGCCTACGGTCACGACTTCGTGCTCCAGCAGCCCGGCCCCGCGCGCGACACCGTGGTCGTGGCGACGCCGACGGCGCTGCTCGAGGTCGCGGTCGCCTCCCGCCGGGTGACCACCGTCGAGCCGCGCGGAGTCGGTGTGCCCGCCGCTCCCGTGGTGGTCGGCGAGTGCGTCTTCGGCGCCTGGGCGACCACCGCCTCCAACAGCCTCATCGCGTGCGGCTCGCACCGTCCCGTCCGGCAGACCCTCAAGGAGGTGGCCGAGGGCACGCCCCTGGTCTTCCGGGTCAACCACGACGCCGTCATCCTCAACGACACCGCCTCGGGGAGGCTGTGGGAGCCGCAGCAGGACACCGAGGTCCGCCGACCGGACTGGGGCGGCATCGCGAACAACGACGACAAGGGCGACGAGAAGCGCGACGACCAGACCGAGCAGACCGACGACGGCGCGCCGCGCTGCGACGAGGAGCCGGCACCGCCCACCGTCGCCGCGGACGAGTTCGGCGTGCGCCCGGGGCGCTCGCGCATCCTTCCGGTGCTCGGCAACGACCACGCCTCGGGGTGCGGCGTGCTGGCCGTCGCCGACGTGGAGCAGCCTCCCGCCTCCTTCGGCAGCGTCACTCCGGTCTACGGCGGTCGCGCGCTCCAGGTCACCGTCGATCCCGCGGCGGTCGGCACCGTCACCGTCGGCTACACCGTCTCCGACGGACGACCCGGGGTCGAGCCCGTCCGTTCGACGCTCACGCTGACCGCTCATGCGGACGACCGCAACGCCGCCCCCGAGCAGACCGAAGCCTCCCCAGTGCCGGTCGGAGCGGACGCGGCCGTCGGCCTCGACGCGCTGGCGCGCTTCTCCGACCCGGACGGCGACGACCTCGTGCTCGTCGGCGCGCGCAGCGAGGACGGGACGGGCACGGTCGAGACCACGCCCGCGGGGACGCTGACGTACCGCGCGGCCGGAGCGCCGGTCGGCCGGCATCGGCTCGACCTCACGGTGTCCGACGGTCGCGAGACGATGACCGGGACGCTCGACGTCGACGTGCGCGCCGCCGGGTCCGTCGCCCCGACGATCCTGCCGAGCCTCATCACCGCCGACGCCGGACAGCAGGTGCGCGTCGCTCCGCTGGACTCCGTGCGCTCGGTGAGCGCGACTCCCGTACGGCTCGCGGGGGTCGAACCCGTGGACGGCGCCACCGTCACGCCGGATCTCGACGGCGGCACCTTCACCTTCTCGGCCCAGCAGCCCGGCTCGTATTACGTGCCGATCACCGTCGTGGCGGCGCCCCAGCAGGCGACCGGCGTCGTCCGCGTCGACGTGCGCGAGGCCCCGACCGACGCCACGCCCCGCACCGCCGTCGACGTGGTCGTGCTGCCGCGCGACGGCGGCACGGTGGTCGATCCGCTCGCGAACGACGACGACCCCGCCGGGTCCGTGCTCGTGCTGCAGTCCGTCGAGGCGGAGGACGGCGCGAGGGTGGCGGCCGTCATCGAAGACGGCGCACGGGTGCGCCTGTCGGCTGATCGCGCTCTCACCGCTCCGGCGACCCTCCGCTACACCGTCTCGGACGGCGCCGGATCGGCGGTGGGCGAGATCCATGTGCTGCCATACCCCTCCGGGACGGAGGCGCGCCCGCCGATCGTCCCCGACGTCACGGCCACGGTCGCGGCCGGAGGCATCGTCACCATCCCCGCGCTCGCGGGAGCACGGTCTCCGTCCGGCGGGGAGCTGCAGCTCGACGACACGCTCGTGGAGGCGCCCCCCGCCGACCAGGGGCTCCTGTTCGTCTCCGGCGACGTGCTGCGCTACCAGGCGCCGCAGCATCCCATGACGGTGACGGCGGTGTTCGCGGTGACGGACGGCGACGGCAACTCGGCCTCGGGGCGCGTCACGATCGACGTCCACGACGCGGATCCGGCGACCGACGCCGCACCCCTCCCGCGCGACGTGATCGCCCGGGTCCAGCAGGGCGGGAGCACGAGCATCGCCATCCCGCTGACGGGGATCGATCGCGACGGCGACGAGGTCACCCTCGTCGGCGCCGACACCGCGCCCGCCAAGGGCCGGATCACCGCCGTCGGCCCCGACAGCCTCCGCTACGAGGCCCTGCCGGGCGAGACCGGGACCGACGTCTTCCGCTACCTCGTGGAGGACGCCGCCGGCCACCGGGCGACCGCCTCGATCCGCGTGGGCATCGTGCCGGCCGTCGCCGCCTCGCACGTCGTCGCGGTCGACGACACGATCGCGGTCCGGCCCGGCACGACCGTGGCCGTGCCGGTCCTCGAGAACGACTCCGCCGGGCCGGGCACCTCCCTCGTGCTCGCCGATCGGCTCACCGCCGACGACGGACTGCGCGCTCGCGTCGTGGGCGACCGCATCCGTTTCACGGCCCCCGCCGAGGAGGGCGATCACCTGATCGGCTACACGGTCGGCGACCGGGTCGGCGGCACGGCCTCGGCCACCCTCGCCGTGCACGTGGCGTCGGACGCCCCGATCCTGCCGCCCGTCGTGCGCGACGTGGTGATCACCGCCGTGCAGGCGGCCGGCCGCAGCAGCGTGGTCGCCGACGTGCTCGCCGCGGCGGAGAACCCGGTCGGACCGGCGAGCGACCTCCGCGTCGCCGTGCACCCCTCAGCGCTCGCGTTCGCAACGCCATCCCGCGACGGGAAGGTGACGGTCACGCTCGGAGACCGCCCGCGGGTGGCCGCGGTCGCCGTCTCGAACAGGACCGCCCCCGATGGGGAGGCCACCGCGTACGCGTTCGTTCTCGTGCCGGCGAAGGACGGCGCCGTCCCGTCGGTGAAGACGGGCGCGAAGGCGCTGTCGGTGCTCTCGGGGGAGCGTCTGACGATTCCGCTGGAGAAGTACGTGTCCGTCCGGCAGGGCAGGACGCCGCGGGTCTTCGACCCCGCGACGGTGTCCGCGACCAAGGCGGACGGGTCCTCGCTCGTGCAGGACGACGGCACGCTCGTCTACCGGTCGGCCACGGGCTATGCGGGCCCCGCCTCCATCACCTTCCTCGTGAGCGACGGCTCGAGCGCCGCCGACCCCACGGCCGCGACCCGGCTGCTGACCCTCCCCATCACCGTGCGCCCGTCGGGTGTCGTGGAGCCGAGCTTCACGCCGGGCAGCGTGCGCGTCGCGCCGGCGGAGGCTCCGGCGCAGGTCGACCTCGGTGCGCTCACCGAGACCGCGGGCCCCCGGAGCGCGCTGAGCTACCGGCTCTCCGGGCAGGTGCCGTCCGGCATCACGGCCTCCGTCTCCGGTCGGACGCTCTCCATCGCCGCCGACGCCGACGCACGCCCCGGCACCTCCGCGACGCTGCGCGTGGAGGTGGGCTACGGCGGGGAGCGCCCGGTCGAGGGCACCGTCGAGGTCACCGTCGTGAAGAGCACCGCGCGTCTCGCCTCGGTGCGCGACGTCGAGCTGGACGGCGCCGAGGGCGAGTCGTACACGGTGAACGTGCTCGACGGCGCCCTGAACCCCTTCCCGTCCACGGCGCTGCGCGTGACGGGAGCGACCGTCGAGACCCCCGGCGGTGGCCGCGCCACGGTGGACGGCAGCCGGGTGACGGTCGCCACTGCCTCCGGGTTCACGGGGAGACTCGTCGTCGCCTTCACCGTTCGTGACGCCACCGGCGACGCCGACCGCGACGTGCGCGGCGCGATCCGCATCACCGTCCGCGGCAAGCCGTCCACGCCGGCCGCCCCGACGCTGGAGTCCGCCGCGACCGGCGCGCTCACCGTGCGCTGGTCGGCGCCCGCGAACAACGGCTCCCCGATCGAGGAGTACCGGCTCACCGGCACCGGCGGCATCACACGGAGCGTGGACGGCCGGGCCACCCAGGCCACGCTGACCGACCTTCCGCTCGGGCGCGACTACGCGTTCACCGTGCAGGCGCGCAACGCCGCCGGCTGGTCGGCGGTCAGCGCATCCTCCGCGCCGGTCACCCTCGACGCCGCGCCCGGGGCCGTGCCATCGGTCTCCCTGAGCGCCGGCGACGGGTCCGCCGTCGCCCGCTGGGGAGCGCCGTCGAACCCGGGCACGCCGCTCACCGGCTTCGACCTGCTCGTCTCGCCGGCGCCCGCGGGCACCGCGAACGGACGGATCACGGTCGACGGGTGGGCGACCTCCTATGCGATCGGCGGGCTCCAGAACGGTGTCGCGTACACGGTCATGGTCTCCGCGCGGAACCGCTCGGGGACGCCGGGGCCGTGGAGCGCCGCCTCCGCGCCGGCGACGCCCGCCGGAATGCCGGGCAAGCCGACCCTCTCGGTCGCGCGGGTCGAGCAGCCCTCGGGAGGCGCCTTCCGGGTCGACTGGGCGCCTGGCCGCTACAACGGGGCGCCGGAGACGTATGCGCTCCTCGTGAACGGCGCCCAGAGCGGCGTCGCGCTCGGCGGCTCCGGCGGCTCGGTGGTGGTGGGATCGCTGCAGAACGGCGCCCGCTACAGCTTCACTGTCGTCGCGACGAACCGGGTCGGCTCCACCAGCTCCGACGCACAGACGGCGAGCACCTGGGGCACACCCGGCAAGGTGACGCTTTTCGCCGCGGCGGCGGGCGCGCCGAACGCCGCGCCCGGCCAGGGGTCGATCACGGCGAGCTGGCGTCAGCCGACCGACACCGGAGGGGTCGCCCTCGAGAGCTACCGGCTGGACGTCTCCGGTCAGAACGGCGTGCAGCGCAGCCAGCGCGCTGGAGGCTCGGCCGTTTCGGCGACCGTCGCCGGTCTGCCGGCGGGCACCTACAGCGTGAGCATCGCCGCATGCAATGCCGGCGACGCCTGCGGTCCCGCCTCCACCATCGGGTCGGTGACCGTGGTCACGCTGCCCGACGCCGTCACCGGCGCGCAGTGGGTGTACGACGCGGGCCTCGGCGCCTACCACGTCTCGGTCGACCAGCCGTCGTGGAACGGCGGGACGAGCGGCACGATCCAGTACCGCGTCGGATCGGGCGCGTGGCTGAACGCGGTGGGCACGCGTTTCGACGTCCCCGCCGCCCCCGGCGTCCCGATCACGCTCACCCTGCGCGCCGTGACCTCCGCCGGCACCGGCCCGACCTCCACCTCCGTCCTCCCGTGAACCCGAAAGGCCCGACCGCCATGAACCCCGAAGACCTGATCGCCGCCGAGCCGAGTGCCGACCTGCCCGGCGTCCCCGATCTCGGCGCGTCGCCCGTCTCCGACGACCGGGAGTGGTTCTCGGCCGCGTTCCGCCGGCTCGTCGACAGCATCGGCGGGGTCGTGCTCGGCAAGGAGCAGGAGATCGCGCTCGTGGTGACGGCGATGATCGCGGAGGGTCACATCCTCCTGGAGGACACCCCCGGAACCGGTAAGACCTCGCTCGCGAAGAGCATGGCGGCGAGCATCGCGGGCGAGCATCAGCGCATCCAGTTCACCCCCGACCTGCTGCCTGCCGACGTCGTCGGCGTCACGATCTTCGACCAGCGCGAGCAGCAGTTCGTCTTCCATCCCGGTCCGGTGTTCGCCAACGTGCTGCTCGCCGACGAGATCAACCGGGCGTCGCCGAAGACCCAGGCCGCCCTCCTCGAGGTCATGGAGGAGGGGCAGGTCACGGTCGACGGCGAGACCTACGCCGCGCCGGCGCCCTTCGTCGTCATCGCCACCCAGAACCCGGTGGAGCAGGCGGGCACCTATCGCCTGCCGGAGGCGCAGCTCGACCGCTTCCTGATGAAGCTGTCGCTCGGCCACCCCGACCGGACGGCCGCGCTCGCCATCCTGAACGGCTCGGCGTCCCGGGGCCGCCCGACGACCGTGACCGAGCCCGTGCTGCGCGTGGACGAGGTGTCGCGGATGATCGCCGTCGCGGCCGCCGTGCACGTCGACGAGGCGGTGCTCGAGTACATCCTCACCATCTGCGACGCGACCCGGGAGGACCCGCGGGTGCGGCTCGGCGTCAGCATGCGTGGGGCGCTCGCCCTGGTGCGGTCCGCGAAGGCGATGGCGGCTTCGCGCGGGCGCGGCCACGTGCTGCCGGACGACGTGAAGGCGCTCGCCGGCCCGGTGCTCGCCCACCGCCTCATCCTCGATCCCGATGCGGAGTTCTCGGGTGCGACGGCCGCCGCGGTCGTGCGCGACATCGTCGAGGGCGCCGTGCCCCCCGCAGAGCGGGCGGCGTGACGGCGCGGGCCCGCGGCCCCGAGCGCAGCCGGCCGATCGGCGCGCCCGGCGCGGCGACGCTCGCCGTCGCCGTCGTGCTCGTCGCAGGCGGCCTCGTCGCCGGCTGGCTGGAGCTGGTCGTCCCCGGGCTCGCGCTGCTCGCGCTGCTCGTCACCGGCGCGCTGATGACGATCGGGCGGTCGGCGTACGACGTGCGGGTGGATCTGACCCGCTCGAAGGTCCGTGTCGGCGAGCGGGCCATCGGCCGCATCGTCGTGCTGGCCACCGGATCCCGGCGGTCGGCCCCCTCCCTCCTCACGCTCCCCGTCGGTGCGAACGCGGCCGACTTCGAGCTGCCGGGCCTGTCGCCGGGTCAGGAGTTCGACGAGTCGTTCATCGTGCCGACGGCGCGCCGCGGCGTGGTGCGGGTCGGACCGGTCGTGTCGCGGCGCGGCGACCCGCTCGGTCTGCTGCGGCGCACGGTGACATGGACGGAGCAGGAGACCATCCACGTCCATCCACGGACCGTGCGGCTGCCGCTGCTCGAGAGCGGCCGGCTGCGCGACCTGGAGGGCGACGCCAGCGGCGACATCGCCGACAGCGGCCTGAGCTTCCACGCGTTGCGCGAGTACGTCCCCGGTGACGACCGCCGCAGCGTGCACTGGCGCGCGAGCGCCCGCCTCGGCAACCTGATGGTCCGGCAGTACGACGACCTCCGGCGCACGCGGCTCGCCATCGGGCTCGCGCTCGACGAGTGGGAGTACGCGTCGGCTGCCGAGTTCGAGCTCGCGGTCTCGGCCTTCGCCTCGCTCGGCGTGGCGGCGGTCCGCGGGGGCACGCTCGACGGCGTCTTCGCGGGGACGACCACCCTGGGGCGCCCCGGGGAGGAGCGGCTGCTCGACGCCGGTGCGGCGGTGGCATGGGGCGACGGTGGCGGCCTGTCCGACGTGCTTCGCGGCATCCGCGACCGCGCGGCGACGGCGACCGCTATCGTGGTGATCACCGGCAGCCGCGTGGAGCGGCGGACGGTGTTCTCGCTCGCCTCCCGCTTCGGTCATCCGGCGCCGGTGACCGTGCTGGCCTGCGAGGAGGGCGTCGCCGTGCGCGCAGCCGCGCAGGGTGCGACGGCGTATCGCACGCTGGGTCGTCTCACGGACCTCCCGCTCGCGCTCGCGTCAGGAGGTGCGCGGTGAGCCGTCGTGCAGAGTCCGGCGGTCGTGCCAAGCGGCGCGGCCGTCGCGCGCCCGGGTACACCGCCGCCGGTGAGCGGCAGACCGTGCTGCGCGTCGTGGATGCCGCCGTGCTCGCGCTCGCCGTCATGGCGGCGTGCGCGCCGCTCGTTCCCGTCTACGGCGGGCTCGCGGCGGTGCCGGCCACCGTCGGTGGTGCGCTGCTCGGGGCGGCGGCTGCGGCCTCCAGCCGGCGCCTGCCGTTGCTCGTGTCGCTGGTCGGCCCGGTCGTCGCGTACGTGGTCGCCGGTACCGCGCTGTGCCGGGTCGACGGGTCCGTCGCCGGGGTGGTGCCCACCGCCTCGACGCTGGCCGTGCTCGCCCGAGGACCCGTGACCACGTGGAGCCGGGTGCTGACACTGCCCGCCCCGCTCGGTGACGACGCCGAGGCACTGATCGCCGCCCTCCTCATCGCGCTGGTGGGCGCGTTCGCGGCCTGCTCCGTGGCGGCCAGAGCGGCCGACGGGAGGCGCGCCCAGGCGGCCGCGCTGGTGCCGGTCGCCGTCATGGCC
This sequence comes from Leifsonia williamsii, assembly GCF_030433685.1. Taxonomy (NCBI): domain Bacteria; kingdom Bacillati; phylum Actinomycetota; class Actinomycetes; order Micrococcales; family Microbacteriaceae; genus Leifsonia; species Leifsonia williamsii. The sequence continues at coordinate 1,651,361 of NZ_JAROCF010000001.1, forward strand.
GTCTCCATGGTGTTCGCCTCGGACCGGTCGCTGGCCGCCGTGGGCGTCGGGGTGGGGATGGCCGCGCTCCTCGCCTTCTGGGCTGCGTGGCGCGCGGGGAGGCTGCGGACCCGGCGTCCGCTCGCCCTGATCCTCGCCGTGGCGGCGCTCGCCGGGGGTGGGGCGGTGGCGCCGGTCGTCGTGCGCGCCGAGCGACTGCAGGTGCGCGAGCAGGTGCAGCCTCCCATCGACCTCTCCGACCTGGCCAGCCCGCTGAGTGCGTTCCGGCGCTTCGTCAAGGACGGCGACCAGGCCATGCTGACCGTGTCCGGCCTTCCTGCGGGCGCACCTGTGCGGCTGGCGACGATGGACGCGTACGACGGGCTGGTGTGGAACGTGTCGGCGGGGCCGGCGGCTGGTGGTGCGCCGTCGGGCGACGCCTCGTCGGGTAGCGGGTCGGGCGGGGCCGGCGGGTCGAACGGCACGACCGGCGCCGGGACCCCCGATGCCGGATCGCCGACGAGCGGCTTCCGGCGCGTCTCCAGCGACGGTCGTGTGCCTGGGGCCTCGGGGACCGGCGACTCGACACCGTCCGCCGCTGGACGCCACGCGGAGGTCTCGGTGACCATCGGCGCGCTCGGAGGCGTGTGGGTGCCCACCGTCGGCGACCCCGCGGCCATCCGTGGCGGTGAGGGTACCTCGCTCGCCGGTCTGCAGGCCGACAGCGCGTCGGAGACGGCCATCCTGCCGCGCGGGCTCGAGCGCGGGATGCAGTACACGCTGGACACGCGATGGACCCCGCGGCCGAGCGACAAGGAGATCGCCGCCGCACTCGCGCAGGACGCGCCGCTCGCCGCGGTGAACGGCGCACCGCCTTCGGTCGCCGAGGCCGCCGCCGCGATGGGGCAGCCGGGAAGCGCTGACACGGGAGGGAAGGGCGCCGGGAAGAGTGCCGCTAAGCCCGCCGGCGGCGCGCTGGCCCAGCGGATCGCCGGCGAGCTCGGCAGCCGCGGCTACTTCAGCCACGGGCTCGTCGGCGACGGGGACTTCCCCTCGCTGTCGGGTCACGGCGCGGAGCGGATGACCGCCTTCCTCACCGGTGAGGTGATGGTCGGCGACGACGAGCAGTACGCCTCGGCGATGGCGCTGATCGCGCATCAGCTCGGGCTGCCCGCACGCGTGGTGATGGGATTCCGCACGCCGGAGGCCGACGGCGCGAAGACCGGCGACACCGCGACGACCGGCGCGGCCGCCACCACGACGACCTTCACCGGTCGCGACATCTCCGCCTGGGTGGAGGTCGACCTGCGCGGGTACGGGTGGGTGCCGTTCTCTCCGACCCCGCCCGAGAGCAAGCGGCCCGACAGCGCCGCGCCGCAGCCCACACCCGAGCCGACGAACCGGTCGCAGCAGGTGCCGCCGCGGCAGCCGGAGCCCTCCCAGGCTCCGGTGACGCGGGCGCAGGCCCCACCGGTGGACGACGCCAAGGCGCCGCGCGAGCAGGCCGACTGGCGGCCGGCCGTGCTGGTCGCGGGCGGCTCGGCTCTGGCGCTGCTCCTGCTGGCGGCGCCCTTCGCCGCCATCGTCATCGCGAAGGCGACGCGGAGGCGCCGACGGCGGCGCGCTGCGGAACCGCTGCAACGGGTCACCGGCGGGTGGGACGAGGTGCTCGCCCTCGCGACCGACCACGGCGTCGTGCTCGCCCGGACCGCGACGCGCACCGAGAAGGCGGAAGCGCTGGCGGAGCGCTGGCCGCAGGCCGGGCCGGTGCGGATCGAGGCGCTCGCCCACCACGCGGACACCGCGGTGTTCGGCGACGGCCGGACGGAGTCGGAGGAGGCGGAGCGGTTCTGGGCGCTCGTCGACGAGCTGCGGGCCGAGGTCCGTGCCGGCTCCGGGTGGCGGCGCCGACTGCGTGCGCGGTTCTCGCTGCGGTCGCTGCGGCGGGCGCGCAGGAAGCCTCCCGGCCGCTCCTCATGACGCCGAGTGCGCCTCCAGGAAGGCGTAGACCTCGGTGTCGTCCACCCCGGGGAACGAGCCCGATGGGAGCGGTGACAGGATGTGCGCGTGCAGCCGGGCGCTCGGCCAGGCGCGGCCGGCCCAGCGGCCGGAGAGGTCCGCTGCCGGGCGCTTGCAGCACGACTCGTCGGGGCAGCGCGACTCGGCGCGTGCCGTCGTCTCGCGACCGCGGAACCACTTCGCCTGGTCGAACGGCACGCCAACGGTGATCGAGAAGCCGCCCTCGGCGGTCGAGCCGGTCTGCGTGGCGCACCAGTAGGTACCGGCCGGGGTGTCGGTGTACTGGTACAGCTCCGTGGTCCGGTTGGTGTGCGTGAAGGCGCTCCGCGCGCCCCACTTGCGGCAGACGATCTGCCCCTCGATCGAGCCGGTGACGTCGGTCGGCAGGGGCAGGTCGTCGTTCTCGTAGCCCTTGTAGAGGGCACCGTCGTCACCGACGCGGAGGAAGTGCAGCGTCATGTCCAGGTGACTCGTCGCCAGGTTGGTCAGCCGCAGGGCCGCCGCTTCGTGGGTGACGCCGAAGGCGTCGCGGAAGTCCTCGACGGCGATGTCCTTGTCGCGCTTCGCCTGCTGCAGGAAGGCGACCGCGGCCTCCCGCGGCATCAGGCAGCATGCCGCGTAGTAGTTGATCTCGAGCCGCTGCCGCAGGAAGTCGGCGTAACTGTCGGGGCGCTGGTGGCCGAGCAGGCGGTGCGCCATCGCCTGCAGCGCCATCGAGCGGAGGCCGTGTCCGCCGGGGATGGATGCCGGGGGCAGGTAGATGCGGCCGTTCGCGAGGTCGGTGATCGAGCGGGTCGAGCGCGGCAGGTCGCCCGCGTAGATCAGCTCGAAGCCGAGCTGCTCGGCCATCACGCTCACCTCGCGGTGGGTGAGGGCGCCGCGGACGTGGCCGGAGGCGCGCACCCGCTCCTCGGCCAGCTGCTCGATCTCGGGCATGTAGTTGTTCTGCGCGCGCATCCGCTCGCGCAGCTCCGTGTTGGCGCGGCGAGCCTCCTCCGGGGTGGCGATCGCCTCTGTCGCACGGCGGGCGAGCTCCCGGTGGAGGCCGACCAGCGCCTCCAGCGTCTCCGTCGGCGTTCCCTTGGTGGGCTTCACGGCGGGCAGGCCGAGCGAGCTGTAGAGCGGGCCGCGCTGGATGCGGGTGAGCTCCAGCTCGAGCGCTGACCGCTCGTCCGGCGGTTCGGCGGAGAGCAGGTCGGCCAGGGTGACGCCGAGCTCGCGCGCGAGCGTCGTCAGGAGGGTGACGCGCGGCTCCCGCTTGCCGTTCTCGATCAGGGAGAGCTGGCTCGGCGCGACGCCGGCGGCGGCGCCCAGCTCGTCGAGGGTGAGTCCGCGACGGGTGCGGAAATGGCGGAGGCGGTGCCCGAGGGTGGCGGCGTCGGCGACAGCGGTGTCGGGGTCCATGGCTTTCACGATAGCGAAAGAATCGCGATTCTTTCACGCAGATTTCTGGTTTCGGACGGCCAAACCTCGCAGATGCTGGGTTCATCACCGATTCTTGACGAGAGGACCCCGGAATGACGATCGCCGACCTCCGCCCCGCCGACCCCGCCGACCTTGACGACCACGTCGACCACGACCCCGTGGACGGCGCTCACGACCGTGCGGACGGCACCGACGCGTTGCACGCCTGGGTGGACGACATCGCCGCCCTCACCCGACCGGACGAGGTCGTCTGGTACGACGGCTCGCCCGCCGAGACCGACCGGCTCACCAAGCTGCTCGTCGCCGAGGGCAAGCTGATCAGGCTCAACCCCGAGTGGCGGCCGAACAGCTTCCTCGCGCGCACGGACCCCGGAGACGTCGCCCGGGTCGAGGACCGCACCTTCATCTGCTCCGAGGACGCCGACGACGCCGGCCCGACCAACAACTGGCGCGAGCCGGAGGGGATGCGCGCGGAGCTGCGCGACGTCTTCGCGGGCAGCATGCGCGGCCGCACGATGTACGTCGTCCCGTTCTCGATGGGGCCGCTCGGCGGTCCGCTGTCGCAGCTGGGCGTACAGGTCACCGACTCCGCCTACGTCGCGGTGAGCCTCGGGATGATGACCAGGGTCTCCCCGGCGGTCGTCTCCCTGATCGAGGCGGGCGCGCCGTGGGTGCGCACCGTGCACAGCGTGGGCGCTCCGCTCGTCGGCGCGGACGGCGTGCGCAGCGAGGACGTCGCGTGGCCGTGCAACGAGACGAAGTACATCGTGCAGTTCCCGGAGACGCGCGAGATCTGGTCCTACGGCTCCGGGTACGGCGGCAACGCCATCCTGGCCAAGAAGTGCTTCGCGCTGCGGATCGCGTCGGTGATGGCGCGCGACGAGGGCTGGCTGGCCGAGCACATGCTCATCGTCAAGGTGACCTCGCCGGAGGGGCGCGTCTTCCACTTCGCGGCGGCGTTCCCGTCGGCGTGCGGCAAGACCAACCTGGCGATGCTGAGCCCGAGCATCCCCGGCTGGACGGTCGAGACCGTCGGCGACGACATCGCCTGGCTGCGGCAGGGACCAGACGGACGGCTCCGGGCGATCAACCCCGAGGCGGGCTTCTTCGGCGTAGCGCCGGGGACCGGCGAGAAGACCAACGCGACGGCGGTCAGCACGCTCTGGGGCAACACCATCTTCACCAACGTGGCACTGCGCGACGACGGCGACGTCTGGTGGGAGGGGCTCACCGACGAACCGCCCGCCCACCTGGTCGACTGGGAGGGGAAGGACTGGACGCCCGGCTGCGGGCGCCCGGCAGCGCACCCCAACTCCCGCTTCACCGTGAGCGCCGCGCAGTGCCCCACCATCGCCGACGACTGGGACGCCTTCGACGGCGTGCCGATCGACGCCATCCTGTTCGGCGGTCGGCGTGCCACCAACGTGCCGCTCGTGGCGCAGGCCCGCGACTGGCGGCACGGCGTCTTCATCGGCGCCACGGTCTCGTCGGAGCAGACCGCTGCGGCCGAGGGGACGGTCGGGGAGCTGCGCCGCGACCCGTTCGCGATGCTGCCCTTCTGCGGGTACAACATGGCCGACTACTGGGCGCACTGGCTGAGGGTGGGGGAGCGGCTGGGCGAGCACGCGCCGGCGGTGTTCCAGGTGAACTGGTTCCGCAAGGGCGACGACGGCCGGTTCCTGTGGCCCGGATTCGGTGAGAACGCCCGCGTGATCGAGTGGATCGCGCGGCGGGTCGAGGGGAGTGCCGGCGCGGTCTCGACACCGATCGGACGCCTCCCGGTCGTCGATGAGCTCGACCTCGACGGGCTCGACCTGCCGGAGGAGGACGTCGCCGAGCTGTTCGAGGTCGACCGCGCGAGCTGGCTGGCCGAGTGCGACCTCACCGAGGAGTTCTTCGACCGCTTCGGCTCACGGGTGCCGCCGGCGCTGCGCGCCGAGCTCGCCTCCCTGCGGTACCACCTCCGCGGCTGACCCGCCGGGTAACCGCCGAGTACGCGCGAATTACAGCGAAAACCGCCGAGTACGCAGAGTTTCTGCGTACTCGGCGGTTGCACGCCGGGGGTCAGACGAGGAGCTGGTGCTTCGCGAGGTCGCGGTAGAGGGGCGTGGAGGCGACCAGTTCCGAGTGCGTGCCCACGCCGACGACGCGGCCGTGGTCGAGCACCACGATCTGGTCGGAGTCGACGACGGTGGAGAGCCGGTGGGCGATGACCAGCAGAGTGCGGTCCTCCGCGACGGCGTCGATGGCCTCCCGCATCAGCTGCTCGTTGCGGCCGTCGAGGCTCGACGTCGACTCGTCGAGCAGCAGCACCGGCGGCGCGGCGAGCAGCGCGCGGGCGATGGCGAGGCGCTGGCGCTCGCCGCCGGAGAGCATGATGCCGTCCTCGCCGACCGGGGCGTCGAGACCCTGGTCGCTGCGCTCCAGCACCTCGGTGAGGTTGACCGCGTGGAGCACGTCGACGCACTGCGCGTCGGTCGCGTCGGGCGCGGCCAGCGTGAGGTTGTCGCGTAGCGAGCCCGCGAGCACCGGCGCGTCCTGCTCGACGTAGCCGAGCTGGGAGCGGAGGGCGACGCGGTCCAGGCTGCGCACGTCCAGGCCGCCGAAGCGCACCTCCCCGGAGGTCGGGTCGTAGAAGCGCTCGATCAGCGCCAGGATGGTCGACTTGCCCGCGCCGGACGGCCCCACCAGCGCCGTGCGCTTGCCGCGCGGGACGGTGAAGCTGACGCCGTGGAGCACGCCGGAGGGGCGCGCGTCGTCGCTGTCGCGGCCGAGCCCGGCCGCCGCCTCCGCCTCGGCCACGACGTCGCTGCCCGTGAGCGCCTCGAACGCGAGACGCTCGGCGGTGGGCTCTGCGGGGGGAGCGGCGGGCGCGGATCGCGCCTCGTCGGCGGCCTCCTCGTCCGGCGCGGCGTGCTCCGGGTAGGCGAAGTGCACATCGGCGAACTCGATCGCGGGCGCCTCGGGAGCGAGGCTCTCGTTGGCCGCGCCGACCGTCATGCCGAGCGGGGCGATCTCGCGGTCGCGCTGGTCCTCGGTCGGCAGGTCGAGGATCTCCTGGATGCGGCCCAGCGCGCCGAGCGCCGAGTTGACCGCGGCGATGGCGCCGAACGCCTGACCGAGCGGCAGGATCATCATGAACAGGAACAGGATGAAGGCGACCAGGTTCGCGACCGTGATGTCGCCCGCCGCCACGCGGAAGCCGCCGACGCCGAGCACGACCAGGAACGACACCTGCATCGCGATGCCGGCGACGGGCACGACCAGCGCGGAGATCTTCGCGACCCGGATGCCCATGCGGTAGGCGCCGGTCGCGTCCTCGTCGACCGCCGCGATCTCGCGCTCGGTCGCGTTCGCGGCGCGGATCGTGCGCACCGAGCTGATGGCCCGCTCCACCGCCGCCGCCAGGTCGCCGACCTTGGTCTGCGCCTTCTGGCTGGCGACGCGGATGCGGCCCGAGAGGAGGGTGACGACCACGATCGAGACGGCCACGACGAGCACGGTCAGGCCGAGCAGGACCGGGTCGATGATGAGCATCGCGATCAGCGCGCCGACGAACGTCAGTGCGCCGCCGATCGCCTCCACGAGACCCTGGGTGAGCACCGCGCGCAGCAGCGTGGTGTCCGAGCCGACGCGGGAGACGAGGTCGCCGGTGCGGCGGGTGTCGAACTCGCTGATCGGGAGGCGGAGCATGCGCCCGACGAGCCGCCGCCGTGACGACAGCACCACGCCCTCCCCGGTGCGCTGCAGCAGGTAGTGCTGATAGCCGGAGATCAGGCCGCTCACGACGACGAGCGCGACCAGCCCCCAGACCAGCGCGCCCAGCGGCTCGCCCTTGCCGACGATGTCGATGACCTGGCTCACCAGCAGCGGCTGCGCGAGGCTCGCGGCGGCGCCCAGGACGCTGAGCACGACGACGACTGCGAGCACGCCGCGATGCTCGAACAGGTAGGGGAGGAGCTGGCTGAACCGGGCGCGGGGACCGGCGTCGTCGGTGCGCCGGGAGAAGGGAGAGCGGCGCCGGGCGGGCGCGGAGTGCGTGGTGCTCATGCATCGACCGTACGTCCTCCGTGCTGCCGGTTCGCTGGAAGATCCGCCCTGGAGCGTGTCGGAGGTCGCGGCTACGCTTGCGAACTATGCCGACGCCCGTCATCGCCGCCTCCGCCCTGGTCAAGAAGTACAAGGACTTCCCGGCGGTCGACGGCATCAGCTTCGAGGTGGAGCCGGGGGAGTCGTTCGGGCTCCTCGGGCCGAACGGGGCCGGCAAGTCGACGACGATGCGGATGATCGGGGCGGTCTCCACCCGCACCTCCGGCGAGCTCAGCATCCTCGGGCTCGACCCCGACCGGTACGGGCCCGAGATCCGGTCGCAGCTCGGCGTCGTGCCCCAGGCCGACAACCTCGACACCGAGCTGCGCGTGCGCGAGAACCTGATCGTCTACGGCCGCTACTTCGGCCTCCCCGGGGCGCGTGTGCGGGCGCGCGCCGACGAGCTGCTGGCGTTCGCCCAGCTCGAGGACAAGGCCAAGGCGAAGGTCGACGACCTCTCCGGCGGCATGAAGCGGCGCCTCACCATCGCACGCGCGCTCATCAACGACCCGCGCATCCTGCTGCTCGACGAGCCGACCACCGGGCTCGACCCGCAGGCCAGGCACATCCTCTGGGACCGCCTCTTCCGGCTCAAAGAGCAGGGCACGACCCTCGTGCTCACCACGCACTACATGGACGAGGCCGAGCAGCTCTGCGACCGGCTCGTCGTGGTCGACAAGGGCACGATCATGGCCGAGGGGTCGCCCGCGGCGCTGATCCGCGAGTACTCCACCCGCGAGGTGCTGGAGGTGCGGTTCGGCTCCGAGCGCAACGCCGAGGTCGCCGGGCGGCTCGACGGCATCGGCGAGCGGGTGGAGGTGCTGCCCGACCGCATCCTCGTCTACAGCGACGACGGCGAGGCCGAGCTCGCGCGCATCACGGACCGCGGCCTCCACCCGCTCACCAGCCTCGTGCGCCGGTCGAGCCTGGAGGACGTGTTCCTGCGCCTCACCGGACGGAGCCTCATCGAATGACCGCCGCAGAACCGACCACGCAACGGGAGGACGCGCGGGCGGCGCTCGCCGCGGCCGTGCGGCCGCGCCGGTTCGGCGCCTGGTATGTGGCGGAGCACCGCTTCCGGGTGATGCGGTCGTACCTCCAGACGCTGCTCTTCACCGGTTTCGGCAACCCGCTGGTGTACCTGTTCGCGATGGGCGTCGGGCTCGGCAGCCTGGTGAGCGGCAACCTCGGCCCGAACGCGGTCGACGGCGTGAGCTATCTGACCTTCGTCGCCCCTGCCCTGCTGTGCACGGCGGCCGTGACGGTGGCCAGCGAGGAGTTCACGTATCCGATCATGCTCGGGTTCAAGTGGAACCCGACCTTCACCGGCATCAACGCGGCGCCGATCGCGCCCGGCCAGATCATCGATGGCGTCGTCATCGCGGTGATCGCGCGGCTGCTCGGTACGAGCATCGTCTACTACGCCTTCATGCTGCTGTTCGGGGCTGTGCCAGGGCCGTGGGGCTGGGCGGGCGTGCTCGCGGCGACGCTCGGGGGGCTGGCGTTCGGCGCGCCGATCATGGCGTACGTCGCCACCCTCGAGCAGGACACCGGCCAGATCGCGATGCTGATGCGCTTCGTGCTGCTGCCGATGACGCTGTTCTCCGGCACGTTCTTCCCGCTGGAATCGATGCCGTGGTTCCTGCAGTGGATCGGCTGGCTGTCGCCACTGTGGCACTCCACCCAGCTCGCGCGCGTGGCGTCGTACGGCGCCGCGGAGCCCGCCTGGCTGATCGCGCTGCACGTCGTCTACCTGGCCGCGCTCGCCGCCGTCTTCTGGCTGTGGACCCGCCGCATCGCCGCGAGGAGGCTGAACAAGTGACCGCGACCGACGACCGCCTGGTGGCCACGGTCACCCACGGCCGCCCTCTGCGCGCCCTCTACGCGGGCAACGCGCGCTCGGTGATGCAGCGCGGCTGGTTCGCGACCCGCAGCACGACCTGGGCCGTGATCGCCTCCGGTTTCTTCGAGCCGATCTTCTACCTCCTCTCGCTCGGCATCGGCTTCGGTGCGCTCGTCGGCACGGTGACGACCGAGAGCGGGCAGCAGGTGCCGTATGCGGCCTTCATCGCGCCCGCGCTGCTCGCGACGGCCGCGATGAACGGCGCGGTCTACGACTCCACCTGGAACGTCTTCTTCAAGATGCACTTCGCGAAGCTGTACGAGGGGATGCTCGCCACCTCTCTCGGGCCGCTCGACGTGGCGCTGGGGGAGATCCTGCTGGCGCTCGCCCGCGGCGCCCTCTATGCGCTGGGCTTCATGCTGGTGATGCAGGCGCTGGGGCTGAACCTGTCGTGGTGGGCGCTGCTGGCCCTGCCGGCGGTGCTGCTGATCGCGTTCGGCTTCGCGAGCTTCGGGATGGGCATCACGAGCTACATGAAGACGTTCCAGCAGATGGATTGGATCAACTTCATCCTGCTGCCGATGTTCCTGCTGTCGGCGACCTTCTACCCGATCACGGTGTACCCGGAGCCGATCCAGTGGATCATCCGCGCCCTCCCGCTGTGGCACGGTGTGGAGCTGGTGCGCGGGCTGACGACCGGCGCGGTCGACCTGGGGATGCTGTGGCACGTGCTCTACTACGTGGTCATGATCACGCTGGGCCTGATCCTGACGACCCGCCGCCTCCGCGCCCTCTTCCTCGACTGAACTCGCGTCGCTGAAAGCAACGAGGGGCGCCGTTCGACCGGAATTCCTGCGGAATGACGACCGAACGACGCCCCTCGACGCCGGGTGGGACGCGTTACGAGACGTTGTCGGTGAACTCCACGTCGCGTGTCTCCTTCGACAGCAGCAGCGCGATCAGCGTCAGCACACCGGCGATCGACAGGTAGATGCCGACCCAGACGGTCGAGCCGTGCGCGAGCGTCCACAGCCAGACCGCGATGGTCGGCGCGACGGCCGCGCCCAGCACGCTGGAGAGGTTGTAGGCGATCGCCGAGCCGGTGTAGCGCACGTTGGTCGGGAACAGCTCCGGCAGCTCCGCGCCCATCGGGCCGAAGGTGAGGCCCATCAGCGTGAAGCCGATGATGAGCAGCGCCATCGTGCCGACGAAGCCGCCGCCGAACAGCGGGACGAACAGGAGGCCGAACACGATGATCCCGAGCGTCACCCAGATCAGCGTCTTGCGGCGGCCGAAGCGCTCGGCGAGCGGGCCGGCGACCAGCGTGAAGATGCCGAAGAACACGACGCCGACGATCAGCATGAGCAGGAAGTCGTTGCGGCTGTAGCCGAGGCCGGGCACGAACGCCGCCGGGTCGAACGGCTTGCCTGCCTTCTCCGCCGCCGCCTGGGCGACGTCGACCTTCGCGGCCGTGGTGCCGTAGGTCAGCGTGAACGCGGTCATCAGGTAGAACAGCACGTAGGTGGCCAGCATGATGAACGTGCCGAGGACGATCTGGTACCAGCTGGTCTTGAAGACGCGCGCGAGCGGCAGCTTGGCGACCTCGCCGGTGTCGACGACCTTCTGGAACGCCGGGGTCTCGACCAGCTTGAGCCGCACGTACAGCCCCACGATGACGAGCACGGCGCTCAGCAGGAACGGGATGCGCCAGCCCCAGGCGGCGAAGTCCTCGGGCGAGATGGTCAGGCTGAGGACGAGGAACAGCAGGTTCGCGACGATGAAGCCGATCGGCGCGCCGAGCTGCGGGAAGGTGCCGTAGATGGCGCGCTTGCCGGCCGGGGCGTTCTCGGTGGCGAGGAGGGCCGCGCCGCTCCATTCGCCGCCGAGGCCGAGGCCCTGGCAGAAGCGCATCACGACGAGGAGGAACGGGGCCCAGAACTCCCAGCCGGGGACCTGCGCGGTCGGCAGGCAGCCGATCAGCACGGTCGCGATGCCCATGGTGAGCAGGGAGCCGACGAGCGTGCCCTTGCGGCCGATGCGGTCGCCGAAGTGGCCGAACAGGATCGATCCGACCGGGCGGGCGATGAAGGCCACGCCGAAGACGGCGAACGACGCGAGGAGCGCGGTGGTCGGGTCGTCGTTGGTGAAGAACAGGGCGGGGAAGACGAGGACCGCCGCGGTGGCGTAGACGTAGAAGTCGTAGAACTCGATCGAGGTGCCGATGAGGCTGGCGAGGATGACGCGGCCGCGCGTGTTTGCGGGGGCGGGGGTGACGGAGGCCGTCGTAGACATGCGTGTGGGACTTCCGGTGAGCGGATGGGAACGTTCCGCGCGGCGCCGGCGTCGGTCGGGCGTGCGGGCGCGGGGCGGTGAGAAGTGGATGGGCGCTTGTGGCGCACCCTCCAGCCTAAGCGATCCTGCTGGCTAGGCTGACCCCATGGATACTCTCTTCTCGGTCCTGCATGTGGTGTCCGCCGTGTTCATCGTCGGACCGATGGCGATCCTGCCGATGACCGCGATGCGCGCGGTGCGGGCGGGCAACGCCGATCAGGTGGGGGTGCTGGCGAAGTCGACCAACCTCACCTCCCTGCTGTCGCTGCTCGTGATCGTGTTCGGTTTCGGCGCCATGAGCCTGGCCGACAAGAAGTACGACCTCAGCATCACGACGCCGTGGATCCTGTGGTCGCTGATCCTCTACGCGGTCGCCCTCGCGCTGACCCTGTTCCTCGTGGTGCCGACGATGCGCCGCGCGGCCGAGGCGCTGCGCGAGGGCACCGCCTCCCGCTACCCGGCGATCGCCGCCGGCTCGGGAGTGGCGACGCTGCTCCTGGTGGCGGTCGTCGTGCTCATGGTCTGGAAGCCGTAGCCGGATCCGCTCTTGACGGATGCGGCGCACGCTCGTACCGTTGTATTCAACAATCTGGTTGATCAAGGAAGTGGTTGACAATGGTGGACGAGGAGGCGCTCGACAGAGCGTTCTCGGCACTGGCCGATCCGGTGCGACGGGCGATGGTCGCCCGCCTGAGCCGGGGCCCCGCGACGGTGAACGAGCTGGCCGGGCCGTTCGACATCACGCTGCAGGCGGTCTCCCGCCACATCGGCGTGCTGGAGGCGGCAGGGCTGGTCACCCGCACCCGCGAGGGGCAGCGTCGGCCCGTCCACCTGGAGGCGGCGGCGCTCGAGCGCCTCACCTCCTGGATCGACCGCTACCGGCTGGAGGCGGAGTCGCGCTATCGGCGGCTCGACGCCCTGCTGGCGGAGGATCGGCCACCGAACAAGGAGAAGTGATCATGAGCAACGCCGTCGTCATCGATGCCGTCCCCGGCACCTCCTACGCCGACATCACGCGCGAGTTCGACGCCCCTGTCGAGGCCGTCTTCCGCGCCCACGCCGACCGCGAGCTGTTCGCCCGCTGGATCGGCCCCCGCGACCTCGCCACGAGAGTGACGGAGTGGGACTTCCGCACCGGCGGCGACTACGCCTACGAGCAGCGCGACGCCGACGGCGTGTACGCCTTCCGGGGCGTCATCCACTCCGTGGTCGAGAACGAGCTGATCATCCAGACCTTCGAGTGGCTGGGGGCGCCGGGGGAGGTCAGCCTCGACCGGATGCGGTTCGAGGCGCTGCCGGACGGCCGCTCGCGGCTGGTCAGCCGGTCGGTCATGACCTCTCGCGAAGCGCTGGAGGCGATGATCTCCTCCGGCATGGAGGTCGGCGTGACAGAGGGCTACGACAAGCTGGACGAGCTGCTGCGCGGGGAGTTGTCGTGACCCGCGTGGTCGCGGACATCACCGTCTCGCTCGACGGGTATGTCACCGGGCCGGGCGCCGGTCCCGGCAACGGTCTCGGGGACGGCGGGGAGCCCCTCCACGAGTGGGTGTTCTCCGACGATCCCGCGGACCAGCAGCTGTTGGCCGAGGGCAACGCGCGTTCCGGCGCCGTGCTCATGGGCCGGCACCTGTTCGACGTCATCGACGCCCCGGACGGCTGGAGCGACGAGCTCGGCTACGGCGCCCGCGAGGTCGGAAGACCGCCGTTCGTCGTGGTGACGGGTGCGCCCCCGGAGCACGTGCGCCTGACGGAGCTCGACTGGACCTTCGTCACCACGGGTCTCGCCGACGCCGTCGCGGTCGCGCGGGAACGTGTGGCCGCGGCGTCGGCCGAGAGCGGCCGCGACCTCGACGTCGTCCTGATGGGCGGCGGCGCCCTCGTCGGCTCGGCGGTCGCCGCCGGGCTGGTCGAGACGCTGAGCCTGCACCTGGCCCCCGTCATCCTCGGCTCCGGCACGCCTCTGTTCACGGAGGGGGCGCCGCTGCGACGATTGCGGCAGCGCTCGGTGCTCGTCACCTCCACGGCGACGCACCTGACCTACGACGTGCTCTGAGCGACGTGCTCTGAGCGACGTGCTCTGAGCGACGTGCTCCGAGCCCGTCGGAGAGGGGGATCATGGCGGACGAATCCGAGATCGAACGCATCCTGGCGGCCAACCGGTACCTGGTGCTGGCGACGACGGGAGGCGCGGGCGACCCGTGGGCGACCCCGGTGTTCTTCGCGCCGCTGCGCTCGGAGGGAGGGAGCGTGGATCGCCTCTGCTGGGTCTCGTCGCCGGAGAGCGACGGCGAGGTGCTCGCGGCTCTCGACGCGCGACTCCCCGCCGCGAAGCGCCTGGACGCGGACGATCTGCACCCCGGCGTGCTCGCCGCCTATGCGGCCCGCATCCGCCGCCGCTACGTGCTCGTTCGCGGCGGCGACCCCGAGTACGGCAACGAGATCGATACGACGATGGAGGTCCGATGACGGACGACGACAGGCCCGAGAACCCCACGCCTCCGATTCCGGCCGGCGCCATGCTGCTCGAACTGGTGATGCTGCCGGTCAGCGACATCGATCGGTCGAAGGCGTTCTATCGCGATCGTGTCGGCTTCACCGTCGACGTGGATGTCACGCCGGCGGAGGGCGTCCGGATCGTGCAGCTGACGCCTCCCGGCTCCTTCTGCTCGGTGACCATGACCGCCGGGATGGGCGACACCGGCATGGCCCCCGGGTCGCTGCGCGGCCTCCATCTGGTGGTGCCGGACATGGACGCCGCCCGCGAGCGGCTGCTCGCGGGCGGCGTCGAGGTGGGTGCGGTCCAGGACATGGGCGGCGTGCTGTACGCGTGGTTCAGCGACCCGGACGGCAACACCTGGACGCTCCAGCACATGCCGTGGCGGGCGTGAGCCGGCCGGCCTGAACCGCCCGGCCTGAACCGTGGGAGGCGTCAGCCGCGCAGCTCGCGCAGCGTCAGGGCGGTCGTCAGAGCGGCGTGCGCCGCCTCCTCGCCCTTGTCCTCCTTGGAGCCGGGGAGGCCGGCCCGGTCGAGGCCCTGCTGCTCGTCGTCGAGGGTGAGCACGCCGAACCCGACCGGCTTGCCCGTGTCGAGGGCGACGCGGGTCAGGCCGTCGGTCGCGGCCGCCGACACGTACTCGAAGTGCGGGGTGCCGCCGCGGATGATGACGCCGAGCGCCACGACCGCGTCGGCCCCGGCCTCCAGCGCCGCCTTGCTGACGACCGGCAGCTCGAAGCTGCCCGGGACGCGCACCAGGCTGTAGGAGGCGCCGGACGCGTCGAGCGTGCGCTGGGCGCCCGCGATCAGGCCGTTCGTGATCTCCTCGTGCCAGGTTCCGGCGACGATGACGACGCGCAGGCCGCTCCCGTCGATCGTCTCCGCTGCGTTCGGGGCTCCCGCTCCGCTCATCGTGTCGTCCTCTCCGCGGCGATCGCGTCCGCTGTGTCGGTGGTGTCTGTGGTCTCGGTGTTCGGGTCGATCGCGCCGATGGCGTGGCCCATCCGGTCGCGCTTGGTCTCGAGGTAGCCCTCGTTGAAGGCCCCGACGCCGACGACGAGCGGAACGCGCTCCTCGACCTCCACGCCGTGCTCCTCCAGCTGGCGGACCTTCTCGGGGTTGTTCGTGAGCAGACGCACGGAGCGGATGCCGAGATCCTGCAGGATGGCCGTCGCCGCGCCGTAGTCGCGGGCGTCGATCGGCAGGCCCAGCGCCAGGTTGGCGTCGAGCGTGTCGAGGCCGTCCTCCTGGAGCTTGTACGCGCGCAGCTTGTTGATGAGGCCGATACCGCGGCCCTCGTGCCCGCGCAGGTAGACGACGACGCCGCCCTCCCGCTGGATCGTGTCGAGCGCCGCGTCGAGCTGCGGGCCGCACTCGCACTTGAGCGAGCCGAACGCCTCGCCGGTCAGGCACTCGGAGTGCACCCGCACGAGCGTCCCGGTCGGACCGGGCGTGCCGGAGACGATCGCGACGTGGTCGGCGCCGGTCATGCGGTCGCGGTACGCGCGCATCCGGAAGGCGCCGTGGCCGGTCGGGACCGTCGTCTCGACCTCGAAGATCACGCGGGAGGTCTCGGGGATGGGGGCCACCGTCTCCAGCTGCTGGTCGCAGTGGAACTCCTGCAGGTACGCGATCAGGGCCTCGATCGTGATGACGAGCACGCCCTCCCGCGCCCCCAGCTCGATCAGGCCGGGCAGGCGCATCATCTCGCCGTCGTCGGCCACGATCTCGGCGATGGCGCCGACGGGCGTCATGCCGGCGAGCTTCAGGAGGTCGACGGCGGCCTCGGTGTGGCCGTCGCGCTCGCGCACGCCGCCCTCCACGGCCCGGAGCGGGAGGATGTGGCCGGGCCGGTGCAGGCTCGCGGGCGTCGACTCCAGGTTCGCGAGGACGCGCAGGGTGTGCGCGCGGTCGGCGGCGCTGATGCCCGTCGAGAGGCGGTCGGCCGCATCGACGCTGATCGTGTAGTTCGTGCCGCGGGAGTCCTCGTTGTTGACGACCATGACCGGCAGCTCGAGGCGGTCGGCGATCTCGTTGGTCATCGGCGCGCAGATGAAGCCGGAGGAGTGCTTCACCGTCCAGGCGATCCACTCCTGGCTGGCGAGCTCGGCGGCGAGGATGACGTCGCCCTCGTTCTCGCGGCTCTCGTTGTCGACGACGATCACCGGGCGGCCGGCGCGCAGCTCGGCGAGGGCCTCGGGGATGGTGGCCAGGCTCATGACGCACTCCGTTCTGTCAGCGTCTGCGGTTCGGTGAGGTTCGGCTCGAGCGCGAGCATCCGCTCCACGTGGCGGGCCAGGATGTCGGTCTCGATGTTCACGCGGTCGCCCGGCACGCGGTCGCCGAGGGTGGTGGCGGCGAGGGTCTCGGGGATGAGGGAGACCTCGAACCAGCCGTCCTCACGTCCGCCGCCGACCTCGCTGACGGTCAGCGAGACGCCGTCGATCGCGATGGAGCCCTTGCGCGCCACAAGCGGCGCGTGCTCCGGGTCGAGGCTCAGCCGGACGACCCGCCAGGCGCTGCCGTCCTCGATCGAGAGGACGGTCGCGGTGCCGTCGATGTGGCCCTGCACGATGTGCCCGCCGAGCCGGTCGCCGACCTGGGCCGCGCGCTCGAGGTTCACCCGGCGGCCGGGCGCCACGTCGTCGAGGGTGCTCATGGCGAGGGTCTCCGCCATCACGTCCGCCGTGAAGTGCTCGGCGTCCTTGTCGATCACGGTCAGGCAGACGCCGCTGACCGAGATGGAGTCGCCGTGCCGGGCGTCGCTGACCGCCAGCGGCCCGCGGACCGTGACGCGCGCGGCGTCGGCCGTGCGGTCGACGGCGGTGATCTCGCCCAGCTCTTCGATGATTCCGGTGAACATGCTCAGCTCTCCTTCGCCGGCGCGGTGCCGGGTTCTGCTGCGGGGACTTCTGGTGCGGGGACTTGTGGTGCGGGGACTTCCGCCGCGGGGACGGCCCGGATGTACAGGTCCTGGCCCAGTCGTTCGATGTCGAGGATGCGCAGCCGGCGCTGCTCCGCGATGGTCGTGACGCCGATGTCGCCGATGGCGTGCTGCGGGCCGCCCAGGAGGGTCGGCGCCACGTAGATGGCGTACTCGTCGACGAGGCCGGCGGCGACGAACGCGGTCGCGAGCGTCGGGCCGCCCTCCACGTAGACCCGGCGGAAGCCGCGTTGGTGGAGGTCGGCGACCACCGCCTCCAGGTCGTGCGTCCCCTCGAAGATCACGGGGTTCGGGTGCCGGAAGACGGCGGCGTCGTTGGGGACGGCGCGCGTGCCGACCACGACGGGGGTCGGCTGCGTCCCCATGAGCTCTCCCGCGTCGCCGCGGGCCGTGAGGCTCGGGTCGTCGGTGAGGACGGTGCCGGTGCCGACGACGATCGCGTCGGACGCCTCCCGCTGCTCGTGCACACGCTGCCGCGCCGCGGCGCCGGTGATCCAGCGGCTCGTGCCGTCGGCGGCGGCGGTGCGCCCGTCGAGGCTGGCGGCCCACTTCACGGTGATGTGCGGGCGGCCGAGCCGCGCGGCGGTCAGCCAGTCGTCGAGGAAGTGCTCGACCTCGTCCGCGAGGACGCCGGGCACGACCTCGACGCCCGCCTCCCGCAGGCGGTCGGCGCCGCCGCTGGAGTGCTGCCCGGGATCGGCGACCGCGTACACGACGCGTGCGACGCCGGCTGTGATGAGCGCCTCCGAGCACGGCCCGGTGTGGCCCCAGTGGTTGCACGGCTCGAGCGTGACCACCGCGGTCGCCCCGCGCGCGCCTCCCTCCGGCAGCCGGCTGAGCGCGTCGACCTCGGCGTGCGGGGTGCCGACGCCGCGGTGCCAGCCCTCGGACAGGACGCGGCCGTCGTCGGCGACGATCACGCAGCCGACGCGGGGGTTGACGCCGGTCGCCGGGCCGTTGGCGGCCAGCTCGAGCGCCGTGCGCATGTGGGCTTCCCACGTCATCCGGTGCGTCCTTCCGTCTCTCGCTGCTGATAGCGGGCGGACGTGCACCGGGGGTCGTGGAGGCGGCGGCCGACGACGGCCGCTGCCACGTGCTTCCTCCCATCCGGACTGATCGCATCGGCTCTCGCCGTGCGCATTACCGTCGGTGCCGGAATTCCACCGGCTCAGCGGGGGCGCTGGCGCGCCGCTCGCTCGCGGACTATGACCGCCGGTTCGGACTCTCACCGACCCCGGAGCACGTTCTTCTGTTGTCGAGTCTAGGACAACGCGTCGGAGCCGGTCCTATTCCCGTCGATTCGTGACGGCCGGGAGGCTGGGAACGTTGTCACCCATATGGGTTGCAGAAATATTACATGTATCAGTAGGGTGGCGGAATGCTACGCACCACCCGATCCAGATCCCTCGTCCGAACGGGCGCCGCCGGCGCCTCCGCGCTCCTGATGGCCGGAGCCGCCCTGCTCGCCGGAGCGCCCGCCGGGGCCGCGGCGGGCTCCGCAGGGATCGCAGAGTACGCGCCGCCCGCGTCGACGACGCTGACGGTGCCGAAGCCGTATGACGATCTGTCGTTCTATGTCTGCGGCGCAACGCCGAATGGCACGGCGCGGATCTACTCCGCAGACACAGGGCGGGACATCTACTCCTTGTCGGGAGACGCGATGGAGTTCGTGGGCCGGGCCAAGGGCTGCCAGGTGCCGTACGCGCCGACCGACGTGGCGGAGTTCGGATTCCTCGGAAGCGAGCTGCACTGGTCGCTCGCGGCCGCCGGTGATTCCACTCAGGATCTGGGCAGCGGCGAGGTCCTGCAGGACGGGCGCAATATCATCCCCACGACCAGCCGCATCGAACGGACGATGACGGCCGGCGACGACGGCGCCAAACTCAGCTACGGCACCGTGAACCAGGTCCAGACCCCCAATTCGTTGGACTGGGTCGGCGGCGGGTACACGGTCATCCTCCACGTCATCGACCCGCACCTCCAGCTCACCAAGCAGGTCTGCCTCGCCGGCACCGGTTGCGACGCGGCCGACGACGCCCAGTGGGGGACTACGACGACGGTCGCCACCGGCTCCGACGTGCAGTGGCGGCTGACGGCGAAGAACACGGGCAACATCGCGCTCGCCGATGTGCGGGTGTCGGACGATGTGCTCACCGGCGGCACCGCCACCGGAAACGACTGCGCGGGCGCCTCCGTCGTGGCGTCGCTCGCCCCGGGCGCCTCGGCGGCGGTCACCTGCAGCACCGCGGGTGTGAAGGGCGCCGGCGACGTCGTGAACTCCGCCAAGCTGACGAGCACGTTCACCGACCCGAGCGGCGGACGGATCCTCTCGCGCTTCACCGACGGCGTCGGCTCGAACATCGACTCGGCCTCGGTCCGCACCGTCGCGCCCGCCATCGCACTCGTGAAGCAGGTCTGCGCCACCGGCACCGGGTGCGACGTCGCCGACGACGCGCAGTGGACCGACCGCGTGACCGTCCCGTTCGGCACGGACGCTCAGTGGCGCCTGACGGTGACCAACACCGGCAACACCACGCTTCTCGACGTCGTGCCGACGCAGGAGAACCTCACCGGAGGGGTGGAGGGGCCGAGCAAGGAGTGCGAGTCGCTCGCCTTCGGCACCCTCGCAGCGGGGCAGAAGAAGTCCCTCGACTGCACGACGACCGGGATCGTCGACACCACGCAGGACGCCGTGAACCACGCCGTCGTCCGCGGCATGCCCGCCGACGACGCCGGCACCCCGTACGACACGCTCTACCCGGCCGGCGTGAGCACGCCCGAGGCGACGGCCGCCGTCGCCACGTCCGTGCTCGTCCTCGAGCCGGAGCCGGGTGTCACCGGTCCGCCGATCACCCCGGCGCCGGGCGACGAGACGACGCCGGAGCCTCCCGCCACCGGCGTGGTGGTCTCCGACGGGCTGCCTCCTGCTCCTGCGGGCAACGGCGTGAAGGCGGTGCCCTCGGCGACGCACGCTGAGGCATTGGCCTCCACAGGGCTTGACGCGACGCTGGGAGGCGCAGCCGCCCTGCTGCTCCTGTCCACCGGTGCTGCGGTGCTGGTCGTGCGGCGCCGAGCCGTGCGCGGAACGGTGCGCCAGGCCGCGCGCGGCTAGGCGCCGGCCGGTACGACGGCGGGCGGCGTCGCAGAGTCCTGCACGGACTCCGGCGCCGCTTCGCCGTCCGCGGGGACCAGCGCCTCCGCCTCGAGGGCGTCGTCGAGGGAGACGAGCGCCCTGGCCGTTCCCTCGTCCACGATCAGGTCGGTGATCAGGCCGGCCGCGAGCGCGCCCCGCAGGCTGTGCACCTTCGAGGGACCCGACACGATGCACACCCGGCGGGGCACGCGCTTGATCAGCTCGATGTCGGGGCCGCTGGCCCGCTCGTTCAACGCGATGCCGTCGTGCGTGCCGTCCTCGCGGAAGAACACGGTGGCGACGTCGCCGACCACCCCCGCCGCGTCGAGCGACGCGTAGTCCTCCGCGTCGAGGTAGCCGCCCGCGTACACGTGCGAGCGCACCTCGGAGAACGGGGAGCCGAGGCCGAACAGCGCCACATCCATCCGCTCCTGGATGTCGAGGATGCGCCGGGTGCTGCGCTCGCGCCACATGGCGACCTTCGTCTGCGGGTCGTCGAACAGGGCGGGTACGGGGAACTCCTGGATCGTCCCCGAGTACGTGTCGCCGAACCGGCGCAGGATCTCCGACGCGTACAGCACGCCGGTCGTGTAGGTGTTGCCCGCGCCGTTGAGCTGCACGAACTCGACGTTGTGCAGCTCCTTCGGGATGAGGTGGCGGCTGAGCGCACTCATGGTCGAGCCCCACGCGATGCCGACGGTCTGGTTGGAGTCGATGAAGCGGTCGAGAATCCGTGCAGCCGAGATGGCCACCCGCTCCAACCGATCGACGTCGCTGATCGCGCTCGGCATCGGGACGATGTGCGCCGCGACCCCGTGCCGGGCGTGGATGGACTGCTGGATGCGCGTCGCACCTTCGTGCGGTTGGGCGATCTGGATGGTGACGAGCCCCGACGCCCTGGCGAAGCTCAGCAGGCGGGAGACGCTGGAGCGCGACGTGTGCATCTCATGCGCGATCGCCTCCATCGTGAGGTCCTGCATGTAGTAGAGGTGCCCGGCCTTGAGCGCGTCGCGCACCTTGTCGGGCAGATTCTCGGTCTCGGGCTGAGCCATGGTGAGCCTTCTCGCTCGGGGAGGCGATGCACGTATGTGCAGCGCCCTTGATCAGAGTTGTGGCGCGACCAAGACTATAGCCAGTCCCACCACATTCTTCGAGATTCAGGAGTCCGACGTGGCCACGAATTCGACCATCCGCAGCGAGGTCCAGCGCCTCGCCGACCGCCCGACCGCACAGGTGCTGATCGTCGGCGGCGGCATCAACGGCCTCGGCACCTTCCGCGACCTGGCGCTGCAGGGCGTCGACGTCGTGCTCGTCGAGCGCAACGACTTCGTCTCCGGCGCCTCCGCCGCATCCAGCCACATGATCCACGGCGGCATCCGCTACCTCGAGAACGGCGAGTTCCGCCTGGTGAAGGAGTCGGTGACCGAGCGCAACGGCCTGCTGCGGATCGCCCCGCACTACGTCAAGCCGCTGCAGACGACCATCCCGATCTTCTCGACGTTCTCCGGCATCCTCGCCGCGCCGCTGCGGTTCCTCACCCACAAGCAGGGCAAGCCGAAGGAGCGCGGCGCGTTCCTGATCAAGACCGGCCTGACGATCTACGACTCCTTCTCGCGCGACGGCGGCTCCGTGCCCCGGCACTCCTTCAAGGGGCGCACGAAGGCGCTCGCCGAACTGCCGAAGCTCAACCCCAGCCTCAAGTACACGGCGACCTACTTCGACGCCTCCGTCCACGACCCCGAGCGCCTCGCGCTCGACGTGCTCGCCGACGGCCTGGCCAGCGGCCCGCACGCTCGGGCGGTCAACTACGTCGAGGCGATCGGCATCCGCGACGGCGGAGTGCTGGTCCGCGACCGCGAGAGCGGCCAGGAGTTCGTCATCACCGCCGACGTCGTGGTCAACGCCTCCGGCCCCTGGACCGACCTGACGAACGCCGCCCTCGGCGACGGCACCCGGTACATGGGCGGCACGAAGGGCTCGCACATCGTCCTCGACAACCCGGAGCTGCTCGAGGCCTGCCAGGGCCGCGAGATGTTCTTCGAGAACAACGACGGCCGGATCGTCCTGATCTACCCGCTCAAGGGCCGCGTCATGGTCGGCACCACCGACATCGATGCGGACATGTCGGAGCGCGCGGTGATCACCGAGGACGAGATCGACTACTTCATCGAACTGGTCTCGCACGTTTTCCCAACGATCCCGGTCACCCGCGAGCAGATCGTCTACACCTTCTCCGGCGTGCGTCCGCTGCCGCACCACGACGACACGGCGCCCGGCTTCGTCTCCCGTGACTACCGCATCGTGCCCGGCACGGTCGAGGGCCTCGGCGACACGACGGTCCTCAGCCTGGTCGGCGGCAAGTGGACCACGTTCCGCGCGCTGAGCGAGCACCTCGCGAACGAGACGCTCGCCGCTCTCGGGACGACCAGGACCGTCTCGACGCTGGGCCTGCCGATCGGCGGCGGCGCCGGCTTCCCGACGACCGCTCAGGCCGAGCGCGACTGGATCGCCCGCTACGGCGCCGACGTCGGCGCCGAGCGCGCCGCCCAGCTGCTGCACCGGTATGGCACCAAGGCGAGCTTCGTCATCGACGCGATCACCGGCTGGGACGGCGACGACACCCCGTTGGAGGCCGCCCCCGACTACTCGCGCGCCGAGATCGACTACCTCGTGCGCACCGAGCACGTCGCGCACCTGGAGGACGTCTTCCTGCGCCGCACGAGCCTCGCCTTCACCGGCTCCGTCACCCCCGCACTGGTACGCGAGATCGGCGAAATCGCGGCAAACGCCCTCAGATGGTCGCCAATCCGGCGTGATCAGGAGCAAGATGCGTTCAAGGCGGACCTCGCCGACGCTCACCGCGTGTTCCTCGCGTCGGAGGACGGGAGCGAGGCCCCGGCACTCCGATAATGCACGAACGTGCATTATCCGGTCCTTGCCCGGGTGCGCTGAGCGGCAATAGCGTTCAGATGCATCCTGGCGAGGCCCACTCACCAGAACGCACGACAGGGTGCGCGGTCAACTGAACAACTGGAAGGTCAACGTGGACAATTTGGGTGTAGATTTCCTGTCCGAACTGGTGGGCACAGCCATGCTGGTCCTCCTCGGTACCGGTGTCGTGGCGAACGTCGCCCTCATCAAGAACAAGGGCTTCAACGGCGGGTTCCTGATGGTGAACATCGGCTGGGGCATCGCCGTGTTCGCCGGTGTCGTCGTCGCGTACAACTCCGGTGCGCACCTCAACCCGGCAGTGACGCTGGGTCTGGTCGCCAACGGCGCGAAGACGTTCGGCGCCGGCAATGCGACGGTCGACGTGAACTTCGTCACGGTGGTCGTGTTCATCCTGGCCCAGCTCATCGGCGCCATCATCGGCGCCGTGCTCACCTGGCTGGCGTACAAGCAGCACTTCGACGAGGAGCCGGAGCCCGCCAACAAGCTCGGCGTGTTCTCCACCGGCCCGGCGATCCGCAGCTACGCGTGGAACCTCGTCACCGAGATCATCGGCACCTTCGTGCTGGTGTTCGTGGTGATCGCCTTCGGCCACCAGCCCGGCCAGGCCGTCGGCCTCGCCGCCCTCGGCGCACTGCCCGTCGCCCTCCTCGTGATCGGCATCGGCGCGAGCCTCGGTGGTCCGACCGGATACGCCATCAACCCCGCCCGTGACCTCGGTCCGCGCATCGCGCACGCGATCCTGCCGATCCGCGGCAAGGGCACGAGCGACTGGTCGTACTCCTGGGTCCCGGTCGTGGGCCCGATCATCGGCGGTCTGCTGGCCGGTTGGCTGGCGCTCCTGCTGCTCCCGATCATCAAGTAGCTCCCGCTCCACCGCATCACCCCGGGGCCGGTCCGAGCCTCTCGGACCGGCCCCACCCCTTCAGCCCCACCCCAGAGAACAAAGGAGTCACCTATGGCCGACTACGTCGTCGCCATCGATCAGGGCACGACCAGCACCCGGGCGATCATCTTCGACAAGTCCGGGTCGATTGTCTCGACCGGACAGCTGGAGCACGAGCAGATCTTCCCGCGGGCCGGCTGGGTCGAGCACAACCCGGTCGAGATCTGGAACAACACCCGCGAGGTCATCGGCCAGGCGCTCTCCAAGGCCGACCTCACCCGCCACGACATCGCCGCCGTGGGCATCACCAACCAGCGCGAGACCGCGGTGGTCTGGGACAAGAACACCGGCGAGCCGGTGTACAACGCCATCGTCTGGCAGGACACCCGCACCCAGCCGATCGTCGACCGCCTGGCGGCGGACGGCGGCACCGAGCGCTTCAAGGACATCGTCGGCCTCCCGCTGGCGACGTACTTCTCCGGCACCAAGATCGTCTGGATCCTGGAGAACGTCGAGGGCGCCCGCGAGCGCGCCGAGGCGGGCGACCTGCTGTTCGGCACGACCGACAGCTGGGTGCTCTGGAACCTGACCGGCGGCCCGGACGGCGGCGTGCACGCGACCGACGTCACCAACGCCTCCCGCACGCTCTTCATGGACCTGGAGACGCTGAGCTGGCGCGACGACATCCTCGAGGTGTTCGGCGTGCCGCGGTCGATGCTCCCGGAGATCAAGAGCTCCTCCGAGGTGTACGGCCAGGTGGAGTCGTCGAGCCTGCTGCGCGAGGTCCCCGTCGCGGGCATCCTCGGCGACCAGCAGGCCGCGACCTTCGGCCAGGCGGCGTTCGATCCGGGCGAGTCGAAGAACACCTACGGCACCGGCAACTTCCTCATCTTCAACACGGGTGAGGAGATCGTCCACTCCAAGAACGGTCTGCTGACGACGCTCGGCTACAAGCTGGGCGACGCCAAGCCTCACTACGCCCTGGAGGGCTCGATCGCCGTCACCGGTTCGCTGGTGCAGTGGCTGCGCGACAACCTCGGCATCATCTCCAGCGCCCCGGAGATCGAGGAGCTCGCCAAGACGGTCGAGGACAACGGCGGCGCGTACTTCGTGCCGGCGTTCTCGGGCCTCTTCGCCCCGTACTGGCGGGCGGACGCGCGCGGCGCGCTCGTCGGCCTGACCCGCTACGTCAACAAGGGCCACATCGCCCGCGCGGTCCTGGAGGCCACGGCCTTCCAGACCCGCGAGGTGCTGGACGCGGTCAACGCCGACTCCGGCGTGGACCTGACGGAGCTGAAGGTCGACGGCGGCATGATCGCCAACAACCTGCTGATGCAGTTCCAGGCGGACATCATCGGCGTGCCGGTGGTCCGCCCGGTCGTCGCCGAGACGACCGCCCTGGGCGCCGCCTACGCGGCCGGTCTCGCGACGGGCTTCTGGGAGAACCTGGACGACCTGCGCAAGAACTGGCAGGAGGACCGCCGCTGGGAGCCGAAGATGGACGCCGAGGAGCGCGAGCGCCAGCTCCGCCTGTGGAAGAAGGCCGTCACCAAGACCTTCGACTGGGTGGACGACGACGTGCGCAACGCGTAACGACGCCTCTCACCGAGCGCCGTCCGGCCCTGGCCGGGCGGCGCTCGTGCGTTCCAGCGTCGTGCGGATGGGGCCCGACACGCCGCCCGCCGACGGCGCTCACGGCGTGTCGGGACCCCGCTGCAGGACCGCCGTCAGCTCGGCGAGCCCGCCGATCTCCCGCACGCCCGCCTCCTGCGCCTCCGCGGCCTCGTCGTCGGGCGCCACGACCCCTCGCCTGTTCAGCCACACCCCGACCAGCCCGGCCCGGGCCGCGCCGATCGCGTCGGTGCGCAGCCGGTCGCCGATGTAGGCAGCCTCGGCGGGCGTCACGCCGAACTGGGCGCAGGCGTGCTCGAAGATGCGGGCATCGGGTTTCGGGACGCCGACCTCGCCTGACGCGATCAGCACCGGCACGCGTGTGTCGAGCCCGACCGCCTCCACCTTGCGGCGCTGGAACGCCAGGTCGCCGTTGGTGATCAGGCCGAACCGGACGCCGGGAATCGCGGCCTCCAGCGCGTCGAGGCAGGGGAGGGCGTCGTCGTGCAAGGTCCAGCCGGCGACGTAGTGCTCGAAGTAGGCCGCGAACCAGGCGCTCGCCTGCTGCGGGGTCAGCGTCACGCCGTGGCGGGCGGCGAAGTCGCGGGCGCGCGCCTGGCGCTGGCCCTCG
Organism: Leifsonia williamsii; assembly: GCF_030433685.1. Classification (NCBI taxonomy): domain Bacteria; kingdom Bacillati; phylum Actinomycetota; class Actinomycetes; order Micrococcales; family Microbacteriaceae; genus Leifsonia; species Leifsonia williamsii. The sequence continues at coordinate 1,677,695 of NZ_JAROCF010000001.1, forward strand.
AAGTCGAGCCGGCCGGCGAGGTAGGAGTGGTAGTGCTCCTCCTCGAGGTCGTGCCAGAGCGCGGTCAGCTCGTCGGCCTCCAGCGCGCCGTACGGCTCGCCCAGCGTCTCGGCGTAGCGGCGGATGCCGGTCTCGACGGCCGAGCGGTGCGCGAAGAGCGTGTCGTCGAGGTCGAACATCACGACGCGGGGAGGTGTCACCGCTCGGCGCCCGTCTCGGCCGGCCAGCCGTCGGCGGGCGTGCGCGGATCGTCGCGCAGCAGCCCCGCCTGCCAGTCGTCGCGGCGCGTGCCGCGCTGTACGGCGCCGAGCCGGCTCGCGCCCTCGAAGCGGAACCCGCTGCGGCGGGCGACGGCCGCGCTCGCGGTGTTCCCTGCGAAGGCATGCCATTCGACGCGCTGCAGGCCGAGTCCGGCCGGCGGCTCGGCGAAGGCGAAGTCGAGCACGAGCGCGACCGCCTCGGTCATCAGGCCGAGCCCCCGCGCCTCGGGCGCCAGCCAGAAGCCGATCTCAGCCTGGCCGTCGGCGATCGCGTCGAGCCCGACCATGCCGACGAGCGCCTCCGGCCCGTCGACGCCGTCACGGCGGATCGCCCAGGTGCACGACCTGCCGCTCACCCAGCCGTCGGCCACCACGACGCCGATGAACCCCTCGGCGTCCGTCCGGCCGTAGGGCCGGGGGACGGTCGTCCACTCGGCGATGGCCGGGTCCTGGCAGAGCTCGGTCACCCGGTCGATGTCGGCCTCGACCGGCGCGGACAGCGCCACCCGCGAGCCGGTGAGCGTCACGGGCCCGGCGGGTGGCAGCACCATCAGCGGGTCCGCCGCAGGAAGCCGACGCGCTCGTACGCCTTCGCGAGCGTCACCTCGGCGACCTCGCTCGCGCGGTCGGCGTTGACGGCCAGGATGCGGTCGAGCTCGGCCGGGTCGGCGAGCAGCTCGAGCGCGCGCTCGCGGACCGGGCCGAAGGTGTCGACCACGACCTCCACGAGGCCCTTCTTGAGGTCGCCGTAGCCCTTGCCCTCGTACTCGACCTCGATGCTCTCGATCGTGCGGCCGCTCAGCGCCGAGTAGATGCTGAGGAGGTTGGAGACGCCCGGCTTGCCCGCCCGGTCGTACGCGACGACGCCGTCGGTGTCGGTGACCGCCCGCATGATCTTCTTGCGGGTGACCGACGGCTCGTCGAGCAGCCAGACGATGCCGGCGCCGGACTCCGCCGACTTCGACATCTTCGACTCCGGGTTCTGGAGGTCGTAGATGCGCGCGCTGTCCTTGAGGATCATCGCCTGCGGCACGACGAAGGTCTGGCCGAAGCGGCTGTTGAACCGCTCCGCGAGATCGCGGGTGAGCTCGACGTGTTGCCGCTGGTCGTCGCCGACCGGCACCACCTCGGCGTCGTAGAGCAGGATGTCGGCCGCCATGAGCACGGGGTACGCGAACAGGCCGACGGAGGTGGCCTCGGCCCCCTGCTTGGCCGACTTGTCCTTGAACTGCGTCATGCGCGACGCCTCGCCGAAACCGGTGATCGTGTTGAGCACCCAGGCCAGCTGGGCGTGCGCGGGCACGTGCGACTGCACGTACAGGGTGGAGGCGGAGGGGTCGATGCCGGCCGCGATGTACTGCGCGGCGGTGCGGCGGGTCTTCTCGCGCAGCTCGGCCGGGTCCTGCGCGACGGTGATCGCGTGCAGGTCGACGACGGAGAAGAACGCGTCGTGGGTGCTCTGCAGCTCCTTCCACTGCAGCAGCGCGCCGACGTAGTTGCCCAGGTGCAGCGAGTCGGCCGACGGCTGCATGCCGGAGTAGAGACGGGGGAGTGAAGTCATGGTTTCGTTGTCCTCGGATGAAGGGGTGCTGGTTCAGACGGCGTAGTCGACGACCACGGGAGCGTGGTCGGACCATCGCTCGTCGTAGGCGTCGGCGCGGTCCACCGCGTAGTCCTTCACCCGCTCGGCGAGGGCCGGGGTGACCAGCTGGTAGTCGATACGCCATCCGGAGTCGTTGTCGAACGCCTTGCCGCGCCACGACCACCACGTGTACGGGCCCTCGGTCTCGCCGGCGTGGCGACGGCCGACATCGACCCAGCCGAGCCCGGCGCCCGCGTTGTACCGCGAATCGCCCTCTGCGCCGAGGAACCGGTCGAAGTAGGCGCGCTCCTCGGGGAGGAAGCCGGCCTTCTTGACGTTGCCCTTCCAGTTCTTGATGTCGAGGGTGCGGTGGCCGACATTGAGGTCGCCGAGCACCACCGCGAGCTCGCTGTGCTTCTGCAGCTGCGGGAGGCGCGCCTCCATCGCGTCGAGGAAGCGGTACTTCTCGACCTGCTTGTCGGTCCCTGCCTCACCCGAGTGGACGTAGGTGCTCACCACCGTGACGACGGTGCCGTTGACCTCGTAGTCGGCCTCGAGCCAGCGGCCGGCGCTGTCGAACTCCGTCGGCCCGAGCTCCACCCGGTGGATGGCGGCGCGGTGCCGGCTGGCGATGGCCACGCCCGCGCGGCCCTTCGCCGTGGCGGGGTCGTGGACGATGTCCCACTCGTCGCCGAAGAGCTGCTGCAGGTCGTCGGTCGAGGCCCGCACCTCCTGGATGGCGAGGATGTCGACGTCGCGCCCGTCGAGCCAGGCGCCCATGCCCTTGCGGAAGGCGGCGCGGATGCCGTTGGCGTTGATCGTGGCGATGCGCAAGGGCTTCGAGGGCATGCCTCCAGCCTACCGGGGACCGCCGACGGCGCTCTTCGGCAGCCGGCCCTCGTCGAGCAGGTCGTCGAGCCGGTGCGCGGCGTGCTCGGCCCGTCGTTGCGCGCGCAGCCGGGAGAACCAGCGCGCCTCCGCCAGGTCGCGCTTCGCGGAGTCGAGCTCGGCGCGCGCGACCAGCACGCGTGCCTCGTGCTCGGCGGCGGCCTTCTCGGCCGCGGCCTGCTCCGCAGTGACCATCCGGGGCGACAACCCGGAGTCGAACATCCCCACCGCGATCCAGGAGGCCGAGAGCAGGATCACGCGCGAGATCAGGTTGAACCAGAGCAGGAGGCCGACGAAGACGGCGAAGGTCGCCAGCAGCGGGTTCTTGGTCGCGCCGGTGAGCAGCAGGCCGCCGAGGGCGCTCAGCCCGGCGAGCACCAGGGACCCGAGCAGAACGCCGAAGAACAGGTTGCGCCACGGGATGGCCACTCGCGACATGACCCGGAACATCGCCCCGAGCGTGAAGATGTTGAGCGCCACCGACACGATGAGCCCGGAGAACCGGGTCGCCGCCGTCGTCCAGAACGAGTCGGAGCTCAGCCCCAGCGTGTCGAGCAGGAACGTGAGCGTCTGCGTGCTCGCGATCGTGAGCAGCGCCGACACGATCAGCACGATCCCGAACGCGAGCGACAGCACGAGGTCGCGCAGCTTCTGCACGACGTAGTTCGTGGTGTCGCGGCTCAGGCCGAAGACGGCGCGCACCGCCTGGCGCGTGTAGTACAGCCAGCCGATGGCGGTCCAGAGCAGGCTGACACCGGCGACGATGCCGGCCCAGCCGAACGCGGTCGCCTGCTGGAGCTGCTGGGGACTGATGACACCGGGAGTGGTGTCGGTGGCGATCAGCCCGGGCACCGCTCGGTTGATGATGATGACCAGCCCCTGGAAGATGTCGGGGTTGCTCGCCAGCCAGTAGCTGGCCACCGAGAAGCCCAGCCAGACCGCGGCGAACACCGCGAACAGCGACTGGAAGCCCATCCCGGCGGCGCGCAGATTGCCGTCGGAATGGGAGTAGTTGATGTAGACCCGGTACGGCCGCCACGCCCGCACCCACTTGGTCCAGCCGGAGACGCGGGCCACCGGCTTCTCGAGCCGTTCCTTCAGGGGCTCGGCCGCGTCGAGGATGCGCGCCTTGAGGGTCTCGCTCGGCTCGACCGTGCCCTCGGCGCGCTGCACCACCGGATCCGGATCGATGGGTGCGCGCGACTTGGTGGACACGTGGTCAGGATAGCGACCGCATCGGCGGCCCCGGCAGCAGGAAGCCCCGGCGACCGCGCGTCGGGCGCGGTCGCCGGGGCTCCCCGGTCGCTCGTCAGTACGAGTAGCTGGACCCGGTCGACGCGGCGATCAGACCGCCCACGATCGCGAGGATGATCAGCAGCACGATGAACGCGATGTAGATGTAGCCGATGATCAGGCCGGCGACGGCGAGGCCGCGGCCGCTCTCACCGGTGCGCTTGATCTGGCCGAGGGCGATGTGGCCGCAGATCACGCCGGCGAGCGGGAACACGAAGGCCCCGATCAGCGCGATGATCGCGAGCACGTTGGTGCCGCTCTTCTGCTCGGGGTACGGCGTGTACGCGGGCTGGCCGTAGGCGGGCTGCTGGCCGTACGCCGGCTGCTGCTGGTATCCGGGCTGCTGGTAGCCGGGCTGCGGGGCGGGCGGGTAGGAGTTCGGGTTCTGGTCGGTCATGGTGAGGTGTGCTCCGATCTGCGGGGTGGTCGGGGTGGTCGGTTCAGTTCTGCGAGATGCTCTCGGCCAGCACGCCGGCCTGGTGGGCCGCTGCGGCGATCGCGTTGGCGGTCTCCTGGAACGCCGTGTCGGTCTTGGCGGCGCCGATGACGCCGCCCTTCAGCGCGCCGCCGGCCATGTTGCGGTTGAGGCGGGCGACGAGACGGCCCTCCTGGTCGACCATGAAGTCGACGGTGAAGGAGACGTGGAAGTTCTTGCCCGCCATCGCGCCGAGCCACACGGTCGCGGCGGTGCTGCCGCGCTTGGCGAGCAGGCCGCCGCTCGGGGTGGAGGTGACGGTGAAGCCGTTGCTCTGCAGCGTGCCGGCGACGAGGTGCTTGGCCGCCTCGTGGTCGCCGAGCAGGAAGAAATCGTGAGCGGAAGCCATTCGGGATCCTCGGATTCGTGGTCGGGTCCGTGCCCGGCCGGGCACGATCCGTCACTCTACCGGCGCATGACGAACTCCGCCATCCCGCTGGGCCAGCGGGATGGCGGAGTCAGAAGTCGAGCGGGAGGGCGCTTACGGCTTCGCGCGCATCACGGCTTACCGCGCATGATGGCCTGCTTGACCTCGGCGATCGCCTGCGTCACCTGGATGCCGCGCGGGCACGCGTCGGTGCAGTTGAAGGTCGTGCGGCAGCGCCACACGCCCTCCTTGTCGTTGAGGATGTCGAGGCGCACCTGCGCGTTGTCGTCGCGCGAGTCGAAGATGAAGCGGTGCGCGTTCACGATCGCGGCCGGGCCGAAGTACTGGCCGTCGGTCCAGAAGACCGGGCAGGACGACGTGCACGCGGCGCACAGGATGCACTTGGTGGTGTCGTCGAAGCGGGCGCGGTCGGCGACCGACTGGATGCGCTCCTTGCCCTTCTCGGGCTTCGAGTTGGCGACGAGGAAGGGCTGCACCTCGCGGTAGGAGGCGAAGAACGGCTCCATGTCGACGATGAGGTCCTTCTCGAGCGGCAGGCCCTTGATCGCCTCGACGTAGATCGGCTTCGAGATGTCGAGGTCCTTGATCAGCGTCTTGCAGGCGAGGCGGTTGCGGCCGTTGATGCGCATGGCGTCGGAGCCGCAGATGCCGTGGGCGCACGAGCGGCGGAACGTCAGCGAGCCGTCCTGCTCCCACTTGATCTTGTGCAGCGCGTCGAGGATGCGGTCGGTCGGGTACATCTCGACGTCGAAGTCCTGCCAGCGCGGCTCCGTGTCCACATCCGGGTCGAAGCGGCGGATGATCAGGGTGACGGTGAACGACTGGATCGGGGCCTCGGGGGCCGGCGGAGTCTCGAGGACGGCGGTCGACATCAGTACTTCCTCTCCATCGGCTGGTAGCGGGTCACGACGACGGGCTTCCAATCGAGCGTGATGTGGTCTGCGGCATCGGACGAGTGCGGGTCGCCGGTGAGGTAGGCCATCGTGTGCTGCATGTAGTTCTCGTCGTCGCGCTTCGGGAAGTCGTCGCGCATGTGGCCGCCGCGGGACTCCTTGCGGTTGCGGGCCGAGTAGACGACGACCTCGGCGAGGTCGAGCAGGAAGCCCAGCTCGACGGCCTCCAGCAGGTCGGTGTTGTAGCGCTTGCCCTTGTCCTGCACGACGACGTTGCGGTAGCGCTCGCGGAGGCCGTGGATGGTCTCGGTGACCTGGGCCAGCGACTCGTCGGTGCGGAACACCTGCGCGTTGCGGTCCATCTCGTCCTGCAGCTCCTTGCGGATCGCGGCGATGCGCTCGGTGCCGGTGGAGGAGCGGAGGCCGTCGATCAGCTCGCGGACGCCGCGCGCCGGGTCCTCCGGCAGCGGGACGAACTCGGCGGTCTTGACGTACTCGACGGCGTTGTTGCCGGCGCGCTTGCCGAAGACGTTGATGTCGAGGAGGGAGTTGGTGCCCAGGCGGTTGGAGCCGTGCACCGACACGCACGCGCACTCGCCGGCGGCGTAGAGGCCGGGGACGACGGTCGTGTTGTCGCGCAGCACCTCGGCCGCGGTGTTGGTCGGGATGCCGCCCATCGCGTAGTGCGCGGTCGGCATGACCGGCACCGGCTCGACGACCGGGTCGACGCCCAGGTACGTGCGGGCGAATTCCGTGATGTCCGGCAGCTTGGTCTCGAGGACCTCGGCGCCGAGGTGCGTGCAGTCGAGCAGCACGTAGTCCTTGTTGGGGCCGGCGCCGCGGCCCTCCGCCACCTCCTGGACCATGCAGCGCGCGACGATGTCGCGCGGCGCGAGGTCTTTGATGGTGGGGGCGTAGCGCTCCATGAACCGCTCGCCGCTGGCGTTGCGGAGGATCGCGCCCTCGCCGCGGGCGCCCTCGGTGAGGAGGATGCCGAGGCCGGCGAGCCCGGTCGGGTGGAACTGGAAGAACTCCATGTCCTCGAGCGGGAGGCGCTTGCGCCAGACGATGCCGACGCCGTCACCGGTCAGGGTGTGGGCGTTGGAGGTCGTCTTGAAGATCTTGCCGAAGCCGCCGGTCGCGAAGATCACGGCCTTCGAGTGGAAGACGTGCAGCTCACCGGTCGCGAGCTCGTACGCGACGACGCCGGACGGCTGGGGGGTGCCGTCCACGTCGGTCATGATCAGGTCGAGCACGTAGAACTCGTTGAAGAAGTTGATGCCGAGCTTGACGCAGTTCTGGAACAGCGTCTGCAGGATCATGTGGCCCGTGCGGTCGGCCGCGTAGCAGGCGCGACGCACCGGCGCCTTGCCGTGGTCGCGGGTGTGACCGCCGAACCGGCGCTGGTCGATCTTGCCGTCGGGCGTGCGGTTGAACGGCAGGCCCATGTTCTCGAGGTCGATGACGGCGTCGATCGCCTCCTTGGCGAGGATCTCGGCCGCGTCCTGGTCGACGAGGTAGTCGCCGCCCTTGACGGTGTCGAAGGTGTGCCACTCCCAGCTGTCCTCCTCCACGTTGGCGAGCGCCGCGGCCATGCCGCCCTGCGCCGCGCCGGTGTGGGAGCGGGTGGGGTAGAGCTTCGAGATGACCGCGGTCCTCGCGTGCGGTCCGGCCTCGATGGCCGCGCGCATCCCGGCGCCGCCGGCGCCGACGATGACGATGTCGAACTCGTGGTAGTGGACGCCGTCGATGACGGTCGATTCAGTCGTTGCGGTTGTCACAGGTGCCTTTACGTCGGTGCCGGCCGCGTCAGCGCGCCGGGCAGAAGGACGGCAGCTGGTCGGCCGCCGCGCCCGCCGGACAGGGGTCGAAGGTGAAGATCACGAGCGTGCCGAGCACGATCAGCACGATGACGGCGGCGTAGATCGCCCACCGCAGGATGCGGTTGACCGTGCGGTTGTGCGCGTAGTCGTTCACCAGCGTGCGCATGCCGTTGCCGCCGTGGATGAGCGCCAGCCAGAGCATGAGCAGGTCCCAGACCTGCCAGAACGGCGTGGCGTACTTGCCGGCGACGAAGGCGAAGTCGATCTGCTTCACGCCCTCGCCGAGCACGAGGTTGATCAGCAGGTGGCCGAAGATCAGGACGATCAGCACGAGGCCGGAGGCCCGCATGTAGATCCAGCCCCACTTCTCCCAGTTGACGCCCTTGCGCGCCGGACGGGCGGGGGTGCGCGGTGCTTCGATGGTCGTCACGTCAGTTCCCCTCCGCGAAGATGTGCATCAGCTGCACCGGGACGAAGCCGGCCATCAGCACGACCCAGAGGCCGATGACGATCCAGAACATCGCCTTCTGGTACTTGACGCCCTTGCTCCAGAAGTCGATCAGGATGATCCGGATGCCGTTGAAGGCGTGGAACACGATCGCGGCGACCAGGGCGACCTCGCCGAGACCCATGATCGGGTTCTTGTAGGTGCCGATCACCGCGTTGTACGCCTCGGGGCTGACGCGGATGAGCGAGGTGTCCAGGATGTGGACGAGCAGGAAGAAGAAGATCGCGACGCCGGTGATGCGGTGCAGCACCCACGACCACATCCCCTCCCTGCCGCGGTACAGTGTGCCGCCCGGCCGGTTCGACGCCGGCTTCAGGGTGCCAACCGCTTGGTCTGACACGGACAACCCTCCCTGGTTGCATGCTGGATGGGAGCGCCAGAAGCGCAATGCAAGTCTATGCCGCCACCCGGTGGACCGCTTCTTAGGCTCGCCTTGGTTATCTCGACATCGAGACATCTCCCGCGCCGGTTGACCCGGCGCGGTGCGGGCGTAGCGTCGTGGCATGACGCAGGACGAACCGATCATGGACGGCAGCACAGAAGCCACCCACGAGGACCGGCTCGCCGGCGTGGTGCAGCAGGTGCGCGCCGATCTGCAGCTGCGCCCGGAGGAGGACCGCGAGGAGCTGCTGCGCCAGCGGCTCACCGACGTCGGGATCGAGCTCGACGACGCCGAGTTCGCCCGGATCGTCGGCGAGCTCTAGCGGCCCGACCCGCTAGAGCACGTCCGTCGACCCGGTCACCTTCAGCGCGTCGACCACGGACTTCACCCGCTGGGCGTTCTCGCTCGTCGTCACGAGCAGCGCGTCGGGCGTGTCGACCACGACGATGTCCTTGACGCCGATGAGGCTGATGACCCGCTTGGTCTGGCTGACCACGATGCCGCTCGACGAGTCGGCGAGCACGCGCGCGTTCTCGCCGAGGATCGCGAGGTCGGACTTGCGGCCGCCCGAGTTGAGCTTGGCGAGCGAGGCGAAGTCGCCGACGTCGTCCCAGTCGAAGTAGCCGGGCACGACGGCGAGCCGGCCCGCCGCGGCCGCGGGCTCGGCGACCGAGTAGTCGATCGCGATCTTCTCGAGGTTCGGCCAGATCCGGTCGACCGCCGGACCGCGGGTCGCCGGGTCGTCCCAGGCCTCGGCGAGCTCCTGCAGCCCCTCCAGCAGGCGCGGCTTGGTGCGGCCGATCTCTTCGAGGAGGCGGTCCGCGCGCGCGATGAACATGCCCGCGTTCCACAGGTGGTCGCCGCCGGCGAGGTACTTCTCTGCGGTGGCCAGGTCGGGCTTCTCGACGAAGGAGCGGACCAGCAGCGCGCTCGGCGCTCCCGCCACCGTGAGCGGCTCGCCGGCGTGGATGTAGCCGAAGCCGACCGCGGGCTCCGTGGGTTTGATGCCGATCGTGGTGATGAAGCCGGCGTCGGCGGCGGCCACGGCCTCCCGCACCGCGACCGTGAAGAGCGGGACGTTCTTGATGACGTGGTCGGCGGCGAACGAGCCGATGATCACGCCGGGCTCGCGCCGCTCCAGGATCGCCGCGGCGAGGCCGATCGCGGCCGTGGAGTCGCGCGGCTCCGACTCGAGCACGACGTTGGGATCGGTCAGCGCCGGCAGCTGCTCCTCGACCGCGGCCCGGTGGGCGCGGCCGGTGACCACCATCACGCGCTGCTCGCCGGAGATCGGGGCCAGGCGGTCCCAGGTGTCGCGGAGGAGCGTCTGCCCCGAACCGGTGAGGTCGTGCAGGAACTTCGGCGCCTCCGCCCGCGAGAGCGGCCACAGCCGCGACCCGATCCCTCCCGCGGGGATCACGCTGTAGAACCGGTCGAGGGGCAGGGTCCGCTGACTCATGCCGAAAGGATACCGACGGGCGCTGCTCACCGGCCGTTCACGGAGGGGCAACACCCGGTCAACCCCCGGCCGGGAGCATGAGGTCATGCGGGTCGCCGTCGTGAGCGAGAGCTTCCTCCCCACCGTCAACGGAGTGACGACCAGCGTCCTCCGCGTCCTGGACCACCTCGCCGACCAGGGCCACGAGGCCATCGTCATCTGTCCGGACGCCGGTGCGCCCGCGGAGTACCGCGGCTTCCCGATCCACCAGGTGCCGTCGATCGCCTACCGGCAGTTCCCGGTCGGGCTGCCGAGCCCGCAGGTGCAGCGCATCCTGGCGCGGTTCCAGCCCGATGTGCTGCACGCGGCCTCCCCGTTCTTCCTCGGCGCTCAAGCCATCGCGGCGTGCAACCGGCTCGGCGTGCCGTCGGTCGCGATCTACCAGACCGACGTCGCCGGCTTCGCGCGCCGCAACGGGCTCGGCATGACCTCCTCCATCGCCTGGAAGTACGTGCGCTGGGTGCACGACGGCGCCGACCTGACGCTGGCGCCCTCGTCGGCGTCGGAGGACGACCTCCGCCAGGCGGGCGTCGGCCGCGTGCAGCGTTGGGGCCGCGGCGTCGACCTCGAGCGCTACCACCCGAACCACCGCCGCACGCCGGAGGCCGCCGCACTGCGCGAGCGGTTGTCGCCCGACGGCGAGGTCGTCGTCGGCTACGTCGGCCGCGTCGCCCCCGAGAAGCAGGTGGAGCGGCTGCGCGCCCTCCGCGGCCTGCCCGGGGTCTCGGTGGCGATCGTCGGCGACGGCCCGTCGCGCGACCTGGTCGCCCGCGAGCTCCGCGGCATGCCCGTGACCTGGCTCGGCCGGCTCGGGGGAGCGGAGCTCGGCACGGCGTACGCCGCGTTCGACCTCTTCGTGCACACCGGCTCGGAGGAGACCTTCGGCCAGACCGTGCAGGAGGCGCACGCCTCCGGCCTCCCCGTCGTGGCGCCGGCTGCCGGCGGCCCGATCGACCTCGTCGAGCACGGCGTCGACGGCTTCCTGTACCCGCCCGCGGACGAGCGCGCCCTCCGCGCCGCGGTGCACACCATCGTCGGCGACACCCCGCTGCGGCTGCGGATGGGGGAGGCGGGGAGGCGCGCGGTGCTGGGCCGTGACTGGGCGGGCGTGTGCGGCGAGCTCGTCCGCCACTACGAGCGCGTCATCGTCGCCGCCTGCGAACAGGCCGACGCGGAGGCGGCAGGCCGCATCCCCAGCCTGCGCGCGTAAAGTGAGGTGGCCGCTCCGGCGGCCGTGATCCTGTACAGGCGCACCACTCTCTCTGCGCACGACCCTGGAGGTGAACGATGGCGAACCTGAACCGACGCGGCATTCCGATGCCCTTCGTGTCCCGAGCGCGACGGGTCGACCCTCCATCCGCCTCCTCGTCCGCCGTCGCCACCGCCGATGACCGGCCCGCCGTGCGCGAGCGCGACAGCATGGTCGACAGCGCGGTGTACGCCGACGGCGTGCGCGTCGCCTCCCCGCGGACCCTGGCCGACACCTACCGCGCGCTCGACGAGACGCGCGGCGGCATGGCGTGGATCGGGCTGTACCGGCCGAGCGAGCAGGAGCTGATGTCGCTCGCGGACGAGTTCAACCTCCACCCGCTCGCCATCGAGGACGCGATCGTCGCCCACCAGCGGCCCAAGCTGGAGCGGTACGACACCGTGCTGTTCGTCGTGCTCAAGGCGGCGAACTATTTGGACGTGCCCGAGGAGGTCGACTTCGGCGAGCTGCACCTCTTCGTCGGCCCGAACTTCGTGATCACGGTCCGGCACAGCGAGTCGCCCGACCTCTCCACCGTCCGGCAGCGGATGGAGGCGGAGCCCGACCTCCTCGCCCTCGGTCCGCAGGCCGTGCTCTACGCGATCATCGACGCGGTGGTCGACGCCTACAGCCCGGTCGTCGCCGGCCTCGCGAACGACATCGACGAGATCGAGACCCAGGTGTTCGGCGGCGACGCCCTCGTCTCCCGCCGCATCTACGAGCTGTCGCGGGAGGTCATCGACTTCCAGCGCGCGACGCACCCGCTCTCGGCGGTCATGCTCGCGCTCGAACGCGGCACCGCGAAGTACGGCGTGACGCAGGAGCTGGAACGCCGCCTGCGCGACGTCGCCGACCACCTCACGCAGGTGAACGAGCGGGTGGACGCGTTCCGCTACCTCCTGCGCGACATCCTCACGGTGAACTCGACCCTGGTCGCCGAACGCCAGAACGAGGAGATGACCCGCCTCGCGCACTCCAGCAACACGCAGGGGGAGGAGGTGAAGAAGATCTCGTCCTGGGCGGCGATCCTCTTCGCACCCTCGCTGATCGCCGGCATCTACGGCATGAACTTCACCCATATGCCCGAGCTGGACTGGCCCTTCGGCTACCCGCTCGCAGTGGTGGCGATGTTCGGGCTGAGCGGGCTGCTGTACGCGGTGTTCAAGCGGCGGGGGTGGCTGTAGCCGAGTCCCGGGCTGGGTGTCCCCAGCACGGGTGACACCCCGCTCGAATGAGCAGTCGCCAACGGCGCGCGCGTTTGTAACGCTTGCATGAAGAAGCCGGATTCGAGGACGGTGCGGTCCGACACATTCGGTAACGTGAATCGCATCTGGCCCCGTTGTACCCGCGGCGGCCACGCATCTTGGAGGACAAACCTTGACAATCACAGCCCGTAAGGCCGGCCTCGTCGGCCTGGCGGCGACCGGCGTCATCGCGCTGCTCGCCGCGTGCTCGGCTGCCCCGTCGGACAACTCGACCGGCGCGGCGAAGAGCGACTTCCTGCCCTGCATGGTCTCCGACTCCGGCGGCTTCGACGACCACTCGTTCAACCAGCTCGGCTACGAGGGCATGGTGCAGGCGGCCGGCAAGCTCGGCGTCGAGTACAAGAAGGCCGAGTCGAAGAGCGAGAACGACTTCGACCCGAACATCCAGTCGATGGTCGACGCGAACTGCAACCTGATCACGACCGTCGGCTTCCTGCTCGCCGACGCGACGAAGAAGGCCGCGACCGCGAACCCCGACGTCAACTTCGCCATCATCGACGACAACTCGATCAAGGCGGACAACGTCAAGCCGATCATCTTCGACACCGCCCAGGCGGCGTTCCTCGCCGGCTACGCGGCCGCGAGCTACTCGAAGACCGGCATCGTCGGCACCTTCGGCGGCATGCAGATCCCGACCGTGACCATCTTCATGGACGGCTACGCGGACGGCGTGAAGTACTTCAACGAGCAGAAGGGCAAGTCCGTGAAGGTCGTCGGCTGGGACGTCGACGCGCAGAACGGCTCCTTCACCGGTGGCTTCGACGCCAACGAGACCGCGAAGAACACGGCGCAGGGCATCATCGACCAGAACGCCGACGTCATCATGCCGGTCGGCGGCCCGATCTACCAGTCGGCCGCGCAGGCGATCAAGGACTCCGGCAAGCAGATCGCGATGATCGGCGTCGACGCCGACGTCTTCGAGTCCGACCCGGCCGTCAAGGACCTCCTGCTGACCTCGGTCATGAAGGGCATGAAGCCCGCCGTGAACGACGTCGTCACCCAGGCGGCCGACGGCAAGTTCTCGAGCGAGCCGTACGTCGGCACGCTGAAGAACGACGGCGTGGGCATCGCCCCGTTCCACGACTTCGAGTCGAAGGTGGACCCGGGCCTGCAGGGCGAGCTCGACAAGATCAAGGCCGGCATCATCGACGGCTCGATCAAGGTCACCTCGCCGGCGTCGCCCAAGCAGTAACGACACCGCACTCGACGGGGAGGTCAGCAGCGCTGGCCTCCCCGTTGTCGTGCCCCTGCCTCCGCATCCGGGCCCGCCGCACTTGCTCGGCCCGCTCGTTTGAGCACACACTGACATTTGTGCAGGAAGGTAGGGTTGTGGATGCGCATCGAGGCCACCAGCCGTTCCGCGCGTCCTCACTCACCCCGGGCGAGTAGAGAAGGAAACCCACCCGAATGAAGCTCGAGCTCCGCGGCATCACCAAACGGTTCGGTGCCCTGGTCGCGAACGACCACATCGACCTCACGGTCGAACCCGGAGAGATCCACTGCCTGCTCGGCGAGAACGGCGCAGGCAAGTCGACTCTGATGAACGTCCTGTACGGCCTCTACCAGGCCGAGGAGGGCGAGATCCTGCTGGACGACGAGGTGCAGCGGTTCGCCGGCCCCGGCGATGCGATGAAGGCCGGCATCGGCATGGTGCACCAGCACTTCATGCTCATCCCCGTCTTCACCGTCGCTGAGAACGTGATGCTCGGCCACGAGCAGACGAGGTTCGGCGGTCGTCTCGACCTGGCCGCGGCCCGCGCGAAGGTGCGCGAGATCTCGGACCGGTTCGGCTTCGACGTCGACCCGGACGCGGTCGTGGAGGACCTCCCGGTCGGTGTGCAGCAGCGCGTGGAGATCATCAAGGCGCTCTCCCGCGACGCGAAGGTGCTCGTGTTCGACGAGCCGACCGCGGTGCTGACCCCGCAGGAGACCGACGAGCTGATGGCGATCATGCGCCAGCTCAAGGAGCAGGGCACAGCGATCATCTTCATCACCCACAAGCTCCGGGAGGTGCGGGAGGTCGCCGACCGCATCACCGTGATCCGCCTGGGCAAGGTGATCGGGGAGGCGGAGCCGACCGCGACGAACACCGAGCTGGCCTCGATGATGGTCGGCCGTGCGGTGTCGCTGACGGTCGCGAAGGAGCCCGCGACACCGGGGGAGCCGGCGCTCGTGGTCCGCGACCTTTCGGTCATCGACCCGATCGGCCAGCTGGTCGTCAACCGTGTCAGCTTCGAGGTGCGCGCGGGGGAGATCCTCGCGATCGCCGGCGTCCAGGGCAACGGGCAGACCGAGCTGACCGAGGCGATCCTGGGCCTGCAGCCGCGGGTGGAGGGCGAGATCCTGCTCGACGGGACGCCGATCCAGGGCCGCAGCGTGCGCAAGGTGCTCGACGCGGGCGTCGGGTTCGTGCCGGAGGACCGCAACGAGGACGGTCTCGTTGGCGAGTTCAGCATCCAGGAGAACCTGATGCTGGACCGGTCGACGGGAGCGCCGTTCGTCAAGGGCGGCAACATCCAGTTCTCCTACTTGAAGGACTTCGCTGAAGAGAAGGTGCGCGAGTTCGACGTGCGCACCCAGTCGATCGACACCGCGGTGGGCCGCCTCTCCGGCGGCAACGCGCAGAAGGTCGTGCTGGCGCGCGAGCTGAGCCGCGAGCTGCGACTGTTCGTCGCCGCGCAGCCGACCCGCGGCCTGGATGTCGGCTCGATCGAGTTCGTGCACAAGCGGATCGTCGAGACCCGCGACTCCGGCGTGCCGGTGATCGTGGTCTCGACCGAGCTGGACGAGGTGGCTGCGCTGGCCGACCGCATCGCGGTGATGTACCGCGGCGGGATCGTAGGAATCGTGCCGGGCAACACGTCGCGCGACGTGCTCGGCCTCATGATGGCCGGCGAGACGCCGGAGCAGGCGGGAGCTGCAGCATGACCGGGACCGAGACGACGACGGCGCAGCCGGCGGACGGCCGCCCGGCGCCGCAGCCGGAGCAGCAGGAGGAGCCGCGCTTCAACCGCGCGCTGCGCGAGATCATGGCGGGCCCGGTGGTCATCTCCATCCTCGCCGTGGTGCTCGCCCTGATCGTCGGCGCGATCCTCATCGCGGTGACCGACCCCCAGGTGCAGAAGGCGGCCGGATACTTCTTCGCCCGCCCCGGCGACACCTTCTCGGCGATCTGGGACTCCGTCTCCAGCGCCTACGTGTCGATGTTCCAAGGCGCGATCTACAACTTCCGGCGACCGACGTTCGTCGCGGGCATCCGCCCGCTGACCGAGACGCTGACCTTCGCGACTCCGCTGATCGTCTCCGGTCTCGGCGTCGCGCTGGCGTTCCGCGTCGGCCTGTTCAACATCGGTGGCCAGGGGCAGATCCTGATCGCGGCCGCCGCCTCCGCGTGGGTCGGCTTCTCGTGGAACCTGCCGCCGGTCATCCACCTGGTGCTCGCCGTCGTCGCGGGCATCGTCGGCGGTGCGATCTGGGCCGGCATCGTGGGCCTTCTGAAGGCGCGCACGGGCGCGCACGAGGTGATCGTCACGATCATGCTCAACTACATCGCCTTCTACCTGATCTCGTACATGCTCCGTACGCAGGGCCTCCTGCAGGCGCCGGGGTCGAACAACCCGAAGGCGCCGCCGATCCACGAGAACGCGGTGTTCCCGGCGCTGTTCGGGCCGCGGTTCAACCTCACCTGGGCCTTCGTCGTGGTCATCGCCGCGACCGTCTTCGTGTGGTGGCTGATCAACCGGTCGAGCCTCGGCTTCCGCTTCCGCGCGGTCGGCGAGAACCCGAACGCCGCACGCGTGGCCGGCATCAACGTGAAGAACGTCTACCTCTACGCGATGCTGATCGCGGGTGGTCTGGTGGGCATCGCGGGTGCGAGCCAGGCGTTGGGCGTGTTCCCGCAGGGCATCAGCTCGGGTGTGGATGCGGGGATCGGCTTCGACGCGATCACCGTGGCGCTGCTCGGCCGGTCGCGGCCGTGGGGCGTGTTCGTCGCCGGGCTCCTGTTCGGTGCGTTGAAGGCCGGCGGGTACACCATCCAGGCGGCCAACGACATCCCGATCGACATCGTGCTGGTCGTGCAGTCGCTCATCGTCCTGTTCGTCGCCGCGCCGCCGCTGGTGCGGGCGATCTTCCGCCTGCCCGCGCCCGGGAGCACGCCCCGGAGACAGCGTCCCATCGTCTCGAAGGAGGTGGCGGCCAAGTGAGCACCACCGCCCCCGTCGTTCCCGACTCCTCGCCCATCGTCCTGGAGAAGGCGCAGATCCGGTCCTGGAAGGCGCCGATCGCGTTCGCCGTGTTCGTGGTGATCAGCCTCCTGCTGTTCCTCGGCTTCCAGCGTCACGGCCAGTCCACGTTCCGGTTCTCGGAGACCTCCGACGCGGTCAAGATCGCGAACCTGACCGTCGACACGTTCTCGACCACGATCGTGGTCATCGTGCTGCTGGCGATCATCACCGCCGTCAGCGCGTGGCTGTCGTGGCAGGCGCGCAAGACGCCGATCTGGCTCGTGATCGTCTTCGCGCTGATCTTCATGTTCGGCTTCCTGGCCTGGGCGGGATCCGGCGAGCTGCCGGTGCCGGTCACGGGTCTCCTGCTGGGCACGATCAGCCTCTCGGTGCCGCTCGTCTTCGGCGCCCTCGGCGGCGTCATCTCCGAGCGCGGCGGCGTCGTCAACGTCGCGATCGAGGGCCAGCTGCTGGCCGGCGCGTTCGTCTCGGCGATGACCGCGACCCTCACCGGGTCGTGGGTGGTCGGCCTGCTGGCCGCGCTGATCGCGGGTGTGCTGGTGTCGTTCGTGCTCGCCGCGTTCTCGATCAAGTACCTGGTCGACCAGGTCATCGTCGGCGTCGTGCTGAACGTGCTCGTGACCGGTCTGACCAGCTTCCTGTACTCGAAGGTGCTGGCCGCCGACCCGTCGCTGCTGAACCGTCCGCCGCGCCTGCCGGAGTGGCCCATCCCGGTCCTGTCCGAGATCCCGATCATCGGGCCGGTGCTGTTCCGCCAGACGATCATCGAGTACCTGATGTACATCGCGATCTTCGCGGTCTGGTTCGGTCTGTTCAAGACCCGCTGGGGCCTGCGCCTGCGCTCGGTCGGCGAGCACCCCGAGGCCGCGGACACCGTCGGCATCAACGTCAACGGCACCCGGTTCTGGAACGTGTCCCTCGCCGGCGCGGTCGCCGGGCTCGGCGGCGCGTACTTCACGCTCGGATCGGTCGGCGCGTTCAGCAAGGAGATGACCGCCGGTCAGGGCTTCATCGCCCTCGCCGCCGTGATCTTCGGCCGCTGGGACCCGATCAAGGCGACTCTCGCCGCCCTGCTGTTCGGCTTCGCCTCCAATCTTCAGAACGTGCTCGGCATCATCGGCTCGCCCGTGCCGAGCGAGTTCATGCTGATGCTGCCGTACGTCGTGACGATCTTCGCCGTCGCCGGCCTGGTCGGCATGTCCCGGGCGCCCGCCGCCGACGGCAAGCCGTACATCAAGTCATAGGCGGAGGAGCATGACCACCGAGATCGACTGGGAGGCGCTGCGCGCCTCCGCCCGCGAGGCGATGACCCACGCCTACGTGCCGTACTCGAACTTCCCCGTCGGCGCCGCCGCCCTGGTCGACGACGGCCGGATCGTCAGCGGCTGCAACGTGGAGAACGCCAGCTACGGCGTCACCCTGTGCGCCGAGTGCGGCCTGGTGTCGTCGCTCGCGATGACCGGAGGCGGCCACCTCGTGGCCTTCGCGTGCGTCGACGGCGACGGGAACACCCTCATGCCGTGCGGCCGCTGCCGGCAACTGCTGTACGAGCACTCCGCCGAGGGGATGCTGCTGGAGACCGTCTCGGGCATCCGCACCATCGACGAGGTGCTGCCCGACGCCTTCGGCCCGCGCCAGCTGGTGGAGTACCGCCGCGGCCACGCCGGCGGCGGCGACATCGACAACGACTAAGGAACCTTCTCGCAGTGACTCAGACCCCAGCGGTCGAGGCGTTCGACGCCGTCGACCTGATCCGGACCAAGCGCGACAGCGGCGAGCTCTCGACCGCCGAGATCGACTGGCTGATCGACGCCTACACACGCGGCTACGTGGCCGACGAGCAGATGTCGGCCATGACCATGGCGATCTTCCTGAACGGGATGACGCGGCGCGAGATCAAGGACCTCACGCTCGCGATGATCCGCTCGGGCGAGCGGATGGACTTCTCCGGCCTCGGCAAGCCGACCGCCGACAAGCACTCGACCGGCGGCGTGGGCGACAAGATCACGCTGCCGCTGATGCCGCTCGTGGCCTCCTTCGGCGTCGCCGTGCCGCAGCTCTCCGGCCGCGGCCTCGGCCACACCGGCGGCACGCTCGACAAGCTCGAGAGCATCCCCGGGTGGAGGGCCAACCTCTCCAACGAGGAGATGTTCGCGCAGCTCCGCGAGCTGAGCGGCGTCATCTGCGCCGCCGGCTCCGGGCTCGCACCCGCCGACGGCAAGCTGTACGCACTGCGCGACATCACCGGGACGGTCGAGGCCATCCCGCTCATCGCCTCCTCGATCATGTCCAAGAAGATCGCCGAGGGCACGGGCGCGCTGGTGCTCGACGTGAAGTTCGGCTCCGGCGCCTTCCTCAAGGACATCGACCGCTCGCGCGAGCTGGCGCGCACGATGGTGGAGCTGGGCCGGGATGCGGGAGTCGCGACCTCCGCCCTCCTGACCGACATGAACGTCCCGCTCGGTCTCGCGATCGGCAACGCCAACGAGGTCCGCGAGTCGGTCGAGGTGCTCGCCGGAGGCGGGCCCGCCGACGTCGTGGAGCTCACCGTCGCGCTGGCCCGCGAGATGCTGGCGCTCGCCGGCCGCCCCGACGAGGACGTGGAGGCCGCGCTGAAGGACGGCCGCGCCATGGACTCCTGGCGCAAGACGGTCCGCGCCCAGGGCGGCGACCCCGACGCCGCGCTCCCGGCCGCCCGCGAGACGCACACCGTGGTCGCGGAGGCGGACGGCGTCCTGGTCGAGCAGCAGGCCCTCCCGTTCGGCATCGCCGCCTGGCGCCTCGGCGCCGGCCGCGCCCGCAAGCAGGACCCGGTGCAGCACGCGGCGGGCATCGACCTGCACGCGAAGCCCGGCGACGAGGTGAAGGCGGGACAGCCCCTCTTCACGCTGGCGGCGGACGAGCCCGCCCGCTTCGAGCGCGCCCTGGAGGCGCTGGAGGGCGCGTACCGGATCGCGCCTCCCGGGACCGCGTTCGAGCGCGGGCCGCTGGTGGCGGAGCGGATCGGCTGAGCGACTCCGACGAGCGGCTTCCTCGGGCCTGCCGGGCCCACGACCGAACGCATAGGGTGAGAGCATGACCGACGCGACGAACGAGTACCACCTGCCCGACGGGACCGACATCCGCAGCCTGCCGAAGGTGTCGCTGCACGATCACCTCGACGGCGGTCTGCGGCCGGCGACCGTGCTGGAGCTGGGCGGCGAGATCGGGCTGGAGCTGCCGGCCGACGATCCCGAGACGCTCGCGGCGTGGTTCGCCGAGAAGTCCAACTCGGGCTCGCTCGTCGAGTACCTGAAGACGTTCGACCTGACCACGGCGGTCATGCAGACCCGCGAGGGCCTCGAGCGCGTGGCCCGCGAATTCGTGCAGGACCTCGGCGCCGACGGCGTCGTCTACGGCGAGATCCGTTGGGCGCCGGAGCAGCACTTGTCGCGCGGGCTGAGACTGGACGAGACCGTGGAGGCGGTGCAGGCCGGCATCGAGCAGGGCATCGCCGACGTGCGCGGCGCGGGCGGCAGCATCCGCATCGGCCAGCTGGTCACCGCCATGCGCCACAACGACCGCGGCCTCGAGATCGCGGAGCTCGCGGTGCGGCACCGCGATCGCGGCGTGGTCGGCTTCGACATCGCGGGGCCGGAGGCCGGCTTCCCGCCCTCGAACCACCGGGCGGCGTTCGACTACCTGGCCTCGGAGTTCTTCCCGGCGACCGTGCACGCGGGGGAGGCCGACGGTCTCGACAGCATCCGCAGCGCCCTGCTCGACGGCCGCGCCCTGCGGCTGGGCCACGGCGTGCGCCTGGCCGAGGACATCACGGTCGAGCGGCAGGACGACGAGAACACCTACGTCACGCTCGGCACGCTCTCGCAGTGGGTGAAGGACCGCGAGATCGCGCTCGAGACGAGCCCGACCTCCAACCTGCAGACCGGGGCCATCGCCGCGTGGGGGACCGAGCTGCTCGACCACCCGTTCGACCTGCTGTACCAGCTCGGGTTCCGCGTGACGGTCAACACCGACAACCGCCTCATGAGCGGCACCACGTTGACCCGCGAGCTGAGCATCCTCGCCGACGCGTTCGCCTACGACCGCACCGACCTGGAGATCTTCCAGCTCAACGCGGCCGCCGGTGCGTTCCTGTCGTTCGAGGAGCGTGAGGAGTTGGCGGACATCATCACAGCAGGTTTCGAGGGTTCCTGACCCGCCGACAGCTACGCTGAGACCATGCCATTGCCGCCGCTGCCCGATTCCGCCGTCACCGTCGGGGCCCACGCCGCCGACTGGCGCGAGGCGGTGCAGCTGGCCGGTGAGGCGCTCGCGCGCTCCGGGGCGACCGAGCAGGGGTACGCGGCCCGGATGATCCAGGTGATCGAGGAGTTCGGCGCCTACATCGTGATCGCGCCGGGGCTGGCGCTCGCGCACGCGCGGCCGGGGCCCGACGTCAACACGGACGGGCTGTCCGTCGTCATCCTCGACGAGCCTGTCGTGTTCGGGCACCCGCACAACGACCCCGTCTCCGTCGTGCTCGGCCTCGCCGTGTCGACGCCGGAGGCGCACGTCACCAGCGTCGCCGAGCTCGCCAACGTCTTCAACGAGCCGGAGGCCATCCCGGCGCTCGCGGCCGCGACCAGCGTCGACGAGGTGCAGCGCATCCTGAAGGCGGAGGCCGTGCAGTGAAGATCGTCGCCATCTGCGGTGTCGGCGTCGGCACCTCCGGCATCCTCAAGGTCAACGCCGAGCGCGTGCTCGACCGGCTCGGGATCGACGCCGACGTCACGGCGTCGGACCTCGCCCACGTCGACGAGGCGGCGGCTGACGCGCAGGTGATCCTGGCCTCCCCGGAGCTGGTCGACCGGATCGGCCGCACCAACGCCGACGTGGTCGTCGTGCAGAACTACTTCGACCTCGAGGAGCTGGAGCAGAAGCTCGACGAGGCGCTCGGCTAGAGCGCCTGCGCCCTCAGTCGCGCAGCAGCGCCTCCACCAGCCCGGGGAAGCGCTCGTCGAGCTCGTCGCGCCGGAGCTGGATCTCGTGCGTGCGGCCGCTGACGATGGTCCGGGTCAGGCCGGCCTCGCGCAGCGTCTTGAAGTGGTGCGCCATGGTCGACTTCTGCACATCGACGCCCCACTCCGTCATCGACTTCGGGTGCGGCCGCCCGTCGGCGAGGACCCGCACGATCTGCAGCCGGATGGGGTCGGCCACGGCCCGCAGCACCTCCACGAGTTCCACGTCGTCCATGGCGGGAATGGGGTAGTCGGTCATCGCTCATCCATAATTGTTTGACAATCATCGAACTATTGCCGTACCGTAACGGTATGACGTTCGTCGAACAATCTTATCGCAGGACCACCCCTGCGTTGCTGGTGCTCGCCCTCGGGCTCTTCGTGGTCGGCGCCAACGCCTTCGTGATCGCGGGGCTCCTGCCGCAGGTCGCCGCCGGGCTCGGCGCGACCGCCGAGCAGGTCAGCTGGTCGATCACCAGCTACTCCCTGCTCGTCGCCGTCGCCGCCCCCGCCGTGTCGATCCTGCTGCCCCGCGTGCCGCGGGCCACGCTGATGTCCGCAGGGCTGGCGGTGTTCGCGGTCGGGACGGCGGTCTCCGCGCTCGCACCCGACCTCGGCGTGTTCATCGCCGGCCGCACCTTCTCGGGCCTGGGCGGCGCCGCGCTGGTGCCGACCGCGACCGCGGCGGCCGCCTCCCTCGCCCGTCCGGAGAAGCGCGGTCAGGCGCTGGCGATCGTCGGCGCGGGGTTCACGCTCGCGACCGCTGTCGGCTCGCCGCTCGGCACGGCGCTCGGCGGTGTGGCGGGCTGGCGCTTCTCGCTGTGGTGCGTGGTGGCCATCGCGGCCGTGCTCGTCGCGGCCATCCCGCTCGCCGTGCGCGGTGTGCTCGTGCCGGCAGCCGTCTCCGTGCGCCGCCGGCTCGCACCGCTCGGGAACCCCCGGGTGCTGGCGCCGCTCCTCGCCACGCTGCTCATGGTCGCCGGCTTCAACATCGTGTACATCTTCTCCGCGGCGGTGACCCATGCGTCGACGGGAGGCTCCGGCGGCCTGCTGGCGGTGCTGCTGCTCGCGTACGGCGCGGCGGGCGTCGCCGGCAACACGATCGCGGGTCCGCTCACGGACCGGCTCGGCAACCGGCGCGTCGCGGCCGTGGCGCTCATCGCCCAGACCCTCGCGCTGGTGGTCCTCGCGTTCGTCGAGCGGTCGTTCGCGGCGTCGGTCGTGGTGTTCGCGCTGTGGGGCGTCGCCGCGTTCGCGATCGCCATCCCCGTGCAGCACCGGCTCGTGAACGTCGACCCCGAGAGCGCGGCGCTCGCCCTCTCGTGGTACTCGACCGCGATGTACATCGGCATCGCGATCGCCCCGCTCGTCGGCGCGGCTGCGCTCGGAGCAGGGGGAGCGGTCGCCGTCCCGCTCGCTGGCGCGGCGGTCACCGCGCTCGCACTGGTGGCCTTCCTGCTCGGTTACCTGCAGAAGACGCGGAGGCCGGTCGCCGCCTGAGCGGCGCCGGCCTCCGGCGTGACGCGGGGTGCTACGCGGTCAGCTCCCGCATCGCCGCGGCCAGTGCCGCGACCCGCGCGGTCGCCGTCTCCCGCCGCTGCGCCAGGTCGCCCTGGTCGCTGGAGGCGTCGATGTAGATCTTGAGCTTCGGCTCGGTGCCGCTCGGGCGCACCATCACCCGGGAGCCGTCCTCGAGGCGGATGCGCAGCACGTCGCTCGGCGGCAGCCCCTCGAAGCCGTCGCGCAGGTCGTCGATCTGCGCGACCCGCACCTCCCCGAGGCTGCTCGGCGGGGTGGCGCGCAGGGAGGCCATGATCTCGCCGATGCGGGACAGATCCGTGACGCGGATCGAGATCTGGTCGCTGGCGAAGAAGCCGAACCGCTCGGCGAACTCGTTCAGCCGGTCGCCGATGCTGCGGCCGGAGGCGGCGAGCTCGTTGGCGAGGTCGAGGAACGCGGTCGCCGCCGAGATGCCGTCCTTGTCGCGGACGGTGTCGGGGTTGACCAGATAGCCCAGCGCCTCCTCGTAGCCGAAGATCAGCCCCGGCGCGCGCGAGACCCACTTGAAGCCGGTGAGGGTGTCGGCGAAGTCGAGCCGGTAGGCGTCGGCCACGGCGGCGAGGGCGGGGGAGGAGACGATCGAGCAGGCGAGGGAGCCGAAAGCGGCGCCTCCTGCCGCCCGCGACGCCAGCTCGGCGGCGCGCCAGCCGAGCAGCGCGCCGACCTCGTTGCCCGACAGGCGCCGGTAGCCGCTGTCGCTCGACGGGTCGGGGATGGCGACCGCGAGCCTGTCGGCGTCGGGGTCGTTGGCGATGACCAGGTCGACGCCGGCCTCCCGGGCCGTGGCGAACGAGAGGTCCATCGCTCCCGGCTCCTCGGGGTTGGGGAACGCCACGGTCGGGAACGCGGGGTCGGGGTCGGCCTGCGCCTCCACGAGGGCCGGAGTCGCGAAGCCGGCGCGCTCGAACACCGCGCGGGCCGTGCGCCAGCCGACGCCGTGCATCGCGGTGTAGGCGAACGAGACGGCGTCACGCGGGGCGTCGGTGCTCGCGACCGCCGCGGTGGCGGCGATGTACGCCTCCTCGACGTCGTCGGGTGCGACCTCGTAGCGCTCGGAGCGCGGGAGGTCCGCGACGCTGCCCTGCGCCACCTCGAGGATGTGCGCCGCGATCTCGGCGTCGGTCGGAGACACGATCTGCGAACCGTGGTCCTCGCCGCCGAGGTAGACCTTGTAGCCGTTGTCGTTCGGCGGGTTGTGGCTGGCGGTGACCATCACGCCCGCGCTCACGTCGAGGTGGCGCACGGCGAATGCGAGGACCGGTGTCGGCAGGAGGCGCGGCAGCAGCACCGCGCGCACCCCGGCTCCCGCCATCAGCTCGGCGGTGTCGCGCGCGAACACGTCGGAGTTCTTGCGGCCGTCGTAGCCGATGACCACGGACGGCGTGCCGCCCTCGGCATGCTCCAGGAGCCAGCGCGCGAAGCCGGCCGCCGCCTGGGCGACGAGCACCCGGTTCATCCGGTTGGGGCCGGCCGCGATTGCGCCGCGAAGCCCGGCGGTGCCGAAGGCGAGGCGGGTGTCGAACCGCGAGTGGAGGTCGGCCAGCGCCTCCGCGGAGCCCGCCTCGACCGCGACGACCAGGTCGTCGAGCTCCTGGCGGGTCTCGGGGTCGGGGTCCTGCGCCAGCCAGGCGCGGGCGGCCTCCAGCAGGGCCGGGGTGTCGAGCGGGCCGGAGGTCTCGGGCGCCGCGTTCACAACGCCTCCACGATCTGGGCGAGCAGGGCGCTGATCACGGGCTCGGCCGCGCGGCCGGCGTCGACGACCTCCTGGTGGCTGAGCGGGGTCTTCTGGATGCCCGCCGCGAGGTTGGTGATCAGGGACATGCCGAGGATCTCCATGCCGGCCTGGCGGGCGGCGATGGCCTCCAGCGCGGTCGACATGCCGACGATGTGGCCGCCGACGGCCTTCGCCATCTGCACCTCGGCGGGGGTCTCGTAGTGCGGGCCGCGGAACTGCGTGTACACGCCCTCGTCGAGCGACGGCTCGATCGTGCGGGCGAGGTCGCGCAGCCGGCGCGAGTACAGGTCGGTGAGGTCGATGAAGGTGGCGCCCTCGAGCGGGGAGTCCGCCGTCAGGTTGATGTGGTCGCTGATCAGCACGGGTGTGCCCGGCTTCCAGTGCTCCTTGATGCCTCCGGCGCCGTTGGTGAGCACCATCGTCGTCGCGCCGGCCGCCGCCGCGGTGCGGACGCTGTGCACGACCCGGCGGACGCCGTGGCCCTCGTAGTAGTGCGTGCGGGCGCCGATCACGAGGGCGCGCTTGCCGCTCGGGAGCAGGACGGAGCGGAGGGTGCCGACGTGCCCCTCCAGCGCCGGCTTGCTGAAGCCGACGATCTCGGTGGCGGGGATGGTCGCGGTGGTCTCGCCGATGAGGTCGGCGGCCCTGCCCCAGCCGCTGCCCAGCGTGAGGGCGATGTCGTGCTTGGCGACGCCGGTCTTCTCGGCGAGCTGCTCGGCGGCCTGCCGGGCGACCTCGAACGGGTCGGTCGCGCGGTCGTCGAGCGGATTGGTGATGGATTCCAGCATGAGGCAACTCTACTGAGCGGGTCGGAGGCGCGAAGGGGCCGCCGGGATGCGCATCGGAGCGGCTGTGCAGCGCGCGCCGTGCCGTGCGGCGATACGGAAGAATGGTGCGCATGGCCTATGAGTTCGAGCGCAAACAGCGGATCGCCGTCGTCGGCGGCGGCCCCGGCGGGTACGAGGCGGCGCTGGCGGGCGCGCAGCTCGGCGGCGAGGTGACGCTGGTCGAGCGTGCCGGCGTGGGCGGCTCCGCCGTGATCACCGACGTCGTCCCCTCCAAGAGCCTGATCGCGACCGCGGAGGCGACCAACGCCATCGCGGAGGCGGCCGACCTGGGCGTGCAGTTCTTCACCCGCGGCGAGAGCGGCAAGCCGGTGCGCCCCGAGCTCGCCGTCAACCTGGCGGCGGTCAACAAGCGGCTGATGGGTCTCTCGCGGCAGCAGTCCGAGGACATGCGGGCCGAGCTCGTGCGGGCCGGCGTGCGCATCATCAGCGGCGAGGGGAGGCTCGACGGCCCCAGCGCGGTCATCGTCTCGACCGGCCGCGGCGGCTCGGGGACCGACTTCGACCGGGTGGAGGCCGACACCATCGTCCTGGCGACGGGTGCGTCGCCGCGTGTCCTGCCGTCCGCGGTGCCGGATGGGGAGCGCATCCTCACCTGGACGCAGCTCTACGACCTCGACTCCACCCCCGAGCACCTGATCGTGGTCGGGTCGGGCGTGACCGGCGCGGAGTTCGCCTCCGCCTACACCGCGCTCGGCTCGAAGGTGACGCTGATCTCCTCCCGCGACCAGGTGCTCCCGGGCGAGGATGCCGACGCGGCCCGCCTGATCGAGAACGTCTTCAAGCGCAACGGCATGCAGGTCCTGTCGAAGTCGCGCGCGGAGTCGGTCGTGCGCACCGAGAACGGCGTCGTGGCCACGCTGACGGACGGCCGGACCGTCGAGGGCTCGCACTGTCTGATGGCGGTGGGCGCCATCCCGAACACCTCCGGCATCGGACTCGAGGAGGCCGGCGTCCAGCTCACCCCGTCGGGCCACATCCGCGTCAACCGCGTGGCGCGCACCTCCATCCCCAACATCTACGCCGCCGGCGACTGCTCGGAGTCGCTGCCGCTCGCCTCGGTCGCCTCGATGCAGGGCCGCACCGCCGTCTTCCACGCGATGGGAGACGCGGTCAACCCGATCGAGATGCGCAACGTGACCTCGAACATCTTCACCCAGCCCGAGATCGCGACGGTCGGCTGGAACCAGAAGCAGATCGAGGAGGGCATCGCTCAGGGCGACATCTACAAGCTGCCGCTCAAGTCGAACCCGCGCGCGAAGATGCTCGGGCTGCGCGACGGCTTCGTCAAGCTGTTCGCCCGCACGGGGTCGGGCACGGTGATCGGCGGTGTGATCGTCGCGCCGCGCGCCTCGGAGCTGATCTTCCCGCTCGCGCTCGCGGTCGAGCATCGGCTCACCGTCGACCAGGTCGCGCGGGCCTTCACCGTGTACCCGTCACTGTCCGGCTCGATCACCGACGCCGCGCGCGCCATGCACATCGTGCTCTGAACGGAGGGGCGGGGGATGGAGGAGCTGCTCGTCATCGGCGTGCTCGCCGTGCTCACCATCGCCGCCGCCACCACGCTCGGACCGAAGTTCGGGGTGGCGTCGCCGCTGATCCTCGTCGTCGTCGGGATCCTGGTCAGCCTGCTGCCCTTCGTTCCCGCGGTCACCATCGAGCCGGAGTGGGTGCTCGCCGGGGTGCTCCCGCCCCTGTTGTACTCGGCCTCCGTCTCGATGCCGTCGATGAACTTCCGGCGCGAGTTCGGGGCGATCGGCGGCCTCTCGGTGCTGCTCGTCATCGTCAGCTCGGTGCTGCTCGGGCTGTTCTTCGCGTGGGCGATCCCGGGCCTCGGACTCGGCTGGGGCGTCGCGCTCGGCGCCATCGTCAGCCCCACGGACGCGGTCGCGACGGGGATCGTCAAGCGGGCCGGCGTCTCGCCGCGGGTCGTCGCGATCCTCGAAGGGGAGAGCCTCCTCAACGACGCCACGGCGCTCGTGCTGCTGCGCGCGGCGGTGGCGGCGGCCGCCGTCGCGACGTTCACCCTCGGCGCGGTCACGCTGTCGTTCGTCTACTCGGTGGTGATCGCCGTCGCGCTCGGGTGGGCCGTCGGCAGGCTCAACCTGATCGTGCGGGCCCGGGTGACGGACGCCACCGTCAACACGGTGCTGTCGTTCACGGTGCCGTTCCTCGCCTCCATCCCGGCGGAGGCGCTGGGCGCGTCGGGGCTGGTGGCCGCCGTCGTCGCAGGGCTGGTCACCGGCAGCCGGGCGCCGCGCGTGCTGTCACCCGAGCACCGGCTCTCCGACGCGCAGAACTGGCGCACGGTGGAGCTCGTGCTCGAGGGCCTGATCTTCCTCACGATGGGGCTCGAGCTGTTCGGGATCCTGCAGCAGGTCGAGAAGGATCATTCCGGCCTCCTTCCCGCGGTCGGCGTGGCCGCGGGCGCGCTCCTGCTGACGATCGTCGTGCGCGCGGCCTTCGTGGCGCCGCTGCTCGCGCTGCTGGCCCGGCGCCGCCGCAGGGGCGAGCGGATGCGACCGCGGCTGCAGCAGCTCCAGGAGCACCTGGCCGACCCGGAGGCGACGCGCCGGCGGCTGGAGCAGCGGGTGCGCGGGGCGCTGCCGGTGGGCGGTGCGGGGGATGCGGCGGGCGTCGCGGCGGGTGACGCTGTGGGCGCGGGGTCGGGTGACACGGAGCACGCCTCGGCACGCGAGGCGTCGGGCGGCCCAGTGGGTGAGGTGTCGGGCGACGCGGTGGTCGACGTGTCGGGCGCTTCGGCACGCGACGTGTCGGGCGGCCCGGCGGGCGACGTGTCGGGCGACCCGGCGATCGACGTGTCGGGCGCCTCGGCACGCGAGGTGTCGGGCGGCCAAGTGGGTGAGGTGCCGGGTGACCCGGCGGTCGACGCCGCGGAGGCGTGGGCGGCGGAGGCGTGGGCCGAGGGCGCGGGGGCTGACGGGGCCCAGGCAGCGCGGATCTCCATCGTGCCCGACCCCCGGCGCGGGCCGGGCGTGAGCGGTGTCGCCGCGGCGCAGGACAGTCGGGGGCGCGGTCGACGCGGGCAGGGCCGGCAGCGCCGCGGGCGCCGCGTGCCTACGGTCGAGAACCTCGCACGATTCGGGACGCGGCTGCGACGCGTTCTCGCCGACATCGACTACTTCGCCGGCGCTCCGCTCGGCTGGCGCGAGGGATCGATCGTGGTCTGGGCGGGCATGCGCGGCGCCGTGACCGTCGCGGCCGCGCAGACCCTCCCGCACGACGCCCCAGGCCGCTCCGCCCTGGTGCTGGTCGCGTTCCTGGTGGCGGCGGGTTCGCTGCTGCTGCAAGGCGGAACGCTCGGTCTCGTGCTCCGTCTGGTGAAGCCGGCAGGAACCGACCCCGAGGCCGAGCGCGACGAGCGGCAGCGGTTGATGGAGCTGCTCCGCACCGCGGCGCAGGCCGTGCCCCTGCCCGACGTCGGCGAGCGGACACCGGAGGCGTTCGGCCGGTTCAAGGCGGCGCGGCTCGAGCAGCTGCGGGCGCAGCGCTCCGCCCTGCTGGACGCCCGCGACGACGGCACTTTCAGCGCCGACGTGCTCGCCGCCGCCCTCAGCAACCTCGACGCCGACGAGATCAGCATCGACCTGAAGGGCGACCCCGCCCCACCCGCGTGACTCTCGCCCCGCGTCCCCGCAACTCCGGAGATCCACTCCACACCGCGCCCAACCTCCGGAGTTGGTCTCGATCGCCCGGTGTGTCGCGCCCGGCCTCCGGAGTTGCGAACCCTCCACACCACGCCTCCGGCGGCGACGTGTCCACAGATCGCCCCGTTGCCGACACGGCCAGGATCATCCGCGCTGAACTGGCTCCATGGTGTGCACCCAGGTTCTCGAACGCTACGGCGGTATCGCCACCGCAGCGCAGCTCGCGGCGGCGGGCGCCACTCCGCGCGCACTGACCGCCCTCGTGCGCGAGGGGCATGCCATTCGACTTCGTCGCGGCGTCTATGCGCTACCCGGCGCCCTGCCGTCCGCTGTGGAGGCGGCACGAGCGGGAGGGAGGCTGTCGTGCGTCTCCGCCGCACGAAGCTTCGGCTTGTGGGGCGGAACGGATGCGCGCCTCCACCTGCGGGTGCCGGCGCATGCCACGCGACTTCCTGCGAGCGAGGCGGTGAGGCACTGGGTCGATGACGAGGGGAGCGATGAGTGCTGGCGCGTGTCGTTCGACGAATGCCTGCGCTCGGTCGTGAGGTGTGCCGACGAAGAGACCGCGGTGGCCGTCCTCGACACCGCGCTGTCGTCGGGCGCGGCGACCCTCGTGGGGCTCCGACGTGTCTTCGCGTCCGAGCCGGCGAGGTCGCGGCACGTCGCCTCGCTCGCTCGCCCCGGATCGGACTCGGGTGTGGAGTCGCTTGTGCGCCAGCGGCTGGAGGCGGCGGGACACATCGTGGCGCAGCAGGTCCACGTCCCCGGCGTCGGCCGCGTCGACATGCTCGTCGACGGGGTGCTCTTCCTCGAACTCGACGGCTTCGCCTATCACGGCGACCGGCGCGCGTTCGAGCGGGATCGCGCACGCGATGTCGGGCTCGCACTGAGTGGTCGGCGGCGATTGCGGCTCTCGGCCGCTCAGGTGATGAACGAGTGGGAGTCCGCGCTCGCCGCGATCGAGGGTGTGCTGGCTGCTCCGGAGGTTCGGGCGTGAGAGGCCCGATTAAGCACAGAACTCCGGAAGTCCGGCCCGGGGCGGGGAGGACTTCCGGAGTTGCTGTGGCGGGATTGGCGTCAGACGATCGTGAGGAGGAGGTGGCCGGAGGAGACCGTCTCGCCCACGGCGGCGTTGATGCCGGAGATGGTGCCGTCCTTGTGGGCGGTGAGCGGCTGCTCCATCTTCATGGCCTCGAGCACGAGCACCAGGTCGCCCTTGACGACCTCGTCGCCGTCGGCGACCGCGACCTTGACGACGGTCGCCTGCATCGGCGCGGTGATCGAGTCGCCGGTGGCGGTGTCGACGTTGTGCGCTGCGCCGCGGCGGCGCGGGGCCGGAGCGGAGGAGGCGTCGGAGGCCGAACCGCCGGAGAGCAGCTTCGCGGGCAGCGAGACCTCGATGCGCTTGCCCTCGACCTCGACCACGACGCTGCTGCGGCGCTCGGCAGGGGCCTGGTCGCCGAGCTCGCCCGACCAGGGCTGGATCTCGTTGTTCCACTCGGTCTCGATCCAGCGCGTGTAGATCGAGAACGGCTCGCCGTCCTGCGGCGCGAAGGCGGGGTCGCGCACGATCGCGCGGTGGAACGGCAGCACGGTCGGCAGGCCGGCCACCTCGAACTCGTCGAGGGCGCGGCGGGAGCGCTCCAGCGCCTCCTCGCGGCTGCTGCCGGTCACGATGAGCTTCGCGAGCATGGAGTCGAAGGCGCCGCTCACGACGTCGCCGGCCTGGATGCCGGTGTCGACGCGCACGCCGGGGCCTCCTGCGGGCTTGAAGACGTGCACCGGGCCGGGGGAGGGGATGAAGTTGCGGCCGGCGTCCTCGCCGTTGATGCGGAACTCGAACGAGTGCCCGCGCGGCGCGGGGTCGTCGTAGTCGAGCTCGCCGCCCTCGGCGATGCGGAACTGCTCGCGGACGAGGTCGATGCCGGTGACCTCCTCCGAGACCGGGTGCTCGACCTGGAGGCGGGTGTTCACCTCGAGGAACGACACCGTCCCGTCCTTGCCGATGAGGAACTCGCAGGTACCCGCTCCCTGGTAGCCGACCTCCTTGAGGATGGCCTTCGACGAGCTGTACAGCTTCTCGGTCTGCTCGGCGGTGAGGAAGGGGGCGGGCGCCTCCTCCACGAGCTTCTGGTGGCGGCGCTGCAGCGAGCAGTCGCGCGTGGAGACGATGACCACGTTGCCGTATGCGTCGGCGAGGCACTGGGTCTCGACGTGGCGGGGCTGGTCGAGGTACTTCTCGACGAAGCACTCGCCGCGACCGAACGCGGCGATGGCCTCGCGGGTGGCCGACTCGAACAGCTCGGCGACCTCGTCGCGCTCGCGTGCGACCTTGAGACCGCGGCCACCACCGCCGAACGCGGCCTTGATGGCGACGGGGAGGCCGTACTGGTCGACGAAGTCGAGGACCTCGGAGGCGTCGGCGACGGGGTTCAGGGTGCCGGGGGCGAGCGGGGCGCCGACCTTCTCGGCGACGTGGCGCGCGGAGACCTTGTCGCCGAGGCGCTCGATCGCCTCGGGCGACGGGCCGATCCAGGTCAGGCCGGCCGCGATGACGGCGCGGGCGAAGTCCGCGTTCTCGGCGAGGAAGCCGTAGCCGGGGTGCACGGCGTCGGCGCCGGAGCGGCGGGCGACGGAGAGCAGCTTGTCGATGACCAGGTACGTCTCGGCACTCGTGGTGCCCTCGAGCGCGTACGCCTCGTCGGCGAGGCGCACGTGCAGGGCGTCGCGGTCCTGGTCGGCGTAGACGGCGACGGAGCCGATCCCGCTGTCCTTGGCGGCGCGGATGACCCGGACGGCGATCTCGCCCCGGTTGGCGATGAGAACCTTGCTGATACGTGGCACAGTCCCCTAGCCTATTGCGCTCGATCCCGGCTGTTTTGGACGGCCTCCACAAAAATGCATGCCCTGGCTGTGGGAGGCGCCACAAAGCGCGGCACGAAGCGCGCCACAGAACGGGACGTCAGGCGCGCGCCCGCGGGGCTCAGCCCGCGCGGTTCCAGAGCGACGTCCACTCCACCCCGAGCTCGCGGACCAGGTCGCGCAGCGTCGAGAGGGAGAGGCCCACCACGGTGCTGGGGTCGCCCTCCACGCGCGTGATGAAGGGGCCGCCGAGGCTGTCGATCGTGAAGGCGCCCGCGACCTCCAGAGGCTCACCCCTGGCCACGTATGCGTCGATCTCGGCGTCGGTGACGTCGGCGAAGGTCACCGAGGCGACCGCGGTCGCTCCGGCCGCGGCGTTCTCGCGGCCGTCGCGGTGGTCGATCAGCCAGTGGCCCGAATGGAGGCGGCCGGTGCGTCCCCGCTGGGAGCGCCAGCGCTCGCGGGCGACCTCGGGCAGGTGCGGCTTGCCGTGGATGGCGTCGTCGATCGCGAACGCCGAGTCGCCGCCGAGGATGAGCCCGTCGATCGGCTCGCCGTCGAGGGTGCCGCGCACTGCCTCCGCCTTGAGCCGTGCGAGCAGCTGCACCATCGCGTCGGCGTCGAGCGGGCCGTGCTCGGCCTCGGCCGCGGCGACGGCCGCCGGTTCGTCGACGTGCGACGGCACGACGATCGGCTCGATGCCCGCGGCGCGCAGCAGCGCGAGGCGGGCAGGGGAGGTGGAGGCGAGGTAGAGGCGCATGGTCACCTGTGGGATGCTCGACGGATGCCCCAGAAGGATGAGGTCGACCTCGACATTACCAACGTCGCCCACGGCGGCGTCTTCGTCGCCCGTCACGAGGGCAGGGTCGTCTTCGTCCCTGACACGATGCCCGGTGAGCGGGTGCGGGCGCGCGTCGCCGACACCAGCCACGACCGGTTCTGGCGGGCCGAGGCGGTGGAGGTGCTGGAGGCGGCGCCCGAGCGGCAGGATCACGTCTGGGAGGCTGCGTCGATCACGCATGCTCCTGGCCGGCGCGCGGGCGGTGCGGACCTCGGCCACATCCGGCTCGACCACCAGCGCGAGCTCAAGCGCCGGGTGATCGTCGACGCGTTGCAGCGCACCGGCCGGCTCGACGAGGCGCGCATCGCCACGCTGAGCCCCGCCGGCGGTCCCGTCAGCGTGGAGCCCGTCGTCGGCGAGACCGCGGACGGCACCGGCTGGCGTACGCGCGTGCGTCTCCAGGTCGCACAGGACGGCTCGATCGGCCCCTACGCGGCCAGGACCCACACCGTCGTGCCCGTGCGCGACCTCCCGCTCGCCACGGACCTGGTGCAGGCGAACGTCCCGTTCGGCCAGCGGTTCCCCGGGGCTGAGTCGGTGGACGTCGTCGCGACCGGCGACGGAACCGCGCACGTCCTCGTCAACGACGCGCCGGTGCGCCGCGGCAAGAAGCTCGTGCGGCCGCACCGCCGCCCTGTGCCCATCCGGGAGCGCGTCGGCGATCGGGAGTTCCGGCTCGACGCGCGCGGCTTCTGGCAGGTGCACCGTGGGGCGGCCGCGACGCTGACCGCCGCCGTGCAGGACGCGGTGGACGAGGCGCTGTTCGACCCGCGGGCTGCGAACCTCGACCTCTACGGGGGAGTGGGCCTGCTGGCCGCAGCGCTCGGCGACCGGTTCGGCTCCACCCTCCGCATCACCTCCGTCGAGAGCGACGAGAACGCCACCGACGACGCCGCCGAGAACCTCGCCGACTGGGTGGGCGCGACGGCTGTCACCGAACGCGTCGAGCGGTTCGCCGCGCGGCTCGCCGCGGACGCCACCGCCGCCGAGCGCGCCCGCCTCCGCGCGGCGACCGTCATCCTCGACCCGCCGCGGTCGGGAGCCGGTCGCGCCGTCGTCGACGCCATCGCCTCCGTCCGCCCCGCCCAGATCGTCTACGTCGCCTGCGATCCGGTCGCCCTCGCCCGCGATCTGGCCTTCTTCGCCGGGCACGGCTACCCCGTGCGATCGCTCCGCGCCTTCGACCTCTTCCCCAACACGCACCACGTGGAGGCCGTGGCGACCCTCGCGCCGTGATGTCCACCACTACGATGGTCAGCATGGTGCGGGTGGCAATCGTCGACGATCACGAGTCCGTGCGGCTGGGCATCAAGGCCGCCTGCCAGGACGCGGGCTACGAGGTGGTCGCGACCGCGGCCACGGTCGACGAGTTCGTCGCCGCCCTCGGCTCGCGTGAGTGCGACGTCGTGGTGCTCGACCTGTCGCTCGGCGACGGGTCGAAGGTCACCGACAACGTCAAGCGCGCGCAGGCGACCGGCGCCGCCGTGCTGGTGCACAGCATCGCGGACCGGGTGGCCAGCGTCCGCGAGGCGCTCGCCGCCGGAGCCGCCGGCGTCATCCCGAAGTCGTCTCCGACCACGACGGTCATGAACGCGATCTCGACCGTCGCCAGGGGCGACGTGCTGAACAACCTCGAATGGGCCACCGCGATCGACGCCGACAGTGACTTCGCGAAGGCGCAGCTGGGGCGGCGCGAGCGCGATGTGCTCCATCTCTACGCGTCGGGCCTGCCGCTCAAGGCGGTCGCGGCGCAGCTGGGCATCGCGAACTCCACGGCCCGCGAGTACCTGGACCGCATCCGGGTGAAGTACGTGGAGGTCGGCCGTCCGGCGCCGACGAAGGTCGATCTGCTGCGGCGCGCGGTGGAGGACGGCATCCTGCCCGGGCTCGACCCCGACACGGGCAATGAGCGCGTCTAGCGACCTCCGGCCGGGGCCGGAGGCCCCCCGGGAGAGCGCGAAGCCGCGCAACCCGCTCAGCCGTGCGCGCATCGAGCGGATCGCCGACCGGACCGTGTCCGCGTTCGGCCTCGTCTTCGGGCTGCAGACGTTCCCGACGGCGCTGAGCCAGCTGGGCCTGCTGCGGGAGCCGGCGGGCGTCGTCGTCGCCACGCTCATCTTCGGCGGCATCCTCGTCACGGTCCTGCTCGCCGTCGTCCAGCGCGGCGTCAAGATCGCGATGGGCGTCCTCGCCATCGTCTACCTGCTCGCGATCGTCACCTGGCCGCTGCTGATCAGGGACCCGTCGCCGTTCACCGCCGAGAAGCCGTGGGTGTGGTTCCTCTGCTCGGTCTTCACCGCGTTCGCCGCGGTCGCGTATCCGCTGTGGCTCGCGCTGGCGTACACCGTGGTGACGCCGATCGCGTACGGCATCATCCGCGCCCTGCCCGCCGGCGGCGGCGTCGGGCCCGAGCTGGCCGGCCTCGACACCGTGTACGCGATCATCCTCGGCGGCGTCATCCTCGCCATCATCGCGATGATGCGGCAGGCGTCGTCGGCGGTCGACACGGCGCAGAGCCAGGCGCTCGCCCGGTACGCGACCGCGGTGCGCCAGCACGCCACCGAGGTCGAGCGCGTGCAGGTCGACGCCATCGTGCACGACAGCGTGCTCACCACCCTGCTCTCGGCCGCAGCGGCCCGCACGCCGGAGGCGCAGGAGCTCGCGGCGACCATGGCCGCGGACGCGATCGGCCACCTCCACGCCGCCGAGGCGTCCGGCCCGGAGGACCAGTCGCTCGTCGGCCTCGAGCAGCTCAGCAATCGGCTGGTGACGGCCGCCAACGCCTTCGCGTCGCCGTTCGAGGTCGAGGTGCGCGACGTGGAGGTGCACAGCCTCCCCGTGAACGTGGCGGAGGCCGTGTACTCGGCCAGCGTGCAGGCGATGGTGAACAGCACGCAGCACGCCGGGGGCCCGGAGGTGCGGCGCCGCATCTTCATCCGCGGCGGCAGCCCGGCCGCAACTGTCCACATCGTCGTCGAGGACGACGGCCGCGGCTTCGAGGTGGAGGAGGTGCCCGCCGAGCGCCTCGGCCTGCGGGTGAGCATCCGCGAACGCCTGGCGAAGGTCGGCGGCCGCGCCCAGATCCGCACCGCGCCCGGCGAGGGGACCGTCGTCACCATCCTCTGGCCGTCGTCGGAGCGCGACCGCCCACTGGCCGTGCGCGAGCAGGAGGGCGTCGCGTGATCACCCTCAACCGCGTCCTCTTCCTCAGCCTGGGCGCGCTGTTCTCGGCCTACCACCTGTTCCTCGGGCTGTCGTCGCTGTCGACCCCCGTGAATCCCTGGCCGCCCCTGGTGGCGATGGCCATCTACGCCGTCGCGGCCGTGGCCAGCCTGTGGCCGACGAGCCCCACCAAGATGCCGCTGTGGCTCGCCGCGTTCGATCTCGCCGTGTGCGTGGTCGTCCCCATCCTCGTGACGAGTCAGCTCGACCCGGCCCGCGACAACGGCTACGCGACCTGGTACGTGGCCGCCGTCGGGACGATCATGACCATCTGCGCCGTCCGGAGGCAGGCGATCATCGCGTGGGTCGGCGTCGGCTACCTCGCGGTGCAGACGGTGTTCTGGGCCGGCCCCGGCGCGCTGGCGGGGCTGGGCGTCATCGGCTCCGTCGTGTGGGTCGGCGTCGCCGTGGTCATCTCGGGTTCGCTCGCGAAGGCCGGGCGTGACGCGCTGCAGTTCGCCCGCGCCGAGCGCGAGGCCACGGAGTGGCAGGCGGCGCAGGAGGCGCACGTCATGGAGCGCCAGCTGCGCCTGCGACAGACCTACCGCGTGGCCGCGCCGATGCTGGCCGAGATCGTGCGGCGAGGCGGCGACCTGACCGAGGCCGAGCGGCGCGAGTGCCGGTACCTCGAGGGCGCGATCCGCGACGAGATCCGCGGCCGGCGCCTCCTCAACGACGATGTGCGGCGGGAGGTCATGGACGCGCGCCGCCGCGGCGTCGTGGTCAGCCTCCTCGACGAGGGCGGGATCGACGACCTCGACTCCCGCGGCCTGGACACGGTGCTCGGGCGGCTCGCGGAGGCGATCCGGGGCACGACGACCGACAAGCTCATCATCCGCACCGTGCCGCGCTCGTCGAAGACGGCGGTCACGGTCGTGGGCCTGCGCATGTCGGACGACGGCGCGGCGAACGCGCTCGGTGCCGACTCCGACGACGACGAAGTGGACCTCTGGCTGGAGATCCCGCGCCCGGTGGCCTGAAGCGGCGCAGAACCTCACGACGTCACGAGCGTTAAAGGAGAAAGGGGCCGACACCCGAATTGTCGGCCCCTTTTCAAACCCCGAGTCAGGGCGACAACCCGAATATCGCCCTGACTCGCCCCCAAAGCACTCGCCCGCTTACCCTAGTCGGCGAGTGATTGGCGGTGTGACTCACGAGGAGAGACACCTAGCAATAACCATATTGACGGTGCTCCCACAAAATACATAGTCGTCATTTTGGAGGACACCAGGGGGACACCCCGAAACCGGCTGGATACGCCGTTTCGCGGAATCCCGCCTGCCCCACATCCGGGGGACGCCCCGATCGGGGTACAACCCGTCGACGGTACGGTTCAGGCCGAGAACGAGCGCCAGGCTCCCGGCCCCGGGGTGAGCGGCTGCCGCAGCTGACGCTGGCTGCGCGCCCACGCATCCTGGCCGTGCTGGGGGCGGGCAGCGCGCGCTGCGGCGGCGGCCTCGGCGGCTGCCGCCGTCAGCACAGCGGTGACCGCGGCGATCTCCTCCGGGGTCACGCCGCGCGTGAGGAACCGGAGCTGCGACGGGTCGAGCGGCGCGTCGCTCACAGCGGGATGTTCCCGTGCTTCTTGGGCGGCAGGGAGGAGCGCTTGGTGCGCAGCGCCCGCAGCGCCTTGATCACCGAAACGCGCGTCGCCGACGGCTCGATCACGCCGTCGAGCTCGCCACGCTCGGCCGCGAGGAACGGGCTGGCGACGTTGTACGTGTACTCGTTCGCGAGCTTGGTGCGCACGGCGGCCACATCCTCCCCGGCCTCCTCCGCGCGCTTGATCTCGCCGCGGTACAGGATGTTGACCGCGCCCTGACCGCCCATGACGGCGATCTCGGCGGTCGGCCAGGCGAGGTTGATGTCGGCGCCGAGCTGCTTGGAGCCCATGACGATGTACGCGCCGCCGTACGCCTTGCGGGTGATGATCGTGACCAGCGGCACGGTCGCCTCCGCGTACGCGTACAGCAGCTTGGCGCCGCGGCGGATGACGCCCGTCCAC
This sequence comes from Leifsonia williamsii, assembly GCF_030433685.1. Lineage (NCBI taxonomy): Bacteria > Bacillati > Actinomycetota > Actinomycetes > Micrococcales > Microbacteriaceae > Leifsonia > Leifsonia williamsii. Next base: position 1,716,181 of record NZ_JAROCF010000001.1, read on the forward strand.
TCCTGGTCGGTGCCGGGCAGGTAGCCGGGCACGTCGACGAGGGTGAGGATCGGGATGCTGAAGGCGTCGCAGAACCGCACGAAGCGCGACGCCTTCTCGCCGGCGTCGATGTTGAGCGTCCCGGCCATGGAGCTGGGCTGGTTGGCGACGATTCCCACCGAGCGGCCCTCCACCCGGGCGAAGCCGATCACGATGTTGGGCGCGAAGAGCGGCTGCACCTCGAGGAACTCGCCGTCGTCGACGATGCCCTCGATGATCGTCTTCACGTCGTAGGGCTGGTTGGGGGAGTCGGGGATGACCGTGTCGAGGCGGCGGTCGGCGTCGGTGATCTCGAGCTCGGGCTCCGCCTCGTACACGGGGAGCTCGGCGAGGTTGTTCTGCGGCAGGTAGCTGAGCAGCGAGCGCGCGTAGTCGAGGGCGTCCTCCTCGTCGCTGGCGAGGTAGTGCGAGACGCCGGAGACCTTGTTGTGGGTGAGCGCGCCGCCGAGCTCCTCGAAGCCGACGTCCTCTCCGGTCACCGTCTTGATGACGTCGGGGCCGGTGACGAACATGTGGCTCGACTTGTCGACCATGATCACGAAGTCGGTGAGCGCGGGGGAGTACACCGCGCCTCCGGCCGCCGGGCCCATGACGATGGAGATCTGCGGGATGACGCCCGACGCGGCGGTGTTGCGGCGGAAGATCTCGCCGTACTTGCCGAGCGCGACCACGCCCTCCTGGATGCGCGCGCCGCCGGAGTCGAGGATGCCGATCATCGGCACACCGGTCTTCAGCGCGTGGTCCATGACCTTGATGATCTTCTCGCCGGCGACCTCGCCGAGGGAGCCGCCGAAGATGGTGAAGTCCTGGCTGAAGACGGCGACGTTGCGGCCGTGGATGGTGCCGACGCCGGTGACCACCGCGTCGCCGTACGGGCGCTTCGCCTCCATGCCGAAGGCGTGGGTGCGGTGGCGGACGAACTCGTCGAACTCGACGAACGAGCCCTGGTCGAGCAGCAGCTCGATGCGCTCGCGGGCGGTGAGCTTGCCCTTGGCGTGCTGCTTCTCGATGGCGGCCTGCCCGCTCGCGGTCACGGCCTCGTGGAACCGCTCCCGGAGGTCCGCCAGCTTGCCGGCGGTGGTGGAGAGATCGGGGGTCTGACGTGCTTCGGTGTCGGTCACGCCGTTCACTCTACCGGCCAGTCGTTGGGGCATGTCGTTGAGGAAACCCTACAAATCGCGGGGTCTGCGCTGGCAGACTGGGCCAGGTGAACGACACCACCGCGGCGGACTTCCCGCGCAGCAGAGCCATCGTCCCCGTCCTCGAGGCGCTGCCGGAGGCGGGCTCGACCAACGACGTCCTCTCCGCCCGCGCCGGCGACCTCCCCGACCTGTCCGTGGTGGTCACGCGCAGCCAGACCGGAGGCAGGGGGAGGCTCGGCCGCGTCTGGGTGTCCCCGCCCGGCAAGGCGCTCGCGATCTCGGTGCTGCTGAAGCCGCACGGACTCGCGCCGGAGTCGCTGGGCTGGTTCCCCCTCCTTGCCGGTCTCGCGATGAGCAGGGCGCTGGGAGGGCTCGTCGAGCAGGAGGGCGGCCGCCGGGTCGCGGTGAAGTGGCCGAACGACGTGCACATCGACGGGCTGAAGGTGTGCGGCATCCTCACCGAGCTGCTGCCGTCGTCCGCCGGCGGCATCGACGGCATCGTGGTCGGCGCGGGGGTCAACCTCACGCTCGACCGCGAGGAGCTGCCGACCGGCACCTCCACCTCCCTCGCCCTCTCCGGGGCGACGACCACCGACCCGGACACCGTGCTGAGCGCGTACCTGGTGGAGCTGACCACCCTGTACCGCGAGTTCGGCGCGGCCGGCGGCGACCCCGACCGCAGCGCGCTGCGCGACCAGGTGACCGAGGCCTGCGAGACCATCGGCCGCGCGGTGCGTGTGGAGCTGCCGGGCGGCGACGTCCTGCTCGGCACCGCGGCCGGTCTCGACCGGGACGGCCGGCTGCTCGTGGACGCGGATGCGGGGCGCACCGCCGTCGCAGCCGGTGACGTGACGCACCTGCGGTATTAATGAAGTCATGAGCAACACGCCGGAGGGTGCGCCCGCCCAGCCCCCGGAGAAGGTCGTGGCGCGCCTCCGGGCCCACGCCCGTGTGCTGTTCTGGCCGAGCCTCGCGCTGATCGTCGCCAGCGGCGCGGTCGGCTACTTCGCCGGACGGCTCGACGAGGTGTGGGAGATCGTGCTGCTGTGGTCGGCCGCGGCCGCCGTGCTCCTCCTGCTCTTCCTGCTGCCGCTGGCGGCCTGGTTGAGCCGCCGCTACACGATCACGACGCGGCGCATCGTCATCCGGCACGGCTTCTTCGTGCGGGTGCGGCAGGAGCTGCTGCACAGCCGCGGCTACGACGTCAGCGTGCGCCGCAGCTGGCTGCAGAGCATGTTCCGGTCGGGGGACGTGCGCATCAACTCGGCGCTCGAGCATCCCGTCGTGCTGAAGGACGTGCCGAAGGCCGACCAGGTTCAGCGGGCGCTGAGCGAACTGATGGATCACGGGCAGAACGTGGTCGGGTTCCGCCGGCAGCAGTCGGAGTCAGTCTCCGACGAGACCACCGTCTGGGGCTCCCGCTAGCTGCGTCGGCCGCTCGACCGGAGCCGGCTGCCGCGCGGCCCGTGCACGCTGGGCACGCGCGGGCGAGAAGACCCACCAGCGGTAGAACGCGAACCGGAACAGCGTGCCGAGCGCGAGTCCGACGATGTTGTTGGCGATGTTGTCCGCCAGCAGCGACGTGAAGCCGAGCAGGTAGTGCGACACCCAGACGCACACGAGCGGGATGACCATGCCGGCGAGGCTGACCGCGAAGAACTCCACGCCCTCCCGGACCGTGTCCTGCTGCCGCTGCGCGGAGAACGCCCAGTACCGGTTGCCCACCCAGTTGGTGGCGATGGCCACGACCGTCGCGATGCCCGTCGCCCACAGGCTGCGGTGCGGCACGTGCGCGAGCACGGTGATCATCAGGGCGTTGAAGACCACCAGGTTGACGACGAATCCCAGCGCCCCCACCGCGCCGAACTTCATCAGCTGCGGGAGGAGCCGCGCCGTGCGCGAGGGGACGGGACTCTCTGTCGACATGCTCCAGCCAGAGGAATGGGGAAAGATGGGTGATGCGCTCGTCACACTACGCGAGCGGGGTTTCCGGTGGCTGGGAGTTGCCCACGCACACCATGAAGAGTTGAAGAGCATCGAGGAGACGAGCGGCGGATGGCGCGGACGACTGTGGGAGTGATCGGCGGCGGGCAGCTGGCCAGGATGATGATCCCTCCGGCGATCGAGCTCGGCATCGATATCAAGGTGCTCGAGGAGGCCGAGGGCATGAGCGCCGAGATCGCGGCGACCGGCGTCGGCGACTACCGCGACCTCGACACCGTGCTCGCCTTCGCCGAGACCGTCGACGTGGTCACCTTCGACCACGAGCACGTGCCGCCGGCGATCCTGCGCGAGCTGGTCGCCCGCGGCGTCGCCGTGCACCCCGGCCCCGACGCGCTGCTCTACGCCCAGGACAAGCTGCAGATGCGGGCGAAGCTCACCGAGCTCGGCCTCCCCGTGCCCGATTGGGCCGCGGTGGAGGATGCGGACCAGCTCGCCGCGTTCCTCGCCGACCACGGCGGCCGCGCGGTCGTGAAGACGGCGCGCGGCGGCTACGACGGCAAGGGCGTCCGCGTGGTGAGCGAGCCGGCCGAGGCCGACGACTGGTTCCTGGCGCTCGCCGAGGACGGCCGCGGCGGCGCACTGCTGGTGGAGGAGCTGGTGCCGTTCCGCCGCGAGCTCGCGCAGCTGGTGGCCCGCCGCCCCTCCGGCGAGATCGCGGCGTGGCCGGTGGTGGAGACGATCCAGCGCGACGGCGTCTGCGCGGAGGTCATCGCGCCCGCCCCCGGCTCGACGGGCCGCGTGGCGGAGGTCGCCGCCGACATCGCGCGCCGCGTCGCGGACGGGCTCGGCGTCACCGGCGTGCTGGCCGTGGAGATGTTCGAGACCGACGACGGCCGCGTGCTGATCAACGAGCTCGCGATGCGCCCCCACAACAGCGGCCACTGGTCGATCGAGGGAGCCGTGACGAGCCAGTTCGAGCAGCACCTCCGTGCCGTCCTCGACCTCCCGCTCGGCGCGACGGAGCCCCGCGCGGACTGGTCGGTCATGGTCAACGTGCTCGGCGGCCCGGCCGAGGGCACCCTGCAGGACCGCTACCCGGCCGCGCTCGCCGCGCATCCCGAGGCCAAGTTCCACGGCTACGGGAAGGCCCCGCGCCCCGGCCGCAAGGTCGGGCACGTCACCGTCGCGGGGGCGGACCTCGACGACGTCGTGTACCGGGCGCGGGCGGCGGCGGCGTTCTTCGAGGGGTGAGGGGCGTCAGTCTCGCGAGCCGATCGGGAGGTCGGCTCGCTCGACGAGCGGTGCCAGGAAGAACATGACGAGGGAGGCCCCGATCAGGGCCGCGCCCACCGGCGCGACGAGCAGGCGGACCAGCCGGGCCGCCAGATCGAGGGCGAGCAGAAGATCCTGATCCATCGCGCTGGACGGCCTAGCGGTCGCGATCGCGGCACCGATCGCGGGCAGCAGGACTTCGAGGGCGACGCCTCCGAGTATGAGTGCGATTCCCCACGTCAGGACCAGGCGGGGTCGGAGCGGACGCCGGACATCGATCACGCTCCTCATCGTCATGCCCGCCACAGGTATGCTGCCCCGGTCGCCCACGAGGACGACATGCCCTGCATCTGCGTGTACGCGAGGACATTGCCCCACGGGACGCGGTATGCATCGCCGTTACCGCATCCGGTGGAGTGCCACACGGCCGCTTGGCTCGCGTTGAAGCCCTTCCCCTTCGTGCACAGCGTCACGTCCGAAGCGTTCTCCCAGTAGTACTCGCGCTGGTATCCCGGGTACCCGAATACCGCGCACCCCTGGACGCTGGTGAACCACGTCCCACCGATACCCGCCACTTAGCGGACCTTGACACCGCAGCCTGCGGCACGAGTTTGTACAACATGACGGGACAGGTCGCCAGCCGCATCGGCAGCCCTGATCTCCGCTGCGACGGATGCTGCCTCTCCGGCTGCGACGACGGCCATCACTTCGGAACCCGAGGGAAGCGCCACGAGGAGCGGACCCTCGAAGGTCGCCGGGTCCAGCGATCCGTCCGGCATGAGACCTGGCGCGGACGTTGCGCTGTCCGCGTGCGCCGACTCGCCCGACGCGATGGTCGCAGGAATCAGCGTGAGCAGAACGGCGATCAGAAGTAGGCTTCGGTGGCGGACGACTCTCATATTTCCTCCCTATATGAAGAATTTCACGTATGAGAGAATGTACAGAAGTGTCCGGCGAGGGGGGAACCCGCAAGCCGGCCCGGCCGGCACCCAAAAAGACGCACAAACCACCTAAACCGATCACTGGCGAGACCGTGCACCACCCCCGGGCGTGCCTTCCCCGCCCGCGGCGTGTCGCGCCCCTAGCATGGTGCACATGCCCGCCAGTACCGCCTCCGACAGCTCATCCATCGGCACTGCGTCGCCGCTCGTCTCCGTCGTCATGGGGTCGGACTCCGACTGGTCGGTGATGGAGGAGGCGTCGCGGGTGCTCAGCGAGTTCGGCGTCGCGCACGAGGTGGAGGTCGTGTCGGCGCACCGCACGCCCGAGAAGATGATCGCGTTCGGGCAGGAGGCCGCCGGCCGCGGTGTCCGGGTGATCATCGCCGGAGCCGGGGGAGCCGCGCACCTGCCCGGCATGCTCGCGGCGGTCACCACCCTCCCCGTCATCGGCGTTCCCGTGCCGCTCGCGCGGCTCGACGGGCTCGACTCGCTGCTGTCGATCGTGCAGATGCCGGCTGGTGTGCCGGTCGCGACCGTGTCGATCGGCGGGGCGCGCAACGCCGGGCTGCTCGCCGTCAAGATCCTCGCCACCGCCGACCCGGCCCTCTCCGCCGCCCTCGAGCGTTTCGCCGCCGATCTGGCCGCGAGCGTCGAGGAGAAGAACCGGGCCCTGCACGCCAAGCTGTGAGCGACGACAGACTATGAGCACCGCTGCCACACCGCTCCGCCACCCCGACGCGTCCTCCGCACCGCTGATGACGCGGCGCGGCTGGTGGCTCGTCGCGCTCAACATCCTGCTGCCAGGTTCGGCACAGCTCGTCGCGGGCAACCGCCGGCTCGGCCGCATCGGGCTGGTCGCCACACTGCTGCTGTGGCTGCTCGCGATCGTCGCCCTGCTCACCTACCTCGTCGCGCCGTCGGCGATCTACACGTTCTTCACCCAGGCCGGCAGCCTCACCGCGGTGCAGGTGCTGCTGACGCTGTACGTGGTGCTCTGGATCGTGCTCACGCTCGACACGCTCCGGCTCGTCCGCCTCGTGAAGGCGCGGCCGAACGCCCGGGGCTGGATCGCCGCCTTCGCGGTGCTCGTGCTCGTCGGGATCACCGGCACGGCAGGATACGCGTCGGTCGTCGCCGGGTCGGCGCGCGGCGCGCTCGGCGACATCTTCTCGGCGGGGCCGTCCGAGCCTCCCGTCGACGGCCGGTACAACATCATGCTGCTCGGCGGAGACGCGGGCCCCGATCGGGAGGGTCTGCGACCCGACAGCATGTCGGTCGTCAGCATCGACGCCTCCACCGGCAAGGCCGTCACCATCGGCCTGCCCCGCGACCTCGACCCGGTGCCGTTCAGCGCGAAGTCGCCGATGCACGAGCTGTACCCGGACGGCTACGGCTACGAGGACCGCTGCGACGTCGACGTGTGCCAGCTCAACTCCATCTACACCGAGGTGCAGCTCTACAAGGGCGACCTCTACCCGAACGCCGAGAAGAAGGGCAGCGAGCCCGGCATCGAGGCCATGCGGGACGCGCTGGAGGGCGCCACCGGCCTGACCATCCAGTACTACGTCCTCATCGACATGCAGGGCTTCGCCGACCTGATCGACGCGCTCGGCGGCGTCGACATCACGGTCAGCGACCGGATCCCGATCGGCGGCGACGAGAACCTCAACGGCGTCGTGGAGTGGATCGAGCCCGGTCAGCGCCACCTCGACGGCTACCACGCCCAGTGGTACGCCCGCGCCCGGCACGGCTCCAGCGACTACGACCGGATGGCACGCCAGCGCCAGCTGCAGGACGCGATCCTCAAGCAGGTCAACCCGGTGAACGTCGTCTCCAAGTTCCAGGACATCGCCAAGGCGGGCGCCCAGGTGATGAAGACGGACATCCCGCAGTCGATGCTCGGCTACTTCGTCGACCTCGGCATGAAGACCCGCAAACTGCCCGTCGGACAGCTGGAGCTGGTGCCGCCGACGATCGACCCGACCGACCCCGACTACACGCAGATCCACCAGCTCGTGAAGCAGGCGCTCGCCCCCGCGACACCCACGCCGACCTCGAAGTAGGCGGCAGCACGCCCAGGTGACCCTCTAATAGGTCACAGGAGGCTGGGAGGTCAACCCCGTATTCTGCCGGACCTATGACGGGTACAGGTGGAACCGTGGCAGAGAAGACGACGAGTACGCGCACAGGCGGAACCCGGCTGGCGGCGCTCGACGGCCTCCGCGGACTCGCCGCCGTGGTCGTCCTGTTCCACCACGCCCTCTACACGAATCCGGCGTTCCCCGGCGCCCCGGGCGGCGGCGACGCCCCCTTCGGCTCGGCGATGTGGTGGATCAGCTACACGCCCCTCAAGCTCGCGAGCGCCGGCGTGGAGTCGGTGATCGTGTTCTTCGTGCTCTCCGGCCTGGTCGTGACGCTGCCGGTGATCCGGCACCGCGGCTTCGACTGGGTCGCCTACTTCCCGCGCCGCGTCGTGCGGCTCATGGTGCCGGTGATCGCGTCCGTGCTGCTCGCGGCGGTGTGGGTCGCCGCGATCCCGCAGCGCTCGATGCAGCCCGACGGCACCTGGCTCAGCAACTCGTCCACGCCGAACTTCGGCTGGGAGAAGATCGTCACCGCGATAGACCTGCTCGGCGGCGACGGCCAGATCAACAACCCGCTGTGGTCGCTGCGCTGGGAGCTCGTCTTCTCGCTCCTGCTCCCCGTCTTCGCGGTGGCCGCGCTCGCCGTCCGCAAGTGGTGGATCGGCGGCCTCCTCGCCGCCTGCGCGATCACCTGGCTGGGCGCGCGCGCCGGGTCGGGCGAGCTGGAGTACCTGCCCGCCTTCTTCGTCGGCGCTGTCATCGCGGTCCGTCTGGAGGCCGTGCGCAACGTGGCGGAACGGATCAACGCCCGCTGGTACCGCCACCTGCTCTGGGGCACGGTGGCGCTCGGCAGCGCCATGCTCCTGATCGCGCCGTGGCTGGTCGGCCCGTCGATCGCGGACATGAAGGAGCTGCACTTCGCCCTCCGGGGCCTGGTCCCGCTCGCCGCCGGCGGCCTGGTGCTCTCGGCCCTCGGCTGGAGCCCGCTGCGTAAGGTGCTCGAGACGCGGCCGGTGCAGTTCACCGGAACCATCTCGTTCAGCCTGTACCTCGTGCACGTGCCGATCCTGATCTTCAGCGTCTACCTGTTCGCCGGGCAGCCGTGGATCGCCGGAATCCTGTTCGGCATGGCGCTCGCGGTGCTCGTCTCGATCGCGTTCACGAAGCTGATCGAGCAGCGCAGCCATGGCTGGTCGAAGCGGGTCGGCGCCTGGGCGTCGAAGCGCTACGCCACCTGGTTCGGCCCGAAGGAGGACGCGGAGGCCGGCGAGCAGCAGGCCGAGCGTCCCGGCCGCGCCGAGCACCCCGCCCGCGCCGAGCACAGTGCCCGCCGCGAGGAGCAGCCGGCCGCGCAGCGGTGACGACCGTCCACACCATCGGGCACTCCACCCGGACCGTGGCAGAGGTCGCCGACCTGCTGCGCGAGAACGGCGTCACGCGGCTGGTCGACGTCCGCCGCTTCCCCGGCTCCCGTCGGCTTCCGCAGTGGGGGAGGGAGGCGGTGGAGGCCGCCCTCCCTGCCGACATCGACTACCGCTGGCTGCCGGCCCTCGGCGGACGCCGGCACACGCCGGCCGGAACGCCGACGGTCAACGAGGGCTGGCGGGTCAAGGCGTTCCGCGACTACGCGGACTACATGGCCACCCACGCGTTCCGCGACGGGCTGGACGAGCTGTGGCGGCTCGCCGAGGAGCGCCCGGCGGCGATCATGTGCAGCGAGGCGCTGCCGTGGCGCTGCCACCGTCGGCTGATCACGGACGCGCTGATCGTGCGCGGCGCCGAGGTGGTGGACATCCTCGGCCCGCACTCCACGCGTCCGGCCGAACTGACCACGTTCGCACGGCAGGAGGGCGGGACCCTGACGTATCCGGCCGCCGCCGTCGCTCAGGGCTGACGATGCTCAGGGCTGACGGTCGAGCGCCGGCTCCTGCACGCCGGAGCGTGCGGCGAACACGCGCGTGACCAGGTCGCCGACGCGCTTCGACAGCGTGTGCGCCCGCTTCTCCACCAGCGTGTAGAACAGCGGCGCGACGACGAGCGCGAGCACCACGGACACCGCGGCGACGACCGGCAGCGGCAGCCCGCGCAGCAGGTAGCTCATCGTGAGGATGATCGGCACGTGCACGAGGTACAGGCTGAACGAGACCTTGCCGGCCCACGCGAACGGCTGCCGCGACAGCAGGTTCGACAACGGCGCCCACTCCAGGCACACCAGGACGATGCCGAGCGCGGCCACCGGCTGGAAGCCCGCCAGGACCACCCGGAACGGCTGGTACGCGGTGGGGAACAGCCATGGGCCGATCAGCAGCAGGAGGGACACCACGAGCACCGCGATCCACAGCAGCCACCCGGCGCGCCAGCCGTTGATGCGCTCGCCGAGGCCGTGGATGCGCCCGAGCAGCACCGCTGCCAGCGCGCCGACGAAGAACGCGGGGAGGTAGTGGAAGCCGCCCGCCACCGCGTTCAGGCCGATCGCGACCGAGGCCACGGCGGCGGCGAGGCCCAGCGGCCACCAGCGCTTCAGCAGGAGCGCGAGGCCGATGAACAGCGGCAGCGTCACCGAGAAGATCATCTCGTAGTACAGCGACCACAACGGGTTGTTGAGCCCGAAGTCGAACACGGTCGGATCGAGCACGGACATGAACCGCTCGAACGTCACCGGGTTCACGCTCGTGGAGGCGACCCAGGCGCTCACCGCGAGCCGCGGGATCTGTGGGACCAGGAGGGCCAGAGCGGTCGCGAACAGGATGGACGCGACCACCGGCAGGCCGATGCGCACCAGCCGGCGCGGGAAGTACGCCATCCAATCGAACGGCCGGGGTCGCAGCACCGGCAGCGTGAGCACGAGGCCGCTCAGCACGAAGAACACCATGACCGCCTCCGGGCCCGCGGTGAACAGCTTCAGCGGCGTGTAGCTCAGCCACCACGACACCGAGCCCGCGTGCGGCGTCGGCCCGCTGCCCCAGATGTAGGTGGAGGCGATCGGGGCGTAGAGCAGCGAGACGTGGTGCGCCAGCACCACGAGGGCGGCGACGCCGCGCACCCCGTCGAGCGAGGTGAGGCGGCCGGTGGGGCGCAGGAGGGCGGGAGAGGTCATGAGAGCGCGTGGGAGGTCGTCGGACGGATGGAGGTCGGTGTGGGTCGGTGTCGGTAGCGGTGGTCAGAGATCGGCGTGCAGCTGCCAGACCCGCTCGGCCGAGTCCCGCCACGAGAACGCGCGGGCGCGGTCGGCGGCGAGGACGCTGAGCCGGGTACGCAGCTCCGAATCGTCGAGCACGCGTCCGATCGCGGCGGCCAGGCGCTCGGTGTAGCCCTCGTCGTCCGCCGGCTCGGAGTCGCTCGGTCGCGGAACCACGAGCGAGGCGCCCGCAGCCACCTCCACCAGCGCGGGGTCGTCGGAGTGGATGACCGGGAGGCCGAACTTGAACGCCTCGACGATCGGCAGGCCGAACCCCTCGACGAGGCTCGGGAAGACGAACAGCGTCGCCCGGTCGAGCACGACCGCGAGATCGGCGTCGTCGAGCTGGCCGAGAGCGCGCACCCGGTCTTCGGGGAGCCCGGTGGCCGCGGCGACGCCGGTCGCGCTCCCGTCGCCGTAGCGGTCGGGCCCGGCGATGAGCAGCGGGATCCCGTGCACCTCCGGGCGGGCCATCGCCCGGATCAACGGCGCCAGCCCCTTGCGCGGCATGATCGAGCCGAGCGTGAGCGCGTACTCCTCGGGCAGCTCGAGCCGTTCGGCGCGCTCGTCCGCGTCGGGCGGCAGGCGCAGCGCGGTGGCGGGGGCGCCGCCGATGACGCGGATGCGGTCGCCGAAGTCGAGCACCTCCGAGAGCCGGTCGGCGACCGCGTGGGTCGGCACGACCACGGCGTCGGCGTGCTTGCGGGCGCGCTTGGCCATGGACTTCGTCCACAGGGCGACCGGGGTGCCGAGGCTCTCCGGGTGGCTCCAGGCGATGGTGTCGTGGAGGGTGACCGCGTACTGGTCGCCCTCGGCGCGGTCGTGCTTGCGCAGCGGGGCGAGCAGGGTCGGCGAGTGGACCATGCCGCGGAGGCCGCCCAGCGCCAGGCCGGACTGCCATGCGACCATGAGCTCCCGCCGGGCCACCGGCAGGCGGTGCAGCGCCGACAGGCCGGGAAGGCGGCCGTGCAGCTCCGCGAGCTGGTCGTCGGAGACGTTGGAGACGTAGCCCTGGACCTCGCAGCCCGGGGGAGCGGTCGCGATCAGCTGTCGGGTGAGCTCCTCGGTGTAGCGGCGGTGGCCGCCGGGAGCGTCGCCGATCAGCTCATCGACCACCACTCTGAGCGTTGTCATCCGTCTCCAATACTCCGTGTCGCGCCGCGTCGGCGAGTGCGTCCTGCCATGCCCGCATGGGCTCGAGCCCGGCGGACGCCCAGGCCCCGTGACCGAGCACCGAGTACGACGGCCGCTTGGCGGGCCGGACGAACGAGGAGCTGTCGGTCGGCGTGACCCTATCAGGGTCTAATCCGGCCTGGCTGAAGACGGCCTTGGCGAACTCGAACCAGCTGGCCGTGCCGGAGTTGGTGCCGTGATAGATGCCGGCGGGCGCCTCGGCGTCGAGCAGCTTGACGAGCTGGGCCGCGAGGTCGCCGGTCCAGGTGGGCTGGCCGACCTGGTCGGCGACGACGCTCACGGTCTCGTGGCTGCCGGCGAGCTTCACCATCGTCTTGGCGAAATTGGGGCCTCCGGCGCCGTACAGCCACGCGGTGCGCACGACGTAGGTGCCGTCGGGATGGGCGGCCAGCGCGAGCTCCTCGCCCGCGGCCTTGGTGCGTCCGTAGGCGTTCAGCGGGTCACGCGGGGTCTCCTCGGCGTAGGGCTCGCTCGCCTCGCCGTCGAACACGTAGTCGGTCGAGATCGTCACGAACCGTGCGCCGTGCTGCGCGGCCGCGACGGCGAGGTTCTCGGTGCCGAGCGCGTTGATCGCGTACGCCTGCTCTTCGTGCGTCTCGGCGTCGTCGACCTTGGTGTACGCGGAGGCGTTGATCACCACGTCGTGCCCGGCGACCGCCGCGATCACGGCGTCGCGGTCGGTCACGTCGAGCTCGGCGCGCGAGAGGGCGGTCACGTCACGGCCGGCCAGCGCCTTCTGGAGGTCCTGGCCGAGCATGCCGGCAGCGCCGGCGATGAGGTAGCGCGTCATGGTCGCGTCGCCCCGCTCAGTTGTCGAGCGCGGCACGGGCCTTCAGCGGCTCCCACCAGTCGCGGTTGTCGCGGTACCACTGCACGACGTCGGCCAGACCCTGCTGGAACGGCACCTGCGGCTCGTAGCCCAGCTCGCTCTGGATCTTGGAGATGTCGACCGAGTAGCGCAGGTCGTGGCCGAGCCGGTCGGCGACGCGGTCGACGTACGACCAGTCCTTGCCGGTGGCGTCGAGCAGCAGCTGGGTGAGCTCCTTGTTGGTCAGCTCGGTGCCGCCGCCGATGTTGTAGACCTCGCCGGCGCGGCCGTTCACGAGCACCATCGCGATGCCGCGGGTGTGGTCGTCGACGTGCAGCCAGTCGCGGATGTTGTTTCCCTCGCCGTACAGCGGCACGTGCTTGTCGTCGATGAGGTTCGTGACGAACAGCGGGATGACCTTCTCGGGGAAGTGGTACGGCCCGTAGTTGTTCGAGCAGCGCGTGATCGACAGGTTGAGGCCGTGGGTGCGGAAGTAGCTGCGGGCGAGGAGGTCGCTGCCGGCCTTCGACGCCGAGTACGGCGAGTTCGGCTCGAGCGGGCGGTCCTCGGCCCACGAGCCCTCGGCGATGGAGCCGTAGACCTCGTCGGTGGAGACGTGGACGAAGCGCTTGATGTCGTTGCGCAGCGCGGCGTCGAGCAGCTGCTGCGTGCCGAGCACGTTGGTCTCGACGAAGATCGACGCGTCGCGGACGGAGCGGTCGACGTGCGACTCGGCGGCGAAGTGGACCACGGCGTCGACGCTCGGGAACAGCTCGTCGAGCAGGCCGCCGTCGCGGATGTCGCCCTTCACGAAGGTGTAGCGCGGTGAGTCGGCGACCGGCGCGAGGTTGGCGAGGTTGCCCGAGTAGGTCAGCGCGTCGAGCACGACGACCTCTGCGCCTTCGAGACCGGGGTACGCGTCCTGCAGGGTGCGGCGGACGAAGTTGGAGCCGATGAACCCGGCGCCGCCGGTGACGAGAATCTTCATGGAGGTATGGGTGCTTTCTGTCGATGGACCGCCGACGAGTCTACCGTGAAGGCCTCATTGGTAGACTCCCGGGGTGCAGATCCGAGAACTTTCGATCCCCGACGCCTACGAGGTCACCCCCAAGCAGCACGCGGACGACCGCGGCCTGTTCACCGAGTGGTACCGCTTCGACCGGCTGGAGGAGGCGGTGGGCCACCGGCTCGACCTCCGTCAGGGCAACCTCTCGGTGTCGCGGCGCGGCTCCGTGCGCGGCATCCACTTCGCCGACATCCCGCCGAGCCAGGCCAAGTACGTCATGGCCCCGTACGGCGCCGTGCTCGACTTCGTGATCGACATCCGCGTCGGCTCGCCGACCTTCGGCCAGTGGGACAGCGTGCTGCTCGACGACAAGGACCGTCGCGCGATCTACGTCGCCGAGGGCCTCGGCCACTGCTTCGTGGCGCTGACCGACGACGCGACGGTCAGCTACCTCGTGACGGACACCTACAACCCGACCCGCGAGCACGGCATCAACCCGCTCGACGCCGACATCGCGCTGGAGTTCCCCGTGTCGGCCGACGAGCTGCTCCTCTCGCCCAAGGACACGGACGCCCCCGGGCTCGCGCAGGCGCGCGACGAGGGCCTCCTGCCGACCTGGGAGGCGGCGCGCGCCTTCTACGCCTCGCTCGACGACAAGTAAGGAACGACTCTCCCCATGCGCGGAATCATCCTGGCCGGCGGATCCGGCACCCGGCTGTGGCCCATCACCAAGGGCATCTCGAAGCAGCTCATGCCGATCTACGACAAGCCGATGATCTACTACCCGCTGTCGACGCTGATGATGGCCGGGATCGACGAGATCCTCATCATCACGACGCCGGAGTACAACGATCAGTTCCGCGCGCTGCTCGGCGACGGCTCCCACCTCGGCATCCGGATCGAGTACGCGGTGCAGCCGTCGCCCGACGGGCTGGCGCAGGCGTTCATCATCGGCGAGGAGTTCATCGGCGACGAGTCGGTCGCGCTGGTGCTGGGCGACAACATCTTCCACGGCACCGGGCTCGGCTCGAACCTGCGCACCCACACGGACGTGGACGGCGCGGTGATCTTCGCCTATCAGGTGAGCAACCCGAAGGCCTACGGCGTCGTCGAGTTCGACGACGATTTCAAGGCCATCTCCATCGAGGAGAAGCCTGCGCAGCCGAAGAGCAAGTACGCCGTCCCCGGCCTCTACTTCTACGACAACAGCGTGGTGCAGATCGCCAAGACCATCGAGCCCAGCGCCCGTGGCGAGCTGGAGATCTCCACGGTCAACGAGCGCTACCTGGAGGCGGGCACGCTGCAGGTCCAGGTGCTCGACCGCGGCACCGCCTGGCTCGACACCGGGACGTTCGAGTCGATGATGCAGGCGTCGGAGTACGTGCGCGTCATCGAGGACCGGCAGGGCTTCAAGGTCGGCTGCATCGAGGAGATCGCGTGGCGGGCCGGCTGGATCGACGACGCGCGGCTCGCGGAGCTCGCGGCGCCGCTGGTCAAGAGCGGCTACGGCACCTACCTGAACCACCTGCTCGAGCAGGAGTGATCGACCGGGCCGGGGCCAAATACCTGTAATGCATGTATCGGCTCAGTAGGCTCGATCGTGTGTTGACGCTCCGGACCCGTTCGCGCCTCGGCGCCGCACTCCTGACGATCGCCGCGCTGGTGCTCGCCGGCGGTCTCGCCGTGAAGCCGGAGGTTGCCGTTGCGGCGTCCGCCGCGGACTTCGAGCCCGGCTACATCATCAGCGACGCCAACTTCTACAACGGCTCGGCGCTGACGGCCGCCTCCATCCAGTCGTTCCTCAACGCCAAGGTGGCGACGTGCAGGGCCGGGTACACCTGCCTCAAGGACTACCGGCAGACGACGACCAACCGCGCCGCCGACGCCATGTGCGCCGCATACACCGGCGCGGCGAACGAGACGGCGGCGACCATCATCGCCAAGGTGGGCTCGGCCTGCGGGATCAGCCAGAAGGTGCTGCTCGTGCTGCTGCAGAAGGAGCAGGGGCTGGTGACCGACACCTGGCCCACCACCGGGCAGTACCAGAAGGCGACCGGCTTCGCCTGCCCGGACACCGCCGCCTGCGACCCGTCGACCCTCGGGTTCTACAACCAGGTGTACAAGGCCGCCTGGCAGTTCAAGCGCTACGGCAACCCGCCCGGCACCTCCCAGAGCTTCACCTGGATCCCGGTCGGCAAGGTCAGCGCGATCATGTGGAACGAGCCCAAGACCGGCTGCGGGGCGGGGAACGTGCTGGTTCAGAACAAGGCGACCGCTGCGCTGTACTACTACACGCCCTACCAGCCGAATGCCGCCGCGCTCGCCAACCTCTACGGCACCGGCGACGCCTGCTCGGCGTACGGGAACCGGAACTTCTGGGCGTTCTACTCCGACTGGTTCGGCTCGCCGACGAGCAACTCCGCGCCGATCGGGAACTACGAGTCGGCGACGCTGAGCACCACCGCCTTCACCGTCTCGGGCTGGACGATCGACCCGAGCCTGGTGAACGCCTCCATCAACGTCCAGATCAGCTGGAACACCCCGTCGGGGACCTCGACCACGACGGTCGCGGCCAACAGGAGCCGGCCCGACGTGGGCAACGCCTACCCGAACGCCGGAGCCGCGCACGGCTTCACCGCCAGCGTCCCGCTGAAGGGCGACGGGCAGTACTCGGCCTGCATCACCGCGATCGCCATCGCCGGCAACCCGTCGGGCAACACGTCGCTCGGCTGCAAGACGCTGCTCCACTCGTCCGCCCTCAACGGGTCGCCGACGAGCAGCCGCGTGCAAGGCGCCGACCGGTTCGACACGTCGGTGGCCGTCTCGAAGGCGGCGTACCCGACCGCGGGCGTCGCCGCGGTCTACATCGCCTCCGGCGTCGTCTTCGCCGACGCGATCGCCGCAGGGCCGGCGGCCGCGAAGGAGAAGGGGCCGCTGCTGCTCACGCTGCCCACCGGCATCCCGGCGAGCGTGACGGCCGAGATCAAACGGCTGAAGCCGCAGAAGATCGTCATCGTCGGCGGAACCAGCGCCATCTCGGCGAATGTGCAGAAGACGCTCGCCGGCATCCAGAAGAACGTCGTCCGCATCGCCGGGGCCGACCGGTTCGACACGTCACGGAAGCTGGCCCGCTACGCGTTCCCGACGGCGGTCAGCGCCTCCTTCGCCTCGGGGTTGAGCTTCCCGGACGCGCTGTCGGCCGCGTCGGCATCCGGCGTGAAGGGGCGGCCCGTGGTCCTCGTGACAGGGTGGGGCGCTCCGGATGCGGCGACGGCGTCGTTCATCCGCACGGCGAAGCTGAGCGCGGCGCTTGTAGTCGGCGGCGCCTCCGCGATCGCGCCGTCGTTCGACAAGTCCCTCAAGGACTCCGGCATCACGGTCACGCGTATCGGCGGCTCCGACCGATTCGAGACCGGCCACCTCGTCAACTCGAACCAGTTCACGACGGCCTCGACCGCGTACGTCGCCTCGGGCATCGACTTCCCCGACGCGCTCTCCGGCTCGGTGCTGGCAGCGAAGAACAAGGCGCCGCTGTTCGTCGCGCCGTCGTGGTGCCTGCCGCGTTCGGTGGGCAACGACATCGCCCGGATGAAGGTGTCGAAGGTCGTCCTCATCGGCGGCCCAGCGTCGCTCACGCCCGACGTGGCGGCCTTCCGCCCCTGCTGACGCCGCGGCTGCGGGTCAGGCGGAGGCGTCGTCGAGCTGCAGGTAGCGGTAGAACTCGGCCTTGCGCTCGGCGAGGGTGTGGTGCTGGTTGGTCTCTTCGAGGACGAACTCGATGGGGGTGTCGACCTTGCGCAGCACCCAGCCGCGCTTGCGGGCGTACCCGCACATCCAGATGTCCTCGAGGAACGCGAAGTAGCGCGGCAGCTCGGTGAAGAAGGCGAGGTCGGCGACGATGTCGATGTCGCACGCGCAGCCCCCCGTGCCCACATAGCTGACCCGGTCGCCGGGCTCTGCGGGGGTGCGTGCCCAGTAGTCGCCCTGCATCGTCCACGCCCAGTAGCCGGCGATGGTGCGCGGGCCGGAGGCGGCGAGCAGGTCGGTGAGGAGGTGGTCGCTGACGTCCTGGTCGTCGTCGAGCATGACGAACGGGCCGCGGTAGCCGCTCAGCCACAGCCTCCGCGCGACGAAGAACCGCCCGAGGCCGCCGACGTTCTCGCGGCTGCTGATCAGCGTGACCTCGGCGAGGGCGCCGTGCGCCCGGTAGGCGGCGATCCGCTCGCGGTACCAGGCGTCGTCCGAGGGCCGGTTGTTCCAGAGGAACAGCCGGACGCGCGGGCCCTGCTGCGCGTCGAGCTGGGTGAGCACGGCGTCGATGCGCTCGCGCCGGTTCCAGAGGCACATGACGACCGCGAGCTCGCCCGGCTCCCCGTGCCGCAGCAGCGTGCGCGACGCGAACCGCCCGGCGCGATACTGCCGCATGGCGACGCGCCAGCGGACCGCGGAGACCGCACGGCGGACGAACGCCACCGGGCCGGAGGAGGTCATCGCGACACCCACCACAGCCGGCCCCACAGGCCCAGCTGGATGGCGAGCCGCAGCGGCGCGAAGTACCAGGCGGAGTAGCGCCGCGAGAGGTAGCGGTAGGCGCTGTCGTGGTGCGCCTTCTCCATCGCGCGCCGGGCGCGGGAGGTGGAGTGCGCGCCGGTGTGGGTGACCACGGCCTCCGGCACGTAGACGTTGCGCCAGCCCGCGCGGCCGAGACGGTCGCCGAGGTCGACGTCCTCGAAGTACATGAAGTAGCCGGTGTCAAACCCGTCGACGTCGCGGTAGGCGGAGGCGCGCAGCAGCAGGCAGGCGCCGGAGAGCCAGCCGGCGTCGCGCCGGGTCTCGGTCTCGCGCTCGGCGCGGTACTTCACGGTCCACGGGTTGCCGGGCCAGATGCGGCCGAACAGCGCGTGGGCGACGCCGGTGCGGAGCGAGGGGAGGCGGCGGGCCGACGGGTAGATGCGGCCGTCGGCCTCCAGGATCTTCGGTCCGAGCGAGCCGGCGCCCGGCTCCTGCTCACCCGCTGCGACCAGTGCGTCGAGCGCGCCGGGGGCGAACACGACGTCGGGGTTGGCGACGAGGATGTAGTCGGGCGCCGTGGAGGCCGCCTCGACCGCCGCGCGCACGCCGCCGCCGTAGCCCGCGTTGCGGTCCAGCTCGACGAAGCGGTGCCCGGCCGCGCGGACGAGCTCGCCGACTTCCTCCGCCTCGGTCGACGCGTTGTCGACGGCGATGACCTCGTCGGCGTGCCCGGCCTCGGCGAGCGAGTCGAGGAAGGGCCGGATGGTGTCGGCCGAGTTGTAGGTGACCGTGACGACGAGGACGGAGGGGCTCATGCGCGCGTCCACCCCGTTCAGGCCGACGCCTCGACGACCTCGGGGACCGCGTGCACCATCCCGACGGCCAGCGGGTAGTACGGCACGTCGAACGAGCACGCCTGCGGCATGTCGGACAGGTGCCGCCCGGCGTTGTCCATCAGTGAGGCGTTCACGAAGTACTTGCCGGCGCCGAAGCGGGCGTCGCGCAGCAGGAAGCCGACCGTCCGGCGCTCGCGCAGACGGCCCAGGTCGGAGCCGATGCGCGCGGTCGTGGTGCCGTACACGGGCTGGCCGAGCGTGTTGTCGATCTGGATGGCGCACATCCAGTCGTCGATGCCCTCGTCGTGCTCCAGGGTGACCTCGATGCGCAGGTCGTCGCCCGGCTGCACCGGCTCGCCCTGCTCGCGGCCGTCGGCCCAGGCGCGCGCCTCGATGACGCGGCCGTGCTCGATGTGGGCGTCGCCGCCCTTGGCGGCCTGCACGGCGGCCTCGGCCTCCGCCTCGACCACCCGGCGGCCCTCGAGGATGTTGCGGAACTCGGTGACGGCGTCGCCCGGCTCGCCGTCGAAGACGACGACGCCGCGGTTGAGCAGGATGGCCCGGTCGGCGAGCTCGGTGACCTGGCTGAGGTTGTGGGTCACCAGGATGATCGTGCGCCCCTCCTGCTGGAAGGAGCGGATCTTGTCGAGGCACTTGCGCTGGAACGCCTCGTCGCCGACCGCGAGCACCTCGTCGACGAGCAGGAGGTCGGGGTCGGTGTGCACGGCGACCGCGAACGCGAGCCGCACGTACATGCCCGACGAGTAGAACTTCACCTGCGTGTCGATGAAGTCGCCGATGCCCGAGAAGCTGAGGATCTCGTCGAACCGCTCCTCCGTCTCCTCCCGGCTGAGGCCGAGGATGGAGGCGTTGAGATAGACGTTCTCGCGGCCGGTGAGGTCGGGGTGGAAGCCGGCGCCCAGCTCCAGCAGGGCGGCGATGCGGCCGCGGCGCGCGACGCTGCCCTTGGTGGGCTCGATGATGCCGCCGATGACCTTGAGCAGCGTGCTCTTGCCGGAGCCGTTGTGGCCGATCAGCGCGACGGTGTGACCCGCCTGGATGCTGAGGTCGACGTGGTCGAGCGCCCAGAACTCCTCGCGGTGCTGGCGGCCGCGGCCGAACGCCACCAGCCGCTCCTTGAGCGAGTTGTCCTTGCGGATGACGAAGCGCTTGGAGACGTCGGTGACCCGCACGATCTCGGGGGTCTCGTCGGTCCCGCGCGCGAGCGAGCCTGTCGTCGTGGAAGTCATGTCACACCACCTGAGCGAAGTTGCCCTGCAGGCGCGCGAACACCCGCTGGAAGCCGAGGAGCAGCAGGATGCCGATCACGAACGCGATGCCCATGCGCAGCAGCAGCTGATCGGGGTACACGGCGGTGCCCTGGCCGCCGACCCACATCGCCTTCTGGAAGCCGAGCACCGCCAGGGTGACCGGGTTGTCGGTGTAGATGTCGAGCCAGATGCCGTGGCCCAGGGCGTCGCGGACCATCTTCCAGGAGTAGACGATCGGGGAGGCCCAGAGCAGGAGAAGGAGCACGACCTCCACGAGGTACTGCACGTCGCGCAGATACACGTTGATCGCGGCCAGCAGCAGACCGAACGCGGTGCCGTAGACCAGCAGCAGCAGCACGGACGGGATCAGGTACCAGGTCTCGTCGTGCAGCGGCGGCTTGCCGATGACGATCGTGGCCACGAGCAGGATGGCGAACTGGATCAGGAAGTTGAAGCCCGCCGAGCCGACGCTCGCGAGCGGGAAGATCTCGCGCGGCAGGTAGATCTTCTTGATCAGGCCGGCGTTGTTGACGATGGAGGCGGTCGTCCCGCTGATGATGTCGCTGAACAGGCCGTAGGCGGTGAGCCCGGTGAACACGTAGATCGCGAAGTCGGGGATGCCGCGCGCCGCGCCGAGCACCTGGCCGATCACGATCGCGTAGATCAGCAGCTGGGTGAGCGGGCGGACCAGGGTCCAGACGAAGCCCAGCACGCTGTCCTTGTAGCGCGACTTGAGGTCACGGCGGACCAGCAGCGAGAGCAGCTCGCGATGGCCGAAGATGTCGCGGAGCGCCGCCCACGAGCCGCCGGTCTTGTCGTCGCCGCCGACCGTCACCATGCGTTCTGCGGACAGCGCACGGTATCGATCCTGTGCAGTCATTCAGTCGTCAATCTTGTCGGGGGCTCGATGGATTATAGCTTGCGGCCTCGCGCGGCCACCCATTCGGAGACCGCGCGCATCGGCCGGGTGAGGCGCCAGGACGAGCTGGACTCGAGCCCGTGGACCCGCTTGAGCAGGTCGTTGGTGATGCGGGTGCGCTCGGACTCGATCCCGGCGACGCGGTCGGGCGCGGGGGAGGGGTCCTTGCAGAAGTCGACGAGGTCGCGCAGGGTGTGCTCCCAGGTGTGGTCGCGCGCGTACGCGGCGACGTTGGCCGCGATGCTCCGGCGCGCCTCGTCGTCGTACAGCAGCTCCTCGATCGCCGCGGCCAGCGCCTCCACGTCCTCCGGGGGGACGACGCGGCCGAGGTCGTTGCCGCGGATGATGCCGGCGAAGGTGTCGCCGTCGGTGCTGATGATCGGCAGCGACGCCCACAGGTAGTCGAGGATGCGCGTGCGGAAGCTGAACGCCGTCTCGAGGTGCTCGTAGTGCGTGCTGACGCCGAGGTCGGCGTCGAGCAGGTAGTCGGCGCGGTCGTTGTACGGCACCCACGACTCGTTGAAGAACACGGCCTCGCCGGTGAGCCCGAGCTCCTCGGCCCGGCGACGCGCCTCCACGGCCATCGCCATCGCGGGGATGTCGGGGTTGGGGTGCGCCGCTCCCATGAAGAACAGGCGCAGGTCCGGGTGGTTGCGGCGCGCGACGGCGACGGCCTCGATCAGGGTCAGCGGGTCGAACCAGTTGTAGATGCCGCCGCCCCAGATGATCACCTTGTCGTCGGGCCCGATGCCGGGGACGGTGCCCTTGATGCCGTGCGTCTTCTGCACGGGCGGCTCGTTCTGCACGCCGAACGGCGCGACGCCGAGCAGCGAGCGGAGGCTGGGGTCGCGGTCGTAGGTCGCCGGGTTGATGCGTGCGAGGCCCGCGAGCTGGCCGAGCCAGAAGTCGCGCTGCTTCTCGGAGGCGCACACCATGAAGTCGGCGCGCTCGAGCTGGTCGTTGAGCACCTCGACCGTGTCGACGGCGACGGCGATGCGGGTCTCCGGATCGAAGTCCTTGCCCTGCTCCAGCTGCTCCAGGTGCATCGGGTCGTAGATGTCGGCGACGATGATCGTGTCGGTCTGCTTGATCCACGGGTGGCTGCGGAGGGTGTGGCCCTGGAAGACGAGCACCTCGGCCCAGTCGACGTGGGTGCGCAGACGCTGGTCGTCCGCGAAAGCGACGTGGAAGCGCTCGCTGCTGACGCCCTCCGCCTTGTTGGTCGAGATCAGGCGCACATCGGCGAACTCCGAGAGCGCGGTCGCGATCTCCCAGGCGCGGATCGCCGGGCCGGCCATGCGGACGCCGAGCGTGTCCGGGGTGACGACGAGGATGCGGCGGCGGTCGGTCGCGGCCGGCTGGTCGAGCGGCTCGATGGACGGCATGGGCTCCCCTGTGTCTGGCGACGCGGCGCCGGATGACGGCGCGTCTGGATGGCGGCGGCGGCAGCACGTTCTGCCATCACGGACGGGACTCTCGCCCGCGTTTCCGGCAGAGCGCGAAAGCCGCTGGGCAGGCTACCACCGCAACCGGCGAGACGGCTGGATGCGCGCGACCCTGCGTGAGCGCGCGTTCAGCGCCCGCGGCGCAGCAGCCGGGCCGCGCCGTCGACGGCGCGGACCACGCGGCGGGACAGCACCCGGTCGAGCTGGGCGTGCAGAGCGCGCAGCTCCTCCGTGGTGCGGCCGAGCTCGGCACGTGCCGCGGCGGCGTCCGCCTCGGCCCGGGCGGCGCGGTCGTCGGCGAGCGACAGCCGGCGGTCCAGGTCGGCGATCGCGAGCCCGACCGCGCGCTCGGCCGGCTCGGTCACGTGGTCGACCGGCTCGTCGGCCACGGGCGAGGCGACCGTGTCGGCGATCCGGCGGTCGAGCACGTACTCGCCGGAGGCGATGCCGGCGGCCAGCTCCTCCTCGCCGGGGTGACGGCAGAGATACAGGGGGTAGAGCACGCCGTCCTGCAGGCGGCGGTAGTCGCGCATGCCGTGGTGGTTGGGGCTCGGCGTGAGCTCGGAGTTCTCGTACGCGGAGCCGGCGTTGCGCACCTTGCGGCTGTACTGCGACCACGACCGCCACGGGAAGTGCAGCACCTCCACCTCGAAGCCGTCGGGGACGGGGCCGCGGTTCTCGAGGCTCACGAAGTGGTTGCCCTGCACGACCTCGACCTCGGGGTCGCCGATGTGCACGGCGTCGTGGGTGGCGTGCGCCTTGAGGCCCACCCGCTGGAGCGCCTCCACGCTCCGGAGGTCGCGGTACAGCAGGCGCTGCAGGCCCGTGCCGGCGAGGGCGGCCGGGCCGATCATGTCGTGCACAGGCACGTCGAAGGCCTGGATGCTCGTCGGGATGCCGGAGAAGGCCTTCTTGAGCGTCATGCCGCCGGCCCGCGGGAGCCAGAACTCGTCGGCGTCGGCGTTGATCACCCAGTCGGCGCCGTGCTCGGTCGCCGCCTCGCGCGCCATGCGGGTCACGGTCGGCGCCTGCTGCTTGCGGTGCTCGGGGTCGTGGTGCAGGACCAGCAGGCCGCGGGCCGCGTAGTCCTCGAGGAGCTCCTTCGTGCCGTCCACCGAGCCGTTGTCGGTGACGATCAGGGTGTCGACGCCCTGGGCCAGATGATGGTCGATCATGGCGCCGACGATGTCGGCCTCGTCGCGCACCATCAGGGTCATCGCAAGTCTCACGTGCCGCCTCCCGCAGGACAGTCTAAGCAGAGGGCCTGATTAGACTGGGCCGGATGAACGCCTGGATGAGCGGCCCCCGGCGTGCGCTCGGCCGCCTGCTCCCGACCGGATCGGCTCCGAGGAAGGCGCTGCACGCGGGCAAGGAAGCCGCGAAGACCTTCCGCGCCGAGCTGCAGCCGCCCGCCCCCGAGATCGTCCGCGAGGGCCCCGGCCTGACCGACTACGCCGAGTGGCGCGCGCAGCAGCCGCCGCTCGAGCCGCTGCCGGAGGGCGCCCAGCACACCAGCTTCCTCGTGATCGTGGAGCGGGGGCCGGAGCTCGACGAGGAGACCGTCCTGGCCGTCGCGGCGACGGTGGACAGCGTCAACGCGCAGTCCTCGATCGTCGCGCGGACGCTCGTCGCCCCCATCGGGACGCCGCTGCGCGACCTGCTGCCGGGTGCGGAGGAGGACTTCACGCTCTTCCTGCGGGCTGGATCGGTGCTCGACCCGAACGCGCTGGAGCAGATCGCGAAGGAGCACCGGGTCGACCCCGTGCGCCGGGTGATCGCGTTCGACTCCGACCGCATCGACGGGGAGGGGGAGCGGGTGTCGCCGCGGTTCCGCCCCTCCTGGTCTCCGGAGACGATGCTCGGCGCGAACTACCTCGGCCGGGCCTTCGCGATCCGCACCTCCGACGCCCTGCAGCGGAACGGCCTCGCGCTCGACGACCACGGCGTCTGGCGCTTGCTGCTCGGCGCCGAGCTGTCGGAGGCGACCGTCGGGCGGGTGCCGCACGTGCTGCTGAGCGAGCCGGGCGCAGAGCGGCTCACCGCCTCCCACCACGACGCCGCCATGGTCGCCGCCGCGCTGCGCGACCGGGGCGAGGAGGCTCAGGCCCGCGTCGTCGACGGCGTCGTGCGGGTGCAGCTCGTCCCGCACACCTGGCCGACCGTCTCGATCGTCATCCCGACCCGGCACTCGCGCGAGAACCTCGACCGCCTGCTGCCGAGCCTCGCCACCACCGACTACCCGGCGTTCGACGTCACCGTCGTCGACAACGGCGGCGAGACGGAGGAGCGCGAGGCCTGGTACGCCGAGCTCGACCTCGGGCTGCCGCTGCGGCACGTCTGGTGGACGGAGGAGCCGTTCAACTACTCCCGGGTCAACAACGTCACCGCGCGCGGCACCGACGGCGAGGTGCTCGTCTTCCTCAACGACGACACCGAGATCGTGGACGCGGGCTGGCTGCGCGAGCTCGTGGGGATGCTGTCGCGGGAGGGCGTCGGTACCGTCGGCTTCCAGCTCCGGACGGGCGACGGGCTGGTGCAGCACGGCGGCGTGACGCTCGGCCCCGGCGGCTTCGCTGCCAACCTCTTCGCCGGGATGGCGCCGGAGGACGACAGTCTGCTCGGCCCCCTGCGCTGGTACCGCGACTCGCTGGCGGTGACCGCGGCCTGCGTCGGCATCCGGCGGGAGCTGTTCGAGGAGATCGGCGGCTTCGACGAGCGCTTCCAGCTCACCGGCAGCGATGTCGTGCTGGGCCTCGACCAGGTGATCCGCGGACGGCGCAACGTCGTCATCCCGTTCGACGCGGTCCGTCACTTCGAGTCGCTGACCCGCGGTGCGCACGCGCCCCGGGCCGACTCGTTCGCGAGCTACTGGCGCTACCAGCCGTGGCTCGCCGGGGGAGACCCGTACAGCTCCCCGAACCTGTGCCGGCTCACCGAGGTGCCGCGATTCGCCGCCGCCGACGACCCCACCCCGCTGGAGCTGGCCATGGCCGGGCTCGGCCGCCCCTTCCGCTCGTCTGCGCAGCAGTCGACCATCTCGGAGGACGCGACCGCGCTGCTCACCCTCGCCACCATCACGGCGGAGGAGGTGGACGCGGTCGTCGCGTCGCACCGCGCCACGACGGGCCGCCGCGAGGTGCGCACGATCAACTGGCTGCTGCCCGGCTTCGACCTGCCGTTCTTCGGCGGCGTCAACACGACCCTGCGGCTGGCGGACAAGCTCGCCCGCGACCACGGCGTGCACAACCGGTTCCTCGTCAACGGCGACCCGGCGAACGAGTTCTACGAGTCGGCCATCGTCGCCGCCTTCCCCGGCCTCGCCGGGTCGGAGGTGGGCAACTACTACGGCACCGACGAAGGACTCGCTGCGGTGCCTCCCGCCGACGCCGCCATCGCGACGTTCTGGCTGACCGCCCGCGATGTGGCGAAGACGCCGGGGACCCCGCGCAAGTTCTACCTCATCCAGGACTACGAGCCGTCGTTCTACCCGGCGAGCACGATGTTCGCGATGACCGAGCAGACGTACCGGCTGGGCCTGTACGGCATCTGCAACACCCGCAGCATGCACGACATCTACGCCGGAGGCTACGGCGGTACGGCCACCTGGTTCTCACCGGCGGTCGACCGCGAGCTGTTCAATGCCGAGGGGCGGAGGGAGCGCGCGGAGGGCGAGCCGGTCACGATCTTCGCGTACGCGCGCGACCACTTCCGCAACTGCTGGGAGCTGGTGTTCGCGGCTTTGAGCGAGATCAAGCGCCGCTACGGCGACGGCGTGCGGATCATCGCCGCCGGTGCCAAGTACCTCCCGCCGAGCGCCGACTTCATCGACCTCGGGCTGCTGGACTACCGGGCCACCGGGCGGCTGTACCGCGAGACCGACATCGGCATCACGCTGCAGATCTCGCGCCACCCCTCCTACCTGCCGCTGGAGCTCATGGCGAGCGGCGTGGGGATGGTCGTGCCGGACTCGCCGTGGTTCCGCTGGCTGTTCGAGCCGGGCGAGAACGCGCGCACGACGATGATGACCTACGAGGAGGTCGTGGCCGGGCTGGACGAGCTCGTCAGGGACGCCGCGACCCGCGAGCGCATCCAGCGGGGCGGGCTCGCCACGATCGACGCGGCGCACTCGGACTGGGACGCCGCCCTCGACGGGATCTACGACTTCTTGTGCGACCCGGAGGCGAACGCGCTGCCGACCGCGGCGCCGCCGTGGGTGTCGCCCTGATCGGGCGACGGAGCGAACAGCGCCGGCAGTGACCTCCACACGGCGACGACCGCGCACACCAGCATGAGGGCGACGATCGCGGTCAGTGCGACGGTCCCGGCCGGCGGCTGCCACTGCGGGTGCAGCAGGAAGTCGACCCACGAGCTGTTGGTGACGGCGTAGCGGCGCAGGGTGTACACGAACGCTGCCAGGTGGCCGACCGCCAGCAGCACGAGCAGTGTGCGCAGCACGGCGATCACGCCGGGAGAAGCCGCTGCGGTCCCGGAGCCGGCGACCTCGCTGCGCGGCCGCGCGTCGAGCGCCAGCCCGCCCGCGATGGCGGTGAGCAGCAGCACGGCGAGCATGTACCGGCCCTGCCACACGTCGCCGACCTGCCGCCACAGGGCGACCTGCACGACGACCGGCACGAGCACCCAGACCGCCGTGAAGCCGGCTGTCACCCACCGCTCTCGGCCGCGGCCGAGCACGAGCGGGAGGATGACCAGGGCGAGGAACAGCGCGGTCCAGAAGGTCTGCACGCCCTCGGGCGCCGGCACGTCCATCGTGCCGAACTGCCCGGTCAGCTGCCGGAGGTACACGAACGTGTTCTCGAGCATGTTCTGCGCGACGGTCAGCCGGCTCCCCGGCGTCGGCTGGAGCTGCGCCTGCACGCCGTTGCCGGGTCGCGTGAACCAGAACAGCTGGCCCGCGCACACGACCGCAAGCAGTCCGAGCACCACCCAGGTGGAGGTGCGGCGCACCAGCGCGTGCCAGTCCGCGCGACGCAGCAGCACGATCACCCCGACCGCCGCGACCAGCACCCACAGCATCCCGAGGCTGCGCCCGCCGGTGACGAAGGCTGCAGCGACCACCGCGGTGACCGAGCCGAAGCCGAGCAGCCAGCCGGAGGGCCGCCTCCTGGCCAGCACGAGGAGTGCGGCGAAGAGCGCGCCGGCCGCCGCTGCCTCCACCGCATTCGGATTGATCGCGCCGCCCAGGAACGCGAGCTCGGGGGTGACGGCGGCGAGCGGGATGACGAGGGCCCAGCGTGCCCGGTAGGCCCGCAGCAGCACGGCGGTGGCGGCGAGCAGGGTGGCCACCAGAGCGGCCGAGAAGAGCCGCATGGCCAGGATGGCGGGCTCGCCGGTCAGCACGAGCGACGGCAGGCCGGTCCAGACGTAGTAGACGGGGCTGTTGGTGCCGGCCGTGCTGAGGGTGCGGCGCAGCTCGCCGCCGTACGGCGACTCCCCGACGCACGCCGGCGTCTGGTCGAGCTTGCCCCAGTAGCAGGAGCCGGCCCCCGGGATGTAGAGGTAGCCGGGCGCCTGGAAGTACTTGCCGTCGCCGACGAGCTGCCCGTGGGCGGCGGCGGTCGCGCGGACCGTGTGCGACGGCTCGTCGGGGACCGCGTAGATCGGCGTCGCCACCGACCAGGCGCCGAGCAGCACGAAGAGCGCGGCGAAGACGCCCGCGAACAGCCGCCACGGGAACCTCGGGCGCGCGGCCGTACTGCCATCCGTCGACGCGATGTCCCCCTTCATGCGCGTCACCGTCTCACCCCTGGGGCATGAACAGGGAGGCGATGAACACGAACGCGCCGACGCCGCCCATGATCCAGCGCGGCCAGGGGCGCTTCGCCAGCAGCAGGGCCGCGCAGGCGAGGAAGAACGGCACCATCGAGATCCCGTAGCGCGCGGGCGGCGGGTCGACGTAGGTGCCGAGGGTCACGTAGGTGACCGCCGAGAGCAGCGGCGCGGACACCACGGCCGCGACGAAGGTGGCGACCGCGAGCGCGTTGCGGCGGGTGCCCCAGCGCGAGGCCATGAGCAGGCCGATCGCCCCGGCGACCGCGATGAACGACACGGCGTAGTTGGAGATCAGGCCGGGCCCGCGCAGGAAGGTGGTGATGTCGCCGACGCCCTTGGTGGCGCCGTCGAGGAACAGGCCGGACTGCAGGATGATCTGCGTCAGGCCCAGCGGGCGCACCTTCACGCCCATGTCGGGAGCAGGACCGATCGCGATCGCGCTGGAGATGGCGAGCCACACCAGCTGCCCGGCGAAGGCCGCCGCGAGCGCGATGATCGAGGTGATCACGCGCCGGTCGGCGAAGGTGCGGCCGACCCAGCCCGCACGGGAGCCCCGCGTCCGGTAGGCCAGCACGGCCGCGCGCAGCACGAGGAACAGGATCGCGGCGGCGACCGCGGCCAGGTTCTGCACCTTGAGCAGGGTGACGAAGGCCGCGCCGAGGATGAACCACAGCCTCCCGCGCCCCTCGTCCACCCGGGCGGCGAGGTAGAGCATGAGACCGCCGGCGAACAGGGCCGTCGCATCGGTCGAGATGTAGGTGTTGGACCAGTAGGCGGGCAGCGAGCCGATCATCAGCAGCCCGATGCCGGTCGCCGCGACCGGGTGCACCTTCAGCCGCCGCAGCGCCAGGTAGAGGAACAGCGCGGCGGCGGCGAGCCAGATGGCGCCGACGAAGCGCCCGGCGTCGACCAGGCCGACGCCGGCCCAGATCAGCGGCTGCGCGAGGATGCGCGTGATCCCGAAGTACAGCGGCGTGTAGATATACGCCGAGCTCGCGCCGTCGAACGGGAAGAGGGAGTCGTTCTTCGCGTTCTTCAGCTCGCAGCGGGCGTCGGGCGATGGCTGCAGCAGCCGGAGGCCGCGGCAGCCGAGCTCCTGGCGTGCGGTGATGCCGGTCTCCTCGCCGCGGTGCACGACCAGCTGGCTGGAGACCTTGGCGAAGTAGTCGATGTAGACGTACTCGTCGACGGGGGAGACGCCCTTGTGCCCCGGCACGTGCACGATGCCCATCAGCAGCGAGGCGATGATGAGGATCACCGGACCGATCGAGGCCCGCGACAGCAGCCGGGCCGCGAATCCTCGGCGCTCGGCCGGGGCGGCGGTCTCTGGCTCCATGCGGGTACCTCGGTGCTCTGGTCGGGGGCGGGGACTGCGCCAGCTTAGCAATCGGCCGCTGACGATCCCGGGCGCCGCGCAGCCGTTCCGGGCCGCGTCCAGGGCCCGGTTGGTAGGCTGACCTGCTGACACGCCCGCGAAAGGACCGCATGCCCACCACGCGCCCCGGAGTCGTCTCTGTCGTCCTCGTGAACTTCCGCGGGACCGACGACACGCTGACCGCCATCGACCACCTCGGCCGCCTCGACTGGCCCGCCGACCGGCTGGAGATCGTCGTCGTCGAGAACGCCTCCGGCGACGACAGCGCGGAGCGCCTGCGCCGGGAGGCCCCGCACGTCGTCCTCGTCGAGTCCAAGGAGAACCTGGGCTTCGCCGGCGGCTGCAACCTGGGCGTGCGCAACGCGTCCGGCGAGTACATCGCGTTCCTCAACAACGACGCGAAGCCCGACGCGGCCTGGGTGTCGGCCGCCGTCGCCCGGTTCGAGTCGAGCGACCGCGTCGGCGCCGTCGCCAGCCGCGTCCTCGACTGGGACGGTGAGAAGGTCGACTACATCGGCTCGGCGATGACCTGGTTCGGCCAGGGCTACAAGCCGCTGACCGCGCAGCCCGTCCCGACCACGCCCGACGTGCCGAAGGACGTGCTCTTCGGCACCGGCTCCGCCATGTTCGTGCGCCGGTCGGTCTACGAGCAGCTCGGCGGCTTCGACGAGCGCTACTTCATGTTCTTCGAGGACGTGGACCTCGGCTGGCGGCTCAACCTGCTCGGCCACCGCTACGTGTACGAGCCCGCGTCGCTGGCGTACCACAAGCACCACGCCTCCATGTCGTCCTTCGGCTCGTTCAAGGAGAGCTACCTCCTCGAGCGCAACGCCCTCTTCACCCAGTACAAGAACCTCGGTGACGAGGCGCTCGCCGTCGCGCTGCCCGCCACGCTCGCCCTCACGGTGCGCCGCGGCGTCGCGAAGGGCGGCCTCGACTCCACCGAGTACGACCTCCGCAAGGGTGCCTCCAACGACCCCACCGCCGAGATCTCGAAGGAGACGGTCGCCGCCGTCTACGCGATCGACCAGTTCGTCGAGAACCTGCCCGGCCTGGTGGAGGAGCGCGAGCGCATCCAGTCCACCCGCGTCGTCACCGACGCCCGCATCTGGTCGCTGTTCGGCGAGACCGACGCCCCGTCGTACACGGACGAGCACTACCTCGAGGGCTACGACAAGCTCGCCACCGCCTTCCCGGTCACCGAGAGCCCGGCCGTGACCCGCGTGCTGATCGTCACCGGAGACCCGATCGGCGCCAAGATGGCCGGCCCCGCGATCCGCGCGTGGAGCATGGCGGAGGCGCTGGCCGAGCACAACCTCGTCACGCTCGTCTCGCTCGCGGGTGTCGAGCCGGTCTCCGCACCGTTCGACGTCGTGCACGTGCGCCCGGGCGACGACCGCGCGATGCGCCCGTACGAGCGCGAGGCCGACGTGATCGTGTTCCAGGGGCTGGCGATGGCGCTGTTCGACAGCCTCCGCAAGACGGACAAGATCATCGTCGCCGACGTCTACGACCCGATGCACCTGGAGCAGCTGGAGCAGGGCCGCGAGCTCGGGCGCCAGCAGTGGGACAAGCAGGTGGGCGACGCCACCGACGTGCTCAACGAGCAGCTGGAGCGCGGCGACTTCTTCCTCTGCGCCTCCGAGCGGCAGCGCCACTTCTACCTCGGGCAGCTCGCCGGCCTCGGCCGGATCAACCCCGCCAACTATGCGGACGACCCCGACCTCGAGGGCCTCATCGACGTCGTGCCGTTCGGCCTCTCCGAGACGCCGCCCGCCCACGAGCGCGCGGTGCTCAAGGGCGTGCTGCCCGGCATCTCCGAGACCGACAAGCTGCTGCTCTGGAGCGGCGGCCTCTACAACTGGTTCGACCCGAAGTCGCTGATCGAGGCCGTCGCGCGGCTCTCGGAGACGCACGACGACGTCCGGCTGTTCTTCCAGGGCACCAAGCACCCGCACCCCGGCGTGCCCGAGATGGGGATCGTCGCGGAGTCGCGGCAGCTCGCGAGCGACCTCGGCGTGCTCGACCGCTCGGTGTTCTTCAACAGCTCGTGGGTCGACTACGCCGACCGGCAGAACTACCTGACCGAGGCCGACGCGGGCGTCTCGACGCACTTCTCGCACGTGGAGACGACGTTCTCGTTCCGCACCCGCATCCTCGACTACCTCTGGGCCGGGCTGCCGATGGTCGTCACCGAGGGCGACCACTTCGCCCAGCTCGTGGAGGAGGAGAAGCTCGGCGTCGTCGTGCCGTCGGGCGACGTCGCGGCCCTCGCCGCCGCGCTCGAGAAGGTGCTCTACGACGAGAAGTTCATCGCGGCGGCCAAGCGCAACGTCGCCCGGGTGCGGCAGCGCTACTTCTGGAGCGTCGTGCTACGACCGCTCGTCGACTTCGTCGCCGACCCGCGGCACGCCGCCGACCTGGTCGCACGTGGCGTCGTGGGCACCGGCCAGCCGGTCAAGCGCGCGTCGACGCGGCGCAAGAAGCACGGCCTCCGGCACGACGTCGGGCTGTTCTTCCACTACATGCGCAACGGCGGCCCTGCTGTCGTCGTCAAGAAGGTGCGGAGCAGGCTGGGGCGGCGGTGACCACCCTCTCGGTCGCCCTCTGCACCTACAACGGCGCGCGGTTCGTCCGGCGGCAGGTCGCGAGCATCCTCGCGCAGACGCGGCCGGCGGACCAGCTCGTCGTCTCGGACGACGGCTCGACCGACGCGACGCTGGCGATCGTGGAGGAGGAGGTGCGGGCGCACCGGGCGACCGGCGCCCCCACCCCTGAGCTGGTCGTGCTGCGCAACGCCCAGCCGCTCGGCGTGACCGGCAACTTCGAGCAGGCGCTGCAGGCGTGCTCGGGTGACCTGATCGCGCTGAGCGACCAGGACGACGAGTGGGAGGCCGACAAGCTCGAGCGCATGGCCGCCTTCTTCGCCTCCCGGCCCGGGCTCGCCCTGCTGCACACCGACGCGCTGCTCATCGACGACGCGGGGATGCCGGTCGGCGGGACACTGTTCGGCGTGCTCGAGGTCAGCGACGCGGAGCGGGCTGCGGTGCACTCCGGCCGCGCGTTCGAGGCGTTCGTCCGGCGCAACCTCGTCACGGGCGCGACCGCGATGATCGACCGGGGGCTGCTGGAGCTCGCCCTCCCGTTCCCGCGCGAGTGGGTGCACGACGAGTGGCTGGCCGTGCAGGCCGCCGCGCGCGAGCGGCTCGACCTCAGCGAGCGGCCGCTGACCCGCTACCGCCGCCACGACGAGAACCAGATCGGCGCGGGCGACCCGACGCTCGGGCACAAGATCTCGCGCGTGCTGGGGCGCCGCGGCGACCGCAACCGGCAGCTCGCCGTGCGGTCGCGGCTGCTGGCCGACCGGCTGGCGCAGGGGGAGGGCGTCTCGACCGAGTACCGCGCGCTCGCCGAGCGCAAGGCGGAGTTCGAGGAGACGCGGGCTGCGTTCCCCGAGAACCGGCTGCGCCGCGCGGTCCCGGTGTTGCGGCTGGCACTCGCCGGCGGGTATCCGCGGTTCGCTAGCCGGGGATGGCTCGACGTGCTGCGCGATCTGCTGCAGCCGGTCTGACGGCAGGGGCGACAGCCGGGTCGATGACCAGGGCATCGGCCTCGCGGTCGGTGGCCCGCAGCAGCAGGAGGGCCGCCACCACGATCACGGCCGTCGTCGCGAGGAGCACCGGCAGCACGCCGCCGACGGGCGCCCACGCCGCATCGCCGAACAGGAAGGTGTGCAGCGAGCCGGCCGACCCGACCGCATAGCGCCGCAGCGCCGCGGCGAACGCCCACAGCTGTCCGCCCGCCGCACCGATCAGCACGAGCACTCGCAGTCGTCGCCACGCCGCGCCGTCGGCGAACGGCTGGTCGGCGAGCAGGGCGGCGACGCCGATGACGAGGCAGAGGAACAGCGGGAGGGCGTAGCGGCCCTGCCAGATCATCCCGCCGCCGTGGATGTACGCGGCCTGCACCAGCGGCGGCAGCAGCACGAAGGCGGCGATCAGCGCGATCGCGGCCGCCAGCCGCCGGCCGCGCAGCACGAGCAGGGCACCGACCGCGATGGCGCCGACCGCCAGACCCCAGCCGTACAGCACGATGCCGGGAGCGGGTGTGTCGAGCCAGCCGAAGAGGCCGATCAGGCCGTGCGCGTACTCGACGGTGTCGAACAGCACGTTCGAGAAGCCGGTGAGCGGAGGTGCGCCGACGAGGGGGAAGGCCTGCGCCTCCTCCGGGTGCGCGATCGCGTTGGCGAGCGAGTTGGTCGCGAGCGTCCAGGCGACGGCCGCCAGGGTGCCGGCGCCGATGAGGCCCGCGGTGAGCAGCACCGCCGGGCGACGGAACAGGGCGCGCAGGGTACTGCGGTCGGCGAGCAGCAGCGGCACCGCCAGCGCGACGAGCACCCACAGGGGGGAGAGGCCGCGCGCGTTGACCGCCAGCACAGCGGCGACAGCCACGATGGCCGCGCGACCGCGGAGCCGGGCGGGATCGGGGGAGAGGACGATCGCGAGCATGCCGCAGAACACCGCGAGGGTGGCGGTCGCCTCCACGGCGTTCGGGTTCACGGAGCCCGAGAGGAACAGCAGCATCGGCGTCACCGCCACGGCGAACGCGAGCAGCGGCACGCGGCGTGAGCGCATGGTCCACACCACGGCGAAGGCGAGTGCCGCGAACAGCGAGGAGAGGAGCGCGCTGACGAGTCGCATCCCCACGATGCCGGACGCGTCGTGCGCGATCAGCGTGGGCCAGCCGACGAGCGCGTAGTACAGCGGGTTGTACAGCCCGGCCGTGGTCGGCGCGAGCACCGTGTCGTCCGGGGAGCCGGCGGCGGGGAGGGGGCACGCGGCCGAGAGCTCGGGGTGGAAGGCCGAGCAGGTGAGGCGGTGGGCGTCACCGACGTAGCGCGGTACGGCGACGATGTGGCCGTCCTTCGACGGCTCGCCGAACAGCTCGCCGCGGACGACGCTCGCGGCGCGCACGATGTGCGCGGGCTCGTCGGGCGAGGCCGAGGGCGGCGTGGCCCACGCCCAGAGCGCCGAGAGGAGCGCGAGCACGGCCCACGCCGCGAAGAAGGCGGGGAGCGGGCGGCGCGGGCGCCGGACCAGCGCGATGGCGCGCCGAGGAGCGGGAGCAGCCGCGGGTGCGGGAGCGGGCGCAGGCGCAGGCGCAGGCGCGGCGACCGCTGCGGCGTCGGGGGGGCCGGCGCGGTCGCCGACTCGTCGACGGCCGTCACCGGAGCAGCCGTGCAGGGGCCGGCGACACCGCGGTCAGGGGCCTCGAGCCGCGCTCACAGCGGGCACAAACGTCGTGCATAGCCGCAACCCTAGTGGGTCGAGGGAAAAATGCATGTAATTCGGACCCGTCAGGGCTGTTGTGTCTGCGCCTTCGGTGGTACGTCCCCGACCGCGGTCTCCGGCGCAGGAGCCGCGACCGTCGCCTCCGACCTCCGCAGCGCCCTGATCGCCAGCCAGGCGCCGGCGGCTGTCGTCGCGGCCGCGAGCGCGAGCCAGAGCAGGGTCCCGCCGGGAGGGCTCCACGGCGGGGCGCCGAGCAGGAAGACCTTGAGCGAGCCGTCCTCGCCGACCGCGTAGCGGCGCAGCGTGTTCTCGAAGGAGTAGAACTGCGACGCCGCGATCGCGACGACCACGATGGCCGTGAGCCGCCGCCACCACGATGCGGCCGCGTCGGGGCGCACCACCTCGCCCAGCACGACGGCGAGGCCGATGACGAGGCAGAGGAACAGCGGCATCGCGTACCGGCCCTGCCAGATGATGCCGCCGCCGGTGATGTAGGCGGCCTGCAGCACGGGCGGCAGCACGACGAACAGTCCCAGCACGGCGGCGGCGAAAGCGAGGCGGCGCCCGCGCAGCAGCGTGAAGGCGGCGAGCAGCAGCGCGCCGACGAGCGCCGCCCAGACGAAGAACACCTCGGGCGGTGCGGGCGTGTCGAGCCAGCCGAACAGGCCGACCACGCCGTGCGCGTACTCGATCGTCCGGACGAGCGTCACCCAGAAGCCGCTCAGCGGGTTGGTGCCCGTCCCCGGGTAGCTCTGCGGCGTCGACTCCGGGTTCTCGACGGAGTTGAGGAGCGAGTTGCTGCCGAAGGTCCAGCCCGCGGCCGCGATCGTGGCGACCACGACGACGGCCGCGGCGATCCACGTGCTGCGGCGCCGGAACAGCTCGGCGAAGCGGTCGCGGCCCGCGAGGATCAGGGGCAGGGCGATGGCGAGCAGCACCCAGAGCGGCGACAGGCCGCGCGTGTTCACGGCGACCGCTCCGGCCACCGCGACGAGGGCCGCACGGCGCGGCAGGCGGGCGGGATCGGGGTCGAGGACCGCGGCGATCATCGCGGCGAACACGGCCAGGGTGGTGGTCGCCTCCAGGCCGTTGGGGTTCACCGAGCCGCCCAGGAACAGGAGCGCCGGGGTGACCCCGACGGCGAAGCCGAGCACGACCGCTCGGCGCTGGGGCAGCCTCCACAGCACCGCGAAGGCCAGCGCGGCGAACAGCGACGTGAGCAGCGCACCGACCACCCGCATGGCGTAGATGCCGGAGTCGTCATGGAGCAGGAGGGTCGGCCAGCCGACCGCGAGGTAGAACACCGGGTTGTAGAGTCCTGCCGTGGTCGCCGCCGTGGTGGTGTCGTCGTCCTGCGGGGCCCCCGCCGCGGCGGGGCAGTCGGCGCTCAGCTCGGGGTGGAAGGCGAAGCAGGTCGTCTGCTGCGTCCGCGCGACGTACCCGGGCACGCTGACGAGGTGACCGTCGGGGGAGGGCGTTCCCACCCACTCGCCGCGGGCGACGCTGGCGGCGCGCACCAGGTGGGCGGGCTCGTCGGGCGAGGCGCTGATCGGGGTCGCGAAGGCCCAGCAGACGGACAGCATCGCCAGCAGCGCCCACACCGCGAGGAACGGGCGCATCCCCCCTGACACGCGGGCTACTCCTTCTCGCGGGTGAGCTGCGCGACCCGCTCCTCGAGCTGCGAGATGCGCAGCTCCTGCAGGGCACTGCGCTCGGCGAGCGTGCGCGACTTGCTCTCGAGGGTCGTCAGCTCGGAGCTGTGCTGGATGCAGACCAGGAACAGCACGGCGATGCTGACGAAGAAGACGAGGTTCACCGGAGCCCCGACGCCGATCAGGCGGGCGAACCAGTCCAGAATGACCGGGAAGACCCCGACCAGCAGGGCCAGCGTCCCGGCGATGATCCACCAGATGGCGTGGCGCTCGCGCATGCGGCCGCGGCGCAGCATCTCGATGACCACGCCGAGCGTGAGCAGTGCGGCGAGGATGCCGAAGATGTAGCTGGTGATGGACATCAGGCGGTCGCCGTCTCCTTCAGAGCCGTTCGGGGGCGCATCAGCGCGACCAGCAGGGCGACGAAGGCCCTGGCCAGATACACCGCGGCCTTGATCGGGTTGTGCGAGGGCTGGCCGGCGGCGCGCGGGCGCATCGTCACGGGCACCTGGGTGACCTTCAGGCCCGCGCGGGCGGCGATCACGAGCGCCTCGACCGTGTCGCCGAGGTACTCGGCGGGGAACGAGTGGGCGAACAGCGCGACCGCCTTCGGTCCGTTGGCCTTGAAGCCGCTCGTCGTGTCTTTGAGAGGAGACTGGACGACGCGGCTGAGCACCCGAGACAGCACGGTCATCGCCCAGCGGCGCGGGCCCTTCACCTCGTAGTCGCCCTGGCCGGAGAACCGCGCACCGATCACGAGGTCGGCCTCGTCGAGGGCCGCCAGGAGGCTCGGAACGCCGTCCGGGTCGTGCTGTCCGTCGGCGTCGACCTGCACGACGACGGGGAAGCCGTTCTCCTTCGCGTACTGGAAGCCCAGCCGCATCGCCCCGCCGACGCCCATGTTGAACGGCATGGAGGCGACGCGTGCCCCGGCCGCCTTGGCGACCTCGGCTGTGCGGTCGAGAGAGCCGTCGTCGACGACGAGCACGGTGATGCCGGGCAGCTTCGCCTCGACCTCTGCGACGACGGCGGCGACCGACTCCTCCTCGTTGAAGGCCGGCATCACGACGAGCGTGTCGGAGAGAGAGAAGGGCATGGCAGTCACGGTACTAGATCGGGGGCGGCGGGCGGGGGTGGCGGGCTCGGGCGGGCTCCGTCGGTCGACTATTCTCGCACGGACCCCTGAACGGAGGGCACGCCCAGGCCGCCCTGCGCGCCGCCACGCAGCCCGCCGCGCACGGCCCGGTCGACCAGGACAGCGCCCGCGGCGGCGGCCAGGACGGCGACCAGGGTGACGGGGAACCAGCCGCCCGGCGGCTGCCAGAGCGGCGCCCTGACGAGGTCGAGCCACGTCGTCGTCGCCGTCATGCCGGTGACGTACCGGCGCAGCATCCAGAGGAAGGCGCCCGCCTGGCCGACGGCGAGCAGCACGATCATGACGCGCACGAGGAGCGCGGTGCGGCGGTCCTCCCCGGGCTCGCGGAGCGCGCGGTCGAGGCCGATCCCGGCGAGCACGAGCAGCATGACGGCGGGTGCGAGGGTGTAGCGCCCCTGCCAGATGAAACCGGCGACCTGGACCACGGCCGCTTGCGAGAACGGCGGCACGAGCACGATCGCGAGCCCGATCAGGAGGGCGGCGATGCGCAGCCGCACAGGGCCCAGGGTCACGCCGACGAGCAGCAGTCCGCCGCCGACGCACGCCCACACGGCGACGGAGACCGCCGGGACCGGGATCTCCATCCAGCCGAACTGCGCGATCCACCCGTTCATGAACGAGACGGTCTGGTCGGCCGCCCAGGAGAAGCCCTCGAACCAGGTACTGCCCGCGCCGGTCGGCTGATACGCGGGGGTGAGCGGGCGGGGGCGCAGGTAGAACAGCGCGACGGCGGCGCCCACGACGCCGATCACGGCGACGGCCACCCAGGCGGGCCACCAGCGGAAGACGCGGCGGAGGACGGCACGGTCCGACAGCAGGAGCGCCGCGACCAGCGCGAGCAGCAGCCACAGCAGCGCGATCATCCGGGTGTTGACGAGCAGGAGGCTGACCACGGCGATCCCCGCGACCCGCCACGCCAGCACGGAACGGGGGGTCTGCGCCGAGAAGGTCGCCACCAGGAGCGAGAAGACCGCGACCGTGGCCGCCACCTCCAGCCCGTTCGGGTTGACCGTGCCGCTCAGGAACAGGGTCATCGGCGTGACGCCCGCCGCCAGCGCCAGCGTCGCCCAGCGGAACCGGGGGAGGCCGCGCAGCGCCACGAAGGCGAGCGCCAGCAGCGCGGAGCAGAGCGCGGCGCTCATCAAGCGCATCGCGTACAGGCCCTTCGCGCCGTCGAGCACGAGCGTCGGCCAGCCGACCGCCAGGGAGAACACCGGCGTGCTCACAGCGGTGGAGGAATGGCCGGTCGCGGGACGGTCCTCTCCGGCGATGGGGGCGACGCAGGCCGGGGTCTGCGTGATGTCCCGCTTGAAGCACGGCATGTGCGACTCGAGCTGGGCGAAGTAGGTGGACACCCGGAGGTCGATGGTGCCGGGGACACTGCGCGAGTCGGGCCCGAACAGCTGGCCGTGAGCCGCTGCGTATGCGCGCATGGCGTGCGCGGGCTCGTCCGGGCTCGCGCCCTGCGGAGTGGCCGTCGAGTAGGCTCCCATGAGCAGGAACAGGACTCCGAACGCCAGCAGGAAGACGCGCCACGGCCCGCTCGCGACGCCCCGGCGGACCCGGTCGGCGGGCTGGGGAGCGGTCGTCGGCTGGTGGCTCATCGGCGGATCGTCTCGCTCGTGGGTCGGTGCTGAACGGGCGGCCGGAGGGCCGCGCGGACTCGTCCGGAAGGGACACGTGGAC
This sequence comes from Leifsonia williamsii, assembly GCF_030433685.1. Lineage (NCBI taxonomy): Bacteria > Bacillati > Actinomycetota > Actinomycetes > Micrococcales > Microbacteriaceae > Leifsonia > Leifsonia williamsii. The sequence goes on from NZ_JAROCF010000001.1 coordinate 1,755,722, forward strand.
ACTATCAGCCGGGGCTCCACGGGCCGTCGAGGCCGCCGCTCCGAACGGCGCCGCTCCGAGCGCCGCCGCTCCGCCTCCCGCTGGGTCACAGCGGGGGTTCTCGCGGTGCTCGCGGCCGCGGCGGGCTGGCTCGCCCTCTCCGGCGGCACCGTCTGGCCGCTCGCCCTGGTGGCGGCGCTCGCCGTGGCGGCCGGAGTCGCGGGCTGGGCGGGCTGGACGCTCGGCGTCGCCGCCGGTGTCGTCGTCCCGCTGACGGCGGAGTCGTCCGCCGTGCACGTCTTCCCTCCGCTGCGCCTGGGGCTGGTCATCGGCGACGCCGTGCTGCTGCTCGCGGTCGCGGCGGCCGGGCTCGCGCTCCTGCTGCCGGCACGGCGCTTCCGCCTGCCGCGACGCGGCGCGTGGCTCGGGCTGGCGGTCGCCTCGCCGGTCCCGGTCGCGCTCGGCGTCTTCTTCGCCCTCCTGCCGACCGTCCGGGACGGGCATGCGCTCTCCTGGGCCATGCGCAACGACGCCGTGTGGAACCTCGTCACCGCCCGCTTCATCCTGACCGACGACGGACTGGTGCCGGACCTCCACCCCAACCCGTCTCCGCTCACCGCCGTGCTGCTGGCCGCCGGGATGGCGCCCGGCCGGCCCGGTTCGGACGCCCCCGGGCTGCTCCAGCACGACATCGCGGGGATGGCCGGCGTGCTCGCGCTGTCGACCATCGCCGCGGCGCTGCTCGCCGGGCTCGTCGCGGCCCGCATGGTGTCGCCGGCGCACCCGGTGCTGCGCTCGCTGGGAGCCGTGCTGGCCTCCGCGCTGATCGCCTCCTGGTTGGTCGCCGGGTTCACCTTCCAGCTCGGCTTCTACAACGCCATGCCCACCATCGCGTGCCTGCTCGCCTGCTGGCTCGCCTGGCTCGGGTCCGCCAGGCGCCCGGCCGTCGCGATCGCCGTGCTGCTGGTCGGCGCGACCGCTCTGCTCGCGCTCTGGGCCTTCCTCGCGCTGATCCCTGCGGCGCTCGCGGCAGCGGCTGCGCTGCGCTGGCTGGTCGTGAGGGGCGAGCGCCGCCGCGTCCGGATCGGCTGGGGCGGCTGGATCGCCGTCGCGCTCGCCGCTGTGCAGCTCGCGGCCTACGTGCTGCTGTTCTCACTCCCGGATCTCACCAGGGAGGCGGGCGCTCTGTCCCAGGGCGGCACCATGGCGCCCGTGACGCCCGCGTTGCTGTTCGTGCTGCTGGGCATCGGGCTGGCGCTCGCGGGCGCCACCGCGACCCGGCCGGCCGCACGCAGCGAGCTGCTGGGCGTGGCCGCCATCGCCGTCGCCGCGACGGCCGCCTACTTGTACCTGGGCCGGGAGGTGCGGCCCGGCGCCTACGGCTGGGGCTACTACCCGGCGAAGCTCGTCTGGTTCTCCGGCATCCTGCTGCTCGTGGTCGTGCTCGGCCTGGCGCTCGACCGGGTCGCGCGGGTGCCGCTCGGCGTCTGGAGCCGCGTTGCCGCCGTCGCCGGGACCGTCGTCGCGCTCGTCGCCGTCGCGGCGAGCGTGCTGCCGAAGCCGCCCCAGCCCGGCGCGCTCGTGCCGTACCTCGACATCGCAGGCGGCACAGGGGTCGCGTCCGGCGACGACGTGCTCGGCACCCTGTTCGCACTGCCGGACCCGGCCGCCGCGAAGACCATGGTCGTCGGCTACGAGGACTGGCGGGCGGAAGGGTTCCTGAACTCCTGGCTGCTGGGGGCGTCGGCGACCGACGACCGCGACCCCATCCGCGAATACGCCTACTCGCTGAACACGACCGACCGGGAGGCGGTGTGCGACGCGGTGCGCGCCTGGGGCGACGGCGTCGTGATCCGCACCCGCGTCGCCGACCTCGCCCGGCAGCTCCAGGCGCAGTGCCCGGCGGTCCGCGTCACGGTCGTCGTGGGCGCCATCCGCTGATCCGCGCCGAAGAGCGCAGAGCGGGGCTCAGCAGGGGCTCACCACCCGCGGATCAGGTGCCGCGTCAGCGCTCGCGTGCCGGCGCCGTCGCGCTTCAGCAGCGCGCCGGGGAGCTTGGTGGCCGCGTTCAGGCGCGACGACCAGTGCGCTCCGGCGACCCGCGCCGCGCGCCGCCAGCCGTGCTGCAGCAGCCGCCGTTTGATCGCGAGGAAGAACGCGCGCTCCTCGTCGAACCGGGTGCCGTCGCTCGCGGTGAACGACGAGACGCTGGCGGCGTGCCGCCGGTAGCGGAACAGCCGCTCCGGGAGCACCACGAGCGTCCCGCCGTCGAGTGCGATGTCGAGCTGCAGCTTCAGGTCGAGCACGACGTCGAACGCCGGGTCGAAGCCGTGCCGGCGCACGGCCTCCGTCGTCCAGCAGATCGACGGGAAGTACGTCCAGTTGCCGCGCAGCAGGCTGACCGCGAGCCGCTCGCCGGTCAGCTCGACCGGCTCGCGCACGGTCGGTGCGTACCAGCCCTTCACCCGGTCGGCGAGAGGGAGGGAGGGCGTGCCGTCGTCCGCGATCACCGTCACGCCCGGCTGCAGGTACGACGCCTGCGGGTGCCGCGCGATCGCGGCGCGCACGGTCTCCACGTATCCCGGCTCCAGCAGGTCGTCGCAGCCCATGAGCACGAAGTGGTCGGAGCGGACCAGGTCGACCGCCTTCGAGAAGTTGCCGCTCACGCCGAGGTTGACGTCGTTGCGGACGTACTCGATGCGCTCGTCGCCGAGGCCGGAGACCCAGCGGCCCGGCTCGAGGTCGGGGTAGACGTCGTCGATCACCACGAGCCGCCAGTCGGGGTCGGTCTGCGCCCGCACGCTCTCCACGGCGTCGCGGAAGAGCTGCGGGTCGCCGTAGAACGGCATCATGATGTCGATCGTCACTGTGCTGGCCTTCGTGCTCAGGCATTCGTCATAGGGTGGGGCTGCCGTGCGTCGCCCGGCGCCGTCCATCCTTCCATGCGCCCCTCGGAGGCATCCCATCACCGCGTACGAGCCGCTCAACGAGCCGACCCCCGACCTCGAGGCCGCCGGCGTCGACGGCGGTGAGGGCGGGGCGGGGTCCACCCGCAACTCCGTCGTGCTGATCCTCGGCGCGACGGTGATCGCCGGGCTCGCGGGGTACGTCGTGACCTGGCGGGTGTACACGGAGGTCGGAGCGGCCGGCTACGGCGTCTTCTCGGTGTTCTGGTCGGCGCTGTTCCTGGTCGTCGGCATCCTCTTCGGCCTGCAGCAGGAGGCCACGCGGGCGACCGCGGCGACCCAGGTGCGGGCGCGGGAGAACGCGGCGCCGACGAGCACCGGACGAAAGCGCGTCTCCGTGCTGGCCTTCGCAGCCCTCCTCGCCATCGCCGTCGCGGTGGTCGTGATGCTGACCAGCCTGCTGTGGGCCGCGCCGAGCCTGGGGCAGGGCAACCAGGGCCTGTCGTGGTTCGTCGCGGTCGGCTCGGCCTTCAACTGCCTGGTCGCCGCGGCCTCCGGCGTGTTCGCGGGCTCCGGGATGTGGCGGCAGCTCGCCGGGATCGTCGCGCTCGACGGCATCCTCCGCGTCGTGGGCGTGGTCGGCGTGCTCACCTTCTCGCACGACCTCGTGCTGCTGGCGACGGCGGTCATCCTGCCGTTCCCGCTCGCGCTGATCGTCGTCTTCCTGAGCGCGCCGCGGCGCATCCTGGAGAACGCGCGGGTGGCCTTCGGCATCGGCGCGCTGCTGGCCAACACCGGCCGCACGATGCTCGCGGCCTCGGCGACGGCGGTGCTGATCAACGGCTTCCCGCTGGTGCTGTCGTTCTTCTCCGGCCCGCAGAACCACGCCGAGCTCGGCTCGCTGGTGCTGGCCGTCACGCTCACCCGGGCGCCGATCCTGGTGCCGCTGACGGCGCTCTCCAGCTTCCTGGTGAGCAGGTTCGCCCACCACCCGCAGCAGGTCGCACGCACCGTCACGCTGTTGCTCGGCGGGATCGCCGCCGTCATCGTCGTGCTCTGCGGCGCCGCACTGCTGTGGGGCGAGCCGGTGATGTGCTTCGTGTTCGGCGACGAGTTCGACCTGAGCGCCGGTGTGCTGGCGGCGCTGATCGCCTCCTCCGGCCTGATCGGCGCGCTGTTCGTCAGCGGCTCCGCCGTGCTCGCACGCGACGCGCACGGGCTCTACGCCGTCGGGTGGGTGGTCGCGTCGGTGATCACGCTCGCGGTGCTGTTCGTGCCGCTGGAGCTGCCCGTGCGCGCGGCGCTCGCCCTCGCGGCCGGCCCGGCCGTCGGCCTGGTCGTCCACCTGCTCGGGCTGCGGACCGTCAGACCAGCTCGCGGTGCGGCAGCCGGAGCCGCCAGCTCATCCCCTGCGACGCCTTGACCGTGCAGATCACCAGCAGCATCCAGCCCGACTCCACCAGGATCGAGCTCTCGAAGACGCTGGTCACGAGCAGCGCGACGAGCACCAGCGGCGCCCACGCGTAGACGACGCTGCGGCGGTTGGAGGCGAGCAGCCACGACCGGCTGAACGCCAGCGCGATCAGCGCCACGAAGAGCAGCACGCCGATGATGCCGGTCTGCAGGTAGACGTCGAGGTAGGCGTTGAGCCCATTGGGGTGGAAGACGCCTGTCGTCGCCTGGATCGCCGTGAACGGGTACAGCTCGGTCGGCCACGCGCCCACCCAACCCCAGCCGATGGTCTGGTTCACCGGGATGAGCTCCCAGATCTGGATCCACAGCTTGTACCGCACCTGGAAGTCGGCGCGCGCGTTGAGCAGGTCGATCACGCGCGTGCGGTAGATGTACGCGATCACCAGCACCGCGACCGTGAGCACCGCGAGCCCCCACTGCCAGTACGTGCGCTGATGGGCGGGCACCTTGCGCAGCCCGTACAGCGCGAGCGTCGCGAGCCCGACGACGACCGACACGGCCGCGATGACGGGGGAGTGGGCGAGCAGGATGCAGAGCGCGGCGAGCGTGATCGAGAACGCCGCGACCGGTGGCCGGACCGAGCGCGTTCGCAGCTCGACCAGGAAGGTCACGAAGGCGATCAGCGCGACGATGCTGAGCTGGTTGCGGCTTCCGAACAGGCCCTGGATCGGGCCGCCCTGCGCGAGGTTGCCGAGGATGCCGAGGAAGCGGATCGGGAGGTCGAGCAGCAGGCCGCTCAGCACCTCCAGCGCCAGGGAGACGGTGAGCAGGAACCGCAGCGCGTCGCCGACGACGCGCACGATCTGGATGGCGTCGCGCACGAGGGCGATGTACACCGCGAGGAAGGCGAAGATCAGCTGGTAGATGACCCCCGCCAGCGTCGCCCACTGGTACTGGCTCCACAGCAGGGTCAGCGCGCACCAGCCGACGAACAGCAGCGCGGAGATGGGCAGCAGACCGTGCCACTCGATCAGCTTCCACTGCGCGGCGAACGAGAACCCGGCCAGCACGACCAGCACGGCGAGGGCGCCGATCAGTCCCGGCCAGCCGACGAGGGCGCGGATGGCGTGCGTCGAGAAGCCGACGCCCACGGCGACGAGCGCGAGCGCCGAGTTGAACCGGGCCGATCCGAGGAACTCGGTCACCGCGGCGGGGACCAGGGTTCGGCGGGACGAGTCCATACCTGGAATCCTACGGCGCTGCCTGCTTGGTCTTGACGGCGAGCAGCACCAGCAGCGCCCAGCCGCCCTCGAGCAGCAGCCGGCTCTCGGCGAAGCTCTGGGCTAGCAGGGCGGCGAGCAGGAGGATCGGCAGCAGCGTCAGCGCGGTGTACGGCGGGTGGTCTGTCGCCGTGAAGCGGGGCCGGTCGACGGCGGTGAACCACGACCTCCACAGCGTCCCGAGCACGAGCAGCACGAACACGACGAGCCCGATCCAGCCGAGCTGCAGCCAGACGTCGAGCCAGGCGTTGTGCGCCTGCAGGTACTCGACGCCGTTGCGCACCGCGAGACCCTCGAACGGCGGGGTCCACGGCACCCAGTAGCTGATCCAGCCCCAGCCCGCCACCGGCCGCTGCTGCGCGAGGCCGATCACCTTGTCCCAGATGTCGAGCCGGCCGGTGAGGTCCTCGCTCTTGCCGAACAGGGCGGGGAGGCGGGAGGCGAAGACCGAGACGAGCACGACGCCTGCGACGAGCACGGCTGCGGCGGTCAGGTACACCGGGCGGCGGCGCTCGGGCCCGACGCGCCTGGTCCAGAGCGCGAAGCCGAGCGCGACGGCGGTGACCAGCCCGGCCACGATGACGGTGGAGGAGCGGGTGAGCGCCAGCGTGAGCGCGGCCACCACGATCCACACGATCCCCGGCACGCGCCGCACCGTGCGATCGGCGGCCTGGAGGGAGAAGACGATCAGCGCCAGCAGCGCGATCATGGCGAGCAGGTTGCTGTTGCCGACGATGCCCTGGATCGGGCCGCCGTGGAACAGCAGGTCGCGGCTCCAGTAGAACGCCTGCGGCAGCCTGCCCGACGGGATGGGCTGGGGCGGCGTCAACGGCAGCACAGGCTGCCGCACGAACAGCGCGATGATCAGCTCGAACAGCAGCGACAGCCCGAGGATCCAGCGGAAGGCCCCGCCCAGCGCGCGCAGGATGCCCTGCCAGCTCAGGCAGAGCGCCAGGAACACCGCGCCCGCGGTCGTCGCGAGCTGCGCGAGCACGCCGAGCGCGCTCCAGCCCGGGTAGGCGGACCAGGCGATGGAGACCAGCGCCAGCAGCAGGAACAGCACGAGGGTCCAGGGCGTACGACGCCAGCGGAACGGCGGGCGCGCACGCACGAGCAGCACGACGGTCACGACCGCGAGCAGCCCGGCCAGCACGAAGTAGCCCGGCCAGCTGATCAGGTCGCGCCAGAACTCGCCGGCGAACAGCGTGAACAGCAGGAGGGTCGCGAAGGCGGTCAGCGGCGTGCCGCCGGCGTCCCGGACGGCGCGCACCCGCTCGGAGAGCGCGGTCGTCGGGGTGGTCACCTCGGCAGGATATCCGACGGGGTCGCGCCCGGCCCGCGCCGGTTGGGGGTCGCGACGAACACCGTGCCGGCGCCCGACACGGTGAGCGACCCCTCCTGCTCGGTCACGACCGCCGCCTCGCCGCGCGCCAGCCGCAGCGAGCCGGTGGCGCCGCTCAGTTCGACCTCGCCGTCGGTGCACAGCGCGATCGCGGTGCCGGAGAGGGCGAGCGGAGCCGACGGCACCTCGCCGCCGACCATCGCCTGGGTGAGCGCGAAGTCGGGGACGTCAGGGCGGAACACCTGCACGCCGGGCGCAGGGACCTCCGGCTGCAGCGGCGTCGCCCGGATGGGCGCGAAGTCGAGCACGCCGACCAGCTCCGGCACGTCGATCCGCTTGGGCGTGAGGCCGCCGCGCAGGACGTTGTCGGAGGCGGCCATCAGCTCGATGCCGAGGCCCCGGAGGTAGGCGTGGATGTTGCCGGCCGGCAGGTAGAGCACCTGGCCCGGGTGGAGGCTCGCGCGGTTGAGCAGCAGCGCGAGCACGATGCCGGGGTCGCCGGGGAACGCGTCCGAGAGCATCCGGACCGTGTCGGCGTCGCGGTCCTCCGGGCCGGAGGCGGTCGCGGCCGCCACCACCGCCTCCACGAGCAGCCGGATGTCATCGCCGCCGCCGAGCAGCCGCTCGGTCGCGGAGCGCAGCACGGCGCCGGGCTCGCCGACGAGCGTCGCGGCGAAACCGGTGAGGCGCTCGCGGTGGTCGCCCGTGACCGCCTCGGCGAGGCCTTCGAACGCCGCCCTGCTCTCGGCCGGGTCGCGGAAGCCGCACAGCGCCTCGAACGGGTCGGAGAGCGCGAAGATCAGCTCGGGCTTGTGGAAGGGGTCCTTGTAGTTGCGCTCCGGGGAGTCCGGCGCGAGGCCCGCGGCGTTCTCGCGCTCGAAGCCGGCGCGCGCCTGCTCGGGGGAGGGGTGCGCCTGCAGCGACAGCGGGCCGGCGGCGGCCAGCACCTTCAGCAGATACGGCAGCGAGCCTCCCGTGACCTCCCAGTCGGCCAGGTGCTCGGCGCCGCCGGTCTGGGCGGGGTCGAGGATGCGGGCGGGGGAGCCGGGGTGGGCGCCCAGCCACAGCTCGGCCTCCGGGCGTCCGCTGGGCTCGGTGCCGAGCAGGCCCGCGATGGCGGTGGTGGAGCCCCACGCGTAGTCCCGCGGTGTGTTGCCGATGCGCACAAACATCTCTCGGTGTCCCTTTCGTCCGGTTGGACCAAACTACCAATCGCCTTGGCCGCGGCCCGCGCGGCTGCCTAGGCTGGCGGTCCCGTCCTCATTCCCTGCATGCACTGGAGCAGACATGGCCTTCGAGACCCTCGCCAGCGACTTCTACGGCTTCGAGGCGACGCTGACGGACCGCGAGAAGGAGTTCCTCGCGTCGCTCCGGGCGTCGGTCGAGACCGAGATCAAGCCGATCGTCAACGAGTACTGGGAGCGGGCGGAGTTCCCGCACCAGATCGTGGAGGTGCTGCACGGCGCCGGCGCGATCGGCCTCGGCTTCCCCGAAACGGCGCCGTTCGAGAACTCGGCGGTGTTCCGCGGGTGGGTGGCGCTGGAGCTCGCGCGCGTGGACGCCTCCGTCAGCACCTACGTCGGCGTGCAGAACGGCCTCGCGCTCGGCGCGATCGGGGTCTGCGGGTCGCCGGAGCAGCGCGCGGAGTGGCTGCCGAAGCTCGCGAGCGGCGAGGTCATCGGCGCCTTCGGGCTGACCGAGCCGCTGTCCGGCTCCGACTCGGCCCAGGGGCTGCGCACGGTCGCGACGCGCGACGGCGACGAGTGGGTGCTGAACGGCTCCAAGCGCTGGATCGGCAACGCCACCTTCAGCGACATCACGGTGATCTGGGCCAGGAACGCCGAGGACGGCCAGGTGCTCGGCTTCATCGTGCCGACCTCCACGCCGGGATACACGGCCACCAAGATCGAGGGCAAGCAGTCGCTGCGCATGGTGCAGAACGCCGACATCACCCTCGAGGGCGTACGCGTGCCGGAGGCGCTGCGGCTGCAGAACGCCAACAGCTTCCGCGACACGGCCGCCGTGCTCCGCCTCACACGCGCCGAGGTCGCGTGGGCCGCGGTCGGCGTCGCCATCGGCGCCTACGAGGCCGCGCTGCGCTACGCGAAGGAGCGCGTGCAGTTCGGCAAGCCGATCGCTAAGCACCAGCTCGTGCAGGACCTCCTCGTGAAGTCCCTCGGCGACATCACCGCGTCGATCGCGCTCTGCACCCGGGTCTCCGAGATGCTCGACAAGGGTGAGCAGCGCGACGAGCACTCCGCCCTCGCCAAGGCGTTCACGACCGCCAGGATGCGCGAGACCGTCGCCCGCTGCCGCGAGGTCCTCGGCGGCAACGGCATCGTCATCGAGTACGACGTCGCCCGCTTCTTCGCCGACGCGGAGGCGCTGTACTCGTACGAGGGCACGCGCGAGATGAACACGCTGATCGTCGGCCGCGCGATCACCGGCGAGGCCGCCTTCGTCTGACTCCTCCCGATAGGGTTCTGGTGGCCGCACGGCAGCGGCCCCGAACGGAGGAGGACCGGCGTGGCGTGGTTGGTGACCGGAGGAGCGGGCTACATCGGCTCGCACGTGGTGCGCGCGTTCCGGGAGGAGGGCATCGACGTCGTCGTGATCGACGACCTGTCGAGCGGCCACGAGGAGTTCGTGCCGTCCGGCGTGCCCTTCTACCGCGGGACCATCCTCGACGGGCCCCTGCTGGAGCGCGTCTTCGCCGAGAACGCGATCACCGGCGTCGTCCACGTCGCCGGCTTCAAGTACGCGGGCGTCTCCGTGCAGCGGCCCCTGCACACGTACGAGCAGAACGTCACGGCGACCGCCGTGCTGCTGGCGGCCATGCAGGAGGCGGGCGTCGACGCGATCGTGTTCTCCTCGTCCGCCGCGGTGTACGGCACGCCCGATGTCGACATCGTGACCGAGACCACCCCGAAGAACCCGGAGTCGCCCTACGGCGAGTCGAAGCTGATCGGGGAGTGGCTGCTGCGCGACCAGGGCATCGCGGCGGGGCTGCGCCACACCTCCCTCCGCTACTTCAACGTCGTCGGCTCCGGCGACCCGAGCCTGCGCGACACGAGCCCGCACAACCTGTTCCCGCTCGTGTTCGACGCGCTCGCCGACGGCCGCACCCCGCGCATCAACGGCACCGATTACCCGACGCCGGACGGCACCTGCGTGCGCGACTACATCCACGTCGCCGACCTCGCGGTGTCGCACGTCGCCGCGGCGAAGCGGCTCGACGCGCGCGAGCCGATCGAGCCGGTCTACAACCTCGGCAGCGGAGACGGCGTCAGTGTCGGCGAGATCATGGCGACGGTCGCCGAGGTGACCGGGATCGCCTTCACCCCAGAAGTGGGGCCTCGACGGCCGGGCGACCCCGCGAGGATCGTGGCATCGGGAGAGCTCGCAGCCCGCGACCTCGACTGGAAGATGCGCCACACCCTCCAGGAGATGGTGCGCAGCGCCTGGGAGGCACGCCAGGCGGCGTCCTGACATCGTCGTCATGGGGGTAGAACGGCCGGGCGTGTCGCGATCGTTGCCGACCCTCGGCGCGTCGCGAACCCTCGACCGGCGCTTAAGCCTTTACGATTCGCGACTTGACGGACGCGAATGACAACGGTGTAATTATTGAGACACGTTCAAGCGTGTCGGCAGTCGATGGGTGGGGAGAACCGATATGAGCGTTCCTGAATATCGTTCCGGGGTTCCCGACGACTGGTTCATCGATCCGGTGCGGCTGGGGGTGCCGGGGGTCCGGGCGAACGTCGACGACGACAATCCGCTCGCCTGGCAGACCGACGCTCTCTGCGCGCAGACGGACCCGGAGGCGTTCTTCCCCGAGAAGGGCGGCTCCACCCGCGACGCCAAGCGGATCTGCACCTCGTGCGAGGTGCGCTCCCAGTGCCTGGAGTACGCGCTCGCCAACGACGAGCGGTTCGGCATCTGGGGCGGGCTCTCCGAGCGTGAGCGCCGCAAGCTCCGCAAGCGCGCCGGCTGAACCACGTCGATTGCGCGCCGCGCCCGGATCAACACCCGGATCGGCGTGACCCCGACTTAGGCTGACTCGCGATGTATCCGAGAGTCACCGCCATCGTCGTCGCCCACAGCGGCGGCCCCCGCCTCCAGCGCACTCTCGACGCCATCGCAGCGCAGACCCGCAGGCCGGACGCCGTGATCGCCGTCGACTGCGCGACGAGCGACGACGCCGCGCGCCTGCTGGCGGACGCGAACCCGACCCAGTTGCTCTCCGTCGCCGAGAAGCTGCCCTTCGGCGCCGCCGTCGCGACCGCTGTGCGCGTCCTGCCGCCGGCGAACGCAGGCGCGTCCTCCACCGACCGATTGCCCGGCTCTGATCGACTGCTCTGGCTGCTCGCACACGACACCGCCCCCGAGCCGGAGGCGCTGGAGGCGCTGCTCGCCGCGCTCGAGGTCTCTCCCTCGGTCGCCGTGGTCGGCCCGAAGCTGGTCGACGCCGACGAGCCCGCCTTCATCCGCGAGTTCGGCGAGACGATGACGCCGTTCGGCGCGTCGGTGCCGCTGGTCGAGAACGAGCTCGACCAGGCGCAGCACGACGGGCTCAGCGACGTGCTCGCCGTCTCCAGCGCCGGCATGCTGGTGCGCCAGTCGCTGTGGGAGGAGCTGGACGGTTTCGACCCCGCCCTGCCGACCGTCGATGACGGCCTCGACTTCTGCACCCGCGCCCGCCTCGCCGGATACCGCGTGACGCTGGTCGCCCAGGCGCGCGTCGCGCTCGGCGGAGACGGCGTCGCCGGGCCCAACCTGTCGCGCAAGTGGTCGGTGCGCAGGCGGCTCGCCAAGGAGCGCCGTGCGGCGCAGCTGCACCGGCGGCTCGCCTACGCGCCCGGCTGGGCAGTGCCGTTCCACTGGTTGAGCCTGGTCCCGCTGGGCATCCTGCGCGCGCTGCTGCGCCTCCTGCGCAAGGAGCCGGGATCGATGGGAGGCGAGCTGCTGGCCGCCTTCCGGGTCGCGTTCTCCGGCATGGCCGTCGGCAACGCGCGCCGTCGCCTCGCCCGCGCCCGCACCGTGGGCTGGGCGGCCGTCGCGCCGCTGCGCATCCCGTTCTCGGAGGTCCGCCGTTCCCGTGCGCTCAAGCGCGAGGCGGCGATGGTGAGCCAGCAGGGCGAGCGCCAGGACCTCGACTTCTTCGGCGCGGGCGGCGGCTGGACCGTGCTCGCGGCCCTGGTCATCGGCGTGCTGCTGTTCTTCCCGCTGCTCAGCTCCCCGGCGCTGACGGGCGGCGGGATGCTGCCGCTCGACGCCTCCGTCGGCCGGCTCTGGGCCGACCTCGGCTACGGCTGGCGCGATGCGAGCCTCGGCTTCGTCGGCGCCGCCGACCCGTTCTCGGCGGTGCTCGCGGTGCTCGGGACGATCACCTTCTGGCAGCCGTCCCTGTCGCTCGTGCTGCTGACCGTGCTCGCGCTCCCGCTCTCGGCCCTCGGCGCCTGGCTGGCTGCCGCGCGGCTGACCGTGCGGCCCATGCTGCGCGCCTTCGGCGCCCTGGCGTACGCTCTCGCGCCGACGCTGCTCGTCGCGCTGCAGGGCGGGCGCCCGTCCGCTGTGCTGGCGCACGTGCTCCTGCCGTGGCTGTTCTTCGCCGGCCTGACCGCGCGCCGCTCGTGGACCGCCAGCGCGGTGACGGCGCTGCTGGCCGCCGCGACGGCCGCCTGCGCGCCCATCCTGATCCCCGCGCTCGTCGTCGCCTGGATCGCCACGATCGCCTTCGCAGGCCGGCGCGCCGCGCGCATCGCCTTCATCCCGGTGCCGGCGATCGTGCTGTTCGCGCCGCTCGTCTGGCAGCAGGCGCAGCGTGGCGCGTGGCTGTCCGTGCTGGTCGATCCTGGCCTCCCGGTGGCGTCGCGCGAGACCTCCGGCTGGCAGCTCGCGATGGGCTTCCCCGACGGCGGCCTCGGCGGCTGGCAGCCGCTCGCCGACGCCCTCGGCATCCCGGCGCTCGCGCCGACGATCGCGGTGCCGCTGCTGCTGGCTCCGCTGGGCGTGCTCGCGCTGCTGGCGCTCTTCCTGCGCGGCACCGTGCGCGCTGTCGTGGCGCTGGTCGTCGCGCTCACCGGCTTCGTCACCGCGGTGGCCGCCGCGCAGCTCCAGCTCGCCGCGACCGGAGGCACGGTCGTCGCGATCTGGCCCGGCAGCGGGCTCAGTCTCTACTGGCTGGGACTCGTCGGCGCCGCCGTCCTCGCCCTCTCGGCCCTCGGTCGCGCCGCGATCTACCCGCTGTGGGTCGCGCTGGTCGCCCTGGCGGTCGTCGCCGTTCCTGCGGCGATCGGCCAGCACAGCGATGTCGTGCCCGCGGCCGTGGCCGGGAGCGACGGCCGGACGATGCCCGCCGTCGTGGGCGCCAAGGCGGCGACGCAGCCGCGCACCGGCACGCTCCGCCTGACCCCGCAGGCCGGGGGAGGGCTGGCGGCGGAGATCGTGCGCGGCTCCGGCGAGACGCTCGACGCGCAGACGACCCTCAGCTCGACGCAGCGCACCCTGACCGGCGAACAGCGCGACCTCGCCACACTGGCCGGCAACCTCGCCTCGCGCAGCGGCTACGACGCCTCCGCGGAGCTCAAGGACCTCGGCATCGACTTCGTGCTGCTCGCGCCACCGGCGACCGGGCCCGCCTCTGTCGCGGGCATCGCACCGGAGGAGGCGAAGCCGGCGTCCACGCTCGCCGCCGATGAGGTGGGATCCCGGGCCGCCATCGCGCTCGACGCCAACGCCCTGCTCGCGCCGGTCGGCACGACCGCCAGCGGCCAGCTGTGGGCGTTCGACCGCGGGACCGCCGCCGTGCCGGAGGCCGCTCGCATCCCGGGCGACGCCGGAGGGATCTGGCGCCTGCTCGTGCTGCTGGTGCAGGGCGTCGTGATCGGCGCCACGCTGCTCATGGCGATCCCGACCACGCGCTCCGCCGACCGCGTCTCCGAGTTGACGGGCCGCCGCCCCGACCGCCGCCCGAGCCGTCGTGCCGCCAAGCGCGCTGCGGCCGGCGCCGGCGCTGGTGCGACGGAAGCCGCTGCCGCCGACGAGACTTCCGAGGGCGCCGGCGGCGAATCCGACGCCACGGGGTCCGACGGTCGCGAGGTCCCGGTCGAGGAGGCGGAGCCGGAGGAGCTGGGCGCCGTCGAACCCGACGACGCCCTCGACGAGCCGCCGGCCGGTGACACCCCGATCGCGGACGAGAGCCTGCAGGAGTACGAGGCCGAGCCGCTCGACGAGGCGTCGGTCGAGGCCGCGGATGAGGAGGGCCTGCCCGCTGAGCCCGTGCCCGCGCCTGCGGCGGATTCCGAGCCTGCACCCGCCCACGCGCCGGTGTTCGAGGCGCGGCCGGCGTGGGAGGTGGCGCCCGCTGCCGCGCAGGAGCCCGCTCCCGCTCCCGAGCCCGGCGCCCCAGCCGACCCCGCACCCGACTACGACCCGGACGAGACGATCGACCGCGCCACGTTCGAGCGCCTGCGTCCGGCGTGGGTCACCACCCCGAGCACCCCGACGACGCTCGAGGACGGACTGGAGGAGACCATCATCCGGCCCCGTCGTGCGTCCGGCCCGATGAACGACGGAGGCGACCGTGGCTGACCGCAGAATGCTGACGCGGATCGGCATCCGCACCGCCGGCGGTCTCGTCGGCGCCGGGATCGCCGTCGTCGTCGTCGCCGGCGCGAGCCTCCTGCCGCTCCCCGGTTTCGCCATCGGCGCCCCGCAGCAGACGGTGCGCCCCGTGCCCGCCGACCAGCAGCGGGTGTGCCCCGGCCCGATCCTCGCACTCGCGGCCGACGCGGGCGAGGCGACCCGCCCGACCTCGCTCGGCGAGCCGACCGTCGCCGCGGGGACCGACGGCCCCGAGATCCAGACCCGCAGTCTTACGCCGGACGCCGACAGCGCGGGGGAGGCCGAGGCCCCGGAGCTGCTGAGCACCGCCACCCCGCAGGGTGCGACCACTCCGCCGCTGTTCGCCGCCGCCCAGGCCCAGGTCGCCCAGACCGAGGACCTCGCGGGCCTCGCGTCCGCCGCGTGCGCGGAGCCCTCTGCCGACACCTGGCTGGTCGGAGGCTCCACCGCGCTCGGCCAGACGAGCCTCGTGCTGCTCGCCAACCCGACCTCCGTCGACGCGAGCGTCGACCTCACCATCTACGCCGAGACCGGCCCCGTCGACGCCCCTGGCGCGACCGGGATCGTGGTCCCGGCGGGGGCGCAGAAGGTCGTGCCGCTCGCCGGGCTCGCCCCCTCCGCCGCCGCGCCCGTCGTGCGCGTGCGGACCAGTGGCGGCGAGGTCGTCGCCTCGCTGCAGCAGAGCTACGAGCAGGGCATCCAGCCGCGCGGCGTCGAGCTGACGGGTGCGACGGCCGCCCCCGAGCGACAGCAGATCATCACCGGCGTCACGATCGCGAACCTCGCCGCCGTGACGGCCGGGCAGTCGGGGGAGAGCGTCGGCGTCGACTTCCCGACCGTCCGCCTCCTCGTGCCCGGGGATGCGGACGCCGACGTGCAGATCGGCGCGGTGGGCGAGAACGGGACGGCCGCAGGCAACTCCTACTCCCAGACCGTGAAGGCCGGCAACGTGGCCGAGATCCCGCTCCAGGGGCTCAAAGACGGCAGTTTCACGGTGACCGTGAACTCCAGCGTCCCCGTGGTCGCCGCCGTACGCACCTCCGTCATCGGGTCGAAGGCGCGCGACTTCAGCTGGTTCGCCGCCTCCCGCGCGCTCGCCGACAAGGCCATGTACGTGGCCCCGAGCGGTCCTGGCGCGATGCTGCACCTTTCGAACCCGACGGAGGCGGACCGCACGGTCACCATGACGCCGCAGAGCGGCGCTGCCAAGAAGATCACTGTCCCGGCCGAGGGCGGCTCCAACCTGGTCGTCGCGGCCGGGCGGTACACGCTCGACGACGCGAAGGGCCTCTACGGCAGCGTCAGCATGGGCG
Source organism: Leifsonia williamsii (assembly GCF_030433685.1). Classification (NCBI taxonomy): domain Bacteria; kingdom Bacillati; phylum Actinomycetota; class Actinomycetes; order Micrococcales; family Microbacteriaceae; genus Leifsonia; species Leifsonia williamsii. The sequence continues at coordinate 1,771,581 of NZ_JAROCF010000001.1, forward strand.
CGGACGGCGTCGCGAGCTCGTTCGCGCTGAACCCGCCGGGTCCGCTCGCCGCGCCGATCGACGTCTACCCGCGCTGAGCCTCCGCCCGCCGGGGCGGCGGGCGCGGATCGTTCAGAAGCGCCGGCTCAGAAGTGCCGGAACCGGTCGGGCGCCAGGTCCCACGGGTCCTTGCCGAGCAGCTCGGCGACCGCGCGGAAGACGCAGCCCTCGATGTACATGCGCCGGTGCTGCTCGTCGTCGCGGTGCAGCTTGGTGAGCCGCTGGATCGGCACCCGGTAGAACACCACCCGGCGCCGCGCGTGGTCGACCGACCAGCGGTCGACGCCGTCCGAGCCGGTGTTGCCGATCGGAGTCGCAGCGACCTCGAAGTGCACGTCGGCCAGCTCGTCCGGCCAGACGCCTTTGAGGTAGTCGGCGGTGGAGGCGATGGTCATGTCGAAGAAGTCGATCCGGTTGTTCAGCATCGGCAGATGCGGGCCGGTGACCGGGCCCCTCGCCCCGCGTCCGTGCCTGCTCCGCCAGCGGCTCGTGGCCGGCGGCTGACTGCTGGTGCGGCGGTTGCGGGGCATGTCGCCATCCTACGTCGGTGGTGCTCCGGTAGTCTGGCCCGGATGTTGAGCCGGCCCTGTTCCCGCGTCGCGTGTCCCCGAGACGCCGTCGCGACTCTGACGTACGTGTACGCGGACTCGATGGCCGTGCTCGGACCCCTCAGCCTCTCGCACGAGCCCCACTCGTACGATCTGTGCGCCATCCACGCCGAGCGGCTGTCCGCCCCGCAGGGCTGGCAGATCGTGCGTCACCAGGTGTTCGGTGAAGTAGGTTATGGGGCGTGAACGCGCTCAGTGACTCCCGCTCCCGCCTCCACTCCGTCGTCAAGGCCTACGACATCCGGGGCCTGGTCGGCGAGGGGCTGACCGAGGAGGTCGTGGAGGCCATCGGCGCCGCATTCGTCGACGAGGTGGGCGCCGCCGGCCGTGACGTCGTCGTGGGGCACGACATGCGCGACTCCTCGCCCGGCTTCGCGGCCGCCTTCGCCCGCGGGGTGCAGGCGCGCGGGGGAGACGTGGTCTCGATCGGGCTCTGCTCCACCGACGAGTCGTACTTCGCCTCCGGGTTCCTCGACGCGCCGGCGGCCATGTTCACCGCCAGCCACAACCCGGCGACCTACAACGGCATCAAGCTCTCGCGGGCGGGCGCGCAGGGCCTCAGCATGGACACCGGCCTCGCCGCCGTCCGCGACCGCGCAGGCGACTACCTCGAGAGCGGCATCCCCGCCGTCGATCGCCCTGGCACCTTCCGCGAGCAGGACGTGCTCGCCGACTACGCCGGCTACCTGCGCTCGCTGGTCGACCTGAGCGGCATCCGCCCGCTCACCGTCGTGGTCGACGCGGGCAACGGGATGGGCGGCCTCACCGTGCCGGCCGTCCTCGGCGAGGCCGCGGGCCTCCCCGCGCTGCCGATCACCGTCATCCCGCTGTACTTCGAGCTCGACGGCTCGTTCCCCAACCACGAGGCCAACCCGCTGGAGCCGAAGAACCTGGTCGACCTCCAGCGCGCCGTCCTCGACCACGGCGCCGACCTGGGGCTCGCCTTCGACGGCGACGCCGACCGCTGCTTCGTGGTCGACGAGCTGGGGCAGGCCGTCACCCCCTCCGCCGTCGCGGCCATCGTCGCGCTGCGCGAGATCGCCCGGGCGCGCGCGGAGGACCCGGAGGCCGAGATCACGGTCATCCACAACCTGATCACCTCCAACATCGTCCCCGAGACGATCGAGGCGGCCGGCGCGGTCCCGCTGCGCACGCGGGTGGGTCACACCCTGATCAAGGACGCGATGCGCGCCTCCGGTGCGGTGTTCGGCGGCGAGCACTCCGCCCACTACTACTTCCGCGACTTCTGGAGCGCCGACAACGGCATGCTCGCGGCGATGCACGTGCTCGCCGAGTTCGGCCTGCAGGACGAGCCCCTGTCGGCGCTGGCCGCCCGGTTCACGCCGTACGCGATGTCGGGCGAGATCAACTCGACCGTCGACGACGTCCCGGCCGCGTACACCCGGGTGGTCGAGGCGTTCGCGAGCCGGGCGGAGTTCGACGAGCTCGACGGCCTGACCGTGACCGGCACCGTCGGCCAGGACGAGCCGTTCTGGTGGTTCTCGGTCCGCCCCTCCAACACAGAGCCCCTGCTCCGGCTCAACGTGGAGGCGCAGGACGAGCGGACGATGGCCGCCATCCGCGACGAGGTGCTCGCGCTCATCCGCGCCTGAGCACCGGGTCGGCCCGTCATCGGGGAGGTGCCCCGGGAGGGGGATGCCACAATGGGAGCATGCCCGCTTCCAGCTCCGCCACGCCGCTGACCGGCGCCCTTCCGTACCGCGTCGCCGACCTCTCGCTCGCCGAGGCCGGCCGCCACCAGCTCCGCCTCGCCGAGAACGAGATGCCCGGCCTCATGGCCCTCCGCGAGGAGTTCGGCCCGTCGCAGCCGCTCGCCGGCGCGCGCATCGCCGGCTCGCTGCACATGACCGTGCAGACCGCCGTCCTGATCGAGACGCTGGTCGCCCTCGGCGCGCAGGTGCGCTGGGCCAGCTGCAACATCTTCTCCACGCAGGACGAAGCGGCCGCCGCCGTCGCCGTTGGGCCGACGGGAACGGTGGAGGCGCCCGCCGGCGTCCCCGTCTTCGCCTGGAAGGGCGAGACGCTGGAGGAGTACTGGTGGTGCACCCAGCAGATCTTCGACTGGTCCGCCGAGTCTGAGGCAGCAGGTGCCGACTGGACCGGCCCCAACCTGATCCTCGACGACGGCGGCGACGCCACCCTCCTCGTGCACAAGGGCCGCGAGTTCGAGCTCGCCGGCGCCGTGCCCGACGACGCGCCCGGCGACAGCCACGAGTACCGCGTGATCCTCGCCGCGCTGCGCGCCTCCCTCGCCGAGTCGTCCGACCGCTGGACGAAGGTCGCCGACGGCATCCTCGGCGTCACCGAGGAGACCACCACGGGCGTGCACCGCCTCTACGAGCTGGCGAAGGCGGGGCAGCTGCTGTTCCCGGCGATCAACGTCAACGACTCGGTCACCAAGAGCAAGTTCGACAACAAGTACGGCATCCGCCACTCCCTCCCGGACGGCCTCAACCGCGCCACCGACGTGCTGATCGGCGGCAAGGTCGCCTTCGTCGCCGGCTATGGCGACGTCGGCAAGGGCGCTGCGGAGGCGCTGCGCGGCCAGGGCGCGCGCGTGATCGTCAGCGAGGTCGACCCCATCAACGCCCTCCAGGCCGCGATGGACGGGTACCAGGTCGCCCGGCTGGAATCGGTGATCGACCAGGTCGACATCCTGATCACGGGAACCGGCAACGTCAACGTCGTGACGCTCGACCACCTGCTCGGCCTCAAGCACCTCGCGATCGTCGCGAACGTCGGCCACTTCGACAACGAGATCGACATGGCCTCGCTCGAGGCCCTGCCCGGCGCCGAGAAGGTCGAGATCAAGCCGCAGGTGCACGAGTGGAGGCTGCCCACCGGCCGCAGCATCCTCGTCCTCTCCGAGGGCCGCCTGATGAACCTCGGCAACGCGACCGGCCACCCCAGCTTCGTCATGAGCAACTCGTTCGCCAACCAGGTGCTCGCCCAGCTGGAGCTGTACGTCTCGCGCGAGGACTACCCCGTCGGCGTGTACGTGCTGCCGAAGCGGCTCGACGAGAAGGTTGCGCGTCTCCACCTCGCCTCCCTCGGCGTCGAGCTGACGACCCTGACCGACGAGCAGGCCGCGTACATCGGGGTCCCGGTCGAGGGCCCGTACAAGGTCGACCACTACCGGTACTGACGGGACGCGGGGGATGGAGCTCGACTTCCAGGACCGGGAGCTGCCCGGCGGCATCACGCTGCGCCTGCGCCGCGAGGACGACGCGGCCGCCCTGGCCGAGGCGTACGCGCGCAACCGCGCGCACCTCGCGCCGTGGGACCCGACGCGCTCGGAGGACTTCTACACCGAGGAGGGCCAGCGCTCCCGGATCCGGGAACGGCTCGCGCTGCGGGCGCTGGGCACAGCGGTGCCGCTCGTGCTGGTCGACGGCGACGAGATCGCCGGCGCCATCGATCTCAGCGACATCGTGCGCGGGGCGTTCCAGTCGGCGATGGTCGGCTACTGGCTGGACCGCTCCCACACCGGGCGCGGACTGGCCTCCGCCGCCCTCTCCGCGGTGATCGACACGGCGCGCGACGACCTCGGGCTGCACCGCATCCAGGCGGCCACACTGCTGGCCAACCACGCCTCGCAGTCGGTGCTGGCCCGCGCGGGCTTCGAGCGGATCGGTGTTGCGCCCTCGTACCTGCAGATCGCGGGGCGCTGGCAGGACCACGTGCTGTTCCAGCGCATCCTGCACGACTGAGGCGCCGCCTCCCGCGGCTGCACTCGTACCGAGTGCGCGCCTTGCCGTCAGCGGTCGGGGAAGGCGTGCGGCAGGGCGTCGAGGACCGGCGTGAGGCGGTCGAGCCGGTCGTGCTCCAGCTGCAGCGCGCGCGTGTCGCGCTGGCGCCGCAGCACGGCGACGCCCACCAGGAACGTCTCGGCGTCGACCGGGGGAAGCGGCGAGACATACGCCGACGCCTCCCGCGCCAGCTCCGTGCTGAGCCCCACGCGCGCCGCCGGGGTGAGCTGGGGCGCCTGCCGCACGAACTGCGCGATGCGGCGCGACAGCCGGTCGGGAAGGCGCGCGACGTCCGCCGTCTGCGCCCACCCCGCCAGCTGCGGCGCGAGATACAGGTCGAGCGGCCGCGCCTTCGGGACCCGCTCCAGCTGGCTGTAGGCGCCCGCCATCAGGTCGCCGAGCCGCTTGGAGCGCGTGCTCAGGAGGCCGGTCAGGGCCGCGATGCCGCCGAACGTCATGAAGATCTCGAGCACCCCGGCGAGGGCGCGGATGAAGGCGTGCCGGAAGCCGATCGCGCCGCCGTCGTCGCGTACGATCCGCGCACCCACGGCCAGCTTGCCGAGCGACCGGCCGCGCGTCGCCAGCTCGATCGTGGTCGGCAGGATCACCATCCCGAACACCAGGATGAGGATGACCAGCGCCCGCACCAGCGCGCCGTCGAGCCCGCCGCCGGTCGCGACGAGCAGCATCAGGCAGCCGAACATGATCAGGAGGTACGTCAGCCAGTCGATGATGGTGCCGGCGGCGCGGAGCAGGTAGCTGGCCGGGCGGACGTCGAGCGCGACGGCCTCGCCGGTGAGCAGCTCGCGCTCGGCCGGAGCGGAGGAGGCGTCCGTCGCTGCCGTCATGGCTATCATTCAAGCAGATGGATCTCGACGCGTTCACGGCCTCCCGCAGCGCCGACTGGGACAGGCTCTCCCGGTTGGCGAAGCAGCGTCGCCTCGACGGCCGCGACGCCGACGAGCTGATCGACCTGTACCAGTCCGGGGCGGCCGACCTGTCGGCCATCCAGACCAGCGCCGGGTCCACCGCCGTCGGCGACCGGCTGTCGCTCGCACTGGCGTCCGCCCGGCTGCGGTTCACGGGGACGAGCGCGAACCTCCTGTCGCAGCTGCCCCGCTTCTTCGTGCTGCAGCTGCCGGCCGCGCTGTACCGCATCCGCTGGATCGTCCTCGCGGTCGCCGTCGCCACGGTCGTGATCGCGACCCTGTACGCGGTGTGGATCACCGGGAACCCGGACGTGCTGCGCAACCTCGGCAGCGACGCGAACCTCCGCCAGTACGTCGAGCACGACTTCATCGACTACTACTCGAACAACCCGGCGTCGTCGTTCGCCGGGCAGGTGTGGACCAACAACGCCTGGATCGCCGCCCAGTGCATCGCGTTCGGGATCACCGGCGCGTGGGTGCCGTACGTGCTCGTGCAGAACGCCGTCGGCGTCGGCACCGCCGCCGGCGTGATGTTCGCGTACGGACGCGGCGACGTGATGTTCTCGTACATCCTCCCGCACGGGCTGCTGGAGCTGACGAGCGTCTTCGTGGCGGCGGCCGCCGGACTCCGCATCTTCTGGGCCTGGATCGCGCCGGGCGCGCGCACCCGCACGCAGGCGCTCGCCGAGGACGGCCGCGCGCTGTTCACGGTCGCGGTCGGCTGCGCACTCAGCCTCTTCGTCTCGGGCCTGATCGAGGGCTTCGTCACGCCGTCCCCGCTGCCGGTCTGGGCGAAGATCACGATCGGCGCGCTCGCCCTCGCGGCCTTCTTGGCCTACATGCTCGTGCTCGGCCGCCGCGCGGTGCGCGCCGGCGAGACGGGCGACCTCACCGAGTTCGAGGCCGGCTCGCGCCGCGTCGTCGCGGGCTGAGCCGCGGCGCCGGAACGGAGGAGGCGACGCCCGCCGGGAACGGAGGATGCTGCGCTCGCCGCGCCGTCATCCTGCCGGGAACGGAGGAGACGGCGGTCTCGCCGCCGCGATTCACCTCCGTTTCGCGTAGCGGTCGCATTGCGCCGCCACACGCGCCTCCCGGCCGGAAGGGAGGACGGGGTGGCCATCGGGACCACCCTCCGCAGGAAGGGAGGAAACCGCCGGCCTCCCGCCGCGATCTGCCTCCGTTTCGCACCGTGGTCGCGCGGCGATGCCACGCGGGCCTCAAACCGGAAGGGAGGAGGCGACAGCAGTGCGGCCGAGATCCTCCTCCGTTCGGCGCAGCCCTCCGGCGTGTCGCCGCGAGGCTCCTCCGTTCCCTACCGCGCTCTACAGCCGCCCCGCGGCCTTCAGTGCGAGGTACCGGTCGGCCAGCGCGGGCGGCAGCTCGGCTGGCGCCCCGGTCACGACCTCTGCCCCGAGCCGCTGCACGGCAGCGGTGACACGGGACACGTCGAGCAGCGCGCGCTCCGCGGCGGCGGCGCGGTACACCTCCTCGCGGTCGCGGCGCTCGTGCACGGCGGCCAGGGCCGGGTCGGTGACGCTCGCCACGACGACGAGGTGCTTGCGGGTCAGCTGGGGCAGCACCGACAGCAGCCCGCGGGATGCCCCGGGCGCGTCGATCGAGGTCAGCAGCACGACGAGCGAGCGGCGGCTGGTGAGCGACGACACCTGCGCCGGCACCGCCGACCAGTCGAGCTCGATGAGCGCCGGTTCGATGGTCGCCATCCTGTCGACCATGCGCGACAGCAGCTCGGGGCCGCTGGCTCCGCTGACGCGGCCGCGCACCATCCGGTCGTACGCGAGGAAGTCGATGCGGTCGCCCGCGCGCGTGGCGAGCGCCGCGAGCAGCAGGGAAGCCTCGAAGGCCGTGTCGATGCGCGGCTCGTCGCCCACCCGGGCGGCGGAGGTGCGGGCGGTGTCCACCACGATGACGACGCGCCGGTCGCGCTCGGGGCGCCAGGTGCGGACCATCACGCGGCCGCCATGGCCCGTCACGGGGTCCAGTCGTCGCGCCGTCGCCCGCCAGTCGATCGAGCGCACGTCGTCGCCGCGCACGTACTCGCGCAGCGAATCGAACTCGGTTCCCTGGCCGCGCAGCTGCACGCTGGTGGTGCCGTCGAGCTCCCGCAGCCGCGCCAGCCGGGACGGCAGGTGCTTGCGCGAGGAGAACGGCGGCAGCACACGCAGCCGGCCGGGCGCGACCAGCGTTGCCTGCCGCGCCCAGAGGTGCAGCGGCCCCCACGAGCGGACCGTCACCTGCTCCACCCGCCGCTCGCCCCTCCGCCACGGCCGCAGCGTCGTCGTCACGCGGCGCCGCTCGCCGGCGGGGAGGTCGAGGGCCGTCCGCGTCGCGACCGCCCCCGCCGAGGGCTCCCACGCGTCGCGGACCGTTCCGTGCAGCCTCCTGCCGCCCGTGTTCGTCAGAAATAGCTCGGCCACGACCTCTGTGCCGAGCCTGACGCGCGACGGCACCGCTCGCTCCACCGCGACGCGACGGGGGGAGGCGGCCAGGCCGAGGTCGAGCACACCCAGCAGCACGCACAGCAGCACCCAGCCGCCGAGCACCGCGTACGCGGGACCGGCCTCGCCGCCCAGGAGCACGACGGGCACCACGCCCAGCGCGAGCAGGGCGACGAAGCGTCCGGAGAGGGTCATCGGGCGGGCCTAGATCGGGACCTGGACCTGCTGCACGATCGAGCGCAGGATCGCGTCGGCACCGACGCCCTCGAGCTCGGCCTCCGGGCGCAGCTGGAGGCGGTGCCGCCACACCGGGACGAGCATCGCCTGCACGTGGTCCGGGGTGATCGACTCGTAGCCGGAGAGCCAGGCCCACGCCTTCGCCGTCGCGAGCAGCGCGGTGGTGCCGCGGGGGCTGACGCCCAGCCGCACCGACGGGCTCTGCCGCGTGGCGCGGGCGAGGTCGACGATGTAGGCGAGCACGTCCGCATTCGCGCCGACGGAGGCCGCCGCGGCGCGGGCCGCGTGCAGCTCCGCCGCGCCGAGCACCGGCGTGACGCCCGCCGCGGTGAGGTCGCGCGGGTTGAAGCCGGCCGCGTGCCGCCGCAGCACCTCCACCTCGCTGTCGCGCTCCGGCACGTCGAGGGTCAGCTTGAGCAGGAAGCGGTCGAGCTGCGCCTCGGGCAGGGCGTAGGTGCCCTCGTACTCGATCGGGTTCTGGGTGGCGGCCACGATGAAGGGGTCGGGGAGGCGGCGGCTCACGCCGTCGACGCTCACCTGGCGCTCCTCCATCGCCTCCAGCAACGCCGACTGCGTCTTCGGGGGCGTGCGGTTGATCTCGTCCGCCAGCAGGATGTTGGTGAACACCGGGCCCTCGCGGAAGACGAAGCCGCCGGTCTGCGCGTCGTACACGAGCGATCCGGTGACGTCACCCGGCATCAGGTCGGGCGTGAACTGGATGCGCTTGGTGTCCAGGTTGAGCGCCTGACTCAGCGAGCGGACCAGGAGGGTCTTCGCCACACCGGGCACGCCCTCCAGCAGCACGTGGCCGCGCGCCAGCAGCGCGATGATCAGGCCGGTCACGGCGCCGTCCTGGCCGACGACCGCCTTGCCGACCTCGGCGCGCACGCGTGCGAGGGCCTGGCGCAGGGCGGCGGAGTCGGCGGCAGCGGTCGCGCCGGGGGCGGCGGTACCGCCGAAGGTGCCGGCCGCGTCGGTTCCGGTGCTGAGGTCGGTCATGAGTCCATTCTTCCGGTCGGGGGCAGGGGTCTTCCGCTCGTGGGCGACACGGCCGCGGCGGTGTCGCGTTCGAGCGCGGAGAGGGCGTCGGAGAGGGCGAGGAGGTCGCGGTCGGTCGCGGGGAGGTCGTCGATCAGGATGCGGCGCACCGTCGGCCGGTCGCGCCCGGTGAGGGCGGCGACGGCGAGCACGACCTCGTCGACGGTCGCGGTGCGGGGGAGCCCCGCGGTCCGGGCGAGCCGCCCGATCGCGCCGATGCGCAGCGCGTCGACGGCGCGCAGTCGGGCGGACGAGCGCTGGTACAGCCGGGCGCGGCCCTCCCTGGTCTCGTCGGCGCGGACGACCACGGGCAGGTTCTCGACCACGAGCGGGCCGAACCGCCTGCCGCGCCAGACGGCTGCCGCCAGGAACACGACGACCCCGAGCAGCAGCACCGGAGTGACCCACCCCGGGGTCAGGGCGGCGATGTCCGCCGGGCCGGTGACCGGCCGGTCGACGAGGCCCGGCAGATACCAGACGAGCGTGCGGTGCTCGCCGAGCACCCCGAGGGCGAGCGCGGCGTTGCCCTGGCGGTCGACGCCGTCGTTCATGAGCAGCGCCGCCGATCCGACCAGCGTCAGGTCGGCGCCCTGGTACGTCGTCCGGACGAGGGAGGCCCCGCCTCCGCCGTCGGTGAAGCACGCGACCGCGTCGCCATCCACGTCGAAGGTGCCGGGAAGCGACGAGCCCTCGGTCGTGCTGGTCGGTCGCGGATCGATCCGCCCGGCTCGCTGGGCCGCCGGGAGGTCGCACCCCGCCGACGAGGCGCCCTCGGGCGCACCGGCCGCGCGGACGCCGGGCGCGACCTCCTGCAGGGTCCGGAAGTCGGGCTCGATCACGACGAGCGCGGGAGCCGTGTCGGCGAGGGCCCGGTAGCCGTCGGCGGGCAGGTTGCCGGCCGGGTCGTAGACGAGGACCGTCGCGTCGGGCGCTGCGGCCTGCGCCTCCTCGAGCGTGGTCGCCGTGCGCACGTCGACGCCCTGCCCGCGCAGCACCTGAGCGACCGCCTTGCCGCCGACAGGGCCGGCGTTGCCCGCGTCGAGCGCGACGCCCGAGGACGAGCCGCCCCCGGTGAGCAGCAGGCCGAGCCCCGCGATCAGCAGGGCGATGACGCCGAGGACGATCCACGGCACGGCACGCCGGGCGGTCTGGCCGACCGTGGCCGAGCGCGCGGGCGCCGGCGCGGCGGGCGCCGGTGCCGCAGGAGGCGTGGAGGTCGTCGTCACGACACCACCGCCACCGGAGCCGGTCGTACCTGCTGCAGCCGCTGATCCAGCGCGACGAGCTGCTGGTATCCGGCCTCTGTCCCCGGGCGGTCGAGGTACCGGACGTCGTCGAAGGCGCGCGCGGCCTCCCGCAGACCCTCTCGCTCGGCGGGCGCGACGATGGCGGCGCGCTGCGCGAAGTCGGTGGCTGTCGTGCCGGGCGTCACGGTCACGAGCGTGCGCTCGTCGAGGGCGACCGCGATGGCCCGGAACTGCTCCTCGATCGCGAGCACCCAGTCCTGCGCCTGGGCCGCCGTCGCGGCGGAGCGGCGCAGCTCGTCGGCGGTGCGGAGGTCGTCGGCGCCGAACAGCGCCCGGCGCTCGCTCGCCCGCCGGTTGATCCGCGGACGACCGAAGATGAGGAACGCGGCCACGATGAGCCCGAGCACGATCAGGACGACCACGGCCAGCAGGACGGGACCGGCGTCTCCCGTCGGTCCGTTGAGCAGCGACCCGATCCAGTCCTGCACGGCTTTCGACGCCTGGTCGAACCAGGTCGGCTTGGCCGCCTGGTACTCGGGCTTGGCGAGCTCCTGCCGGATCCAGTCCTGCGCCTCCGGCCCGGACGGGTCGACCGGGACGTCGAGACGTGCCGCGCCCGTCAGCGCCGCGCCGAGCACCGCGCTCAGCTGCCCGGCCAGCCGGCGGGGGCGGAGGCGGGTGCGGCTCCCGGCGCGGGCTGCAGATACGGGTCCGGCAGCTCCTGCCCGGTCTGGCGCGCCTCCACGAACCGGACGAGCTGCAGGTCGAGCCCCTCTTTGCGCATCCGGAGGTCGATGTAGAGCAGGGAGACGGCCGCCGTCTGGATCACGCTGCCGATCGCGCCCACGATCGCGCCGACGACGCTCGAGAGCACGTTGACGCCGAGCTGGCTGACGAACAGCTGCGTGAACGAGGACTGATCGGGGGAGCTCAGCGAGGTCGGCGCGAAGATGCCGCCGAGCATCGTTCCGAGCAGCGCGAACGGCGTCGCGATCACCTGTGTCACCGCGTAGACGATGACGAACACGAGCGCGATCAGGCCGAACGTCTTCCAGAAGTACCCGGTCGTGAGCCGCCACGACCGGGCGATGGCGGCGCCGAAGGGGAGGCGTTCCAGCACGAGCGCGCTCGGGACCATCGCGAGCTTGGTGTTGATCCAGACCGCCAGGGCGATCAGCCCGAGGCCTCCGACGAAGCCGACGAGCACGGCTCCGATCACTCCGGCCGTGCCGCCCAGCGCGGCGAGGGCGACGATGATCGCCACCACCAGGCCGACCACGACCAGCCAGGCGAGTGCGAGCAGGAACGTGTAGCCGATCAGAGCCCACAGCCTCTCGCGGATCAGCCGCCAGACGGCGCCGAAGGTGAGCTTCTCGCCGAGCGTGCCGCGGGCGACCTCGCCGACGATGACGCCCTGCAGGATCGCGCCGGAGACCGTGGAGATGACGATGGAGAGCAGGCCGAGCAGGATGGCGCCGCCGACGGCTCCGGCCATGAGGGTGTCGCGGTCGCCCGCCTCGGCGTTGATCGCCCGATCGACGAGGAAGAACATCGCACCGGCCAGGAGCACGGACACCACGATCGTGGGGATGCTCTGGATGAGCAGAGCGCTGCCGACGGTGAGCTTCGGGTTGCGCCGGAGGGCCGCGAACGGCGCACCCAGCAGCGTGCCGAACGACATCGGGCGCAGCGGGACGAGGCCGGACTTGGGCGGTGGCGCCCAGCCGGGCTGCTGGCCGCCCTGGGGTGCGCCCTGCTGCCAAGCCGGCTGCTGCCACGCGGGCTGCTGCCAGCCGGGCTGCTGGCCGTAGGGGGCCTGCTGCGTGTACGGCTGCTGGCCGTACGGCTGCTGCCCGTACGGCTGCTGTCCATAGGGGGGAGGCGGAGGCTGCTGCCCGTGACCGGGCTGCCCATACCCCGGCTGCCCATACCCGGGCTGCGCGCCCTGCGGCGGCTGGTACCCCGGCGCGTACTCGCCATAGCGCGGCTGCGGCGGCTGCGGCACCTGCTGCTGCCCGGCCTCCTGCCCGGCCGTGTGCCGTCCCGCCGTCGACCGGTCGTCCTGATCGCTCACGCCGCGCCCTTTCATCCCCGCCCGTCGTGTCCTGCCCCCAGCCTGGCACATCCGGGCTCGTCGCACTGTCCCATCCACAGGGGCCGCGGCCCTCCACAGCGCCGAGGTATCGAGACCCACAGCACGCACGCGGCGCCCGCACAGCCGCCGCCCGGCCCGTCTTCGGTGCGGTCGCAGGCGTCTCGACTACGCTGGACCCGTTGCTTCTGCGGCCGACGGCCGCCCGAGAGAGGTTCGGGAGAACTTCAGGGACATGACTAGCCGCATCCTGGTGGTCGACGACGACACCGCACTCGCCGAGATGATCGGCATCGTGCTGCGCACCGAGGGCTTCGACCCGGTGTTCTGCGAGGACGGCGCGCAGGCGGTCGACATCTTCCGCACGGCCAAGCCGGACCTCGTCCTGCTCGACCTCATGCTCCCCGGCCTCGACGGCATCGAGGTGTGCAGCCGCATCCGTGCCGAGTCCGGCACCCCGATCATCATGCTGACCGCGAAGTCCGACACGGCCGACGTCGTGAAGGGTCTCGAGTCCGGCGCCGACGACTACATGGTGAAGCCGTTCAACCCGAAGGAGCTGGTGGCGCGCATCCGCACCCGGCTGCGCCCCGCTCCGGCCCAGCCTCCCGCGGAGCAGCTCCGCGTCGGCGACCTCGTCGTCGACGTGGCCGCGCACGAGGTCCGCCGCGGCGAGACCCGCATCGCGCTCACGCCGCTGGAGTTCGACCTCCTGCTCGCGCTCGCCTCCAAGCCGCAGCAGGTGTTCACCCGCGAGATGCTGCTGGAGCAGGTATGGGGCTACCACTACAAGGCCGACACCCGGCTCGTCAACGTGCACGTCCAGCGCCTGCGCGCCAAGGTCGAGCAGGACCCGGACAACCCGAAGATCGTCATGACCGTGCGCGGGGTCGGCTACCGCGCCGGCGCGGCGACCTGACGGAGGGCCTCCCATGCGCTTCCGCTGGCCCGACCGGGAGTGGTGGCGGCAGGCGCCGTCCCGGATGGCGCGCCTGTGGCGGCGCTCGCTGCAGCTGCGGACGATCACGATCACGCTCGCGCTGACCGGTGTCGCGATCCTGGTGACCGGCGTCTACATGGCGCTCAGCATCAGCAACGACCTGTACCAGTCGCGGCTGGATGAGGCGCTGCGCGACTCGAGCCGGGCGACGACCTCGGCCCAGTCGACGCTGAACGCCTCGGACGTGTCGTCGGCGGACAGCGGCAAGAACCTCCTGAACACCGCGCTGCAGTCGGTGCAGGCGTCGACCTCCAGCCGCCTCGTCGCCGCGTACCGCGTGCCGGGGCAGGACACCACGATCCTCGCGCCGCCGGACCGCGGCAGCCCCGCGCTCAACCCGGTCATCTCGGACGCCCTGCGCGAGCAGGTGCAGAACGGCGGGAACAAGCAGTTCTATCAGTCTGTCGCGCTGCCGGCCGGGGGTGACGCCACCGATCCCGGCATCGTGGTCGGGACCCAGCTGATCCTGCCGTCGTACGGCCGCTACGAGCTCTACGTCGGCTACAACCTGCGCGACTCCGAGAACACGTTGCTCTTCGTGCAGAGCACACTGCTGCTGGCGGGGCTCGCACTGATCCTCCTGATCGGCGCCATCACCTGGGTGATCGTGCGGTTCGTTGTGGAGCCGATCCGGGTGGCCGCGCAGACCAGCGAGCGGCTGGCCGCCGGCGACCTCGCGGTGCGCATCCCGGAGAAGGGGGAGGATGTGTTCGCCTCGCTCGCCCGCTCGTTCAACGGGATGGCCGACAGCCTCCAGAGCCAGATCAACCAGCTCGCGACCCTGTCGCAACTCCAGCAGCGATTCGTCTCGGACGTCTCGCACGAGCTGCGGACGCCGCTCACCACGATCCGGCTCGCCGGCGACGTCATCTACGACCAGCGGTCGTCGTTCCCGCCCGCCACCGAGCGCACCGCCGAGCTGCTGCACACGCAGATCGAGCGCTTCGACCGCCTCCTCTCCGACCTGCTCGAGATCAGCAGGTACGACGCCGGCTCTGTGGTCCTCGACCCCGAACCGACCAACCTCGTGCGGCTCGCCGAGGACGTCATCGACGAGCTGCGCCCCGTCGCCGAGCAGAACGGCTGCGAGCTGCGCCTCGACGCCCCCGGCGGCTACTTCGACGTCGGGATGGACCCCCGCCGCATCCGCCGCATCGTGCGCAACCTCGTCGGCAACGCGATCGAGCACGGCGAGGGCGCGCCCGTCGTCGTCACGGTCGACAGCAACGAGACGGCCGTGGCGCTCGCCGTGCGCGACTACGGCATCGGGATGAGCGCACAGGACGTCAACCACGTCTTCGACCGGTTCTGGCGCGCCGACCCGTCGCGCAAGCGCACCCTCGGCGGCACCGGGCTGGGGCTCGCCATCTCGCTCGAGGACGCGACCCTCCACTCGGGCTGGCTGCAGGTCTGGTCGGCGCCGGGCCAGGGCTCGTGCTTCCGGCTGACGCTGCCGCGCGTCACCGGGCGCGAGATCACCTCGTCGCCGCTGCCGCTGCCCCCGGCCGATGCGGGGGATCCGGCTCCGCACTCCAGCGAGACGGAGGCGCGCGCATGACACGCAGAACCGCCCAGGGCCGGTCCCGCGGCCGGGTCGCGCTCGCCGCGCTGACCTCCGTGCTGCTGCTGGCGCTCGCCGCGTGCGCGAGCATCCCCGACTCCGGGCCCGTGCGGCAGGGCGGTCCTGTCGCCGAGGTGAACGACCAGCTCGATCTCGACTTCAACCCGTCTCCGCCGGAGAAGGGGGCGACGCCGCAGCGCATCGTGCAGGGCTTCATCGATGCCGCCTCCAGCCCGAAGAACAACTTCGCGATCGCCCGCGAGTACCTGACAACGCCGACCGCTGCCTCCTGGAACCCGGACGAGTCGGTCACCGTCGACGACGGCCGCAACCGCACCTTCGACCACACCGGCAACCAGTGGAGCGTGGACGTCACCCCGGTCGCCAACGTCGACGCGGTCGGCGCCTACCACCCGGTCAGCAGCACGAGCCCGGTCGGGCTGCGCTACGAGCTGGCCAAGGAGGACGGGGAGTGGCGCATCGCGGTCGCCCCGGACGGCGTCGTGATCGACGACCCGACCTTCCGAGCGGTGTACGCGCAGCAGACCCTGTACTTCTACAGCCCCGACTTCACCTACCTGGTGCCCGACGCGCGCTGGTTCCCCGCGAGGGTGGCGACCGCGGCCACGCGGGTGGCGAGCGCGGTCCTGGCCGGCCCGGTGAAGTGGCTGACGGGAGCGGTGACCTCCGCCTTCCCCAAGGGCACCGAGCTCGCCGTGCCCTCGGTCACCACGACCGGCGGCGTCGCGCGCGTCGATCTGAGCGCGGAGGCGGCGCAGGCCGACAGCCTCCAGCTCCAGCGGATGCAGCTGCAGCTCGAACGCAGCCTCGGCACCCTCGCGCCCAGCGTGCAGCTCTCCATCGAGGGCAATCAGGAGCAGATCTCGCCGCCGAGCGGCAACGACGTGCCGATCCAGAGCCCCTCGGTCGACTCGCACGCGATCGTGTACCGCGGCGACGAGTTCGGCCTGGTGAGCGGCTCGGGCGTCTCACCGCTCTCGGGGCTGAGCGACAAGGTGGTGGCGCTGCAGCCGACGGCGGTCGCGCTGACCCCGTCGCGGGATCAGGCCGCCGTGCTCTCCCGCGGCGCGGCGTATCTGGTGCGACGCAGCGGCGACCCGGTGCGGGTGGATGCCAGGGCGGGCCTCGTCGCGCCGGCCATCGACACCGAGGGTTTCGTGTGGACGGTGCCGTCCACGACGCCCGGCGCGCTGCAGGTGGCGGGGGCGAACGGCGAGCCGCACGCGGTCAAGACGGACTGGGGAGGCGCGACCGGCATTCAGGCGGTCGCCGTCTCGCGCGACGGCACGCGGCTGGTCGCGCTGCTGACGACGCCGTCGGGGCCGAGCCTCGTCGCGGCGGGGATCGTCCGCGGCTCCGGCGGCCTGCCGACCCAGCTGACCGAGCCGGTGGAGCTGGCGGTCGGAGCCGGCACGCCGCGGTCCGTCGCGTGGACGGGGGAGCTGACGGTCGCCGTGCTGAGCACGACCAGCGGCGATGCGACCAGCATCCTCGAGCAGACCATCGGCGGCGCTCAGACGGCGACGACGGGCCCGGGAGGTGGACGCACCATCGTCGGCGCCGGCGGGCTCTCGCGGTACCTCGTCCTCACGGCGGAGGGGTCGCTCCAGGCCCCGACGGGCACGGGATGGCAGCAGCAGGCGGACAAGGTCGGAGCGGTGGCGGTGCAGCTCGGGCAGCCGTGAGGCTTGTCCACAGCCCGGGTGCGTGAGCGCGTTCTCCACAGATTCCGCCGGGTCCGCCCGTGCCCGGACGCGCCGGACGAGGCTGATGCCATGACGACGACCACTGCATCCCACCC
Organism: Leifsonia williamsii; assembly: GCF_030433685.1. NCBI lineage: Bacteria > Bacillati > Actinomycetota > Actinomycetes > Micrococcales > Microbacteriaceae > Leifsonia > Leifsonia williamsii. The sequence continues at coordinate 1,788,380 of NZ_JAROCF010000001.1, forward strand.
GTCCTTCCGCTCGCTGGCGCGTGAGTCCGCGCTCGACGCCGCCGCGATCCTGCTGCCGATCCGCTGCGCCGGGTGCGGCGCGCCCGATCGGCGGGTGTGCCCCTCCTGCACGAGGGCGCTCGCACCGCGCCCGGAACGCGCGAGCGTCGCCGGGCTGCCCGTCTGGGCGGGGCTCGACTACGACGGCGTCGCCAGGAGGGTGCTGCTGGCGTACAAGGACGGCGGCCGCGCCGACCTCGCCGCGGCGCTCGCGTCGCCGTTGAGGGCCGCCGTGGCGGCTGCGCAGCGCGAATACGGCGAACCGTCGCGGGAGTCCGCGCTGCTTCCCGTGCTGATCCCGTCGACAAGGGCCGCACGTCGAAGGCGGGGGTTCCATCCGACCGGGTCGGTGCTCGCCAGGGCGCACATCCTGGTGCCGCCGCTCTGGGGTGCCCTCCGGCTGACGCGGCAGACCGCGGACCAGGCGAGGCTCGGAGCAGCGGGGCGTGCCGCGAACCGCACGGGCAGTCTGGCCGCCTCCGCACGGCTCCGCGGGCGCTCCTGCCTGATCGTCGACGACATCGTCACCTCGGGGTCGACGGTGGCGGAGGCTGCCCGGGCGATCCAGGCCGTCGGAGGCCGTATTGCGGGTGTCGCGGCCATCGCGCGGACGCCACGCCGGGGCACAGCGATGGCAGGGGCGACGCCCGGCGAGCTCGGGGCGAATCCCGTGGTTCCTGCGGTTCCCTAACCGTGTGGTGGGCACTACGGTAGTCGAAAAGCAGGCGCGGGCGACCCGCCCCACGATGAATCCCGGGCGGGCCCTCGAGCCGGATCAGGGAGGTCTCCATGGACATCAACATCATCGGACGCAACCTGGGAATCACTGATCGCTTCCGCGAATACGCGACCGAGAAATCGGACAAGGTCGCGCATCTGGCAGAGCGGGCCCTCACCTTCGAGATCAAGGTCAGCCGCCACAACGAGAAGCTCGGTACCCAGAACGGCGACGACCGCGTGGAGCTCACCCTCGTCGGACCTCGGGCCACAGTGCGGTCGGAGGCGACGGGGACCGACAAGTACGCGGCGTTCGACATCGCGCTCGGGAAGCTGCTCGAACGGGTCCGTCGCGCCAAGGATCGGCGCAAGGTCCATCGCGGGCAGCACCGTCCGACCTCGCTCCGCGAGGCCAGCACGGACGGCTTCAGCGCTGTCGGCCTGGAGGCCGCCCCCGTGGCGGTGCTCGATCAGGTGCGCACCGGTAGCGTCCCGGTGGTGACGGGGGAGTCCTCGGGTGCCGAGGGCGACGCGGAGACCGAGGAGGAGTACTGCCCGGTGGTGATCCGCCGCAAGGTGTTCGCCTCCACCCCGATGACGGTCGACGACGCCCTCTATTACATGGAGCTGGTCGGTCACGACTTCTACCTGTTCGTCGACTCCGAGAACCAGCGCCCGAGCGTCGTCTACCGGCGCAAGGGCTGGGACTACGGCGTGATCGCGCTCGACGACGACGCCGAGGAGCTGCAGGAGGAGGTCACCGAGAACCGCAAGCTCGGCTGACCGGCTGCGCGCACCGCGCGCCGATGGCGTCCGCCCGGGCGGCGGCCGCCATCGGCCTCGCGGCGGCCGCCCGCCGCGCGCCCAGCGCCCTCCCAGGTACAGCGGGCCGAACGGACAAGCGCATCCCGTACGATGTGTCATGCGTCGGCGGCGCCTGCCGTCCGGCGTGCGCCCGCCCGGGCGCGGGCAGCAAACGCCCGCCGATCACAAGTGGAGTGCATCAGTGGCCTCAATTCTCGAAAAGGTTCTGCGCGTCGGCGAGGGTCGCACCCTCCGTCGGCTCGAGGCGTATGCCAAGGCGGTCAACGCGCTGGAAGACGACTTCGCCGCGCTGACCGACGACGAGCTCATGCACGAGACCGTCGAGCTGCGCGAGCGCTACAGCAACGGCGAGTCGCTCGACGACCTCCTGCCGGAGGCGTTCGCCGCGGTGCGCGAGGCGTCCAAGCGGACCCTCGGCATGCGGCACTTCGACGTGCAGATCATGGGCGGCGCGGCCCTCCACCTCGGCAACATCGCCGAGATGAAGACCGGTGAGGGCAAGACCCTCGTCGCGACCACGGCCGCCTACCTCAACGCCATCACCAGCCGCGGCGTGCACATCGTCACGGTCAACGACTATCTGGCCAGCTACCAGTCGGAGCTGATGGGCCGCGTGTTCCGCGCCCTCGGCATGACCACCGGCGTCATCCTGGCCGGCCAGACGCCGGAGGAGCGGCGCGAGCAGTACGCCGCCGACATCACCTACGGCACGAACAACGAGTTCGGCTTCGACTACCTCCGCGACAACATGGCGTGGCAGGCGAGCGACATGGTCCAACGCGGCCACTACTTCGCCATCGTCGACGAGGTCGACTCGATCCTCATCGACGAGGCGCGGACGCCGCTCATCATCTCCGGCCCGTCCTCCGGCGAGGCGAACCGCTGGTTCACCGAGTTCGCGTCGCTCGCCAAGCGGCTGACGCCCGAGGTCGACTTCGAGGTCGACGAGAAGAAGCGCACCGTCGGCGTGCTCGAGCCGGGCATCGAGAAGGTCGAGGACTACCTCGGCATCGACAACCTCTACGAGTCGGCCAACACCCCGCTGATCTCGTTCCTCAACAACGCGATCAAGGCGAACGCCCTGTTCAAGCGCGACAAGGACTACGTCGTCATGAACGGCGAGGTGCTGATCGTCGACGAGCACACGGGCCGCATCCTGGTCGGCCGCCGGTACAACGAGGGCATCCACCAGGCCATCGAGGCCAAGGAGGGCGTGGAGGTCAAGGCCGAGAACCAGACCCTCGCCACGGTCACCCTGCAGAACTACTTCCGCCTCTACAAGAAGCTGTCCGGCATGACCGGTACCGCCGAGACCGAGGCCGCCGAGTTCATGAGCACGTACAAGCTCGGCGTCGTCCCGATCCCGACGAACAAGCCGATGCAGCGCAAGGACCAGCCCGACCTCGTCTACAAGAACGAGGAGGCGAAGTTCGCGCAGGTCGTCGAAGACATCGCCGAGCGCCACGAGAAGGGCCAGCCCGTCCTCGTCGGCACCACGAGCGTCGAGAAGAGCGAGTACCTCTCCCGACTGCTGGCGAAGAAGGGCGTCCGCCACGAGGTCCTGAACGCCAAGAACCACGCGCGCGAGGCGGCGATCGTCGCCCAGGCGGGCCGGCTCGGCGCGGTCACGGTCGCGACCAACATGGCCGGTCGTGGTACCGACATCATGCTCGGCGGCAACGCCGAGTTCATCGCCGTCGCCGAGATGAACGCGCGCGGGCTCTCCCCGGTCGAGACGCCGGAGGAGTACGAGGCGCAGTGGGACGAGGTGTTCGACGCGGTCAAGGCCGAGGTCGCGACGGAGGCCGAGAAGGTCATCGAGGCCGGCGGCCTCTACGTCCTGGGCACCGAGCGTCACGAGTCGCGCCGTATCGACAACCAGCTCCGAGGCCGCTCCGGCCGTCAGGGCGACCCGGGCGAGAGCCGCTTCTACCTGTCGCTCACCGACGACCTGATGCGCCTGTTCAACGCCGGCGCCGCCGAGAGCCTCATGGGCCGCACCAGCGTGCCGGACGACATGGCCATCGAGTCGAAGGTCGTCAGCCGCGCGATCCGCAGCGCCCAGTCGCAGGTGGAGGCGCGCAACGCCGAGATCCGCAAGAACGTCCTCAAGTACGACGACGTCCTCAACCGGCAGCGCGAGGCGATCTACAGCGACCGCCGTCACATCCTCGAGGGCGACGACCTGCACGAGCGCGTGCAGACCTTCCTCACCAACGTCATCGACGACATCCTCGACCAGCACACCGGCGAAGGCAGCGGAGACGACTGGGACTTCGACGCGCTGTGGGCCGAGCTCAAGACGCTCTACCCGGTCGGTGTCACGATCGACGAGGTCATCGCCGAGGCCGGCAACAAGGGCCGCATCAACCGCGACTTCATGCGCCGAGAGATCCTCTCCGACGCGAAGCTGGCCTATCAGCGCCGTGAGGAGTCGCTGGGTGCGCCCGCGATGCGCGAGCTGGAGCGCCGCGTGGTGCTGTCGGTCATCGACCGCCGCTGGCGCGACCACCTCTACGAGATGGACTACCTCAAGGACGGCATCGGCCTGCGCGCCATGGCGCAGCGCGACCCGCTGGTCGAGTACCAGCGCGAGGGCTACGCGATGTTCCAGCAGATGATGGGCGCGATCCGCGAGGAGACCGTCGGCTTCCTGTTCAACCTGGAGGTCGAGGTCAACCAGGCGCCCGGCGAGGTCGAGTCCCCGGCGGTCGCCGCCAAGGGCCTGTCCCGCGGAGAGTCGGCGGAGGCCCGCCTCAGCTACTCGGCGCCCGGCGAGGGCGGCGGCGTGGAGGTGCGCAACCAGCGCGGCCAGATCGAGCAGGCCGCCACCGCCCGTGCTCAGCGCGCCCAGCGCCAGGCCGCCCAGGCCCCGGCCGAGCCGCCCGCGCAGGCGGCCACGCAGCGCGGCGCCTTCGGCCAGCGCGTCCCCGCCGCAGGCACGGAGGCGGAGGCCGAGGCCCCCGCCAACCGCGCCGAGCGCCGCGCCCAGGCCAAGAAGCGCTGACCGGGAGAAGTGCTGACCGGGAGAAGCGCTGACCCACCCCTCAGACAGAACGGCCCGCCGGCACCCCGGCGGGCCGTTCCGCTTGTCACGGGCGTGCCCCGCTCACAGCATCGACAGCGCCGTCGCGCGCCAGCGCGAGCGGTGGCGCTCCAACCGGATCGTCATCGCGCGGGAGCGAGGGGTCTGGTGGACCATGACCACCGCCTCCACGACGCCCTCCCGCGGCTCGAAGAGGTGCGGTGCGCCGATCCGCACCCGCGGACGCATCGGCTCCTCGGCGGCGACGGCGCGAGCCCGGGCGGCGATCACGGTGCGGCGGAGGAGGTGCACGTAGACCGCGTCGGTGACCCAGTACGCGACCTGATCGAGCGGCCGGGCCCCCGCGATGATCTCGACGACGCAGAGCGCGAGGGCGGCGCAGAGCTGCTCGGGGTCGTCCATGCGTCCCGCGCGCTCGACCGGGGCGACCTCGGGAACCGGAGCGATCGCGGTGGGGGAGCCCGGCTCCGTACCGGGCGCCTCCGCTTGCGTGTGAGGCTCTGCGGCTTGCGTGAGTGCGCTGCCCGCCATGTCTTCGACGGCTCGGAGCATCGGGCGTGCGTCCGAGTCCCAGGAGCGGCGGCTGGAGGGGTGCGCGGCGATCGCGCGGTCCCGGTCCGACGGCTCCCGCAGCGGCTCCACCGCACGGAGGTGCGGCGCGCGATGCGAGCGGCCCGACGACGCTACGACGGCCTTGTCTGCGGCGATCCGCGCCGCGTCGGCCGCGGTCGGCGCCGCCTCCCGGGCGGGCGTCGGCGCGTCCTCGACGACCATCGGCTCCTCAGCGGCGGCGTCGTCGACGAGGGTGTTCTGCAGTGCTGTGGCGGGCATGGTGACTCCTTGGTGCAAACGGTGCTGTGAGTTCGCGTGGTGCCTGGCGGGTCGCGAACGGATGACACTCTTTCAGGGGTAGTGCGCAAGGTCCAGGGCACCAACGCTGCTGTGGAGGGACGGCCGGGGCGTTCCGTGCGGTCCGCATACACTGAGGGGGTGTCGACGCTCAGTGATCTCGTCCATGCCCAGGGTCGGTCCTCCGAGGAGGACGTGGAGTGGCTGCACGGCCTCGTCGGCGACCTGCAGCTGCTCGCCGACCTGGCGTTCGCCGACATCGTGCTCTGGGTCCCGACGACCGATGACGACTTCGTGGCGGTGGCGCACTCCCGCCCGTCCAGCGCGGCGACGCTGTTCTACCGCGACTTCGTCGGCCAGCGGATCAAGCCCGAATGGCGGCAGCAGGTCACCGACGCGTACAGCACCAAGGCGATCATCGACACCTCCGCGCCGGACTGGTACGAGGAGACGCCGACCCGCGTGCGCGCGATCCCGGTCATCCGCCGCCTGACGGTCCACTCGCCGCAGACCGCCGACGAGCCGGTGGCGGTGATCACCCGGCACACGAACCTCAGCGAGGCGCGCACGCCGAGCCGCCAGGAGCTCACCTTCAACGCCTGCGCCAACGACCTGTTCGACATGATCGCGACCGGCGACTTCCCGGACCTGGGCGCGCCCGCCGCCCCGCGCCGCGGCCAGCCGCGTGCGGCCGACGGCCTCATCCGGCTCGACGTCGACGGCATCACCACCTTCGCGAGCCCGAACGCGCTCAGCGCCTTCAACCGCATGGGCTTCACCGGTGAGCTGGAGGGGGAGTCCCTCGCCACCGTCACCACGGGCCTCCTCACCGGCTCCATCACCACCGACGAGTCGCTGCCGCTCGTCGTGACCGGCCGCGCGCCCTGGCGGACCGACATCGAGGCGCGCGGGGTGACCGTCTCGCTGCGCGCCATCCCGATCCGCAACCGCGGCGAGCGGGTGGGCGCGATCGTGCTCTGCCGCGACGTCTCCGAGCAGCGGCACCAGGAGCGCGAGCTGATCACGAAGGACGCGACGATCCGCGAGATCCACCACCGCGTCAAGAACAACCTGCAGACCGTCGCGTCGCTGCTGCGCATCCAGGCGCGCCGCACGCACTCCGAGGAGGCCAGGGAGGCGCTGAGCCAGGCGATGCGCCGCGTCGCGGCGATCGCGGTCGTGCACGACACGCTGTCGACCGGCCTCGCGCAGATCGTGGACTTCGACGACGTGTTCGACCGGGTGCTGCTGCTCGTGGCGGAGGTCGCGGCGAGCCACACGACGACGGTGCACCCGAAGAAGTCGGGCACCTTCGGCAAGCTGCCGAGCGAGTACGCCACCCCGCTGGCGCTGGCCCTGACCGAACTCGTGACGAACGCGGTGGAGCACGGTCTCGCCGGGCGCGAGGGCCAGGTGGAGATCGTGGCCGACCGCTCCGAGGACTCGCTCACCGTGAAGGTCGTCGACAACGGCTCCGGCCTGCCGGAGGGCAAGGTCGGCTCCGGGCTCGGCACGCAGATCGTGCGCACGCTGATCCAGGGCGAGCTCGGGGGAGCGATCGACTGGCACACGATGATGGGGCAGGGGACCGAGGTCACCATCGAGGTGCCGCTGCGCTACCTCACGAAGGCGTAGCGGGCGGCCGAAGAAACAGCCGAGGGGCGCTCCATCCTGCTAGGTGTTCGGAGCGCCGCCTCGGCGGGGAGTGCTGTCCGGCGGTTTCGGGTCGCCGGGTGGATCAGCCGGCCTCGGTCAGGAGGCGCGGCGGGCGCGGGCGGCGCGGCGCTTGAGGGCGCGGCGCTCGTCCTCGGAGAGACCTCCCCAGACGCCCGAGTCCTGACCGGTCTCGAGGGCGTACTGCAGGCAGATCTCGGTGACGGTGCAGCGGGCGCAGACCGCCTTCGCCTTGTCGATCTGGTCGACGGCGGGGCCGGTGTTCCCCACGGGGAAGAACAGCTCGGGGTCCGCGGTCAGGCAGGCGGCTTTGTCGCGCCAATCCATGAAGATGTGCTCCTTGTTTCGCTGGGTGTCTCCCGGCCCGATGGGCCTAGAATTCAGATAAGCAGCCGGGTTGCAGGGTTCTTCAGATCCGATGAACTAAGACCTGCCCACAACCCTGTGAGCATCAACTCGACCTCGAACATGCTCCCATAGCAGTTGATCCGGATCAATAGTTTTGTATGGGATAACGCTGTGAACACCCGCCCGAAACGTCAGGATGCTATAGTGCCGGACCCCCGCAGCGCCCCTTCACCGCGGCCAGCCACCCTGCTCGTCCTCGCCGCGATCCTGTTCCTGGAGGCCGCGCTCGTCGTCGGGCTGGCCGTCTGGCTGCTCATCGACCTCCTCACGCTCACGCCCCAGTCGTACACGACGGCCGTCGCGATCCTCGTGCTCGTGCTGCTCGCCGCGGTGTGGGTGATCGCGACCGCGGTCGGCATCCTGCGCAGGCGCTCGTGGGCGCGCGCGTCGGCCGTGACCATCCAGGTGCTGCAGATCGCGGTCGCCGTCGGCTGCTTCCAGGGCCTCTACGCGCGGCCCGACCTCGGCTGGGCGCTGCTCGTGCCGGCACTGGTGGCGGGTGTGCTGGCGCTCACGCCGCGCGTCGTGCAGGCGACCGCGCGCAACACGGAGCAACACGAATCGTGAACGGGTGGGAACAAGTCGCAGACTCGGATGGTTATGCCCGACATCGTGACTGATCTCTCCGCATCCCCCGCCACCGCCTCCCACACCCTCCGCTCCACCGTCGCCGACGCGCGCGACGGCTACGAGGAGTGGCGCGCATGGAGGCTGCGCAGCGTCGCGGAGCCCACCGGCAACCTGGCGCTGATCGAGACCCGCTGGCTGGAGCCGGGCGACGAGACCACGCCGGAGCAGGCGCTGGCCGGGCAGCCGGAGACCGTGACCGCCACCGAGCTCAGCCGCCGCGACCTCGACACGGGCGAGCCGCAGCGCGGCATCCGCCTCTGGGATGCCGCATCGCCCGCCATCCAGGCGTACGAGACGATCGAGGCGTTCCCGTTCGACCCCGCGTGGGTGATCGAGGCGACCTTCACGCCGGTCGAGGGCGACCGCACCATCCCGTTCGAGCACATCCGCGACAACGGCCTCACCCGCGACCTCGTGGTCCCCGGTGACATCACCTTCACGCGCGACGGCGTCGACTACACGCTGAGCGCCTTCGACGACGACGGCACGCTGCTGCTCGTCTTCGGCGACCCGACGAACGGCGCGGAGGGCGAGGACGGCACGTACGCCTCCGGCCGCTTCCTGTTCGTCCGTCGCGACGGCGACCGCGCGGTGCTCGACTTCAACCGGGCGTTCGTGCCTCCGTGCGGCTTCTCGGACCAGTACAACTGTCCGCTGCCGCCCCGGAACAACCGCTTCGGCGTGCCCGTCAGGGCCGGAGAGAAGCGCGTCGTGCTCCGCGGCGGCGCCGCCCACTGACCGCCGGCCCCCGGCACATCCTCCGCTCCACTCACAGCACACAGGAGAACTCCGTGAGAAAGACCCCCTTCATCGCGACGCTCGCGATCGGCCTCGCCTCGGCCCTGGCCCTCGCCGGCTGCGCGGGCGGCTCGTCGTCCAGCGCCTCCGGCAGCGACGCGACCATCGCCGTCGGCTCGCAGAACGAGCCCGTCAACCTCGACAACACGGCCGGCAGCGGCAGCGGCGTCACCGAGGCGTTCAACGGCAACGTCTACGAGGGCCTGTTCAAGCTCACCGACGACGGCAAGGTCGAGCCCCTGCTGGCCACGAAGTACACGACCAGCCCCGACGGCCTGACGTACACCTTCACCCTCCGCGAGGGCGTGAAGTTCCACTCCGGCGCCGAGTTCACCTCCGCCGACGTCAAGCGCAGCATCGAGCGCGTCACCGCCGAGAACTCGCAGTCGGCCCGCAAGTCGCAGCTGGCGGTCATCTCGGGCATCGACACCCCGGACGCCCACACCGCCGTCATCCACCTCTCCGAGCGCTCCATCTCGCTGCCGTACAACCTCAGCTACGTGTGGATGACCGGCACCGGCGTGAAGAACCTCAAGACCGCCGAGGACGGCACGGGCCCCTACAAGCTCGGCACCTGGAAGCGCGGCAGCTCGCTGAACATCGTCCGCTGGGACGGCTATTGGGGAGAGAAGGCGAAGAACAAGGAGGTCGTGTTCGACTACTTCACCGACGCCTCCGCCCTCTCCAACGCGCTGGTGACCAACCAGGTCGACATCGTCACGAACATCCAGAGCCCCGACACGCTGGACCAGCTGAAGGACAACAAGGACTACACGATCAACGACGGCAAGTCGACGGTCAAGGAGCTCCTCGCCTTCAACGACCGCGTCGCCCCCTTCGACAAGCCCGAGGTCCGCAAGGCCGTCTACTCGGCCATCGACACCAAGAAGCTGCTCTCGTCCATCTGGGGCGACTACGGCACGCTCATCGGCTCGATGGTCCCGCCGAGCGACCCCTGGTACGAGGACCTCACCAAGGTGAACCCGTACGACGTGAACCTCGCCAAGAAGGAGCTGGCCGCGGCCGGCCTGCCCGACGGCTTCACGTTCACGCTCGACACCCCGACCTACGACCCGCACCCCGCGGTGGCGGAGTTCGTGAAGAGCGAGCTGGCGAAGGTCGGCATCACGGTCAACATCAACTCCATCTCGGCGGACGAGTGGTACTCGAAGGTCTTCAAGGACCACGACTTCGAGGCGACCCTGCAGGAGCACGTCAACGACCGCGACGTGGTCTGGTACGGCAACCCGGACTTCTACTGGGGCTACAACAACCCGCAGGTCACCCAGTGGGTGAAGGAGGCCGAGCAGTCCTCGACCACGGACGAGCAGACCGCGAAGCTCAAGCAGGTCAACGAGCAGATCGCGAAGGACGCCGCGAGCGTCTGGCTCTACCTCACGCCGCAGATCGTGGTGGCGTCGAGCGACCTCAGCGGGTACACCGTGAACGGTCTGAACTCGACGTTCTACACCTACGACATCGTCAAGAAGTAACACCGCTCCACGAGTTGTCCACAGATGCTCGGAGGGCCGCGAGGGCGGCTCTCCGAGCATCTACGCTGAGAGGATCATGGCTTCCTACCTCCTGCGCCGCACCGGCTTCCTGCTGGTGTCGCTGCTGCTCGCCATGGTCGTCCTGTTCTTCCTGCTGCGCGTACTTCCTGGCGACCCGGCCAACGCGCTGCTCTCGGTCAACGCGACGCCGGAGCAGGTGGAGGCCGCACGCGCCCAGGTGGGCAGCGACAGGCCCCTGCTCGAGCAGTTCGCGACCTGGTTCGGCAGCCTGCTGTCGCTGAACCTGGGGGAGTCGTTCGTCAGCTCCCTCCCGGTCGGGCCCGAGATCGCGTCCCGGCTCGCGGTCACCGTGCCGCTCACGCTCCTGTCGTTCCTGCTCGCGCTCGTGCTCGCCCTCCCGATCGGCTTCGTCGCCGGCTGGAAGAGCGACCGCTGGTACGGCATCGCGCTGTCCGCCTTCTCGCAGCTCGGCATCGCCGTTCCAGTGTTCTGGGTCGGCATCCTGCTGGTGAGCGTGTTCTCGATCAACCTGCGCTGGTTCCCGGCGGGCGGGTTCCCGCGCGACGACTGGGCCGATCCGGCGGCGGCGCTCGAGGCGCTGGCGCTGCCGATCATCACCATCGCGATCGTCATGAGCGCCTCCATCTCGCGGTACGTGCGCAGCGCGACGCTCGACGTCATCGGGAGCGACTACCTGCGCAACGCGCGCGCCCTCGGTTCCGGCTTCGGCGCGGCCATGTGGAGGCACGGGCTGCGCAACGGCGCCGTCCCCGTCATCTCCATCCTCGGCATCGAGCTCGCGACCACGTTCCTCGGAGCGGTGGTCGTCGAGAGCGTCTACACCCTGCCCGGGCTCGGGAGCATGCTGCTCAACGCGATCGAGCAGCACGACTATCCGAACATCCAGGGCATCCTGTTCGTCTCCACGTTCGCCGTGCTCGTCATCGGCTTCGCCGCCGACATCGTGCAGCGGCTCGTGGACCCGCGCCTGCGGCACAGCATCTCGGGCAACCGATGAGCGCGGTCGTCGAGCAGGCCGCGGCGCAGGGCGCCGCTCCCGACCCCCGAACGGTGGCGCGCCGCCGGCGTCGCCGGTCCGTCACGCTGGGCATCGGGCTGGTGCTGGTCGGACTCGTGGTGCTGGTCGCGCTGGTGTCGTTCTTCTGGCTCCCGTACGCGCCGAGCGACACGGGCGGCGGGAGGCTGGAGCACCCCGGGCCGGAGCACTGGCTGGGCACCGACCGGCTCGGGCGCGACCTCCTCGCGCAGCTGATGGTGGGCGCGCGCATCGCGATCGCCGTCGGGCTCGGCTCTGTCGCGATCGGCGCGCTCGTCGGCGTCGTGCTGGGGCTGCTGGCGGCCTTCGCCACCTCGTGGCTCGACGACACCATCTCGGCGTTCCTCGACATTCTGATCGCCTTCCCGACCCTCCTGCTCGCCATGCTGATCGTGGCCGCCCAGGGGGCGTCGCTCGGGACGGCGATCGTCGCGATCGGCCTGGCGATGTCGTCGGTGATCGCGCGGCTGACGCGCGTGCTGGCGAAGCGCGTGCTGTCGCAGCAGTACGTGACCGCGGCCCGCACGTCGGGCACGTCGTGGCCGGGCGTCATCGGGCGGCACATCCTCCCGAACATCTGGCCGACCCTGCTGGTCAACCTCGCGCTGCAGTTCGGGATCGCCGTGCTGGCTGAGGCGAGCCTGTCGTACCTGGGGCTCGGCGCGCCGCCGCCCAACGCATCGTGGGGGCGGCTCCTGCAGGAGGCCCAGGGAACCGTCGGCACCGCGCCGGTCGGCGCCATCGCACCCGGTGTGGCGATCGTCGTGCTGGTGATCGGGGTCAACATGGTCGCCGACGGCCTGCGCGACGTCGCCGACCCGACGAGGAGGCGATCGCGATGATCCTCGACGTGCGCAACCTGCGGGTGTCCGCCCGCGACGGGTCGCCGCTCGTACACGACGTGTCGTTCTCGCTCGACGCGGGGGAGCGGCTGAGTCTGATCGGCGAGTCCGGCTCCGGCAAGTCGCTGACCTCCTTCGCCGCGCTCGGGCTGCTTCCCGAGGGGCTGACCGCCTCCGGGAGCGTCGAGCTGGCGGGCGTGCAGGTTGTCGGCGCGAAGGAGCGCGACCTGGTGCCGCTGCGCGGGCGCACGGCGTCGATGGTGTTCCAGGAGCCGCTCACCGCGCTCGATTCCCTCATGCGGCTCGGCGCGCAGGTCGCCGGCCCGCTGCGCCGGCACCTCGGGCTGAAGGGGGCCGCGCTGCGGGAGGCCGTGCTCGGCGCGCTGACGGAGGTCCGCCTCCCCGAGCCCGAGCGCATCGCCCGCGCGTACCCGCACGAGATCTCCGGCGGCCAGCGCCAGCGCGTCGCCATCGCGGCCGCGCTGGCGTGCCGCCCGCAGCTGCTGATCGCCGACGAGCCGACCACGGCGCTCGACGTGACCGTGCAGGCCGACATCCTCGCCCTGCTCGACACGCTGGTCGCCGAGCGCGGCATGGCCCTGCTCTTCGTCAGCCACGACCTCGCCGTCGTCTCGCGCATGACCGACAGGGCGCTCGTCATGCGCGGTGGACGCGTCGTGGAGGAGGGGCCGCTGGCGCGCCTGCTGACCGCGCCCTCCGACCCCTACACGGCCGAGCTGGTGCGCAGCGCCCGCGAGCTCGACGCAGCCCTGGAGGCGCGATGACGGCCATCCTCGAACTCCGCGACGCCGGGTTCCAGTACCGGCGTGCTGCGGCGCCCGCGCTGCAGGGCGTGTCGCTCGCCGTCGAGGCGGGCCGCAGCGTCGGCCTCGTGGGGGAGTCGGGCGCGGGCAAGACGACACTCCTGTCGCTCCTGCTCGGGCTGTCGACGCCGACGACGGGCGAGATCCTGTTCGACGGCGCCCCGCTCGACCGGCGCGACCGCGCCCGCATGCGGGAGTTCCGACGCAGCGTGCAGACCGTCTTCCAGGACCCGTACTCGTCCCTCGACCCACGGCAGAGCGTCGGCCGCATCGTGGCGGAGCCGCTGCGGTCGCTGCGCATCGCGTCCGGGGCGGACGCGCGCGATCGCGTGGCGGCGGCGCTGCGCGAGGTCGCCCTTCCGGCCGACGCGGCCGAACGCTATCCGCACGAGTTCTCGGGCGGGCAGCGTCAGCGCATCGCGATCGCCCGCGCGATCGTCTCGCGTCCGCGGGTCCTGCTGGCCGACGAGCCGGTGAGCGCGCTGGACGTGACGACGCGCATCCAGATCATCGAGCTGCTCGGCGAGCTGTCCGAGCGCGAGGGCCTGACGGTCGTCATGGTCTCGCACGACCTCGGCGTCGTGGCGTCGCTCTGCGAGCAGACCGTCGTGCTGCAGGGCGGCCGCGTGGTCGAGCAGGGCCCGACCGCCGAGGTGCTGCGCTCGCCGGCCGACGCCTACACGCGCCGCCTGCTGGCGTCGGTGCCCCGCCTCCCCGCACCCTGATCGGCGCGGTCGGCGGGGCGCTCGGCGTCAGTCCAGGCCGAGCTTCTTGCGCAGCGACGCGACGTGGCCGGTGGCCTTCACGTTGTAGAGCGGGAGGCGGACGCTGCCGTCGGGGTCGATGACGAACGTCGAGCGGATGACGCCCTCTACCACCTTGCCGTAGAGCTTCTTCTCGCCGTAGGCGCCGTACGCCTGGTGCACGGCGAGGTCCTCGTCGGAGAGCAGCGGGAAGTTGAGGCCCTCCTGCTCCTGGAACTGCTTGTTCTTCGCGGGCGCGTCCTTCGAGATGCCCAGCACGGTGTAGCCGCTGGACTTCAGCGAGTTGAGGTTGTCGCGGAAGTCGCACGCCTCCTTCGTGCACCCCGGGGTCATGGCCGCCGGGTAGAAGTACACGATCACGTTGTCGCCGGCGTAGTCGCCGAGCGAGACGGGCGAGCCGTCCTGGTCGGTCAGGGTGAATGCGGGAGCCGCCTGGCCCGCTTCGAGTCGCACATCAGTCATGCCCCCATTCTCCCAGCGCAGCGCACTCAACGCGCAGCGCGCTCCGCGCGCAGCGCGCTCAGCGCGCAGCGCTCTCAGCGCGCGAAGGTCAGCAGGAGGCGCTGCAGCGAGTCCAGGCGCGCGCGGCCGGTCTCACCCAGCGCGCCGGCGTCCACGGCCTCCTGGATGGCGCAGTCCGGCGCGTCCGGGAGGTGCGTGCAGCCGCGCGGGCAGTCCTCCGCCAGCGCGGCGAGGTCGGTGAAGGACTTGAGGATGCTGTCGGTGTTCACGTGGCCGAGCCCGAACGACCGCACGCCGGGGGTGTCGATGACCCAGCCGTGCCCCTCCCCGTTCTCCACGCGCAGCGAGACGGTGGAGGAGGAGGTGTGCCGTCCGCGACCCGTCACGGCGTTCACGTGCCCGGTCGCCCGGCCCGCGCCCGGCACGATCGCGTTGACGAGCGTGGACTTGCCGACGCCCGAGTGTCCGACGACGACCGTGTCGTGGCCGACCAGCGCCGCGCGGATCTCGTCCACGGGGATGTGGTCCTCCCGGCTGGTGAACACCGGCAGGTCGAGCCCTGCGAAGTTCTCCAGGAACGGACCGGGGTCGGCCAGGTCGATCTTGGTCACGCAGAGCATCGGCTCGATCGCCGCGTCGTATGCCGCGACGAGGTAGCGGTCGACGAGCCGCGTGCGCGGCTCCGGGTTGGCGGCGGCCACCACGATGAGCATCTGGTCCGCGTTCGCGACCACCACCCGCTCCACCTCGTCGGTGTCGTCGGCGCTCCGTCGCAGGAGGGTGGTGCGCGGCTCGATCCGGACGATGCGGCCGAGCGTCCCCTCCTCGCCGGAGGTGTCGCCGACCACGGCCACGCGGTCGCCGGTCACGATGGCCTGGCGGCGCAGCTCGCTCGCCCGCGCGGCGGTCAGCTGGCGCTCGTCGTCGCCGCCCTCGTCCAGGAGCACGGTGTATCGCCCGCGGTCGACACCGAGCACGCGCGCGATCTCCGCGTCCGCATGCTCAGGACGCGTCTTCGTGCGAGGACGGTTGCCCTTCGGATTCGGACGGGTGCGGACGGCCGACTCGTCGTACTCCGCGTAGGCGCCCTCATCCTCGTCGTCGTCGTCCGCCCACCACGACATGATTACGCGGCGCCGTCCTGCAGCATGCGGCTCCAGAGCTCGGTGAACTGGGGGAGGGTCTTCGCCGTCGTGCCGACGTTCTCGATCTCGACGCCGGGCACCACCAGTCCGACGATCGCGCCGGCGGTCGCCATCCGGTGGTCCTCGTAGCTGCGCCACACGCCGCCGTGGAGGGGCCGCGGCTCGATGCGCAGGCCGTCCTCCAGCTCGGTGACGGCGCCGCCCAGCCCGTTCAGCTCGGCCGCCAGCGCCGCGAGCCGGTCGGTCTCGTGGTGGCGGATGTGCCCGATGCCCGTGATCTCGCTGGGCGACTCCGCCAGCGCGGCGATCGCCACCAGCGCGGGAGCCAGCTCGCCGCCGGTGGTCAGGTCGAGCTGGACGCCCTGGATACGCTCCGGACCCGTCACGGTGAGCCGGTCGCCGTCGCGCGTCACGGTCGCGCCGAACAGCGGCAGCAGGTCGATGAGGTCCGCCCCGACCTGGGTGGTCGACGCGGGCCAGCCGGTGATCGTCACCGAGCCTCCCGTCACCACCGCAGCCGCCAGGAACGGTGCCGCGTTCGAGAGGTCGGGCTCGATGTCGACGTCGCGCGCCGCGATGGCGCCGGGCCGCACGATCCAGTGCCCGACCTCCGGCGACTCCACGGTGACCCCGCGCGCCGCCAGCGCCGCGATCGTCATCTCGATGTGCGGGAGGCTGGGGAGGCGCTCGCCGGCGTGCGTCAGGTCGAGGCCCTCCTCGAACCGGCTCGCCGACAGCAGCAGGGCGCTGACGAACTGGCTGCTGCTGGAGGCGTCGACCTCGACGGCGCCGCCGCGGACCGAGCCGGTGCCGTGCACGGTGAAGGGCAGCGCGCCGCGGCCGTCGTCGTTCACGTCGACGCCGAGCGCGCGCAGCGCGGAGATGATGGCGTGCATCGGGCGCCCGCGGGCCGAGTCGTCCGCGTCGAACATCGTCGGGCCGAGCGCGAGGCCGGCGACCGGCGGCACGAACCGCATGACGGTCCCGGCCTGGCCGCACTCGATGGTCGTGCTGCCCAGCAGCTCCTCCGCCGGCGTCACCAGCAGGTCGGAGCCGAACTCGCCGGAGCCCGGCCGCTCCTCGATGGTCACGCCCAGCGCCCGCAGCGCCTCCACCATGTTCACCGTGTCGCGGGAGTGCAGCGGCGCGCGCAGCAGCGACGGCCCGTCGGCGAGGGCGGAGAGCACGAGCTCGCGTGCCGTCAGCGACTTGGACCCGGGGAGGGAGACGGAGGCCGACACCGGTCCGGCCGCGACGGGCGCGGGCCAGAGCGTGTTCGGCTCGTCCGTGCGGTTGTCGCCGTACGGGTCGAAGTCGGGGGCGGAATATTTCGAGATCAGCATTGTTGTCAAGATTATCCGTTTCCGACCAGAGGAAGGCTGCCCGTGGCTCTCGCGACCGCCGTGCTCGACGCTCCCCCCATCCCGGAGGCGCGTTTAGACTGGCCGGTGATGACCACAGAGACGCAGGATCAGGGCCGCCTCTTCGAGGAGCAGGCCCTGCCCTTCATGGACCAGCTCTACGCGGCGGCCCTCCGCATGACCAGGAACCCGTCGGACGCACAGGACCTGGTGCAGGAGACGTACGTGAAGGCGTACGGCGCGTTCGCCCAGTTCAAGCAGGGCACGAACCTGAAGGCGTGGCTGTACCGCATCCTCACCAACACGTTCATCAACACCTACCGCAAGAAGCAGCGCGAGCCGTACCAGGGCACGATCGACGAGCTCGAGGACTGGCAGCTGGGCGGTGCGGAGTCCATGTCCGCCGCCTCCAGCCGCTCGGCCGAGGCGGAGGCGATCGACCACCTGCCCGACAGCGCCGTCAAGGACGCGCTGCAGGCCATCCCGGAGGACTTCCGGCTGGCCGTCTACCTCGCCGATGTCGAAGGCTTCTCGTACCAGGAGATCGCCGACATCATGAAGACCCCGATCGGCACCGTGATGAGCCGCCTCCACCGCGGCCGCAGGATGCTGCGGGAGCTGCTGACCGACTACGCGCACGAGCGGGGGCTCTCTGCAGTCCAGGACTCCGCCGTGCAGACCCCCAGGAGAAAATGATGACCGACTGCGGTTGTGACAAGGCCAAGGCCGAACTCGAGGAGTACCTGCGCAACGAGCTCTGCAGCGAGGATGCTGCCGATGTGCGCGAGCACCTCGCGAACTGCGCCGGCTGCTCGGACGAGGCGCACCTCAACGTCGTGCTGACCGAAGTGGTCCAGCGGGCGTGCAAGGAGACCGCTCCCGAGACGCTGCGCACCGAGGTGCTGCTGAAGATCCGGTCCTTCCAGGCGACCGTCCACTAGGCTCGGGATCGCGCTGATCGATCCGCGGCTGAGCGCCCTGGTCGATGAGACCCGCGCGTTCTACGAGCGACGCGGCAGCGGCCGGGGCCCGCGCGACGCGGCGGAGCTGGCGGCGATCCGGGAGGGTGCGCGAGCACCGGAACCGTCGCCATCGGTGACGACCGAGACCGTCGAGCACGGCGGTCGGGCCGTCGACCTCCGGATCCTCCGACCCGGTCTCGATGCTCCTCGCGGAGTCGTCCTCGATCTGCACGGCGGCGGCTTCTATCTGGGGCTGACGGGTGCCGACGGCCGCCGCAACGGCGAGCTGGCGGAGGCGCTCGGCGTCGCCGTCGTGAGCGTCGACTACCGGCTCGCGCCCGAGCATCCCTGGCCCGCCGCGCCGGACGACAGCGAGACCGCGGCGCTCTGGCTCGCCGAGCACGCGGCCGAGCGGTTCGGGACGAACCGCCTCGCGATCGCCGGCTTCTCAGCGGGTGCGACGCTCGCGATGACGACCTTGGTCCGGCTGCGCGACCGCGGCGGCTCACCCTTCGCCGGCGCCGTGCTCCAGTTCGGCACCTACGACCTCAGCGGGCGGACGGCGGCCGGTCGCCTGATCCGCGACGAGTACTTCATCGAGGCCTATGCGGGCGGAGCGATCGACCGCACCGATCCCGACATCTCGCCGATCTTCGCGAGGGTGGAGGGGCTGCCTCCCGTGCTCATGATCGTGGGGGAGGAGGATGTCCTCCTAGCCGACAATCAGGCCATGGCTGAGCGTCTCGCGGCCGCGGGCGTGGACGTCGACCTGCGCGTCTATCCGGCAGCGCCGCACGGATTCACCGGTCACGCGACGCCCATGGCCGCGGCCGCACAGGCGGACCTGCGGGCCTGGCTGGACGCACGTCTCGGTCGGTGAGCCCCGTCACTCCCTGCTGCGCACCTGGTGCAGGAAGAACAGCCCGCCGAGGGGGTCGGTGACCTGCGCGAACGTCCCGAACTCGCTGTCCCACGGGTCGCGCACGACCGAGCCTCCCAGTTCGACCACGCGCTCGGAGGCGGCGGCCGCGTCGGCCACGCCGAAGTACACCACCCAGTGCGATGGCACGCCCGGCGGGAGCATCGCGTCGGCGTCATAGACACCGCCCGCGGGCGAGGAGGGGTCGCCGAAGGTCACGTAGCGGAAGTCGGCCGTGTCGCCGAGCACCTGCGTGCTCCAGCCGAACGCTCGCGTGTAGAACTCGACCTGGGCCGCGTAGCTGCGCGCGTACAGCTCGTGCCAGGCGAGTCCGCCGACCTCGGCGACCAGCTCGAAGCCGCGGTGCTGCTCCGGATCCCAGAGCCCGACGACCGCGCCGCCGGGGTCGGCGATCACGGCGAGGCGGCCCTGGTCGCCGACGGTCATGGTGGGCGCGACGACCTCGGCGCCCGCCTTCTTCGCCGTCTGCTCCGCCGCTTCCGCGTCCTCGACGAGCAGGTACGTCAGCCAGGTGTTCGGCTGCGCGCCCTCCATCGCGGGGCCGAGGCCGGCCACGCGGTGACCGTCCTTGAGGAACGTCAGATAGCCTCCATACTCCTCGCCCGCCTCCTCGGCCGTCCAGCCGAACAGGGCCGTGTAGAAGTCGCGGGCGCGGGGGACGTCGGAGGCGGCGTAGTCGACCCAGCAGGGCTCGCCGAGGCGGTGGGTGGTCACGACGGTCATGCGGTCAACCTACGCCGAGAGCCCCGGCCCTGACCAGGTGTCTGGTCGGAGCCGGGGCTCTCGTGCGTGCGTTCGGCCGTGGCTAGAGCGTCAGCGCCCGCTGGATGAGCAGCGACTGCTCCTGGGCGTGGCGCTTGGCCGAGCCAGCGGCCGGGGAGGCCGACGGCGGACGCGAGACGACGCCGAGCGGGCGCGGGCCCAGCTTGGAGGTCTCCAGGATCATGTACGGCCAGGCGCCCTGGTTCTCGGGCTCGTCCTGCACCCACACCAGTTCGGCGTCGGGGTAGGAGTCGACGACCGCCTTCAGCTCGTCGCCGGGCAGCGGGTAGAACTGCTCCACCCGGACCAGCGCGATCTCGGGGTTCGGGTTCTTCTCGAGCTCGTTGAGGAGGTCGTAGTAGAGCTTGCCGGCCATGAGCAGGACGCGCTTCACGGCGCCCTTGTCGCTGATCCGCTTGTCGTCGATCACCGGCTCGAAGCGGCCCGACGTGAAGTCGGCGACGTCGCTCGACGCCCCGCGGAGCCGCAGCATCGCCTTCGGGGTGAAGACGACCAGCGGGCGGCGGGGTCGGGCGTACGCCTGGCGGCGCAGCAGGTGGAAGTACGACGCCGGGGTCGACGGCCGCGCGACGGTCATGTTGTTCTCGGCGCACAGCTGCAGGTACCGCTCGATGCGGGCGCTGGAGTGGTCGGGCCCCTGACCCTCGTAGCCGTGGGGGAGGAGCAGCACCAGCGACGAGCGCTGGCCCCACTTCTGCTCGGCGGACGAGATGAACTCGTCGATGATGATCTGGGCGCCGTTCGCGAAGTCGCCGAACTGCGCCTCCCACAGCACCAGGGCGTCGGGCCGCTCGACCGAGTAGCCGTACTCGAAGCCCATGGCCGCGTACTCGCTGAGCAGAGAGTCGTAGATCCAGAACTTCGCCTGGTTGTCGCTGAGGTTGGCCAGCGGCAGCCACTCCTGGCCGTTCTGCCGGTCGTGCAGAACCGCGTGGCGCTGCACGAACGTGCCGCGGCGGGCGTCCTGGCCGGCGAGGCGCACCGGGGTGCCCTCGATCAGCAGGGTGCCGAGGGCGAGCAGCTCGCCGAAGCCCCAGTCGATGTTGCCGTTGCGGCTCATGTCGCTGCGCTTGTTGAGCAGCTGCTGGAGCTTGGGGTGGACCGTGAAGCCCGCGGGCGGGTTGTTGAACGCGTCGCCGATCAACTGGATGACCTGCGCGCTCACCGCGGTGGTGTCCGGCTCGCCGACGTTGTCGTCGGACTGCTGGGCCGTGGGGGCCTCCAGGTCCTCCGCGCCGTCGCCGCCGATGACCGGCGTCGAGTTGGTCTGCGCGGCGTGCGTCTCCATGAAGGCGCGCTCCAGGCGCTCCTGGAAGTCCTTGTGCGCCTGCTCGTACTCCTCCTCGGTGATGTCGCCGCGGCCGACGAGGGCCTCGGTGTAGAGGCGGCGCACGGAGCGCTTGGCCTCGATGAGGTTGTACATGAGCGGCTGCGTCATCGACGGGTCGTCGCCCTCGTTGTGACCGCGGCGGCGGTAGCAGATCAGGTCGATGACGACGTCGCGCTTGAACTCCTGGCGGTACTCGAAGGCGAGCTGCGCGACGCGCACCACGGCCTCCGGGTCGTCGCCGTTCACGTGGAAGATCGGCGCCTGGATGGTCTTCGCCACGTCGGTCGAGTACACCGACGTGCGGCCCTCGCCGGGAGGCGTGGTGAAGCCGACCTGGTTGTTGATGTTGACGTGGATGGTGCCGCCGGTGCGGTACGCCCGCAGCTGCGACATCTGCATCTGCTCGACCACGATGCCCTGTCCGGCCATCGCGGCGTCGCCGTGGATGAGGATCGGCAGGGTGAGGAACGTTCCCGCCGGGCGACGGTCCTGCTTGGCGCGGACGATGCCCTCGAGCACGCCGTCGACCGCCTCCAGATGGGAGGGGTTGGCCGCGAGGTAGACCGGGATCTCCTCGCCGTTCGCGCCCTTGAACGTGCCCTCGGTGCCGAGGTGGTACTTGACGTCGCCGGAGCCCTGGACCGTGCGCGGGTCCTGGGTGCCCTCGAACTCGCGGAAGATCTGGCCGTAGGTCTTGCCGGCGATGTTCGTCAGCACGTTGAGGCGGCCGCGGTGCGCCATGCCGATCGCGACCTCGTCGAGCTCGGCCTCTGCCGCGCCCTGGAGGATCGTGTCGAGGAGCGCGATCGTGGACTCGCCGCCTTCGAGGCTGAACCGCTTCTGGCCGACGTACTTGGTCTGCAGGAAGGTCTCGAACGCCTCGGCCTCGTTGAGCTTGCCCATGATGCGCAGCTGCTCGTCGTGGGTCGGCTTCTCGTAGGGGCGCTCCAGCTTCTGCTGGAACCACTCGCGCTGGGCCGGGTCCTGGATGTGCATGTACTCGATGCCGACCGTGCGGCAGTAGGAGTCGCGGAGCACGCCCAGGATGTCGCGCAGCTTCATCGTGCGGCGGTCGCCGCCGAACTTGCCGGTGACGAACTCGCGGTCGAGGTCCCAGAAGGTGAGGCCGTGGTTCTCGATCTCGAGGTCGGGGTGCGAGCGCTGCTGGTACTCGAGCGGGTCGATGTCGGCCATGAGGTGGCCGCGCACGCGGTACGAGTTGATGAGCTCCTGGACGCGGGCGGTCTTGTCGACGGCGCTCGCCAGGTCGACGCTGATGTCCGGGTTCCAGTGGATGGGGGAGTACGGGATGCGCAGCTCGGCGAAGATGTCCTCGTAGAAGCTCCGCTTGCCGATCAGCAGCTCGTGCACGATCTTGAGGAACTCGCCGGAGCCGGCGCCCTGGATGACGCGGTGGTCGTAGGTGCTGGTCAGCGTGATCGTCTTGCCGATCGCGAGGCCGGCGAGCGTCTTCTCGCTGGAGCCCTGGAACTCGGCCGGGTACTCGAGGGCGCCGGCGCCGATGATGCAGCCCTGGCCCTTCATCAGCCGCGGCACGGAGTGGACCGTGCCGATGCCGCCCGGGTTGGTGAGCGAGATCGTGGTGCCGGCGAAGTCGCCGGCCGTCAGCTTGTTGTTGCGGGCCTTCGACACCAGGTCCTCGTAGGCGGCGAGGTACTCGCCGAACGCCATCGTGTCTGCGCGCTTGATGCTCGGGACGAGCAGCGCGCGCGAGCCGTCTGGCTTGGGGATGTCGATCGCGATGCCGAGGTTGATGTGCGCGGGGGCGACGACGGAGGGCTTGCCGTCGACCTCCTCGTAGAACACGTTCTGGCTCGGGAACTGCTTGAGCGCCTGGATGAGCGCCCAGCCGATCAGATGTGTGAACGAGACCTTGCCGCCGCGGGCGCGCTTCAGGTGGTTGTTGATGACGATGCGGTTGTCGATCATCAGCTTGGCCGGGATGGTGCGCACGCTGGTCGCGGTCGGGACCGTGAGCGAGGCGTCCATGTTGGTGGCGAGCGACTTGGCCATGCCGCGCAGCGGGGTGACCTTGTCCTCCTCGGCCGGCTCGGCGACCGCGTTGGGGGAGGTGACGGGCGCCTCGGCGGGGACGGGCTGCGGCTTCGGCGCGACGGAGGTCGTCCGCGCGACCGGCTGCTGGCCGATGATCGGGATGGGCGTCGTGATCGGGCGGGGCTCGCCGTTCGCGGTGGCGGGTGCGGCGGGCGCGGCCTGCGTCGTCGGGTCGACAGGGGTCGACGGCTGCGCGGGGGTGGTCGGCTCGGCCGGGGTCGGGACCGTCGGCTCGGCCGGGGTCGGTGCGACGGGCTCGGCGGGCGTCGGCGCTGTCGGCTCTGCGGGGGTCGGCGCCGGCGTCTCGGTCGGCGTCTCTCCGGGTGCGGGGGTCGACGACTCGGCGCCGTCCTCCTTCACCGTCGGCTGGTAGCTCTCGAGGATCGGCCACCAGGACTTGTCGACCGAGTTGCGGTCGTGGACGAACTGCTCGTACAGCTCATCCACCAGCCATTCGTTGGCTCCGAACTCGCCCGACGATCCGTCGTCGGTTCCCACTCCGGTCAATTGGCTCGACACAGCCGATCGCCCACTCTCCGTTGATTTTCGTCCGATCGGGCAGCTCGTGGCGCCCGCTTCCATCCGAGATTCAAGCCTAATCCCATCGCCGCCTCCGTGCCTGCGTCCAGCGCGGAGCGATACCGTTATTCCCATGCAGTTCTATGGAACGTCGCCCCGCCACGACCTCACCTACTCGGACGTCTTCCTCGTCCCCTCGCGGTCGGACGTCACCAGCCGGCTCGACGTATCGCTCGCCCCGAACGACGGCACCGGCGCGACGATCCCGATCGTCTCCGCGAACATGAACTCGGTGACGGGCAAGCGCCTCGCAGCGACCCTCGCCCGCAGGGGCGGACTGGGCGTTCTTCCGCAGGACATGCACCTGCAGGACCTCGACGAGGCGATCCGTTGGGTGAAGGCGCAGCCCGTCGCCTTCGACACCCCGTACGACGCGCACCCCGACGAGACCGTCGCCGACGTGCTGCGCCGCATCCCGGCCGTGGAGGGGCACGGCATCGTCGTGCAGGGCCCTGGCGGCGACTACCTCGGCTGCCTCGCGTCGAGCCAGCTCGGCTCCGCGCTCCCCGACGCCCGCATCGGCGACCTGCTGCACGGCGCGCTGACCTCGCTCGACGCGGAGGATCTCACCGACGGCAAGGCCGCCTTCGCGGTCATGGACGCCGCCGGCATCGACTTCGCCCCCGTACTCGACCACGGCAGGGTCGTCGGGACGCTCAGCCGCCGCAGCGCCCTGCGCTCCACCATCTACCAGCCCGCCCTCGACGCCGACGGCCGCCTGCGCGTCGCCGCGGCGGTCGGCATCAACGGCGACGTCGCCGGCAAGGCGAAGGCGCTGGCCGCCGCCGGCGTCGACGTGCTCGTCATCGACACCGCGCACGGCGACCAGGGCGGGATGCGCCGCGCGATCCGCGAGGTGAAGGCGCTGAACCTGGGCCTGCCGATCGCCGCGGGCAACGTCGTCACCGAGCAGGCCGTGCGCGACCTCGTGGAGGCGGGCGCCGACATCCTGAAGGTGGGCGTCGGCCCCGGCGCGATGTGCACGACCCGCATGATGACGGCCGTGGGCCGGCCGCAGTTCTCCGCGGTGCTCGAGACCAGCGCCGCGGCGCGCGAGCTGGGAGCGCACGTCTGGGCGGACGGCGGCGTGCGCTACCCGCGCGACGTCGCCCTCGCGCTCGCGGCGGGCGGCGCCTCCGTCATGATCGGCTCCTGGTTCGCCGGCACGATCGAGGCGCCGGGGCTGCTCGCGCGCGACGAGGCGGGCAGGCTCTACAAGGAGAGCTGGGGCATGGCGAGCACGAAGGCGGTCAAGGGCCGCTTCGAGCGGCTCGACGCCTTCGAGCTGGCCCGCAAGACGCTGTTCGCCGAGGGCATCTCGAGCTCGCGCATCTACCTCGACCCGCTGCGGCCGTCGGTGGAGGACCTGCTCGACATGATCACGACCGGCCTGCGGTCGTCGTTCACCTATGCCGGGGCGCGCACGCTCGCCGAGTTCCATGAGCGGGCGCTCGTGGGCATCCAGTCGGCTGCCGGCTACGAGGAGGGCAAGGCGCTGCCCGTCAGCTGGTGACAGGGGCCCGCGAGGGGTTCCTGGAGGCTGGGAATCCGCCTCCGGATTCCTGTCATGCCGTACAGGCGCCGTCGCTATACTGACCGGGAAATGGACGACCCTCCCTCTCATAGCCCATTCCATCCGCTGAGCCCGCGCACGTGGGGCGCCGACCGCCGCGAGCGGGGTGACCGCCGTGCTCTATGAGTGGATCATGCTCGCCGTCGGCCTCCTGCTGACCGTCGGCACCGGCCTCTTCGTGGCGAGCGAGTTCGCGCTGGTCAACCTCGACCGCGGCGACCTGGAGGCGCGGCGCGAACGCGGCGAGTCCCGGCTCAGCATGACGATCGCGGCGCTCCGCATCACATCGACGCACCTCTCGGCCGCGCAGCTCGGCATCACGCTGACGACACTGCTCACCGGTTACACCATGGAGCCCGCGATCAGCTCGCTGCTGCGCGGGCCACTGCTCGCCACCGGGCTGCCGGAGGGAGCGGTCACCCCGATCGCGACCGTCGTGGCCATCGCCGTGGCGACGCTGCTGTCGATGATCCTCGGCGAGCTGGTGCCCAAGAACTTCGCGCTTGCGCTGCCGCTCGCGACGGCCAAGCTGGTGATCCCGTTCCAGACGGTGTTCACAACTGTCTTCCGGCCCTTCGTCGCGCTTCTCAACGGCACCGCGAACGGCTTCCTGCGCCTGCTCGGCATCGAGCCGAAGGAGGAGCTGTCGGGCGCACGCACGGCCGACGAGCTGTCGTCGCTGGTGCGCCGCTCCGCCAGCGCGGGCGTGCTGGAGGCCGACACCGCGACCCTGCTCAGCCGCACGCTGGCCTTCTCGTCGCGCAACGCCTCCGACGTCATGACGCCGCGCCCGCGCATCGAGAGCGTGCAGCGCGCCGAGCCCGCGGAGGCCGTGATCGCGCTCGCCCGCCGCACCGGCTACTCCCGCTTCCCGGTCGTCGACGACGACGTGGACGACGTGGTCGGCTTCGTGCACGTCAAGCAGGCGGTCGGCGTGCCGCGCGAGCGCCGCAGCAAGGTCCCGGTCTCCGCGCTGCAGACGGATGCGCTGCGCGTTCCGGAGACGATGAGCCTGGAGACGCTGCTCGGCGAGCTCCGCGGCCAGGGCTACCAGATGGCGGTCGTGGTCGACGAGTACGGCGGCACCTCCGGCATCGCGACCCTCGAGGACCTGGTCGAGGAGATCGTGGGCGAGGTCGCCGACGAGCACGACCGCACGCGGGCCGGTGTGGTCCGCGGCCGCGACTCCATCACGTTCCCCGGCATCCTGCGCCCCGACGAGCTGCTCGAGCGCGCGGGTGTCACCGTGCCGGAGGAGGGTCCGTACGAGACCGTCGCCGGCTTCGTCATGAACGAGCTCGGCCGCCTCCCGAAGGTGGGCGACGAGGTGCCGATCGAGGGCGGGACGCTGCGCGTCGAGCGCCTCGAGGGCCGCCGCGTCGACCGCATCCGCTACACGCCGGACCCGGAGGCGCCCGCCACCGCGGACCCGGCCGCGAGCGAGAGGGGGCGCCATGAGTGACTGGGCAGGCATCGCCTGGCTGGTGGTGCTCCTCCTCGTGAACGCGTTCTTCGTCGGCGCGGAGTTCGCCGTCATCTCGGCGCGGCGCTCGCAGATCGAGCCGTTGGCCGAGCGCGGCAAGCGCAGCGCCAAGACCGCGCTGGTCGCGATGGAGCACGCCACGCTCATGCTGGCGACGACCCAGCTCGGCATCACCGTGTGCTCCCTGCTGATCCTGAACGTGTCGGAGCCGGCCATCCACCATCTGCTGGAGGGACCGCTCCACCTCACCGGGCTGCCGGAGGAGGTCACCGGCACGATCGCCTTCATCGTGACGCTGGTGCTGGTGTCGTTCCTCCACGTCGTGTTCGGCGAGATGGTGCCGAAGAACATCTCGTTCTCGATGCCGGACAGGGCCGCTCTGCTGCTCGCGCCTCCGCTCGTCGCCATCGGCCGCGCCGTGCGCCCGATCATCGTCGCGCTCAACGCGACCGCCAACGGCGTGCTGCGCCTGTTCGGGGTGGAGCCGAAGGACGAGGCCGCGAGCACCTTCACGCTCGACGAGGTGGCGACGATCGTCAGCCAGTCGACGCGCGAGGGCGTGCTGATGGACAGGACCGGTGCGCTGACGGCCGCGTTCGAGTTCACCGAGAAGAAGGTGCGCGACGTCATGGTGCTGCCGGACACGCTCATCTCGCTCCCGCCGAACCCGACTCCGGCCGACGTCGAGAAGGCCGTGGCCAAGCACGGGTTCTCGCGCTACGTGGTGCCGGACGCCGACGGGGAGCCGACCGGCTACCTCCATCTCAAGGACGTGCTCGACCTGGAGGAGACCGGCTTCGAGCTGCCGGTGCCCGCCAAGCGCATCCGCCGCCTCGTCACCGTCTTCGTCGACAGCGACCTGGAGGACGCCCTCGCGACCATGCGCCGCTCGGGCAGCCACCTGGCGCGCGCGGTCGACGGGGAGGGGTCGACGGCCGGCGTGCTGTTCCTCGAGGACATCATCGAGGAGCTCGTCGGCGAGGTGCAGGACGCGACC
The DNA here is from genome assembly GCF_030433685.1 of Leifsonia williamsii. NCBI lineage: Bacteria > Bacillati > Actinomycetota > Actinomycetes > Micrococcales > Microbacteriaceae > Leifsonia > Leifsonia williamsii. The sequence goes on from NZ_JAROCF010000001.1 coordinate 1,816,058, forward strand.
AGGCGCCGGTAGTTCCACGTCGAGGGGTCCCGACACGCCGTCCGGCCGAGCTCGGAACGGCGTGTCGGGACCCCTCTGTCGCGCTGTCTAGAACCTCCGTTCCAGCATCCCCGGGCGGTCCCCGCGCGCGTAGCATGCCGCCCGGATAGAAGAGGAGGAGCTCTCATGTTGGAGTCGTGTGTGACGTACTCCGTCCTTCCTGCCTCGGACCTGCGGCGGGCCACCCAGTGGTACCGCGACAAGCTCGGGCTGGAGCCGGAGGACACGATGGAGTCCGGGGTCCGCTACGCGACGGGCACGGACGCGAAGATCCTGATCTACGAGACCGCCAACGCCGGGTCGGCGAAGAACACCGCGATGTGCTGGATCGTCCCCGATATCGAGGACGCGATGGGTTCGCTGCGGGAGAAGGGCGTGGTCTTCGAGGACTACGACTTCCCGGGCCTGAAGACCGAGAACGGGATCGCAACCGACAGCAGCGGCCGGTCCAGCTGGTTCCGCGACAGCGAGGGGAACTACCTCTGCCTGACGGAACTCAGCTGAACCGGCGGACGCGTCAGCGCTGTCCGGCGACCGACCGCGTGCGCCACTTCGCGCGCAGGTACTGCGGCGGCCAGTAGCCGACCTCGACGCCCAGCTCGTGTGCGGCCCGCAGCGGGAAGTGCGGGTCGCGCAGGAGTTCGCGCGCCAGCATGACGGCGTCCGCGCGGCCGCTCGCGACGATCTCCGCGGCCTGCTCGGCCTCGGTGATGAGCCCGACCGCGCTCACGTCGACCTCGGCCGAGCTGCGCACGTGGTGCGCAAAGGGCACCTGGTAGCCCGGCTCGACGGGGATGCGCACGCCGGGGGCGATGCCGCCGCTGGAGATGTCGAAGAAGTCGGCGCCCGCCTCCTGCGCCCAGCCGGCGACGGTCGCGGTCTGGTGCTCGTCCCAGCCTCCCTCGACCCAGTCGCTGCCCGAGAAGCGGATGAACAGCGGGACGTCGTCGCCGATCTCGTCGCGGACCTCCGCGGTGATGCGCAGCAGGAGGCGCGCGCGGTTCTCGAGCGACCCGCCGTACTCGTCGGTGCGGTGGTTCGCGATCGGCGAGAGGAACTGGTGGAGCAGGTAGCCGTGGGCGGCGTGGATCTCGAGCACCCGGAAGCCGGCGTCGACGGAGCGGCGCGCGGCGGCACGGAAGTCGGCGACCACCTTGTCGATGCCGGCGAGGTCGAGCTCCACCGGGACGGCGAAGTCGTCGAAGGCGATCGCCGAGGGTGCGACCGGCGTCCAGCCTCCCTCCTCCGCGGGGACGCTGCCGGTGCGGCCCTCGAAGCCCCACGCGGCCCAGCTCGACGCCTTGCGGCCGGCGTGCGCCAGCTGGATGGCGGGCACGGCGCCCTCCGCGGCGATGAAGGCGGTGATCGGGCGCCAGGCGTCGGCCTGCTCGTCGGTCCAGATGCCGGTGTCCTGCGGGGAGATGCGCCCCTCCGGGCTCACCGCGGTCGCCTCGGTGAACACGATGCCGCTGCCGCCGGAGGCGATGGCGCCCAGGTGCACCAGCTGGAACGTCTGCGGGACGCCCGACTGGTCGAGCACCGAGTACATGCACATCGGCGAGGCCCAGATGCGGTTGCGGGCGGTGACGCCGCGCAGGGTGAAGGGATCGAAGAGAGAGACCATGTACCGATTCAAGCCGCGAGCGACTGAAGATATGCCCGGAGGTCGTCCGCGGTCGTGTAGACATGCCCGGTGATGCCGACGGCCTCGGCCCCGCGCACGTTCTCCTCCTTGTTGTCGATGAAGACCGCGTCGGCGGCGGTGATGCCGAGCTCTTCGAGCACGTGCCGGAAGATGTCGGGGCCCGGCTTGCTGGTGCCGAGCTCGCCGCTGACGAACACCTTCTCGAACAGGTCGCCGAGCGAGCCGTTGCGGTAGTACGAGCCGAAGTCGCGGCCGGCGTTCGAGAGCAGCGCGAGCCGCGTCCCACCCTCCTTCAGGTCGACCAGCACGTCGAGCGTGTCGCGGTCGACGGTGAGCCAGCTGCGGAAGTCGGCCAGCCACAGCCGGTGGATGGTCGCGTCGCCCCACTGCTCGCCCAGCTCGCGCTCGATGCTGCGCCAGTACTGCTGGATGCTGAGCGTGCCCTCGTCGAGCGCGGCCCGATGCCGCCAGTAGGCGGGCCAGAACACGTCGGCGTCGCCGCCGGCCAGCTCGGTCAGCGCCGCGCGGTCCTCGTCGGTGGGGGTGAGCGAGATGACCTCGCCGTAGTCGAACACGACGACCCGGCCGGGGAGGCTGATCGGACGGCTGCCGGAGGCGCTGCTGCTCATGCCGCTCAGCCTATTGCGGCCGCAGGGCCTGCGGGGGAGCGGGCCTCGCGGGCGGACGGGCCTATGGTGTGGGACGGAGGTGCCGATGAGCGAGGTCAGGCAGTGGGAGGAGCGCGACGCCGCGCAGTGGATCGCCGTGCCGGATGAGCGGAGCGACAAGTACACCCGCGGGGTGCTCGGCGTCGTCACGGGGTCGGACCTGTACCCGGGAGCCGCGGTGCTGGGCACGGAGGCCGCGGCGCGGACCGGGGTCGGCATGATCCGCTACCTCGGCGCGTCCCGCCCGGCGGAGGAGGTGCTGCGCCGCCGCCCGGAGGTCGTCACCGCGCCCGGCCGCGTGCAGGCGTGGCTGATCGGCTCGGGCATGGACGCCTCCAGCAGGCCGGAGGACGACGCCGTGCGCCTGCGCCACGCGATCGAGGACGGCACGCCGCTCGTGATCGACGCCGGAGCGCTCGACCTCGTCGGCGACGCCACAGGACCGGTTGTCATCACCCCGCACTACCGCGAGCTGGCCGGGGTGATCGCCAGGGCCGGCGAGGACGACGGGCAGGCGCCCAGCGCCGCCGACATCGCCGACGACCCGGGCGGGTGGGCGCTGCGCGCCTCCCACCTCCTCGGGGTGACGGTTCTGCTCAAGGGGCACACGACGCACATCGCGACCCCCGCCGGGACGCACCGGGCGGTCACCGCCGGGCCGCCGTGGCTCGCCACCGCGGGCAGCGGCGACGTGCTCGGCGGCGTGCTGGGCGCGCTGGTCGCCACGCACGAGCAGGAGCTCTCCGGGACGCGCGAGGAGACGCTGGAGGCGCTCGCCGCGCTCGCCGCCACCGCCGCGTGGGTGCACGGTCGTGCGGGGGAGCGCGCCTCGGCCGGCGGGCCGATCGCCGCACTCGACATCGCGGGCGAGCTCGCAGCCGTCGTGCGCGACCTCGTAACGGCCGGAGCGTCGTAGGCCGTTCCCCTAGGATGAGGCCTCATGGGGATGCTCCGGCGGGTCGCGGCGAGCCCCTACGCCCTCTGGATCGCGTTCCTCCTCGTGCACATCGTCGTCGGCGGTCTCGCGCTGATCGGCGGCAAGGGCCTCGGCGACGTGATCTTCGTCTACGAGCCGTGGGCGCGGCTGGCTGCGATGGGCAGCTCGGTCGTCGGCGTGACCACCGACTGGGTGTACCCGTTCGGCGCCCTCGTGCCGATCATGCTGCCGCTGTTGTTCGGGGTCGACAACTACGTCGGCGGATGGCTGACGCTGGTGCTGCTGGTGGACGCGGCGGCGTTCGCCGTGCTGATCGTGGGCCGGGAGCCACGGCGGCTCACCGCTGCGTGGTGGTGGCTGGCTTTCCTCCTGCTGCTCGGCCCGATCGCCGTCGGCCGGCTCGACGCGTTCTCGGCGGCGCTCGCGATCATCGGCCTGCTCTGGCTCACCGTGCACGAGAAGGCCGCGGTCGCGGTGCTGACGATCGCCACCTGGATCAAGGTGTGGCCCGCCGCGCTTCTGGCCGCCGCCGTGGTCGCATTCCGCACCCGGTGGCGGATCATCTCGGTGGCCGTCGCGACCTCCCTGATCATCGTCGCGGTGCCGCTGATCTTCGGCGCCGGGATGCACGTGCTCAGCTTCGTCACCGCGCAGACCGCCCGCGGCATCCAGGTGGAGGCACCGGTCAGCACCTTCTGGATGTGGCAGGCGCTGCTCCACGTGCCGGGCGCGCAGGTCTATTACGACGCGCCCCTCAACACGTTCCAGGTCAGCGGTGCCGGAACCGCGGCGGCGGGCGAGCTGATGAACCCGCTGTTCGCCGTGTCGGCCGTCGTCATCGTGCTGATCGGCATCCGCGCGGTGATGCGCGGCACGCCGGTGACCCGGGTGCTGCCGGAGCTGTCGCTGGCGCTCGTCACGGCCTTCATCGCCTTCAACAAGGTCGGCTCGCCGCAGTACGTCGCCTGGCTGGCGGCGCCGGTGGTCATCGGGCTCGCGTACCAGGGCCGCGGCTTCCGCACGCCGGCCGTACTCGTCGGGATCATCGCAGGACTGACGCAGGTGTTCTACCCGTTCCTGTACGACTGGCTGCTCGCCCTCGACCCGACGCTGGTCGTGGTGCTGACGCTGCGCAACCTGATGTACTTCGCCGTGCTCGCGTGGGCGGTCGCGGCGCTCTGGCGCAAGCGGCACCGGGCCGAGGCGGCCTGGGACCTGCTGCCCGCGCACGCCTGGCCGTCCCGGACGCCTCGCGGCGCCGAGCCGCAGCCGGCGACGGTGGAGCGGCACTGACTCCGCGGGTGTCCTGCTCGCGGCGATGAAGGAGGAATCATGCTGGTGGCGTTCTCGGTGGCCCCGAGCGGCGGCGAAGGCCCGGACGCGTCGGTGCACGACGCGGTCGCGGCGGCGGTGCGGATCGTGCGCGAGTCGGGCCTCCCGAACCGCACCTCCTCGATGTTCACGGAGATCGAGGGGGAGTGGGACGAGGTGTTCGACGTGATCCGCCGCGCGACCGAGGCCGTCGGGCAGTACGGGAGCAGGGTGTCGCTGGTGCTGAAGGCGGACATCCGGCCGGGCTACAGCGGCGAACTGACCGGCAAGCTCGACCGCTTGGAGCGGGCGCTCGACGCGCAATGACGCTCCGCGCCTGACATTCGTGCCGAATGTGCGTTTTGGCGGCTGTTTGACCAACATTCGTGCCGAATGTGGGCGGCTGCGGGGTGCCGCATTCGTGCCGAATTTCGTCGGCGGCAGCGCGGTCGAAACGATTCGACTAGAGTGGTGCGGTGATCCCGCTTACCGACGGGCCGACGCAGATGTCGTCGGCCCGTACTCGTCTTGCCCTCCTGGCGCTCGCCCTCGGCGGCTTCGGCATCGGCTCCACCGAGTTCGTCGCGATGGGGCTGCTGCCCAACATCGCGCACGACCTCCTGCCGCAGCTGTACGCGCAGTCCACGACCGAGGCGAATGCGCAGGCGGGGTGGATCATCTCGGCGTACGCGCTCGGCGTCGTCGTCGGCGCGCCGACCATCGCCGCGTTCGCCGCGCGGCTGCCGCGCAAGCAGCTGCTGCTGTGGCTGGTCGCCGCCTTCACGCTCGGGACGGTCGCCTCGGCGCTCGCCCCCACCTTCCCGCTCGTGATGGTCGCCCGCTTCGTGTCGGCGCTGCCGCACGGCGCCTACTTCGGGATCGCGTCGCTGGTCGCCGCCTCCCTCATGGGCCCTGGCAAGCGCGGGCAGGGCGTCGCGTTCGTCCTCTCCGGCCTCACGATCGCGAATGTCATCGGCGTCCCGATCATCACGTGGATCGGGCAGGCGCACGGCTGGCGCATCGCCTACCTGGTGGTCGCCGCGATCTTCGCGCTCACGTTCGTCGCGATCTCGCTGCTGGTGCCGCTGCAGGCGGGCAACCCGAAGGCGACGCTGCGCAACGAGCTACGGGCGTTCGGCCGGCTGCAGGTGTGGCTGGCGCTGCTGATCGGGGCGATCGGCTTCGGCGGCTTCTTCGCCGTGTACACGTACATCGCACCGATCGTGACGACCGTCACCGGGCTCCCGGAGTCGGCGGTGCCGCTGGTGCTGGTGCTGATCGGCGTCGGGATGACCGTGGGCAACCTCCTCGGCGGGTGGATGGCGGACCGCAGCGTGAAGCGCGGGATGCTGCTGTTCTTCGCCGTGCTGCTGGTGTCGCTCGCCACGCTCTATTTCACCGCGTGGAGCCTGGCCGGCCTCCTCGTCTCGGTGTTCGTCGTCGCCGGGGCGTGCGCGGCGCTCTCGCCGATGATCCAGACCCGGCTGATGGATGTCGCGCACGACAGCCAGTCGATCGCCGCGGCGCTCAACCACTCGGCCCTCAACATCGCGAACGCGGCGGGCGCCTACCTCGGCGGCTTGACGATCGCGGCCGGGCTCGGCTACCTGTCGCCGATCATGGTGGGCGCCATCCTCTGCGTTGCGGGCATCGTCCTCGCGCTCGTGTCGTTCGGGATCGACCGCTCGCGCATCCGCCGCGGCGTCGACACCGGCGTCGTGCACGCGCAGCGCCCGGACCCCGTCCCGGTCGACTGATCCCGCCCGTTCCCCGCCGGTAGGGTCAGTCGTTCTGGAGGAGGATGCCGTCCTGGATGGCGCGCTTGCGCAGGGCGACCTTGGTGCCGACGTCGTAGCCGGCCACGCGGTACTTCTCGCGGATGCGCTTGAGGTAGCTCTTGGCGGTCTCGTCCGAGATGCCGAGCTGGAACGCGACGGCCTTGACCGGCTCGCCCGCTCCGTACAGCGCCATCACGCGGCGCTCCTGCGCGCTCAGCTTGGGTGCGGCGCCGGTCTCTCCGGCGTTGAGCGCGAGGTCGAGCTCGGTCGAGATGAACGACTCGCCCTTGCTCGCGGCGCGGATAGCCTCCACGATCATCTCGGCGTCCTCGCTCTTGACCAGGTAGCCGAGCGCGCCGGCGGCCAGCGCCTCGCGCACGACGGCCGGCTCGGAGTAGGTGCTCATCAGCACGGTCCGCACGCCGGTGGTCTTGAGGGTCGACAGCTTGAGCGAGACCGGGATGTTGTCCTTGAGGTCGAGGTCGAGCAGCACGACGTCGACCGGGAACTCCGGGTGGGTCAGCAGCTCGGGCCAGCTCGCCACCGCGGCGACCATCCGGATGTCGTCCGCGACACTGCGGATCCATTCGGTGAGGGCGCCGAGCAGCATCTTGTGGTCGTCGACGATCGCGATACGGATGGGGGGTGCCTCGCTCACGGCTGCCTCTCTTCAGGTTCCAGCGGGCCGGCTGGATCAGCCCAGCTCGGCCGCGACATCGCTCACGGTGGTGATCTCGATCCGGAGCGTCGAGCGCGAGAACGACTCGACGTAGCGGCCCACCTTACGGATAGCTTGCCACGCCGCAGGGTCTACCCCGTTTCGCGGCACACCGGTCGTTCGGATCACGATGGACATTGTGGCACCGGTGCCGGGGGTGGCGGGCTGCTGGTCCGGCCGGGTGATGTCGAGCGACAGCGACCGCGGCTGTCCGGTGCCCGAGCGGACCGGGTCGCTGATCAGCAGCCACACCGCGGTCAGGAGGCCGTCGCGCTGCTCCCGCGCGAGGCCTGCGGCGAGTCCGTCGGCATCGGTGAGGGTCACGGCCGGGCCGAGCAGCGCCGACTCCGTGACCGCGTGGTACAGCCAGGTCTCCTTGCGGCCCTGGATGAGGTGGAGGCGCAGGTCGGTCGCGATCGCCGACGCCGTCTCGGCCGTGGTCTCGTCGAGCGGGAGCGGCGTGCGGCCGGTCGCGACACCGTCGAGCAGGCGCTCGGCGGCGAGGTCGAGCCGGGCGAGCTCCTCCGACGCCATCATGCCCACCGCGTAGCCGGGGGAGGAGACCGTGCTCTGCACCTGCACCAGGTCGAGCTCCAGCTGCACAAGGGTGCGCAGCGACCGCACGATCTGCACGCCGATCAGCGGAGGAGCGACCGCGATCGCGATGGTGGCGAACGACGGGCCGAGGAGCTGGGGGTCGATGCCCGCGCGGAGGCCGAACACGACGGCGAGCACCACGCCGAGCACCCCGGTGGCGGCGACGATCTCGCGGGCGGGCCGCACGGGAGCGCAGAGCAGAAGGCCCGGTCCGACGGCCGCGGCCGCGGTCAGCGGGTACCAGCCGGTGCTGCTCGCGGTGCCGGCCACGTCCAGCGCCACCGCGGCGCCCCAGACCACCAGGGCGACGACGAACAGCCAGAGGGGCAGCTGGTCGGGCAGCCGGAACCGCAGCACCAGCGCGGCGACCAGCGTGCCCGCGATCAGCGCCCACGCGCCGCTCGACAGCAGGAGGGCCGGGAGCACCGGCGCGGTGAGCAGGAACATCAGGAACAGGAAGAGGATCAGCGTCAGGGCGGCGACGTTGAAGCCCAGGTCGAGCCGGGCGCGCCCGAGCGCGTCGCGCTCGTCGCCCTCGGCGGGGTGGCCGAGCGGCCCGCGCGGGACGGTGCGCTCGTCGGCGCGGCTCACGTCGGCACGGCTCACTTCGGCACCTCCAGCACCACGGTCGTCCCGCTGCCGGGGGAGGAGAACAGGCGGGCGTTCCCGCCGACGTCGCGCAGCCGGGCGACGATCGACTCGGTGTAGCCGAGCCGGCCCTCCCCGATGGTGGAGACGTCGAAGCCCTTGCCGGCGTCGGTGACCATCGCGCGCACCGTGTTCTCGTCGTCGGTGATCGTCACGTGCGCCTCGTTGACGCCCGAGTGCCTGCGCACGTTCTCCAGGCACTCGCCGAGCGCCAGCAGGAACGAGTCCAGCACGTCGCTCGGCAGGAACACCTGGCCGGCGCCGTGCCAGTTGACCTCGAGGCCCATGCGCCGGAAGCGCTGCTTGACCGACTCCAGCGTGTTGCCGAGCGTCGACTCCTCGACGGGCTTGAGGCGGTAGTCGCCGGAGCGGGAGGGGTCGGGCGTGAAGCCGAGACGCAGCTGCCGCAGCAGCGCCGCGTCCTCGGCGGCCTGCTCCCGCAGCGCCCCGACGCTGACGCCGACGCCCGAGTGCGCGAGCAGGGTCAGGGTGGCCAGCACGGTGTCGTGCAGGAGGCGGGCGCCCTGCCGGCGGCGCGCCTCCGTCTCGCTCGCCTGCCGCTCCACCCGGTACGCGCGGCTCATGGTGGAGATGCGCTTGAGCGTGCGCGGGACGGTCCGCGCGAGCCAGATGCCGGTCGCCGTCAGCGTCACCCAGCCGGCGATGATCAGCAGCAGCGGCTCGATCATCCGCGAGCCGGTCGCCGCGAGCGTGACGGTGGAGGCGGCGAGGGTCGCGAGACCCGACCCGCCGAGAAGGAGGATGCGCGGCCGGGAGGTGACAGCCGGGATGCTGAGGCAGGCCACACCGACCGCCCCGATCACCGCGATCGCGCTCACCGCCGAGGCGCCCATCTGCTGCGCGGGGAGCAGGTGGAGGAGGATCAGCGAGACACCGGACACCGCGATCACCGACATCCACACCACCGGGCGCTGCAGGCCGGCCACCTCGTACTGCGCGACGCCCATGCAGGCCAGCAGCACGAGGGAGGCGAGGTACAGCGGAAGGGGGAGCGTGTCGGGGATGCTGAGGCAGAGGAAGGCGGTGGCGGTCGCGATCAGGCCGACCGTCCGTGCCGTGGAGGCGAGGAGTCGATCACGCTCCTTCTGGATGCGCGACATGCCCCTCCGTTCCCCTCACGCTGCGAGCAGCCTCCGCAGGTGCCCGCCGACGGCGTCGTCCTCGATCAGGAACGCGTCGTGCCCGAAGTCGGACCTGATCACCACTGGAACTCTACCGTCGATCGTGTCGGGCAGGTGCGCTGCGATCAGCTGCTGCCCCTCCACCGGGAACAGCCGGTCGGAGTCGACGCCGAGCACGAGCGTGCGCGCCGTCACCCGGGAGAGCGCCGCCGCCAGGCCGCCGCGGCCGCGGCCGACATCGTGGGAGTTCATCGCCTGCACGAGTGTGATGTAGCTGTTGGCGTCGAAGCGCCGGGTGAACTTGTTGCCGTGGAAGTCGAGGTACGACTCCACGGCGAACCGGCCGCCGCCGCCGAGCGGGCTGATCCCGCTCTGCCACGCCCGCTCGAAGCGCTCGTTGAGCTCGTCGGGGCTGCGGTAGTTGAGCAGCGCCATCCGGCGGGCGAGCGCGAGGCCGCGGTGCGGCCCGTCGCCGTCGCCGGCGTCGTAGTAGAGGCCGCCGCGGAACAGCGGGTCGGTGCGGACCGCCTCGATCTGCACCGAGTTGAGGGCGATCTGGTCAGCGGTCGAGAACGGGGGAGCGGCGAGCACGGCGAGCCGCTCGACGCGCTCCGGGAACATGACGGCCCACTCCAGCGCCTGCATGCCGCCCATCGACCCGCCGACGACCGCGGCCCAGCGGTCGATGCCGAGGGCGTCGGCCAGCGACGCCTGGGCGTTCACCTGGTCGCGGATGGTCGTGAACGGGAACCGCGGCCCCCACTCAGCGCCGTCGGGGGCGATGGAGGCGGGACCGGTCGTGCCCTGGCAGCCGCCGAGCATGTTCGGCACCACGACGAACCAGCGGTCGGTGTCGATCGCCTTGCCGGGGCCGATGATCCCCTGCCACCAGCCGGCGGTCGGGTGGCCGGGACCGGCCGCGCCGACCGCGTGGCTGTCGCCGGTGAGCGCGTGCGCGACCAGCACGGCGTTGTCGCGCTCCGGGCTCAGCTCGCCCCAGGTCTCGTACGCGACACGGACGAAGGGGAGGCTCTCGCCGCTCTCGAACGAGAAGGCGCCGATCCCGGCGAACCGCCGCGACCCCTCCGGGTCGGACTCCTTCCACGCGCCGCTCGCGGGAGGCTTGCCGAGCAGCGAGCGCGCCTGCGCCTCCGTGATGAAACTCGACGGGGCCGTGTCGGCGGAAGTCTGCCACTCCATGACACCCATTGTCCTGGAGGCGGGGAGCGCCGCCGTCCGTGTTACGGAGCGTCCCCGTCGCGATCGTCGCCCGAGTCCTCCGCGGACCGCGCCTCGCGCTTGCGCAGGTGCACGGTGCGCTCGTTGAGGTACGACACGATCGTCGCACTCGCCGTGCCGACGATCGCGACTCCGCCCATCATCAGGATGACGGCGAGGATGCGCCCCGGCACCGTCACCGGGTAGTAGTCGCCGTAGCCCACCGTCGCCATGGTGACGCAGGCCCACCAGACGGCGTCGCCGAAGCTGCGGATGTTGGAGCCCTGCGCGTAGCGCTCCACCTGGAACTCGGCGAGGGCGATCACATAGATGAACATGACCACGAAGCTCGCGGCGATGATGACGACCCGGCGGCGCAGGTGCGCGGCCGTGTTGCCGCGGAGCCCGGGAAGGCGGAACAGCCCGGTCAGCAGCCGGAACGGCCGCGCGACGGGCAGGAACACCGAGAGCAGGTCGACCGGGTTGCGCTGGACGAACCGCAGCTTGTGCTCGGCCAGGCTGAACCGGACGACGTAGTCGACGACGAAGAACAGCCAGATGGCCAGCAGGATGGCGAGCAGCACGACACCGAGGTCGCGCGGCTTGTGCTCCTCCAGCACGTTCCAGGAGTAGATGACGAGGAACAGCGCGCTGGCCGCGACGCCGGGCCACGCGGTGGCGCGCTCCCAGCGCTCGCGTTTCGCGTCGTCGGCCATGCTCGCCCCCTTTCCGGTCCGTGCGCTCAGTCTGCGACGCGCAGGGCCCCCTTGTGCAGACGGTACGGCGCCGCCTGGGCCACCGGCTTCACGACGATCAGGTCCAGGTCGACGTGACCGGGCAGCTCCAGGGCGTGCACGATGGTCTCGGCGACGTCCTCCGCCGAGAGCGGCTCAGGCACATCCTCGTAGACGGCGTCGCGGCGCGCCTTGTCGCCGCCGAACCGCACGAGCGAGAACTCCTCGGTCGCGACCATGCCGGGCGCGACCTCCACCACCCGGATCGGCTCGCCGTTCAGCTCCAGCCGCAGCACCTCGGTCAGCGCGTGCTGCGCGAACTTGGCGGCGTTGTAGCCACCGCCGCCGACGTACGCGGTGTGGCCCGCGATGGAGGTGAGGTTCAGGATGTCGGCGTGGCCGGCATCGCGCGCGCCGGCGCGCAGCAGCGGCAGCAGCGTGCCGATCATCCGCTTGGTGCCGAGCACGTTGACCTCGAACATCCACTGCCAGTCGTCGATGTCGGACCTCTCGACCGAGTCGAGGCCCTTCGCGCCGCCCGCGTTGTTGACGAGGGCGTGGACGGGGCCCGTCGCGGCGAGGTGGTCGCGGAGGGCGTCGACGTCCTCCTGGCGGGTCACATCGGCCGCGAAGACCTCTGCTCCGGTCTCCTCGGCCAGCTCGCGGAGGCGGTCCTCGCGCCGGGCGACGCCGACGACCTCCCAGCCCCGCTCCCGGAACAGGCGCACCGTCGCCGCACCGATCCCCGAACTCGCTCCCGTCACGACCACGCGTCTGCTCATGCCGCCCATTCTTCCGGGTTACGGCGTATTGCGCAGGCGTTGCCCGCCCCGGCGGGCGCCCCTAGCCTCGAAGAGGAGGCGGTGGCAGTGCCGCCACGACAGACCTCACGATCACGCTTCACCCGAAGGAGAGACGCCATGACCGACGCCGCCCAGTGGCAGTTCGAGACCAAGCAGATCCACAGCGGCGCAGCGCCGGACCCGGTCACCAAGGCCCGCGCCACGCCGATCTACCAGACCACCTCCTACGTCTTCGACAACGCCGAGCACGCCAAGAACCTGTTCGCCCTCGCCGAGTTCGGCAACATCTACACCCGCATCCAGAACCCGACCCAGGCGGTCGTGGAGGAGCGGCTCGCGGCCCTCGAGGGCGGCTCCGGCGCGCTGCTGGTCGCCTCCGGCCAGGCCGCCGAGACCTTCGCCGTGCTGAACATCGCGCAGGCGGGCGACCACATCGTCTCCTCCAGCTCGATCTACGGCGGCACGTACAACCTGTTCAAGTACACGCTCGCCAAGCTCGGCATCGAGACGACCTTCGTCGAGAACCAGGACGACATCGAGGAGTGGCGCCGCGCGGTCCGCCCGAACACCAAGCTGTTCTTCGCCGAGACCATCGGCAACCCGAAGATCAACATCCTCGACATCCGCACCGTCGCCGACGTGGCGCACGAGGCGGGCGTACCGCTGATCGTCGACAACACGATCGCGACGCCGTACCTGATCCGCCCGTTCGAGCACGGCGCCGACATCGTCGTGCACTCGGCCACCAAGTTCCTCGGCGGCCACGGCACGGTCATCGGCGGCATCATCGTCGATGGCGGCACCTTCGAGTGGTCCAAGAACGTCGACAAGTTCCCGGGCCTCACCGAGCCGGACCCGTCGTACCACGGCGCCAGCTACACGGCCGCTGTCGGCGACCCGCTCGCGTACATCATCAAGGCCCGCGTGCAGCTGCTGCGCGACCTCGGCGCGGCGATCGCACCGGCCAGCGCCTGGCAGCTGATCCAGGGCATCGAGACGCTCTCGCTCCGCGTCGAGCGCCACACGCAGAACGCGCAGGAGATCGCGGAGTTCCTCGAGGCGCACCCCGACGTCGCCTCGGTGAACTACTCCGGTCTGCCGACCAGCCCCTGGTACGCCGCCGCCAACACGTACGCCCCCAAGGGCGTCGGCGCGGTGCTGTCGTTCGAGCTCAAGGGCGGTGTCGACTCCGGCCGCGCGTTCGTCGACAATCTCGCGCTGTTCAGCCACCTAGCGAACATCGGCGACGTGCGCAGCCTGGTCATCCACCCGGCCTCGACCACGCACTCGCAGCTGACCCCGGAGCAGCAGCTCACCGCGGGCGTCACGCCGGGCCTGGTGCGCCTGTCGGTCGGTCTCGAGAACGTCGACGACCTGAAGGCCGACCTGGCCGGCGGTCTCGCCGCGGCCCGCGCGGTCGCCGAGGCCGCGCGCGCCTGACGACCGCCTCTCACGCAGAAGGGTCCCGACACGCCGCCCGGCTCCGGCCGGAACGGCGCGTCGGGACCCTTCTGCGTGGTCAGGACTGCTCGGCCAGCGCGACGCACTCGCGCAGCAGGCGGATCGCCTGGCGGGCGTCGCCGGTCGTGAACGTCTGCCGGTCGCCGGCGCGGTCGCGTGCCGCGCGGTCGAGCAGCTCGGCGTGCTCCGGCCAGCGCGCCGCGGCGACGGCCGCCGCCTCGCTCTTGGAGACGACCTCGCCGGTCTCCATCGAGGCCACCAGCCGGATGGGCCCGAGCGCGATCCAGCGCACGGTCTCGTTGCGCACCGGGTCGTCGTCGGAGCGCGGGGCGAGCTCGGCCTCCGCGCCGTCCCCGATCTGACGCCAGTAGTCGAGGAGGTTCGCGCGGGAGTACTCGCGCACCCCGGTCTGCGAGTCGGGATGCCGGTCGGAGGTGGGCGACCAGATGACGTCGCCGCCGTCCACGATGCCCTGCACGCCGCTCTCCAGCTCGCGCCAGGTGGCCCAGCTCAGCTGGCCGCCCGGCATGGCGGAGACGAGCACGCCGTCGACCACCTGCGGAGCCGTGAGCACCGCGTCGGGGCCCCGGGCGAGCTCCGACTCGGTGAGGTAGACGCCGTCGATGTGCGGGTCGGACTCCGCGTGCAGCCGGCCGAGCGCCTCCAGCTCGGGGGAGGGATCGCGGTTGACCACGAAGACGACGTCGATGTCGCTGACGCCGTCGTGCCAGTCGCCGGTGCTCGCCGATCCGGTGACGATCGCGCGGCTCACCAGCCCGGGAGCGAGACGGCGTTGCTCGAGGAGGAAGCGAGTGAGCGCCTGCGCCACGGCGGGCGGGAGCTCGGGCATCGGCGGTTGGCGATCCATGGCGGTTTCCTTCCCTCGGGCGGTCTGGGGCGGTGTCAGGCGGCGGGGACCTCCGCGTCCCCGAATGCGAGCCTCGGCACGAAGAACAGCAGCACGGCCGCGACGAGCGCGCCGAGACCGCAGATCGTCCACACGACCATGTAGCCGAGGAGGCTGGCCGCCGTCGCCGTGACGGTCGCGGCCCCGCTCAGCAGCACGACCCCGAACACGGCGGAGGCGAAGGAGCCTCCGATCGTCTTGGTCGTGTTCGTCATCGCCGTCGCGACCCCGGTCTGGCCGCGCGGAGCCGCTGCGGCCGCTGCGGCGGGGAGCGCGCCGACCAGGGCGCCCGAGCCGATGCCCGCGATGGCCATGTTGAGGAACACCTCCCACGTCTGCAGATGGAAGGGCAGGAACATCAGGTAGCCGATGGCGACGAGGAACGAGGCCCCGATCAGGGTGACCCGCGGCGTGAGCCGCGACGAGATCACCGGGAACAGCAGCGCCCCGACGATCATCGAGATCAGATAGGCGCCGATCAGGATGCTGCGCTGGCCGGCCGACAGCCCCAGCCCGTAGCCGTTGACCGGGTCGGTCCCGGCGTAGGTGCTGAGCGGCGCCTGCGCCCCGAGGAGGCTGATGCCGATGAGCCCGGCCGTGAGCTGCACCGGCCACATCGCCGGGCGGCGCAGCACCCGCAGATCGATGGCGGGGTCGGCCTGCTGCAGCTCCCAGCGCGCGAACGGCACGAAGGCGAGCACGCCCACCAGGATCAGTGCCCAGACCCACCACGTCCCGACGCCGTTGATCCGCAGGAACGTGAGCCCGGAGGTGATCAGCAGCAGCGCAAGCGCCAGCAACGTGAAGCCGATGCCGTCGAGCCGGCGGCCGGGCACCGGCTCCGACTCAGGGACGCCGAGGAGGATCGCGAAGAAGACGAGCGTCACCGCGACCGCCGGCACGACCAGCGTCAGCGTGACGTCTCCACCGAGCGCCTCGAACAGGAGGCCCGCGCCGACCGCGCCCAGGATCGCTCCCGCCTCCAGCGCCACGACCAGCAGGCCGGCTGCGCGCCGGGTCTGCGACGCGGCGGTGCCGGTGCGGCGGCCGCGGTCGAAGATGAGCGCCACCTCCAACGGCAGCCAAACCACGTAGAAGCCCTGCAGCGCGAACGCGATCAGGTATGTCGTGAAGTCGCCCGAGAACGCGACCGCCCAGGTGGCCAGGGCGGTCAGCAGCGTCGCGGCGAGCAGGATGCGCTTGTGCCCGAACATGTCGCCCAGCTTCGCGAGCACCGGCACGACCAGCGCCGAGAGCAGCAGCTGGGCCGCCTCGAACCAGTTGTAGTCGGCGTCGTGGATGCCGAGATGCGTGACGATGTCCGAGATCAGCGGCACGTAGTAGCCCTGGAGGATGCCGCTCGTGAGCTCGACGAGCGCCAGCCAGCCGATCAGGCCCGCCGTGACGCCGATCGCGGCGGACGCCCTGCGCTGGACGCCCGTCTGCTGCGTGGTCATGCTGGATGCTAACACCGGCCGCGCCCCGGTACGGTAGAGGGATGGCCGCCCCTCTCGACGACTCAGGAACTGACGTGCTCGCGACCTCGGAGCGGGAGGTCCTGGGCTGGTTGGAGTTCGGCGAGGCCTCCCGGCACCTGGCCGGTGAGGTGATGGAGAGCGGCTACGAGCCCGACATGGTCGTCGCCATCGCGCGCGGCGGGCTGCTGCTCGCCGGGGCGATCTCGTACGCGCTGGGCATCAAGGCGTGCGGCGCGCTCAACGTGGAGTTCTACACGGGCGTCGACTCGCGCCTCCCGGAGCCGGTGGTGCTGCCGCCGATGCTCGACTCGGCCGCGCTCGACGCCAAGCGCGTGCTGCTCGTCGACGACGTGTCCGACTCGGGCCGCACGCTCGCGATGGTGGTCGACCTGATCGCCGCCTCCGGCGCCGAGGTGCGCACCGTCTGCCTGTACTCGAAGCCGCGGACCGTGCTCGAGCCCGACTTCGTCTGGCGCCGCACCGACCGCTGGATCACCTTCCCGTGGTCGGCGTTGCCGCCGGTCACGGCCGCCACCCACTGACGCGCGAGCGGAGCATCCGGTGACTGCCGCGCCGAAGACGCTCGAGGAGCTCGCCGCCGACGGGTCGATGGATCAGGGCTGGGCCGAGGCTCTGCACCCGGTCGCCGACCGCATCCGCGACATGGGCGACTTCCTGCGGGCGGAGGTCGCCGCCGGCCGGCACTACCTGCCCGCCGGGGAGAACGTGCTCCGCGCCTTTCGCGCCCCGATCGCCGACGTGCGCGTGCTGATCGTCGGGCAGGACCCGTACCCGACGCCCGGGCACCCGATCGGGCTGTCGTTCGCGGTCGAGCGGCACGTGCGGCCGCTGCCGCGCAGCCTCCAGAACATCTACCGCGAGCTGCGCGACGACCTCGGCGTCGCGCCGCCCCCGCACGGCGACCTGAGCGCCTGGTCGGCGAACGGCGTGATGCTGCTCAACCGGGTGCTCACGGTGCGGCCCGGCGAGCCGGCCTCCCATCGGGGCAAGGGGTGGGAGGCGGTGACCGAGCACGCGATCCGGTCGCTGGTGGCGCGGGGCCGGCCCTTCGTGTCGATCCTCTGGGGGCGCGATGCGGCCACGCTGAAGCCGCTGCTCGACGGCAACCCGGTGATCGAGTCCGCCCATCCGAGCCCGCTGTCGGCGTCGCGCGGGTTCTTCGGGTCGCGCCCGTTCTCGCGCACGAACGCGCTGCTGGAGGAGGCGGGGGAGCGCCCGGTCGACTGGTCGCTGGAGCCCTGATCCGTGGCGGCATCCACAGCCTCCCGTAACGCGCCCGCAACGGCGGCGACGTACGCTGGAGCGGTGCTGGAAGAGGAGTACCAGGAGCGCCGCGTGCTGCCGCGCCATCTGCGCAAGACGGAGCCGCAGGAGGCGCCGTTCGAGTACTCCCTCCGCGAGGCGCGGCCGGAGGATTTGCCGGACGTGCGCGAGATCTACAACCACTACGTCGCGAACAGCACCGTCACCTTCGACGAGGACCGCATGACGTTGCGCGAGTGGCGCAGCAAGTACGCGTACCTGAAGAAGCTCGGGATGCCGTTCATCGTGGCCGAGTCGCCCAGCGGGCAGATCCTCGGCTACGCGCTGGTCACGCCGTGGAAGCAGAAGCGCGCCTACCGCTTCACGGTCGAGAACTCGATCTACCTGCGCGCGGCCGCCACGGGCAAGGGCCTCGGCCGGGTGCTGCTGCAGGAACTGATCGACCGGTCGAAGGCCGCGGGGCTCAAGGAGATGATCGCGGTCATCGCCGACAAGGGGGCGGAGGCGTCCATCCGGCTGCACGAGAGCTTCGGCTTCACCGAGATCGGCCGCATGGGCAGGGTCGGCTACAAGTTCGACCGCTGGCTCGGGACCGTGCTGCTGCAGAAGTCGCTGAAGTAGCGCCGACCGCCGGTACTCTCGGCGCATGGACGACGCGATCACCGACCGCAAACGCGCGCTGTACGAGGAGGTGGCGGACACCTATGCCGAGTGGCTTCCCGACACGAGCTTCGAGGCCGGCATCGACCTCGCCCTGATCCGGGATCTGGTGGAGCAGTTCGCCGCGCAGGCCCCGGACGGCCGGGTGGAGGTCCTCGACGCCGGCTGCGGCACCGGACGCCTGATCCCGTACCTGCGGTCGCTGGGCGACGGCGTCGTGCCGACGGGCGCGGACCTCTCGCCGGCGATGCTCGCGCACGCGAGAGCCGCGCACCCCGGCGTGGAGTTCGTGGCGGCGGACCTCGCCGCGCTGCCGTTCGCCGATGGCCGGTTCGACGGGGTCGTGGCCTGGTACTCGATCATCCACACGCCGCCGCACGCGCTGCCGCGGGTCTTCGGTGAGCTGCGTCGTGTGCTGCGGCCGGGCGGACTCCTGCTGCTCGCCTATCAGGCCGGCGTGGGGGAGCGCGTCCGTGCGGGCGCGTACGGGCACCAGGTGGAACTCCTGGCGTTCCTCCACCACACCCCGTACGTCCAGGCCGCCCTGGAGGCCGCCGGTCTCGCGGTCGAGCTCACGCTGGACCGCGCGCCGCGCGACTCGCGCGCGCAGGAGCGCCAGCCGCAGGGCTTCGTCCTGGCGAGGCGTCGGGACTAGGCTCCCGCCCGTGACCACTGTGAGCCAGGACAGCAGCGGGCTCGCCTCCGCCGCCCCCGCGACGCCCGCGAACCTGCCGCTGCGCAAGCGCCCGATCGACATCCTGTTCATCGTCGTGTTCTCGCTGTTCATCGTCACGTGCGTGATCAGCGACGCGATCCCGACGCTCGGCATCCCGCAGGCGGAACACTCGCCGAACCTGCTGGCCCAGTGGAACTGGTGGTACTCGCACCAGTGGGATCCGCTCTACGAGCACCCGCCGCTGTGGCTGCGGTTCATCACGGGCACGAGCGCCTTCCTCTACCTGCCGTTCTACGTGCTCCTCGTCGTGTGCCTCGCGAAGGGCATCAACGGTATCCAGCTGTTCGCCGTCATCTACGCCACCATGATCATCAGCCTGACGGCCATCCCGATCTTCGGCGTCGAGTTCTTCGGGCCGGAGGGACAGCGCACGCCGAACCCGGCGATGTTCCTGCTCTACAACGGCCCGTACGTGCTGTTCCCGTTGCTGCTGCTCATCCGCATGCGCAAGCCGCTCCCGTTCACCAGGAGGTTCTGAATGCCACTGCTCGAAGATCTGACCGTCTACGAGGACGGCGACGACTACACCGTCTACGACCACACCGAGGTCCTCGAACAGGACACGGAGCTCGGCCGCGGGCGGCAGCTCGGCGTCATCCGGGCGCAGGCCGACGGCACGTACGTGCCGGAGGGTGCGGGCGCGGTCTACGAGTACGCGTCGCCGGCGCGCACGCTGGACGAGGCGCTGGAGGCGTTCGTCGGTTCGGCGTGACCGCGCCGCTCAGGCGGCGGGCTGCTTCGCGCCCAGCTCCAGCAGGCCCACCCCGCCGACCACGAGCACCAGCCCGACGATCTGCACCCAGGTCAGCGGCTCCTTGAAGAACAGCCACGAGATCAGCGCGATCGCGGCGACCCCGACGGCCGACCAGATCGCGTACGCGATCCCGAGCGGCACGCCGCGGGCGAGCGTCTGGCTGAGGGCGAAGAACGAGGCGACGTAGCCGACGACCACGACGACGTACGCCCACCACTTGGCGTCCTCGCCCGAGGTGAACTTGAGGAAGGTCGTCGCGACGACCTCGGTGGCGATCGCGACCGCGAGGTAGACATAGCCCAGCACGAGAGGCAACGCTACCGAGTGGAGGTGACGCGGGGATGGACGACGCGACAGGACAGAACGATACCGACCGGGTGCGCCAGCTGCGGATCGTGGTGGAGGCCGCGGACTACGACGACGCGCTCGCCTTCTTCCGCGACGTGCTCGGCCTGCCCGAGCAGGAGTCGTATCAGGGCGACGGCGGGGCGCGGGTGGCGATCCTCGACGCCGGCCGGGCGACGCTCGAGCTGGCGAACCCCGCGCAGAAGGCGATGATCGACGAGGTGGAGGTCGGCCGTCCGGTCGCGCCCGCCATCCGGCTGGCGTTCGAGGTCGGCGACGGCCGCTCCGTCACCGCCCGGCTGGTGGCGGCCGGTGCCGAGCAGCTCGCGCCTCCCACCGTCACACCGTGGAACTCGCTGAACGCGCGGCTGGCGGCGCCCGCCGGGCTCCAGATCACGGTGTTCCAGGAGCTCGGGGACGCCGCCGGCTGAGGCGGGCTGACGGATCAGCTCTTCGGTGTCGCCCTGCTGAGCGCCGCGTACCCGATCAGCGCGGCCAGGGCGGTCGGCACGAGCAGCCACGCCACCACACCGACTGAGCCCATCGTCACGAACCACTCGCCGACCGCCGGCCAGTTCTGCGTGAAGGTGATCAGCGCGACGCTGCCGACGATCAGCAGGGCGAGGACCGCGCCCGCCACGAGCACCCCGTACATCCGCCAGCGCATGTACAGCGTGCCGGCGGCGGCGCCGATCGCGAAGAAGAACAGCATCGCGACGAACACGATGAACAGCCGGGAGAGCACCCCGCCGTCGGCGAAGTACACGCTGGTGAACATGTGGCCGCCGAGGCCCCAGCCGTTCGTCCACTCCTCGACGTAGGAGAGCAGCGTGAACGCGACGGCGTAGCCCGCTGACAGCAGCACGAAGGTGAGCCCGGCGCCCAGCGCGAAGTCGCGTCGGGTGGCGCTGTAGCCGAGCGCGAACGGGAAGGTCAGGGTGATGGCCTGGATGCCCACCACGAGCATGTAGACGAAGATGTAGAAGGCTCCGCCGCTCCACTGCGTGCCGTCCATGGCGTCCGCCCGGTCGGCCGGACCGGTCGCGCCCCAGATGATCCACCAGATCAGCCAGTTCACGAGCCAGATGAAGCCCATGATCATCGCGGGCACCCAGATCGTGGTGGCCTTGTTGGCGACGATCAGCCGGACGACGCGCCAGATGCGGCGGGCGGAGGCGGGGGCGGCGCTCAGAGTGGGAGCTGCGGTGTCGGTGATCGCGGTCATGCGCTCTGCTCGAATTCTGTCTCACGGACGTTGGTCTTGCGGACGATGAGTTGCTGGAGGGAGACCGGCGCGAGCTCGAGCCCGGCGCTCGCGGCCTCCGCCCGGTCGGCCGGGCCGAGGCCCGCCACGGTCACCGAGGCGAGGCCGCCGATGCCGTCGCGGTGCAGCACCTCGCGGGAGGCCACGAACGCGTCGACCGCGGTGCGCGGGCCCACGACGGTGGTGGCGGAGCCCCGCAGCACGTCCGCGTCCTCGTCCATCAGGATGCGGCCCTGGTCGATGACGACGACGTGCTCGAGGAGGTTGGCGACCTCGTCGATCAGGTGCGTCGAGAGCACCACGGTGCGCGGGTGCTCCGCGTAGTCCTCGAGCAGCCGGTCGTAGAACAGCTGCCGTGCCACGGCGTCCAGGCCCAGGTACGGCTCGTCGAAGAAGGTCAGCGGCGCGCGGGAGGCGAGCCCGACGATGACGCCGAGGGCCGAGAGCTGCCCCCGGGAGAGCTTCTTGATGCGGCGGTTCAGCGGCACGCGGAACTCGTCGATCAGCTGCCCGGCGAACTCCTCGTCCCAGTGCTCGAAGAACCAGGGCGCGCTGCGGAAGACGTGCTTGGGCTGCCAGTCGTCGGGGTAGCGCTGGCTCTCTTTGATGAAGCAGATGTTCTGCAGGACGCGGGCGTTCTCGGTCGGCTTCTCGCCGAAGACGCGGAGGTCGCCCTGGCTGGCGAAGTCCTGCCCGGTGATGAGGTGCATCAGCGTCGTCTTGCCGGCGCCGTTGCGCCCGAGCAGGCCGTGGATGCGGCCAGGCCGCAGGGTGAGCGTGACGTCGTCGATGGCGGTGAAGCCGCCGAACCGCTTGCTGACGCCGGTGAGCTGCACCGCCGGGGCGATGGAGGCGGGCGCGGCGGTGCCGTGCGCGGTGGAGGTCGTGGGCGCGTTCATGCGCTGATGCCTTCCTTCTCGATCATGCTGGTGAGCTGGTCGGGGCCGATCCCGAGCTTCGCCGCCTCGGCGAGCAGCGGGCGCAGGTACTCGTCGCGGAAGGCCTCTCGCCGTTTGGCGACGAGCTTCTCGCGAGCGCCGGTGGAGACGAACATTCCGATTCCTCGCTTCTTGTACAGGATCCCCTCGTCGACGAGGAGGTTGACGCCTTTGCCGGCGGTGGCCGGGTTGATGCGGTAGAAGGCCGCGAACTCGTTGGTGGACGGCACCTGGCCCTCGGCGGGGTAGACCCCGTCGATGATGTCGTCCTCGATCTGCTCGGCGATCTGCACGAAGATCGGCTTGCCTTCGTCGATCACCGAGACCTCGTGGGTTCATTACTCATGTAACTAACCAACCAGGTCGGACCGGCGTTTGTCAAGAGCCGATTCGCGCGGGATAGCCTGGCGGCATGGCCGACCTTCACGAGCTGACCGCGCTGGCCCTCTGGCAGGAGCTGCAGAGCGGCCGCATCTCGCCGCGCGAGCTGACCGAGCACTACCTCGACCGGATCGAGCGGCTGAACCCGTCGATCGGCGCGTTCGTCACCGTCGACCGGGAGGCGGCACTCGCCAGGGCGGAGGAGGTCGCCGAGCGCGTGCCGCACACCGCGCCGCTCTGGGGGCTGCCCTCGGGCGACAAAGACCTCTGGCAGCGGGCCGGCGCCCCGGCCGGCTTCGGGTCGCGGGCGCTCGCCGGATTCGTCGCCGACACCTCCGACGAGATCGTGCAGACCCTCGACGCGGCGGGCACGGTGAGCCTGGGCCGGACCGCCGCCCCCGAGTTCGGCCTCCCGTCGTACACCGAGTCGCTCGCGAACCCGCCCGCGCGCAACCCCTGGGACCTCGCGCTCGGTGCCGGAGGGTCGAGCGGAGGCGCGGCCGCGGCGGTCGCGGGCGGCCTGCTGCCGTTCGCGCCCGGCTCCGACGGCGGCGGCTCCGTACGCATCCCGGCCGCCGCGTGCGGCCTGGTCGGGATCAAGCCGTCCCGCGGCCTCGTGCCGGCGGGCAGCGGACTGGAGTCGCTCGGCGGTCTGGTGGTCGCCGGGCCGCTGGCGCGCACCACGGCCGACGCGGCCCTCCTGCTCGACGGCATGATCGCGCAGCACAACGGCCGGATCGACCACCACTACACGCTGCGGGCGCCGTACGACGACGACGGGCCTTTCCTCGGCACGGCCGTGCGCGGGGAGGGACGCTTCCAGCTCGGCGTCATGACCACCTCCGCCTGGGACGACGCCTACGACATCACCGTCTCGCCCGAGGCGCACGCCGCACTCGACGCCGCCGTCGCGGCCTTCAGCGCCATGGGGCACGGGATGGAGGAGACGGCGCTCGCGCCCGACCCGACCTATGCGCCCGCGTTCCGCACGCTCTGGCAGGCGGGCGCCGCCTCCATACCGGTCGAGGGGGAGCAGCTCGACCTGCTGGAGCCGCTGACCTCGTGGCTGGTCCGCCGCGGCCGCGAGCTGACCGCCCGCGAGCTCGCGGAGGCGCTGCGCGCGCTGACCGCGTACGAGCGCTCGTTCATCGCGCAGCTCTCCGGCTTCGACGCCGTGCTCACCCCGGCGCTCGCCCTGACCCCCCGACCGGTGGGCTGGTACGACCAGGAGGACGGCGAGCGTAACTTCGCCCAGCAGGTGCAGTACACGCCGTTCACCTCGATGGTGAACGTGACCGGACTGCCCGCGATCGTGCTGCCGATCGCGCAGACGGAGGACGGCCTCCCGATGGGTGTGCAGCTGATCGGCCGCCCCGGGGGCGAGCGCACCCTGCTGTCGCTCGCGGCGCAGCTGGAGCGGCGCGTGCGCTGGTCGGAGCGGCGGCCGCCGGTCTGGTGAGAGGCGCTGCGACTCCGCTGGTGTGCGGGGAGGCCGCCCGCCGCTAGCATGCGCGTGTGGGCGATCGGGAGGATTTCGGTCCGACGCTCGACGAAGCGCTCGTGCTCGCCGAGCGCTGGCTCGACGGCGTGCGCGAGGGCCGCATCCCTCCGCAGGTCGACGTGGAGGCGGTGAAGGACGAGCTCGGCCGTCGCCTGCCCCAGCGCGGCGCAGACGCGGTGGAGGTGCTGCGCCGCCTGGCCGATGCGGTCGAGCCCGGCCTCATGCGGATGCACTCGCCGCGCTTCCACGGCTGGGTCATCGGCGGAGCGGAACCGGTCGCGCTCGGGGCCGACTGGCTGGTCTCCGCCTGGGACCAGAACACGGCGCTGCGCGAGGTCACGCCGGGCGTCGTCGCCGCCGAGGAGCTGGCGGGCGAGTGGCTGATCGACCTGCTGGGCCTCCCGGCCGGTGCGGAGGTCGGCTTCGTGACGGGAGCGACCGTCGCCAACCTCGTCGGACTGGTCTGCGGACGCGACGAGGTGCTGCGCCGCTCCGGATGGGACGCGCGCACCGACGGGCTGGCCGGCGGCCCCGCCGTCCGCCTCCTGGTCGGGCGCGAGCGCCACGGCTCGGTCGACAGCGCCGCCATCCTCGCCGGGCTCGGAGCCGGGCGGGTGGTGGAGGTGGACGACCAGGGCCGCATGCGGGTCGACGCCCTGCGCGAGGCGCTCGCCGAGGGGGAGGGGCCCGCCGTCGTGTGCCTGCAGGCGGGCAACATCCACTCGGGCGCCTTCGACCCGCTCGCCGAGGCCGCCGCCGTCGCGCACGAGGCCGGTGCGTGGGTGCACGTCGACGGCGCGTTCGGACTGTGGGCCGCCGCCTCCCCGCGGCTGCGGCACCTGGTGGAGGGCGTGGAGACCGCGGATTCGTGGGCGACCGACGCGCACAAGACCCTGAACGTGCCGTACGACTGCGGCATCGCCGCGGTCGGGCACCCGGAGACGCTGCACGCCTCATTGGCGCAGCATGCGGCGTACCTCCCCGGCTCCATCGACATCGCCGACCCGGCCGACCGGGTACCGGAGCTCTCCCGCCGCGCCCGCGGCGTCCCGGTGTACGCGACGCTGGCCCAGCTGGGTCGCGCCGGCGTCTCCGACCTGGTCGAGCAGCTCGCGGACGCCGCGTCCGCCATCGCCGACGGCGTGCGCGCACTGCCCGGCGCCGAGATCCTGAACGAGGTCGGCTACACGCAGGTCTGCGCGAGCTTCGGCGACGACGAGCGCACCCGTGCCGTGGGGGAGGCGCTGCGCTCCTCCGGCACCGCCCTCGCCTCGCCGTCGACCTGGCACGGCCGCGCCGTGCTGCGCTTCTCGGTCAGCAACTGGCTGACGGACGCGCACGAGGCCGCCCGCACGGTCGCCGCGGTGAAGGCGGCGGTCGCCGCCGTCGGCTGACGCCGCCGTTGCGCCGGAAACGGAGGCGACCCGCCCCGTCAGCGCCCGGCCGCGTACCCCTGCATCCCGCGCGGGTTCGCCGCCGCCTCCAGCAGCCCGGTCGCGGGGTCGCGGGTGACGGCCGACAGCCGGCCCAGCGTCCAGTCGCCGGCGCGGGTCACGCGGTGGCCGCGTGCCTCCAGGCCGGCGATGACGTCGTCACCGAGGCGGTCCTCGACGACCGCGCCCGCCGGCTCCCACGTCCGCGGCCAGAACGACCCCGCGATCGCCGTGCTGTGCAGGGTGGGCGCGTCGATCGCCTGCTGCGGCGTGTAGCCGCCGACGATCGTGCGCAGCAGGTAGGGCAGCTGCCACTGGTCCTGCTGGTCGCCGCCCGGCGATCCGACCGCGGTGACGGGGAGGCCGTCGCGCAGCACCAGGGTCGGCGTGAGCGTCGTGCGGGGGCGCCGGCCGGGCGTGAGGGTGGAGGGGGAGCCCGCCTCCAGCCACGTCATCTGCAGCCGGGTGCCGAGGCAGAAGCCGAGCGACGGGATGGTCGGGGACGACTGCAGCCAGCCTCCCGACGGCGTCGCGGACACGATGTTGCCCCAGCGGTCGACGACGTCGAGGTGGCAGGTGTCGCCGCGGGTCTCACCGGTGCGGGAGACGGTCGGCTCGCCGACGCCCGCGGTCGCGGCGCCCGTCGGCGGCGTGTACTCGACGCGCAACGGCGGGAGGAACGGCTCCACACCCTCCACACGGCCGGGGCGGCACTCCGCCGACGCCTCTTCGCCGATCAGGGCGCGGCGCTCGGCGGCGTACTCGGGCGAGAGGAGGCGCTCGAGCGGCACCTCGGCGTCGCCGTAGTAGGCGTCGCGGTCGGCGTAGGCGAGCTTCTGCGCCTCCAGGAGGGTGTGCGCGCCGAGCTCGGTGGCCGGGTCGAGCCGGTCGTCGTCGAAGCCGTCGAGAATGGCGAGCGTCTGCAGGAGCGCAGGCCCCTGCCCCCACGGCCCGGACTTCGCGATCGTGTGCCCGCGGAACTCCAGCGTCACCGCGGGCTCGTACGAGGCGCGGAAGGCGGCGAAGTCGCTCTCGGCGATCACGCCGGCGTGGTCGGTGCCGGGGGAGTGGCGGTGCGGGGTGCGCGCGAACGCGGCGGCCTCCCGAGCCACGAGGCCGGTGGCCCACTCCGTGCGCGCCGCTTCGATCCGCTCCTCGCGGGTGGCGGATGCGCCGAGCCCGTCTCCGGCGGCGACGAGCCGGTCGAGAACCGCCGCGTATGGCTCGTTGCGGATGATCTCCCCGGGCTCGGGAACGCGGCCTCCCGGCATCCAGCGCTCGGCCGACGTCGGCCAGTGCTGCTCGAACAGGTCGGAGACGGCGCGGATCGTCGCGGTCACCCGCTCCAGCACCGGATGCCCGTCCCGCGCGTAGCCGATGGCGAAGGCGAGCACGTCTGCCAGCTCCCACGTGCCGTGGTCCTTCAGCAGCAGCAGCCAGGCGTCGACGGCGCCCGGCACCGCGGCCGCCAGAGCGCCGGAGCCCGGCACCAGCTCCAACCCCTCCGCCCGGTAGTGCTCGGGCGTCGCCGCGGCCGGCGCCGGGCCCTGGCCGATGAGCACGACCGGCTCCGGGGCGTCGCCGCGGGCGAACAGCGCGACGAGGTCGCCGCCCGGGCCGTTGAGGTGCGGCTCCACCACGTGCAGCACGAACGCCGTGGCGACGGCGGCGTCGAAGGCGGTGCCTCCGCGCTCCAGCACGGCCTGGCCGCTCGCGGTGGCGAGCCAGTGGGTGGAGGCGGTCATCCCGAACGTCCCCTGCAGCGTCGGGCGCGTGGTGAAGGCGGGTGGAGGGGTGAAGGTCATGCCTCCATCCTGCCCCCGGCCCGCCGGTCCTCCCCGGGCTAGGGTGGGGGACCGTGTTCTCCCACCGCATGGCCCGTGTCGACCGCGACCGGCTGCACCTGGCCCTGATGCTCGCCCTGACCTTCTCGACCGGTGTCGTCGACGCCGTCGGCTACCTCGGCCTCGACCGCGTGTTCACCGGCAACATGACCGGCAACGTCGTGCTGCTCGGCATGGCGCTGACCGGAACGACGAACCTGCCGATCGTCCGGCCGCTGCTCGCGCTGTTCCTCTTCCTCGCCGGAGCGGTCGTCTCCGGCCGGGTGGTGCGCCGGGGGCCCGAGGGATGGTCGGGAGCCGTCTCGTGGATGCTGTGGGTCATCGCCGCCCTGCTCACCGCGATCGCGGCCGTGCTCGCCTTCCTGCTCCCGCTCGACACCGAGCTGGTCGGCACGATCGCCACCTCGGCGCTCGGCTTCGCCATGGGGATGCAGGCGGCACTCGCGCGGCGGGTGAAGGTGGCCGACGTGACGACCGTGGTGGTCACCTCCACGCTCACCGGCCTCGCCGCCGACAGCAGGCTCGCCGGAGGGAACGGCGCCTTCTGGCTGCGGCGCCTGCTCGCTGTCGTCCTGATCATGGCGGGCGCGGCGGCCGGAGCCCTCGCCCTGCTGGTGCACGTCTCGCTCGGCGTGCTGGTGTCGGCCGTCATCTCGATCGTCGTCGCGATCCTCGGCCACAGCGGCCACACCGGGCGGCGTCGCGCCGCGGCGGAGGCGGAGCCCGCGACTGCCTGACCCGGCGACCGCCTGACCCGGCGTGCGCCTGACCCGGCGTGCGCTCAGTCGAGCAGCCGGCGCAGCGCGGCCGGCGCCCGGTTGCGATACGCGTCGGTGACCAGCTCGCGCATCAGCGCGGGCTCGATGGCGGCGAAATCGACGCGCGCGGCGTTGAGCCGCCCGGCGTACCAGCTCTCCGAGCAGTGCTCCGGCCATGCGGCCGCCGCCTCCCGGATCCCCGCCTCTCCCAGCATCAGGTTGACCGTGCGGGAGCCGGCGTCGAGCATCGTCGCGAACCGGGCGCCGCGCACCCGGAACGCGGGCAGGCCGCCGTGGTCGTACTCCTCGGCCTCCGGGAGGCCGAGGGCGAGAGCGCGGACGGCGGCGGCGTCCATCGGCGGCTAGCTGACCGGCCCGGTGTACTTCTCGCCGGGGCCCTTGCCGATCTCGTCGGGGATGGGGGAGGCCTCGCGGAAGGCGAGCTGCAGCGACCGCAGGCCGTCGCGCAGGCTGCGCGCGTGCTGATCGCCGAGATGCTGGGCGCTCGCGGTGACGAGCCCGGCGAGGGCGTCGATCAGCTTGCGCGCCTCGTCGAGGTCGGTCTGGTCGTCGGGGTCGTCGGCGAGGCCGGTCTTGACCGCCGCCGCGCTCATGAGGTGAACCGCCGTCGTCGTGATGACCTCGACCGCGGGCACCTCCGCGATGTCGCGGGTGGCGTCGGCGATCGCCGCCTCCTCGTCGTGGCCGTGCTGGTCGCCCTGGTCGGCGAAGGCGAAGGTGTCGCTCACTGCATTCCTCTGCTAGAATCGTTCGGGCTCCGGGGCTTCTGCCTCGGTACGAAAGTGGAGAATCCTCCCACCCGCGTTGACCGCTTCATCAAGGTTACCGGGTCGTTGCACTCCGCCGCCGCTCTCCGGAGCGGGGGTAGTCAGGGTGCTGTACCAGGCCTGCGAATGAATCGCAGGGCTGCGCTGGTGCGTGGATTCTCTCCTTCCGCTCGGCGGTCACCGACCGCCAGAGGCACATCGAAGCATCGCTCGATCAGAGGAGAAAGACATCAGCGATCCCCGTACGAATGACCGTATCCGCGTCCCCGAAGTTCGACTCGTCGGCCCCAGCGGAGAGCAGGTCGGCGTCGTCAAGATCGAGGTCGCACTGCGACTCGCGCAGGAGGCCGACCTCGACCTGGTCGAAGTCGCCCCCAACTCCAAGCCGCCGGTCGCCAAGATCATGGACTACGGCAAGTTCAAGTACGAGGCTGCGCAGAAGGCCAAGGAGGCCAGGCGCAACCAGGCGAACACCATCCTCAAAGAGGTGCGGTTCCGCCTCAAGATCGACAAGCACGACTACGAGACCAAGCGCAAGCGCGCCGAGGGCTTCCTGAAGTCCGGCGACAAGGTGAAGGCCATGATCCTCTTCCGCGGACGCGAGCAGTCGCGCCCGGAGCAGGGTGTGCGCCTCCTGCAGCGCTTCGCGGAGGACGTGGCCGAACTCGGCACCGTCGAGTCCAACCCGACCATCGACGGTCGGAACATGGTCATGATCATCAGCCCGCTGAAGAACAAGTCCGAGGCCAAGCAAGAGGCCAACGCAGTACGTGCCGCTTCCAAGGCGCGCGCCCAGGGGCGCGACCAGGATGCGGCTGCTGACGCAGACGACTCTGCGCAGTCCGACGACAGTTCGCCCGCCACGGCGACGAACGAGGAGAAGTAATGCCCAAGCAGAAGACCCACTCCGGCGCCAAGAAGCGCTTCAAGATCACCGGCAGCGGCAAGGTCATGAAGCAGCAGGCCGGCATGCGCCACAACCTCGAGGTCAAGGGGAGCGACCGCAAGCGCCGCCTCAACTCCGACCAGGTCGTGCCCGAGGTGGACGCCAAGGTCGTCCGCCGGATGCTCGGCAAGTAGTAGACCCGAAGACGTAAGGAAGAACGACTAATGGCAAGAGTGAAGAGGGCTGTCAACGCCCACAAGAAGCGTCGGGTCATCCTCGAGCGCGCCGAGGGCTACCGCGGCCAGCGTTCGCGCCTCTACCGCAAGGCGAAGGAGCAGGTCACCCACTCGCTCGTCTACGCGTACCGCGACCGCCGCCAGAAGAAGGGCGACTTCCGCCGCCTCTGGATCCAGCGGATCAACGCCGCGAGCCGCCAGAACGGCCTCACCTACAACCGCTTCATCCAGGGCCTCGGCCTCGCGGGTGTCGAGGTGGACCGTCGCATCCTCGCCGACCTGGCCGTGAACGAGCCCGCCACCTTCGCGGCCCTCGTCGAGACCGCCAAGGCGGCCCTCCCGGCCGACACCTCGGCCCCGAAGGCCGACGCCGCCGCGTAAGTCTCTGCAGCGCAGAACGGCCCGGACGACATCAGTCGTCCGGGCCGTTCGTCGTTCCCAGGTCAGTCGTCGGCGCCGTGGCCGCCGGAGCCGTGGTCGTCGCCCGCGTCGTGGCCGGCAGGGTCGTCGGCGCCGTGGCCGCCGGACCCGTGGTCGTCGCCCACGTCGTGGGTGGCGGGGTCGTCGGCGCCGTGGTCGTCGCCCACGTCGTGGGTGGCGGGGTCGTCGGCGCCGTTGCCGCCGGACCCGCTGTCGTCCACGGCCGGCACGGGCGCGGGCGCGGGGATGCTGTCCGGCGTGGCCCGGGGTGATGGCGTCGTGGAGGCGGGCGCCTGCGTCGGCGCCACCACCCGGTCCTCCACCTGCGGCGGGTCGTCGCTGCCGCCTCCGCCTCCCGTCGCCGCCACCGCGCCCGCCGTGCCGACACCCAGCGCGAGCACCGCTGCTCCCGCCATCAGTGTGATCCTGAGTCGTCTCTGCATCGTTCCGCCTCCTTCGCGTTATGGATGACACGAGGTGGAGGCGCGAACGGATCAATCGCGGACGAACCTCGCGGCCCACTACTCTGGTCGCATGCTCGACAACCCGCGCTCGCCGCGCGTCCGCGCTGTCGCCAAGCTCGCCAAGCGGCCCGCCCGCTCCGAGACCGGGCTGTTCCTCCTGGAGGGTCCGCAGGCCGTCGCCGAGGCCCTCCAGTTCCGCCCCGAGCTCGTCGTCGAGCTGTACGCGACGCCGACGGCTCTCGAGCGCTACACCGACATCGCGCAGACCGCCGTGGAGGCCGGGGTCGACGTCGAGTTCGTCACCGAGCACGTGCTCGACGCGATGGCCGACACGGTCACCCCGCAGGGCTTCGTCTCGGTCTGCCGCCAGTTCCCGACCTCGGTGAAGGACATCTTCGCCTCCGGTCCGAAGCTCGTCGCCGTGCTGGAGGAGGTGCGCGACCCCGGCAACGCCGGCACGATCATCCGCGCCGCCGACTCCGCGGGCGCCGACGCCGTCGTGCTCACCGGCCGCACGGTCGACCTCTACAACCCGAAGGTGGTCCGCTCCACCACCGGCTCGCTGTTCCACGTGCCGGTCGCCGTCGGCGCCGACCTCGCCGACGTCGTGGGCCGCGCCCACTCCGCAGGGCTGCAGGTGCTCGCCGCCGACATCAAGGGTGAGGACCTGCTGGACGCCCGCCGGGAGGGGACGCTCGCGCAGCCCACGGCGTGGGTGTTCGGCAACGAGGCGCACGGCCTCGCCGACGAGCTGCTGGAGCTCGTCGACCGCGTCGTCACCGTCCCGATCTACGGCCAGGCGGAGTCGATGAACCTCGCGACCGCCGCCAGCGTCTGCCTCTACGAGTCCGCCTTCGCCCACCGAGCCTGACGGTCGCCGGGGGCCGGGCGCGGCTGCGCCGACTAGACTTGTGAACCGTGTCCGAACCCACTGAGATCACCGAGAGCGCGGTCGAGGCGGCCGTCGCCGCGGCCCTGGCCGCGATCGACGCCGCGGAGGATTCGGCGGCGCTGAAGGCCGTCCGCCACGACCACACCGCCGAGGGCTCGCCGCTCGCCCGGCTGAACGCCTCCATCCGCTCCGTCCCGAACGACCAGAAGGCCGCCGCAGGCAAGCTCGTGGGCGGCGCCCGCGGCCGCGTCGCCCAGGCGTTCGCGGCGAAGGAGGCGGCGATCGCCGTCGCCGAGGAGGCCGCCCAGCTCACCGCCGAGACGGTCGACGTGACCGCGCTGCCGAGCCGCTGGACCCCCGGCGCCCGCCACCCGCTCAGCCTCCTGCAGGAGCGCATCGCCGACGTCTTCGTCGGCATGGGCTGGGAGGTCGCGGAGGGCCCCGAGCTCGAGAGCGAGTGGTACAACTTCGACGCCCTCAACTTCGACGCCGACCACCCGGCGCGCGCGATGCAGGACACCTTCTTCGTCGAGCCCACCGACTCGCACCTCGTGCTGCGCACGCACACCTCGCCCGTGCAGCTGCGCGCGCTGCTCGGCAACGAGCTGCCGGTGTACCGCATCGCCCCTGGCCGCGTCTTCCGCACCGACGAGTTCGATGCGACGCACCTCCCCGTCTTCACCCAGACCGAGGGCATCGCCGTCGACAAGGGCCTGACCATGGCGCACCTGCGCGGCACGCTCGACCACTTCGTGAAGGCGTTGTTCGGCGACGAGGCGAAGGTGCGTCTGCGCCCGAACTACTTCCCGTTCACCGAGCCGAGCGCCGAGCTCGACCTCTGGCACCCGACCTTCAAGGGCGGCGCGCGCTGGATCGAGTGGGGCGGCTGCGGCATGGTCAACCCCAACGTCCTGCGCTCCGCCGGCATCGACCCCGACGTCTACTCGGGCTTCGCGTTCGGCATGGGCGTGGAGCGGGCGCTGATGTTCCGCAACGACGTCAAAGACATGCGCGACATGGCCGAGGGCGATGTCCGCTTCTCCCAGCAGTTCGGAATGGTGGTCTGATGCGCGTCCCCCTGAGTTGGCTCGGCGAGTACGTCGACCTCGCCCCCGGCACGACCGCCGACGAGGTGCACGCCGCCCTGGTGGCGGTCGGCCTCGAGGAGGAGGACGTCCACACCTTCGAGATCTCCGGCCCTGTCGTCGTCGGCCAGGTGCTGGAGTTCGAGGAGGAGCCGCAGAGCAACGGCAAGACCATCCGCTGGTGCCAGGTGCGCGTCGCCCCCGACGGCCAGACGGCGGCGGACGGCGGGGAGGCCGTGCGCGGCATCGTCTGCGGCGCGAGCAACTTCCTCCGCGGCGACAAGGTCGTGGTGACCCTGCCGGGCTCCGTGCTGCCCGGCCCGTTCCCGATCGCCGCGCGCAAGACGTACGGCCACATCTCGGACGGCATGATCGCCTCCGCGCGCGAGCTCGGGCTCGGCGACGACCACGCGGGCATCCTGCGCCTGGTGACGCTCGGCCTCGACCCCGAGGTCGGCACCGACGCCGTGTCGCTGCTGGGCCTGGACGACACCGCGGTGGAGGTCAACGTGACCCCCGACCGCGGCTACGCCTTCTCGATCCGCGGCATCGCGCGCGAGTACTCGCACGCGACCGGCGCGGCGTTCCGCGACCCCGCCGAGGCCGTCACGGTGTACCCGGCGGGCGAGCACGCCCACGGCTTCAGCGTCGCGATCGACGACCGCGCGCCGATCCGCGGCCGTGTCGGCGCGAGCGTCTTCGTGACCCGCGTCGTGCGCGACGTCGACGGCACGCGGCCGACCCCGCCGTGGATGGTCGCGCGACTCAAGCTCGCGGGCATCCGCTCGATCTCGCTGATCGTCGACATCACCAACTACGTGATGCTCGAGCTCGGCCAGCCGATCCACGGCTACGACCTCGACAAGCTCGACGGCGGCATCGTCGTCCGCCGCGCACACCCGGGGGAGACCCTGGTCACGCTCGACGACCAGACCCGTGCGCTGCACGAGGAGGACCTCCTGATCACCGACGGCTCGGGGGCCATCGGACTCGCCGGCGTCATGGGAGGCGCCTCCACCGAGATCGGCGCCGGAACCCGCAACGTGCTGATCGAGGCCGCCAACTTCGACCCGGTGTCGATCGCCCGCACCGCCCGCCGCCACAAGCTGCCGAGCGAGGCGTCGAAGCGCTTCGAGCGCGGCGTCGATCCGCGCGTGGCCGTCGCCGCGGCGGCCCGCGTCGTCCAGCTGCTGGAGCAGCTCGCCGGCGGGCACGCCGACGAGCTCGGCTCGCTCCATGACGCCGCCGTCGAGGCGGAGCCGATCCTGCTGCCGGCGACCTACATCCCGTCGCTGATCGGCGTCGACTTCACCGACGACGAGGTGCGCGGCGCGCTCGCCGAGATCGGCGGCACGGTCGCCGAGACCGAGGGCGGCCTGCTCGTCACGCCGCCGAGCTGGCGCCCCGACCTCACGGACAAGTCGGACCTGGCCGAGGAGGTCGCCCGCATCGTCGGCTACGACCGCATCCCCTCGGTGCTGCCGGTCGCCCCTCCCGGCCGCGGCCTCACCCGCGAGCAGAAGCTGCGCCGCTCGGTGGCGCAGGCGCTCGCGGCGGGCGGCGCGACCGAGGTGCTCGCCTTCCCGTTCGTGTCGGAGGCGCAGAACGACCGGTTCGGCGCGCCCGAGCAGGGAAGCGTCGCGGCCGTGAAGCTCGCCAACCCGCTCGACGCGACCGCGCCGTACCTGCGCACGTCGCTCCTCCCCGGACTGCTGGAGGTCGCCAAGCGTAACCTCGCCCGCGGCCTCGTCGACCTCTCGGTCTACGAGATCGGCACGGTGTTCCTGCCCACGGTCTCGCCGCTCGGCAGCACCGACCTGCCCGTGGGTGCGGCCCTGCCGGACGCGGAGACGCTCGCCGGGCTCAACGCGGGCATCCCGCGTCAGCCACGCCACCTCGCCGGTCTCGTCGTCGGGCACCCCGTGCTCAAGCAGCCGGGGCAGGAGGCGGTGGCCGCCGGCCTCGCCGACGTGCTGACGATGGTGCGCCAGACGGCCGCCGCGCTCGGCCTCGCCGTCGAGCCCGTGCAGGGGCGCCACCAGGCGCTCCACCCGGGGCGGACCGCCGAGCTGGTGGCGCGCGGCGCGGACGGTTCCGCCACTCCCGTCGGCTACGCGGGCGAGCTGCTGCCCGCCCTTGCGCACGAGCTCGACCTCCCGCGCGTCGTCGCCGTGTTCGAGCTCGACCTCGACGCGCTCGTCGCGGTCGCCCCCGCGGACATCGTCGCGCGCGTGATCGCGGGCTTCCCGGCAGCC
The DNA here is from genome assembly GCF_030433685.1 of Leifsonia williamsii. Lineage (NCBI taxonomy): Bacteria > Bacillati > Actinomycetota > Actinomycetes > Micrococcales > Microbacteriaceae > Leifsonia > Leifsonia williamsii. Next base: position 1,851,066 of record NZ_JAROCF010000001.1, read on the forward strand.
ACGCAGGACCTCTCGCTCGTCGTGCCGAGCGACGTGCCCGCGGCGGAGGTGCTGGTCGCCGTGCGCGACGGCGCGGGCCCGCTGCTGGAGGACATCCGCCTGGTCGACGACTACCGCGGCACCGGCCTTCCGGAGCAGCGCAAGTCGCTGACCTTCGCACTCCGCTTCCGCGCGGAGGACCGCACGCTGACCGCCGCCGAGGCGAGCGAGGCGAAGCTGAACGGCGCCGCGAAGGCGGCCGAGCGCTTCGGAGCGACCGTCCGCGAGTGACCGCGTTCCGCACAGGGGTCCCGACACGCCGCGCCGCCACCCGCGCGGACGGCGTGCCGGGACCCTTGTGCGTTCGGGCGCACGCGGGCTCCGCACACGATTTGGCGGGTGACTGGGGCGGAGCGCTAGGGTTGACGCATGCTTTCCGTCCGGTGCACCCCGAGCCCGCGCGCGGCCCTCGCCGCCCGCTCGCTGCGCCGACGCCTGCGCGACCGCCGAAGCTAGGCGGCGCTCTGGCGACCCTCAACGGGGTCGGGTGGGCGTCGCCGTCGCCGACGCACTGTCCACTCTGAAAAGGGAGAAGCATGACTTTCTCGGTCGCCGTCGCCGGCGCCTCCGGGTACGCGGGAGGCGAGCTGCTGCGCATCCTCGCCGGCCACCCGGACTTCGAGATCCGCACCGTCACCGCGCACTCGAACGCCGGCAGCCCGCTCATCGAGCACCAGCCGCACCTGCGCTCGCTCGCGCACCTGACCCTCGCCGAGTCGACGCCGGAGAACCTCGCCGGTCACGACGTCGTCTTCCTCGCGCTGCCGCACGGCCGCTCGGCCGAGATCGCCGCGCAGCTGCCGGACGACACCCTCGTGGTCGACTGCGGCGCCGACCACCGGCTGGAGGACCCTGCCGACTGGGCCGCCTTCTACGGCGGCGAGCACGCCGGCTCCTGGGCGTACGGCGTGCCGGAGCTGATCGTCGGAGGCCAGGCAGGAGGCACGGCCGGAGGCGCGACCAAGCAGCGCGAGCGGCTCGCCGGGGTGAAGCGGATCGCCGCCCCCGGCTGCAACGCCAGCGCGGTCGCCCTCGCGCTGGGCCCCGGCCTCCACGCGGGGATCATCGAGGAGCAGGACATCGTCGCCGTGCTCGCCGTCGGTCCGTCGGGCGCGGGCAAGAGCCTCAAGACGATGTACCTGGCGAGCGAGATCCTCGGCTCGGCCGGCCCGTACGCCGTCGGCGGCACGCACCGGCACATCCCCGAGATCCAGCAGAGCCTCCGCAAGGCGGGCGCGCAGGCGCCGACGCTGTCGTTCACGCCGGTGCTCGTGCCGATGGCGCGCGGCATCCTCGCCACCTCCACCGCCCGGGTGAAGCCGGGAGTGACGGCGGCGCAGGTGCAGGAGGCGTGGGAGCAGGCCTACGCGGGCGAGCCGTTCGTGCAGGTGCTCCCGGCCGGTTCCGTGCCGCGCACCGCCGACGTGCTCGGGGCGAACACCGTGCTGATCGGCGTCGCCCTCGACGAGGCGGCCGGGCGGGTCGTGACCGTGCTCGCGATCGACAATCTGTACAAGGGGACGGCCGGCGCCGCCATCCAGTCCGCCAACATCGCCCTCGGCCTCCCCGAGACCACGGGCCTGAACGTGAACGGAGTCGCGCCGTGAGTGTGACCGCAGCATCCGGGTTCGAGGCGGCGGGCGTCGCCGCGGGCCTCAAGTCGAGCGGCAAGCGCGACCTCGCGCTGGTGCGCAACACCGGCCCGCTGAACGCGGCGGCGACCGTCTTCACCACCAACCGCTGCAAGGCGAACCCGGTGCTGTGGAGCGAGCAGGTGATCGGCGACGGCGTCGTCTCGGCGATCGTGCTCAACTCCGGCGGCGCCAACTGCTACACGGGCGCCCGGGGCTTCCAGACCACGCACGCGACAGCGGAGGCGGTGGCCGAGAAGCTCGGCGTCTCCGCCGGCGACGTGCTGGTGTGCTCCACGGGACTGATCGGCGAACAGCTCGACCTGGCCAAGCTGACCGCGGGCGTCGAGGAGGCCGCGGGCGCGCTGTCCGCCGACGCGGGCCTCCACGCGGCCGAGGCCATCATGACGACCGACACCCGGCCCAAGGAGGCCGTGCGCCGCGACCCGTCCGGCTGGACCGTCGGCGGCATGGCGAAGGGCGCCGGGATGCTGGCGCCGGGTCTCGCGACGATGCTGGTCGTCCTCACGACCGACGCGGTGCTCGACGCGGAGACGCTGGATGCGGCCCTCCGCGCCGCCACCCGGGTCACCTTCGACCGGCTCGACTCGGACGGCTGCATGTCGACCAACGACACCGTCGCGCTCCTCGCCTCGGGGGCGAGCGGGGTCGCGCCCGACGACGCCGCGTTCCGCCTCGCCCTCACCGACGTGTGCCGCGAGCTCGCCGAGCAGCTGCAGGCCGACGCCGAGGGCGCCTCCCACGACATCGCGATCGAGGTCGTGAACGCCCGCAGCGAGGAGGACGCGGTCGTGGTCGGCCGTGCGGTCTCGCGCAGCAACCTGTTCAAGGCCGCGATCTTCGGCAACGACCCCAACTGGGGCCGCGTGCTCGCCGCCGTCGGCACCACCGACGCCGCGTTCGACCCGTACGGCATCGACGTCGCGATCAACGGCGTGCAGGTGTGCACGAAGGGGGAGCCGGACCAGCCGCGCGACCTGGTCGACCTCACCCCGCGCGCGGTGCACATCCTGATCGACCTGCACGCGGGCGACGAGACGGCGACCATCCTCACCAACGACCTGACCCACGACTACGTGCACGAGAACAGTGCGTACGCCAGCTGAGATGCCAAAGCCCGCCGAGATGACCGACGCCATGCAGACCGAAGACGCCGACCGGGCCGACAGGCGGCTCGCCGCCGAGAAGGCGGCCACCCTCATCGAGTCGCTGCCCTGGCTGCAGACCTTCCACGACCGCATCATCGTCGTGAAGTTCGGCGGCAACGCCATGGTCAGCGAGGAGCTGCAGCGCAGCTTCGCGGAGGACATGGTGTACCTGCGCTACGCGGGCATCCACCCCGTCGTCGTGCACGGCGGCGGGCCGCAGATCTCGGCCATGCTCGACCGGCTCGGCATCGCCTCCGAGTTCCGCGGCGGCTACCGGGTGACGACGCCGGAGGCGATGGACATCGTCCGCATGGTGCTCACCGGCCAGATCAACCGCGACATCGTCGGCAACATCAACAAGCACGGCCCGCTCGCCGCAGGCCTCTCCGGCGAGGACGCCGGCCTGTTCCAGGGCCGTCGCCGCGGTGCGGTGGTGGACGGCGAGGAGGTCGACCTCGGCCTCGTCGGCGATGTCGTCGGCGTCAGCCCGGAGGCGGTGCTCGCGCAGATCGCCGCGGGCCGCATCCCCGTGGTCTCCTCGATCGCCCCGGACATCGACGACCCCGGCCAGGCGCTCAACGTCAACGCCGACGCGGCCGCCGCCGCCCTCGCCGTCGCGCTCGGCGCGGCCAAGCTGGTCATCCTCACCGACGTCGCCGGACTCTACAGCGACTGGCCGAACCGCGAGTCGCTGCTGTCGAAGATCGACGCGGGCGAGCTGCGCGCACTGCTGCCGTCGCTCGAGTCGGGCATGATCCCGAAGATGGCGGCCTGCCTGGCCGCGGTCGACGGCGGGGTGGAGAAGGCGGCGATCATCGACGGACGCGTGCCGCACTCCATCCTCCTCGAGGTGTTCACGCAGTCCGGGATCGGAACGGAGGTGGTGCCCTCGTGACCGAGGTGACGCAGGGGCAGTGGAAGGGCCGGTTCGGCAGCGCCATGATGCGCACGCTCGCGACGCCGCAGCTCATGCTGGAGCGCGGAGAGGGCTGCCGGGTGTGGGACGTCGACGGCAACGAGTACCTCGACTTCCTCGCGGGGATCGCGGTGAACTCGCTCGGGCACGCGCACCCCGCGCTGGTGGAGGCGGTGAGCCGCCAGGTCGGCACGCTCGCCCACGTCTCGAACTACTTCTCGACCCGGCCGCAGCTGGAGCTCGCCGAGCGCCTCCGGCAGATCACGGGTGCGGGGGAGCAGGGCCGGGTGCTGTTCGGCAACTCCGGCGCCGAGGCCAACGAGGCGGCCTTCAAGCTGGCCCGCCTCAACCGCGGTCGCAGCGGCAGGCGCACCCGCGTGCTCGCCCTGCACAACGCCTTCCACGGCCGCACTATGGGCTCCCTCGCGCTCACCGGCAAGCCGCCGATGCGCGAGGCGTTCGAGCCGCTCCCCGGCGGCGTCGAGCACATCGACTCCACCATCGAGGCGCTGGAGGCGGCGATCGACGACCGCGTCGCCGCCCTGTTCGTCGAGCCGATCAAGGGCGAGGCGGGCGTGCTGGAGCTGCCGGACGGCTTCCTGCAGCGGGCGCGCGAGCTCACCGAGCAGCACGGCGCGCTGCTCATCCTCGACGAGATCCAGACCGGCGTCGGGCGCACGGGCCGCTGGTTCGCGTATCAGCACGCCGGCATCCTCCCGGACGCGGTCACCGTCGCGAAGGGCATCGCCGGCGGCGTGCCGATCGGCGCGCTCGTCACCTTCGGCCGCGCCTCCGAGCTGTTCACGCAGGGCCAGCACGGGTCGACCTTCGGCGGCAACCCGCTGGCGACCGCCGCGGGCAACGCCGTGCTCGCCGAGATCGAGGGCGCCGACCTGGTCGGCAACGCGGCACGCCGCGGCGAGGAGCTGCGCGCGATCATCCGCTCGTTCGACCACCCGCTGATCGGCGACGTCCGCGGCGCCGGCCTGCTGATCGGCATCGGCCTCACCGACGGCGAGGCGCACCGGCTCTCCGCGGCGGCGCTCGCGCAGGGGCTGATCATCAACGCCCCCAACGAGTCGAGCATCCGCCTCGCGCCGCCGCTGATCGTGGGCGACGCCGAGCTGGCGGAGTTCCGCGAGAAGTTCGGCCGCGCGCTCGCCGCCCTCTGACCCTCCACCCCACACACGAAAGACTGCGATGACCAGGCACTTCCTCCGCGACGACGATCTCAGCCCCGCCGAGCAGGCGGAGGTGCTGCAGCTCGCCGCCGCGCTCAAGCGCGACCGCTTCTCGGCGAAGCCCCTCGCCGGCCCGCAGACCGTGGCGGTGATCTTCGACAAGACCTCGACCCGCACGCGCGTCTCGTTCGCGGTCGGCATCGCCGACCTCGGCGGCTCGCCGCTGATCATCCAGAGCGGCGAGAGCCAGCTGGGCGGCAAGGAGTCGCTGGCCGACACCGCGCGCGTGCTGGAGCGCATGGTCTCCGCGATCGTGTGGCGCACCTACGCGCAGGCGGGCCTGGAGGAGATGGCGGCGGGCACCCGCGTCCCCGTGATCAACGCGCTGTCCGACGACTTCCACCCCTGCCAGATCCTTGCCGACCTGCAGACCGTGCAGGAGCACAAGGGCGAGCTGGCCGGGCTGACCATGAGCTACTTCGGCGACGGCGCGAACAACATGGCGCACTCGTACCTGCTCGGTGGTGCCACCGCGGGCATGCACGTGCGCGTCGCCGCGCCGGCCGGCTACCTGCCCGACCCGGCGATCGTGGCGGACGCGGAGGCGATCGCAGCGCGCACCGGCGGCTCGGTGTTCGTGACCACGGACGCGGGGGAGGCCGCCGACGGCGCCGACGTCATGGTCACCGACACCTGGGTGTCGATGGGCAAGGAGGACGAGAAGGCCGAGCGCCTCTCCGTCTTCGGCGACTACGCGGTGGACGCAGCGCTCATGGCGCGCGCGGACGCCGACGCGATCTTCCTGCACTGCCTGCCCGCCTATCGCGGCTACGAGGTGAGCGCCGACGTGATCGACGGCCCGCAGTCGGTGATCTGGGACGAGGCGGAGAACCGCCTCCACGCGCAGAAGGCGCTGCTGGCCTGGCTGCTTTCGAAGAACGAGGAGGCGGCGGCGTGACCGACGAGACCACCGAGAACGGCGCCGGCGAGAACGGCGCCGGCGGCGGCAAGACCGGCGAGGGCTCGCTCTGGGGCGCGCGCTTCGCGGGCGGCCCCTCGCCCGAGCTGGCCGCGCTGAGCAAGTCGACGCACTTCGACTGGGCGCTCGCGCCGTACGACATCGCCGGGTCCCGTGCCCACGCCAAGGCGCTGGCGGCGGCGGGCTACCTCACCGACGACGAGCTGGCGGGGATGCTGGAGGCGCTCGACCGCCTCGACGCCGACGTCGCGTCCGGCGCGTTCGTCGCCGCGGAGACCGACGAGGACGTGCACGGCGCCCTGGAGCGCGGCCTGATCGAGCGCGCCGGCGCGGACCTCGGCGGCAAGCTGCGCGCGGGCCGCAGCCGCAACGACCAGATCGCGACGCTCATCCGGCTGTACCTCCGCGACCATGCGGGCGTCATCGCCGAGCGGCTGATCGCGCTGGTCGACGCCATCGCGTCGCAGGCCGACGCGCACCCGGCGGCCATCCTGCCGGGCCGCACGCACCTCCAGCACGCCCAGCCGGTGCTGCTCGCGCACCACCTGCTCGCGCACTGCTGGCCGCTCGTGCGCGACCTGGAGCGGCTCGCCGACTGGGACCGCCGGGCGAACGTGTCGCCGTACGGCGCCGGCGCGCTCGCCGGCTCCACCCTCGGCCTCGACCCGGCGCTGGTCGCCCGCGAGCTGGGCTTCGCGCACAGCTCGGAGAACTCGATCGACGGCACCGCCGCGCGCGACGTCGTGGCCGAGTTCGCCTTCATCGCCGCGCAGATCGGCATCGATGTCTCGCGGTTCGCCGAGGAGGTCATCCTCTGGAACACCCGCGAGTTCGGCTTCGTCACGCTCGACGACGCGTACTCCACCGGCTCGTCGATCATGCCGCAGAAGAAGAACCCCGACATCGCGGAGCTCGCGCGCGGCAAGGCCGGGCGGCTGATCGGCAACCTGACCGGCCTCCTGACCACGCTGAAGGGCCTCCCGCTCGCGTACAACCGCGACCTGCAGGAGGACAAGGAGCCGGTGTTCGACTCGGTCACGACGCTCGAGGTCGTGCTGCCCGCGTTCGCCGGGATGGTCGCCACCATGCGCTTCCACACCGAGCGGATGGCCGAGCTCGCGCCGCAGGGCTTCTCGCTCGCCACCGACGTGGCCGAGTGGCTGGTCAAGCAGCACGTGCCGTTCCGCGTCGCCCACGAGCTGACCGGCAGCCTGGTCCGCGTCGCGGAGGAAAACGGGCTGGAGCTGCACGAGGTGAGCGACGAGCAGCTCGCGGCCATCTCTCCGGTGCTGACCCCGGAGGTGCGCTCGGTGCTGACCGTGGAGGGCTCCGTCGCCAGCCGCGCCGGCGTCGGCGGGACCGCTCCGGAGCGGGTCGCCGAGCAGCTCGCCGCACTGACCGAGCGGGTGCGGGCCGTGACCGGCGCGCTCACCGCCACGAGAAGGGATCTCGTCTGATGGCCCGTCCGGATCGTCGTGCCCCCAAGTACCCGTGGATCATCCCGGCCGTGGTCGGCCTGGCGGTGGCGGTCATCGTGATCGGCCTCATCGTCACGGTCGCCGTCGGCGGCCGGATCTTCTGACGGGCCCGCTGCCGACGTGACGCTGTACCGCCCCGACCGCGACGCCTTCCTCGCCTCCTCGATCGAGGTCGCCCCCCGCCTGCTCGGCGCGGTGCTGCGGCACACGACCGACGAGGGCACGGTCGGGCTGCGCATCACCGAGGTGGAGGCGTACATCGGCGACGGCGCCGACCCCGGTTCGCACGCCTTCCGCGGCCGCACCCGGCGCAACGCCGTGATGTACGGGCCGCCCGGGTACCTGTACGCCTACTTCACCTACGGCATGCACGTGTGCGCGAACATCGTGTGCTCACCCGAGGGCGAGGCGTCGGCCGTGCTGCTGCGCGCAGCGGAGGTCGTGGAGGGGGAGGAGCTGGCCGCCCTGCGCCGCTCCGGCCGCACGGGCCGCACGGTCCCGCACCGCGACCTGGGACGCGGCCCGGCCCGCCTGGTCGTCGCGGCCGGCATCACGCTCGCCGACGACGGCGCCGACCTGTTCGGCGACCGCTTCGCGCTGTCGCTGCCGACGGAGCAGGCGGTCTACGAGACCGGCCCGCGCACGGGCGTGTCGGGAGCGGGAGGCGGCACGGCTTTCCCCTGGCGGTTCTGGCTCCCCGGCGACCCCAGCGTGTCGCCGTACAAGCGCCACCCGAAGTCGCACGACTGACCAGGGGTCAGGAGGCCGCGAAGCGGAACAGGCCCGCGCACACGCACGCCCAGACGATGCTGGCGAGCGTGCCGATGATGAACCGCTCGCGCGCCTCCGCCGCGTCGAGCTCGGTGAACCGGCCGACGCCCTTGATCGCGATGATCACGCCCAGCGCCTCCGGGAACCCCGCCATGATCGCGCCCGTGGTGGCGAAGCGCTCCAGGACGCCGATCGTCGCTCCGCCGCGCAGCACCTCCCGCGTCGCCTCGGCGCCCGTGGTGCGGTCGTGCACCACGAGGCCCTCATTGCCGGGGACCGAGACGGTGCGCGTGGCCAGCGCCAGCACGACCTGCGCGGCCGGCCCTCCGCCCGCCACGCTCAGTGCGAGCGCCACGATGCCGATCAGCACCCGGAAGACGAGCGGGGCCTCCTGCTGCGGCAGCGCCACCACCACGATCGCCAGCGCGAGCAGGCCCGCCGACGTGTAGACGAGCGGGCGGCGCGGCGTGCGCAGCGTCGCGATCATGCAGCACAGGGAGGCGATGGCGAGGATCAGCGTGAGGGCCCACAGCGCGTGCGGCAGGAGGGCGTTCCAGAAGGCGGCCGGTGGCAGCGCGGTCATTCGTCCTCCGATCCTGCGGCCGTCGCCCGCTCCTGGGCGGCATCCGCGTCCGCCAACAGCCTAGCCAGCGCCGGCAGCGCGGCCAGCTCGACACGGAGCCCCGCCGCGCGGGCGCGGTCGCTCGCCGACTGCGGGGTGATGCCGAGCCTGGACCCGGCCTCCGCCTGCGTGAGGCCGGAGACGACCAGGTCGTACAGCTCCCAGCCCGCCTCGGAGCGCGCATCCCGCAGGGTGAGCAGGAGGCCGAGCAGGGCCTCCGCGTCCGCGGCGGGCTGCGGGTCGGCCACCGCCTCCACCGCCAGCCGGACGGGGGACCGCTTGGCCCTGGTCACGGCGGCCCGGGCGGCGACGAAGGCGTCGCCGCTGGCCTCCCTGGTCTGCTCGGGCAGCGGCGTGCGGACCGCGCCCAGGCCCAGCCCGACGCTCCACTCCCGCGTGCGGGTGAGGGCGAGCACGAGCTCCAGCGCGGTCTCCGCGTCGGCCGTGAGCGCCTGCAACTCGTCGCCGGCGTTGCGGTCGACGGGGAGGCGGAGGCGCTCGCCGAAGCGCCCCTGCAGCTGCTCGAGCGCGGGACCGGCGAGGTCGGGCCCGGAGCGGCTGCCGATCTGGTCGGCGGTGACGACGAACATGAAGTCCTCCCATCAGGGCTGCTGGCCTGATCCATACGATATCAGGTCTGCAGTCCTGATGAAAGTCTGATCAGGCGTACAGCCCTGATCCGTGTCCGAGGAGTGCCGGAGCGCCGCTGATAATCTGTGGGAATGTCCGACTCCTCCCTCCTCGACGCCCAGGCCAACGACCCGACGTTCGACGACGTGTGGGACGAGCTCCGCTGGCGCGGACTCGTGCACGTCTCGACCGACGAGTCCGCGCTCAAAGAGCTGCTCGCGGGGGAGCCGGTCACCTATTACTGCGGGTTCGACCCGACCGCGCCCAGCCTCCACCTCGGCAACCTGGTGCAGCTGCTCACCATGCGCCGCCTCCAGCTCGCCGGCCACAAGCCGCTCGGGCTCGTCGGCGGCTCGACCGGACTGATCGGCGACCCGCGCCCGACCGCGGAGCGCACGCTCAACACGCGCGAGACGGTCGCGGAGTGGGTGCGCTCGCTGCAGGGCCAGGTCTCGCAGTTCCTCAGCTTCGAGGGCGACAACGCGGCGCGCCTGGTCAACAACCTCGACTGGACGGCCCCGATGTCGGCCATCGACTTCCTGCGCGAGATCGGCAAGCACTTCCGGGTCGGCACCATGCTCAAGAAGGACGCCGTCGCCGCGCGCCTGAACTCCGACGAGGGCATCTCGTACACCGAGTTCAGCTACCAGATCCTGCAGGGCATGGACTACCTCGAGCTGTACCGCCAGTACGGCTGCGTGCTGCAGACCGGCGGCAGCGACCAGTGGGGCAACCTCACCAGCGGCACCGAGCTGATCCGCAAGGTGGAGGGCGCCCACGTCCACGCGATCGGCACCCCGCTGATCACGAACAGCGACGGCACCAAGTTCGGCAAGAGCGAGGGCAACGCCGTCTGGCTCGACGCGCGCCTGACCAGCCCGTACGCGTTCTACCAGTTCTGGGTCAACACCGACGACGCCGACGTGATCCCGCGGCTCAAGGTCTTCACGTTCCTCACCCGCGACGAGATCGCCGCGTACGAGCGCGCGGTCGCCGAGGAGCCGTTCCGCCGGGAGGCCCAGCTGCGGCTCGCGCGCGAGGTCACCACCCTGGTGCACGGCGCCGGGGCGACCGAGGCCGCCATCTCGGCCTCGCAGGCGCTGTTCGGGCAGGGCGACCTCGCCGGGCAGGACCGCGCGACGCTCGAGTCCGCGCTGCGCGAGCTGCCGAACACCACGACGGCACCGGCGACGACCATCGCGCAGGCGCTGGTCGACACCGCGCTGACCAAGAGCCTGGGGGAGGCGCGGCGGGCCGTGCAGCAGGGCGGCGTCTACGTCAACAACGCGAAGGCGGAGGACGCCGACGCCCCGGTCGGCGACCAGCTCCTGCCCGGCGGCATGGTGGTGCTGCGCCGCGGCAAGAAGACGCTCGCCGGCGTGTTCGTGGAGTGAGGGCAGGCAGGCCGCCTCACCGCACGCGGTCGGCCAGCCAGTCGTCGAGCGCCCGGTAGCGCTCGCGCACGAACTCCTCCAGCCGCTCGGCGACCTGCGCGTCCTCGGGGAACCGTCCCCGGGCACGCAGGTCGTCGAGCGCGCGGGTCAGCCCCGCGGCATCGTCGACGAGCGTGAGCAGCCCGCCGGCGTGCGGGAGCAGCTCCTCCGTCGCGGGCGTCCGCAGCGTCACCACCGGGCGCCCGGCCGCGAGACCCTGCCACACCTTGTTCGCGACGACCCCGCGCGCCTTGGGGGAGTCGCCGAAGATGCCCAGCACCACGTCGGCGTCCTCCATCCGCTCCACCAGCTCCCGGTGGCTGACCGGGGGGTGGATCGTGCAGCGGTCGCCGATGCCGAGCGCGTCGATGCGGGCCTGCACGACTTCCCGCGGTCCGGAGAGCACGAGGTCGAGGCGGACGCGCGGATCGGCAGCGGCCACCGCCTCCAGCGCCAGGGGCAGACCGTGCAGCGGGATGTTGCCGCCGGAGTACAGCACCCGCAGCGTGCCGTCGGCGGCCCGCGGCGGGTGGGGTGCGATCCAGCGCGGCGCGCCGACCGGGAGCCCGATCACCGGGGTCCGCCTGCCGTGATGCTCGCGCAGCGCCTCCGCACGCGCCTCCGTGTCGATCAGATAGAGATCGGCTGCGCGGACCGACGCCCGGTCGACGAGCCGCAGCAGAAGGGCCCGCAGCGAGCGCGGGGAGGCGTAGCCCCAGTCCTCGATGGCGGTCTCGTGCTTGCCGACGAAGCCGTCGACGATCAGCGGGATGCCGCGCAGCCGGGCGATCACGCGAGCCGCGGGCGCCGACGGCAGCGAGAACTCGGACAGCACGGCGACGCGCGCGCCGCGGGTGTCCCGCAGCATGGCGAACAGGTCGGCCAGGAGGCGCAGCGGCTTCGGGCCGCGCTGCGCGCGCGGCGAGACCCGCACCTCCATCCCGAGCAGGCGCAGGTGCTCGCGCAGCCGGGCGTTGCGCGGATAGCCGATGTCGTGGACGCGCAGCTGCACGGCGACGGGCTTGGCGGGGCCTTCGCCGGTCATGCGCGCGCCTCGATCCCGCGTGCGCGCAGCTCCATCCGGTGCAGCCGCTCGATCAGCGGGCGGCGCTCGTCCGGCGCCAGGCGCAGGGCGAGGTCGCGGAAGCGCTCGATGTCCTCGAGCACACCCGCCGGAGCCTCCCCGAGCGGGAAGCCGTCGCGCCGCCAGGCGAACCAGCGCGGCACGAAGCCGAGCGCCTGCCAGGCGACGACGCCGAACACCTCCTCCACCCGGGAGTCGGCCGAGCGCGCCTCCCACCAGTCCGGTTGCGCGGTGGTCTGTGCGGCGTACCGGCGGTAGACCAGCCGCGGGATGCGCAGCCGCTCCAGCTGGTAGCCGGCCGCGGCCGCGCGCAGGTACAGGTCGAAGTCCTCGCTCGCGACCGTGCGGTAGCCTCCGAGCGCGTGGACGGCGCCGGTGCGCGCGACCATCGTCGGGTGCATGAAGGGGTTGGTGAGCAGCAGCAGGAGGGGCGCGGTCGCCGTCGAGACGGGATGCGGGAACTGCGGGCGCACCCTGGCCGTCCCCTCCCACCACTGCACCCCTGTCGTGAAGCTGAAGTCGATCCCGGCGCTGATCCGGCCGAGCTGGGCCCGGAACCGCCCGGGGAGGCTGATGTCGTCGGCGTCCATCCGGGAGACGAGCGGCGTCTCCACCTGATCGAGGAGCACGTTGCCCGAGGCGGCCGTGCCGAGCCAGCGGTCGTCGGCCAGCACGCGCACCCGCGGGTCCGCGACCGCGCGCACGGCCGCCAGCGTGCCGTCGGTCGACCCGTCGGACCGCACGATCATGCGTCCGTCGGCGGGCAGGGCGCTCAGCACGCTGCGCATGGCGAGGCCGACGGTGCGCTCGGCGTCGCGGGCCGAGACGAGGACGGTGATGGCGGGGGAGGGCATGGCTGATCCGTTCGAGAGGGTTTCAGGAGGCGCGGCGGGTTGCGCGGCGTGCGGCGCCGCGTGCGGTGCGCAGAAGGTCCAGCCCGTGGAGGGCCGTCCGCAGCAGCGGGGGAAGGGCGGGCGGGCACGCGCGCAGCAGGAGCACGACGGCGCCGAGCGCGGGGGAGCGACGGAGGAGCCGCGCGAGGCGGACCTCCCGCGCCCGTCTCGCGGCGACCGCGACCGCCTCGCGCACCGCCGCTCGTCCGGCGCGCCAGCGCACCGCGGTCTTGACCGCCGCGAGGCAGAGGAACCGCGCCGTGAACGCGTCCCGCGCGTCCGCCGACGCGTGACGACCGGCGCTGGCGAGGACGAGGTCGTGGGCGCGCTCCAGCGCCGAGGCGTCCGGCGTGCGGCGCGTGATCGACCCGGGCGTCCGCACGTAGGTGTACACGGTGTCGGGGAGGAGGCGGACCGTCTCCGCCGCAGCGAGCGCCGTCGCGACGCCGACGATGTCGCTCTGCGCGGGCAGGGCGGGGAAGGGGGCGGCGCCGAGGGCCTCCCGGCGGAACAGCTTCGACCACAGGAATCCGTGGAACGCGCCCTCGACGAGCATCGCCGATGCGCGGGCGCCGTCGACCTCGGTGGGGCCGTCGACGCGCGCCCCGTCGACCCGGCGGCGCTCGCCGGCGCCGGGGCCCCAGCGGTAGTCGGCGCCGGCCACGACGACGTCCGCTCCTGCGGCGGCCCCGCGCAGCGTCATGAGGTCGCCGGCGGTCCACTCGTCGTCGTGGTCCACGAACCACACGTGCTCGCCGCGCGCCCATGCGAGCGCCTCGTTGCGGCGGGCGGCGACGCCGGCGGACTCCGGATGCCGGACGAGCGTCACGTCGACGCGTCGGGGCAGCAGCCGGGCGAGGGCCTCGCCGGTGCCGTCGGTCGATCCGTCGTCCACGACCACGACGTCGACACGGCGCAGCGCGGCGACGGCCGCGACGCGGGCGGCGACAGCAGGGACCGCGTCGAGCGCGTCGCGGACGCACAGGACGACGGAGGCGGAGGGCGGCGGAGATGAAGGAGTCATGACTGAAATGCAATACGCACTATACTGGACCTTTCATGGAGTTCCGCTGAAGCCCGCCCTCCCTCCCTCCCTCCCTCTGCTCGAACGGACCACCGTGCCCTCCCCCTCCTCGCCTCCCCGTGCCGCTCGCCGCTTCCGGCGCGCGGTCTCCGTGCTGGCCGGGTACCTGGCGGTGCCGCTGCTCGCCGCCGTGTCGCCGCTGCTGGCGCTGCCGGCGATCACGGCGACGTACGGAGACGCGGCGTGGGCGGCGATCGCCCTCGGGCAGTCGCTCGGGGCGACGGCCGGTGTCGTGGCCGAACTCGGCTGGGGCATGTCGGGTACGCAGCGCGTCGCTCGTCAGGCTCCCCGCAACCGGGCCCGGCTCTTCGCCCTCTCGCTGGTCACGAAGGCGATGGTGGGGGTGCCCGTCATCGGCGCCGCGGCCGTGGCGGCGGCGCTGCTCGCTCCCGCGCATCCGCTGGAGGCGTCGCTCGTCGCGTGCGGCGCCGGCATCGGGATGTTCGCGGGCGGCTGGGTGTTCATCGGGACCATGCGGCCGCGGCTGTTCCTGGTGACGGAGGTGCTCCCGCGCGCCGTGCTCGTCGCCGCCTCCGCTGTCGTGATCACGGCAGGCGGGCCGCTGATCGCCTACGCCGCGGCGCTGCTGCTCGCGGCGCTCTCCGCCCCGGTCGCCGGCGCCGTCGTGCTCGGGGTGCGGGCCGCCGACCTCGGCCGGGTCTCGCCGCGCCGCTTGCTGCGGGTGCTGCGGTTCCAGCTGGCCGCGCTGTCGACCAACGTCTTCTCGAGCCTCTACATCTCGCTCGGCGTCACCGTGGCCACGCTCGGGTCGCCGCACTCGACCCTGCTGTACGCCTCCATGGACCGGCTGCTGCGCATGACCCAGCAGGTCATGGCGGCCCCGAACAGCCTGCTGAAGGGCTGGGTCGGACGCGTCGTCGATCCCGCCGCGCGCGTCGAACGCGCGGTGGGCGCCGTGCGGCTGGCGGCCGGGGGCGGCCTCCTCGCCGGGACGACGTTCGCCCTCGGCAGCCCCGTGGCCGCGCGGCTGATCTTCTCCGGGACGGTGGAGGTGCCTCCGGCGGCCGCCGTGCTCGGCGGGCTGTCGATCGCGGTCATCTGCACGAGCATGGCGAGCGGCTTCGTGCTGCTGGTGGCGCTCGGCCGGATGGACGAGGTGGCGCGGTCCGCGGCAGCGGGCGCGGTCGTCGGCATCCCGCTGATCCTCGTCGGGAGCGCGACCGGTGGCGGGGTCGGCGCGCTGTCGGGGCAGCTCGCGGCGGAGTCGGTGGTGCTGGCTTACCAGCTCGCTGCCGCCGGCCGGGCGCTGCGTCGGCGGCGGGCGGCAGCGTTGCGCGGGGCCGCGTCGCAGCCACCGGGACCGGGCCACCCCGGCCCGCGCCACCCCGCCGCGTCCGCTCCCTCCCCGCCGGCCGCCGTGTAGCGTTGTCGGCATGTCCGATCAGACCGGTGACGCCGACGAGCTGCTCGCGCGGCTCGAGGTGATCGAGCAGCAGTCGCTCGCCGATCGCGCCGACGCGTACGCCCAGCTGCACGAGCGGCTGCGCCGCGAGCTGGAGGGCGGCGACGCGCATGCCGCCGGCTGAGCGCCTCGACGTCGCGCTCGCCGCCCGCGGTCTCGCGCGCTCGCGCAGCCACGCCGCCACGGTGATCGCCGAGGGCCTCGTGACCGTGGACGGACGGCCGGAGCTGCGCGCCTCCGCCAAGGTGCGTCCGGAGCAGGTCGTGGAGGTGGCGGGCGCCGACCACTACGTCAGCCGGGGCGCGCACAAGCTCATCGCGGCGCTCGACGCGTTCGACGTGCCGGTCGAGGGGCGGGTGGCGTTCGACGCCGGCGCCTCCACCGGCGGCTTCAGCCAGGTGCTGCTGGAGCGCGGCGCCGCGCTCGTCGTCGCGGTGGACGTGGGGCACGGCCAGCTCGCGCCGCTGCTCGCCGGCGAGGAGCGCCTCCACTCGTTCGAAGGCGTCAATGTGCGGTCGCTGACGGCCGCCGGCTATGCCGAGCTGACCGGGGGAGCGCCCGCGCCCGCACTCGTGGTCGCCGATCTCTCGTTCATCTCGCTGACGCAGGTCATCCCCGCGCTGGTCGCGGTCTCCGCGCCCGGCGCCGACCTGGTCGTGCTGATCAAGCCGCAGTTCGAGGTGGGCAGGCAGGGCGTGCGCGAGGGGATCGTGCGGGAGGCCGGCCTGCGCCTCGACGCCGTCACCGACGTGCTGTGGGCGGCGCACGACGCCGGCCTCGGGACCGCCGGCGTCATCCCGTCTCCGATCGCCGGAGGGCACGGCAATCGGGAGTACCTCGCGCATCTGCGCGCCGGAGCGCCGGACCCGTCCGCGCTGCGCGACGAGGTCGAGCGCATCACCCGCTGATCGCCGCGCGAGCTCTCCCCAGCCGTGAGCCCGGTGAACGTTCTGCACAATCGCGGCCCTGCGGCACATCCCCGGCCCGAAACCAGACAGAATGGAAGGACGACCAGTGAGGGAGGGACCAGTGGCGGCAATCGGTGCAGCGGCACGCTACATCCTCGTCGTCGCGCACACGGGTCGCCAGGACTCCCTCGAGGCCGGCGTGCTGGTGTGCCGGCAACTGCTCGCGGCGGGCGTCGTCCCGGTGCTGAGCGCGGATGAGCGACGCGACCTCCTGCAGGCCGACCCTTCGCTCGGCGAGGTGGCGGTGCTCGGCGACGAGGTGCGGGCGCAAGAGCTGGAGCTCGTCATCGTGCTCGGCGGCGACGGCACGATCCTGCGCGCCGCCGAGCTCGTGCGCGGCTGCTCGGCGCCGCTGCTCGGCGTCAACCTGGGCCACGTCGGCTTCCTCGCCGAGAGCGAGCGCGACGACCTCGAGATCGCGGTCGCGCGCGGCCTGGCCAAGGACTACGAGGTGGAGGAGCGCATGACGCTGTCCGCCCGCGTCAAGGTCGGCAAGGAGGTCGTCTACGAGAGCTGGGCGCTCAACGAGGCCACGGTCGAGAAGGCGAGCCGCGAGCGCATGCTCGAGGTCGTCATCGAGGTCGACGGCCGGCCGATGTCGAGCTTCGGCTGCGACGGCGTCGTCATGTCGACGCCCACCGGCTCCACCGCGTACTCGTTCTCCGCGGGCGGCCCGGTCGTCTGGCCGGGGGTCGCCGCCCTGCTGCTCGTGCCGCTCAGCGCGCACGCCCTGTTCTCGCGGCCGCTCGTGGTCGACGCGGAGTCGTCGCTCGCCGTCGAGCTGCTCGACCGCGCCGGCGGAGCCGGCATCCTCTGGTGCGACGGCCGCCGCGCGTTCGACCTGCCGCGCGGTGCGCGCGTCGTCGTGCGCCGGTCGCCGATCCCGGTGCGGCTGGCGCGCCTCCACCCCGGTCCGTTCACCGACCGGCTGGTGCACAAGTTCGATCTTCCCGTGACGGGATGGAGGGGGCCGGCGGGCTCGTGACCGGCGTGCGTGACGACAGCGGAGCGCGTGGCGCGGGCGAGCGCGGCGGCATCGAGGAGATCTCGATCAAGGACCTCGGCGTGATCGCCGACGCGTCCCTCCCGCTCGGGCCGGGCTTCACGGCGATCACCGGCGAGACCGGCGCGGGCAAGACCATGGTCGTCTCGGCGCTCGGGCTGCTGCTGGGCGAGCGCGCCGACACCGGCGCTGTGCGGGCGGGCAGCCCGCAGGCGTGGGTCGAGGGCCGCTGGCGCGTCCGCGGCGAGGGCGATGTGGTCGAGCGCGTGCGCGACGCCGGCGGCGACGTCGACGAACTGGGCGACGGGGGTGCGGAGCTGGTGCTCAGCCGTTCGGTGTCTGCCGAGGGGCGGTCGCGTGCGGTGGTCGGCGGCCGGAGCGCCCCGGTGAGCGTCCTCACCGAGCTGGGGGAGCAGCTGGTCGTCGTGCACGGGCAGTCCGACCAGCTGCGGCTGCGCTCGGCCATCGCGCAGCGCGAGACGCTCGACCGGTTCGCCGGACCGGCCTTCGCGGAGGCGCTGGAGACCTACGCGAACGTGTACCACCGCTGGCGCGACAACCGCGGCGAGCTGGACGAGCTGATCGCCGACCAGGACCGCCGCGCCCGCGAGGCCGAGGACCTCCGGCTGGCGATGGCCGAGATCGAGGCCGTCGCCCCGCAGCCCGGCGAGGACGACGAGCTGGCCGAGCGCGCCGAGCGCCTGACCAACCTGGAGGAGCTGCGCGTCGCCGCCGCCGGCGCCCGCGAGCTGCTCTCGGCCGAGGAGTCCGAGGGCGCGGACGCGCTCGCGCTGCTCGACAACGCGCGCAGGCAGCTGGAGCGGATGGCGCCGCACGACGCCGCCCTCGGCCCGCTGGCCGAGGCGGTCGCCAACGCGAGCTACCTCGTGTCGGATGTCGCCCTCCAGCTCTCCAGCTACCTCGCCACCCTCGACACCGAGGGCGCGCGCGAGCTCGAGATCGTGCAGGAGCGGCGGGCCGATCTGGCCGGACTCGTCCGCAAATACGGCCCCACCCTCGACGACGTGATCAGCACGCTCGAGACCGGCAGCCTGCGCCTCCTGGAGCTCGACGGCGACGCCGACCGCATCGACGAGCTGACCCGCGAGGTGGAGGCCGACGCGGCCCTCGTCGCGGAGCTCGCCGACGGCCTCAGCGCGAGCCGCCGCGAGGCCGCTGCGCGGCTGGGCGAGGCCGTCTCGGACGAGCTGGGCGCTCTCGCGATGCCCGACGCCCGCGTGGTGGTCGAGGTCACCGAGCGCGACGAGTACTCCGCCTCCGGCCGCGACCAGGTCGCGATCCTGCTGCAGCCGCACCCTGGCGCGGAGCCGCGCCCGCTCGGCAAGGGCGCCTCCGGCGGCGAGCTGTCGCGCGTGATGCTCGCGCTCGAGGTCGTCATCGCGGGCAGCGACCCGGTGCCCACCTTCATCTTCGACGAGGTCGACGCCGGTGTGGGCGGCGCCTCCGCGATCGAGATCGGCCGCCGCCTCGCCCGCCTCGCCGAGTCGGCGCAGGTGATCGTCGTCACGCACCTGGCCCAGGTCGCCGCGTTCGCCACCAACCACCTCACGGTCGTGAAGGGCAAGGACGGCGCTGTCACCGCCTCCAGCGTCCGCCGGCTCGAGGGGGAGGAGCGCATCGCCGAGATGGCGCGCCTGCTCTCCGGTCTCCCCGACTCCGAGAGCGGGCTCGCCCACGCGCGCGAACTCGTGGAGCTCGCCGTCGCCTCCTGAGTGCGGATCGCGCACGACGCGCGCCCGTCGCGGTCGGGACGGCCGGGTCTCGGTGATAAGCTATAAGCCCGTGGTGGATTATTCAGACGCGGGCCCTGTAAACGACAAAACCAACGGCATTACCAAGCACATCTTCGTGACTGGTGGTGTCGTTTCTTCGTTGGGGAAGGGGCTCACGGCCGCCTCCCTCGGCAATCTCCTGACCGCCCGCGGGCTGCGGGTCGTCATGCAGAAGCTCGACCCCTATCTCAACGTCGACCCCGGCACGATGAACCCGTTCCAGCACGGCGAGGTCTTCGTGACCGACGACGGCGCCGAGACCGACCTCGACATCGGGCACTACGAGCGCTTCCTCGACATCAACCTCGGCCAGTCGGCCAACGTGACCACCGGCCAGATCTACTCCAACGTCATCGCCAAGGAGCGCCGCGGCGAGTACCTCGGCGACACCGTCCAGGTCATCCCGCACATCACCGACGAGATCAAGCGCCGGATGCGCCTCCAGGCCCAGCCCGGCCCCGACGGCGAGCCCGCCCCCGACGTGATCATCACCGAGATCGGCGGCACCGTCGGCGACATCGAGTCACAGCCGTTCATCGAGTCGGCCCGGCAGGTGCGGCACGAGCTCGGCCGCAAGAACTGCTTCTTCGTGCACGTCTCGCTCGTGCCGTTCATGAACGCCTCCGGCGAGCAGAAGACCAAGCCGACGCAGCACTCGGTCGCGGCCCTGCGCTCCATCGGCATCCAGCCGGACGCGCTCGTGCTCCGCAGCGACCGCCCGGTCTCCGAGAGCAACAAGCGCAAGATCGCGCTCATGTGCGACGTCGACGAGCAGGCCGTGGTCAACGCGGTCGACGTGCCGAGCATCTACGACATCCCGAGCATGCTGCACGACCAGGGCCTCGACGCCTACATCATCGATCAGCTCGGCCTCGACAAGGCCGAGGATGTCGACTGGGACGGTTGGGCGCGCCTCCTGGAGGCCGTGCACGACCCCAAGCACGAGGTCACCATCGGCCTGGTCGGCAAGTACATCGACCTCCCCGACGCCTACCTCTCGGTGACCGAGGCGCTGCGGGCCGGCGGGTTCGCCCACCAGACCAAGGTCAAGCTCAAGTGGATCGCCTCCGACGAGGCGCAGACGCCCGAGGGCGCGGCCGCACAGCTCGGCGACGTCGACGCGATCTGCGTGCCGGGCGGCTTCGGTGTGCGCGGCATCGAGGGCAAGCTCGGCGCGCTGCGCTTCGCCCGCGAGAACGGCATCCCCGCGCTCGGTCTGTGCCTGGGCCTGCAGTGCATGGTGATCGAGTACGCCCGCAACGAGGCCGGCCTGGCCGGGGCCTCCTCGTCGGAGTTCGACCCCGACACCGAGTTCCCGGTGATCGCGACGATGGCCGAGCAGGTGGAGATCATCGCCGGCGGCGACCTGGGCGGCACCATGCGACTCGGCCTCTACCCGGCGGCCCTCGCCGAGGGCTCGATCGTCGCCGAGCTGTACGGCGCACCCGAGGCCAGCGAGCGCCACCGCCACCGCTACGAGGTGAACAACAACTACCGCGAGCAGATCGCCGACGCCGGCCTGTGGTTCTCGGGCACCTCGCCCGACGGCCACCTGGTCGAGTACGTCGAGCTGCCGCGCGACGTGCACCCGTTCTACGTCGGCACGCAGGCCCACCCCGAGCTGCGCTCGCGCCCGAACCGCGCGCACCCGCTGTTCGCCGGCCTCGTCGGCGCCGCGCTGCAGCGCCAGCAGGCCAGCCTGCTCTTCGAAGTGGCGGCGGACGCCTGATGGCGCGGGTGACCTCCGGGCTGCAGGACGAGCCGTTCCGCCCGGAGATCGTCTCGTCCGAGGTGGTCTTCGACGGCAAGATCTGGGACGTGCGGCGTGACGACTTCCGGTACAACGGCGACGTCATCACCCGCGAGTACGTGGATCACACGGGCGCCGTCGGCATCCTGGTGCTCGACGACGACGACCGCGTGCTGCTGATCAAGCAGTACAGGCACCCGGTGCGGCACCGCGACTGGGAGATCCCGGCCGGCCTGCTCGACCAGGCCGGCGAGGACCCGCTGGAGGCGGCCAAGCGCGAGCTGGGCGAGGAGGCCGACCTCACGGCCGAGACGTGGAACGTGCTCACCGACGTGTTCACGAGCCCCGGTGGCAACGACGAGGTCATCCGCATCTACCTCGCCCGCGGCGTGAAGCCGACCGGCTCCGCCTTCGCCCGCGAGGCGGAGGAGGCCGACATCGAGGTGCGCTGGGTGCCGCTCGACGAGGCCGTGGACGCGGTGCTGGCCCGCAGCCTCCACAACGCCCCCCTGCTGATCGCGCTGCTCACCGCGCGCACCGCCCGCGAGAAGGGGTGGAGCACGCTGGGCGCGGCCGACGAGCCGTGGCCGAGCCACCCGAAGCTGGAGCGGCTCGTTCAGGGCGGGGCGACCGGCGGCACCGGCGCGGAGTGACGGCGTGACCGTCGCGGCGGACGTCGACGCGTACCTGCGGCACGTCACGATCGAGCGCGGTCTGTCGGCCAACACCGTCGCCGCCTACCGCCGCGACCTGGCCCTGTACTCCGGCTGGCTGGCGCAGCGCGGGGTGGGGGAGGTGCAGGAGGTGACGGCTCCGCTGATCGCGGACTTCGCCCTGCACCTCGGCACGCGCCCGGAGTCGCCGCTCACCGCCTCCTCGCTGGCGCGCGTGCTGTCGACCGTGCGCGGCCTCCACCGGTTCCTGCTGGAGGAGGGGCGCATCGAGCGCGACGTCGCCGCCGAGGTGCGCCCTCCCAAGCTGTCGTCGCGCCTCCCGAAGGCCATCTCGGTGGAGCAGGTGACGGCCCTGCTCGCCGCGACCGACGGCGACGAGGTCGCCGACCTGCGCGACAAGGCGCTGCTGGAGCTGATGTACGCGACCGGCGCCCGCGTGAGCGAGGCCGTCGGCCTCAACGTGGACGACGTGGTCGATGCCGAGGTCGTCCGCCTGACCGGCAAGGGCAGCAAGCAGCGGATCGTGCCGCTCGGGAGCTACGCGCGCGCCGCGATCGACGCCTACCTCGTGCGCGCCCGTCCGCTGCTGTCGGCGAAGGGCCGCGCGACCCCGGCGCTGTTCCTCGGGATGCGCGGCGCCCGGCTGTCGCGGCAGAACGTCTGGCTGATCATCCGCGCCGCCGCCGAGAAGGCCCAGCTCGGCGTGGAGGTGTCGCCGCACACCCTGCGCCACTCCTTCGCCACCCACCTCCTCGCGGGCGGCGCCGACGTGCGCGTCGTGCAGGAGCTGCTCGGCCACTCCTCGGTCGCGACCACGCAGATCTACACGCTCGTCACCGCCGACACGCTGCGCGACGTGTACACGACGGCGCACCCGCGGGCGCGGTGAGGCCGGCGCGCTTCACGCCCACTGAGCCCGCCTCACGAACCGCCGCCGGCGCGGCCCGCGGGCGAGGGACACGGTGGATAGACTGTCCCCTTGAAACAGGCCGCCTAGGAGAGGGACGAGGAACACCCCGGTGACGCGCAACGACGAGGTCAGGACCGAGCTTCCGGGCATGGACGAGGCGTCCGTGCCGGCGCGGCTCGGACCCACCGGGCGGCCGCTGCGCTCCTTCGCGCAGCCTCCCGCGCTCGCCCAGCACGGCCCCGCGAAGATCATCGCGCTGACCAACCAGAAGGGCGGGGTCGGCAAGACCACGACCTCCATCAACCTCGGGGCATCGCTCGCCGAGTACGGCCGCAAGGTGCTCGCCGTCGACTTCGACCCGCAGGGCGCGCTCTCGGCGGGCCTCGGCGCGCAGACGCACGACGTGACGACCATCTACGACCTGCTGCTGAACCGCAACGCGGACATCCAGGGCGCCATCCAGCGCACGAACGTGCCGAACCTCGACATCATCCCGGCCAACATCGACCTGTCGGCGGCGGAGGTGCACCTCGTCAACGAGGTCGCCCGCGAGCAGATCCTGGCGGGCGTGCTGCGCAAGGTGAGCGCCGACTACGACGTCATCCTGATCGACTGCCAGCCCTCGCTCGGCATCCTGACCGTGAACGCGCTCACCGCCAGCCACGGCGCGCTGATCCCGTTGGAGTGCGAGTACTTCGCCCTGCGCGGCGTCGCCCTGCTGCTGGAGACCATCGAGAAGGTGCGCGAGCGGCTCAACCCGGCGATCGAGCTCGACGGCATCCTCGCCACCATGTACGACTCGCGCACGCTGCACTCGCGCGAGGTGCTGGAGCGCGTCGTCGACGCGTTCGGCGACCGCGTGCTCGAGACGGTGATCTCGCGCACGGTGAAGTTCCCGGACGCGTCGGTCGCCGCCACCCCGATCACGCAGTTCGCGCCGGAGCACCCGGCCGCTGAGGCCTACCGGCAGCTGGCGAGGGAACTGATCTCGCGTGGCGCCGTCGCCTAGCACGTCGCCTGCGGACCCCGCGGAGGCGCCCGAGGCGCCGGCCGGGTTCCGGGTGTCGCTGGGGGAGTTCGAGGGGCCCTTCGACCTCCTGCTCACCCTGATCGGCAAGCACGAGCTCGACGTCACCGAGATCGCGCTCAGCAAGGTCACCGACGAGTTCATCGCCTACCTGCGGCAGCTCGACACGGAGGAGAGCCTCGACGAGGCGAGCGAATTCCTGCTGGTCGCCGCGACCCTCCTCGACCTCAAGGTCGCCGGGCTGCTGCCGCAGGGCGAGCTCGTCGACGCGGAGGATGTGGCGCTGCTCGAGGCCCGCGACCTGCTGTTCGCGCGCCTGCTGCAGTACCGCGCCTTCAAGGAGGCGTCGGCCTGGTTCGCGCAGCGGCTGGAGGCGGAGGGCGCCCGCCACCCGCGCGCCGTGCGGCTGGAGGACAAGTTCCGCCAGCGCACCCCCGAGCTGGTCTGGACGCTGACCGCCGACGACTTCGCCGCCCTCGCCACGCTCGCGCTCACCCCGCGCGAGATCCCCGTGGTCGGGCTCGACCACCTCCACGCGCCGCTGGTCAGCATCCGCGAGCAGGCCGCCGTGGTGGTCGGGATGCTGCGGCAGGGGGAGCCGCTGTCGTTCCGGCAGCTGGTCGCCGGGGCGGAGCAGAAGGGCGTGATCATCGCGCGGTTCCTGGCTGTGCTGGAGCTGTACCGGCACGCCGCGATCGCCTTCGAGCAGCTGGAGCCGCTGGGCGAGCTGACCCTGCGCTGGACGGCCGAGCACTGGTCGGAGGAGAACCTGTCGAATCTGGGAGCGGACTATGACGGTTGAGACGATGCCCGAGGGGAGCGCCGCCGACGTCACAGAGGCGACCGACACGACCGAGGTGCCGGCGCCCGTCGAGGACGCACGCATCGAGCGAGCGCTGGAGGCCATCCTGATGGTCGCCGACGAGCCCATGAGCGTCGTCACGCTGGCCACCGCGGTCGGCGCGCCGGTCAAGCGCGTGCGCCAGGCGATCGCCGCGCTGGTCGCCGACTACGACGGCGAGACCGACGGTGGCGTGCGGCGCGGCTTCGAGCTGCGGGAGGTCGGGGGAGGCTGGCGCATCTACGTGCGCGACGAGTTCGACGCCGTGGTGTCGGGCTACGTGCTGCAGCAGAACCCGACCAAGCTGTCGCAGGCAGCGCTGGAGACGCTCGCGGTGATCGCGTACAAGCAGCCGATCAGCCGCGGGGCCATCGCCTCCATCCGGGCCGTCAACGTGGACTCGGTGGTGCGCACGCTGCTCGGCCGCGGGCTGATCACCGAGCTCTTCACCGACAGCGAGACCGGCGCGATCAACTACGGGACGACCGACCTGCTGCTCAGCCAGCTGGGCATCAACACGATCGACGAGCTGCCGAAGATCTCGCCGCTGCTCGACGACGGAGCGGAAGGATTCGAGGATGTCCGCTGACAACGGGTTGCAGAGCGAGGGCGAGCGCCTGCAGAAGGTCATGGCCGCCGCGGGAGTCGCCTCCCGCCGCGTCTCCGAGCAGCTGATCGTGGAGGGCCGCGTCACCGTCAACGGCCGCACGGTGACCGAGCTGGGCACCCGCGTCGACCCGGCCGTCGACAAGGTCGCGGTCGACGGCACCGCGGTGCAGCTCGACCCGAGCCGCCGGTACGTGATGCTCAACAAGCCCGTCGGGGTGGTCAGCTCCATGCGCGACGAGCAGGGCCGGCCCGACCTGTCGCGGTTCGTCTCCGGCTACTCCGAGCGGCTGTTCAACGTCGGGAGGCTGGACGCCGAGACCTCCGGGCTGCTCATCCTCACCAACGACGGCGAGCTGGCGCACGTGCTCGCGCATCCCAGCTTCGGCGTCACCAAGACGTACATCGCGCGGGTGCGCGGCATCGTCACGCCGCAGACCATCTCGCGGCTGACGAAGGGCGTGCAGCTGGAGGACGGCCCGATCGCGGCCGACAAGGCCAAGCTGCTCCAGGTCAACCCCGGCGTGCGCGACAGCCTGGTCGAGATCACCCTGCACTCGGGCCGCAACCGGATCGTGCGCCGCATGCTCGCCGAGGTCGGGCATCCCGTCGTCGAGCTGGTCCGCCGCCAGTTCGGGCCGCTGCACCTCGGCACCCTCAAGGCGGGCGCGCTGCGCGACCTGACGAAGGAGGAGCTGGGGGCGCTGCTCACCATCTCGCGCGAGGGCGGCGCCTCCGCCGCTGACTAAGGTGGATGGGTGACCGATCCCTCCTCCCGCCTGGCGGGTCCCGTGCGCGTCGTCGGCGCCGGGCTGCTGGGCGCCTCCGTCGGCCTGGGCCTGCGCGCCCGCGGTGTCGACGTGCTGCTCGCCGACGCCTCGCCCGCGCACCTGCGGCTGGCCGCCGACTACGGCGCCGGCCGCCCGGACGACGGAGCGGCGGAGCCGGCGCTGATCGTCGTCGCGACCCCGCCCGACCTGGTCGCGCGCGTGGTCGCCGAGGAGCTCGCCGCCCATCCCGACGCCGTCGTCACCGACGTCGCGAGCGTCAAGGTCGCCCCGCTCGCCGAGCTGGAGCAGACCGGCGCCGACCTCTCGCGGTACGTCGGCTCGCACCCGCTCGCCGGCCGGGAGCGCGGAGGCCCCAGCGCCGCCCGCGCCGACCTCTTCATCGGCCGCCCGTGGGTGGTCTCCGCACGCCCGGAGAACCCGCGTGCCGCCGTCAGCCTGGTGGAGGCGCTCATCCTCGACCTCGGCGCCACGCCCGTCGAGATGGCGGCCGCCGACCACGACGCCGCCGTCGCCCTCGTGTCCCACACCCCGCAGCTCGTGTCGACGCTCATGGCGAAGCGGCTCGCCGACTCCACCGACGCCGCCCTCGGCCTCGCCGGCCAGGGCGTGCGCGACGTGACCCGCATCGCCGCGAGCGAGCCGGAGCTGTGGGTGCAGATCCTGGGCGCCAACGCACCGGCGATCGTGGAGATCCTGCACGCGTTCCGCGACGATCTCGACCGGGTGCTCGTGGCCCTGGGCGACGTGGACGCCGTCGGCGCCCGCCGGACCATCGCCGAGGAGATCGCGGGCGGCAACGTCGGCGTCTCCCGCCTCCCCGGCAAGCACGGCCAGGACAAGCGCTACGCGAGCCTGATCGTCATGGTGGAGGACCGCCCCGGCGAACTGGCCCGCCTCCTCGCCGAGCTGGGCGAGCTGGGCGTCAACCTCGAGGACCTGCGCCTGGAGCACTCGCCGGGCGCCCCCTTCGGCCTCGCCGAGATCGCCGTGCTGCCCGAGGTGCTGCACCGCACCGTCACCGACCTGACCGACCGCGGCTGGAGGATCGCCGGATGACCGAACTCGTGCTCGCCATGGACGGACCCGCCGGCAGCGGCAAGTCCTCTGTCTCGAAGGCCGCCGCGCGCCGCCTGGGCTGGGCGTACCTCGACACCGGGGCCGCCTACCGCGCGCTCGGCTGGTACGTCGTGCAGCGCGGTGTCGACCCGACCGACGCCGCGGCGGTGATCGACAGCCTTCCCGACTTCGACTACCGCGTCGGCACCGACCCCGACGGATACCACGTGTTCGTGGGCGAGCACGACGTGACGACGGCCATCCGGGAGCCGGAGGTCACCGCCGTGGTCAGCGCGATCGCGCGGGTCCCCGAGGTGCGCACCTTCCTCACCGGGCTGTTCC
The DNA here is from genome assembly GCF_030433685.1 of Leifsonia williamsii. Lineage (NCBI taxonomy): Bacteria > Bacillati > Actinomycetota > Actinomycetes > Micrococcales > Microbacteriaceae > Leifsonia > Leifsonia williamsii. The sequence goes on from NZ_JAROCF010000001.1 coordinate 1,878,160, forward strand.
GCGATATCGTGCGGCACTCCGAGAAGCCGGGCATCGTGGTGGAGGGGCGGGACATCACGACCGTCGTCTGCCCGGATGCCCCGGTCCGCATCCTGCTCACCGCCGACGAAGCAGTTAGAATGGCCAGGCGCGCCGCCGAGCTCACCGAGCACTCCGCGGCGCACGTCGGCGAAGCCCTCCGTCGTCGAGACGCCGCCGATGCGCGCGTCGTCGACTTCATGAACGCCGCGGAGGGCGTCACCACCCTCGACTCCACCGACCTCGACTTCGACCAGACCGTGGACGCCGTCCTCGCGGTCGTGCAGAACGTCGTACAGAAAGAGACCCATGGCTGACTTCGACACCGAGCCCGTCGGCGACGACGACCTCGCCGACCGCCTCGCCGGCATCGACGAGGAGCTCGCCGTCCAGCGGGCCGCCGCGCTGCGCAGCGGCCTCGATGACTACGACCTCGACGAGAGCGACCTCGACGTCCTGCAGGCCGCCACCGAGGACGTCGACACGATCACGTACCTCCCCGCCCTGCCGGTGCTCGCCATCGTCGGCCGCCCGAACGTCGGCAAGTCCGCGCTCGTCAACCGCATCCTCGGCCGCCGCGAGGCCGTCGTGGAGGACACCCCCGGCGTGACGCGCGACCGCGTCTCGTACCAGGCGGAGTGGAACGGCCGCCGATTCACCGTCGTCGACACGGGCGGCTGGGAGCCCGACGCCCGCGGCATCGACGCCTCCGTCGCCGCGCAGGCCGAGGTCGCGATCGACCTCGCCGACGCGGTGCTGTTCGTGGTCGACGCGACCGTCGGCGCCACGGCGACCGACGAGCACGTCGTGCGGCTGCTCCGCAAGACCAAGAAGCCGGTCTTCCTCGCCGCCAACAAGGTGGACGACGCCCGTCAGGAGCCGTACGCGACCGAGCTGTGGTCGCTCGGGCTCGGTGAGCCGCGCCCCGTCTCCGCGCTGCACGGCCGCGGCGTGGCCGACCTGCTGGACGACGTCCTGAAGGTGCTGCCCGAGGTCTCCGCCGTCGCCAAGCACGAGGTCGGCGGCCCGCGCCGCGTCGCGATCGTCGGCCGGCCGAACGTCGGCAAGTCGTCTCTCCTAAACAAGGCCGCGGGGGAGGAGCGGGTCGTCGTCAACGAACTGGCCGGCACCACCCGCGACCCGGTGGACGAGCAGGTCGAGCTGGGCGGCAAGGTATGGCGGTTCGTCGACACCGCGGGCATCCGCCGCCGCGTGCACCTGTCGCAGGGCGCCGACTTCTACGCGTCGCTGCGCACCTCCACCGCCCTGGAGAAGGCGGAGGTCGCGGTCGTCGTGCTCGACGTCTCGCAGCCGATCAGCGAGCAGGACGTGCGCATCATCGACCTGGTGCTGGAGTCGGGCCGCGCGCTCGTGCTCGCCTTCAACAAGTGGGACCTGCTCGACGACGAGCGCCGCCGCTACCTGGAGCGCGAGATCGAACAGGACCTCGCCCACGTCTCCTGGGCGCCGCGCGTCAACATCTCCGCCCGCACCGGACGCCACCTCGAGAAGCTGGTGCCGGCGCTGGAGCAGGCGCTCGAGTCGTGGGACACCCGCATCCCGACCGGCAAGTTCAACGCGTTCCTGGCCGAGCTCACCGCCGCGCACCCGCACCCGGTCCGCGGCGGCAAGCAGCCGCGCATCCTGTTCGGCACCCAGGCGTCGAGCCGGCCGCCGACATTCGTGGTGTTCACGACCGGGTTCCTCGACCCGGGCTACCGGCGGTACATCATCCGCCGGCTGCGCGAGGTGTACGGCTTCGAGGGCACCCCGATCGTGCTCAACATGCGCGTGCGGGAGAAGCGCAAGCGGTAGCGGCGGCGGCCGGCCGTCGGTCGTCCCGGCGTCAGTCGGTGCCGAGCGCCTTCCTCAGGACGTGGATCGCCTGCTCGACGGCCGCCGTGACGGCGGGCGACGGGCGCAGCGGGTTCAGCATCATGAAGTCGTGGATCGTGCCGTTGTACCGGACGGACGTCGTGCGCACCCCCGCCTGCGCCAGCTTGCGCGCGTACGCCTCGCCCTCGTCGCGCAGCACGTCGTTCTCGTCGACGATCACGAAGGCCTCCGGCAGCCCGGCGAGATCGTCGAGCGTGGCCCGCAGCGGGGAGGCCGTGATCTCGGCGCGCTTCGCGGTGTCGGGCAGGTAGGCGTCCCAGAACCACGCCATCGCCTTCGCGGTGAGGTACGTGCCCTCGGCGAACGTGCGGTAGCTCTCGGTGTCCTGAGCCGCATCGGTCACCGGGTAGTACAGCGACTGGTGCACGAAGCGCACGTCGCCGCGCTGCTTGGCGAGCAGCGTCAGGGCCGTCGCCATGTTGCCGCCGACCGAGTCGCCGGCGATCGCCATCCGGCTCACGTCGAGCCCGTGCTCGGCGCCGTGCGCGGTGATGTGCTGCGCCGTCGCGTACGCCTGCTCGATCGCGACCGGGTACTGCACCTCGGGCGAGCGGTCGTACTCGACGAACACGAGGGCCGCACGGGCGCCGACCGCGAGCTCGCGGACGAGCCTGTCGTGGGTCCCGGCGTTGCCGATCACCCAGCCGCCGCCGTGGACGTACAGGATCACGGGCAGCGTCCCGGTGGCACCGGCCGGGCGGATGATGCGGACGCGCACGTCGCCGACCGCGGCGGGCACGGTGGTCCAGGTCTCGTCGACGTCGAGCTTCGCCACGGGTGCGGCCTGCAGGTCGTCGAGCACCTTCCTGGCCCCCTCCGGGCCGAGCTGGTAGAGCAGCGGCGGGGTGGACGTCGCATCCACGAGCGCCTGGGCCTCGGCATCGAGCACTGGTCTGGTCATGTCATTCTCCCTCGATCGGGTGAGGGCTCCGGGAGTGGAACCCTCACCCGATAAAGACCCGGGAGGGTGGTGCGTTGTGACAGGGCGGCCGGTCAGGGCGCGACGGAGCCGAACGACACGGTGTCCACGTCGCCGACGCCCGGCCCGGTGCCGAGAGCGACCAGGTAGACGTCGTGCACGCCGCTGGTGCGCACGATCGGGGCGTACTGCGACGAGAAGTTGTCGAAGCCTCCCGTCGCGTTCACGGTCAGGGTGCCGATGCTCGGCCCGGTGAGCGACCCGATCCGCACGTCGATCCGCTGGCCGGCGTACGGGTCGTCGGTGGCGATGGAGAGCCGGAGGGTGTCCTTGCCCGCGCCGAAGTCGACCGCGCTGTAGCCCACCCAGTCGCCGCCGTCGAAGCTGCCGAACACCGTCCCGCTCGCTCCCGTCCGCGTGTTGACGCCCGAGCCGGAGCTGAAGCTCTCGCCCTGCACGGTCGTCTCGGCGAGGTGCGCTCCGGCTTGCCAGACGGGAGCGCCGAACTGGTAGGCGCCGACGGTCGGAGCCGGGTCGGTCGAGCCGTCGGTGTACGGCGAGCGGACCACGCCGGCATTGCGCGCGGGGGAGGAGGCGGTCACCGAGAAGTCGTGCGTCGCCGGGTTCACGAAGCCCGCGCCGCTGTTCGGGAGGTTGCCCGTGAGGGTGGCACCGGGCACCGAGTCGACCGTGCCGAGGTTGTTCGTGACCTCGATGCCGGAGTAGGTCCCGCCGAAGAGGCTCAGGGCCTTGCTGTCGGTTCCGGAGGTGTTGGCGATCACCTTCGTGCCGGAGGCCGAGGCGCCGTTGGGGTTGATCAGCACGACGCCGTAGGTGGTCCTGTTCCACGTGACGTTGTTGTCGATCAGGCCGTTGTAGGTGCCGAGGTCGAGGTACACCCCGGGCGCGGGAGCGGCGGCGGCCACGGGCGCCGCGTCGTGCATGGTGTTGTGGTCGATCCGGGTCCCGGCGAGGTTCACGCCGCAGCAGATGTAGATCGCGCCGACGTCGTTGACCAGGCGTCCGTAGTCGCCCAGGTCGTTGTACGCCATGCGGATCCCGGAGGCGGCGGTCCCGGCGACCTTGTTGTCGATGTTGATCGAGCTGCGGCCGCTGCCCACGATCGTGTTGTGCAGGAGCTGGTGGGCGCTCCCCAGCACGTTGATGCCCGCCGCATAGCTGCCGAGGTAGTCGGTGTCGGTGATCAGGGTGTTGCTCACCGTGTTCGCCGTCCCGGCCACGAGGACGCCGTTGCCGGCGCTGTACGCGATGGTGCTGTTGCTCAGCGTGTTGTTCTGTCCGCGCAGCAGGATGCCGCTCGTGGTCTCACCGGCGGTGAGCACATCGCAGGCGTCGGCGGGAGTGACCTTGCCGGGGTCCACGGCGAGGTCGGAGTAGGCGGACACGTACCGCGCGTTGAGTCCGTTCAGCGTCAGGTGGGCGGAGGTGTCGGAGGTCTTGATGCTGGTCCCGTGCAGTCCGAACCCGTCGACCGAGAGATACGAGCGCCCGGAGAGGTCGAAGCCGAACGTGCGCTGCTTGACGGTGACGTCGCTCCCCGCCGACGCGCTGCCGAGCTGCATGTAGAGCCGGTGCGCCGTCGTGTCGTAGAACCACTCGCCGGTGCGCCCGATGAGGGCGAGCTTGTCGGACAGGGAGTACAGGTTGCGCTGGTTGGGGCTCAGGCCGACGCACGCGGGGAGGGAGGCGGCCGTCACCGAGCCGGGCGCCGAGGAGGTGACCCGGCCGGTCTCGCTGACGAACCAGTTGTGCGAGGTGAGCCGGGCGCCCACCCAGTAGCCGGCGGGCTGACCGAGCGCGTCGTCGCCGAGCGTGGTCTGCGTGCCGGAGTCGGCGGAGGCGAGCGCGGGGTGCGCGGGGTCGTCGCCGGCGTGCGGCCAGGCCGCCTCCGGGGCCATGCCCGCTCCGCGGAACACCTGCACGCCGGGAAGGTCCGCCGGCATGGTGACGTCGGCGCGGAACACCGTGCCGGCCGCGACACCGGCCGCGAACTCCGAACCGGTCAGAGTCGGGTCCTGCGCCTGCAGACCGGTCAGCTCGGTGCCCGAGACCTGCTGCCAGCCGGTCACGGGGTCGGCGCCGTCGATGACGACGCCCGGCCCGGAGGCGCGGTAGGTGATGGGCGCCTGCGCCGTCCCGCTGCGGGCGGAGCGCACGGTCTCGCGGTACACGCCCGGCTGGATGACGCACGTGTCGCCGGCCGTCATGAGGTCGGCGCAGCGCTGGATGTGCCGGAACGGGTGCTTGCTCGTGCCGTGACCCGCATCGGCTCCGGCCGGGGACACGTAGTAGGTGTGCGCGGGTGGGGACGCCACAGCCGGGGCGGCGGACACGGTCGCGAGCGCGAGGACGGCCGCGGCGAGAAGCGCGACTTTCGGAACAGGGGTCATCGTTGACATCCAATCATCTATCGATAATCGATGAATAGCAGGCGCGCGAGCGCGCCGTCAATGCCCGGCGACCTCTTCCGACAACTCCCAGACGAGGGGGAGGGGGCGGGAGGCGTCCGGCGCATCGTTCACGAGCGTGCCGATGAGCGCATCCCACTCCGGGTCGATCGGCCCGAGCGCCGCCATGCGCCGCAGCATCTCGGCGCGGCCGTCGGTCGTCTCGATGGCGTGGAACAGCGTCTCCCCGTCGACCCAGATCCGCCACGACACCAACCCGCTCGCCCGGAGCGCCGCCGCGACCGGCTCCGGGATGCGGGCGTGCACCCGGCGGTACCGCTCCGCCTGCCCGGGCCGCAGCCGCGTCCGGTATCCATCGATGTGCGTCCGTGTCATCCACCGTCTCCTATCGATCATCGCTAGCGTGGGTACGTTAGCCCAGAAGGAGTGCACATGAGTGAAGCCGGCATCAGCCGCGGACTGCTGTCCGACCAGGTCTACGACCTCATCCTGACCTCGATCCTCGACGGGTCGCGGGCCCCCGGCTCCCGCGTGGTCGAGTCGGAGATCGCGCGGCAGCTCGAGATCAGCCAGGCGCCGGTGCGGGAGGCCGTGAAGCGGCTGGTGCACGCCGGGCTCGTCGTCTCCATCCCGCGGCACGGCAGCTACGTCACGGAGATCTCCGAGAGCGAGTTCGCGATCGCGCGCGAGGTGCGCTCGTCGCTGGAGGCGTCGGGGGCCCGGCTGGCGGTGGAGGCGCTGGACGAGACCGCGATCGCGCACCTCCGCTCGCTCGTGGACCAGATGGCGACGGCCATCGCGGCGGACGACTGGGCGGGCTTCCGCGCGCTCGACGTGCAGTTCCACCGCTACGTGATCCGGCTCTCCGGGGTCTCCGTGCTCGCCCGCCTGTGGGACACGCTCGAGCCGCTCCTGATCAGCCAGCGCGCGATCGGCGACCCCTCGTTCCTCGGCGATCGGAGCCGGGTCGTGGAGTGGCACGCCGAGTTGGTGGACGCGCTGGACGGCGGCGATGCCGAGGCCGCGTCGGCCGCCTTCGCCGCCCACGCCGCGGGCGATCTCGCGGAGTGAATGCCCCGATTTGGCGACGCGAGTGTTCAAGCGCTACTGTCGCACTCGCTACCTTGCAATCGCCTATCGATAGGCGATTGTCCTGACTCGAGGAGGATTCATGCGACACAGCAAGCGTGCCCTGGCCATCGCGGTGGCCGGAGCAGCGGTGGCGGCACTCGGCCTCGCCGGGTGCTCCGCCGACGGCGGCTCCGGCAAGACGGAGCTGCGCATCCTGGCCAACATCACACCCGTGCTCACCAAGCAGTACTACGAGAAGCTCGTCCAGCCCTGGACCGAGAAGAACCCCGACGTCACCGTGACGATCGAGGTGCCGAGCGCCGAGAACGTGCAGTCGACCCTGCAGCAGGAGCTCGCCTCCGGCGATGTGCCCGACATCGTCGCGAGCAACCTCGACCCGGTCGTCGCCACCCAGCTCCTGGCGTTCCCGGATGAGAAGTGGGTGACCGACACCCCGCTCGCCGAGGAGAACAAGGCGGACGGGAAGATCTGGCAGGTCGCGACCGGTGCCCAGATCCAGTCGCTCGTGTTCTACAACAAGGACGCCTTCGCGAAGGCCGGCATCACGGAGGCGCCGGCGACCATCGAGGAGTTCACCGCCGACCTCGGCAAGCTGAAGGCGGCGGGCTACACCCCGCTCGACACCGCGGGGGAGTGGGTCACCGGCGCGCAGTTCGCGATGCTGGCGAACCCGGCGCTCCTCGGCGGCGACGACTTCTACGCGGCACGCAACGACGGCAAGGCGACCTTCGCCGACAGCGCGTACAAGAGCTGGCTGGAGACGTACTCCGGCTGGGTCGCCGACGGCCTGGTCGCGAAGGACGCGCTCGGCCTGAAGTACCAGGACTCCATCGACGCCTTCACCTCGGGCAAGGCCGCGACCTACGTCATGGGCAACTGGATCGTGCCTTCCATCGACGAGGCGAAGCCCGCCTTCGGCGTCGGCGTCTTCCCCGTCCCGACCGAGGGCGGCGAGACCGGCTACCAGATGAGCGGTCCTGCGCAGCCGTACTCGGTGCTCAAGGCGTCCAAGCACCAGAAGGAGGCGCTCGACCTGGTGAAGTACCTGGTCACCGATCCCGACGCCGTCTCCGCCTCGCTGAAGTCCGAGGGCAACTTCCGTCAGGGCTTCAGCTACGACGGAAGCGAGCTCAACCAGGCCGTCGGCGCGATCCTGGACGACGCCAAGGGTTTGGTCATCGGCACCTCCGGTCCTCAGGTCCCTGGCGGCTTCGGAGACGAGGTCGGCAAGCAGGTGCAGGCCCTCTACGTCGGCACCAGCGCCTCCGACGCCGCCAAGGCGCTCGACACGTGGTGGGACGCGAACCAGAAGAAGTGATCCACCCCGGCCGGCGGGGAGGGGCTCCCCGCCGGCCGGAATCCCCGCACCAGCACCATCCCCGACCGTAGGAGCCACAGAACCGAATGAGACGTCATCGCCGGGCCGCCAGAGCCGCCTTCGCGGTGGACGCGGTCATGATCACGCCGGCCCTCGCCCTGGTGGCGCTGTTCGTGCTGATCCCCATCGCCATCGCCGTGTACCTCAGCCTGACCGACTGGGACGGGTTCACCATCCCGCCGTCCTGGGTCGGCGTGACGAACTACGAGCGCCTCTTCACCGACGGCGAGTTCCTCCGGGCCTCCGGTCTCACCGTGGCGATCACGGTCGTGGGGACGCTGGTCTGCAACGCGCTCGGACTCGGCCTCGCGGTCCTGCTCAACAAGAGCACCCGGCTGAACGCCCTCATGCGCATCCTCGTCTTCTCACCGTACGTGATCGGCCCGGTCATCCTCGGCTTCCTGTGGGCGTCGATCCTCGGGACCAACGGCGCGGTGAACGGCCTGCTGCGCTCGGCCGGGGCCGACGGCCTGCCCTTCCTCGCCGACCCGACCTGGGCCGTGGTGACGATGGTGCTCGTCATCGTGTGGGCGAGCTTCGGCGTCAACGTGGTGCTGTACCTCGCGGGTCTGCAGACCATCGACGCCTCGCTGCTGGAGGCGGCGACCATCGACGGGGCGACCCCCTGGCAGACCTTCTGGCGGGTGAAGCTGCCGGTGCTCGCGCCCACCGTGACGCTCAACATCGTGCTGGCCGCCATCGGCCTGCTGCGCGTCTACGAGCTGGTGCTCGCCCTCACGAACGGCGGGCCGGCGGGGGCGACCCAGACGGTCGTCTTCACCATCCTGACCACCTCCTTCAACCGCTCACAGCTCGGCTACGGCGCCGCGCAGTCCGTCGTGCTCATGATCGTGATCATCATCGTGACGGTGGCGATCACACAGCTGCGCCGGCGCAGCGAGGAGGCGGTGTCCGCATGACCCGCGTCCTCCGCGGCCTCGGCCTCATCGTCCTCGCGGCGGTGATGGTGCTGCCCCTCTACCTGCTCGTCACGAACGCCTTCAAGTCGCAGCACGACATCGTCTCGTCGCCCTTCGGCTGGCCGGCCGACGGCTTCACGTTCGACAACATCGTGGCGGCGGCCACCTCCACCGACTTCAACGTGCTCAGCGCGTACGTCACGACCGGGCTGCTCGTGGTCGTGGTCAACGTGCTGTCCATCCTGGTGACGGGCCCGGCGGCCTACGCGATCGGCCGCGGCACCCGGCGGGGCCACCGGGTGGTGCTCCTCGTGCTGCTGGCCGGGCTGTTCATCCCGAGCCAGGCCATCGTCATCCCGGTGATCTACGTGCTGAAGACGATCGGGCTGATGGGCACCGTGCCCGGCCTCGTGCTCTTCCAGACAGCGCTCACGGTGCCGACCACGCTCTTCCTGTTCGTCGCCTACGTGCAGAGCATCCCGCGAGAGCTCGACGAGGCGGCGCGCATCGACGGCGCGAGCCGGATCGGCACCTTCTGGCGCGTCATCTTCCCGCTGATGACGCCCGCGGTCGCCACCGCGGTGGTGCTCAACTCGGTGGGCGTGTGGTCGGACTTCGTGAACCCGCGGGTCGTGCTCGGCCCCGGCTCCGGCCTGTACACGGTCACCACCGGCGTGTTCGCCGCGGTCAGCAAGTACTCGACGGACTTCACCGTCGTCTACTCCAACATGCTGCTCGCCGTCATCCCCGTGATCGTGTTCTACGTGCTGCTGCAGAAGCGCATCATCGGCGGCCTGACCTCCGGGGCGGTGAAGGGATGACGCCCTCGCTCGTCGTCGTCGAGGCGACCACCCCGGTGCGTTCGCTCCCCGCGTGGGCGCTCCTCGAGCGCCGCCTCTTCGCGCTGCAGGAGGAGGCCTGGCGCCTGTTCGAGCGACGCTTCTGCGAGCCGGACGGCAGCCTCCGCTACCACGGCCGCATGTACGGCCGCGACGGCGTCGACGACTTCTACGAGCCGTTCTTCAACTGGCCGACGCTGTACCGGCTCGGCGGATCCGACGCGTTGCTTGCAGCGGCCAAGCGGCACTGGGAGGGCGTGACGGCCCAGCAGACCGCATTCGGCTTCGTGCGCGACGAGTACGAGCTGGGCTACGACTGGTTCCACCAGGCGGAGTCGCTCGGGCTTTTCCTCGCGATCTGTGCCGCGGACCCCGACGACGAGCGCTTCCGCGAGCGCGCCGAGCGCTTCGCCGGCCTCTACCTGCCCGGCTCGCCGCTCGGCAACTACGACGCCGAGCGCCGCATGATCGTCGCCCCGCACACCGGCTCGGGCGGTCCGCGCTGGGGCGTGGGGGAGGACTGGGAGGAGTACCGGGCCGACCAGGACGGCATGGCGATCTACGGCCTCCCGCTGCACGACCTCCCCGGCATCGAGAGCTGGGACGACCTCCGCCGTCCCGAGGCCGCGCGCGCGATGGGCGCCGCCATGCAGGAGCGGATGGGCCGCGGGGACACCGCGATCGACCTCGCGGCGACCACCCTGGCCGCGAACGCCTGGCTGTACGGCCACGACGAGCGGTTCTCGCGCTGGCTGCTCGACTACGTCGACGCCTGGCGCGAGCGGGCGGCGCAGAACGACGGCATCCTTCCCGACAACGTCGGTCCGTCCGGTCGCGTCGGTGAGCTCCACGGCGGCGCCTGGTACGGCGGCCACTACGGCTGGACCTGGCCGCACGGGCTGCACTCGATCGAGCCGGCCGCGGCCGTGGCGGCGCTGAACGCCACCCTGGTGACCGGCACGCTCGACCGGCTCGACCTGGCCCGGGGTCCGCTCGACGCGGTGCTGGCCGAGGCCGTCGTGCTCGACGACATCGAGCACCGCGGCAGCCTGGGGCCGGGCTGGGCGCGCAAGCTCGGTGCGACGCCGGAGACGCGCGAGCTGCTGGTGCCGTACCGGTACGGACCCGACGGCTGGTTCGACCTCCACCCGCTCGCGCTCACCTATCCCATGTGGCTGGCGTGGGCCTCCGGCAGCGCGGAGGACCGCGCCCGGCTGGACCGGCTGCGCGAGGCGTCGCCGACCGACTGGACCGAGGTGCGCTGGTTCCGCGACAAGGAGGAGCAGGGGCACGAAGGTCCGTGGCTCGCCTATCTCGACGGCGACGCGCCCGACTATCCCGCGCGCGCGCTGGAGATGGCGATCGGTCAGGTGCTGCACCGGATGGCGCTGATCGAGCAGGCGCCCGACGAGCCGGAGGACGGCGACATCCACTTCTGGCAGCGGCTCAACCCGGTGGCGACCGAGATCCTCAGCCAGCTCATCACCGGCGCGCCGCCCGCCATCTACTACGGCGGCCTCGCCTTCGCGCGGGTCGTGCTCGGCGACGGCGAGCGTGGGCGCCCCGGCCTTCCCGACGACGTCGCGGCGCTGGTCAGCGCCATCACGCCTGAGAGCGTCACGCTCGAACTGGTCAACACCGGCTCCGCCGACCGCCTCGTGGTCGTGCAGGCCGGCGCGTTCGGTGAGGACCGTGTCGAGGAGGTGCGGTTCGACCGCGCGCTCGACGGCTATCCCGGGAGCGACACCGCCTACGACATCCCCGCCGTGCGCACCACGAGCGAGACCGCGGCGATCGGCGCGCCGTCGTTCGCCGTCCGCCTCCCCGCGCGAACCAGGATCACCCTCGACCTGCGGGTCGGGCGCCGCGCCGAGCGCGCCAGCCACACCCGCTTCCGGTCGGCCATCACCCCATCACAGAGGAGCCCCGAATGACCACGACGACCGATACCGCCCGCGACGTCTCCGAGGTGTGGCCGCTGCCGGTCCGCGGAGCGCCGTTCGAGCGCGCCGACGCCGACATCGTCCGGCGGATGGAGGCGGTGAGCGCGGCCACCGCGTGCGCGAAGCTCAACGGCATGGGCATCACCCGCACCGCCGTGCAGGGTCCCACCGCGCTCGAGCGCGGCAGCCGCGTCGTCGGCTCGGCCCTGACGCTGCAGTTCATGCCGCAGCGCGAGGACGTCGCCAGCGGGCTCGGCCAGGAGTACGTCGAGCGCGACACCGCGCTCTGGGCCGTGCTCGAGACGGTGCAGGAGGGCGATGTGCTCGTCGTCCAGGCGTGGGGGAGCAGCTTCACCGGTTGCTTCGGCGACATGCTGGTGCGCTACTTCAAGCGGCGCGGCGGCGCCGGCATCGTCGTCGATGGCCGCATCCGCGACGCCGCCCGTGTGCGCGAGCTGGGCGTGCCGATCTGGTGCACCGGAACGACGCCGCACTACGCGTCGCAGACCGACCTGTTCCCGTGGGCGTACGACGTCCCTGTGGCGGCGGGAGGCGTGCTGTGCCTGCCCGGCGACGTTGTCGTCGCCGACGACGACGGCGCGGTGATCGTGCCCGCCGGCCGCGCCCTCGACCTCGTGCAGGACGCCGAGGATCACGAGAACTGGGAGGAGTTCAGCCGGATGCGCCTCGAGCAGGGCGCCCGGCTCTCCGACTACTACCCGCTCGCGCCGGAGAGCCGTGCCGAATACGAGCGCTGGCGCGACGCGGGCCGCAAGCCCTTCTGACCGATGCCGTACGAGCGATGATCGTCGACGCCCACACCCACGTCTGGGGACCGGACGCGCTGGAGCTGGACTGGCTCGCCGATCCGACCGCCGGGCCGCTGCGGCGCCCGTACCCGGTCGGGGAGTTGCTGGCGGAGGAGGCCGCGTGCGGCGTCGACGCCGTGGTTCTCGTGACCGCGGTCGAGTCTGTCGCCGGCACGGCGGCCCTGCTCGCGGAGGTGGAGCGGGACGACGCCTCCCGTGCTGCGCCCGGCGCCCCCCGCGCTGCGCCTCGCATCGGTGCCGTCGTCGGCTGGGTCGATCTGACGGCGCCCGGCGTCGGAGGACGCCTCGACGCCCTCCGCGCGGGGCCGGGCGGTCGCCTGCTGCGCGGTGTGCGGCTCGTTCAGGAGCAGGTGGAGCCGGGGCGGCGGTCCACGGATGCGCTGCTGCGGGCCTGTGACGCGCTGGCCGAACGCGGGCTCGTCCTCGAGGTGCTGGTCGCCCCCGGGCGGCTCGCCGACCTCGCCGAGCTGGTCGACGCGCGCCCGGAGCTGCCGGTCGTGCTGGATCATCTCGGGGGTCCGTCCCCGGACGCCGGGGAGGCCTGGCGCCTCGACCTCTTCGGTCTCGCGCACGCTCCGCGCGTCTTCTTGAAGCTGTCCGGCCTCGACCTCCGAACGCCGTTCGGAGCGGACTGCGCCGCATTCGCCCTCGACCTGTTCGGCCCGCGCCGGGTCATGGCGGGGAGCGACTGGCCCGTGCTCCGGCTGCGCTCCACGCTCGAGGCGGTGTGGAGCGACCTCGCCGTCGCGGCCGCCGGGCTGACGTCCGCGGAGCGCGACGCCGTCCTCGGCGGGACCGCGGCCGAGGTGTACGGGATCGATCACCAGGGAGGGACCCCATGACCACACGGCTCGCGCGGCGCGGCCTCCATCCCGGCGACCTCGGACTCGGCACCGCTCAGCTCGGCGACCTCTTCCACCGGCTCACGGACGCCGAGGCAACCGCGATCGTCGACACCGCGTGGGAGGCCGGCATCCGGTACTTCGACACGGCGCCCCACTACGGGCTGGGCCTGGCGGAGGCGCGGCTCGGCACTGCCCTGCGGCAGCGGGAGCGCGACGACTACGTGCTGAGCACGAAGGTCGGCCGGCTGATCGTCGACGACGGCGCCGGAGAGCGCACCCGCGTGTTCGACTTCTCCGCCTCCGGCGTGGCCCGCTCGCTCGACGCGTCGCGCGAGCGGCTGGGCGTCGACCGGATCGACATCGCGCTCATCCACGACCCGGAGGGGCATGCCGAGCAGGCCGTCTCCGCCGCGTATCCGGCGCTCGCCGCCCTGCGGGATCGTGGCGAGATCGGGGCGGTCGGCGTCGGGACGAAGGACGTCGCCACCCTGCTCCGGGTGGTCGAGCGCACCGACGTCGACGCGGTCATGGTCGCCGGGAGGCTCACCCTCCTCGACCATTCGGCCGCCGACGAGCTCGTGCCGCTGTGCGCCGAGCGCGGTGTGGCCATCCTCAACGCCGGCGTGTTCAACAGCGGGATCCTCGCGGGCGACGCCCCGGCCTCGACCTCCCACTTCGACTACGGCGAACCGTCGTCGCGCGTGCTCGCAGCGGCTCGTCGTGCCGCGGCGGCGGCCCGCGACCAGGGCGCGGGGCTGCCCGTCGCGGCTCTGCAGTACGCGAGGTCGTTCCCCGGCGTCGCCTCGGTCGTCGTGGGGGCGGACAGCGCGGCCCAGCTGGCGACGACCGCCGGATGGATGCGCGCGGCGATGGGGGAGCGGCTCGACCTGCGCGCCGTGCTCGACGCGGTCGGCGCGGATGCGATGATGTGACAGGCGGTACGCGCCGCCATTTCGTGGACATCCACAAGATTACGTATATTACATACGTCTTACGATGTTCACCATGCGTACATCGCCTTGTGGTCCTGAGTGCCCCTGCGTGACCATAACGCGGGGTTTTGTACCCCATTCTGTCCTCACTATTGTGGACAAGCGAGGGCTACCCCGACGCGCAACCCGAATGCGCGGGCTCTCGTCTCGAAGGACGCATACCCGATCATGAGTTCTACAAGTTCATACACGCCTGCCCGAAAGCGCCAGCTCGGCTCCGAGAAGCGCACCGACCCCCTGCCGACGGTCCACCCGAAGCCGTCCGACAGCAAGATCACCTGGAGCCGCGTCGCCATCGTGCTGACGATCCTGTTCTGGGCGATCTACGTCGTCACGACGATCATCCGCCAGTTCATCGACAGCGGATCGCAGAACTTCCGCTTCACCATGGAGGCGATCGGCTACACGGTCGTCGTCACCTTCCTCACCTTCTCCGCCCTGATGTACCTCGTGGCCCGGCAGGGAGCGCTCCAGCGCTTCCAGAAACACGTCCGCGTGCCGCGCGCCGAGCTCGACCGGCACTTCGCCCAGACCCAGCCCTCGATCACCGTGCTCGTGCCCTCCTACGCGGAGGAGCCGGAGGTCGTCCGCATGACGCTGCTGTCGGCCGCGCTGCAGGAGTTCCCCTCCAAGCGGGTCGTGCTGCTGCTCGACGACAACCCGAACCCGACCGACCCTGCTGTCGCCGAGCGCCTCCAGGCCACCCGCGACCTGGCGACCAGCATCGAGGACCAGCTCTCGGAGCCGCGCTTCCGCTTCACCGACGCGCTGATGCGCTTCGAGCTCGGCGACGACCGCGCGCTCGCCGAGCCGGAGGCCGCGCGCGAGCTCGCCGGCCACTACCGCTGGGCCGCGCAGTGGCTGTACGACCAGGCCGACGCGCACACCATCGAGGACCACGTCGACGTGTTCTTCGCCGACCAGGTGCTCCGCGCCCTCGGCGACGACCTCGCCCTGACCGGGGAGGCGGTGGATGCCGCGCTCGACGAGGGCGCCCTGCTCACCTCCGAGCGCGTCGCGCAGCTGTACCGCCGGCTGGCGTGGACCTTCGACGCCGACCTCGAGGTGTTCGAGCGCAAGAAGTGGGCCTCCCTCTCGCACGAGGCGAACAAGGCCATGAACCTCAACGCCTACATAGGCCTGATGGGCGGCACGTACCGCGTCGAGGAGACGCCGGAGGGCCCGATCCTCAGCGCGGTCCCCGTCGGCAGCCGCCGGCCCGGCGACATCGAGATCCCTGACAGCGACTTCCTGCTCACGCTCGATGCCGACTCGATCCTGCTGCGCGAGTACTGCCTCCGGCTGACCTTCTTCCTGCAGCAGCCCGACAACGCACGGGTCGCAGTGACGCAGACGCCGTACTCGTCGTTCCGCGGCGCCGGCACCCGCATCGAGCGCCTCGCCGGTGCGACGACGGACATCCAGCACATCCTCCACCAGGGCAAGAGCTACTACGGCGCCACGTTCTGGGTCGGCGCGAACGCGGTCATCCGCAAGCGCGCGCTCGACGACATCGTCGAGACCGAGTTCGTCGGCGGCTTCGAGGTGCGCCGGTACATCCAGGACCGCACCGTGATCGAGGACACCGAGTCGAGCATCGACCTCGGCACCCACGGCTGGACGCTCGTCAACTACCCGGAGCGCCTGAGCTACTCCGCGACCCCGCCCGACTTCGGCTCGCTGATCGTGCAGCGCCGGCGCTGGGCCAACGGCGGCCTGCTGATCCTCCCGAAGCTCTGGCGTCAGGTGAAGGAGCGCCGCCGCCGCGGCGAGAACGTCTCGCGCGTCGAGCTGCTGCTGCGCATCAACTACATGGCCTCGATCTGCTGGGCCAGCTTCGGCCTGGTGTTCCTGCTGGCGTACCCGTACGACGGCCGCCTGCTGAGCCCGATGGTGCTGCTGGCTGCTCTGCCGTACTTCATCAGCCAGGCCGCCGACCTGCGCTACTGCGGGTACAAGGCGATGGACATCTTCACGATCTACGGCTTCAACCTCATCCTGCTGCCCGTGAACCTCGCCGGGGTGCTCAAGTCGATCCAGCAGTCGCTGACCGGCAAGAAGATCCCGTTCGCCCGCACGCCCAAGGTGAAGAACCGCACCGCCTCGCCGCTGCTGTACGTCGTCGCGCCGCTCGCGATCGTCGCGTTCTCGCTGTTCACGCTGTGGCGCGACGTCACCGCGCAGAACTGGGGCAACGCCGCGTTCGCCGCCTTCAACGCGGTCTGGGCGATCTGGGCGATCTGCGCCTACATCGGCGTCGGCAACACCATCGTCGACATCTGGCTCGGCATGACCAAGCCGCTGTACGTCGACAAGAGCAAGCGCGCCTCCACGCCGGAGCCCGCCGCCGTGACGGCGTCGATCGACTGGCGCTCGGTGCTGTACCACGGACACGCCGGGGGCGAGCTGTCGCACCAGGAGCGCGCGGCCGTCGCCGTGCCGGTCGAGGTCGAGGAGCAGCTCGCTGCGGCAGCCGCCTCCGGCGCCGCCGAGATCGCCGCTGCCATCGCCGCAGAGCCGGCCGCTGCTGTCGCCGCTGCCGCTCCGGCTGTGGAGGTCGCTGAGGCGAACGAGACAGAGTCGGCCGACGCTGAGTCGATCCACGCGGAGTCGGTCGAGGCCGGTTCCATCAGCGCGGGTTCCATCAGCGCCGAGAAGCAGGCCGCCTGATGGCGCGCAAGAAGGGTGTGGAGGCCGCGGTCGCGTCTGCTCCGGCCGCTTCCGCGACCGAGCGCGCCCAGGCGCCTGAGGCGGACTCCGGCCGCCGGCTGTCGCCGTGGCGAGTGATCGGCGCCGGCCTGGTCGCCGTGATCGTCGTCACCGGCGGCGTCGTCGGGTTCCAGTGGTGGAGCGCCAAGGCGGCGGTCGACCAGAAGCCGTGGTTCGCCTCCTACGTGGACGTCACCGCGACTCCGCGGTTCGCGTTCGAGAACCTCGGCACGACCACCACGAAGGACGCCGTCCTGTCGTTCGTCGTCTCCTCGAAGGACGAGGCGTGCGAGCCCTCGTGGGGCGCCGCGTACTCGCTGGACGAGGCGCGCGGCTCCCTCGACCTGGATCGCCGCATCGCGCGCCTCCAGCAGCAGGGCGGCACGGTCGCCGTGTCGTTCGGCGGCCTCAACAACGACGAGCTCGCCGTGAACTGCGACGACCCGTCGAAGCTGAAGGCCGCGTACGCCTCCGTCGTCGACCGCTACAAGATCGGCACGATCGACCTCGACCTCGAGGGCGAGGGCCTGCAGGACGCCGACGCGAACGCCCGCCGGGCCACCGCGATCGCCGCGTTGCAGAAGGAGCGCCGCGCAGACGGCAAGAGCCTCGCCGTCTGGCTGACCCTCCCCGTCGCGCCGTCCGGCATGACCTCCGCCGGCACCGACGCGATCACGGCGATGCTCGACGCCAAGGTCGACATCGCGGGCGTCAACGTCATGACCATGGACTTCGGCTCCTCCAAGGAGGCGAAGAAGTCGATGGCGCAGAACGCGGAGGCCGCCGTCACGGCCGCCCAGCGCCAGCTCGGCATCCTGTACGACCGCGCGAAGCTGCACCAGAGCGACCCGAGCCTGTGGGCGAAGGTCGGTGCGACCCCGATGATCGGTCAGAACGACGTCGAGGACGAGGTCTTCACCTTCGCCGACGCCGCCGCCTTCAACAAGTGGGCCGTCTCGACCGGCATCGGCCGCATGTCGATGTGGTCGGCGAACCGCGACAAGACCTGCGGCTCGAACTACGTGGACACCTCTGTGGTCTCCGACGCCTGCAGCGGTGTCAGCCAGGGCAAGAAGACGTTCGCCGCCACGCTGGCGAAGGGCTTCGACGGCCACATCTCGCTGGGCGAGGCGGCCGTCACCACCGCCGAGCCGGTCGCGACCGCGGCCGCCGACGACCCCGCGACCTCCCCGTACCCGATCTGGAAGACCAGCTCCTCCTACCTCAAGGGCACGAAGATCGTCTGGCACCGCAACGTCTACCAGGCGAAGTGGTGGACGAAGGGCGACATGCCCGACGATCCGGTGCTGAACTCGTGGGAGACCCCGTGGGAGCTGGTGGGCCCGGTGTTGCCGGGGGAGACCCCGATCCCGCAGCCGACCCTCCCCGCCGGCACGTACCCGAACTGGAGCGGCACTGCCGCCTACGACAAGGGTCAGCGGGTGCTGTTCGACGGCACACCGTACGAGGCGAAGTGGTGGACCCAGGGCGACAGCCCGGAGGCTGCCAGCGCCGACCCCGACTCCTCGCCCTGGTCCCCGCTGACCCAGGACGAGCTGGACAAGCTCGCGGGCGGGTCGTCCTGACCCTGCCCGCGTGAAGACCCGGCGGCGGGATGCTGACCCCCCTCGCATCCCGTCGTCGACTGAACCAGGACCACCCCGCTGCGGGGCGGAGGGTCCGGGCGCCACCGTGTGCGAGACGGCTTCGTCGGGAAGCCGGTCACGGCAGGGCGCCGGTCGGCGGGGGTGCTGCGTGCCACGGGTAGTGCACGGAGCACCCCTGCCGACACGCTAGGATGGGGGAGTTGCCTTGCTTGGTGCTCAACGCCTGGGCGGGGCAGCAACGGGCTGTGGCGCAGTTTGGTAGCGCACTTGACTGGGGGTCAAGGGGTCGCAGGTTCAAATCCTGTCAGCCCGACGCAGTGAAAAGAGCCGGTGGGCATGTGGTCGCTTCGCGACCTCCATGCCCACCGGCTCTTTTCACTGCTCGCACTGACAAATGGGGTCCCCGCCCGCGAGGGGCCCCGGGCGTCGCTTCTCGCGCAGCGAGACGCGGCGTTCGGGGTAGCGGGTGGGGCGCAGCCTGGTGACGAGCGTGGAGAACCTGTGGCCGCGAAGCGTCTCCACGCCGACCATCAGCCTTCAACCCCCAGCCCCCGCACACGTCCCCACCCGCCCCTCCCCAGGGAAATACGTAGCCCACTCCTCCTCCGAGAGCTCCCGCCCCGCCAACTCACACGCCCGCAACGCCTGCTCAGCCACACGTAAATCCCACACCCGGATCCCATCGGGGAGCGCCTCGAGCAGGGTCTCGCCGTCGGCGGTGAGGTACCCACCCCGCAGCCGTACCCCCGACGCGTCGCTGTCGACCGGACTGGCGAGCGCGATGTCCGCCGTCAGGTCGTAGAGGGTGAGTGCGTTGTTGAAGCCGACGTTCAGGAGGGTGCGGCCGTCGGTGCTGACCGACGTCAGCTGACTACCGCCGATGGCTCGGGCGAGAGCCGAGAGCGGCTTGAGGGTGTGGATGTCGTAGCGGCGCGCATAGCTCGCAGCGACACCGATGAACTGATCGTCGTCGAGTACGAGGCTCGATTCGAGGTCATGGAGGCCGCGCACGAGGAGTCGTCCGCTCGGGATGTCGAAGACGCCGGTCTCCGAGCGTGCCTGGTCGACCGCCCAGGTGACCACGGCGAGTGTCGCGTCGGGGGTCTCGCTCGCCGCGCGGACATCGAGCCGGCTGTCCGGCACTCTCATGATGGGCCCGAGAGGCGTGCCCGTTGACGGGTCGAAGGCGACGATCCCCTGTGGCCACCAGGCGAAGGCCGGGGCGTCCCATCCGCCGGGCAGGACGTTGAACGATTTCGGCACGCCGGGGATGCGAAGCGGGATCGTCTCGCCCGTCGATCGGCGCTCCAGCCGCGGCTCGCCCGACCGTTCCTCCGGGTCGTAGCGGGCGTATCTCGCCACGACACCGGAGCCGAGCGGAATGATCAGATCCGCCTCCTCGCCGACCGGGGCGTCACGCTTCAGGTCCCACAGTCGCATGCGGCCACCGCCGACGGGCTGGGTGACGACGAGCGATCCTCCTGCCTCCGGACCGTTCACGAGTTCGCGCCCCTTCGCTACGACGTCCGCATCGGTGCCGCCGCCGTCGATCCGCCAGCGCATCCAGGTCGGAGGTTGCGAGACGGCCACGAGGAGGGTTCCGCCATCGATCCTCTCGAACCTCGGCAGCTGATTCAGTTGAAGCGCGGCATGCGCCCTCCTCGTCTCGCCCGTCGCAAGGTCGACGAGTGCGACTCCTTCGTACGACCCGCACGCCACGGTCGTGTCCGTTGCGAGGTACAGGGAGTAGCAGTTCCGTGTCGGGTCCGGGAACCGCCGCCAGAGGGTTTCGCCCGTGGCGAGGGAGACGCGCACCGTCCCGTCCCATCCCGTCGTCACGACGCCTCCTCGGCCGTCGGCGATCACATCCATGCTCGATACGTCCCCCTCGAGCGGGATGGTCCGGGTCAGCGCGAGGGTCGCGCGATCGTACAGGCGGAGCTGGTTGCCGGCACCGACAGCGACGAGGCCGTCGCCGACGAGCGCCACACCATGGACGTTCTCGATCTGTTTCGGATGGGCGTCGAAGGCGGCAGCGCTCGAGCGCACCTCCCCCGTCGCCGTGTCGACCGCGATGATGTCTGCGGTGACCGTTTCCGCGACGTAGAGAGTCCGCCCCGCTGGGTCGAGGGTCATCATCCCCGACATCGGTGAGCGGACGAGCCCTGTGCTGGGCAGCGGCTTCCCGTTCGAGAGATCCAGGAACGTGAGGTGCGCCCAGCAGCACTCGTCGGTGTTGGAGGGGTCCGGGTAGACGGGCGATTGGATCGCCGCGACGGATCCGTCGGCACTCACCTCGACGGTGCGGCTCCAGCCCGGCGGCGTAGCGGGCAGGCCGAGCTCGAACGTCCGGAGCACGTCGCCCGTGGCGACGTCGACGACCTCGACGGCGGGGTGTCCGGTGCTGTCCCGGTTGGACGAGACGCGCAGCGCCGTCCCCGTGTCCGGGAGCATGTCCATCGAGGGGTAGAGCGCACCCCTGTCGTGGTGCATGTCGACGAGACCGGCCGTGCTCGTCATGACCCCCCAGAGCGCGGATCGCGTGCGCGGATCGTCGGGCCACCGCCGGTATGTCTCCGCCGCGAGCAGTGCGGCCGTCTCACGGTCGTTGTCGAGCAGCGAGAGGGAGGTCGCCACGAGCGCCTCGATGCGGGCGTCCTCGGCAGCGCGGCCCGCCTCTCCGCCGCGCACGGCAGCGAGCGCTCCGCCGAAGATCGCGGCGATCAGCAGCACGCCGGCGCCGGCCATCGCCCACCGCAGCCAGCGGTTGACGCGCTTGTCGCGAGCAGCGCGCCGCGCGAGTTCCCGGATCTCGTCCTGTTCCCGCTCGGCGGACGCATCCAGGAACTCCCGCTCCACCGTCGTGAGCTCCGGCTCCGACCCGTCTCGCCAGTCCAACGCCGCCTGCAGCCGGGCACCGCGCAGGAGGTCGTCGTTCCGCCGCCCCGAGCCGTTCCATAGCTCTGCCGCCGTGGAGACGGTCGCCACCAGACGAGCGCCTTCAGCATCCTCCTCGAGCCATTGGTCCAGGCGCGGCCACGCCGTGGCGAGCGCCTCGTGAGCGACGGTGACCTCGTCGCCGTCGGTCGTGAGCAGCCGGGCGGCCACGAGGCGGTTGAGCACCCCGCGCCACGCCGGATCGGCGACGAGGGGCGCGAGCGCGGCGGTGCGTCGCACGGAGGCGCCATCGGCTCCGCGGTGCACGAGGCGGAGCATGAGCGAGCGGCAGGCGGCGGCGTCGTGGGCGTCGAGGGAGCGGTAGAGCGTCTCGGCCGACTGGGCGATGGCCCCCGTGATGCCACCGGACGCCTCGTACCCGGCCACCGTGAGGGTCGCTCCTTCACGGCGGACCCAGGTCTCCTCCAGGGCGTGGGAGACGTGGGGGAGGGTGGTGCGCCGGTCGGCGGCATCCCGCACGATCACCTCGACCAGCCCCGGCTCGAGCCGCAGGCCGGCACGGGCGGCCGGCCCCTCGATCGCCTCGCGCAGACCGTCGGTGTCGAGTGGTCCGATGGCGTACACGGCACGGCCGATCAGAGCGCCGATGCGGGGGAGGCCCGTCGCCCGGTCGAGGAAGTCGCTGCGCAGCGTCATGAGCACGATCGACCCGCCAGCAAGCGCCTCTGCGACGATCCTGCACAGCTCGTCACGTTCCCGCTCCGGTAGCTGGAGGATCGCCTCGGCTTGATCGACGACCACGATATCGGCGGGTCCGCCGGCGTCGATCGTCGCGCGCAGGGCGCTCGCGGCCTCCCGACCCGCCGTGATCACCGCAGTGCGTCGTCCGTCGGCGATGCGCGGCAGCAACCCGGCCAGCACGAGGGAGGACTTGCCCGAACCGGAGGCGCCCACCACGACGGTGAGCGACCCCTCCCGCACGCGCTGGCGCATGGCTTCGATGTCGGCATCCCGTCCGAAGAAGTCCTCCGTGTCGGCCGGCGAGAAGGGCTGGAGGCCGCGGTAGGGGCAGGTGTCGCTCACGCGATGCGGCGGCGCGGTCGGCGCCAGCGCCGGATCCTGCCGCAGCATCGACGATTCGAGCGCACGGAGCCGATCACCGATGTCGATGCCGAGGTCGTCCGCGAGCCGCGCCCGCGCCGACCGGATGCTCGACAGCGCCTCGGCTTGCCGGCCGGCGCGGTAGTTTGGCGATCGCGAGGATCGCCCAGCGGTTCTCGCGCAGCGGCGACTCCCGCACCAGCCGCTCCGCGTCGGCGACGACGGCGCTGTGCTCGCCCTCCGCGAGCCGCGACTCGAGCAGCTCCTCCTCGACGCTGCGACGGATCTCCACCAGCCTCTCGGCCTCGACGGCGGCCGGCTCCCAGTCGACCAGCTCCGGGTACGGTGCGCCCCGCCACATCCCGAGGGCCCGCCGGTACGCGGCGACAGCTCGGTCGTGCTCGTCGTGCATCGCGTGCTTGCGAGCATCGGAGACCAGCCGTTCGAACTCGAACGCGTCGATTGTCGCCGGGTCGAGGCCGAGGGTGTACTCGGAGCCCCGGGTGATCACCGCGCGCTGTCCGAGGTCGGCACGGATTCGAGCAACCGCCGTCTTCACCTGCTGGGTCCACGTGCGCGGAAGGTCCGCCCCCCAATACGCCTGGGCGAGCTCGCCGGTGGCGACGGAACGGCCCGCCAGCACGATCAGAGCGGAGAGCACGACGCGCTCTCGCGGACTCAGGGTGTGCGCGGTCCCGGTATCGAGCGGACCGAGCACCTTCACGGTCATGAGGACAGTGTGGGCGGTGTCCGGGAGGGCGGCAACGGTTGTTGTTGCGGGTGAATACCGGACGAGTACCGGGGGAGGAGGCGGCGAGTACCGGGGGGCGGGACGGTGGAGGGGTGCCTCCTTGAGGCGTGCCTTCGTGAAAGGGGAAGATCATGAACTACGACACGTTCGTCGCCTCCCGCATCGACTCTCACCGTGCGGCTGCGCTGGCGCGGGAGAACGAGCTGCTTCGGTCGCAGGGGGAGCGGGGGGTTGCTGTGCGGCGGCCGGTTGTTGATGCGCGGCGCAGGTTGAGCGGTGCGTGGTGGGCGGTGTTCGGGCGGATCGGGCATGGGCACCGGCCGGTGGCGCATCTGTGAGGGAGTCGCCTGACCGCGTCACCGGACCGTGATCCCGACGCTGTACCCGGCGCACGATCCGAATCCTGAGTCGTCGCACTGGTCGTACGTGCTGCCCTCCACCACGATGACGGCCTCGCCAGCTGTGAACGCCTCGGGCACCGTGATTGCGGCATGGAAGGTTCCGTTCTCCTGCACTGGCACCCCTATCGCGGGAGATGACGCCCCGACCTGCCTGACGGTCACGCGGTATGAATGGTCGCCTTCGTAGCCGAGGTTGCACTCCACGCCCCCGCTGGAGATCAGGACCACTTCGCCGGGCGCGGCCGCCGACGGCTCGGCGACCAGCCGGTCGGGGAGGCATACGTGCGCCGAGACGTACGCCGGGCCGGCGCATCCGGCGAGTGCTGCGGCTGCCAGGACGACGACGGCGCCGAGAACCCCGAGACTCCTGATGCGCCGCATGCGGGCAGCCTAGTGCCGCGTGCCCGCGGTAGACGAGGCGTTGCACCCTGGCCTATAGACCCCCTAGTCTGCATATGTGAAGTGCGAAATATTAACTTCACTTGCCGACAAGAAAGGCCACGTTGATGCGGCTCAGGACAACGCTTGCTTCGATCACCACTGCCGGATTTCTCGCCATGACTCTCGTCGCGGGCGCTCCGGCCTCCTCCGCTGAGCCGGACCCGTCTACGCCGGACGGCTACGCAGCAGCACTGGAAGCGAGAGCGACGAAATCGCCTGAAGCCAAACGCTCGCTGAAGCAGTTCAAGGCTCTGCCGGCGGCCAAGAAGAAGCGCTTGCTCCAGATCCTCCAGGACCCTGACTTCCTCGCCGAGTTCTTCGACAAGACTGGCGAGGTCGAGGGAGTCGAGCAGAGCGAGGAGTTCCCGGGCGAAGTGACCTACACGGAGTCGGATTCGGTCACCGACCCGTCGATCACCGCGGAGACATCCTCGAAGCTGTCCGAGTTCACCGCCCGTCCCACTGTGCGCAGTGCATCCATCCTGCGTGCGAACTACCCCGCGAACAGCGTCGCCACCGGAACGGCCACGTCGTCGTGCGTGGTGCTCGGCGTTACGATCACCACTCTGAAGATCTGGGTGACCTTCAAGACCGGCAACCTCGGCATCCCGAAGTCGGTCGCGAGCTACGGCTCAGGAGCCAGCAACTTCAACTTCTTCGTCACCGTGAGCGCCACCAACAACCCCGCCTGCGTCGACTCCTCGAAGGGCCTCGCGGTGGCCTCCACGACCTGGCACGGCTACGTGCTGGTGAAGGGCCTCGGCGCCTCCTTCGACAAGCGCGACACCGCGAAGTTCTTCAACGGCGGCCTGTACTCGCACACGCTGGTGAACATCTGATGGGGATGTCGAAGCGGGCGCTGGTGGTGTTGATTGTGGGGGTTGTGGCGGTTGCGGTGGTCGGGGTTGCGCTTGCTGTGACGGGGGTCGTTGCATGGATGAGTTTCGAGGTGGGTTAGTAGACGTCGGTGATGCCCCGCTGGAGAGTTTGAGTCCCTCCAGGGCCCGAATGTCTCTGTCTGCGTGCATGCTGAGTTCTCTGTGCGTGGGGCGAATAACGATATATCGTGAGCTATCGCCAACGACGAAGGAGGCTCCCCGTCATGAGCACCTCATTCCCCAACAACCCGTTCGGCTCCGGCCCCAACGCCGAGTCCCTCTGGCAAGCCTTCGACAATTTCCGCTCGACCTTCGAGAAGCGCGTCAACACCCGCATGGGCCGCGGTGACGTGCGCGCCGCCGTGCTCGCCCTGCTCAAGGAGCAGCCCATGCACGGCTACCAGATCATCCGCGAGATCGAGGAGCGCAGCGGCGGCTCGTGGAAGCCGTCCGCCGGCTCCGTGTATCCGACCCTCCAGCTCCTCGCCGATGAGGGCCTCATCACCGCCACCGAGGAGGGCGGGCGCAAGACGTACGCGCTCACCGAGGAGGGGCGGGCCGTCGCCGCCGAGAGCACCGATGTGCCGTGGAGTGGGAGCGGCAGCGACAGCCAGCCGAAGAGCAAGTCGTTCGGTGACCTGCCCAAGGCCGGAATCGAGCTTGCTCAGGCCGCCGCGCAGGTCAACCGCACCGGGACCGCGGCCCAGGTGCAGGAGGCCGTCGCCGTGCTCGAAGAGGCGCGGCGGAAGCTCTACGCGATCCTCGCGCAGGACTGAGCCCGGTGACCGCGCCGTCCGACGCGACCACCCCCGCCTCCGCGCCGGCGAACCCCGGCGCGGGGGTGACGCGCGCCCGCTACCGGCGCATCCTCCGGTTCGCCGGGTGGAACCTCGCCGTGACGTGGTGGTACGAGCTGTTCCTGCCGCGGATCGGGCTCGCGCGCGTCGCCGAGCGGACGCGGTCGAAGCGGATGCGGCGGTTCGCCAAGCGGTTCCACGGGCTCGCGATCGAGCTCGGTGGGCTGATGATCAAGGTCGGGCAGTTCATGTCGTCGCGGCTCGACGTGCTGCCGCCGGAGATCACAGCCGAGTTGGAGGGGTTGCAGGACGAGGTTCCGGCTGTTCCGTTCGGTGAGATCCGGGCGCTGGCGGAGGCGGAGCTGGGAGTGCCGCTGGAGCGGGCGTTCGCGTACGTCGACCCGACTCCCGTCGCGGCGGCCTCCCTCGGGCAGGCGCATCGCGGACGGCTCGCGCCGGAGACGGCCGCGGAGGTCGGGTTCAACGAGATCGTCGTCAAGGTGCAGAGGCCAGGGATCGACGCCATCGTCGACGTCGACCTCGCGGCGCTGCGGCGGGTCGGGCGGTGGCTGAGTCACGTGCGGCTCGTGTCGGATCGGGTGGATGCGCCGGCGCTCGTCGAGGAGTTCGCTGCTACGAGCCTCCACGAGATCGATTACGTGCATGAAGCAGGGAATGCCGAGCGGTTCGAGGCGGACTTCAGTGGTGATGCGCGTGTGGCGGTGCCGTCAGTGGTGTGGGAGCGGACGACGCGTCGTGTGCTGACACTCGCGGATGTCACGGCGATCAAGATCACCGACGCCGAGGCGTTGCGCGCGGCGGGCATCGACCCGGCCGCGGTGGCGCCGGTGTTCGCGACGGTGATGTTCGATCAGCTGTTCACGAGCGGGTACTTCCACGCGGACCCGCACCCGGGCAACATCTTCGTCACGCCGGTGGCGCCGGGAACGCCCGCGGCCGGCGACGGTTCGCAGCCGTGGAAGCTGACATTCATCGACTTCGGAATGATGGGGGAGGTGCCGGCGGGCATCCGGCGCGGCCTCCGCAAGCTGCTGATCGCCGCGGCGGGACGCGACGGCAAGGGGCTGGTCGACGCGATGCGCGACGTGGGCGTGCTGCTGCCGACGGCCGACACGACCGAGCTGGAACGCGCGATGGCGCACCTGTTCGCGCGGTTCGGCGGGATGGGATTCGCGGAGCTGCGGGAGGTGAACCCGCGGGAGTTCCGCGACTTCGCCAACGAGTTCGGGGACGTGGTGCGGTCGCTGCCGTTCCAGCTGCCGGAGAACTTCCTCCTGATCGTGCGCGCGATGTCGCTGACGTCGGGGGTGTGCAGCGCGCTCGACCCGTCGTTCAACCTGTGGGACTCGGTCGAGCCGTACGCCGCGCAGCTGCTGCGCGAGGAGCGCGGGAACGTCGCGGGCGACTTCGGGCGGGAGGCGCTGGAGATCCTCGGGGTGCTGTCGCGGTTGCCGCGGCGGGTGGACGCGCTGGTGACGCAGATCTCGGACGGGAAGCTGGAGGTCACGAACCCGCGGCTGGAGAAGGCCGCTCTGCGGTTGGAGAAGACCGGGCGGCGGTTGGTGGCCGCGCTGGTGTTCGGGGCTGTGCTGGTGTCGGGGGCGTTGGTGCGGGGGGAGGATGCGGGGTTGGGGAATGTGTTGATGGTGGGGAGTCTGGTGCCGTTGGGGTTCGCGGTGTTTGCGGGGAGGGGTGGGCGGCGCTGAGGCAGCCGTTCGCGGCCGTTAGACTCTATCGGCTGGATCGTGCTCCGGCCGCAGGGAGGCGATGATAGCAGCCGCTATGCTTTCTGGCGCCTCATGCTCCCAGAATCGCTGCACCGTCCATCCCGCATCACGCAGCAATCGGTCGGTGTCCCGGTCGCGTTGGATGTTCGTGCGTAATTTGGGCAGCCAGTAGTCGCTGTTCGCTTTCGGATACGTTGCGTGCTGCGGGCATCCGTGCCAAAAACAGCCGTCGATGAAGACCGCCAGCTGTACGCGCGTGAACACTATATCGGCGCGGCGTCGACCGCCCAATGGAGGGAAGTCCACCCGATAGCGAAGCCCCGCGCGATGCAAGAGGGTGCGGACGGCGAGCTCAGGAGCGGTGTCGCGCCCGCGGTTCGATTGCATCGATTTGCGGGACGCGAGCGAACTCGCCCACGAGCCATTGGCGGTACCCGATCCGGGACGTGCCATCGATTCATCTCCTCCACGCCCCGACCTGCTGGGTCGAGCGACCTCGAATCGGCGGCAGAGCCTTCCAGCACAATCAGGCGACGTCCTCCTCGCCTAGCTCCTGAGGCGCTTCGACCACCCAGGCCGCGGATTCGTTCAGCATCTCTTGACATAGCCACGTTACGCCGGTGTCATCGAGTGCTCTCGCATCGATGAAGGCCAGACGGCGACGGAGGCGTGCCGCGGCATTTCGGATGAGATCCCGTCGGTGGCCCGGCAGTTGGGCATTCGTCCTGACCAGCGCGTCAGCGATACCGATGACCAGTCGAGGGTCCCCACCGATCACGCGCCGCTCAAGAACCTGGTTGAGGTCGCTCTCCGAGAGGACATCCAACAGATCGGGCCGCTGTTGGAACACAGTTCCTCTCCACCACGCCCGTGCCCAGATATGCCGCGTCAAGTCGCTCGCGATCCATCGCTCAGGATTGCCAGTGCCGAATCGCCATCGTGTCACGTCCGGCAGCGCTACCAGCGCGAGGAACGACCAAATCTCGGTCGCGGCGGCTTCACTCCAAGACAGGTCCATGACCTCGACGAGTACACGTGCCACGCGGCGATCGAATTCAATTCGCTTCGCAGGCTCAAGTGACGCCGGAAAACCGCACGCTGTGGCCTCTGCGCGGACAGCATCGGACACTTTTGCGACATCGGTTGGAGTCGCTCGTCGTCCACCGACGGGAGCAAAAATCTGAGCGCTGTGTTCAGTCGCGGCTGACAGGTCTTCGGCGGTCTCATACAGGCGCTCCGCAGCAGATCGTGGGAGCCTCGGGTAAAGCAGATTCATCCGAAACGCCTCCCGAAGCCTTCTGCGCGAGCCGCCCCTTGGAATGCTGCGCTGATCGCCGTGGCGTCATCGCCGTGGATGGTTCCGATCACACCCTGGTCATCAGCTATCGCCAGATATCCCGCGAGCAACTCACCGACAGACTGTTCTTCCCAATCCTCGGACTCGATCTCGATGCGGCGCGAGGCCGCCTGCGCGATCAGAAAGCCCCCCACCTGCCCCTCGAGCTCGTTGATGAGGGCGGCCTGCCTCTGATCCGGTGTGGCGGCCGCGAGGGCCGTCAGAAGGTCGGCATCCCTCGTATTGATGAGGAGAAGCACTGAACCGAGCACAGGAAGACTCAGGTCGTCGGGAAGTTGCAGCGCCCAACTTGCGTCAGGGTGGTATCGCGTCACGGAGAAGTCGAGCTCCGTCATAGGGAACATCGGCCCGCTTCCCTCCAGGACGACGGTTCGTTCGTGTTCGAAAAGGACGGATCCCGCCCACCGGGCGGTTCCGAGGGGTCTCGAAATGTCGGTGGTCGCGACTGCGATCGTCGTTCGTAGGGAGATGCTTCCGCCCAATCGGCCGGCGGGAAGCGTCAATTCGACAAGTTGCTCAGCGAGGAGTGGTGCGCGATATGCGGACTCGGTCATGAACGATTGCCTGTTGTTCCAGCTGACCGTAAGTACGAGCGGAGTTTCGGAAGGAAGGCCCGAGTCGTCAAGCACCGCGTTCGGATCGCAACGGATCGAACGTTGTACGCAGATATCGGTGAGGGGATCCCACCCCTCGAGGTACTCGGGAAGCTCCCGGCCATCCGCCTCTGGCATCAACCATTCCGACATCTCCACCGTGCCCTCGGCGATTTTGCGGAAGGGCCACACGTCATGCGACATCCGTATCGTCCTCCACTTCCAGGCGGAATCGAGTGACCGCGGCGTCGCTGAACTGTGCAACCACCACCCAGTCCTGTACGCCGCGAAGTGCTGTGACTGTGTCGCCCGCTTGATTGATCGACGAATCAGTCGCCGCATACCACCCAAGCACTTGGGGAGTGAACGCACCCCTCGGCGCGGCGCTCTCACGGCTGCCACCATCCAAGACGACATCCAACCTCGCTCGGACCGCCGTAACAGACGCTGGATCCTCCACACGGACTCGGGTGAACACCCCCAACGAGCCCTCGTAGGGCTGAACCCAGGGGTCGCCTTCGAGTCGAGCGCGCTGGGGGCGGCGCCCCGGGCCGGTACCGTCTCCCGTCCTGCCTGCGCCGCTCGTAGTGCCGCGACCTTCACCGTTTCTCGCGCTTCCCCGTCCGACGCCCCCGATCCCGATCGGGTCGGCTCCTGTCGCGCGGAGACCGGCCACAAGCCGGGACAACCGACGCGAGCCGTGCCCGAGGCCTCGCGATCCGTTCCCCTTCGGGGTCGCGGACATAGCGAACTGCCTGTTGGCGGCATCGCGGATCCAGCGCTTGGCTCCGTCCACGACTGCCCGCGCAGACTTGTCGAGTCCCTCAGGATTCCATCGGTCGTGGGTCGGAGGCTCGGCTGCTGCGAAGAATTCATCGGCCTCGGACGAGGCTCGAAACACGCCCCCATAACAGAACAGAGGATCAGGGTGAGGTGGGCCCTCGAAGTAGTCCACGACGAGCCCTGCCTGGCGCATGCGAACGACATGATGTGCCGGCCCGTCGAACGGTCGAGCGGATGCGATGACCGGCGTTTCGATCTGTTCAGCGAGCCCAGTCCGGACGACGAGGTCGCCGACGTGTATCCGAGGCTCGGAGGTGCGGTTATACGTTCTCTTGTCCCCGCCGCCCAGCAGCTTGAAGGATTCAGCGAACGGTCTGAGCCCCAGAACGTCAGTGGGAGAGGGGATCGGGATGGCCTCGTCTTCGACGTGCACGCTGAAGGTCATGGCGGGCTCCGACGACGCCGATATGGCGCGGAACTTCGGCCAGAGATTCCACAGAATCGCAGACGCCAGGTGGACACCGATAGCAGTCGGGTTCGTGCGTCTCTCGGAGATGCCGCCGAGTTCTAGGTCTGCGGCGAGTACCACGATGTTGGTGCCCGTCGCATCGGCCTCGAATTCGGGCAGTCCCAGCGCTCTGGCGACGACGTCTGCGTCGTCGTCGAGAAGAGGATCGACGACGTCGCCGTCGAGGCGCCCCCACCAGTGGCGTCCGGTCAGCCTCACATCGGAGCCGTCCTCCCACAGGTCGTCGCCCAGGGCTGCGCCCATCAAGCGCCGCTGATGTCTGCTTCCATGAAGGACGCGGCTGTCGGCCAGAATGGTCCGAACGCGGCTTGTTCGATAAAAGATTCCCTTCCCGAAACCGTAGGTGCCACCCCCGAGGACGGTGTCACGAGGTTCGCCCACGTTCCTCAGAAACTGAACGAAGTCATTCTTCTCGCCGACCCTCGGCCGCTGCGTCGCTCTGATCGGGCCGGCGAGACCCTGAGTGCCGCGGTCGGAGATGATCAGCTGCCAGGAATCGGGCGCCAACGCTGCGTCGAAGCCGTCGATCGAGCGAGCCGGCGGACCGGGGAGCAGGAGATCCTTCCAAGCCTCGGACCGATCCCCTAGGCGCTGAAGTCGCATCGCGAAATGAACGTCTGAATCCCCCCGCCTGGCGTCCCAGCTGTTCTGAGCGGCCTCACGGACCAGGATCGTGAATTCATCCAAGCTGGGGCGTCCGAGCTGTCGCAGAATGCCTGAGGCGGTCGACGAGCCCTCGGCGTCAAAAGTCTGGGACTTCCACTGGCCGGTCATCTCGCCGCTTTCGCGATCGCCGCGCTCGGCGCAGACGGCTTCATGATCGCCCTCAGGGCGTCGATCGACACGTCGTACTCCGCTCTTGTAATGCCCCCCACAGCAGCCTCCAGTCGAGGAATGCGATCATCGACTTCGACGACGAACGCATCAACGACCACGAGGCGTTCATCCGGCGTCGTCTTGGTGAAGCCGACCGCTGCCAGCGCATTGTCCAAGGCGCCCGAGCCGCAGCGACTTTCGATGTCCGAAATGAGCTGTCGAATGGTGCTGCCCTCCTCGGACTCGCCGAGTCGGTACACGAGAAGCGCTAGCGGGCGCTCATCGTGAGCAGCCAGTTGCTCGAGCCCGTGAATCGTTACGGAATTCGATGATGTGCTCGCGCCCTTGACCTCGATACAACCGCCCGGAAGCTCGAAATCATGGCTGAGGCCAGAGGGTCCGGTCCAGTACTTGGCGGCGCTCGCACCGAGAGATTCAGCGCTCGCCTGCAGCGTCAGCAGTTCCGCGAAGAGGCCGAAGCGTTGATTCCGGCCGAAGCCGACGAGCGCGGCCGCCCTGAACATCGCGCGCCACTCCGAGAGCGAGCTGTCCACGGCGGCTCCGACATCCCCTGCCGAACGGGCCCTACCGAGCACTCCGATAATGAGCTCGTCGAAGAGATCGAACAGCGTTGCGTTCGAGCATCGGACGTCGAGGTACCTCTTACCGTGCGCGCCGGCGAACGCGAGTGATCGCACCGATTCCCGGAGGGGTGAGTCAATCTGGTTCCAAGGGCGAGTGGGGATGCCCGTGGGCACGAGCAAGTGTCGAGAGCGATCACTGTCGATGGCGATCCGTACGCCGATTTCGTGGAGCGCTTCCAGCGGCAAGGAAGCCATCTCGGCGGATCGCGAGCTCGCCAGTGCTTCCCATGATCCTGCAAGCAGACCGCGCGAAAGGTGAATCGCCGTCACCGAACCCCCTCGGCCGCTCCCTCGAGGTCGTCCTCGTACGTTGACGGGTCCTCGATGGTGACATCCGACAGATCCACGGCTACCTTGCCGGCCTTCAACTGTTTCCTCTCCTCGGGCTCCCCAGGGAACACGATGCCGAACCCGACTACAGCGCCGACGGCATCCAGTGCTTGACGAGACGCACGTGACCGCTCGGTCTGGGGGGCGCTCAGGGCATCGATCGGGTAAAGGACGAGAAGGCCCTTGTCGCGAACGCGGTCGACCGTCTCTCGGAGCGCCACCAACTCCTGTTCGCTCATCGCGTCGAGCTCGCCGGTAGAGCGTTCGAGGTCGAGTCCGCGGTCACCTCGATTCATCACGTTCTTGATATCCGCTTTGGAATCGGGTCCTTTGAGACGTGCGCGGATTACAGACCGCCAGCTTCGCGAGCCCAAGTCGATCGGTGCGTTTCCCTCCGGACCCTCAACGACCGCGACGGTCCAAGCTTCGAGGGATGCGGGAGAGTCCTGCACCCGCTGCTGAATGTACTTGAGCATCAGCTTTCGATCGAGATCCGGAGAGTCCTCGTGCACTTCGTACTGGCTGAGGAACCGTCTGATCGCTGTCCACGATACGTCTTCGAAAAGTGTTGCGCGCCCATTGGTGAAGTGCGAAGAGGTCGACGCCGTCGAAACCAGCTCGTCCGCGGCCTTCAGGTTCTTCTCAAGCCAAGCGGCGTCCTTGGGTTTGAAGTAGCGCGTGTACAGCCTGCGGCCGGCGAACGATACATAGTGAGGCGTGGCGGCGCCCATTTTCGCAGTGATACGCAGACTGGGATGGGTTCGGATGCGAACTGCAGCTTCCAGGGGGGTTAGATCCTGTCGCTGGTAGTGCTCTATATCGTCACGCATCTCCCGTTCCACCGTCACGAGATGGCGGAAGTTCTCCTCCAGCTCCTCGGTCATCCAGATACGCGGGAGGTCCTCGTAGCCCGTCCTATAGCCGAACCACCGCCCCATCTGCATCAGCGTGTCGTAGGTGTTGGCCGACCGCACGAAGAAGGAGACCACCAAGCCTTCGAGGGTCAGCCCTCGCGACAACGTGTTGCCCCCGATCGCGATAGCGACCAATGGTTCGTCCTCTTGATACAGCAGACGCTCGTCGCTCATCGAGTTGTCGAGTATTACCCGAGTGCTGTCGAGAATGCTTGCGAGGTGCGTGGCGATCTCCTCATAGCTGTTCTGTGAACGACCCCAGTCCGACGCGGGCACGCGAGAGGACTCCTCGTCCCAGAGGGATCGAAGCTCGGCTTGGACACTCGAGTCGACCTCGTCGAGCTCCGCACGGACCGATGCCAGAAGGTCGCTGATCGGGCCATGGAATGCGCGATGCACAGTCACGGGGATTGCGGTATGAATCAGCATGGTGCTGTGCGCGTTATGCTGCCCGCGGGCGTGGCGGGCCGCGGTGGCCAGCAAGAACCAAAGCACAGCGCGTCGGAGCTCGTCAGTTATTTCGGGCCGGAAGGACGCAGTAGCAGCCTTGTTGCGCGGCCTCAACTTCGGGATGTCGAGACCGGGCACTGCGCGGATCATGTCGTAGCCGTCGTTGCTGTCGGGATGCTCGGGCGGAAGGTCGTTGCCGAAGATCCTCTCGGGGCCGAAGTATCCGTCCGGCCGGGGAAGGTTGAGGATGAAGGACTTGGGATAGAGGTCGTCCGAGGCGGGATCGATGAACACGTTGGCGAACGGGGTCGCGGTGTACCCGATGTAGGTGTGTTTCGGAGTGAGCTCAAGAAGCTTACGGATCTTCGGGTTGATGGAGCGGGTCGCGACGGACGCCTGGTCGGCTTCATCATCGATAATGAGGACACGCATGTCGGCCAACTTCGATCGAGCGGACTCGGTGTCGAGCCACTTGATGAGCCTGGCGAGAACCGCCGCGTTCTTCTTGACCACAGCCAGCGCGGTTCGATGGTCGCTGAACACACTGACCGGCGGGCTGGCGGGTGTCTGGAAGTCGCCGTTCTCATCTGTCAAGAGATGCCAGCGCGTTGCGTTCGGTGCATGAAGCTGCGACGACAGGCGGGCCTGCGTCTGCTTGCGCAGGCCGTTGTGAACCCCGGCGAGTACGATCACGAACCGGTAGTCCTCGTCCGCCATTTTCGCGATCACGGAGATGAAGTTGGTGGTCTTGCCGCTCTGGACGTACCCCACGACGAGGCCCTTGCCGTCGAAGCTCTTCGCAGTCGGTTGCGGCGTGTGCGCAACCACCTTGCTCGAAGAGCGGTCGACGCTCGCGATCACGTCATCTCCGAGACCGGATGTCCGAAACGCGTCACGCAGCGGGTTCCAGTAGAGCGCCTCTGGTGAGGGGCCCGGATACCAAGCGTCGCCGCCGGCCTTGAGGATCGCGGGTCCGCCGTTCTCTATGAGCGCCACCTGGCTGTTGTAGAAATCGGCGAGTTCTCGGAGCGTCTCGCTCGGAAACCCGGCCGACAGACGGTCGACGGCGTTCTCAACCCCGTGTCGCCGAGCCCAATCGGCGAACATCGGGTAGATGACGTGGTCCATTCGCACTCCGAACGTGATCTTCTCAACTGAACTATGGCAGAACGAGGCGTTCTCTCTCATCACGAGTCGGTGAGTCGATCACCAGGGTCAGTGGCTGACCCTAGAATCTTGAGCATGCCAAGTGAAATCACCGTCCTTGACCTGTTCGCGGGCGCGGGCGGATTGACCGCGGGACTTCACGAGGCATCCGATCGGTTCCGCACTGTTGGGGCGGTGGAGTGGGACCAAGCAGCGGCAGCTTCCTACGAGGCCACGTACGGTGCGGGAATCGTCCACGCAGGCGACATCAAGAGCTGGTTGAACAACTCGGATGTCCCTCGGGCGGACGTGATAATCGGGGGGCCCCCGTGCCAGGGGTTCTCCAGTCTGGGCAAGCAGGACGTCGAGGACGAACGCAATTCGCTCTGGATGGAGTACGCGAGAACGATCCGGCGTGCCGAGCCGAAATATTTCGTCGTTGAGAACGTCGCCGAATTCAAGAAGTCGCCACAGTACAAGCTCTTCCTCGCTGAGACCCAACGCGGAGGGATGCTTCCGGAGTACTCATTCGAGTCAGCGGTGCTCAATGCCGCTGACTTCGGAGCCGCGCAGTCCCGTCGGAGAACCGTGATAATCGGATATCACCGTGACCTCGGTTTCCCAGGCCTACCTGAGGCCACACACTCAGCCGATCCATCGGCTACCGGGCTGAAGCGGCACGTGACGGTTGCAGATGTCCTGGGCACGGTACCGCGTAGACCGGATCGGGACCACGTCTTCGCTGAGCGTCGCACGTCTTTCAACGGGAAGTCGTTTGCAGGACAGTTCGAAGCTCGAGATCTGCATTGGAGTCGGAATTACACCGAGCTGTCCCTTCGACGATTCAGTGTCATACCAGCTGGGGGTAACCGTCGGGACCTCGAGCCGTACCCTGACCTCATGCCGGCCTGCTGGGTCAAACACAAGACGGGATCCGGCGATGTCATGGGGCGTATGCATTGGGACCGGCCGTCGGTGACGATTCGCACGGAGTTCTTCAAGCCCGAGAAGGGGCGATACATCCACCCGGAGGAGAACCGCGCAATCACCCACTACGAGGCCGCGCTGCTGCAGGGGTTCGGACCTGGACATCGCTTCGTCGGTTCGCGGACTGAGATAGCGAGGCAGATCGGCAATGCTGTGCCGATCCCATTAGGCGCCGCGATCGGTCGACAGCTCGCCGATCGGTTCTGATTCGAGTCTCTGGGCCGCGAGCGCAACCCGGCGCAGGTTTAGGGTGGCGGCTACCGCCCACCCACCTCATAAACCACCGCCGACCAATGCTCCTCCACCGCATCCCACGCCTCGGCCCCTTGGAACGCGACCCCGTACTGCACGTTCAGGATCGGCCCCAACAGGTTGAGCACGTCCGGCTGGAACGGCGTTCCCGGTGGGAAGCCCAGGCCGAAGCTGTGGATGATGGAGTCGTCGGCGGCGCGGAGCCAGATGCCCCAGCCTTGCGAGACGGGCATCGCGACCACGCGGAAGACGTGGGCGGGGTCGTAGTCGGCGGGGAGGGCGTCCGGGCGGTCCGTCATGAGGGCCACGCTACACAACCGGTGAGCGGGGGTGCGGGAGTGTCGGAGCGCGCCGGTAGGGTGCGGGTACGTCTCGGGGAGGAGCATTCATGGGTGGGGATGAGCCAGTGGCCGACGTTGTGGCGGCCGACGTTCTCGTGGTCGGGGCCGGGCCGGTCGGGTTGACGCTTGCGGGGGATCTGGCGCGGCGTGGGGTTCGGGTGCGGATCATCGACAACCTTCCCGCTCCCACCACCGAGTCGCGGGCCATCGTGCTGCATTCGCGGTCGCTCGATCATCTGGAGGCGCACGGGGTCGTCGACGAGGTCCTGGCGCGGGGGATCGTGTCGACGGCGATGGAGTTCCATGCCGGGGGCGAGAGCATTGCGGAGGTCGCGTTCGGGTCCATCGATGCGGTGTACCGGCATTCCGTGTCGTTGCTGCAGACCGATACTGAGCGCATCCTCGCGGATCGGCTCGCCGAGTTCAGCGTGGAGGTCGAGCGCGGGGTCACGCTCGCCGGCTACCAGCAGGACGAGGAGGGCGTCACCGCTACCGTCCAGACGCACGCGGGCGACCCCAGCACCATCCGGGCCCGCTACCTCGTCGGCGCCGACGGGGCGCGCAGCACGGTGCGGCACCTGATGGGGCAGAAGCTGGAGGGGGACTTCGCGGGGGAGGACTTCCTGCTCGCCGACGTCGACGGCGAGCACGGGTACGAGCGGGCGCACTTCCACACGTTCCTGTCGCCGGGGGAGACGACGGCGCTGATCTTCCCGCTACCGGAGGGGCGGGTGCGGGTGATGGCGGAGCTGCCGCCGGGCACCGATCCGGAGCGGGCGGTGACCGTCGAGTGGGTGCAGCAGGCGCTCGCGGACCGTGGAGTGGAGCTGCGCATCACCGCGGCGCACTGGCTCACGCGGTTCCAGCTCAAGCACGGGCAGGTGGCGCGGTATCGCGATCGGCGGGTGTTCCTCGCGGGGGATGCGGCGCACATCCACTCGCCGGCCGGTGGGCTCGGGATGAACACCGGGATCCAGGATGCGATGAACCTCGGGTGGAAGCTGGCGCTGGCGCTGCGGGCGGGTGGCGACGACGGCGCCGAGACGCTGCTCGACAGCTACCAGAGCGAGCGGTATCCCGTCGCGGCGGCGGTGATCGCCTTCAGCACGCGGCTGTCGACACTCGGGACGCTAAAGAACCCGCTGGCCCAGCGGGTTCGCAACGCGGTTCTCCACGCGGGTGCGAAGCTGCCGCCCGTGCAGGAGCGGCTGGCAGACGAGGTAGAGGAGCAGCGCGTCCGGTACGAGGGCAGCCCGATCGTCAGGGGGAGCGGCGGCCGGCGCGGGCACGCGCTGAAGCCGGGCGACTTCCTGCTGCTGCGCGATCAGCACGTGGCGGCAGCGCTCGCGCAGACGACGGGGCATTTGGTGATCGAGCTTCCGGGCGCGGGAGGGGCGGTGGAGGCCGGGGCAGCGGAGGCCAAGGCGGCGAAGGCCGCAGCGGTGAACGCAGCCGTGCTGCCGTACGTGACAGGCGAGACGACCCCTCTGAGGCTCTCCGAAGCGGATGCCGGCCGGCTCGCGGATGCCGCCGGACTGCGCGACGGAGGTGTCGTCGTGGTGCGCCCGGATGGCTACGTGGCGTACATCGGCGATGCGGAAGAGGCGCCGGCGGCGGAAGCGAGCGAGTCGGCGGCGGTGGAGGCCGAGCGCCGCTGACACGCCCGCTCGCCCCTCCCCGACCACATCCCGGGCGTGTCGCCCGAATTGGGGTACAAACTCGTGTCCTCCATTTGGCCCACATACCGTTCGTTCTCGCTAAGCTCGCCGACGGAACCCGAATCCCGCAGTACGTCGACCCGAAGGACAACACTGTGCACTCGAGAACGACCTCGTACAACCATGCCCACGACGTGGCGCGCCGCCAGCTCCGGCGACGCGAGCTCGACCTCCACTGGGCCAAGGAGCAGCGCCGGCAGCAGGAGCAGCAGCTCGCCGCGGCCGGCGCTCTCGTCGCCGCCACGCGCGGCGCGCTGATCCGCAAGCCGGTGCTCGTCGCCTGCCTGGTGCTCGCGGCCGACGCGGGCATCGCCTGGGGCGCGGCCGAGACCTCCCTGCTCGGCTCGGCGACGCTCGCCGTGCTCGTCGCGGTGGGGGTCTTCGCGCTCGCCGTCGTCGCCGGGCTGGCGGTGCGCGTGTTCGCGCTCCGCAAGCAGCGCCGGGCCGCGCGCGACCTGTTGTGGGTGCGTGACCGGCGGCACCAGCACACGCAGTTCCACATCCAGGAGAGCCTCGGCTCCTACCTGGAGGCGAAGCTGCTGGCGCACTCGACGCGGTAGGCGCGCGGCGACAGCAACAGCTCAGGGGGAGGGCGGAGTCACCGCGATGATGATCTCGGTGGGCTCCGCGCTCTCGTTGATGTAGCGGTGCGGCTCGCGGGAGTCGAACGTGACCGACTCGCCGGCGCCGATCTCCACGCGCTCCGCGCCGACCTCGACGACGAGGCGGCCGCGGACGACGAACGCGCACTCGGTGGACGGGTGCGCCCACGGGTGGGGTGAGCTCGACAGGCCCGGCGGGATGTCGGCGTGCAGGACCTCCAGGTCGCCGCGGCCGGGGGTGAGGCGCTCGTAGGCGTATCCGGCGTCACCGGCGATGAGCTTGTGGCGCGAGCCGGGGCGGCTGATGTGCACGTTCGGTGCGTCGGGGTCGCTGAACAGGGTGGCGATCGACGCCTCGAAGACGTTCGCCAGGGTGCGCAGGGAGCCGAGGCTCGGGTCGGCGGCGCCGCTCTCGATCTGGCTCAGCATGCTGACCGAGAGGCCGGTGCGCTCCGACAGCTGACGCAGGGTCAAACCCCTGCCGGTGCGGAGTGCCTTCAGGCGGTCTCCGAGCACGTGGTGTCCTTCCTCGCGGCAGCGCCTATTTGCGCCGAGTCGTTAAATCTGGTGGAATCCATTCAATCAGATTGAAATCGATCCGAGGCTCCACCCTTTCCGAGAGGTCGTTCCGAGGCACCGTCGCCGAAGGAACTCTACTGCCTCGTCCTGCCCCACACTCCCGAGAAAGAAATCGACGATGAAATCTCTCCACGCGGCCCGATGGGCTGTTCCGGCGGGCGTCCTCGCGCTGGCCCTGACCATGACGGGGTGCGCGGGCGCCTCCAACGGCTCGTCCTCCTCGAACAAGACCCTCACGGTCGACACCTCGTTCGTCGTGAAGACGCTCGACCCGGGCACGGTCTACGAGCAGACGGGCAACATCGCCGTGCACGCGCTCTACGACACGCTCGTCACCTTCGAGGGCTCGAACGTGACCGATATCAAGCCCGAGCTGGCCTCGAAGTGGGAGCAGTCCTCCGACGGGAAGACCTGGACGTTCACGCTCGACAAGGACGCGACGTTCAGCGACGGCTCCGCGGTCACCGCCGAGGATGTCGTGTTCAGCCTGAACCGCCTCAAGAACCTCAAGGGCTCGTCGTCGCAGACCGTGCAGACGCTCTCGTTCGCGGCGAAGGGCGACGACACCGTCGTCGTCACCAGCGAGACTCCCGACCCGAACGTGCCGATCATCCTCGCGATGCCGGCCACCAGCGTGATCAACGCCGAGGCGGCGAAGAAGCTCGGCGCGACCGACGCGGACGACGCGGCGGCGAAGGACAAGGTCGGCACCCAGCTCGACACCGAGAGCATCGGCAGCGGCCCGTACGTGATCAAGAGCTACGACCCCAGCTCCAAGATCGTGCTGACGGCGAACCCGAAGTACTGGGGCGAGAAGCCGGCGTACGGCCGCGTCGTCATCCAGAACGTCGACGTGCAGAACCAGAAGCTCGCCATCTCGCGCGCCAAGGGCGACGAGGTCGCGCTCGACCTCTCCGGCCCGCAGGCATCGGAGCTCTCCAGCAAGCTGAAGGTCTCGGGCGTGGCAGACACCTCCTACTTCCTCAGTGTGAACCAGGACCCGGCGGTCTCGGCTGTCACGAGCAACCCGGCGTTCGTGAAGGCGCTGCGCCAGACGGTCGACGGCCCGGGCATCGCGAAGCTGTTCGGCAAGGGCGCGACCCCGGCCTCCGGATTGGTCCCGCCCGCGTTCGCCGGCGCGCTGCCGGAGGCCGACGCTCCGAAGCAGGACATCGACGGCGCCACGAAGACCCTCGCCGACGCCGGCCTGACCGGTGCCAAGGCCGCCCTGGTCTACCCGGCGATCACCTACCGCGGTGTCGACCTCGGCACCATCGTGACGAAGGTGCAGCAGGACGCCAAGAAGGCGGGCATCGACATCGAGCTCACCCCGCAGCCGATCAACGTGTTCCTGCAGTCGCAGTCGGAGGGGAAGAACGAGATCAACTTCTCCCCGAACAGCCTGAACTACCCGGCGTCCGACTCGCTGGTGAACAACATGGCGCCGGGCGCCTCCACCTCCCTCCGCACCGGCTGGACCGTGGAGCGCGCGAACCCGGCCGCCGTCCAGGCGAGCAAGGCCGTCACCGCGGCCGTCACGCCGGACGCCCGGACCGATGCGATGGTGGCCTGGCAGAAGGTCATGAACGAGTTCTCGCCGTACATCGCCCTCGCCAACAACGCCGGCATCGTCGTCGCCACCGGCGACCTCACCGGCGCGGAGTACACCCCCGCCGGCTGGACGGTCGACCTGGCCGCGATCGCCGCGAAGTAGCCGCGCCAGCATCCGAGACCGCGGGCGTCCCTGTCCTTCCCTTCAGGGGCGCCCGCCCTCCGGCGGACGTCGACGTCCGCCCCGACCCGAAGACGGGACTCATGCCACCTCTCGCGAGAATGATCGTGCGGCGACTGGTCAGCGCCCTCATCCTGCTCTGGGGCGTCACGGTCGTGACCTTCCTGCTGGTGAGCGTCGTGCCGGGCGACCCCGCCGCGGCCAACCTGTCGCAGCAGGCCTACGACGACCCAGAGATCCGCGAGGCGTTCCGCGCCAAGTGGGGACTCGACCAACCCATCTGGGTGCAGTACGGCCGCTACCTCTGGAACATCCTCCACGGCGACCTCGGCACGTCGCAGCAGACCCACCGCCCGGTGACGCAGGACCTGGAGCAGTACGTCCCCGCCACCCTCGAGATCGCCATCCCGGCGATGATCCTGGCGATCATCATCGCGGTCGGCCTCGGGATGCTCTCGGCCATGCGCAAGAACCGCCCGGTCGACACCGGCATCCGCACCGTGGCGCTGGTCGGCCTCTCCACGCCGCCGTTCTGGCTGGCGCTCGTCGCCCTCTACGTGTTCTTCTACCTGCTCGGCTGGGTGCCCAACGGCGGCCGGCTCAGCAACGACTTCGACCCGCCGCCCACGCTCACCGGGCTCTACACCGTCGACTCCGCGCTCGCGGGGCAGTGGGACGTGTTCGGCGACGCGGTGTGGCACCTGCTGCTGCCGGTCGGCATCCTGACCGCGCTCACCGTCTCCGGGCTGCTGCGCTTCGTTCGGTCGGCGATGATCGAGGTGCTCGACGCCGAGTACATCCGGTCGGCCGTGGCGAAAGGGCTGCCCAGCCGGGTGATCACCTGGCGCCACGTCTTCCGCGCCGGTCTGCTGCCGGTGCTGACGGTCTCCGGCCTGATGTTCGCCTCTCTGCTTGGCGGCGCCGTCCTCGTTGAGCAGGTGCTCTCGTGGCCGGGGCTCGGCCAGTACGCCTACAAGAGCGCGATCTCGCTCGACCTGCAGTCCATCCTCGGCGTGACGCTGTTCGTCGCCGTGGTCTATACCCTCATCAACCTCCTCGTCGACGTGCTCTACAGCGTCATCGACCCGAGGATCGGAGCGAAATGACCATCCTGTCCTCCGACCGGGTCGCCGTCACCCGGGGAGCCCGCCTCGGCCGCTTCGGCGGGCGCCGGGTGCGCCGCGACGGATCCCCGGCGACCGGGTCCTTCTGGCGCCCGCTGACCATCGTGTCCGTCGCCGTGATCGCGGTGTGGTGCATCCTCGCTGCCTTCGCGCCGTGGATCGCCCCTTACGACCCGCTGAAGACCGTCGGCGACAACCTGGAGGCGCCGAGCGCGGCGCACTGGATGGGTACCGACGACCTCGGGCGCGACATGCTCAGCCGCCTGATCTGGGGGTCGCGCCTGTCGCTGCCCCTCGCGGTGGCGATCGTCGCCTGCTCCCTCGTGGTGGGCGGAATCGTCGGGCTCGCCGCCGGCTACTTCGGCAAGGCGGTCGACAACGTCGCGATGCGGTTGGCCGACCTGGTCCTCGCGTTCCCGCAGATCATCCTCGCCATGGCCGTCGCCGCCGCCTTCGGGCCGAGCGTCGGCAACGCGGTGCTCGCCCTCGTGATCGTGTCGTGGCCGCTGTACGCCCGCATCATCCGCAGCTCGGTGCTGAGCGTGCGGGAGCAGGAGTACGTGGTCTCCGGCCGCCTGCTCGGCTCGCGCACCCTCCGCTCGATCGTCAAGGACGTCATCCCGAACAGCGCCGGGCCCGCGCTCGTGATGTCGACCATCGAGCTGGGCAACGCGATCCTGATGCTCGCCGCCCTGTCGTTCCTCGGCCTCGGGCCGCGGCCGCCGGCGGCGGAGTGGGGCGCGATGATCGCGCTCGGCTCGCAGAACCTCGGCAACTGGTGGGTGAGCCTGTTCCCCGGCCTCGCGATCCTCACGATCGTGATGGCCTTCAACCTCCTGGGCGACGCCGTCCAGGACCACCTGGACCCGCGGTCCAGAAGGGGGAGGTCGCGATGACCGCGCCGCTGCTCACCATCGAGGGCCTGACGGTGACGATGCCGACCCCATCCGGAGACACGGAGCTCGTCCACGACACCGACATCGCGATCGGCGACGGCGAGATCGTCGGCCTGGCCGGCGAGAGCGGGTCGGGCAAGACGATGACCGCCTCGGCGATCATGGGCATCCTGCCCGCGGGTGCCCGTGCCACGGGCCGGATCATGTTCGAGGGCCGCAATCTGCTCGACCTGCGCCGCTCGGAGCTCGACACCGTCCGCGGCAACCGCATCGCGATCGTGTTCCAGGACCCGACGGCTGCACTGCACCCGCTGCTGACGATCGGCACCCAGATCACCGAGCACCTCATCCACCACACGGGGGTGTCGAAGAAGGTCGCGAAGGCTCGCGCCGTCGAGCTGCTCGACCTGGTGCGCATCACCGACCCGCACACCGCGGTGAAGGCGTTCCCGCACCAGTTCTCCGGCGGGATGCGGCAGCGCGCCGCCATCGCGATCGCGCTCGCCTGCGAGCCTCGGCTGCTGATCGCCGACGAGCCGACCACCGCGCTGGACGTCACGGTGCAGGCGGGGATCCTCCGGCTGTTCGACCGCCTGTCGCGCGAGACCGGGGTGTCGATGCTGTTCATCACGCACGACCTGGGCGTCATGAGCGCGATCGCCGACCGCACGTACGTCTTCAAGGACGGCACGGTGGTCGAGTCGGGCGTGACGACGCAGATCCTGAACGCGCCGGAGCACGAGTACACCAAGGCGCTGATCGCCTCCCGCGCGCAATCGCTGGCG
The DNA here is from genome assembly GCF_030433685.1 of Leifsonia williamsii. Taxonomy (NCBI): domain Bacteria; kingdom Bacillati; phylum Actinomycetota; class Actinomycetes; order Micrococcales; family Microbacteriaceae; genus Leifsonia; species Leifsonia williamsii. The sequence goes on from NZ_JAROCF010000001.1 coordinate 1,922,170, forward strand.
CAGGGCCGGACCCGAGCGGAGGAGACGCTGTGAGCATCCTCGATATCGACGACATCGTCGTCACCCACCGCCGGCCGGGCGCCCCGCCCGTGCGGGCCGTCCGCGGCGTCTCGCTCTCGGTCGAGCCAGGTCAGGTGGTCGGACTCGTGGGCGAGTCGGGCTGCGGCAAGTCGTCGCTCGCCCGGGTCGCCGTCGGCATCGAGGCGCCGACCTCCGGGACGGTGCGCTTCGAGGGCCGCCCGCTCGAGCCGCTGCGGATGCGGCAGCGCCCCGCGCCCGACCGGCGGCTGCAGATGGTGTTCCAGAACCCGTACGCGTCGCTGAGCCCGCGCCGCACGATCGCGAGCCAGCTGCTCGACGGCGTCGCCGAGAACCTCGACCGGCGGCAGCGGGAGGCGGAGGTCGCGCGGCTGCTCGCGCTGGTCGGCCTCGACACCGCCGCCGCAACGCGTTATCCGGCGCAGTTCTCCGGCGGCCAGCGGCAGCGCCTGGCGATCGCGCGAGCCCTCGCCGCGAAGCCGAGCCTGATGGTCGCGGACGAGCCGGTGACGGCGCTCGACGCCTTCTCATCGGCCCAGATCGTGCGGCTGCTGCAGTCGCTCGTCGCCGAGCTGGGGATGGGGATGCTGTTCATCTCGCACGACCTGTCGCTCGTGCGCGCCATCGCCGACGAGACCGCGGTGATGTACGCGGGCGAGATCGTGGAGCGCGGCCCGAGCGAGCAGCTCTGGGAGCGTCCGCAGCACCCGTACACGCGCACCCTCATCGCGGCGATCCCCGAGATCGGCCCGGTCAAGAAGCTGCCAGGGCTCGACGAGCAGCCCCCGACAGCACTCTCGAACGCCGGCACGGACGCCGGCCTCACGAACGGAGCACGCCCATGATCCTCGACACCACCACGGCGACGCCCGCACTGCTGACCGGTGCACGCGTCTTCACGGGCACCGGGGACGGGCTCATCGACGCCGCCGTGCTGGTCGGGGCGGACGGCCGCATCGCCGCGGTCGGACCCGCGAAGGAGCTGCGTGCTCAGGCGGCCGGCGGTCCGTTGCGCGACGTCGACCTCACCGGTCGCGTTCTCGCGCCGGGCCTCATCAACATGCACGTTCACCTCGGGCTCGCCCTGCCGGGGACGGCCGGAGCCGCGATCGCGAGCAAGTCGGACCCCGACCTCCTGCTGGTCATGGCCGACGGGGCGAAGCGCACCCTGCACGCGGGCGTGACCACGGCGCGGCTGGTGGGGGAGAGCCGCTACCTCGACTTCGCCCTGCGGCGCGGCATCGACGCCGGGATCGTGCCGGGGCCGCGCCTGTTCACGGCCGGGCACGCCCTGTGCTGCACCGGCGGGCACGGCTGGGACTCCGACGCGCTGGAGGGCGACGGCGCCGACGAGCTGCGCCGGCTCGCCCGGCTGCAGATCCGTCACGGCGCCGACCTGATCAAGGTCTGCATCTCGGGCGGCATCGCGGGCGAGCACGAGCAGATCGACACGCCGCAGCTCACCGACGAGGAGATGGGCTCGATCATCGCTGTCGCGCACGACTGGGGCCGCAAGGTCACCGCGCACGTCGGCCCGTCGGAGACCTTGCGCCGTGCGATCGAGCTGGGCCTCGACTGCGTCGAGCACGGCTACCAGCTCACCCGCGAGCTGACCGACCTCATGGCGGAGCGCGGCGTCTGGTACGTGCCCACCATCACGGTCAGCCGCTGCGAGGAGTTCTTCGACGCCCAGGGCGTGCCCGACTGGATGAAGCAGCGCGCGCTCGGCGCCGGACCCCGCCACTGGGAGAGCCTGCAGAACGCGATCGCCAGCGGCGTCTCCATCGCGATGGGGACCGACATGCCGCCGGCCGCCGACTTCGACGGCACGACCGCGACGGTGCGCGAGATGGAGTTCATGCAGGAGGCGGGGATGAGCGCGCTCGACGTCATGCGCTCGGCCACCGTGCGCGCCGCCGAGCTGCTCGGCACCGACGGACTCGGCACGATCGAGGCCGGGGCGCACGCCGACCTCGTCGCCATGACCGACGACCCGACGCTCGACGTGGCCGCGCTGCGCGGCATCGACTGGGTGATGAAGGACGGCGTCACCGTGCGCGACGACCGCGCCGGTCTGCTGTGAGCGGCTCCGCGACGCGCGAGGTCGCCGACCGCCATGTCTCCGCGCTGGCGGAGCACGAGCCGACCGCCGCGCAGGCGCTGGGCCTCGCCTCCACCCGCCCGCTGCCGGACCTGAGCCCGGAATGGGCGCAGGAGCGACGCGCGCTCACCCGGCGCACGGCGGCCGCCCTGCGCGGGGCCGAGCCGGACGGGGAGGCGGACCGCAGCCTCCACGCCGCCATGACCGAGCGGATGCGGAGCGAGGCCGAGCTGTTCGACACCGGATTCACCGCCCGGCTGCTGGCGCCGCTCGCGTCGCCCGTGCACGAGGTGCGCGAGAGCTTCGACGACGTCGTGGTCACCGACGACGACGCCGGCGACCGGGTTATCGAGCGCCTGCAGGCGGTCGACGGCGCGCTCGCCGACCTGCGCAGGAGGCTCGGCTGGGCGCGCGCCGCGGGGAGGGACAGCCGCTTCACCGGCACCGGCGTCGCCGCAGCGCGTCAGGTCACGGCCGTCGCCGACCAGATCGCGACGTGGATCGACCCGCGAGGGATCGACTACTTCTCGAGCATCGCAACGGCCGGCCTCGCGACGGCGCGGCGTCAGGCGCTCGATCGCGCCGCGGCGTCGGCGACGGCTGCGTTCGCCGACCTCGAGGACTGGCTGCGCAGCGATCTGCTGCCGGACGCCCCCCGCGAGGACGCCGTCGGCGAGCACGTCTACGCGCAGACCGCCCGCAGCTTCCTGGGCACCGAGCTCGACCTCGACGAGGTCTACGACTACGGCTGGCAGGAGCTGGACCGCCTGTTCTCCGAAGCGCTCTCCCTCTCTGCGCAGGTGCTCGGCGGACACGTCGGCGACGGCGGACCCGGGGAGGTCGCGGCGGCTGCGCGTGCGCTCGACGCCGATCAGCGCCACCGCGTCGAGGGGCGCGCGAACATCGTCGGCTGGCTGAACGACCGCCTCGACTGGACGCTCGAAACGGTCGGTGACGCCTTCGACCTTCCGGAGAGCATCCGCGACGTGGACATCGTCGTGCCGACCGCCGCCACCGGCGTCGTCTACTACCTGCCGGGCGCTCCCGACGGCTCCGTGCGCAGCAAGATCGTCTGGACCGTGCCGGAGGGCGCCGACGCCATCGGCACCTGGCAGGAGGTGACGAGCTTCCACCACGAGGGCGTTCCCGGCCATCACCTGGAGCACAGCATCAACCGCGCGAACGCCGGGCTGCACCCGTGGCAGCGCTACCTGTGCGAGATCCACGGCTACGCGGAGGGATGGGCGCACTACTCGGAGCAGCTCTCGGCCGACCTCGGCCTGCTCCGCGACCCGGCGGAACGCCTCGGGATGGTGCTGGGCCAGCTGTGGCGCACCGTGCGGATCGTCGCCGACATCGGCCTCCACACCGGTCGTCGGCTGCGCGCGAACCCGCTCGGCGCGACCGGGCAGTGGACGCCCGAGCTGGCCCGCCGCTTCTTGACCGACATCGCCTTGGTCGACCCGCGGACCGCCCGGTTCGAGGTCGACCGCTACCTCGGCTGGCCGGGCCAGGCGCTCGCCTTCAAGGTGGGGGCCAAGCTCTGGACGGAGGCGCGTGCCGCCGCAGGGCGCGCGGGCGCCTCCGCCGCCGACTTCCACCGCCGCGCGCTCGGCCTCGGACCGATGGGACTCGCGCCGCTGCGCGCGCTCCTGACCGACTCATGAACACCACGAAGGGGAACACCATGACCGACGCGCAGACGCTGCACGACTTCGTCGTCGCTCTCTACCGCGACCTCGGCGACCGCGCCGCCTTCGACACCCGCCTCGACCCGGACGTCACCGTGTGGGAGACGCCGCGCCCGCAGCTGATGCGCGGCATCGCCGAACTCGATGAGCTGCGGGGGCCGGCCGTGCCGCCGGCGGAGCGCACCGAGCCGCTGCCGCTCGTCACTCCCGTCGACATCGTCGCCGACGCGTTCGGTGAGACCGGGATCGTGCGCTACGTGCTGGAGGTGCGCGCACCGGAGTCCGGCGGGCTCCTCGAGACCGTGCGGGTGACCGACGTCGTCCGGCGCGGCGGCAGCGCGGGCTGGCTGATCGTCCACCACCACGCGCAGGACCTCGCTGCGCCCGCCACCGCCTCAACGACCGAGAACTGACGAAGGAGTCGCCATGGACAGGAACAGCGTCGACTGGCACGGGTACATCCCGGCCATCACCACCCCCTTCACCCGTGAGGGCGCCTTCGACCGGGAGGCGTTCGCAGGGCAGCTGGGCTGGCTCGCGGACGAGGGGATGCACGGTGTGATCCTCGCCGGCACGTCCGGCGAGTGGTTCAGCCTCTCGGCGGACGAGCGCGCGGAGCTGTTCGCGTCCGGCGCGCGGCACGGCTCCGGGATGACGGTCATCGGCGGGTGCAACGCGTTCACCGCCGCCGAGGCGATCCAGCACGCCCGAGCGGCCGAGAAGGCGGGGCTCGACGGCATCCTGCTGACGCCTCCGCCGTACATGGTGCCGACGAAGGCCGAGATCGTGGAGTTCTACCGCGAGGTCTCCGATGCGACCGAGCTGCCGATCTGCGTGTACAACTGGCCGCGCGGCTGCATCGTCGACATGGGCGTCGACACCCTCGCCGAGCTGGCCGAGCTCGACAACGTCGTCGCGATCAAGAACTCCACCGGGGACTTCGCCGCGTTCCTCGCCGGTCTCTACGCGCTCGGCGACCGGGTGCGCTACTTCGGCATCCCCACCAGCGAGATCGGCGCGGACCTCGTCCAGGGCGGGCACGGCGACGGGCTCATGGGCTCCGGCGCTCCGCTCGGCCGCGACCACCCCGACTTCTGGAATGCGCTCGCGGCGGGGGACCGGGAGCGGGCGATCGCCCTCGGCGCCCGCGACCGCGTCATCATGACCAGCTGGTTCGGCGCCGACTACGGCGCGAAGTTCGGCAACCAGCAGGCCATCATGAAGACCGCTCTGCGGCTGCGCGGCGTGCCGGCCGGCTACGTCCGCCGGCCGCTGCTCGAGCTCGACGAGGAGCAGGTCGCGCTCGTCCGCACGACGCTCGAAGGGCTCGGCATCGGGACCGTCCCGCTCTCGTGAGTGAGCGCTACGACAGCGTCGTCGTCGGAGGCGGGCTGCTGGGCTCCGCCCTGGCCTGGATGCTCGCGCGCGACGGCGCCCGCGTCGCCCTGCTCGAACGCGACCAGCTCAATCAGCACGCGTCGGGGCAGAACGCCGGCAGCCTCCACTTCCAGCTCGAGTACCGGATGGTGGAGAACGGCTGGGAGTCGGCCCGCACGGCCGCCGAGGCCATGCCGCTGCACCTGGAGGCGGCCCGTGAGTGGGCGGCCCTGGGCGATGAGCTGGGCGAGTCGGTCGGCGTCAAGCAGCCGGGCGGACTGATGCTCGCCGAGACGGCGGAGCAGGTCGCCGTGCTGGAGCGCAAGACCGCCCTCGAGCAGGAGTGGGGACTCGACGTCTCCCTGCTCGACGGCGACGAGGCCCGCCGGCTGGCGCCGTACCTCTCCGACTCGGTGGTGGCGGCCGCGTTCTGCCCGCTGGAGGGCAAGGCCGACACCCGCATCGCCGGGCCGGCCCTGGCGCGCGGCGCTGTCCGGCTCGGGGCGGAGGTGCTCACCCGCACCGAGGTGACCGGGCTGACGCGCACGGCCGATGGATGGCGGGTGGAGGCGGTCTCCCGCCCGGGCGGGGAGGGCGGCCACGCCGTCACGCTCGAGACCGACTCGGTGATGCTGGCGGCCGGGGTATGGACGACGCGCCTCGGCCGCATGGTCGGCGCGGAGCTTCCGACCATCCCGCTCGCCCTGCAGATGAGCGTCACCGCCCCGACCGCCCCCTTCATCCCGCACCTCGTGCAGCATGCGGGCACGAAGCTCTCGCTCAAGCAGACCGGCAACGGCACGGTGCTGATCGGCGGCGGCTGGCCGGCCCGCATGCCGCTCGGCGCGGGCGGAGAGCCCGACGTGGACGCCCGGCCGAGCCTGCTGCGCTCCTCGCTCGTCGGCAATGCGCGGGCGGCGATCGGCGTTGTTCCCCGCACCGCCCGGCTGCCCGTTCTGCGCTCGTGGGTGGGGACGACGACCGTGACCCCCGACCAGCTCCCGCTCGTGGGCGAGGTGCCGGGCAGCCCCGGAGTCTTCGTCGCCACGGGCGGCTCCGCCTTCACCCTCGGCCCCAGCTTCGCCCGATCGCTGATCGCGCTCGCGGGCGGGCGGCGGCCCGACATCGACCTCGACCCCTACGACCCGCGACGCTTCGGAGGCCTCATCCATGTCTGACAGCAGCGGCCTCCACGCCACCCGGCTCCCCGGAGGCAGAGGCGAGCCGATCGAGATCACGGTCGACGGCGAGCGCGTCGCGTGCTTCGCCGGGGAGACCGTCGCCGCCGCGCTCCTCGCCGCGGGTGTGCCGGAGTTCTCGCGGCGCGGTGGGGAGCCGCGGCTCCCGCTGTGCAACATGGGTACCTGCTTCGAGTGCGGCGTCACCGTCGACGGCGTACCGCTCACCCGGGCCTGCCTGCTGGCGGTCTCGGCGGGCATGACCGTGGAGACGAGCCGCGCATGACCACGCACGACCTCGTGATCGTCGGCGCCGGCCCGGCGGGCGTCGCCGCGGCGCTGACGGCGGCCGACCAGGGCCTCGACGTGCTCGTCGTGGACGAGCAGAGCCGGGCGGGCGGGCAGATCTTCCGCCGGCCTCCCGCTGCCTTCCGCGCCGAGGCGAAGCTCCCCGTCGGGTACCCGTGGGCGGCCGAGCTGCTGGCCCGGGCCGAGGCCGACGAGCGTATCGCCTGGCGGTACGGCACGACCGTCTTCGGCGTCCTGCGTGCGGGCGGCGGTGATGCGGAGCAGCCGATGGAGGTGTTCCTCGCGCGCGGCGCCGAGTCGGGCAGCGTGCTCGCCCGGCGTGTGCTCATCGCGACGGGCGCCTATGACCTCCCCGTCGCCCTCCCCGGCTGGACGCTGCCGGGCGTCATGATGGCCGGCGCCGTGCAGGGGCTGCTGAAGGCGCAGCGCATGCGCGCCGCCGACCGCGTGGTGCTGGCCGGCGCCCACCCGCTGCTGCTCATCGTCGCCGCCCAGCTCGTGCAGGCGGGCGCCGCTGTGAGCGAGGTCGCCCTGGCGCGCTCGCTGCCATCGCCGTTGGAGGCGTTGCGGGCGCTGCCGGCGATCCCCGGACACCTGCGCCTGCTGCTCTCACTGGCCGGGTGCGTGCTCACGCTGCGGCGTGCCGGGGTGCGGATCTCGCTCGGTACCGTCCCGACTGCCGTCGAGGGGGAGGACCGCGTGCGCGCGGTCCGGCTGGCGAAGGCCGATGCCGCCTGGCGGGTGCGCGGGCCGGGGCGCCGCATCGAGACCGATCAGCTCGTGCTCGGCTACGGCTTCCAGCCCTCAGCCGAGCTCGCCAGGCAGCTGGGCTGCGCGCTGGTCTGGGACTCCGCCGCCGGCGGCTGGGTCGTGGAGCACGACGAGGGGATGGCGACGAGCGTCTCCGGCGTCTTCGTGGCAGGCGAGCCGACGGGAGTGGCCGGCGCTGAGCAGTCGCGGGCGGAGGGCGAGCTCGCCGCGCTCGCCATTGCCGCGGACCTCGGACGCGCGGTTCCGCCGCGGGCCGTCGCCCGGGCGCGGCGTGCCGTGCGCCGTGCCGGCCGCTTCTCCGCCGTGGTGCAGCGCATGTTCGCCCCCCGGCGGGAGGCGCTGCTCGACCTGGCGACGCCGCACACCGAGATCTGCCGCTGCGAGACGGTGAGCCGCGCCGACATCGACGGATACCTGGATGCGAACCCGCACGTGTCCTCGGTGAACTCGGTCAAGCTCGCCTGCCGTACCGGGATGGGGCCCTGCCAGGGCCGCTACTGCGAGACGGCGGTGGCCGGGCTCGTGGCCCAGTCGCGCGGGGGCCGCATCGAGCAGGTGGGCCGGTTCGCGGCGCACGTGCCGGTCAAGCCGGTCGCGCTGGCCGCCTATGCGGCGCTCGGGGCGGACGAGCCGGCGGGGGAGGAGACCGGCGAGCGCTGATCGCTGCTCCGCGTCACTCCGCCTCCGTCGCCGTCTCGTGGTGCGGGGTGCCCACCGGCTTCGACTCCGACGAGCCGCGCTGGCGGAGGAAGATCGAGAACGCGATCATGCTGCCGACGGCCAGGAACTCCGACTGCCAGTTCTGCAGCGTGCGGTTCCAGAAGTCCGCGGAGACCAGGTAGCCGCCCCAGCTGACCAGCTCCTGCCCGTGTTCGAGCTGGTCCTGGTTGTAGGAGACCTGGCCGGCGAGGGACTGCACGAGCCACGAGGCCAGGAAGATCGCGCCCATCACGAGCAGCAGCGAGTTCGAGTAGAGGGTGTGCCGGAAGCCGCGGACCTTCGCCCAGGCGGGGGACTCCGGGCGGGCGTACTCGTGGACGAGCTGCTCCTCGTCGGTGCCGAGGCCCTCGTCGCCGACCTTCTTCGACTCGGGCGATCCCTTCTGCACGAGCCAGATCGTGGCGAAGATGAAGAGGAAGAACTGCAGGTACTCGCTCTGCCAGTTCTCGGCGACATCCACGACGAAGTCCGACGAGGTCACGAAGTCGAGCCAGCCGACCGTCGCGGCGTGGTGGGCGATTTGGTCCTCGTTGTAGGCGGCCAGGCCGGCGAACGACTGCCCGACGAGGGCGGCGAGGAAGATGACGGCGAAGGCGATGCTGAGGCCGTGCTCGCGCAGGCGGAAGCGGGCCGTGGACGTGCCGCTCATCGGCCGAGCGCCACGACGAGGACCATGGCCGCGAGGCCGATCACGACGAACGCCAGCCACCCGGTGAACACAGCTTTCATGGGCTGGACGTTACCCGGGAGCCTCCAGGGAGTGGAGGGGTGGACCGGGAGGCCGGGCGGGACTAGTCCTCCAGGTAGCTCCTGCCCAGCTGCTCGGGCTCGCCGGTCGTTTCGAGGATCGTCTCCTCGTCGTCGTCGAGCGCGCGCCGGTCGCGGTCGATGACGAACAGGTACAGGGCGTCGAGCAGCCCCATGGTGTTCGACAGCAGGAGCGCGACGAACCACGGCTTGCTGTCGTTGCGGGCCGCCCGCCACAGCGAGGCGCCCTTCCAGGCCAGCGTCCAGCAGACGGCGGCGACGAGCCCGGCGCGGGCGGCCGGGGAGAGGTCTTCGAAGCGCATCGGAGCGCGGCGCTTGGTGTTCATGGCGCCCATTGCACCGCCGGGGGACAGCCCTGCACAAGGGGCGGCGCCGCTACTCCTGCGGCAGGCACGCCGTCACCCCGCCGCGGCGGCCCGCGTCGAAGAACTCGATGCGCTGGAAGGTGTCGCCGTGGTCGGCGGTGTCGGTCCAGGCGGTGGAGTCGGAGAGGAAGGTCAGTGCGCTCGTGATCTCCTTCTCGTCGCCGTCCTCGAACTGCAGGCTCCCGTCGGCGGCGGCGCCGTAGAGCGCGGCGGCGGCCAGGCAGTCGGCCTGCAGCTCGTAGGCGTCCGTTCTGATATCGGAGACGCGCGCCTGGATGCTGTGGCCCCACTCGTGCGCGACCACCAGGTAGGCGAAGGCGTCGCCCTGGGCATAGCCTCCGCTCATCAGAGTGACGTCCCACGAGAGCTCGTCGGTCTCGCCGCAGTAGAAGGCGTTGCCGGCCTCCAGCGGCGTTCCGTTGCAGGTGGGGGCGCTGTCGGGGTCTTCGCCGTCGTAGTACCCGTAGACGGTCGGCGACGTGTACTCGCCGGTGAAGTAGTCGGACCAGTGGGTCGCCCAGAACGTGTCGACGACATCGATGGCGGTCTGCGTGTCCTCATCGAGGGCCTCGAGGTCGACCGTTTCTGCGGTCTCCTCGGGCGTGGGAGTGGCGGGGGCGGAGGTCGTGGGAGGCGCGGAGGTCGTCCCTCCGCCTCCCGCCGCGCCGCCCCAGCGGATGCTGATGCAGCCGGTGAGGGCGACGACGGTCAGGGCGGCGGCGGTGACGGCCGCGATGGTGCGGGAGGTGCTGCGGGTGGAGGTGCGGCGGGTGGAGGTGCGGACGACGGGTGTCACGGGACGCTTCTTTCGGGTGGACGCGCGCGGATGCGGTCACGGTAGCGCCGTGTGAGGATGGCTCACAATACGGGCGAACACTGAATAACAGCCGTTCGGCAGAGGCTCAGGCCGCCTGGCGCAGCAGCCGCACCGCCTCCGCAGGGTTCGGGAACGCGTCGCGCCCGCGCACGGCCTCCTCCAGCACCGCGGTGAGGTGATCGGCGGCGAGGCTGACGCCTCCCATCGCCACGGCCTCCGACCCCAGCGTCGAGGCGACGACGACGGGCGGCAGCGGGACGATGCGCCGCAGCGTCTCCTCGAAGCGGGGGAGGAACACGTCGGCGCTGGGCGAGCTGCCGCCGCCGATCACGAGCAGCTCGGGGTCGATCGCCAGCGTCATGGCGGCCGCGCCCGTCGCGAGGTCGTCGGCGAACTCGTCCACCGCGGCGCGCGCCGCGGGGTCTCCCTGACGGGCGAGCTCGAAGATCTGCTGCCGGCTGGGCCGCGGCGTGCCGAGCACCGAGCTGCCGTAGCGCTCGTTGAGCTCGGCCCAGCGCAGCTCCGGCATCTCGCCGACGATGCCGGCGGCGCCGTGCACCCCGCGGTGCACCTTGCCGCCGACGATGGAGGCGCCGCTGGTGCGAGCGCCGCAGAGCACGTAGACCACGTCGGCGTGGTCGCGCGCGGCGCCGATGGCGAGCTCGGCGCGGGCGCCGAGCGCCACATCCCCCTCCACGAGCACGGCGGCGTCGAACTCGCGGCCGAACCGCTCGCGCAGGTCGAGCCCGGTCCAGCCGGGCATGCCGGTGCCGCCGAAGTGCAGCACGCGGCCGCCGGTGCTGATCGAGCCGGGGGAGCCGATCGCGACCGTCCACAGCGTGGAGCGGTCGAGCGCGAGGCTCGCGAGCAGCTCGTCGGCGACGCGAAGTGCGGTGGCGACCCGCTCCTCCGCGTCGATGCCCTCCTCGGTGGCGGCGGTGAGGTGCCCCCGGACGCCGCCGGCCAGATCCGTCACGACGGCGTAGGTGTGGTTGGCGCCGATGTCGATGGAGAGGAAGTGACCGAGGCGCGGCGCGAGCCGGTAGGAGGCGGCAGGCCGGCCGAGGCGTCCCTCTGCCGCGGCGGCGTCGCCGGGGACGAGCCAGCCCAGGTCGACGAGGTCGGTGACGATCGCGTCGATGGCCGTGCGGGAGAGGCCGGACTCCGCTGCGAGGTCGCGCATGGTCTGCGGCCGCAGCATGACCGCTCGCAGGATGCCCCACGAGTTCATGCGGCGCAGCAGGGAGCGGCTGCCGACCGATCCGTCGATGCTGTGCACCAGTGCCTCTCGTGCCATGTCGTCCCTCTTCTTCGCGGCGCCCGGGGCTCTCCGGGGTGATCTGGAGCGAGTTTCATCCGGGGTCTTGCGCTTTATAACGCCAAGTTGCAGAATTAACCCGCCCAGACGACTCTACCGCGGATGGGCGCCCCCGGGTCCGCGAACCTCCCACGGACTCTGCGATTCGACACTGCGCCGACGACGGACAGCCTGCCGCCGGTGCTGAGAGGCACCCATGACAGCACTCCTGACCAGGGCAGCGGCCCGCGGCGGCGCGCCGGGCACCCGCCCGCGCCGCCGCAGGGACGACCGCAGAGTCGCGCTCCTGTTCATCGCGCCGGTCCTGATCGGCTTCGCCGTGTTCTACCTGTACCCGACGATCCGCGGGGTGTGGTGGTCGTTCACCGACTACAGCCTCCTGGGCGATCCCACGTTCGTCGGCGTCGAGAACTACGCGGCCGTGCTCCAGGACAAGGAGTTCTGGAACTCGATGGGCGTCACCCTCTACTACGTGATCGTCAACGTCACGACGCAGACCGCGCTCGCGCTGCTGCTGGCGGCGCTCATGCACCGGCTCACCCGGTCCGTGGTGCTGCGCACGACGCTCCTGCTGCCATGGCTCGTGCCGAACGTCACCGTCGGGCTCATCTGGCTGTGGCTGCTCGACACGAACCTCGGCTTCGTCAACCACCTGATCACGGGGATGGGCCTGCCGGCGGTCGGCTTCTTCACCAACCCGGCCCTCGGCATCCCGACCATCTCGATCGTCAACACCTGGGCCTTCACCGGTTACACGGCTCTGCTGTTCTACGCCGGCATGCTGCAGATCCCTGGCGACCTCTACGAGAGCGCGTCGCTCGACGGGGCGGGGGAGTGGAGGCTGTTCACCCGCATCACGCTGCCCCTGCTGCGTCCGGTGATGGCGCTCGTGCTGGTGGTCTCGCTGATCGGGTCGTTCCAGATCTTCGACACGGTGGCCGTCACCACCAAGGGCGGACCCGTCAACGCCACCCGGGTCATCTACTACTACATCTACCAACAGGCGTTCACGTTCTTCCACATGGGCTACGCCGCGACCATGGCGATCGTCCTGGTGCTGATCCTCGGCATCCTCACGGCCGTGCAGCTGCGGCTCCTCCGCGCCTCCGAATCCCAGCTCGCCTAGGCCAGAGAGGACACCTCCATGACCACGACACAACCCGCGACGCCCGTCCTCGGCGCTCCCGCCGACGCGAGCACGGACGGGGTCGCCCCGGCTCTCGCCCGCACCACCGCGCGCCGCCGCTTCTCCCTCGGCCGGTTCCTCGGCTGGGCGGTGCTGATCGTCTCGCTCGTGCTGACGCTCTTCCCCTTCTACTGGATGCTCAAGACCGCGCTGACGCCGGCGGCGGACGTGATCAAGGACTCCGGGTCGTTCTTCCCCGGCAGCCCGACGATGATCAACTTCGCCCGCGTGCTCGGCTTCCTCAGCCCGGCGGAGGACCAGGCGGCGGGCGGGTCGGGAGCGTCGATCAACTTCCTGCTCTACCTGTGGAACTCGATCGTCTACTGCGCGCTGATCGGCTTCTTCCAGACGCTGTTCTGCGCGATGGGCGGCTACGCCTTCGCGCGGCTGCGGTTCCCCGGCCGCAACGTGCTGTTCGCGATCCTCATCGCGGCGCTCATGGTGCCCGGCATCTTCACCCTGCTGCCCAACTTCGTGCTGGTGCGCGACCTGGGCCTGCTCAACAACGTGTTCGGGATGGTGGCGCCCAGCCTCCTGATGACCCCGTTCGCCCTGTTCTTCCTGCGGCAGTTCTTCCTCAACATCCCGGTGGACGTGGAGGAGGCCGCGATGCTCGACGGCGCAGGCAAGGCCCGCGTGTTCTGGCGGATCGCCCTGCCCATGAGCAGGGGGCCGCTCATCACGATCGGCCTGATCACGGTCGTCTGGGCGTGGAAGGACTACCTCTGGCCCCTGCTGATCGGACGCGACGAGAGCGTGCGCACCATGACGGTCGCGCTCGGCGTGTACCTGCAGCAGTCGCCGAACACCCAGCCGGACTGGACCGGCCTGATGGCCGGCTCGACGCTCTCCGTCATCCCGGTCCTGATCCTGCTGATCTTCCTCGGCCGGCGAATCGTCGAGTCCCTCAACTTCACCGGCATCAAGTGACCAACTCCACCTCCCGCTCCATCCCCGTGCACCACTCACAGAGAGAGAAACGAATGACCAAGGTCCGTCGCGTCGCCGCCATCGCCGCCGCCGCCGCACTGCTCGCCGGAGTCACGGCCTGCTCGTCGAACGGCTCCGGCTCCGACGAGAAGGTGACTCTGCAGTACTGGATGTGGGACGACACGCAGGTGCCCGCCTACCAGCACTGCGCCGAGCAGTTCACCAAGGAGAACCCGAACATCACGATCAAGATCACCCAGTCGGCGTGGGCCCAGTACTGGACCAACCTGTCGACGCAGATCGCCGCGGGCAGCGCGCCCGACGTGTGGGTCGACCAGGCGTCGTACTACCCGCAGTTCGTGCAGGACAAGCAGATCGTCGACATCCAGCCGATGGTCGAGAAGGACAAGATCGACCTCGACCAGTACGTCGACGGCCTCGCCGACCTGTGGAAGGTCGGCGACGCCCGCTACGGCCTGCCGAAGGACTGGGACACCATGGGCCTGGTCTACAACAAGGCCGACCTGAAGGCGGCCGGCATCGACGAGGCGTCGCTCGCCGACCTCACCTGGAACCCGGACGACGGCGGCACCTTCGAGCAGACCATCGCGAAGCTGACCGTGGACAAGAACGGCCGCAACGGCCTCGACCCGGCCTTCGACAAGAACAACGTCAAGGTCTTCGGCTTCCTCCCCGAGTGGGCCGACGGCTCCCAGGGGCAGAACGGCTGGGGCAACCTCGCCGCCTCGACCGGCTGGACGTACTCCGACAAGAACCCGTTCGGCACGTCGTTCAACTACGACGACCCGAAGCTGGCCGAGACCGTGCAGTGGCTCGCCGACCTCTCCCAGAAGGGCTACGCGCCCAAGCTCGACGTGCAGTCGACGCTGGCCAGGTCGGAGGTGCTGGCCAATAACGGCGGCGCGCTGACCACGCTCGGCTCGTTCAACCTGGCCGCATACAAGGGCAAGACCGACCAGTTCGGCTTCGCCCCGCTGCCGATCGGGCCGGAGGGCCGCAAGTCCGCCATCAACGGCCTGTCCGACGCGATCTACGCCGGCACCAAGCACAAGGACCAGGCGTGGGAGTGGGTCAAGTACCTCGCCTCGGCCGACTGCCAGAACACCGTGGCCGAGACGGGCGTCGTCTTCCCCGCCATCAAGGAGGCGTCGGAGAAGTCGGCGAAGGTGCGCCAGGACGCCGGGCTGAACGCGCAGGTCTTCCTCGACGAGCAGCAGGCGAAGGACGGCACCTTCATCATCCCGATCAGCTACCACGGCACGGAGATCAACCAAATCGTGCAGGACGCCATCCAGAGCGTCGCGCTCGGCCAGCAGAAGGCGAAGGAGGCCCTGCCGAAGGCCAACGACCAGGTGAACGCGCTGTTCAAGTAGCCGCGGCACGTCGGCCTCCACCTCCACCATCCCTCCAGAAAGCAGACCATGCTGCACACCTTCGACTTCGGAGAGCTCCGGATCCCCGCCAACGTCTCCGGAGCGCCGCAGCCGGCGCCCGGCGGCCACATCGTCCCCGCCGGCCCGCTGGCCCTGCTCCATCCCTTCGGCGACACCGAGTTCTACCGGCACGGCTGGAACTCGTGGAGCCCGTCGGGCTGGGCACGCACCGACGGCGAGACCATCGGCATCAAGAACAGCCCGGGCCGCCTGCTCACAGCCGACGACGCCGCGAACGAGACCCCGCACGCCCACTCCGGCGCCGCGGTGGGCGCGGTCGCCGGCGAGGGCGGGAACGTGCTGCTCGTCGGGGCGCTCGGCCTCGGCTCCCCGCGCGTCGGCGCCGACGGCAACGTGCTGTGGGGGAGAGGGGAGGAGGATGCCGCCGACTGGTTCGTCGCCTACGGGCCCGAAGCCGTGGTCTTCGCCGACTACGCCGACCTGCTGTCGGCGCGACTCGGCCGCCGGTCGGGCCGCGCCGGCGCGGTCTGGAGCAGCTGGTACTCCTACTTCGAGGGCATCGACGAGGAGCTCGTGGCCCGCACGGTCGCCGACCTCGCCGGGTATCCGTTCGACGTGGTCCAGCTCGACGACGGCTGGGAGCCGATCGTCGGCGACTGGACCGCCGGGCCCGACTTCCCGTCCGGGATGGCGGCGACCGCGCGGACGATCTCCGACGCCGGGTTCACCCCCGGGCTCTGGCTGGCCCCGCTGATCGCGCTGCCGGGGTCGGAGTTCGCGCGCACCCGCCCCGACCTCCTGGTGCAGGACGATCACGGCGAGCCGCTCGTCACCGGCTACAACTGGGGCTCGCACTACTACTCGCTCGACACCACGAGGGACGAGGTCAAGGACCACCTGCGCGAGGTCTTCGAGCGCGTGGTCGGCTGGGGCTTCCGCTACCTCAAGCTCGACTTCATGTACGCGGGCGCCGTCGCAGGCCGCCGCAGCACCTCCCTCCACCGCGAGGCCGTGTACCGGGAGGCCGTGGAGCACATCCGCTCGGTGGTCGGGGACTCGGTGTACCTGCTCGGCTGCGGCGTGCCGATGATCCCGAGCGTCGGGGTCTTCGACGGGGCCAGGGTCGGGCCGGACGTCGGCGCCTTCTGGGACAACGCCGAACGCGTCGGAGACCCGTCGGGGGTCGGCGCGCGCAACTCGATCGTCGCCTCCCTCAACCGCACCTGGATGAAGCGGCTGTACGAGGTCGATCCCGACGCGGTGTACTTCCGCAGCGCCCGGAACCTGCTGGACGACGGGGAGCGCCAGGCGCTGCGCGACGCCGCGGCCATCCTGGAGTTCCGGTCGACCTCCGACCCCATCGCCTGGCTGAACGCCGCGGAGCGGGCGCACCTCGCCGAGTGGATCCAGGAGACGGCCGTCATCGAACAGACCGGACGCTACGCGTTCCGCATCGACGGGCGCGCGGTCGACCTGACCCCCATCGTCACCGGCACGGCTGCGACGGACGCGGCGTCGCTGGTGGTGTGATGGAGGTCGTGACGGACACCTCCACCCCCGACCTGAATGGCGCCGGCCTGCGTGGCGCCGCCGACCTGCGCATCGGCGTCGTCGGCTTCGGCAACCGCGGGCGGCTCGCCCTGGAGGCGCACCGGCCGGGCGGCGGCTCGCGCGTCACGGCCGTCTGCGATCTCAGCGAGCGGTCGCGGGCGGAGGCGGCGGAGGCGTTCCCGGGAGCGCTCGTCACCGCGAACCTCGCCGAGCTGCTCGGCTCCGGCGTCGACGCCGTGATGGTGCTGACGCCCGACCACCAGCACGCCGCGGTCGCGATCCCGGCGCTGGAGGCGGGCGTCGCCGTCTTCTGCGAGAAGCCGCTCGCCATCTCCCTCGACGACTGCGACCGCATCCTCGAGGCGGCCCGGCGCACCGGCTCCCGGCTGTACGTCGGGCACAACATGCGGCACATGCCGGTCGTGACGCTGATGCGGCGGCTGGTGGAGGAGGGCCGCATCGGCCGCGTGAAGGCGGTGTGGTGCCGCCACTTCGTCGGCAACGGCGGCGACTACTACTTCAAGGACTGGCACGCCGACCGGTCGAAGTCGGTCGGCCTCCTGCTGCAGAAGGGCGCCCACGATCTTGACGTGATCCACTGGCTGGCGGGGGGCTACGCCCGCGGCGTGCAGGCGATCGGCGCGCTCAGCGTCTACGGCGACATCGACGACCGCCGCGACCGCTCGGGCGAGCGGGTCGGCGACTGGTTCAGCTTCGACAACTGGCCGCCGACCGCGCAGATGGGCCTCAACCCGGTGGTCGACGTGGAGGACATCTCGCAGGTGAACCTCGTGCTCGACAACGGAGTGCTCGCCTCCTATGAGCAGTGCCACTTCACCCCGGACTACTGGCGCAACTACACGGTGATCGGCACGGAGGGGCGTCTGGAGAACATGGGCGACACGGCCGGCTCGGAGGTGCGGCTGTGGAACCGGCGGCACGGCAGCGCGGCGCCCGCCGACGAGACGTTCCTGGTGGAGGAGGGCGTCGGCGGGCACGGCGGCGCGGATGCCCGGCTCGTCGCGGAGTTCGTGCGGTTCGCGCGGGACGGCGGACCGACGCTGACCTCCCCGGTCGCGGCGCGGCAGGCGGTCGCGGCCGGGCTGGTGGCCACGGCGTCGATCCGCGGAGACGGGAGGCTGCTGCCGGTGCCGCCGCTCGACGACGGGCTGGTGGCGTACTTCGACGCGGGCCAGACGGGCGCCTGACCCGCGTCGACGTAACGCACGTCGACACACCGCACGTCAGCGGGAGGCGCGGACGCTTCCGGTCGTTGCCTCCGGCTCCGCGGGCTCCTGCGCTGCCTCCTGCGCGGTCGGCTGGGCCTCCGGCGCGCCGGCGCCGGCGCGCCGCTGGGCCTCCAGGCGCTCCGCCTCCTCGCCGCCGATCGCCTCGCCGCGGGCGACGAGTCCGGCCTGGTCGGAGAGCGGGATCTGCTTGAGGAACAGCGACAGCAGGAAGGCGGCCGCGATGAACGGCAGCAGGTACCAGAACACCGGCGCGAGCGCGTTCGCGTAGGCGTCGACCACGCCGGTGTGGATGGCGTCGGGGAGGGTGTTGAGCACCTCCGGGCTGAGCGTCGCGGTGGCGCCCTGCGCGTCGGCCGGCGACGCGCCCGCCTGGGTGAAGACGTCGCGCAGGTTCTCGCTCAGGCGGGTCGTGAAGAGCGTGCCGAAGACGGCGGTGCCGAGCGCGGCTCCGACCTCGCGGAAGTAGTTGTTGGTGGAGGTCGCGGTGCCGATCTGCGCGGCGGGCACGGCGTTCTGCACAACCAGCACGACGACCTGCATGATCAGGCCGAGGCCCGCGCCGAAGACGAACAGGTAGACGCAGATCAGCCAGATCGGGGTGGACGCGGCGAGGGTCGTCATGCAGACCATCGCGATGCCGGTGATGATCGTGCCGAGGATCGGGAACAGCTTGTACTTGCCGGTCTTTGTGATCGCGGCGCCCGACAGGATCGAGGTGCCGATGAGGCCGACCATCATCGGGATCATCAGGAGGCCGGAGGCGGCGGCGGAGGTGCCGGACGACATCTGCAGGAAGGTCGGCACGAAGCCGATCGCCGCGAACATGCCGATGCCGAGCGCGAGGCCGATGGCGGTCGCGTTGATGAAGATCGGGTTCCTGAACAGCGAGAGCGGGATGATCGGGTCCTTGGCCTTCGCCTCCGCGATCACGAACGCGACGGCGGCGACGAGCATGCCGGCGCCCCACATCCAGGTCGCCATCGAGCTCCAGCCGTGGTCCTTGTCGCCGCCGAAGTCGGTGAAGAAGATGAGGCAGGTGGTCGCGACCGAGAGGAAGAGGATGCCGAGGATGTCGATCCGCTGCGTCGCCTTCTTGCTCGGCAGGGTGAGGGCGAACAGGGCGATGACGAGCGCCGCGATGCCGACCGGGATGTTGATGTAGAACGCCCACTGCCAGGTGAGGTGGTCGACGAAGAAGCCGCCGAGCAGCGGGCCGGCGACGGCCGAGAGGCCGAAGATCGCGCCGAGCGGGCCGAGGTACTTGCCGCGCTCGTTGGCCGGCACGATGTCGGCGATGATCGCCTGCGAGAGGATCATCAGGCCGCCACCGCCGAGGCCCTGCATCGCGCGGAACACGACGAACGACCAGAAGTCGCCCGCGAAGGCGCAGCCGACAGAGGCGGCGGTGAAGACGGCGATCGCGATGATGAACAGCCACCGCCTCCCGAGCACATCGCCGAGCTTGCCGTAGACCGGCATGACGATCGTGGTGGCGAGGATGTACGCGGTCGTGATCCACACCTGGTGCTCGACGCCGCCGAGGTCGCCGACGATGGTCGGCATGGCGGTCGAGACGATGGTCTGGTCGAGGCTCGACAGCAGCATCCCGGCGATGAGGGCGCTGAAGATGATCCAGATGCGCCGCTTGGTGAGCAGCAGCGGCGCCGGGCCGGCGGGGGAGATGGCGGTCATGGGGTCCGTTCGGTGCGTGGGGTGTTCGGGGTGTTCTGAAGGGGGATCAGGCGCTGGTCAGTGCAGCAGCTCGCGCACGACGTCGAGCCGACGCCGTACGATGACCGGCAGCTCGTCGCCGTCGGGGCCGGCGAAGAACTCCTCGACGCTCGCGCGGAAGACGGCGCCGACGAGCTGGACCGCCGCGGCGGCGCGGAGGTCGCCCTCCGGCAACCCCTCGCGGCGCTCGATCAGCTCGCGGTCGTCGCGCTCCGCCACGCCGGCGAGCTGCAGCAGGTGGGCGATCAGGCGCGGCTCGCGCTCGAACGCCCGCGTGAGCAGTGGGAGGTCGTCGACGGTCAGGCCGCCGTACTCCCAGCGCTCCAGCATGAGCGCCATCACGTCGTCGACGAGTCTGCGGATGCCGCGGGGCCCTGCGGCGAGGAAGCGCTCGGCCGCGCCTGACTCGTCCATGTCGAGCGAGAGGCCGAGGACGGCGTTCTCCTTGGAGGCGAAGTAGTTGAAGAAGGTGCGGCGCGAGACGCCGACCTCCTCGCAGACCTCCTCGACGGTGTAGCCGGAGAGCCCGTGGTCGACGGTCATCCGGCGGGCGGTGTCGGTGAGCGCGCGCGCCGTGAGCGCCTTGCGGCGTTCGCGGGGAGAGGTTGCACTCGTGGCCATGAGGTGCATTTTTGCACTGATCTGCTGAGAGTGCAATGTGAGGGGGGATCGCTGCCGGTGTCGGCGGTCGCCCCTAGCATCGGAGCGTGACCCCTCCCGCCGTCGTCGTCACCGATCCGCTCGTCGTCGCCGACGTCGCCGCCTGGCGCGCCTGGCTCGACGCCAACGAAGAGAGCTCCGACGGCGTGTGGCTGGTACTGGCCAAGAAGGGGACGACGACCCCGACCTCCCTGCGCTACGACGAGGCCCTGCTCGAGGCGCTGTGCAGCGGGTGGATCGACGGACAGGTCAAGAGCAACGACGCGGCCACCTACTACCAGCGCTTCACCCCGCGCCGGAAGGCCTCGCTCTGGTCGGAGCGCAACATCGGCCTGGTCGCGACCCTGATCGCGGAGGGGCGGATGCGGCCGCGCGGGCACGCCGAGATCGAGCGCGCCAAGGCCGACGGCCGCTGGGACCGCGCCTACGCCGGCCCCGCGACCGTGCAGGTGCCGGAAGATCTCGCGGCGGCGCTCGCCGCGTCTCCCGCCGCCGCGGAGATGTTCGCCGGATTGAAGGGGCAGAGCCGGTACTCCACACTGCACCGCATCATCACCGCGCCCAACCCGACCACGCGCACCAACCGGCTGACGAAGCTCATCGAGAAGCTGGAGCGGGGCGAGACGCCGTAGGGCGGCTACTTCTTCTTGTCGTCCTTCTTCGAGTCGATGATGCCGCCGATGAACCCGCCGATCTCGCCGCCGAGGATGCCGCCGGCCGCGCCCCCGATCAGCGCGCCGATCCCCGCGCCGATCGCGGTCAGGTGCGGCCCGTAGCTGAACTTGTAGACGACGACGGTCGGAGTGCCCTCCTCGTCCGCCTCCACATCGAACGCGCCCACCGTGGCGGAGGCGACGAGGAGGGCGACCGGGCTCGCCTTCCCGGAGGCGGCGAGCTGCGCGTGCATCCTGCGCGCCTCGAAGAACGCCCGCGGCACGTCGCCCTTGTCGCGGCTCGCCTCGTGGCCGACCTTGAAGATGCGGAGCAGGAACTCGCGCTCCTCCGCGCTGACGAGCCCGGCCTCGGCGAGCCGGCTGAGCAGCATGTCCTGCTCGGCGACCAGATCGCCCTTGCTCTCCTCGATGATCCGCCGGGCCTCCACCCGTGCGGCGTGCATGCCGTCCGCGATGCCGATCACGGTGTGCGGCGGCAGGGTGTGCGTCTCGTTCATGGTGCGCCTCCTCGCGCTGGTTGCCGATTGCGGGGGCAGTATGGCACCGGGGGTGCGGGGTGGGGAGGGGTCGCGTGATCCCCTCCTGACACCGTCGGAGGCATGCCGTACCCTCGGTGGCATGTCCGAGTCGATGCCGACCGCGGCCTCTGCTCCTCCGCCTCCCGTCAACGGGATGCGGACGTTCTTCCAGGTGCTCGTCAACACGATGATCGCCAATGTGACCACGTCCTTCCTGTGGTTCGCGCTGACGTTCTGGGTGTACCTGGAGACGCGGTCCGTGCTGGCCACCGGCATCGTCGGCGGCGCGTACATGCTGCTGCTCGCGGTGCTCGCCATCCCCTTCGGGACCATCGTCGACCGGCATCGCAAGTACCGGGTGATGATGTTCGCGAGCGTGGTGTCGCTCACGGCGTTCGCCGTCGCCGGTGCGCTCTACCTGGTGTTCCCGGAGGCGACCCTGCTCGACCTCGGCGGGCCGATGTTCTGGGTGTTCGCCGGGGTGGTGCTGTTCGGGGCCGTGATCGAGAACATGCGCAACATCGCGCTGTCGACGACGGTCACCCTCCTGGTCCCGGTCGAGAAGCACGCCAACGCGAACGGGATGGTCGGCACGGTGCAGGGGCTGGCCTTCGTCGTCACCAGCGTCTTCAGCGGGCTGGCGATCGGGCTGCTCGGGATGGGGTGGACGCTCGTCATCGCGATCGTGCTGACGGCGCTCGCGCTGCTGCACCTGGGCACGCTGCGCATCCCCGAGGCGGAGCCGCGCGTGGAGGCCGGGCCGCACGGGGAGACCAGGAAGCCGGCGGTCGACCTCCGCGGGAGCGTCGCGGCGATCAAGGCGGCGCCCGGGCTGTTCGCGCTGATCATCTTCTCGACGTTCAACAACCTGATCGGCGGCGTCTACATGGCGCTGATGGACCCCTACGGGCTCGAGCTGTTCGCCGTCGAGTGGTGGGGCGTCGTGCTCGGCATCTCGGCGACCGGGTTCATCATCGGCGGGCTGGTGGTCGCGCGGTTCGGGCTCGGCAGCAACCCGATCCGCACGATGCTGCTCGTGGTGATGGGCATGGGGCTCCTCGGCGCGCTCTTCACGATCCGCGAGTGGTGGCTGCTCTACGCGGCCGGGATCTGGGTGTACATGCTCCTGGTGCCGGTGGTGGAGGCGTCGGAGCAGACGGTCATCCAGAAGGTCGTGCCGTTCCGCCGGCAGGGGCGCGTCTTCGGGGTGGCGCAGGCGTTCGAGTCGGCGGCGGCGCCGATCACGTCGTTCCTGATCGCGCCGATCGCGCAGTTCGTCGTCATCCCGTACATGGCGAGCGACGCCGGGCAGGCGACCTGGGGGTGGCTGCTCGGCGGAGGGAGCACGCGGGGGATCGCACTGATCTTCCTGTTCTCGGGGCTCGTGATGATCGTGCTGTCGCTCGCGGCGTTCGGCACGCGGTCGTACCGGCTGCTCACCGCGGAGTACCGGGAGGCGGCGCCCGGATCAGAGGGTGAAGGCGCGGGCGAGGGCGAGCCGGAGTCGGAGGCGGCCTCGCCATGACCGCCCCGTCCGCCGTGAGCACGCCAGGCCGCGTGCAGGCCGTGTACCTCACGCTCATGCTGGGGAACACGCTGGCGGCCTCGTTCATCTGGGGCATCAACACGCTGTTCCTGCTGGATGCCGGGCTCACGAACTTCGAGGCGTTCGCGGCCAACGCGTTCTTCACGGCCGGGATGGTCGTCTTCGAGATCCCGACCGGCGTGGTGGCGGACACGGTCGGGCGGCGCGCGTCGTACCTGCTCGGGACGGTGACGCTCTCCGCCTCCACCGCCCTCTATTGGTTACTGTGGCTCTGGCAGGCGCCGTTCGTGTGGTGGGCGATCGTGTCGGTGCTGCTCGGGCTCGGCTTCACGTTCTTCTCGGGGGCGGTCGACGCCTGGCTGGTGGACGCGCTGACCGCGACCGGGTACACGGGCAGCCTGGAGACGGTGTTCGGACGCGGGCTCGTGGTGACGGGGATCGCGATGTTCGCGGGCTCGGTGCTCGGCGGGGTGATCGCGCAGGCGACGAACCTGGGGGTGCCGTTCCTGCTGCGCGCGGGCGTGCTGCTGCTGATGCTGCTCTTCGCGGCCGTGGCGATGCGCGACCTCGGCTTCACGCCCGACCGCTCGCTCGGGCCGCTGCGGGCGACCAGGCACGTGCTCGACGAGTCGATCGAGCACGGGCTGCGGAAGCCTCCGGTGCGCTGGATGATCCTGGCGGCGCCGTTCGCGGGCGGCGTCGGGATCTACGCCTTCTACGCGCTGCAGCCGTATCTGCTCGAGCTGTACGGCGACCCGACCGCGTACTCCATCGCCGGGCTGGCCGCCGCGATCCTGTCGCTGGCGCAGGTGCTCGGCGGTCTGCTGGCGTCGCGCGTGCGGCGGCTGTTCGCACGGCGGACCACGACGATCATCGGCGCCTCGATCGGCAGCGTCGTCGCGCTGGTGCTGCTCGGGCTGACCAGCGCATTCTGGCTGGCGCTGGTGCTGCTGGTGGTGTGGGGCTTCGTGTACGCCGTGTCGGGGCCGGTGCGGCAGGCCTACCTGAACGACATGATCCCGTCGAAGCAGCGCGCGACGGTGCTGTCGTTCGACTCGCTGTTCGGGAGCCTGGGCGGGGTGTTCATCCAGCCGGCGCTGGGGCGGTCGGCCGACCTGTGGGGGTACGGCACGTCGCTGGTGATCGGGGGAGCGGTGGAGCTGGTGGGCGTGCCGTTCCTGGTCGCCTCGCGCCGGCGACGCGACCCGGCGGACACGGCGACGGTGGCTCCGGGCGGGACGACGGAGGCGGGGCCCGCGGAGGCGACGCCCGAGGAGCCGGCGGCTCCTGCCGTCAGCGCAGCAGCGCAGCGCCCACGAGAGCGGCGGCGAGCGCGGGGGCGCCGACCATCACAGCCGTGATGGTCGCGATGCGCTTCGCCCAGTTCTGGAAGGGCTCGTCGGTGCTGGTCGGGTCGGCCCACTCGCGGTAGACGGCGAGGCGCGCCTCCTCGAGCGTCTCGTGCACGCCGAGGTCGCGGCCACAGCCGTCGGTGGCGACGAAGCCGTCGTGGTTGCGG
This sequence comes from Leifsonia williamsii, assembly GCF_030433685.1. Taxonomy (NCBI): domain Bacteria; kingdom Bacillati; phylum Actinomycetota; class Actinomycetes; order Micrococcales; family Microbacteriaceae; genus Leifsonia; species Leifsonia williamsii. The sequence goes on from NZ_JAROCF010000001.1 coordinate 1,946,604, forward strand.
TCGACCATGCCGAGGTAGTCGGAGGGGGTCGAGGCGACCCACATGCCCTCGACCGGCGAGTACCACGAGACGCGCTCGGTGTCGTCGGAGGACAGCTCGGCGGCGGGAGCGGCGGGCGCGGTGGCAGCGGCCGTGCTGGTGGTCTTCGTGGTCTTCGCGTCGGGCTGCAGGGCGGTCATCGCTGCTCCTTCTCGTGGCTTCCTCGTCGCGGGACCGGGATCGGCCGTCGCGATATCTCGATCATCGAGTTATCCGGACTTCGTGACAAGTTTCGGCCGGGGGGTTGATTCCTGGCCGGATGCCGCGCTATATGGACCCCGATGCTCGGACTCGAACTGGTCGTCGCCATCGGCCTCGCGACACTCCTCACGAAGATCGTCGCGCGCAAGACGGGGATCGCCCAGCCGCTGCTGCTGGTCGCGATCGGGGCGCTGATCGGCCTGATCCCGGCCTTCCGCGACGTCGCCCTCGCGCCAGAGGTGGTGCTGTTCCTGTTCCTCCCGGCGCTGCTGTACTGGGAGAGCCTGACGACGTCGTTGCGGGAGATCCGGCACAACATCCGCAATATCATCCTGAACGCCACCGGGCTGGTCTTCCTCACCGCGGGGGCGGTGGCGGTGCTCGCCCACTCGCTCGGGATGCCGTGGGGGCCCGCGTGGGTGCTCGGAGCGGCCGTCGCGCCGACCGACGCCACCGCTGTCACCTCCCTGACGCGGGCGCTGCCGCGGCGCAACGTCACGATCCTCAAGGCCGAGAGCCTCGTCAACGACGGCACCGCGCTGGTGCTGTGGTCGCTCGCGGTCGGCTTCACGGTCGGCGAGACGGAGGTGCACGCCGGCACGATCACGGTCGCGTTCCTCCTGGCGGTCCTCGGCGGGGGCGCCGCGGGCGGACTCGTCGCCTGGCTGTCGATCCTCGCCCGCAAGCGGCTGCGGGACGCGCTCACGCAGAACCTCGCCATGCTGCTGACGCCGTTCGCCGCGTACCTGATCGCCGAGGCGATCCACGCCTCCGGCGTCCTCGCCGTGGTCGTGGCCGGGCTCATCCTCAGCCAGGCCGGCCCGCGCATCGGGCTTGCGGAGGCGCGGCGGCAGACGGACGCGTTCTGGAGCCTCGCGACATTTCTCCTGAACGCCAGCCTGTTCGTCCTGGTCGGGACGGAGTTCCCGATCGCGGTGCGGAGCCTGGTGAGCACCGACCTGTGGATGGCGCTGGGCGCGGTGTTCGCGGTGTCGGCGCTGATCGTCGCGGTGCGGTTCGCGTGGCTGTTCGGCACGGCGTACTTCCTGCGGCTGGTGGACCGCCGGCCGATCCAGCGTGAGCGGCGGCTGACGAACCGGGCGCGGGTGGTCAGCGGGTTCTCCGGCTTCCGCGGAGCGGTGTCGCTGGCCGCCGCGCTCGCGGTGCCGGCGTCGGTGGGGTCGGGGCAGCCGTTCCCGCACCGCGACCTGATCGTCTTCGTCGTCACCGGGGTGATCGTGGTGACGCTCGCGGTGCAGGGGCTCATCCTCCCGGCGCTCGTGCGCTGGGCGAAGCTGGAGCCGGACCCGTCGGAGGACGAGGAGCGGCGCCTCGGCGAGGAGAAGGCGCTGGAGGCGGCGCTGGACAGCCTCCCTTCGCTCGCGGCGGAGATCGGGGTCGACGACGAGATCGCCGAGCGGGTGCGGGCAGAGTACGAGGAGCACCGGCAGCTGCTGGAGGCGGAGGAGGACGAGCACGAGGGCGAGACCACCCTCGAGCGCGACCGGCAGGCGACGGAGCTGCGGCTCGCGATGCTGGAGCGCAAGCGCCAGGCGGTGCTCGACCTGCGCGACGAGGGCCGCATCGACGACATCGTGCTGCGCGACCTGCAGCGCCGGATCGACGTGGAGGAGGTGCGCCTCTCCGGCGCCGAGCCCGGCGGCGTCTAGATCGCGCTGGGCAACCGCCGAGTACGCGGAAAGTCCGCGTACTCGGCCGTTTCGGGGCGAATTCGCGCGTACTCGCGTGCTTACGCGGGGGTCGGGAGGGCCTCGGCGACGGCCTGCTCGGGGGTGAGGTCGCGGCCCTCGGCCATGGCGGCCGCGACCAGGTCGGCGGAGGCGCCGGTGAGCAGCCGCTCCACGTACTTCTGGTGGAAGGTGAAGATCGGGCCGTTGTGGGTGCCGCTGCGCTCGCGCAGAGCCTGCGCGGCGCCCGCCAGCCGGCCGGCGCGCACGGGGTCGCCGGTGAGCGCGGCGACCGCGACCAGACCCTCCAGCCCGTACGCGATGCCCTCGGTGTGACCGAGGGTCGCCGACACGGTGACGCTGCGGACGAAGTGCTTGCGCGCTTCCTCCACGTCTCCGCGGATCAGACACGTCCAGCCGAGGTGGTACGTGGCGATCCGCTCGCCGACCGCGTCGCCGTCCTTGCGGGTGAGGGCCAGGCTGCGCTCGAAGTGCTCCTGCGCCTCGTGGATCTTCTGCTGCAGCAGCGCGACCCGGCCGAGCAGCACGTGCGCCATCGACTCGCCCCAGACGCTGTGGGTCGAGCGGAACAGCTCCAGCGACCGCTCCATCACCTCCCTGGCCCGGGAGGTGTCCGGCCGTTCGCCGGCCATCAGGGCGAGCGCGAGGGAGATGCGGGCCAGCCCCTCGCCGTCGGCGTCGCCCACGCGGTGGAACAGGTCGGCGCTCTCGGTGAGGTCGGCGGCGACGCTGCCGTCCGGATCCTTCCAGAACATGATCGTGCGGGTGAAGTACAGCGCGATCGCGCGCGTGTGGTCGCCGAGGGCGTCGCCGGAGGCGAGCGGCTCGTCCATCCAGGTGCGCACCTCGCCGAGCAGGCCGGTGACCCACCAGTACAGGTAGAGCCGGTAGGCGAGCTCAGCGGCGCGGTCCCAGTCGCGGGAGCCGAGGAGGTGCCGCTCGGCCGCGCGCAGGTTGTCGCGCTCGTCGCCGAGCCGCTGCATCCACTCCCGCTGGCCGGTGCCCTTGAGGTCCGCCTCGGCGCGCGCGGCAAGGGCGCGGAAGTACTCGGCGTGGGCGTCGCGGGCGCTGCCGAGGCCGCCCTCCTTCTCCAGCCGCTCGCGGGCGTATTCGCGCACGATGGCCTGCATCGAGAACCGGGCGCGCTCCTCGCCGTCGTGCTGCTGGCCGACGAGGCTGCTGTCGACGAGCGCGGCGAGGTCGCTGAGCACGTCGTCGCCGTCGTCGCCGACCGCCTCCGCCGCCTCCAGCGTGAACCCGCCCTCGAAGACGCCGAGCCGGGCGAGCAGGCGGCGCTGGTCGTCGGTGAGCAGCTGCGTGCTCCATTCGATGGTGCGGCGGATGGTCTGCTGCCGCTCGGGGAGGTCGCGCGACCCTCCCACGAGCACCGACAGCCGCCGGTCGAGGCGGTCCAGCAGGTCGGCGGGGGAGAGCACGCGCACCCGGGCCGCGGCCAGCTCGATCGCGAGCGGGACGCCGTCGACCGCCGCGCAGACGCCCGCGACGGCGGAGGCGTTCTCGGCGGTGACCTCGAAGTCGGGTTTGACCGCGTGCGCGCGGTCGACGAACAGGCTCACCGCCGAGTCGTCGCCCAACGGCCCGACCTCGTAGCTCTGCTCGGCGCTGACCCGCAGCAGGGCGCGGCTCGTGACCAGCACGGCGACGCCGGGGGCCTGGGCGAGCAGCCGGGTGAGCAGCGGCGCGGCGTCGAGGATCTGCTCGAAGTTGTCGAGCACGAGCAGCATCTGCCGGTCGCGGAGCGCGGTGACGAGGTTGTCCGCCATCGGCGCGTCGCCGGTGTCGCGCACGTCGAGCGCCTGCGCGATGCGGTTGGGGACGCGGTCCGGCTCCTGCACCGCCGAGAGGTCGACGAAGACGGCGCCGTCGTCGAAGCCCGGGGCGGCGGCTCGCGCGGCGGCGATGGCGAGGCGGCTCTTGCCGATGCCTCCCGGGCCGACCAGGGTGAGGAAGCGGGTGCCGGACTGCAGCATCCCGCGGATCACCGCGACGTCGGCCTCCCGGCCCACGAGTCCGGTGAGCGGGGTGGGCAGGCGCACGGGGTCGGCGAGGCCGTCGGCGTCGGCACCGCCTCCACCCGGGCCGCCGTGCGGGCTCACCGCGGGCGTCGGCCCGGTCGCGGCGGCGAGGAGGGCGGCCCTGCTCTGGTCGAAGCGCTCGGCGAGCAGGGTGGCGAGGTCGGCCTCCAGCAGCCGCGCCAGCTCCCTGGCGGTCTCGAAGTACTTGTAGGCGGCGCGGTCGTCTTCGCGGATGCGGCCGATCAGCTCGGTCAGCCGCGGCTCGCGATGGCTGGCCGGGCTCTTGATGTAGAGCAGCCGCGGGAGGTCGTCAGGGCACAGGTTGTACTCGTCCTCGAGGCCCGACACCGTCTCTTCGGGGGCGACCCAGCCGTACTTCTCCCAGTACAGGCCGACGAAGACGTCGCTCTGGTCGAGGTAGGCACGGTAGAGCTCGCGCGGCGGATGCGGCCGTGCGCCGAGCTCGAACATGACGGGGGCGAGGTGGAGGCGCTCGATGGCGGTCCGCGCGGCTCGGCGCTCGTCGGCGAGCTCCTGCAGCGTGGAGGAGACGAAGACCCGTAACCGCTGATCGGGTGTGCGGATTACGTGAGGGGCACTCATGTTATGCATTTTCTTGCGTTCGCATGCGGTTGTACAAGGGCGGAGCGCGCACTCATACCACTGGTGGGCCCGGAATCAAGGCTCTTCAGGCATTCCCCCGGCCGCGGCACAGTGGCGAGCGTGAAAAGCGTCGCCTGGTCCCTTCTCGGCTTCTGCACCGTCGTGTCGGCGGTGGCCTTCGTCCACCTCCTCACGCCGGACGTGCAGGACAGCCCGTCAGCGTTCGTCGGGGCAGGTTCGGCGGCGGTCGGAGCAGCGTCCGGAGCGGCCGGGCCGGAGGCGACGACCGGCGGGGTGCTGTCGTCGCTGACCGCGACCGGATGGGCCGACGCCGTTGTGGCGCTCGTGTTCGCGGCGGTCGCGTTCGCCTTCGGCTCGTACCTCACCGCGAAGGCGGCGGCGGACGCCGACACGGACGACGCGCCCGTCCCCGAGTTCGCCTGACCGGCCGGCTGCCGGATCGGGCAGCCCCCGAGTACACGAAAAATGCGCGGATTCGTTGCGAATCCGCGCATTTTTGGTGTACTCGACGGCTGGCTGCCGGGGGAGGGCTACATGTCGCGGTAGCGGCGGGCGGCGGCGAGGGCCTCGCGGAGCTGGGCGACGTCCATGCGGTGCACGTAGCCGGGAGTGTCGCGCTGGATGCGCCAGCCCTCGGCGAGCGGGCCGATGTCGAGCGGGTCGAAGCCGAACTGGTCGATCAGCTCGGCGACGCGGGCGCGGGCCTCCTCGTCGTCGCCGGCGACGATCAGCGCGCGGCGGCCGGGCGTCCCCGAGGACTGGCCCTCGGTCGTGAGCGCGGCGGCGCCGATGTGGTTGAACGCCTTCACGACCTTCGAGGTCGGGAGGATCGCCTGCAGCCGCTCGGCGACGGTCGTGGACTCGTCGTCCAGCTCGGCGATGTGGCCGTCGCGCTGCGGGTAGTAGTTGTTGGTGTCGATCACGATCTTGCCCGCCAGCTCGGCCACGGGGAGGGTCGCCTCGGCGGCGAGCGGTGTCGTGACGACGACGAGGTCGCCGGCGGCGGCGGCCTCGGCGGGCGTGGCCGCGCGGGCCTGCGGGCCGAGCTCGGCGACGAGGCCTGCGAGGGTCTCGGGGCCGCGCGAGTTGCTCAGCACGACGTCGTAGCCGTGCGCGACGGCGAGGCGCGCGAGCTGGGAGCCGATGTGTCCAGAACCGATGAGTCCGATGGTTGCCATGTCTTTCGACAACCGGTGCCGCGCCGCGCCCATTCCCGGGGAGGTCAGGGCGCGAGGGCGGTGAGGTACGCGGCGTAGCCGTCGGGGGCGCGGCCGGAGAGGCGCGCGGAGGTGATCACCGGCTGCTCCTCGGAGGCCGCGATGGCCACCCCGGCCGCACGGAGCCGGTCGACCAGGGCGACGTCCTCGCCGGTCGCGAGCGGCTCCATCCCGCCCACCATGCGGTACGCGCCGGCACGCACGCCGAGGTTGGCGCCGTGCACGTGCCCCAACGCGGCGCCGGGGGAGTGGCGGGCGTGCCAGACGCGGCGCCGTGGGTCGTCGAGGTCGTCGAGGCGGGGGACCACCGCTCCCACGTAGGCGTCGGCCGTGGCGGCGGCGCGGAGGTGCTCGCGGAGCCAGCGGCGCGGCACGACGCCGTCGCCGTCGGTCATCGCGATCCACACGGCGTCGTCGGCCTCGGGGGCGCTCGCGAGCGCGGCCTCGATGGCGGCGGCGCGGCTGCGGCCGACGCTCTCGTACGAGCGCTCGATCGTGCGGACGAGGGGATGCCGTGCCGCGATCTCCGCCGAGTCGTCGGTGCACGCGTCGAGCAGCAGGACGAGGGACGTGCGCACCAGCGGCACCGCCGCGCAGGCCCGCTCCAGGGACGTGAGGCAGGCGTCCAGTGTGGCGGCCTCGTCGCGGGCGGGCACGGCGACGACGACGCGCTGGATGGGCGGGCGGGCGGTCACGCGGTCGCCTCCGGTCGCGAGTCCTCGGGTCGTCGCGGCCCCTCGGGTCGCCGCAGCATCTCGGGTCGCCGCAGCACCTCGAGCAGGAACCCCTCGTCGCGGTGCTCGACCACCACCTCCAGGCCGCTGCGCTCCCGGAAGACGCGGTGCGCCTCCACCCCGGACTGCGCGAAGTCGTCGGCGTGACCGGTCCAGTGGCAGAGCACCACCTCTCCGCCCGGGGCGAGGGAGGCGACGCAGCGGTCGACGGCGTCCCTCCACTCGTCCGCCGCCAGGTAGTAGGCGACCTCGCTGACGAGCACGAGATCGAAGGGACCCTCCGGCCAGTCGCGCGGCACCCGTGCGCGCTCGACCACGGCCTGCGGGAAGGACGCGACCCGTCGGGCCGCCGTCTCGACCGCTGCCGCCGAGGCGTCGACCGCGAGCAGCGCGTCGCAGCGCTCGGCGAGCACGGCGGTCAGCTCCCCGACCGAGCAGCCGACCTCGAAGGCGCGCCCGTACCGCTCGCGCGGCAGGACGGCGGCGATCAGGGCGCGCTTGCGCCGCTCGTACCAGCGCGAGCGCACCGACCACGGGTCCTCCCGCTCGCGGTGCAGGCGCTCGAAGTGCTCGTCCAGCGCTGCCCGCTCGGCGAGGATCAGCGCCTCCCGTCCCTCCGCCGCCCGCTGCACGAAGCCCTCCGCCAGCACGCCGGCGGGGTTCGCCGGGCTGCGCAGCTGGGAGGTGAAGGAGCGCAGCGCCTCCCGCTTGCGCCTCCGCTGCGCCGGGGTCAGCTCGACCGCCCGCAGCCGCTGCCACGGCACGTCGTCGGGCCGGCCCCACTGCCACAGCCAGACCGGGTACGAGAGCACCGTCTCCCCGCGCTCCTCGGCGGCCCTGGCCACCTCGCGGCCGAGCGTGCGGTGGTCGCCGTGCCGGTCGCCCGGCCAGGGCGCGAGCAGCAGGCGGGGGCCGGGAGCAGCGTCGAGCACGCGGGCGATCGCGGCGTGCAGCGTGTCGGCGTGGTGCTTGAGCGCGCCGTCGGGGAGGTGGAGTGGCACCACGCGGGCGTCCGGCAGCCCCAGCACGGCGAGCGCCTCCGCCAGCTCGTCGAGCCGGGCCGGGTCGTCGCTCGTCGCGGCGACGACCGTGACCTCGACGCCGCGGTCGGCGGCGATCGCGAGCAGGCCGCCGGCGCCGAGCGTCTCGTCGTCGGGGTGGGCGGAGAACATGATCAGGCGCGGAGGGAGGCCGTCGGGGTCGAACGCGGGCACCGCCTCCCACTCGGGCCGGTCCTCCCAGTCGCCGGGGGCGGTCACGGCGGTGAACGGGTCGAAGCTCACCACCAGCGGCCGTCCTCGCCCGCAGCGGCGGTGGCGGCGACCTTGGCCGCGAGGGAGGCGTCGTCGCGGCCCCGGTGGTACTGGCTCACGTACAGCTCGAGGTCGGCGCAGCGGCGGGCGAGAGCGTCGTCGAAGGCGAGCGCGGCCGGTCCGAGCACGTCGCGCACGGCGGCGAGTGCGGCGACGGCGGCATCCGCGACGACCCCGCGCACGAGGTGGCCGAGCACGGCCCCGTTGTCGCCCGCATCGATGGCGGCCGCTGCTGCGTCAAGCTGCAGCCGGGCAGAATCGAGGAGGCGGTAGACCTCCCCGACGCGCGCCCCGGTCAGCGCGTCGTCGGGGCGCGCGGAGGCGCGCTCGACCAGCGCGCGCAGCAGCGGCAGAGAGCCGCCGTACCAGCAGGCGGCCACGCCGATCGCTCCCCAGCGGAACCCGGGCCGCGACAGGTACCAGCCGGGCGCGCCGACCGGCACGGCGACCGCGCCGTCGAAGCGCAGCGGGCCGCTCGTGACCTCGCGGAGCCCGCGGGCGACCCATTCCGCCGGTTCGGAGGCGATGGCGGACTGCTGGAGGCGGACGGCGAACATCCTCCGCCCCCCGTCCTCCGTGTGAGCGGTGACGAGGGCGTCGGTGAGCCGGTCGCCGAGGGAGCACCACGGTTTGACGCCGTGCAGCGTCCACCGGTCGGCGGCGGGATCGCGTCGCGCCTCGAGCACTGTGCCGGGGGCCTCGGCGGCGAACACGCCCCAGGTCGTCCCTGTGTCGGCAGCAGGATGGGCGCCGGGAGCGGGATGGGCGCCGGGAGCGGGCTGGGCGCCGGGAGTGGGATGGGCGCCGGGAGCGGGATGCCCCGCCTCGGCCAGGATCGCGACCGCGTCGAGGTGCGGCTCCAGCACGCGGGCGGCGGTCAGGTCGGTGCGGGCGACCTCCGCGAGCGCGGCGAACCGCTCCGACGTCCGGCCCGAGCCGGGGAGAGGAGCGAGCGCACCCGGGTCCACGGCGGCGAGCGCGGCGAGCAGCGGGCCCACCTCGCCCGGGCGGGCCGCGGCGGCGGCGCCGTACGCGTCGAGCGGAGAGGCGGAGGTGGTGGGCGCCTCGTCGACGCTCGCGCGGGTCATTCCCTCAACAAACCACGGGACGGGCCACTTCTCGACCCCCTGGTCAGGCGGCGTACCGTGGCTCGACGGCGTACCGTGGCGGCCAGCCGACGAAGGGAGCCGCCATGTCCACCGCGTCCGAGATGCTCGCCGCCCATCCATCCGCCGAGGAGACGGGCGGCTCGGGCCTTGCCGCGCTCGCCGCCTGCATCGACACGTGCGTGGAGTGCGCGCAGGCATGCACCGCGTGCGCCGACGCGTGCCTGGCCGAGGAGATGGTCGCCGACCTGCGCGCGTGCATCCGCACCGACCTCGACTGCGCCGACGTGTGCGCCGCCACCGCCGCGCTCGTGACCCGGCGGACCGCTCCGCAGCCCGCCGTGCTGCGCGCCGTGGTCGAGGCCTGCCGTGTCGCCTGCGCCACCTGCGCCGCCGAGTGCGAGCAGCATGCCGGCATGCACGAGCACTGCCGCATCTGCGCCGAGGCCTGCCGTCGCTGCGAGCGGGCGTGCGCCGAGCTCCTGGCAGTGCTCTGAGTCGCCCGCCGACCGGGCCCCGTACCGTTCGGTCGGTAACCTGGAGGCGATGAACACCACCGCCCCCGCCGTCCTCGAACTGCACGACGTCACCTTCCGCCGCGACGGCCGCAGCATCCTCGACGGGATCGAGCTCACCGTGCGCGCGGGCGAGCACTGGGCGTTGCTCGGGCCCAACGGCGCGGGCAAGAGCACGATGCTGGGCTTCTGCGGCGCGATGACCTTCCCGACCTCCGGCACGGTCGACGTGCTCGGCCGGCGGCTCGGCCGGGTCGAGCTGCAGGAGCTGCGCCGGCACATCGGGCACGTGAACCCGCGGCACCCGGTGCGCTCGCCGCTGACCGCGCTGGAGGTCGTGCTCACCGGGTTGACCGGCACGCTGGAGCCGCCGATGCGGTGGGAGCCGAGCGCCGACGAGACCCGCCGCTCGCGCGAGCTGCTCGACACCGTCGGGTTGGCCGACCATGCGGACGCCCGCTGGCCCACCATGTCGCAGGGGGAGCGCGGGCGCGCCCTGATCGCGCGGGCGCTGGTCGCCGAGCCGAGTCTCCTGCTGCTCGACGAGCCGACGACCGGCATCGACGTCGCGGCGCGCGAGCAGCTGCTGGAGACGGTCGACGACCTCTCGCACAGCGCCCCCGACCTGGCGTCCGTGCTGGTGACCCACCACCTGGAGGAGCTGCCGGAGACCACCACGCACGCGCTGCTGATCGCGCACGGCCGCATCGTGGCGAGCGGCGACATCGCGGAGGCGGTCACGACCGAGACGGTGACCGCGGCCTTCGAGCACCCCATCCGCGTCGAGCGCGACGGCGGGCGGTGGAGCGCCCGGGCGGTGCGCGACCGGCGGGACGCGGCGGCGCGGGCGTAGCGGGCGCGCGGCTCCTGCCTCACTCGAGCCGCAGCACCAGCTCCTCCACCGGGGCCCCGGCCCCCGCCGCATACGACACCTCGCGTCCGACCTGCACGAATCCGGCCCGGTCGAGCACCCGCCGGGACCCGATGTTGTCGGCGGCCACCCGCGCGTGCAGCGGGCGCACCGGTTCGGCGGCGACGAGGAGGCGCAGCGCCGCCGTCGCGATCCCGCGGTTCCACAGGTCGCGCCGGATCCAGTAAGTCACCTCGCGGTCGCCGTCGAGCGTGAAGGCGGCGACCGTGCCCGCGAAGGCGCCGTCGGCCTCCACCGTCCGCATGCTGATGGTCGGGGAGGAGCGCAGCCGCCCCAGATGCGCGTCGAACGCCGCACGGTCGTCGGGGTCGGCGGCGGTGAACGCGGCCATGCGCACGGCCTCCGGGTCGCGCATCATCGCGAAGATCGCGTCGGCGTCGTCGTCGGCCACCGCGCGCAGCGTCACGTGCATGGGCCGATGCTAGCGCCGGTACGCTGGAGGATCGTGCCCGACTACGCCATCGCCGACGACGGGGTGCGGCTCGCCGTCGAGGAGCGCGGCAGCGGCGTCCCCGTCCTTCTCATCGCCGGGCAGGCCACGGGGATGCGCGGCTGGGGACCGTTCGCCGACGCGCTGGCCGAGGACTTCCGGGTCATCCGGTTCGACCATCGCGGCATCGACGACAGCGAGGAGGGAGACCCGGCCCGCTACAGCACGCGGCTGTTCGCCGACGACGCGGTCGCCGTGCTCGACGCGGCGGGCGTCGCCGCGGCGCACGTCGTCGGCCACTCGATGGGCGGCCGGGTCGCGCAGTGGCTCGCCGCCGAGCACCCGTCGCGGGTCCGCCGGCTGGTGCTCATCGCGACGAGCGCGAACGACCGGGTCGCCCCGCGGCGCGATCCCACGGCGGTGGCCGACCTGCTGAGCGGCGACCGCTCCCGCATGACGCCGCTGTTCTTCGACGACGACTGGGCGCAGGCCAACGCGAGCACCGTCGACGCCTTCTTCACCCGCACGGCCTCGCGTCCCGCCCTCCGCGGGCACTTCGCCGCCAGCCGCGACCATGACGCGGTGGAGGCGCTGGGCCGCATCCGCGCCGAGACGCTGGTCGTCCACGGCACCCGCGACCCCCTCGCTCCCGTGGAGCACGCGCGGCAGCTCGCCGCCGGCATCGCGGGAGCCCGGCTCGACGAGCGCGACGCCGGCCACGGCCTCCACCTCGACACCCCGGAGGTCGTGGAGGCGGTGCGCGCGTTCCTGCTGCCGCCCGCGCAGCGGGGCTGATCAGACCCGCTGAGCACACCCGCTGAGCACGCCGCTGGGGGGAGACCCGGCCCCGCCCCTCCGTGCTACCACGGAAATTCCGAGAATCTCTCGGAAACCTCTGGTGCGCCGGTCGGAGGAGCGGGCATCCTGTGCTCCGGTGCGCCCCGCTGTGCGGCCACCGAACACCCGAGAACACCCGAACAGGAGACCCCCATGTCGCTTACCGAGACCGCCGTCTCGGATCGCTTCCGAGACCTCGCCGCGCGCCTCACCGGCTCCGTGGTGACCGCCGCCGACCAGGACTGGGACGCGGCCCGCCAGGCGTGGAACCTCGCCGCCGACCAGCGCCCGGAGTCCGTCGTCGTCGCCGCCGACGCCCCGGACGTCGTCGCGGCCGTGCAGTTCGCCGCCGCGAACGGCCTCCGCGTCGTCCCGCAGGGCACCGGCCACCTCGCCGGCCCGCTCGGCGACCTCTCCGGCGTGCTGCTGCTGCGCACCGCCGCCCTGCGCTCGGTCGACGTCGACCCCGACGCCCTCACCGTCCGCGTCGGCGCGGGCGTGGTCTGGGGCGAGGTCACCGCGGCGCTCGCCCCGCACGGGCTGGCGGCCCTGGCCGGCTCGTCACCCGACGTCGGCGTCGCCGGTTATATGACCGGTGGAGGCTACAGCTGGCTCGCGCGCGAGCACGGGCTGGGCTGCACGGCCGTCACGGCGTTCGACGTCGTCACCGCCGACGGCGTGCAGCGGCACGCGACCGCCGACGAGGAGCCGGACCTGTTCTGGGCGTTGCGCGGAGGCGGAGGCAACACCGCCATCGTCACCTCCCTCACCTTCGGGGTCTTCCCGATCCCGCAGGTCTACGCCGGCATGATCCTCTACCCGATCGAGCGTGCCGACGAGGTCCTGCACGCGTACGAGCGCTGGACGCGCGACCTCACCGAGGCGGCGACCACCTGCGTGCGGCTGGTGCGCGTGCCGCCGATGCCCGACATCCCCGAGTTCCTGCGCGGCAAGGCGTTCGTCGGCGTCGACGGCGCGATCGACCTCCCGGACGACGAGGCGGCCGCGGTGCTCCAGCCGCTGCGCGACCTGGGCCCGGCGATCGACACGTTCGGCCCGCTGCCGACCGCGCAGCTCGGGATGCTGCACATGGACCCGCCAGGGCCGGTGCCCGGTCTCGGCGACGGCCTCATCCTCACCGACCTCACCGAGGGCGCGATCGAGGCGCTGCTCGACGTGGCCGGACCGGAGGCGCAGACCGCGCTGCTCGCTGTCGACCTGCGGCACCTGGGCGGCGCCGTCGCGCGTCCCGCAGAGCAGGGCGGCGCGCTCGACCACCTCGCCGGGCGGTTCCTTCTGTACGCGGTGGGCGTCGTCGCCGACCCGGCGCTCGTGCCGGTCATCGAGCGCGACCTGGCGACGCTGCGCGCAGCGCTGGAGCCGTGGACCGAGCCGATCGACTACGCCAACTTCCGCGAGGTGAAGGCGGACGCCACCCGCTTCTTCGGGCCGGAGACCCTCGACCGCCTCCGCGCGGTCAAGGCCCACTACGACCCGCAGGACGTCATCCGCACCGCGCACCCGCTCGGCTGACGAACCGCCGAGTACGCGGACTCTCCGCGTACTCGGCGGTTTCCGGCCGAATTCGCGCGTACTCGGCGGCCTCCGGGGGCGGGGATCAGGCCGTGGCGAAGGCGCCGTCGCGGGCCGCCTCCAGGAAGACCGCGTAGTCGGCCTCGGCCTGGTCGGCGTACGCCACCGACCAGCGCGTGACCGCGCGCACGAAGGCGTTGCCCCCGCCGAGGTAGCCGGCGATATACGCCGCCTTCGGCGACCGCGCATGCGCACGGGCGAGCACCGCCGCGCACACCCGCGCGTAGTCGTGGAACTGCGCCCTGTTCATCGCCGCGAGGTCGAACGACGCGTTCCGGTTGCGGAACAACCGCATGTAGAAGCGGAACCTCTCCGCCGTGAGATAGCCGAGGAACGGGTCGGAGACGGCCTGCAGGATGCGCTGGCACGCCACCACCCGGTAGCCCTGCTCGTCGGGCAGCAGCACAGGGTCGAGGTAGCCGGGCAGCGGCTGCACCCCGCCGAACCGTTCGACGACGGAGCTGGTCGCCTCCTTCAGCTGGAGGAGCAGCACCTCCTCGACCGGGCCGACCAGCGCGAGCACGAAGCATCGGGTGCCGACGCTGCCGACGCCGACCACCCGGCGGGCGATGTCGGCGATGCGCAGCTGCGAGAGCAGCAGGGCGACGTTGGGCGGCACGGTCAGCCGGTAGCGCTCGAACGCGAGCAGCGCCTCGTCGCGGAGCTCCGGCTCCAGCCGGGTGAGGATCGGCGGCTGTTCGACGAACCGGAAGTCCCCGTCGCCCCCGTCGGTGAGCACCCGGCGGGCGACGCGCTCGCTGGTGCGCTTCTGCGACGAGCGGACCACCTCCGCGATGAGGCGCTCCATGTCCTCGCTCAGCCGCCTCCGGCGCTCCTGCACCGACGTCGGCGTGAAGTACCGCTCCTGCAGGGGCAGCCGCAGGGCGCGGGCCAGCCAGTCGCGATAGACGCCCGCGGCGGCGGACACGGTGTCGCGGATGTGGTCGTCGGGCAGCCGCAGCGACCGGCCGGCGAGCACCACGCTCGTGAGCAGCCGCTTCACGTCCCACTCCCACGGCCCGACGGTCGCCTCGTCGAAGTCGTTGATGTCGAACACCATGGAGCGCTCCGGCGACCGGTAGATGCCGAAGTTCGACAGGTGCGCGTCGCCGCAGATCACGACCTCGGCGCCGGTGACGGGACCCGCCGCCAGGTCGGCGGCCTGGATGGCGGCCGTGCCGCGGTAGAACGCGAAGGCGTCCGCGCTCATCCGCTCCACCCGCAGGTCGATCAGGTTCTGCAGGCGCTGCTCGTGCTGCGCCCGCAGGATGCCGATGGGGTCGCGGCCGGGAGGCGGCGAATAGTCGCCGTGCGCCGAGCGCGGCAGGTCGGCGCGGCGATCGTGCCCCGCCTCCCGCAGCTCGGCCTCCAGCAGGGGGCTCTCGGCGTTGGCGGGAACGGCTTGGGCACTCATGGCGTACCTCCTCGGGCGGGCTCATCATAGGGCGGGGGAGGCGGGCGCGGGCATGGGGAAGTCGGCCGTTGCTACGCTCCTCCCGTGGACGGGAACGGTAGCGGCAACGTGAGCACCAACGCGGACGACTGGATCGAGCACCGCCGCGGCGACGGCGAGCGCGTCGGGTGGATGCGCCCCGACGGCGACGGGTTCGTCGCCGTCGACCTGCTCGGCCGCGAGCGCACCGGCGTCGTCGACTGGCTCACCGCCGAGGAGACGCTGGAGACGGTCGGCATCGGCTACCTCGCCGACATCTACGAGCTGGAGCAGGAGGACGGCACCCGGCTGCGCGTTCGCATCGCCGAGGTGTCGCCGCGGCGCGTGCTGGTGAAGCACGACGACTTCGGAGCGGTCGGCATCCCGCAGGTGTACATCGACCTCCCGTTCCCCGCGCCGGAGGGTCTGCGGCCGCTGCGGCGCTGACCGTCGAGCTCCCCCTGTTGCACCCCCGCGGCCCGGCGTTAGCATCCGGGCCAGGCGCCGGGCCACGCGGCGCAGGAGGGTGTGCGCCATGACCGAGCCGTTCCCCGACATCGCCGACCACGGCCTCATCGGCGACCTGCAGTCCGTCGCTCTCGTCTCGACCGCGGGGTCGGTCGACTGGTTCTGCGCGCCGCGGTTCGACTCGCCGTCGATCTTCGCCTCGCTGCTCGACCGCGAGAAGGGAGGGTATTTCCGCATCCACGCCGCGGGCGAGGGGATGCGCGTGAAGCAGATGTACTTCCCGCAGACGGCGGTGCTGATCACCCGGTTCATGAGCGAGGCCGGCGTCGGCGAGGTGATCGACTTCATGCCGGTCGCCGACGAGCCGACGGTGCCGACGCCGAACCGGCTGCTGGTGCGCGCGATCCGGATGGTGCGCGGGGAGCTGACCTTCCGGGTGGAGTGCCGCCCACGGTTCGACTACGGCCGCCGGCAGCACACGGCGACGGGGTACCCGCACGGCGTGCGCTTCGAGTCGGGCGACACCAGCGCCGCGCTGCACGGGCTGGGCGGCGACGTGCTCGACGGCGACGACGTCGACACCTCCCTCACGCTGAAGGCGGGCGCCCTGCGGATGCTCGTGTTCGAGACCGAGCCGGAGTCCGCTCCGCACGAGCTGACCAGCGCCCGCGGCACCCGGCTGTTCCGCGAGACGGTCGCCTTCTGGCGCGAGTGGATCGGCCGCAGCACCTACCGGGGCCGGTGGCGGGAGGCGGTCGAGCGCTCCTCCATGGTCCTCAAGCTGCTGCAGTACGCGCCGACCGGGGCGCTCGTCGCGGCGCCGACCGCGGCCCTGCCCGAGCAGCTCGGCGGGGTGCGCAACTGGGACTACCGGTACACCTGGATCCGCGACTCCTCGTTCTCGATCGACGCGCTGCTCGCCCTCGGCCACTCGGAGGAGGCGCTCGGCTTCATCCTCTGGGCGGGCGACCGCGTCGTCGAACAGGTGGGGGAGGCGTCGGGGCCGCTCAAGATCATGTACCGCATCGACGGCTCCTCCGACCTGGAGGAGCTGACGCTCGACCACTTCGAGGGCTACGCCGGCTCCCGGCCGGTGCACATCGGCAACGGCGCGGCCGACCAGCTGCAGCTCGACATCTACGGCGAGGCGATCGACGCGCTCGCGATCGGCGAGCGGGTCCGCGCGATCGGGCATCCCGGCTGGACCAAGCTCGTGTCGATCATCGACTGGCTCGCCGACAACTGGGACCAGCCCGACGAGGGCGTGTGGGAGACGCGCGGCGGCCGCAAGGACTTCACCTACGGTCGCATCATGTGCTGGGTCGCGTTCGACCGGGCGATCAGGATGGCGGTGGAGCGGGGGAGGCCCGCCCCACTGGAGAAATGGACGGCCGCCCGCGACGCGGTCTACCAGCAGGTGTTCACGCGCTGCTGGAACCCCGACCGCCGGGCGTTCACGCAGTATCCCGGCACGGACGTCCTGGACGCGATCACCCTCCTGATGCCGATCGTCGGCATGATCTCGCCGCAGGACCCGATGTGGCTGTCGACGCTCGACGCGATCACCGACGAGCTCGTCACCGACAGCCTGGTGTACCGCTACAACCCGTCGGCCTCGCCGGACGGGCTGCCGGGCGCGGAGGGCACCTTCTCGCTCTGCTCGTTCTTCTACGTGCGAGCGCTCACCGACGCCGGACGGCTGGACGAGGCCCGCTACGCGTTCGAGAAGATGCTCACCTACGGCAACCACGTCGGGCTCTACGCCGAGGAGATCGACCCGGCCGGCCTCCAGCTCGGCAACTTCCCGCAGGCGTTCACGCACCTGGCGCTGATCAGGGCGGCGATCAGCCTGGACGCGGCCCTGAACGCGCATCCCGCGGGCGCGCAGCAGCAGCAGCAGCCGGCGGGCGCGCGGACCGGGGTGCTCTCGTGATCCCGCTGACGATCGGCACGGCTGTGGAGGCGCCGGAGCGCCCGGCGGTCATCGACGGCTCCCGGTTCAACCGGCACACCTTCTGGTGCGGGCAGAGCGGCTCGGGCAAGACGTACGCGCTCGGCGTGGTGCTGGAGCAGCTCCTCCTGAACACGGAGCTGCCCATCGCCGTGCTCGACCCGAACGCCGACTTCGTGCGCCTGGCCTCCACCCGGGAAGACGCCGACCCCGACCAGGCCGCCCGGTTGGCCGCCCTCGACATGCGCGTGCTGCACTCCAGCACTCCGGCCGAGCCGCAGCTCCACACCCGGTTCGTCGACCTCAGCGTGCGCTCGCAGGCGGCGGTGGGGCGGCTCGACCCGATCGCCGACGAGGAGGAGTACAACGCCCTCCTGCACCTCGACAAGAACGTCGGCCACTTCGACCGCTCGACCTTCCTCTCCGGACTCGTCGGCTCGCCCGACGCGGCCCAGCACCGCCTGGGGCTGCGGATCGACAACCTGGAGATCCTCGACTGGCCGCTGTGGGCGTTCGGCGGCGGCTCCGCGACCGACGTGGTCGACGAGCGGCCCCGCGTGACGGTGCTCGACGTGGGCGGCTTCGCGCACCCGGCCGAGCCGCAGGCCGCCGCGCTCGGCATCCTGGAGCACCTGTGGGAGCGCAGGATGGAGCGCCGGCCGCTGCTGATCGTGATCGACGAGGCGCACAACTTCTGCCCGCCGGAGCCGCGGAACAGCGTGGAGGCGCAGCTCACCGAGCAGCTCATCCAGATCGCCGCCGAGGGCCGCAAGTTCGGCCTCTGGCTGTTCCTGTCGACGCAGCGGCCGACGAAGATCCATCCCAACGTGCTCTCGCAGTGCGACAACCTCGGCCTGATGCGGATGAACGCGCCGCGCGACCTCGCCGAGATCGGCGACGTGTTCGGCTTCGTGCCGCAGCACCTGCTGGAGCAGTCGCCGTCGTTCCGCAAGGGCGAGGCGCTGTTCGCGGGGGCGTTCAGCGACGAGCCGCAGCTGGTGCGGATCGGCCGCCGTCTGACGGTCGAGGGCGGCGGCGACCTGTCCGTCGAGCCGAGCCCGGCGGCCGGGGCGTGACGTGGCGGATGCTGAGATGACGGCGACGGCTCCGCACCCGGCGCACCGCGCGCTCTGGCGCCACTGGGGCACCCCGGCGGCGGTCTACGGCACCGTCGTCTACTCCAGCCTGATCGCCGCCGCGTCGGTGGAGGCCGAGCACGCCGCCGCCGGTCGCATCCTGCTGTTCAGCGTGACCACGATCGTCGTGTTCTGGCTTGCCCACGTCTTCTCGGTCGCCCTCGCGCACCACGGCGACGCGGACAGCGTCGGCGCCCGGGTGCGCGACTCGCTGGGCCACGCCTTGTTCGAGTCGAGCGGGATGCTGGAGGCGGCGATCGTGCCGAGCATCCCGCTGGTGCTGTCGGTGTTCGGGCTGCTGCAGGTGCGCGCGGCGGTCGTCCTGTCGCTGTGGTGCGCGGTCGTGGTGCTCGCCCTGCTGGGCTACCTGGCGTTCCGCGTGCGCGACCGGCCGCTGTGGGTACGGCTGGTGGGTGCCGCCGCGACCGCGCTGTTCGGGGTCGCGGTGGTGGCGCTTGAGGCGCTGCTGCACTGAGGGCGCTGCTGCACTGATCCGCTGCTGAACTGATCCACCGTGGCACGGGGCGATGCCGACTACGGAGCCGTCCCGTCGTGCCGGTGCGCCTTCAGCTCGTGCCGCTCGGCCTTGCGCTCGGCGCCCTCCTGCCTCATCAGGGCGCGGGTCGCTTCCAGGTCGCCGAGCATCGGCCGCCAGGTGCGGGCGCGGGGGTCGGAGTCGACCAGCACCGCGCGGACCAGCAGCGTCAGCGGCACCGCCAGGATCGCGCCGATCGCCCCGAGGACGACCGCCCAGAACAGCACGGAGAAGAAGGTGAGCGTCTGGCTCAGCGCCACCGCGTTGCCGACCACCTTCGGCTGCACCACCGACTGGACCACCGCGTTGATGACGCCGTAGACGATGATGACGGCGACGACGGTCGGCCAGCCTCCCGTCAGCCAGCCGAACACCAGCGGCGGCACGAGGGCGATGAAGTAGCCGACGTTCGGGATGAACGAGCACAGGAACGACAGGATGGCCCACAGCAGCGCCGCCGGCACGCCGAGGATCAGGAGCGCGACGCCGTTGATCACGCCCTGCACGACGCCGAGCGCCGTCGTCACGACCATGTAGCGGCGGACGCTGTGCGCGAAGCCGGTCAGCGCGTAGACGAGGTTCGGTCGCACCGGTTGCAGCTGCCGTAGCAGCGTCGGCGTGTAGGCGGCGTCCGCCGGCATCAGGATGAGCATGGTCAGCACCACGACCAGGAACGACACCAGGCCGAACGCGCCGCCCAGCAGCCCGGTGAAGAAGTCGAGGAACTTCGACGGGTCGAAGCCCTTGGTGATCTGCGACACCTCCTGCGGCCCGACGCCGATGCTCTGCAGCCAGGAGCCGATCTGCTGGCCCGCCTGCTCCAGCTGCGGCTTGTACTGCGGCAGCATGGCGACGAACTGTGCGAGAGCGATCACGATGACCGCGGCGAAGGCGGCGAGGAGCGCGAAGATCGTCAGCGCGACCGCCCCGGTGGCGACCCCCTCCGGAGTGCCGTGCCTGGTCAGCCAGACGCGCACCGGCTGGGCGCAGATGGTGAGGACGAGCGCGAGGAGGGTCGGTGCGAGGATGCCGCTGATCGCGGCCATGCCGAACGACACGACCGTCGCTCCGGCCAGCGCGAGCAGGATGCGGGTGCTGCGCCCGACCCCGGTCTGCACGGAGGCGGCTGTGCTCTCGGCGTCCGCGTCGTCTCCGCTGGGGGGCGCGGGCTGCGGCGTCTTCGCGCGGCGCCGGAGCGGCCACCACTGCGGTGTGGGCATGGCTGCTCCTCACTGCGCGCGGAGCCGGGCAGGGCTCGAGCGGGCGCGCATCGCGTGCGGTGAGACGGCCGGGCGGGCGGGTGCCCGCCCGGCCGTGGCGCCGGGTCGCCGAGCGACTCGGCGGGTCCGTCGGCCCAGGCCGTCGGTTCAGGCCGTCGGTTCAGGCCGTCGGTTCAGGCCGTCGGTGCCGCAGGCGGCGTCGTCCCGGTGGGCGGTGCTGCTGCCGCAGCGGTCGCGGCCATCGGGGCGGCATGCGCGCCGGCCCCCGATGCAGGCGGCGTGGCGGGCCGGCCGAGCGCGACCGACTTGAGGTGCTCGAACTCGGCCGGCGAGATGGCGCCCGAGTCGAGCAGGGCCTTCGCCTTGCTGATCTCGTCCGCCGGGCTCGACCCGGCCACCTGACGGATGTAGTCGTCGGTCGCCGACTGCATCTGACGGGCCTCCCTCTGGTTGCGCTGAGCCATTCCGGGGCCGCGCGCGATCAGGTAGACCAGCGCCGTGAGGAACGGCACGAAGATCAGGAAGATGATCCACACCGCCTTCCACCAGCCGTTGAGCGTGTGGTCACGGAACAGGTCGCTGATGATCGCGAACAGCGCGAACAGGTACGCGACGAACGCGAAGCTCCAGAAGAAGAGCCAGATGACACTCCAGAAGTTGCTCCAGTCCATTACGGTTCACCCCTCCCTCCGGGCCCGGTCGAGCCTGGATGTGGGCTGAAGATAACTCCGCCGACCGCCTTCCGGCTATACCGCAGTTTTGCCGTCTTCCCGGGGGCGCCCGATGCCCGTACGGTTTGGGCGTGCGAGCCGCTCCGCGTGCGCGGCACCCCTCCGCCGCGTACGCGGTTCCGCCCGCCGGCCCCTGCGACCGGCGGGGCGGCAGGACCGCCGCGGCCTCCGATCAGGACAGCGCGGCGAGCTCCCGGGGGAGGCGGTCGACGAGCTCCGACGCGAGGTAGCCGACCGGCGCGAGGTCCGCAGCCAGCGCCGCGCCCGCGGCCGTGTGCAGGTAGGTGCCCCACACCGCCGCCTGCAGCGGGTCGGCGCCGCGCGCGGCAAGGCCCGCGATGGCGCCGGATTGGACGTCGCCGCTGCCGGAGGTGCCCAGCCCGTGGTCGTCGTCGTCGAGCGCGAACAGGTCGCCGGCGGGGGAGGCGATGCGCCCGAAGCAGCTCACCACCGCGTCGTAGTGGCGCGCGATCGCGAGGGTGTCGTCGTCGAGCGAGCGGAGGTCGCGGCCCAGCAGCCGCGCCGCCTCCGCCTGGTTCGGCGTGAGGATGCGCCGCCCGCGACCGGCGAGCCGCGGGTGGCCGGCGAGCGCACCGAGCGCGAAGGCGTCGAGCACGAGCACGGTGTCGCGTCCGACCGCGCGGGCCGCGCGGGGCAGCATGCGGGCGGTCTCGGCCGCGTCGTCCAGTCCGGGGCCGAGCAGCACCGCATCGGCCGAGTGGAGGTCGTCGGCCGCAGCCCCCAGCGCCGAGCCGCGCACGTGGCCGTCGCGCGTCTCGGCCAGCGGGACGACACCCGACTCCGGCACCGCGACGGCGACGGCGGTGGCGACCGAGGCGCCGACCGCCAGGCTCAGCCTCCCCGCTCCGACCCGCAGCGCCGCCCGGCCGGCGAGCATCGCCGCGCCGGGAGAGCGGGAGGCGCCGCCCACGACCAGCACGGACCCGCGCGACCGCTTCGAGCCGGTGGCCTCCGGCAGCGGCCAGCCGCGCAGCAGCTCGGGCGTCACGCGCCGCGGAGCTGCGCCGCCGCGATCACGCGTCGGCACGGGTCGCCCCAGGGTGCTCGGTGGCGGGGAGGCCCGCGACGGCGAGGTGGGCGTCGTCGGCGAACGCCTCCACGCGCCACCGGCCGTCGTCCGCCTGGGTGAGCGCGGTCACGGACGCGTTGGTCACCGGGCGGGTGAGCAGGAAGTCCGCGAGCTCCTCCTCGGTCATCCCGAGCAGCACGTAGAGGAAGACGCTGACGATGGCGTCGTGCGCGAACACGGCGACGGTGTCGGCCGCCGGGAGGTCGCGCAGGAACGAGCGCAGCCGCAGCGCCAGGTCGGCCCACGACTCGCCGCCCGGCGGCCGGTAGTACAGCTTGCCGACCCAGCGGCGCCGGGCCGCCTCGTCGGGCAGGCGGCGCTCGACTCCCAGGGTCGTGAGCGCGTCGATGACGCCGAGCTCGCGGTCGCGCAGCCGCTCGTCGATGCGCAGCGGCGCCTGCTCGCCGAGGGCGATGCGACCGGTCTGCAGCGCGCGGCGGTACGGGGAGCTGAACAGCACGACGTCGGCCGGCAGCGCATCGCGCAGCCGCGCCCCCAGGGCGGCGGCCTGCAGCTCGCCGAGCGGGGAGAGCGGGATGTCGGCGTCGCGCGCCTGCACCGCGATCGTCTCGCTGCCCGCGGCCTCGGCGGCCGTGGCGGCGACGTTCGCGGTGCTCTCGCCGTGCCGGATGAGGAGGAGCCTGCGAGCGGTCATGCGGAGGACTGTACGCCCGCTCCCGCCCAGTCCAACACGCGCAGCGCCCGCAGCGTGACCATGCGGCTCGGCTCGCCCACCGCCTCCAGGTCGATCAGCGGCCGCCCGGGCAGCACGCGGTCGAGCAGCCAGCGGCCGTCGGGAAGGCGCTTGCTCTCGACCAGTGCCACGGCCTCCGCCGCCCGCTCGTCATAGGGCACGCCGGCAGCGCGCAGGTGGTCCAGCCCGCGGAGCACGTCGTAGTGCCAGTACGCCGGGAAGTGGAAGGCGAGCCAGTGCTCGTCGGGGACGACGCCGTCGCGCAGCCGCCGCATCATCCGGCGCTCCAGCAGGTACTCCTGGCCGCGGGCGAGCGCGGTCCGCACGTCGGTCGGCCCACCGCCGTCGCGGTAGGCGGCCAGCCCCTCCAGCACGCAGATCGTGCTGTGGAACGAGCCGGGCTCCTGCCGGGTGCGGGCGTAGCAGTTCCAGCCGCCGTCATCCTGCTGCTGCGAGAGGAGGAGCGCGACCAGCTCCTCGCGCGCCTCGCCGAAGTACGCGCTCGCGGTGAGGACGCGGCCGTTGATGCACGGCTCCTCCTCGCCGACGAAGAAGGGGTGGTGGTCCCACTCGGCACCCCAGTCGACGCCGGCCTTCACCCGCTCCACCGCCTCCCGCACCCGGGCGTCGCGCGGCCGGACGCCGAGCGTCGCGAGCAGCAGCAGCGCGTCGTCGGTGGCCGTGCGGTCCTCGGGCAGCCACACCGCGCCGCCCCAGGTGCCGTCAGCGTCCTGCCGGTCGAGCACCGCGGCGCCCCAGCCCTCGTGCGCGACGCGCTCGCGCTCGTTCGTCCACTCCGCCGCGTGCTCGCGCAGCAGGTCGCGCCTCACCTGCCAGCGCACCGCCGGATCCCCCTCGAGCAGCCACCCCACCACATCCATGCCGCGACCCTAGCCTCGGGCACCGACACCGGCACTACCCGCAACGAGTCACGACCCGACGAGCGGGTGGGTGGACGGTCAGGCGAAGGACTGGGTGCCGAGCACGGAGAGCAGCGCGAGCTTCTCGGCGGCCTCCGTGCGCGGGGAGGCGGTGAGCACGAGCAGGCACTGCGACTGGTCCTCGGTGAACAGCGCCTGGCAGTCCAGCTCGATCGCGCCGAGCTCCGGGTGCACGAGCGTCTTGTGGTCCTCGAACCGCCGAGCCACCTCGTGCCGCTCCCACAGCTGCGCGAACTCGGGGCTCTCGCGCAGCAGCGCGCGCACCAGCTCCCCGGCGCGCGACCGCGCCCCGAGCATGCCGTACGCGTCGCGCAGGGAGGCCACCTGCGCGCGGCTCTGCCGGTCGCGGTCCTCCTCGGGGTACATCGCACGCGCGGTCTCCGGCTGCGTGAACCAGCGGTAGTACTCGCTGCGCTCCAGCCCGGTGTAGCCCGACCGGTCGCCGAGCAGGGCGACCGCCATGCGGTTCTGCACCAGCGTCTCCCCGGTGTTCGACAGCACCAGCGCGGGCGTGTCCTCCAGCCGGTCGAGCACCCGCTGCAGCGCGGGAGGCACGTGCGCGCCTCCCGAGAGCCGGTCCGGCGGGTTGTGGCCGGCGACCCGGTAGAGATAATCGCGCTCGTCGGCGCTCAGCCGCAACGCCCGGGCGAGGGAGTCGAGCATCTGCTCGCTCGGCTGCGGGCCGCGGCGCTGCTCCAGCCGCGTGTAGTAGTCGGCGGACATCGCGGCGAGCAGGGCGACCTCCTCGCGGCGCAGTCCGGCGGCGCGGCGGCGGGCTCCGGCGGGCAGCCCGACGTCGGCCGGCTGCAGCGTCTCCCGGTGGCGGCGGAGGAAGTCGGCGAGCGCGGAGCGGTCCATCCCTCCATGATGCGCGACCGGGAGCGGCGCAACCAGGGATCGCCGATCCTCCGATGAGCGGTTCCCTTCCCCCGCCTCGCACTGCGACGGAGGCTGATGGCATGAACATCACAGGGAACACCGTCTTCATCCCCGGCGCGACGAGCGGCATCGGCCTCGCGCTGGCCGTCGCCCTCCAGCAGCGCGGCAACACCGTCGTCGTCGGCGGCCGCCGCACCGACCTGCTCGAGCGGATCGCCGCCGAGCACCCCGGCATCGACACCGTGCGCATCGACACCGCCGACCCCGACAGCATCCAGGAGGCCGCGGCGACCGTGCTCCAGGCGCACCCCGATCTCAACGTGCTCGTCACCATGGCGGGAATCATGCGCGTGGAGGACTGGCACCGCCCCGAGGGCTTCCTCGCGACTGCGGAGGCGACCGTCACCACGAACCTGCTCGGCCCGATCCGCCTCATCGGCGCGTTCATCGAGCACCTGCAGACCCGGCCCGACGCGACGATCGTGACCGTGTCGTCCGGGCTGGCCTTCGCCCCGCTCGCCGCGACCCCGACCTACAACGCGACCAAGGCGGCCATCCACCTCCTCAGCGAGAGCATCCGCCTCCAGCTCGCCGGCAGCAGCGTGAAGATCGTGGAGCTGGAGCCGCCGTCGGTCGCCACCGATCTCATGCCCGGGCAGCGTGAGAGCGCCTTCGCGATGCCGCTCGACGCGTTCGTCGCCGAGGTCATGCAGCTGATCGAGACGCAGCCCGACGCGACGGAGATCCAGGTCGAGCGGGTGAAGTTCCTCCGCTACGGGGAGGCTCGCGGCGACTACGCCGAGGTGGTGCGGGTGCTCAACGCGTCCGACCCGCACGGCAAGGACGCGGCCGCCTGAGCGGCCGGCCCTCGGCCTTCGGTCTCATCGATGTGTCACGACACGCCGTGCGGGCGCTCGCCTGCACGGCGTGTTGCGCCACATCGAGTACGACGGGCGGTGAGGCCGCTCACGGCCACGCGACCGTGAGC
Organism: Leifsonia williamsii; assembly: GCF_030433685.1. Classification (NCBI taxonomy): domain Bacteria; kingdom Bacillati; phylum Actinomycetota; class Actinomycetes; order Micrococcales; family Microbacteriaceae; genus Leifsonia; species Leifsonia williamsii. The sequence continues at coordinate 1,971,954 of NZ_JAROCF010000001.1, forward strand.
CCCTGCCAGGCCGCGAGCTGGTCGACCGCCGTGCGCACGGCCTCCCGCGTCGCGGCGTCAGCGTGCTCGTCCTCGTGCACGGCCGCGACGCGCAGGAGGCCGGCTTTGCGGTCGGCGGTCGCGTCGAGCTTGCCGATCAGGCGGTCGTCGTGGAGGATCGGCAGCGCGAAGTAGCCCCACCGCCGTTTCGCCGCCGGCTTGTACATCTCGAGCAGGTACTCGAAGCCGAAGACCTCCTGCGTGCGGATGCGGTCGTGGACGAGCCGGTCGAACGGCGACAGCAGTGCGGTCCGGCCCCGGAACCCGGCGCCGACCGCCTCCGCCCCGACGAGCGCGGGATCGACCCGCCAGCGCAGCCGGCTGCCCTCCACCGTCGCCTCGTCGCCGGCCTCGCCGACCAGCTGCGGGCGCGCGATACCCAGCGAGCGGAGCCTCCGCTCGTCGCGCAGCGGACGCGCCTGCTCCTCGGGCACCGGTTCGGGGAGGTCGGGGTGGAGGCGCTCGGTGAGGTCCCAGGTGCGCTGGCGGCCGATGCGCCCGGCGACCGCGATCTCGCCGCGCGCGGCCAGCGCCTCGAGCATCCGGGTGACGTTCTGCTCGTGCGTCCATCCGCTCGAGACCCACGGCGTCTGGGCGGTGTCGGGGATGTCCTTCGACAGCAGCGGCCCCTCGGCGCGGAGGCGGTCGAGCACGTCCTGCCGGAAGCGCGGATTGGCGGCGAGCCACGCCCGCCAGCCGCCGTGCTCCGGGCCCGCGGACATCCGGTCGAGCAGCAGCGGGAGGTCGGAGACCGGCCGGATCATCGCGAACGGCGGCGTCACCGGGTCGTCCTGGGCCTTGAGCTCGTAGAGGAGGCGGTCCTCCTCGAGCGCGGCCCGCAGCTGCTCGGGCCGGTAGTCGGCACCGAGGCGGGTGAAGGCGATGAGGTCGGCGCTCGGCGCGACGGCCGCGGTGGGGTCGAGCTGCAGGAAGGTGAGGTGCTCGACCAGCGGCACCAGCTCGCCCGGCCGGTCGGCGTCGAGCCGCTGGGCCCGCACCGCGATCCGCCGGGCTTCGTCGCGCTCGAGGTGGATGGTCATGCGTCGAGCACCCGCCGCGCGAGCAGGTCGCCCACCAGCGGGCCCATCGTCAGCCCGGCGGCGCCGAAGCCCGCGTTCACGAACAGGCCGGCGTGCCCCTCCACCGGTCCGAACACCGGCTCGTCGCCGTCGGCCAGCGGACGCAGCCCCACGCGGGTTTCGATCACCGTGGCGTCGGCGAGGCCCGGCGCGACGGCGAGGGCGTCGGCGAGCACCTGGCGGAGGCCGTCCGCGGTCTCGCGCGCGTCGAAGCCCGAACCCGTCTCGCGAGTCGCCCCGGCGACCACCCGGCCGCCGTCGAACGCGACCAGGTAGTGCGGAGCGACCGGATGCACCGAGGGCCAGTCGCGCGTCTCGACGCCCTCGACCCGCAGGTGCACGAGCTGCCCGCGCTGCGGCTCCACGCCGACGCGGGCGCCGAGCGGCGCGAGCAGGAGGTCGGTCCAGGCGCCCGCCGCGACGACGACCGCGTCGGCCGGGACCGCGCGGCCCTCCACCTCCACGCCGCCGCTCTCGGTCAGTGCCGCCGTGCCCTCGATCAGCTCGGCCCCGTGCGCCTGGGCTCCGGCGAGGAGCGCCTCGCGCAGCCGACGGCCGTCGACCCGGGCGCCGCCGCTGAGGTGGAGGGCGTCGAAGCCGTCGGCGAGCGGCGGGAACAGCTCGCGCGCCTCCGCCGCGCCGATCCGGCGCACCTCGCCGATCGTGGCGGCCTCGGCCGCCCGGGACGCGATGCGCTCCTCGGCCGCGTCGATCACCGCGCGATCGCGATTGACGACGAGCGCTCCGGCGCGGTGGTAGCCGGTGTCACGCACTCCGGCCTCCGCCAGCCGTTCCACGAGTTCGGGGTAGTAGTCGGCGGCGGCCGCATAGAGGCGGTAGAAGTCGCCGCCCGCCGACGAGCTCCACGGCTGGATGATGCCGGCTCCCGCCGCGGTCGCCCGGCCCGCGAGCCCCGCCTCGACGAACGTCACCGCGGCACCCCGGCGCGCCAGTGCGAACCCGGTGGCCGCGCCGGCGACCCCGGTGCCGACGATCGCGACGCGGAGCCGCCCCTCCGCACCGCCGCTCAATCGATGACCTCGAGGATCTTCTCGGCGAGCTCGCGCGGACGGGTGAACATCGGCCAGTGGCCGGTCGGCAGCTCCACGACCTCCCAGTCGCGCAGCATCCGCAGCTCGGAGACGAAGTCGACTCCGCCCTCCACCCACGACCGCAGCTGGTCGGCGCCGAACTCGCAGGCGATGATCGTGGCAGGGACGGCCCTGCGCCGCTCGTCGTCGTCGAGCTCGATGGCGCCGGTCACCACCAACCCGGGCTCGGGCACCGCCTGGCGGCGGAACTCCTCGCGCAACTCATCGGTGAGGTCGACCAGGTCCTCGTCCTCGAAGGCGTCCCACTCGGGCAGCGGCACGACGCCGTCGACGGGTTCCAGCCCGGACGGGACCACCTCTCCCGGGGCCAGCGGCCACGCGTCCACGTAGATGACGCGCGCCACCCGCTCGGGCCGCGCGTCGAGCGCCGCGGCCGCGAGCGGACCTCCGCCGGAGTGCCCGACGAGCACGACGTCGCGCTCACCACCCTCCGGGTCGCCGAGCGCGTTCGTCTCGCGCGCGCCGTCGATGGCGGCCACGATGGCGGCGACCTGGTCGGGCACGGTGACGACGGTGCGCGCCGGGTCGTCGCGTTCCAGTCCGGGCAGAGTCAGGGGATGCGCCCGGTGCCCCGCGTAGTCGAGGTGCCGCGCCACCTCCTGCCACGCCGATGCGCCGAGCCAGAATCCGGGGACGAGCACGATCTCCATCCCCCGACGCTACCCGGCGCCACCGACAGCGGGCCAGGGCCGGCCGTCACCGCCGCGCGCCCGTCAGCGCCCCGCCCGTCACCGCCCCACCCGTCAGCGACCGCCCGTCAGCGCCGCGCGGTCGACCAGAGCGCCGCCGCCACCAGCACCGGCTGGAAGAACAGCCGCACGAACCGCTTGCGGTCGGTGTCGAGGCCGAACGCGCTGCGGCGATGGCGCCACTGCGAGAGGTTGCCGGGGAACACCGCCACGAAGAAGGCCGCGGCCACCCGCCCGACCGTGTTGCGCCTCCGCCGCGCCACCAGCAGGGCCGTGCCGAGCGCCACCTCGGCGACGCCGGAGCCGAGCACGACCGCGTCCTCGTCGACGGGGAGCGCCGCTATCAGGCCCTCCGGCACCTGCGCGCGGAACTCCTCCCGCGCGAACGTCAGATGGCTCGCGCCGGCGAACACCAGTGCTGCTCCCAGCAGCACGCGGACGACGGTTCGGGGTGCGGACATGCGGACTCCTTCTTCTTCTGCGGTCAGGTGGTGGTGCCGGTCAGCCGACCGGCTTCGACGCCCGCAGCGAATAGCTGAGCGGCGCAACGCCGTCCAGCGCCCCGAGCGCGTGCTCGCCGCCCGGGCGCTCGACCATCTGGCCGGGGAGCGCCTCCCACGGCACGCTGTCGTGCTCCTCGAACAGGTCGATGCGGAGGCCCGCCGACAGCAGGGCGGTGATGATCTCGCCGAGCGAGTGGTTCCACTCGTATGTCGTCGTCGCCGTGAGCGGCCGGGCCGTCTCGACATAGCTGGAGTCGTCGCTCCACACCAGCGGCCGCTCGCGCTCGAAGTACGGGAAGCGGAGGTGCAGGTCCTCCGTCATCGTCTCGTCCATCGCCCAGAGGATGGGGTGACCCTCCCGGATGAAGAGGAATCCGCCCGGCTTCAGCAACTCGGCCACGACCCTCGCCCAGCGCTCGACACTCGGCAGCCAGCACAGCGCTCCGATGCCCGTGTAGACGAGGTCGAACGTCCCGGCGGGCAGCGCGGAGGCCGCGTCGTAGACATCCGCCTCCACGAAGTCCACCTCGTCGCCGGTCTCTGCGACGAGCCGGCGCGCCTCGGCCACCGCCACGGGGGAGAAGTCGAGGCCGGTCACCCGCGCGCCGAGCCGCGCCAGCGAGAGCGTGTCCGTGCCGATGTGGCACTGGAGGTGCACCGCGCGCAGCCCCGCCACCGAGCCCAGCCGGGGGAGGTCGAACCGCACGACGTCGGAGAGTGCCTCCCTGTCCTCGATGAACCGCGAGACCCGGTACCCGTGCTCGCCGCGGTCGGCGTGCAGTTCGGCGCGCTCGTCCCAGTTGGCGCGGTTGGCGTCGGCGTAGGCGGTCATGGCGGTTCCCTTCGGCAGAGTGCTCCGCGAAGGTGCAGAGCCGTGCAGTTTATCGAGGGGATCGACGCCCGGGAATACCCGACCCCCCACAGCGTTGAACTTGAGTGCACGTCGCTCAACTTTAAGAAACAGGAGACATCAGTGCCCGAGAACTTCACTCCCGAGAACAACGGCGAGAACTCGTTCGACGAGTTCCTGGCCCGGTATCTCGCGGGTGAGCGTGCGCGCGCCGCACGCTCCATCGACATCAGCCGGTTCCTGAGCCGGCGCACGCAGGAGCTCCTCGCGGAGGCCGGTCGGTACGCCCTGGCGCACGGCCACCGCGAGCTCGACGCCCTGCACATCCTCCGCACCATGGCGGAGCAGGAGCCGGCCTCCGACGCGATGCGCCGCATCGGCGTCGACCCGGCGAAGGTCGCCACGGCCGCCGAGCTGCGCCTCCCCGCCTCCGGCTCGGCGATCGACGCCGACGGCGCCTCGATCACGGCGTCCGCGCAGCGCGCGCTGTTCCACGCGTACCAGGTGGCCCGCGCCTCCGGCTCGACCTACATCGACCCCGAGCACCTCTTCTTCGCGCTCGTGATCGGGCAGGACGTCCCCGCCGGGCAGGTGCTGCAGGCGGCCGGCGTCACCCCCGACGCCCTCACCTCCGCCATGCGCCAGACCGAGACCGTCGGCGGCGTCAGCGGAGAGCAGGAGGCCGCCGAGAGCGAGTCGGCGACCCCGATGCTCGACAAGTTCGGCACCGACCTGACCGCGCTCGCTCGCGAGGGCCGGCTCGACCCGGTCATCGGCCGGCTCGACGAGATCGAGCAGACCGTCGAGATCCTCTCCCGCCGCACCAAGAACAACCCGGTGCTGGTCGGCGAGGCCGGCGTCGGCAAGACCGCGATCGTGGAGGGCCTGGCCAGCGCGATCGTCGCCGGCGACGTCCCCGAGCAGCTGCGCGACAAGCGTGTCGTCACGCTCGACCTGGCGGGCATGGTCGCCGGGACCCGGTACCGCGGCGACTTCGAGGAGCGGCTCACCAACCTGATGGACGAGATCAGCGCCGCCGATGGCGACCTGATCGTGTTCATCGACGAGCTGCACACCGTGGTCGGCGCCGGAGGGTCCGGCGAGTCCGGCGGCATGGACGCGGGCAACATCCTGAAGCCCCGCCTTGCCCGCGGCGACCTGCACCTGGTCGGCGCGACGACGCTGAAGGAGTACCGCCGCATCGAGAAGGACCCGGCGCTGGAGCGCCGCTTCCAGCCGGTGACCGTCGGCGAGCCGTCGGTCGAGGACGCCGTCCTCATCCTCGACGGCCTGCGCGGTGCGTACGAGGAGCACCACGGCGTCCGCTACACCGAGGACGCGATCCGCGCCGCGGTGGAGCTGTCCGACCGCTACATCTCCGACCGGTTCCTGCCGGACAAGGCGATCGACCTGATCGACCAGGCCGGCGCGCGGCTGCGCCTGTCGCTGGGCAAGCGCGTCGACTCCTCCGAGCTGATGGCGAAGCTGGCGACCCTGGAGTCCGAGAAGAACTCCGCCGTCGCCGCTGAGCACTACGAGGAGGCGTCCCGCCTGCGCGACCAGATGGAGGACGTGCAGCGCGAGCTCGACGGGCTCAGCGCCTCCCCGCGCCCCGACGCGGTCGTGGACGAGGCCGAGATCGCGGCGATCGTGTCGCGCTCGACCGGCATCCCGGTCTCCCGCATCGGCGAGGCCGACCGCACCCGGCTGGCCCGCCTGGAGGCGGAGCTGCACGAGCGCGTCATCGGCCAGGACGACGCGGTGACCGCGGTCGCGAAGGCCGTGCGCCGCAACCGCACCGGCCTCGGCGACGAGCACCGCCCCGTCGGCAGCTTCCTCTTCCTCGGCCCGACCGGCGTCGGCAAGACCGAGCTGGCGAAGGCCCTGGCGGCGTCGCTGTTCGGCGACGAGAAGGCGATGCTCCGGTTCGACATGAGCGAGTTCGGCGAGCGCCACACCGTCGCCCGCCTGGTCGGCGCCCCTCCCGGGTACGTCGGCTACGACGAGGCCGGCCAGCTGACCGAGCGTGTCCGCCGCACCCCCTACTCCGTCGTGCTGTTCGACGAGATCGAGAAGGCGCACCCGGACGTGTTCAACCTGCTGCTGCAGGTGCTGGACGACGGGAGACTGACCGACGGCCAGGGCCGCACGGTCGACTTCCGCAACACGGTCGTGATCATGACCTCCAACCTCGGGTCGGAGTTCCTGGCGTCGCGCAGCGGCGCGATGGGCTTCGTCGCCGGCGGCGCGGACGGCTTCGCCTCGGAGAAGGACATCCGCGACCGGGTCATGGGCAAGCTCCGCGAGGCGATGCGGCCCGAGTTCCTCAACCGCATCGACGAGCTGGTGCTGTTCCGCAAGCTCGACCAGGAGCAGCTGCGCTCCATCGTCCGCCTGCTCCTGGGTGCGACCTCGGGCCGTCTGGCGGCCCGCTCCGTCGCCCTCGAGGTCACGGACGCCGCGGTCGAGTGGATCGCCGAGGCCGGCTACGAGCCGGAGTACGGCGCCCGCCCGCTGCGCCGCGTCATCCAGCGCGAGGTCGACGACCGCATCGCCGACCTGATGGTCTCCGGCTCCCTCGAGGACGGCGGAACCGTGGTCCTCGACGCGGCCGACGGCCAGCTGCGGGTCACCGCGGCCCGCGCGGAGGTGCCGCTGGCGGCGTGAGCCGCGCGGCCCAGCCGCACCCGACGCGAAACGGCGCCGGTCCCGAAGGGGGCCGGCGCCGTTTCGGCGTTCTCTGAACGACCTTTCATCCGCACTCACCCCCCACCCACCCCCTCCACAGCCCGCGCGGGCACCCTGTGGGACGATGACCACCCGTGACCCCGCCCGCCCGCTCGCGCCCCGCGTGCCCGCCCGCCTCGATCGTCTGGCCGAGCCCCTGCGCGGCTTCGAGCTGCGCATTCCGCGCACCCGGGCGGGGGCGGTGTGGAAGTTCCTGGCGTTCGCGCTCGTCGCGGCCGTCCTGAGCACGCTGTTCCTGCTGCCCGGTGTGCTGGGAGCGGGGGCGACCGCGGCCGCGGGGGTGAGCGACTTCGAGTCACTGCCGGACGACCTCACCATCGGGCAGTTCGCCCAGAACTCGACCGTGTACGCCAAGCAGGGCGGGCAGGATGTGCCGATCGCGCAGTTCTACGCGCAGGACCGGCAGGACGTCGGCTGGAAGGACGTCGCGCAGGACGTCAAGGACGCAGCCGTCTCCGCCGAGGACCCCCGTTTCTACTCAGAGGGTGCTGTGGACATCCTGGGCACGATCCGCGGCGCGCTCGCGACCGTCGTCGGCGGGGATGTGCAGGGCGGGTCCTCCATCACGCAGCAGTACGTGAAGAACATCGGGGTCGAGAAGTGCGAGGCGCTCACCGACCAGAAGAAGCTGCAGGCCTGCTACGACGATGCCGCCGGCGTCACGCTCCAGCGCAAGGTGCAGGAGATGCGGTACGCGGTGGGGCTCGAGAAGAAGTACAGCAAGCAGGAGATCCTGCTCGGCTACCTCAACGTCGTCGGCTTCGGCGGCCAGGTGTACGGCGTCCAGGCGGCGGCGCACTACTACTTCGGCACGACGGCCGCGCAGCTGACTCTGCCGCAGGCGGCGACGCTCGTGGCGATCCTGAACAACCCGTCGAACCTCCGCATCGACCATGCCGACGACAAGGACAACGGCGCCGCGAACGGCTACAAGCTCACCAAGGAGCGGCGCGACTACGTCCTCGACCGGATGTACAAGACGCACACCATCACCGCGGCCGAGCGCGAAGCGGCGAAGAAGACGCCCGTCCAGCCCGTCATCACCCCGACGACGAGCGGATGCGCCGCCGCCGCCCAGTACAACGCAGCGTTCTTCTGCGACTACGTGCGCGACGTCGTGCTCAACGACTCCGCGTACGGCAAGACAGCGAACGACCGCTGGGCCACCCTCAACCGCGGCGGCCTGAAGATCTACACGACCCTGAACCTCGACCTGCAGGCCACGGCGCAGCAGGCGCTCAGCGCGTACGTCCCCGCCTCCCGCCCCGACATCGACCTCGGCGGCTCCAACGTCTCGGTCGAGGTCGGCACCGGGCGCATCGTCACGATGGTGCAGAACCGGGCCTTCAACAACACCGACCAGCCGGCCGACGGCACGACCGCGGTGAACTACAACACCGACGAGGACTACGGAGGCTCGCAGGGCTTCCAGACCGGCTCCACGTTCAAGGCGTTCGACCTGGCGGCGTGGCTGGAGGCGGGGCACGGGCTGTACGAGACGGTGAACGCGTCGCAGCACCTGTTCCCGACCTCCGACTTCACGAACTCCTGCCAGAACATCGACGGCCCGGACTGGCCGGTCACCAACGACGAGGGGTCGGCCAGCCGGCTCTCGGTGCTGGCGGCGACCGCCGAGTCGGTGAACACGGCGTTCGCGAGAATGGGGACCGAGACCGACCTGTGCTCGATCCTCAACGCCGCGAAGAGCCTCGGCGTGCACCCCGCGTCGGCGGAGAACCCGCTGACGTCGACGCCGTCGATGATCCTCGGCACGAACTACCTCTCGCCGCTGACGATGGCGACCGCGTACGCGGGCATCGCCAACAACGGCTCCGCGTGCACGCCGATCGCGATCGACCGCGTGGTCAATGCCGACGGCAGCGAGCACCCCGTCACCAAGACGACCTGCACGCCGGGGCTGAAGCCCGACATCGCGGCCGGCGTCGCCTACGCGCTGCAGGGCGTCATGCGCGGCGGCGGAACGGCCGCGAGTGCCAACCCGTACGACGGGACGCCCATCTTCGGCAAGACCGGCACGACCGACGACTCGCTGCAGAACTGGCTCGTCACCTCGACCACCAAGGTCGCGACGGCCACCTGGGTGGGCAACGTGTCGGGATCGACGCCGCTGCGCGACCTCGAGTTCAACGGCGTGAACGGCGGCAACGTGAAGTTCCACGTCGCCGAGCCGATCCTCACCGCGCTCGACGCGCTGTACGGCGGCGACGACTTCACCGAGCCGAGCGACGCGGTGCTCTACGGCGCCGACAACAGCAGCTCGAACTCCGACTCGGGCTCTGGGTCGGGCGACGGGGAGGCCACCCCGACGCCGACGCCCACGCCGACGCCGTCCGCGACCGAGGAACCGCAGCAGACGCCGGAGCCCGTGCCCACGCCGACGCCCGTGCCGACGCAGGAGCAGAACGCGCCCGGCCTCCCTGTGCCCAAGCCGACGCCCTAGACGCGCTCGCTGCCCAGCCACGCCTCCAAGACGCGCCCGCGCAGCGCGTTCGACCGCTCGGCGAAGGCGCGCTGGCGCCGGACGTACTCCGCCTTGCCCTCCGGCGTCTCGATCCGCACCGGCTCCCCGCCCCAGGCGCGGGCGTCGTAGGGAGACGCCTCCATGTCGAGGCGGCGGATGTCGCGCGCCAGCTCGAACGCGTCGAGCAGCAGCTCGCCCGGCACCAGCGGGCCGAGCTTCATCGCCCACTTGTAGACGTCCATCCCGGCGTGGAGGCATCCAGGCTGCTCCAGCTCGGGCTGCGTCTCGCGCGTGGGAGCGAACCGGTTGCGGGGCACCGCGTCGGGCGTGAAGAAGCGGAAGGCGTCGATGTGCGTGCAGCGCAGCTCGTGCGTGTCGACGACCGCGTCGGTGCCCTCCTGCCCGAGCCGCAACGGCACGGGGTGGCGGTGCTCGCGCTGCCGGTACACCATCGCCCACTCGTGCAGGCCGAAGCAGCCGAACTGTCCGGGCCGGGCGGAGGTGGAGCGGAGGATGCGTTCGACCGTACGCAGCATCGGCGCCTTCTCGGCCTCCAGCGCCTCCCCGTCGACGGTCAGGCTGCCGGGCGTCTCGCCGGCGCGGTACCAGCGCCACTCGGCGCGCGGAGTGTCTGCGGCCTCCAGCAGCTCCACCCCGGCGCCGGGATGCCAGCGCCGCAGGAGCGACGGCGAGTACGAGTAGTACGTGTAGAGGAAGTCGTCGACCGGGTCCTTCTCACCGCGCGCCGCGCGCTCGCGGCGACCGGCGGTCAGCGCATCGGCACGCTCGGCGTGCGCGGCCTCGCGGGCGCGCCACTCGGCGGGGGAGAGGAGGATCGGCACCCATCGAGGATAGGCGACCGCCGCCGAGTCGTGACATCACGTCACTTCTCGCGCGCGCAACCCGCAACGGCTCACGACTCGACGCCGGAACCGCCCAGCCCCTCCAGCGGGTTCTCGCGCAGCTTGCGGGCGACGCCGCCGTCGACCAGCCGCCGGGCGGAGGTGTCGGGCTTGCGCTCGGCCTGGTCGGTGACGCAGGCGGTGAACTCCGCGCCGAGCGCCAGGCGCGGGTACGCCGCGAGCACCTCCCGCATGAACGGCTCCGGCAGCACGTCGGCGCGCGCGCCCGAGATGTCGAGGGCGGTCGCGATCTCGAGCAGGTAGCCCTCGACGTCCATCGCCGGGTCGACGGACGGCCAGTTGTGCCGCACGATCACCTCGTGCACGCGCGTGCGCCGGGCCTGTGGCCAGCCGGCGCCCGCAGTCAGAGCAACGCCGACGTGGCCGCCGGCGTCCTCGTAGGCGAGGGTGTGGTTGTCGAAGGCGGTGACGATCCCGATGTCGTGCAGCATCGCAGAGACATACACCAGCTCGCGGTCGTAGCCGGTGCGCCCCTCCACCGCGGCGAACGCCTCCGCCCACAGCCACGACCGGGTGACGTGGTTGAGCAGCGAGGGCGAGTGGTACTCGGCGGCGAGATCGCGGGCGGCGCGGGCCGCGGGGGTGTCGGGAGCGGTGAAGGCGGGGAGGCGCAGATCGGTCACCCCTCCATGGTTGCCGGGAGGCCGGGGTCGCGTCGACAGAGATCGCGCCGGAATCGGAGGATATCCGGCCAGGAGACGCGCGCCCCTCCTCCGTTCCCTGCCAGGACTCGGCGTGGCGGCCCGCGCCTCCTCCCTTCCCGACGGCCTTCGGCCTCAGTCCCGCGTCGGGTCGAGCACCGCGATCCCCACCGGCGGAGCCGTCTCGGCCAGCGGCAGCAGCCGTGCCGCCTCCGCCAGCCCCACCCGCGCGCCGAGCAGCGCCTGCGGCGACACCGCTCCCGACGCGACGAGGTCGAGCATCGCGGGGTAGTCCGTCGCCGACATGCCGTGGCTGCCGAGCACGTCGAGCTCCCACCCGATGACGCGGTCGAGCGGCAGGGCGGGCCCGCCGGTCAGCAGCCCGATCTGCACGTGCCGCCCGCGCCTCCGCAGCGACCGCACCGCGGCTCCGGCTGTCGCGACCGACCCCACGGCGTCGACCGACACGTCCGCTCCACCCCCGGTCAGGTCGGCGATGGCGCCGGGGGTGGAGTCGTCCGACAGCACGGTCTCGGCCGCGCCCAGCTGCCGCGCCAGCTCCAGCGCGGCAGGGGACCGGTCCACGGCGATCGGACGCGCGCCGAGCGCCGCGGCGATCATCACCGCGCTGAGGCCGACGCCGCCCGCGCCGTACACCGCGACCCACTCGCCCTCCCGCACGTGCGCCCGCGCCGTCAGCGCCCGGAAGGCCGTCGCGAACCGGCAGCCGAGGCTCGCGGCCGCGTCGAACGCGAGCCCGTCCGGGACGGCGACCAGGTTGAGGTCGGCGGCGCGCACCACGACCAGCTCGGCGTGCGACCCCCAGTGCGTGAAGCCGGGCTGGGTCTGCTGCGGGCACACCTGCGCCTGCCCGCTGCGGCACCACTCGCAGCGCCCGCAGCCGTTGACGAAGGGCGCGGTGACGCGGTCGCCGGCGCGCCAGTGCTCGACCCCCGCGCCCACGGCCTCCACGACACCGGCGAACTCGTGCCCGGGGACGTGCGGAAGCGACACCGAGTCATCGTGCCCGGCCCACGCGTGCCAGTCGCTGCGGCACAGCCCCGACGCGGCGACCCTGATCAGCGCCGCGCCGTCGGGGACCGCGGGATCGGGCACCTCGGTGACGGTGACGGGGGCGCCGAAGGCGTCGTAGTACAGGGCTCTCATGGTCGTTCTCCCAGGGTTGCAGCCGGATGGAGGAGGGGGTCCGTCACCGCCGCACCGCCCGGCAGGCCAGGTGCACGGCGAGCCGTGTCTCCGGGTCGGCGAGGTCGAGGCCGAGCAGCTCCTGCGCCCGGGCGATGCGCGTGGACACCGTGTTGCGGTGCAGTCCCAGCGCGTCCGCGGTCGCCGCGATGCCGGATTCGTGGTCGAGGTAGGCGGTGAGCGTCTCGACCAGCTCGGGGCCGCGGGCGAGCAGCGGGGCGAGCAGCGACTCCGCCGCCGGCACGAAGGTGTCGCTGCCCGTCCACGACAGCAGCAGCTGCTCCAGCCCGAGCGCGTCGATCCGCAGGAAGTACCCGGTCGCCGAGCGGTCGGCGGCGAGCCGCGCGGCGTCGGCTGCGCCCTCGATGGTGGCGACGAGGCCCGCGGGGCCGGTCTCGAGCGTGCCGATGCCGGTGGCGACGGTGAAGGACCGGCGGGCGGAGGCGTGCAGCATGCGCAGCGCACGCACGGCCTCCTCGACCCGGCTGGGGGCGGGAGGCGCGGCGAAGCTCAGCCACCCCGTCACGCCGCGTCCGCTGGTGGCGACGTGCGAGTCGAGCGGAAGGGCGGTCAGCTCGCGGGTGACGAAGCGGAGCAGTTGGAGGGTGTCGACGCGGCTGCGACCGATCATCCGGAACCCCAGGTGGTAGCCCGTGGTCCGCCAGCCGCGCTCGAGCATCCGCTGCTCGAGCTCGGCGTCGCGGTCGTCGCTGCGCTCGAGGAAGTCGCGCAGCAGCCCGGAGGCGACAGCGGCGTCGTTGACGTCGGCGACCTCGTCGATGAGGATGCGTGCGGCGACCGCCGGCATGGCGACCTCCGCCGCGATGCCGAGCGCGCTGAGCTGGAACGTGCTCAGCCCGGTGCCGAAGACCGCGAGCCGCAGCCCGGCCCGGCTGGGGCTGTCGACGCGGACGGACGCCGCAGAGCCGTCGGCGACCGCCACGGTGTCGAGCCAGGGCCCGAAGTCGATGGCCGCGTGCACCGCCGACGGCAGCTCGCCTCCCGCCTGCAGCAGCACGCCCTCCCCGTCGATCAGGGCGACGCCGTGCCCGACGCTCGCCGAGAGGTGCCGCAGCAGGTCGGCGAGGTTGTCGGCGTGGTACTCGATCGACTGGGCGACCCGGCGCACGTAGCCGAGCGTCAGGGCGTCCCGGCCCTCGACCAGCTCCCACGCCGCGCGGGCGAGCGCCATGGGCTCGTCCACGGCGAGCAGGGCCAGACCGAGCCGTTCCGCGAGCGCCCGGGTTCCCGGCCCGAAGCCCTCGGCGCCGGGGGCGGCGAGCGCGCGGTAGCCGCGGTCGCGCACCCGGCGCACCAGGGCGTCCTGCTGCCACGGCGTGGCCGGGGGAGCGGAGGTGAGCAGCGCGAGCAGGCCGGTCCCGTCATCGGGCAGGTCGGTCTCGCCCGCGCCGACGACGAGGTCGCGCCACTCGGTGGCCGGGTCCGCCCCCGCCACCGGGTGGAGGCCGCCGCCGGCCGGGTGGGCGAGCAGCGCCGCGAGGGTCAGGCGGTCGCTCATGCCGCATCCACCCCGTCCCCGTCGACACCGGCCGATCCGGCCGGCCCGTCCAGCCCGTCGACTCCGCCCGGCCCGTCCACCCCGTCCAGCCCGAACGCGGAGGGCGTGATGCGCCGCAGCCGCGCCGCGCGCTCGGTCCACCACGCCGGGGCGGGCAGCGCGAGCACGGTGACGTGCCGGGCGAGCGTGACGCCGTCGGCCTGCAGGATGTCGCGCGACAGCGTGTCGAGCGCCACGATGATCTCGGGCGTGGCGGCGACGGTCTCGCCGTCGCGCACGACGGCCAGCAGCTCCGACCCGGCGACGAGCCGCAGCAGGGAGCCGTCGTCGCCGTCGACCTGCAGCGCGCTGACATAGGGGTCGTGCGCCGACGGCTCGATCCTCGTCACCCGGCCGGCGCCGACCAGGCGCCCGCCCAGCGCGGAGACGAGGGCGTCGGCGCTGCCGGACACGGCCTCCGTCATCCGCTCGCCGAGCTCGAGCGCCCGCGAGATCGTGCCGTTGACCGCGTGCTCGCGCAGGTCGCCGACGGTGAAGCCGGCCATCAGCACGGCCGCCGTGCCGCCCGCTTGGACGATCGCCGCACGCACCTGCGACTCCACATCGGCGGCGCGCGCGCTCTCGATGACGACGACGCCCCTCCCGGTGTCGCAGACGGTGACGACGCCGGGCACCTCGTCGACCAGCAGCGAGACCTGGTCGAGCCGGGGGAGGGCGCGGCCCATGCAGTCGGCGTCGACCACCGCGAGGCGGTCCGCCACCAGCAGCGGGCTGAGGCCGTTCATGCCGCCGCCTTCCATCGCGCACACGGCCCGCGCCGCCACGCCGGTCCAGCGCTCGGCGGCGGCGAGCAGCGGGTCGAAGGCGGTGGCCGCCGGGATGCGCTCGGTCAGCAGGTGGGTGGAGCCGGCGAACGCGACGGTCGCGCAGGGCGTCGCCGGGTCGAGGTCGGCGACATCGTGGAGGCGCACCGGCCATACCGGCGCCCGCGCCGCCATCAGCCGTAGCAGCGTGGTGGTCCCTCCGCCGCCCGAGCCGAGCAGCGAGAACCCCCGGCTCAGCGCGTCGAGGCGCCCGGGGCCGAGGGTTCTCATGCTCTCCAGGGTAGGCGCTGCGATGCCGGTCGCGGCCGGCTCAGGCCGATCCGACCCGGGCGAGACCCAGAGACTCGACCGGCACGAACTCCTCGGTCAGGCCGAAGGCGCGCGGCCCGAAGGCGGCCAGCGCCTCCGCTGTGCGCATCATCGCCGGCGTCGAGATGCCGAGCACCCTGACCCGCTGGCCGTAGCGCAGCCCCTCGGTCGTGATCGGCTCGCCCGACTCGATGTCGGTGACGCAGATCAGGTCGGGGACGATCGCGACCAGCTCGCCATCGCGCAGGGCGATCAGGTTCTCGTTCTGGAACCGGATCTCGAGGGTCGCGTCGTCGGCAGCGTCGAGCGACGAGATGGTGGCCCTGCCCTTCGCGAAGCCCTCGGTCGTGCGCCGCTCGACGTCGGTGACCTTGCCGCTGAACAGCTCCCGCACCTCCGAGTAGAGGGTGGTGGAGAGGGTGTCCGCGATCGCCTCGAACGGCGAGCGGTGCTGCTCGCGCGCCTCCCGGATCGCCCGGCCCAGCGCCAGCGCCATCGAGAGCGTGCGGGGCACCGCCGTGCGTCGCACGTCGGCGCCGGTCATCGCGTACTCGGCGATGTGGCCGACGCCGCCGAGCCGGATGGTCACCCCGCGGGCCAGCCACTCCATCTGCCGGTCGTCGTCGCCGGTGTCGATCACCACGGTCTCGCCGCGCTCGCCCGCGAGGGCCAGCGGGGAGCCGTGCACTCCGTAGACCGCGAAGGTCTCCATCGACAGCTCCGGGAACGCGCGGCCCATGCCGTCCGCGTCCACGACCGGCAGACCGGTCTCGGCCGCGACGATCAGCGGGATCATCGAGTTGATACCGCCGCACTCGATCGGCATGGTGGCGTCCGCCGTGCGGCCGAGGTGCGCCTCCAGCGTCCGCAGGGCGAGCGTCGGCTCGGTGCCGGCCGGGATCTTCTCGATCATCACCGTCGGCGCGCCCATTTGCGCGGTCGGGATGACGAAGAGGTCGTCGGCGAGGTCGTCCGGGTCGAGGATCGTGATCGAGCGCTCGCCCTCCGGGCGCTGCTCCAGCACGCGGGCGACGAGCATCTGCCCGATGTACGGGTCGCCTCCGCCGCCCGTGCCGAGCAGGGTCGCGCCACGGGCGAGGTCGGGCAGGTCGGCCGCGGTCAGCGTCCAGCTCATGCGCCCGCCTCCACGAGTTCGCGCTCCGGCGTGCCGTCGAAGCGGTGCGAGGGGAGGTCGTAGCCGAAGTATCCGGGGCCGACCATCGCGAGCGCCTCCGCCGTGTGCCAGCGCGGGTCGCTGGGGGCGGCGACCACGCGGACGCGCTGCCCGTAGCGCAGGCCCTCCGTCGTGATCGGCTCGCCGCTCTCGGCGTCGAGCACGATGATCAGGTCGGGCGTCGTCGCGTAGGTCACGTCGCCGGACTGCGCGACGAGGTGCTCGTTCTGGAACGACAGCTCCAGCGCCTCCGCCGCATCGCTCTCGACGGCGGGCGCCTCGATGCGCGCGCGGCCGCGGGCGAACCCGGTGGTCGTCGCGCGCTCGACGTCCACGACCTTGCCTGCGAAGAACTCGCGGCCGCCCAGCCGGGCGACGGTCGCCGCGACCGGGTCGGTCTTGGCGAGCCGCGCCTCCGCGATCCCGGAGCCGATGGCCAGGCTGTGCGAGAGCGAGCCGCCGACGAGCGCCTCCCGTGCGACCGCGCCGCTCATGGGGAAGCCCGAGATCATGACCGAGCAGCCCATCTCGACGCACGCGACGCGGGCGATGCGCTCCGTCCAGTGGTTGTCGACCGTCTGCAGCACGCCGACGTTGCCCTTCTCGTCGCTGAAGGCGAGGGGAGACGCGGTCACGTCGTAGAGCGTCGGCAGCACCATCTGCAGCTCGGGGAACGCCCGGCCCATGCCGTCGGCGTCGAGCAGCGGCAGGCCCAGGGCCGCGGCGGCGGCGACCGGGATGGTGGAGTTGACCCCGCCGATCTCCGCGCACGCCACGTGCGTGACGGGCCGGCCGAGGTAGGTGGCCAGCGCGTGCACCGGCGCCACGACCTCGTCGAGGCTCGGCAGCTTCTCCACCATGACGGTCGGTGCGCCCATCATCGCGACGGTCAGCACCAGGGCGTCGTCGGGCACCTCGTCCAGGCCGACCACGGTGACGGGGCCGTGCTGCGCGAGGGCCTGCCGGGCGAGGAGCGAGCCGATGTACGGGTCGCCGCCGCCTCCGGTGCCGAGCACGGCGGCGCCGCGCGCGAGGTCGCCGATGGCGTCGGCGGTCAGGGTCCAGCTCATACCCGCACCCCCATCGCCAGGTCGCCGACCGCCTTCACACGGATGCGCGTGGCGTTGCCGGGGAGGTAGGGGATGGGCACCTCGTCGAAATCGACGATCGCCACCGACGAGGGGGATGCGCCGGCGGCGATCGCCTTGTCCACCGCCTCCGCCCGAACGGCGGCGATGGCCTGCTCGCGCCGGCCGGGCTCGACGGCGTACACCTTGTCGATCTCGCCCCCGACCTGCGCGATGGATGCGCCGATCGCGTTCGCGACGGCGTAGTTCTCCGGACGGTGCACGGCGCCGAAGATCGGCAGCTCGTCGGGCAGGAGGATGGAGCCGCCGCCCACGGCGACGACGGGGATCGGGTCGGGGGAGGTCCGCATCCGGTCCACCGCCTCCGCGATGCGCTCGGCGATGCGGGCGAGCACCCGCTGCACGAAGGCGGGGTCGAGGTGGGCGACCTTCGACGGGTCGCCGACCTGCGCGCGCCCCGCGGCCACGGCGATGTCGGTGGCGGTCAGCGTCGACCCGCCGAAGACGAGCGCCTCGGAGGTCAGCCGGTAGCCGACCGACTCCGGCCCGACCTCCGCGGTCTCGGTGTCCACGATCGAGCCGCCGCCGATGCCGATGGAGAGCACGTCCGGCATCCGGAAGTTGGTGCGCACGCCGGCCACCTTGACCTCGTTGGCGGTCTCGCGCGGGAACCCGTTGATCAGCAGGCCGATGTCGGCCGTGGTACCGCCGATGTCGACCACTGCGCAGGTCTCGAGTCCGCTGGTGAGGGCCGCACCGCGCATGGAGTTCGTCGGGCCGGAGGCGAAGGTGGCGACCGGGTAGAGGCGCACGTAGTCCTCGTCCATCAGCGTGCCGTCGTTCTGGCTGAGGAAGATCGGCGCATCGATGCCCTGCGCGCGCACGGCGGAGGTGAGGCCGTCCACGATCTCGGAGGCGAGCTCGCGCAGCGCCGCGT
Organism: Leifsonia williamsii; assembly: GCF_030433685.1. Lineage (NCBI taxonomy): Bacteria > Bacillati > Actinomycetota > Actinomycetes > Micrococcales > Microbacteriaceae > Leifsonia > Leifsonia williamsii. The sequence continues at coordinate 1,990,077 of NZ_JAROCF010000001.1, forward strand.
TGATGATCGTCGCGTTCTCGCGCTCGAGCAGGCCGATCCGGCCGATCTCGTGCGAGAGCGAGATGGCGACGCCCTCACCGAGCTCGGCCGCGATGACCGCAGCGGCCTGCGTCTCCACGTCGTGGTTCACGGGCGAGAACACCGACGAGATGGCGACGGAGCGCACGCCGGCGGCCGCCATGTCGGCCGCGATGCCCTTCAGCTCGGCCACGTCGAGCGGTGAGATCGGGCGTCCGTCGAACTCGTAACCGCCGTGGGCGAGGTAGCTGCGGCCTCCGATCGCCTCGATCAGGGTCTCCGGCCAGTCCACGAGCGGGGGGAGGGCCTTGGTGGCCGGGAGGCCGAGGCGCAGGGCCGCGGTCGGGGCCAGCCGCTTCGCCTGCACCAGCGCGTTGATGAAGTGCGTGGTGCCGATCATCACGGCGTCGATGTCGCCGCCGTCGAAGCCGCGCGCCTCCCGCAGCGCCTCGATGGCGCTGATGATGCCGCTCGTGACATCCGGGCTGGTCGAGTTCTTGACGCCGGCGAGGGTGGTCCGGCCGTCCATGAGCACTGCGTCGGTGTTGGTGCCGCCGACGTCGATGCCGATGTGCATGTGTTCCGCTTTCTGCTGTGCTGCGTGCGCCGCGGTGGGCGGCGCACGCAGCGGGTGGATCGGGTGCGTGCGAGCCGGGCGGCTCAGTTGGTGGCGACCGCCTCCGGGCCGGCCGTGGCCGGGCCGGCCGTGGCCGGGGTCGTCGCCGCGGAGTCGGCCGGGGCGGCCTGCTGCGTGGTGGCGCGTCCGACGCCGCGGACCCAGCCGAGCTTGCCGGCGATCGTGTAGAGCACGATCGAGAGCAGCAGCGACCAGATCGCGGGGATGCCCCAGGTGACGAAGTAGCCGACCAGCGACGAGACGAGCCACACCACGAGCGTCACCGGGACGATCCGCGGCGCGTACTGCGGCAGGCGGCCGGAGGCGCGGGTCGCGTCGAGGTCGCCGCGCCACTTCCGGACGAAGAAGTACTCGGCCACGATGATGCCCGCGATCGGCGGGAAGGCGACGCCCAGGATGGTCAGGAAGCCGGTGAACGCCGACAGGATGCCCGCCGCCGCCAGCACGGTGCCGACCACACCGAGCACGATCGTCGTGGTCACCCGGTGGAGGTTCTTCGAGAACGCCGTCGAGATGAAGTTCACGAGGCCCAGCGTCGACGAGTAGAGGTTCCAGTCGTTGATCTTGAGCGTGCCGGTGATGACGATGATCAGGCCGACGAAGCCGATGGAGGAGGTCACGATCGCGACGACGTCGCCGGTCGCCGCCGCGTGGGCGAGCAGCACGCCGGCCAGGCCGATAACGAACTCGCCCAGCGTGACGCCGAGCACGGTCTGCTTCACGACGTCGGCGCGGCTGCGGTTGAAGCGGGTCATGTCGGCCGTGATGATCGCGCCGACGATCAGGCCGCCGGCGACGATCCCGGTGCCCTGCCAGATGGTCATGGTCGGGCCGGGCGCGGGCGAGGTCAGCAGCTCGCCGAACGAGTGCTTGGTCAGCTCGCTGATCACCGACCAGCCGACCAGGATCAGGAACAGCGGCACGGTGATATTGGCCAGCCACTGCATCCCGACGAAGCCGAACGCCACGACCGCGGTGACGGCGAGACCGAAGAGCACGCTCCATACCCAGATCGGCATGACGCCGGGCATGAGCGCGTCGAGCGACTGCGCGGAGATGGCGGACTGGATGCCGAACCAGCCGATCAGGCTGATGCCGATCGCGAGGCCGACCAGCGAGGCGCCGATCTCTCCGAAGCCGGTCCAGCGGGCGAGCAGGGCCGTGTTGAGCCCCTCCTTCTGCCCGATGATGCCGACGATGCACATGATGATCTCGAGGATGATCGAGCCGAGCAGGAGCGCGAGCGCGGCCTCCCAGAAGGTCATGCTGTAGCCCAGGGTCGCCCCGAGCAGGAACTGAGAGAGCGCAGAGACCTGGCCGAACCGCTGCACCGCGATCCCGAACCACGGCTTGCGGGCGTCGGGGGTCACGCGGGAGAGGGCGAAGTCGTCGGCATGTGCTGTCCGTGCCATGTGGTGTCCTTCTGACGGGTGTGAGGGGGAGGAGCGGGTTCCGTACACCGTAGAGGGGGTGTTCTGCAGCACGGAATGTGCGATGCGCCTTGATCGAGCGTGTTTCTGTGCCGTTTGCACACCGGCTCGATGGGCCGGGGTCGGTGTTAGCCGCGCGGCGACAGCCTCGCCACCACGGCGAGGTCGGCGTCGGCCCAGTTCAGCGCGCCGAGGTCGCCGGGTGCGACCCACTGCAGCGCGTCGTGATCGGTGCTCGCCGTCGGCGCCCCCTCCGCGAGGGTGGCCGCGTAGCAGGCGAGGTCCACCCGGCCGGTGGTCGTGCGGTCGAGCAGGGCGCCGACGTGGATGGGCACGCCGAGCTCCTCCCGGATCTCCCGCACCAGCGCCTCCTCCGGCCGCTCGCCGGGCTCGACCTTGCCGCCGGGGAACTCCCACCGGCCCGCCGCGTCCTTGCCGGGCGCGCGACGGCAGGCCAGCAGCCTCCCCTCGCGCTCGATCACCGCGGCGACGACGTGGACGGGAACGAGGGGCATGCGTTCATCCTGGACGCTAGCATCCACGTATGTCGACCGTCGCCACCGCCCGCCGCCCCCGCGTGGTGCTCGGTCTCGTGGCGAGCCTGGCCGCGCAGCTCGCGATGATCGCCGTCGGCCTGTGGGCGGTGGTGCTGGAGGAGGACGCCGAGAACACCATCGGCCTGCTCGCCACCTGGTGCGCGATCGGGACCGTGTACGAGATCGTCGTGCTGATCGTCCTGGGGCGTGCCGCCCGGCGTCCCGCGACGGACGTGGGCCGGCCCTCGCGCTTCGAGGTGGGCCGTCTGGCGCGCACGGTCTCGATGACGGCGACCATCCTCGCCAGCCTGATCGGCTTCACCGCGGCGCTGCAGGTGCTCGGCCTGCACAACGACCCGCAGATCGGCTCGCTGATCGACCTCGTCGGGGTGTGGTCGATGCTCCTGGCGTGGGGCTTCCTGCACTGGGGCTTCGCGCAGATCTACTACCAGCGGTACTACTCGGCGGAGGAGCCGATGCTGCGGTTCCCGGCGCCGGTGGCTGCTCCCGCTCCGGCGCCGCGGTTCGTCGACTTCGTGTACTTCGCGTTCACGCTCGGCACGACCTTCGCCGCCTCCGACGTGGAGGTGCTCACCTCCCGCGCCCGGTGGACCGTCGTGTGGCACTCGGTGCTCAGCTACTTCTTCAACGGCCTCATCATCGTGCTCGCGCTCAACACGATCATGTCGGTCGGGCGCTGAGGCCGCGGCCGCCTCCGCCGCGTCGCCTGGCAGGATGAAGGCGTGACCTCAGCCATCCCCACCGTCCTGATCGTGATCGACCTGCAGAAGGGCGTGCTCGAAAGCTGCGTCGACGCCGACGGCGTGGTCGCGCGCACCGCCGCACTGGTCGACCGGGCGCGTGCCGCCGGCACCCCCGTCGTCTGGGTGCAGCACGAGGAGGAGGGCGACCTCGAGCACAGCACCGAGCCGTGGGAGTTCGCCGACGCCCTCGTCCCGGCGGCGGGGGAGACGGTGGTGGCGAAGCGCTACCGCGACGCCTTCGCCGACACCGACCTCGACGAGGTGCTGGAGGGACTGGACGCCGCCCGGCTGGTCGTCGCCGGAGCGCAGAGCGACTTCTGCATCCGCACGACCACCCAGAGCGCGGCCGTCCGCGGCTATGACGTCACGCTCGTCGGCGACGCGCACACCACCACGGACGCCGAGTGGGAGGGCGTCACGATCAGCGCCGAGCAGATCATCGCGCACACGAACCGCTACTTCTCCGGCCTGCGCTACCCCGACCAACTCTTCGCCGTGGAAGCGGCGGCGGAGGTCGTGTTCGGGGAGTAGCGGCGGCGCCACCTTCACGCCCGGGCGCGCAGCAGCACCAGCTCGTGCGTGTCGGCGAGGTAGCACCCGTCGTGGGTGCCGTCGGCGACGGCGAACCCGACCGGGTGCCCGAGCACGCGGAGCGACCCACGGACCGCCGAGGTGACCTCGGTGTAGTGCCAGTCGGGCGCCGCCCACCACAGCTCGTGCACGTACGCGTCCCTGCCGACGAAGAGGACGTGCTGCGTCGGCCGGCCGGGGCCGCCCTCGGCGGCGTAGGACGCGGGCTGCGTCGTGGCCTGCGCTGGCGGCGCTCCCGCCGCCGCGGTCAGGTCGCTGTGCTCCCACTCGCCATCGCCCCGCCACAGCTCGTGCACGTGGCCGTCCCCGCCCACGAAGTCGACGTGTTGGGTCGGCTCCGCGGCGAGCACGTACCCGCACACCATCTCGGCGTCGGAGGCCACCGGTGAGCGGGTGGCGAGCGTCAGGTCCGTCCACGCCCACTCCCCGCCCTCCTCCCGGTACTCGAGGAGGTGCCCGTCGGCGGTCCGCACCACCACGTGGGCGCTCCGCCGGGCGTCGAAGCCGTAGCCCGCGGGCGCGGCGTCCGGAGCGCAGGCCGGCGACCCGGTGAGCGCGGTGAGGTCCTGGTGCCGCCACGCCCCTCCGCCCTCCGCCAGCTGGTGGATGTGCCCGTCGCGCCCCTGATACACGACCCGCTGGGTGTCGTCGTACCGCGTCTCGAACCCGGAGGGCTGCGACAGCGCGAGCGGAGCCTCCGTCACCGCGGTGAGGTCGCGGTGCGCCCAGTCGTCCGCCGCGTCGAAGCAGCTCAGCTCGTGCACGTGCCCATCGAACCGCCGCCCCTGATAGACGACGTGCTGCGTCCCGTCCGCGGACCGCGCGTACCCCCGCGCGGTGGTCGCCGCCTCCGGCGCGCCCGTCAGCGCCGTGAGATCGGTGACCGCCCAGGAGGTGTCGGCGGGGAGGTCCGTGGTCCGGTTGCGCTCACCCTGCTCGCCCTCACCAGGCTCACCGCCGCGCGCCGCAGCCCGGAGCAGGTGGAGGTGCCCCGTCCCGCCGGTCACGGGGGAGTACCCCTGGAACACGACGTACCGCCCTCCGGCCGCGTCGGCCCACGCGGCCGGCTGGTGCACGCCGAGCGGAGCACCGACCGCCTCGGTCAGGTTCGTGACGGTCCACGCGTCGGCACCCATGCTCGACTCCATCCCCTCGAGGTGGATCTGAGCGTAGGCACGCGCGCGGTCGGCGCGGCAGCAGACTCCTCGTTCCCCCAGCAAGCTCGCGTCCGCCGTTCAGCCTGCCTCCAGCCCGCGCGCTCGCGGGTGCTCCTACAGCAGCGTCTCCACCCCGATGCGCACCCGATCGCCCAGCTCGACCCCTTCCGCCCGCCGCACCGACCCCTTGATCGGCAGGACGAACGGCCCGTCCGCGCTCTCCGGGAAGATCGACGTCGCCCATCGCGACCCTCCCAGCGTCACCATCACCTTCACCGACCCGAACCCGGCCGGGGGATGCGGCTGGTCGTGGATCTCCTCCGACACCTCGTCGGGCAGTCGCGCGAACACCCACACCTCACGCCGCGCCGCCCACCGGAACAGCTCGGTCTCGAACTCATATCGCACCCCCGCCACACGACCACTCTGCCACGGACCACCGACATCCGACCCCGGCGACGGACATCGGACCCGCCGCCACCCCTTCCCGCAGCACCCTCACCCCACTACCGTTTCCCCATGTCCGCCACGACGCCGCCCGCCTCCTCCGCCTCCGCCGCTCCCGCCCGCCGCCCCGGCTCCGTCACCTTCGTCGCCGTGCTCACCTACATCAACGGCATCGCGAACATCGTCGGCGGCGTCCTCCTGCTGTTCACGCGCGAGTCGATGGCGCGGGAGAGCGGAGGCTCCGTCGTCGGCCTCACCACCTCGGCCGTCCTCGCGCTGATCCTCGGCATCGTCACGCTGATCGTCGCCAGGGGCCTGCTCGACGGCAGCCGGGTCTCGCGGGCGATCGTCACGGTCGTCATGATCGTGAACCTGATCAACGGCATCCTGCTGCTGTTCACGCTCCAGTTCTTCTCGGGCGTGATCGAGGTGCTCTGGACGCTGCTGCTCGTCTCCCTGCTCTACACGCGCCGCGCCAACGCCTTCTTCGCGAGCGGCCGCGGCGCCTGATCGTCCCGCCGCGGCGTCCCGCACACGCCGCCCGGCAACACGCAGCCGGCGCCGAACGCGCCGACCCGCCCTCCTGATCGGGGAGAATGGTCTGGGCGACGCCGCCGGGCGTCGCGAGTCGTGCTCGGGGAGGTGACGCATGCGCTGGCCGTCGTGGTTCCGCAGGCGCTCCGAGCCGTCCGTGCGCACGCGCCGGTTCGATGAGGACGCCCTGCCGGAGCCTCCGGCCCCCACACTGGAGCAGTCCGTCGAAGAGGGCATGCTGCTCGCGGAATACGCCACCCGCATGGCGGTCAAGAATCACATCGTCGTCGACACGATCCAGTACGGCCACGACTTCGACCCGTCCCGGCACACCGCCGAGGCTGCTGCGATGCTGCGCGAGCTCGCCGCCGAGCAGGGGGAGGCCGCCGGCCGCATCGAGGAGGAGCTGGCCGCCGCCTCCGGCCTGCGCGGCGACGCGATGCACCCGCACGACTACCGCGACGTCGACACCGCCAACCTGACCCTGCGGCGCGACGCCGCGCTCGCGCTGGCCGGCGCGCTTCGGGCGAAGGCCGACTCGGAGCAGCAGCTGCTCGACCTCGTCGAGCGCGGCCGCGCCGACGCCTGGGACGAGGTGCGGCGCGCCATCGAGGCCGGGCTCGACGCGTTCTCCGGCCGCGAGGCGCTGCGCGACGACTACGAGCGCGAGCGCCCCGCGCGCCTCAAGCTGCTGATCTGGCGCGACCTCGCCCGGCTGCAGGAGGAGCGCACGGGGTACTGAGCAGCGCCGGGTACTGAAGGCGACCCCGCCTATCCACGCAGGCTCACCGCCGGCACCAGCGCGCCGACCTCGCTGCGCACCCAACGATCCCCGGTCCGCCGCTTCTCTTCGCGCGTCGTGAACCGGTAGAGGTACATCGTCGCCCGCACCGCCCTGGGCGCACGCCCGTCGAAGGGGTCGGCTCGCAGCAGCTTCAGCGTCGCCCGGTCCGCCTCCAGCAGCCGCAGCAGGAACACCTCGAACCACGGCGAGTCGCGCGAGCCCAGCGCCAGGAACCACATCAGCCAGTCGAGCCGGAGGTGGTACGGCGCGAACTGGCGCGGCAGCCTCCGGACATCGCCCGGCTTGCCCTTGAAGGCGTACTCGTACCACGCGGCGTCGGGGTCGTGCGGATCGTCCTCCGTGCCCTCCACCACGACCTCGAACCGCTCCTTCGTCACGCTCCCGAACGCCCCGTACGCGTTGACGAGGTGCCAGCGGTTGAAGCTCGCATTCATGAGCTGGCGCCGCGAGAACAAGTTCTTGAGCGGAGGCCAGCTCAGCACGACCAGGAACACCGTCACCGCGAGCGACACGATCAGGTACCAGAGCGGGAGGGTGGAGGCGCCGAACGCGCCCACAGGCGCGCCACCGAGCAGCCACGACCACACGCCGTCGCTGATCCCGGCGAAGGCGAGCACGATCGTGATCCAGTTGAGCCAGGCGAAGTTGCCCGTCGCCACCAGCCACAGCTGCGTCAGGATGATGATGGTCGCCGCCGCGCTCGCCACCGGCTGCGGCAGGAACAGCAGCCACGGCACGACGAGCTGCGCGACGTGGTTGCCCAGCACCTCCACCCGGTGCCACCACTTCGGCAGCAGGTGCGCGGTGCGGCTGAGCGGGTTCGGCATGGGCTGCGTCTCGTGGTGGTAGTAGAGGGCCGTCAGGTCGCGCCAGGAGCGGTCGCCGCGCATCTTGATCATCCCGGCCCCGAACTCCAGCCGGAACACCAGCCACCGCACGAAGACGATGATCGTGACGGGCGGTGCGGTGTCCCAGGCGCCCAGGAAGGCGACGACGAAGCCGGCCTCGCAGATCAGGCTCTCCCAGCCGAACCCGTAGAAGGTCTGGCCCACGTTCACGATCGAGAGGTAGAGGAACCAGATCACCAGGAAGACCGGCACGAACACCCAAGTCGGGGTGAGCTGCAGCAGGCCGAGGACGACGAGGGCGGAGAGCGCCGCGCCGGTCCAGGCGACCGCGAGCAGCAGGCGGTCGGAGTAGCGGCGGCGGAACAGCGTCGGTTGCTTGCGCGCGTAGCTCAGCTGCAGGAACCGCGGGACCGGCAGGAGGCCGTGCTCGCCGAGGAGCGCCGGGAACTGGTTCACCGCCGAGACGAACGCGACGAGGTACAGGGCCGCGACCCCGCGTTGCAGGATCTCGCGCGCGATCGTGTACTCGTCTCCCGCGAGCCAGCCGAGAACGTCCATGCGCTGTCACCGTACGCCCGGGCCCGCGTGCGTGCGAGGCGTGCATTTCCGCGCGTCGACGCTCTGGTGACGCGCCGGAGGCCGCGGATAGCGTGCTCGTACCCCACCCGATCCGGCGGTGGGGAGGACGTACCAGGGGGAACGGAATGCTGCGCATCACCACGGTCGACGAGGCCTTCGCCGACATCGACGCCACACTGATCAGCTTCGACGGCGACTCGCTCGCGTGCTGGCGGGAGCCGGCCGTGGAGCCGGTCGCACGGTACCGGCTGCTGCAGGTCAGCACCGTGCAGGCGCTGGCGCCGCCCGCGTCGGCGGTGACGGCCGCGACCGGCCGTGCCCGCGCGAGCACAGAGCATCCGAACGCCTTCCGCCGCTGGACGGAGGCCGACGAGCACACGGTCATCGAGGCGTACCACCGCGGCGACTCCCTCGACGAGATCGCGGTAGCGGTCGGGCGGAGGGTAGGCGGAGTACGCGCCCGGCTGGTCGCGCTCGGCGTCGTCGCGGCGGAGCCGGGGGAGCAGTTCCGGTTCGCCACCACGGCGCGGCCGGCGTTCGGTGACCGCGTCGGCGGTGCGGGGGAGCGTCCGCGCCTGCAGGTGCTCGGGGGAGGGCGCGGGGAGGCGGGAGGCGCGGAGTCGTCCGCCGTCGCGGAGTCGTCCGCCGTCGCGGAGGGCGCGCCGTGACGGGCGCGTGGGCCTGGCCGCGGGCCGGCTCTGCTCCTACGCCGCCAGCCGCGCGTCCAGGCTGATGGCGCGGTGGTCGGAGGCGCCGGCGGGGAGCACGTCCACCCGCTCGATGTCGAAGCCGGTCGAGGTGACGAAGTCGAAGTAGCCGCTGAAGAACCGGTACCGCAGGTAGGTCGGCTCGGTGCTGCGCTTGAGGGTGTAGCCCGAGGTGGTGAGGCGGCGCTCCAGGCCGTGGATGAACCACGGGTAGTTGAAGTCGCCCACCATGATCGCGGGGGTGTCGGGGGCGAGGGAGCGCATCCCCTCGTGGGCGGCGGCGATCTGCTTGCGCCGGAGCGAGTTCGAGGCCGTGAGCGGCGCCGCGTGGAAGGAGCCGATCAGCACGTTCTCGCCGGTGTCGCGGTCGCGCACGTGCACCGCGAGCAGCCGCTCGTGGGCGGGGGCGAGCACGCGGTCGTGGAGGGACTTGTGGACGGCGAAGACCTGGGTGTGGAGGATCTCGTAGCGGTCCTCGCGGATGTACACCGCGAGGCCGAGCCGGTTTCCGCGGGTGGCGTCGGCGAGGACCATGTGATGCAGTCGCTCCGGCAGCGCCTCGTAATCGCACTCCTGCAGGCAGAGGGCGTCCACGTCGTACGTCGAGGCGATGTCGGCGAGCTCGTGGCCCGCCGCGTGCTTGCGGAGGTTGTAACTGACGATCCTCAGGTGGACGCACCCCTTCTTCTCTTCGCTCGACCGCGACGCGGACGCGTCATCATTGTGGCCCATCCATCTGGGGAGACAAGCGGAGCGAGGCCATCGCACACGGAATTCACAACGCGGTCACGAGGAGTTCGGGCGGTACGGTGTTCGCATGGCCTCCGACGCAGTCGTCCTCACCATCCCCGGTCCGCACGGCGATCGCGAGCTGCGCCTCTCCAGCCCCGGCCGCGTGCTGTGGCCCGAGCTGGGCATCACCAAGCTCGACCTCGCGAACTACCTGATCGCGGTGGGGGAGCCGTTCGTCCGCGCCAACGGCGACCGGCCGGTGTCGCTGCAGCGGTTCCCGGACGGCATCGACGGCGAGCAGTTCTTCTCCAAGAACCCGCCGCGTGGCGCTCCCGACTTCATCCGGTCCGTGCCGGTCGTGTATCCGAGCGCGCGGTCGCACCCCCAACTGGTCATCGACGAGCCGGCGGCGGCCGTGTGGGCGGCGCAGATGAACACGGTCGTCTTCCACCCGTGGCCGTCGCGCGCCGAGAACTCGGACAACCCCGACCAGCTCCGCATCGACCTCGACCCGCAGCCGGGCACCGGGTTCGCCGACGCCGTCCCCGCCGCCATCGAGCTGCGGGCCGTGCTGCGGGAGGCCGGGCTCGAGCCCTTCATCAAGACCTCCGGCAACCGCGGCCTCCACGTGTTCGCACCGATCGAGCCGACGCACGAGTTCCTCGACGTCCGCCACGCGGTCATCGCGGCCGCCCGCGAGCTCGAGCGCCGGATGCCCGATCAGGTGACGACCGCGTGGTGGAAGGAGGAGCGCGGCGAGCGCGTCTTCGTCGACTTCAACCAGGCGAATCGCGACCGCACCATGGCGGGCGCCTACAGCCCGCGCGCGCTCGCCCACGCCTCCGTGTCGACGCCGATCACCTGGGACGAGCTCCCGGAGGTCGACCCGGCCGCCTTCACGGTACAGACCATCCCGGAGCGCCTGGCGACGACCGGCGACCCCTGGGAGCGCTTCGACGAGAACCCCGGCCGCATCGACGAGCTGCTGTCCTGGTGGGCCCGCGACCTGGAGGCCGGACTCGGCGAGCTGCCGTTCCCTCCCGACTACCCCAAGATGCCGGGCGAGCCTCCCCGCGTCCAGCCGAGCCGCGCGAAGAAGGAGTAGCGCACCGCGACGTTCCGCGGCTGCGCGCCGCCGAGCAGCGCGGAGGGATGCTCCGCTGCCCCTTCATCCACTTGTCACGACACGCCGCCTCAGGCACCGCCGGGGCGGCATGTCTCGCCCTATCGACGCGTCGGGTCAGGACGTCTCAGGTCAGCACGTCGCCCAGGTCGTAGGCGATCGGGCGGTCGAGCTGTTCGAAGGTGCAGGAGCGGGCGTCGCGGTCGGGGCGCCAGCGTTCGAACTGGGCGGTGTGGCGGAAGCGCATTCCCTCCATCTGGTCGTAGCGCACCTCCAGGACCCGCTCCGGGCGGAGCCGCACGAACGAGACGTCCTTGCCGGAGGAGAAGCGGCTGCGGTCGGTCTCGCCGGTGACCGCGTTGCCGGAGGCGTCGCGCTCCACCAGCGGGTCGAGCTCGTCGATGAGGGCGAGCCGGGTCTTGTCCGTGAAGGCGGAGACGCCGCCGACGTTGCGCAGCTCGCCGTCGTCGCCGTACAGGCCGACGAGCAGCGACCCGACGCCGCGTCCGCTGGTGTGGATGCGGTAGCCGAGCGCGACGACGTCGGCCGTGCGGTGGTGCTTGATCTTGAGCATCGTGCGCTTGTTCGGCGCGTACGCGCCCGAGAGCGGCTTCGCGACGACACCGTCCAGTCCCGCACCCTCGAACTCGACCAGCCAGCGCCGGGCGAGGTCGACGTCGGTCGTCGTCCGTGTGAGCTGGATAGGGGCGGGGAGGTCGCCGGCGAACTCCTCCAGTGCGGCCCGCCGCTCGGCGAACGGCCGGTCGACGTACGACTCGTCGCCGATCGCGAGCAGGTCGAACGCGACGAACGTCGCCGGGGTTTGCTCGGCGAGGAGTTTCACCCGGCTGGCGGCGGGATGGATGCGCTGCGAGAGCGCCTCCCAGTCGAGCCGCTGCCCGCCTGGCTCCCCGCTCGGGACGACGATCTCGCCGTCGAGCACGCACGGCCCGGGGAGGATCCGGCGGAACGCCTCCACGAGGTCCGGGAAGTACCGCGTCAGCATCTTCGACCCGCGGCTGCCGATCTCGACCGGGCCGACTCCGCCATCCTCGCCGGGCTCGGCATAGACGATCGCGCGGAACCCGTCCCACTTGGGCTCGTAGCTGAGCCCGCCGGCGACGCTGTCCGGCTCCGGCACCGCGGGAACGGCCTTGGCAAGCATCGGGGCGATGGGGGAGTACGGGGTCGGGCGCATGGACCGATCATCCCGCGCCCGGCCGGAGAGTGGAAGTGCGGTGAGGGACCGTGCGGGCCGAGGGAGGTGCAGCCTCGCCAGCTCCCGGCCGAGCTTAGGTAAGCCTCGCCTATACTCGTCGGTGAGATGTACCGACCCGATCACGCCACCCACACTTCGGACACCGCGCACCACGACGACCGCGTGCAGTTCGTCGTCGTCGGCGACGAGTCCTCGCTGACCGAGCTGGAGGCGGAGCTGGCCCTGCTGCCGCTCTGCGCCCGCGGCCGCGTCTTCGTGGAGGTCGAGGACGACACCCAGATCGTCCCGCTCGCGGCCCCCATCCGGATGACCGTCACCTGGCTGGCCAGGGCGGCCCGCTCCGGTCGTCCGGGAACGGGGGAGCGCTGCCCGCGAGGCGAGGCCGCGACCCGCGCCCTCCGCGCCTGGTCCGCCGAGATGCTGTGCGACGGCCCCGGCGCCACCCGCGCGATCCTCACCGGAGGCGCCGCCCTCGTCGCCGAGGTCCGCGACCACCTGGTCGACACTGTCGGCATGGCGCCGGAGGCGGTCGTCGCCCGCGCCGCCGCGGCGTGACGTCTACCGCATCCTGACTCCGCCGGATCCTGGCGCCGCTGGGTCCTGGCGCCGCTGCAGCTTGACGCTGCTGGGTCCTGGCGCCGCTGCAGCTTGGCGCTGCTGCAGCTTGGCGCTGCTGCAGCTTGACGCTGCTGCGGCCTGGCGCTGCTGCGGCCTGACGCCACATCCTGACGCCGCGGCCTGTCACCGGCGCATCCGGACCCAGCCTCGCCACGATCCATTTGTCGCGACACGCCGTCTCCTGGACCGTCGGCGCGGCATGTTGTGTCAACTCGATCGGGCCAGGCGGCGTGTCCAGCCAACTCGATCGGGCGCGACGGCGTGTCGTGCCAACTCGATGGGGTGCCTTGTCCCGCCGAGCCGCACGCCGTCCCTCACCCGGCCCCTCTCACCCCCGCACCGCGTCCGCCGTCAGCAGTTCCGTCGCCGACCACAGGTCGCGGCCGAGCTGGGCGTCCCTCGCCTGGGCGGCGGTGCGGCCGTTCGCGTGGAGGCGGTCGAAGTAGGTGCCGCTCGGTGCACCGACCGGGGCCGCGCCGGCGAGGAGGAGGAGCGGGGCGGCGCCCACCTCCACCGGGATGCCGTAGGAGCCGCGGGTCACGGCGTTGCCGAAGCGGATGAGTGGCGAGGTCGAGCCGAAGTTCGTCGCGATCGTGCCGGGGTGGAACGAGTATGCGGTGATGCCCGTGCCCGTGAGACGCTCGGCGAGCTCCGCGATGAAGAGGATGGTCGCGAGCTTCGCGGTGCCGTACGCGCGCCAGCCGCCCAGCCACGGGCGGCGCTCCCAGTCGAGGTCGTCGAGGCGGAGGTGGCCGAAGCGGTTCGCCAGGCTCGCGGTGGAGACGACGCGCACGTCTCTGCCCTCGGCCGCCGTCTGCTGCAGGCGCGGCAGCAGCAGCCGGGTCAGGAGGAACGGCGCGAGATGGTTCGACTGGATGGTGCGCTCGTGCCCGTCGACCGTCAGCTCCCGCGTGCTGTACAGACCGCCCGCGTTGTTGGCCAGCACATCGATGCGCTCGTAACGCTGGAGGAGGGCCTCGGCGAGCCGGCGGACGTCGTCCAGCCGCTCGAAGTCGGCGAGGAACGCGGTACCGCCGACGCGCTCCGCCACCTCCCTGGTGCGCTCGGGGTTGCGCCCGACGACGGCGATCTCGTCGCCCGCCTCGGCCAGCCGTGCCGCGGCAACGGCGCCGATCCCCGAGCTCGCACCCGTGATGACGATCGTGCGGCGCTCCGCGTCGGTCATCGGTATCCGCCCTTCTCGAGGCCGGCCTCGATCTCGAATCGATTGCGCAGCGGATCACGCCCGGAGAGCAGGTAGAGCAGCGGGAACAGCATCCCGTACCGCTGCCACTGCCGCTTGTGGACCGCTTCGTGCTCCAAGATGGCGTCGCTCACGTTGTGGTCGGTGAGGTAGCACCCGCCGACGCACGATCCGCCGCGGCCGAAGGTGCGCTTCGGCATCCCGCGGAAGACGAACAGCCCTCCGCGCCGCTCGACCCGCCCGGTGCTCCAGAGGAAGCCCCAGGTGAAGCCGACAGCGGTGGCGTACAGGTAGCCGAGCCTGCTGATCGGGGAGTCCAGCAGGAGCCGGCCGAGAGGCCCGCTCACTTCTCGGGCCGGCCGTAGGTCTCGAGCAGGCGCAGCCACACCTCGCTGACCGTCGGGTACGACGGCACCGCGTGCCACAGGCGGGTGAGCGGCACCTCGCCCACGACCGCCACGGTCGCGGAATGGAGGAGCTCCGCCACATCCTGCCCGACGAACGTCGCGCCCAGAACCACCCCGCGGTCCTCGTCCACCACCATCCGCGCCGTGCCCTTGTAGTTGTCGGCGACGACGTAGGCGCCGCTGACCGAGCCGATCTCGTAGTCGACGACGCGGATGCGGTATCCCGCCTTCTCGGCGCGGGCCGCCGTGAGGCCGACCGACGCGACCTCGGGATCGGTGAACGTCACCTGCGGCACCGCCTGATGGTCGGCCGTCGCGACGAAGGCGCCCCACGGCTCGAGCGACACCTCATGGCCCTTCGCCCTCGCGGCGATCGCGTCGCCCGCTGCGCGCGCCTGGTACTTGCCCTGGTGGGTCAGCAGCGCACGGTGATTGACGTCGCCGACGCCGTACAGCCAGCCGCCGTCGACGGGCTCGCCGTCCGCGCCCAGCACGCGCATGCTGTCGTCGACGTCGAGCCAGGCGCCGCCCTCGAGGCCGAACGCCTCTAGTCCGAGATCGATGGTGTGCGGCACACGCCCGGTCGCGACCAGGAACTGCTCGGTCACGAGCTCCTGCCCATCGCTGAGGGTCACGCGGAAGTGGGACTCCTCGGTCCGGGCGACCGCCTCCACGCCCGAATCGAGATGGAGGGACGCCCCCAGCTCGCGGAGGGACTCCGCCACCAGCTCGCCGGCGAACGGCTCCTCGCCGCCGAGCAGCCCGCTGCGGGCCACCAGGTGCACCTGCGTGCCGAATCCCGCGTACGCGGTCGCCATCTCGGTCGCGACCACGCCGCCGCCGAGGATCGTCAGCGATTCCGGTGCCCGCTCGGCGCTCGTCGCCTCGCGGCTGCCCCACGGCTCGCTCTCGCGCAGACCGGGGATGTCGGGGAGGAGCGGCGCCGACCCCGTGCAGACGGCCACCGCGTGCTTCGCCGTGAGGACGGTCACCGAGCCGTCGTCGGCCGTGACCGTCACCTCGCGCGGGGCCGTGATCACTCCGCGGCCGCGCACCAGGTCGATGCCGGCGCCGTTCAGCCACTCCACCTGGCCGTCGTCGTTCCAGTCGTTCGTCATGTAGTCGCGCCGACGGAACACGGCGGCCACGTCGAGCTGCCCGGTCACGGCCTCACGGGTGCCGCCGACCCGCTGGGCCGCCCGCAGCAGCGCACCGCTGCGGAGCAGCGTCTTGGACGGCATGCACGCCCAGTACGAGCACTCGCCTCCGACCAGCTCGGCCTCGACGATGACCGTGCGCATCCCGCCCTGCGCTGCCCGGTCGGCGACGTTCTCGCCGACCGCTCCTGCGCCGATCACGATGACGTCGTACTCGGTGGTGGTCATGGGTTCTCCTGACGTGGTGCTGCTCGGTGGACGGTGCTCAACGGCCGACGAACTCGGCCTCGGTACGGGTGAGGAACGCCTCCATGCCGATCCGTGCGTCCTCGCTGCCGGCGAGTCGCACGAGGGCGGGCTGGAGGTCGGCGGCGGCCGCGTCGTCGCCGTCGCGCACCGCGCGCTTGGCGTTGGCGAGCGCGGCCTGCACGGCGAGCGGCGCCTGCGCGGCGATGCGCTCGGCGATGGCGAGCGCGCGGTCGAACTGCTCGCCGTCGTTCACCACCTCCTGCACGAGGCCGATGCGGTACGCCTCCTGCGCGTCGAACAGGTCGCCGGTGAGGATGTACCGCATGGCGTTGCCCCAGCCGACCGCCCGTGGGAATCGCAGCGTGGCCCCGCCGAACGGCAGGATGCCGCGCGACACCTCGATCTGCCCGAACCGGGTCGACCGTGCGGCCACCGCCACGTCGGAGGCCAGGATCAGCTCGATGCCGAGCGTCAGGCAGGTGCCCTGCACGGCCACCACCACCGGCTTGGTGAGCGGCGGCCCCGACACCTGCCAGGGGTCGACGCCGTCCGGCCCGACGAACGACAGCCCGTCGGCGCCGATGCGCGGCCCGAGGTCGGCCAGGTCGAGCCCTGCGGTGAAGTGGTCGCCCACCGCATGGACCAGCCCGACCCGGAGCGACGGGTCGCGTTCGAGCTCGCCGTACGCGTCGGCGAACTGCGTCAGCAGCTCGTAGTCGGCGGCGTTGCGCTTCTCGGGACGGTGGAGACCGATGAGCAGGACGTGCCCGCGGCGCTCGGTGCGGATCTTGGCTGAGGTCATAGCGACACGGTACCTGTCGCCGTCACACGCCCTCCCCGGCATTCGGCGGATCTGTGGACAAGTGGCGCGGACCGCGAGGTGTGGATGAATCCGGGGCCGCCGAGGGAGCGACGGCCCCCGCTCCACCAGCCGAGCCGCCCGCACCCGCCGAGCCGCCCGCCCTGCGCGCCACCGGGCCCGTCAACGCCCCGAGGATGCGCAGGATCACGGGGAGGTCGCGCCCGGCCGCATCCGTCGACTCCGGCGCGAACTCGGTCACCGCGGCGCCGGCCAGCCCGAACCGCGACCGCAGCGCGCGGATCGCGTCGCACAGCGCCTCCGGCGTGACCCCGAACGGCTCCGGATAGCCGATCCCGTCGATCGCCGAGGGGTCGAGCACGTCGAGATCGACATGCACGTACACGGTCGACGCGCCCGTGGCCTCCACCGCCCGCACGATCGCCTCGGGGTCCTCCAGCTCACCCGCCGCGACGAGCCGCACGCCCACCCGGTCGAGGTAGGCGGACTCGCCGTCGTCGAGGGCCCGCGTCCCCGCGAGAACGAGTTGGGCGGGACGCAGCAGCGCGTCGCCCGTGGAGGCGAGCCCGTCCGGCCCGTCGCCGAGCAGCGCCCGCACGACCATCCCGTGGAACGCGCCCGACGGCGACGACTCCACATCGTTGATGTCGGCGTGGGCGTCGAACCAGACGACGGCCACGTCCGCCGAGGGATGCGCCGCGAGCGCGTGCTGCACGCTCGCCAGGTCGGCCGCGCAGTCGCCGCCGATCGTGACGACAGGAGCCTCCAGCAGGGCCAGCTCCGCCAGCGCCGCTTCGCGCACCGCCGTCAGCGACGAGAACCGGTTCACGCCCGTCCCCAGCGACTCGCCGGCCGACGCGGGCACCGGGACGAGGTGCGTGGCGGTGGCGGGGAGGTCGCCGCGGATCGCGTCGGCGCCGTCGATGAGGCGCATCGCGCGCGACGACCCCGAGCCCTGCCACTGCGGGACGACGAGGAAGGACGCGCTCACTGACCCGGCGTGTACGACGCCGACGCCGAGTCGCCCGACCCGGCCTCCACCGCCGCCTGACCGCCGCCGGTCTTCAGGGCCGCGAGCCGCGCCTCCACCTCGGTCATCTCGCCGAGGTCGTCGAGGTCGTTGAACTGGGCGTCGAGGCTGGAGGCGGCGAGCTCCTGGGCGCCGCGCACCCGGGCCTCCTCGCGCTTGATCTTCTCCTCGAAGCGGGAGACCTCGCTGGTGGGGTCGAGGATGTCGATGCTCTTGACCGCGTCCATCACCTGCGACTGCGCCTGGGCGCTCTTCGCGCGGGCGACCAGCTCGGAGCGCTTGCTCTTGAGCTGCTCCAGCTTCTCCTTCATACCGTTGAGGCCCGCCTTGAGCTTCTCGACGACCTCGGTCTGCGACGCGATCTGCGGCTCGGCGGCCTTCGCCTCGTTCTCGGAGGAGATCTGCCGCTGCAGCGCGACCTTCGCCAGGTTGTCGAACTTGTCGGCGTTCGCGCCGTCGCCGGCCGCGCGGTACTTGTCGGCCTGCGTGCTCGCGGCCAGCGCCTTGCGGCCCCACTCGGCGGCGGCCTCCACGTCTTCGCGGTGGTCGTCCTCGAGCAGGCGGAGGTTGCCGATGGTCTCGGCGATGGCGCTCTCGGCGTCGGCGATGCTGTTCGTGAAGTCGCGGACCATCTGGTCGAGCATCTTCTCCGGGTCCTCGGCCTGATCGAGCAGGGAGTTGATGTTCGCCTTCAGCAGCTGTGAGATGCGGCCGAAGATCGACTGCTTTGCCATTGCTCTTCCTTTCGTCCCGCCCCCGCAGGAGGCGCTGATCGTCGCATTCGGTTCAAGCCCCGGTGGGCGGTCGGTCAGAAGCGGCCTCCGCCGCGCCTGCCACGGGTGCCGCCGCCGCCGAAGCTGCCGGGGCTGAAGCCGCCGCCTCCTCCGCCGAAGCCGCCACCGCCGCCGAACATACCCCCGCCACCGCGGTTGCGGCCGCCCCCGCCTCCGCCGAACATCCCGCCCCCACCGCTCAGCACGGAGTCGATGAGGATGCCGCCGAGGATCGCGCCCATCGCCCCGCTGCCGCCGCCGCGCCCGGAGGTGCCGCCGCCGAACATGCCGCCGAGCCCGCCCATGTCGGGCTGGAACCCGCCGACGTCGCGCTGCGCGAGGTCGGTCGCCTCCTCGGCGAGCTGTGCGGCGCGCTGCGCCTGGCCGAGGGCCGTGACGGGGTCGGAGGCCGCGGTCTGCTCCGCCTGCACGACCAGCCGTCCGGCCTCGGCGAGGCGGGTGCGGGCCTCGGCGCCGACCGCGCCACGGCGGGCCGTGATGAAGTCCTCGCACGCGGAGACGCGGGCGTGCGCCGTCAGCAGCGCCTGCCGCAGCGCCGACTGCGCGCGCTGGGTCTGCATCCGGGCGTCGCGGACGCCCTGCAGAGCCTGGTCGATGGAGCGGTTGGCGGTATCGAGGCGCTGCGCCAGCTCCAGCGGATTGATCGGGGGAGCGGCGAGCCGCGCCTTCACGTCGCTCAGGGTCTGCTCGGTGCTCGCGACGACGCCCGCGATGGAGCCGCCGGGGTCGCCGGCGGCCGCCAGGGCCCTGGCCTCGGCGAGGTCGCTCTCGAGCTCGGGCACGAAGGCGTCGATCGCCTGCTGCGTCTTCGCCAGGTCGGCGCCGACCCGGTCGACGGCGTCGAGGAGGAGCGCGGCCTGGTCGACCGACTCCTCCGCCGCGCGGACGCCGACGGCCGCCGCGCTGGTGTCGCCGGCGGTCGCCTTCTGCTGCGCGGCGGCGAGCGCCGAGACCGCGAAGTCGAGTCGCTGCCCGGCCTGGTCGATGTTGTCGCTGACCGTGCTGAGGGAGGCCGCCGTGTACCGCCGGCCGAGGTCGGCGACGGTCGCCTCCGTCTGCTGCACCCGGGCGCGCGCCTTCTGCTCGGCCGCCGCCACCTCGGCGCTCGCCTCCGGGATGCGCTTCTCGAGCGCGCGCAGCTCGTCGAAGGCGTCGGCCTGGTGGTCGAGCCCCTCGTTGGCGGAGGCGCAGAGCTGGATGATGCGGATGTTCCACGCGCGGCGTTCGTCGTCGGTGTCCGGTTCCGCGTCGTCGAGCTGCTGCTTGAGCCGGAAGGCGTCGCGGAGCTGCGCCTTCGCCTGGTCGAGCGCGGCCTGGAAGGGCACCACCGCCTCTGCACCGTACTGCGCGGTGGCGAAACCCAGCTCCTCCTCGCTGGTGCGGATGGCGTCGTCTGTCTGCACGAGGGCCGAGCCCGCTCGGCGCTCCAGGTCTTTCAGCGGCATGGTCTGCAGCTCGCTCTGCGGCTGCGCCGGCGCACCCGGTGCTCCCGGCGCTCCCGAGCCCGGCGCGCCCGCACCGACCCGCTTGCGCGACCGGCCGCGCACCACGAAGAAGATGATCAGCCCCACCACGATCACGCCGATCAGGAAGAACCAGAAGAAGCCGCTGCCGCCGCCTCCACCGCCTCCCGCCGCGTTGGAGAGCCCGTCGACCGCCGCGAGCGCCGCCCCCGACCAGTCGTCGTCGTGCAGCTTGGGCTCGATGTCGTCCTGCTCGATGCGGGTGAGCTGGTCGGAGGAGACAGGGCCGCTGTCGTCGCCGGAGAGGTAGTAGGTGCGGCCCTGCGTCGCGACCGCGAGCACGTAGTCCGACGGACCGAGCCCGTTGCGGCTCGCCGTCTCGTTGGCCCAGTCCTGCGCGTCCGTCGGGTTGGTGAAGTCGTCGACGTACACCACCCACAGGTCGAGCTTGTGCTGCTGGTACAGCCCGTCGATCGCCTTCTCGACCGCGGCGGTCTCGCTGCCGGAGAGCACGCCGGCCTGGTCCACCACCCGGTTCGTCCCCAGCTCGACAGGGTCCTGCGCAGGGGCGGAGCCCGCCGCCGCCACCGCCGGAGCCACCGCAAGGCCGATCGCCAGGAGCACCCCGGTCAGCACACGTCGCAAGCGCATCCCCACACTCTCCCGGCCGTTCCTGAGTTGCCGCCCTGAATCGCTGCCGAGTCTATTGGCGGCGTCCGACGCTGTCACTGTTTCGACCTGTTACGCGCAGGGATGCGGCCGGCGCGGCCTCCCGCCAGGATCGTATGGTCAGCCCACGGCGAGAGGAGGAGCCCGTGCCCGCATCCGGCGCCCGCTCGCTCGCCGTCGTGGAGGCCACGCGCTTCCGCGGCCACGACCCGGCGTACCACGCGTACGTGCAGCTCCTCGTCGGCTCGGTCATCGCCGAGGCGGAGGCGCAGGCATGGCGCGTCAACCGTCTCGCCGCCGACGAGGGCCGCGAGCTGCTGCTCGCCCGCACCGAGGCGGCCGACGCCGTCGTGATCGTCGGGGGAGAGGACATCGCGCCCCGCTTCTACGGCGGCAGCACCGGCTACCCGCACGAGAGCCGCCACCTCGAGGTCGCCGACGACGCGCAGCTCGCGCTCGTGCACCGCTCGATCGAGCGCGGCGTGCCGCTGCTCGGGATCTGCCGCGGCCTCCAGATCGTCAACGTCGCCCTCGGCGGCACCCTCCTGCAGGACCTCGGCGATCACGCCGGGCACGTCAACCGCGGCGTGCCCATCCCCGAGGTGCTCACCACGCACCCGGTGCTGCTGGAGGAGGGGAGCCTCGCGCAGCGCCTCCTCGGCGGGTCCGTCGTCGACGTCCGCAGCGCCCACCACCAGGCCGTCGACGTCGTGGGGGAGGGCCTGGTCGTCACCGGCCGCGCCCCGGACGGACACGTGGAGGCGATCGAGCACCGCGACGCGCCCGTGCTCGCCGTGCAGTGGCACCCGGAGGACCGGCTCGCCCCGGCCGGCCAGCTGGCCGCCCTCCTCGGTGCGCTCAGCGCGGTGCCCGCGGCCGCCGTCGCCGCCTGACCAGCCGGTCGCGCCCGGCCCGCACTCAGGCCTCCCCCCTCAGGCCTCCGGCCACGCCTCGTCCCCGACGAGCGGCACGAACGCCACCGCGCCGAGGTTCGTCTCCCGCAGCTCCCCGTCGGCCCGCCGCTGGAACACGGCCAGGTGCTGCGCCCCTCCCGGCCGCCCGATCGGCATGACGATCCGCCCCCGCGGCGCGAGCTGCTCGACCCACGCCCGCGGGAGGGAGGGCCCGGTCGCCGCCGCGACGATGGCGTCGTAGGGGGCGCCATCGGTCCACCCCAGCGTCCCGTCGCCGGTGACCACGTTCACCCGGTAGCCGAGCGCCTCCAGAGTGGCCGCTGCGGTGACGGCCAGGCCGGGATGCCGCTCGATGCTGACCACCCGGTGCGCGAGCTGTGCGGCGACGGCGGCCGCGTAGCCGGAGCCGGTGCCGACGTCGAGCACGCTGTCCTCAGGGCCGATCCGTGCCGCCTCCAGCATCAGGGCGACGATGTACGGCTGCGAGATCGTCTGCCCGTCGCCGATGGGCATGGGATGGTCCTCGTAGGCGTACCGCGCCGCCGTCTCCGGCACGAACTCGTGCCGCGGCACGCGCCGCATCGCGTCGAGCACACGCTGGTCCTCGATCCCGCGGGCGGCGAGCTGCTGCTCGACCATCCGCCCGCGCTCGGCCTCGTAGTCGACGTCCATGCGGTCATCGAACCACCAGGGGTGGGCGCCGCGCGACGGTGGCGTCCTGCCGGTCGCGGTCAGATCGAGCGCGCGTGCTCCACGAGCCGGTCGAACGCCGCGTCGAGGTCGGGGTCCAGGCGCTGGCGGGAGGCGTCGGCCAGGTACCACTCGACGATCTCGCCCGCGCCGTGCGCGAACGGCACGCTCGCCTGGAACTCCGGCACCAGCGCCTTCACCTTGCTGTTGTCGAAGTGCATCGAGTGCGCCTTGTCGCCGATCAGGCCGGGGCCGAGGTCGGGCACCTCGCGCGCGATCGTCTCGCTAGCCACGTGCACGAGCTCCGCCTCGACGCCGAGCGCCTCGGCGAGGTCGCAATAGATGCGGTCCCAGGTGGGGGCCTCGTCGCCGGTGATGTGGAAGGAGTCGCCCACCGCCTCCGGCCGGCCGAGCAGCCCGACGAAGGCGACGGCGAAGTCGGAGCTGTGCGTGATCGTCCAGCGGCTGGTGCCGTCGCCGTGCACGACGACGGGAGCGCCGCGCCGCATGCGCTCGAGGTCGGTCCAGTGCCCCATGGTCGGGATCATGGTGCGGTCATAGGTGTGCGAGGGGCGCACGATCGTGACCGGGAAGCCGCGCTCGCGGTACGCCTCCACCAGGAGGTCCTCGCACGCGATCTTGTCGCGCGAGTACTGCCAGAACGGGTTGCGCAGCGGCGTCGACTCGGTCACCGGCACGCGCGACGGCGGCTTCTGGTAGGCGGAGGCCGAGCTGATGAAGACGAACTGGCCGACGCGTCCCTCGAACAGGTCGAAGTCGGTCCGGATGTGCTCGGGCGTGAACGCGAGGAACTCGGCCGCGACGTCGAAGCTCCGCTCGCCGAGCACGTGGTGCACGCTCTGCGGGTCGCGGATGTCGGCGTGGAGCACCTCCACCCCGTCGGGCAGCGGACGGGTGGAGCTCGTCCCGCGGTTGACGACGGTGACCTCGTGCCCCGCCTCGAGCGCCCGTGCGACGCACGCCGAGCTGATCACTCCGGTGCCGCCGACGAAGAGGGTCCGCGTCGCTGCCATGGCTCTCCTTACGTTTCGGGGCGCCCCGATGCACCGGCGCCACGGGGACTCAGACTAGCCCGCGGCACCGGTCACCGGAAGGCGGCGCAGGCGTACACTCCACGGCGACCCGTCCGACCCCGACCCGTCCCCGCCGTCCCTGAGTCCCTCGCCCTGCCGTCCCCGAAGGAGCCCGCCCCGCCGTGTCCGCCCTGCGCACCTGGCCGACGCTCGTCATCGCCTGCGTCCTGGCCGTCGTCGCCGCTGTCGTCATCACCGCCGTCGTCGGCCTGATCCTGAAGGCGGTGTCGCGGCGGCGCACCTGGCGCGAGCTGCTGGCGGCGCACGCGCGCATCCCGTTCCGGCTCTTCCTCGTGGTCGTGCTGCTGTGGATCGCCGTCACGCTGACCCTGCCGAAGGACGCGTCCGACGCCTGGCGCAGCGGCCTCCACCACGTCTTCCTGATCCTCACGATCGCGACCGGCACCTGGCTGGTCGCCGCGCTCTTCGTGTTCGTGGAGGACCTGGGGCTCGCCCGCTACCGGCTCGACGTGCCCGACAACCGCATCGCCCGGCGGGTGCGCACGCAGGTGCTGATCCTGCGTCGGCTGACCATCGTCGCCGCGGTGATCATCGGGCTGAGCGCGATCCTCCTGACCTTCCCCGCGCTGCAGGCTGCCGGGGCGAGCCTCCTCGCCTCCGCCGGCATCATCGGCATCATCGCCGGTGTCGCCGCGCAGTCGAGCCTGTCGAACCTGTTCGCGGGCGTGCAGCTCGCCTTCAGCGACGCCATCCGCATCGACGACGTCGTCGTGGTGGAGGAGCAGTGGGGCACCATCGAGGAGATCACGCTCACCTACGTGGTCGTGCACATCTGGGACGACCGCCGTCTCGTGCTGCCGTGCACGTACTTCACCACCAAGCCGTTCGAGAACTGGACCCGGCAGCACAGCGAACTGCTCGGCTCCGTCGAGTTCGACCTCGACTGGCGGGTGTCGCCCGGAGGGATGCGCGCCGAGCTCAACCGCATCCTCGCCTCCACCGACCTCTGGGACGGCCGCACCGGCGTGCTGCAGGTGACCGACGCCGTGGCCGGCTGGGTGCGGGTGCGCGTGCTCGTCACCGCGAAGGACGCGCCGACGCTGTTCGACCTCCGCTGCCACATCCGCGAGCGCCTGATCGACTGGATGCAGCGGTACAGCCCGGCGTCCCTCCCGCGCACGAGGATCGAGCACGTGGAGGCGCCGGAGCAGTCGGTGCCGCCGCTCGGCGCCCGCACGCAGGCGCAGGACGACGCGCGGCTGTTCGGCGGGAGCCCCGAGAAGGAGCAGCGCGCCGCCCAGTTCACCGAGTCCATCCCGATCGTGCAGCAGGACGACGCGCCGCTGCGGGACGCCCCGCAACTGCAGGACTCCGACCGCAAGGAGAATCCATGACCGACCGCCCCGACCCCGCCCACACACGCCCCGAGGGCGTCGACGACGCGACCGTGGAGGCGCTCGGCAAGCTGTCGGAGGCGCTGGAGGTCGTCGAGCACGCCCGCGGCTACCTGTACGGCTTCCATCGCTTGACGGGCCGCGCCGACTTCGCGCTCGGGGAGGCGGTGGACAAGCTCCGGGAAGCCGGGCACCACGAGCTCGCCGAGCGGATCGACCGCGAGCTCGTGGGGCGCAACGTGATCGAGGGACGCTGGACCTTCCAGATCGTCGAGGACTACGACGACAACTATTACGGCATCTTCCGCGACCTCGAGCGCGAGGCCCGCGACCGGCTCGCCGCGGGCCGCCGCCACCTCTTCGAGTCCGAGCTCAAGGAGCAGCGCCGCACCCGCGGCGAGCATGGTCACGCGTCGCGCCCGGACGCCGGGCGCTAGCCCCGGTCAGGCGACGACCGGGGCGTCCTCCACGTCCACCGACTCCGCCGCCGCTGCGATGACGCCGGCCACGACGTCCGCCGCCGCGAGCATCGACACGTGACCGGCCGGGGTCTCCACGATGGTCGCGTTGGCGCGCTCGGCCATGCGGCGCTGGGTCGCGGGCGGGATGATGCGGTCCTCGGTGCCGATGAGCGCCCAGCTCGGGAGGCTCTTCCAGGCGACCGCGTCGAGCGGCGTCGTGTTGGCTGCGAGCGCGAGCGGCCGCTGCGTCGTGTAGACGAGGTCGCGCACGTCCTCCGACAGGTCCTGCGCGAACGAGTTGTCGACCGTCTCGCGCTTGAGGTAGGTGTCGACGTCGCCCTCCGGTGCGCCCGGGTAGGCGACGATGTCGAGCACCGAGGTCGGGTCCGGCACCGCCAGCGCCGACCCGGAACCCGGAAGGATGTCGACGATCGCCTCGCCGACCTCCGGGATGAACGCGTCGACATAGACGAGTGCCCGCACGTCGCCGCCCTTCAGAGCGGCCCCGCTGATCACGGCGCCGCCGTAGGAGTGGCCGGCGAGCACGACGGGTCCGCTGGTGTGCTGGGCGAGGAACGCGCCGACATAGGTGGAGTCCCAGACGGCGCCGCGCAGCAGGTTCGGGGCGCCGAGCACGGTGTAGCCGCGCTCGCGCAATGAGGTGATGACGGGGTTCCAGCTGGCGTTGTCCGCCCACGCTCCGTGGACGAGGACGATGGTGGGGAGCGGCATGGGTCGTTTCCTTCGCTTGACGGGTTCGGGTGGGAGGCTGTGGTGCGCAGGAACGGCGTCAGGCTAGAGCGACGGTGCGCCCGGCGTCTAGCCCTGAAACCGCTCTCATAGGGCTTCCCCGCTCTCAGCGAACCCACAGCATCGCCGGGACCAACCGCGCCCTCCCCGCTGTTGACATCACTGACGGCGCAGCAGCCTGAACGCCAGGAGCTCGCCGAAGGAGGACATGTGACACAGGACTACCGCAAGACCGCGGAGGCCGTCTCGCGACTCAGCCCGCAGCAGTACGCGGTCACGCAGGAGGCGGCGACAGAGCCGGCCTTCCGCAACCGGTTCTGGGACAACCACGACGCCGGGCTCTACGTCGACATCGTGTCGGGGGAGCCGCTGTTCGCGTCGGTCGACAAGTACGACAGCCGCTCCGGCTGGCCGAGCTTCACCGCTCCGGTCGACTCGGGCAACATCGTCGAGAACGTCGACCGCACCTACGGGATGGTGCGCACGGAGGTGCGCTCCGCCCACGGCGACAGCCACCTCGGCCACCTGTTCGACGACGGACCCGCCGAGGCGGGCGGGCTCCGCTACTGCATCAACTCCGCCGCCCTCCGCTTCATCCCGCTCGCCGAGCTGGAGGAGCAGGGCTACGGCGACTACATCCGACTGTTCGAGAAGGAGGACAAGTGATGACGACCGAGAAGGCGATCCTGGCCGGAGGCTGTTTCTGGGGCATGCAGGACCTCATCCGCAAGCGCGACGGCGTCGTGAGCACGCGCGTCGGCTACACCGGAGGCGACGTCCCGAACGCGACCTACCGCAACCACGGCACCCACGCCGAGGCGATCGAGATCGAGTACGACCCGTCGAAGACGTCGTACCGCGAGCTCCTGGAGTTCTTCTTCCAGATCCACGACCCGTCGACCAAGAACCGGCAGGGCAACGACATCGGTATGAGCTACCGCTCGGCGATCTTCTACGAGGACGACGCCCAGCGCCGCGTCGCCGAGGACACCATCGCCGACGTCGACGCCTCCGGCCTCTGGCCGGGCAAGGTCGTGACCGAGGTGGCCCCCGCCGGCCCGTTCTGGGAGGCGGAGCCGGAGCACCAGGACTACCTGGAGCGCATCCCGTGGGGTTACACCTGCCACTTCGCGCGCCCGGGCTGGGTGCTCCCGAAGCGCCAGGAGGCGACGGCGAGCTAGTGTGCTAGCCAGTCGCGATGACGCCTACGGGCGGCCGACCGTTGTGACAAGCCAGGGCCACGAATCGTGGCCCTGGCTTGCTCAATCAAGATGAATACCGACATACTTCAAATACATATATTTGTACCAAGAATACGTACCTCTAGGTTCCTAATGTGCGACATCGGCGTCGCAGAGAGAGCAGGTGCCAATGAGGCGACCACCAGTTCGAGAAAAGACCAGACGGACCCTTCGTAGCCGAACATTGGGTGCAGCATTCACTGCCGTGGCACTCGTCGCAGCGACGCTCGCGTGGGCTGCTCCAAGCTGAGGGCTCACCGGATCAGCCCTCGGTGCCCTCGCGGGCGATCCGAACTCCTGGGCCTGGTTCGCGGGCGGAGCGACGATCCCTACCCTCTGCGCCATCGGCGTGTACACGAGAGAGCGCAAAGCGCGACCCCGCCATCACTGAGCGGCGCCCACCCGCTCCAGCAGCACCGCCACCTCCATGTGCCCGGTCTGCGGGAACATGTCGAGCACGCGCCCGGCACGGAGGGTGTACGACGGCATCCCGGCGAGGTCTTTCGCGAGGCTCGCCGGGTTGCAGCTGGAGTACACGACGTGCCGGGCGCCGCTGCGTTCGAGCCAGCCGGTGAGGTCGGCGCCGATGCCGCGGCGGGGCGGGTTGACGATGACGAGCTCGGGGGCTGCGGCGGCGCCGAGGGCGAAGGCCGTGGCGTCCTGGGCGCGGAACGCCACCTGCGGCAGGCCGGCGGCGGCGGCCGTCGCGCGGGCGCTGCGCACGGCCTCCTTGCTGGTCTCCACACCGACGACGCGGCGGCCGGGGGCGGCGACGTGGAGGGCGAAGCCGCCGACCCCGCAGTACAGGTCCCACACGCTCGCGGGGGAGACCGCGTCGACCCACTCGGCGACCTGGGCGTAGAGCCGCTCGGCGACCGCCGTGTTGGTCTGGAAGAAGCTCTGCGGCCGGAGGCGGAGGCTCACGTCGCCGAGCCGCATCACGAGCGACGCGTCGGGGGTGAGCACGATCTCCCGGTCGCCCTCCACGACAGCCTTGTGGTCGGGCTGGAGGTTGGCCGACACGACGCGCGCGTTCGGCAGTTCGCGCAGCAGCCCGGGCAGCCCGCGGCGGATGCGGGCGACGGCCGACTCGTCGCGCAGCACGAACCGGATCATCAGCTCGTCGTCGGGGGAGGCCGTGACGAGCACGTACTTCAGCTCCCCGCGCCGCGCGGGCACGTCGTAGGGGACGAGCCGCGTCCGCGTCACGAACCGGGCGAGCACCGGCAGCGCCGCCCGCACGCCGGCAGCGCAGATGCCGCACTCGCGCAGGTCGACGCCGCGCCCGGCCTCGTCGAGGATGCCGATGGTGGGGGCGTCGACCGTGCCGCCGACGACCATCTTGGCCTTGTTGCGGTAGCCGGAGGGGCTGCTCGCGACCGGCGGGAGCCACTCCGGGTCGCCGAACGGCGCCAGCAGCTCGCGCGCCAGGCGGTCCTTGTCGGCCAGCTGTGTGCCGTACGGCACGTCGAGGAGGGTGCACGAGCGGCACCGGCCGGCGTCGTAGTACGAACAGTCCATGAGAATGGTGCCCCCAGTAGGATTTGAACCTACGGCCTTCTGCTCCGGAGGCAGACGCTCTATCCCCTGAGCTATGGGGGCCAGGAGTGCCTCACCAGCCTAGCAGCCTCGCGCGGCGGCTCCGAAACGAGCGACGCGAAGCGGCCCGAAGCCGGCGCGGTCAGCCCTGCGGCAGGTTCCCCAGCACGCTCTCCATCAGCTGCGCCGCATCCCCGGGCTCGAAGAACGCGGTCGACTCCGCGACGATCCACCACGCTCCGCGGAAGATCTGCACCTGCCCCGAGCTGCCCGGCTTGAAGTAGCCCTCGAGCGGCGGTGCGCCGTACGTCGGAACCGGCTGGGCCGCAGTGATGGCGGCGTTCTTCAGCCCGTCCATCGCGCTCGCCGGCGGCTGCGCGACCGCGATCTGGATGACGTCGCCGCTGGACTGGTTCGACCAGGCGCAGGTCTGGCCCTGCCAGTCCTTCACCTTCTGCTCCAAGGAGTCCTTCTCCGGCGCATAGCCGGCGTCGACGCCGACGTTGGGGTTGTACGCGTAGAGCTGCTCCGGCGTGAGGATCTGGTCGCAGGTGAGCGTCACCGGCGTCGGCGGGTCGGTCGGCGTCGGGGTGGGGGTCGGCGTCTCCTCTCCGGCGGCGGGGGAGGAGGTGGCGGGGGCGGTGGAGCCGGGCGCGGCCTTCGAGGCGCAGCCGGCCAGCAGCAGCGAGCCGCTGATGGCGACCACGGCGACGGCGACACGGGCGGCGGAGCGGGAGGAGAGGGACATGCTGCGTTCGTTCTTCCGGTTCGTGCCGATCGGGCGTCGGGCGTGGCTGGTCGGGCGCGTCGCGACGACCCTATCAAGCGCCGGTAGAATCGATGCTCATGACTCCCGCTGACCTCTCCGCCGCCCTGCTCGACATCGTCACGACGGTGGTCGACCGGCGACGCGAGGGCCAGGGCGACGCCCAGGGCGAGGGAGCCGGGGGGACGGCCGTGCTGACCCTCACCGTCGACGACGTGCCGCTGGAGCGTCCGAAGAACCGCGATCACGGCGACTGGTCGTCCAACGTCGCCATGCGTCTGGCGAAGCGCGTCGGCGCGAACCCGCGCGAGCTCGCGACCGAGATCGCCGACGCCGCCGCCGGCATCGACGGCGTCGCCTCCGCCGAGGTCGCCGGCCCCGGCTTCATCAACTTCCGGCTCGACGCGGCCGCCGCGGGGCAGCTGGCGAAGACCATCGTGGAGAGCGGGGAGGCGTACGGCCGTGGGCACCTCTACGACGGCCTCCTGGTCAACCTCGAGTTCGTCTCCGCGAACCCGACCGGTCCCATCCACCTGGGCGGAGCCCGCTGGGCGGCCGTCGGCGACAGCCTGGCCCGCATCCTGCAGGCCGAGGGCGCCGACGTGACCCGCGAGTACTACTTCAACGACCACGGCTCGCAGATCGACCGGTTCGCGCGCAGCCTCCTCGCCGCGTATCTCGGCGAGCCGACGCCGGAGGACGGCTACGGCGGCGACTACATCGCCGAGATCGCCGCGGCCGTCGACGCGGAGTACGACGGCGACCTCTCGACGCTGCCGCGCGAGCAGCAGCAGGAGGTCTTCCGCTCGCTCGGCACGCAGCGCATGTTCGCGGAGATCAAGGACCGCCTGCACTCCTTCGGCGTCGACTTCGACGTGTACTTCCACGAGGACTCGCTGCACGCCTCCGGCGCCGTGGAGCGGGCGATCGAGCGGCTGCGCGAGCAGGGCCACGTCTTCGAGGAGGACGGCGCGATCTGGCTGCGCACGACCGACTTCGGCGACGACCGCGACCGCGTCATCATCCGCTCCAACGGCGAGCCCGCCTACATCTCCGGCGACATCGGCTACTACCTCGACAAGCGCGAGCGCGGCTTCGAGCAGAACATCATCATGCTGGGCGCCGACCACCACGGCTACGTGGGCCGGCTGATGGCGATGGTGGAGGCGTTCGGTGACGTGCCGAACGTCAACCTCCAGATCCTCATCGGCCAGCTGGTCAACCTCGTCAAGGACGGCGAGCCGGTCAAGATGTCCAAGCGTGCCGGCACGATCGTCACCCTCGACGACCTGGTCGACGCGGTCGGCGTGGACGCGGCCCGCTACGCGCTCGTGCGCTCGTCGACCGACTCGCAGCTCGACATCGACCTCGACCTGCTCGCCAAGCGCAGCAATGAGAACCCGGTCTTCTACGTGCAGTACGCGCACGCCCGCACCCGCTCGGTCGCCGCGAACGCGACCGCGGCCGGCGTCGACCTGAGCTCCTTCGCGCCGGAGCTGCTGACGCACGAGACCGAGGCCGCGCTGCTGGGCGGCCTGCAGGAGTTCCCGCGCATCGTCGCGCAGGCCGCCGAGCTGCGCGAGCCGCACCGCGTGGCCCGCTACGTGGAGGAGCTGGCCGGGCTGTACCACGCCTGGTACGGCGTCCGCGACGGCTCGACCCGCATCCTGCCGCACGGCGAGGAGCCGGTCACCGACCTCCACCGCACCCGCCTCTGGCTGAACGAGGCGACCAGCCAGGTCATCCGCAACGGCCTGGGCCTCGTCGGCGTGTCGGCCCCGGAGCGGATGTAGGAGGCACGATGACCGCGACCGAGGAGACCACCGCCGCACAGCCCCGGCCGCGCCGCCGGCTGCGCCGCGTCCTGCTCTGGACCCTGATCCCCCTGGCGGTGATCGTCGTGCTGCTGATCGTCGCCGACGTCGCCGTGCGCGCTTACGCCGAGCAGCGGGCCGCGTCGGAGATCGAGAAGAACCTCCCCGCGGACGTGAAGGGCGACGTTGCGGTCCACATCGGCGGCGTCTCGGTCATCCAGCAGTACCTGACCGGATCGTTCGACCGGGTGGAGCTGGACGCGCCGCACCTCACCGCGAAGGGCGCCCCGGTCAGCGCGAACGTGGTCGCCTCCGGCGTCCCCGCCGACTTCAGCAAGCCCGTGTCGAGTGCGACCGGCACATTCGTCATCTCGCAGGACTCGCTCAACAAGCTGGTCGAGATCCCGGGAGCGACCGGCGACATCACCCTCGGCGACGGCACGGTCGGCTACGACGGCTCGATCGACCTCCTCGGCCTCCCGGTCGGCTACACGGTGACCGCGAAGCCGGAGGCCGCCGGCGACCAGGTGCTGCTGCAGCCGGTCGACGCCTCCCTCACGACGGGGAAGGACAACGTCGACCTCACGCGGCTCGTGAAGGCGATCACCGACCGCGGACCGTTCCCCGTGTGCGCGGCGCAGTACCTCCCCGACGGCGTGCAGGTCAGCGACATCGCCGTGACGAAGGGGCAGGCGACCGTGACCTTCACCGCGAAGGACTTCACGCTCGACGAGCAGTTCCTCAACAGCAAGGGCAGCTGCTCCTGAGCCCCGCCGGCGTAACACGTCGTCAAGCGCTTAGCGCGCCTCGCTAGACTTCTGCTACTTCTCCATCGGCTTCAGGGGCCAATCCGGGTCCGCTCGCCTGAGAGACCCTTACTCGTTCCCACCCGTGAGGTTCCCCATGGCTCCGAATCCGCTCGCACCCGCCTGGCTGCACGTCCCGGACGACGCCAACGCGCTCGCCACCGCCGTCTGGCCCCGGACCGCCGCACGCACCGACGGCGAACTGACCGTCGGCGGCGTCGGCGCGACCGAGCTGGCCCGGCGGTTCGGCACCCCGCTCTACGTCATCGACGAGCAGGAGGCGCGCGAGCGTGCAGCCGAGGTGCGCGACGCGTTCCGCACCGCCTTCGCGGAGGTCGGCGGGGCCGCGAAGATCTACTACGCGGGCAAGGCGTTCCTCTCGGTGGAGGTGGCCCGCTGGATGGCGGAGGCCGACCTCCACGTCGACGTCTGCTCCGGCGGCGAGCTGGCCGTCGCCCTCGCGGCCGGCGTCCCGGCCGAGCGTCTGGGCTTCCACGGCAACAACAAGTCGCTCGCCGAGATCGACCGCGCGGTCGCCGTGGGCGTCGGCGCCATCATCATCGACAGCCTGCAGGAGATCGACCGCGTCGCGGAGGCCGCGGAGCGCCACGGCCGCGTCCAGAGCGTCCGCCTCCGGGTCAACTCGGGCGTGCACGCGCACACCCACGCCTTCCTCGCGACCGCCCACGAGGACCAGAAGTTCGGCATCACGCTGGAGGATGCGGCCGACGCCGTCGCCCGCATCCGCTCGCACAGCGGGCTCCTCTTCATGGGCCTGCACTGCCACATCGGCTCGCAGATCTTCGGCGCGGACGGCTTCGCCGAGTCGGCCGCGCGCCTGCTCACGCTGCACCGCGAACTGCTCGCAGGGGGAGACGTGCCAGAGCTCAACCTCGGCGGCGGCTTCGGCATCGCGTACACGGCGGCCGACGACCCCGCGCCGATCGGCGAGCTCGCGCGCCGCATCGCTGAGACGGTCGCGGCCGGCTGCGAGGAGCTCGACATCCCGCTCCCGGTGGTGGCGTTCGAGCCGGGCCGGTCGATCATCGGCACGGCGGGCATCACGCTCTACACGGTCGGGACGACGAAGGATGTCAGCGTGGCCGCTGCGTCGACCGAGTCCGGCGACGACGGCGCGTCCGCGGTCCGCCGCTACGTCAGCGTCGACGGCGGCATGAGCGACAACGCCCGCACCGCCCTCTACGAGGCCGAGTACTCCGCCAGGATCGCGAGCCGCACCTCCACCGCCGCCCCCGAGCTGGTCCGCGTCGCGGGCAAGCACTGCGAGAGCGGCGACATCGTCGTCGACGCCGAGTACCTGCCCGGCGACGTCGCACCGGGCGACCTCCTCGCCGTCCCCGCGACCGGCGCCTACTGCTTCTCGCTGGCGAGCAACTACAACTACCTGACCCGCCCGCCCGTCGTCGCCGTGCGCGACGGCCGGGTCCGCGTGATCGTGCGCGGGGAGACGGAGGAGGACCTCCTCTCCCGCGACGTCGGCTACACCCCCTCCGCACCCACCCCGACCACCACGACCAGGAGCGACGACCAGCGATGATCGAGTACCGCAACCTCCGCGTCGCGCTGCTGGGGGCCGGCTCCGTCGGCTCCCAGGTGGCCCGCCTGCTGCTGGAGCAGGGCGACGAGTTCGCCTCCCGCATCGGCGCCAGGCTCGACCTCGTCGGCATCGCCGTGCGCGACGTCGACGCCCCGCGCGACGCCGACCTCCCGCGCGAGCTGTTCACGACAGACGCGACCTCCCTGATCCTCGGCGCCGACATCGTCGTGGAGCTGATGGGAGGCATCGAGCCGGCGCGCGGCTACGTGCTGGAGGCACTCACCTCCGGCGCCGACGTCATCACCGCCAACAAGGCGCTCCTCGCCACCCACGGCCCCGAGCTGTTCGAGACCGCGGAGCAGGTCGGCGCCCAGCTCTACTACGAGGCCGCCGTCGCCGGCGCGATCCCGATCATCCGGCCGCTGCGCGACAGCCTCGCCGGCGACCGCGTCGACCGCATCCTCGGCATCGTCAACGGCACGACGAACTTCATCCTCGACCGGATGGACGTCAACGGCGAGACGCTCGCCGACGCGCTCGCCACGGCGACCGCCCGCGGCTACGCCGAGGCCGACCCGACCGCCGACATCGGCGGCTACGACGCCGCGCAGAAGGCGGCGATCCTCGCGAGCCTCGCCTTCCACACGACCGTCCCGCTCGACCGCGTCTACCGCGAGGGCATCACGGGGATCACCAAGGAGCAGGTCGACGCCGCGCGCGAGGCGGGCGCCGTCATCAAGCTGCTCGCGATCTGCGAGCGCCTCACCGACCCCGAGACCGGGGAGGAGGGCGTCTCCGCCCGCGTCTACCCGGCGCTGATCGGCCGCGACCACCCGCTCGCCGCCGTGCACGGCGCGCACAACGCGGTGTTCGTGCAGGCGGCCGCCGCGGGTGACCTCATGTTCTACGGCGCGGGCGCCGGCGGCGTCGAGACCGCCTCCGCGGTGCTCGGAGACGTCGTCTCCGCCGCCCGCCGGCACGTCGTCGGCGGACCGGGCGTCGCCGAGTCGACCCACGCCGGCCTCCCCGTGCTCGACGTCGGCCGCGTCGTCACCCGCTACCAGATCACCGCCCAGGTGGAGGACCAGCCCGGCGTGCTGGCTGCTGTCGCCCGCATCCTCAGCGACGGCGGCGTCAGCGTCGAGACCATGCAGCAGAAGGTGCCGAGCACGACCGGCGCCGTCCTGATCGCCGGGCGCTCCGCGTCGCAGGGCGTCGCATCGATTCACGGCGCGGCGGCCCCCACCGCTACCCTGGTGATCGGCACCCACGCCGCCGAGGAGGCCGCCCTCGCGGCCACCGTGGAGGCGCTCGCCGCGAGCGACGTCGTGACCGCCATCTCTTCCGTTCTCCGAGTCGAAGGATCGTAATGCCCCAGTCCCCGAAGCCGAACAGCCGCCAGTGGCGGGGCGTCCTGCGCGAGTACTCGGACCGCCTGAACATCTCGGACGCGACGCCGATCGTCACGCTCGGCGAGGGCGGCACGCCGCTCATCCCCGCCCCGGCGCTCTCCGCGCGCACCGGCGCCGACGTGCACGTCAAGTTCGAGGGCATGAACCCGACCGGCTCCTTCAAGGACCGCGGCATGACCATGGCCATCTCGAAGGGCGTCGAGCACGGCGCGAAGGCCGTCATCTGCGCCTCCACCGGCAACACCTCGGCCTCGGCCGCCGCCTACGCCACGCACGCGGGCATCCAGGCCGTCGTGCTGGTGCCGGAGGGTAAGATCGCGATGGGCAAGCTCAGCCAGGCCATCGCGCACAACGCGCAGCTGCTGCAGGTGCAGGGCAACTTCGACGACTGCCTCGACATCGCCCGCGACCTCGCCACCAACTACCCGGTGCACCTGGTCAACTCGGTGAACCCCGACCGCATCGAGGGCCAGAAGACGGCCGCGTTCGAGGTCGTGGAGGTGCTGGGCGACGCTCCCGACATCCACATCGTCCCGGTCGGCAACGCCGGCAACTACACCGCCTACCACCGCGGCTACACGGAGGACCTCAAGGCGGGCAACTCCACGAAGCTGCCGCGCATGTTCGGTTTCCAGGCCGCCGGCAGCGCCCCGATCGTGCTCGGCCACGCCGTGAAGGACCCGGACACCATCGCGACCGCCATCCGCATCGGCAACCCGGCCTCGTGGGAGCTCGCGCTCAACGCGCGCGACGACAGCGACGGCTGGTTCGGCGCCATCGACGACGCGAAGATCCTGGAGGCGCACCGCATCCTCTCCGCCGAGGTCGGCATCTTCGTCGAGCCGGCGTCGGCGATCAGCGTCGCCGGTCTGCTGGAGCGTGCGGAGGCCGGGGCGATCCCCGCCGGCGCCCGCGTCGTCCTCACGGTCACCGGCCACGGCCTGAAGGACCCGCAGTGGGCCCTCCGCACCGCCGACGGCTCCGACGTGCAGCCGACGGTCGTCCCGGTCGACACGCCCGCCATCGCCGACCTGCTCGGCCTGCGGGCGAACGCCGAGGCGACGGCGTGACGAGGGCCGGCGAGCTGCTCGGCCGCTCGGTCACCGTCAAGGTCCCCGCCACCAGTGCCAACCTCGGCCCGGGCTTCGATACCCTCGGCCTGGCGCTCGCGCTCTACGACGAGCTGACCGTCACGGTCCGGGAGCAGCCCGGCGCGACCGTCGAGGTCGTCGGCGTCGGCGCGGGGGAGGTGCCGACCGACGAGTCGAACCTCGTCGTCCGCGCCATCGCGCACACGTTCGAGTCGGTGGGCGTACCGCTTCCCGGCCTCGACCTGGTCGCGCGCAACAACATCCCGCACGGTCGCGGCATGGGCTCGTCCGGCGCCGCGATCGTCTCGGGCATCATGGCGGCCAAGGGGCTGCTGGAGGGCGTGGTCGACATCGACGCGCAGGGCCTCCTCGCCCTCGCCAACGACATGGAGGGGCACCCCGACAACGTCGCGCCCGCCCTGTTCGGCGGGCTCACGATCGCCTGGGTCACCCCGGACGGACCGCGCTTCAAGAAGCTCATGGTCCACCGCGGTGTCTCGCCGCTCGTGCTCGTGCCGGAGCACGTCATGTCGACCGCGCTCGCGCGCAGCCTCCAGCCGCAGTCGGTGCCCCACGAGGATGCCGTCTTCAACGTCTCGCGCTCCGCACTGCTCGTCGCGGCCCTCATCCAGAGCCCGGAGCTGCTGCACGCGGCCACGGAGGACAAGCTCCACCAGAGCTATCGCGCCTCCGCCATGCCGGAGACCGACCGGCTGATCACGCTGCTGCGCGAGCAGGGGTTCGCTGCCGTGGTGTCGGGCGCGGGGCCGTCCATCCTGGTGCTCGGCAGCGACCCGGGGCAGCGCCTCGCCGCCGCCGAACTGGTCGCGCGGAACGCTCAGACGGCGTGGCAGCCCCTCCACCTCGCGGTGGACTTCAAGGGTGCGACGGTCGTTCCGGCGGCCGTCGTCGCCGCGGACACGCCCGCCGGGGAGCGTCCGTAGCGTCAGGTGCCAGGTGGTAGACTGTGCGTGCATCCGTGAAGAAACCGCGTTACGAGCGGAATCCCGCTTCCGGGTGATCTCTTAGCAATCATGCCGTCATTCCTGCCTGCGCTACCGGATGTCCGGAGCGCGACGCCGCGCGGATCAGAACGCCGGGCGTAAAGGCAGCTCTCATGACGAGTGCTCCACAGCGACGCGCAGATCGCGCGCCGGGGGAAAGGAATCCTCTTCAGTGACTGATGTCGAACTCCACGCCGGGGGCGTGGACACCAGCGACCTGACCTCGCTCAAGGTGGCGGAGCTGCAGGCTCTCGCCGCCGAGTTCGGAATCCCGGGTGCGACCCGGCTCCGCAAGGGCGAGCTGGTCGAGGCCGTCGCGGCCGCCCGTGCCGCCGCGAACGGCGACGCCGCACCCGCGGACGTCGCACCCGCCGCTCCGGCCGCGGCCATCGAGACCGCTACCGCCGAGCCGGTCGTGGAGGCTGCTCCCGCCGCCTCCCAGGTCCTCATCGAGCCGCTCATCGCCGAGCCGGCCGCCGAGGCGGAGCCGACCGTCGGCGAGCCCGTGCTCCCGCCGGTCCAGGCGACCTCCGAGCCGCGCCGCCGCGGCTCGCGCCGCGTCTCCAGCCCGGGCACCGCCATCGACGGTGCCGAGGGCGCCGCGTCCGTCGGCGCCGCCACCCACGTCAACTCCGGCGAGACCGGTGTCGAGTCGCTGATCCCCGATGTGGACGCGCTCCTCGACTCCGCCCTCGCCTCGCGCGAGCAGGCGCAGCGTGGCGAGCAGAACCGCAACGACCAGAACCGCGGCGACCAGAACCGTGCGGAGCAGGGCGGCGGACGCCGTCGCCGCGGCCGTGGCGGCCAGAACCGCGACGACCAGGGCCGTGACGACCAGGGCGGCGACGAGCAGCCCCGCGACGAGCAGGCCCGCGACGACCAGCAGGCCGAGCGCACCGACCGCGACGACCAGCAGGGCGGCGACGGCCAGGGCGAGCAGCAGCAGGGTCGCGGCCGCCGCAACCGCAACCGCAACAAGACCAACGGCCAGCAGGGCGGCGACCAGCAGGGTCAGCAGAACCAGCAGAACCAGCAGGGCCAGCCGAAGGACCTGCAGGGCGGCGACGAGCAGAAGCAGGCCGGCCAGCAGGGCCAGCAGCAGCGCGGCGGCCAGCAGCAGCAGGCCGAGGGCGACCGGTTCGGCCGTGGCCGCGACCGCAACCGCAAGCGCCGCGGCGGCCAGGGCGGCGACGAGTTCGAGCCGGAGCTGTCGGACGACGACGTGCTGATCCCCGTCGCCGGCATCCTCGACGTGCTCGACAACTACGCGTTCGTCCGCACCACCGGTTACCTGCCGGGCGCCAGCGACGTCTACGTCTCGCTCGGCCAGGTGAAGAAGTACAGCCTCCGCAAGGGCGACGCCGTCGTCGGCGCCATCCGCCAGCCGCGCGACAACGAGAACAACAGCCGCCAGAAGTACAACGCGCTGGTGAAGGTCGACAGCATCAACGGCCAGACCGTCGAGGAGGCGGCGGCCCGTGTCGAGTTCGGCAAGCTGACGCCGCTGTACCCGCAGGAGCGCCTCCGCCTCGAGACCGAGCCCGGCAAGGTGACGCAGCGCATCATCGACCTCGTCGCCCCGATCGGCAAGGGCCAGCGCGGCCTCATCGTCGCGCCGCCGAAGGCCGGCAAGACGATCGTGATGCAGCAGATCGCCAACGCGATCACGACCAACAACCCCGAGGTGCACCTCATGGTCGTCCTGGTGGACGAGCGCCCGGAAGAGGTCACCGACATGCAGCGCACGGTGAAGGGCGAGGTCATCGCCTCCACCTTCGACCGTCCCGCCGAGGACCACACGACCGTCGCCGAGCTCGCCATCGAGCGCGCCAAGCGCCTGGTCGAGCTGGGCCACGACGTGGTCGTGCTGCTCGACTCCATCACCCGCCTGGGCCGCGCGTACAACCTCACGGCTCCGGCCTCCGGTCGCATCCTCTCGGGCGGCGTGGATGCGTCGGCGCTGTACCCGCCGAAGCGCTTCTTCGGCGCCGCGCGCAACATCGAGCACGGCGGCTCGCTCACCATCCTCGCGTCGGCGCTCGTCGAGACCGGCTCGAAGATGGACGAGGTGATCTTCGAGGAGTTCAAGGGCACCGGCAACATGGAGCTGCGCCTCTCGCGTCAGCTCGCCGACAAGCGCATCTTCCCTGCCGTCGACGTCAACGCCTCCGGCACCCGCCGCGAGGAGATGCTGATGGGCCAGGACGAGGTCAAGATCACCTGGAAGCTGCGTCGCGCCCTCGCCGGCCTCGACCAGCAGCAGGCGCTCGAGATCGTTCTCGGCCGCCTCAAGGAGACCTCGAGCAACGTCGAGTTCCTCATGCAGGTGCAGAAGTCGATGCCGCAGCCGGCCAACGGCCACGGCAACGGCCACTCGCACGGCCACGAGAACGACCACCGCTAGCTGACAGAGTGCCCGTCCGGGAGCGCCGCGTGCGCGCCCGGGCGGGCGCTTCGTCGTTTCCGGACCCGCCTCCCACGAAAGAAGCCCCATGTTCGAATCGGTGAACGGCCTCATCGCCGAGCACGACGACCTCCAGCAGCAGCTCTCGGACCCCGACCTGCACAGCGACCCGGTCCGCTCCAAGAAGGTGAACCGCCGCTACGCCGAGCTGTCGCGCATCGTGGCCTCCTACAACGAGTGGAAGCAGCTCACCGACGACCTGGCGGCCGCCCGCGAGCTCGCCGCCGAGGACGCCGCGTTCGCCGACGAGATCCCGGGCCTCGAGGAGTCGCTGCAGGAGTCGCAGGAGCGGCTGCGGCGGCTGCTGATTCCGCGCGACCCCAACGACAGCCGTGACGTGATCATGGAGATCAAGATGGGGGAGGGCGGCGCCGAGTCGGCGCTGTTCGCCGGCGACCTGCTGCGGATGTACCTCCACTACGCCGACTCCAAGCGCTGGAAGGCCGAGATCATCGAGCAGACCTCCAGCGACCTCGGCGGCATCAAGGACGTGCAGGTCGCCTTCAAGGGCACCTCCAGCGACCCCGCGGAGGGCGTCTGGGCGCACCTCAAGTACGAGGGCGGCGTTCACCGCGTGCAGCGTGTGCCGGCCACCGAGTCGCAGGGCCGCATCCACACCTCCGCCGCCGGCGTGCTCGTCTTCCCCGAGGTGGACGAGCCGGAGGAGGTCGATATCAACCAGAACGACCTCAAGATCGACGTGTTCCGCTCCTCGGGCCCCGGCGGCCAGTCGGTCAACACGACCGACTCGGCGGTGCGCATCACCCACGTCCCGACCGGCATCGTCGTCTCGATGCAGAACGAGAAGAGCCAGCTGCAGAACCGCGAGGCCGCCATGCGCGTGCTCCGCGCCCGCCTGCTCGCGAAGCAGCAGGAGGAGGCCGACGCGGAGGCCGCCGAGTTCCGCAAGGGCCAGATCCGCACCATGGACCGCTCGGAGCGCATCCGCACCTACAACTTCCCGGAGAACCGCATCGCGGATCACCGCACCGGTTACAAGGCGTACAATCTCGACGCGGTCATGAACGGCGCCCTCGACCCCGTCATCGAGAGCAACATCCTCGCCGACGAGGAGTCCCGCCTCGCGGCCCTCGCCGACGACTGACTCACGCCAGAGGCTCTTGCGGATTCAGCTGATCGGAAGAACGACCTCGACTATTCCCACACGGTGACGTTTAGCTTCACGGTCGCCTCGGTGTAGGCGGCCACCTGAATGGAGGCGAATCGACCCGACGCAAGACGCAAGCATGAGTTGGCTGCAGTAAGCAGGTGCGGCTCGAGAGAGTCGGCGGAGGCGTACGGCGTTGATCGCGAGCACGCGGCAAAGGACGGAGCTGTTTCGGCGG
Source organism: Leifsonia williamsii (assembly GCF_030433685.1). NCBI lineage: Bacteria > Bacillati > Actinomycetota > Actinomycetes > Micrococcales > Microbacteriaceae > Leifsonia > Leifsonia williamsii. Next base: position 2,030,920 of record NZ_JAROCF010000001.1, read on the forward strand.
GTAGGCGTAGGTAGTTGACTCCGTAGCCGAACTTCAAGGCCCGGTCGTTGTAATAGACGGCGTCGGAGCTCCACTTGTCTGTCGACCCGGCGTCCAAGACAGGGTCCACCGAGTTGAGATTGATGGCGTCACCCTCCGCCGCGAGTTCTAGGATTCGTGTCGCCCTGACAGCATGTTCCTCGGTCGTGTCAACGGCGGCAGGTAGTGAACTCTGAACTCGTGAAAGCTTCGCCTTGAGGCGGTCGATTTCCTTATCGCGGGCCTCCACATCGTCCTGCAACGAGTTGTTGTCGGCGGTGAGTGTCGAGATCTTCTTGCTCTGTGCCGCGATTCGATGACTGTTGTCCTCGGCCTCGATCTGCTTTTGGACAAGAATCAGACCGAGGACCGCGGCAGTTGCGGTTGCCACGAGAGTTGCCCAGGAGAGGCCACGCTTCAAGTAGGTACCGACAACTTCGAGAAATGGCATCAGACTCCTTGTTCTAGGTAGAACAAGGATGCTATCTCAAATATATGACCTCAGATGTAGATCGCCGGGTCGATCCAGTCGTCGCCCGGGATCTGCTCGTGGCCCGAGCGACGACGGGCGCGCGCCGGCACGCCGGTCAGCACCGAGTTGGCGGGGGCGTCGTGCGTCACCACGGCGTTCGCGCCGATGATGCAGTGCTCGCCGATCGTGATCGCGCCGAGCACCTTCGCGCCCGCCCCGATCGTCACGTGGTCCCCGACCGTGGGGTGCCGCTTGCCGTGCCCGGAGCCGCGGCCGCCCAGCGTCACGCCGTGGTACAGCATCACGTCGTCGCCGATCCAGGTCGTCTCGCCGATCACGACGCCCATCCCGTGGTCGATGAAGAACCGCAGGCCGATGCGGGCGCCCGGGTGGATCTCCACCCCGGTCAGGAAGCGCGCGAACTGCGACAGCAAGCGCGCGGGCATCCGGAAGCCCGCCCGCCACAGCCGGTGCGCGACGCGGTACGCCCACACCGCGTGCAGCCCGGAGTACGCCGCCGCGATCTCGAAGCCGCCGCGAGCCGCCGGATCGTGCTTGCGCGCGTTGCGGACGTCCTCGCGCAGCCGGCTGACCAGCCCCACCCGCTAGTCCAGCAGGTCGGCCCAGAGCGGCGTGGAGATGTACCGCTCGCCGGTGTCGCAGATGACCGCGACGATGGTCTTGCCCGCGTTCTCCGGCCGCTTCGCGAGCTGCAGCGCCGCCCAGACGATCGCGCCCGAGGAGATGCCGGCGAGGATGCCCTCCTGGCTCGCGAGCTTCTTCGCCACGTCGATCGCGTCGTCGAAGGCGACGTCGATCACCTCGTCGTAGACGGTGGTGTCGAGGATCTCTGGCACGAAGTTGGCGCCGATGCCCTGGATCTTGTGCGGTCCCGGCTTCCCTCCGTTGAGGATGGGGGAGTCGATCGGCTCGACCGCGACGATCTGCACGCTGGGCTTGCGCTCCTTGAGCACCTGGCCGACGCCGGTGATGGTGCCGCCGGTGCCGACGCCCGCGACGAAGATGTCGACGCCGCCGTCGGTGTCGGCCCAGACCTCCTCGGCGGTGGTGGCGCGGTGGATGGCGGGGTTGGCCTGGTTGGCGAACTGCTGCGCCCAGATGGCGTTGTCGGTGGAGGCGACGATCTCCTTCGCCTTCTCGACCGCGCCGCGCATGCCCTCCGGCCCGGGCGTCAGCACGATCTCGGCGCCGAAGGCCCGCAGCAGCACGCGCCGCTCCTTGCTCATGGTCTCGGGCATCGTCAGCACGAGCCGGTAGCCGCGCGCGGCGCCGACCATCGCCAGGGCGATGCCCGTGTTGCCGCTGGTGGCCTCCACGATGGTGCCGCCGGGCTTCAGCGCCCCCGACTTCTCGGCCGCGTCGACGATCGCGACGCCGATGCGGTCCTTCACGCTGCCGGCGGGGTTGTAGAACTCGAGCTTGCCGAGCACGGTCGCGCCGGTGCCCTCCGCGAGCCGGTTGAGCCGGACGAGCGGGGTGCGGCCGACGGCCTCGGTGATGTTGTCGTAGATCTGGCCGGTCATGGGTCTCTTCCTCGTGACGGATGGACGGTGTGGGGAAGGCAGGAGCGTCACCCACTCTAATCCCGCACGCTATAGGCTCGACGGGCGATGTCATCCGAAGCGCCAGCCCCCACCGTCCGCACCCTCCGAGACGCCACCGCCGCCGTGCTCGCGCGCGCCGGGGTGCCCGATCCGGAGGTCGACGCCGAACTGCTCGTCGGCCACGTCCTCGGCGTGAGCAGGGGCAGGGTCCAGGCCCTCGCGGTGATGGGGGAGGAGGTGTCGGCCGACGACGCCGCGCGCCTCCGCGAGTACACCGAGCGCCGTGCCGCCCGCGAGCCGTTGCAGCACATCACGGGCGTCGCGCCGTTCCGCTCGCTCGAGCTGGCCGTCGGGCCCGGCGTCTTCGTGCCGCGCCCCGAGACGGAGCAGGTGGCGCAGTTCGCGATCGACGCCCTGCGCGCCGTACCGTCGCCGGAGCCCGTGGCCGTCGACCTCGGCACGGGCAGCGGCGCGATCGCCATCGCGCTCGCGACCGAGGTGCCGCACGCCAGGGTGTTCGCGGTCGAGAACTCACCGGAGGCGTTCGTCTGGGCGCGCGGCAACATCGAGGCTTCCGGGGCGACCAACCTCCGCGCGGTCTTCATCGACCTCGCCGACGCGCTGCCCGAGCTCGACGGCACGGTCGACGTCGTCATCTCGAACCCGCCGTACGTGCCGGACGACGCCATCCCGCGCGACCCGGAGGTGCGCCTCCATGATCCCGCCGCCGCGCTGTACGGCGGACCGGACGGGCTGGATGTCGTGCGCATCATCTCCGGCGTCGCCCGCCGGCTGCTGCGACCGGGCGGCACGCTGGTCCTCGAGCACGGCGAGCTGCAGGGGGCGCAGATCCGCGACCTGCTGACCGCCGACGGCTGGCGCTCGGCGGCGACGCAGCGCGACCTGACGACGCGCGACCGCGCGACGACGGCCGTCCGCTAGCCGCGCTGGGCCGCGCGCTCCTTCTCCCGCTCGGCGCGCTCCCGCTCGCGGTCCGCACGCTCCCTCGCGCGGGCGATCGCCTCGCGCTCCCGCTTGCGGGCCTCGCGCAGGGCGGACTCCGCCTCCCGTCGCGCCTTCGCCGCCTCGCGCACCGCCTTGTCGCGGGGGAGGGACTCCGGCCGGGCGGGCGCCGCCGCTGCCGGCTCGCCCGCGGCCCGTGCCGCGACATAGCGCTCGATGCCGTCGAGGATGCGCTCCAGCCCGAAGGCGAAGTCGTCCTGCTCGTCCTCGCCGTCGGAGTAGGCGCCCGAGAGCACGAGCGGCGCGAGGTCGGGGAACCGCTCGGGCGTGACCAGCGCCGCCAGCGCCGCGGTGAACGCCTCGCCGTGCTGCGGGGGCGCGTCGTCGCCCCGTGATCGCGCGACGTCGCGCTCGACGACACCGACCGCGCGCGCGTACGACGAGAGCAGCAGCGCCGTCGACATCTTCTCGGCGTCGCTCAGCGGCAGCGGCCGCATCTCGCGGAGGCCCCAGTCGAGCACCGCGAGGTTGTTCGGCATCAGCGGGACGCCCGAGATCGGGATGTCGGGGAACCAGGGGTGCTCCTGGATGACCTCGATCGTCGCCATCGCCCAGCGGCGCAGCCCGGACCTCCAGTCGTCCGTGTCGCCCTCCGCCGGGATCGGGATGTCGCACACCGCGTCCTGCATGAGCGCGAGCACGTCGTCCTTGCCCGTGACATAGCGGTACAGCGACATGGTCGTGAACCCGAGCTCGCTCGCGATCCGGCTCATGGAGACGGCCGCGAGCCCGTCCGCATCGGCCACCGCGATGGCGGTGTCCACGATGCGCTCGACGCTGAGCTCGCGCTTCGGTCCGCGCTGCGGCGCCTCGGCGACGCCCCAGCTGAGCGCGACCGCCCGGGGGAGCGCCTCCGCGGCGTCGGCCTGCTCCTGCCCGGCCTCGACCATGCTGCGCCCCTTTCGGATCGGTTGTTGACACCCATCCTAGAACTGTGTATCACTTAAACAACCGTATGCGACATAAACAGTTTGCAGCATAAACAGAAGACACGGAAAGGAGCCGCGCATGATGACAGCGGCGATCGAGGTCACGGGCCTGCGCAAGGCGTTCGGCGAGCAGACCGTCCTCGACGGGATCGACCTGCGGGTGGAGGCGGGGGCGGTCTTCGCCCTCCTCGGCCCGAACGGAGCGGGCAAGACGACGCTCATCTCCATCCTCACGACCCTGGTGCAACCGGATGCGGGGACCGCCGCGGTCTGCGGCCACGACATCCTCACCGACCCCGACGGGGTGAAGCGCTCGCTGAGCCTCACCGGCCAGTCCGCCGCCGTCGACGGTGTGCTGACCGGCGAGGAGAACCTGCGCATGATGGCGCGGCTCTCCGGCTTCGACGCACGCGGCGCGCGGTCACGCGCCGCCGAGCTGATCGAGCGCTTCGATCTCGCTGCCGCCGCGCGCAAGCGCGTCGCCACCTACTCCGGCGGGATGCGGAGGCGGCTCGACCTCGCGCTCAGCCTGGTCGCGACCCCGCCGGTCATCGTGCTCGACGAGCCGACGACCGGCCTCGACACCCGCAGCAGACAGGCGCTGTGGGAGATCATCCTCGACCTCGCCGCGCGCGGCACGACGGTCCTGCTCACGACCCAGTACCTGGAGGAGGCGGACCAGCTCGCCGGCCGCATCGCCGTGCTCGACCGCGGCGCGATCGTCGCCGAGGGCAGCGCGGCCGAGCTGAAGGCGCGCGTCGGGGGAGAGGTGGTGGAGCTGCGCGGCGCCGATGACGTCGTGCTCCGCGAGGTGCCGACCGACGGCAGCCTCCTCGCCCTGCGCGCCGCGATCGACGTGCTGGACGCCGAGCTGGCGAACCGGCCGGTCTCCGGCGCGACCATCGCGATCCGCAAGCCCACCCTCGACGACGCCTTCCTCGCGCTCACGACCACGACATCCACCCCGAACCGGCAGGAGGCCCTCCGATGACCGCCATCGCATCCACCCCGCGCACGAGCACCGCGCCGCTCGACCGGACCCCGTCCCGGCTCACCGCGACCACCGTCTTCATCGGCCGCAGCGTGCGCCACTCCCTCCGCAACGTGGAGGCGCTGACCATGGCCGTCGTCCTCCCGGTGATGCTCATGCTCCTGTTCACCTTCGTCTTCGGCGGGGCGCTCGACGAGGGCGGCGGCTACGTCGACTACGTCGTGCCGGGCATCATCCTGCTGTGCGCGGGCTTCGGCGCCTCCAGCACGGCGGTGGACGTGGCCGACGACCTGGGCAACGGCATCGTCGACCGGTTCCGCACCATGCCGCTGCGCGCCGGTGGCGTGATCACCGGGCACGTGGTCGCCAGTCTGCTGCGCAACCTCCTCGCCACCGGTGTGGTCATCGGCGTCGCCCTGCTGGTCGGCTTCCGCCCGACCGGCGGCCCGCTGGAGTGGCTCGCGGCGATCGGCGTGGTCGCGCTGTTCATCCTCGCCATCACGTGGCTGTACGCCGCCATCGGGATCGCGGCGAACAGCCCCGCGGCCGCGAGCGGCTACGGCTTCGCGCTGCTGTTCCTGCCCTACCTGTCGAGCGCGTTCGTCCCGACCGACACCATGCCGGAGTGGCTGCAGTGGGTCGCCGAGAACCAGCCCATCACGCCGATCATCGAGACGATCCGCGCGCTCCTCTTCGGGCGCGACCCGGGTGCCGACCTGTGGTGGGCGATCGGCTGGTGCGCGCTGATCATCGCGGGGGCGTACGTCTGGGCGGCCTGGCTGTTCCGGCGTGCGTCCGGGCGGCGCTGACTAGCGGTCCCGCTCGGCGAACGCGTGGATCGCGGCGACCATCGCCTCCGTGTCGAAGGTCCCGTCCTCGCGCTTCGTGAGCCGGTGGGCGTGCATCCCGGCCGCCCGCGCCCCCTCGACGTTCGCCGCCGAGTCGTCGAACAGGATGGCGTCCTCCGGCCTCACGCCGAACCGCCCGAGCGCGCGCGTGTAGATGCGCCGCTCGGGCTTCCGCGCGCCGAGCACCGCCGAGACCAGGTCGTTGTCCTGCAGCACGTCGACGATCTCGGGCGTCAGCACCGGCAGCGAGTCCTTGAACGGGATCGGGTTGTTCGACAGCAGCGACACCGTGCCGAGCGTCGCGGCCTCGTGCAGGGCGGCGATGGAGCCGGGGATGGGCGTCATGGCGGCCTTGCGCGCCTCCTGCCACTGCTCCAGCGTGAGCGTCGCACCGGTGACGTCGGCGAACGCCTCCAGGTACTCCTCGCTGGTCGCGTACTCGCCGATCTCGGCCGCTCGCTCGAAGCCGCCTGCCCACCAGGTGGAGGCCAGCCGGTACTGGCTCACCCCGCCCAACTGCGCGAGCCGGGGCAGGCGCTTGTGGAAGTCGTAGTCGTAGAGCGTCTTGTCGCAGTCGAAGAAGTAGACATCCATCGAGACCAGTATCGACCGTCCCGGCTGGGCGTCCCCTCCCTGGCGCAGGAGGCGCGGAGGTGCCGCGGCTATCATTGGGGGCGTCATGGCTCCCATCTACGACTGCTCGGTCGACTCCGAGCTCCTCTCCGGCATGCGTCTGGCCCGTGCGGCGATCGGGCGCGGCGAGCTCGTCGTCATCCCCACCGACACGGTCTACGGCGTCGCCGCCGACGCCTTCTCGCCGGCCGCGGTGCAGCGGCTCCTCGATGCGAAGGGCCGCGGCCGCCAGTCGCCGCCGCCCGTGCTCGTGCCGGGCATCCCGACGCTCGCGGCCCTGGCCGAGTCGGTCCCGCCCGAGGTGGACGCGCTCGTGAAGGCGTTCTGGCCGGGCGGCCTCACCATCGTGCTGCCCGCGGCGCCCTCGCTGGTCTGGGACCTCGGCGAGACCCGCGGCACGGTGGCACTGCGGATGCCGCAGGACACCATCGCGCTCGAGCTGCTCTCCGAGACCGGCCCGCTCGCCGTCTCGTCGGCGAACCTCACCGGCCGCCCGGCCGCCCGCACGGCCGCCGAGGCCGAGGCGATGCTCGGCGACTCCGTCTCCGTCTACCTCGACGGGGGAGAGGCGGGCTCGGCGTACGAGCGCGTCGAGGGCAAGGACTCCTCGTCGACGATCATCGACGCGACGGCGCTCGCGTCCGGCTCCGGCCCGCTCCGCATCCTCCGCCACGGCGTGATCTCGGCCGAGCAGCTGCGCGAGGTGGTCGGCGACGCCCTGCCGGAGGAGTCGGCAGAGACCCGCTCGGGCACCTGACGTGACCCTCCTCCTCGCCCTCGCCCTGATCTCGGCCGTCATCACGTTCGGGATGTCGCTCGTCGTCTGGAAGCTGGCGCTCAAGTACAAGCTGTACCCGGCGGTCAGGGCCAGGGACGTGCACACCCGGCCGACGCCGCGGCTCGGCGGGATCGCGATGTTCCTCGGCATCCTGGTCGCCTTCGGCGTCTCCTGGCTGCTGTCGAGCCAGTTCGGCGTGCTCTCGCTGATCTTCTCCGACTCCGGGCCGATCCTCGCCATCCTCGGCGCGGCCCTCCTCATCGTCGTGATCGGCGTCGCCGACGACATCTGGGACCTCGACTGGATGACCAAGCTCGCCGGTCAGTTCGTGGCCGCCGGCCTCGTGGCCTGGCTCGGCGTGCAGATCTACTCGCTGCCGATCGGCGGGCTCACCGTCGGCTCCCCGGTCATGAGCATCGTGCTCACCCTGTTCGCGATCGTCCTCGTGATGAACGCCATCAACTTCATCGACGGGCTCGACGGCCTCGTCGCCGGGGTCGCGCTGATCGCCAACGGCACGTTCCTCATCTACACGTACCTGCTGCAGCGCGAGATCAGCCCCACCAACTACTTCAGTCTCGCGGGCGTCATCGCGGCGATCCTGGTCGGCGCGTGCGCCGGCTTCCTGCCGCTCAACTGGCACCCGGCCAAGATGTTCATGGGCGACGCGGGAGCGCTGTTGATCGGCCTGCTGATGGCGACCTCCGCCATCTCGGTAACGGGGACCATCAATCCCGAGACGCTGCAGACCCTCGGCAAGTCGTCGCTGGTGCCGGCGTTCATCCCGATCATCCTGCCGTTCGCCGTGCTGGTCATCCCGCTGCTCGACTTCAGCCTCGCGGTGATCAGGAGGCTGCGCGCCGGCAAGTCGCCGTTCAGCGCCGACCGCAAGCACCTCCACCACCGCCTGCTCGACATGGGCCACACGCACCTGCACGCGGTCCTCATCTTCTACGCGTGGACCGCGGTGCTCTCGATCGGCTGCCTGCTGTTCTTCTTCGACCCGTACTGGATGGCCATCGTCTTCGTCGCCGTCGGGCTCGTGGTCTGCACCGCCGTCACCCTCGCCCCGCTGAGCCGCCGCAAGGCCAACGAGGCCGCCGCGGAGCTCGCGCCCGCCGGGACGAGGGAGGCCGTGGAGACCGCGCGGTACGACGCCCTCGACGCCGCCAGCGAGGCCCACCGCGCGGCCGCGCAGCCCGTCGTCGTCACCACGGGGGCCGTCCCCGCCGAACAACCCGCATCCACCCCGCCCGCGCAGACCGAGGAGAACCGATGACCGACCCCCAGGACGGCGCCCCCGCCCCACGGCCGGCCCAGCAGCCCGCCCAGCCCACCTCGACCCCGGTGCTGCGGGACGTGCTCAAGTACGGCCTGATCCTCGCCGGCGTCATCGCCGTGGCCGGGATGCTGCTCGGCGGCCTCTTCGCCGGCTGGATCGGCGTCACCAGCGCGTTGATCGGCACGGTGATGGCCGCGGTCTTCCTCAGCATCACCGCTCTGAGCATCCTGATCGCCAACCGGTTCATCGGCTCCGACCTGTTCGTCGGGCTGTTCTTCGGCATCGTCCTCGGGGGCTGGATCCTCAAGTTCGTGCTGTTCCTGGTGCTCGCGATCGTGCTGCGCGACCAGCCGTGGATCAACCCCGTCGTGCTCTTCCTGAGCCTGATCGCGGGGGTGATCGGGTCGCTCGTCGTCGACATGATCGTCGTGTTCCGGTCCCGCGTCCCCTACGTCAGCGACGTGACCCTCCCGGGGGAGAAGCGCTGAGCCGTTTTCGATTCGTTACCCTGCGAAAACTCTTGTAGAGTTGTCGTGATCCCCCCACCCGAACGCGCCACCAGCTTCATGGGCGCGGTATTCCCGGGTGTCCACCGTTCGTCGTCGCGAGAGCCCTCGGCTCGACGCCCCGAAACAGGAGATAGCGCTGTTAGCTAACGCTGTGAACCTGCTGGTCCAGGCCGCAAGCTCCGATGATGGAAGCTTCCAGGGTCCCTCGATCAACGAGTTCTTCCCCCCGACCCTGTTCACCATCGGTGGCCTCGAGTTCAACCGCATCATCGTCGTGCGCCTCCTCGCCACGATCGCCCTGATCCTCATCTTCTGGCTCGGCACCCGCCGCATGAAGCTCATCCCGGGCCGCTTCCAGTCCGTCGTCGAGATGGGTCTCGACTTCGTGCGCGTGAACATCGCGGAGGACCTGCTCGGCAAGAAGGACGGTCGTCGCTTCCTGCCGCTGCTGACCACCATCTTCTTCATGGTGCTGTTCTTCAACATCACCGGCATCATCCCCTTCCTGAACATCGCCGGCACGTCGGTGATCGCCGTGCCGCTGCTGCTCGCGATCGTCGCGTACGTGACCTTCATCTACGCCGGCATCAAGAAGAGCCCGAAGAACTTCTTCAAGAACGCGCTCTTCCCGCCCGGGGTGCCGTGGTTCCTCTACATCATCGTGACGCCGATCGAGTTCGTCTCGACGTTCATCCTGCGCCCGATCACGCTGACCCTCCGACTCCTGATGAACATGGTCGTCGGGCACCTGCTGCTCGTCCTGTTCTTCACGGCGACGACGTTCTTCTTCTTCAACGCCGGCGGTTTCTGGGCCCTCTTCGGAATCGGCACCTTCGCCTTCGGCTTCGTCTTCACGCTCTTCGAGATCCTGGTCGCAGTCCTGCAGGCCTACGTCTTCGCGCTGCTCACCGCTGTCTACATCCAGCTGGCAGTCGCCGAGGAACACTAAGAACGATCCGCGCACCCGCACGGATCGCCATCACGGAAGGAAACACACAACGTGGACATCGCTGCAATCAACGGCAACATCGCCACCGTCGGTTACGGCCTCGCCGCCATCGGCCCGGCCATCGGCGTGGGCATCGTCGTCGGCAAGACCATCGAGGGCGTGGCCCGTCAGCCCGAGCTGGCCGGCCGTCTCCAGGTCCTGATGTACATCGGTATCGCGTTCACCGAGGCGCTGGCCTTCATCGGCATCGCGACCTACTTCATCTTCGTCTGAGTCCCCTTCAGCCCGTCCTGTAAGGAGGAACGATGCTTAACGGCGTGCTCAGGGCCGCCACCGAGGAACAGCACAACCCGCTGATCCCCGCGTGGCCCGACATCATCGGCGCGCTCATCTGCTTCATCGTCATCCTGTTCTTCTTCTGGAAGCTCGTGCTTCCGCGCATGAAGAAGCTGCTCGATGAGCGTGCTGAGGCGATCGAGGGCAACATCGCGAAGGCCGACGAGGCCCAGCACAAGGCCGAGGCGCTGCTGGAGGAGTACACCGCCCAGCTCGCCGACGCGCGTGCCGAGGCCGGTCGCATCCGCGAGCAGGCCCGCACCGACGGTCAGAAGATCGTCGCCGAGGCCAAGGAGACCGCGACGGCCGAGGCCGCGCGCGTCACCGCGTCCGCTCAGGCGCAGATCGAGGCCGAGCGTCAGAGCGCGCTCGTCTCGCTCCGCAGCGAGGTGGGCTCGCTCGCGATCGACCTCGCCTCCGGCGTGGTCGGCGAGGCGCTCACCGACGACAAGAAGTCGCAGGCGATCGTCGACCGCTTCCTGGCCGACCTCGAGGCGAGCGAGAAGGCAGGGTCGAGCAAGTAATGGGAAGCGCCACCAGAGAAGCATTGGCCCGGTCCGCGTCGGCTCTGGCCGGTCTGGGATCCAAGGCCGATCTGGCGACGGCTGAAGACCTGTTCGCCGCAGGACGAGTCGTCGCCGACTCCGCCCAGCTCCGTGCGGTCCTCAGCGACCCCTCGGCGGACGCCGCCGGCAAGAAGGCCCTCGTGCAGCGCATCTTCGGATCGCTGTCCGCGCCGGCCGTCGAGCTGCTGACGGTCGTCGCCGGCGAGCGCTGGTCCGGACAGGACGACCTCACTGCCGCCATCGAAGAGCTCGGCATCCGCTCGATCGCCGCTTCGGTGCCGGCCGACGTCGACCTCGTCGCCGAGCTGCTCGCGTTCGGAGGCGCCGTGACCTCCGACGCGCAGCTCGAGCTCGCGCTGCGCAGCAAGCTCGCGGACCCGCAGGCCAAGGCGGCTCTCGCCGAGCGCCTCCTCGCGGGCAAGGCGTCGGCGCAGACCGTCGCCATCGTGCGCCAGCTGGTGCTGCAGCCCCGCGGGCGCAGCATCCGCGAGGCGCTGCGCGAGGCGACCCGCGCCGTCGCCGCCCAGCACGGACAGACGCTCGCGACCGTCACCACGGCCAAGCCCCTTCCGGCGGCCCAGGTGGAGCGGCTGCGTGCGACGTTGTCGGCCACCTACGGCGAGCTCAAGCTCTCCGAGGTCGTCGACCCGGCCATCATCGGCGGTCTGCGGGTGCAGATCGGCGACGACGTGATCGACGGCAGCGTCGCGTCGCGCCTCAACGAACTACGACTTCAGCTGGCGGGCTGACCGCCTCTACAGAGGGAACAACCATGGCAGACATTCAGATCAGCCCCGACGAGATCCGGAGCGCGCTCCAGGACTTCGTCACCACGTACGAGCCGAGCAGGGCGGAGACCACCGAGGTCGGACACGTCCTCGACGCCTCCGACGGCATCGCGCACGTCGAGGGCCTCCCCGGCGTGATGGCCAACGAGCTCATCCGCTTCGCCAACGGCACGCTCGGCCTCGCCCAGAACCTGGACGAGAACGAGGTCGGCGTCGTCATCCTCGGCGAGTTCGACGAGATCGTCGAGGGCATGGAGGTGACCCGCACCGGCGAGGTCCTCTCGGTCCCCGTCGGCGACGGCTACCTCGGCCGCGTGGTCGACCCGCTCGGCAACCCGATCGACGGCCTCGGCGAGATCGCCAGCGAGGGCCGCCGCGAGCTCGAGCTCCAGGCACCCGGCGTCATGCAGCGCAAGTCGGTGCACGAGCCGCTGCAGACCGGCATCAAGGCGATCGACGCCATGATCCCCGTCGGCCGCGGTCAGCGCCAGCTGATCATCGGCGACCGCCAGACCGGCAAGACGGCCATCGCGATCGACACGATCATCAACCAGAAGGCCAACTGGGAGTCGGGCGACGTCAACAAGCAGGTCCGCTGCATCTACGTCGCGATCGGTCAGAAGGGCTCGACCATCGCCTCGGTGAAGGGCGCCCTCGAGGACGCCGGCGCGATGGAGTACACCACCATCGTCGCGGCCCCCGCCTCCGACCCGGCCGGCTTCAAGTACCTCGCCCCTTATACCGGCTCGGCCATCGGCCAGCACTGGATGTACGGCGGCAAGCACGTCCTGATCATCTTCGACGACCTGTCGAAGCAGGCAGAGGCCTACCGCGCCGTGTCGCTCCTCCTCCGGCGTCCGCCGGGACGCGAGGCCTACCCGGGTGACGTCTTCTACCTGCACTCCCGCCTGCTGGAGCGTTGCGCCAAGCTCTCCGACGAGCTCGGCGCCGGCTCGATGACCGGTCTGCCGATCATCGAGACCAAGGCGAACGACGTCTCCGCGTACATCCCGACCAACGTGATCTCGATCACCGACGGCCAGATCTTCCTGCAGTCCGACCTGTTCAACGCCAACCAGCGCCCCGCGGTCGACGTCGGCATCTCGGTCTCGCGCGTCGGTGGCGACGCCCAGGTCAAGTCGATCAAGAAGGTCTCCGGCACGCTCAAGCTCGAGCTCGCCCAGTACCGCTCGCTCGAGGCGTTCGCGATGTTCGCCTCCGACCTCGACGCGGCCAGCCGCCGTCAGCTCGCCCGTGGCGCCCGCCTCACCGAGCTGCTCAAGCAGCCGCAGTACTCGCCGTACCCGGTGGAGGAGCAGGTCGTCTCGATCTGGGCCGGCACCAACGGCAAGCTCGACGAGGTCGCGGTGGAGGACGTCCTGCGCTTCGAGTCGGAGCTGCTCGACCACCTGCGTCGCAACACCGACATCCTCACCACGCTGCGCGAGACGAACGTCCTCGACGACGACACCGTCTCCAAGCTCGGCGCCGAGGTGGACAAGTTCAAGCTCGAGTTCCAGACGGGTGAGGGCAAGCCGCTCGCCTCGGTCGGACGCGAGGAGTTCGAGGCCATCGCCGAAGAGGACGTCGACCAGGAGCGTATCGTCAAGGCCAAGCGCTGAGACGCGCGCGGCTAGGTATTTAGGAGACACATGGGAGCCCAGCTTCGGGTCTACCGGCAGAAGATCCGCTCTGCCCAGACGACCAAGAAGATCACCCGTGCGATGGAGCTGATCTCCGCCTCACGCATCCAGAAGGCGCAGGCGCGAGTGGCCGCCTCCTCGCCGTACGCCCGCGCGATCACGCGCGCGGTGTCGGCGGTGGCGACCTACTCGAACGTCGAGCACGTGCTGACCACCGAGCCGGAGAAGATCGAGCGCGCAGCGATCGTCATCTTCTCGTCGGACCGCGGTCTGGCCGGCGCGTTCAACTCGAACGTGCTCAAGGAGTCCGAGAAGCTCGCCGAGCTGCTGCGGAGCCAGGGCAAGGACGTCGTCTACTTCCTCGTCGGACGCAAGGCGCAGGGCTACTTCAGCTTCCGCCGCCGCGCGTTCGAGCGGGTGTGGACCGGCAACACCGATGCGCCCGAGTTCGAGCAGGCCAAGGAGGTCAGCGACGCGATCCTGGAGTCCTTCCTGCGCGACGCCTCCGACGGCGGCGTGGACGAGATCCACATCATCTACAACCGCTTCGTCAGCATGCTGACCCAGGAGCCGCAGGTCGTCCGCCTGCTCCCGCTCGAGGTCGTCGAGGGCGTGGAGGAGCCGGACCGCACGCAGGTCCTGCCGCTCTACGAGTTCGAGCCCGACGTCGGCACGGTGCTGGACTCCCTGCTCCCGGTGTACATCGAGAGCCGCATCTTCAACGCGATGCTGCAGTCGGCCGCCTCCAAGCACGCCGCGACGCAGAAGGCGATGAAGGCGGCCAGCGACAACGCCGACAAGCTCATCACCGACTACACCCGCCTGGCCAACAACGCCCGACAGGCCGAGATCACGCAGCAGATCTCCGAGATCGTGGGCGGCGCGGACGCGCTGAGCTCCGCCAAGTGACCCGGACGAACGTCTAACACGAGAAGAGAACGAATCATGACTACCGCTACCGCCGAAGCCCAGGCTTCGACCGCGCAGCCGGCCGGCGTGGGACGCATCGCCCGCGTCACGGGTCCGGTCGTCGACATCGAGTTCCCGCACGACTCGATCCCGGGCATCTACAACGCCCTGAAGACCACCATCACCATCGGCGACCAGTCGACCGAGATCACGCTCGAGGTCGCGCAGCACCTCGGCGACGACCTCGTCCGCGCCATCGCCCTGAAGCCGACCGACGGCCTGGTCCGCGGCGGCGAGGTGCGCGACACCGGCGCCCCGATCAGCGTCCCGGTCGGCGACGTGACCAAGGGCAAGGTGTTCAACGTCACCGGCGACGTCCTCAACGCGGAGCCGGGCGAGACCATCGAGATCACCGAGCGCTGGCCGATCCACCGCCAGCCGCCGTCGTTCGACCAGCTCGAGTCCAAGACCCAGCTGTTCGAGACCGGCATCAAGGTCATCGACCTCCTCACCCCGTACGTGCAGGGTGGCAAGATCGGCCTCTTCGGCGGTGCGGGCGTCGGCAAGACCGTCCTCATCCAGGAGATGATCCAGCGCGTCGCACAGGACCACGGCGGTGTCTCGGTGTTCGCCGGTGTCGGCGAGCGCACCCGTGAGGGCAACGACCTCATCCACGAGATGGAGGAGGCGGGCGTCTTCGACAAGACCGCGCTCGTCTTCGGCCAGATGGACGAGCCGCCGGGGACCCGTCTCCGCGTCGCGCTCTCGGCTCTGACGATGGCGGAGTACTTCCGCGACGTGCAGAAGCAGGACGTGCTGCTCTTCATCGACAACATCTTCCGCTTCACCCAGGCCGGTTCCGAGGTGTCGACCCTGCTCGGCCGCATGCCGTCCGCGGTGGGCTACCAGCCGAACCTCGCCGACGAGATGGGCCTCCTCCAGGAGCGCATCACCTCGACCCGCGGTCACTCGATCACCTCGCTGCAGGCGATCTACGTGCCGGCCGACGACTACACCGACCCGGCGCCGGCGACCACGTTCGCGCACCTCGACGCCACGACCGAGCTCTCCCGCGAGATCGCGTCGAAGGGTCTGTACCCGGCCGTCGACCCGCTGACCTCGACCTCTCGCATCCTCGACCCGCGTTACCTGGGCGAGGACCACTACCGCGTGGCCACCACGGTCAAGCAGATCCTCCAGAAGAACAAGGAGCTGCAGGAGATCATCGCGATCCTCGGTGTCGACGAGCTGTCCGAAGAGGACAAGATCACCGTGTCGCGCGCCCGCCGCATCCAGCAGTTCCTCTCGCAGAACACCTACATGGCGAAGAAGTTCACCGGTGTCGAGGGCTCGACCGTCCCGCTGAAGGACACCATCGAGTCGTTCGACGCCATCGCCAAGGGCGAGTTCGACCACGTGGCCGAGCAGGCCTTCTTCAACGTCGGTGCGATCACCGACGTCGAGGAGAAGTGGGCGCAGATCCAGAAGGAGAACAGCTGACATGGCTGTCCTCAACGTGAGCGTCGTCGCCGCCGACCACGAGGTGTGGTCGGGCGAGGCGAGCATGGTCGTGGCGCGGACCGTGGAGGGGCAGATCGGTATCCTGCCCGGCCACGAGCCGCTGCTCGCCATCCTCGCCGAGGGCGAGGTGCGCGTCACCCTGAACGGCGGGGAGTCCATCGCGGCGCAGGCCGACGACGGCTTCCTCTCCGTCGAGAACAACACGGTCACGATCGTGGCCCGTCAGGCGGAGCTCGTCTGACATGACCGACAAGGCAGCCCCGCTGGAGCGGCAGTTCGGAGACGTCCGCGTCCCCGTCCTGGTCGCGATGGCGGGGCTGCCCGGTTCGGGCAAGTCCACCATGGCCGAGATCCTCGCCGGCCGGCTCGGTGCGACCGCCATCTCGGTGGATCCCATCGAGGCGGCCATCCTGGCCGCCGGGATCGACGCCGACCAGCCGACCGGCCTCGCCGCGTACCTCGTCGCGGAGAAGATGGCCGAGCAGGTGCTCCAGTCCGGCCACTCGGTGGTCGTCGACGCGGTCAACGCCGTCGAGCCGGCGCGCCTGCAGTGGCGCGACCTGGCCCAGCGGTGCCAGGTGAAGCTCCACATCATCGAGACGGTCTGCACCGACGACGCCGTCCACGAGGAGCGCCTGTCGAAGCGGACGGGTCTCGTCACCGGGTACGCCGTCGAGCAGAGCATCGCCGACTACGACGAGTGGCGCGGCGCGGCCGCGTCGCTCCCGCGCATCAGCCTCGACACGTGTCGCCCGCTCGGCGAGAACGTCGAGGCGGCGCTGGCCTTCCTGGAGCGGTAGTGCTGATCCTCCTCCCGCCCTCCGAGACGAAGAGGGACGGGGGAGCGGGTGCGCCCCTCGACCTCGGTGCCCTCCGTTTCCCGTCGCTCGCGCCGATCCGCCGCGAGGTGGTGGAGGCGGTGCTCGCGCTCTCCGAGGATCACGACGCCACCCTCCGCGCCCTGAAGCTCGGCCCGAAGCAGGCCGGAGAGGTGGAGCGCAACCGCGCCATCCCCTCCTCGCCGACGCATCCGGCGCTGCTCCGCTACACGGGCGTCCTGTACGACGCGCTCGACGCCGACTCTCTCACCGAGGCGCACTGGGCGTACGCGGCCGAGCACGTCGCGGTGCAGTCGGCGCTGCTGGGCATCGTCGGAGCGGCCGACCCGATCCCCGCCTACCGGCTCTCGTTCGACTCGCGTCTCTCGACGGAGCGGGGCGTGCCCTCCCTCAAGAAGCGGTGGGCCGCAGCGGGAGCCGCCGCGCTCGTGCAGCGTCCCGGGCTGATCCTCGACCTGCGCTCGGAGGGCTACGCCGCCCTCGCTCCGCTCCCTGACCGCGACGGCGCCCATTACGTGCGCGTCCTGGCCCGCGACTCGGGCGGGCACGTGCGCGCGCTCAACCACTTCAACAAGCAGGCGAAGGGGCTCTTCACGCGCGCCCTGATCGAGGCGGGGGTGGTGCCGGCCACCACCGACGAGCTGCTCGCGTGGGCCGCCGACGAGGGGTACGAGCTCACCCCGGCGGACGACGGGACCCGCGATCTCAACCTGGTCGTGCCGGAGGTGGCCGGCGCGCCGGGCAGGCTCATGGCTGTGCTGCGCGCCTCCTGAGGCGAGTGCTCCGGTGCGGCCGCGCCTGCGGCGTGATCGCGCCGGCCCTGCGGTCGGGCCGGGAATGCGGTCGGGCCGGCAGTAGCGTTGTCCGGGGCCGTTCTCGCTGGTGGAGCGGCGTCCGCTCGTGCCCGACCGCACGCGGATTCACACCGTCCCCACCCGGCCCCGGCTGAACGTGGAACACGTCCGTGACGCACGCCGCCGGCCCGACTGGGCGAGTAGACGGCACCCCCGCGGCGCCGCCTGCTCGGATCTCACGATCCTTTCTCGCTTGTGGTGAGCATAACTCAGTTTTAGGACTTCAACAAGGATGCGCGCGGGTCAGGCGCGGAAGCATCCCTCCAGGTGGTCGTCGACCATCCCGGTCGCCTGCATCAACGCATACATCGTGGTGGGCCCCACGAAGCGGAACCCGCGGCGCCGCAGCTCCTTGCTCATCGCCGTCGACTCGGGTGTCACGGCCGGGATGTCGGCCCATTCGCGAGGCCGACGTGGCGACGGCTCCGGAGCGAAGCTCCACATGAGCTCCTCCAGGGGGACGTCGAGGGCGAGGACCGCCTTCGCGTTGTTGATCGTCGCCTCGATCTTGCCCCGGTGCCGGATGATGCGCGCGTCCACGAGCAGCGCCTCCACCTCGGCATCGCCCATGGCGGCGACGCGCTCGGGCTCGAACCCGTGGAACACCTCCCGGAACGCGGGCCGCCGCCGCAGGATCGTGATCCACGACAGCCCGGCCTGGAACCCCTCCAGGCACAGCTTCTCGTAGAGCGCGCGCGGATCGTGCTGCGGCGTGCCCCACTCCTCGTCGTGATAGCGCCGGTACTCCGCGTCGTTCGCCGACCAGGCGCAGCGAGCCACTCCGTCATCGCCGACGATCACCGGCTGTCGCGCGGACACAGGTGCCGCCGCGGGGGCGTCCACGGGTGCATCCACCGCGGGTGCCGCAGCAATCCCATCGGGTGCGCCGGCGGGGGAGGAGGTCGTCTCGTCCGTGGTGCTCATGCGGCCAGCGTGATCCCCTCGTGCTCGAGGAGCCACAGCTTGGTCGGGATGCCCTCGCCGCCGCTGTACCCGGTCACGCGACCACTGGTCGAGAGCACGCGGTGGCAGCCGACGATGATCGGAACGGGATTCGCGCCGACCGCTCCGCCGATCGCCCGCCCGTAGCGCGGGTAGCCGAGCATGGCCCCCAGCTCGCCGTACGAGGTGATCGTGCCGAAGTCGAGCCGGGCGAGCTCCTCCCACACCGCCCGCCGGAAGGGCGTGCCCTCGAGCCGGACCGGCACGTCGAAGCGGCGCCGCTCGCCGGCGAAGTACTCGCCGAGCTGGCTCGCGGCGGTGTCGAGCACGGCGTTGCTGCGCTCGGGGTGCTCGTCGAGTGGGAGGCGGCTCTGGCGCTCGATCGCGAGGGAGGTGACGGCCTCGCCGTCGCTGGTCAGCTCGATGCGGCCGATCGGACTCGGCAGCCGGAGGAGGTATTCGGTGGAACTGCTCATGGGTCGACTCTAGGCGGAGCCGCCGACGCCGTCTCGCGGGAATCGGACATCGGGGACAACGGTCACGAGCCCCCGGCCTGTGGAGAAAATCGCGGCCGCCTAGACTCGAAGCCATGGCGAACATCGAGTACCGCACCCTGGGCGAATCCGGCCTCATCGTCTCCACGATCGGCCTCGGCTGCAACAACTTCGGCCGCAAGGACACGGCGACCGAGACCCAGGAGGGCACCGACGCCGTCATCGGCGCTGCGATCGACGCCGGCGTCACGCTGTTCGACACCGCCGACATCTACGGCAAGGAGCGCGGCCTCTCCGAGACGCTCATGGGCCGCTCGCTCGCCGGCAAGCGCGACAAGATCGTCCTCGCCACCAAGTTCGGCCAGGACATGCAGGGCGCGAACGGCCCGGACTGGGGCGTCCGCGGCTCCCGCCGCTACATCCGGCTCGCGGTGGAGGCGTCGCTGCGGCGCCTGCGCACCGACTGGATCGACCTCTACCAGCTGCACGTCCCCGACCCGGTGACCCCGATCGAGGAGACGCTGGAGACGCTCGACGACCTCATCGCCGAGGGCAAGATCCGCTACATCGGCCACTCGAACCTGTCAGGCTGGCAGATCGCCGAGGCGGAGTTCACGGCGCGGCTGGGCGGCCACCCGAAGTTCGTCTCGGCGCAGAACGAGTACAGCCTCCTCGCGCGCGACGCTGAGCGGGAGGTGCTGCCGGCGGTGAACCGGTACGGCCTGGGCTTCCTGCCCTACTTCCCGCTCTACAACGGGCTGTTCACCGGCAAGTTCAGCCGGGAGGGCGGCCCGAGCGACAGCCGCATCATGATGATCCGCAAGCACCTGCTCGACAACGCGCCGTGGGACCGGATCGAGCGCTATCAGGCGTTCTGCGACGAGCGCGGCGTGAGCATGCTCGCCGCGACCTTCGGCTGGCTGCTGGCCCAACCCGGGCTGACCTCCGTCATCGCCGGTGCGACCAAGCCGGAGCAGATCGTGGCGAACGCCGAGGCGGCGACCGCGTGGACGCCGACCGCCAAGGAGGCGGCGACCATCTCCGCGATCTTCGAGCCGGCCGCCTAGCAGGGCGCCGTTCGCTCAGAGCGAACGAGCCCCCGGCCGCTGCTCACAACCGCGCGGCGACCGCCCGCACGCACCAGAACACCCCGTACGCGATCAGTCCGAGCGCGATCAGGATGAGCAGCACCGGCCCGAACGGGATCTGCAGCAGCGCCTTCAGGCTGCCGTCGAGCCCGCCGGCCTTCTCCGGGTCGTACGTCACGGCACCGGCCACGACGAGGCCGCCGACGATGATCAGCGCGACGCCCTTCGAGACGTAGCCGACCCTCCCGAGCGTGCGGGTGGCAGTGGCAAGGCGGTTCGGCGGGAGGCGCATGTCCTTCTCGAACCGGTGGGTGACGCCGTTGCGGATGAACACCGCACCGGCCACCGCGATGCCGATGCCGATGGCCGCGAGCACGAAGACCCCGCCCGGCATCTCCAGCAGCCGCGCGCTCATCGACTTCTCCGAGTTCGACGCGTCCTGCTTGCCGCCCATCGCGATGGAGATCGCGATCACGGCCAGGGCCGCGTAGACCACGCACTTCACGATCTCGGTGACCCGGGTCCCCGCCCGCGGCGACATGATCGCCACGAGGATCTGCCAGAGGGAGAGGAAGACGAGCCCGACGATCACGAGCCAGACGGCGAAGAGCCCGCCGGGCACGGCGACCAGCGCCTGCAGCGCGCCGGACTGGTCGGCGTTGCCGCCGCCTCCGCCTCCGCCGCTGCCGCCGCTGCTCAGGCCGCCGATCGCCAGGGCGAGCGCGATGGCGCCGATGAGGATGTGCAGCACGCCGATCGAGGCGAGGCCGACCCGTGCGAGCACCCGCACGGCGGGGTTGCCTGCGACGCGCGAGGCGGCCCTGGAGGGGGAGGTCATGCACCGCACGGTACGCGACGTTCCCGCCTTCGGGAATCTCGGGTACCGTAGTGAGTCGAGTCCGTCGCGCCATCGTGCGGCGGCGCAATCTGAATAGAGGAGGCCGGCATGGACATCGACCTCAGCGTCTTGCGTCTCATGGAGCGCGAGAAGGAGATCCCGTTCGACGAGCTGGTGCAGATCATCGAGCAGGCGATCCTCACCGCGTATCTGAAGCACACCAATCAGGCCGACCACCGTCACGGCCACGGCGAGCCTCCGGCCGCCCGGGTGCACCTCGACCGCAAGACCGGGCATGTCACCGTCTACGTGCCGGAGCGCGACGAGGAGGGCAACGTCATCGGCGAGGCCGAGGACAGCCCCAGCGACTTCGGCCGCATCGCTGCGTTCGCGGCCAAGCAGGTCATCAACCAGCGCCTGCGCGACATCGCCGACGACGCGGTGCTCGGCGAGTTCCGCGGCCGCGAGGGCGACATCGTCGCGGGCGTGATCCAGCAGGGTCCGAACCCGCGCATGGTGCACATCGACCTCGGCAGCGTGGAGGCGATCCTCCCGCCCGAGGAGCAGGTGCCCGGCGAGGACTACGCGCACGGCTCGCGCATCCGGGTGTACGTCACGAGCGTGTCGAAGGGGCCGAAGGGTCCGTCGATCACGGTGTCGCGCACGCACCCCGCGCTGGTCCGCAAGCTGTTCGCGCTCGAGGTCCCCGAGATCGCCAGCGGCGTCGTCGAGATCGTCTCCCTGGCTCGGGAGGCGGGCCACCGCACCAAGATGGCGGTCCGCGCCACCGAGCCCGGCGTCAACGCCAAGGGCGCCTGCATCGGCGAGCTCGGTCAGCGGGTCAGGGCGGTCACGGCGGAGCTCAACAACGAGAAGATCGACATCGTCGACTACTCGCCCGATCTCGCGACGTTCGTCTCGAGCGCGCTGTCGCCGGCGAAGGTCACCAGCGCCTTCGTGATCGACGAGTCGCTGAAGGCCGTGCGCGCTCTCGTGCCCGACTACCAGCTGTCGCTCGCGATCGGCAAGGAGGGCCAGAACGCCCGCCTCGCCGCGAAGCTCACGGGCGCGAAGATCGACATCCAGCCGGACTCGATCCTCGACCGCGACTAGCCGGAATGCCGCGGGGAGCCGTCGCGTTGTTCAAACCGTGGCCTCCCGCCGTTTCGGCGCCCATGCGCCGGAGGGGTAAGATGGAAGCTGTCAGAACGTGCGTCGGATGCCGTTCTCGCGCTCAGCGGTCCTCACTTCTGAGGGTCGTCGCCCAGGAATCGCAGATCGTGGTGGACCCGTCCGCCACGCTGCCGGGGCGGGGCGCGTGGCTGCATCCGACTTTCGAGTGTCTCGACAAAGCCCAGAACAGGCGGGCCTTCGGGCGCGCCCTCCGGGTGGAGGGGACCCTCGACACCGCGGCCATCCGGTCGCACCTCACGAGAGAACAGGCTGAAGAAGCAGTGACTTCACATGAGTGAGAACCGATGAGCGGCTCGAAATGAGAACCGTCCGCAACTAACGCCTGCCCTGTCTGGGTAGGCCCAGACAGGAGAATTTGTGGCTGCAAAACCACGCGTACACGAGGTCGCGAGCGAGCTCGGCGTCGACAGCAAGGTCGCGCTCGCGAAGCTCAAGGAGATGGGCGAGTTCGTCAAGGGCCCGTCCTCGAGCATCGAGCCTCCGGTGGCCCGCAAGCTGCGTGCCGCCCTCGAGGCCGAAGGACACACCACCGACAAGGCGCAGCAGGCGCCGAAGGCCACCGCGCCGTCGGCGGGCGCCCCGCGTCCGCAGGCCCCGCGCCCGGCGCAGTCGTCCGAGCCGCAGGAGGCGCGCTCCGGCGCCCCCAAGCCGCAGGCGCCGATGTCGGTCGCCGAGCGTCAGGCTGCCGCCGAGAAGGCTGCCGCCGAGAAGGCTGCCGCCGAGAAGGCCGCCGCTGCTGAGGCGACCCCGCAGGCCAAGCCGGAGGCCGCGTCCGACGCGGTCAAGCCGTCCGGCCCGCGCCCCGGCGGCGGGTCGATCCCGCGTCCGGGTGCCCCGCGCCCCGGCAACAACCCCTATTCGTCGAACCAGGGCATGGGCCAGCGCCCGAGCAACCCGCGACCGGGCAACAACCCGTTCGCGAGCTCGCAGGGCATGGGCCAGCGGCCGTCGCCGGGCAACATCCCGCGTCCGGCGCCGCCTCGCCCCGGCTCGCCGCGCATCGGCGCGCCCGGTCAGGGCGGCCAGGGTCGTCCCGGCGGCCAGCGCCAGGGTGGCGGCGGCGGTCGTCCCGGCTTCCAGCAGCGCCCCGGTGCCGGTGCCGGTGCCGGTACCGGCGGCGGCTTCCAGCGTCCGGGCGGCGGCTTCAGCGGCCCCCGTCCCGGTGGCGGCGGCGGTCGCGGTCGCGGACCGGGCGGCGGCACGGCCGGCGCGTTCGGTCGCGGCGGCGGCAAGAGCAAGGCCCGCAAGTCGAAGCGCGCGAAGCGTCAGGAATTCGAGATGCGGGAGGCCCCGTCGCTGGGCGGCGTGAGCGTCCCCCGCGGCAACGGCAGCACCGTCGTCCGGCTGCGCCGAGGCGCCTCCATCTCGGACTTCGCCGACAAGATCGACGCGAACCCCGCGTCGCTGGTCACCGTCCTCTTCCACCTGGGTGAGATGGCGACCGCGACCGAGTCGCTCGACGAGGCCACCTTCGAGGTGCTCGGCGAGGAGCTGGGTTACAAGATCCAGGTCGTCTCGCCCGAGGACGAGGACAAGGAGCTCCTGGAGGGCTTCGACATCGACCTCGACGCCGAGCTGGAGGGCGAGTCCGACGAGGACCTCGAGATCCGTCCGCCGGTGGTCACCGTGATGGGTCACGTCGACCACGGAAAGACGCGCCTCCTCGACGCCATCCGCAACGCGAACGTCGTGGCGGGCGAGGCCGGCGGCATCACCCAGCACATCGGTGCGTACCAGGTGTGGACCGAGCACGAGGGCATCGAGCGCGCCATCACCTTCATCGATACCCCTGGTCACGAGGCGTTCACCGCCATGCGTGCCCGTGGTGCCCAGGTGACCGACATCGCGATCCTCGTGGTCGCGGCCGACGACGGCATCATGCCGCAGACGATCGAGGCGCTGAACCACGCCCAGGCGGCCAACGTGCCGATCGTGGTCGCGGTCAACAAGATCGACAAGCCGGAGGCGAACCCCGCCAAGGTGCGTCAGCAGCTGACCGAGTTCGGTCTCGTGGCCGAGGAGTACGGCGGCGACGTCATGTTCGTCGACGTGTCCGCCCGCAACGACATCGGCATCCAGGACCTCCTGGACGCGGTGCTGCTGACGGCCGACGCCGGGCTCGACCTGCGCGCCAACCCGAACAAGGACGCGCGCGGTGTCGCCATCGAGGCGAAGCTCGACAAGGGCCGCGGCGCCGTCGCGACCGTGCTCATCCAGTCCGGAACCCTGCGCGTCGGCGACGCGATCGTGGCGGGCACCGCCTACGGCCGCGTCCGTGCGATGGCCGACGAGAACGGCGACCCGGTCCTCGAGGCCGCGCCGTCCCGCCCGGTCCAGGTGCAGGGCCTCTCGAGCGTCCCGCGCGCCGGCGACACCTTCCTCGTCACCGAGGAGGACCGCACGGCCCGTCAGATCGCCGAGAAGCGCGAGGCCGCCGAGCGCAACGCGCAGCTGGCGAAGGCCCGCAAGCGCATCTCGCTCGAGGACTTCACCCGGGCCCTGGAGGAGGGCAAGGTCGAGGCGCTCAACCTCATCATCAAGGGCGACGTGTCCGGTGCCGTGGAGGCGCTGGAGGAGTCGCTCATGAAGATCGAGGTCGACGAGTCGGTCAGCCTCCGCATCCTGCACCGCGGTGTCGGCGCGATCACCGAGTCGGACATCGACCTGGCGACCATCGACAACGCGATCGTGATCGGCTTCAACGTCCGCCCGGACGTGAAGGCGCGCGAGCGTGCGGCCCGCGAGGGTGTGGACGTCCGCTTCTACTCGGTCATCTACAACGCCATCGAGGACATCGAGAACTCGCTCAAGGGCATGCTCAAGCCCGAGTTCGAAGAGGTCCAGTCCGGTGTGGCCGAGATCCGCGAGGTGTTCCGCTCCTCCAAGTTCGGCAACATCGCCGGTGTCATCGTCCGGTCCGGCACGATCACGCGCAACGCCAAGGCGCGCGTCATCCGCGACGGCGCCGTGGTGGGGGACAACCTCGCCATCGAGTCGCTGCGCCGGTTCAAGGACGACGTCACGGAGGTCCGTACGGACTTCGAGGCCGGTATCGGACTCGGCAAGTACAACGACATCCAGATCGGCGACGAGATCGAGACGACGGAGCTTCGCGAGAAGCCGCGCGTCTGATCCAGAGCGCTCCGAAGGCCCGGCGGTTCGTCCGCCGGGCCTTCGGGCTTACGGCCCTCGGGCCCACGGAAGGTAGGAGGCACACCATGGCCGATCCGGCACGCGCGAGGAAGCTCGCGGACAGAATCAAGGTCATCATCGCCAAGCGGCTCGACCGCGGCCTGCGCGACCCGCGCCTCGGCTTCGTCACGATCACCGACGTGCAGGTGACCGGCGACCTCCAGCACGCCACGGTCTTCTACACCGTGTACGGCAGCGAGGAGGAGCGCCAGGGCACTGCTGCGGCGCTCAAGGCGGCGACCGGGATGCTGCGCACCGAGGTGGGCAAGAACATCACGGCCCGGCTCACGCCGACCCTCGAGTTCCAGCTCGACGCGATCCCCGAGAACGCCGCCCACATCGAGGACCTGCTGCGCCAGGCGCACCAGCGCGACACCGAGGTGGCCGACCTGGCCGCCTCCGCGCAGTACGCCGGCGAGGAGGACCCGTACATCAAGCCACGCGACTACGACGCGGAGGAGGACGACGAGCTCGACGGGGACGACGACCTCGACGGCGACGAGGCGGCCGACCGCCGCTGAATCGACCCGTTGCGCACCGCGACGCCCGCACGAGAAGATATTTCTCATTCGGGTTCCGGTGCGAAGCGAGGTCACGTCCATGTCCGTCGGGGGAGCGGAGGCACGGCGCGTCTTCCAGAGCGCCACGTCGGGCAGGAACGTCGAGCTCGTCGGCCCCCGCCTCTCCGGCAGATCCCACGTCTTGCGCCTGGTCGAACAGGAGTATCGGCGGGCGGGCTACACCGTCGTCGTCGTGCGGGGTGCCGGTGACCAGCTGCCACTGGCGGCGCTCCGTCTTGCTCTCTCGGATGCCGCGGAGCTGACGCGCCCCGGTGCGCCCGCCCCGGCCAGGATCGCGGGCATCCTCGCGGAACGGCGGCCGGCGGCGGTCCTCGTGGACGACGCCGACCGGCTCGACCAGCCGTCGTGGGAGGCGGTCGCCCTCGCTCATCGCACCGCCGGATTCCCCATCGTCGCCGCGGTCGGCCGAGGAACGAGCGTTCACGACCCGCGGGCGCTCGGGCAGCTCGCGCCTCCGGTGCGGGTGGCGCTCGAGCCGCTCTCGCTCGACGACGTCCAGGACGTTCTCGTCCACCTGCTCGACGGCGACGTCGCCCCGACGCTCGCCTCGCGCCTGCATACGAAGTCGGGCGGCCGGATCGGCCTCGTGACGGCTCTCGCCGGTGCGGCGGTCGCCGAGGGTCGCATCCGTCGCCGAGAGGAGACGTGGACCGACCTCCCCGACCTCTGGTCGGACGCGCTCGCGCCCGTCTACGACGCTCTGCTCGCCGACGCCGACGAACCGCTCGCGGAGGCCGTGGAGATGCTCGCGCTCGCCGGCGTGATCGAGCTCGACACCGCCCTCCGTCTCGTCGGGGAGGAGCGGGCGGAGCGATTGGAGCGGGCGTCGCTGCTCCGGGTGTTCATGGTCCGCTCCCGGGCGATGGCTGCCGTGGAGCCGCCCGGGCTCACGGACTATTTCCTGCATCGACCGCACTCCGCGCGCCGCAGCCGCCTCCTGACGGCGATCGAGGCGCTGTCGGCGGCGCAGCGCGACTCCCGCAACGCTCCGGTGCCGTCACGCGCGCTGCCCGAGCCCGTGGCGGGCACGACCGAGCTGCCTCAGCTCGCCCACATGTTCCGCGACGCCTTCGCCGGCGCGTCCAGCGCAGCGGCGTCGGAGTGGCGGCAGACGCGGTCGGTCTCCGCCGCCGTCCGCGTCCTCTCGCTGCAGCTCACGGGGCCGGTCGACCACCAACTGGTCGAAGAGATCCTGAGCGGCACGCTCCTCGACGGCGCCGCCGAGGAGGATGCGCTCGCGTTCCGCTTCCTGGCCTCGCGCTGGCGGCTGACCACCGGCGAGGGGCCGGAAGCGGCGATCGACACGCTCCGGGAGGGCGTCTCGCCGGACGCGGTGTTCTCTCCTGCGGTGGAGGCTCTCACGATCTGCCTGCGCATGGAGACGTCCGCCGTCGCTGCCGACGCCGTCGTCGCCCTCGAGCGCCGTGCCGCCGGGGAGGATCCGAACGCCGCCGTCGCGCGTCTGGTGCTCGCGTTCGCCTCCATCGTCTCCGGTCGCGGCCGCGAGGCGCTCGCACACCTCGACGCCATGCCCGCGCCCGTTCGAGGCACCATCCTCGCCGCGCAGCACGAGTACGCGTACGGTCTCGCGCTGTACGCGGCCGGCCGGCTCGAGCAGGCCGCCGAATGGGCGGGTTCGCACCTGCAGCGCTGCCTGGCCGAGGCCGATCGGGATGGACTGGTCGGACATGCGTACGTGGCGGTTCTCGCGCGTGCGGCATTGGGGCAGTTCGACGAGGCGTTCAGCACGGCGCAGCTCGTCCTGAGCACGGGCGCCACCGCGGGTCAGCTGCTGTTCGCTCCCGATCGCGCGGTGTTCGTGGTGCTGGCTTTCGTCGCGATCCGCACCGGCAGGGGTCCGGCCGCCCGCTCGCTGGCCGGTCGGGCGGCCGACCTGCCCGGTCGCAGCGACGCCCTCCCGTTCGGATCGACCTCCATGGTGGAGGCCGCGAGACGTTCGGCGGAGGGGGCGGGCGAGGAGGCGGCGGCCGCGTATCGCGATCTCGCCGACGCGGTCCGCGACCGCGGATATCTGCTGGCGGCGGAGACGCTGGAGCTGCTCGCGGTGCTGGCGCATTTCGATGTGGAGGCGGCCGCGAGCCTGTCCACGGCCGGGGGTGCGGCGTCCGGCGACCTCTACCGCGCGTGGATCACGGGCCTGACGGCACAGGCCGCCGGCGACGCGGACGGCCTCGTGGAGGCCGGACGCGACCTCGGCGCGCTGGGCGCGCGCGATCAGGCGATGAAGCTGCTCGGCCAGGCGGCCCGCCTCTACCGGGCGCGCGGGGACGACGCCGGGGCCGAGCGGGCGCAGGGCGAGCTCCGTCTCCTGCTCGATGAGAGCGTCCACACGGCGGGCGGCGCCATCGACGATCTCGGGCTGAGCGAGCGGGAGGCCGACATCATCCGCGAGATCGCCGCCGGCCGCTCCAACGTGGAGATCGCCGGCCGGCTGGGCGTCAGCGTGCGCACGGTCGACTCCCACCTGCGGAACATCCGGCAGAAGACCGGGGCGGTCGATCGTGATGATCTTGCCCGGATCGCCGGACGGTCCGCGCCCGCAGCGACGGAGCATCCGGTTCCGTGACGTTCGCGATGCGAGCCGTGCGAGCTGCTCCGCTCACGCGTCGCCGGTGACGGGGGCCCTTCGGTACGGACCGCGCCGCCCCTCGCTCCGCCTGATGAGCGGGTGCAGCACGTAGGCGGCGCCGAGCAGCGTGGCCCCGGCCGCGATGACCGCCCACCAGGGGAAGGGAGCGGCAGGGGCGACCGTCGCCGACTCCTGGGCGAGCGCGTCCGGGGCGGCGATGCGCTCACCGCGGACCAGCAGGCGGTGGGAGTTCACGTGGAGCGGTGTGCACGTCACGAGCGTCACGTAGTCCTTCCCCGGGACGATCTGGAGCGCGCTGATGTCGTCCGGCTCGACCACGGCGATGTGGTCCACCCGGTAGAAGAGCGGTTTGTTCACGGTGGTGACGCTGAAGACGTCGCCGACCTTCACCTTGCCGAGGTCGGTGAACATCGTGGCTCCGACGAGCCCCGAGTGCGCGGTGATGACGGCATGGGTGCCAGGCCCGCCGATGGGCAGCGACGACCCGTAGAGGTGTCCGGCTCCCAGGTCGAGGGTGTGCGGGCTCGTCCCGTGCATGACGGGGAGGCTGAGGTCGATGGAGGGGATGGTCACGCGGGACATCACCTCCACCCCGGGCACACGGAGCTGGGTTTCGTAGTCGGCCTCGGCCGCGGTCGCGGGGGCCGCAGCGGTCTCGTCCGCGAGCTCGTACGGGTCGCGGAGCACGCCCTCGGGAAGGTTCGCGTTGTAGCGCTGGGCCCGTTCCAGCAGGTCGTCGACGCGCGTGGGGCTCAGGGCCGCCGAGTTCGTCGCAAAGCTTCTGAGCTGTGAGGCGTGCGCCTCGTCCGAGAACCACGTCGAGGCGGGCGGGTACAGCATGAGGCCGACGCCGAAGGCGACGGCCGTGACGGACAGGAGCCTGCGCCTGAGGGGGTGGCGGGTGCCGGCCATCGGTTCTCCTCTTCTGGTCGGGTACGGGGACGACGGCAGGCCGGGGGAAGGGAGGTGTTCTCCTTCCCCCGGCCTGCGGCGGGGATCAGCTCTGCTGGGCAGGCTGACGGCGTCGGCGGACCGTCATGTAGACGACACCGGCGATCACGACGAGTGCGCCCGCGCCGTAGAACAGGGTGGCGCTGAGGGGGGAGCCGGTGAAGGGGAGGGTGAAGCCGTCGTTGTGCTTGGCGTTGTCGATCTCGAGGGTGGTGGCGTTGGCGCCGAGGCCCATCGCGGTGGTCTTGATCGGCTCGGCGAGCAGCTCACGGCCGGTGGGGGCCTTGGTCTCGACCAGCCAGAAGTACTGGTACTTCGGGTCGGTGGTGGAGGTGAGCTGCTGGTTGTCGGCGAAGTCGGACTGCCGCAGACCGGTGATGGTGACGGTGCCGTCGGCGCCGGTGGTCCACGTGCTGGTGCCGTCGATGGTGATCGCGTTGGTGCCCGCAGCGGCGTCGGCCGCGGTCGGGTAGAGCTTGAACTGGGCGCCGGCGAGGGAGAGCGCCTGGTTCTCGGCGGCGCGCTTGTGGATCTTGATCGCGGCGAGCTTGGTCTCGACCGGGCCGACGGGTACCGGGGTCGTGGGGATGTTGGGGTCGGTCGGGGTGCCGGGGGTGGTCTCGCCGGGCTTGCCGGGCTTGATCGCGAAGCTGGCCTGGTTGGGGTAGACCCAGGCGACGTTGATGATGTCGCCGTCGATGCCGATGCCGTTGCTGACGGCGTTGACGATGGTGTCGAGGACGACCTTCACCTGCGCGGAGGCGTCCGCGGTCTTCGCCGCGGCGAGCTTGTCGCGGCCGGTCGCGGTGAACTCGACGGTCACGGTGTTGGACGCGGCGTCGAAGCTCGTGGTGTAGTCGGTGCCGGAGCTCAGGGCGGGGCCGGAGGTGAGCGTGACCGTGGCGGTCTTATAGGTCAGCCGCGTGTCCAGCGGGTCGACGATGCGGTAGCCGTCGGTGGCGGGGCCGGCGGGGATGTCGCCGAGGATGGTCCAGACCACGGGGCCGCCCATGGCGATCTCGGTGGCGTCCTTGACGGTCTTGGAGCCGCCGACCTTCGAGTTCTTGGGGTAGACGTGGACGTCGTACATCCACTTGTCGAGGTTGGCCGGGTCGGTCATCGGGACGGTGATCAGGAACGGCGCGGCCGGGGTGACGCCGGCGGGGTACTTGGTCTCCGTGACGTAGTAGAGGCCGAGGTCGAGGTTGCTCGCCTTGGCGATGCCCGTGCTGGCGGTCGTGACCACCGACTTCGTGGCCGACAGCTGGCTCTGCGCCTGTGCGGGGGTGAGGGTGGTCGCGGTCTTCCAGCCGGCGTTCGTCGTGAGATCGACGTTGTTCACCTTCGTGATGGTGAACTCGACGCCCTGCATCGGGGTCAGACCCGCGAGGTCGCCGTGGTCGGCGCCGTCGGCCTCCACACCGGGGCCCGCGGCGGGCATCTCGTACTTGTGGATCGTGATCGAGCCCTTCTTGGTGGCGTCGATCGTCGACGGGGTGACGGCTGCCGACGCCATCGATGCGCCGGCGAGCGCGAGCAGCGCACTGGCCGCCGTAGCGGCGACGAGCTGCACGGCCCGCTTGGTGATGCGTGAATGCACGGGAGTTCCTTCTGCTTTCTCTGTCGGGATGCATCCACGGGAAGTGCCGTGGCGCCCGTCAGAGAATAAGAAATATCGCCGACTGGTCGCGGGCTGTCCACCGGACCTACGTCGGTGCAGCCGAGGGAGTACGCGACCGCATCCAGGGCAGAGGGAGTCCAGGGCCCCGTCGTACGCCCGTCGGCCACTCGCGTAGGCGGTAGGGGACGGTGCGTAGAGCGAATGCGGCGCGGACGCGTTTGTCGCAAGGCCGGCGCGTAACGGCTCAGCCCTGCGAGGGGATGCCGTGGAGGGCCGACGTACGCTCTCGATCCAGGCCCGCAGACAGAACCGCCCGACCGAGTCGCAGGCGCGTGTATCTGCCCGGCCCCACGAAACCAAGCACGACTCGAGGAAGCCCCGCAATGAACCCGATCGAAAAGCGCCCGTCCCGCCCGGCCCCCGCTGCCGTCGCCTCCCGGCGGCGGAAACAGAACACGACGCACGTCTCCGATCGGTGGCGCCGGTCACTGGGCATGGCGCTGGCGTGCGGCATCGTGCTCGGCGGCGGCACGGTCACCGAGCAGCTGTTCGCACCGGCTCCGACCGCGAACGCGGCGACCGCTGTGTCCGGCATCGTCAACTCGTATCAGGCGGTGTCCGCCGTCTCCGGGACGGCGGTGACCGTGACCGGCTCGGTGACGGGCGCGGGTACGGCGTTCAAGGTCGGCGACCAGGTGATGCTGATCCAGATGACCGGTGTCTCGCCGGCGGTGTCCGGTTCGAACTTCGGTCACTACGACAACACGACGATCACGGCGATCTCGGGCAGCACGATGACGCTCGCCGCCGTCACAGCGACCTACAGCCCCAGTACGGAGAAGGTGCAGCTGGTGCGCACCTACACCGATACCGGGACGACGACCGTCACCGGGGATGTGAAGGCGAAGGCGTGGGACGGCACGACCGGCGGCGTCATCGCGATGGCGGGAGACGCGCTCGCGCTGACCAAGAACATCGACGCGTCGGGCTCGGGGTTCACCAGCGCGAACCCCCCGACCAAGGCCGTCGTGCCGACGAAGTCCTCCGGTGCGGGTCAGACCACTGGGCGCGGTCAGGACGGTCGACAGGGGCCGCCCGCCACGTCGGCCAACTCCGCGGGTACGGGGATCCAGATCACGGCCAAGCGTTTCGGCATCGGCGGCGGAGGGCTCGGCGGTGGTGGCGGGACGACCGGCACGTCGGCGGGAGGCGGCATGGCCGGCGGCGCCACGGACGGCAACGGCAAGGCGGCGGCCGGCGCGAACGGCGGTGACGCCATCAAGAAGGGACTCACCGGAGACGAGACCTGGTTCGGCGGCGGCGGCGGCGCAGCGGGTGGCGGCGGCGGCATCCTCGGTGGCGGCGGTGGTGGCGGCGGCCTGGCCTCGGGCGGCGGCGGCGGCACGGACGGCGGCGGCAGCGGCGGCGAATGGACCGGATGGGAAGGCCTCGACAAGGGTCTCGGTTCCGGCGGCGGCGCCTCCGGAGGTGTGGGAAACGGCGGCAACGGTGTCGTCGGCGCCTCGAACGTCTCGAGCAAGGATTCGAACGATGAGGGAAGTCCCGGCGGCGGCGGCGGATCGTACGGCGGCGGCGGCGGTGCGGCATCGAACTACGAGGGCGGTTCGATGGGTGCCGGCGGCGGTGGCGGCGGCAGCTGGTACGGCGGCGGCAAGGGAGGCACCGGTGGAAACGGCTACGGCTTCGCCTTCCCGTCCGGAGGCGACGGCAATGCTCCCGTCGGCACCGCCGTACCCGACGCCAGGAACGGTCTGAACCCCGCGAACCCGTATCTCATGATGGGCGGTGCCGGCGGCACCGGGTCGCAGGAGGCCGGCTCGAGCGCCGGCGGCGCCGGCGGCGGTGTGGTGTATCTCGACTACACGACGATCACGAGCTCCGGTGGCAACGTGCTGTCCAACGGTGCGGCAGGAGTCTCGCCCGCCGGCGGCGGCGCGCACTCGGGGTCGGGTGGCGGCGCCGGTGGACAGATGCGGATCCGCGCGCGGACCTTCAGCGCACCCGTCAAGCTGTCGGCCAGCGGCGCGATCGGCGGGCAGCCGACGGCGAACAAGTACCACGCCGGCCTTCCGGGGTCGGGTGGCGGCGGCGGTGGGATCTGGCTGGAGACGGCCACCACCAGCCCGACCTGTCCGGCGCCCACCGTCTCGAACGTGACCTTCGCGATCTCCGGCGGCCAGGCGGGCAACACGATCACCAACCCGAAGAACGCGGCGTCGACACCCGTCGGCGGTACCGGTGGTGACGGGCTCGCCTGCGTCACCAGGCTCAAGCTCCCGCCGACACTGACGACGGTCGCGCTCGACAAGGCAGACGGCGATCACCTGCTGCCTCAGTCGGGTGGCACGGTAAAGGACACCCTCACCTACACGGACCTGACGCCGGGCGCCACCTACACGGCCAAGGGCACGCTCTGGGACAAGGCGACGGCGAAGGCGACGTCGATCACGGGGTCGACGACGTTCACGGCCGACGCCTCGGGATCGGGGACGGTCGATGTCGAGTTCGCCGTGCCCGGCGGCAACTACGGGAAGTCGTTGGTGGCCTTCGAGTCGATCTTCGATGCGGCGAACACGGTGGTGGTGTCGCATGAGGACCTGGCGGATGCGGCGCAGACGGTGTCGATCGCGGAGGTGACGACGGTGGCGGTGGACAAGGCGGATGGCGACCACACGCTGACGGCGGCCGGCGGTGTCATCCAGGACACGCTGACCTACAAGAATCTCGTGCCGAATGCGCCGTACACGGCGAACGGCACGTTGTGGGACAAGGCGACGACGACGGCGACATCGATCACGGCGACGAAGACGTTCACCGCCTCCTCGACAGGGTCGGGGACGGTGGTGGTGGAGTTCGCGGTGCCCTCCGGCTTCGGTGGGAAGACGCTGGTGGCCTATGAGCGGATCATGTCCGGCTCCACGCTGGTGGCGAATCACGAGACGATCACCGACAGCAACCAGACCGTGACGCTGCAGGTCAAGCCGTTGATCGTGAACAAGGTCGACGAGACCGGCCGGCTCATCGGCGGCGCGACCTTCCAGCTCTGCCAGGAGGTGATCGCTCAGCTCGTGTGCACCGGCCTCCCCGGGTTCACCTCGACGGCGGCGGGCGTGTTCAGCATCTCCTCGCTGCCGGCGGGGACGTACCAGCTGAAGGAGACGCAGGCTCCCGCCGGCTATTACGCTCTGGCGGATCCGGTCCGGTTCACCGTCGCCGCCGACGGCACGCTGGCGCTGCTCTCGAGCGACCCGAATGTGACGCTGAGCGACGAGACGATCACGGTGAAGGACGTCGCGATGCCGGTCGACATCGTGAAAGTCGGCTCGGACGGAGCCACGAACGTGCCGTTGAACGGTGCGGCGTTCCTGGTGTTCCCGTTCAGCGGGTTGGACGCGCAGGCCCGCGTCGCCGTGCCGGACAGCGTGGCGCCGGTGCCCGGTGTCTGGTACAGGGTCAACCCGGCGAACGTGGCGGCGTACCAGAAGGTGCAGTCTGCGCACCCCGGCTGGACGTTGACCTTCACGGCTGACGCGGCGGTCCCGGCCGGGACGGTGCGGTTGTCAGGGCTGGTCGCGGGGACGCAGTACGCATTGGTGGAGATGGTGGCGCCGACCGGGCACGCGCTCCTGGCGGAGCCGGTCCAGTTCTCGATCGACGCGGGCAAGACCATCACCGTGGCGCAGGCGGGCTTCCATCCGGAGGCCGTCGCGAAGAACAACCAGCTGACCATCACCGACCCGTCCACGGTCGTCCTGCCTTTCACCGGCGTCAACGCGGGCTGGCAGTACGGCTCGGCCGGAGCCGTCGTGCTCCTCCTCGGAGCGGGTGCGTACGTGCTCCTGTTGTGGAGAGCGCGGCGTTCGACGCGACGAAAGGTCGCTCAGGACTGAGTGCAGGACGCGTACGACGGGGCCCCGCATCGCCGGGGCCCCGGTCGACCGACCCGTAGCCGATCGCCATCCGCGCCGAAGGGGGGCACGCGGCTGGCTACGGTCGCCTGCGGGTGTTCGAGGGAAGGAGACGCATGATGCGGCGTCAGAAGGTCCGGCTGCTCTTGGCGGGCGCCGTGGTTCTATCCATCGCCGGCCCGATCGCCGGGATCCAGGTCGTCCAAGCCCTTCAGGTCTACGAGACCCCGGTGGTGAGCAAGCCGGACCCGGGAGGCGTCGCGGGGTTCGCCTTCGCCGATCGCAACGGCAACGGCAGGCACGACTCCGACGAGCCTGCGCTCGACGGCTGGAAGGTGAGCGTCTATTCGACCGGGACGCTACCGCTGGAGACGACGAAAGCCGATGCGAACGGCGTCTTCCGGTTCTCCGAGATCGACAACATCACGCCGGGACACCCCGAGGTCCGGCTTCACGTCACGCCCGTCATGGAGGGGCGGGCTGCGCTGCCGGAGGGCGCCTCCAGCTCCCGGCTCGAGCAGAGCTTCACCGCGAGACTCGGGTCGACGGTGGAGCTCCCCGTCGCCTCGTACCGGCTGTGTCCCGAGCTCAAGGGATGCCCAGGCGTCCGCCTGCCGGACCTCAGGCCGCTCCTCGACGCGACGGGATACGACGAGAAGCTCTACCCGCCGCCGACGGCGACGTTCGTGGACACCGCGGAGAAGCCGGGCCGGGTGCTGCTCCGCTTCGCGAGCTCCAACGCGAACCTCGGCGGTCTTCTGCATCTGATGGCCGAACCGGTGAAACCGCTCGCGGACGGACGGGCGGTGCAGCAGCGCGTCTACGGCGACGGGGCCGTGTACGTGGCCGAGGCCGGGACCTTCGCGTACCACCCGACGCACCGGCACTTCCATTTCGGGGACTTCGAGACGTACGAGCTGGTCGCCGACGATCGGAAGACCGTGTTGCGCTCGGGTGAGAAGGTGAGCTTCTGCCTGACGGACATCCTCCCCGCCGAGGGTGCGGGAGAGACGCCGAAGCGCGACGATGGCGAGCTGTTCCTCAACCTCCCGCCGCTGGAGTGCGGAGAGCACGAGCAGGGCATCAACGCCGGCTGGTCCGACTATTACGGGCCGAGGCTTCCCGACCAGTGGATCGACGTGACGGGCCTGCCGTCTGGCCGGTACTGGGTGCGCATCACGGTCAATCCGCAGCATCGCATCCTCGAGTCCGACTACACCAACAACGTCGCCGAGTTCCCCGTCGACTATCGGGCTCCGTAGAGCGTTCACCGCAGCGGGCACGCATGGTGGGCCGATGCGCGTAGGAGGGTCACGACCACACGTATCTCTGGCGGGACGCCGTTGCGTCCGCTCGCTTCCCGGCTGCGGGGTACCCACACCGCTCCTAGTCTCGTCGAGACCTCCGCCTTCGCGCGAGGTCATCGACGTGACCCAGGTGTCGGTCGGGAGTTCGCACGCGCCCGGCCGAAGTGTCATCGCGTGCTGCAGAGGAACCCGAAATGAATGTGAACGACGTTGGCCGCTCCGGCCGGGCGTCCGCTCCGGCTGCCGCGCGGCGACCCCGCGCGAATCTCCTTCCGGTCGGCTGGTTGCGCCGGTCGCTGGGCATGGCGCTCGCGTGCGGCATCGTGCTGGGCGGCGGCACCGTGACGGAGCAGATGCTCGCTCCGGTGCCCGCCGCCGAAGCCGCCACCTCGGTCTCCGGCGTGGTGAATTCGTATCAGGCCGTGTCCGCGGTGTCGGGCAACGCCGTCACGGTCACCGGGGGAGTCACGGGAGCCGGCACTCCGTTCGCCGTCGGCGACAGGGTGCTGCTCATCCAGATGACCGGTGTGTCGCCCGAGGTGCCCGGCTCCAACTTCGGCAATTTCGACGCCACCACGATCACCGCGATCTCGGGCAGCACGATCACCCTGGCCGCCATCGCCCGATCGTACAGCCCCGCTTCGGAGAAGGTTCAGCTCGTTCGCACGTACACCGACGGCGGCACCACGACGGTGAGTGGCGACGTGAAGGCGAAGGCCTGGGACGGAATCACCGGCGGCGTCGCCTCCCTGGCGGGGCAGAGCCTCCAGCTCAACGCCAACATCGACGCCTCGGGCACAGGGTTCACGACGGACAAGCCGCCGACCACCCAGATCGTCGGCGCGCGGTCCTCCGGACAGGGCCAGACGAGCGGCCGCGGCTTCAACGGCGCGAACTTCTCCGGCGAGTACCTCGACGACCTCGAGGACGCCAAGTTCACCGGTTCGGCCGGCGTCGGTGGCGGAGGCCAGACGGGAGGCGGCGGGGCGGCGTCCAAGTCGGGCCGAGGCGGAGTGGGCGGCGGCATCGCTGGAGGCGCTGACAGCGGCATCGATGGTGTGTACACCAAGGCCGCGGGTGTCGACGGCGGTCGCGCGAGCGGCGACCCCAAGGAACTGTGGGACAAGGGCGCCCTCGGCGGCGCCGGCGGCGGCGGTGGCGTCGTCGGCGGAGGCGGTGGCGGCGGGGCCGCCGCCTCCGGCGGTGGCGGCGGGAGCGACGGCGGCGGCTCCGCCGCCTCGGTCCTCGTCGAGTACTCGTCCAATCGGTACGGCAGCGTCACGACGCAGCGCTCCGGCGGCGGCGGCGGCGGGGTCCGCAGCGTCGGCAACGGCGGTGACGGCCTGGCCGGCTCCTCCAAGGGGAACGAAGGCGCCGCCGGCGGTGGTGGCGGCTCCTACGGTGGCGGCGGAGGCGTCGCGGACAACTACGTCGGAGCCGGTGGCGGTGGTGGCGGCAGCTGGTTCGGGGGGAGCGCGGGAGCGCCTGGCGGCGGCCCCACCGAGTTCGGCCCGAAGCAGCCCGCCGGCGGCAACGGCAATACGGCGATCGGTGCGTCCATTCCCGATGACCGTCACTATCTCAACGCCACGAACCCACGGCTGATGATGGGCGGTGCCGGTGGACGGGGCTCCAGCGAGCAGGGGCTGACCCTCGGCGGTGCCGGTGGGGGCATCATCGTCCTGGCCTTCGACTCCGTCTCCGCAGCAAGCAACAAGCAGATCAAGTCGAACGGGTCCGACGGTGTTGCGCCTCCCGGCGGCGGCTCCCATTCCGGATCCGGCGGAGGGGCCGGAGGGCAGATGAAGATCAGCGTCGGCAGCCTGAACACGAAGGTGACGATGTCCGCTCTCGGTGGCGTGGGCGGCGCAGCGACTGGCAACTACGACCATGGCGGTGTGCCCGGTGGCGGCGGTGGTGGCGGCGGCGTCTGGCTGGAGACCTCCACCGCCAGTTCGACCTGCCCGGCGACGAACGTCCCGAACGCGACCTTCGCACTCTCGGGAGGCTCGGGCGGTTCGCAGATGGCAGACCCGAAGACCGGTGGCCTTGCGGGTGCCGCGGGTACCGGCGGTATCGGCCTGCCGTGCGTCAGCAAGTTGAAGCTGCCGCCGACGTTGTCGACGGTCGCGGTGGACAAGGCCGACGGGGATCATGTGCTGACCCAGTCGGGTGGCACGGTCGTCGACACCCTGACGTACTCGAACCTGACGCCGGGGGTCACCTACACGGCCACGGGCACGCTGTGGGACAAGGCGACGGCCAAGGCGACCCCGATCACGGCATCGAAGACGTTCACCGCGGACGCGTCGGGTAACGGGACGGTCGCCGTGGAGTTCACGGTCCCGAGCGGCTACGGCGGTGCGTCATTGGTGGCCTTCGAGAAGATCCTCGACGCGGCGAACGCGGTGGTGGTGTCGCACGAGGATCTGGCGGATGCGGCCCAGACGGTGTCGATCGCGGATCTCGCGACCGTGGCGGTGGACAAGTCCGATGGGGACCACACCCTGACGGCGTCCGGCGGCACCATCCAGGACACGCTGTCCTACACGAATCTGGCGCCGAACACGTCGTACACGGTGAACGGCACGCTGTGGGACAAGGCCACGACGACCGCGACGTCGATCACGGCGACGAAGACGTTCACCGCGTCGTCGACGGGCACGGGGACGGTCGTGGTGGAGTTCACGGTGCCGTCGGGCTTCGGCGGCAAGACCCTGGTCGCGTATGAGCGCGTCCTGTCGGGTGCGACGCTCGTCGCGAGCCACGAGTCGATCTCGGACAGCAACCAGACGGTCACCCTGCAGACGAAGCCGCTGATCGTGAACAAGGTCGACGAGACGGGCAGGCTGATCGACGGGGCCACGTTCGGGCTGTGTCAGGAGGTGCTGGCGCAGATCATCTGCACCGGCCTGCCGGACTTCTCCCGAACCGCGGCCGGCGTGTTCAGCATCGCCACGCTGCCGGCGGGGACGTATCAGCTGAAGGAGACCAAGGCGCCCGACGGGTATTACGCGCTGGCGAATCCCGTGCGCTTCTCCGTCGCAGGGGACGGCACGCTGACGCTGCTGTCCACGGACCCCGACGTGACGCTGAGCGATCAGACGATCACGGTGAAGGACGAGGCGATGCCGGTCGACATCGTGAAGGTCGGTTCCGACGGCACGACCAACGTGCCGTTGAACGGTGCGGCATTCCTGGCGTTCCCGTTCAGCGGGCTGGATGCGCAGGCCCGCGTGGTGGTGCCGGACACCGTGACGCCCGTTTCGGGTGTCTGGTACAGGGTCAACCCGGCGAACGTGGCGGCGTACCAGAAGGTGCAGTCTGCGCACTCCGGCTGGACGTTGACCTTCACGGCTGACGCGGCGGTCCCGGCCGGGACGGTGCGGTTGTCAGGGCTGGTCGCGGGGACGCAGTACGCGCTGGTGGAGATGGTGGCGCCGACCGGGCACGCGCTTCTCGCGGAGCCGGTCCAGTTCTCCGTCGACGCGGGCAAGACCATCACGGTCACGCAGGCGGGCTTCCATCCGGAGGCGGTTGCGAAGAACAACCAGCTGACCATCACCGACCCGGCGTCGATCATCCTGCCCTTCACCGGGACGGGTGCCCCGTGGCAGTACGGGGCTGCCGGGATCGTGCTGCTGATCCTGGTCGCGGCCGCGGTGCTCCTCGTCCGCCGACGCAATGGGAATCAGCAGACACCCACCGAGCAGGCTCCGGCCACCCACTGAGCCGGCGCCGCAACGGCGATACGCGACCGTCGACCCTCAGGCGCCCCGCATCGGCGCCTGAGGGTCGACGCGCGCCGCTTATGGTCGCAACCGCGCGACGACGAATGGAGTGAAGAATGAAGGCGAACCCCGATCGCAGGCCACGGGTCGGGTCGCGGCGCAGGCTCAGGCCGATCCTTGCGATGTCCGTCGTGGTGGCCGTCGTCGTCGTGGTCGCGGGCTTCCAGGTCGTGCGGGCGTCGGCGACGTACGCGACCCCCGAGGTGGCCGCTCCGGTCGAGGGCGGGGTCGCGGGGTTCGCGTTCGCCGACCGCAACGGCAACAAGCGTCACGATCCTGACGAGCCGCCGCTGCGGAAGACGAAGGTGAGTGTCTACTCGACCGGCAATCTGCCGCTGACGAGCGTCCGCACGGACGCCGCGGGCGTCTTCCGGTTCCCGCGGATCGCCAACGTGACCCCGGGGGAGTCGAGTGTCCAGCTGCACGTGACGCCCGTGATGGAGGGGCGCGCCGCGATCCCCGACGGCGTCGAGACACAGTTGGAGCAGGCGTTCGACGTGAAGCTCGGCGCGACGACGACGCTCGCGGTGACCTCGTACACCGCGTGCGACTCGCTCGACGACTGCCCGGGGGCGCGGTTGCCGGATCTTGAGCCGATCCTCGACGCCCCCGACGGCTACCCGAAGCCGGACAAGTACATCGTCGACACGACGGAGAAGCCGGGCCGAGTCCTCCTCCGGTTCGCCAGCGCGCTGGTCAACCACGGCGGGATGCTGCACCTCGTCGGCGAGCCCGTGAAGCCTCGGGCGGACGGCCGGGCCGTGCAGCAGCGCATCTACGGCGACGGCGTCGTGTACCTGCACGAGGCCGGGTCCTTCGTCTACCACCCCACGCACCGCCACATCCACTTCGGGGACTTCGAGCGGTACGACCTCCTGGCCGAGGACGGCACGGTCGTCCGCACCAGCGACAAGATCAGCTTCTGCCTGACCGACCTGTGGCGCGTGGAGGGCTCGCCCCCGAAGTCCGGAGACGCCTTCCTGAACCTGGCCATCCTGCGCTGCGATGCGCAGGAGCAGGGCGTGAACTCGGGCATCGGCGACTACTACGGACCCCGCCTCCCGGATCAGTGGATCGATGTCACCGGCGTGCCGTCGGGGAAGTACCGGCTGCGCCTGACCCTGAACCCCGAGCACCGGTTGCTCGAGTCGGACCTGACCAACAACTCCATCGAGATCCCCGTGGACTACGTCTCACCGGAGTGAGGCGCCGACTCCACCCCTGAAAGGAACCACCATGCGCATCGTCCCCCTTCTCGTCATCGGCGCGGTGACCGCCGGACTGCTCGGAGGGTGCGCTGCACCGTCGGCCCCGTCGGGCGGATCGTCCGCGACCGGAGTCCCGACGGCATCCCCGTCGAACCCTCCGCACTCGCACGGCGCGTCGGCCCCGCAGCTGGACATCTCGCTCGTCGGCGGCGCCGTCTACCCGCAGGGCGAGCGCCTCACGGTCGCTCGCGGCCAGGAGCTCACCGTGGGCATCCTCGCGGACAATCCCGGCGAGCTGCACGTGCACTCCAAGCCGGAGCAGCACATCGCGTTCGAGGCCGGATCCACGATCCACGTAGTGACTTTCTCGGTACCAGGTGTGGTCGAGATCGAGGACCACGCGAGCGACACCGTGATCGCCCAGGTCGAGGTGAAGTGAGTGCTGCGGGCGCACGGGCTCGGAGGAGGGGCTGACCTCCCGATCCCTCCCGAACTCGCGATCGCGGGCGGCGCTGCCGCGTTGGTGCTGTCGTTCGTCGTGCTGGTGTCGGCGTGGCGGCGACCGCGGTTCGCGGGACCGGCCGCCGAGGGATCGGCCGCCACCGAGGGGCGGACGCTGCCGAGGACGACGGCGGTGGTCGACCACCCCGCCACCCGATGGAGCGTCCGGATACTGGGCGCGGCGCTCTTCCTCTTCGCGGCGACGGCCGCCGTCCTGGGGCAGGACAACCTGACCAATCCTGTCTTCGGGATCGTGTACGTGTGGCTGTGGGTGGGGATCGTGCCTGCCTCCCTGCTATTCGGGCCGTTCTACCGGGCGATCAGCCCGGTGCGGACGGCGCACCTGGTGCTGTCGAGGATCTCCGGCAACGATCCCGGGAGCGGGGTGGTGCGCGCGCCGCGGCGGCTCGGGCTCTGGCCGGCGGCGGTCGGACTGTTCGCCTTCGTGTGGCTGGAGCTCGTCGTGCCCGACGGGACGGCACTGGCCACGGTGAACCTGTGGTTCACCGTGTACCTGCTGGTGACCTTCATCGGGGCGTCGGTGTTCGGGACGCGGTGGCTGGAGCAGGCGGACCCGTTCGAGGTCTTCTCGACGCTGGTCGGCCGGCTGTCGCCGTGGGGACGCTCGGACGGAGGGTTGCTGGTCGTACGCAACCCGTTCCGCAACCTCGCCGGCACGCCGGTCGAGAGCGGGCTCGTCGCAGTGGTCGCCGTCCTGCTCGGAAGCACGGCCTTCGACAGCCTCCACTCGTCGAGCGGGTGGCTGAGCTTCGTGCAGGCGGCGCCGGTCGACGCGTTCGTGCTGAACTCTGCGGCGCTGCTGCTCACGTGCGCGGTGGTCGGCGCGGTGTTCGCCCTGGCGTCCGGCTTCCGCGCCGGGGAGCTGGCTCATTCGCTGGTGCCGATCATCATCGGGTACTTCGTGGCGCATTACCTGTCGTACTTCGTGGAGGTCGGGCAGCAGACGCTCATCTACGCGAGCGACCCGCTGTCCGACGGTGCCGACCTGTTCGGGACCCGGTCGTGGGAGGTCGACTACTGGCTGTCGTACCAGGTGACACTGCTCGCGTCGGTGAAGGTGGTCGCGATCGTCGCCGGGCACGTGGTCGGGGCGGTCTCGGCGCACGACCGGTTCCTCGCGGTGCTGCCGGTGGGGCGGCGCGTGACCGGGCAGCTCCCGCTGCTCGCCGTGATGGTGCTGTACACCTTCACCGGGCTGTATCTGCTCTTCGGCGGGCCCAGCGCCCCCGCGCAGTGATTACGCTGACCGCATGTACGCGGTCACCTTCTACGACATGGACGCCGACGCCGGGCCCGCGCTGTTCGAGCGGGTGAGGGAGGTGTACCCGCGGCATCGTGCCTACCTGGACGCGTTCGCGACGGGCGGCGAGATCCTGCTGATCGGACCGCTCGGGCCCACGCCGGCGGGCGGCGCGATGGCGATCTTCCGGTCGCGGGAGGCGGCCGAGCGGTTCGTGAGCGGTGATCCGTTCGTGCTGGAGGGGATCGCCGAGCGCTATCGGATCGTCGACTGGGATCCGCTGGTGTTCGCGGAGGCGTGAGCGGCGGAGGCGTGAGCGGCGGTCAGGGCAGCGTGTAGCCTCCCGCAGCCTCCACCGCCAGGCCGTCGGCGAGCAGGCCGGCGAGCGCCCGGTCGCGTTGGGCGGCGTCGTGCCAGACGCGCTCCAGCTCGGCGGCGGTGACGGGGAGGTGGGAGGCGCGCAGCTCGGCGAGGATCAGGCCGCGGACCTGCCGGTCGCTGCCCTCGTACTTCTTCTGCACCGCCTTGCGCGGCCCCTCGTACGGCGGATAGCCGGCGGCGCGCCACGCGCAGCGGTCGGCCAGCGGGCAGGCGTCGCAGCGCGGGGAGCGGGCGACGCACACGATCGCGCCGAGCTCCATCATCCCGGCGTTGAAGGCGGCTGCGACCGCGCGGTCGCGGGGGAGAAGCGCCTCCATCGCCGCAAGGTCGCGCTTGGCACTCGGCGGGCCGGGCTCGCCCTGGGCGTCGATCGCGCGCGCGATCACGCGCCGGATGTTGGTGTCGACGACGGGATGGCGCTCGCCGTAGGCGAAGACGGCGACCGCGCGGGCCGTGTAGTCGCCGATGCCGGGGAGCGCCAGGAGCTCGGGCACGTCGTCGGGGACGACGCCGCCGTGCCGCTCGGTGATCGCGGTCGCCGCGGCGTGCAGCCAGAGGGCGCGGCGCGGGTAGCCGAGCGAGCGCCAGGCGCGCACCGCCTCCCCGGGCGGGACCGCGGCGAGGTCGGCGGGGGTCGGCCAGCGGCTCAGCCACTC
Organism: Leifsonia williamsii; assembly: GCF_030433685.1. Classification (NCBI taxonomy): domain Bacteria; kingdom Bacillati; phylum Actinomycetota; class Actinomycetes; order Micrococcales; family Microbacteriaceae; genus Leifsonia; species Leifsonia williamsii. The sequence continues at coordinate 2,074,919 of NZ_JAROCF010000001.1, forward strand.
CTCGAGGTGGGGGATGACGCGGGTGACCGGGGTCTGCTGCAGCATGAACTCGCTGACGAGGGTGCCCCAGGCGGTGAAGCCGTCCCTCCGCCATGGGAGGTCGCGGCGGTTCGCGTGGTACCAGTCGACGACGGTCTCGGCGAAGGAAGCTGGCACCTCCACAGGCTACGCGAATGCGGCTACGCGAACGCGGCTACGCGAAGCCGGGACTGCGGGCCGGGCGCGCGGCGGTCGCCCGGCCTATGCTCGGGGGCATGAGACTGCCGCCGACGCCGCGCGTGCTGTTCCTGCGGGAGCTGGTGGGGGAGGTGCTGCGCGTCGCACCGCTCGGCCGGGTGATCGTCGCGGTGGACGGGCGCGGGGTGGAGCGGTTCGCGGACGCGCTCGCGGAGGTGTTCGAAGAGGCGGGGAACGACACCTTCCGCGCCTCCATCACCGACTTCCACCGGCCGCGCGCCGACCGCACCCGGCTCGGGCCGGAGACGCCGGAGTCGTACTACCGCCATTCGTACGACTACCGGACGCTGCGGAGGGTGCTGCTCGACCCCTTCCGGCTGGCGGGGAGCACGGGGTTCCAACTGGCGGCGTTCGACGAGGTGCGCGACGTTCCGGTGGAGAGCCGATGGCTGACCGCCGGTCCGGACGCGGTGCTGATCATCGACGGCGAATTCCTGCTGCGGCCGGAGCTGCGCGACCGATGGGACGCGTCGGTGCTGGTCGTGAGCGCGCCCGAGGACCCGGTCTACGAGGCCGACGCCCGTCCGCGGGAGCATTCCGACCTCCTGGTCGACAACTCCGACCCCGCGCACCCGATCAGGGCCTGACCGCCGAGTACGCGGAAAGTCGCCCGGAAGCGGCCGAGTACGCGGATTCTGCGCGTACTCGGGGGTTGCCTTGCCGGGGCAGCGCTAGTCGAGGAGGGGGCGGAGGCGGTCGGCGACGGTGGCGGGCGGCAGGAAGGCGCCGCGGACCTCCACCTCGTGCACCAGAGCGGTGAGCATGGCGTTGATCGGAGCGGGCCGGCCGATCGCCCTCGCCTCGGCGACGACCGCGCCGTTCAGGAAGTCGATCTCGCTCAGCTGGCCGCGGCGGATGCTCTGCAGGGTCGATCCGGGGTTCGGGGTGGCGCCCATCCGCCTCCGCATCAGCAGGGGAACGGCCTGCGCGGCCCACCGCGGAGCGCGGGCGAGGAAGCGGAGGATGCGGTCGTCGAGGCCCTGGATGCTGCCGTAGTGGACGCCGCGGGCGAGGCCGATGCGGGTCGCCTCCTGCATGCTCGCGGTCACGATGCGGCGCAGGGCCGGGTCGCTCAGCGTCTCCTGCACGCTCAGGCCGGTGATGGCCGGCATGGCGTTGATCTGGTTGACGATGAGCTTCGTCCACTGCGCGCCCGTGAAGTTGGGGATCGCGAAGGCGGGCATCGCCGAATTCAGGATGCGGGCGGCGTCGACGGCGACGCGAGGGGCGTCACCGCTGCCGGCGCCGAGGTAGGTGTTGGCTGCGGTGGTGACGGTGACGCGGCCCGGTGAGAGGAAGCTTGCGGCGTACAGCGCCAGTGCGCCGACGCAGTGCGAATGCGGCAGGAGGCGCATGGCGTCGTGGAGCCCGGTGAGACCGTTCTGCACGATGACGACCGTGATGCCCTGCAGGAGCGCGGCGTTCTCGGTGATCGCGGCCTCGGCGTCCTGCGCCTTGGTGCAGACGAAGGCGAGTTCGGGGGCGGTCGTGAGGGTCTCGGCGGCGGCGGCGGGATGCGCGGTGTGCGCGCCCCAGCCTCCGTCGAGCTGGAGGCCGTGCTCGCGGATCGCGGCGAGGTGCTCGCCCCGAGCGGTCACCGCGACCTCGTGCCCGGCCCGGTCGAGCAGGGCGGCGATGGTGCCGCCGATGGCCCCCGCTCCGATGACGCCGATCCGCATGCCTCCAGCCTATTCGGGAGGGCCTGCAGGGAACGAGTTGGCGCGACATGCCGCCTCCGAGTGGGGGGGGCGGCATGTCGCGCCACGTGGATGGAGCTGAGGGTCAGTCGGCGAGGACCGGGGCGGGTTCGGCGTGCTCGGCGGCGCGGAGCGCGGCGGCGCCGGCCGCGCCGATGGGCGCGGAAGCGGCGGCGGAGGCGGCGGCCGCGGCGGCCGCGGCGCGACGGTTCGGGAGGGCGAGAGCGATGAGCGCGGCGGCGGCGAGGGCGGCGGCGCCGACCCAGACCGCGGGGACCGCGGCGTCGACGTAGCCGGTCGGCGTCAGCGTGCCTCCGGCGCCGGTGAACACCGCGGTCAGCACCGCGACGCCGAGGGCGACGCCGATCTCGCGGAGGGTGGAGTTGGCCCCGGAGGCCTTCGCGTGGTCGGCGGTGCGCATGTTCGCGAGCACCGCGGTCGAGCTCGGTGCGAACACCAGGCCCATGCCGATGCCGGCGAGGAGGAAGGGCGGCCACATCTCGGAGTAGGGCAGGTCCGCCGCGAGGGTGATCGCGATCCAGCCCATGGCGACGGCCATCAGGGTGAGGCCGGCGACTATCGGGAGGCGGGTGCCCGTCCGCGACGAGAGCAGGCCGGTCAGCGGCGCGACTACCATCGGCGCGAGGGTCCACGGCATCGTCATGACGCCGGCTTCGAGCGGGGTGTGGCCCTGCACGACCTGCAGGAACTGGATCAGGATGAAGATCGCCCCGAAGATGCCGAAGCTGAACGTCGCGCCGACGAGGTTCGCCACCGTGAAGCTGCGGTCGCGGAACAGTCGCAGCGGCAGCAGCGGGGCGGAGGCGCGGCGCTCCCAGAGCACGAACGCCACGAGCAGGGCGGCGCCGGCGATCAGGGGGATCAGCACCTCCGCGCTGCTCCAGCCCGCGTCGTTGCCGCGCACGATGCCGTAGACCACGCCGAGCACGCCCGGCCCGGCGAGGAGCAGCCCGACGAGGTCGGCGCGGACGCGTGCGCCGAAGCTGTTCGGCAGCGCGGCGAGGACGAGCGGGACTGCGATCACGCCGAGCGGGACGTTCAGCCAGAAGATCGCCTGCCAGTTCCAGCCTTCGACGACCGCGCCTCCGATCAGCGGGCCGAGCGCAACGCCGAGGCCGGAGATTCCGCCCCAGATCCCGATCGCCACCGGTCGGAGGCCCTCGCTGACGCTGCCGGCCAGCAGGGTGAGGGAGAGGGGGAGGAGGGCCGCCGCGCCGACGCCCTGCACCGCACGGGCGGCGATGAGCATCCACGGCTCCGTCGAGAGGGCCGCCGCCGCGCTCGCGAGCGTGAAGACGGTGATGCCGGCGAGGAAGACGCTGCGCCTCCCGAACCGGTCGCCCAGGCCGACGGCCATGAGCATGAGGGTCGCGAAGGTCAGCGTGTAGGCGTTGACGACCCACTGCAGCTCCTCGATGGAGGCGGTGAGGTCCTTCGCGATCACGGGGAGGGCGCTGGTGACGACGAGGTTGTCGAGCGTCGCCATGAACATCGGGAGCGATGCGGCGACGATGGCGAGCCACACCGGGATGCGGCGACGTGCCGCTGCGGGCGGCTCGGCGAGGGAGGCGGTCATGAGAGCTCCATCGGGTTGTAATCGAATGATTACTCCGTACGATAAGTAATCGGCTGATAACCTGTCAAGAGTGAGCGACAAGATCAGCGAACGGATCTCCTCCGCCGAACGGCGTGAGCAGATCCTCGGCGCGGCGGCCGTGGTGTTCGGCGAGCGCGGTTATTTCGGCGCGACCACCGACCAGGTGGCGCGGGCGGCCGGCATCAGCCAGCCGTACGTGGTGCGCATGTTCGGCAGCAAGGAGAACCTGTTCGTCGAGGTGCTCGGCCGGTCGCTCGACAAGCTGCTCACGGCCTTCGCGGAGACGCTCGACCAGTGGAAGGCCGACGGGAGGCCGACGAGCGACGATCCGGCGTACAACGAGCTCGCCCGCCGTCTCGGACTGGCGTACGTCAACCTCATCGAGGACCGCGGCATCCTGCTCTCGCTCATGCAGGCGTTCAGCATGGGCCACGACGCGGCGATCGGCGGCAGGGCGCGTGACGGCTTCATCACGATCTACCGGATGCTGCGCGAGGAGGGCGGCTTCGCGGCCGACGACGCACGCTCCTTCCTCGCGGAGGGCATGCTGCTGAACACGCTGCTCGGCCTGCGCCTCCCCGACGAGTACGGCCACGACGCCTGCGCGACCGAGCTCCTGGAGAGCACCTTCCGCACCAAGCTCGACCTCGTGCTGCAGGCGACGGGAGGCCCCGCATGACCGCCAGCGGACTGCTCCTCGTCGACAAGCCGGGAGGCTGGACCAGCCACGACGTCGTCGCGCGCACCCGCAGGCTGGCCGGCACGCGCAAGGTCGGCCATGCGGGGACGCTCGACCCGATGGCGACCGGGCTGCTCATCCTCGGCGTCAACTCCTCGACCCGGCTGCTCACCTACATCGTCGGCGCCGACAAGGAGTACCTCGCGACCATCCGGCTCGGCTCATCGACCACGACCGACGACGCCGAGGGGGAGACCGTCGCCGAGGCCGCCCCGGAGGCGCTCGCCGCGGTGACGAAGGACGCCGTCCTCGACGGCATCGCCGCGCTGACCGGCGAGATCGAGCAGGTGCCGAGCGCGGTCAGCGCGATCAAGGTCGACGGCAAGCGGGCCTACGCCCGGGTGCGGGCCGGCGAGGAGGTCGTGCTGGAGCCGCGTGCGGTGACCGTCAGCGAGTTCGAGCTGCTGGGCGTCGACCGCTTGGCCGCCGCCATCGACCTGCAGGTGCGCGTCGTGTGCTCCTCCGGGACCTACATCCGCTCGCTCGCCCGCGACCTCGGCGCCGCTCTGGGCGTCGGCGGGCACCTGACTGCTCTGCGACGCACGCGTGTCGGCGCGTACCACGTGCGGGACGCGCACGACCTCGATACGCTCGACGTCGGCGCGGCCCTGATCCCCGCCGCCGACGCGGCCTCCCGGCTGTTCGAGCGGCTGGAGCTCACCGAGCAGCAGGCGATCGACCTCACGCACGGCCGCCGCATCCACATCGCCGACCGGGAGGGACCCGGAGGCGAGCCCGTCGCGGCGATCGCGCCGAGCGGGCATCTCGTGGGGCTCGTCGAGTTCCGCGGAAAGGAAGCGAGGACCCTGGTGAACTTCCCGGCCGACGAGATCGCGACCGCATGATCGAGTGGTTCACGACGGTCCAGGTGGTGGTGGCCGTCCTCGCGGGTCTGCTGTGCCTGGTGCTCGGGCTGGCCGGGCGCTCGCCCAACGACTTGTCGATGGGCGCCGTCGCGCTCGTGGAGCTGCTGCTGCTCGCGCAGGTCGTGATCGCCCTGATCGCGCCCGCGGCGGGCAACCCGCCCTCGGGCAGCCTTCCGGAGTTCTGGATCTACCTCATCTCGGCCGTCATCCTCCCGGCGGCCGGCGGCTTCTGGGCGCTGATCGAGCGCAACCGCTGGAGCACGGTCATCCTCGGCGGCGTCTGCCTCGCCATCGCGGTCATGGTGTACCGGATGGGACAGATCTGGTTCGTGCAGGGCGCCTGAGGACGTTCAGGGGGACACGGGGCCGCCGGTAGAATCGAAGCGATGTCCCACCACACCCTGCCCGCGCACCACGACGCCGCCGAGCGTCCGAAGCGCCGCCGCATCTCCGGCATCGGCCGGGTGCTCGTCTTCGTGTACTTCGTCCTCGCCCTCGCGGCGACCGGTCGCAGCGTGTTCCAGATCATCGACCGCTTCCAGGAGGCGCCGGTCGCCTTCACCCTGTCGGCCATCGCCGCCGTGGTCTACATCGTGGCGACGATCGCCCTGATCGCCCCCGGCCGGGTCTGGTACCGGATCGCGTGGGCGACGATCAGCTTCGAGCTGGCCGGCGTGCTGGTCGTCGGCACGCTGAGCCTGTTCGCGCCCGCGACGCTGGGCCTGAGCGACATCGACCCGTTCGGCCGCGACGCCACCGTGTGGTCGGTGTACGGGATGGGCTACCTCTTCGTGCCGCTGGCGCTGCCGATCCTCGGCCTGCTGTGGCTGCGCCGTCACCGGCCCGGCGCGGGAGCGGCCTCGTGAAGGTCTACACCTCCGTCGCCGGGCTCCCGGACGGCTTCGGCCCGAGCGCGGTCACCATCGGCAAGTTCGACGGCGTGCACACCGGGCACCGGGCGGTCATCGACCGGCTGCGCCAGGTGGCGCAGGAGCGCGGTCTCACCACGGCCGTCATCACCTTCGACCGCAATCCGCTGGAGCTGATCGCGCCCGAGAAGTGCCCGTCGTCGCTGGTGAGCAACGAGCAGAAGCTCGACCTGCTCGCCGGCACGGGCGTCGACGCGACGCTCATGCTCGCCTTCGACCGCTCGCTGGCCGATCTGCCGCCGGAGGAGTTCGTGCACCGCATCCTGGTCGACCGCCTCCACGCGGCCGCCGTGCTGGTGGGAAGCGACTTCCGCTATGGCGCGCGCGGCGCCGGCGACGTGGAGCTGCTGCGCGTGCTCGGTGCGAAGTACGGCTTCGAGGTGGTGCTGATCGACGACGTCCGGCCCGAGCACGGCCGGCGCGTCTCCTCCACCTGGATCCGCGAGCTGCTCGCCGAGGGCGACGTGCGCCACGCGGCCCGGCTGCTCGGACACGTGCCGACCGTGCGCGGTCTCGTCGTGCACGGGGCGAAGCGCGGGCGCGAGCTCGGCTTCCCGACCGCGAACCTCTCGCCGGAGTCGGAGGGGCTCATCCCGGCCGACGGCGTCTACGCCGGCTGGCTCGCCGATGCGGGGGAGCGGTACCCGGCCGCGATCTCCGTCGGCAACAACCCGACGTTCGAGGGCGTGCCGCACAAGCAGGTGGAGGCGTACGTCCTCGACCGCGACCTCGACCTCTACGGGCACCGCGTCGAGGTGTCGTTCGTCGAGCGGATCCGTGGCATGGTCGCCTACGAGGGGATCGAGCCGCTGATCGCCCAGATCGCCGACGACGTCGAACACGCCAGGGGCATCCTGACCGCAGAGACCGCCTGATGGCGGACGCCTCCGACGCCGCGGGAGCGCCGCGGCCGCTGTGGCATGGTCGCGCGATCGCGCTGGTCGGCATCCTGCTCGTCGCCGCCAACCTGCGGACCGCCGTCGCTGCGCTGTCGCCGATCTTCGCGGAGATCCGCACCGAGTTCCCCGTGTCGAGCATCGGCGTCGGGCTGCTCGGGATGCTGCCGCCGGTGTGCTTCGCCGTCTTCGGACTGGTCGCGCCCGCCTTCACGCGGCGGTTCAGCCTGGAGTCGGTGCTGCTGGCCGCGCTCGGGGTCATGCTGGCCGGGCATCTCGTCCGCGCGCTCGCGGGGTCGTTCCCGGTGCTCGCGCTCGGCTCGGCCATCACGTTCGCCGGGATGGGCGTCGGGAACGTGCTGCTGCCTCCGCTGGTCAAGCGGTACTTCCCCGACCGGATCGGGCTTGTGACCGCTCTCTACGCGACCGTCATGTCGGTGAGCACGCTGCTGCCGCCGCTGATCGCGGTGCCCGTTGCGGACGCGGCAGGATGGCATGTCTCGGTCGGCATGTGGGCGCTGGTCAGCCTCCTCGCCGTCCTCCCGTGGCTGCGGATCATCGTGACGCACCGGCCGGCGCACCCCGGCAACGACGTGGAGGTGGAGGAGGCTCAGCCCGCGCTCGTCGGCCGCGTCTGGCACTCCGCCCTCGCCTGGGCGATGGCCGTCGTGTTCGCCGTGTCGAGCCTGAACGCCTACGCGATGTTCGCGTGGCTGCCGCAGCTGCTGCACGACGTGGCGGGGACGCCGCCCGCCGAAGCGGGGGCGCTGCTGTCCGTGTATGCCGCGATGGGAATCCCCGCCGGACTGCTCGTGCCGCTGCTCGCCGCGCGGATGCGGAACGTGGCCGTCGTCATCTACGCCGCCGTCGCGTTCTTCGTCGTGGGGTACCTCGGCCTGATCCTGGTCCCGTCGACCGCGACCTGGCTGTGGGTGACGCTGGCGGGGCTCGGGCCGCTGCTGTTCCCGCTGTGCCTGGTGCTGATCAACAAGCGCACACGCACGCACGAGGGGTCGGTGGCACTCAGCGGCTTCACGCAGGGGCTGGGCTACACGCTCGGCGCGCTCGGCCCGTTCGTGGTCGGGCTGCTGCACCAGCTGACGGAGTCGTGGACCGCCGCGCTGATCTTCCTCACCGCGACCGCGCTGGCCGCTGCCGCCGCCGGCGCGGTCGTCGCCCGCCCGCACTACCTCGAGGACCGCTAGCCACGCGCGCCGAGTACGCGCATCCTCCCTCCGAAACCGCCGAGTACGCGCATTGTCCGCGTACTCGGCGGTTTTCGGGCGAGATCGCGCGTACTCGCGGGACGGCTACGCGGGGAGGAGGGTCGCGCGGTGGATGAGGGCGGCCGCGCCGATCAGGGGCCCCTCGGAGGAGAGGGCGCTCGGGACGATCCGCACCTTGCGCACGAACGGGAAGTAGTGGTGGTCGATGACCTCGCGCATCCGGTCGAACAGGTCGGGCGTCGAGTGCGAGAAGCCGCCCCCGATCGCCACCAGCTCCAGATCGAGCAGCGCGGTCGCCGAGGCGATGGCGCGGCCGACCGCCTGACCGGTGCGGGCGATCGCGTCGCGCGCGATCGGGTCGCCCGCGGCGTACGCGGCCGCGAGCTCCTCGCCGGTCGTGCCCGCGAAGCCCTGCGTGCGCGCCCAGGCGACGGTGTGCGGGCCGGAGGCCATGGCCTCCAGCGCCGACGCGTTGCCGAAGGTGTCCTCGCCGACGATGTCGCCGACCTCCACGTGGCCGATGTGCCCGGCGTTTCCGGTCGGGCCGGTGATGACGCGGCCGTCGACGATGAGGCCGCCGCCGATGCCGGTCGAGATGACCATGCCCATGACGTTGTCGACGCCCTGCGCGGCGCCCACCCAGTGCTCGGCCATCGTGATCGCGACGCCGTCCATCTCCAGGGTGACCGGGATGTCGAGGCCGAGACCGCCTTCGCCGGCGCCGACCACCGACGCGATGAAGTCGCGCAGCGGATAGTCGCGCCAGTCCGGCACGTTGAGCGGCGAGACGAGCCCGCGGCGGCGGTCGATCGGACCGGCGCAGCCGATGCCGACGCCGACGATCTCCGCACCCTCCGGCAGGGCGGAGGCCGCGGCGCGCACGACGTCGCCGACCGACGACTCGAGGTCGGCGACCGAGGCGGTGCGGCCGGTGGGGCGGCGGTGACGGGAGTCGGGGACGAGGCGGCCGTCGCTGTCGACGAGGGCGGCCTCGACCTTGGTCCCGCCGAAGTCGACGGCGAGGGCGAGGGGAGTCAGCACCCTGCAACGATAGACGAGAAGCCGGATGCTCATTTGAGCAGCCGATGCGCATGCGTTGCACCTCTGCCTACACTGTTCTGGTGGCCCTGAACGATACCGACGAGATCCTCGCCGTGAAAGCCGCAGAGCTGTACTACGAGGCGGGCAAGACCCAGGACGAGATCGGCGTCGCCCTCAACGTGAGCAGGTGGAAGGTCGGCCGCCTGCTCGTCGCCGCGCGCGAGCACGGCTTCGTCCGGATCGAGATCGTGCACCCCTCCGCCCGCCGCTTCTCGCTGGAGCGCGAGCTGTGCGGGTTCTACGGACTGGAGGACGCCGTCGTCGTCCCGGCGGCCGAGTCCGACGCCGACGTGCAGGCCCGCGTGGCGCAGGCCGCCGCCGACTACCTGACCACCCTCCGTCCGGTCCCGCGCACGCTCGGCGTGAGCTGGGGCCGCACGCTGCACGCTGTCGCCGCGCGCCTCCGCCCCGGCTGGGCCGTCGGCGTGAACCCCGTGCAGATCAACGGGAGCGTGTCGAGCACCCGGCAGGCGACCGCCGCCGCCGACACCGCCGTCGTCATGGCGCGCAAGGCCCAGGGCACCGCGACGCTCCTCCCGAGTCCGGCGATCTTCGAGCACGCGGCGACCCGTCGCGCGATCGAGGCCGACCGGTCGGTGCAGTCCGTGCTGCAGCTCGCCCGCAGCGCGAACGCCTACCTGTTCAGCGCGGGCGTGGTCGACGCCAGCTCGGTGCACGTCGACTCCGGCTACCTCTCGTCGTCGGACGTCGCCGGCCTCGCCGCGAAGGGCGCCGTCGGCGACGTCGTCGGGCGCTTCATCACCGACACCGGCGCTGTCGCCGACCCCGAGCTCGACGGCCGCACGCTCGGCATCTCGCTGGAGGAGCTGCGCTCCGCCCGCACGAGCATCGCCGTCATCGCCGGCGAGGCGAAGCACCGGGTCGCCCACGCCGTCGTCGCGAGCGGGCTCTGCACCACGCTCATCACCGACGAGGCCACCGCCAACGACCTCCTCGGCCGCTCGGTCCCCTCTCAGGACCGCACCGGCTCCGACGCCATCACAGTGAAGGAATGACGTGACCATCGAATCCACCACCCCGCCCGTGCGCGCGCTCGCGCCGGCGGCCCGCGCCGTGGAGGTGCTGGGCGGCGACCTGACCGAAGGCTCGCTGCGCCGCTACCTCGGCGGCATCCCCGGTGTCGACGCCGTCGGCCTGGAGCAGCGGGCGGCCGGACTCGGCACCCGCTCGATCAAGACCTCCAGCAAGGCCTGGGCGCTCGACAAGGTGATCGAGCTGATCGACCTGACGACGCTCGAGGGCTCCGACACCCCCGGCAAGGTCCGGTCGCTCGTCGCCAAGGCGATCACGCCCGACCCGTCCGACCCGGCCACGCCGCGACCGGCCGCTGTCTGCGTGTACGGCGACATGGTCCCGTACGCGGTGGAGGCGCTCGGCGCGCACCACTACGCCGCGGACACCGACGCGGGCATCGCCGTCGCCGCGGTGGCGACCGCGTTCCCGAGCGGCCGCGCGTCCCTCCCCGTGAAGCTCGCGGACACCCGCGACGCCGTCGCCGCCGGGGCCGACGAGATCGACATGGTCATCGACCGCGGCGCCTTCCTCTCCGGCCGGTACGGACTCGTCTTCGATGAGATCGTGGCCGTCAAGGAGGCGTGCCGCCGCGAGGACGGCACCTCCGCCCACCTCAAGGTCATCCTCGAGACCGGCGAGCTGAACACCTACGACAACATCCGCCGCGCCTCCTGGCTGAGCATCCTCGCCGGCGCCGACTTCATCAAGACGTCGACCGGCAAGGTGAGCCCCGCCGCGACGCTGCCCACCACCCTGCTGATGCTGGAGGTCGTGCGCGACTGGCACCTCCTCACCGGTGAGGAGATCGGGGTGAAGCCGGCGGGCGGCATCCGCTCGGCCAAGGACGCCATCAAGTACCTCGTCACGGTCGCCGAGACCGTCGGCGAGCACTGGCTGCAGCCGCACCTGTTCCGGTTCGGCGCCTCCAGCCTCCTCAACGACGTGCTGCTGCAGCGCCAGAAGGTGGCCACCGGCCACTACTCCGGCGCCGACTACGTGACGATCGACTGACCCTCCACCCCGAAGGCACACCATGAGCTTCCTCGAATACGCCCCGGCCCCCGAGTCGCGGTCGATCCTCACCCTCCGCGACCAGTACGGCCTCTTCATCGACGGCGAGTTCGTCGACGGGAGCGGCACGCCGTTCCAGACCATCTCGCCCGCGACGGAGGAGCACATCGCGACGATCGCGACGGCCGACGCCGCCGACGTCGACCGCGCGGTGACCGCCGCCCGCCGCGCCTACGACCGCGTCTGGTCGCGGATGAGCGGCAGCGACCGCGGCAAGTACCTGTTCCGCATCGCGCGCCTCGTCCAGGAGCGCGCACGCGAGCTCGCCGTCGCCGAGAGCCTCGACAACGGCAAGCCGATCAAGGAGAGCAGGGATGTCGACGTCCCGCTCGTCGCGGCCTGGTTCTTCTACTACGCGGGCTGGGCCGACAAGCTGGAGCACGCGGGCCTCGGGCCTGCGCCGCGCGCCCTCGGCGTCGCCGCGCAGGTGATCCCGTGGAACTTCCCGCTGCTCATGCTGGCGTGGAAGATCGCACCGGCTCTCGCGGCGGGCAACACCGTCGTGCTGAAGCCGGCGGAGACCACGCCGCTGACCGCGCTGCTGTTCGCCGAGATCGTGCAGCAGGCCGACCTCCCCGCCGGCGTCGTCAACATCGTGACGGGCGCGGGGGAGACCGGCCGCGAGCTGGTCTCGCACCCCGACGTGAACAAGGTCGCCTTCACCGGCTCCACCGCCGTCGGCCGCGAGATCGCGCGCTCGGTCGCGGGCACCGACAAGAAGCTGACCCTGGAGCTCGGCGGCAAGGCGGCGAACATCGTCTTCGACGACGCGCCGATCGACCAGGCCGTCGAGGGCATCGTCAACGGCATCTTCTTCAACCAGGGCCACGTGTGCTGCGCGGGCAGCCGCCTCCTGGTGCAGGAGAGCGTGCACGACGAGGTCGTCGACCGGCTCAAGCGCCGGCTGTCGACTCTGCGCCTCGGCGACCCGCTCGACAAGAACACCGACATCGGCGCGATCAACAGCGCCGAGCAGCTGCAGCGCATCCGCGAGCTCTCCGACATCGGGGAGGCGGAGGGCGCCGACCGCTGGACCGCCGACTGCGCGATCCCGGAGAACGGCTTCTGGTTCGCGCCGACGATCTTCGACAACGTCTCGACCAGCCACCGGATCGCCCGTGAGGAGATCTTCGGCCCTGTGCTCTCGGTGCTGACCTTCCGCACCCCGGCCGAGGCCATCGCCAAGGCCAACAACACGCCGTACGGCCTCTCGGCCGGCATCTGGAGCGACAAGGGCAGCCGCATCCTCGCGATCGCCGACAAGCTGCGCGCCGGTGTGGTCTGGGCCAACACCTTCAACCGCTTCGACCCGGCCAGCCCCTTCGGCGGCTACAAGGAGTCGGGCTACGGCCGCGAGGGCGGCCGTCACGGTCTCGGCGCCTACCTGGTGCCGGGCCGCTCGCTGTCCGCCGCCACCACCATCCCCGCCCGCCTGACCCGCAAGGGAGCGACGAAATGAGCCGTTTGGCCGTGCCGAAGACCTACAAGCTCTATATCGGCGGGAAGTTCCCCCGCAGCGAGTCGGGCCGCACCTACGAGGTACTCTCCGCCAAGGGCGCGTTCCTCGCGAACGCGGCGAAGGGCTCCCGCAAGGACGCCCGTGACGCCGTGGTCGCCGCGCGCGGCGCGCTCTCCGGCTGGGCCGGGGCGACGGCGTACAACCGCGGGCAGGTCCTCTACCGGATCGCGGAGCTGATGGAGGGCCGCCGGGCCCAGTTCATCGACGAGATCCGCCAGGCCGAGGGCGTCTCCGAGGCCGCGGCCGGTGCGCAGGTCGACGAGGCCATCGACCGTTGGGTCTGGTACGCCGGGTGGGCGGACAAGTTCGCGCAGGTCGCGGGCAACGCCAACCCGGTCGCCGGACCGTACTTCAACATCTCGGTGCCGGAGCCGACCGGTGTCGTCGGCGTGATCGCGCCGCAGGACTCCAGCCTCCTCGGCTTCGTGAGCGCCATCGCTCCGGTGCTCGTCGCGGGCAACACGGTCGTCGTGGTGGCGAGCGAGCGCTTCCCGCTCTCGGCGATCAGCCTCAGCGAGGTGCTCGCGACGAGCGACGTGCCGGGCGGCGTGGTCAACATCCTCACCGGCTCCCCGGCCGAGATCGCGCCATGGCTCGCGTCGCACGCCGACGTCAACGCGCTCGACCTGGTCGGCGCGGGAGCGCTCGACTGGGTGGACCTGCAGATCGCGGCGGCCGAGACGCTCAAGCGCGTGCTGACGCCGGAGAACGGACCGGACGCGGCGGCGCCGTCGCTCGACCGGATCGCGTTCTTCACCGAGACGAAGACGGTCTGGCACACCAAGTCGCTGATCTGACCCGGTCGTCCGGCCCTCCCCGCCCTCCTTCCGACCTCGCTCGATGTGAGGGAGGATGGAGGGGAGGCGAGGAGGGCGCGGATGACGGATGGATACGGAACGGGTCATGGCCCGCTGGTCCTCGTCGGTGACAGCCTGACGCGCAACGGCGACTGGCCCGCGCTGCTGCCGGGCGAGGACATCGTCAACCTCGGGGTCGCGGGCGACACCTCCGACGACGTGATCGCCCGGCTCGACCAGATCGTCGAGACCCGGCCCGCCGTGGTCGCACTGCTGGTCGGGACGAACGACCTGGCCTGGCGACGCTCGGTCGAGCACATCGTGCGCAATGTCGAGACCATCCTGGTCACGCTGCGCAAGGAGCTGCCGGAGGGGCGCATCCTGGCGCAGTCGGTGCTGCCGCGCGGGCGCGAGTTCGCCGACCAGATCCGTGACGTCAACCGGCACCTCTGGCAGTTCGCGCCGACGGTGCACGCCGGCTGGCTCGATCTCTGGCCGGCGATGGCACAGGAGGACGGGGAGCTGCACCCGGCGTTCACGGAGGACGGCCTCCACCTCACCGCGGAGGGCTACCAGGCCTGGGCCGGCGAGCTGGCCCCCGCGCTGGAGCGGGTGCGGCAGCAGCCGCCCTCGAGCCGCGCGATCCAGCTCCCGAACCTGGGCGGTTCCGCTTAACTCGACGCGAGGAGGTGGCGGTAGAAGGCGATGCCGCGCCGCCACGTCGCGACCCGGATGCGCTCGTCGCGGGCGTGCAGCGCTCCGCGCTCCTCCGCGCTCAGTTCGAATGGCGTGAACCGGTAGACCGCGTCGGCGATGCCGGTGAAGTGGCGGCTGTCGCTGGCGCCGAGCATCACGTACGGCGTCACGACCGCGCCCGGGTGCACCTCCGCCACGGCCGCGGCGACGCGCTCCCACACCGGCCCCTCCATCGGCGACACCGGGGAGGGCTCGCTCGGATCCAGTACGTCGATGCGCACCTGCGGATCGCGGATGGCGCGGCGCACGTGCTCCACCGCCTCCGCCACCGACGAGCCGACGGCGATGCGCACGTTGACGACCGCCTCCGCCGTCTCGGGCAGCGCGTTCGCGGCGAGGCCGCCGCTCAGCTGGGTCACCGCAGTCGTGGTCCGCACGATCGCGCGCGTCTCGTCGCTCAGCCGGCCGAAGACGCCGTGCAGCACCGGCCGCAGCCGGCGTGCGCGGGTGAACACCGCGCGCAGCGGACCGGTCGCGTGCGCGCCGAGGGTCTCGACCATGCGGAGGTTCGTCTCGGTCAGCCGTGACGGGAACGGCCGGGCGTTCAGCCGCGTGATGGCGCGGGCCAGGCGCACGGTCGCGGTCATCCGCGGCGGGGTGGAGGCGTGGCCGCCGTTCTGCTCGACGGTGAGGCGGAGGCTGGTGATGCCCTTCTCGCTGACGCCCACGACGGCGATCGGCTTGGCGACGCCGGGGAAGATCCCCTCCACGATCGCGCCGCCCTCGTCGACGACGAGCGCGGGGCGCACGCCGCGCTCCCGCAGTTCCGCCGCGATGGCCTGGGCGCCGGTGCCGCGCGTCTCCTCGTCGTGGCCGAAGCTGAGGTACACGTCGTCGGCGGGGGTGAACCCGGAGGCGGCCAGCGCCTCCACCGCCTCCAGGATGGCGACCAGGGCGCCCTTGTCGTCGATGGCTCCGCGCGACCAGAGCAGCTGCTCGTCGCCGGCTCCGGTGAGCGTGGCGGCGAAGGGCGGGCGCCGCCAGCCCTCGTCGGTGGCGGGGACGACGTCGTAGTGCGCCATGAGCACGGTCGGCGCGCCGGCGGGCGAGGAGCCGCGCCAGCGGTAGAGCAGGGAGTGGCCGTGGCGCTCCCGCTCGAGGGCCGCGTGCACCGCCGGGTACAGCTCGGGCAGGGTGTCGATGAACCGCTCGAACACCGGCCAGTCGGTCGTCTCGGCGTCGGTGCGGGAGACCGTGGGGAGGCGCAGGAGGGTGCGGAAGCGGTCGAGGGCGGCGTCGCCGCTCGCCGTCCCCTCCGTCACTGGCCCGCCGCCGCGCGGAAGGCGGCCAGGGCCTCGTCGTTGAAGAGCACGAAGCGCACGTGCTCGACAGAGCCGACGCCCGAGGAGAGCACGGCGCGGACGGTGCTGACCGCGATGCGCGCCGCATCCTCCATCGGCCAGCCGTAGACGCCCGCCGACACCGCCGGGAACGCGACGCTCTCGGCGCCCAGCTCGCGAGCGACCCGCAGCGACGAGCGGTAGGCGTTCTGCAGCAGCGGGGTGCGGTCCTCCCGCGACGACCAGACCGGGCCGACGGTGTGGATGACCCAGCGCGCCGCGAGGTCGCCCGCGGTCGTCGCGACGGCCTGGCCGGTCGGCAGGCCGTCTGGCAGGGTCGTCGCGCGCAGCTCGCGGCACGCCTGCAGGATCGCGGGGCCGCCGCGGCGGTGGATCGCGCCGTCCACGCCCCCGCCGCCGAGCAGCGAGCTGTTGGCCGCGTTGACGATGGCGTCGACGGTCTCGTCGGTGATGTCGCCGGGGACGATCTCGATGGGGTCCGACACGGTCACCCGCGGTTGTTCGAGAGCTCGTACACCTTGAGCAGCTCGACGATGGCGTCGTCGCGCTGGTCGCCGCCCTCCTCGAACATCTCGGAGACGTGCGTCTTGAGATGGTTCTCGACCAGGAGCTTGTTGAGCGAGCCGAGCGACTTCTGGATCGCGAGCGACTGGGTGATGATGTCGATGCAGTAGTCCTCGTTCTCGATCATCTTCTCCAGCCCCCGCAACTGGCCCTCGAGGATGCGCGTGCGGTGGAGGGCACGCTTCTTGATGTCTGCGATCACCCCTTCAGGATACCGCTGATCCCATATACCCCTATGGGGTACTGTGCTACGCTGCTGGACATGCAGACGACGTACGACATCCTGGGCATGACCTGCGACCACTGCGCCCGCGCGGTGACCGAGGAGCTGACGGCCATCGACGGCGTTGCCGGCGTGACGGTGGACGTCGCCGCCGGAACGGCGACCGTCGACAGCGCCGTACCGCTCGCCGAGCCGGACGTGCGCGCGGCCGTCGAAGAGGCCGGCTACACGCTGGCGCGCGCCGACCGCCTCCCGCTGCTCTGACCTCCGCCGAGCGACTCCCACTGCTTCGACTCCCACCGCTATGAGCGACATGACCGCCACCACAGCCTCCGGCTCGGCCGCCCGCATCGACCTCGCCGTCGAGGGGATGACGTGCGCCAGCTGCGTCGCCCGCGTCGAGAAGCGTCTCGGCCGCGTCGACGGCGTCACGGCGACCGTCAACCTCGCGACCGAGCGCGCCAGCGTCACGGCCCCGCCCGGGATCGCGGTGGACGCGCTGATCGCGGAGGTCGAGAAGGCCGGCTACCGCGCCCGCGTGCTGAGCGACTCCCGCGAGGAGCGCCGCGCGGAGGACACCGCCGTCGACGACCGCGACGGCGACCCGCGCCGCCTGCTGCCGCGACTGATCGTCTCGGTGGCGTTGAGCGTCCCCATCGTGCTGCTGGCGATGGTCCCCGCCTGGCGGTCGGCACCGGGGGAGTGGGCGTCCCTGCTGCTCGCGGCGCCGGTCGTGCTCTGGGGCGGCTGGCCGTTCCACCGGTCGGCCGCGGTGAACCTCCGCCACGGCGCGACGACGATGGACACGCTCGTGTCGCTCGGCACGCTCGTGGCGTTCGCCTGGTCCGTCGCGGTGCTCGTGAGCGGAGGCGGCGGTCACGTCTACTTCGAGGTCGCCGCCGTCGTGACCGCGTTCCTCCTGCTCGGCCGGTTCGCCGAGCAGCGGTCGCGCCGCAGCGCCGGTGCCGCCCTGCGAGAGCTGCTGTCGGCCGGGGTGCGCGAGGTGTCGCTGCTCGACGGAGCCGGGCGCGAGCAGCGCGTGCCGGTGCACGAGCTGCGCCCCGGCGACCGGTTCGTGGTCCGCCCGGGCGAGCGCATCGCCGCCGACGGGGAGGTGCTCGACGGCTCGGCCGCGATCGACGCGTCCGCGCTGACGGGGGAGTCCGTTCCGGTCGAGGCGACAGCGGGCGACGCGGTGTCGGCAGGCACGATCGCCGCGGGCGGCTCGCTCGTCGTGCGGGCCTCCCGCGTCGGCGAGGACACCCGGCTCGCGCGGCTGGCCGGGCTCGTCGAGGAGGCGCAGCTCGGCAAGACGCGCGCGCAGCGGCTCGCGGACCGCGTGTCGGCGGTCTTCGTGCCCGTGGTGATCGCCCTCGCGGTCCTGACCTTCGTCGTCTGGGCCGTCGTGACCGGCGACCCCGCCGCGGCGCTGTCGCCGGCGGTCGCCGTGCTGATCGTCGCTTGCCCGTGCGCGCTGGGGCTGGCGACGCCGACCGCGCTGCTGGTCGGCACCTCGCGTGCGGCGCAGCGCGGCATCCTGCTCTCGGGGGCGGATGCGCTGGAGCGTGCCGGCCGCATCGACACGGTGGTCTTCGACAAGACGGGAACGCTCACCACCGGGCGGATGACCGTCATCGGCGTGCATGCCGCGGACGGCGACGGCGCCGGTCGGGACGGCGCCGAGGCGCTGCGCCTCGCCGCGGCGGCGGAACGCGGTTCGGAGCATCCGCTCGGACGCGCCATCGCCGAGGCGGCGCTCTCCGACGCCCCGGTCTCCGGGTTCCGTGCGGTCGCCGGCGTGGGCGTCACGGCGACCGTCGACGGGCGCGCGGTGGAGGTGCGCTCGGCCGGTGACGAGCTTCCGCCGTCGCTGGCGACCGCTGCCGGCGAGCTGCGGGCCCGTGGCGCGACCGCGGTCGCCGTGGTCGTCGACGGCCGGCCGCTCGCGGTGATCGGCATCGGCGACCCGCTGCGCGACGACGCCCGGCGGGCGGTGGAGGCTGTGCGCGGCCTCGGCGCCGAGCCTGTCGTCCTGAGCGGCGACCACCAGGCGACCGTGCAGTCGGTCATCGCGCCGCTCGGCATCGCGCGGGCGGTCGGCGGCGTCGCTCCGGAGCAGAAGGCGGCGGAGGTGGCGCGCCTCCAGCGCGAGGGCCGACGGGTCGCGATGGTCGGAGACGGCGTGAACGACGCGGCCGCCCTGGCCACGGCCGACCTCGGCATCGCGATGGGGAGCGGCTCCGACATCGCGATCGCCGCCGGCGACCTCACGCTGCTGCGCCCGGAGCCGGTGCTCGTCGCCGACGCGTTGCGGCTGGCGCGGCGCATGCTCGCGATCATCCGCGGCAACCTGTTCTGGGCGTTCGCCTACAACGTCGCTGCCCTCCCGGTGGCCGCTCTGGGGTTGCTCGACCCGATGATCGCCGGGGCGGCGATGGCGTTCTCGAGCGTGTTCGTGGTGCTCAACAGCCTCCGCCTCCGGCGCTTCTGATATCAGACGCGCGCTTTCTGGACCGGTAAGCCATCTGGCGTGTCATCGTGCGTACCCCCAATGGGGGGTGGGGGCGGACATACCGGTTCGTCTATCCTCAACGCAGGGGTTGAGAAATATTCGTTTTACAGGAAAGGCCCGACTTTGCTGAAGAACCTCAGCCCGCTGCTGTCCGGATCGCTCTTGAGTGCTCTGGATGCCATGCACGACGGCGACACGCTTACCCTTGTCGGCAGCGGCTATCCCGAGAACACCATCACCACGCCCGTCGTCCACCTCGGTGACGACACCACCACTGAAGCCGCCGCCGAAGCGATCCTCAGTGTGTTCCCGCTCGACAACGCCAGCCCGTCCCCGATCGTGTTCCTCGACCTCGCCGACGAGCCCTACGAAGTCCCAGACGTCGCCTTCGCGGTCAACGGCATCGCCTCCGATGCCGAGCTGCGCCGCGTGCCCATGACGCGTCTCGAGCTCGACCCGTTCGTCGAGCTCGCCCGCTCCTCCTCCGTCGTCGTGCGCGTCGGGTCCGACGCCCCGCCGTGCGCCTTCCTGTTCAGGAGGGGCAACCTGTAGTCCCTGCACATTCCGAACGCACATTCCGCACGCGCCCGCCGGGAGGTCTCGCCCGGCGGGCGCTCTGCGTCGCGGCCGTAGACTCGGTTACCGTGTCCGCCTCCCGCACCCCGCAGCCGCCCGCCGTCAACCGCGCCGCCCTCGCGCCCGGATTGCTGGGCGCGATCGTCCTGCTCGCGGGTCTCGGGCTGCTGGGCGGAGAGTGGTACCTGTTCGTGCAGTACGGCGCGAGCATCCTCGCGCTGATCCTCTGCGTCTTCGCCGGACAGGCGCGCGCCTGGTGGTGGTTGCTGGGGCTGATCCCGCTCGCCATCGTGTTCAACCCGGTGCTGCCCCTCCCGATCGATGACACGCTGCTGCGCGTGCTGCACGTCGCCGGCGCCGTGCTGTTCGTCTGCGCGGGAATCCTGATCAAGATCCCGGCGGATGGGCGTCGCTGACCGGCGCAGCCTCCGGTAGACTGGAGTCGCGCGGCCGTTCCTGAAGCCGTGCTCCCGGCGCCCTCGACGCGCGGGCGGAACCACTCGGTCCACCGCCCCGCAACCGCGCCGGCCCTCATGCCTACGGCGCCGAGCCCTCCGTCAGTGCGCGGCGCACCTACTGGAGGACCATGTCTCGTTCCGGTCAGCGCACTTCCGGCCAGCGCACCAGCCCGTCGCGCCCGCAGCAGCGACGCACCCGGCACGCCAACAACGACGGCCTCATCCCCGTCCTCGCCCGCAAAGTGCGCGAGGTCGAGGCCAAAGCGGCCGACGGCAAGAAGCTCGGGCCGACGAACCGGACCAAGTTCCAGGTGATCGCGTTCCTCATGCGCGAGGAGCGCGCCCGCGCCAAGGCCGACAGCGAACTGACCGATGCGCAGCGCGCCGAGCAGCTGAAGCGCCTCGACGGCATCGCGACGATCCTCGCCAAGACCGCCGCTCGCGACACCTCGCTGATCTCCCTGCTCGAGAGCGAGGCGCCGCCGACCGCGACCGCGCAGAAGATCCGGCGCGACTGGCTGCTGGAGTCCGGCACCGAGCTCAGCCCCGACGACCTGATCATCACGGTGGAGGCGCCGCCGCTCAAGCAGGACAGCGTCATCCCTCCGGAGCTGGCGCAGAAGCAGGTCGTGCCGCCGTCGGTGAAGGCGCGGCAGCTCTCGAACCCGTTCCTCGCCCCCGATTTCAGCCGGGCGACCGCCCCGCAGTCGGCCCCGCGCCGCCGCCTCGACTCGTGGGAGCTGCTCGGCCCGCTGTTCAAGTCGTTCGAGTACGGCTCCGGCGGGCAGGCCGCCAGCATGGACCTGCCGCCTGCGCCGCTGATCGACCGCTACTCGCCTCCCGGCATGGAGCTGATGCACCACCAGGCGCGACTGATCGAGAGCGTGCGCCAGGGGCACCGCACCTTCCTGCTCGCCGACGAGCCCGGCCTCGGCAAGACGGCCCAGTCGCTCCTCGCCGCGTCGGTCGCCGGCGCCTATCCGCTGCTCGCCGTCGTCCCCAACGTCGTCAAGATGAACTGGGCGCGCGAGGTCGAGCGCTGGACGCCGCACCGCAGGGCCACCGTCATCCACGGCGACGGGGAGGGGCTCGACGCCTTCGCCGATATCGTCGTCGTGAACTACGAGGTGCTCGACCGCCACCTCTCCTGGCTGAGCACGCTCGGCTTCAAGGGCATGGTGGTCGACGAGGCGCACTTCATCAAGAACCTGCACTCGCAGCGCTCCCGGCTCGTCCTCGGGCTCGCGGAGGCGATCCGCTCCTCCACGCCCGATCCACTGCTGATCGCGCTCACCGGTACGCCGCTGATCAACGACATCGACGACTTCAAGGCGATCTGGCAGTTCCTCGGCTGGATCCAGGGCGACAAGCCCGCCGACCCGCTCATGGAGCGGCTCGAGGAGACCGGGCTGACCCCGGCCGACTTCGGTTTCTACGCCGCCGCGCGCGAATCCGTGATCGACCTCGGCATCGTCCGCCGGCGCAAGATCGACGTCGCCGCCGACCTGCCCAGCCGACGCGTGGTCGACCTCCCCGTCGAGCTCGACGGGGAGCTGGGCCGGTCCATCCGCCAGGCCGAGAAGGAGCTCGCCGACCGCCTGGTCGCCAAGTTCCAGCGCGCCTCCGCCGCCGGTCGTCCCGACTCGTTCGACGGCGACGACGAGGCTCACCGCAAGCACCTCATCCGGCTGGTCGCCCAGTCCGAGCTGGAGGATTCGAAGTCGGGCAAGACCGGCGACAACGTCTTCACGATGGTCCGCAAGATCGGTCAGGCGAAGGCCGGGCTCGCCTCCGACTACACCGCTCAGCTCGCGCGGTCCGTGGGCAAGGTCGTCTTCTTCGCCAAGCACATCGACGTGATGGACGCGGCGGAGG
The DNA here is from genome assembly GCF_030433685.1 of Leifsonia williamsii. Taxonomy (NCBI): domain Bacteria; kingdom Bacillati; phylum Actinomycetota; class Actinomycetes; order Micrococcales; family Microbacteriaceae; genus Leifsonia; species Leifsonia williamsii. The sequence continues at coordinate 2,096,915 of NZ_JAROCF010000001.1, forward strand.
AGGCGTTCGCCGCCCGCGACCTCAAGACGATCTCGATCCGCGGCGACCAGTCGGCGCTCGCCCGTCAGAAGGAGATCGACGCCTTCAACAACGACCCGGAGGTCTCGGTCGCGGTCTGCTCGCTGACCGCGGCGGGCGTCGGCCTCAACCTGCAGGCCGCCTCCAACGTCGTCCTGGCCGAGCTGTCGTGGACCGCTGCCGAGCAGACACAGGCCATCGACCGCGTGCACCGCATCGGCCAGGAGGAGCCGGTCACCGCGTGGCGGATCATCGCCGCGCAGACCATCGACTCCAAGATCGCCGAGCTGATCGACGCCAAGCAGGGCCTCGCCGCGCGCGCGCTCGACGGCAGCGACCAGGAGGTCGGCTCGACCGATTCCGTGCAGCTCGACGCCCTCATCCACCTCCTGGAGGACGCGCTGGCCGCCTAGCGGTCAGGGGGCGTCACCGTCAGGCGATCTCGGCGTCGTCGGGGTCGAGGGGCACCGGGCGCTCGTCGTCCGGCAGGAGGCGGTCCTCCGCCTCCTCCTCGTCGTCGACCGGCACGTCGTCGGGGTCGTGCACGACGGGCTCCGGCTCGTAGTCGGTCTCCTGGGCTTCGCGGAAGTCGTCCAGGTCTTCGTCTCGTCCCGTGTCGCTCATACCGCGAGGGTACCGCCGGGGTGGGCGGCGGTGAAGAGCGAGCTGGGTCAGTCCAGCTCGACCACGAAGTACGGCCCGCGGTCGTCGTGGTGGATGCGCGCGGCGCCCGTCCAGCCGGCGAAGTCGCCGGTCCCGGTGCCCGGAACGATGTAGCCGAACGCCGACGGGTCGCCGGGATGCTGAAGCGCGCCGTGGTGGACCGTCACCGATCCGGAGCGCCCGTCCGGGAGTGCTCCCGTGATGCGCTCCGCCGCGAGGTAGCCGCGGCCGCCCTCCTCCGTGCCGGAGGAGACGAAGTGGGCGACGGAGTCCCCGACGAGCCCCTCCGTGTACGTCTTGCGCATGACCACCGCGCCCACCCAGTCGCCGTCGCCGTCGAGGCCGGGGAGCGGCGCCGGGTCCCAGCCGGTGACCTCGAAGCGTGCGGTGATCGTCTCCGTCGTGTCCATGCCCGCAGCATACGGACCGCAGGCACGGCGTCTCTTGTGATTTCGCGACAGCGGCGAAGTGGACTAGACAGGGGGGCATGCCGCAGCACACCCAGGTCGAGATCGAGCGCAAGTACGACGTCGACGCCGACACGACGCCGCCGGCGCTCGTCGGCGTCGGGGCCGTGGCTGTGCAGGCGGAGCCCGAGACCGCCGAGCTGGTCGCGACCTACCTCGACACCGCCGACCTCACGCTCGCCAACGCGCGCATCGCCGTGCGCGTCCGCCGCGGCGGCCATGACGAGGGCTGGCACGTGAAGCTGGCGCCGGGGGAGGAGGGCCGGGTCGAGCTGCACTGGGCGCTCTCCGAGGGTGACGGCGACGAGCCTCCCGTCGCCCTGCGCGAGGCCGTGGGCCAAGCGCTCGGCGACCTCCCTCTCGGTGACCTCCCGCTCGCTCCCATCGCCCGCATCGTCAACACGCGCGTCACCACGGTGCTGCGGGATGCCGCCGGCTTCGACCTCGCGGAGCTCTGCGACGACCATGTGCGCGGCGAGAACCTGCGCTCCGGCGGTTCCGAGAGCTGGCGGGAGTGGGAGGTGGAGCTGCTCAGCGGCGCCCCGGACACCCCGGCCGGTCGCACCGCCCTCCTGGACGGGATCGAGGAGCGGCTGCTCGCGGCCGGCGCGCGGCCCGCGGCCAGCGACTCCAAGCTGCAGCGCGTCCTGTCGCTCTGAGCCGGGAGCTCCGACCGGCACCCCTGGCGGTCCCCGTCCGGCGCTTTTGTGCTCCGGCGGAGGCGTCGGGCATGATTCTCGGGGGACATCGAAAGGGAGCGGCACACAGCATGAAGATCGGCATCCTCACCAGCGGCGGCGACTGCCCGGGCCTGAACGCGGTCATCCGCGGCGCGGTCCTGAAGGGCGACCGCGTGTTCGGCTCCGAGTTCGCCGGCTTCCGCTACGGCTGGCGCGGCGTCGTCGAGGGCGACATCATCCCGCTCGACCGGCACAGCGTCCGCGGCCTCTCCCGGCAGGGCGGCACCATCCTCGGCTCCAGCCGCACCAACCCGTTCGAGGGCGACCAGGGCGGCCCCGAGAACATCCAGCGCATGATGGACGAGAACGGCATCGACGCCATCATCGCCATCGGCGGCGAGGGCACGCTCACCGCGGCCCGCCGCCTCACCGACGCCGGCCTGCGCATCGTCGGCGTCCCGAAGACCATCGACAACGACCTCGCGGCCACCGACTACTCGTTCGGCTTCGACACCGCGGTCGAGATCGCCACCGAGGCGATCGACCGCCTCCGCACCACCGCCGAGTCGCACCAGCGCTGCATGGTGGTGGAGGTCATGGGCCGGCACGTGGGCTGGATCGCCCTGCACTCGGGCATGGCGGGCGGCGCTCACGCCATCCTGATCCCCGAGCAGCCCCAGTCCATCGACCAGATCTGCGAGTGGGTCGAGTCGGTCCGCGACCGCGGCCGGGCGCCGGTCATCGTCGTCTCCGAGGGCTTCCACCTCGACACCATGGAGGAGGCCCACTCGCACAAGGGCCTGGATGCCTTCAACCGCCCCCGCCTCGGCGGCATCGGCGAGATGCTCGCGCCCATGATCGAGGAGCGCACCGGCATCGAGTCGCGTGCGACCGTGCTCGGCCACATGCAGCGCGGCGGCGTGCCCAGCGCCTACGACCGCGTGCTCGCCACGCGTCTCGGCATGGCCGCGGTCGACGCCGTGTACGAGGGGCGCTGGGGCTCGATGGTGTCGCTGCGCGGCACGGACGTGGTCAACGTGTCGATCGCCGACGCGACCGGCGGGCTCAAGACGGTGCCCGCGGCCCGGTATGAGGAGGCTGCGCTGCTCTTCGGCTGAGCGGTACGTCGGGCGGGCGCGGCTGGGAGGTCCCTGCTCGCCCCTGCAGTTCGCGCGGCGCCGGGGCTAGGCTCCCTCCTACCGGAGTGGAAGGAGCACGTGTGCCCAGATTCGTCCAGCTCGAGGAGTTCGGCTCCCGCGACTTCCTGCACGTGGTCGACCGCGAACGGCCCTGGCCGGGCCCCGGTCAGGTGCTCGTGCGCGTCATGGCCGCGGGGCTCAACCCGATGGACTGCAAGGCGTACCGGGACGAGAAGGCCGCGGCACGCATGGGCGTGACCCTCCCGAGCGGGATGGGACAGGACTTCGCCGGCTTCGTGGAGGAGATCGGCGACGGCGTCACCCGGTTCGCCGTCGGCGACGCCGTGATGGGCACGGCCCCCTTCGCCTCCCTCGCCGACTTCGTCGTCGTGCCGGAGGACGGCCAGATCATCGTCAAGCCGGAGGCGCTCACCTTCGAGGCCGCCGGGTCGCTCGGGGTGGTCGGCAGGACCGCGATGGCGACCGTCGCCTCCCTCGGGCTGAGCGAGCACGACTGCGTGCTGGTGAGCGCCGCGGCCGGCGGTGTCGGCGTGCTCGCGGCGCAGCTCGCCGTGCGGGCCGGCGCCAGCGTCGTGGGGACGGCGGGGGAGGAGAACCACGAGTTCCTCGAGACGCTCGGCATCACCCCGATCGCGTACGGCGACGGGCTGGCCGACCGGCTGCGCGAGCTGCTCGACGACGGCAACCCGATCACGGCGGTGCTCGACAACCACGGCCCCGACACCATCGACGTCGCGCTGGAGCTGGGCGTGCCTCCCGAGCGCATCAACACCATCGCGGCGTTCGGGCCGGAGGCGCGCGGCGCGAACACGGTCGGCGGCGCGGCGGCCGGCAACGACGAGCTCGCCGAGCTGGCCGGCCTGCTCGCGGAGAACGAGCTGGTGCTGCCGATCGACTCCATCTTCCCCATCGAGCGGACGGTGGAGGCGTACGGGCGCCTCGAGGCGGGCCACGTCCGCGGCAAGATCGTCGTCGTCACCTACTGACCGGGCGACGCGGACTGAGAGGAGAACGCTTGTGATCGACGACGACCTGGCGCGACAGCTGCGGGAGGCGGGGCTGCGCTGGCAGCCGGCCTCGGGCGACACCTTCGCCATCGACCGCCCTGACATGGGCGGCGAGCGGTTCACCGTGAGCGACATGACGATCGAGCCGCACCACTTCGACACGGGGACGATCCTGGGCTTCAACGGCACGACCGAGTGGGCGCTCGACTCGCTGGCCGTGGAGGACGCGCTGTGGATCCCGCGGGAGGACCAGCTGCGCGAGCTGCTCGGCGGGTCGTTCCGGCACCTCGCACGGACGCCCGACGGGTATCGCGTGACCATCCTCCTCGGCGGGGAGGAGCGGATATACGAGCACGAGGACGCCGCTACGGCGTACGCGCATGCGCTGCTCTCGCTCATCGGGGCGGCGGTGTCGTAGAGCGTTCGACCCCTGAAATACAAACATTTTCATAGCGTCGTGGATGTGATACTCAAGATGTATGAGTTCACTCCGGCTGTCCACCTCCGCGCTGATCAATGAGGCGGGGCGGTTCTCCCTGCCTTCTGCTTCGCGCTCGTCCAGGTTGCCGGCATTCGGCGAACCGCATCGGCTCGGGGTGGCGAGTGAACGGGTCGCGGGCGAGCTGTCGCGCGCGGGAGACGCGCTGGCGCGTGACGCCGATCGGCTGAGCCGCGGGCTGCTGCTGGCGGTCGACGGGTTCGCGGGGGTCGACGCGGGGCTGGCTGCGGCGGTGGCGGGGTGAGCGCGGCGGAGGGGGCCGTCGCGCTCGACCGAGCATCGCACCCGCGCGAGCTGATCCGCGGCGATCCGGATGAAGTGCGAGCGGTGGCGGCCACCTGGCGGGCGCAGGGTGAGAGCCTTGCAGAGGCCGCGGCCCGGCATGGCGCCGTCGACCTGCGCGGCGAATGGGCCGGCGCCGCCGCAGACGCGTTCCACGCCGCTCTCGCCGCTCACTGCGAGCGATTGCGCTACGCGGCGGAGACCTCCGGCGCGGCGGCGGAGGCGCTCACACGGTTCGCGCACGAACTCGACGAGGGCCACCGTCTCGCTCGCCGCGCGATGGCCTTCTGGGAGGGGGCGGGTCCGGTCGTGGCGGTCGCCGGCCTTCGCCGCGGATTCATGGACGCGGGCTTCTGGGACCCGGCCGACGAGCTGCGCCGTTCCGCGCTGCGCCTGCTCGACCGGGCGCAGGAGGAGGTGAACGCCGCCGAAGAGGTCGCCGTCCGGCGGCTCGAAGCCCTGCTCGGCCGGGTGCCGGCCGACTCGGTGTTCGCCGCCGACCCGGTGCATACGGCGGCGTTCGCGGCCATCCTGCCGGATGCGCCGGTCCCTCCGCTGCTGACGACGCTGGAGGGACTGAGTGCGGGGGAGTTGGAGCGGTACGTGCGCACGCATCCGGACCTGCTCCCGTCGCTGCTCGCGCTCGGCCCCGCGACCATCGCGCGGTGGTGGCGGCGGCTGAGTGCGGAGGCGGTCGCGCGGCTGTCCGCCGGGTTGCCCCGCGTGGTGGGGAACCTCGACGGCGTGCCGCCCGGCGTGCGGTCGACGGTCAACGCCCGGCAGCTGGAGACCGACCTCTCTCGCACGCTGGCGTCGCTCTCGGACGCGCGGCTCGCGCTGTCCGCGCATCCGGCCGATCCCGCACTGCAGGTGCGGGCGCAGCAGCTGGCCGCTCACCTGGAGACGCTGCGTCGTATCCGCCGGGCGTACGGCGCCGGGCCGGCGGGCGCGCCGGCGCACGAGCTGTACGCCTACTCGACGGAGGGGAAGGTGAAGGTGGCGCTCAGCACCGGACTGATCGAGACGGCGGAGCACGTGACGCTGCTCGTGCCGGGGATGGGGACGACGGCGGATGATGTGGGGCGGTACGGGGAAGCATCGTGGCAGCTGCTCAAACGGCAGGCGCGCGTGGCGGACGCGGACCCTTCCCGCTTAGCGGTCGTCGCATGGCTGGACTACGACCCGCCTGGGCCGACGGATGTCTGGGGCGTCTCTCACGATGAGCTGGCCCGCGCAGGCGCTCTCCGCTTGGGGCACACGGTGCAGGGCATCGACCAGATCTCTGGTGGAGGCCGAGGGGCTCCCGCCGTTTCGGTCGTGGCTCACTCGTACGGGACGGCCGTGGCGACGTTGGCTCTCGCCCAGGGCGCAGTCGCCGCCGACAACGTCGTGCTCTTGGGGTCCGCCGGGATCCCGTCCGGCGTCCGCTCTGCAACCGCTCTCCATGTGCCGCCGGGTCAGGTGTTCGCGTCGGAAGGAGTGAACGACGAGTGGGCGGGTTGGGGCCGGTTGCTCTCGGGTCGTGCCGACCCCACGGGCGACGCCTTCGGCGCTCACGTCTTCACGTCCGAGGACGCGACGATCGACGGTGAGCACCTCCACGGGATCACCGAGCATGGCCCGCTCGTGAACAGCGACTCGCGCCCGGATCGGTTCAGCTACCTCGATCCGCGCACCTCGGCGCAGTACGCGACCGCGAAGGCGACGATGGGATTCGGCGCAGGACTTCCGGAGTCCGGAGACGCGGACGATCGCATCCGGGCGCACCTGCTCGAGGAACTCTCGCGATGACAGCTCCCACGATGACAGCGGGCCGCGCTCGTCTCCGCCGCGTCCTCGCCACTGTCGCCATCTGCCTCCTAGCCGCAACGGCGTCGGGATGTGCGCAGAAGGCCCGATTCGTCCCGGTCCCGCAGAAGAGGAGCGACATCATGTCCAGACCCGCCATGGAGAAACGCATACGCACCCTCTACGCCAAGACGGTCGAAGCAGTGGGGAACGGATGGAAGGAGGACGTGCTGGCCTGGCTCCCCGGGGGCGACTTCGATGACGGAACGCCGTCGGACTACTTCTCGGCCTCCGCCTCCCGTCGTGGCGACCTCGGGCGGAGCCCGCAGGACATCGCCGAAGCGGTGGCCGCGGTCTGGCATGATCTCGGCTACCCCGTGAAGGTGGAAACCGATGACACCATCCGGCCGCCGCAGAAGATCGTCGCCTATCCGGCCTACCTGACGGGGACGGATGAAACCGGATTCTCGGCGGAATTCAGCGTCGGTGAGGGCGTCGCGTACTTCATGGCCGACTCGCCGCCGTATCCCGGCAAACCGTATGCGGAGGACGAGTGATCAGCGTCGGCGGCCGCGGGACTTCCGGGACCCTGCTGTGTTGCCGGAAGCGGAGCGGCCGGTCTTGCCGGAGCCGGTCTTGCCGGACGCAGCTTTCCCGGCCCCTGCCTTGCCGGATCCGGCCTTGCCAGACCCCGCCTTCCCTGCCGCCGACTTCCCGGCCCCCGCCTTCCCGTCCGCCGCCCGGACCTCCTGCTCGGCGACCCCGGGGTTGCGGGAGCTGTGGGCCGTGCGGCCGCGGACGATGCCGATGAACTCGTCCACGAGCTCGTGCTGGCCGTCGCGCGGCCAAGTGAGACCGATCCGGCTCTGCGGGGCGTCGTCGAGGCGCATCGCGGTGACGTCCTTGCGGCGGAGGGCCTTGGCCACCGAGGCGGGGAGGAGGGCGATGCCGTCGCCCGCCGCGACGCTGCGCATCAGCGTCTCGGACGGTTCGGCCGTCAGCTGGGGCTCGTCGGCCAGGTCGGCGAGGGTGAGGCGCTCCTCCAGCGTCAGCAGGTGCTCGTGGTGCATGACGACCACCACATCCTCCGCGTAGAGCGGGATGAGGTGGCGGGTGTCGTCGGCGTCGGCATCGCGCACGAAGGCCATGTCGGCCTCACGCGACCCCAGGGCGGCCAGCGGGTCGGCGCTCGGGCGGACGACCAGCTCTGTGTCGGGGTGGCGGTGCTCGAACTCGCGCGTCCATTTGCCGACGGTGACGCCGAGCGGGAAGACGAGCGCGAAGCGGCTGGGCATCCTCCGAGCGTACCGGCCGGTACCCTGGAGAGCATGAGCGGTGAGAAGCGATCCCAGACGATGAAGGCGGCGACGGCGGCCAAGAAGCTGGGGGTCTACCTCCCGGCGACGCCCGACGACTTCCAGGGGCGCGAGATCAGCCGCACCGAGCTCGACGAGCTCACCGCCAACCCGCCGGAGTGGCTGCAGACCCTCCGCGCCGACGGTCCGCACCCGCGCGACGTTGTCGCGCGCAAGCTCGGCGTCTCCAACTCCGGACTCGCACGCGGCGGCGTCACCGACGCCCTGACGACCGCGCAGATCAAGGAGCTGCTCGCCGACCCGCCCGCGTGGCTCGTCAGCGAGCGCGCCACCCAGGCCGCCGTCCGCGCCGAGAACGCCCGCGTCAAGGCGCGCGACGCCGAGCGCGCCGCACGCGCCTCCGACGACGACTGAGCCGACCCGGCGGGAGGTGCGATGACCGGCCACGCGCGGGTGCGCAACGCGGGCGTCGACCTCGTGCGCGTCATCGGCGTCGCCGCCGTCGTCTTCGGGCATGTGTACGGCGCGATCCCGGCCGTGCACCAGTGGGTCTACGCCTGGCACGTCCCGCTGTTCTTCGTGCTCAGCGGCTACTTCTGGCGCGCGAGCGGCGCGCGCAGGACGCCGCAGCGCCGGACGTTCGCCGACGAGTTCCGCATCCGCGCGCGCACGCTCGCCCTCCCGTACGTCAGCTGGTTCCTCGTCATCGCGGTGCTCGGCAGAGTCATCCCGAACCCGTCGGGCAACATCGACGGCTCGCTGCTCATCGTGCTGGCCCGCGGCGGCAGCAACGCCACCGGGCTGTTCGGGACGTTCTGGTTCGTCTCCGCCCTCTTCTTCACCTGCCTGCTCTACCGGCTGATCGACCGCCTCCCGTGGGCCTGGCAGGCCGCGATCGCCCTTGTCGGCCTCGCGGCCGGGATCTTCGCCGGCCAGTGGCTCGGCGCAACGCCGCTCGGCATCGGCCAGGCGCTGCCGTGCGTCGCCTTCGTCATGGCCGGGCGCCTGCTGCGGCACGTGGAGCCGCGGCTGAGGCGTCCCGTGGTGATCGGAGGGGCCGCGATCGCGATGGCCGCGCTCCTGATCGCCGTGGTGCCGATGACGCCGATCGACCTCAAGTCCGGCGGCTGGGGGCTCCCGCTGCTGGGGCCGCTGCTCGCCGTGCTGATCAGCGGAGGGATGATCCTCGTCGGCTCGCGGCTGCCCATACCCGAGCGCGCGGCCGGCCCGATCACCGCCCTCGCCTCCGTCGCTATCGCGGTCGTGCTGTTCCACCCCTACCCGATCTGGCTGCTGAACGGGTGGCACGTCGCGCACGCGGTGATCCTCCTCGTCGCGCTGGTCGTGCCGTGGGGCGTCGCGCTGCTGCTGCGCAGCACCCCGCTCGCGTACCCGCTGCTCGGTATCCCGCGGACGCTGCGGAAGCCGCGCGTGCTGGCGACGACGCCAGGTGGAGCGGACGCGCCGCAGGCCCGCGCTTCGCGCTGAGCCGCGCTACGACCGCTCTCCGGACGGCGCGACGCGACCCGCGTCTCCGACCGTGCCGTCGCCGGAGCGCCGCACCGCGTGCGCCAGCACCTCCGGGCCGGTGACGAGGGCACGCCGCCAGGGTGCGACGCCGTCGATCTCCACCTGGAGCGAGAAGCTCAGGATGGTCCGGATCAGCACGATGATCCCCAGCACGAACGCGTCGGTGAGCGTCGGGTTCGAGGTGACCGTCTTCACGAGGTCGGCGGCGACCAGGATCTCGAGGCCGAGCAGGATCACGCCGCCGAAGGTCTCCCGCAGGGTCCGGAAGCCCGCGCGCCCGCCATCCCGCCGCCAGGCCACCAGTGCGAGAACCAGCGCCACGACGAAGCCGATGGCCATCGACGCGACGCCGACGAACTCGAACGTGACGCCGACCACTTCGAAGAACGCCTTCGACTCCATGACGTCATGCTGCCACACCGTCCGGCCGGCGCGGAGGCGACGCTCAGGGTGTGCGCCAGGTGAAGATCAGGAGACGTGCACCGCCGGCCGCCGCTTCACGTCCTTCTCGGCCTCGCGCAGCACCTCCCTGGTCACCGGGGCGACCTCGCCGACGCCGGTGATCAGGTAGCGCCACATGTTCGAGACCGGGTTGCCCTCTGTCCACTGGAAGTAGATCGCCGGCACGATGCCGGTCACGTCGCGGATCTCGAGCAGCACGGCCGCGATCGTGTTCGGGACGTTGCCGCTCTTCACCTGCAGCACCCGGAAGCCGTGCTTGACGACGCCGTGCACCACGAGGTCCTCCTCGAAGTCGGACGAGTCGGAGGGCAGCACCTCCAGGAAGATCGTCCGCGCCCGCTGCGGGATGTGGCTGAACTTGCGCTCGTCCTTGTTCTTCTGCGTGTACTCGCGGGTCGTGTCGACGTCGGGCTCGTGCGAGATGATGCGGATCTCGCCCTCCTCGGCATCCTCCAGCACGAAGTCGAGCGCGCTCACGTCGAGGGTGACGGAGGTGGCCCGGAGCTGGAACGACCGGCCCACGCGCGACACGATCGACACGACGAGGATGCCGAGGATGAACAGCAGCGCGATGCGGATGCCGTCGGGCCGTTCGATCACGTTGACGATCGTCGTGTAGACGAAGATCGCCGTGATCACGCCGAACAGCACCGTGCGCCGCGGCTGCTTCTTGCGCCGGGCCGAGAGCGCCACCGCGAGCGACGCCGAGGTGATCAGCACGAGCACGCCGGTCGCGTACGCGCCGCCCTGCGCGTCCACAGACGCCTCGAACACCAGGGTGATGACGAACGCGATCGCGGTGAAGACGAGCACCAGCGGACGCACCGCGCGCGCCCACTGCGGCGCCATCCCGTAGCGGGGGAGGTAGCGCGGCACGAGGTTGAGCAGGCCGGCCATCGCCGATGCCCCGGCGAACCAGAGGATCAGGATGGTGCTGAGGTCGTACACGGTGCCGAACCCGTTGCCGAGGTACTCGTGGGCGAGGTAGGCGAGCGCGCGGCCGTTGGCGGAGCCTCCGGGCTGGAACTCTTTCTGCGGGATCAGCAGCGTCGTCGTGAAGCTCGACGTGATCAGGAAGCAGCTCATGATGATCGCCGCTGTCGTCAGCAGGCGGCCGGCGCCGCGGATGCGGCCCTTCGGATACGCGGGGTCGTCGTCCGGCCGGCCCTTGATCTGCGGCATGACGGCGACGCCGGTCTCGAAGCCGGAGAGGCCGAGCGCGAGCTTCGGGAAGACGAGGAGGGCGACGCCGACGATCAGCAGCGGGTTGCCGTTGTTGCGGAACAGCGCCTGCCACCAGTCGTCGATCGCGCTGGGGTGCTGGAACACCTCGACGATGGAGGTGCTCACCACGACCACGTTGAGGCTCAGGTACACCGCGACCAGCACGACCGCGATGCCGATGGCCTCCTTGAACCCCTTGAGGAACACCGCGCCGAGCAGGGCGAGCAGCACGAGCGTTATGGCGACGTTGTTGCCGTGGAACCACTCGGGCGCGTACGGGTTCTCGATCGCGTGCGCGGAGGCGTCGGCGGCCGACAGCGTGATCGTGATCATGAAGTCGGTCGCCGCGAAGCCGAGCAGCACGAGCACGAACAGCTTGCCCGCCCACCAGGGGAGCAGGCGCTCCAGCATCGCGATCGACCCGGAGCCGCGGAAGCTCTCACGCGCCACCCGGCGGTACACCGGCAGCGCGCCGAGCAGCGTCAGCGCGACGAGCACGAGCGTGGCGAACGGCGAGATCAGCCCGGCGGCGAGGGCCGCGATGGCGGGCTGGTAGCCCAGGGTCGAGAAGTAGTCGACACCGGTGAGGCACATGACCTGCCACCAGCTGTGCGTGCGCTCGGGGTTGCGGCCGTGCGGCCCCTGCTGCGTGCCGCGCTCGTCGATCAGCCCCGAGAGGAGCCAGTGCTTGAGCCGGCCGGTCTGCCGCTGCTGCGCCCGGAGCGGCCGGGCCTGACCGGGGACGGGGACCGTCTCGCGGGGCGTGACGCGCGGAGGGGCGGAGGCGGTGGGGGCGGCGACACCGCGGTCGCCGTCGTCTCCGTCGCGCGCGCCGAGCTGGGCGTCGCCCTGCGTCTTGTCGGTCATCGGCTCTCTCTCGATCCGTCCGTCGCGGTCACTGTACCTTGCCGCGGGCGCGCACCTGCCACGAGGATCGCGGGGTCACAGGAGCTGCGACGGAGGCGGGGCCGGAGAGAAACGCTACCAGGAGAGCCGGGCCGTCAGTCGACCGGGACGATCAAGCCATCCTCGTCGAGCACGAGACGCGTGAAAGGCTGCCGGCCGAAGGCGTTGATGCCCTCGTCGAGGTGGATGAGGAAGAGTCCGAAGCTCCGTTCGGCGCGTGTGGCGCCGCCCATCCACTCGAAGCCGTCGCGAGTGGACAGCCTGTCGGCGTCTGCCGCCGTCACGGCCAGGGTTACCTTTCGACCGTTCCGCGCGCGGAGGAACACGGTTCCGTTCGCGCGGTCGATGGACTCCACCGACGGTTCCCAAGCCGTGAGGTGGTCGAACAGAGCGTCGAGATTCTGGTTCATCAGCTCGATCGTGTCACGTGCGTGGGAGCCAGCCCATCGGTGGTATTGGTCGCCTCGGCTTGCGCAGCGGGAATGTCCACTCCCGCCTCCGCGAACTGATCAACGTAGTCGTCCATCGCGGCAACCGGCTCGAGACTCCCGTCGTAGACCCCGCCGCCGGCCTCGATGTTCGCAGGCAGGGCATCCGCGGTCACACAGGGCGCCAGGCCGCAGAGGGGGAGAAGCGCAGTTACGCCTGCCGCAGCCGAGATGCGAATGGAGGGTCTCATGACCCCCAATCTGCCGGGCAGCCGATCCGCGTGGACCCGAACGGGCGCGATGCAGTGGTGTCAGCCGTCAGCTTTGCGTAGCGCAGCCCGACGAGTGCGAGCTCACCAGGCCGACGCCCGGTAGTCCTTCAGGAACACCCCGTGGACGTCGTCGCCGGCCTCGCCGCGGACGATCGGGTCGTAGACGCGGGCGGCGCCGTCGACCAGGTCGAGCGGGGCGTGGAAGCCCTCCTCGGCGAGGCGGACCTTGGTGTGGTGGGGGCGCTCGTCGGTGATCCAGCCGGTGTCGACGCTCGTCATGAGCACGTGGTCGGTTTCGAACAGCTCGCCGGCGCTCGTGCGCGTGAGCATGTTGAGCGCCGCCTTCGCCATGTTGGTGTGCGGGTGGCCGGCGCCCTTGTAGCGGCGGCCGAACACGCCCTCCATCGCCGAGACGTTGACCACGTAGGCGCGGCCGGCCGCGGCGGCTCCGGCGGCGAGGGAGGGGCGGAGGCGGTCGATCAGGATGAAGGGCGCCGTAGTGTTGCAGAGCTGCACCTCCAACAGTTCCAGCGGGTCCACGGCGCCGAGCGCCTGCGTCCAGCTGTTCACGTGCAGCTTGTCCGGCACGAGGCCGCCGGCGTCGATCGCCGTGCCGTCCGCGTGGCGGGCGAGGGAGGCGGAGCCCGCGGCCATGGCCTGCGCGGCCAGATCGTCGGCGGTGAGGGCGGCGGGTCCGGCGAGCTCGGCGATGGTGCCGCGCACGTCGGCGGCGGAGAGCAGCGGGTGGGCGGCGACCGACGCCTGCAGCGCCTGCGGGTGCGGGTCGGCGGTGTGGCCGAACGTCTCCAGCTCGGGCAGCGGGCCGTCGGGGAGGGGCTGCGTCTCGGCCTCCGCCAGCAGCGAGTAGGCGCCGGGGGAGCGGCGGACGGTCTGCGCCGCGTTGTTGATGAGGATGTCGAGCGGGCCGCGCGAGGCGACCGAGTCGGCGAGGGCGATCACCTGCGACGGGTCGCGCAGGTCGATGCCGACGACCCGGAGGCGGTGCAGCCACTGGCCCGCGTCGGGGAGCTGCGAGAACCTCCGCACGGCGTCGCGCGGGAAGCGGGTCGTGATGGTGAGGTGCGCGCCGTCACGCAGCAGCCGCAGGGCGATGTGCATGCCGATCTTGGCGCGGCCGCCGGTGAGCAGGGCGCGGCGGCCGGTGAGGTCGGTGCGCGCGTTGCGCTTGGCGTGGCTGAGCGCCGCGCACGACGGGCAGAGCTGGTGGTAGAACCAGTCCACCTCGGTGTAGTGCTGCTTGCAGATGTAGCAGGCCTGCGACTGGCGCAGCGTCCCCGCCGTCGCGGACCCGGTGGAGCTGGAGGTGAGCTCGCGTCCGCGGGTCTCGTCGTCGATGCGGTCGGCGGCGCCGGTCGCGGTCGCCGCGATCACGGCGCGGTCGTGGGCCAGCTCCTCCTCGCGGAGCTGCCGCCGCCTGGCCTGCTTGACGGCCTTGAACATGTGGCCGGTCGCGCGGCGCACGGCGATGAAGTCCGGGTGCTCCTGGTCGAGGTCGTGGAGGCTCGCGAGCACGCGCAGGGTCGTCGCCAGGTCGTCGGGGTGGATGCCGGGTTCGGAGGCGGCGGAGGGCGCGGTGGAGTCTGCCGGCGCCGGAGAGTCCGGGATCGCCGTGGTATCGGGAAGCACCGTGGAATTCTACGTGGTGTCGAGCTCGAGCCAGGCCAGACCCCGGAGGTCGAGGCACAGCCTCCCGTCGCGGTCGGTCGCCCGGGCGATCACCTCGCCGCAGACGTTGCACCGCAGGACGAGGCCGTGGTCGTCCGGGTAGAGCCGGGCGCGGGCGACGACGCTGACGTCGCCGCAGTGCGCGCAGCGTCCGCGCGCCGACGTGACGTCGACCGCGAACACCTCCGAGAGCATCCCCGCGGCGGCGTTGCCGTCGAGGAAGTCCATGGGCTGATCGGTGGGCTGATCGGTCATCCGGCACCTCCGATGCCGCCGTAGCGCTCGGTGCGGACGCGCGCAGGGTCGTGGCCGGCGTCGATCAGCCAGCCGGACACCGCCTCGACGAACGGGGTGGAGCCGCACAGGTAGAAGGTGGGCGCGACCTGCGCGGGCAGCACGAGGTCGGCCAGGGTCGCGGCGGTGAGCCGCGCGGGGGCGGTGGGCCAGCCGGCCGGCGCCTCCCTGGTGTACGTGTAGTCGACGCGCAGCGGGGCGCCGGGGTCGGCCGCGAGCGCCGACAGCTCCTCGCGGTAGTAGCCCGCGGCGGGCGTGCGCAACGAGTAGAGCAGCCGGAAGGGGGCCGCGCTGGCGGCCGCGTGGTGCGCACGCGCCATCGACATGAGCGGGACGACGCCCGAACCGCCGGCGATGAGCTGCACGGGGCCCTCGTCACCGGTGCGCCAGACGAACCAGCCGCCGACCGGGCCGCGCACCTCGAGCTGCTCCCCGACCTGGAGGCCGCGGACGAGGTAGGGCGAGACCTCCCCGTCGGCCAGCTCCTCCACGGTCAGCTCCAGCTCGTCCTCGGGCAGCCCCGCGCCGGAGGCCGAGGCGATCGAGTAGGAGCGCACGGCCTGATAGCCGTCGGGGGCGGTGAGGCGGACATCCACGTGCTGGCCGGCGAGGTGGCCGTGCAGGCCGGGGATGCGGAGGCGGATGGTGCGGGCGGTCGGTGTCTCGAGCCGCGCGTCCACCACGTCGGCCACGCGCCAGACGGTGCTCACCAGTAGCGCTGCTCCTTCCAGGGGTCGCCGTACATGTTGTAGCCGTTCTGCTCCCAGAAGCCGGGCTGGTCCTGCGGGAGCATCTGCAGGCCGTTGACCCACTTGGCGCTCTTCCAGAAGTAGAGGTGCGGCACCAGGAGGCGCGCGGGGCCGCCGTGCTCGGGGGCGAGGTCCTCACCGTCGAAGGTGTGCGCGATCCAGGCCTTGCCGTCGAGCAGATCGGCGAGCGGGACGTTCGTCGTGTAGCCGCCGTAGCTGTGCGCCATCGTGTACTCGTACGACGTGTCGACCTCGGCGAACAGCGTGTCGAGCGAGACGCCCCGCCACGAGGTGCCGAGCTTCGACCAGCTGGTGACGCAGTGGATGTCGGTGGAGACGTCGTCCTGCGGCAGAGCCATGAATTCGTCCCAGCTCCAGCTGCGCTTCTCACCCTTCTCGTTGGTGATGGTGAACGCCCACTCGTCTTTGGAGATGCGCGGGGTGGGGCCGGCGCTCAGCACCGGGAAGCCCTCGGTCAGATACTGACCCGGTGGCAGGCGGGGGTCGTCGGTCCGGCGACGACCGAGGAAGCCGGAGGAGATGATGCCCATGGGGCGAGCCTAATGGGGTGGCGGCTGCGCGGTCTATGGTGAAGGCATGGCCGCCGTCAATCTCGGGATGCCGCGCAGTGCGATCGCGGATGCTGCTGGCACTGCCGCTGGGGGCGCTGGTGGCGCTTCGGGCGTCGCGCCGAGCATGGCCGGGCGGCCGGAGCATCCTGGGCTCCTCGACCGGTTCGGGCGCGTCGCGCGCGACCTGCGGGTGTCGGTGACCGAGAAGTGCTCGCTGCGCTGCACCTACTGCATGCCGGCGGAGGGGCTCCCGGCGATACCCAGGGACGACCTCCTCACAGCCCCCGAGATCGCCCGGCTGGTCGGGATCGCCGCGCGCGACCTGGGGGTCAGGGAGGTGCGGTTCACCGGAGGCGAGCCGCTCATGCGCGCCGACCTCGCCGAGATCATCGGGCTGTCGGCGGCGGCGGCGCCCGGCGTCGACCTGTCGATCACGACCAACGGCATCGGGCTGGACCACCGCCTCCCCGCCCTCGTGGCGGCCGGGCTGACCCGCGTGAACGTGTCGCTCGACACCGTCGACCGTGCGCACTTCGCCGAGCTGACCCGCCGCGACCGGCTGCCGGCCGTGCTGGCGGGCATCCAGGCCGCCCACGACGCCGGGCTCAGCCCGCTCAAGCTCAACGCCGTGATGATGCGGCAGACGCTCGCGGATGCTCCCGACCTCCTCGCCTGGGCCCTCGAGCACGACTGCCGGCTGCGCTTCATCGAGCAGATGCCGCTCGACGCCGACCGCTCGTGGATCCGCGACAACATGGTCTCGGCGGCGGAGCTGCTGGAGGTGCTCGGCACACGCTTCGTGCTCACGGAGGCCGGACGCGACGACCCGTCCGCTCCCGCTGAGGAGTGGCTCGTGGACGGCGGCCCCGCGACGGTCGGCATCATCGCCTCCGTCACCAGGTCCTTCTGCGCCGCGTGCGACCGCACCCGGGTCACGGCCGAGGGCACCGTGCGCTCGTGCCTGTTCGGCGACGACGAGACCGACCTGCGCGGGCTGCTGCGTGGCGGCGCGGACGATACGGAGATCGCGCGCTGGTGGCGCGGCGCGATGTGGAACAAGCAGGCCGGGCACGGCATCGACGCGGCCGGATTCGCGCCGCCGGTCAGGAGCATGGGAGCGATCGGTGGCTGACATCCTGGTGCGGTACTTCGCGGCGGCCGAGGAGGCGGCGGGGCGCTCGGAGGAGCGGCTCGCGCTCGCCGACGCCACGGTGGGATCGTTGCGCGCCGAGCTCGTGGCGCGGCACGGGGAGCCGATGGAGAAGGTGCTGCGATCGGGGTCGTTCCTGGTGGGCGGTGTGGTGTCGCGGGATCCGTCGCGGGAGGTCGACGGGGTCGTGGACGTGCTGCCGCCGTTCGCCGGGGGGTGAGCGTCGTCGGCGCCTCGTGGGCGGCGCGACGCGCGCGGGAACCGTGCGTTCGTGCTCTGTCGTGTCCGGCCGCCCTCGCATAGTGTTCCGGAAAGGGGGTACGGGATGTCCGCACTGATGGGGGAATACGAGAAGGGGCGGCGTCGGGCCGCGCGATTCTGGATGCTGCTGATCGCAGCGTTCGCGGCGGGCGTCGGCGTGTGGTTGACGCTGCCGTACGGGATCGTGCTGGTCGCCGGTGACGTCGGAGCGGTCGGCGGCTGGGGGCTCGCCATGCTGGGCGCCGCGCTGCTGGCCGGTGTGGTGGCCGCGGGCGTGGCTGCTGCGCGAGTGCGCGTGCCGGTGACGAGTTCGCCGGGCAAGCCGAACGAACGTTTCGATCGGGTGGACCCGTCGCCCGATCCCGAGCCGGGTGTGGTCTGGAGCGGCGCGAAGCTGGGGTCGATGTAGCGGACGGTGGTGGCGCCGGCGCCGGCGTCGGTTGGTCAGCGTGGGTGGATCGTCACATCCTCCGGGGCGACCAGGAGGTCGACCGAGCTGCCGATGACGAGCGCTGCGTCGGCGACGGTGGCCGGTGGGACGAGTGCGGTGAGGGTCGTGGTCCGGACGCGGACCAGATCGGCGTGGGGCTCGAGGCCGGTGACGCGTGACGGGATGCGGTTGGGCGAGGCGGTGGCGGCCGGGTTCGGCGTGGTGGCGCCGGGGCTCGGCGCGGTGGCGGCCGGGCTCGGCGCGGTGTTGGTACTCGCCGCAGTGGGGGCGGTGACAGCGACGGCGGAGGGGCGGATGACGGCCGAGACGGGGGCGCCGACGGGGATGTGCTCGGTCGCGGTGCCGTGCAGGCGGAGGCCGTCGGTGGTGAGCAGGCCGGTGGGGGTGCGGCCTCCGGTGAGCAGTGTCAGGCCGGAGAGGTCGGCGGTGAAGGGGTGGTGGGGCCGTTCGAGCACGCGGCGCGTCTCTCCGTGCTCGACGACGCGGCCCTCGTGGAGCACGGCCACGCGATCGGCGAGGAGGTAGGCGTCCAGCACATCGTGGGTGACCAGCACCGTGGTCCGGTCGCGGAGGACGTCGGCGAGCATGCCCCGGAGCTCGGCGGCCACGGCGACGTCCAGCGCGGCGAGCGGCTCGTCGAGCAGGAGCAGCCGGGGCTCGGCGGCGAGGGCGCGGGCGATCGCGACACGCTGGGCCTGACCTCCCGACAGCGAGTCGGGGTGCCGGTCGGCGAAAGGGGCCGTCCCGGTGCGGCGCAGCCAGGCGTCGGCGCGGTCGCGGGCCTCGGCCCGGCCGGCGCCGGACGAGCGCGGGCCGAACTCGACGTTGTGTCGGACGGTGAGGTGGGGGAAGAGCAGGGCGTCCTGCGCGAGCAGTGCGACACCGCGGCGGTGCGGGGGCGTCCAGGTGCGGGGGAGGTCGAACAGCACGTCCCCGTCGAGCGCGGCGCGGCCGGTGTCCGGCCGCACGAGGCCGGCGAGCATGCCGAGCACGGTCGACTTGCCGGCGCCGTTCGGACCCAGCAGCGCCAGCGTCTCCCCGGCGTGGACGGACAGCTCGATGCTGACGTCGCGCTCCACGCTCGTCGCGGTGAGGGCGAGACTCATGGAGTCGCCTCCGGGGTGAGCGCACCGCGGGCGTCGCGCATAGCCCGGCCACCGCCTCCACCGCCTCCGCTTCTGCGCCGCCGCAGCGGCTCACCCGCGCTGTGCGCGACCGCGACGACCAGCACGGCCACCACGATCAGGACCAGCGAGAGCGCGACGGCGGCGTCCGGGTCCGTCTCGCGTTGGAGGTAGATCTCCAGCGGCAGGGTGCGCGTGACGCCCTGCAGGCTCCCGGCGAAGGTCAGCGTGGCGCCGAACTCGCCGAGGGCGCGCGCGAAGGAGAGGATCGCCCCCGACACGATCGCCGGGACCACGAGCGGAAGGGTCACCCGGAACAGCACGGTCGAGGGGCGGGCACCGAGAGTCGCGGCGACGGCCTCGTAACGGTCGCCCGCGGACCGCAGCGCACCCTCCAGACTCAGCACCAGGAAGGGCAGCGCGACGAACGTCTGCGCCACCACGACCGCCGGAGTCGAGAACGCGATGCCCAGCACGCCGCCGAGCGCGCCGCGCCGACCGTACAGGGACAGCAGCGCGAGGCCCCCGACGACGGGAGGCAGCACGAGGGGGAGCAGGACGAGCGCCCGCAGCAGGCGGCGTCCGGCGAACGGCAGGCGCGCCAGCACGATCGCCATCGGCACCCCGAGCACCAGGCAGGCGGCGGTTGCGAGCAGCGAGGTCCGCAGGCTCAGCAGCAGGGCGTCCACCGACGAGGGGGAGGTCACCAGCGGCACGAACTGCGACCACTCCACCCGGCCGACCATCGCCGCGAGCGGCAGGAGGACGAACAGCGCGCCGACCGCGGCGACCGCCACGATCCACCGGGGCACGCCCAGCCGGCCGGTCACGGCGCCTCCCAGCCGGAGGCTGCGATGGACGACGCCAGGACACGCCAGGCCGGGTCGTCGTGGCGCCACGCGTCGGCGACCACGGCCTCCGGACTCTCGCCCACGCCGCCGGTCACGGCGCCCCGAAGCCGGCGGCCTTCAGCACCGCGCGGCCGTCGGCCCCGGTGACGTAGTCGATGAATGCTCGGGCGCCCTTCGCGTTGGGGCCGTCCACGATCGGCGCGATCGGGTAGGTGTTGACCGCGCCCTCGGCCTCCGGGAACGGCACCGACTCCACCTTGTCGCCCGCGCCCGTCACGTCCGTGGCGTAGACCACGCCGGCGTCGGCCTCGCCGGACTCCACCTTGCCGAGCACGTCGGTGACCGACGACTCCTGGCTCACCGGCGACAGCGTCACGCCGCTCGACGACTCCACCTTCGCGGTCGCAGACCCGCACGGCACCTGCGGTGCGCAGACGACCGTCTTCACGCCCGGCTTCGCGAGGTCGGCGAACGATCCGATGCGGGCCGGGTTGCCGGGCGGCACCGCGATCGCCAGCACGTTGGTGGCGAAGTCGACAGGGTCGCCGTCGATGACGCCGGCCTTCTGCGCCTTCTGCATGTTCGTCTCGTCGGCCGACGCGAACACGTCGGCGGGCGCGCCCTCGGAGAGCTGGGTGACGAGGTCCGACGACCCGGCGAAGCTGAAGGTGACCGTGGAGCCGGGGTGCGCCTGCTCGAACCGCTTGCCCAACTCGGTGAAGGTGGAGGTGAGGGAGGCGGCGGCGAAGACGGTGATCGTGCCGCCGACCTCCGACGACGAGCTGCCGGTGCCGCCGGTCGGGCTCGCCGCCGGTGCGTCCGCGGCGGACGCGCAGCCGGCGAGCACGAGGGCGGCGGCAGCGGCTCCGGCGGCGAGCAGTGCGGTGAGGGTTCGTCGGGTCCGCATGGTCAGCTCCTCCCCGCGGGGGTCTCGACGATGACGTTGGTCGCCTTGACGACCGCGACGGCGACCGAGCCGGGCTCGAGGCCGAGCTCGCGGACGGCTTCGCTGCTCATCAGCGAGACGACGCGGTGGGGGCCGCACTGCAGCTCCACCTGCGCCATCACGCGGTCCTGCACGACCTCGGTGACGATGCCGACGAAACGGTTGCGCGCCGAGCGGCCGATCTCGGACGGGTCGGCGGGCAGCACGGCGTTCTGCTTGGCGAGGCGGGCGAGGTCGAGGCCGTCGACGACCGTGCGGCCGGCGGCGTCCTTCGCGCTGGGAATCAGCCCGCCGTCGATCCAGCGACGGACGGTGTCGTCGCTCACGCCGAGGTAGAGCGACGCCTCTTTGATCCGAATCTGCGGCATGAAGCCCATGCTAGACCCGCATCTGCGGAAGGCGTAGGTTACAGGCCGACCCACTCCGAGGCGCCGTCGGTGAAATGCTGGCGCTTCCAGATCGGGACGCGCGCCTTGATGATCTCCACCAGCTCGGCACAGGCGGCGAAGGCCTCCGCCCGATGCGGCGCGGCGACGGCGGCCACGAGGGCGAGGTCGCCGACGGTCAGGGAGCCCACCCGATGCTGAGCGGCGACCCGGAGGCCCGTGCCGCGAGCAACGTCCTCGCAGCACGCGCGCAGGAACGACTCGGCGTCGGGATGCGCGCGGTAGTCGAGCGACACGACGCCCCGCCCGCCGTCGTGGTCGCGAACGATGCCCTGGAACGACACGACGGCCCCCGCCTCCTCGCGCCACACGAACTCGTCGAGGGTGGAGGGGTCGAGCGGGAGGTCGGTGATCTCGGCGAGGACGTCGGAGCCGGGGCCCGCGGTGGGCTGGGGGCCGCGGTCGGCGGCGGCGCCTGACCCGGCGGCCGGGGTGTCGGCTGTCATCGGTGGTCGCCTCCGCGGAGCTGGTCGAGCAGGTGGGGGAGCAGGTCGTCGAGCACGGCGAGGCCGTCGGCGACGCCGCCGCGGGAGCCGGGGAGGTTGACGACGAGCGTCGGTCCGGCGACGCCGGCGAGACCGCGGCTGACGGCGGCGAGCGGTGTGGAGGCGACGCCCCTGGCCCGCAGCGCTTCCGCCACGCCGGGGAGCTCGCGGTCGAGCACGGCCGCCGTCGCCTCGGGGGTGCGGTCGGTGGGGGAGATGCCGGTACCGCCGGTGGTGAGCACGACGGCCGGGCGCTCGCTCAGGGCGGTGCGCAGGGCGTCGGCGATGTCGGCGTCGGCGACCACACGCACGACGGCGGGGAGACCGAGGCGGTCGAGCCATTCGGCGATGACCGGGCCGGTGGTGTCGTCACGGGTGCCGGCGGCGGCGCGGGTGGAGGCGACGAGCACGATCGCGCGCTGCTCAGCGGCGGCGGGCCGGGCCGGGGCATCCGGTCCGAGGGCATCCGGTCGCGGAGCGCCCGCCGCCTCTGTACCGCCCTCCCGCGTCCAGTGACCGCGCTTGCCGCCGCGCTTCTCCACCAGTTGCACGTCGGTCAGCGTGGCGGCGGGGTCGACGGCCTTCACCATGTCGTGGAGGGTCAGCCCGGCGACGGCGACGGCGGTGAGCGCCTCCATCTCGACGCCGGTGCGTCCGCGCGTCTTGGCCACGGCCTCGATGGCGATCGTGCCGGCCGCCGGGTCGAGGGCGAAGTCGATGCGGACCGAGGTCAGCGGCAGCGGGTGGCAGAGCGGGATGAGGTCGCTGGTGCGCTTGGCGCCGGCGATGCCCGCGATGCGCGCGGTGGGCAGCACGTCGGCCTTCGGGAGGCCGTCGGCGGCGACCAGGCGGACGACCTCTGCGGTCGTCACCAGGCGCCCGCGGGCGACGGCTTCGCGCTCGGTCTCGGCTTTCGCGCCGACGTCGACCATGCGGGCGCGGCCGTCGGCGTCCAGGTGGCTGAGCTCGGTCATAGGGTCCAGCCTGTCACGTCGCGGTGGGCGTGGGCGGTCACAGCGCCCACACCGTCACCTCCTGCCCGGCCGCCAGCGCCTCCACCTCCGCCGGCACGTCGATCAGCACGTCGGCGCGGGCCATCGCCGCGACCAGGTGCGAGCCGGGGCCGGAGACCGCGACGACCGCGTCGCCGTCGGTGCGGCCGCGGAGGAACTGGCGGCGACCGGGCACCGACCGCAGCCCCTCGGCGAGCGTCGCGCGGCGGCGCGGTGCGGGCGGAAGGCCGGCGGCCGTCCGCAGGAGGTCCCGCACGAAGACGGTGAACGACACCTGCGTGCTGACCGGGTTGCCAGGGAAGCAGACGACAGGGACGCCGTCGACGAGCGCGGTCGCCTGCGGGCCGCCCGGCTGCATCGCGACGGTCGTGACCTCACCGCCGCGGGGGACCACGACCTCCCGCACCACCTCGTACGCGCCCTGCGAGATGCCGCCGGAGGTGAGCACCAGGTCGCTGACCGCGATCGCCCGGTCGAGCAGCCGGCCGAACGCCTCGGGGTCGTCGGCGCAGGCCTCGCGCAGCGAGACGACGGCGCCCGCCTCCTGCACGAGCGCGGCGAGCGCGACGCCGTTCGCGTCGAACACCTGCCCGAAGCCGGCGCGCTCGCCGGAGGCGACCAGCTCCGATCCGGTGGAGAGCACGGCCACGCGCAGCGGCTCCCGCACGCCGACCGCCTCCACGCCGGCCGATGCGAGCGCGGCCAGGTGGCGGGCGGCCAGCCGGGTGCCGGCGGGGACGAGGAGGTCGCCGCGGCGGAGATCGCTCCCGCGCTCGCGCACGAACTCGCCGACGCTGCGCGGCCGCCGCACCTCCACGACGGCTCCGTGGAGGTCGTCGTCGCGGCCCAGGACCAGCTCGGTGTCCTCGACGGGAACGACCGCGTCGGCTCCGTCCGGGACGGGAGCGCCCGTCATGATGCGGATCGCGGTCCCGGCGTGCAGGACCACGGGCACCGTGTGCCCGGCCGGGATGTCGCCCGCCACTTCGAGCGCCAGCGGCGCGGCGGCGACGTCGGCAGCGCGCACCGCGTAGCCGTCCATCTGGGAGTTGCGGAACAGCGGGAGGTCGACCTCCGACCGGACGTCCTCCGCGGTCACACGCCCGGCCGCCTCGGCGAGCGGGACGGTGGCGGTGGCGGGCTCGGTGCAGAGCGGGTCGAGCAGCCGCTCGATGGTCTCGGCGTGCTCCTCGACGCTGCGCGGCCTGGTCATGGCCCCAGTATCCCGCGCGGCTCGCGCAGCGGCGAACGAGTTGGCGCGACATGCCGCCTCCGCACCCGACCAGACGGCGTGTTGCGCCAAATGGATGGAGGAGATGGAGGGGCGGGAGGGGGCGGCTGGAGGGGCCGGCACGAGGGGAGGGCGTGGCAGCGTCAGTAGCGCGGCAGCGCCGGGTCCACGTCGCGCGACCAGGCGTCGATGCCGCCCGCGAGCACGACGCCGGAGGCGCCGGCGGCGGCGAGCAGCTCGCGCGCGGTCTCGGCGCGGACGCCGTGGTGGCACACGATCACGAGGGGGTCGTCGCCGAGGCGGGCCGCGACACCGTCCGCGTCGCGCTGCACAACGCCGAGCGGCACGAGCAGGGAGCCGGGGATGGAGGCGACGTCGGCCTCCCACGGCTCCCGCACGTCGAGCAGCGTGTGCGGCTCGCCCGCCACCAGCCGCGCGTGCAGCTCCGCCGGGGAGACCGTGGCGGTGACGCCGCAGAAGAGGTCGTAGTCGATCAGCGCGGTCACCGGCGCGGCGACCGGGTCGCGCTCGTACGCCAGCTCGCGGAAGGCCCCGCGCAGCGCGTCGTGCACGACCACGCGGCCGAGCAGCGGCTCGCCGGTGCCGGTGACGAGCTTGATCGCCTCGCTGACCATGAGGCTGCCGATGGTCGCGCACTCCGACGGCAGCGCGCCCGCCTCGGCGCAGCTCGGCACCGATCCGGGCTCGGGAGGCTGCGGGAAGAGGTCGCGGTAGTGCGGCCCGTGCGCGGCCCAGCTGAGCCCGGCCTGACCGCCGGTCTGGTGCACGGCGCCCCACACGACCGGCAGCCCGGCGAGCAGGGCCGCGTCGTTCACCAGGTACCGGGTGGGGAAGTTGTCGCTGCCGTCGAGCACGAGGTCGAAGCCGGAGAGGATGCGGGAGGCGTTCGCAGCGGTCAGCCGCTCGGCGAACAGGCGGACCTCGATCGTCGGGTCGAGCGCCCGCAGCGTGTCGGCTGCCGACTCCACCTTGGGCCGGCCGAGGTCGGCGGGCGTGTGGATGTTCTGCCGCGGCAGGTTGCTCGGCTCGACCCGGTCGTCGTCGACGATGCCGATGGTCCCGAACCCGGTGGAGGCGAGCAGCGGCAGCACTGCGGAGCCGAGCCCGCCCGCGCCGATCACGAGCACGCGCGCGGCCCGCAGGCGTCTCTGGGCGACCGTCCCGAATCCCGGAAGCTGCGCTGTGCGGGCGTAGCGGGCCTCCTGCTCGGGGGTGAGCTCCTGGGCCGGTTCGACGAGCGGGGGGAGGGGCATGACCTCAGCGTAAGCCCGTCCGCTCCGGGCGTCCCGCGTCAGACGACGGTGACCGCCACACTGTGCAGCCCCGTGGCGCCGTCGGGCACGACGCCCTGCTGCTTGGTGACCTGCTGCTTCCCGTTCGCGTCCGTCGCCCGCACCCGGATGGTGTGCGCGCCCGGCTCCGCCTCCCACGCGTACCGCCACTGCCGCCAGGTGTCGGCCGAGATGGCGTCGGCGAGGGTCGCCGCCCGCCAGGGGCCGTCGTCGATCTGCACGTGCACCGCGGACACGCCGACGTGCTGCGACCAGGCGACGCCCGCGACGGCGACCGTCCCTGCGCGCACCTGGCGCCCGGCGGCCGGCACGTCGATGCGCGACGACAGCTTGACGGGCCCGCGCTCCGACCAGCCGCGGTCGGTCCAGTACGAGGTCACGCGGTCGAACCGGGTGACCTCCAGCGAGACGACCCACTTGGTCGCCGACACGTACCCGTAGAGGCCAGGGACGACCATCCGCACCGGGTAGCCGTGCTCCAGCGGCAGGGGAGCGCCGTTCATGCCGACGGCGAGGATGGCGTTGCGCTCGTCGGTCAGCGCCTCGATCGGCGTGCTGGCGGTCCAGCCGTCCTGGCTGCGCGAGAGCACCATGTCGGCGTCGGCGTGCGGCTTCGCCCGGGCGAGGAGGTGCCGGATCGGGTAGCCGAGCCAGACCGCGTTGCCGATCAGGTCGCCGCCGACCTCGTTGGAGACGCAGGTGAGGGTCGTCACCGACTCCTCCAGCGGCAGCGCGAGCAGCTCGGCGAAGGTGAGCTCGATCTCCTGCTCCACCATGCCCGTGATGCGCAGCCGCCAGTCCTGCGGCTGCACGCCCGGGATCTGCAGCGCGGTGTCGATGCGGTAGAAGTCCGCGTTCGGCGTGATGATCGGCGACAGCCCTGCGATGTCGAACGACGCGCCCGGCGGCACCGGCGGCGCGGTGACGGTCGGGGCCGGGAGATGGAAGGAGGCTCGCGCGGCCGCCGCCGCCCGGTACCCGGTCGCGACCATCTGCCCCACAACCGCTGCGAGCGCACCGGCCGCCGCCGTCGCTGCGGTCGCCCCGACGAACCTCCGCCGGCTGACCGCTCCGAGTGGTGACACCCGGGTCGGCTCCGCGCCGCGATCGAGCCCGATCAGCCAGCCGAGCAGCAGGACGGCCACCACCGCCGCGAGGGCGGAGGGAACGGCGTCCACGATCCCCGCGCCCGACCGGGTGAGCGCGGCGAGCACGCCGACCGCGCCGCCGAGGGCGATCAGCACCCGGCCCCACGGTGGGAGGCGCCGCTCCAGCATCCCCGCCGCCGCTCCTCCCACGAGCAGCACAACCGCCAGCACGACGATCAGGAACGCCTTGTCGCCGGTGCCGAACAGGGCGATCACGCCCTCCTTCAGCCACGGCGGGGCGAGGTCGATGGCGAGCGCTCCGACGACGAGCACCGGGCTGCCGTTCTGCACGACGAACGCGCTCACCAGCTCGGCCGCGCCGACCCCCGCGACGACGCTCGCCGCACCGGCCGCGGCCGGACGCCACCACCTCCGCCACCAGGAGTCCGTCGACCGCATGGCGGCAGCGTACGACGCGCGCCTGTGCGCGGGCAGCGTGCGCACGCTCCCCGCAGCCGTGGGAGGCTGGAGGCACCATGACCGACACCGCCTCCCGCCTCCGCGTCGACGACCTCCCCGGCTGGGCCGGAGCGGGGAGCGTCGGAGAGGACGCGGTCTACGACGCCTTCGTCACCTGGGCGCAGGCGGGCGGGCTCACGCTCTACCCGGCGCAGGACGAGTCGGTGATCGAGATCGTCGGCGGGTCCCACCTGATCCTCAGCACGCCGACCGGCACCGGCAAGTCGCTCGTCGCCGTCGGCGCGCACTTCGCCGCCCTGGCCAGGGGCGAGCGCAGCTTCTACACCGCGCCGATCAAGGCGTTGGTGTCGGAGAAGTTCTTCGCGCTGGTCGACATCTTCGGCGCCGAGAACGTCGGGATGATGACCGGGGACTCCGCCGTGAACGCCGACGCGCCGATCATCTGCTGCACGGCCGAGATCCTCGCCAACCTCGCGCTGCGGCACGGCGAGGACTCGCCGGTCGGGCAGGTCGTCATGGACGAGTTCCACTTCTACTCCGACCCCGACCGCGGCTGGGCCTGGCAGGTGCCGCTGCTGAGCCTCCCGCACGCCCAGTTCGTGCTCATGTCGGCCACGCTCGGCGACGTGACGGCGCTCGCCGACGACCTGAGCCGCCGCACGGGACGCGCGACCGCGACCGTCACCGGCGTCGAGCGGCCGGTGCCGCTGCACTACTACTACGAGGTGACGCCGGTCCACGAGACGATCGACGACCTCCTGCAGACCGGGCAGGCGCCGATCTATGTCGTCCACTTCTCCCAGCTCGCCGCGCTGGAGCGGGCGCAGTCGCTGTCGAGCGCGAAGATCGCGAGCCGCGAGCAGCGCGACGCGATCGCCGAGCTGATCGGCGGCTTCCGCTTCACGACCTCCTTCGGCAAGACCCTCTCGCGCCTGCTCCGGCAGGGCATCGGCGTGCACCACGCCGGCATGCTGCCCAAGTACCGCCGCCTGGTCGAGCAGCTCGCCCAGCGCGGCATGCTCCGCGTCATCTGCGGCACCGACACCCTCGGCGTCGGGATCAACGTGCCCATCCGCACGGTGCTGCTCACCGCCCTGACGAAGTTCGACGGCACCAGGATGCGGCAGCTCAACGCCCGCGAGTTCCACCAGATCGCCGGGCGGGCCGGCCGCGCCGGGTACGACACGGCCGGGACGGTCGTCGCGCAGGCTCCCGAGCACGAGAGCGAGAACCTCAAGGCGATCGAGAAGGCGGGGGACGACCCCAAGAAGCGCCGCAAGATCGTGCGCAAGAAGGCGCCGGAGGGCTTCGTCTCGTGGGGCGAGCCGTCGTTCCGCAAGCTGATCGAGGCCGAGCCGGAGACGCTGACCTCGTCGATGCAGATCACGAGCGCCATGCTCATCAACGTGATCGGCCGCGGCGGCGACGTCTACGGGCACGTGCGCGCGCTCGTCTTCGACAACCACGAGCCGTGGAAGCGGCAGCTCGCCCTCGCCAGGCGCGCCATCGAGCTGTACCGGTCGCTGCTGACGGCCGGGGTGGTCGAGAACGTTGCCGGCGAGGTCCGCCTCACCGTCGACCTCCAGCCCAACTTCGCCCTCAACCAGCCGCTGTCGCCGTTCGCGCTCGCCGCGTTCGAGCTGTTCGACGCGGAGTCGCCCGTCTACGCCCTCGACATCGTCTCGGTGGTGGAGGCGACCCTCGACGACCCGCGCCCGGTGCTCTCCGCGCAGCAGTTCCACGCCCGCGGAGAGGCGGTCGCCGCCATGAAGGCCGAGGGCGTCGAGTACGACGAGCGGATGGAGCTGCTGGAGCAGGTCACCCACCCCAAGCCGCACGACGTGCTGCTGCACGAGGCGTTCGCGACCTACGCCTCCAGTCAGCCCTGGGTCGCCGACTTCGAGCTCAGCCCGAAGTCGGTGGTGCGCGACCTCTACGAGCGCGCCATGACGTTCGGCGAGTTCATCGCCTTCTACCGGCTGGCCCGCTCCGAGGGCGTCGTGCTGCGCTACCTCTCCGATGCGTACCGCGCCCTCAACCAGACCGTGCCGCTGGAGGCGCGCACCGAGGACCTCCGCGACATCATCGAATGGCTCGGCGAGCTCGTCCGCCAGGTCGACTCCAGCCTCCTCGACGAGTGGGAGGAGCTGGTGCACCCGGACGCCGCCCGGCACGCCGCCGAGTCGGCCGAGCTCGCGCCTCCCGCGCCCCGCAACGTCACCACCAATCGCCGCGCCTTCTTCGTGCTCGTGCGCAACGAGCTGTTCCGCCGGGTGCAGCTCGCCGCGCTCGACCGCATCGAGGAGCTCGGGAAGCTGGAGGCGGAGGCCGCGGCGCTCGCCGGGGGAGCGGCTCCCTCGTTCACCGGCAGCCAGTGGGACGCGGCCCTGGAGGCCTACTACGCCGAGCACGACGAGATCCTCACCGACGCCTCCGCCCGCTCCGCCGCCCACATCGCCGTCGACGAGACCGACGCGGCGAAGGGCGTCTGGCGGGTCAGGCAGACCCTCGCCGACCCCGAGGGCGACCACGACTGGGGGATCGCCGCCGAGGTGCTGCTCGAGGACTCCGCCCGCGAGGGCGTCGCGGTGATCCGCGTCACCGCTGTCGATCGCCTCTGATCGATCCGCGCATCCGCGCGGATCCGCAGGAGGGATTTCGCGCGCCGCCGACCGGCATGCGATCATCTTCTCGGCTGGTTGCCAGCACTACTGCCCTTGCATGAACTCCCGATGAATGATTGCGTCGGGAGGACCTGCTCCCCACATCCGGAAAGAGATCGGTGGACCTCAGCCTCATCGTCGTGCTGGTGATCGTGCTGGCTCTCTTCTTCGACTTCACGAACGGCTTCCACGACACGGCCAACGCGATGGCGACCCCCATCGCGACCGGTGCGATGCGGCCGAAGGTGGCGGTCGCGCTCGCCGCGGTGCTCAACCTGATCGGCGCCTTCCTGTCGACGGAGGTGGCCAAGACCATCTCCGGCGGCATCATCCGCGAGGGCGACGGCGGCGTGCAGATCACGCCGGAGCTGATCTTCGCGGGCCTCATGGGCGCGATCGTGTGGAACATGGTCACCTGGCTGTTCGGCCTCCCGTCGTCGTCCTCGCACGCGCTGTTCGGCGGCCTGATCGGCGCCACGATCGTCGGTGTCGGGGTCGGGGCCGTCGACTTCGTCGTCGTTCTCGACAAGGTGGTCCTGCCCGCCCTGATCGCCCCGGTCACCGCCGGCGTCGTGGCGTACAGCGCGACCAAGCTGGCCTACTGGATCACCAGGAGGCCAGACGGCTGGCCCAACGGCCGCGGCGGCTTCCGCTACGGCCAGATCTTCTCGTCGTCGCTCGTCGCGCTCTCGCACGGCACCAACGACGCTCAGAAGACCATGGGCGTCATCACCCTCACCCTCATCTCCGTGGGTGCCCAGCCGGCGGGCAGCGGCCCGGAGGTGTGGGTCGTCTTCACCTGCGCCCTCGCCATCGCGCTCGGCACGTACTCGGGCGGCTGGCGCATCATCCGCACGCTCGGCCGCGGCCTCACCGAGGTGAAGCCCGCCCAGGGCTTCGCCGCCGAGACCGGCACCGCGGCGACCATCCTCGCCTCCAGCCACCTCGGCTTCGCGCTCTCGACCACCCAGGTCGCCTCCGGATCCGTCATCGGCTCCGGACTCGGCCGCCGCGGGTCGAAGGTGCGCTGGGGCACAGCCGGGCGCATCGGGATCGGCTGGCTGCTCACGCTGCCGGCCGCAGGCATCGTCGGGGCTGTCGCCGCGCTCGTCGCGGGCACCGGCCCGGTAGGCGTCGCCATCGTCACCGTCGTGGGCGTCGCGGTGATCGCGCTGATCTTCTGGCTCTCCAGCCGCAACCGCGTGCACGCCGCCAACGCCATCAAGCCGGTGCCGGTGCAGGGTCGCAGCGAGGTCGCCGCGTCCGGCCACGCGGTCGCGATCGACAAGCGCCGCAAGAAGGAAACGACAAGGAGGACCTCGTGATCGACTGGGCCGCCTTCCTCATCGTCTTCGGCGCCGCTCTGCTCGCGACCTGCGTCGTCGTCAGCCTCTACGCGCTCGGCACGCGCCTGCTCTCCGTCGCCGGCCGTGTGCCGGTCGTGGAGCCGGTGGAGTTCACCGACGCGATCACCGTCATGACGCCCGAGCAACTCCGGCGCGCGCAGCGCCGCGCCGAGAAGGCGGCGAAGCGGAGCCCGCTGACCGAGGGCCAGAAGCGGGCCGCACTGACCGGCGCGTACGCGTGCTTCACCGCCTGCGGGCTCGCCGTGCTGTTCGGGCTGTACCTGATCATCCCGTACTTCCACGGCTGAGCCGCCCGGCTCCCAACGATGTGACGCAACACGCCGCCCGGGCGAGTGCCCGGACGGCGTGTTGCGACAACTCGATCGGAGGTGTCAGGCCGTGCCGCGCACCCGGCTGATCGCGTTCATGACGTGGTAGACCACGATCGCGGCGATGGCGCCGAGCGCGATGCCGTTGAAGGTCAGCTGGCCGAGGTTGAGCGTGAAGTCGCCGATGCCGATGATCAGCGCGGTCGCCGCCGTGAACTGGTTCGTCGGGCGTGAGAAGTCGACCTTGTTGTCGAGCCAGATCTTGACGCCGATGATGCCGATGAGGCCGTAGAGCGCGGTGGTGACGCCGCCCAGGACGCCGGCCGGGATGGTGTTGATGACCGCGCCGACCTTGGGGGAGAGGCCGAGCAGCACCGCGACGATGCCGGCCACCCAGTAGGCCGCGGTCGAGTAGACGCGCGTGGCGGCCATGACGCCGATGTTCTCGCCGTAGGTGGTCGTGCCGGAGCCGCCGAAGAAGCCCGCGATGGTCGTGGCGACGCCGTCCGCGAGCAGCGCGCGGCCAGTGACACGGTTCACCGACGGGTCGGTGAGCTGCGCGACGCCGCGGATGTGGCCGACGTTCTCGGCGATCAGCACGAGCACGACCGGCAGGAACGCGGGCAGGATGCCCCACGTCGCCGCGGGCGCGGTGAACGGGTTCGCCGGGAGGGTGAACTGCGGCAGCCCGATCCAGTCGGCCTTCGCGACGGCCGAGAAGTCCACCTCGCCGACGATCACGGCGAACGCGTAGCCGACCAGCACGCCGAGGAAGATCGACAGCCTCCCGAGCATCCCCCTGAACAGCACGGTGCACAGGATGACCGCGGCCAGCGTCACGAGGGCGGTGACGGGGGCCTGCACGAAGTTGTTCTTCGCAGCGGGCGCCAGGTTGAAGCCGATCAGCGCGACGATCGCGCCGGCCACCACCGGCGGCATCAGCGCGTCGATCCAGCCGGTTCCCGTCGCGATGACGATGGCGCCGACGAGGAGCAGCAGGAGGCCGGTGACGACGATCCCGAACAGCGCCGCCGGCATCCCCTCCGCCTTCGTCGCCGCCACGATCGGCACGATGAAGGCGAACGACGAGCCGAGGTAGCTGGGCAGCCGGTTGCCGGTGATGACGAGGAAGAGCAGCGTGCCGACACCCGAGAACAGCAGCGTCGTGGCGGGCGGGAACCCGGTCAGCAGCGGCACGAGGAAGGTCGCGCCGAACATGGCGACGACATGCTGCGCGCCGATGCCGATCGTGCGCGGCCAGGAGAGCCGCTCGCCGGGGAGCACGATGTCGCGCGCCCCCACCGTCGTTCCGTCGCCGTGCAGCTTCCAGGGCAGGGCCATGCGCGTCCTTCGCTCGTGAGAATGGGAATTAGGCTTGAGTGCGGCGCGTCGCGCCTGCGAATCAGCTCCGGATGTTCAGAGCACGTTCATCGAGATATTACGGGAGATCACCATTTCGGCTTCGACCACCGCGCCCGCGCCGACCACCAAGGGGCGCCTCGACCGGTTCTTCGAGATCACGAAACGCGGCACCACCTGGGGCACCGAGGTGCGCGGCGGCGTCCTGACCTTCGTGACCATGGCGTACATCGTCATCCTCAACCCGATCATCCTGGGCTCCGGGCCGGATGTGGCGGGCAACACCCTGCCGCAGGCGCAGGTCGCCGCCGTGACCGCGCTGAGCGCCGGTGTCATGACGTTGCTGTTCGGCCTGATCGCCCGCCTGCCGTTCGCGTTCGCGGCGGGCCTCGGCATCAACTCGTTCCTCGCCGTCAACGTGGTGCAGGTGCTGACCTGGCCGGAGGCGATGGGCCTCGTGGTCATCAACGGCCTCATCATCGTGCTGCTGTCGGCGACCGGCCTGCGCAAGCTGATCTTCAACGCCGTGCCCGCGCAGCTCAAGACCGCGATCACGGTCGGCATCGGCCTCTTCATCGCCTTCATCGGCTTCGTCGACAGCGGCTTCGTTCGCTCCACGAACGCCTCCTCGCCGCCCGTGCAGCTCGGCGAGGCCGGCTCCATCGCGACCGTGCCGACGCTGATCTTCCTCGTCGCGCTCGTCATCATGGGCGTGCTGATGGCACGCAAGGTCAAGGGCGCGCTGCTGATCGGCATCGTGGCCGCGACCGTCATCGCGATCATCGTGGAGGCCATCTGGCACGTCGGCCCGTCGATGGGCGGCAAGAACCCGGGCGGCTGGAACCTCACCGTCCCGCAGCTGCCGAGCTCGCTCGTCGCGCTGCCGAACCTGAGCCTGGTCGGCCAGGTCGACCTGATCGGCGCCTTCGGCCGCATCGGCGCGCTGGCCGCGATCATGCTGATCTTCACGCTGGTCTTCACCAACTTCTTCGACGCCATGGGCTCGATGACGGGCCTCGCGCGCTCCGCGGGACTGGCCGACGAGGACGGCACCTTCCCGCGCCTCCAGCCCGCCCTGATCGTGGAGGGTGTCGGCGCGGTCGTCGGCGGCGCCACCTCCTCCTCGTCCAACACGGTGTTCGTGGAGTCGGCCTCGGGCATCGGCGAAGGCGCGCGGACCGGCTTCGCGAGCGTCGTCACCGGTGTGCTCTTCCTGCTCGCCATGTTCTTCACCCCGCTGACGAACGTGGTGCCGCAGGAGGTCGCCGCGGCGGCTCTCGTCATCGTCGGTGCGCTCATGGTCGTGCAGATCCGCCACATCGACTTCAGCGAGTTCTCGGTCGTGCTGCCGGTGTTCCTGACGATCATCGTGATGCCGCTGACCTACTCGATCGCGAACGGCATCGGCGTCGGCTTCATCAGCTGGGTGCTGGTGCGCTCGCTCTCCGGCAAGGCGCGCGAGATCAGCCCGCTGCTGTGGGTCGTGGCGGCCGGCTTCCTGGTCTACTTCGCCCGCGGCCCGATCGAGGCGCTGCTCGGGCAGTAGCGGCGCGCGGCGCAGCGCGCCGACGGCTCGAGCGGCCGGTCTCCGGGTGACCCCTGATCCGAATCGGGGGTTATCCGGATACCGGCCGCTTCGTCGTCCCGCTTGACTTGTCTCATGACCAGCACTCCGTACTCCGCCACCGCTCCCGTCCGCACGCTCAGCGTCACGAGCTTCGCCTTCGGCCTCGCCTCCATCGTCTTCGGCTGGACCTTCGTCGCCCCGATCGCCGGCCTCGTCATCGGCGTGCTGGCGCTGCGCCGCGAGCCGCTCGGCCGCACCTTCGCGATCTGGGGCATCGTGCTCAACGCCATCATGCTGGCCGGCGTGATCGTCGGCCTGCTGTTCGCGGCGATCGGGCTCGGCATCGGCTTCGCGTTCCTCCCGCTCGCGTTCCTCTGAGCGGGGCATCGGGCGCCCGGCTCCGTCCCTCCTGCGACAATGGAGGGATGGAACCGACCCCTCTCGTCCGCCCCCGCAGCTTCGTCGTCCGCGGCCGCAAGACCGAGGCGCAGACGCGCGCGATCGACGAGCTCTGGCCCTCCTTCGGGCTGGAGTTCACCGGTGAGCCGCTCGACCTCGACGCCGCCTTCGGCCGCCGGGCGCCGCGCGTGGTCGAGATCGGCTTCGGCAACGGCGAGAACCTGCTGACCCTCGCCGAGCGGCACCCCGACCGCGACTTCGTCGGCATCGAGGTGCACGGGGCGGGCATCGGGCGGGTGCTCGGCGCCATGCGCGACCGCGGGCTGACGAACATCCGCATCGTCCGGCACGACGCCGTCGAGGTGTTCGAGACCGGCCTGCGGCCCGGCAGCATCGACGAGATCCTGATCTTCTTCCCCGACCCGTGGCCCAAGGCGCGACACCACCGCCGCCGCCTCGTCCAGCCGGAGTTCGGGAGGCTGCTGGTGCGTGCCATCGCCCCGACCGGTGTGCTGCGCCTCGCCACCGACTGGGAGCCGTACGCGGAGCACATGATCGAGGTGCTCGACGCGGAGCCCGGCCTCGCGAACGCCGCCGGTGCCGACCGGTTCGTGCCGCGCCCGGAGGACCGCCCCGTCACCAAGTTCGAGCGCCGCGGGGAGCGGCTGGGCCACGCGATCTTCGACCTGGAGTACCGCCCGCGCACCTGACGCGGCTCCCGCGGCTACGGCGGCGCGTGCCCCTAGGATGACGGCATGACCAGCGCCCCCACCGGAATCCCGGGAATCGCGGGAATCCCGCAGACCGTCGCCGACCTGCGCTCCACCTTCGACCGCGGTGTCACGACCTCCCTCGCCTGGCGGCTGGGCCAGCTGCGCGCCCTGCGGCGGATGCTGACCGACCGCGCCGAGGACTTCGAGGAGGCGCTGCGCAGCGACCTGGCCAAGCACCCGACCGAGTCGCAGATCGCCGAGATCGGCTTCGTCGTCGGCGAGCTCGACCACACGCTCCGGCGCCTGCGGAGGTGGCTGCGGCCCCGACGGGTCGCCGTGCCGGGCGCGCTGCTGCCCGCGCGAGCCTCCACCCTCCTGGAGCCGCTCGGTGTGGTGCTGATCATCGCGCCGTGGAACTACCCGGTGCAGCTGCTGCTCGGCCCGCTCGTCGGGGCGCTTGCCGCCGGCAACACGGTCGTGCTGAAGCCGAGCGAGCTCGCGCCCGCGACCTCCGCCGCCATGGCCCGGCTCGCTCCGCAGTACCTCGACCGGCGCGCGGTCGCCGTCGTGGAGGGCGGCGTGGAGGAGACGACCGAGCTGCTCGCACAGCGCTTCGACCACATCTTCTACACCGGCAACGGCCGGGTCGGGCGCATCGTCGCCGCCGCCGCGGTCGAGCACCTGACGCCGGTCACCCTGGAGCTCGGCGGCAAGTCGCCGGTGTACGTCGACGACTCGGCCGACCTCGCCGCGGTCGCGCACCGGCTCGCCTGGGGCAAGTTCATGAACGCCGGGCAGACGTGCGTCGCGCCCGACTACGTGCTGGCCACCCGCGACGTCGCCGGCCGGCTGGCGGAGGCGCTGGGGGATGCGGTGCGCGAGCTGTACGGCGACCGCCCCGAACAGAGCCCGGCCTACGGGCGCATCGTCAACGACCGGCAGTTCGAGCGTCTCACCGGGCTGCTCGGCGCCGTCGGGGGAGCCGGCGCCGGGACCGTCGCGGTCGGCGGCGAGCACGACGCGGCGACCAGGTACGTTGCGCCGACCGTGCTGACCGACGTGCCGCTCGACGCCCCGGTGATGCAGGAGGAGATCTTCGGGCCCATCCTGCCGATCGTCACCGTCGACGGGCCAGAGGAGGCCATCCGCATCATCCGCGCGGGCGACAAGCCGCTCGCGCTGTACGTGTTCAGCGAGCGCGCCTCCGTGCGCCGCCGCTTCCTCACCAGGACCAGTTCGGGCGCGGTCGGCTTCGGCGTTCCCGCCGCCCACCTCGGCGTCGCCGGGCTGCCCTTCGGGGGCGTGGGCGCGAGCGGCTCCGGCGCCTATCACGGCGAGCGGTCGCTGCGCACCTTCAGCCACGAGAAGGCCGTGCTGGCCAAGCCGCTCGCGCCCGACACGCTCCGGCTGATCTATCCGCCGTTCACCGAGGGCAAGGACTGGTTCGCGCGCCGGCTGCTGCGCAAGCTCGGCTGAGCGGCCGCCGCCTCCCGCACTCGACACGGTGTCGAGTGGCGTCCGGGATGCCGGACAGTGCGTCCACCTCGACCCCCGGGGCCCGGGGTATCGTCGGAGGCAGCCGGCGGCCACGAACGGCCGGCTCGTCCAGCTCGCCACCGCACAACGAGAGGCAACGGTGCCCACCGTGAGTTCCACCACCCCCACCCCGGTCGTCGACGCGTCGGAGAACGTGTCGGATGTGCCGCACGCCGAGCCCGACGGCCGGCCGACCCGGGTCGAGACCGACTCGCTCGGCAGCCGCGAGATCCCCGCCGACGCGTACTGGGGCGTCCACACCTCCCGCGCCATCGAGAACTTCCCGATCGCGAAGCGGCCCATCTCCGTCTACCCCGACCTCGTCGTCGCGCTCGCCAGCGTCAAGCAGGCCGCGGCCCGCGCGAACCTCGAGATCGGCGTGCTGGAGGAGCACAAGGCGCGGCTGATCGACCAGGCCTGCCAGCTCATCATCGACGGCCGGTACCACGACCAGTTCGTGGTCGGCGTGATGCAGGGAGGCGCCGGCACCTCCACCAACATGAACGCCAACGAGGTCATCGCGAACATCGCGCTCGAGCTCGACGGCCACGAGAAGGGCGACTACGCCCACCTCAGCCCCATCGACGACGTCAACCGCAGCCAGAGCACCAACGACACGTACCCGACCGCGATCAAGATCGCCCTCACCTTCGCGCTGGAGCACCTGCTCGACGAGCTCGCGCTGCTGCGCGACTCCTTCCTGCGCAAGGGGGAGGAGTTCCGGCACATCCTCAAGGTCGGCCGCACCCAGCTGCAGGACGCCGTGCCGATGACCCTCGGCCAGGAGTTCCACGGCTTCGCCACGACGCTGACCGAGGACCACGCCCGGCTCACCGAGACCAAGTGGCTGCTCGCCGAGATCAACCTCGGCGCGACCGCGATCGGCACCGGCATCACCGCCGACCCCGGGTACGCGGCGGCGGCGGTCAAGCACCTCAACGCGATCACCGGGCTGAACCTCGAGACCGCCCCCGACCTCATCGAGTCGACCAGCGACGCGGGCGCCTTCATGTCGTTCTCCGGCTCGCTGAAGCGCAGCGCGATCAAGCTGTCGAAGATCTGCAACGACCTGCGGCTGCTGTCGTCCGGCCCGCAGGCCGGTCTCGGCGAGATCAACCTCCCGCCGCGCCAGGCCGGTTCGAGCATCATGCCCGGCAAGGTGAACCCGGTCATCCCGGAGGTCGTCAACCAGGTCGCTTTCTCGGTGGCCGGCGCCGACGTGACGGTGACGATGGCGGCGGAGGGAGGCCAGCTCCAGCTGAACGCCTTCGAGCCGGTCATCGCGCACTCGCTGCTGCAGAGCATCACGTGGATGGCGCAGGCGTTCCGCACGCTGCGCATCAACTGCGTCGACGGCATCACCGCGAACGAGGAGCGCCTCGGCGCCATGGTGGGCTCGTCGGTCGGCGTGATCACGGCGCTGACCCCGCACATCGGCTATGCGGCCGCGGCGGCGCTCGCGAAGTCGGCCCTCCTCACCGGCCGCAACGTCGCCGACCTGGTGGTGGAGGCGAAGCTGATGAGCCGCGCCGAGGTCACCCACCTGCTCTCCCCGGCCCGCCTCAGCGGCCTGGAGGCGATCACGACCGCGATCCCGATCACCCCGCCGGAGGACTAGGGCGGCCCTGCCGCCTGCGTGCGCAACTCCGGAGGCGGCGCGGCCTGCGGCCGCCGCCCCCGGAGTTGGGCGCGTTCGCGCGGCGTGTCGCGTCGAATCTCCGTAATTGCACGCGTGGTCGCCATTTCCGGAGTGTTGCCACGACACGCCGCGCAAGCGCGCGCAAGTCCGGCGATGCGGGGCGAGGGAGGCGGAGCCTCCGGAGTTGCGCGCGCAGCCCCGACTACTCAGCGGCGCGGAAGAGCGCGAGCATGTCGCGGCCGAGCTGGTGCGGCGCCGTCTCGCACGGGCTGTGCCCGGTGCGGTAGACCGCGAGCCGCGCGCCGAGGACGCGCGCGTTCCTCGCGTGCAGGTACGTGGGCCACAGGTCGTGGTTGCCGGTCGCGACCAGCACCGGCACCCCGCTCGCCGTCACCTGCGCGCGCACGTCGGGCACGCGCTTCATCAGCCCGACGATGTCGTCGACGCTGGAGCGGCGGGTCAGCGCGAAGCGCGAGCGCACGAAGTCGAGGCGGTTCGGTGGCACGCGGTTCTTGTTCGTGACGATGCCCCAGATCATCAGCCCGCCCGCGATGCGGCCGCCCACGAACCAGCTGAGCGGCCCGATGAACCGCACACCCCGGAACGCCTGTCCGGGCTCGGGCGGAGAAGTGAGCAGGGTGAGGCTGCGGAACAGCTCCGGCTGCCGGACCAGGGCCAGCTGCGCGAGGATCCCGGCGAACGAGTAGCCGAGCACATGCGCCGGACCGCCGTCGCGGAGGAAGGCGAGGAGGTCTGCGACGAGCAGCTCGTACGTATATCGGCCTCCTGCGACCGGCCCCGCCTCCGCCGACTCGTACTGTCCGGCGAGGTCGAAGCTCTGCACGTGGTACCCGGCGGAGACGAGGATGGGCGCGAGCAGGTAGAAGTCCTCCTTCGACCCGGTCACGCCAGGGACGAGCACCACGCGCGGGTCGGACGGGTCGCCCAGCGAGGCGACCGCGAGCTCGCCGCTCGGCGCGCGGAAGCGCGAGAACACGGTGCCGACCGGTGCGATCGACCAGTCGATGTCGGGCAGCGCGGCGTCGAGGCGCGCAGCCTCGTCGTCGCCTCCTCCGGCCACTCCCGGCCGGCGCTCACCGATGGACACGTGCCTACGCTAGCCGACACGCCCGACCTTGGCAGGGTGGCGGGGCCTCAGGTGACGCGGCAGTACGTCGTCAGGTAGCCGATCCCCCCGATCGAGACCGTGACCGTCGAGCGGTCCTTGAGGAACACCGGGGGCGTGCGCGAGTAGCCGGCGCCGCCCGGGCTGCCGGTCGAGATGAGCGTGCCCGGCTGGATGGTCGCCGACCGCGACAGGAACTCGATGATCTCGGCGACCGAGCGGACCATGTCGGCGGTGGAGGTGTCCTGCAGGATCTGCCCGTCGACGTTCGTGGTCAGCCACAGGTCCTGCGGGTCCGCGATCTCGTCGGCGGTGACGACGACCGGGCCGTTCGGGGTGAAGCCGTCGAAGGACTTGCAGCGCGACCACTGCGCCTCCGAGAACTGGAGGTCGCGGGCCGTGATGTCGTTGACGACCGTGTAGCCCCACACGTAGTCGAGGGCGTCCTGCACCGAGACGTTGCGCGCGGGCCGGCCGATGATCACGCCGAGCTCGGCCTCGTAGTCGACCTGCGTGGTCAGGTCCTCCGGCCAGGCCGTGGTGCCGCCGTGCCCGGCGAGCGAGTTGGGCCAGAGCGAGAACACGGTAGCCGCCTTCTCGCTGCGCAGCTTGAGCTCGGAAGCGTGGGCCGCGTAGTTCGCGCCGATGGCGATCACCTGGGGCGGCCGGAGCACCGC
This sequence comes from Leifsonia williamsii, assembly GCF_030433685.1. NCBI lineage: Bacteria > Bacillati > Actinomycetota > Actinomycetes > Micrococcales > Microbacteriaceae > Leifsonia > Leifsonia williamsii. Next base: position 2,137,111 of record NZ_JAROCF010000001.1, read on the forward strand.
GGAGGCGTGCCGCAGCTCGTGCACCGGGGCGAGCGGAGCGCCGGCGGCGACGGCCTGGTCGACGAGCGCGCGCACGTCGGCGAGAGCGCCCTCCCCGCGCTCGATGAGCTCCTGCAGGTCGCGGGGCGCCGCCTCCATCACCTCCTCGAGGAACAGGGCGCCGTCTCCGATGACGGCGGCCAGTCGCGGAGGTGCGTCGGGGCCGGTGCTGAGGTGCGAGAATCTCACCTCACCAGGCTATCGGGGATGCGGCGACGACGGAAAGCGCGGTCGCGCACGCCGTACGCGACGGAAACCGTGGTGGAGACGACGGATTCCGTCGTGGAGCGGTCGGTATCCCGGCGGAGGACGGTGGAGGGAGGCCGCGCTCAGGCCAGCGCGTCCGGCGCCTCGGCCGTGTGCTCCTGCCGCCAGCGCCGCCTGGCCATGCGCCGCCGCAAGGGCGAGTCCTCCGGCAGGTGCATGCGCAGCGTCGTGTACGCCCAGCCCAGTCTCCGGCCGAAGCCGCGCCAGGTCGAGAACGGCCGCGCCGAGATGCCGACGGTCAGCAGCTCGTCGTATCGGACGACGACGCCGGGGTCGAGGTGGAAGGAGAGATCGAGGTCGTCGTGCACCGCGGCGAGGCCGCTGTGCACGCGGTCGCGCACGTCGCGCCAGACCGCGCGGCGCATGGCGAAGTTCGAGCCGAAGATCGGCGGCTGCCCGAGCCACAGGCCCATCGACCAGAAGTAGCCGCCGATGTAGAGCACCTGGCCGAGCCCGGCGACCACCGGGTTGCCGTCGTAGAAGACGCCGGGGCCGGTGAGCACGTCGACCTCCGGCGCCTCCAGCAGCTCCGCCTCGAGGTGCAGCAGCCAGTCGACGGGAGGCCGCGAGTCGGCGTCGAGGCGCGCGATGACGTCGCCGGTGGCGGCGTCGTACCCGGTGGCCGCCGCCGACCAGATGCCGCGGACAGGCTGCTCGATCACGCGTGCGCCTGCCGCGCGCGCGACGGCGGCGGTGTCGTCGGTGCTGCCGTTGTCGACCACGACGATCTCGTCCGCCGGCCGGAGCTGCGCGGCGAGGGCCGCGAGGCACTGGGTGAGCATCTCCGCGTCGTCGAGCGCGGGGATCACGACGCTGAAGGACGGCACGGGTTCACATTACGCCGCCCAGAGGTGCATCCCGGCGTAGCTGCGCCACGGCGCCCAGGCCGTGCCGCGCTCCGCGAGCGCCTTCGGGTCGGACGGCAGCCCGAGCCGGGCGGCGCCCTGCCGCAACGCCAGGTCGCCGGTGAGCAGCACGTCCGGGCTGCCGAGCACGCGCATGGCGACGTAGCCGGCCGTCCACGGGCCGACACCGGGGAGGGCGAGGAGGCGCGCCTCCAGCTCGTCCCGCGACTCGCCGACGTCGATCGTCAGCGACCCGTCCGCGAGCGCCGCCGCGGCGCCGACGATGGCGTCGATGCGGCGGGCCGGCCCGCGCAGCACCTCGCGCCCGCGCTCGGCGATCGCCTGCGCGGTGGGGAACAGGCGCGTGAAGCCGCCGAGGTCGATCGGCTCGCCGATGGCCGCGGTCAGCCGGGCCAGCGCTGTGCGCGCCGCCGCCACGGACACCTGCTGGCCGATGAGCGCGCGGAACAGCACCTCCTCGGCGTCCACCGCCCCGGGCACCCGCCGGCCGGGGGAGGCCGCGACGCTGGGCGCGAGCGCCGGGTCGGCGGCGAGGGCGGTGTCGATCGCGTCGGCGTCCGCGTCGAGGTCGAGCAGTCGCCGGACCCTGGCGACCAGGGGAGCGAGGTCGGCGACGTCCGCGAGGGTGGCGTCGCACTGCACCGCGGGAGCCTGCGGCGTCCCGGTGAGGGTCAGGCGCACGGTCGCCGGCCCGTGCGGGAGGCGCAGAGCGCGGGCGTAGGAGCCGGCGTCCGCCTGCTCCACGCCGTCGATCGCCCGGGCGGCCAGGAAGCCCAGCAGTGCTCCGCCGTCGAACGGCGCCCGGGCCGGGAGGTGCAGGCTGAGCGTCGCGCCGCCGCCCTCGACGTGCGATCCGGCCGGTCGCCGGCGTGCGGCCTGCCGGATCGCCCCGGGGGTCATCCGGTAGACCTCTGCCATCGTCTCGTTGAACTGCCGCACGCTCGAGAACCCGGCGGCGAACGCGACGTCGGTGATCGGGAGGTCGGTTCCGGTGAGCAGCAGCCGCGCCGTCTGTGCGCGGTGGGCACGCGCGAGGGCGAGCGGGCCGGCGCCGAGCTCGGCGGTCAGCACCCGCCCCAGGTGCCGCGGCGTGTAGCCGAGCCGGCGGGCGAGGCCGGGCACGCCCTCCCGCTCGACCGTGCCATCGGCGATCAGGCGCATGGCCCTGGCGGCGAGGTCGTCGCGCACGTTCCACTCGGGCGAGCCGGGCACGGCGTCGGGAAGGCAGCGTTTGCAGGCGCGCAACCCGGCCTCGTGCGCGGCCGCGGCGGTCAGGTAGAACGTGACGTTGCCGGGCTTGGGCGCGACCGCCGGGCAGCTCGGCCGGCAGTAGATCCCGGTCGAGTGCACGCCGGTGATGAACTGGCCGTCGAAGCGGGCGTCGCGGGCGCTCATGGCCCGGTAGCGCTCGGCGAAGACCGGGTCGGCCATGCGGTCGTCGGTGCGCGCGCCTGGCCGGGCGTCCGTGCGGCCGGAGGTGGTGGTCATGCCTCCAGCCTGGCACCGCCCGCCGACATCCGATAGCGGAAAACGGACATGGGCGCGTTCGCTAGCCTGAGGGCATGGACCTCCTCGACTGGCTGGCCGCGGCCCTCGGCGACGACGCCGTCGCGGCCGGCGTGCTCACGACCGACCCCGCCCTGCTGGACGCCGTCCGCACCGACCGTTCCGGCTGGACCGCCGAGGGCCGCCCGGTCGCCCTGGTCAACGCCACGCGGGTGGAGCACGTGCAGGCCACGCTGCGCGCCGCGAGCGAGTTCCGGGTGCCGGTCGTGCCGCGTGGAGCAGGCACCGGCCTCGCGGGCGGCGCCAACGGCACCGACGGCGCGATCGTGCTCTCGGTCGCGGGCATGGACCGCATCCTCGAGATCTCGGCGGAGGACCAGCTCGCGGTCGTCGAGCCGGGCGTCGTCAACAGCGACCTCAACGACACCCTGCAGCCGTACGGGCTGTTCTTCGCACCCGACCCCGCCAGCCGCGCCATCTCGACCGTCGGCGGCAACATCGCCACGAATGCGGGCGGCCTGCTGTGCGCCAAGTACGGAGTGACGCGGGAGGCGGTGCTCGGCCTCGACGTCGTCCTCGCCGACGGGCGCCTCATCTCCACCGGCCACCGCACGGTCAAGGGCGTGACCGGCTACGACCTCACGGCGTTGTTCACCGGGTCGGAGGGAACGCTCGGCGTCATCGTCGGCGCGACCGTGCGCCTGCTCCCGCTGCCCGCGGGCGAGCCGACCACGCTCGGCGCGATCTTCCCCGACGTGCGCAGCGCGGCCGGGGCCTCCGCCCGCATCACCGCTGCACAGCTCCGCCCCGCGGTGATGGAGCTGATGGACGGCCCGTCGCTCACCCGCATCGCCGACCACCTCGGCCCCGAGACCATCGCCGACGCGTTCGGCACGACCGGAGGCGGCAGCTTCCTGCTCGTCCAGTTCGACGGGATCGGCTCGGCCGACGACGCGGCGGCGGCCGCGAGGCTGATCGAGGAGGCGGGGGGCTCGGTGCGCGTCTCGCACGACGCCGACGAGGGGGAGCGGCTGCTCGCCATCCGGCGCGCCTTCCACCCGGCCCTCGCCGCGACCGGAGAGGTGCTCATCGAGGACGTCGCGGTCCCGCGCTCGCGCCTGCCCGAGATGTTCGACGCGATCGAGCGCATCTCGGAGCGGTACGGCATCCCGATCCCGACGGTCGCGCACGCGGGCGACGGCAACCTCCACCCGAACTTCGTGTTCGCGGGCGAGGAGGCGCCGCCGATCGTGTGGGAGGCGGCCGGCGACCTCTTCCGCACGGCGGTGGAGCTGGGCGGCACGCTGACCGGCGAGCACGGCGTCGGCGTGCTCAAGCGACGCTGGCTCGCCGACGAGCTGGGGCCGGACTCCTACGAGCTGCAGGTGAAGCTCAAGTCGGTGTTCGACCCGCTCGGCATCCTGAACCCGGGCAAGGTCTTCGGGCGTTAGTGCCGTTAAAAGACTCGACGCCCGGTGGTGCGGCGATGCCTGCAACGCTCCCGGGTCGTCGAGTTATGCAACTAGGGTGCACCCGCGGCGCCAGGATTTCAAGACCCCGTCCCGCAACGGCTGCGCGCACAGCGAACGCCTTTGACGGCGGCGGCCGCCGCAGGTTGGATGGAGCCATGGCAGAGAACACCAACCAGAAGCCCGAGGTCGACGCTCCGGAGGGCCCCGCCCCCGAGACGCTCGAGATCGTCGACATCGTCGAGGGCGGCGGCGACGAGGCGAAGGCCGGCTCCAAGGTCGACGTGCACTACCTCGGCGTCGAGTACGAGACCGGCGAGGAGTTCGACTCCTCGTGGAGCCGCGGGCAGTCGATCAACTTCCCGCTCAACAACCTGATCAAGGGCTGGCAGGAGGGCATCCCCGGCATGAAGGTCGGCGGCCGCCGCAAGCTCACCGTCCCGCCGGCGCTCGCCTACGGCCCGGCCGGCGGCGGTCACCCGCTCTCGGGCAAGACCCTGATCTTCGTGATCGACCTGCTCGGCGTCAGCTGAGCCTCCCGTACCCGGAGAAGCGCTCCCTCGGCAAACGCCGGGGGAGCGCTTCGTCGTGTGGGACGCCGACCGCTCAGAGCGCCGGCGGCTGCATGTGCGTCGGGATGGCGACGCGGTTCCAGATGTTGATCGTGCCGATGGCGAGGATGAGGTCGGAGAGCCCGCGGTCGCCGAACTCGTCGCGGGCGCGCTCGTAGAGGTCGTCCGGCACGCCGCCCTGGTGGATCAGGGTCACCGCCTCGGTCAGCTCGAGCGCGATCCGCTCCCGCTCGCTGAACCACGGCGACTCTCGCCAGGCCGACACCGCGAACACCTTGCGCAGCGGGAAGCCCCGGTTCTGCAGGTCGACCGAGTGCATGTCGACGCAGTAGGTGCAGCCGTTGATCTGCGAGGCCCGCAGCTTGAGGAGGTCGCCGAGCGGCTCCTCCACGTTCATCCCGACGTAGCCGTCGAGCTTGATGACGGCGCGGTAGCCATCGGGCGAGAGGGAGGGGATCTGGATGCGGTCGCTGGTCGTGGTGTCTGTCATGCCTCCACGCTAGGAATGCCGGTGGACCGTTGTAAGGTCCAATCCGACGGGTTCTCACCGGACCAATCGCGCCGATCCAGGAGGGAGCGGGATGGACCTCCACGTGTCCGTCGGCGAGCGCGGCGATCGCGCGGACCGCATCTACCGCGAGCTGCGCCAGGCCGTCCTCGACGGGAGGCTGCGACCGGGCGAGCGCGTCCCTCCGTCGCGCGAGCTGGCCGCCGACCTCGGCGTCGCCCGATCGACCGTCACGACCGTCTACGACCGGCTGATCGCCGAGGGCTACCTGGTGGCGCGCCGCGGCGCAGGCACGTTCGCGGCCGCGGTGGGCGGCCGCGCGGGGGATCGAGCGGGCGCCCCGGCCGGCCACCGCCCAGCGCCAGGCGCGGCGCGTCCTGCGCCCTGGTGGGAGGAGCTCGACGACCCGCTCTGGCGCGAGCCGCTGCCGATCGCGTACGACTTCAGCGTCGGCTCGCCCGACGCGGCGCTCTTCCCGGCGGACGAGTGGAGGCGCAGCGTCGCGGCCGCGCTGCGGGACCGCCGCTCCCGCTCGGCGCACTACGGCGACCCGGCCGGCGACGAGCGGTTGCGCGCCGCGGTCTCTCGGCGGATCGCGCTCTCGCGCTCGGTGGAGGCGGATGCGGCGGACGTCCTGATCACCAGCGGCGCGCAGCAGGCGTTCGACCTGATCGCGCGGGTCGTGCTTCGGCCCGGCGATGTGATCGCCGTCGAGGACCCGGGCTATCCTCCCGTGCGCCAGCTGTTCGCCTCGCTCGGCGCCCGGGTGGTGCCGGTCCCGGTGGACGAGCACGGCCTCCGCGTCGACCTGCTGCCGCCCGCGCGGCTGGTCTACGTCACGCCGTCGCACCAGTTCCCGCTCGGCGGCGTGCTCCCGCTGGAGCGCCGCAGGGCCCTGCTGGCCTGGGCCGAGCGGCACGACGCCGTGGTCATCGAGGACGACTACGACAGCGAGTTCCGCTTCGCGTCCCGTCCGCTCGACCCACTGCACCGTGTGGACGACAGCGGGCGCGTGGTCTACGTGGGGACCTTCTCGAAGACCATGCTGCCGTCGCTGCGCGTCGGTTTCGTCGTCGCGCCACGCTCGCTGCTGCCCGCGCTGCGGGCGGCGAAGCGGCTGACCGACTGGCACACGGACGGGCTCACGCAGGCGGCGCTGGCCCGGTTCGTCGACACCGGCGCCTTCGCGCGGCACCTCCGGCACGCGACGCGGGCGTACGCCGAGCGGCACGCCTCCATCGGGCGGCAGGCGGCCGAGCAGCTGGGGGAGTGGCTGCACGTGGTGCCCTCGGTCGCCGGGCTGCACCTGGCGCTGCTGCCGCGGGAGGGGGTGGCGCTCGACTCCGAGCGGGTCGCCGCGCGTGCGGCCGTGGCCGGTGTGGTCGTGCAGCCGCTGCCGCGGTTCGGTGCGGGGGAGCCCGGGACGAGAGGGCAAGGCGCGGGAGGGCGCAGGGAGGGCCTCCTGCTCGGGTTCGGCGCGGTGCCGGCCGCCGATGTGCCCGACGGGCTGCGCCTCCTCGCCGACGCCCTCGCCCGGGAGCGCCCCGCCGAGTCGTGACCCGATGTCACGATTCGGCGGAGCGGATCGCGCGCAGGATGCGTCAGATCGCCGACCAGCCGCCGTCCGAGGCCAGGACAACGCCCGTGACGTTCGCGGAGTCGTCGCTGAGCAGCCAGGTGATCGCCGCGGCGAGCTGCTCCGGCTGCGCCACCGGCGGCACGGTGGTCTGCATGATCGGGCCGATGCGCTCGCCCGCCCACTGCGAGCGGAACGGCGCCTCGATGTTCGTCGCCACCGGTCCCGGGGCGACGGCGTTGGCGCGCACGCCCTTCGGCGAGTAGAAGACGCTCGTGCTCTTGGTGAGGCCGACGACCGCGTGCTTCGACGCGGTGTACGCCGCTCCCGCCGCCGAGCCGCGCAGGCCCGCCTCCGACGAGACGTTGACGATGGAGCCGGCTCCGGCCTCCACCATCAGCGGCAGGACCGCCCGGCTGAGCCGCATGATCGCGGTGACGTTGATCGTGAAGACGCGGTCCCAGGTGGCGTCGTCGACCTCGGCCGTCGGCAGGAAGCCGTCCATGATGCCCGCGACGTTGGCGAGCGCGTCGACGCGGCCGCCCGCCGCCTCCAGCAGGCGTGCGATCGTCTCCTCGGCGGCCACGTCGCCGGCGACGGGCACGATGTCGAGACCGGGGTTCTCGGCGACGAGCGCGTCGAGGCGCTCGGGCGCGATGTCGCTCGCGACGACCCGGGCGCCCTCGGCGGCCAGGCGCAGCGCGGTGGCGCGGCCGATGCCGGAGCCGGCGCCGGTGACGATGGCGGTCTTGCCCGCGAAGCGGTCGGTGGAAGCAGTGCTCATGACGGATCTCCTCATCCCTCTGCGATGAGCGCCGTGAGCGCGGCGCTCGAGCTATTTATAGCACTCGGTGCCATAATCAAGCCATGAGTTCACCGGACGTTCCTTCGACGCCCGCCCCGCGGCGGCGCGGCCGGCCCGCCGACGTCGACCCCGACGCGGTCGCGCTGGTCGCGCTGCGCCACTTCGACGCCCACGGCTACGACGAGACGACCATGGACGACATCGCCGCTGCGGCCGGCGTCAGCAGGCGCACGCTGTTCCGCTACTTCCCGAGCAAGCCGGCACTGGTCTGGGGAGGCATGGAGCCGGTCGTCGAGCGGATGCGCGCGGTGTTCGACGCCGCCGGCGAGACCGAGCCGGTGCGCGACGTGCTCGCGCGCGCCTTCACCGAGTCCCTCGACCTCGGCCCCGACCGGCTCGAGGCGACACGGAGGAGGCTGCGGCTCATGGCCGCCCACCCGGCCCTCGTGGGCTTCGGGATCACCAGCCTGGCCGTCGACCGCGACCTGCTGTGCACCTTCCTGGCGCGCCGGCTGCGCGTGCCCGCCGACGGCCTCCGCGCCCAGGTCCTCGCGGACGCGCTGACCTCGGCGAACTTCTCGGCGCTGCTCTGGTGGGCGCAGCACGACGACGGCGACCCTGCGCGGATCGCCGTCGCCGCGCTGGACGAGGTGCTGCGCGGCCCGGTCTAGTCGTTCGGGATGATCACCGCGCGCCCGCGGATGCGGCCCTCGTGCAGCCGCTCGTACGCCTTCGGCGCCTCGTCGAGGGTGTACGTCTCGATCTCGACGTTCACGGCGCCGGCGCGGGCGAGGTCGAGCACCTCCATCAGCTCGGCACGCGACCCCCAGTACGGCGTGCGGACCGCCACGTCGTAGCCGATCCTCCCGAAGCCGACCGGGAGGGCGCCTCCGCCGATGCCGACGATCGTCACGTCGCCCTCGGTCGCGGCCATGCCGCCCGCCAGGTCGACGGTCGGCTGGATGCCGACGAAGTCGAAGACCGCGTCGGCGCCGCGGCCGTCGGTGCGCTCGCGCACGGCCCGCACCGCATCGGCGTTCGACAGGAGCGCGTCGTGCGCCCCGACCTCGCGGGCGAGTGCCAGCTTCTCGTCGTTGACATCGAGCGCGATCACGGTCGCGCCGCTGATCGCGCGCAGGATCTGGATGCCGACGTGCCCGAGCCCGCCGGTCCCGATCACCACGGCGGTCGTCCCGGCGCCGAGCTTCGGCAGCGACGTCTTGATCGCGTGGTACGGCGTCAGGCCGGCGTCGGTGAGGGAGACGTTGCGCACCGGGTCCAGGCCGCCCAGCGGGACGAGGTGCCGCTCGCTGTCGACCAGCATGTACTCGGCCATCGACCCCGGCGCGCCGAGGCCGGGCGGGCGGATGCCCTCCGCCTCCGCGTTCAGGCAGTAGTTCTCCTTGCCCTGCGCGCACATGTGGCAGCGGCCGCAGCCCCACGGGCCGTACACCGCGACCGCGTCGCCGGGCTTGACGCCCGTGACGCCGTCGCCGACGGCCTCCACGATCCCGGCTCCCTCGTGCCCGAGGGTCAGCGGGAGGCCGTAGATGTACTGCTCGGCGGGCAGGCCCATGATGAACTCGTCCGAGTGGCAGACACCCGCGGCGGTGACCTTGAGGAGCACCTGGCCGGGGCCCACCTCGGGGTCCGGGACGTCGACGACCTGGGGCGCCGAACCGATCTCTCGATATTGCAATGCCTTCATGAGGGCGACGCTACTCCGGCCGCATGAGCGCTCCGCAAGGGGTGACCGCCGCGTTCGGGAGCACCCTCCCGCAACCGGGTGGCGACGGGCTACCGTGTGCGCATGCCGATCGTGACCTCCTTCCCGTCGGGCACCCCGATCTGGGTGGACCTGCAGAGCCCCGACCAGCCGGCCGCCGCCGCCTACTACCGGGCGCTCTTCGACTGGGAGGTGACGCCGGCCGATCCGCGGATGGGCGGCTACTCCTCGGCCTCGCTGCGGGGCGTCCCCGTCGGCGCGCTCGGCCCGCTCCTGTCGGACGACGTGCCCTCGATGTGGACGACCTACTTCGCCGTGCCCGGCCTGCACGCCGCAGCGCAGGCGGTGGAGGCCGCGGGCGGCACGGTCCTGCTGCCGCCGGGCGAGACCGTGCCCGGCGTCTTCCTCTCCATCGTGCAGGACCCGGCCGGGGCCGTGTTCGGCATCTGGGAGAAGCGCGGCGATCACCGCTGGCTGCGCGACGAGCCGGGCGCCGTCGACTGGGTCGAGCTCGTCACGCCCGAGCCGGAGGCCGTGTTCCCGTTCTACGAGGCGGTGCTCGGCGTCGGCGCCAGCGAGATGCGGGTGGGGGACAAGCCCTACGGGCTGTTCGACGTCGGCGACAACAGCGTGGCCGGCGTCTACGAGGGTGCGGGAGGCCCCTCCCGCTGGCTCGTGTACGTCAACGTCGCCGACCTCGACGCCGCGGTGGTGCGGGCGACGGAGCTCGGCGGCACCCTCGCGCTGGAGCCGCTCTCGGCGCCCGGCGTCGGCCGCTGGGCCGAGATCACCGATCCCCAGGGCGCCGCCTTCGCCCTCCTCGAGCCGGAGCGCGAACCGGACTGAGCGCCCGCCCTCCTCTGGTAGACTCTTCAGGTTGCCGTCGAACGGCCGCGGATCAAGAGAGCCCAGGCATACGGCCCCGGGCACCGCGCAACGAGAGGAAGGGGATCCCATCTATGGCACTGGATGCTGAGACCAAGAAGGCGATCATCGAAGAGTACGCTACCCACCCCGGTGACACCGGATCCCCCGAGGTTCAGGTCGCCATCCTGACCAAGCGGATCAAGGACCTCACCGAGCACCTCAAGGAGCACAAGCACGACCACCACTCGCGTCGTGGCCTGCTCCTCCTCGTGGGTCAGCGTCGTCGACTGCTCGGATACCTCTCCGACATCGACATCAACCGGTACCGTGCGCTCATCGAGCGCCTCGGTCTGCGTCGATAACTTCGACCGCGAGCTTCTTCGCGAACGGGTCGTCACCCGGGCTTCACGGCCCCGGTGGCGGCCCGTTTCCCGTATCACGACGACCACCCCGGCCGTCCACAACTCCGGAGATCGCGGTCGACACGCCGCCGCCGTACCGGAGAAGCAGGCCGCGGCCCGGCGTGTCGGCGCGCGCCTCCGGAGTTGCCGACGCGGACGTCAGGCGCGCGCCGCCGCCTCCCGCGCCGCCACCGCCCGGTCCACGAGCGTCGCCGCCACCAGTCCGGCCGCGACCACCGCGATCCCGATGGTCACGCCGACCAGGCCGATCGCGGGGGAGGCGAGCGGCAGCAGCAGGATGAGCACGATCGCGACCGTCGTCTTCAGCGGCCGGATCACCACCTCCTGCACCAGCGGCGCGTGCAGCACGTAGAGCATCAGCAGGAAGACCGCGACCGGGATCGCGACCGCGTACTCGACAGCCGTGTCGGAGACCTCCGCATGGTCGGCGCCGCGCTGCACCGCGACCTCCAGCCCCGCGCCGAGCGCCGCCAGCGACGCGAACACGAAGTAGTGGCCGTAGCCCCAGTAGAACGACCGGCCCCGCCGCGACGACAGCCCCTCGGCCGCCGGCTCGAGGAAGTACAGCCACCACAGCGCGAACAGCAGCACCAGTCCCGCGGCCGCGATCGCGATCAGTGACGCCGACAGGCCGTTCGCCGCCAGGGCGCGCTGCACGCCGACCGACGAGGCGAGCACCGACTCCCCGAGCACGATGATGGTGAACAGCCCGTACCGCTCGGCGATGTGATGCGGATGCCAGGAGGTCATGCCGGTCCGCTCGGCCCACAGCGGCACCGCGAGCTCCAGCAGCGCACCCACCGGGAACAGCCACGGCGCGATCGCGGGAGGCATGAACCCCCACGCCACCCACAGCACCTGCACCGCGGCCACCCCGCCCGCGTAGCGCAGGGCGGTCACGCGGCCCTCGGGATGCTCCACCGCCGCACGGATCCACTGGGCGACCAGCGCCAGCCGCATGATCAGGTAGCCCACGATGACCGCCGTGAACGACTGCTCCTCGAACGCCGCCGGCACTCCGGCCGCCAGCACGAGCACGCCGCCCATCTGCAGCATGGTCATGAGGCGATACGGCACGTCGTCCGTGTCGTACGCCGAGGCGAACCAGGTGAAGTTCATCCAGGCCCACCAGATCGCGAAGAACACCATGCAGTACGGCCCGAGCTTGTCGAGCGCGTGGCCCTCCTCGCCCGCGGTGGCGAGCTCCGCGGCGACCTGCGCGATGGCGACGACGAAGGTCAGATCGAACAGCAGCTCCAGCGGGCTCGAGACGCGGTGCTTCTCATCGGTGGCGCGTCCGGTCATCCGGATGCGGAACGGGAGGGTCATGTGCGCCAGCATAGAAGGCATGCTGCGACGCCGTCCCGCCCTCGCCGCCGTCACCGGCGTCTACCTGCTCGCGGTCGCCTGGATCACGCTCAACCCGTTCCCGCCCGACCCGCACGGCAACGGCCTGCTGAAGCAGCTGCTCGCCTTCACCGCCGACGTCGCCCCGCTGCGGTGGATCACGTTCGACGTCGTCGAATTCACCGCCAACGTGCTGATGTTCGTGCCGATGGGGGTGCTGTTCACGCTGCTGCTGGGTCTCGGGAGGTGGTGGTGGGCGCTGCTGATCGGCGTCGCCTCCACGTGTTTCATCGAGGGCGTCCAGCTGTTCCTGCCGAACCGCTACAGCGACGTGCGCGACCTCGCGGCGAACACGCTCGGCACGCTGATCGGGATCGGGATCGTGGCACTGGTCGCCGTCGCGGCCCGGCGACGGCGCCCGGTGCAGGCCGCGTAGGGTGACGCGCATGGAGATGTGGCAGGGGGAGACCCTGGTCAAGCAGCGCTCCGACGCCCCGGACCGCTTCTTCGAGGCGGAGGCCGCCGGCCTGCGCTGGCTCGCCGAGCCCGAGCAGCACGGAGGAGCCCGCGTCGTCCGTGTCGCCGCCGTCTCGCCCGGGCGCATCGAACTGGAGCGGGTGCGGGAGGCGCGGCCGAGCAGGGAGGCGGCGCGTGCGTTCGGCGCGGCTCTGGCGGTGACGCACGCGGCCGGAGCCGCCGCGTTCGGCGCCCGCCCCGACGGTTGGGAGGGCCCGCTGTACATCGGCCGGCGCCCGCTGCCCGCCGCCGACGAGACCAGCTGGGGCCGCTTCTACGCCCGCGACCGCGTGCTCCCGTACCTCGACATCGCGGTCGCCGTCGGCAACGTGACCCGCGCCCAGGAGCCGGTGATCCGCGAGGCGGTGGAGCGGGTCGCGAGCGGCGCCTTCGACGACGGCGAGCCTCCGGCCCGCCTCCACGGCGACCTGTGGACGGGCAACGTGCTGTGGACGCCGGAGGGCGCGGTGCTGATCGACCCGGCCGCGCACGGCGGGCACCGTGAGACGGACCTGGCGATGCTCGCGCTGTTCGGCCTCCCGCACCTCGACGAGGTCCTGGCCGCCTACGACGCCGCCCGTCCGCTGCGGGAGGGGTGGGAGGCGCGGGTGCCGCTGCACCAGCTGCACCCGCTCGCGGTGCACGCGGCCGGGCACGGGCCGTCGTACGGCACGGAACTGGCGGAGGCCGCCCGCGCGACGCTCGCCCTCTGAATCGGCGCGGACTGATAGGATGCTCACGGTCGGCAGTGCGCCGACCGAACCGGAGCAGGCCGGCAGGAGCTGGTCCTCGGTGGTGGTATCCGGAGGCGTCCGCGCAAGATCGCGGGGGGCGTCACCGTGTATTTCTACTGATGGCCAGACGGGCTCGGCCCACGCACCCGCGTGGGGATGCCGCGTACACGGAACGTGTCGAACTGCTTGCTCCTGCTCCTTGGAGTGAAGTCGCGCCCACACGGGGTGGCGACGTTAAACAAAGGAGAAAGACCTCTTGGAAGGTCCTGAGATCAAGTTCGCCGAAGCCGTCCTCGACAACGGCCGCTTCGGCACCCGCACCGTCCGGTTCGAGACCGGACGCCTCGCCCAGCAGGCGCAGGGCGCCGTCGCCGCCTACCTCGACGAGGAGACCATGCTGCTGAGCGCGACGAGCGCCAGCAAGCACCCGAAGGACAACTTCGACTTCTTCCCGCTGACCGTCGACGTGGAGGAGCGCTCCTACGCCGCCGGCAAGATCCCCGGCTCGTTCTTCCGCCGCGAGGGCCGCCCCTCCACCGAGGCGATCCTCGTCTGCCGCCTGATCGACCGCCCGCTGCGCCCGTCGTTCGTCGACGGCCTCCGCAACGAGGTCCAGATCGTCATCACCGTCCTGAGCATCGCCCCCGGCGAGTTCTACGACGCGCTCGCGATCAACGCCGCCAGCGCCTCCACGCAGATCTCCGGTCTGCCCTTCTCCGGCCCGATCGCCGGCGTCCGCCTCGCCCTCATCCCGGGCAACGGCGCGCACGAGGACCAGTGGATCGCGTTCCCGAAGGCCGAGCAGCTCGAGGAGGCCGTGTTCGACCTCATCGTCGCCGGCCGCGTCCTCACCAACGAGGACGGCTCCGAGGGCGACGTCGCGATCATGATGGTCGAGGCCGAGGCGACCGAGAACTCCTGGAACCTGATCCAGGGCGGCGCCGTCAAGCCGAACGAGGAGATCGTCGCCCAGGGCCTGGAGGCGGCCAAGCCGTTCATCCGCCAGCTGGTCGGCGCGCAGAACGTCATCGCGCAGCAGTCCGCGAAGGCGATCGCCGACTACCCGGTGTTCCTGCCCTACTCGCAGACGACGTACGACAACGTCGCCGGCCTCGCGTACGACGAGCTGGTGAACGTCTACCAGATCGCCGACAAGATCGAGCGCCAGAACGCCGACGACGCCCTCAAGGAGCGCGTCAAGGCGGCCCTCGCCGAGAAGGTGGAGGCGGGTGTCCTCGACCCCGAGGTGCTCACCCAGTTCTCGGCCGCCTACAAGTCGGTCTCGAAGGTCGTCATGCGCGGCCGCGTGCTGCGCGAGGGCGTCCGGATCGACGGCCGCGGGCTGACGGACATCCGTCCGCTCGACGCCGAGGTGCAGGTCATCCCGCGCGTCCACGGCTCGGCGATCTTCCAGCGCGGCGAGACCCAGATCCTGGGCGTCACCACGCTGAACATGCTCAAGATGGAGCAGCAGATCGACTCCCTGTCGCCGGTCACGCACAAGCGCTACCTGCACCACTACAACTTCCCGCCCTACTCGACCGGTGAGACCGGTCGCGTCGGCTCGCCGAAGCGGCGCGAGATCGGCCACGGCTTCCTGGCCGAGCGCGCGCTCGTGCCGGTGCTGCCGAGCCGCGAGGAGTTCCCGTACGCGATCCGTCAGGTGTCCGAGGCGCTCGGCTCCAACGGCTCCACCTCGATGGGCTCCGTTTGCGCCTCCACCCTGTCGCTGCTGAACGCCGGTGTGCCGCTGCGCGCCCCGGTCGCCGGCATCGCCATGGGCCTGATCTCCGACGTCGTCGACGGCGAGACCCGCTACGCGGCGCTCACCGACATCCTGGGCGCGGAGGACGCGCTCGGCGACATGGACTTCAAGGTCGCCGGCACGAGCGAGTTCGTCACCGCCATCCAGCTGGACACGAAGCTCGACGGCATCCCGTCGTCGGTGCTCGCCGGCGCGCTGAAGCAGGCCAAGGACGCCCGCACCACCATCCTGAGCGTGCTCAACGCCGCGATCGACCGTCCGGACGAGATGGCCCCGACCGCGCCGCGCGTGATCTCGGTCCAGATCCCGGTCGACAAGATCGGCGAGCTGATCGGCCCGAAGGGCAAGACGATCAACGGCATCCAGGACGAGACCGGCGCCGAGATCTCCATCGAGGAGGACGGCACCGTCTACATCGGCGCCACCGACGGCCCGGCCGCCGAGGCCGCCCGCGCCGCCGTCAACGCGATCGCGAACCCCACCAACCCGGAGGTCGGCGAGCAGTTCCTCGGAACCGTCGTCAAGCTCGCCGCGTTCGGCGCGTTCGTCTCGCTGCTCCCGGGCAAGGACGGCCTGCTGCACATCTCCGAGGTGCGCAAGCTCGCCGGCGGCAAGCGCGTCGAGAACGTCGAGGACGTGCTCGGCGTCGGTCAGAAGATCCTGGTGGAGATCACCAAGATCGACGACCGCGGCAAGCTGTCGCTCGCCCCGGTGATCGCCGAGGAGGCCGAGGCGCCCGCCGCCGAGGCGCCCGCCGCCGCCGAGGCCCCCGCGGAGTCCTGACCCCGCTGGGCAACCGCCGAGTACGCGGATAATCGCCCCGAAACCGCCGAGTACGCAGACTGTCTGCGTACTCGGCGGTTTTTCATGTGTCGCGGGTGAGGAGCTGGCGGAGGCGGTAGGGGATCAGCTCGCCCATGTCGAGCGAGGTCTCGGCGCGGTCGACGCCCTCCACCGCTTGGATCAGGCCGGTGATGCGGAACAGGTCCTCCGCGTCGACGCACACCACGCGCAGCAGCAGGTCGTACGGCCCTGAGATGCCGTGGGCCTGCACGATCTCGGGGATGCCGGCCAGTGCCTCCACCACCTCCGCCAGCATCTGCTGCCGCACGTGCACGGTCACGAAGGCCGCGAGCGGGTATCCGGCGGAGCGCGCGCTGATGCGGCGCTCGAACGACAGGAAGACGCCGTTGCGCTCCAGCTCGGCCACCCGCGCCTGCACGGTGTTGCGGCTGAGGCCGAGGCGGTCGGCGAGCGAGACGTTGGTCGACCGCGGGTCGTCGGCGAGGGCGACGAGGATGCGGCGGTCGGTGCTGTCGAAGCTGCGCATGGTGTGCAACCTAGCAGGAGTCAAACCGCAGCGATAGAGCACTCTGCACGGTCGACACGCCGTTGGTTGTGCGCGGTGACCGGGGCGCGTAGCCTTCCGGTAATTCCGGCGACGAGGCCGGGAGCCGGTCGGGCACGCCACAAGCATGCCGGCCGGGCAGAGAGTGAAGGTTGCGTGAACCGTGACGATCGACAATCAGCCCGACACCCGGATGGACGACGTGCGCCTGCCCGCCGGGGCCGACACGATGGCCATGACCGACACCGTGCAGCTGTTGAGCCCTGCGGGGGAGCGGCTGAGCGACGTCCGCTTCGACGCCTGGATCTCCGACATCGGCTCGGACCAGCTGCTCGCCCTCTACGACGACATGGTCGTCATCCGCCGCATCGACGCCGAGGCGACCGCCCTGCAGCGCCAGGGCGAGCTGGGGCTGTGGCCGCCGCTGCTCGGCCAGGAGGCCGCCCAGATCGGCTCCGGACGCGCGCTGCGCTCCGACGACTTCGTCTTCTCCAGCTACCGCGAGCACGGCGTCGCCTACTGCCGCGGAGCCGGCCTCGTCGACCTGCTGCGCGTCTGGCGCGGCGTCGCGCAGAGCGGGTGGAACCCGTACGACATCAACATGGCGACGCCGCAGGTCATCATCGGCGCCCAGACGCTCCACGCGACCGGGTACGCGCTCGGCATCCAGGCCGACGGCACCGACGCGGTCGCGCTCGCCTACTTCGGCGACGGAGCGACCAGCGAGGGCGACGTCAGCGAGGCCCTGATCTTCGCCGCGACCTACTCGGCGCCCGTCATCTTCTTCTGCCAGAACAACCAGTACGCGATCTCCGAGCCGGTCGCCCTGCAGGCGCAGCGCCCGATCGCCGAGCGCGCGCCGGGCTTCGGCGTGCCGAGCGTGCGCGTCGACGGCAACGACGTCCTCGCGGTGATGGCCGTGACCCGTGCGGCCCTCGACCGGGCGCGTTCGGGAGGCGGCCCCACCTTCATCGAGGCCGTCACCTACCGCATGGGTCCGCACACCACCGCCGACGATCCGTCGCGCTACCGCGACCCCGCCGAGCTGGACGAGTGGGCCGGCCGCGACCCGCTGGCCCGGGTGGAGGCGCGGCTCGTCGCCGACGGCGTGCTCACCGAGGAGGCGCGTGCGGCCATCGCCGCCAAGGCCGACCGCGTCGCCGCCGAGATGCGCGCGGGCATCGTCCAGCTCGAGGACCCGGACCCGCTCACCGTCTTCGACCACGTCTATGCCGAACCGCACTCCGGACTCGTCCGCGAGCGCGACCACTACTCCCGCTACCTGCGTACCTTCGTCTCGGGAGGCGACCGATGACCGCGCTCACGATGGCAAAGGCGATCAACGTAGGACTCCGCAAGGCCCTCGCCGACGACGACCACGTCGTGCTCATGGGCGAGGACATCGGCACCCTCGGCGGCGTGTTCCGCGTGACCGACGGCCTGCAGACCGAGTTCGGCCCGCGCCGCGTGATGGATTCGCCACTGGCGGAGTCGGGCATCCTCGGCACCGCGGTCGGGATGGCGTACCGCGGCTACCGGCCGGTGGTCGAGATCCAGTTCGACGGCTTCATCTACCCGGCGTTCGACCAGATCGTGAACCAGGTGGCGCGCATGCACTACCGGACGCAGGGCGCGGTGCGGATGCCCATCACGATCCGCGTGCCCTTCGCCGGCGGCATCGGGGCGGCGGAGCACCACTCCGACTCGCCCGAGGCCTACTTCGCGCACGCCGCCGGGCTCCGCGTGGTCAGCCCGTCTGACCCGCAGGAGGCGTACACGCTCATCCAGCAGGCCATCGCCTCCGACGACCCGGTGCTCTACTTCGAGCCGAAGCGGCGGTATCACGCCAAGGGCGAGGTGGACGAGGAGGCTCCGCTCGCCGACGCGCGCCCGATGGGCACCGCTCGAGTGCTGTCGACCGGCTCCGACCTCACGCTCGTGACGTACGGAGGACTGGTGCAGCTCGCCAAGGACGCCGCGACGGCCGCGGAGGACGACGGCGTCTCGGTGGAGGTCATCGACCTGCGCTCCCTCTCGCCGCTCGACCTCGACACGGTCGCCGCATCCGTCCGCAAGACCGGGCGGCTGGTGGTCACGCACGAGGCGGCGCTGTCGGGCGGGCTCGGGGCCGAGATCTCGGCCTCCATCACCGAGCGCTGCTTCTACCACCTGGAGCACGCGCCGGTGCGGGTCACCGGGCACGACATCCCGTATCCGCCCGCGCGCCTGGAGTCGGCGCACCTGCCCGACCTCGACCGCATCCTCGACGGCATCGACCGTGCGATGGACCGGCCGAACTCGCTGACGGGGGTGGAGGACTGATGCCGGTCAAGGACTTCGCCCTGCCCGACCTCGGCGAGGGGCTGACCGAGTCGGAGCTCGTGAGCTGGCGCGTCGCCGTGGGCGACAGCGTGAAGCTCAACCAGATCATCGCGGAGGTGGAGACGGCGAAGGCCCTCGTCGAGCTCCCCGCGCCCTATGACGGCCGCGTGTCGCGCCTGTACGTGGAGCCCGGAGTGACGGTCGCGGTGGGGGAGCCGCTCGTCGCGATCGAGGTGGGGGACCTCGAGGAGGCTCCGGAGCCGACCCTCGTCGGGTACGGCGCGCGGCCCGACGCGTCCGGCGGCGGCCGCGCGCCGCCCGCGGCCCGGGCTGGCGGCGCCCGCCACGTCCGTGCCCGCGACCGCCCACCCCGAGCCCGCGGCCGCCCACCCCGAGCCCGTGAAGGCCCACCCCGAGCCCGCGACAGCGGGGTCCCGACACGCCGTGTCGGACATCCACGAGACGGCGCGTCGGGACCCCGCTGCGGCGCCCGCCGCGCCCGCGGCGGCGACGGCCGTGGCGGAGCGGCCGCGTGCGACGCCGCCGGTGCGCAAGCTCGCGCGCGAGCTGGGCGTCGACCTGGTGAGCATCGCCGGCACCGGTGACCGCGGGCTCATCACGCGACACGACGTGGAGGCTGCGGGAGGCGCGGCTCAGGCCGGGCCGACGGCGGCGGCGGCGGAGGCGACGCCGGCCACCACCGGCCGCGAGCGCCGCATCCCGATCAAGGGCGTACGCAAGGCGACCGCCGACGCGATGGTGCGCAGCGCCTTCACCGCGCCGCAGGCCACCGTGTTCCTGACCGTCGACGTGACGCCGACGATGGAGCTGCTGGAGCGGCTGCGCGCCCGTCCCGACCTCGCCGATGCCCGCCCCGGGCTGCTGGCCGTGGTCGCGAAGGCGCTCTGCCTCGCCCTGCGACGGACCCCGGCGGCCAACGCCCGCTGGGACGACGCCGCGCAGGAGATCGTCGAGTTCGACGACGTGCACCTCGGGATCGCGGCGGCGACGCCGCGCGGACTCCTCGTCCCGGTGATCCGCGACGCGCACGCACGCGACCTCGCCGACCTCGCCGGCGCGATCCGCAGCCTCGCCGAGACCGCACGGGCCGGACGGACTCCGCCCGCCGAGCTGAGCGGCGGCACCATCACGATCACGAACGTCGGTGTGTTCGGCGTCGACGCGGGCACGCCCATCCTGACGCCGGGGGAGGCCGCCATCCTCGCGCTCGGGGCCGTCCGCCGTCAGCCGTGGGAGCACGACGGCGGCATCGCGCTGCGCCAGGTCGTCACGCTCGCGCTGTCGTTCGACCACCGGATCGTGGACGGCGAGCAGGCGGCGCGCCTCATCGCCGACATCGGGCGCATCCTGAGCGAGCCGGGGTCGGTGCTGACGATGGTGTGAGGGCGGGCCGTCGGGCCGCGCGGCTACGCGTGCAGAGCGGCGTTGAGCTCGACGCCCTGGCCGGCGCGGCGCAGCACCTCGACAGCGCCGGTCAGCGAGTTGCGGCGGAACAGCAGCCCGGCGACGCCGGAGAGCTCGGCCGCCTTCACCGTCTGCGGGCGCCCGTCGGCGGTGGGGGCGGCGTCGGCGAGCACGACCTTCGTCCCGGCGGTGACGTAGAGGCCCGCCTCCACGATCGAGTCGTCGCCGATCGAGATGCCGATGCCGGAGTTGGCGCCGAGCAGAGACCGCTCGCCGATCGCGACGCGGTGCGTGCCGCCTCCCGAGAGGGTGCCCATGATGGAGGCGCCGCCGCCGATGTCGGAGCCGTCGCCGACGACGACGCCCTGCGAGATGCGGCCCTCGACCATCGAGGCGCCGAGCGTGCCGGCGTTGTAGTTGACGAAGCCCTCGTGCATCACGGTCGTGCCGGGGGCGAGGTGCGCACCGAGCCGTACGCGCGAGGCGTCGGCGATGCGGACGCGCTCGGGCGTGACGTAGTCGAGCAGCCGCGGGAACTTGTCGATGCCGGTGACGTGGATGCCCGCCCGCTGCAGCGACGGCCGCAGCCGGTCGAGGTCGGCGGGGAGCACCGGGCCGGCGTTCGTCCACGCGACGATCGGCAGGTGGGCGAAGATGCCGTCGAGGTTCAGGGTGTTCGGCTGCACGAGCAGGTGCGAGAGCAGGTGCAGGCGCAGGTACGCGTCGGAGGTGGAGGCGGGAGGCGCGTCCAGGTCGATCTGCACGGTCACGATGTCGACGCGTACGTTGCGGCGGCGGTCCTCGGTGGCGAGCTCCTCCAGCTCCGCCGGGGCGATCCAGGGGTCGCGTCCGTCCGGGATGCGGCCGAGCCGCGGCTCCGGGAACCAGGTGTCGAGCACGGTGCCGTCAGCGGCGATCGTCGCGAGGCCGTACCCCCAGGCGGAGCGCACGGCGGAGTCGGCGGAGGAGCCGGCCGCCGATCCGGTTCGGGGCGCGGCGGATTCGGAGGGAACGGCGGAAGGCATCCCTCTAGATTAGTAGCGTGCCTCTCGACCTCACCGCCTCCTCCATCGACCTGACCCGCCAGCTCTGCGACATCGAGTCGGTGTCCGGCAACGAGCGCCCGCTCGCCGACGCGATCGTGGAGGCGCTGGAGGGCCTCGGCCACCTCGAGATCATCCGCGACGGCGACACGATCGTCGCGCGCACGAACCTCGGCCGGGAGCGCCGTGCGCTGATCGCCGGGCACATCGACACCGTCCCACTCAACGACAACCTGCCGACGCGCTACGAGACCGACGGCGGCGTCCGCTACCTGTGGGGCCGCGGAACCGTCGACATGAAGGCGGGCGTCGCGGTGCAGCTCAAGCTCGCCGCCGAGCTCACGAACCCGGCGATCGACGTCACGTGGATGTGGTACGACCACGAGGAGGTCAACGCCGAGCTGAACGGCCTCAACCGGCTCGCCCGCAACCGGCCCGACCTGTTCACCGGCGACTTCGCCATCCTCGGCGAGCCCAGCAACGGCGTGGTCGAGGGCGGCTGCAACGGCAACCTGCGCGTGGAGGTGCGTGCCTACGGCAAGCGCGCCCACTCGGCCCGCGGCTGGGTGGGGGAGAACGCCATCCACAAGGTCGCGCGGATCCTCGACACCCTGGCCGCGTACCAGGCGCGCGAGGTGGAGGTCGACGGTCTCGTCTACAAGGAGGGCCTGAACGCCGTCGGCATCTCCGGCGGGGTCGCGGGCAACATCATCCCCGACGAGGCGATGGTGCACATCAACTACCGGTTCGCGCCCTCCCGCAGCTCGGAGGAGGCGATCGAGCACATGCGCGAGCTGTTCGGCGACTACGAGATCACGGTGGTCGACCGCGCCGACGGCGCCCGGCCGGGCCTCGACGCGCCGCTCGCCCAGGAGTTCGTCGCCGCGGTCGGCGGCGTCGCGAAGCCGAAGTACGGCTGGACCGACGTCGCCCGGTTCAGCGCGCTCGGCATCCCCGCCGTCAACTACGGCCCCGGCGACCCGCTCAAGGCGCACGCCGACGACGAGCGGGTCGACGTCGAGCAGATCGTCGCCGTCGAGGCGGGTCTCCGTGCCTGGCTCACCGGTTCCCGCGAGCACTGACGCCGGCGCGCCCGCGACCGAGCTCCGGGCGCCCTGGTGGAGGCTGTGGTGGGTCCGCGTGCTCGCGGTCTTCGCCGCGAGCCGGGTGGCGACGACCGTCATCCTGCTGATCTTCGCCGCGAACCAGGGGCAGAACCCGTGGACAGGGCCGAAGCCGGACTACTTCTCGTACGCCACCATCTGGGACGGCCTCTGGTACAACATCGTCGCGGTCTCCGGCTACCCGTCGGTGCTGCCGTACACCGACGGCGTGCATGTCGGCGAGAACGCGTGGGCGTTCATGCCCGGGTATCCGGCGGTGGTCGACGCGGTGATGTTCCTCACCCGGCTGCCGTGGTCGCCGGCTGCCGTGCTGGTGTCGCTGGCCTGCGCCGCGGGGGCCGCGCTCGTGTTCTACCGGCTGATGCTGCGGGTCGGGCTCCCGGCCTCCACCTCCCTGTTCGCGGTCGCGCTGTTCTGCGTGTCGCCGGTGTCGCCGCTGTTCCAGGTGGCGTACGCGGAGGCGCTGTATCTGCTGCTGCTCGCGACCTCCCTGCTGCTCCTGGTCGAGCGGCGGTACGTCGTGCTGTTCCCGGTGGTGCTCGCGATGGCGTTCACGCGGCCGAGCGGGCTCGCGTTCGCTCTCGCGCTCGCGATGCACGTGGTCTACCGCTGGCTGCGGGTGCGACGCGGCGTCGAGCCGTTCCCCGTGCGCGAGCGCGTTCTCAGCGTCGGGCTCACCGTGTTCAGCGGGCTCGCCGGCCTCGCCTGGCCGGCCATCGCCGCCGTCGCGACGGGATCGTGGACGGCGTACACCGACACCGAGCTGGCGTGGCGCGCGCCGTACATCGGGTACACGCACCTGGTGCCGTTCGCCTCCTGGTTCCAGGGCGCCGACTGGTGGGCGACCGTGATGCTGGGCGTGCCGGGGTGGATCGGCGTGATCGCGCTGGTGCTGCTCGTGGCGATCTACGCCGTGCTGCTGTTCTCACCGGCGGTGAAGCGGCTGGGGCCGGACATCCGGTTCTGGGTCGCCGCGTACTCCCTCTACCTGTTCGCCGTGTTCTTCCCGCAGTCGAGCACGTTCCGGCTGCTGATGCCGCTGTTCCCGCTGCTCGGAGCGGTCGCGCTGCCGCGCAACCGTTGGTACCGGGTGGGGATGGTCGTGCTGTTCCTCGCCCTCCAGGTGGGCTGGATCGCCATCTGCTGGGGGGTGGACGGGGCCGACTGGTCGCCGCCGTGATCGGCCCTCCACCGATACCCGACCGGCCGGTTCGGCAGTGGCCCGGCGGATTCCGCCGACGCCGAATTTCCACACGCCGTGCCGGATGTCGGATAATAGGAGGACATCCACGAAAGGGGAGCTGCATGGCGGCCATGAAGCCGAGGACCGGGGACGGGCCGATGGAGGCTGTGAAGGAGGGACGGCTCATCATCGTGCGTGTGCCGCTCGAGGGTGGGGGACGTCTCGTCGTCTCCGTCAACGACGCGGAAGCCAAAGAACTCCACGATGCGCTCGCGAGTGTGGTGAGCGCCTCCTAGCGAGGCGTCCACCGGCTTGCGCAGCCGTCGAGTACACGAAGAATGCGCGGAATCACGACGATTCCGCGCATTCTTCGCGTACTGGGCGGCTTCTCTGCTCGGCGGCTGCCGGGCGCACGGCTACGGGGTGAGCTTCGTGATCTGGAGCAGGCCGTCGCCGGCGGGGGAGAGGGCGCTGATGACGGCGCCGGAGGCCGCGGTCTCGGTGATCAGGGTCCGGAAGCCGGTCGCGATCTCGTCGCGCGCGGCCGGGTCGGCGACGCGGCCCCGCCACAGCGCGCGGGCGACGAGCACCGTGCCGCCCGGGCGCACCAGGCGGAGTCCGTGCTCGACGTACTCGATCACCGACTGCGGATCGGCGTCGACGAAGACGATGTCGTAGGAGTTCTCGTTCATGCGTGGTAGCACGTCGAGCGCGCGGCCGGGGATCAGCCGGACGCGGTTCGACGGCGCGCCCGCCTCGGTGAAGAACGCCCGCGCGTGCTGCTGGTGCTCCACCTCCACATCGATGGAGGTCAGCTGCGCCTCCGGGCTGCCCGTGAGCAGCCACAGGCCGGAGACGCCGACTCCGGTGCCGATCTCGACGATGTTCTCGGCGGCGGTGGCGGCCACCACGACGGCGGCCTGAGCGCCCGTGCTCGGCGGGATCGGGTCGATGCCGAGCTCCAGCGACTGCTGACGGGCCCGCAGGATCACCTCGCTCTCGACGATCACGTCGTCGGCGAATCTCCAGTTCGAGTCCTTCTCAGACACAGCGCTCCCTCACTCCCTCCCCAGGATACGGTGCGCGGTTCCAGCATCCGTGCAGCGCCGGGCGGATATCCTCGACATGTGTTCGGCCTGACCTTCGACAAACTGCTCATCGTGGCGGTGATCGCCGCGTTCGTCATCGGTCCCGAGCGCCTGCCCACGTACGCGGCCAAGCTGGGCGGTCTCGTCCGCTCCCTGCGCGACTTCGCCAACGGCGCCAAGAGCCGGATGCGCGAGGAGATGGGCCCCGAGTTCGACGAGGTCGACTGGAAGAAGCTCGACCCCCGGCAGTACGACCCGCGCCGGATCATCCGCGAGGCGCTGCTCGAGGACTCACCGGCTCCTGCCAGCTCGATCAAGCCGGTGACGCAGTCGGCGTACGCGCAGCGCGCGGCCAGGACGCTGCAGGCGGGGGCGGTTCCCCCCTTCGACAGCGAGTCGACCTGACCGCTCGCCGTCGACCTGCCAGCTCGGCCGGGGCGTTCCTCCGCCGCCGCCGCGGCATCCACTACGCTGCGGACATGATCGCAACGGAGCCGTCGCTCGATCGGGCGACCGTCGCGCGGTACGCCGTCGGCTCGCTCGGCACGGGCGGCTTCGCCACGCTGCCGGGCCTGGTGCTCGTCTACTACCTGACCAACACGCTGGGAGTCCCCGCCCTCGCCGCGGGTGCGGTCGTCGTGGTCGCCAAGGTGTGGGACGTCGTCATCGACCCCGTCATCGGCGCCCGCAGCGACCGCATGCTCGCGGCGCGCGGGTCGCGTCGGCCGGCGATGGTGCTCGGGGCGGCGGCGTTGCCGGTGTTCTTCCTGCTCACGTTCCTCGTGCCCCCGGGAACGCCGTGGGTGGTGGCGGCGCTGTGGGTGCTGGTCGCCTTCGTGCTGACCGCGACCGCTTTCAGCCTGTTCCAGGTGCCGTACATCGCATTGCCGGCCGAGCTGGCCGCCGGCTACGACGAGCGCACCCGGCTGCTGACCTGGCGCGTGGTGGTGCTGACCTTCGCGATCCTGCTGTTCGGAGCGGGAGGGCCGGCGCTGCGGTCGCTCGGCGGCGGAAGCACCTTCGGCGGGTACGCGCTCATGGCGCTCGTCGCCGCCGTGGTCATCGGCGCCGGGATGCTGGTGTCCAGCACGGTCGCGCCGCGCGGACTGCCCGCCGGCGCTCTTCCACCGCGGGAAAGCGCGCTGGTGACGCTGCGTGCGAACTACGCCGCGGGTGTGCGCGTGCTGCGCGAGAGCCGGCCGTTCCGGGCGCTGCTGTCGGCCTTCCTGCTGCAGGGCCTCGCGACGGGGATGATGCTGGCGGGCGCGAACTACGTGGCGACCTGGGTGCTCCACTCGGAGGACGCGGTGACACTGCTGTTCCTCGCCCTCATCGCACCGGCACTGGTGGTGACACCGCTGTGGGGCGTTGTGGCGCGGCGCGTCGGCAAGGAGCGCGGCTTCCGGATCGCCTCCGCTCTGTTCGCGCTGGCCGCGCTCTCGATGATCGGCCTGCTGTGGGCGCCCGGCGCCTGGCTGTATCTGCCGGTCGCGGTGGCGGGAGCGGCGTATGCGGGGATGCAGTCCCTCCCGATGGCCATGCTCCCGGACGTGATCTCGCACGACGCGCGCAGCGGCGGGGGCGATCGCGCCGGGACGTTCGGCGGCATGTGGACCGCGGGGGAGACGACGGGCATGGCGCTCGGGACGGCCGCCTTCGCCCTCGCGCTCGCCATCACCGGATACGTCGAGCGCAGCGCCGACCCGTCCGTGGTCGTGGCCGGAGCGACGCAGCCCGGCAGCGCGGTCGCGGGCATCGTCGTCGCGTTCAGCGTCATCCCGGCCGCGATCGTCGCTCTCAGCCTCGTGCCGCTCGCCCGCTACCGGCTCCGCAGGGAGGACATCGATGGTCTCGTTTGACGCGCAGGCGATCCTCGCGCGGCTGGCGGCGCTCCGCTCGGCCGACGCCCCGACCCACGGCGGCCGGGTGCTGAGCTACGTGTACGACTCCGGCGTGCCCGCGATCGACGAGCTGGCCACGGAGGCGATGCGGCTGGTGCAGCCGGTCAACGGACTCGACCCGACGACGTTCACCTCGGTGGCCGTGATGGAGCGGGAGGTGGTGGGCTTCGCGCGCGAGCTGCTGCACGGCGGCGACGACGTGGTGGGCTCGGTCACCTCGGGTGGGACGGAGTCGTGCCTGCTCGCCGTCAAGACCGCGCGCGACGCGTGGCGGGCGGAGGCTGCGGCGCGCGGCGAGGCCGAGGCGGTCCGTCCGCGCATCCTGGCCCCGATCACGGTGCACGCCGCGTTCCACAAGGCCGCAGAGTACTTCGACCTGGAGCTGGACCTCGTGCCCGTCGACCCGGCGACCGGGCGTCTCGACCCGGAGCGGCTGGTCGAGCGGCTGGGATCCGACGTGGCGCTCACGGTCGTGTCGGCGCCGTCCTACCCCTTCGGCACGCTCGACCCGGTGGAGGAGGTGGCCGCCGCGTGCGAGGAGGCCGGCGTCGCCCTGCACGTCGACGGCTGCATCGGCGGCTGGATCCTGCCGTTATGGCGGGCGGATGACGGCGGTGCGCTGCCGGCCTGGGACTTCCGGGTGCCGGGAGTGACGAGCGTCTCCGCCGACCTCCACAAGTACGGCTACGCGCCCAAGGGGGCGAGCGTGCTCCTGCAGCGCGGCCGCGACCGCCAGCGGCGGCAGTACTTCGCGACGACCGGCTGGCCGGGCTACCCGGTTGTCAACCCGACGCTGCTCGGTTCGAAGTCCGCGGGCTCGCTCGCGGCCTCCTGGGCGATCGTGCAGGCGCTCGGCGCACGCGGCTTCGCCGAGCTGGCGGAGTCGTGCCGCCGCTCGACGCGGGCGCTCGCCGACCTGGTGGCCGACATCGAGGGCCTGCGCGTGCTCGGCGCACCGACCGGTCCGCTGCTCGCCATCGCCTCCGATGACGCGGTGCCGCCGGAGCGCCGGGTGGACCCGCATCACTGGGCGGACCGCGTGCGGCGGCGCGGCTGGCACCTGCAGCTGCAGCCCGGGCTCGCGCAGCCCGACGGCACGCGGCTGCCGCACACCACGCACCTCACGGTCACACCGGTGACGGGGTCGCGGTTGGACGAATTGGAGGCGGCGCTCCGGGCCTCGGCGGACGAGGCGCGCGGCGTGCCCCCGGTCGACGCGGAGGCGGTGCTGGCGCAGCTCCCGGGCGCCGCGAGCCTCCCGCCCGCCGGCCTCGACTCCGACACCGCCGCCGAGCTGCTCGGGGCGCTCGGCCTCGCCGGACGCGACGGCGACGGCGGGCTCCCGCCGGAGCAGGCGCCCCTGCTCGCGCTGATCGAGGCGCTCCCGCGCCCGGTCACCGAGCGCCTCCTGATCGAGCTCCTCGCCCGCATCGTCGAGCCCCGCTAGCCACGAGCGGCTAGCGCCTAGCGGCTAGCGGTTCAGCGGACGGAGAGGCCGAGCTTGCGGCCGGAGAGGCCGCGCGAGCGCGTCGCGAGGCGCTCGGCGACCGCGCGGATCGCGACGGCGGCCGGGTCGGCCGGGTCGGTGACGACGATCGGGGCGCCCGCGTCCCCGCCCGCGCGCAGCGCGATGCTGAGCGGCACGGAGGCCAGCAGCGGCACCTCCTCGTCCTGCCCGGCCGACAGCCGGCGCGCCACCTCGGCGCCGCCGCCGCTGCCGAACAGGTCGAGCACCGTGCCGTCGGGCTGGGGGAGGCCCGCCATGTTCTCGATGACGCCGACGACCTTCTGGCCGGTCTGCCTCGCGACGACGCCGCTGCGCTCGGCCACGTCGGCGGCGGCGGGCTGCGGCGTGGTGACGACCAGCACCTCCGCGCCGGGGAGCAGCTGGCCGACCGAGATGGCGATGTCGCCGGTCCCGGGCGGAAGGTCGAGCAGCAGCACGTCGAGGTCGCCGAAGAACACGTCGGTCAGGAACTGCTGGATCGTCCGGTGCAGCATCGGCCCGCGCCAGGCGACCGCCGCGGAGGCGGAGTCGACGAACATGCCGATGGAGACGACCTTCACGCCGTACGCCACCGGCGGCAGGATCATGTCGTCCACCCGGGTCGGCCGCGGTGCGACGCCGTGCTCGTCGGTGAGGCCGAGCACGCCGGGGATCGAGAAGCCGTGCACATCCGCGTCCACGATCCCGACCCGCAGCCCGCGCTCAGCCAGCGCGACGGCGAGGTTGGCGGTCAGCGTCGACTTGCCGACGCCGCCCTTGCCACTGGTGACCGCATACACGCGGGTCAGCGAATCCGGGCCGAACTGCGGGCCCCGGGAGGCGCGGCCGCCGCGCAGCCGCTCGGTGAGCGCCTTCCGCTCGGCCGGGGTCATCACGCCGACGTCGACGGTCACGCCGGTGACGCCGGGCACGCTCGCGGCAGCGGCGTGCACGTCGCGCTCGATCGCGTCGGCCGCCGGGCAGCCGACGATGGTGAGCTTGACGCCGACGGTCGCGTGACCATCGGCCGACACCTCCACGCCGGAGACCATGTCGAGCTCCACGATCGGCTTGCGGATCTCGGGGTCGAGCACGGCTCCGAGCGCGCGCTCGACCGCGGTGCGCAGCGGAGCGGCCTCCACGCCCTCCACGTCAGGCACGGGCCTGCCCGCCCTCGCCCTCGCGCTCCTCGAGGTCTTCGAGCAGCGCGCGCAGCTCGGCGCGGATGAAGTCCTTGGTCGCCATGTCCTTCACCGCCAGCCGCAGCGCTACCACCTCGCGGGCGAGGTACTCGGTGTCGGCGAGGTTGCGCTCGGCGCGCTGCCGGTCCTGCTCGATCTGCACGCGGTCGCGGTCGTCCTGCCGGTTCTGGGCGAGCAGGATGAGCGGCGCCGCGTACGACGCCTGCAGCGACAGCACCAGTGTGAGGGCGATGAAGCCCAGGCCGGCGGAGTCGAACCGCCACGACTCCGGCAGGAGCGTGTTCCACAGCATCCACGCCAGCACGAAGACCGTCAGCCCGAGCACGAACCACGGCGTGCCCATGGCGCGCGCGATCCACTCGGTGAACCGGCCGAACCGGTCGCTCTGCTCGGGGCCGCGCCGGCCGAGCACCGGCGTCCGCAGCCCCTTGGGGGCGTCCAGCCGCGCGTCGTCCCTACCTCGTGCCACTTCCGCCCCTCCTTCCGTTCACGATGCGGATGCTGCCGGTCTCGTCGGACGGGCCGCGTTTCACGGGTTCGTCTTCGTCTTGACTCCGCCAGTCGTCCGGGAGCAGATAGTCGAGGATGTCGTCGATGGTCACCACCCCGACGAGCCGGTGCTTCTCGTCCACGACCGGGACCGAGACGAGGTTGTAGCTGGCCAGGATGCGAGAGACCTCGGCCGCGGACGTGTCGGCGGTGACCGGCTCCAGGCTGGGGTCGAGCAGGGTGCCGAGGCGCACGTGCGGCGGGTAGCGCAGCATCCGCTGGAAGTGCACGATGCCGAGGAACCGGCCGGTCGGCGCCTCGTACGGCGGAAGGGTCACGCAGACGGCCGCGCCCAGGGCGGGCGCCAGCTCGTGCCGGCGGATGAGCGCGAGACCTTCGGCGACCGTGGCGTCAGCCGAGACGATGATCGGCTCGGTCGTCATCAGGCCGCCTGCGGTGTCGGGGGCGTAGGTGAGGAGCATGCGGACGTCCTCCGCCTCCTCGGGCTCCATCAGCTCCAGGAGGTGCTCACCGCGCTCGTCCGACAGCTGCGCGATCAGGTCGGCGGCGTCGTCGGGCTGCATCTGGTCGAGCACGTCGGCGGCGCGGTCGTCGTCGAGCTTGGTGAGGATCTGCACCTGCTCGCTCTCCGGCATCTCCTCGAGCACGTCGGCGAGCCGATCGTCGGGGAGCTCCTCCGCCACCTCGAGCATGCGCTGTGGCGGGAGGTCGAGCAGCGTGTTGGCGAGGTCGGCGGGCTTCAGCTCGGAGTACGTCGCGATCAGCTGCTCGGCCGACTGCGCGGCACCGCGCTCCTGCTTCTCGCGCACCTCGTTCCAGGCCACGAGGGTCGTCGGACCCTTGCCGAACGGGGACGGACCCACCTTCGGCCGGCGCACGAACAGCTGGCTGACCGCCCACTCGCCGGTCGGCGACTCCTCGATCGCCACATCCTCCACCGTCGCCTCGCCGCTGCCGTCCGCGAAGACGACCCGGCGGCCCAGCAGCTCGGCGATCACGCGCACCTCGCCGCCGCGCTGCTCGAACCGGCGCACGTTGATCAGCCCGTTGGTGATGATCTGCCCGCTGGAGATGCTGGTCACGCGGCCGATCGAGAGGAACACCCTGCGCTTGCCCGGGATCTCGACCACGAGCCCGACGACGCTCGGCGGATCGTTCTTGCGGTACACCACGAGCACGTCGCGCACGCGACCGACCCGGTCTCCGACCGGGTCGAACACGCTTGTCCCGGCCAGCCGGGCGACGAAGATTCTGCTCGGGCTCACGTGTAATAACCTAAGCCCTTCCCGCCGCAGGGGCCCTGACAATGGGATGATGGCGGCATGACGACACCCAGCCCCATGGGCGGCCGCAACCGAGTCCTCTTCCCGACCCTGCCGCGAGGGGAGGTCGTCGCCACGTTCGAGACCTACCCCGAGGCGCAGCAGGCGGTCGACCTGCTCGCCCGCGCCGACTTCCCGGTCGACAAGGTCTCGATCGTCGGAAGCGACCTGAAGAGCGTCGAGCGCGTCACCGGCAAGCTCACCTGGGGCCGCGTGGCCCTGGCGGGCGCCGCGTCCGGCGCCTGGCTCGGCATCTTCTTCGGGCTCCTGCTGATCATCTTCTCGCCGACCGTCAGCCTCGCGTTCGTGCTCGCCGCTGTGCTGATCGGCGCGGGCTTCGGCATGCTGTTCGGCATCGCCTCCTACGCCATCAACCGCCGGCGCCGCGACTACACCTCGGTCATGCAGGTCATCGCGACCAGCTACTCGGTGCTCGTCGACTCCGACCTCGTGAACCGGGCGCGCAACCTGCTCGCGGGCGGGGGAGGAGACGGGGGAGCGCAGGAGCCGGTCGGGCCGGCCGCCGGCCTGCCGCCGCAGCCGCAGCACCCGAGCGACCCGCCGCCCGCGCCGCCCGCCGCGCCGCAGCCGCCGGTGCAGCCGCAGCCGCCCGTCCAGCCGCAGCCGCCGACGGCTCCCGAGCCTCCCACGACCCCGCCGTCGGGCCAGCAGCCCCCGGCGCCCCTCGCCTAGCGCGACAACGACAGAAGGGGTCCCGACACGCCGCTCGCCCTGCGCGGGCGCTGCGTGTCGGGACCCCTCTGCGTTCGCCGGCGGGACCGGCTCTCAGCGGTCGCCTTCTAACGGGCGCTGAGGCGCTGCACCCACGCCTCCACGTCGTCCGCCGTGCGCGGGATCGCGATCGAGAGGTTCTCGGCGCCGTCCTCGGTGACGAGGATGTTGTCCTCGATCCGCACGCCGATGCCGCGGAACCGCTCGGGCACGGTCAGGTCGTCGGGCTGGAAGTACAGGCCGGGCTCGATCGTGAAGGTCATGCCCGGCTCCAGCACGCCGTCGAGGTAGAGCTCGCGGCGGGCCTGCGCGCAGTCGTGCACGTCGAGGCCGAGGTGGTGGCTGGTGCCGTGGACCATGTAGCGGCGGTGGTGCTGGTTGTCCGCCTCCAGCGCCTCCTCGGCGGAGACGGGCAGCAGACCCCACTCGGCCGTGCGCCGCGCGATGACGGCCATCGCGGTCGCGTGGATCTCGCGGAACCGGATGCCGGGCCGGACGATCGCGAAGGCCGCATCGGCCGCCTCCCGCACCGTCTCGTAGACCAGCCGCTGCGTCTCGGTGAACGTGCCGCCGATCGGGAAGGTGCGCGTGATGTCGGCCGTGTAGTAGCTGTCCACCTCCACGCCTGCGTCGAGCAGGATCAGGTCGCCGGGCACCACGGGGCCGTCGTTGCGCGTCCTGCAGGATGCAGGCGTGCGGCCCGCTCGCCGCGATCGTGTCGTAGCCGACCGCATTGCCGTCGGCACGGGCGCGCCCGTTGAAGACGCCCTCCACGAGCCGCTCGCCGCGCGGGTGCACGGTGATGCGGGGGAGGTCGGCGATCACGTCGTCGAAGCCGCGCGCGGTGGCCGCGACGGCGGCGCGCAGCTGGCCGATCTCGTACTCGTCCTTGACCAGGCGCAGCTCGGACAGATCACGGGCGAGCCGGTCGTCCTCGGAGTGGTCCTCGGGGTCGCGGTCGCCGTCGGTGTCGTCCCAGAGCACCATGCGGGCGGCGTCGACCCGATCGGTGAGCCCGGGGTCGGCCTCCCGCAGCACGACGGTCTCGCCGTCGGCCTCGTCGAGCAGCGCGCCGACCTCGGCGATGCCGCGGGTCGGGAGGTCGAGGTCGGCGGCGACCTGGGCGAGCGACGGGCGCGGCCCGATCCAGAACTCGCCGATCTCGGGGTTGGCGTAGAACTCGTCGGAGTCGCGGCCGGCGCGCTCCCGGAAGTAGAGGGTGGCCTCGTGCCCGGCGGCGGTCGGCTCCATGACCAGCACGCTGCCCGGCTCGGAGTCGGAGCCCCAGCCCGTCAGGTGGGTGAACGCCGAGTGCGCGCGGAAGACGTAGTCGGTGTCGTTGGAGCGCTGCTTGAGCCGCCCCGCCGGGATGATCAGGCGCTTGCCCGGGAACAGCTCGGAGACGCGGGCCCGGCGGGAGGCGGCATAGGCGGCCTGCTCGCGCGGCGCGGGCAGCGGCTCCTCGCGGTCGGCCCAGCCGCTGCCGATGTACTCCTTGAAGCGGTCGGAGCCCGGCGTGGTCGAGCGGTTCGCGGTCGCGCGCGGCGCCGCCTCCGGCTCGATCGGGGTGCTGTCGGGGGTGAGCGCCGCGGCCTCGTCGGCGGCGGCGGCGCCCTCGGCGGGCGCGGTGGACGGAGTGGACGACTGCGACGACGACATGGCGACCATTCTCCCACTCCTAGGATGGTGAGCATGGTGGAGAAGCGACGGTTCCGGGGTCCCGTCGACCTGCACACGCACTCGAGCGTGTCGGACGGCACCGAGACCCCCGGCGAGCTGGTGCGTTCCGCCGCCGCCGCGGGGCTGGGCACCGTCGCCCTCACCGACCACGACTCCACGGCCGGGTGGGCGGAGGCCGCAGAGGCGGGCCGCGAGAGCGGGGTCACCGTCATCCCGGCGATGGAGCTGAGCACCCGCATCGAGTTCGCGAGCGTCCACATGCTCGGCTACCTCTTCGACCCGACGAACCCGGCCCTGGTCGCCGAGACGCAGCGCATCCGCGACGGCCGCATGCGGCGCGCGGAGGACATGGTCCGCCGCATCGCCGAGGACTACGACATCACCTGGGCCGACGTCATGGCGCAGGCCACCGAGGGCGCCACCGTCGGCCGCCCGCACATCGCCGACGCCCTCGTCGCCCGCGGCCTCGCGAGCGACCGCAGCGCCGCCTTCGCGGGCATCCTGCACTGGCGCAGCGGCTACTTCCAGCCGCACTACGCCCCCGAACCTCTGACGGGCGTGCGGCTGATCCGCGAGGCGGGCGGCATCCCGGTGCTGGCCCATCCGGCGACGGGAGGCCGCGGCCGGGTGATCCCGCGCGACCGGCTCAAGCGCCTGGTCGACGCCGGACTGTTCGGCCTCGAGATCGACCACCGCGAGAACCTCGAGGACGGCAAGCAGCGCCTCCGCGAGCTGGCCAAGGAGTTCGGCCTCGCGGTCACGGGCTCCAGCGACTACCACGGCGCCGGCAAGCCGAACCGGCTGGGCGAGAACACGACCGACCCCGCCGTCGTCGACCGGATGATCGAAGAAGCGACAGGCGCGGCGCCTTTCTACGCCTCCTGACGACCTGCCCCTAGCCTGAACGGGTGACACGCAACGGGCGAGCAACGGCGGCCGCGGTCGTCCTGGCCGCCGTCCTGACGATCGCGGGAGGCGCCGCCCCCGCACTGGCGGACGGCTACCCCTCCTGGGACGAGGTGCAGGCCGCGAAGGCGAACGCGGCGGCGGCGCAGGGCGAGGTGGACCGGATCAACGGGCTGCTGCAGGGCCTCCAGTCGGCGGCCAACGCGGCGGGCGACCTCGCGGTGAAGCGGCTCGGCGAGTACGGGAAGGCGGAGGCCGCGCTGCAGGCCGCGAGCGAGAAGTCCGCCGACCTCGCGCAGGAGGCGCAGGAGGCGACCGCGAAGGCGGACGCGCTGAAGCAGCAGAGCGGCAGGCTCGCGGAGCAGCTCACCCGCGCCGACAGCTCCTCCGTGTCGCTGCAGCTCCTCCTCAGCCCCGACGCCAAGCGCTCGGACTCGCTGCTCTACCAGCTCGGCGCCGTCTCGAAGCTGGCCGACCAGGCCAGCACTCTGTACGCGCAGGCGAACGCGCAGAAGAACACCGCGGCCTCCCTCAGCGCCCAGGCGGCGGAGGCCGAGAAGGTGCGCGACAAGCTGGCGGAGGACGCGAAGACCGCCCTCGCCGCCGCGAACGCCGCCAAGAAGGCCGCGGACACCCAGCTCGCCGACCAGAAGAAGCACGCCAACACGCTGTACGCGCAGCTGGCCTCGCTCAAGAACACGGCCACGTCGGTGGAGCAGCAGTACGCGGCCGGTGTCGCGGCCGCGCAGGCCGCAGCGGAGGCGGCCAACTCGGGAGGCGGCGCCGACGGGTTCGCCCCGCCGCCCGGCATGGTCGTCGACCCGGCGGGAGCGCAGGCGTACGCCTCCAGCAGGCTTGCGGCCTTCGGCTGGGGGCAGGACCAGATGGGCTGCCTGATCAAGCTGTGGAACCACGAGTCGGGCTGGCGCGCGGACGCGTACAACACGTCGAGCGGCGCGTACGGCATCCCGCAGTCCCTCCCGGCCAGCAAGATGGCGAGCGCCGGCGCCGACTGGATGACCAACCAGAACACGCAGGTGAACTGGGGGCTCGACTACATCGACCGGGCGTACGGGTCGCCGTGCGCGGCGTGGGCGTTCGAGATGAGCCACGACCCCAACTGGTATTGAGCGGGCGGGCGACCGGCCCCGCAGCCTCCCAGGACCTCGACGGGCCTGCCCTAGCCTGGACGGGTGAGACGACTCTGGACCGCCGCCGCGGCTGCCGTCGCGACGGCCGCGCTCACCGCCGCCCTGGGTCGGCGGGTGCGCCCGCGCGCGCGGACGACCCCTCGTGGGACGAGGTCCAGGCCGCGAAGTCGAACGCCGCCGCCGCGCAGACCCAGGTGGATCGGATCAACGGCCTCCTGGCGCAGCTCCAGACCGCCGCAGCCGCCGCCGGCGACCTCGCCGTGAAGAGGGCCGCCGCCTTCGGTGCGGCGCAGACCGCGCTCGCCACGGCGACGGAGAAGGCGACCGGCCTGGCGCAGCAGGCGGACCGGGCGAAGCAGGAGGCGGAGGAGCTGAAGGCGCAGAGCGGCCGGCTCGCCGCCCAGCTCACCCGGTCGGGCGCGTCCGACGTCTCGCTGCGGCTCTTCCTCAGCGGCAGCACCGCCTCCTCCGACGGCCTGCTCTACCAGCTGGGCGCGGTCTCGAAGCTGGCCGACCGCTCCAGCTCGCTGTTCTCCCGTGCGACCGCGCAGAAGAACCTCGCCGCCTCGCTCAGCGACCAGGCCGCCGCGGCGCAGAAGGAGCGCGACCGGCTGGCGCAGGAGGCGCAGCAGGCCTCGGCGCAGGCCGACGCCGCGAAGGAGGCCGCCGACGCGTCGGTCGCCGAGCAGCGGACGCGCGCCGACACGCTCTACGCCCAGCTCGCGACGCTCAAGAACACCGAGGCGTCGGTCGAGCGGGCGTACGCGCAGGGTGAGGCGCTGCGCAAGGCCCGCGAGGAGGCGGCGCGCCTCGCGCGGGAGGAGCAGGAGCGGCAGCAGCAACAGCAGCAGCAGCAGCAGCAGGAGCAGGAGGAGGCCGCGAACGCGGCGGCGGCGCCGACAGCACCGCCCCTCCACCGCCCGGCGTCGTCGTCGACCCGGCCGGAGCTCAGGCCTATGCCGCGAGCCGCATCGGCGCGTACGGCTGGGGCGGCGACCAGATGGGCTGCCTCATCCGGCTGTGGACCAAGGAGTCGAGCTGGCGCGCCGACGCGTACAACACCTCCAGCGGCGCCTATGGCATCCCGCAGGCGCTGCCGGGCAGCAAGATGGCGTCCGCGGGAGCCGACTGGCGCACCAATGCGGCCACCCAGAGATCGAGGGGGCTCACCTACATCGCCGGCCGGTACGGTTCGCCGTGCGCTGCCCTGTCGTGGCACCGGGCACAACTGGTACTGATCGCCGCGGCTGCGGGCGCGTGAACGGGCGCGGGCAGCACGAGGGCCCGGCGTCGCCGCCGGGCCCTCGTCATGTCATGGTGCGGTGTCAGCCGGGGCGCGCTCAGCTCGCCGGGGCGGCCGGCGCACCGGTGCCCGCGCCTGCGCCGCCGCGCGAGCGGCGCCGACGACGCCGCGGTGCGCTGTTACCGTCGCGGTGCTGCGCGCCGCCGCCGTCGTGGGTGCCCGTCGCGGTCGGCTGCTCGCCGCCCTCGGCGGGAGCGGTGGTGCCCTCGGCGGAGGTGGAGGCGGGGGTGCCCTCGCCCGACCCGCCGCTACGGCGACGACGACGCCGGCGGCTGCTGGACGAACCCTCGTCGCCCTCGGCCGCGGCCTGGCCTTCGGAGCGTCCCTCGGAGCGGCCCTCCGCCCGGCCCTCACGCGGCCCGGTGGAGCTGCGGCGGCCGCCCTCGCGGGAGCCTCCCTCCGCCTTCACGCTCGGGGTCGGCTTGAGCCGCCCGCGCACGCCCTGGGGGATGTCGAGGTCGGTGTACAGGTGCGGCGACGAGGAGTACGTCTCGGTCGGCTCCGGCTGGCCGAAGTCGAGCGCCTTGTTGATGAGGGCCCACTTGTGCAGGTCCTCCCAGTCGACGAAGGTGACCGCGATGCCGGTCTTGCCGGCGCGGCCGGTGCGGCCGGCGCGGTGCAGGTAGGTCTTCTCGTCGTCGGGGATGGTGTGGTTGATCACGTGGGTGACGTCGTCGACGTCGATGCCGCGCGCTGCCACGTCGGTGGCGATCAGGATGTCCTTCTTGCCGGCCTTGAAGGCCGCCATCGCGCGCTCGCGCTGCTCCTGGTTGAGGTCGCCGTGCACGGCCGCCGCGTTGAAGCCGCGGTCGTTGAGCTCCTCCATCAGCTTGGCCGCCGCGCGCTTGGTGCGGGTGAAGATGACGGTCTTGCCGCGGCCCTCCGCCTGCAGGATGCGGGAGATGACCTCGTCCTTGTCGAGCGAGTGCGCGCGGTAGACGACGTGCTTGATGTTCGCCTGGATCTGGCCCTCGTCGGGGTCCGAGGCGCGGATGTGGATGGGCCGGGTCATGAAGCGGCGGGCCAGGGCCACGATCGGGCCGGGCATGGTCGCCGAGAACAGCATGGTGTGCCGGGTGGCCGGCGTCTGCGCGAACAGCTTCTCGATGTCGGCGAGGAAGCCGAGGTCGAGCATCTTGTCGGCCTCATCGAGCACCATCTCGCGCACGTTGCCGAGGTTCAGCAGGCGCTGGCCGGCGAGGTCGAGCAGACGGCCGGGGGTGCCGACGACGATCTGGGCGCCGGCCTTGAGCTGGGCGATCTGGCCCTCGTACGCCTTACCGCCGTAGATGGCCGCGATCGAGGTCGGCCGGTTGGAGGCGGCCTGTTCGAGGTCCTCGAACACCTGGATGGCGAGCTCGCGGGTCGGCACGACGACGAGCGCCTGCACGCCGGGCTCGGGGTCGGGGCCGAGGCGCTGGATGAGCGGGAGGCCGAAGCCGAGGGTCTTGCCGGTGCCGGTCTTCGCCTGGCCGATGATGTCCTGGCCGGTGAGCGCGAGCGGGATGGTCTGGGTCTGGATGGGGAACGGCTCTGTGATGCCCTTGGACGCCAGCGCGTCCACCATGTCCTGGTCGATGTCGAGTTCGGAGAAAGTCAAAAGTGTGCCTGTCGGTTCGGAGTCGGAGGGTCTACGCCCTGTTCTTCCGCGCAGGCGTAGGGCCGTCGATCCTGCGCCGACGGCGTCACCAGCCTACTGGACGCCTCCCGATACACTGCTGTACGTGTCAACCTGGTTCACGCGGCGACGCCCGGCCGTCGAGCTTCCCCGTCTCTCACCGCGTGCCCAGAGGGCTCCCGCGGTCCGCATCGATCTGCACGAGGTGATGCCCGACCTGCTGCCGTATCTCGGCCAGGCGGCGTACATCCAGCTGGAGCAGTTCCGCACGCTGTCGCGGGTCGCCGCCGAGGTGAGCGACCTGCCGGCCGCCGAGCGGGTGGCGGGCGCCGCCGGGCACGCGCTGTCGAAGCATCAGGGGATCGCGGCCGAGATCCGCCGCCGTGGCGACGACCCCGCCGCGGCGATGCGTCCGTTCGCCGACGAGATCGAGGGGTTCGGTGCCGTGCTGGTCGGCGCGGACTGGCGGGAGACGCTGCTCGCCGCGCTGGTCGCGGGCGGGCTGCTCGACGACTTCTTCATCCGGCTCGCGGCCGGGCTGCCCGGCGACATCGGGCCGCGCGTCGCGCAGCTGCTCGGGTCGGACTCCGGTCAGGAGGGGATGCTCAGCGTCCTCCGCGACGAGATCGAGCAGGACCCGAAGCTGGCCTCGCGGCTGGCGATGTGGGGGAGGCGGCTGGTCGGCGACACGCTGCTCGTGGCGCGCTCGGCCCTCCACCTCTCCGGCAACCGCATCACCGACGAGGAGCGGATCGAGCCGATCTTCACCGAGCTGATCGCCGCGCACACGCGCCGGATGGACGCGCTCGGACTCACCGCCTAGGCCCGGGCCTCGGCGGAGGGAGGGCGGCGTCAGCGCGCGACGGCGCCCTTCATGAGGGAGTGCAGGAGGCGTTCGTCGGAGGCCGTGCGCGCGCGTCCGACCAGCAGGTCGACGGCGGCGACGATCACGGCGGTGCCGACGATCGTCACCCACCAGATCCAGCCGCCGTCCCATTTCAGGCCCGCCCAGGTGAGCGCGACCCAGAGGACGCAGGCGACAGCGACGCCGAGCACGGGGATCAGCACGGAGCCGTGCGTGTGGCGGCGGGGGAGCAGATAGCGGGCGCCGAGACCGAGGATGGCCCCGGCGAGCGCGACGAAGAGCAGTTCCATCGACGCAGAATCTAGCAGACGCGGACCAGGCGGATCTGTAGCCTGCGGCTAGCCCACGAAGCCGATGCGGCGGGACTCCTCGGGGCCGACCTCCACGTAGGCGACGCCGGCGGTCGGGACGATGTACACGCGCCCCTTGTCGTCGGTCAGGCGCAGGAAGCCCGTGCCGCTCGTGAGTGCGTTCTGCACCTGCTCGGTCAGCTCGTCGGGCGACTGGCTCGACTCGAAGCTGAGCTCGCGGGGGGCGTTGACGATTCCGATGCGGATCTCCACGTAGGTGCCTTTCAGAACGGGCCGGCTGGGTGAGTTCAGACTACCGGCACACGGCTCGCGGCCCGGCTCGCGTTCTCTGTCGGCGGACGCCGTTAGCGTGAGAGTCATGACCACCAGAGGCTTCCGTCAGCGCGCCGACGGCGCGGCTGCGACGGCCGGCGCGCTCGCCCCCGACGCGCTCGACGCCTCGCAGCTCGACGTGCTCACGCTGGCCGACGGCGCGTCGGCCGCCGTCCTCGGCGCGCCGGGCACGGGCAAGACGACGACCCTGGTGGAGGCGCTGGCCGAGCGGGTCCTCGTGCGCGGGTACGCGACGGGCGAGGTGCTCGCGCTGAGCGCCTCCCGGGCGGCCGCCACCGCCCTGCGCGACCGCATCGCGCTGCGCCTGGACGTGCCGACGAACGGTCCGCTGGCGCGCACGGCGACCTCCCTCGCCTTCCAGCTCGTGGGGGAGCGCGCCCGCCGGCTGGGCGACGAGCCGCCGCGGCTGCTGACCGGCGGCGAGCAGGACCAGATCATCGCGGAGCTGCTCGCCGGCCATCTGGAGGACGGAACCGGGCCGCACTGGCCCGATCCGCTCGTGCCGGAGGTGCGCGCGTTGCGCGGCTTCCGCACCGAGCTGCGCGAGCTGATGGCGCGCTGCGCCGAACAGGGCTTGACCCCCTCCCGGCTGTCCGAGCTCGGGGCGATGACCGGGCACGACGAGTGGCGCGCAGCCGCGCGGTTCATGGCGGAGTACCAGGGGGTCGTCGACAGCTACCGCGGCGGCTTCGTCGACTCGGCCGAGCTGATCGCGTCGGCGGTCGCGGTCGTACGCGACGGCAGCTCGCTCGACCGGCTGCGCGCGGTCTTCGTGGACGACCTGCAGGAGGCGACGGTCGCCACCGTCGCGCTGCTGCGGGCGCTCGCGGCGCGCGGCGTCGCGGTGATCGCGTTCGGCGACCCCGATGTCGCGGCGACCACGTTCCGCGGGGCGGAGGCGACGGCTCTCGGCCAGCTGGAGGCGCGGATGGGCGTCCCGGTGACCCGCATCGTCCTCTCCACCGCGCACCGCCAGACCCCGGCGCTGCGCGAGCTGACGAGCCGCGTCACCGAGCGGATCGGCACCGCGGCGGCGGGCGTCCAGCGCCTCGCGGCCGCAGGGCGCGAGGCACCCGAGGCGGCCGCCGCAGATGCGTCGGCATCGCACGCCGAAGTGGTGCGCATCGAGGCGTCGTCCGCTCCTGCCGAGGCCGCCCGGCTCGCACGCCGGCTCCGCGAGCGCCACCTGCTCGACGGCGTGCCATGGAGCGCGATGGCGGTCGTGGTGCGCTCCGGCGCCCACGTGCCCGGCCTGGCACGAGCACTCGCCGTCGCCGAGGTGCCCACCAAGACGAGCGTCGCCGGGCGGGCCCTGCGCGACGACTACGCGGCCCGGCAGCTGATCACGCTCGTCGGCGCCGAGCTCGACGCCGTCGAGCTGACCCCCGCCGTCGCGACCGAGCTGCTGCTCGGGCCGTTCGGCGGGCTCGACGGGGTCAGCCTCCGCCGTCTCCGCCTCGCGCTCCGCCAGGAGGAGCTGGCGGGCGAGGGCAACCGTCCGGCCGACGAGCTGCTGGTGGAGGCGCTGCAGACCCCCGCGCACCTGGCCACGATCGACGCCTCCCCTGCCCGGCGCGCCGCCCGGCTGGCCGAGACGCTCCGCGGCGGGCGTGAGAAGGCGGCGGAGGGCGCCACGATCGAGGAGCTGCTCTGGCACGCCTGGGAGCGCAGCGGGCTCGCCAAGCGCTGGCTGGAGCAGTCCGAGCGCAGCGGCATCGTCGCCGACGAGGCCGACCGGCACCTGGACGGCGTCGTCGCGCTGTTCACGGCCGCCCGCCGCTTCGTCGAGCGCTACCCCGAGCGTCCGGCCTCCGATTTCGTGGTCGAGCTGCTCGGCGCCGAAGTGCCGGAGGACACGCTCGCCGCCCAGACCTCCGGTGACGCGGTCCTCGTGTGCACCCCGAGCGCCACCGTCGGCCGTGAGTTCGAGATCGTCGCCGTCGCGGGCCTGCAGGAGAGCGTCTGGCCGAACCTCCGCCTCCGCGGCTCGCTGCTGCACCCCCAGCAGCTCGCCGACGCGGTGGGCGGCCGCGAGACCGCCACCGAGGACGCCCGGGCGGAGGTGCTGGGCGACGAGCTGCGGATGTTCGCGCTCGCGGTCTCCCGCGCCCGCGGCCAGGTGCTGCTGACCGCGACCGCCAACGACGACGAGCAGCCGTCGCCGTTCCTGCGCCTCGCCTCCGGCATCGCCGTCGACGACACGGACGAGAGCCTGCACCCGCTGTCGCTGCGCGGCATGGTCGGCCGGCTGCGCCGCCGGCTCGTGACGACCGGCGCCCCCGACGCGGCCGCGGCGCTCGCCCGGCTGGCCGACGCCGAGGTCGAAGGGGCCGACCCCGAGCAGTGGTACGGCCTCCTGGAGCCCTCCACCACCGAGCCGCTCGTGGACCTCGACGGCGACGAGGAGGCCGTGGTGCGGGTCTCGCCGTCGCGGCTCGAGACGTTCGAGAAGTCGCCGCTCGCCTGGTTCATCGATGCCATGGCGGCCTCGCCCAGCGGTCTCGCGGCGGGCATCGGCACGGTCGTGCACGCGGTCATGGAGGAGGCGAGCACCAGCGACGACGGCGACCTCAGCGTCGAGCGGCTGTGGGGCGGCATCGAGCGGCGGTGGAGCGAGCTCGCCTTCGAGTCGCCGTGGCTGGAGGAGAAGGAGCGCCGCCGCACCCGCACCCTGACCGAGGGCGTCTCGGAGTACCTGCGCGACTTCGAGCGCGCGGGCGGCGAGCTGCTCGGCTCCGAGGGCGAGTTCGAGCTGCGGGTCGGCCGGGCGCTGGTGCGCGGCACGATCGACCGGGTCGAGCGCACGCCGGAGGGCACGGTCGTCATCGTCGACCTCAAGACGGGCAATCGCACGCCGAGTGCGGCGGAGGCGGCGGCGCACGCCCAGCTCGGTGCCTATCAGCTGGCGATGGAGCACGGCGCGATCGCCACCGCGGAGGGGCTGCCTCCTGGCGGCGCGAAACTGCTGTTCGTCGCGAAGGGCGTCCGCGGCAAGCGCTACCGCGAGGTCGTGCAGGAGCGCGTGGACGCCGACGGGCTCGAACGGCTGAAGGAGCGCGTCGCGTCCGCGGCCGAGGGCATGGCCGCCGCGACCTTCGCGGGCGTGGTCGACCTGGGCGAGCGTGACCCGCACGGGCGTTATGAGTACCGCATCCATCTGGTCCCGGCGGTGAGCGCGTGAACGAACGCATGACGGAGCGCATGAAGGGGGAGGCATGAACGACGACGACGTCCTCGAGTGGGCGGCGGAGGCGGCCGGCCTCGACCTGGTCGAGCAGGCGTTCTCGCTGACCGAGCCGGAGGACCCGACGCCCACGCGTCCGGTGCGCGCCCTGTCGGCGGTCGAGATCGCCGAGGCGCTCGGCCTGCCGACTCCGACCGCGCAGCAGCAGGCCGTGATCGAGGCGCCGCTCGCGCCCGCGATCGTGGTCGCCGGCGCCGGCAGCGGCAAGACCGAGACCATGGCGAACCGGGTGGTCTGGCTGCTCGCGAACGGCCACGTGCGCGTCCCCGAGATCCTCGGTCTGACCTTCACGCGCAAGGCGGCCGGCGAGCTGGCCGCGCGCATCCGCGTGCGCATCGAGCAGCTCGTCGCCTCCGGCCTCACCGACGTCGAGTTCGACCCGTTCGAGTCGCCCGAGGTCGCCACCTACAACGCCTTCGCCAACGCCATCTTCCGCGAGAACGCGCTGCTCATCGGCCGCGAGCCCGAGTCGGCCGTGCTCGGGGAGGCGTCCGCCTGGCAGCTCGCGCGACGGCTGGTCGTCTCGAGCACCGACGAGCGCCTCGTCGAGCTCGACCGCGGCGTCGACGCCGTGACGAGCGCGGTGCTGGCGATCAGCCGCGCGCTCAGCGAGAACGTCGTGGAGGCGCAGGAGGTCGAGCGCATGGTGCAGCGTTTCGTGCGCCTGCCCGAGCTCCCGGTCGGGAACAGCCGCGTGAAGGAGGTGTACGAGTCGGTGCGCAAGGCCGTGTCGGCGGTCGGCTCCCTCCCTCCGCTTCTCGAGCTCGCGCAGGCCTTCGACACCGAGAAGCGGCGACGCGGGTTCGTGGAGTACTCGGACCAGGTGGCCCTCGCGCTCGCGATCGTCGAGCGGCTCCCCGGTGTGGTCGCCGACTACCGGGACCGGTTCCGCGTGGTGCTGCTGGACGAGTACCAGGACACCTCCGTGGTCCAGACCCGGCTGCTGTCGACGCTGTTCGCCGGGCAGGCGGTCATGGCGGTGGGCGATCCGCACCAGTCCATCTACGGCTGGCGCGGCGCGAGCGCGGCGAACCTCGGCCGGTTCTCGCAGGACTTCACGGGCGAGCGCGACGGCGCCGCGGCGTACGCGCTCAGCACGAGCTGGCGCAACCCGACCCGGGTGCTCGACGCGGCCAACGCCCTCGTCGCGCCGCTCTCGGCGACCTCCCCGGTGCACGTTGAGCTGCTCCAGGCGCGCCCGGGGGCCACAGCGGGCGACCTCGACGTGACGTTCGAGCAGACCGTCGCCGACGAGGCGGAGGCGGTGGCGACCTGGCTGGGGCAGCGTCTCAAGCGTCGAGACGGTTCAGGCCGTCCGCCGAGCGCCGCTCTGCTGTGCCGGTCTCTCAAGAAGGTCGACGTGTTCACCGCGGCGCTCGCCCGCCACGACATCCCGTACCACGTGCTCGGGCTCGGCGGTCTGCTGGAGCAGCCGGTCGTCGCCGACCTCGTCAGCGCCCTGCGGGTCATGCACGACCCCACCGCCGGCTCGGAGCTGATCCGCCTGCTCACCGGGGCGCGCTGGCGCGTCGGCGCGAAGGACATCGCAGCGCTGCGCAGCATCGCCTCCTGGCTCGCCGCGCGCGACCACCGCTTCCAGGAGCTCGACCCGGCGGTCCGGGACCGTCTGCGCCGCTCGGTCGCGGGGGAGGAGTCCGCCTCCCTCGTCGACGCCCTCGACTTCGTGACCGAGGCGCCCGACGGGCATGGCCGGCTCGCCGACCTCAGCCCCGCCGGGCTGGAGCGCATGCGCGAGGCCGGGCGGCTGCTCGACCGGCTGCGCTCGCGCGTCGGTCTCGATCTGCTCGACCTCGTGACCCTGGTGCAGCAGGAGCTGCTGCTCGACATCGAGGTCGCCGCCAACGAGTCCGCGCAGCTCGGCCAGGCCAGCCTCGACGCCT
Source organism: Leifsonia williamsii (assembly GCF_030433685.1). Classification (NCBI taxonomy): domain Bacteria; kingdom Bacillati; phylum Actinomycetota; class Actinomycetes; order Micrococcales; family Microbacteriaceae; genus Leifsonia; species Leifsonia williamsii. The sequence continues at coordinate 2,182,094 of NZ_JAROCF010000001.1, forward strand.
TCGCCGAGCAGGTCGCCTCCTACCTGCAGAGCGACGACCAGGCCACCCTCGGCTCGTTCCTCTCCTGGCTGGCCGAGGCCGAGCAGCGCGACAACCTCGCGCCCCGCAGCGAGGACGCCGAGCCGGGCACGGTCCAGGTGCTCACCATCCACGGCGCCAAGGGCCTGGAGTGGGATGTCGTCGCCGTGCCGCGCCTGGTCGACGGCGAGCTCCCCGGGCCGCCGCAGAGCAGCGCCGGCTGGCTGTCGTTCGGGCAGCTGCCCAACGAGTTCCGCGGCGACTCGGCCGAGCTGCCCGTGCTCTCCTGGCGCAACGCCGAGTGTCAGAAGGACGTGGACGAGGCCATCACGGCCTTCAAGGCCGAGAACGTCGCCCGGCACCTCGACGAGCAGCGCCGCCTGATCTACGTGGCCGTCACGCGGGCGCGGGACGGCCTCCTGCTCTCCGGCTCGTACTGGTCGACGCAGACGAAGCCGCGCGGCCCCGGCGCGTACCTGCTCGAGCTGCAAGCCGCCGGTCTGCTGCCGCACGACGCGTTCCCCGACTGCGACGAGCCCGACGAGAACCCGCTGGCGCTCGCGTCGCAGCGCCTCACGTGGCCGCTCGATCCGCTGGGCGCGCGGCGGCAGCGGGTGGAGGCCGCGGCCGCGGCGGTCCGCAGCGCCCGCGAGCGGGGTGCGGGGGATGGCGGCGTGTACGCCCGCGACCTCGACCTCCTGCTGGCGGAGCGCGCCCGCCGCGCGGCCGACGCCGGCCTGGTCGAGCTGCCCGCGCGCATCCCCGCGTCGCGTTTCAAGGACTACGTGAGCGACCCCGCCGGCGTCGCCGCCTCCCTCCGCCGCCCGATGCCCGAGCGGCCGTACCGGCAGACCCGGCTCGGCACGCTGTTCCACCGCTGGGTGGAGGAGCGGTTCGGCACGGTCGCGGGGGCCGCCGACGCGCTCGACGCGCACGGAGCGGAGCTGGACGACCCCGCGGGCGAGGTGCTGGAGGCCGAGCGGCTCGCCGAGCTGCAGGAGACCTTCGCGAACAGCGAGTGGGCGGGCCGGCGGCCCGAGCAGGTCGAGCTGGAGATCCACGTCACGCTCGCGAGCCAGGTCGTCGTCTGCAAGCTCGACGCCGTGTACCGGGTCGACGACGGCGAGCACGACTACCAGATCGTCGACTGGAAGACGGGCAAGGCGCCGCGCGACGCCGACGACCTGGAGCGCAAGCAGCTGCAGCTGGCGCTCTACCGTCTCGCGTTCGCCCGCTACAGCGGCATCGACCCGGAGCGCATCGACGCGGTGTTCTATTTCGTCGCCGACGACCGGGTGGTGCGGCCGGAGCGGCTCTACAGCGAGGAGGAGCTGCGGTCGCTCTGGTCTTCGGCGACCGGCTTCAACCCACCGGAGCGCTCGTAGCCCTCCGGTCGGCCGGCCTGGCCGTCGTGCTGCGCATGCAGGCGGTCGCCGGGCGTGCGGTCGAGCATCGCCTCCACGTCGTCGATCGCCATGATCGGCCCGGTCGCGGTCGAGAGCGGCGTCACCGACTGGCTGTGCACGCGGTCGACCAGGCCGTCGAGCATCTGCACGGCGTCGTCGACGATGCCCTGGTCGCGCACCTCGCGGCCGTGCAGCAGCCAGCGGGCGACCTCCAGCTCGGCGTACAGCATCGCGCGCTGCGTGAACTGGCGGTCGGTGGCGACCTGCCGGGTGGAGGCGTAGGCGCCGAGCGCGCCGTCCGTCGCCTCGGGCGCCATCGCGAGCAGCCAGTGCAGGTCGCGTGCGGGGTCGCCGACGCGCAGCGCCGACCAGCCGAGCACGGCCGTGACCGAGTCGTCCTCGACGAGGAACGAGTCGGCGGTCAGCGAGCCGTTGACCACGGTCGGCTGGAACTGCCACAGCGAGTGGTCGGCGACCGCGTCGCGCCAGCGGTCGCGCAGCGCCGTCGGCAGCAGGCCGGTCGCCGCGGCCGACTCGATGAGCGTCGTCGTGGCGTTCAGGCATTCGGGCGCGGACTGCACCGGCAGCCCCGCCTCGCCGACGAAGTTGGTGGGGAGGCGGTGGATGGCCGCGATGGCGTGCCCGATGGAGCCGGCGAGGCCGTCGCCCGGCGGCACCTCCTCGACGGCGACGTGGTGGCCGGGGAGGAAGTCGTAGACGATCGCGCGGGTGCCGGCGACGGGCGCCTGGCCGAGGTAGCGCGGCACGTCGAACGGCAGCCGGCTGCGGATGCCGGTGGTGAGCGCGCGCAGCGCGACGAGGTCGGCGCTCTGCTCGTTCTCGGCGGCCTGGGTGGTGGGGACGCGGATGATGACGGCGTCGCCGTCCCTGGTCTGCAGCAGCGCTGCGTCGTAGTCGCCCGTCCCACCCGTGGTGTACGACCGGGAGCCGGTGACGGCCAGGTCGGGGACGGCCGAGGTGGCCAGCGCGGCTAGAGTGAAGTGGGATCTGGCCATGCTCAATAGGCTAGATGGACATCCCCGCGTGGGCCGTTCCGCCACGCCTTGAAAGGATCTCGATGTCGTCCGCACCTCCCGTCGCGCTCCCGCTCGCCGCCCTGCCGCTGTCGCGTCACGCGGTCGACCGCGACCACGCCGCACGCTCCCGGCCCGCGCTGTTCGACGAGCTGTGGGAGGAGCCGGGCACGCGCGTCCTCGCCCTGTGGAAGGGCCGTGCGCTGCTCACGGCCGCGAGCGTCGCGGCGGCGACCCCGGCCTCCGACGGCTGGGCTGCCCCGGACGCCGGTCCCGCCGAGCTGGAGCTGCTCCCGGTGGAGCGGGTCACCAGCGCGACCGTGCGCGTCTACCTCGGCCGCACCCTCGTCGCGACCGACCGCGAGCCGGCCGGGACCGCCGTCGTGCTCGAGGTGCTGACCGACGCCGCCGCGCAGGAGCTGGAGCCGGACGAGGCGCGCTGGGGCAACCTCCGCACCGTCGCCACCGCGCTGAGCGACCGCGACGCCGGACTGTTCACGGAGGCGCTCGCCATCGCCAACTGGCACGCCTCGCACACGCACTGCCCGCGCTGCGGGAACCCCACGGTCGTGGAGCAGGCGGGCTGGGTGCGCCGCTGCTTCGAGGACGGCTCCGAGGTGTTCCCGCGCACCGACCCTGCGGTGATCGTCACCGTGCTCGACGCCGACGACCGGCTGCTGCTCGGCTCGAACGCGATGTGGGAGAACTCCCGCTACTCGCTGCTCGCGGGGTTCGTGGAGCCGGGGGAGTCGTTCGAGTCGGCCGTCGAGCGCGAGATCTTCGAGGAGGCGGGCATCCGCGTCGTCGACGCGCAGTACAAGGGGTCGCAGCCGTGGCCGTTCCCCGCGTCCGTCATGGTCGGCATGACCGCGCGCCTCGCCGACGACCAGCCGGCGGCCGCCCTCGACCCCGACGGCGAGGAGATCCTCGACCTGCGCTGGTTCAGCCGCGTCGAGCTGTGGGAGGCCCGCGACCAGATCATCCTGCCCGGCCGCTCCTCGATCGCCCGCGCGCTGATCGAGGACTGGTACGGCGGCTCGCTGGACGAGCCTCCCGTCGTGCCATGAGTGCCGCGGGGGCACAGCCCGACGCGGGCGGTGCGGTCGCGCTGCAGGGCCCGGTCGTCACGCCGGAGGCGCTGCTGGCGGGCCTCGACCCGCAGCAGCGCGTTGCCGCGGAGGCGTTGTTCGGCCCGGTCTGCATCCTCGCGGGCGCCGGCACCGGCAAGACCAGGGCGATCACGCACCGCATCGCCTACGGGGTCGCGACGGGCGCCTTCACGCCGAACCGGGTCATGGCGCTCACATTCACCAACCGGGCGGCCGCGGAGCTGCGCGGGAGGCTGCGCAAGCTGGGCGCGGGCGGCGTCGCAGCGCGCACGTTCCACGCCGCCGCGCTCGCCCAGCTCAACTACTTCTGGCCGCAGGTGGTCGGCGGTCAGCTCCCGTCGCTGCTCGACGGCAAGGGCCGCGTGCTCGGCCACGCCGCCGAGAAGCTCGGCCTCCGCGTCGACACGGCGACGCTGCGCGACGTGGCGGCCGAGATCGAGTGGCGCAAGGTCTCGGGTCTCGGCATCGAGGAGTACGCAGCAGCGCTCTCGTCGCGCGCGGTGCCGTCGAACCTGCGCCCCGAGCAGCTGGTCGACCTGCACACCGCCTACGAGGAGCTCAAGGACGAGCGCAAGCAGATCGACTTCGAGGACGTCCTGCTGGTCTGCGCCGGCATGATCGAGATGGAGCCCGCGGTCGCCATGCAGGTGCGCGAGCAGTACCGCTTCTTCGTCGTCGACGAGTACCAGGACGTCTCCCCACTGCAGCACCGCCTCCTCCAGCTGTGGCTCGGGACGCGCAAGGACCTGTGCGTGGTCGGCGACGCCAGCCAGACGATCTACTCGTTCGCGGGCGCCCGCAGCGAGTACCTGCTGGACTTCGGACGCGAGCACCCCGGCGCGACGATCGTCCGCCTCGAGCAGAACTACCGCTCGACGCCCGCGGTCATCGACGTCGCCAACCGCCTCATGCGCGGCCGCTCGGGCGCGCTGACGCTTCGGGCGGCGGAGGCGACGCAGCACGCTGCGGGGGACCGTGGTGCTGCGGGGGCTGCGGGGGCTGCGGGCACTGCGGGGCTGCGCGGGGCTGCGGGTGCTGCGGGTGCCCATGGCGCCGCGGGCGCCGCGGGCGTCGCAAGCGGCGCCGGCGCCGCGCGCACTGCAGGCGCTGCCGCGGGTGGCGATGGTGGTCGCGCTCCAGCCGGACGTGGCGACGGGGGCCGCGCCGAAGCCCGCCCCGCCGCCGCGGACCCCGCCGCAGCGGGCCCGGCGGTCGCCCCGCCGACCGCGTACGCGGACGACCGCGAGGAGGCGCGCGGTGTCGCCCAGCGGATCGCCGCCGAGCTCGCGAACGGCTCCCGGCCCGAGGACATCGCGGTGCTCTACCGCGTGAACGTCCAGGCCGCGGCGCTGGAGCAGGCGCTCGGCGATCTGGGCATCAGCTACCGCATCCACGGCTCGAAGCGCTTCTTCGATCTGCCGGAGGTGCGCCAGGCCATCATGACCCTGCGTGCCGCGAGCGTCGCCGCGACCGACGAGCCGCTGTTCAAGTCGGTCAGCGACGTGCTGCGCACGCTGGGCTGGTCCGTGCAGCCTCCCGAGGGGCGCGGCGCCGTGCGCGACCGGTGGGAGTCGCTCAACGCCATCATGCGCCTCGTCGACGAGCAGCCGCCCGGCACGACGTTCCGCCGCTTCACCGACGAGCTGCTCGCCCGCCAGGCCGGCCAGCATGAGCCGACGCTGTCGGCGGTCACCCTCGCCACACTCCACGCTGCGAAGGGCCTCGAGTGGGAGTCGGTGCACCTGATCGGTCTCAGCGAGGGCCTCGTCCCGATCAGCTACGCCACCGGCTTCGACGCCATCGACGAGGAGCGCCGCCTCCTCTACGTCGGCATCACCCGCGCCCGCCGCCGCCTCTCCCTCAGCTGGGCCGAACGCGGCACCCAGCCCGGCCGACCGGTGCTGCGCCAGCCTTCGCGCTTCCTCGCCGAGATCCGCCTCACGGACCACCAGCCCCGGGACAACCGGCTCACGGAGACCGGGCCGACGCCCCGCCGCGCCTGACGCCTTCGCTCCCGCCGCCATCCCGCTGCGCCGCCACGACAGCGGGCAGCCCTCGGCACCCGCATTCGGGATGGGGCTCGTGCGCCACCCGGCTCCACGTGCCGTCTGCAGGATCGAACCGCGCTGACTCCCGCGCCCACACGCCGGCCGTACCGCCCGCGCCGGCCGTGCCGCTCGCGCCGGCCGTGCCGCTCGCGCCGGCCGTGCCGCTCACGCCGGCCGTGCCGCTCACGCCGGCCGTGCCGCTCACGCCGGCCGCCCCGACCGTGCCGCCGGCCCCGTTCTCGCCGCCCACCCCGCTCACGCCTCCCGCCGCTCCCGCCGCTCCCGCCGCTCCCGCACCAACGCCACCCTCCACCCCTCCACCCCGCAACCTCCCGAGCACCGCCGCCACCGCCACCGACGCGACCGCCCCGACCACCAGCTCCGTCTCCCCGGGCCGCCGGAGCGAGAACAGCTGGGCCGCCATCGCGGGCCATGCCGGGTCCCGGTCGGTGCGGTGCAGGTCGAGGCAGCGGAGGCAGGGGCCGCCGCCCGGCTCGACGAGGGGGCCCACCGTGACTCCGGCGTCGCCGAAGACGACCGCGAGATGCGGCACGTCGCGGCGCAGCCAGCGCGCATAGCGGGCCGGCTCGATCGCGTACGATCCGACGATCACGGCCGCGCCCGCCGTGTCCAGGGCGGGGTCGTCCCAGGTGAGGCCGCTCGGCGTCTCAACGCCTGCGTCGCCGAGGAGCGTGCGCATCCGGGCCGCCGCGGGTCCGTCGCCGTCGATCACAACCGTGGGCAATGCGAGCGGCGGCGTCCGGGCGATGGCGAGCACCGGCCGCAGCCGGTCGAGCAGCGCCTCGACCTCGCGCGGGGACGCGTGCGCCCGCGCAGCGATCATCCGCAGGCCGGCGGGCGCGATGCCGTCGGCGAGGGCGGAGATCATCCGCTCCTCGGCCGCCGTCACCGGCTGCAGGACGAGCCGGGCACGGTCGACGCCGAACTGCAGGCTGTGCGGGTCGCGCCAGACGCGGCGGACGGAGGGATCGAGTGCGAGGACCATGCGGCCATCGTCCCGTGCAAGGATCGACCGTCGGCGGTTATCCCCAGATATTCATTCCGGGGCCCGCGCGTCCACAGCGAGGAACCGCCCTACGACTCCGTCGGCCGCCCGTCACCCTGCCCGTCGTCACCGCGACCGTCCCCCCGCAGCAGATCCTCGATGGCCTGGTCCAGCTCGTCCCGCTCCGGCTCCTGGCCCGCCGCGGTCGCGGTGAGCCGCGCCACGAGCGCGCTCGGGTCGTCCAGGTCGGACGCCTGGGGGAGGAGGTCCGGGTGCGACCACAGCGCATCCCGCGCCTCCTGGCCGACCGCGTCCGTGACCGCCTGCCACATCGCGGCCGCCTCGCGCAGCCGGCGCGGCCGCAGCTCGAGCCCGACGAGGGTCGCGAACGCCGACTCCGCCGGCCCGCCGGACGCGCGGCGCCGCCGCACGGTCTCGGCGATGGCGTCGGCGCGGGGGAGCAGCCGGGTCGCGTTGGCCGTGACGACGTCGACCCAGCCCTCGACCAGCGCGAGCATCGTCTCGAGCCGCGCGAGGGCCTCCTGCTGCAGCTCGGTCTTCGGCGGGATCAGCGCGCCGCTGACCATGGCCTCGCGCAGCTCCTCCGGGTTGGAGGGGTCGAAGCTCTCGGCCAGCGACTCCAGCCGCTCGGTGTCGATGCTGATGCCCTTGGCGAACGCCGTGATCTGCGTGATCAGCTGCAGCCGCAGCCACTTCGCGTGGCGGAACAGGCGCGCGTGGGCCAGCTCGCGCACCGCGAGGTAGAGCTGCACCTGGTCGGCGGGGATGTCGAGGCCGGAGCCGAACTCGGCGACGTTCTGCGGGATGAGGGCGGCGCGGCCGTCCTCGAGCAGCGGGATGCCGATGTCGCCGCCGGAGACGACCTCCTTCGACAGCTGCCCGACCACCTGGCCGAGCTGCATGGCGAACAGGGTGCCGCCGATGGAGCGCATGAGCTGCCCGGCGTTCTGGATCATGCCCTGCATCTCCTCCGGCGCCTGCTCGGTGAGCACGCGGGTGAGGGCGTCGGAGATGCTGGTCGCGACCGGCTCGGCCAGCTGCGTCCAGAGCGGCATCGTCTGGCGGGCCCACTCGGCGCGGCCGATCAGCTCGGGCGTGGAGGGGAGCTCGGAGACCGTGGTCACCTGGTCGAGCCACAGGGCCGCCACGTTGAACGCCTGGTCGAGAGCGGCGCGCTCGGCGGGCGTGGCCGCGTGCGCACCGTCGCCGGCGAGGGTCCGCGCCTGCTGGGCGGCGACCTCCCAGTCGATGCCCCCTCCCGGTTTCAGGAGGGCGTTCTGCAGCTGCCCGAGCAGCGCTTGGAGGCTGGCCGGGTCGCTCGGCAGCCCGGCCGCGCCTGCGAGCTGGCTCGGGTCGATCGACGAGTTCCCGGACAGGAACTCGCGCAGCATGTCCCGGAACTCGTCGTCCGGGCCCTTCTCCGGGTCGTCGGCCATCGTGGCGCCCCTCGTCTCGTCTCGCTGTCGCCGCAGCCGCCGACCGGAGGTGGTGCGCGGCTCACAGGCTCTGCATCTACGCTAGCCCGTGAGAACCAGGAGCCGGGTGGGAATCCGCCCGTCCTCCGCCCGTGGCCGTGCGCCCGTGGCGAACACGACGAAAGGGACCACCGCGTGACGTTGTTCACCGACGACGACCAGGCCGCCGGGGCCCCAGCGCAGCGGCAGCGGATCGCCCCGCCGCGACGCGTCCTGATCGGGTGGATCGCCGTCGGGGTGGCCTTCGTGCTCGCCCTCGTGCTGGCGATCGCCCCGGCGCCGTTCGTCATCGAGCAGCCGGGTCCCGTCTTCAACACCCTCGGCACCGGCACGGCGGTCGGCTCGACCGGCGACGGGTCGGACAAGCCGCTGATCAGCATCCCCGACAAGAAGACGTACCCGACCGCGGGCTCCCTCGACCTGCTGACCGTGTCGGTCGTCGGCAACCCCGATCAGCGGCCCAGCTGGGCCGAGATCCTGTGGTCGTGGTTCCAGCCGAGCAAGGCGGTCCTGCCGCTCGAGGCCGTCTTCCCTCCCGGCACCACGACGGAGCAGTCGAACGCCGAGAACGCGGCCCTGATGGTGAACTCGCAGCAGGACGCCGTGGCCGCCGCCCTCAACGAGCTCGGCTACGACTTCCCGCAGTCGGTGGCCGTCAAGCAGCTCATCCCCGACACGCCGGCGGCGAAGGTCCTGAAGGAGGGCGACGAGATCACGAGCGTCAACGGCACGACCGTCGAGAGCATCCAGCAGCTCCGCGACCTCGTGGCCGAGAACGGCACGTCGAAGCCCGCCGAGCTCGGCATCGTGCGCGGGGGAGCGGACTCCACCGTGCAGCTCACCCCCACCACCTCCGGCAACCAGACGGTGCTCGGCATCGGCGCCGGGATGGACTACACCTTCCCGTTCGACGTCAAGATCCAGCTCAACGACGTCGGCGGGCCGAGCGCCGGGCAGATGTTCGCCCTCGGGATCATCGACAAGCTGACCCCGGGCACGCTCAACGGGGGCAAGCGGATCGCCGGCACGGGCACCATCGACAACGAGGGCGCGATCGGTCCGATCGGCGGCATCCGGCAGAAGATGTACGCCGCGCGCGACACGGGCGACGCGAGCTACTTCCTCGCCCCCGCCGCCAACTGCGACGAGGTCACCGGGCACATCCCGGATGGGCTGCACGTCTTCGCGGTGAAGACGCTCGCCGACTCCCTCAAAGCGCTCGACGCGGTGCGCGAGGGGACCGGCACCCAGGGATTGCCCACCTGCCCCGCGTCATAGCCGCAGCGAACTCGCAGAGACGCCCACCTAGGATGGATTGACACCCCCTGTCACGGAGAGCAAAAGGGCCACACGTGAGTTCAACCGCAGCACCACGACCCGCAGGACGCCGCCGCGCGGCCATCTGGATCACTCTCGGGGTGATCGTCGCCCTGGTCATCCTGTTCTTCGTCTTCGCCGGACTGTACGCCGACATCCTCTGGTACCAGCAGCTCGGCTTCCTCAACGTGCTGACCACCCAGTGGTTCGCGGCCATCCTGCTGTTCTTCCTCGGCTTCCTGGGCATGGCGGTGCCGCTGTGGCTGTCCATCCAGCTCGCGTACCGCCTCCGGCCGGTCTACGCCAAGCTGAACAGCCAGCTCGACCGCTACCAGCAGGTCATCGAGCCGCTGCGCCGCCTGGCGATGTACGGCATCCCGATCGTCTTCGGCATCTTCGCTGGCGTCTCGGCCGCCAGCCGCTGGCAGACCGCCGCGCTGTGGCTCAACGGCACCCACTACGGCAAGACCGATCCGCTGTTCCACCTCGACATCGGCTTCTACCTGTTCGCGCTGCCGTTCTACCGCAGCCTGGTCGGGTTCGCCTCCGCCGTCGTGCTCATCTCGCTGCTGGCCACGCTCGCCACCTGCTACCTGTACGGGTCCATCCGCGTCAGCGGGCGGGAGGTGCGCATCAGCAAGGCCGCCCGCATCCAGATCTCCGTCGTCGCGGCGCTGTACCTGCTGCTCCAGGGCATCAGCATCTGGCTCGACCGCTACGCGACCGTGACCGACTCCAACGTCAACGACACCATCAACGGCGCCGCGTACACCGACGTGACCGCGACCATCCCCGGGCGCGCGGTGCTCGCCGGGGCCGCGATCTTCGTCGCGATCCTGTTCATCCTCACCGCGTTCGTCGGTCGCTGGCGGTTCCCGATCGTCGGCACGGCGCTGCTGATCGTCGCCGCGCTCGTCGTCGGCGCGATCTTCCCCTGGGTCATCCAGCGGTTCCAGGTCGAGCCGAGCCAGAAGACGCTCGAGACGCCGTACATCCAACGCTCCATCGACGCGACGAGGGATGCGTACGACCTCAGCAAGATCGAGGTCATCCCGTACGACGCCAAGACCGACGCGGAGCAGGGCGCGCTCCGGCAGGACGCCCGCACGACCGCGCAGATCCGCATCATCGACCCGGCGATCGTCAGCCCGTCGTTCCGGCAGCTGCAGCAGTTCCGTCAGTACTACGCCTTCCCGAACACGCTGAACGTCGACCGCTACGAGATCAACGGCAACGAGCAGGATGCCGTGGTCGCGGTCCGCGAGCTGCAGCAGTCGGGCCTCACCACGGGCCGCAACTGGTACAACGACACGATCGTCTACACCCACGGCTACGGTCTGGTCGCCGCCTACGGCAACCAGCGCTCGACCGACGGCCAGCCGGTGTTCCTGGAGTACGGCATCCCGACCCAGGGCAGCCTGGGCGAGTACGAGCCGCGCATCTACTTCGGCCAGCAGTCGCCCACCTACTCGATCGTCGGCGCACCGCAGGGCGGCAAGTCGGTCGAGCTCGACTACCCCGGCGGCAAGGACGGCGCGCAGCAGACGTACACGACGTTCTCCGGCAACGGCGGTCCGAAGCTCGACAACATCTTCAAGAAGCTCGTCTACGCGCTGAAGTTCCAGGACGAGCAGATCGTCCTCTCGGACGCGGTCAACAACGACTCCCAGATCCTGTACGACCGCGACCCCGTCAAGCGCGTGCAGAAGGTCGCGCCGTACCTGACGCTCGACTCGCAGGCCTACCCGGCGGTGATCGACGGCCGGGTGAAATGGATCATCGACGGCTACACGACGAGTGACCAGTACCCGTACTCGCACGTCGGCAGCCTGAGCGACGCCATCGCGGACACCGAGACGCCGACGCCGGCATACGCGTTCGACGACATCAACTACATCCGCAACTCCGTGAAGGCCACGGTCGACGCGTACGACGGCTCCGTCACGCTGTACGCGTGGGACGACAAGGACCCGGTGCTGAAGACGTGGGAGAAGATCTTCCCGACCACGGTCAAGCCGGTCAGCGACATGAGCGCGCAGCTGATGAGCCACGTGCGCTACCCGGCCGACCTGTTCAAGGTGCAGCGGTCGGTGCTCGGTCAGTACCACGTCACCGACGCCGGCTCGTTCTACTCCCGTGAGGACGCTTGGACCACGCCGAACGATCCGGTCTCGTCGTCGAGCGATCCGACGCTCCAGCCGCCCTACTACCTGACCATGCAGATGCCGGGGCAGAAGGCGCCGTCGTTCTCGCTCTACACGACCTTCATCCCGCAGGCGTCGAGCGAGTCGAGCCGATCCGTGCTCAAGGGCTATCTGGCGGTGGATGCGGACGCCGGGCAGACGAAGGGCAAGGTCTCCGACGGCTACGGCAAACTGAGACTCCTGTCGTTGCCATCGAGCGACACGATCCCCGGTCCCGGCCAGGTGCAGAACAACTTCAACGCCGATCCGACCGTGTCGCAGGAGCTGAACCTGCTGCGCCAGGGCAAGACGGACGTGATCAACGGCAACCTGCTCACCCTCCCCGTCGGCGGCGGTCTGCTCTACGTGCAGCCGGTGTACGTCCGGTCGACCGGTGAGACCAGCTACCCGCTGCTGCAGAAGGTGCTGGTCGCGTTCGGCGACAAGATCGCGTTCGAGGACACCCTCGACCAGGCGCTCGACTCGCTGTTCGGCGGCGACTCCGGCGCGAACGCGGGCGATACGAACGTGCCGGCGACGCCGGGCGGCCAGACCGGAGGCGGTTCGTCCGGTTCGGGCGGCGAGACCGGGGGCGGCAGCGGCTCCGGAGGCGAGACCGGCTCGGGCAGCGGCTCCGGCGGCACGCAGAACAACGCCGCGCTGCAGCAGGCGCTGCAGCAGGCCAAGCAGGCCCTCACCGACCGTGAGGCCGCGCTCAAGGCCGGCGACTGGACGAAGTACGGCGAGGCGGACGCGCGGCTGCAGCAGGCGCTGCAGGCGGCGATCGCGGCCGAGGGCGGCAAGTAGACCGGTAGCGCCGCCTCCCGCAGCCTCGAAGCGGCCCGCACCTCATCGGTGCGGGCCGCTTCGTTCGCTCCGCGTGCATCCGCGCGCGTTGCTCCGCGGACGGTCCTTACGGCACGGCGGCCGGAAGCGGACAATGAGCGCATGGGTCACGGGCTGCTGCTCATGGACGTGCAGCGCAACATGCTGGAGGGCGAGACGGCGGTGCCGGACGCCTCCCGCCTCCGTGGCGTGCTGAAGGGCCTGCTCGACGCCGCGCGCGAGGCGGGTGCCGCCGTGGTGCACGTCAAGAACGACGGCGGCCCCGGCGATCCGGACGAGCCGGGCACGCCCGGCTGGGAGCTGGCCTTCGCGCGCCGTTCGGGGGAGTTCGTGGTCCGCAAGGACGTCCCGAACGCCTTCCAGTCGAACCCCGCGCTGGCGGATGTGCTGCACGCGATGGGTGTCGACACGCTGGTGGTGGCGGGCATGCAGAGCGAGCTGTGCGTGCAGGCGACGGCGGTGGGAGCGCGGGAGCGCGGCTTCGCGGTGCTGGTCCCGGCCGGTGCGCACGGGACGTTCGACGGCGAGGAGCCCGCTGCGGCGATCGCGGAACGGGTCGACCTCGAGCTCGCGGCCGCCGGCATCGAGGTGCCGGAGGTGGGGGAGGTGCGGTTCGGCGGCTGACGCCGTCACTACGAGGAGGGACAAAAAGGCCCGGACCGGGGATTTCTCCCTGGTCCGGGCCTTCTCTTGGTTGCGGGGGCAGGATTTGAACCTACGACCTCTGGGTTATGAGCCCAGCGAGCTACCGAGCTGCTCCACCCCGCGTCGCAAGAAAGAATCTATCACGCCGTCCGGGTGACGCGAAATCGAACGTCGGCCCGGGCGCGTCCGGATCGGTAGACCGTTCGTCCCACTAGAGTCGGAGGAAAACGTAGGGGAAGCGTATGGCGATGGTCGGTCAGAAGTACCGCGTGTGCGTGATCGAGGACGATCCGGACGTCGCGTTCTTCATGAAGACGGTGCTGGAGAAGAAGGCCGATGCCATCGTCATCGCCATCACGGATCCGTCGAAGGCGCTGGGCGCGATCGCGGAGTTCGAACCCGACATCGTCGTGACCGACATCGAGATGCCCGGCATCAGCGGGCTCGATCTGCTGAAGGAGCTGCGCGCGCAGTATCCCGGCATGCCCGTCGTCGTGATGACCGCGCACGTGTCGGTCGATTACGCGGTGTCGGCGCTGCGGGCCCAGGCCGACGAGTTCCTGACCAAGCCGATCGCCTCCGCCGAGCTGGTGTCGATTGTGCAGCGGCTGGCGGAGGAGGGGCGCACCAAGCGGGCGGCCTCGCGGCAGCAGGTGGTGCTCGCGATCGGCGCGCACCCCGACGACGTCGAGATCGGCGTCGGCGGCATCCTCGCCGCTCACCGCGAGGCGGGCAACCAGGTCGTCATCCTCACGATGTCGCGCGGCGCGCGCGGCGGCGACGCCGACGATCGGCAGCACGAGTCGCTGGCGGCGGCCGAGCTGCTGGGCGCGCGGCTGTTCCTGGAGGACCTCGAGGACACGCGCATCTCCTCGGCCGATCCGACGGTCGGGATCATCGAGCGGGTCGTGCGGGAGGTGCAGCCGGACATCGTCTACACGCACTCGTCGCACGACCGGCACCAGGACCACCGGGCCGTCCACGCCGCCACGAGCGTCGCGACCCGCAACGTGCGCACCGTGTGCTGCTATCAGAGCCCGTCGGCGACGATCGACTACCGTCCGACGCGGTTCGTGCCGATCGACGGCTTCACCGACGCCAAGCTCGCGCTGATCGACTGCTTCCGCTCGCAGACCGAGCTGCGCGCCTACCTCGAGCCGGACTTCGTCCTCGCCACCGCGCGCTACTGGTCGCGGTTCGGCGGCGGGCACAGCTGCGAGCCGCTGGAGGTGCTGCGCGACACCGCGGACATCTCGCTGCCCGCCTCCACCCTCTCCGCCGACGTCCGAACCAGGAGGACCCTGTGACCGCATCGACCCGCGTCCTCGTCACCGGTGCGGGCGGCCCCGCCGGCGTCGCCGTCATCCGCTCGCTGCTGGCCCGTGACGACGTGGAGGTGCTCGCGGCCGACATGGACGGCTGGGCGAGCGGCCTGTACCTCGTCCCGGAGGAGGGCCGCCGGCTGGTGCCGCCCGGCCGTTCGCCGGAGTTCGTGGACGCGCTGATCCGGATGTGCCGCGACGACCGCGTCGACGTGCTGTTCTCGACCGTCGACGTCGAGCTCCCCGGACTGGCGGCACGCCGTGACGAGTTAGAGGCCGTCGGCACCGACCTGGCCGCGCCCGGTCACGAGACCCTGGTCACCTGCCTCGACAAGTTCGCGCTGGCCGAGCGCGTCACGGGCCACGCCCGCCTCCCCGTCACCCGCCTGCTGAACGCGGAGGGCGTGGGCACGGACTGGACGTTCCCCGTCATCGTGAAGCCGCGCAGCGGCGCCGGCTCCCGAGGCGTGCGGCTGATCGCCGACCGCGTGGCGCTGGAGGCGCTGGGCACCGACGAGAGCATCCTGATCCAGGAGAACCTCCCGGGCGACGAGTTCTCGGTCGACGTGCTGGCGGGCCTCGACGGTGAGGTGATCGCCGCGGTGCCGCGCTCGCGCGAGCGGGTCGACTCCGGCGTCTCCATCGCGGGGCGCACGGTCCGGCGCGACGAGCTCTCCGAGACCGCCTCCGCGGTCGCCCGCGCGATCGGGCTGACCGGCGTCGCGAACGTGCAGCTCCGATACAGCGCGGACGGCGAGCCGGCCCTGCTGGAGGTCAACCCGCGGTTCCCGGGCGCCATGCCGCTCACCATCGCGTCGGGCGTCGACATGCCGTCACTCCTGCTCGACCTGGTGCTGGGCCGCCCCGTCCCGTCGTCGGTCGACTTCCGGGAGCTGGCGAACGTGCGCTACCTCGAGGACGTGTTCGTCGCACCCGGCGACGTGCTGATCTCGGAGCACGCCGGCCACAGCGAGGACCCGGAGGGATGACGGGCGCGCGGGAGCTGCTGCGCGGCGACTTCCACGTCCACTCCACCTTCTCCGACGACGCCAGGAGCACCCTGGCCGAGAACATCGCCGCCGCGCACGCGGGGGGCCTCGAACGGCTGCGGCTGACCGACCATGTGCGTGCGAGCACCACCTGGGTGCCCGAGTTCCTCGCCGCCGTCGCCGCCGAGGATGTGCCGGACGGGCTCACCGTGCTCACCGGCGTCGAGGCCAAACTGCTCGACGCCTCCGGTGCGGTCGACACGCCCTCCGGCCTGGTGGTCGGCCCCGGCGGAGTCGACGCCGTCGTGATCGGCGACCACCAGTTCCCGGGTACCGACGGCCCGTGGTCCCCGGAGGCGACGCGAGAGCGGCTCGCGAACGGCCTGAGCGCCGACGACGCCCTCGACCTCCTCGTGACCGCGAGCATCCGGGCGATGGAGCGCACACCGCACGCGCAGCTGGCGCACTGGTTCTCGATCCTGCCCAAGGTCGGGCTCGCCGAGGAGCAGCTCGGCGCCGACCGCCTGGCCGCCTGGGCCGCCGCCGCGGCGGCGACGGGGACGATCGTCGAGGTCAACGAGAAGTGGTCCTGCCCGGGCCCCGCCGCCGTCGCCGCCCTGATGACGGCGGGCGCGCGTATCGTTGCCTCCACCGACAGCCACGTCGCCTCCGACGTCGGCCGCTACGAGACCGTGGCGGCCGTGCTGGAAGCGGCCTCCACCCTGACAACGCACCGGGAGGAAGAAGGATGAGTCCCGTCGACCTGAGCGACGAGCAGCGGAGCACGATCCAGGCCGAGCTCGACGCCGACCGCCGCTGGGAGAAGCGTCTCCCCGGCTACGCGGCGATCGCGCTGGCCGTGCTGGCCGTCATCGTCGTCGTGCGCACGGTGTTCTCGCTGTGAGCGTCGCCGCCCCCGGCGCCCCGGCGCGCAAGCGCGTGGTGATCGCCGACGACGACGATGACATCCGCGGCCTGATGGTCATCGCGGCCGGACGCGCCGGCGTGGACGTCGCCGCCGCAGTGGACAACGGGCGTGATGCGCTCGACGCCGTCCGCGGCGGCGGAGTCGACCTGGCGGTGCTCGACATCTCGATGCCGGGTCTCAACGGTGTGGAGGTCGCGACAGCCATCCGCGAGGAGGCCGCCGCCACGCTCATCCTCATGGTCTCCGCCTCCGTGCAGCTGCTCACCGACCACGGCGTCGTCGCCGACCGGTCGGACGCCTTCATCGTGAAGCCGTTCAGCCCGCGCGTGCTGTCGAACCGGATCCGCGAGCTGCTCGGGATGGGGGAGCCGGCATGACCCTCGACCGCTGGCTGAGCCGGCTCCCGATCGACACCCCGTCGCCGCTGATGAAGCAGATCCCGACGGTCCTGGGTTTCGTGGTCGCCCTCGCGCTGACCTTCGTCCCCGGCGTGGTCCGCGTGAGCCTGCCTCCGTACATCCTGGCTGCGGTCATCGTGGTGGTCGTCGCGACCATCGCGGCCGTCGTCGTGCCGTGGAACCGCCTCCATCCTGGGTGGACGGTCGCGGTGCCCGTCCTCTCGCTGCTCGGGATCGGGCTGCTGCGGCTGGGCACGGGAGGGTCGGCGTCGCCGTTCGTGGTCCTCACGCTGATCCCGTTCGTGATCATCGCGAGCGAGCCGGGGCGGCGCAACATCGCCATCGCGGCTCTCACCACCTTGGTGGTGCTGTTCGCGCCGCTGTTCGTGGACAATGCGCCGACGACCCCGGGCGATGTCGTCCGCGCCCTGTTCTCCCCGCTGATCTACCTGATCGTCGCGATGGTGGTGAACGAGCTGGCGCACCGGATGCGCACGCAGCTCACGGCCGCCTCCGCCGCCGCGCAGGAGCGGGAGGAGCTGCTGCAGCAGGCCGTGCGCGCTCAGGACGAGCTCGTCCTCAACGAGGCGAGGCTCAAGACAGCGAACCGGCTGATCAGCAGCATCTGGAACGCCGTCACCGAGCAGTCTGTGATCGGCACGGACCTCGACGGCATCATCGACGTCTGGAACCCCGGGTCGGAGAAGATGCTCGGCCTCACCGAGCAGCAGGTGCTGACCGCCCGCCGCAGCGTCACCGACTTCTATCTCCCGTCCGAGCTGGAGGACCGGCTGCGCGACATGGACGCGCGCTTCACCACGGTCGCGAGCGCCGACTCCTTCTCGGCGCTCGTCGACACCGTGCGGGCCGGCTCGGCCGACATCCGCGACTGGACGTACGTGCGCGCGGACGGCAAGCACGTGCCCGTCCAGGTCGCCGCGACCCCGCGCCTCGACGAGAACGGCCACCGGATCGGCTTCATCTTCGTCGCCACCGACATGACGCAGGCGCGGGAGTTCGCGCGCCTCAAGGACGAGTTCGTCGGCCTCATCTCGCACGAGCTGCGCACGCCGCTGAGCTCGATCCTCGGCTACCTCGAGCTGATGCGCGACGACGACGAGTCGCCGCTGTCGGAGGAGCAGCTGCAGTACCTCGGCGTCGCGGAGCGCAACGCCCACCGGCTGCTGCGGCTCGTCGGCGACCTGCTGTTCACCGCACAGGTGGAGTCCGGCCGGTTCCCGATCGAGATCCGGGACGTAGAGCTGCGCAGCGTCGTCATCGCCTCCGTCGAGACCTCGACGCCGGTCGCCGCCAACGCGGGCGTCACACTGCGCAGCGACGTGCCGGACGAGCCGGTGGAGCTGCGGGGCGACGCGCTGCGCCTCGGCCAGGCCGTCGACAACCTGGTGTCGAACGCCGTGAAGTTCACCCCGTCCGGAGGCACGGTCACCGTGTCGCTGCGCCGAGAGGGGGATGAGGCGATCGTCGCCGTCACGGACACCGGCATCGGCATCCCGGCGGTCGAGCTGAGCCGGCTGTCCCAGCGCTTCTTCCGGGCCTCCACGGCGACCCGCAACGCGGTGCCCGGCGTCGGCCTCGGGCTCACCATCACCAAGGCGATCATCACGGCGCACGGGGGCCGGCTCGAGATCGCGAGCGAGGAAGGGGTCGGCACGTCGATCAGCCTCCGGCTCCCGGTGAGCACGCCCGAGGCGGTCGCGGAGGCCCTGCCCGGAGCGGGGGCGACCCTGTGACCGCGACCCGCACGGACCAGGCGGCGAGCCTTCTGCCGCCCGCGCCGGCGGTCGGTGTCGCCGTCGCGCAGTTCGCCCCCGGCGAGGACCGCGTGCACAACCGGGACGTGATCGCCGGGCTGATCGCGGTCGCCGCCGGGCGCGGCGCACGCCTCGTCATCCTCCCCGAGTACTCGTCGTACTTCACCGACCCGCTCGGCCCGTCGTTCGCCCGCAACGCGGAGCCGCTGGACGGCGAGTTCGTCGACGCGCTCGCCCGGGCGAGCCGCGAGCACGGCGTCACCGTCGTCGCCGGGCTGGTCGAGAGCACGGGGGAGAAGCACCGCTTCGCGAACACGCTCGTCGCCGTCGACCCGGCCGGCGACGTGGTGGCCACCTACCGGAAGCAGCACCTGTACGACGCGTTCGGCTCCCGGGAGTCGGAGTGGGTCGTGCCCGGAGAGCTGGGCGCGCCCCAGCTGTTCGAGGTCGACGGCCTCACAGTGGGCATGCAGACCTGCTACGACCTGCGCTTCCCGGAGGTGAGCAGGAGGCTCGCCGACGCCGGCGCGGAGCTGGTCGCCGTACCGGCGGAGTGGGTGCGCGGCCCGCTCAAGGAGCACCACTGGAGCACGCTGCTCACCGCCAGGGCCATCGAGAACACGCTGTATGTCGCCGCCGCCGACCAGACCCCGCCGCTCGCCGTCGGGCTGAGCGCGATCGTGGACCCGATGGGTGTCACCGTCGCGGCGCTGGGCGAGACCGCCGGCATCGCGGTCGCCGAGGTGTCGCGCGACCGCGTGCGGGAGGTGCGGGAGCGCAATCCCGCGCTCCGCCTCCGCCGCTACCGGGTCGAGCCGGTCGACGGGGTACCCGGGGACTGATCGCTCAGCCGCGCGAGCTGCGCGGCCGCCCGCTCCAGCACCTCCACGCGCTTGCAGAACGCGAAGCGGACGAGCGAGGCCGTGCGCAGCGCGTACTCCGGCGTGCAGAAGGCGCTGAGCGGCACCGCGACCACGCCGGCGAGCTCCGGCAGCCGCCGGCACAGCTCGACGGCGTCGTCGAAGCCGAGCGGGGCGGCATCCGCGACGACGAAGTAGGTGCCGTCGGTGCGGTGCACGCCGAAGCCGGCCGCCGCGAGGCCCGCTGACAGCACGTCGCGCTTGTGGGCGAGGTCGGCGGCGATACCCCGGAAGTGCTCGTCGGGGAGGCGCAGGCCCGCGGCGATCGCGGGTTGGAAGGGGGCCGCGTTGACATAGGTGAGGAACTGCTTCACAGCGACGATCGCGGTCACCAGCGCCGGGGGAGCGGTGAGCCAGCCGACCTTCCAGCCGGTGGTGTTGAACGTCTTGCCGCCGGACGAGACGGTGACGGTGCGCTCCCGGGCGCCGGGAAGGGTGGCGACCGGGATGTGCTGAACGCCGAAGGTGAGGTGCTCGTAGACCTCGTCGGTGACGATGACGGCGTGGTGCCGCTCGGCCAGCTCCACCACCAACTGCAGGGTCTCCCGGTCGAGCACGGCGCCGGTGGGGTTGTGCGGCGTGTTGACGAGGATGACCCGCGTCCGATCGGAGACGGCCGCGCGCAGCCGCTCGGGGTCGGCCTGGAAGAGCGGAGGCTCGAGCGGCACGGTCACGTGCCTGCCGCCCGCGAGCGCGATCACCGCTCCGTACTCGTCGTAGAAGGGCTCGAACGTGACGACCTCGTCGCCCGGCTCGAGCAGGGCGAGGAGGGTCGCGGCGATCGCCTCGGTGGCGCCCGCGGTGATCAGGACCTCGCGCTCGGGGTCGACCTCCATCCCGTAGAAGCGGCGCTGGTGCTCGGCGACCGCTTCCCGCAGCACGGGAACGCCCATCCCCGGCGGGTACTGATTGGCGCCGGAGCGGATGGCGGAGACCGCGGCGTCGAGCACGACCGCCGGGCCGTCCTCGTCGGGGAACCCCTGGCCGAGGTTGATGGCACCGGTGCGGGCGGCGAGCGCGCTCATCTCGGCGAAGATCGTGGGGCGGACGACGCCGTCCGCTCCGAGCAGTCCTGCTCCGCCTGCTGCGCGCCGCCATGCCCCGGGAATTGCCGGCTCCGAGACCGTCATGTCGCTCCTTCCGTGCGCCCTGTCTCCAACCTAGAGCCTCGGTCACGGCGGAGGCCTGGGATACCGTGGGCGGAGTCATTGAAACGCCGCAGATCGCCCACAGGATCGACAAATAGAACGCCCAGGTTGGGCCCCCAAGCTGTTGAGTGCTTGGAAGGAGCAACACCATGACCGACACCCCGAACACCCCGGAGCCCGCGAAGGCCCAGGCCGACACCGACTCGGTCGTGGACGCCGCCGCAGCCCGCTCCGCCGACAGCACCCCGGCCGCGGAGGGCACTCCGGCCGCAGAGAGCACGCCGGTGAGGGCCGAGACCTCGGCCCCGGCTGAGCACCGCACCGCCGAGTGGACCGCGCCGTCCGCTGCGCAGCCGGCGGCTCAGCACACCCCCTCGGCCGACGCGCCGACGGAGCAGACTCCGGCCGCGCAGGCCGCGCCCGCACACGACAGCACCCAGACGGCCCCCACGCAGCCGTACGGCCAGCACCCCTACCAGCCGCAGCAGCCTCAGCACTACGGTCAGCCCTACGGCCAGCAGTCGTACGGCCAGCAGGGCTATGGCCAGCAGCCCACGGGCGCCCAGCCCACCGCGCAGCAGCCCACCGCCCAGCAGCCCACCGCCCAGCAGCCGAACTACGGCCAGGGCTCCTTCGGCCAGCCCGCGAACGGCTACGGGCAGTCCCACGCCCAGTCGCACTACACGCAGACCCCCTACGGCCAGCAGCCGTACGCCTCCGCTCCGGCGGGCACGGCGACCGCCGACCGCCCGGCGAAGAAGCGCAGCGGCGGCCTCATCATCGCGACCCTCGCCATCGGCGCCCTCGTCGGCGGCGTGGCGGGAGCGGGAGCCGGTGTCGGCATCTACTCCGCCACCAACGCCGGCTCGGCGACGATCAAGACCGTCTCGGGTCCGCAGAACATCACCGTCAACGACGCGAACGATGCCACCACCGTCACCGCCGTCGCCGCCAAGGCGTCCCCGAGCGTCGTGACGATCTCCGTGACCGCGTCGAGCGAGGGCGGCACCGGCTCCGGCGTCATCCTGACCTCCGACGGCTACGTGCTGACCAACACGCACGTCGTGACCCTCGACGGCCAGGCGGCCAACGTCAGCGTCAGCGTGACCGACAACGATGGCAAGATCTACAGCGCGAAGGTGGTCGGCACCGACCCGACGACCGACCTCGCCGTGATCAAGCTCGACGGCGCCTCCGGGCTCACCCCGATCACCTGGGCGAACTCCAGCAAGCTGAACGTTGGCGACACCGCCGTCGCGATCGGCGCACCGCTCGGCCTCTCCGGCACCGTTACCGACGGCATCGTCAGCGCCCTCAACCGCAGCATCAGCATCGCCTCCTCGGCAGCTCCGGAGTCGGGCGACAGCACGGACGGCGGCGACAGCGGCCAGGGCGGTCAGCAGGGCCCGTTCAACTTCGACTTCCCCGGCCAGGGCGGTCAGTCGCAGCAGCAGTCCAGCTCGCAGGGCACGATCTCGCTGCCGGTCATCCAGACCGACGCGTCGATCAACCCGGGCAACTCCGGCGGCGCGCTCCTCAACAGCAAGGGCGAGCTGATCGGCATCAACGTCGCGATCGCGAGCGCGGGCGGCAGCAGCAGCTCCGGCCAGCAGTCGGGCAGCATCGGCGTCGGCTTCTCGATCCCGTCGAACCTCGCCAAGCGCGTCTCCGACGAGATCATCAAGGACGGCAAGGCCACCCACGGCCTGCTCGGCGCCTCCGTCGCCGACGCGAGCACCTCCAGCGACGCCACGACGGTGGGCGCGCTGATCAAGGAGGTCACCTCCGGCGGCGCCGCGGCGAGCGCCGGCCTGAAGGCGGACGACGTCGTCGTCAACTTCAACGGCCTGCCGATCACCGACGCGACCGACCTCACCGCCCAGGTTCGCGCACTGGCGGCCGGCGCCAAGGCCGAGGTCACCTACGTCCGCGACGGCCAGACGAAGTCGGCCACGGTCACCCTCGGGTCGCTCTCCGAGTGATCCCCGGCCACCGGAGAGGGCCGTCCCGCAGCAGCGGGGCGGCCCTCTCCGCATGCCTGCCCTCCCGGCGTCCGCGCCGGCCCGGCTGGTAAGCTCGATCGACCCGAACGACGATTGGACCAGATGCCGGACGACAGCGTGAACACCCTCCCGGGTGTCTCATACGTGATGCCCGTGCTCAACGAGGTCACCCACGTCAGGGCGGCGGTCGACAGCCTCCTCGCGCAGGACTACGCCGGCCCGTTCGAGGTCACGATCGCCCTCGGCCCGAGCATGGACGGCACCACCGAGCTGGTCGAGGAGCTCGCAGCCGTCGACTCCCGCATCCACGTCGTCGACAACGTCGTCGGGTCGACCCCGGCCGGTCTCAACCTGGCGATCCGCGAATCGCACTACCCGGTCGTCATCCGCGTCGACGCGCACAGCGTGCTGCCCCCGGACTACGCGCGCATCGCCGTGGAGACCATCCTCGAAACCGGCGCGGACAACGTCGGCGGCCTCATGGACGCGCAGGGCACGACGCCGTTCGAGCGCGCGGTCGCCCGCGCGTACGGCAGCCGCATCGGCCTCGGGGGCACCAAGCTGCACGTGGGTGGGGAGGCTGGGCCCGCCGAGACCGTGTACCTGGGCGTCTTCCGCCGCGACCGCCTGCTCGAGGTCGGGCTCTTCGACGAGGAGATCAAGCGCGGGCAGGACTGGGAGCTCAACCGGCGCCTCCGCTCCACCGGCGGCATCGTGTGGTTCACGCCGCGGCTCAAGGTGACCTACCGGCCTCGGCCCAACCTGTACCGTCTCGCCCGCCAGTTCTTCTCGACCGGCATCTGGCGCGGGGAGCTCGCCCGACGCTTCCCGGCCTCCAACGGTCTGCGCTACTTCGCGCCCCCGGTGATGGTGCTCGGCGTCGTCGTCGGCACGCTGCTCGGCATCGCCGGCATCGTGCAGGCCATCGTCGGCGCGGCGCCGTGGCTGCTCTGGGGCTTCGCGATCCCGGCGTTCTACGTGCTCATCGTGCTGGTGTCCGCGCTGCTCTGGGGCCGGCGCGACGGTTTTCGCTCGTTCTGCTGGTTTCTCGTAGTCTTGCCCTGCATCCACTTCTGCTGGGGGATCGGCTTCGTCCTCGGATACCTGTCGCTCACCCGCAACATCACGGCCCACACGGGAAGGTAGGCATGTCCGCACAGGGAACCGGAGCGCACGGCGCGCGACCGGGCTCGATCGCCGAGCTCAGAGCCGTCGCCCAGCCGCCGGAGGTGCGCGGCCGCCGCAACGCCGAGCACTGGACGGCGTCGCTCTACCTGCGCCGGCTCTCCCCGTACCTGACGTGGGTGCTGCTCAAGACCTCGATCTCGGCCAACGGCGTGACCGGGCTGATGATCCTCACCGGCTGGGCGACCGCCGCGAGCCTTCTCATCCCCGGCATCGGCGGTGCTGCGCTGGCGCTCGTGCTCGGCCAGCTGCAGATGCTCGTCGACTGCTGCGACGGGGAGGTGGCGCGCTGGCGACGCACGTCGTCTCCCGCCGGGATCTTCCTCGACAACGTCGGTCACTACACGACGGAGACCCTGATCGCGATCGTGCTCGGCATCCGTGCCGCCGGGTATCCGCTGGAGACGCCGGAGGACTTCCTCTGGACGAACCTCGGCACCCTCCTCGCCCTCATCATCGTGTTGAACAAGGCGCTCAACGACATGGTGCGCGTCGCGCGGGCCAATGCCGGGCTGCCGAAGCTGGCCGATACGCAGTCGGAGTACGCGCCCACGCACGGCCTCGTCGCCACGCTGCGCCGGGCGGCGCGCTTCCTGCCGTTCCACCGCCTGTACCACTCGGTCGAGCTGACCATGCTGATCTTCGTGTTCGCCATCGTCGGGCTGTTCATCGGCCCGGTGCTCGCCGACCGCATCCTGCTCTCGGCGCTCGTGCCGCTGGCGCTGCTGGCGCTGGTCGGGCACTTCGTCACGATCATGGCCTCCCGGCGGGTCCGTGGCTGACGCCCGGCCCGCTCGCGACGTGGAGGACCGCTCGGCGGCCCCCCGGGTCGGAGTCGTCGTCCTGACGCAGGGCAGCCGGCCTGCGGAGCTGCGGCGCGGCATCGAGTCCGTGCTCGCGCAGCAGGGCGTCACCACCGACATCGTCGTCGTCGGCAACGGCTGGGACCCGGCGACAGCCGACCCCGCGCTGCCCGCCGGCGTCGCGTCGGTCGCCCTTCCCGAGAACGTCGGCATCCCTGCCGGCCGCAATCGCGGCGTGCCGGCCGTCGGCGGCGAGTGGTTGTTCTTCCTGGATGACGACGCGGACATCCCGTCGCCGACCTTCCTCGCCGACGCCGTCGCGACGATCGTCGCCGACCCCGGCATCGGGATGCTGCAGCCGCGGCTCGTCGACCCGGATGGGCGACCGTCGCCCCGGCGCTGGATCCCGCGCATCCGCAAGGGCGACCCGGCGCGCTCCAGCAACGTGTTCTCGGTGCTGGAGGCGGCGGTGCTGCTTCCGCGCGTCGTGTTCGAGCGCGCGGGAGGCTGGGCCGACCCGTTCTTCTACGCCCACGAGGGCATCGACCTCGCCTGGCGCGTGTGGGACCAGGACAAGCGCGTCTGGTACGCGGGCGACCTGCAGGCGGAGCACCCGGCCGTCTCGCCGACGCGGCACTCGTACTACTACCGCCTCAACGCCCGCAACCGCGTCTGGCTGGCCCGCCGCAACCTCCCAACGCCCCTGATCCTGCTCTACGTCGGATCGTGGACGGGCATCCAGCTGCTGCGCTGGTTCCGGAAGCCGGCCGTGCTGCGCGCCTGGTTCGGCGGCTGGCGCGAAGGCTGGCGCACCGACCCGGGCGAGCGCCGCCCGCTGCGCTGGCGCACCGTCTGGCGGATGACGCTGGCGGGCCGTCCGCCGATCGTCTGAGGGTCGTTCCGGAGGCTCGCTGCCTGGTAGTGGCGGCCGCTCGACGGCGGTCGCCGGACTGGCGGGTTCGGCTGGCGCCTTCGGCCGGCGCTGCCGTGACGCGTTCCGGGCCGCGAACCGAGGTACCACCGACCTCAGGCGGAGCGCTCCTCACCCGGCGCGACGTCATCGTGCGCGGCAGGCAGCGTGATGGCGCCGCGACGATCCGCGCCCTCGGCGGCTGCAGAAGGCTGCTGAGCCGTCTCGGGCGACGGGGGAGTGCTGTCGGGCTGCTGCGTGGTGCTTGCGGGCGTCTGCGGGGCATTGGCGGGCGGCTGCGAGCTCCCCGCGCCTCCCGACGGCAGCGCGATCGCACCGCCGCCGGTCGTACTCTCGGCCACGACCTCCGCATCCCGGCCGTCCTCGCGGCCCTGAGCCCGCGAGCGGCCTCCCCGACGCAGTCGACGCGGTCGGCCACGACGATCCTCCACATCGGGTGTCGAGGCGACCGCGCCGGGTGTCGAGGCGTCCGCGCCGTCGACCTCCTCCTCCGCAGCCCCGCCACGTCCGCGGCCGATGCGGGGCATGGCGCTGCGGAGCACACGTCCGGCAGCGACCGCGCGGACGCCGGCAGCGGCGCCGAGGCGGTAGACGGGGTTCGGGCCCTCGGCGACGTCGAGTGCCGGCGGGATCTGCAGCGGGGCCGGGCCGAAGGCGAGGCGGGAGTTCTGCACGACGCGGCGGCCGACGATGTGGTTGCCCGTCCCGCCGATGACGGCGCCGACGCCGAAGGGGAGCGCGCGTCCGATGATCCCCGCGCCGCCGCGCACGGCGAAGTGGCGGATGAAGGCGTTCTTCAGCCGGTCCACGAGCGGGCCCACGAGGGCCGACGGGAGGTTGGAGGTCACGAGCTCGCCCCAGTACGCGCTGCGCGAGACGCCCGCGCCGCCGAACTGCCCCGCGAGCTGGCGGACGAGCTCGGAGCCCTCCCGCCCGAGCATCATGGTGAGCACGAGCGCGCGGGCACGCTCGGGATCGTCCACGGCGATGCCGTGCAGCTCGCCGAGCGACTGCGCGTACAGGGCGGTCGCCTCCAGGAAGCCGGCCGTCTCGAGCCCCGAGAGCGCCAGCGTGACACCCGTGCCGATCGCCGGGATGACCGCGGTCGCGCCGACCGCGGCGCCGCCCGTCGTCACCGCGGCGAGGTAGCGGCGCTCGAGGATCGCGGCCAGCTCGGGTCCGGTGGCGTCCGGGTGCCGTCGGCGGATGCTGCGCAGGTGCGCCAGCACGACCGGGCGCTGGATGCCGAGGAAGCGGTCCAGCGCCGCGTTGAGTGCCCGCGGCGTCTCGCCGCCGCGGGCGGGTCCTCCGGTGACGGAGACGAACGGTTCCTGCTTCTTGGCCATCCCTACCGAGTGTAGGTCGTGGTTCCGGGAGCGCCAGGGGGTTGCGCACCGGCTCAGGCGATGCGGCGTCGCTCGCGCTCGCGCAGATACTCGGCGGCCGTGACGACGCTGAGCTGCGGAGGCAGGTGCTCGCCCTCCAGCCCGCCGGTGAGGGCGGCGACGTCGCAGCCCAGCACCGTGGCGATGCGCACGATGGTCAGGAGGCTGGGGTTGGCGGCGCCGCGCTCGATCTTGCCGTAGTTGGTCACGTGCATCTGGGCGAGCGCGGCGACGGTCTCCTGGCTCAGAGCGAGCCCGGTGCGGGCGAGTCGCACGCGGTCGCCGAAGACGCGTGCGGCGGGGGAGAGAACTTCTGGCATGTGATATTTGTAAAGCGGGCGATGCATGCTGACCAGAGCGCTTCTGCCTGAGGTGCAGACGCGCGGCCCTCCCGCGTCCGACAGAGCACGCGGGAGGGCCGCGATCAGAAGCTCACCGACCAGAGGTACTCGCGACCGTCCGGCGGGAACCAGCGCACGACCAGCACGGTGTCGAGCGCGGGATCGGGGCCGGAGAGGCTCGCGCGCACGGCCTCTCCCGGCCGCACGACGGCCGGAGCGCTGACCCGGAGGCGCGATGAGCCCGCGACGCTGACGGTGACGCCGCGAAGGGGCTGCCGGCCGGTGTTCACGAGCCGGAAGTGCGGCGCGGTGCTCCGGTCGACGCGCCAGGGCACCGGGTAGGCGATGCGGCGAGGACGCGGCGGGCGAGACGGCTGGCGAAGGATCCGAAGGTGTTTCATGCCGCAGACGTTAGCCACCCCGTCCGACGCTCGAGGCGTCGGATCGGGCGTTCGTGCCCCTTCTGTGGACAACTCGTCTGAGAATTCTTCTGTGGACGGATCCGGGTCAGCTCCCGTAGTCCTTGTTGTAGAGGTCGAGCACGTCCCCGATCGGCCCGTCGAGGACCAGCCGGCCCTTGTCCAGATAGAGGCCGCGCTCGCAGAACCGGCGCAGGTCCTTCTCGTTGTGCGACACGAAGAACAGGGTGCGGCCGCCCGCCAGCAGCTCCTCGATCCGCCGGTAGCACTTCTCGCGGAAGCCGCGGTCGCCGACCGCGAGCACCTCGTCGACGAGCAGGACCGGCTCCTCGAGCTGGGCGATGACGGAGAACGCGATGCGCACCTTCATACCGCTCGAGAGGTGCTTGTACGGGGTGTCGACGAAGTCGCCGATCTCGGCGAAGTCGATGATCTCGTCGAAGCGGGCGTCGATCTGCGCGCGCGACATGCCGTGCAGGCCGGCCGTCAGATACACGTTGTCCCTGACGGTGAGGTCGTCCACGAACCCGCCGGTGATCTCGATCAGGGGAGCGACGCCGTCCGTGACCTTCACCGTGCCCTCGTCGGGAAGCAGCACGCCGGCGACGAGCTTCAGGAGGGTCGACTTGCCCTGGCCGTTGCGGCCGACCACGCCGATCGCCTCGCCGGGCTGCACATGGAAGGTCACGTTGCGCAGCGGCCAGAAGTCGTCAGGGCGGGTGCGGCGCTGCCGCGACGAGAACAGGTCCTTGAACGAGCGGCGCGCTCCGCGGTTGCGGCGGAAGCGCACGCCGAGACCGTCGACGGCGATGACGGGGGCCACTCAGATCTCCTTCAGCACGTCGCGCTCGAACCGCTTGAACACCAGCCAGCCGATACCGAGCAGCAGCACCGACATGACCGCACTCACGCCCACCAGGAACCAGTCCAGCTCCTCGGGGAAGAACGCGGAGCGGTAGAGGCTGAAGATGCCGGTGAGCGGATTGAAGGCCGACCAGAAGTGCAGCGAGAACAGGGTGTCCGTCTGCGCGCCCGGATGGGCCGCCAGGTACGCGGCGCAGTCGCGGGCGGCGACGCCCCCGCCGCAGCCGCCCGGCAGGTCGCGCGCGCTGTAGATGATGGGGGAGGCGTAGAAGAGGAACCGCAGCACGAGCTTGACGGCGCGCTCCAAATCGCGGAAGAACACGACCAGCGGAGCGACGATGAGGCCCACGCCGATGGTGAGGATCGTCTGCAGCACGATGGCGAGCGGGAACAGCAGGATGTCGACGTTCACCGGCGCGCCCGTGATCACCGCGAAGAACGCGAGCACCGGCAGCGACAGCAGGAACTCGATGCCCTTCGACGCCACGATCCGGTTCACCCAGATGGTGCGCGGGATCATGGTCGAGCGGATCAGCTTCGCCTCGCGGATGTAGGCCCTGGTGCTGTCGGAGACGGCGCCGTTGAACCACATCCACGGCAGCAGCGCTGCGAGCAGGAAGACGATGTACGGGTTCTCACCGACGTCGCGGCGGAACACCACGGTGAACACGAACCAGTAGATCGCGCTCATGACCAGCGGGTCGAGGATCGACCACACGTAGCCGAGCACACTCGTGGAGTACCGCACCCGCAGGTCGCGCTTGGTCAGCAACCAGAGCGAGTGCCGGTAGCGCGCGAAGCGCGTGCGCTGCGCAGGGCGCAGCTCAGCGGAAGTACTGGTCACGGGAACCCATCGTATTGATCGAAGCTGCGTGCCATGCGCACGCGGCTTCGACTATACGAAAAGATTGGCCCGCTCGAGGTCCTCCTGGAAGTCGACCTCCACGGCGTAGAGGTCGGAGATGTCGACCGGCTCGACGAGCAGGCCGTCCTGCTCGATCGCGAGCTCGATGCCGCGCTCGAAGTAGTCCTGGTCGGCGACGCGCTGCAGCTGGCGCAGCAGGGCGGCCTTGTCCTTGCCGGAGATGTAGTTGATGCCGACGGCCTCGCCGAGACCGCCCTTGACGGTCTTGGACAGCTCCTGGATGTAGCCCTCCGGGCCGGTGGTGTACTTGACCTCCTCGTCGGCGACCGACGAGGTGTTGACGGTGACGAAGGTCTGATCGCGGGCGACCATGGCGGCGCCGCGCACGAGCACGGCCGGGTCGAAGACCACGTCGCCGTTCATCCAGAGCACGCCGCCCTGGCCGGACGCCTGAAGGGCGCGCATGAGGCTCTTGGAGGTGTTGGTCTGGTCGTACTGCTCGTTGTAGACGAACTGCGCGTCGGGGAAGGCCTCGATGATGTGCTCGAGCTTGTAGCCGACCACCAGCGTGACGGTGACGTCGTTGCCGAACGCCGCGTGGATGTTGTCGAACTGCTGCTGCATGATCGTGCGACCGTCGCTCAGCTCCGTCAGCGGCTTGGGGAGGCTCCGCCCGAGCCGGCTGCCCATGCCGGCGGCGAGGATCACTACCTGAGTCGTCACAATCTTCTCCTTGTCATCGCGTGGATGCGGCGGAGACGGCGGGTCGCCGTCCGAGCCGGAGCCGGACCGATTAACCCGGGGTTCATCCGCGCTTACGCGTATCGACACCTCTTCATGCCTCGGCAAGACTACCGGGGCCCCCGATTCGGGGGCAGGGGTTGACGGCGGTCGTTGCCGGGTCGTTATGTAGCTCCCAGGACTTTCGGAGGCGGCGGATCGGCGCCCGGACGGCCGCGCGGAGGGTTCGCATCCAGCCGGGTGTTGGTACGGTGGCGTGGTGAGTCCCGAGCGCGCGCGAGTACAGAACGGCGAGGTCCAGCAGGCCCGTTCCGTCCCCGACGAGCCCGGGATCGCACAGGGCGCGCCCGCACCGGGCGGCGCTGCGGGGAAGCAGACGGGGGACAGCATGGCCGAGGCCACAGGCGACGAGCAGGCGCCGCCGACGAAGGCGCGTCCTGCCGCGAAACGCACGCCGCAGAAGACCGCTGCCGCCGGCACGGCGAGCAGCACGCGCACCCCGCGCACCCGCAGCACGGCGGCCAAGCCGCGCACGCCGAAGACCGCGGCGGCGCGCGCCGCCGCGGCGAAGGCGCCCGCCGCTCCCGAGACGCCGGCGACTCCCGTGGAGCCCGTCGTGGCGGCCCCCGAGGAGACGACGGTCGCCGCTCCCGCGCAGATCGCCGCGCCTCCGGCGCCCGCCGCGCCCGCCGCGCCCGCCGCGCCCGCCGCTCCGGCCGCCCCGGTCACCCAGGACACCGTCCCCGCCGCCGCGCCCGACCCGCGCCCGACCGTGCTCTCGCTGCACGGCCTCCGCAAGCGCTACGGCGACACCGTGGCCGTGGACGACGTCTCCCTCGACATCAAGGAGGGCTCGTTCTACGGCATCGTCGGCCCGAACGGCGCCGGCAAGACGACGACGCTCTCGATCGCGACCGGGCTGCTCCGGCCGGACGAGGGTCGCGTCGTCGTGCACGGCGTCGACGCCTGGGCCGAGCCGGTGCGCGCCAAGCACGTGATCGGCGTGCTCCCCGACAAGCTCCGCCTGTTCGACCGCCTGACCGGCGCGCAGTTCCTGCACTACGCCGGCACCCTGCGCGGCCTCAACGCCAAGACCGTGCGCGCCCGCACCGCCGATCTCGCCGCGGCGTTCGGCATCGAGGACGCCCTCGAACGCCTGGTCGCCGACTACTCCGCCGGCATGACGAAGAAGATCGCGCTGGCCGCCGCGATGATCCACTCGCCGCGGCTGCTCGTCCTCGACGAGCCGTTCGAGTCGGTCGACCCGGTCTCGGCGGCGAACGTCGTCGACATCCTCCAGCGCTACACCGCCGCAGGCGGCACCGTCGTCGTCTCCAGCCACGGCATGGACATGATCCAGCGGGTCTGCGACAGCGTCGCGATCATCGTGCGCGGCAGGGTGCTGGCCTCCGGCACCATCGACCAGGTGCGCGGGGAGCAGACCCTGGAGGAGCGGTTCGTCGAGCTCGCCGGCGGGCGCAAGGCTGCGGAGGGCATGGAGTGGTTGCACAGTTTCTCGGACTGAAGCTGCGGCTGCTGGGCAACGCCTTCCGGCGCAGCACCTGGCACGTGGTCGGGCTGGTCGCGGGGCTGCTCTACGGCGCCGTCATCACGGTCATCGTCGTCTCGTCGCTGTTCGCGGCGCGGACGCTTCCGGACCTCGGCGCGGTGCACACCGTCCTCGTCGTGCTCGGCTCCATCGTGGTCGCCGGCTTCGTGCTGCTGCCGCTGCTGTTCGGCATCGACGACACGCTCGATCCCCGCAAGTTCGCGCTCTTCGGCATCCCGAGCAGGAGGCTGGCGGCCGGCCTGCTGCTGGCCGGGCTCCTCGGGGTGCCTGCCCTCGTGCTCGCGCTGTGCAGCGCGGCGACGGTCGTGACGTGGTCCAGCAACCCGGGCGCCAGCCTCCTCGCCGTCCTCTGCACGGTGATCGTGGTGCTGACCTGCGTGCTGGCGTCGCGGGTCGTCGCGAGCATCGCCTCCACCCTCCTGGACACCCGCCGCTCGCGCGAGGCCGGGAGCGTCGCGGGCGTGGTCGTCGTCGTGCTGCTCGCGCCGGTGCTGCTGCTCCTGCTCACCGTCGACTGGGGTCGCGACGGCCTCGGCGTGCTCGGCGGCTTCGCCGGGTGGCTGCAGTGGACGCCGCTCGGCGCCGTCTGGAGCGCGCCCGGCGCCGCCGCGACCGGCGACGTGGGCGGCGCGCTCGTGCAGCTGCTGATCGCCCTCGTCACCCTCGCGCTGCTGTGGTTCGCCTGGCAGGCGCTGGTCGACCGTGTCGTCGTGACGCCGACCAGGGAGGCGCGGGCGCGCGACTACCGCGGGCTCGGCTGGTTCTCGCGGTTGCGCGGAGGCCCGACGGCCGCCATCGCCGCCCGCTCGATGACGTACTGGGGACGCGACCCGCGCTACTGGGTGTCGATGATCATGATCCCGGTCATCCCGGTGTTCGTCATCGTCGCGCTCACGCTCGCCGGCATCCCTGCGCACTACGTGTGCCTGGTGCCCCTGCCGCTGGTCTGCCTCTTCCTCGGCTGGAGCATCCACAACGACCTCGCCTACGACAGCACCGCCGTGTGGCTGCACCTCGTGTCCGGCACGCGCGGCATCGCCGACCGGGCGGGCCGCATGTTCCCCCCGGTGGTCATCGGCATCCCCGTGATCGCGATCGGCTCGGTCGTCACCGCCGCGACGTTCGGCGACTGGGCCGTGCTCCCCGCGGTCGCGGCGCTGAGCGGCGCCGTCCTGGTCATCGGACTCGGTCTCTCCAGCATCTCGTCGGCCTTGGTGCCGTACCCGGCCACGAAGCCCGGCGACAGCGCGTTCACCCAGCCGCAGACCTCGGGCGGCTCGGCCGCGCTGATCCAGACGTTCAGCTTCTTCGCGACCGTGATCATCTCGTCGCCGGTGCTCGTGTTCCTCATCCTCGGTCTCACGGTGAGCCCGTTCTGGCTCGGCATCGCGCCCATCGCGGCGGTGCTGCTCGGCTTCGGCACGCTCTTCCTCGGGCTGTGGGTCGGGGGCCGCGTCTTCGACCGGCGCGGGCCGGAGCTGATGGCGTTCGCCAACCGCAACGACTGACGGGCCCCGTCCGCTTCCTGCCCCGCCCCGACACGCCGTGCTGTCGCGCGTCTAGACTGGAGGCATGAACGACGCCAGCATCTCCGAGCCGGGTGGACTGCCCACCGGCGGCGGCTCGACCACGTTGGAGCGCGAGCTCCAGGAGCTGACGCAGGACTTCGACCCGGGCGACCACGACCGCTTCTCGCACTATGTGAAGAAGGAGCAGATCCTCGAGTCGGCCGTCACCGGCAAGCCCGTCAAGGCGCTGTGCGGCAAGAAGTGGACGCCCGGCCGCGACCCCGAGAAGTTCCCGGTCTGCCCCGCCTGCAAGGAGATCTACGAGTCGCTGACGGAGTGATCCGTCTCCGGGCGGGCGGTCGTCACGCGAAGATCGTCGGCAGCACCGGGTCGCCGCGGCCCAGCCGGAACGCCTCGTCGGGCAGCTCCCGCATCGCCGTGGCGCGGTGCTCGCGCGCCCGGCGCGTGCCCTCGACGCCCAGGTGCTCGCGGTGCACCTCGCCGTCGGTGATCAGGGGCACCAGGAGGTCGCGACCGTTGTCGTCGGGCGTCTCGCCCTCCTCGATGATGTGCACGACCTCCGCCACGGCCTCCCCGGCCCGGTCGAGCCGGCGCACGGGGTGCTTGCGTCCGCCGACGCTCGCCTTGCCGTCGGACTTCTTCGCGACGGGGATCCAGTCGCCCTCGCTGCCGCGCGGCCGGTGGGCGACGAGCTTGTAGACCATCCCGGAGGCGGGGGAGCCCGACCCGGTCACGACCGACGTGCCGACGCCGTACGAGTCGACGGGCGAGGCGGCCAGTGCAGCGATGGTGAACTCGTCGAGGTCGTTGGTCACGGTGATCTTCGTCTTCGTGGCTCCGAGGGAGTCGAGCTGCTCGCGCACCTGCCGGACCAGCTTGGGCAGGTCGCCGGAATCGAGCCGGATCGCGCCGAGCTCGGGACCGGCGACCTTCACGGCGGTCTCGATGCCCTTCTCGACGTCGAACGTGTCGACGAGCAGCGTGGTCCCGGGGCCGAGCGCGTCGACCTGGGCGCGGAACGCGTCCTCCTCGCTGTCGTGCAGGAGGGTGAAGGCGTGGGCCGCGGTGCCCATCGTCGGCACACCCCAGGTGCGGCCGGCCTCCAGGTTGGAGGTGGCGCTGAAGCCGGCGATGAAGGCCGCCCTCGCCGCGGCGACCGCGCTGTGCTCGTTGGCGCGCCGCGATCCCATCTCGGCGAGCGGACGCCCTCCCGCCGCGCTCACCATGCGGGCGGCGGCGGAGGCGACGGCCGAGTCGTAGTTGAAGACGCTGAGCAGCAGCGTCTCGAGGATGACGCCCTCGGCGAAGGGCGCGTCGACGATGAAGAACGGCGACCCCGGGAAGAAGACCTCGCCCTCCCGGTAGCCACGGATGGTCCCCGAGAACCGGTAGTCGGCGAGCCAGTCGATCGTCTCGTCGCGGACGACATGGTTGTCGCGCAGGTAGGCGAGCTCCTCGTCGCCGAACCGGAACCGCTCGATCAGCTCCAGCAGCCGCCCGGTGCCGGCGAGCACGCCGTAGCGGCGCCCGGCTGGCAGCCGGCGGGTGAACGCCTCGAACACGCACTCGCGGTCGTGCGTGCCCTTGAGCAGGGCGGCGTCGAGCATCGTGAGCTCGTAGCGGTCGGTCAACAGCGCGGAGGACTCGGTCACTGCTCCACCATAGCCGCGCCCCTCCCGGCCGGCGGGGGATAGGCTGGGATGCTGTGACGGATGCGCCGATCGGGATCTTCGACTCAGGGGTCGGCGGGCTCACCGTCGCCCGCGCGATCCGCGACCAGCTGCCCAACGAGTCGCTGCTCTACGTCGGCGACACGGCCCACTCGCCCTACGGGCCCAAGTCGATCGCGGACGTGCGGCGGTACTCGCTCGAGGTGCTCGACTTCTTGGTCGACCAGGGCGTGAAGCTGCTCGTGATCGCGTGCAACACGGCGTCCTCCGCGATGCTGAGGGACGCGCGCGAGCGGTACTCCGTTCCGGTCATCGAGGTCATCCAGCCGGCCGTGCGCCGAGCGGTGGCAGCGACCCGCACCGGCCGCGTCGGCGTGATCGGCACGGTCGGCACCATCGCCTCACGGGCGTACGAGGACGCCTTCGCCGCCGCTCCCACCCTCCAGCTGTTCACGCAGGCCTGCCCGCGGTTCGTGGAGTTCGTGGAGGCGGGCATCACGAGCGGTGATGAGGTGCTGCGCGTGACCGCCGAGTACCTGGAGCCGCTGCGCGCGGCCGACGTCGACACGCTCGTGCTGGGCTGCACGCACTACCCGTTCCTCAAGGGCGCGATCTCATACGTGATGGGGGAGGGCGTCTCGCTCGTCTCCAGCGACACCGAGACCGCCAAAGACGTCTACCGAACGCTCGTCGGCGGCGGCCTGGAGCGGCGCTCGTCCGCGCCTCCCACCATCCGCTACGAGGCCACCGGCTCCGACGCCGACAACTTCCTGCGCCTTGCGCACCGCTTCATCGGCCCGGAGGTCTCGAGAGTCGATCTGGTGACCACCGGCGTCATCGACCTGCCGCTCTGACCGCACCGCCACCGCACTCCACCGCAGCATCTTCGCCGCGCACCGCCCCACCCCCACCGAGGAGACGACCGTGACCGACACCACCCGCGCCGACGGGCGCACCGCCGACCAGCTGCGACCCGTGACCATCGAACGCGGCTGGAGCCGCCAGGCCGAGGGCTCGGCGCTGATCTCGTTCGGCAACACGCGCGTGCTCTGCACCGCCTCCTTCACCAACGGCGTGCCGCGCTGGATGGCCGGCAAGGGCCGCGGCTGGGTCACCGCCGAGTACGCCATGCTGCCGCGCTCCACCAACGAGCGCATGGACCGGGAGGCCGTCAAGGGCAAGGTGGGCGGCCGCACGCACGAGATCAGCCGGCTCATCGGCCGCAGCCTCCGCGCCGTCGTCGACATGAAGGCGCTCGGCGAGAACACGATCGTGCTGGACTGCGACGTGCTGCAGGCCGACGGCGGCACCCGCACCGCTGCGATCACCGGCGCTTACGTCGCCCTGGCCGACGCGCTGGAGTGGGGGAGGCAGAAGCGGTTCATCGGGCAGAAGGCCACGCCGCTGATCGACTCCGTCTCCGCCGTCTCGGTCGGCATCATCGACGGCACGCCCATGCTCGACCTGGCCTACGTCGAGGACGTGCGCGCCGAGACCGACATGAACGTCGTCGTCACGGGCCGCGGCCTGTTCGTGGAGGTGCAGGGCACGGCCGAGGGCGCGCCCTTCGACCGCAGCGAGCTGAACAACCTGCTCGACCTCGCCCTCGGCGGGACCGCGGAGCTGGCCGGCATCCAGCAGACGGCGCTCGCCTCGTCCGCGTTGGGCATCGAGGGCTGACGCCGATGGTCCGCGTCGTCCTCGCCACGCACAACCCGCACAAGGCGCGGGAGTTCCAGCAGATCCTGGGCGACGCCGTTCCCGGGCTCGAGATCGTCGCCTACGACGGTCCAGAGCCGGTCGAGGACGGCGTCACGTTCGAGGAGAACGCCCTGATCAAGGCGCGTGCGGCGGCGGCGCACACGGGCCTCCCGGTGCTGGCGGACGACTCCGGCATCTGCGTGGACGCGATGGGAGGCGCGCCCGGCATCTTCTCGGCGCGCTGGGCGGGGCGGCACGGCGACGCGGAGGCGAACCTGCGCCTCCTGCTCGACCAGCTCGCCGAGCTGCCGGAGGCGTCGCGCGGCGCCCACTTCACGGCGACGCTCGCGCTCGTCGTGCCCGGGCAGGAGCCGACGGTCGTGCAGGGAGTCTGGCCGGGGCGGATCGCGCTGGAGGCGCGTGGCGAGCACGGGCACGGCTACGACCCGATCTTCGTGCCGGAGGGGCACGACGTGACGGCGGCGCAGCTCCCGTCCGAGGCCAAGAACGCCGAGAGCCACCGGGCGCGCGCGTTCGCGGCGATCGTGCCGGCGCTGCGCGGGTTGGCCGAGCGGGCCGCCGGGGTATGAGAGCGGCGCTGAGAACGGCACTCATTCCCATCTAGGTCGTGGGCCTGGCGGGGCGGCCGACTTCTATCTACCGTAGAAGTAATGAGTCACTCCCACGGCCATGAGGCCAACCGCAACCGGCTGCTGATCGCGATCGCGATCGTCGCGGCCGTGCTCGTCGTGGAGGTCGTGGGCGCCTGGCTGAGCGGGTCGCTGGCGCTGCTCGCCGACGCCGGGCACATGCTGAGCGACGGCACGGGCCTCGTGATCGCGCTCATGGCGACGATCGTGGCGGCGCGGCCGGCGACCGACCGGCAGACCTTCGGCTTCCGGCGCGCGGAGGTGTTCGGCGCGCTGATCAACGGGCTCATCCTCGTGGCGGTGGCCGTCGGCGTGGCGATCGGCGCGGTCTCGCGGCTGATGTCGGGGGAGGCGGAGGTGCACAGCCTCCCGATGCTGGTCGTCGCGGTGATCGGTCTGCTGGCGAACCTGGTGGCGCTGCTGGTGCTCCGCCCCTCCGCAGGGCACTCGATCAACATGCGCGGCGCCTACCTGGAGGTGCTGGGCGACCTGATCGGGTCGGCGCTGGTGATCGCCGCCGCGCTGGTCATCCTCACCACGGGCTTCCTCCCGGCGGACGCGATCGCGTCGCTGGCGATCGCGGCGCTGATCCTGCCGCGGGCGTTCGTGCTGCTGCGCGACGTGGTGCACGTGCTGAGCGAGTCGGCGCCGGCCGACACCGATGTCGCGGAGATCCGCCGTCACATCCTCGGGACGCCGGGTGTGGTCGCCGTGCACGACGTGCACGTGTGGGCTATCACGTCGGGCGCGCCGGTGTTCACGGCGCACGTGGTGGTGGAGCCGCGAGTGTTCCGCTCGGGCGAGACCGGCCGCCTCCTCGACGACCTCTCGGGGTGCCTTGCGAAGCACTTCGACGTGGAGCACTCGACGTTCCAGCTCGAACCCGCCGAGCATGCCGCCCACGAGGACGAGCTGCACCGCTAGCGGTGCTGCCGCCGCGTCGGCAACTCCGGAGGATCGGCCCGACACGCCGCTGCGCTGCCGGTAACTCCGGAAGGCGGAGCCGCGATTCGGGCGGCCTCCGGAGTTGCGCGCGACGGCCGGGGTGTCCGCAACTCCGGAGGATCGGAGCGGGACGCGGCCCGGTTCCGGAGGAACGGGCCCGGCAGCGGCGCGTCGCGCGGCGCCTCCGGAGATGCCGACGACGCGGCTCAGATGTCGGGGGTCGGCGTGGGGTGCGCGGCGGCGGCCTCGGCCGCGCGCTTGCGCTTCGCCTTGCGGAGCGACTGGAAGTAGTGGAACAGCGTCGGCACCAGCGTGATGACGACCGCGCCGATCAGGATGATGTCGATGTAGTTCGAGACGAAGGTCGCGACCGGCGGGATGTAGCCGATCAGATAGCCGAACAGAGTCAGGCCGGCGCCCCAGAGCAGCGCGCCCATCGCGTTGTAGAGCGAGTACTTGCGGTAGTTCATGTGGCCGACGCCCGCGGCGACCGGCGCGAAGGTGCGCACGATCGGGACGAAGCGGGCGAGGATAATCGCCAGCGCGCCGAACCGCTCGAAGAAGGCGTTGGTGCGGCGCACGTTCTCGACGCTGAACAGCCCGCTCTCCTTGCGTTCGAAGATGCGGGGCCCGGCCTTATGGCCGATCAGATACCCGACTTCGCCGCCGAGGAACGCCGCGAAGGCGATCGCGAGGCACACCCACCAGATGTCGACGCCGAACACCAGCGAGGTGTGCGTCAGCAGGCCCGAGATGACGAGCAGCGTGTCGCCCGGGAGCAGGAAGCCGACCAGCAGACCCGTCTCGGAGAAGATGATCCCGCAGACGACGAGCAGGGCCCACGGGCCCGCGGCCGAGATGATGGTCTCGGGGTCGAGCCAGGGGATGAGGCCGGCGTGGTGGATCACGTGTCTCCAGAGGGGTTCGGGGCGATGCTGCCGAGTCTAGCGGCGCTAAGCTGCGCGCTCCGTGAAAAATCCGCGGCATGCGTGAAGATCATCCTGTGGTCTGACACCGAGAACGCTGGGAGGCGCCGATGACCGGAGAGCTGCACGAGACCTTCACCGTCACCAGTCGGCTGGAGGCACCGCCCGAGCGGGTGTTCGCCGCCTTCGCCGACGACGCCGTGCGTCGGCGCTGGTTCCGCCTGCCCGGTCGGTCGCCCGAGTACCGGCACCTCTTCGCGGTCGGCGGAGGGGAGGAGGCGCACAGCACCTTCACGCATCCCGACGGCAGCACCGAGAGCCTCCGGTACCGCTCGCGCTACCTCGACATCGTGCCGGCGCGGCGCATCGTGTTCGGCTACGAGTCGTCGGTGGACGACGTGCTGCGCTGGACCTCCCTGGTCACCGTGCTCCTCGCGCCGGACGGCGACGGCACGACGCTCGACTGGATCGAGCAGGTCGCGTTCCTCGAGCGGACGGGCGACGGGAGCGCCGACCTGCCGCACCTGCGCGGCGGCACGATCCTGCGCCTCAACGGGCTGCCGGCGGCTCTCGACGGGGCCGCCTGAGCGGCGGCGCAGTGCGGGAGAAGGGACTCGAACCCTCACGCCGAAGCACAGGAACCTAAATCCTGCGTGTCTGCCAGTTTCACCACTCCCGCGGCGCGCTGAGCACGGCTGCAGCGCGGCTACGACAATAGCTCATGCACGCGCGGCGCCACCTGCGTGCCGTAGAGCTCGATCGCCCGCATGAGGTGGTCGTGACCCAGCGTGCCGTTGCTGATCTTGAGGTCGAACCGCGACAGGCCGAGGCCGCGGGCGGCGTAGGCGATCTTGGTCGCGACGGTCTCGGGCGAGCCGACGAACAGCGCGCCGTCCGGTCCCGCCTCGTGCTCGAACCGGGCGCGGGAGGCCGGCGGCCAGCCGCGCTCGGCGCCGATGCGGTTGGTCATCGCCTCCCAGTGCGGCCAGAGCAGGTCCTTCGCCTCGTCGTCGGTCGCGGCGATGAAGCCGGGGGAGTGGACGCCGATCGGGAGGGTCGCGTCCTGCTCGAACTGGTCGAGCGCCTTGCGGTACAGCTCGGCGAGCGGCTGGAAGCGCATCGGGCCGCCGCCGATGATCGCGAGCATCAGGGGGAGGCCGTAGTGCGCGGCGCGGATCACCGACTCGGGGCTGCCGCCGACGCCGATCCAGGTCTTCAGGAGGCCGTGCTCCAGGTGCGGGAAGACCGACTGCCCGTCGAGCGACGGCCGCAGCGACCCCTCCCAGGTGACGGGCTGCTGCTTGCGGACCTCGGCGAACAGGTTGAGCTTCTCCTCGAAGAGCTCCTCGTACTGGGCGAGGTCGAAGCCGAACAGCGGGAACGACTCGATGAACGAGCCGCGGCCCAGGATGACCTCCGCCCGGCCGCCCGAGACGCCGTCGAGCGTCGCGAAGCGCTGGAAGACGCGCACCGGGTCGTCGGAGCTCAGCACGGTGACCGCGGAGCCGAGGTGGATGTGCTCCGTGCGGCCGGCGATCGCGGCGAGCACGACCTCCGGCGCGGACACGGCGAAGTCCTTGCGGTGGTGCTCGCCGACGCCGATGAAGTCGAGGCCGACCTGGTCGGCCAGCACGCCCTCCTCGACGACGTTGCGCAGCACCTGCGCGTGCGGCAGCGGCGCGCCGTCCGCGTCGAGCGTCACGTCGCCGAAGGTGTCGATGCCGAGTTCGAGCGCGGCCATGGTGAGTCCTCCCGTCGGTGCGCCCAGTGTATGCGAACGCATGGAGATGAACCTCCTCCGCGCGGAGGCTATTCCGGCAGCGCTACTCGCTGACGGGCAGGGGCTGCGGCCGCCGCGGCACGTAGCGCGGGATGTACCGGCCGAGCAGAGCGGCCCCGACCAGTCCGAGCGCGCCCATGACGCCGCTCGCGAAGGCGATCGAGACGAGCGCGGTCAGCAGCGACACCACCAGTGGTGCGACCGCCTGCCCGGCGTCGCCGGCGAACCGCCAGGCGCCGAGGAAGGCCGCCGGGCTCTCCTTCGGGGCGAGGTCGGCGCCGAGCGTCATGATGATGCCCGAGCCGATGCCGTTGGCGACCGCCAGGAAGATCGAGACCGCGATGTACCAGGCGACCCGGGCGTCGAGGTCGTGGGAGAACGCCAGCACGAGGAAGCCCGTGCCGAGCCCGATCATCGACGGGATGGCGCTCCACATCCGGCCGAACCGGTCCATGATCTGCCCGCTCGCGTAGAACAGGGCGAAGTCGACCGCGCCGGCGATGCCGATGATCAGCGCCGTGTTCGACTCGCTCAGACCGATGGAGACCGCCCACAGCGGCAGGAGCACGGTGCGTGCCGAGCGGACCGCGGCGACCAGCGAGACGCCTCCGCCCATCCGCGCCAGCACGGCCCGGAACGACCAGATCGTGCGGAACAGGCCGTGCGTGCGCTCCTCGGCCTCCTCCTCGCCCGCGGTGACGAGCGCGCCGGAGGCGTCGGCGGTCCGCGGACTCGGTCCGAACATCCGCTCGGGGTCCGGCAGTGCCAGCAGCACGATGACGGACCCGAGGCAGCTGACGATGAAGATCCAGAACACCGACTGCGTCGAGCCGGTCAGCGCGATCACGGCCGAGGCGATCAGCGGCCCGACGAACCAGCCGGCCCGGAACACGCCGCCCAGCGTCGACAGCGCCCGCGCGCGGTAGCGCGGCGGCACGTACGTGGTCATGAAGGCATGACGCGCGAGCGCGAACACCGCGGTCGAGAGCCCGACGACGAAGATGCCGGCCGTCAGCACCCAGTAGTTCGGCGCGAGGAGGCACACCACGACCCCGAGGATCGCGACGACGGCCGCGCCGATCATGGCGCGACGCTCGCCGATGCGCGACACGATCCACCCGCTCGGGATGTCGCCCGCCAGCTCGCCCAGCATGATCATCGACGCGATGAAGCCGGCCATCGCGAGCCCGGCGCCGAGGTTGCCCGCGGCGATCGGGATGATGGGGATGATCGCGCCCTCGCCGATCGAGAACAGCAGCGTGGGCAGGAACGCGGCCAGGGCGACGGAGCGGAAGCTGAAGGGGCGCTCGTCGGAAGTCATCTCGTTAACAGGCTACAACTTCCGTCGGAGGCGGCCCCGGCCTCCCCGCTGCCGGATCCCCGCTGCCGGCTCCCTGCTCACGCGGGGCGGCGGCCGGTAGGCTGGACGCCGACATGATCGAACTAGACCTCTCCCAGCAGATCGCCGACCTGCGCTCGACGCTCTCCGACATCAAGGCCGTCGTCGACGTCGACAAGCTGCGCGCCGACATCGCCGCCCTCAGCGAGCAGGCGGGCGCCCCCGACCTCTGGGACGACACCGCGAACGCGCAGAAGGTGACGAGCGCGCTCAGCCACCGCCAGTCCGAGCTCAACCGCATCACCTCCGTGGAGCAGCGCCTCGACGACCTGGAGGTGCTGGTCGAGCTGGCGAACGAGGGCGACGACGAGGAGTCGGCGGCCGAGGCCCGCACCGAGCTCGAGGCCCTGCAGAAGACGCTCGGCGACCTCGAGGTGCAGACCCTGCTGAGCGGCGAGTACGACGAGCGGTCCGCCATCGTCACGATCCGCTCCGGCGCCGGCGGCGACGACGCCACCGACTTCGCCGAGATGCTGCTGCGCATGTACCTCCGCTGGGCCGAGCAGCACAAGTACCCGGTGAAGGTGATGGACACCTCCTACGCCGAGGGCGCCGGCATCAAGTCGGCGACCTTCGAGGTCGACGTGCCGTACGCCTTCGGCACGCTGTCGGTGGAGGCCGGAACGCACCGCCTCGCCCGCATCAGCCCGTTCGGCTCTGCCGACAAGCGCCAGACGTCGTTCGCGGCGGTCGAGGTCATCCCGCTCATGGAGGAGGCGACCGAGGTCGACATCCCCGAGGGCGACATCCGCGTCGACGTCTTCCGGTCCTCCGGTCCGGGCGGCCAGTCGGTCAACACCACCGACTCCGCG
Source organism: Leifsonia williamsii (assembly GCF_030433685.1). Taxonomy (NCBI): domain Bacteria; kingdom Bacillati; phylum Actinomycetota; class Actinomycetes; order Micrococcales; family Microbacteriaceae; genus Leifsonia; species Leifsonia williamsii. The sequence goes on from NZ_JAROCF010000001.1 coordinate 2,225,201, forward strand.
GTGCGCATCACGCACCTCCCGACCGGGATCGTCGTCTCGATGCAGAACGAGAAGTCGCAGATCCAGAACCGCGCCGCCGCCATGCGCGTGCTGCAGACGCGCCTCCTGCTGCTCCAGAAGGAGGAGGAGGCCGCCAAGAAGAAGGAGCTCGCCGGCACCATCACCGCGAGCTGGGGCGACCAGATGCGCTCCTACTTCCTCTACGGCCAGCAGCTCGTGAAGGACCTTCGGACCGGCTACGAGTCCGGCAACCCGCAGACCGTCTTCGACGGCGACCTCGACGGCTTCATCGCGGCGGGCATCCGCTGGCGCGCCGGAAGCAAAGCCGAGGCTCAGGCGTAGTCCACCCGACGCTCAGGCTTGACCGCGCCTGGCATGTCGCGGTGCCGGTTGCGCCGGATCGTGTCTAGTCTCTAGACGTCATGATCCGGTTCGAACACGTATCCAAGCAGTATTCGGGCACCACGCGTCCGGCGCTGAACGGCATCAACCTCGAAGTGCTGCGCGGAGAGTTCGTCTTCCTCGTCGGCGCCTCGGGGTCGGGCAAGTCCAGCTGCCTGCGCCTCATCCTCAAAGAGGAGAAGCCGTCCAAGGGCAAGATCCACGTGCTGGGTCAGGACCTCGGCACGATCTCGTCGCGCAAGGTGCCGTACTTCCGCCGCAACATCGGCGTCGTCTTCCAGGACTTCCGCCTGCTGCCCAACAAGACGGTGTTCCAGAACGTCGCCTTCACGCTGCAGGTGATCGGCAAGTCCCGCGGCTTCATCCAGGAGGCCGTCCCGGACGTGCTGAAGATGGTGGGCCTCGAGGGCAAGGAGCAGCGCCTCCCGAACGAGCTCTCCGGCGGTGAGCAGCAGCGTGTCGCGATCGCGCGCGCCGTGGTCAACAAGCCGCAGATCCTCCTCGCCGACGAGCCGACCGGAAACCTCGATCCCGCGACCAGCGCCGGCATCATGGCGGTGCTCGAGCGCATCAACGCCGGAGGCACCACGGTGCTCATGGCCACGCACGAGGCCGCGATCGTCGACCAGATGAAGCGGCGCGTGATCGAGCTGGTCGGCGGCCAGATCATCCGCGACGAGCGCCACGGCGGGTACGGCTTCACGGCCGCGATCCCGGTGGCGCAGGGTGCGCATGCCGCGCAGCCGGCTCCGCAGGCCGCGCCTGCTCCGCAGGCCGCGCCGGTTCCGGCCGGTGCAGCAGCGGCAGCCGCGGCGCAGCCGATGACGCGACCGCACGCTCCGACCGGCAACCCGACCGGACCGGTGTCCGCGCCGCAGCCGGTGCAGCAGCAGCCCGTCCAGCCGCAGCCGGTCCAGCAGCAGCCGGTCCAGCAGCAGCCGCAGCCCGCGCAGCACCAGCCGGCTCCTGCGCCGCAGCCGGTGCCCGACCGCTACCCGGCGCCCGTGCAGTTCGCGACGGCGCCCGTGCCTCCGGCCCCGGCCTCCGAGGAGCTGCCGGAGCACCTCAACTTCACCGCGAACCTCGACCTGCGCGGACTCCGCGACGGCGACGACCGCGACGGCGAGCAGAATGTGGGGCCGACGAAATGAGATTCGGGCTCATCTGGTCGGAGGTCGCCAACGGCCTCCGCCGCAACCTCTCGATGGTCGTCTCGGTCGTCCTCGTGACCTTCATCTCGCTGACCTTCGTCGGTACCGCCGTGCTGCTGCAGCTGCAGATCGGCCAGATGAAGACCTACTGGTACGACCGCGCCCAGGTGGCGGTGTACATGTGCACCGAGACCGACAACTGCCAGGGCGGCGCCGCGACCGAGCAGACGATCGCCGCCGTCAAGAAGCAGCTGGAGTCGCCGGAGCTGTCGCCGTACATCCAGAAGTTCTACTTCCAGGACCAGCAGCAGGGCTACGAGCAGTTCCAGCAGCAGTTCAAGGGCAACCAGATCGCCGACTTCGTCACGCCGGAGATGATCCCGCAGACGTTCTGGGTCAACCTGAAGGACCCGAACAACTCCGCGGTGCTCACCGAGACGCTCTCCGGCGCCGCCGGCGTGCAGAGCGTCGTCGACCAGCGCAGCTACCTGGACCAGATCTTCAGCATCCTGAACGCCGCGAGTCTCACGGCCATCGGGATAGCCGTGATCATGCTCGTGGCCGCGGTGCTGCTGATCGCGACGACGATCCGGCTCTCCGCCTTCTCGCGCCGCAGGGAGATCGGGATCATGCGGCTGGTGGGCGCCTCCAACCGCTTCATCCAGACCCCCTTCATCATCGAGGGCGTGATCGCCGCGCTGATCGGCTCGGTGCTCTCGTGCGTGGTGATAGCGCTGCTCGTGCAGTTCTTCGTGCGCGACTTCCTCGGCAACCGCATCCAATCGATCAACTTCGTGTCGATGGAGCAGGCCTGGCTCGTGATCCCGGTGCTGATCGTGATCGGCGTCGTGCTCGCCGCCGCGAGCGCGAACTTCGCGATCAAGCGGTATCTGAAGGTCTGATCCGCACTGCGCTAGACTGGTCTGCTGCCCGGCCGCGTGCCGGGCGGCATCCCGTCGTCTGATCGTGAGGAGTGAGCCGTGCCCAAGGAGAAGGGGCAGAAGGTGGTCGCCACCAACCGCCGCGCCCGTCACGACTACCTCATCGAGGACACCTTCGAGGCGGGGCTCGTGCTGACCGGCACCGAGGTGAAGTCGCTGCGGCTCGGCCGAGCGTCGCTCGTCGACGGGTACGGGTTCATCGACGGCGGGGAGGCGTGGCTCGATGCCGTGCACATCCCCGAGTACGCCGACGGCACCTGGAACAACCACGCGCCGCGGCGCAAGCGCAAGCTGCTGCTGCACAAGCCTCAGATCCTGAAGATCGAGAGCAAGGTCAAGCAGGGCGGCTACACGATCGTCCCGCTGCAGATCTACTTCAACGACGGCCGGGCGAAGGTCGAGATCGCGGTCGCGAAGGGCAAGCGCGAGTACGACAAGCGGCAGGCGCTGCGCGAGCGGCAAGACAAGCGCGAGGCGGAGCGCGCGATGTCGAGCCGCAAGCACCTGGGGGAGTGACCGGCCGCACCGGGCGCCGGGCGCCGGCCGCTGAGCGGCGCGTCGGCCGTGGGTGACAGACTGAGGCCATGACGACTCCGGCCTCCCGCATCCCGGTCAACGGCACGTACAACTTCCGCGACATCGGCGGCTACCCGGCCGACGGCGGCGCGACCCGCACCGGCAAGTTGTACCGCTCCGACGGGCTCGCCCGGCTCGGGGAGGAGGGGCGCGAGGCCCTGCGCGAGCGCCGCATCCGCGTCGTCATCGACCTGCGCGACGACTTCGAGGTCCGGGCACTGCCCGACGACCTCGACGGTCTCGACGTCACCGTGCTGCGGCTGCCGGTCTTCGAGGGCTCCGGAGCCTCCGCCTCCACGATCGGCGCCACGCTCGTCGACCTCTACGAGAAGATCGTGCTGCAGCACCGCGACGTCGTCGTGCGCGCCCTGCGGGAGATCGCCGACACCGGCGACGAGGCCGTCGTCGTGCACTGCACCGCAGGCAAGGACCGCACCGGCATGGTCGTCGCCCTCGCGCTCCTCGCCGTGGGCGTCGACCGCGAGACCGTGATCGCCGACTACGCGGCCACCCAGGCCAACCTCGACGGGCCGTGGCTGGAGGGCATGGTGGCGCTGATCCGCTCGCACGGCGTCGAGGTGACCCCCGACCTCCGCATCATCCTCGGCGGCAGCCCGCCGGAGGCGCTGGAGGCGGTGCTCGACCTGATCGACCGCGAGCACGGCGGCGTGCGCGAGTACCTGCTCGACGCCGGAATGGACGAGTTGGAGCTCGCCAAGCTGCGCTCGGTGCTGGTGCAGCCCGCCTGAACCGGCTCACACCCGATCCATAACGATCTGGCAGCCCGGATTCGGCGAGTCGGTGCTTGCATGAGTTCATGGACGAGAACGAGGCGAGGGAGCCGGCCGAGAGGGTCGCGCCGGCCGAGCAGCCGGCCGCGCCGGCTGAGCAGCCGCCCGTGCAGCCGGTCGTGCGCGAGCCGTTCTACAGGCGGCACGGGCTGGCGTTCGCCATCTCGACGCTCGTCCTTGGCCTGATCGTGCTGTTCGGCGCGGTCGGCGTGGGCGCCTTCACGGTCGCGACCGTCGCCTCCCACTCCGGTCCGGTGATGTCGTGGCTGAACCGGCTCGACCACGGGGAGCGCGGAGACCGCCCCGGCAAAGCGCAGCCTCCCCGCGAATCGGGCCCGCAACGAGGGCTCGTGCAGGGCACGATCGACTCCGTCTCGGGGTCGACCTGGAAGCTCACTGCGGATAACGGGCGCACGCTCACGGTGAAGCTCACCTCCTCCACGCGCTTCGGCCACCCCGGCGCCGAGGGAGGCTCCGCCTCCGACTTCGCGAAGGGCGACGAGGTGATCGTGGTCGGCACGCGCGAGGGCTCGACCGTCACCGCCACCCGGGTGCTGCGGCTCGCGGACTTCCCGCTGCGACCGCCGTCGACGCCCGGTCCGCCGGCGACGCCGGGTTCCGGTCTGTAGAGGTGGCTCAGGAGGCGGCGAACCGCGCGTGCACCTGCACAGCGATCGTCAGGTCCTCCGGCTTGAGGGCGAGCGTCGCACCTCCCAGATCGGCGGCGGCCCGGGCGAACATGGGCTGCGGAGGCTGCGGGGGAGCGGCGCCGTCGCCGAGCATGCCAGGGTCGCTGAGCGCGACGGGACGCACCGACGACAGGCCGAGGCTGGTGGCGTACACCGTGGCCTTGGCGACGGCGTTCTCGACGGCGCGGCGACGGGCCTCCTGCGTGAGCGACTGCCGCCTGGCCTCCGTGAGACCCCACGTCACCCCCTCCACCTGGACGCCGTCGAGGAGCGACACGACGCCGACCCAGTCGGAGAGTGCGCCCAGCTCGCCGAAGACGGCCTCGACGCCCACCTGGGCGTGGAAGACGACAGGGAGGCGGCGCCCCTCCTGGTTCCAGGGCCGCTCGCCCCAGACACGGAGGCTGTCGGACGACCACTGCGCGACCGGGCCGGAGGTGCCTTCCTGGAGATCGCGGAGCTCACGCGCGAGCTGCTGATGACGCTGCGTGGCGAGGGCGAGCGTCTCCTCCCTGTCCTCGCCGTCGTAGGCGACGAGGAGGCGCACCGTGCCGCGCTCCGCCGGGTGCCGCAGCTCGTACTCGCCCTGGACGGTGATGATGGTGTCGGCCATGCCCCGATGCTGGCATAGAAGTGGGGGCCGTGGTGTTATAGAATGAGAAGCTCGCCGGAGACGGCGACCAGCACCTCCACAACTCAACAGCGCGTGACTGCGACCCGGCCATCAGGCCGCGCATGGGGATGATCGGTTTCGACATTGTCTGCGTGACTGTGAGAAGCGGGTCGAGGATGCATGCTTATCTCGTTAACGATGCATGCGAAAAAATAAGTGCCAATTCCAAGAGCACTGTCTCGGCCAAGGCCGACTTCGCCCTCGCGGCGTAAGTTCACCTCCGCCATTTAGAGAGACCGTCAGACCGGGAATCGTCTCCTACCCGGATCCTGGCGTCAGCTAGGGGACTTGCTTCTGCGTTGAGCATCAGGGCGCAGAGGGACTTCCACTGATACTGGGCCCGTCGGATCAGGTGCCAGCGACAAGATCCGGGGCCGAGAACACGTCTGCACTGGCTACGCCCGTAGAAGGCACATGACCACAGCAGTGGACGGGGGTTCGATTCCCCCCATCTCCACCATCAGGTCGCGTCACGCGATGTTCGAGGCGAGGGCCTCCTCCGGTTGCGGGGGAGGCCCTCGTCATTTCGGAGCAGGCGTGCGCGCCCCTGAGGATGTTCACATCGTCGCCGACCCCCGTTCACGGGGGGTTCATGGCGCACCGGTGGGCTGTGGGGCGTTCCCTCTTCGAAAGGATCACCTCACCATGTCCTTCTCCTCCTCCCGTCGGCGCGGCGGCGTGCTGGCGCTGGCGGCGGCCTCCGGGCTGCTCGCGGCGGCGCTGATCCCGTCGGCCGCCCTCGCGGCTCCGTCCGACAACGGCGGCGCGACCCGCGACCAGCAGGACTCGACGGCCGCCCTGCGCGCGTCGATCGTGAACGGCCCGGCCAAGAACGTCATCCTCCTCATCGGCGACGGCATGGGCGACAGCGAGATCACCGTCGCGCGCAACTACCAGTACGGCGCAGGCGGGATGCTGCCGGGCATCGACGCCCTGCCGCTCACCGGCCAGTACACGACCTACTCGCTGTACAAGGACGGCGCCAACAAGGGCAAGCCGGACTACGTGCCCGACTCGGCCGCCACCGGCACCGCGTGGTCGACCGGCACCAAGACCTACGACAATGCGGTCGGCGTCGACATCGACGGCAAGCCGCACGCCACGCTGCTGGAGCTGGCCCGCGCCAACGGCCTCCGGACCGGCAACGTCAGCACCGCGGAGATCCAGGACGCGACACCGGCCGTCGAGGTCGCGCACGTCGGCGCGCGCTCCTGCTACGGCCCCGACAGCGCCACCTGCGGCACCGACGCGCTCGACAAGGGCGGTCTCGGCTCCATCAGCGAGCAGCTGCTCGACGCGCGCGCCGACGTGACGCTGGGTGGAGGCTCCACCTCCTTCGGCCAGACCGCCAAGGCCGGTCAGTGGCAGGGCAAGACGCTGTTCCAGCAGGCGGCGGACCGCGGCTACCAGGTCGTCGGGGACGCCGCGGGCCTCGACGGCGTCACCGAGGCGGACCAGGACAAGCCGCTGCTCGGCCTGTTCACGCCCGGCAACTTCCCGACCCGGTACGCGCCGACCACTGCGACCGTCGGCGGTGCCGACCAGGCACCGGTCACCTGCCAGCCGAACGCCGACCGCCTCGACACGAAGCTCTCGCTCGCGTCGCTGACGAACAAGGCCATCTCGCTGCTCGACAAGCCCAGCGGCGACGGCTTCTTCCTGCAGGTGGAGGGTGCGAGCATCGACAAGCAGGACCACTCGGCCAACGCGTGCGGCCAGATCGGCGAGACCGTCGACCTCGACGAGGCCGTGCAGGCCGCCCTCGCCTTCGCTAAGAAGGACGGCAACACGCTCGTCATCGTGACCGCCGACCACGCCCACACCAGCCAGATCGTCGACTCCACCCCGCCGGCCACGCTCAGCACCGCGCTGACCACGGCCGACGGCACGGTCATGAAGGTGGCTTACGGCACCGCGGCGGCCGGCGGCTCGCAGCAGCACACCGGCGCCCAGCTCCGCATCGCCGGCTACGGGCCCGGTGCGGCGAACGTGGTCGGCCTCACCGACCAGACCGACACCTTCTTCACCATCGCGAACGCCTTGCAGCTGGAGCGCAGCTACGCGAAGCTCAGCGCGGGCGCGAAGGCGACCCCGTCGGCGACGTCGGTCAAGCCGGGCCAGGAGTTCACGGTGGCGCTCAGCGGCTGGGCCGGCGACCGCCAGGTGAACGGCGTGGTGCAGTCCGACCCGGTGACGCTGCCGCGCACCGACGTCCTGAGCGGCGGCGCCACCATCACGGTGACGGCCCCGCAGGAGACGGGCCAGCACACGGTGACGCTCACCGGCGCGCAGAGCGCGGTGCAGGTCGTGGTGCCGTTCGAGGTCACGGCCGACGGCGCTCCGTCGGGCCAGACCCCTGGCGGTGCGGGCGGCGGCGCGGCGGGCGGCGCGGGCGGCTCCGGCGGCTCGGGTGCGGCGGGCGACCCCGCGGTGGTGGCCGGCACGGCCGTGAACGCGCTCGCCTCGACCGGCTCGGTGGTCGCGCCGATCGTGGTGGTGGCGCTCGCGCTGCTGCTCGGCGGCTCCCTGCTCTGGACGCGTGGGCGCCGGAGCGTGAGCGGAGTGTCGCGCGGCTGATGCGCGTGGACCGGTGATCGCGCCGGGATGCAGGGGCGGGCGCCTCGTGAGGGATCGCGGGGCGCCCGCTCGGTCGTCACGAGTGGCAGCGTGGATGGCGTCTTCGCCGGCCTGCCGGGGTGGGATCGGGGCGGCGGCGCTCAGGTCTCCGCAGGGGCGCCGTCCCGCTGGGCCGCCGTCGGTGAGCCGGGCGGCGGCGATCAGGTCGGCGCGGGGGCACCGTCCCGCTGGCCCAGCGCCCAGTCGAGCCCCGTGCCGAGGGCGGTGAGCACCGACACGTGACCCTCGCGGGGGCGCAGCCACAGCTCGGCGGTGGGGAGGCGCTCGAGCTGGCGGTGGGCGTGGAGGGGCGGGACGACGCGGTCGCGGCCGCCCTGGACCAGGAGGACCGGGGCGGTGATCGCGGACAGGTCGGCTCCCCACGGGGTGATGTAAGCAACGTCGTCGTCGGCCTCGCCGTCGGGGCCGGCGGCAGAGCCGGCCTGCGCGTCGGCGCCCAGCGCGCGCCACGGGCCGTCGAGGGCCGCGTAGTCGCGGTCGATGAAGCTGTTCGGGTCGAACTCGGCCGTCTGCGCGTGGGCGAGGCGGGCGTCGCGGCCGAGCAGGGCGCTCCCGGTGCCGCTCGGGTCGGCCATGCCGGCGAACCAGTCCGGGGTGCCGTCGTACGGGGCGATGCCGGCCAGCACCAGCACCGCGGTCACGCGCTCCGGCGCCAGGGCGGCGCAGGCGAGGGCGTGCGGGCCGCCTCCGGACGCACCGGCGGTGATCAGGCGGTCGACGCCGAGGGCTTCGAGGACCGTCAGCGCGTCGCGGGCGGCGTCCGCCACGCTGCGGCCCGGCAGGGGCGTCGAGCCCGGGTAGCCGGGGCGGGCGCACGAGACCACGCGGAGGCCGCGGGCGGCCGCGGCCTGCGCGACCGGCTCGATGACGGCTCCGGTCTGCGGGGTGCCGTGGTGCCACAGCAGCACCGGGGCGCCGGCCGGGCCACCGGTATCGAACCAGCGGACGTCGCGGCCGTCGGGGGTGCGGAGGCTGCCCGCGGTCGCGGGTTCCGGCTGTGCGTTCATCCGTGCTCCCGTTCCTGCCCCGCCAGCGCGGCCGCCTCCACTCTCATCCCCGCCACGCCTCCAGCTCGCGACGCAGCTCCGCCTTGCGGGCATCGGAGGCGAAGGAGGCGTCGATCGAGGTGCGGGCGTACGCCTCGGCCTGGGCGCTGGTCAGGCCGAGGGTGTCGCGGACCGCGATGAAGTTGTCGGCGATGTAGCCGCCGAAGTAGGCGGGGTCGTCGGAATTGATGGTGACCGCGACTCCGGCCTCCGCCAGGCTGTGCAGCGGGTGGAGCGCGAGGTCGGGGGTCGCCTGGAGGCGCTGATTCGAGAGCGGGCACACCGTGAGCGGGATGCGGTCGCGGGCGAGGCGTTCGATCAGGGCCGGGTCGTCGAGGGAGCGGATGCCGTGGTCGATGCGCTCAGCGCCCAGGAGGTCGAGGGCCTCGACGACGTAGCCGGCCGGGCCCTCCTCTCCTGCGTGGGCGACGGCGTGCAGCCCTTCTGCGCGCGCCCGGGCGAAGACGTCCTGGAAGAGCGACGGCGGATAGCCGACCTCGGCCGAGTCGAGGCCGACGCCCAGCAGGCGCTCGCGACGGGTCAGCGCCGCGCTCAGCGTGCGGTCGGCCGACGCGACCGGCTGGTCGCGCAGGAAGCAGAGGATCAACCCGCCGCTGATGCCGAGGTCGCGCTCGGCCTCGTCCAGGGCGCCGCCGATGCCGTCGATCACCGTCTCGATCGGCACGCCGCGTGCGGTGTGCGCCTGCGGGTCGAAGAACAGCTCGGCGTGCCGCACGCCCTGCTCGGACGCGCGGCGCAGGTAGTGGCGGGTCAGCTCGGCGAAGTCGTCCTCGGTCTGCAGCACCGCCATCGTCGCGTAGTACAGGTCGAGGAACGACTGCAGGTCCGCGAAGTCGTAGGCGGCTGCGAGCTCGTCGACCGACGCGAACGGCAGCGCCACCCCGTTGCGAGCGGCCAGCTCGAAGGCGAGCTCCGGCTCCAGCGTGCCCTCGATGTGCAGGTGCAGCTCGGCCTTCGGCAGCGCCCGGAGCGCGTCGTCGGACGGCGAGGAGGCGGAGAAGGCAGAGAAAGCGGAGGAAGCGCGGGAGGGGGAGGAGGCGGGCGCGGTGCTGTCGGTCATGCGTTCGATCCTGCCAGCTGCGCCCGCGCCGTGACCCGCCGATCGTCATTCTGTGGAGGGACGCGCGTCTCCACAGGCGGCGGCTAGCCTGCGGGGATGCGATCCCGACGCGCCGCCATCGCCATCGCCGCCGCCGTCACCGTCGCGGCCGGTCTGCTGGTGCACGCCACGACGACCGGGGAGCCGGGAGGGGCGATCGGCGATGCGCTCTACGCGGCGCTCGCGTACCTCCTCGTCGCCCTGATCGCTCCACGGCTGCGTCCGGCGATCGCGGCCGGCATCGCGGTCGCCGGCTGCGCGGCCGTCGAACTGCTGCAGCTCACGCCGCTGCCGGCGCGGCTGGCGGAGGTCGCACCTCCCGTCGCCCTGGTGCTCGGCACGACCTTCCAGGCCGCCGACTTGGCCTTCTACGCCCTGGGCGCGGCGGCTGCCGCGGCCGCGGACGCATTCAGTCGACGCGCAGCAGGATCTTCCCGAGGTGCGCGGACGACTCCATCCTCCGGTGCGCCTGCGCGGCGTCCGCCAGCGGGAACACGGAGTCGATGACCGGGCGCACCCGGCCCTCGGCGAGCAGCGGCCATACGTGCTCGCGTACGCCGGCGATGACGGCCCGCCTCTCCTCCAGCGGCCGGGCGCGCAGCGTCGTGCCCCAGAGCCGCGCCCGCTTGCGCATCAGCAGCCCGATGTCGAGGGAAGCCGGGGTGCGGTCCCTGGTCGCGATCGCCATGATCCGGCCGCCGGTGGCGAGCGCGTCGAGGTCGCGCGCGATGTAGGAGCCGCCCACGATGTCGAGCACGACGTCGACACCGCGGCCGTCGGTGAAGGCGAGCGCCGCCTCCACGAAATCCTGCGTGCGGTACTCGACGGCGGCGTCGGCGCCGAGACCGCGGCAGAACTCCGCCTTCTCGGGGCTGCCGGCGGTGGCGATCACGTTCGCTCCGAACGCGCGGCCCAACTGCACCGCCATGCTGCCGATGCCGCTCGACCCGCCGTGGACGAGCAGCGTCTCGCCCGCGGCGAGGCCGGCGAGCTGGAAGACGTTGGACCATACGGTCGCGACGACCTCGGGGAGGCCGGCGGCCTCCACCAGCTCCACCGAGGAGGGGACCGGCAGTACGAGCCCGGCGTCGACCGTCACCAGCTCCGCGTAGCCGCCGCCGGGCAGCAGCGCGCAGACGCGGTCGCCGACCCGCCAGCCCGTGACCTCGGTGCCGAGCGCGTCGATCGTGCCCGACACCTCCAGCCCCGGCCATTCCGGCGCGCCGGGAGGCGACGGGTAGAAGCCGCGGCGCTGGCTGAGGTCGGCGCCGTTGAGACCGGCGGCGGCCACGCGGATGCGCACCTCGCCGGGCGCGGGTGTCGGGTCGTCGACAACGGCCTCCTGCAGCATCTCCGGGCCGCCCGGCCGGGCGACGACGATGGCGCGCATCAGGCGGCGCGCTCGGGAGCGGTGGAGCGGCGGCCGAGCACGTCGCGGATGCGCACCTTGCTGGAGTACTCGATCGACCCGTAGCGGAACAGCCGCACCGCCAGCCGCAGCACGATCACGGCCAGCACGAACAGCTCCACGATGATGATGATCGCCTGCCACAGGGGCAGCGAGCCGAACGCGTTCAGCAGGAGTGCCGTGATCGGCGCCGTGTACGGGAAGAACGCGAGGATCTGCACGATCGGCGACTGCGGCGAGCTGATCGCGAAGCCGGAGGCGTACAGCGGGATCACCACGGCGAAGATCACGACCGAGAACACCGGGGCCGCGTCCTTCGCGGTCGGCATCACGGCTCCCACCGCCACCAGGGTGCCGGTGAACAGCGCGAACCCGCCGACCAGGATCAGGGCGCCCACGATCATCTTCTGCGGATCGAACACCAGTCCGCTGAGGTCGAAATCCGGGATGTTCAACTGGTCGCGGAAGAACAGGTACCCGATCAGCACCGGCAGGGCGAACGCCGCGATCTGGATCAACCCGATCAGGAACAGCGACACCACCTTGCCGATCAGCAGGTTCGTCGGGTTGATCGTGGTGAGGATCATCTCGGTGACGCGGTTCTCCTTCTCCTCGAGCGTGGAGTTCAGCATCTGGTTGCCGAGGAAGACGATGACCACGAAGAAGGCGGCGAGGAACACGAGCGCGGGCAGGATCGCCTCGAAGCCGGGCGCGACGGCACCGTCCTTGAACGTGGTCGTCGAGGTCTTCACGTCGCCCCGCAGCACGGCGACGTCGGTGGGCGAGTCGAGCTTCTGCTCCACGCTGGTGGAGAGGAGGCTCTCGGCGACGGCTGCATACCGGCTGTTCTGGAACAGGCCCGCGTCGGCGCCCCAGATCTTCACCTGCTCCGTCGCCGGGTCGGCCGGGTAGTCGAAGTAGGCGGTGGTGCCGCCGATCTGCACCTCCTCCACGCCCTCCGCGCTGCTCCCGATCGCGCTGCCGCCGTACTGCCGGGCGACGCCGGGGTCGATCAGGCCGGAGGCGTCGGTGTAGAGGAACTCGAAGCGCGCGTTCTTCTGCTCGTCGGCGGTGTTCGAGGTGGAGACGTTCGACGCGACGATCAGCGCGCCGAGACCGAAGACGAGCAGCGGCAGGATGAGCGTGATCGCCCAGAACCGCTTCTTGGTCACCGTGCGGGTGAACTCGAAACCGATGACGGTGGAGAGGTTGTGCCTGGCCATGTCAGTCCTCCTGGCGGCTCTCGGCGCCGTAGACCTCGACGAAGATGTCGTCGAGCGACTTGCGGGTGGGGGAGAAGCGGGTGATGCCGGCCCCGCCCTCCACGAGCTCCCGGAGGATCGCGGCGGTGTCGGCACCGGCCGCTGGCTCGAGCTCGGCGTGCCCGGCGGCATCGGAGAGGACGCGGTAGGAGGCGGAGGCCGGAAGCGCGCCCTCGTGGTCGACGCGCACGATCGTGCCGCCGAACTGCTCCTGCACCTCGGGCACGGTGCCGTAGGCGCGCGAGACGCCGTCCTTCAGGAGGATGACGCGGTCGCAGAGGCGCTCCACCTCCTCCATCTGATGGGTGACCATCATCACGGTGGAGCCGGCGCGCTTCTGGTCGGCGATGATGTCCATGAGCAGCCGGCGGTTGACCGGGTCGAAGCCCTTGGTCGGCTCGTCGAGGATGAGCAGCTCGGGCTCGTTCATGATGGTGACGCCGAGCTGCACCTTCTGCTGCTGGCCGCCGGAGAGCTTGTCGAGCCGCACCTTCTCCTTGTCGCCGATGCCGACGCGCTCCAGATAGCTGCGCGACCACCGCCTGGCCTGCTCGGCGCCGAGCCCCTTCAGCCGGCCGAAGTAGACCATCACATCGATGACGGACTCCTTCTTGTACAGACCGCGCTCCTCCGGCAGGTAGCCGAGCCGCTCGCCCGCCTCGGGGCTGAACGGCCGGCCGTCGATGTGGAGGATGCCCGCGGTCGGCTGGTAGATACCGAGCAGTGCGCGGATCGTCGTCGTCTTGCCGGAGCCGTTGCTGCCGAGGAAGCCGAACGTCTCTCCGCGCGCGATGTCGAACGAGAGGTCGCGGATGACCGTGGTGCGGCCGAAATCCATGCGGAACCCGGCGATGTGGACGAGGGGATCGGTGGGGGCTGCTGCGCTCACACCGGCCAGCCTAGGGGAGGCCGGCGCGGCGGAGGGCTGACGCCCCGGGCCTCACGTGAAGAGCGCCCACTCCGCCCGCCGCAGCTGCGTCTCCTCCCCGCGGAGGCGGACGTACCAGGTGCCCTCGTCGCGGTGGTGGTACTCGGCCAGCAGCGTCGAATAGTGCCAGTCCCCGTGCTCGCAGGACCAGTGGACCAGCGAGATCAACTGGCCCTGCCGGAGATACGGGACGGCGCAGATGTCGTCGTTGCCCGCGCTGGTCGATGCGATGTCCGTGCTCATGCGTGCCCCTCCCTGCAACGCCCTGCTGCGGCTCGCGGTCGACCGGAGCCGAGTGGGGGAAAAATAACGCGGGGGCAAGCAGAATGGCTAGAGGGGTTTTCGCGTCTTCACAACTTTCGAAATCTGGGAACGTTTGCGCTTCACCGCACCAGCCCGTTCTCGTACGCGAACGCCACCAGCTGCACCCGGGAGACCAGGCCGAGCTTGGCGAGGATGCTGCGGATGTGCGACTTCACCGTCGCCTCGGCGATGAAGGCGGTGCGGCCGATGTCCGTGTTGCTCAGGCCGCGGGCGGCGAGGAGGAAGACCTCCTTCTCGCGCACCGACAGGGCGTCGATGGCCTCCGGGCGGCGGCGCGCCAGGGAGCGGAACAGCTCGCTGGTCGACTTCGGCGCGATCACCGCGTGGCCCTCGTGCACCGTGCGGACGGCGGCGAGAATGAAATCCGGCGTGGCGTCCTTGAGCAGGAAGCCGTCGGCGCCTGCGCGCAGCGCCGCTGCGACCGCCTCGTCGCGGTCGAACGTCGTGAGCACGACGATGCGTGGCGGGTCGGGGAGGCGGCGGAGCTCGGTCGTGGCGGCGATGCCATCCATGACGGGCATGCGGATGTCCATCAGGATGACGTCCGGACGTTCGGCGCGCACGAGGTCGAGGGCCTCGCGGCCGTCCGAGGCGGCGCCGGCGAACGCGAGGTCCCGCTGCGACTCGATCAGCATCTGCAGGCCGGAGCAGAACAGCGGCTGATCGTCGGCGACGGCGACGCGGATCACGCCTCCACCTCCTGACGGGTGCCGGCGGGAAGGTACGCCGTGATCAGGAAGCCGCCCGGCACGTCGTCGTCGGGCCCGGCGTCGAGCCAGCCTCCGGCGAGCCGCGCGCGCTCGCGCATGTTGATGATGCCGCGTCCGTGCGGGTTGGCGGGCGGGCTCGCCGGTGTGGCGGCGTCGTCCCTCGGGCGGGAAGCCAGCGAGAGCGCCAGCCCGTCGGCGCGCTGGTCGAGGGCGAGCCGGGCGGAGGCGCCGGGGCCGGCGTGCTTCAGCGCGTTGGTGAGCCCCTCCTGCACGATCCGGTAGGCCGCGAGCTGCTGGGCGGGGGTGAGGGCGGGAGGCGGGTCGGTCCTTGTGCTGTCGCTGTCGCTATCGCCGAACCGCTCCACCGTCAGGGCGAGACCGGAGGCGGACATGCGGCCGACGAGGTCGTCGAGGTCGCCCAGCCCGGGGTGGACAGGGCCCTCCGGCGACCCGACGAGCGTCTCGATCAGGACCCGCACCTCCGTGAGCGAGGAGCGGGCGGTGGAGGCGATGGTGGCGAGCGAGGGCGCCACCGCCGCCGGCCGCTCTTCGGCGAGCAGTCGGGCACCGTCCGCCTGGGCGAGGATGACCGACAGCGAGTGCGCCATGATGTCGTGCACGTCCTGCGCGATCCGCTCGCGCTCGGCGGTCACCATCGCCTCCGTCTCCGCGGCGCGCAGGTCGTCGACGGTCCGCGACAGCTCCCGCTCGATCGCGCGCGTCCGCGTCCACACGCCGATCAGGGTGCCGACCAGCCAGGCGACGGCGCCGGCGCTGCCGCAGAGGACGAAGAGGGCGGTGCGTGCTCCCGCGTCGCCCCGCGCGGCGCCGAACCACCAGGCGAGCAGCCCTGCGATCGAGACGCCGGCCCCGACCGCGAACGCCAGCGCGACGACGCGCCACCGGCCGCGGACCGACGCGGCGACGATCAGGACAACGATGCCGTACCCGAGGTACACCACCGGCTCGTCGAAGATGCCGCCGGGGAAGAGGAGCTGCCCGATCAGCACCGCGGTCCCGACGGCCATCGCGACGATCGGCTGCAGGCGGGAGACGCCGATCGCGATCGCCAGTAGCAGCAGCGCCGCCCAGAACGGCAGGGTCGAGCGCAGCATGCCGGGAAGGAGCTGATGGCGGCCGACGAGCGCCATCGCCCAGAACACGAAGAACAGGACGGCGATGGCGGGCTCGAACAACCACCGGCTGCGCAGGAGGAGCGTACTCATACGGCCACGGTAGGGGCAGGCGACGGGCCGTGTCCGCCGTCGCGGCGGGGAATCAGCCCTGGGGCGGAGGCGGGTCAGCCCAGCAGGCGGAGCAGCGCGGAGTGCAGCATCCCGTTCGAGGCGAGCGCCGACCCGTTGCCCGGCCCGGCCTCCCCGGTGACGGACGTGAAGGTGCCGCCGGCCTCCTCCACGATCGGGATGAGCGCGGCGAGGTCGTACGTCTTCACGTCGAACTCGCCGACGGCGTCGAGCACGCCCTCGGCGAGCAGCATGTACGACCACATGTCGCCATACGCGCGGTCGCGCCACACGGCCCTGGTCAGCGCGATGAGCTTGTCGAGGTAGCCGGCGTCGTCCCACTGCGCGATGCTCTGGAAGCTCACGGAGGCGTGCTCGAGGTCGGCGACGCCGGAGACGCGGAGGCTGCGCGGCTGCGCTCCCGGCGCGTCCGTCGTCCACGCGCCTCCACCCTCCGCCGCCCACCAGCGCCGGCCGAGCGCGGGCGCGCTGACGACCCCGACGACCGGCTTGCCGTCGACGGCGAGCGCGATCAGGGTGCCCCACACCGGCACGCCGCGCAGGTAGTTGGCCGTGCCGTCGATGGGGTCGAGGATCCACTGCCGAAAGGTGGTGCCTCCGCCGGACGCCTCGCCGAACTCCTCGCCGAGGATCGCGTCCTCGGGCCGCTCGGCCGCCAGCGCCTCCCGGATCGCCCGCTCCACCGCGAGGTCGGCCTCGGTCACCGGCGTGCGGTCGGGCTTGGTGTCGACGTGGAGGTCGTGGTCGCGGAACCGGGCGGCGGAGATGCCGTCGGCGAGGTCGGCGAGCCGCAGGGCGAGGGCGAGATCGGCGTCGTAGGTCACGGCTCCGAGCCTAGCGGGGGCGGGTCGACACTCCCGAGCGTCACCCGATTGGCGAACCCCGCGGAACGGATGCTAGTGTTGAGCCTCGGTTCGGGTCACCGGATCGGATGCGCCTCTAGCTCAATCGGCAGAGCAATTGACTCTTAATCAATGGGTTCAGGGTTCAAGTCCCTGGGGGCGCACCAGAGGAGAAGCCCTCGATCGGCGGTAGCGGATCGGGGGCTTCTTCGTTGTCTTGCGCGCCCATGGGACAATTGCGGTATGACCACCGCGGTGCCGATCGACGTGCAGGCGATCGCACGCGCGTGCGAGGCGCACGGGGTCGAGAGGCTTCGTATCTTCGGGTCGGTGCTCGGCGGCGCATTCGACGACGAGACGAGCGACGTCGACTTCCTCGTCGACTTCCTCCCCGGCCGCGGCGGGTTGTTGCATGACTTCTTCGACTTGAAGGTAGACCTCGAGCGCATCGTCGGCCGCAGCGTCGATCTTGTCGACGCAGGCGCAGTGCGCAATCCCTACTTCGCCCGGTCGGCATTCGCGAGCGCAGAGAACGTCTATGCAGCCTGAGTCACCGGCCTAGCTGTGGGATGCGCACGAGGCCGCGACGAAGGCCGCGTCGATCGCTCACGGACACGAGCGAGCGACGTATCTGGGCGACTGGGTACTTCAAGCCGCGGTCGAGCGCCAGCTCGAGATACTTGGCGAGGCCCTCAAGAAACTTCGCTCGGCCGACGCGCACACCGCAGGCCGGATTCCGGACGTTCACGCGATCATCGCGACCCGCAACATCCTGGTGCACGCATACGCGCAGGTCGATCAGCGGCGCGTGTGGGACATCCTGACCGACGACCTCCCCAGGCTGATCCCGGTCCTCGCCGATTTGCTCAGAGAAGTCGACGATGCCGGAGATGAGGACGAGTATGACGACTCGTCGCTCCTCCCCGGTCCGTGAGAATGGCGGGATGATCACCGATCCCGATGTCATCGCGGAGCTGCGCGACGTCGGCTGGCGGCGCGCGGATCCAGACCGCGAAGAGCCGTACGACTACCGGATCACCGGCATCAGGCTCGCCCCGGGAAACGTGACTCTGGAACTGGCGCAGCGCGACGGGCGGTCCGGCTCGCTGTACATCGGACTGCCCTCCTCGGATGCGCCGAAGCCGTGGTTGTACCTGCCCCCCGAAGATGCCCGGGACTGGGTCGCCCAGCTTCTGATCTCCCTCGACGAGGAGGCCTTCACGGCGGGCTTCGACGGTGTGATCCGCCTGTCGTGAGGCTTCGCCGTTTCTCAGGAGTCGTCTCGGAAGAATTCCTGCGCTTCTGCACCTTTTCCCCTAAGCTGCCCCGGGGACCGCGGCGTCGCGGTCGGAGGGGGAGGCACATCGTGCAGGTCAGCATCCGTAGGGTCATCGGGGCCGTCACCGCGGCGGGGGCCGCAGCGGCGCTCGTCGTCGCGGGAGTGACGCCCGCGTCGGCCACGCAGGACCCGGGGGACGGCCCGCAGCCGTCGCTCGAGCAGATGAACACCGCGCGGGATCACACGCTCGGCGCCACACTTGACCGGAGCGACGGCGTGGAGGCGCTGGCGGGATCATCCGCGCCGCCGCCCGGTGTGCCCGGCATCGACGTGAGCTACTGGCAGGGCAACGTCGACTGGGCGAAGGTCGCGGCCGGCGGGAAGAAGTTCGCGTACGTGAAGGCCACGGAAGACATAGACACCCCGAACTCGCTGTACAACAGTCAGTGGTCCGGTGCCAGGAGCGCAGGGCTTCTGACCGGTGCGTACCACTTCGCGACGCCGAACACCTCGTCGGGGACCGCCCAAGCGTCCTACTTCCTCAGCAACGGTGGCTCGTGGACTGCGGACGGGCGCACCCTGCCGCCGATGCTGGATATCGAGGCGAACCCATACAAGAACGGTCTCAACGAGTGCTGGGGGATGACTCCCGCGAACCTCGTGCGCTGGGTGAAGGACTTCACTTTCACCGTGGAGAACAAGATCGGCCGTACCCCGGTGATCTATACCAACACCGGTTGGTGGAGCCGCTGCACGTCGAACAACGGTGACATGGCCAACTATCCTCTCACCGTCGCCAACTGGACCACAGCCAAGACCCCCGGCGCATTGCCGGCGACCTGGCCCGGGTACACGTTCTGGCAGTACAACGACGATGACAAGGGCGCTCTCGTCGGCGACCAGCAGGTCTTCAACGGCACGCTCGCCCAGCTGCGCGACTTCGCGCTCAACGCGCGCGTCTCCGGCGCCGACCGGTTCGGGACCAGTGCGTCGCTCGCGGCGGCGTTCAAGCCGGGTGGCGTCGTCTACGTCGCCTCGGGGGCCGCGTTCCCGGACGCGCTGTCGGCGGGGCCGGCGACGAAGGGGGCAGGACCGGTGCTGCTCATCCAGCCGTTCGCCATCCCGGCGCCGGTCGCCACCGAGCTGCGGAGACTCAAGCCGTCGAAGATCGTGGTGCTGGGCGGGGCGACGTCGGTGAATGCCTCCACCGTCAACGCCCTCAAGAGCTACTCGGGCAACGTGATCCGCTACTCGGGCCCCGACCGCTATGACACGAGCGCGGCGGTGGCAGCCACCTTCAGCGCACCCCAGAAGGACGTGTACGTGGCTTCCGGCCTCAACTTCCCCGATGCGCTCTCGGGTGCGGCGGTCGCTGCCGGGCGTGTGCCCGGGCCACTGCTCCTCACCACGCCCGGCGGCATCCCGCAGCGGGTCGCCAACGAGCTGGCGCGGCTCAAGCCGGCAACTATCCACGTCATCGGCGGCGCTGCCTCGGTGAGCTCTCAGGTCGAGGTGCAGCTCAAGAACTACACGGCGAGCCGAACGCCCGCCTCGGTGAAGCGCGTCTCCGGCGCCGACCGCTTCGACACGAGCGCGGCCATCGCGGCGCCGTTCCCCGCGGGCGGCACCGTCTACGTCGCCAACGGGCTCGGCTTCCCCGACGCGCTGTCGGGGGCTCCGGTGGCCGGGGCGACCGACTCGCCGGTGCTGCTCGTGCAGGCGACCGCGATCCCGGAGAGTGTGAAGGCGCGGCTGCAGCAGCTCAAGCCGAAGCGGATCGTCATCCTCGGCGGCAACGCGTCGGTGTCGCCGTCGGTCGCGGCGCAGCTGCAGAGCTACCGCGTCGGCTGACCGCACGCGGGGGGAGGGGGCGCGCGGTCAGCGCGCCTCCTTCCTCGGCCAGACCAGCTCCTTCACGATGAGGATGATGCCGGCGGAGATGGGGATGGCGACCAGCGCCCCGGGCAGGCCGAACAGCGTCGAGCCGGCGAGTGCCGAGATCAGGACCACCGAGCCGGGCACCTGCACCGCCTTGCCCATCACCTTCGGGGTCAGGATGTACGCCTCCACCTGCATGTAGATCAGCATCAGCACGAGCACGACGACACCGCTGACCGGCGAATGGATGAACGCCAGCACACTCATGATCACGGTGGTGAGCACGGTGCCGATCAACGGGATCAGCGTGATGAAGAAGGCCGCGATGCCGATCAGGTAGGCACCGGGGACGCCGGTCGCGACCAGCAGGATGATGCTGTACACCGAGTTGAAGAACGCCAGCACGACCATCCCGCTGAGGTAGCGCCCGAAGTTCTGCAGGATGCGCTCCGCGTAGGACACGAACGTGTCGCGGTGCGAGCGTGACACCAGCCGGTACGCGGCCTGCTTCGTCGCGTCGTACGAGGCGATGAAGTAGATGGTGAGCACGACGATGAAGAAGCCGGTGGTGAGCCCGTCGACCACCGACAGGCCGAAGCCGAGCAGGCCCTCCCCGAGCCCGGCCCACAGCTGAGGGCTCTGCGCCTGCTGCTGCACCCACGACACGAACTGGCCCAGCACGCCGTTGCTCGACGCGTTCGCCTGGTCGAACCAGCCCTCGTCGCGCAGCCGTGCCACCTCCGCCGGGATCGCGGTCGCGAGCGCCTGCACCTGGGAGACGACCAGCGGCACCACGATCCACACGATCGCGACGAGCAGTGCGACCAGCAGCACGATCACGGTCACGATCGCCCAGCCGCGGCGCATCCCGTGGCGCTGGAACCACCGGATCAGCGGGTCGAGGCCGACGGTCGCGAACAGCGCCAGGAACACGGAGAACAGGATGGAGCGGAGCCCGTACAGGGCGAGCCCGGTGACGACCGCTCCGACGGCGCCGAGGGCGACCAGGTAGCCGAAGGTGAGGGGGCTGCGGTGCAGGAGCGGCACACGGTCGGGGACGGGAGCCGCCTGCGGTGCCGCGGCGGGAGGGGACGCCGTGGCCGCGCCGCGGGCGGCGGGCCGGGCGGCGGGCCGGATGAATCGCATGGCCGAGAGCGTATCGGCCCCCGATCACGCACAACAGGACCGACGCACGCCGGCGCCGAGAGCGACCGAGTGACAGGCCCGGGTCAGCGGTCCGCAGCGATGACCGAGAAGTCGTCCTCGCCGCGCCCTGCGTCGATGGCGCGTTGCAGCTCGGCCGCGACGAGGGCGACCGCCGGGAGCGGCACGTCGGCGCTCGCGAGCATCAGCCGGGTGTCCTTGGCGAGCGCCGCCGCCGAGAACTGGGCGTCGCCGTAGTCGCCGGAGGCCACCACGGGCCCCTTCGTCGCGGCGAGCGCCGCCAGCGGGGTCAGCGACAGCGTCTCCAGGGCGTCTTCGGCGGACATCCCGGCGCTCTGGCCGAGCCGGAGCGCCTCGGACAGGGCCTCCATGCCGACCGCGAGCGCCAGGTTCGCGACGAGCTTGGCCGCGGCGGCTTCGCGGGCGGCGGGGTAGGTGCGCAGCTTGTCGGGGTCCGCCCACAGCCCGACGACGCGGCGGGCGGCGCGCACCGCCTCCGTCTCGCCGCCGAGCAGCACGGCGAGCGAGCCGGCGCGGGCGGGTGCGAGCGAGCCGATGACAGGGGAGTGGACGTGGCGGAGGTCGTGGTCGGCCGCCCACGCCGAGAACGCGTCGGCGTCGGCGGGGGAGACGGTGGTCACGTCGATCCAGAGCGCTCCCGGGAGGAAGGGCAGGCCGCCGTCGACGATCACCTCGCGCACGGTCTCGGGCCCGAACAGCACGCTGACGACCGCGTCGGCGTCGCCCACCGCCTCGGCGGCCGAGGCGGCGACCCGGGCGCCGCGCCTCCCCACCTCCTCGGCGGGTCCGGGCGAGCGGTTCCACACGGTCACCTGGTGGCCGTTGTCGATCAGATGCGTGACGAGCTCGCGCCCCATGCGGCCGAGCCCGAGGAAGGCGATCTTCATCCCTCCACTGTGCGCTCCCGCTGCGCATCGGGGAAGGGGCCGGGCGCGGGGAGGTCGTGCGCGAGCGCCTCCCGCTCGCGCCGCAGGAAGACGCGCTCGGCGGGCGTGCGGCACAGCGCCTCGGCACGCTCGTACGCGGCCGCCGCCTCGGTCGTGCGTCCGAGCCGGCGCAGCAGCGCTGCGCGCGCCGCGTGCAGCAGGTGGTAGCCGTCCAGCCGCTCCCGCACGGGTTCCAGCGCGGCGAGGGCGGCGTCGGGGCCGTGCACCTCCGCCACGGCCACGGCCCGGTTCAGCGCGACGACCGGCGTCGGGTGGAGGCGCTGCAGCTGGTCGTAGAGCGCGACGATCTGCCGCCAGTCGGTGTCGCCGGCGGTCGCCGCGTCGTCGTGCACCGCCTGGATCGCGGCCTGCAGCTGGTACGGTCCCGGCCGGCCCCGCGCCAGGAGGGCCCGGACGAGCGCGTGGCCCTCCGCGATCCTGGTCGCGTCCCAGCGGGATCGGTCCTGCAGCGGCAAGGGGATCAGCACCCCGTCGGCATCGAGCCGCGCCGTGCGCCGGGCGTCGATCAGCAGCAGCAGCGCCAGCAGCCCGGCCGCCTCCTCCTCGTCCGGCAGCAGCCGGTGCAGCAGGCGCGCGAGCCGCAGGGCCTCGTCGCACAGCTCCTCGCGCAGCAGGTCGTCGCCGGCGCTCGCCGCGTACCCCTCGTTGAACACGAGGTAGACGACCGCCAGCACCGAGCCGAGCCGCTCGGGCAGCTCGCCGGAGGAGGGGATGCGGTACGGGATGCGCGCGTCCCTGATCTTCGCCTTCGCGCGCGATATCCGCTGGGCCATCGTGGTCTCCGGGACGAGGAAGGCGTGCGCGATCTCGGCGGTCGTCAGCCCGCCGAGCAGGCGCAGGGTCAGCGCGACCCGGGCCGACGGGGCGAGTGCGGGGTGGCAGCAGGTGAACAGGAGGCGGAGGCGGTCGTCGCCGAAGCGGGCGTCGGCGGTAGCCGGGTCGGCGGACGCGTCCGCGTCGCCGTGCGCGCGCTCGAGCGCGTGCAGGAGGGCCGCCTCCGCCTCCTTCGTCCGCCCGTTCGCCTCGCGGCGCAGCCGGTCGATCGCGCGCCGCCGGGCGGTGGTGATGATCCACCCGGCGGGAGCGGGCGGCACGCCGTCTCGCGGCCAGCGCTCGACCGCGGCGGCGAACGCCTCCTGCACGGCGTCCTCCGCCCGGTCGAGGTCGCCGAGCACGCGGTAGAGCACCGACACGGCACGGCCGTACTCGGCGCGTGCGGCCGCCGCCACTACTGCGACCGCGGCCGGGTCGGAGGAGGTCGTCACGTCAGCCCGCGAACGGCCGCACCTCGATGGGCAGCGTCGTCGCCGCGGCGACGCGCCTGCCCCACTCGAGCGCGGCGTCGAGATCGGGGACGTCGACGATCGTGAAGCCGCCGAGGAACTCCTTCGCCTCCGCGAACGGCCCGTCGGTCACGAGCAGCTCGCCGCCGGAGGGGCGCACGACGGTCGCCGTGGCCGGCGGCAGGAGGCCGCCCGAGAACACCCACACGCCGGCGGCGCGCATGTCGGCGTTGACGTCCGTCACGTCGCGCTCGATGACGTCCATCACCTCCGGCTCCGGGATGGGGCCGTCGGGCTGGATGACGCTGAGCAGGTACTGGGTCATGGTGAGGTCCTTTCTCTCACCGTCCATACGAACGGGAGGGCGCCTTCTCGACATCATGACGGGGGATCGCCGACACGCTCCAGCCCCTCCCGGGGTGAACCGATGAGGTCTTGCGCCGCCGGTCGCCTCCCGGAAGACTGGCGACCAGGTGATGACGCCAGGAGGTTGACGTGGAGTACAAGGACATCCCCACCAAGGCCGACATCGAGCGGATCGCCGCCCGCCGGCGTCCCGGTTCCGTGAGCATCTATCTGCCGACAGGGACCACACCCCCCGAGGCGGACCACGCGCGCATCGAGCTGAAGAACCATCTGGCGCGGGCGCTGCGCGAGTTGGAGGCCGCGCAGGTTCCGCGCGAGCGCGTCGACGCCGTGCGGGCCGAGGGCGAGCGCATCCTCGAGGACCGCGACTTCTGGCGCTACCAGTCGCGCAGCCTCGCGGTCTTCCTCGACGGCGAGCTCGCCGAGACGTTCCGGCTGCCGAACCGGCTGTCCTCCTCGTGCGACATCGGCGATCGCTTCTACGTGAAGCCGCTGGTGCGGGCGATCACGTTCCCGCAGACCGCGCTCGTGCTGGCGCTCGCGCAGAACTCCGTGCGCCTCATCCGCGTCTCACCTGAAGGGCCCGCCACCGAGGTGGAGGTGCCGGGCATGCCCAAGGATGTCGCGGCGGCCGTCGGCAAGACGAGCGTCAGCGGCCGCTCGGCGGAGGGACGCATCCAGGGGTCCGAAGGTCAGAAGGTGCGGATGCTGGAGTACGTACAGGCGATCGAGCGCGCCCTGCACCCGGTGCTGGCGACCTCCACCGTCCCGCTGATCCTCGCCGCGACCGAGCCGCTCGTCGGCATCTTCCGCGGCGCGATCGACCACTCGCGACTGGTCGACGAGGTCATCCCCGGCAACCCGGAGGAGAAGACCGCCGAGGAGCTCGCCGCGGCGGCGCGGCTCGTGCTCGACCGCGTCTACGCGCAGACCATCGGGCAGCTGAAGGAGGATTTCTCGTCCCGCATCGCCGCCGGGACCGGGCTCGTCGACCTTTCCGACATCGCGCGCGCGGCCACGTTCGGGGCCGTCGAGACGCTGGTGTTCGACATCGACCGGCGCGTGCCGGGCTCCGTCGACGACGAGTCGGGCGCGATCGTGTACGCCGACGAGGACACGATCGCCAACCACGGCGTCGTCGACGAGATCCTGCGCCGGTCGCTCGCGTCGAAGGCGCGGGTCTACGCCCTGCGCGCCGACGACGTCCCGGGCGGGGGTGCGGCGGCGGCGACCGTGCGCTACCCGGTCTGACGGCTAGCCGGCCGCGTCCTCCAGCGCGACGACGAGCGAGTCCTGCACCTCGGCGAGCCACTCGTACACCGCGCGCTGGAACAGGGCGCGCTCGTCGCTCAGGTCGCCGACATCGCCGTCCTGCACGATGTCGAGCCGCGCCGCGAGCACGAGCCGGATGTCGGTGAGGCAGCGCAGCCACGCCGTCGCCTGCGCCTGGTCGAGCAGCGCCTCCACGGGCCCGTCGTCGGGGCGGGCGAGCGACTCCACGACCGTGCGGGCGTTGAGGGCCTTGCGCTCGGCGATGCCGTCGGCGGTGAACCGGCGGAACTCGGCCGACTTCTCCGGGTCGCCGGGATAGGCGTCGGGCAGGAGTCGCACCAGCGCCGGGTCGGTCAGCGCGTCCTCCTCGGGGCGGGAGGCGGCGGCCGCGGCCAGCTCGGCGGCCTCCGCGGCGAGCCGCAGCAGCAGCTCCACCTCCTCCGGCTCGAAGCGGCCGCGCACGCTCCCGTCGGCGACGGGCTGGAACGGGGTCATGCGTCGGCCTTGGTGAGCGTGGCCCACAGGCCGTAGTCGTGCATCGCCTCCACGTGCCGCTCCATCTCCTCGCGGGTGCCGGTCGCGACGACCGCCCTGCCGTCATTGTGCACCTGCAGCATCAGCCGCTCCGCCTCCGCGCAAGGGAAGCCGAAGTAGCTGCGGAACACGTAGCTGACGTACGACATGAGGTTCACCGGGTCGTTCCAGACGATGGTGACCCACGGGCTGCCCAGGTCGATGCGTTCGTCGAGCCGCTCGTCGAGGCCTTCCTCCGGGCGTGTGCGCACGTCGCCCATCACCGCGTCGCTCCGGCGCCGGACGGCTCGGCGTCCGCCGGTTGCGCCAGCGCCTCCGCGATCGCGTCGGCCGCCCGCACGAGCGTCAGGTGCGTGAGCGCCTGCGGCGTGTTGCCTGCCTGCGACCTCCCCTCGACGTCGTACTCCTCCGACAGCATGCCGACGTCGTTGGCGAACGACAGGAGGCGGTCCATGAGCCGCACCGCGTCCTCCAGACGCCCGGACCGCGCGTACTGCTCGACCAGCCAGAAGGAGCAGGCGACGAACGGATGCTCCCCGGGCGGCAGGCCGTCGACACCCCGCTCGGTGCGGTAACGCAGCACCAGGCCGTCGCGCAGCAGGTCCTCCTCGATGGCGCGGACCGTGCCCAGCATCCGCGGGTCGCGCCAGTCGACGTAGCCGACCTGGGCCAGCTGCAGCAGGGAGGCGTCCACCTCCTTCGTGCCGTAGTACTGCACGTAGGTGCCGCGCTCCTCGTCGAAGCCGTTCGCCTCGATGTCGGCCCGGATCTCGTCGCGGAGCCGCCGCCAGCGGTCCACCGGACCCTCCAGCCCGTACATCTCCACCGCGCGCACGGCGCAGTCGAACGCCGCCCAGACCAGCGCCCGCGAGTGCGTGAACACCTGCGGGTCGCCGCGGATCTCCCAGATGCCGTGGTCCGGCTGCCGCCAGTGCTCCTCCAGGTAGCCCATCAGCGCGCGCTGCAGCGCCCACGAGAACCGCGTCTCCGTGCTGCCGGTGCGCCGCCCGGCGTCCAGCCCCAGCATCACCTCGCCGATCACGTCGGCCTGGAACTGGGTGGAGGCGCCGTTGCCGGTCCGCACCGGGTGCGCGCCCTGGTAGCCGGGCAGGCTCGCCAGCACGCGCTCGTCGAGGTCGCGCTCGCCCGACAGCCCGTACATGATCTGCACGTCGGCGGGGTCACCCGCGATCGCGCGCAGCAGCCAGTCGCGCCAGTGGTCGACCGAGTCGTTGTAGCCGTGGTTCAGCAGCGTCCCGATCGTGAGGGAGGCGTCGCGCAGCCACACGTAGCGGTAGTCCCAGTTGCGCTCGCCGCCGAACGCCTCGGGGAGGGAGGTCGTCGCCGCGGCCACGATGCCGCCGGTCTCGAAGTGGGTGAGCGCGCGCAGCAGGATGAGCGAGCGCACCACGTGCTCGTGGTACCGGCCCTCGGCCGTGGCGGCTTCGGGCGTACGGGCGCCGGAGGCCCAGTCCGTCCACCACGCGCGGGTGGCGTGCAGCGCGTCGTCCACCGGGAGTGGCGGAGGAGCGGAGCGGTGCGACGGGAACCACGTCATCGTCAGGTCGACCGTCTCCCCGGCGCGCACGTCGAAGGTGCCCTCGTGCGAGTGGTTCGTCGCGTGCAGCAGCGGGCCGCGCAGCACGATCGCGTCCGGGCCGGCCACGGCGACCAGCGCGGGAGGCTCCTCCGAGAGCTCCTTGCGCACCCACGGGATCGCGTCGGCGTACC
This sequence comes from Leifsonia williamsii, assembly GCF_030433685.1. Classification (NCBI taxonomy): domain Bacteria; kingdom Bacillati; phylum Actinomycetota; class Actinomycetes; order Micrococcales; family Microbacteriaceae; genus Leifsonia; species Leifsonia williamsii. The sequence goes on from NZ_JAROCF010000001.1 coordinate 2,252,441, forward strand.
CGAACCGGATGCGCAGATCCTGCCGCATCCGTACGGTGCCGCTCACGCCGCGCACCCGCCGGACGACGTCGGCACGGCCGTCGCCGAGCGGCATCGCGTCGATCACCTCCACCTCGCCCGTCGCGGTGGTCCATCGGGTCACGAGGATCATGGTGTCGCCGGCGTAGTGCCGGCGGCAGCTCGCCGCGGAATCGTCGGGCGCGAGCAGCCAGCGGCCGTGATCCTCGGTGCCGAGCAGCGCGCCGAACATCGACATGGAGTCGTAGCGCGGCAGGCAGAGCCAATCGATGCTGCCGTCCTTGCCGACGAGCGCTCCGGTGAAGCAGTCACTGACCAGGGCGTAATCCTCGATGGGGAGCGACATATCCCCAGTATGGCCGTACTGTCTGGGGCATGAAGCAGTCCATCGGCACTCTCGTGATCCTCGGAGCCAGCGGCGATCTGTCGTCCAGGCTCCTGCTTCCCGCCATCGGCCAGCTGCTGACGCTGCACCCCGACCGCCGGTTCCGCCTCCTCGGAGCGGGGATGGAGGAGTGGGACGACGAGCGCTGGACCTCCGTCGTGCGGAAGGCGTTCGAGGGCGTCGAGGCGAAGGGTGACGCGATCGACGAGCTGCTGAAGGACACCTCGTACATCCAGGCGGACGTCACGGAGAAGGACGACCTGCAGCGCATCTTCGACGCCTGCGAGGGCGCCCCCGCCCTCTACTTCGCGCTGCCGCCGGCGGTGGCGGCGAAGGCGTGCACCGCCCTGGAGGCCATGGACCGGTCGGAGGGGCTGACCCTGGCCCTCGAGAAGCCGTTCGGCCTCGACGCCGACAGCGCCCAGGCGCTCAACACCCAGCTGCTGAAGCTCGTCCCGGAGGAACGCATCCACCGGGTCGACCACTTCCTCGGCCGGTCGACGGTGTTCAACATGATCGGGCTGCGCTTCGCCAACAGCATCTTCGAGCCGGTGTGGAGCGGCGAGCACATCGACCGGGTCGACATCGTCTACGACGAGACGCTGGGGCTCGAGGACCGCGCCCGCTACTACGACGGCGCCGGCGCGTTGATCGACATGATCCAGAGCCACCTGCTGCAGGTGCTCGCGGTGTTCGCGATGGAGCCGCCCGCGACGCTGGAGGCGGTCGACTTCCGCGACGCGAAGGCCGCCGTGCTGCGAGCGACGCGCGTGCGCGGCGACGACCCGGCCACGAGCAGTCGCCGGGCCCGCTACACGGCCGGGAGCGTCGAGGGCAAGACGATGCCGTCCTACGCGGACGAGCAGGGCGTCGACCCCTCGCGCAAGACCGAGACGCTGGCGGAGGTCGTGGTGGAGGTCGACACCTGGCGCTGGGCCGGCGTCCCGTTCACCCTCCGCTCGGGCAAGGCGCTCGGGAGACGCCGCCGGGAGGTCGTGATCACCTTCAAGCCGGCGCGGCACATCCCCTCCGGCCTGCACGGCTCGGTGGAGCCGACCCGTCTGCGGATCATGCTCGCGCCCGACGAGATGGCGCTGGAGCTCAACATCAACGGCCCCGGCGACCCGTACGAGATCGACAGGGCGGCGCTGACCGCGGAGTTCGGGCCGGGGGAGCTGCTGGCCTACGCGGAGGTGCTGGAGGGCATCCTCGACGGCGACCCCACCCTCTCGGTGCGCGCGGACACGGCGGTGCAGTGCTGGCGGATCGTGGAGCCCGTGATCGCGAGCTGGAAGGCCGACGACGTGCCGCTGGAGGAGTACGCGGCGGGGTCGGAGGGACCGGCGGACTGGCCGGTGACGCCCTGAGCGGGGCGCCGGTTACGCGGCCGAGCGCTCGCTGACGAGCGGGAACTCGCCGGTGACAGGCTTGCGGAGGTCCGTCCACACGGTGATGGGGGCGGGCTCCCAGCCGAAGGCCGCCGGCTCGGCGTGCTCTTCGACGGGGGAGGCGTCCGCGACGGCGACGTCCGCTGCGGCGGCCGGGGCCTCCACCTCGGCGGTCCCCTGGGCCGGAGCTGCCGGGAGGTCGGCACGCGGAGCGGCGAGGTGCTGCGGCGCGGAGAAGCCCTCGCCGGCCTCGAGCCGGTTGCGCGCCTCCACGATCGCGGCGGTGATGCCGACCGAGACCGACTGGGCGAGCACCGAGTGGAAGATCGTGTCGGTGTCGTCCGCGGAGCGGCGCGACACGGTCCACTCGCCGTTCTCGCCGATGAGCTCGGCCACCTTGCTGTGCACCAGCTCCAGGATCTGTGCGTCCGTCAGCCGGGGCGCCGGCGCGGCCGGGGCCTGAACTGCGGCGTGCCGCCTACGTCCGAACATCGCGATCCTCCCAGATTCACCGTCGTGTACCAGTGTCCTGGACGTTCGCGGTGCATCCGGTGCGGACACGCCGTGTGATCAGCGGAAATCCGCGGAAGGTTGCGTGTTCACTTGCGACCGCGTGCGCCGACCGGCTGCCGCTCGCGCTCGTCGGCCTCCTTCGACTCCGCGATGACCGTGCCCACGGCGATGACAAGCGAGATCGCGGCGTTGATCCACATGAGCGGCACCCGCCAGTCCTTCGGTCCCTGCCTGCTCGACTGGACGGTCGACCAGAGCCCGATCGCGGCCGAGATCACGGCGCCGTTGAAGAGGTACTTGCGCATGCGCATCCTTTCGTCGCCAGAGAGCGTACGCTTCCATCGGCGCCGCCGGGAGGCAGGACAGCGGGTGCGGCCGGAAGGAGACGGATGCGCACCGCGATCGTGGGGACCGTGCTGCTCGTGCTCGGCGTCGTCGCCGTCATCACCGGCCTGCTGCCGGTCGCCGACGCGCTGGTGCTCTGGGACCGGGTGTGGCCCATCCTGCTGTTCGTCGCCGCGATCACGGTCGTGACCGAGCTCGCCGCCGAGGCCGGGGTCTTCACGGCGGTGGCCCAGCGGACGGCGCGTTGGGGGCGGGGCCGGGCCTGGGTGCTGTGGCTGCTGGTCGTCGTCCTCGCCGCGCTGAGCACCGTCTTCCTCTCGCTCGACACCACCGCCGTGCTGCTGACGCCGGTCGTCATCGTGCTCGCGCGGCATGCCGGGCTGAATCCGCTGCCGTTCGCCCTGACGACGGTGTGGATGGCGAACGCCGGCTCGCTGCTGCTCCCGGTCTCCAACCTCACGAACCTGCTGGCCCAGCACACGCTGGGAGACCCGTCGCCTCTCGCCTTCGCCGCGCTGATGTGGGCGCCCGCGCTGGTCGCGATGGTGGTGCCGATGGTCGCCGTGTTCGTCGTCGCCCGCCGCTCGCTGCTCGTGCGCTACGAGACGGGGGAGGAGGACCCGGTCGAGGACCGCGTGCTGTTCGGCTTCTCCGCCGTGGTCGTCGTCGTGCTGCTGCCGCTGCTCGTCTCCGGGCTGCCCGTGTGGCTGCCCGCGTCGGCGGCCGCGGTGCTGCTGATCGTGGTGTTCGCGGTGCGCCGGCGCCGGGTGCTGCGGTTCGGGCTGCTGCCGTGGCAGCTGCTCCTGCTCGCGTCCGGGCTGTTCCTCGTGATCGAGGCGCTGCACAACGTCGGGCTCGGCGAGCTCCTGACGACGCTCTCGGGCAGCGGGGAGTCTCCGCTCGCGCTGCTGCGGCTCTCGCTCACCGGGATGGTCGGCGCGAACGCGGTCGACAACCTTCCCGCCTACCTCGCCCTGGAGCCCGCCGCCGAGACGCCGGCCCGGCTCGCCGCCCTGCTGATCGGCGTCAACGCCGGCCCGCTGATCACGCCGTGGGCCTCGCTCGCGACGCTGCTGTGGCACCAGCGCCTCACGTCGTTCGACGTGGAGCTGCGCTGGAGCCGCTACGTGCTTCTCGGCGCGGTCGTCGCCCCCGTCACCGTCATCCTCGCGACCCTCGCCCTCTCCCTGACCGTCGGGTAACCGCCGAGTACGCGGATTCTCTGAGTACTCGGCAGTTTTCGGGCGAATTCGCGCGTACTCGGGGCTACTCGGCGGGGAGGAGTTGGGCCGCGGTGACGATGCGACGGCGCGCGATCGCGAGCAGCGCCAGGGCGAAGCCGAGCGCCGCCCAGAGCAGCAGCCCGCCGAGGCCGCGCCACACGTCGGCGGTGCCGTCCACCACGCCCTGCAACGCGGTGATCGCCGCGTTCGTCGGCAGCCAGGGCAGCACGCCGTCGAAGAAGGCGGGCGCTGTCGAGACGATGCCCGACGCGAGGGTGATCACGACGACGAGCATCGAGACGAACCTCCCGACCCCGCCGAGCAGCGCCGTCAGCCCGTGGTTGACCGCGGCGAAGGCGATGCCGACGACGACCGCGACGCCGGCGAAGGCGAACCAGTGCCCGGCGTCGAGCTTCATCGCCGGCTCCATCACGGCCGAGACGAGCACGCCCTGGATCGCGCCGAGCACCGCGCCGGGCAGCAGCCCGTCGAGCGCGATCCGCCCGGCGGCGCGCGAGGTGAGCAGCGCGCGCCGCGACACCGCCTGCAGCACGAGGAAGGTCGCGAGCGCGCCGAGCCAGAGCGCGACGGAGGCGAACAGCGGCACGCTGGTCGTGCCGAACGCCTCCACCCCCGACGCCTTCTGGGTCACCGGCTGCGAAGCGACCGACGCGAGGTTCGTGCGCTCACCGCTGCTGTAGTTCGGCAGCTGATCGACGGCCTTGTCGAGGCCGGAGGCGAGGGAGGCCGCGCCCGACGCCGACTGCTGCGCTCCGGTCGCGAGCGGCTGCACGCCCGCGCTCAGCTGCGTGATGCCGTCGGCGAGCTGGGAGGCGCCCGACGCCGACTGCTCGGCGCCCGACGCCAGCTGCGAGGCGCCGTCGGCGGACTGCTGGGCGCCCGTGGCGAGCTGCGCCGCGCCGTCCGCGCTCTGCTGCGCGCCTCCGGCGAGCTGCTGTGCGCCGCTCGCGAACTGCTGCAGACCGCCCACCAGCGCGTCCGTCTTCGCGGCGATCTGCTCCGTGCCGGAGGCCGCGCCCGTGGCGTAGCCGATGCCGGTCTGGAGGGCGGGCGTGTTGTCCTGGACGGCCTTGCAGAGCGCACCGAGCTGTGGACTGGTTGCGATCGCGGCCGGCGTGCACTGGGTCGCCGCCGCGGCGCCGATGCCCTGCGCGCCCGTCGTGAGGTTCTGCACGGCCGTGGTCGCCGCTCCGCCGACCTGGCGGATGCCGCCCGGCAGCGCGGCAGCGGCGCTGCTGGTCTCGCCGAGCTTCGACGCGAACTCACCGGTCTGCGTCGAGAGCGTCGAGAGCCCGCCCGACAGCGACGACGCCCCGCCCGCGAGCTGCCCGACGCCGTCGGCGAGCGCAGACGCGCCCGTCGCGAGCCGGCCCGTCCCGTCGGCGAGCGCTGTCGCGCCGGAGGCCAGGGGAGTGACGCCGTCGGCGAGCTGCTGCGTGCCGCTCGCCAGCTGGGTCAGCCCGCCGGAGAGGCTCTTCGCGCCGCTCGCCGCCTGCCCGAGCTGGTCGTGCAGGGTGTTGAACCCCACGTACACGTTCTCGAGGTAGGTGCTCGTGAGCTGCTTGTTGAGCACCGAGGTGGCGGTGGTGGTGACGGCCTGGCTGATGGCCGGATCGACGAGCTTCGATGTGGAGCTGGTGCGCACGTCGATCGTCGCCTGATCCGCCGCGGCGGCGTCGCCTGCGGTCGAGGTGGCCGCACGGGAGAAGTTCTTCGGGATCGTCACCACCGCGACATACGTGCCGTCGGAGAGCCCGGCGTCGGCGTCCTTCGCGTCGGTGAGCACCCACGAGAAGTTGTCCTTCTCGGTGTCGAGCAGCCCGCCGGCGAGCTGGCGGCCGAGCGGCACGGTCTGGCCGTTCACCGTCGCCGGCTCGTCCAGGTTGACGACCGCCGCCTTCACGTCGCCGAGGCGCTCGGTGGGGTTCCAGAGCGCCCAGACCAGCAGGCCGCCGATCACGAGCGGCACCAGGATGAGACCGGCGACGGTCAGCCAGGTGATGCGCTTGTCCGAGCGCACCCGCTCCAGCGAGAACAGCGAGCGCGGGCGGCGCAGCGGGGAGGTGGGGGTCGTCATCGGGTGTTCGCCTTCTCCAGGTGGGCCGCGGCGTGGGCGGCATGGTCGGTGATGTCGGGGGAGCCGGTCGCGGCGGGGCGCGCGACGTCGTCGGCGAGGTCGTCGGCGAGCAGCACCGAACTGGGCTCGATCTCATCGGGCAGGAGGTCGTCGAGCCCGGTGGGGTCGACGCACGACACCACGAGCGCGAACGGCCGCTCGTCGACCCGCGCACGGCTCAGCGCCGCGCTCAGCTCGGAGCGGATGCGGCGCCGCTCGACGGGGTCGGTCACGCTGTCGACGGCGTCGAGCGCCAGCAGCTCCAGCCGCCCGTCGAGCGCCAGGCGCACGTCCTCGACCGGGGTGTCGGTGGCGTCGAGCCGGACGACCGCCGTGCGCGAGCGCACGGCCGAGCCGCGCGTCGGCAGCACGAAGCCGGCCACCTTCATCGTCCCGGCGCTCACCGGCGTGCGGCCGGTGACGGCCATCAGCAGGGCGAGGGAGGCCGTGCGATCGCCGCCGTGGACGACCAGCACCTCCCCGTCGCGCAGACGGAACGAGACGTCGGCGAGCAGCGGGCGGCCCTTCACCTCGACGGCCAGCCCCTCGGCGGCGGCCACGTGGCGCACGCCGGGCTCCGGCCAGTCGGCGAGATCGAGCTCCTTCTGCAGCCCCTCGCCCTCCACATCGAACGAGGGGAGGAGGCGGTCGAGCCAGCGCGGCATCCACCACGCCTTCTCGCCCAGGAGCTGGAGCACCGCGGGCACGAGCGTCATCCGCACGATGAACGCGTCGACGAAGACCCCCACCGCGAGGCCGAGCGCGATCGGCTTGATCGCGGTGTCGCCCTCCGGCACGAACGCGGCGAACACCGAGAACATGATGATCGCGGCGGCGGTGACGACCTTCGCCGAGCCGACGAAGCCGCTCTGGATGGCGCGGCGGGCGTCCTTGCCGTGCACGTAGTCCTCGCGGATGCGGCTGACGAGGAACACCTCGTAGTCCATCGCGAGCCCGAACAGCACGCCCATGAGGATGATCGGCATGAAGCTGATCACCGGCCCGACCTTGTCGACGTGCAGCAGCTCGGCCCCCCAGCCCCACTCGAACACCGCCGCGACGACGCCGAACGCGGCGCCGACCGACAGCAGGTAGCCGAGCGCGGCCTTGATCGGCACCGCGATCGAGCGGAAGACCATGGTCAGCAGCACGAGCGAGAGCCCGACGACGAGGATGCCGAACGGCAGCAGGGCCCCGCCCAGGCGATCCGACACGTCGATCTGCACGGCGGTGGCGCCGGTGACCTGGAGGTCGACCTTGTACTCGTCGAGGAAGTGCTGGTGCTTCGCCCGCAGCTCGGCGACCAGCTCGGCCGTCTTCGGGTCGTCCGGGCCCGTGGTCGGGATGACCTGCACGATGCCCGTGTCGGCGCCCTCGTTCGGCGTGGCGAGCGGCACGGCTGCCACGCCGGGCAGGTCCGCGATCTCGGCGCCGATCTTGTCCATGAGCCCGACCGGGTCGGTGCTCGAGATGATCGAGCCCGTCACGATCAGCGGGCCGTTGAAGCCGGGGCCGAAATGCTCGGAGACCAGGTCGTAGGTGGTCCGTGCCGAGTTGTCCTTCGGGAGGCTGCCGGCGTCCGGCAGCGCCAGCCGCAGTTGCAGGGCGGGCAGGGCGGCGACGCCGAGCGCCACCACCACGGCGATGATCGTCACGAGCGGGAAGCGGGTCACCGCGCGCACCCAGCCGCGGAAGAACCCGGGCGGGATCTCGGCGGCGTGGCCGAAGCCGGGGGTCGAGGAAGTGGAGGGCGTGGAGGGGGAGGCGGGGGCTGGCACGTCGGCCGTCGCCTCGTCGTCGTGTTCGGCAGCCTGCGCCTTCCGCGCCGTCTTCTCCGCCCGCTTCGCCTTCCGCCGCCCCGGCGTCAGCCGCGCCCCGGCGAACCCGAGCAGCGCCGGCGTCATCGTCAGCGCCACCAGCACCGCGATCGCGACCGCGACCGACGCGGCGAGCCCCATCGTCGTGAGGAACGGGATGCCTGCGACCGCGAGCCCGGCGAGCGCGATGATGACCGTGATGCCGGCGAAGGTGACAGCGGAGCCGGCCGTCGCCACCGCCCTGGCGACCGACTCCTCCGGATCGAGTCCGGCCTTCAACTGGCCCTGGTGCCGAGAGATGATGAACAGCGAGTAGTCGATGCCGACCGCGAGCCCGAGCATGAGCGCGAGCAGCGGCGTCGTCGACGAGATGGACCCGAACAGGGTCGCGATGAAGATCAGCGAGATCGAGAGCCCGACGCCGAGCAGGGCCGTGAGCAGCGGCATCCCGGCGGCGATGAACGAGCCGAACGTGACGATGAGCACGATCAGCGCGATCACCACGCCCACGAGCTCCGTGGCCGAGACGGTCGGCAGGCTCTGCGAGAACAGCTCGCCGCCGACGGCGACCTCCGCTCCCTCGGGCAGTGCCTTCTGCAGGTCGGCCCCCGCCTCCTTCAGCGCGTTCCTGGTCTCGGTGGAGACCGTGGTCGCCTGGCCCTTCAGCTGCACGTTGACGATCGCGGCCGAGCGGTCGTCCGAGACGAGGTTCTTCACTGTCGTGCTGTACGGCGAGGTGGCGCCGGAGACGCCCGTGATGTCGCCGATGGCCTTCACCGCGTCCTCGACGGGCTGCTCGATGTCGGCGTCGTCGACCGTGCCGCCCTTCGGGGCGACGACCACGACCTTCGCCGTCGTGCCGCTCACCTGCGGGAAGGTGCGGTTCAGCATGTCGAGCGCCTCTTGCGACTGCGTGCCGGGGATGCTGAAGCTGTTGTCGGTGCCTTGGTTGAGCAACGCGGCGCCGCCGCCGAGGAGCACCAGCAGGGCGACCCAGAGGCCGACGACGAGGGCGCGGGCGCGGAAGGCCCAGCGGCCGATCGAGTACAGGAGCGAGGACACGTGGTCTCCAGCGGTGAGGGGTCGACGGAGTGTTCGATACACCGTTGTATCCGATGAATGAGCGTATCGGATACACTTCTGTATCGGGAACCAGGCTCAGGAAGGTTTCAGCATTGGACAGCACGACACGTGAAGATGAGGCGGCGGCGGAGTCCGCCCCCGCAGAGTCCGCACGCCGGCAGCGCACCCGGTCGCGGCTGCTCGACGCGGCCTTCGACGTCTTCGCCGAGCAGGGCGTCCGCGCGGCCAGCGTCGAGACCATCGCCGAGGCCGCCGGTTTCACCCGCGGCGCGTTCTACTCCAACTTCTCCAGCAAGGAGGAGCTGTTCTTCGCCCTCATGGACCGCGAGAAGACCACCCGCCTGGAGCAGCTGGAGACGGGCGTCGCCCGCTTCTTGACGCCGCTCGTCGGCGACGGCGCGGCCGAGCTGGGCGACGCCGAGGTGGTCGAGATCATCACGCGCATCCTGGAGCTGCAGTCCGACGACCGCCGCTGGTGGCTCGTGCAGACCGAGTTCCAGCTGCTCGCCCTGCGCGACCCCGAGATCGCCGCCGGGTTCGTGCGCTATCAGGACGACTTCTACCGCGAGCTGACCGAGACCGTCGTGGCCGCGCTCACCAGCGCCCGTCGCCGCTTCACGATCGACGCCGAGGAGGCCGTGCGCGTCATCGCCGAGCTGTGCGCCAGCGGGGAGGCCAGGGCCCTGCTCGACGGCGACCAGCGCCGGTTCTCGGAGCGGCTCTCCGAGAGCGTCCCCGCCGTGCTGCTGGCGCTCACGCGGCCGGTCTGACCCCGGCATCCCCTCCAGCTTCTCCGAGTCGCCGCCCAGCGGTTCACCGGGTGCCGGGGGTAGCCTCTGTCGGATGCGACGCAGAGCCCTCCGGACCCTCACCGCCGCCGTGACCGCCGTCCTCCTGGCGGCCGGTGCGTCGGCGTGCTCGGGGCAGGCGGACGACGGGAGGCCCGCTGCCGCCGTGCCGTCGCCCGCGCCGACCGCCACGGCGACGCCCGACCCGTTCCCCACGGAGCCGCTGAGCTCCGGCACCCGCTACGTTGCGCTCGGCGACTCCTTCGCGGCGGGGATGGGCGGTGGCGACGAGCAGGGCAAGTGCCGCACCAGCCCGCACTCCTACCCGTCCGTCTTCACGAAGGAGGCGGGCGTCGACCTGATCGTCAACGCGGCCTGCGCCGGGGCGACCACGGGCGACCTCCTTCGGCGCCAGCTGATCGCGATCGACGACCGCACCGATCTGATCACGCTCAGCATCGGCGGCAACGACCTGGGCGTGGCGGCCGTCGCCGCCGACTGCTCCGCCGGCAAGGCCGTCGCCTGCCGCAACGAGCTCTCGTCCGCGCTGTCGCTGCTCGACGTGCTGCCGCAGCGCCTCTCGACCGTGTACTCGGCCGTGGCGCAGGCGGCGCCGAACGCCCGCATCGTCGTGACCGGGTACGTGGTGATGTACGACCCGGGCAGCACCTCCGGGAAGGACTTCGGGCTCCGCACCGCCATCAACGCCGCCACCGTCGGCCTCAACCAGGTCATCGAGGACGCGGTGGACGCCCAGCGCGCCAAGGGCGTGCCGATGGAGTTCGTGCGCGTGGACTTCGCCGGGCACCTGCTCGGCGACCGCGACCCGTGGATCAACCAGACCGGGGCCGACGCGTTCCACCCGACGGCCGAGGGCTACGCCCAGTACGCGAAGACGCTCGTGAAGGAGCTCGGCACGGCGGAGTGAGCGGGAGACGCGCTCGGATCGCCCCGCCGCTCCGCTACACCGCAGCCCCGGCCGCGTGCTCCCGCGCGAACGACAGCGTCTCCCGCAGCATCGCCGTGCGCTCGTGCTCCGTGCGCGCCTTGCGGGTGTTGACCTCCGCGACCACCGACCCTGTCCACGCGGAGGCGGCGAGCAGCCGCAGCACCTCGGCCACCGGCTGGCCGCCGCGTCCCGGCAGCAGGTGCTCGTCGAAGACGTGCGAGTCGTCCAGCGCCCCCGAGCCGTCGCACAGGTGCACGTGCCGCAGCCGGTCGCCGAGCGCCCGGGCGAGCTTCAGGCCGTCGAGCCCGCTGAGAGCCGCGTGCGAGAAGTCGAGCGTGACCGCGTCGCAGTCCATGCCGACCGGGTTCCAGCCGGGGGAGTATGCCGCCATCGAGCGGCCGGCGACCTTCCACGGGAACATGTTCTCGACCGCGATCGCGACCCCGGAGGCCGCCGCCGTCGAGCGCACGATCGCCAGGAAGTCGTCGACGTACCCCGACTGCCAGCGGAAGGGAGGGTGCACCACGACGGTCTCGGCGCCCACCGCGGCCGCCAGGTCGGCCGAGCGCTCCAGCTTCACCCGCGGGTCGCGGCCCCAGACGAAGTGCGTGAGCAGCAGCACCGGCGCGTGGATGCTGAGGATCGGCATCCCGTAGCGCTCGGCCAGGGCCAGCAGCGGCGCCGCCGACTGGGTCGTCTCGTCGCGGGTGACCATCACCTCCACGCCGTCGTAGCCCAGCTCCGCCGCCGCCGCGAAGGCGGCCTCGGTGCCGAGCGGGTAGACGCAGGACGTGCTCAGGCCGATGCGCATCACGGCCGCACTGTAGCCCCGGTCGCTGAACGGCTCATGACCGGCAGCGGAACGCCCGCCCCGGGCGCGCTGTGAAGGGACGCTGGTACCCTGGCCGGTACCGCCGCGAGGCGCGACCGACGAGGAAGAGGAACGACCATCACTGCGAACCCCGACACCGCGACCGACGCCTACGACCTCGTCATCGTCTCCAACCGGCTCCCCGTCGACCGTGTCGTCGACGAGAGCGGCGAGGCGAGCTGGCGGCCGTCGCCCGGTGGGCTGGTGGCGGCGCTCGAGCCGATGATGCGCTCGCAGGACGGCATCTGGATCGGCTGGGCGGGCGTGGCCGACGAGGAGATCGAGCCGTTCGAGGCCGGCGACATCAACATCCGCCCGGTGATGCTGACCGAGCAGGACCTGCAGGAGTACTACGAGGGCTTCTCCAACGACACCCTCTGGCCGCTCTACCACGACGTGATCGCGCAGCCGAGCTACCACCGCGAGTGGTGGGAGACCTACGTGAAGGTCAATCGCCGCTTCGCGGACGCCGCCGCCGAGGTCGCCGCGCAGGGCGCCGTGGTCTGGGTGCACGACTACCAGCTGCAGCTCGTGCCCGCGATGCTGCGCGAGGTGCGCCCCGACCTCGTCATCGGCTTCTTCAACCACATCCCGTTCCCGCCGTACGGCATCTACTCGCAGCTGCCGTGGCGGCGTCAGATCATCGACGGCCTGCTCGGCGCCGACGTCATCGGCTTCCAGCGCGTCGCCGACGCGGGCAACTTCTCGCGCGCCGTCCGCCGGCTGAAGGGGTACGAGACGCGCGGACCGATCATCGAGGTGCCGATCGACACCGACGACCCGGCGTCCGGCTCGCACCGGCACGTGACCACGGACCGCCGCGGCGGGCTGGTGCGCACGGTGCTCGCCCGGGCCTTCCCGATCTCCATCGACGCCGACCAGTACCAGGACCTCGCCCGCCGGCCGGAGATCCAGGCGCGCGCCCGCGAGATCCGCCAGGAGCTCGGCAACCCCCAGACCGTCATGCTCGGCGTCGACCGGCTCGACTACACCAAGGGCATCGGCCACCGGCTCAAGGCGTTCGGCGAGCTGCTCGCCGAGGGCAGGCTGAACGCCGAGGAGGTGACGCTCGTCCAGGTCGCCAGCCCCAGCCGCGAGCGCGTCGAGACGTACCGTCAGCTGCGCGACGAGATCGAGCTCACCGTCGGCCGCATCAACGGCGACTACGGCAGCCTCGGGCACACGGCCGTCGCGTACCTCCACCACGGCTATCCGCGGGAGGAGATGGTCGCGCTCTACCTCGCCGCCGACGTCATGCTCGTCACCGCGCTCCGCGACGGCATGAACCTCGTCGCCAAGGAGTACGTGGCCACCCGCATCGACGAGGACGGCGTGCTCGTGCTGAGCGAGTTCACCGGTGCCTCCGACGAGCTGCGCCAGGCGCTGCTGATCAACCCGCACGACATCGAGGGCCTCAAGGAGACCATCCTGCAGGCCGTCGCCATGCCCAAGCGCGACCGCACCCGGCGGATGCGCGCCCTGCGCCGCAAGGTGCTCACGAACGACGTGGCCCGCTGGTCCGCCTCCTTCCTCGACGCGCTCACCCGCAGCGCGCACGGCGACCACCCGCTGCAGAACCCGCCGGTGAACCGCCGCTGAGCTCCCGCTCGTCCACGACCGACCGCACCGCTCCCTGAAGGATCATGACCGCTCCCGCACCGCTCCCTCCCGCCTCCGCCGTCGCCCTCGCCTCCGCCGTCAAGCGGCTCGCCGAGACCGACCGCCTCCTGGTCGCCATGGACTTCGACGGCACGCTCGCGCCGTTCGTCGACGTGCCGCGCGGCGCCAGGGCGCTGCCCGAGTCGAAGGCGGCGCTCGACCGGCTCGAGAGGCTGCCGCGCACGTGGGTGGCGTACGTCTCCGGGCGGCCGCTCGACAGCCTTCAGACCGTGACGGAGGCCGACGAGGACGCCCTCCTGATCGGCTCGCACGGCGTGGAGATCCGGTTCGGCCGCGACGGCGTCTCGCTCGACCTGTCCGACGACGAGCGCCGCACGCTGGAGCGGCTCGGTGAGGTGCTCGGCGAGGTGGTCGACTCCCTCCCCGGGCTCAAGCTCGAGGTGAAGCCGGTCGGCTTCGGCGTCCACTACCGGCTGGTCGCCGACGAGCACGGCCCCGATGTGGTGCGGCGCGCCAGGGAGGCCGCGGCGGCGGTGAGCGACCGGCTCACGATCCGCGACGGCAAGGACATCATCGAGTTCTCGGTGCGCGGCGCCGACAAGGGCGACGGCGTGGAGCGGCTGCGCGAGTACACGGGCGCCACCGCCGTGATCTTCGCCGGCGACGACGTGACGGACGAGGACGGCTTCCGCGTGCTGCGCGCGGGGGAGGACGTCGGCATCAAGGTCGGCCGGGGCGAGACCGCCGCGCAGTACCGCGTCGCCGACGAGCACGCGATCGCGACCCTGCTGACCCTGCTGGCGGAGGCGCGCGCGGCCGCCACGGCCTGATCGCGTCTCCACAGGCCCACCCGGCGAACGGCTTCTCCACCGGTTCACATCGTGTGAACGGAGCGGCATCCGAGACGTCCTAGAGTTGATCCATGCCTGAGATCGATTGGAAGCCGCGCTCGCGCGTGGTCACGGACGGAATCGAAGCCACCACCAGCCGCGGCATGCTCCGCGCGGTCGGCATGGGCGACGAGGACTGGGAGAAGCCCCAGATCGGCATCGCGAGCTCGTGGAACGAGATCACGCCGTGCAACCTGTCGCTCGACCGCCTCGCCCAGGGCGCCAAGGAGGGCGTCCACTCGGGTGGAGGCTACCCGCTGCAGTTCGGCACCATCTCCGTCTCCGACGGCATCTCGATGGGCCACGAGGGCATGCACTTCTCGCTCGTCTCGCGCGAGGTCATCGCCGACTCCGTCGAGACCGTCATGATGGCCGAGCGCCTCGACGGCACGGTCCTGCTCGCGGGCTGCGACAAGTCCCTCCCCGGCATGCTGATGGCAGCGGCCCGGCTGGATCTCTCGGCCGTCTTCCTCTACGCCGGCTCCATCGCGCCGGGCTGGGTGAAGCTCTCCGACGGCACCGAGAAGGACGTCACGATCATCGACTCCTTCGAGGCCGTCGGCGCCTGCAAGGCGGGCAAGATGAGCGAAGAGGACCTCAAGCGCATCGAGTGCGCCATCGCCCCGGGCGAGGGCGCCTGCGGCGGCATGTACACCGCCAACACCATGGCGTCGGTCGCCGAGGCCCTGGGCATGAGCCTCCCCGGCTCCGCCGCCCCGCCGTCGGCCGACCGCCGCCGCGACTACTACGCCCACCGCTCGGGCGAGGCCGTGGTCAACCTGCTCAAGCAGGGGATCACCGCGCGCGACATCCTGACCAAGAAGGCGTTCGAGAACGCCATCGCCGTCGCCATGGCGTTCGGCGGCTCGACCAACGTCGTGCTGCACCTGCTCGCCATCGCGCACGAGGCCGACGTCGACCTCACCATCGACGACTTCAACCGCATCGGCTCCAAGGTCCCGCACATCGGCGACCTCAAGCCGTTCGGCAAGTACGTCATGAACGACGTCGACCGCCACGGCGGCGTCCCCGTCGTCATGAAGGCCCTGCTCGACGCGGGTCTGCTGCACGGCGACTGCCTCACGGTCACCGGCAAGACCGTCGCGGAGAACCTGGCCGAGATCAACCCGCCCGCGCCCGACGGCAAGGTCATGCGGAAGCTCGACGACCCGATCCACCCCACCGGTGGCCTCACCATCCTCAAGGGCTCGCTCGCGCCGGAGGGCGCCGTCGTCAAGACGGCCGGCTTCGACGCCGACGTGTTCGAGGGCCCGGCCCGCGTGTTCGAGCGCGAGCGCGAGGCGATGGACGCCCTCACCGAGGGCCGCATCTACGCCGGCGACGTCGTCATCATCCGCTACGAGGGCCCCAAGGGCGGCCCCGGCATGCGCGAGATGCTCGCCATCACCGCCGCCATCAAGGGCGCAGGCCTCGGCAAGGATGTACTACTATTGACGGACGGACGATTCTCAGGCGGCACAACCGGCCTGTGCATCGGCCACATAGCACCCGAAGCGGTGGACGCAGGTCCCATCGCCTTCGTGCGCGATGGTGATCTGATACGGGTCGATATCGCGGCTCGCTCCCTCGACCTACTTGTCGACGAGTCCGAGCTGACCGCCCGCCGAGAAGGCTGGGCGCCTCTTCCTCCGCGCTATACCCGTGGCGTTCTCGCGAAGTACTCCAAGCTCGTGCGCTCTGCAGCAGAGGGCGCGGTCACGGGGTAGTCCTTCGCCCCACCCAGCACTTCACCATTTCGTACGTAAGGGACCGATAAGGCATGTCCTCGGATGCAACCCCCAGCAGTGTGTTGCCCTCCGCGACGCCGGGCAAGGCGTCGCCCGAACAACTGACCGGCTCGCAGGCCGTCGTCCGCACGCTCGAGCTCCTCGGCGTCACGGACGTGTTCGGCCTCCCGGGCGGTGCGATCCTCCCGATCTACGACGCGATCGTCGACTCGGAGAAGATCCGCCACATCCTCGTCCGACACGAGCAGGGCGGCGGCCACGCCGCCGAGGGCTACGCGACCGCGGCCAACAAGGTCGGCGTCGCGATGGCCACCTCCGGCCCCGGCGCGACGAACCTCGTCACCGCGATCATGGACGCGCACATGGACTCCGTCCCCGTCGTGTTCATCACCGGCCAGGTGTTCTCGACCCTGATGGGCACGGACGCGTTCCAGGAGGCCGACATCGTCGGCATCACCATGCCGATCACGAAGCACTCCTTCCTCGTGAAGAGCGTGGACGAGATCCCCGCGACCATCGCGGCGGCGTACCACATCGCCGGCACGGGCCGCCCCGGCCCGGTGCTGGTCGACATCACCAAGGACGCGCAGCAGAACACCGCGCCGTTCGTCTGGCCGCCCAAGGTCGACCTGCCGGGCTACCGGCCGATCACCAAGGCGCACGGCAAGCAGATCCTCGCGGCGGCCCAGCTGCTCGCCGAGGCGAAGAAGCCGGTGCTGTACGTCGGCGGCGGCGTGATCCGCTCCCGCGCCTCCCAGGAGCTGCTGGAGCTGGCCGAGGCCACCGGCGCGCCGGTCGTGACGACGCTGATGGCGCGCGGCGCCTTCCCCGACTCCCACAAGCAGCACCTCGGCATGCCGGGCATGCACGGCACGGTTCCCGCCGTGCTGTCGCTGCAGGAGTCCGACCTCATCGTGTCGCTCGGAGCCCGCTTCGACGACCGGGTGACGGGCAACACCGCGCTGTTCGCGCCCGACGCCAAGATCGTGCACGTCGACGTCGACCCGGCCGAGATCTCCAAGATCCGCGTGGCCGACGTCCCCATCGTCGGCGATGCCAAGGATGTCATCGTCGATCTGACCGCCGCGTTCCAGGACGCGGTCCGCTCCTCCGGCGCGCCGGACACCGCGGAGTGGTGGACGTACCTCGACGGGCTCCGCGAGGAGTACCCGCTCGGCTACACGCCGACGAGCGACGGCCTCCTGGCCCCGCAGCACGTCATCCAGCGGATCGGCGAGCTGACCGGGCCGGAGGGCATCTACACCGCGGGCGTCGGCCAGCACCAGATGTGGGCCGCGCAGTTCATCAAGTACGACCGCCCCAACTCCTGGCTCAACTCCGGCGGCGCCGGCACCATGGGCTACTCGGTGCCGGCCGCGATGGGCGCCAAGGTCGCCCAGCCCGACCGGGTCGTCTGGGCGATCGACGGCGACGGCTGCTTCCAGATGACGAATCAGGAGCTCGCCACCTGCACGATCAACAACATCCCGATCAAGGTGGCGATCATCAACAACTCGTCGCTCGGGATGGTGCGGCAGTGGCAGACGCTGTTCTACGACGGCCGCTACTCGAACACCGACCTCAACACCGGTCACGACACCGTCCGCGTCCCCGACTTCGTGAAGCTGGCGGAGGCGTACGGCGCCCTCGGCATCCGCGTCACCAAGGAGGAAGAGGTCGACGCCGCGATCAAGCTCGCGCTCGAGACCAACGACCGCCCGGTCGTGATCGACTTCGTCGTCAGCGCCGACGCCATGGTGTGGCCGATGGTCCCGCAGGGCGTCAGCAACAGCTACGTGCAGTACGCCCGCGACCACAGCCCGTCCTTCGGAGAGGAGTGACCAGATGAGCACGCATGTTCTGAGCCTCCTCGTGGAGGACAAGCCGGGTCTGCTGACGCGCGTGGCGGGGCTGTTCGCCCGCCGCGGCTTCAACATCCACTCGCTGGCGGTGGGCACGAGCGAGGTCGACGGCCTCTCGCGCATCACCGTCGTGGTCGACGTCGAGGAGCTCCCGCTCGAGCAGGTCACCAAGCAGCTCAACAAGCTGATCAACGTGATCAAGATCGTCGAGCTCGACCCCGCCCAGTCGGTGCAGCGCGAGCACCTGCTGATCAAGGTGCGCGTCGACAACTCCACCCGCTCCCAGGTGCTGGAGGCGGTCAACCTGTTCCGCGCCCGGGTCGTCGACGTGGCGACCGACGCGCTCGTGATCGAGGTCACCGGCGACAGCGGCAAGACCCAGGCGCTGCTCAAGGTGCTCGAGCCGTACGGCATCAAGGAGATGGCCCAGTCCGGGCTGCTCGCGATCGGCCGCGGCTCGAAGTCCATCACCGAGCGCGTCTTCAAGAACTGACTTTTTTCGAGAACCGCACAAGAAGGAGAACCCCCAGTGGCTGAGATCTACTACGACAACGACGCCGACCTCTCGATCATCCAGAACAAGAAGGTCGCCGTCATCGGCTACGGCTCGCAGGGCCACGCGCACGCGCAGAACCTCCGCGACTCGGGCGTCGAGGTCGTCATCGGCCTCAAGGAGGGCTCGAAGTCGAAGCCGAAGGCCGAGGAGGCGGGCTTCCGCGTCCTCTCCGCCGCCGAGGCCGCGAAGTGGGCCGACGTGATCGTCATCCTCGCGCCGGACCAGGTGCAGCGTCACCTCTACGCCGAGGACATCCAGGGCAACCTGGAGGAGGGCAACGCCCTCGTCTTCGGTCACGGCTTCAACATCCGCTTCGGCTACATCGAGGCCCCCGAGGGCGTCGACGTGATCATGGTCGCCCCCAAGGGCCCCGGTCACACCGTGCGCCGCGAGTATGAGGCCGGCCGTGGCGTCCCCGTGATCGTCGCCGTCGAGAAGGACGCCACCGGCAACGCGTGGCCGCTCGTCCTCTCGTACGCGAAGGGCATCGGCGGCCTCCGCGCCGGCGGCATCAAGACCACCTTCACCGAGGAGACCGAGACCGACCTGTTCGGCGAGCAGGCCGTGCTCTGCGGCGGCGTCTCGCAGCTCGTCCAGTACGGCTTCGAGACCCTGACCGAGGCCGGCTACCAGCCGCAGGTCGCCTACTTCGAGGTGCTGCACGAGCTCAAGCTCATCGTCGACCTCATGTGGGAGGGCGGCATCGCCAAGCAGCGCTGGAGCGTCTCCGACACGGCCGAGTACGGCGACTACGTCTCGGGCCCGCGCGTCATCGACCCGCACGTCAAGGAGAACATGAAGGCGGTGCTCTCCGACATCCAGGACGGCACCTTCGCCAAGCGCTTCATCGCCGACCAGGACGCCGGCGCGCCGGAGTTCCTCGCCCTCCGCAAGAAGGGCGAGCAGCACCCGATCGAGGCCACCGGCCGCGAGCTGCGCAAGCTGTTCGCCTGGAACGCCTCGAACGACGACGACTACGTCGACGGCGAGGTCGCCCGCTGACTCAGCGGTACTGAGCCAGCAAGCTAGCCTGGGGGTGTCGCACTCGCACGAGTGCGGCACCCCTTTCGCATTCCGGTTCGCACCCAGGAGGCCCGCATGCCCCGATCCGTCGCCGTCGAGATCGCGGCGCAGGACGTCGCGGGCGTCCGCGTCGCGCTGGCGAAGGGCGCCGACCGCGTCGAGCTGTGCGCGGCGCTCGGGCTCGGTGGGCTCACGCCGTCGGCGGGCCTCGTGGCGGCTGCGGTGGAGGCGGCTGCCGCTGCCGGGCGCGCGGACTACGTCCACGTGCTGGTGCGGCCGCGCGGCGGCGGCTTCCTGTACGACGGCGACGAGGTCGCTACCACGGTGCGCGACATCCGCTTCGCCCGCGACTCCGGCGCCGCGGGCGTGGTCGTCGGAGCCCTCGACGAGCGCGGCCGGGTGGACCTTCCCGCCGTCGAGCGCTTCGTGGCGGCGGCGGACGGCATCTCCGTGACCTTCCACCGGGCGCTCGACATCGTCGCCGACCAGCGCGCCGCGATCGAGACGCTCATCGGGGCCGGCGTGACGCGCGTGCTCACCTCGGGAGGCGCCACCCGCAGTCTCGACGGCGTCCCCGCGCTCCGCGCTCTGGCTGCGGGCGCAGGCGGACGCATCCAGATCATGGCCGGCGGGGGAGTGCGCGTCGAGGACGTCCCCGCGCTCGTCGCCGCGGGCGTGGATGCGGTGCACCTGTCCGCGCGCGACACCGTGCACGGCGCCCCCAGCGGTCCGGGCGGCGGCTCCGCCGATTACGACATCACCGACCCGGTTATGGTCGGCCAGGCGGTCGCCGCGGTCGCGGCCGCGTCGCGCTGAGCCGAGCGTTCCGGCGCGGGCCGGCTACACCGGCAGTGCGCAGAAGACGCAGAGCGCGACCAGCACCACCTGCAGAACAGCCCGCGGCACGACGGGCGTCGCGAAGATCCCGAACCGGTCGGGGAACCGGGCCGCGTACGCGTTCGCCGGGAAGACCGCGATCAGGAACAGCGCGAGGCACACCGCCGCGGCCTCCCGGGTGGCGGGGATCAGCAGCCCGACGCCTCCCGCCAGCTCGCAGACACCCGTGATCGCGACGAGCGCCCGCGGCGACAGCATCCTCCACCCACGCAACGCGGGCGGGATCATCGCCGCCATCGCGCGCGACGGCCCCGGCGCGAAGTGCAGCACCCCCATCGCGACGAAGGCCGCTGCGAGCGCGATGCGGACGGTCAGCTGGACGGTCTCGAGCGCGGGCACCGTACCATCCTGCCCCGCGCACGGCCGAGCGGCGGCGTAACGCGGCGCAAGGCGGCATACGCCGCCCGCTAGAGTTAACCCGACCGCGCCCCAACGCCCGTGGCGCACTTCTCCCAAGCCAGCCCTCGCACCACTGTTAGGAACTGCCACGTGACAAAGCCGGTCGTCCTGATCGCCGAAGAACTCTCGCCCGCCACCGTCGACGCCCTCGGGCCCGACTTCGAGATCCGGAACGTGGACGGCACCGACCGGCCGGCGCTGCTCTCCGCCGTCGCCGACGCGGACGCCATCCTGGTGCGCTCCGCCACCAAGGTCGACGCCGAGGTCATCGGCGCCGCCAAGCAGCTCAAGGTCGTCGCCCGCGCGGGCGTCGGACTCGACAACGTCGATATCAAGACCGCGACCACCGCGGGCGTCATGGTCGTCAACGCCCCGACCTCCAACATCATCTCGGCGGCGGAGCTCACCGTCGGCCACATCCTGAGCCTCGCCCGCCACATCCCCGCCGCCCACAGCGCGCTCGCCCAGGGGCAGTGGAAGCGCTCGAAGTACACCGGCGTCGAGCTCTACGAGAAGACCATCGGCATCATCGGCCTCGGCCGCATCGGCGCGCTCATCGCCGCCCGCCTCCAGGCCTTCGGCACGAACGTCATCGCGTACGACCCCTACGTCACGTCGGCGCGTGCGCAGCAGCTCGGCGTCCAGCTCGTCACCCTCGACGAGCTGCTGGCGCAGGCCGACTTCATCACCATCCACATGCCGAAGACGCCGGAGACCACCGGCATGATCAGCGACGACCAGCTCGCGCTGATGAAGCCCACCGCCTTCATCGTCAACGTGGCCCGCGGCGGCCTGATCGACGAGGACGCGCTGTACCGCGCGCTCACGACGCACAGCATCGCGGGAGCCGGCCTCGACGTGTTCGTCACCGAGCCTCCCGTCGACTCGCCGCTGCTCGCGCTCGAGAACGTCATCGTCACCCCGCACCTCGGCGCCTCCACCGACGAGGCGCAGGAGAAGGCGGGCGTCTCGGTCGCGAAGTCCGTGCGGCTCGCGCTCTCCGGCGAGCTCGTGCCGGACGCGGTCAACGTCGCCGGCGGCGTCATCGACCCGTACGTGCGCCCGGGCATCCCGCTCGTTGAGAAGCTCGGCCAGGTGTTCTCGGGCCTCGCGCACAGCCCGCTCACCAGTGTCGACGTGGAGGTGCGCGGCGAGCTCGTCGACTACGACGTCAGCGTGCTCAAGCTCGCGGCGCTCAAGGGCATCTTCACCAACATCGTCAGCGAGACCGTGTCGTACGTGAACGCGCCGCTCCTCGCCGAGCAGCGTGGGATCGAGGTGCGCCTGATCACCGACTCGGTGAGCGAGGAGTACCGCAACCTGATCACGCTGCGCGGCGCGCTGAGCGACGGCTCGCAGATCTCGGTCTCCGGCACCCTCACCGGCCCGAAGCAGATCGAGAAGATCGTCGGCATCAACGGCTACGACGTGGAGGTGCCGGTCGCCGAGCACCTGGTCGTCATGGTCTACGACGACCGCCCCGGCATCGTCGCGGTCTACGGCCGCGAGTTCGGGGAGTCCCAGATCAACATCGCGGGCATGCAGATCGCCCGCACCTCGGCCGGCGGCAAGGCGCTCAGCGTGCTGACCGTCGACTCCCGCGTGCCGGAGGGCCTGCTCGAGAAGGTACGCGTCGCGATCGACGCCGACCTCATGCAGGAGATCGACATCACGGAGGCCTGAACAGCAGAGCCTGATCGGGGCGACCCGGAGCTGGACGGCCGGCGGGAAGATATTTCTCGCCGGCTGTCGATTCCGGCGGTTGACTGACGTCGTAGGGATATCGCTGTTCATACGACGTGAGGAGACACGATGTCCGACGAGTACATCCTGCTGATCCGGGAGCCAGAGTGGAGCCCGGACACCATGACGCCCGAGGAGTGGAGCGCCGGCATGGCAGGGCACAAGGCCTTCCAGGAGGCGGTGGCCGCGGCCGGAGAGCGGATCGTGGCCAGCAGCGCGCTGCAGGCCGCCGACCGCGCGACGCGCATCGCACCGGGTGCCGACGGCGCACCGGTCTACACCGACGGTCCCTTCGGAGAGACCCGCGAGGTGATCACCGGCTTCTACAGCTTCACCGCCGAGAGCCCGGCGAAGGCGCGCGAGCTGGCCGCGCTCGTGCCGACGGGGGGCTGGGTCGAGCTGTACCCGGTACTGGTGCTCGACCGGGTCGAATGACGCCGGCACCGCCGCAGCCGGGAGCCGCGTGAGGGCGGACACCCGGATCGAGCGCGCGTACCGCGACGACGCCCCGCGCATCCTGGGCGCGGTGGCGCGGACGACGGGCGACCTCCTGCTCGCCGAGGAGGCGGTGCAGGAGGCGTTCGCGCGCGCCCTCGCGGAAGCGGCGCGCGGCCGCGAGCCGGCCAACCCGGCCGCCTGGATCACGACGGTGGCGCGGCGGGTCGCGCTGGATGCGCTCCGGCGAGAGCGGACGGCCGTGCGCGCGGCGCCCGCCTTGGCCGCAGAGGCGGCCCGAGACGCCGACGTCCGTCATGCTGCGGCGCGCGCCGCCGAGACGACCGGAGGGAGCGAGGTGTTCACCGGCGACGAACGGCTGCAGCTGATCCTCCTGGTCGCCCACCCCGACCTCGCTCCCGCGGCGCGGGTGGCGCTCGCCCTGCGCTTCGTGTGCGGAGTTCCCACCGGGCGGATCGCCGACGCCTTCCTCGTGTCCGAACCCACGATGGCCGCCCGGCTGACGCGGGCGAAGAAGCGCATCCACGACTCCGGCATCCGCTTCCGCCTCGACGATCCGGGGGCGGTCGTCGAGCGGATGCCGGACGCGCTCACCACGATCCACCTGCTCTACTCCTGTGCGCACACCGCGGTGGGCGACGACGCGCGGACGGACGACCGCCTGCGTGCGGACGCCATCGAGCTGGCGCGGGACGCCCACCGCGTGGCGCCGGGTTCCGAGAGCGCCGGCCTCCTGGGGCTCCTGCTGCTGACGGAGGCGCGTCAGCCCACCCGGTTCACGGTGGACGGCGACTTCGCGACGCTGCGCGAGGCGGACCGGTCGCGCTGGGACGCCGCGCTGATCGCCGAGGGGGAGCGCTACGCGACGGTCGGGCTGGCGGGCGACGGCCGGTTCGGCCTGCAGGCCGGGATCGCCGGACTGCACGCCATCGCGCCGACCTGGGCCGCCACGGACTGGCCGGCGATCGTGCGGCTGTACGACGGGCTGGTGCGGCTCTGGCCGAGTCCGGCTGCGCGGCTCGGCCGGATCGTCGCGCTCGGCCACAGCCCCGACGCCGGACCGGAAGCCGCGCTCGGCGAGCTCGCCGCGGATCCCGGACTCGGCGGGGGTGCGCTGGCGCAGCAGGTCCACGCGGCACGCGCCGAGCTCCTGCGCCTCGCGGGCCGGCCCGCCGACGCCGCCGTCGAGCTGCGTCTCGCGGTCGACACCGCGCGGGACGACCGGACCGAGCGTTCCCTTCGTCGGCTGCTGACCGCGCTCGACTGAATCGAACGGCCGGGTCAGTCTCGGGCTGCGAGGCGGTGGACCAGCTCCAGCAGCCGCTCCAGGTCGGCCGGTTCGCTGAGCACGCCGCTGCCGGAGGGCAGGAGGGCGGTGTTGTAGTAGATCCCGTCGCCGAGCAGCATGATCGTGCGGGCGACGACCGGGTCTCCGACCGCCTCCTCCAGCACGCCGAGCCAGTCGTGCTGCATGGCGGCGAGGGCGTCGCGCGCACGCTCGTCGGCGCCCTGCGCGAGTCGCGCCACGGCGACGATCGAGCGCTCGAACTCCTGCGACTCCGGTGTCGCGGTCGCGATGGAGGTGCGGATGAAGTAGTCGACCGGCCCGTCCGGGGCCGTTCGCATCCGCTCGACGTCGTCGGCCACGCTCGCGCGCAGCCGCTCCAGCAGGCCGTCGACCAGTGCGTCCTTCGAGGCGAAGTGGTAGAGCAGGCCGCCCTTGGAGACGCCGGCGCGCGCCGCAACGGCGTCGAGGGTCGCCGCCCGCTCGCTCTGCTCGCCGAGCAGCTCCGCGAACGCGTCGAGGATGCGGTCGCGCGCAGGGCGCTGCGCGGGGGAGTGCGCCGTGGAGGAGGGGCTGGCGGGCATGACGTCATGCTAGCCCGGTTGCCACTGTACCGTCCAGACGGTACAGTAGCTCCATGACCACCACCGCCTCCCTGCCTGCCGTCACGAGCCCCCGCGCGGGCGCACGCGGCTGGGCGGCCCTCGCGGTGCTCATGCTGCCGACCCTGCTCGTCTCGGTCGACAACACGGTGCTCAGCTTCGCCCTCCCGTCGATCTCCGAGGCGCTCGCGCCCAGCGCGACCGGCATGCTCTGGATCGTCGACGTCTACCCGCTCGTGCTCGCCGGTCTCCTCGTCGCCATGGGCAGTCTCGGCGACCGCATCGGCCGTCGCCGTCTGCTGCTGATCGGCGCCACCGGCTTCGCCGCGGTCTCCGTCGCCGCCGCCTTCGCTCCGACGGCGGAGCTGCTGATCGGCGCCCGCGCGGTGCTCGGCTTCTTCGGCGCCATGCTGATGCCGTCGACGCTGTCGTTGCTGCGCAGCACCTTCCTCGACCGCGACCAGCGCCGTCTCGCCGTCGCCATCTGGGCGTCCGGCTTCGCGGCGGGCTCGGCCCTCGGCCCGATCGTGGGCGGCGTGCTCCTGGAGCACTTCCCGTGGGGGTCGGTGTTCCTCCTCGCCGTGCCGGTGCTCGTGCCGCTGCTCGTGCTCGCGCCGCTGCTGGTGGCGGAGTCCCGCGACCCGCACCCGGGCCCGGTCGACCCGATCAGCATCCTGTTGTCGCTCGTGACGATGGCGCCCATCGTCTACGGCATCAAGTCGCTCGCGGTCGACGGCGTCTCCGCACTCGCGGTGGTGGCGATCGTCGTCGGCGTCGTCGCTGGCGTGCTGTTCGTGCGGCGCCAGTTGCGGCGACCGGTGCCGATGCTGGATGTGCGGCTCTTCCGCGTGCCCGCGTTCAGCGGCGCCGTGATCATCAACCTGCTGAGTGTCGTCTCGCTGGTCGGCTTCCTGTTCTTCGTGTCGCAGCACCTCCAGCTCGTCATCGGCCTGACGCCGCTGCAGTCGGGACTCGTGCTGCTGCCGGGGCTGGTGACGATGATCGTCGCCGGGCTGGTGGTCGTGCCGATCGCGCGCCGGGTCCGGCCCGGCATCGTGATCGCGAGCGGCCTGACGCTGTCGGCGCTCGGCTACCTGCTGATCGCGCTGACCGGGGGAGCGGTGTCGTGGGGCCTCCTGCTCGCCGCGTTCGTGCTGCTCGGCGCCGGCATCGGCGCGGCGGAGACGGTCTCGAACGAACTCGTGCTCGCCACGGCCCCCGCTGCCAAGGCGGGAGCGGCCTCCGCGGTCTCGGAGACGGCGTACGAGCTCGGCGCCGTGCTCGGGACGGCGACGCTCGGCACGATCATCACCGCCTCCTACCGCGCGTCGATCGTGGTGCCGGAGGGGCTGACAGCCGCGCAGGCCCATGCGGCCCGCGAGACGCTCGGCGGTGCGACGACGGTCGCGGGAAGCCTCCCGCCGAACCTCGCCGATGAGCTGCTCGCCTCGGCGAGGGCCGCGTTCGACAGCGGCGTCGGGGTGACCGCTGCGATCGGGATCGCGCTCGTGGGGGCGGCCGGGGTGCTGGCGCTGGTCGCGCTGCGGCGCATCCGCGCCTGACCCGCGGCGCGGAAAGGGAGGCGCTCGGGTAGCGGCGAGCGGCGTGTCGCAGGGAACGGAGGAGCTCGGCGGGTGTGTGCCGCCGGGCTCCTCCCTTTCGTGGCACCGGTTTGTGTGCACAGGGCGCCGGCTGTGCGCAGGAGTCCACAGATCGCCGGACCGCGCCTCCTGAGGGCCTGGCGGCGGCGATAGGGTGGCAGGACAGCCGATCCACCGACCAGGAGTGCCATGCCTCAGAACGCGCAGACCGTCCGACTCGCCGTCATCCCCGGCGATGGCATCGGCCCCGAGGTCATCGCCGAAGCGGTCAAGGTGCTGGAGGCGGTCACGCGCGACAGCGGCCTGGCGTTCGCGCCGACGCACTTCTCGCTCGGCGCCGACCGCTACCTGGCGACCGGCGACGTGCTGACCGACGACGACCTCGACGCCATCAAGGGGCACGACGCCATCCTGCTCGGCGCGGTCGGCGGCGTCCCCGGAGATCCGCGGCTGGTCGGGGCGAACATCGAGCGCGGGCTGCTGCTGAAGCTGCGGTTCTCGCTCGACCACTACGTGAACCTCCGCCCCACGACGCTGTTCCCCGGCATCGCGAGCCCGCTCGCGAACCCCGGAGAGGTCGACTTCGTCGTCGTGCGCGAGGGCACGGAGGGCCCGTACGTCGGCAACGGCGGCGCCATCCGCCAGGGCACCCCGCACGAGATCGCCAACGAGGTCTCGGTCAACACCGCCTACGGGGTGGAGCGGGTGGTGCGGTACGCGTTCGAGCAGGCCGAGCAGCGCCGCAAGAGGCTCACGCTCGTGCACAAGACCAACGTGCTGACCTTCGCCGGCGGGCTCTGGAAGCGGATCGTGGACGCGGTCGCCGCCGAGCACCCGGAGGTGGCGGTCGACTACCTCCACGTCGACGCGGCGACGATCTTCCTCGTCACCGACCCTGCTAGATTTGATGTGATCGTCACGGACAACCTCTTCGGCGACATCCTCACCGACCTCGCGGCCGCGATCAGCGGCGGCATCGGACTGGCCGCTTCGGGCAACATCAACCCCTCGGGCGAGTTCCCCAGCATGTTCGAGCCGGTTCACGGATCGGCCCCCGACATCGCCGGCCAGCAGAAGGCCGACCCCACCGCCGCGATCCTGTCCGTCGCGCTCCTGCTCCGCCACCTCGGCGCCCGGGAGCTCGCCGAGCGGGTCGAGTCCGCGGTGACCGCCGACCTGGCCGCCCGTACGGGCGCGACGCGCACGACCGCCGAGATCGGCGACGCGATCGCCGCCCGGGTGGCGCAGAATCAGTAGACCGTCTCGTCGAAGGACACCCATGAACGCCTCCACCAGCATCAACCTCACCAGCGGCCCGACCGAGACCAGCGGACTGCTCTGGAACGTCAGCCGCAACGAGGCGGCGCGCGACGCCGCCGAGCGGGCGGCGATCCTGGCCGACCCCGGGTTCGGCAACCACTTCACCGACCACATGGTCGACCTGTGCTGGTCGGCGAAGGGAGGCTGGCACCGGCCGCGCGTCTCGCCGTACGGCCCCATCCAGCTCGACCCGGCCGCCGCCGTGCTGCACTACGCGCAGGAGATCTTCGAGGGCCTCAAGGCGTACCGCCACGAGGACGGCTCGATCTGGACCTTCCGTCCGGAGGCGAACGCGGCCCGCATGCAGCGCTCGGCCTATCGTCTCGCCCTGCCGGAGCTCCCGGTCGAGCACTTCCTCGACTCGCTCAAGCAGCTCGTCGCGGTGGACGGCGACTGGGTGCCGTCGGCGCCCGAGACCAGCCTCTACCTCCGGCCCTTCATGTTCGCCAAGGAGGCGTTCCTCGGCGTGCGCCCGGCCAACAAGGTCGCGTACTACCTGATCGCGAGCCCGGCGGGCGCGTACTTCCCGAGCGGGGTGGCCCCCGTCTCCATCTGGCTCTCCGACCACTGGTCGCGCGCCGGCCAGGGCGGCACCGGAGCGGCGAAGACGGGCGGCAACTACGCCTCCAGCCTCCTTCCGCAGGCGGAGGCTTACGAGCACGGCTGCGCGCAGGTGCTGTTCCTCGACTCGGTCGAGGGCAAGTACCTCGAGGAGCTCGGGGGCATGAACGTCGTGCTCGTCTACAAGGACGGCACCCTGGTCACCCCTGACTCGCCGAGCATCCTCGAGGGCATCACCCTCGACTCGGTGCTGCAGCTGGCGCGCGACCGCGGCCACACGGTCGAGCGCCGCCGCGTGACCATCGACGAGTGGCGCGACGGCGTCGAGTCGGGCGACATCGTCGAGGTGTTCGCTTGCGGCACCGCCGCGGTCATCACGCCCATCGGCGAGCTGAAGTCCGACACCTTCACCGTCGGCGACATCACCGCGCCTCCCGGGGAGCTGACGATGTCGCTGCGCGAGGAGCTGACCGGCATCCAGTACGGCCGCGTGCGCGACCGTCACAACTGGATGTACCGCCTCGACGCCTGAGCGCGTCACCGCATCCGCGTCACCGTTTCCATCCACCGAAGGGCGTCGAAGTGTCGGAATCAGAGACTGAATCCGGCACATCGGCGCCCCTCGGCACGTTCGCGGTCGTGGGGCCCGGGGCAGTGGGCGGGCTGCTCGCGTGGCTGCTCGACCGAGCAGGGCACGAGGTCGTGGCAGTCGGACGTTCGGCGACGGTCGAGGCGATCCGCGAGTACGGGATCGAGGTGCGCAGCGCGCAGTTCGGCGGCGGCCTCCGTCGGGTGGCGGCCGACACCGTCGTGCCGGAGGGCGCGCACGTGATCGTCGCGACCAAGGCGTACGGGCTGGAGGACGTGCTCCCCGGCATCGCGCAGGCCCGGCCCGCCGAGGTCGTCTCGTTCCTCAACGGCGTCGAGCACATGCCGCTGCTGCGGGAGGCGCTGCCCGGCGTGCCCGTCGTCGGCGCCTCGGTCGCGGTGTCGGCGCTGCGCTTGTCGCCTGCGGTGATCGACCACCGCAGCCCGTTCGTGAACATCGAGGCGCCCGAGGTTGCGGCGGACTCCGCGATCGTGCGGGCGCTGCAGGAGGCCGGCCCCCGCGTCCGCGTGCGCGGAACGGAGGCCGAGGTGCTCTGGGGCAAGTTCCGCCTGCTCGCGGCGCTCGCCCTCCTCACCTCCTACTGGCGGCAGCCGGCGGGGCCCGCGCTCAGCGAGGACCCCGAGCTGACGGAGGCCGTGGTCGCCGAGATCGTCGCCTGCTCGGCGGCCGAGGGCGTGCCGGCCTCCGAGCTCGACCTGGTGCGGGCGCTGCACAGCGTGCCGGGCGGGATGCGCACCTCCCTGCAGGAGGATCTCGCCGCCGGCGCGCCCAGCGAGCTCGACGCCCTGGGTGGGGCGCTGCTGCGGGTGGGGGAGCGGCGCGGGCTGGCGCTGCCGGGCGTCGAACGGATCGTGGCCGCGCTGGACGACGCGGCCGGGCGCTGATCAGCCCTCGCGCTGACCGGCCGGGCGCTGACCAGCCCTTGCGCTGACCAGCCGGGCGCTGACCAGCCCGGGCGCCCGCACGCGCTGCCGCCCGCTCCCGGACTAGGCTCGAACGCGTGAAGATCGCACGCTTCAGCCACGACGGCTCCATCGACTACGGCATCGTCGACGAGGACGCGCTCGTCGTCCTCGCCGGCGACCCGCTGTTCACCGGGTTCGACACGACGGGGGAGCGGGTGCCGCTCGGCAAGGTGGGCTCGCTGCTCGCGCCGGTGATCCCACGGTCGAAGGTCGTCGCGGTGGGCAAGAACTACCGCGACCACGCCGCCGAGATGGGCGGGGAGGCGCCGGAGGAGCCGCTGCTGTTCCTCAAGCCGAACACCGCGGTCATCGGCCTGGGCGACCCGATCCTCCTGCCGCCGCAGTCGCAGCAGGTGGATTACGAGGGCGAGCTGGCCGTCGTCATCGGCAAGATCGCCCGCCACGTGACGGCCGAGAAGGCCGCAGAGCAC
Organism: Leifsonia williamsii; assembly: GCF_030433685.1. NCBI lineage: Bacteria > Bacillati > Actinomycetota > Actinomycetes > Micrococcales > Microbacteriaceae > Leifsonia > Leifsonia williamsii. The sequence goes on from NZ_JAROCF010000001.1 coordinate 2,282,527, forward strand.
ATCTTCGGGTACACCGTGGCCAACGACGTCACCGCGCGCGACCTCCAGCGCACCGACGGCCAGTGGACGCGCGCCAAGGGCTTCGACACCTTCTGCCCGCTCGGCCCCGTCATCGAGACCGAGCTCGACCCGGCGGCCGTGCTGCGCACCCGCGTCAACGGCGAGCTCAAGCAGGAGGCGCCGCTCAGCGACATGGTGCACTCCATCCCCTCGATCATCGAGTACGCCTCCAGCGTCTTCACGCTGCTGCCGGGCGACGTCATCCTCACGGGTACGCCGGCGGGAGTCGGGCCGATCGTCGCCGGCGACACCGTGGAGGTGGAGGTCGACGGCGTCGGCTCGCTGGTGAACCCGGTGCGGGCGGCGAAGTAGCGCGGGCGGCGGATCAGAGCGGGCGGCGAAGTCACGCGGGCGCGGGCGGACGCCGCCCGATAGGATCGAAGCGGTATGTCTGACATCGCTTCGCACCCCTTCTCGACCGCGACCGGCGCCGATGTGCGCGTCCGGTTCTGCCCGTCGCCCACCGGCACCCCGCACGTCGGGCTGATCCGCACGGCCCTGTTCAACTGGGCGTACGCCCGGCACACCGGCGGCAAGCTCATCTTCCGCATCGAGGACACCGATGCGGCCCGCGACAGCGAGGAGAGCTACGCCCAGATCATCGACGCGCTCACCTGGCTGAAGCTCGACTGGGACGAGGGCGTGAACGTCGGAGGCCCGCACGGCCCGTACCGGCAGTCGCAGCGCTACGAGATCTACACCGACATCATCGAGAAGCTGAAGGCCTCCGGCCACATCTACGAGAGCTTCGCCACCGGCGAGGAGATCGAGGCGCGCAACGTCTCGCTCGGCCGCGACCCCAAGCTCGGCTACGACAACTTCGAGCGCGACCTCACCGAGGAGCAGAAGGCCGCCTACCGCGCCGAGGGCCGGCAGCCCGCGCTGCGCCTCCGCGTGCCCGACGACGACCTCAGCTTCGACGACCTGGTGCGCGGCGAGATCACCTTCCCGGCGGGTTCGTTCAGCGACTTCGTCGTCGTTCGGCCGAACGGGCACCCGCTGTACCCGTTCGTGAACCCGGTCGACGACGCCCTCATGGGCGTGACGCACGTGCTGCGCGGCGAGGACCTCCTCTCGTCCACCCCGCGGCAGATCGCGCTCTACCACGCGCTCATCGACGCCGGGATCACCACCTTCGTGCCGCGCTTCGGCCACCTCCCGTACGTCATGGGCGAGGGCAACAAGAAGCTGTCCAAGCGCGACCCCGAGTCGAACCTGTTCCACCATCGCGACCGGGGCTTCATCCCGGAGGGCCTGGTCAACTACCTGGCGCTCCTGGGCTGGTCGCTCAGCCACGACCGCGACGTGTTCTCGATCGACGAGCTGGTCGCCGCCTTCGACGTCGCCGACGTGAACCCGAACCCGGCCCGGTTCGACCAGAAGAAGGCCGAGTCGATCAACGGCGACCACATCCGGCTGCTGGAGGTCGCGGACTTCGCCGAGCGGACCATCCCGTACCTCGTCGCCGCCGGCGTCGTCAGCGAGCCGCTGACGGCCTCGCAGCGCGAGATCCTCGCCGCCGCGGCGCCGCTCGTCCAGGAGCGCGTGCAGCTGCTGGGGGAGACTCCGGGGATGCTCGGCTTCCTGTTCACCACGGCCGATGCGCTCGTCGTGGAGGAGGATGCCCGCGCCTCCCTGCCCGCGAACGCCGGCGAGGTGCTCGCCGCCTCCCTCAACGCCCTCGAGCTGGTGCCGGAGGCGGAGTGGACGCACGACGACATCGAGTCCGCGCTGCGCGACGCCCTGGTGGAGGCGCTGGGCCTGAAGCCGCGCGTCGCCTTCGGCCCGCTGCGCGTCGCCGTCTCGGGCCGCCGGGTGTCGCCGCCGCTGTTCGAGTCGATGGAGATCCTCGGCAAGGCCGAGACCATCGCCCGCCTCGACCGCCTGTCGGCGGCGCTGGCGTAGCGGCATGTCGTCGTCGTCCGCGCGCGAGCGGTACGAGGTCGTCGTCATCGGCGGCGGGCCGGCGGGGCTGTCCGCGGCGCTGAACCTCGCCAGGGCGCGCCGCAGGGTGCTGCTGGTCGACGGCAACCGGCCGCGCCACGCGGCGACTCTGATGGCGCACGGCTTCCTCACCCGCGACGGCATCCCACCGCTGGAGCTGCGCCGCCTGGGCCGCGAGGAGGTCGCCGCCTACGAGAACGCGTCCGTCGTCTTCGCGCAGGTCGGCTCGGTGACGGTCGAGGCGGACGGATTCGCGGTCACCGGCCGCGGCGTGCGCGGCGGCGCCGACGTCGACGTGCTCACGGACGCCGTCGTGGTCGCGACCGGGGTGGCGGAGGCCATGCCGGCCATCCCGAGCCTCCGCGCCTACTACGGCACCCAGCTGCACAGCTGCGTCGAGTGCGACGGCTACGAGAAGGCGGGGGAGCCGCTCGCCCTGATCGGCGAGACGTCCGACCTGGCCGAGCGCGCGCTGCTGCTGACGCAGTGGACCGACGACCTGATCGTCTTCACGAACGGCGTGGCGCCCGTCGCCGAGGACGAGGAGCGCGCCCTTGCGCGGCTCGGCGTGCGCGTGGAGCGGCGACCCATCGACGACGTCGAGGGCGAGAAGGGCGTGATGACCGGCATCCGGCTCGTCGACGGCACGGTGGTACCGCGTGCGGGAGGCTTCCTGCGCCCGGTGTGGACGCCCTCCCTCTCCTTCGCAGCCTCCCTCGACCTGGAGGCGGACGCCGAGGGCTACCTGGTCACCGACCGCCACGGCCGCACGTCGCTGCCGGGCGTGTACGCCGCGGGCGAGACGACGGCTCCCGGCCCGCAGCAGCTCGTCGTCGCGGCCGGCTCGGGAGCGGTGGTGGCGGCCGCCGTCAACCGCGACCTGATCGGTCTGGCCCTGGACGAGACCGCCGTTTTGTAGTCCTGCGTCCGCGTAGGATAGAGTTGTTTCTCGTGCCCGGGCCTTGGCCCGAAGCCCTTGGGGTATGGTGTAATTGGCAACACGGCTGATTCTGGTTCAGTTGTTCTTGGTTCGAGTCCAGGTACCCCAGCTCAAGAGCCCCGGTTTTTCCGGGGCTTTTTTGTTGCCCTCAAGCAGGTCCTCGAATGCTCGATGTTCCGCCGTCAGAGCGGCTGCTGCAACGTCGACGGTGACGCGGGAGGCGAACCGGGATAGAGAGATGTGGCCCCTGCCAAGAAGCTTGGAGGTCTGTTTCACCTTCTGCAGCGCTTCGAGGGTCTGCAGGATCAGAAGGCGACCGGGTACAGGCGGTACGCACACCTCTACGCCGCCTATAAGAAGAACTGGGCGTGCATGATGGCCGCGCGAGCACCCTCTCGGAGACTCTGAACGCTTTCGTGGAGGACCAGCATCGGCAGTACATGCGCGACATGGCCGCAGCTCAGCTGGGGGAGCAGCATCGCGCCACCCGGGTCGCGCAGCTCAACGGCGTCATCAACGCCACCATGCAGGGTGCGATGATCGGGACGGTCGTGGATCAGGGCAGGAAGACGCGGGCCGCTCTGAATGCTCCCGTCACCGTGAGGCTCAAGAAGTAGCGCGAGCTCGACGTCGCCGGAGGGCGAACACCGATCCGCGGAGCTTCACGCACGTCAAGGCAACGGCGCACGAGTCGGGTGTGGTGGTGTCCGAGTGCGCGCGCGGTATCCACCGGGCGCCGTTGCGGGCACTACACTCCCGGCATGGCGTCGGGGGAGTCGCGGCAGCCGGAGTGGCCGCAGACGGAGGAGCTCCGCTCGCGCGTCGGCGCCGTGCGTCTGCTCGCCTGGATCGCCGCGCTTGTCGCGGCGGTGCCGCTGTTCGGGCTGGTCGACCTGGCGACGACGCTCGGCCTCTCGGACCCGCGGTATGCGTGGGCGATGTCGCTGGCGGCGAGCTGGGGGAGCCTCCTCACCTTCGTCGTCGCGGCGGGCTTCGGCTGGGTCGGCGCCGTGCCGCGGCGGCCCGCGCCGGGACTCGGGCTGCTCGGCCTGGCGACCCTCGGCCTGCTGGTCGGCTCTGCGCTGCTGCTCGACGCGCGGCCGCTCGGGCTCGCGGTGCCGCTCGGCGCGGTCACCGCACTGCTGGCGGTGCTCCTGCGACCGTACGTCCGGCCCTCCGTGCCCGCGTGGCGGTGGAGGCCGTCGCCGCCCGCGATCGTGGCGGCGCTGGGGGTGCCGTTGTGGGCCGGCTACGTCGTGAACACGGAGATCGCCGCATTGATCGCGCCGCCCGGCTCCGGCGACGACACCGTGGGGATCGACCACTGGCCGGTGCAGCTGGCGCTCGGAGTGGTCCTGGCGGTCGGATCGGCGCTGCTGACCGGTGCGGTGCGGCAACTGGTTCTCTGGCGCTGGTCGTTCGGCCTCACCGCGGTCGCGGTGGCGTGGGCGACGCTCGCCTACCCGGACCGCGCGGGTGCGATGCCGCATCCGGTGTGGGGCGTGCTGTTCGTCGTGTGGGGTGCGCTGCTGGCGCTGCCGAGCGGGAGGCGGGTGGAGATGCGCCGCTCCGTCAGCGGGTAGCCCGCGACGTCATGCCGACTCAGACCATCAGAGCCACCACCGGCGGAACGACGAGCGCCGCCACGGCCACGATCAGCGCCACGACGGTCAGTCGCGACCGCCGCAGCGCCACCCCGATCAGCGCGACGACCGCCGGGATCCACCCGAAGAGCAGGTGCGTGGCCAGCACGCCCAGTTCCGTCCATCCCGTCGACCGGGTCGCCAGCGACACGTCGTAGCCCACCAGCGCCGTCGCACCGACGAGCGCGACCACTGCGAGGACTGTCGCGGCCGTCGTCCGCCTGTCGCGGGTCATGCGAACGCCGCGATCCCCGTCAGCGCACGCCCGAGCACGAGCGTGTGGATCTCGTCCGTGCCCTCGTAGGTGCGCACCGACTCCAGGTTGGCCAGGTGCCGCATCACCGGGAACGCGTTGGTGATGCCGTCGCCGCCGAGGATCGATCGCGCCTCGCTCGCGATGGTGAGCGCCTCCCGGACGCTGTTGAGCTTGCCCACGCTGATCTGGGTCGGGGTGAGGCGGCCCGCCTCCTTGAGGCGGCCGAGGTGGAGGGCGAGGAGGACGCCCTTCTCGTACTCCACCAGCATGTTCGCGAGCTTCTCCTGCACGAGCTGCCGCGCGCCGATCGGGCGGCCGAAGACCTCGCGGGTCGTGGCGCGCTCGATGGCGACCTCGAGGCAGTCGCGGGCGGCGCCCATCGCGCCCCAGACGATGCCGTAGCGGGCCTCGTTCAGGCACGAGAAGGGGCCGGAGAGGCCGCGCGCGCCGGGCAGCATCGCGTCGGCCGGCACGCGCACCTCGTCGAGCACCACGTCGCACTGCACGGAGGCGCGCATCGAGAGCTTGCCGTCGATCGCGGTCGCCGAGAAGCCGGGGGTGGAGGTCGGCACCAGAAAACCGCGCACGCCCTCGTCGGTCGCCGCCCAGACCACGGCGACATCCGCGAGGGCGGCCAGGCCGATCCAGCGCTTGGTGCCGGTGAGCACCCAATCGCCTCCGTCGCGGCGGGCGCTGGTGCGCATGGCGGCGGGGTCGCTGCCGCCCTCGGGCTCGGTGAGGGCGAAGCAGCCGATGCGCTCGCCCCGCGCCATCGGCGGCAGCCACTCCGCCTTCTGCTCGGGGGAGCCGAACTTCGAGATGGCGCTCATGGCGAGCGAGCCCTGCACCGAGACGAAGGTGCGCCAGCCGCTGTCGGCGGCCTCCAGCTCGTGACAGACCAGGCCGTAGCTCACCGCGCCCGCGCCGGCGCAGCCCTCGTCGTCGAGGTGCATGCCGAGGACACCCAGTGCGCCCAGCTCGGCGACGAGCTCGCGGCGGAAGTGCTTGTCCTCGAAGTCCTGCTCGATGACCGGGCGGATGCGTTCGGCCGCGTAGGCACGCGCGCGGTCGCGCCACCCGCGCTCCTCGTCGCTGAGCAGGTGGTCGATGCTGAACGCCTCATCGAGGGTGGTGGTCACGGGTGGTCCTTCCGGGCGGGGTGGTGGTCGTCGCTGCTGTGGTGGGCAAGGCGGCCCGCATCCCTCCACCGTGCCTCGTGCGCACCGAGGAGCGGGGCGGGCGTGCGGTGCAGCGCGGGGGAGGTGTCGAGGTGGATGGGCGTGGCGGGCTGGCGGGAGGTGCGGCCTGTCTCCGGGTCTGTGGTCGTGACGGCGGCCTCCTGGCCGAGTGCGGCGGCGAAGGCGAACGCCTCCGCGACGCTGTTCACGAGCCCGGCCGGGACGCGCGCCGCCGAGAGCAGGGCGACCCACTCGGCGGCCGGACGCGCCGCCAGGACGGGCGCGACGAGGGCGCGCAACGCCTCCCGATCCCGCACCCGCGCCTCGTTGGTCGCGAAGCGCGCGTCGGAGGTGAGCGCGGGCAGACCGAGCACCCCCGCGAAGGCGGCGAACTGGCGGTCGTTCCCGACGGCCACGACGAGCTCCCGGTCGGCGGCGGCGAACAGCTCGTACGGCGCGATGCTGGGGTGGGCGTTCCCCAGGCGGCCGGGGGAGGTTCCCGTCGCCAATGTGCTCGACGCCTGGTTGGTGAGGGCGGCGAGCAGCGAGCCGAGCAGGTCGACGTCGACGCGGGAGCCGACGCCGGTGCGGTCGCGCTCGCGCAGGGCCAGCAGGATCCCCGAGAAGGCGTTGAGGCCGGTCAGGACGTCGACCAGCGCGACACCGACCTTGCTCGGCTCGCCGTCCGCCGCCCCGGTGATGCTCATGAGGCCGCCGACGGCCTGCACCAGGAGGTCGTAGCCGGGGAGCTCGGCTCCGGCGCCGCGCCCGAAGCCGGTGATGGAGCAGAAGACGACACCGGGGTTCGCGGCGCGCAGGGCCGTCTCGTCCAGTCCGAACCGCTCCATCACTCCCGGACGGAAGTTCTCGACCACGACATCGGCCGACTCCGCCAGCCCGCGGGCGGCAGCGAGACCGTCTGCCGTCGTCAGGTCGCAGACGATCGACCGCTTGTTGCGGTTGACCGCGGCGAAGTAGGTCGACTCGCCCGCCTCGTCCACCGGTGGCCGCCACGAACGGGTGTCGTCACCGCCGGGGCTCTCGATCTTCACGACGTCGGCGCCGAAGTCGGCGAGCATCATGGTGCAGTACGGGCCGGCGAGCACCCGCGAGAAGTCGGCGACGCGGATCCCCGCCAGGACGCCGTCGGCCATGCACGCTCCTTCGCTCGCTGCCGCTCCAGCCTAGCGGGGGCGCCCCGCCTCCTCGCCCGCGGTCCGCCGCGAGCGCCGGTCCAGCACCCAGGCGCGCACGCCCGCGACGATCGACGCCAGGATGACGACACCGGCGACGATGTAGGCCACCGGTCGCACGCTCGGGTCGACCGCGGCGAAGTAGCCGATCACGGTGATCAGCACGCCCCAGCTCAGCGCGCCGACGACGTTGGCCGTGAAGAACCTCCAGTACTTCATCGCGCTGATGCCGGCGATGGGAGGGATGAAGACGCGGCCCCACGGGATGTAGCGGCTGATCACGACGGACCACCAGCCGAACAGCTCGTAGAAGCGCTCGGCGCGGCGGACGCCGGCCTGCACCCACCGGCCGCCGCGGCGCGTCAGGTAGGGCCGGCCCAGCCGGCGGCCGAGCCAGAACCCGACCTGGTCGCCGAGCACGGCCGCGATGCCGACGCCGATCGCGAGCACCCAGATCGACAGCTTCGGGTTGGTGCCCGTCAGCAGTCCGGCGCCGAACAGCAGGGAGTCGCCGGTGATGAACGGGATGAACACCCCCACGAACAGCGCGGTGCCCGCGAACACCAGCCCCCAGACCGCGAGGTAGAAGACGAGGGGGCCGACGTCGCCGAGCAGGTTCGCGAGGTCGTGGGCCATGCTCAGAGCGTATCGGGCGCGGCTGGACGCCGGACGCGCTGCCGGGTCCGCCTCCGCGGGTCAGCCTCCGCGGGTCAGCCGAGCACGACCTCCGCCGCGTCGGCCACCTCGGCGGTGCGGCCCGGCGCGCGGTGGTTCGACCAGTAGAGGTTCGTGTGCGCGATGACGAGGTCGGGCGTCGGGGCACCCCAGTCGCTGAGGTCCTCTGTGGTGTGCGCGTCGCCCACGAGGGTCACATCGTAGCCGCGGACCAGCCCGCCGTGCAGGGTGGAGCGGATGCACTCGTCGGTCTGCGACCCCGCCACCACGATGCGGCCGACCCGTCCGCCCTCGAGCACCTCCTCGAGGGAGGACTCCTCGAAGGCGTCGGCGTAGTGCTTGTGGACGACGGGCTCGCCGGCGGCGGGGGACAGCTCGTCGACGATCCGCCATTCGTCGCTGCCGCGGGCCAGCTCGTCGTCGGAGTGCTGGATCCACACCACAGGGGTGCCCTCCGCGCGGGCGCGGTCCACCAGCCCCCGGATCGTCGCGACCACCTCGTCCTTTCGGTGCGCCCCGCCGATCACGCCGTTCTGCACATCGATCACGAGCAGCGCACTGCCCTCGCGTCCCTGGAGTGTCGTCATCGTCATCCCTCCCGCGCGGCATGGTACTCCGCGGAGTGGGCGGCGGGTGGGCTGCGGGTGGGCTGCGGGTCGGCTTGCGTGCAGGGGTGCTTGGTAGGGTTCCGACCGAACGCAGGACCGACGCAGGACCACACGCACGGGGGAGGCGCGATGGAGGGGGAGGCTGCGGCCGTACGACGGCTGTCCGCGGCGGTGCTCGTGCTGGTCGCCGCCGGGTACGCCGCCTGTCTCGCGGGGGTCCTGCTGTGCCCGGCGATCGTGCCGGAGCCCGCGACGTGGCTCGACGCCTCCACCATCTCCGGCGATCCCCGGCTCGGCGCCATGGCGGCCAACGGCCTCTACTGGCTGGTGGTGCTCGTCGCGGCGGCCCTGATGATCGCGGGGATCACGCTCGCGGGGCGCGCGGCGCTCCGGCAGCTGGCGGACGGCGAGCGGGTGGCGGAGGGACGGTTCCGGCCCGCGCCCGATGCCCGCGGTCATTCCTGACGGCGGCGTGCCGCGTCACTTCCCGTCCAGCGCCAGCAGCCCGCTCGACGCCAGGAGCGCGGCGATCTCGCTGTGGCCGTCCTGGTTCGGGTGGAGGTGGTCGTCGGCCAGCAGCGCCGCGTCGCCGGTGCCGTCGGGCCCGTTGAACGACGGGACGAGATCCACGCACGTCGCGCCCACGGCGGCCGCCTCCTCGCAGGTGGCGGCGTTCCAGGACGAGACCGCGTAGCCGACGACGTCCAGCGCGGCTGCGGCCGTGGCGGCGTCGGCCTCCTCCACCGCGGGGTAGCCGATCGCGATGTTGTAGTGGGTGAGCACTCCGAGGGCGGCGTCGGGGTTGAGGTCCCGCACCTGCCGCAGCACCGAGGCCAGGCCCGTGCGGCTCCGGGCGAGCTGCGCGTCGACGCATGTGCGGGCGGTCGCCGCCGCGATGGCGACCGCCTCCTGGGGGGTGGTGAAGGTGTCGGCCGGCGGAGGGCAGCCGTCCATCTCCGTGTAGAAGGGAGGCAGCTCCTGGTCTCCCAGCGAGACCAGGAGCACGTCGGCCTTCTCGATCGCGTCGGTGAGCCCGGCCGGGGCGAAGCCGAGCACCGACGCCATCCCGGTCGCCGACGCGCCCGCCTTCTCGGAGTAGTTCTCGACCAGGACCGGGCGGCCGGTCACGTCGGTGATGCTCTGCGCGTACAGGTCGGCGAAGCCGGTGCACCGGTCGCACAGCTCGGGCGCGTTGTACGGCAGGTCGTCGCCGATCACGGCGAGCCGGAGCGGTGTGCCGGTGGGCGCCGTCGTGCCGTCGGGCGCGGGGGTTCCGAGGGTGCAGGCGGCGAGCAGTCCCGCCGTCCCGGCGGCCGCTGCCGCTGCGAGCATGGCCCTCCCCACCAGCCGAGCGATGGGTGTCGCTGCTGTGCGTCCGGTGTCACGACGCCGGACCTCTGGCGATGGTGAAGTGGGCATGTCGCATCCCGGTCCGTCGACCGGATGGTACCGCCGCCTGCCACCGGGTGGCTACGGTGGGCCTGCGCGCCGGCGCGGGGACGGCCCCGGTGCTCAGCCGATCCCGGCGACGACGAGGTCGACGTAGGCGCGGAGGGTGGAGGCGTCCGGTGCGTTGCCCGGGTTGACCTCCGTGAGGACGATGCCGGCGAAGCGGTCGCTCGCAGCGAACGTGCGGAGCGCGACCTCGACCTCCGGGATCGCCAGGCCCCAGGGCGGGGCGTCGGGGTTGGGCATGTTGGCGAGCGGGAGGTGCGCGTGGCCGAGCACGTCCACGTCGAAGTGGACGACGAAGCGGTCGCCGGCGGACTCGATGGCGGCCAGCGCGGAGCGGGCGGCGGCTTCCGGGTCGTCGTGGATCCGCGCGGCGGAGAACCGCGGGATGCCCAGGTCGGAGAGCCTTCCGCGTTCGAGATCGTCGCCCTCGTCGGGCAGGGCGTCGCCGAACGACACGACCTCGGCCGAGCGGAGGAGGGGAGGGGCGCCTCCGACGCCCGCCAGCACCGGGTCGCTCTCGGGCAGGGCCAGCATGTGGGCGACGCCCATGGCATCCATGTTGCCGTAGTCGACCGTGCCGGGCGTGTGGAGGTCGGGGCCGCCGTCCACGTACAGCAGCGCCGCGGGGAGGCCGGCTCGGCGGAACCCGGCGACGACGCCGACCGTGATCGTGCAGTCGCCGCCGATCACGAGCGGGAGGGCACCGGTGGCGAGGAGGTTGGCCACCGCCTCCGCCACATCGCCGGCGACCCGCGCCGCCTCGGCGATGTTCTGCCGGTCGAGGTGGTCCGGGTCGGGGCGGCGGCGGAAGCCGGGCACGTCGCCGGCGTCGGACACGGTGTGCCCGCGCTCGCGCAGCCGGTCGGCGAGGCCCGCGGCGCGGATGGCGGCGGGCGCGAGGTCCATGCCGGGCGTGTGCCCGCCCGCGCTCGACGGGACGCCGAGGAGCGTCCAAGGGGCGGACGTCCGGGTGGTCATACCCAGGAGGTCATGTGTCCTAGGTCAGGCGGTCGGGTGGTCAGGCGCCGGAGGTCGTGCGCCGATCGGGCGCGACCGCGACGCCCTCGAGGCCGGCGCGGTCGACGCGGCGGTGGAAGCGCATGCCCGCGAGCCCGCCGAGGATGGCGCCAACGAGGCTCACGATGGCGACCGCGACGGCCGTGATGATGCCGGTGAGCGTCACGTCGCCCTCGGCGAGCGGGATGCGCGGGAAGCTGTTCAGGTTGCCGAGGATGTCGTACTGGCTGCCGAGCACGAGGCTCAGCACGGCGACGACGACCGCGATGATGACGGCCCAGAGCCACACGGCGAGGCCCTGCTTCGCGCCGTCGAACCGCGCCATCCGGCCGGCGACGTAGCCGCCGCAGAAGTACGCCACGAACAGGATCACGATCACCGCGATGGCGCCGACGAACCCGATGGTGGAGGCGTTGCGGTTCGCCTCGCTCACCGCCTCGTCGGTGCTGCCGGTGGCGCCGAGCCCGACGGCGGCGCCCGCGGCGGCGACGATGGCGGTGAGGACCACGGCCATGCCGGTCGCGGTCAGCCAGCCGAAGAAGGCCGAGCCGAACTTCATGCCGCCGAACTCGCTCCGCTCGCGCGCGACGACGTCCTCGCGGAGCGCGCGGCCGGAGGTGACGGGGGCGACGGTGGTGGCGTCGTCGGCGGCGACAGGGCGGTCGCCGACTGTGCGGGGCGTCTCGGTGACAGGACGGGTCTCGGTGACGGGACGGGTCTGGTCGACGGGGCGGGTCTGGTCGACGGGGCGGGTCTCGGTGACGGGGCGCCGGTCGTCGACGGTCCGCCCGTCTCCCACGGTCCGCTCATCTCCGACCGGCCGCTGCTGCTCCGGGATGCGCCGGTCGTCTGCGGGGATGCGATCGCTCATGGTCGTGCCTCTTCCCGTTCGCCCGCTCGTGGCGGGGTGGTCATCGGTCTGCGCGCAGCGTAGACGGATGCCGGAGGGGGATCGAGGAGGTGGACGGGGGCGGCATCCGGGGGTACGAACCGCGGCGCGAGCCCTACGCCACCTCGTGCGGCATCGGCCCGTCGTCCAGCAGGAAGTCGAGCACCGCCGCCGTGTCGGTGCGCAGCTCCGCGCCGTGGCCGAGCCGCCAGGGCGCGTCGATCGGCGCGAGCGTCCGGCCGGCGACGGCGGCGCGCACGCTGACCGGGGCGCGGGTGAGCGCGTAGAGCGCGATGCTGCCGGCGACCATCGGGTCGAGGGCGGGCACCGGGCCGAGGGAGTGGCAGCGGGCCTCGGTGCGGACGACCTCCACCAGCTCCGCGATGCCGTTCGGGCCGCCCCCGGCCCGGCGCGCCGCAGCGACTGCTGACAGCCGGACGAGCGTCGCGTCGACATCGGGCGACGCTCCCGCGACGCCATCGGCGACTCCCACCCGCCGGGCGAGCCGCTGCATCCGCGTCGCCTCCAGCCGGTCGGCGAGAACCGCGAGCAGCGCCGCGTCCGAGGTGGTGAGCGTACCGGTGGAGGGGCCCGTCGCGCGTGCGACGAGCCCCTCCAGCCGGCCGGCCGTCAGCGCCCGCCAGTCGTTGCTCACGCCGGACTCGTCCACGGGTGGACGCTGGCTGAGCGGGAGGTAGCGGGAGAAGTCGGCCATATCGGGTGCGAGCCTACGGTGTCCGGGGCTGTGGCGTCAGCGGCCGCCCGAGCGGCGCTTGTTGTAGACGTCGAACGCCACCGCGAGCAGGAGCACGAAGCCCTTGACAGCCTGCTGCCACTCGATGCCGATGCCCATGATCGACATGCCGTTGTTGAGCACGCCGATGATGAGGCCACCGATGATCGCGCCGCCGATGGTGCCGACGCCGCCCTGCACCGCCGCGCCGCCGATGAACGCCGCCGAGATCGCCTCCAGCTCGAAGCCGTCTCCGGCCTTCGGGCCCGCCAGGTTGAGCCGCGCGGTGAACACCAGGCCGGCCAGCGCCGCGAGGAAGCCCATGTTGACGAACAGCCAGAAGGTCACGTTGCGCGTCTTGATGCCCGACAGCTCGGCCGCGTGGAGGTTGCCGCCGATCGCGTAGACATGGCGGCCGAACACCGAGCGGTTCATGATGATGCCGTAGATCAGCACCAGCACGGCGAGCACGATCAGGGTCACCGGGATGCCCTTGAAGCTGGCGAGCGCGTAGGCGAACAGCGCGATGCCGGCCGAGACCAGCACGAGCTTGGTCACGAACCAGGCCAGCGGCTCCACGTCCTGGTTGTAGCTCTGCCGGCCGCGGCGCACGCGCACCTGCTGCACGACGAACGCGACGATGGCGAGCACGCCGACGCCGAGCGACAGCGGGTCGAGGTCCATGTCGCCGAACAGGTCGGTGAGGAAGCCGTTGCCGAGCGCGCGGTACTCCGACGGGAAGGAGCCGATGTTGGCGTTGCCGAGCACGACGAGAGCGAGGCCGCGGAAGATCAGCATGCCCGCCAATGTCACGATGAACGCGGGTATGCCGACGTACGCGATCCAGAAGCCCTGCCAGGCTCCCACGACGGCGCCGACCGCCAGCGACAGGATGATCGAGAGCCACCAGGGCAGGCCCAGGTTGACCGCGAAGACGCCGGAGATGGCGCCGACGAAGGCGGCGATCGAGCCGACCGACAGGTCGATGTGACCGGCCACGATCACCATCACCATGCCGATGGCGAGGATGAGGATGTAGCCGTTCTGCACGATCAGGTTGGAGACGTTCTGCGGCCGGAGCAGGATGCCGCCGGTCAGGAACTCGAACAGCACCACCACGACCAGCAGGGCGAGGAAGATGCCGTTGCGCCCGAGGTCCGAGATCACGTGCTGGATGCGGCGCGTGAAGGCGTTGTCGGGCGGGTTGACGGCCGCTCCCGCCGCCGTCTCGCTGGTGTTGTCGACCTTGGTCATCGCTGCTTCTCCTGGGTCATGAGGGTGAGGACCGCCTCGGGGGTCGCCTGTTCGATGGGCAGTTCGCCCGTGATGCGGCCCTCCGACAGCGCGTACACGCGGTCGGAGATGCCGAGGAGCTCCGGCAGCTCGGAGGAGATGACGATGATCCCCTTCCCCTGCGCCGCGAGCTCGTTGATGATGTTGTAGATCTCGTACTTGGCGCCGACGTCGATGCCGCGGGTCGGCTCGTCGAGGATCAGCACGTCGGGGTCGGCGTAGATCCACTTGGACAGCACGACCTTCTGCTGGTTGCCGCCGGAGAGCTTGCCGACCTTCGACAGCACGGTCGGCGACTTGATGTTCATGCTCGTGCGGTACTTGTTCGCGACCTCGTACTCGCGGTTGTCGTCGACCAGGCCGCCGGTGGACAGCTTGTCGAGGGAGGCGAGGGAGATGTTCCGCTTGATGTCCTCGATGAGGTTGAGGCCGTAGTGCTTGCGGTCCTCCGTCGCGTACGCGATGCCGTGCCGGATGGCGTCGGAGACGTTCCTGATCCGGATCTCCTTGCCCGCCTTGTAGACGGAGCCGGAGATGCGGGTGCCGTAGGAGCGCCCGAACAGGCTCATGGCGAACTCCGTCCGCCCGGCGCCCATCAGCCCGGCGATGCCGACGATCTCGCCCCTGCGCACGTTCAGGCTGACGTTGTCGACCACCACGCGGGACGGGTCCTGCGGGTGGTGCGCCGTCCAGTTCTCGACGCGGAGGATCTCCTCGCCGATCTCGGGCGTGTGGTCGGGGTAGCGGTGCTCGAGGTCGCGGCCCACCATGTCCTTGATGATGCGGCCCTCGGTCACGTCGCCCTTCGAGATGGTCTCGATGGTGCGGCCGTCGCGGATCACCGTGACGGAGTCGGCCACCTTGCGGATCTCGTTGAGCTTGTGGCTGATGATGATCGAGGTGATGCCCTGCTCCTTGAGCTGGAGGATCAGCCCGAGCAGGTGCGCCGAGTCCTCGTCGTTCAGCGCGGCGGTCGGCTCGTCGAGGATGAGGAGCTTCACGCGCTTCGACAGCGCCTTGGCGATCTCGACCAGCTGCTGCTTGCCGACGCCGATGTCGAGGATCTTGGTGGTCGGGTTCTCCTTGAGCCCGACGCGCGCGAGCAGCTCGGCCGCCGCCGCGTTGGTCTTGTTCCAGTCGATCAGGCCGGCGAAGCCCTTCACCTCGTTGCCGAGGAAGATGTTCTCGGCGATCGACAGGTAGGGGCTCAGCGCGAGCTCCTGGTGGATGATGACGATGCCCTCGGCCTCGCTGTCGCGGATGGAGCCGAACTCCATCACGCGGTCCTCGTAGACGATGTCGCCCTCGTAGGTGCCGTGCGGGTAGACGCCCGACAGCACCTTCATCAGGGTCGACTTGCCCGCGCCGTTCTCGCCGCAGATCGCGTGCACCTCGCCGCGTGCGACCGAGAGGGTGACGTCCTGCAGCGCCTTCACGCCGGGGAACGTCTTGGTGATGCCGCGCATCTCCAGAATGTTGCTGGTCACGTCGTATGCCTTTCTCCGGTGAAAGGCGGGCGGGGCGACCGGACGCCCCGCCCGCGGTCCGTCAACCCTTGATCTGGTCTTCGGTGTAGTAGCCGCCGTCGACGAGGACCGACTGGATCTGGTCCTTGGTGACGATGACCGGGTCGAGCAGGTACGACGGGACGACCTTCTTGCCGTTGTCGTACGTCTTGGTGTCGTTGACCTCCGGCTTGTCGCCGCCGAGCACGGCCTTCGCCATCGACACGGCCTCCTTGGCGAGCTCGCGGGTGTCCTTGTAGATGGTCGCGTACTGCTCGCCGGACTCGATCGCCTTCACCGAGTCGAGCTCGGCGTCCTGGCCCGTGATCGCGGGGAAGGAGTCGCCAGTCGTGTAGCCGGCGTCGGTCAGAGCCGAGATGATGCCGCGGGAGAGGCCGTCGTAGGGGGAGAGCACGCCGTTGACCTTGGAGCCGTCGGAGTACGTCTTGGTGAGGATGTCCTCCATGCGGCTCTGCGCCACCTCGCCGTCCCAGCGGAGCGTCGCGACGGTGTTGAAGTCGGTCTGCTTGCTCTTGACGACCAGGGTGCCCTTGTCGAGGTACGGCTTCAGCGTGTCCATCGCGCCGTTGTAGAAGAACGTCGCGTTGTTGTCGTCGGGGCTCCCGGCGAACAGCTCGATGTTGAACGGGCCCTTCGGGGCGTCGGCCGCGGCCTTGCCCTCGAGGTCGGTGAGGCCGAGACCGGCCAGCAGCGAGTTCGCCTGCTGCACGCCGACCTTGTAGTTGTCGAAGGTGGCGTAGTAGTCGACGTTCTCGGAGTCGCGGATCAGGCGGTCGTAGGCGATGACCTTGATGTCGCTGTCCGCGGCCTCCTGCAGGACGTTGGTCAGGGTCGTGCCGTCGATGGAGGCGATGATCAGGGCCTTGGCGCCCTTGGTGATCATGTTCTCGATCTGGGACACCTGGGTGGGGATGTCGTCCTCCGCGTACTGGAGGTCAACCTTGTACCCGGCCTCCTCGAGCTGCTTCTTGACGTTGTTTCCGTCGGCGATCCAGCGCTCCGACGACTTGGTGGGCATCGCGACCCCGATGAGGCCGCCGTCGCCTCCGCCGGACGATCCCGACGAGGAGGAGCATGCCGCGAGCGACAGGGCGATGGCGCCGGTGGCCAGGCCGGCTGTGATGAGGCGGGTGAGCTTGCGCACTGTGTGTCCTTCTCCGTTGAATGCAGTGGTGTCATGCCGTGTGAGCGGTCACATGAGCGCTCACATGCGGACGATGTTCGCCTATCCGACCCGATCGTGTCAACTGCGGATTCGGCGCGGCGGGCGGCAGCGGGGTCCCGACACGCCGTCACGCGCGCGTCGCGACGGCGTGTCGGGACCCCGCTAGAGCTGGCGGGCCGGGCCGGTGGAGGCGCGCACGATCAGCTCGGGCGCGGCGAACGGCTCGTCGGGGGCCGGGCGGTCCTCGATCGCGGCGAGCAGGGCCGCGATCGTGCGCCTCCCGACCTCGCCGAAGTCCTGCCGGATCGTCGTGAGCGCCGGCACGTAGAACTCCGCCTCCGGCACGTCGTCGAAGCCGATGACGCTGACCTCCTCCGGCACGCGGATGCCCGCCTCGTACAGCGCCCGGATCAGCCCCAGTGCCATATGGTCGTTGCCGGCGAAGATCGCGGTGAACGACCGGGCGCTGATCAGGTCGCGGCCGACGCGGTACCCGCGCGCGGCGCTCCAGTCGCCGAGGAGCGGCGGCCGCGTCTCCAGGTCGGCGTCGGACATCTCGCGCAGGTACCCGGTCATCCGTGCCTCCGCCTCGATCCAGTCCTGCGGGCCGGCGAGGTGCACGATCTCGGTGTGGCCGAGGTCGATCAGGTGCCGCACGGCCCGGCGGGCGCCCTCGATCTGGTCGGCGCCGAGGGCGGTGGGCGAGAGGGCGGGGGAGGCCTGGAGGGTGAAGTGCGGGATGCGCAGCCCTGCCGCCTCGATCACCCGCGTCACGCGGATCTGCGGCGCGATGACGACGAGCCCCTCGACGCCCTGCTGCAGCAGATAGCCCAGCCCGGCGCGGATCGAGTCCTCGTCATGGCCGTCGATGTTGACGGTGACCGAGAGGTACCCGGCCGCGCGCGCCTCCACCTCGATCGCCTTGATGCTCGACGCCGGGCCCCACAACACGCTCTCGGAGGTGAGGATGCCGACCGTGCGGGTACGGCTGGTCACCAGCGCCCTGGCGGCGGAGCTGGGCCGGTAGTCGAGCTCGTCCATCGCGGCGAGCACGCGATCCCTGGTCTCCGCCCGCAGGCTGGGATGGTCGTTGAGCACGCGCGACACCGTCTGGTGCGACACGCCCGCGGCGCGCGCGACGTCGTAGATCGTCGGGGCGCGCTCCGTCGGCGGCGACTCGGACATGCACGGCAACTCTCTGCTCAAGCTACTGGTGCGATCACCCTAGAGGATTCAGCCGTGTGAGCGCTAACGCCGGTCGTGCGACACGCACCCATGGGGCATCTCGCATCCGGGATCGAGGCGGTGCAGGCGCCTACTCGTCCGCCTCCTCGCGCTTGCCGCGCATGACGAGCAGCGGGTCCGGCCGCTTGACGACCTTCGTGTCCTTGCCGTCGTAGTCGAACTGGGTGAGGAAGTAGCGCATGGCGTTGATGCGGGCGCGCTTCTTGTCGTTGGAGCGGATGATCGTCCAGGGCGCATACCGGCGGTCGGTGCGGCGGAACATCTCCTCCTTCGCTGCGGTGTAGTCGTCCCAGCGGTCGAGCGAGGCGAGGTCCATCGGCGAGAGCTTCCAGCGCCGCACCGGGTCGAGCTGGCGGATGGCGAAGCGGGTGCGCTGCTCCGTGCGCGAGACCGAGAACCAGAACTTCGTGAGGTGGATGCCGGAGTCGACCAGCATCTTCTCGAACGCCGGCGCCTGGCCCATGAACTGCTCGTACTCCTCGTCCGTGCAGAAGCCCATCACCCGCTCCACCCCGGCCCGGTTGTACCAGGAGCGGTCGAACATCACGATCTCGCCCGCGGTCGGCAGGTGCTGGATGTAGCGCTGGAAGTACCACTGTCCGCGCTCGCGGTCGCTCGGCTTCGACAGCGCGACCACGCGGGAGGTGCGCGGGTTGAGGTGCTCGGTGAACCGCTTGATGGTTCCGCCCTTGCCGGCCGCGTCCCTGCCCTCGAACACGATCACCGCGCGACGGTCGTTGTCCTCCAGCCAGTACTGGAACTTCAGCAGCTCGACCTGCAGCTTGTACTTCTCGACCTCGTACGCCTCGCGGCTCATCCGCTCCTCGTACGGGTACCCCTCCTGCCAGGTGTAGACGGGGTTGCCCTGCGGGTCGATCAGGTCGGGGTCGGGGGTGTGCCCGCCCTGCACGGTGTACCCGCGCGCCCGCAGATCCTCGATGTACTCGCGGAGGTCGGTGGCGGGGATGTCGGGCACGGGGCGGGCCTCCTGGTCGGTGCTCGGGTGTGTTGGTCCGGGTCGGATGGCCCGGAGCGTACCACCGGCAGGTGCACGGCAGACGACCGGGAAACGCTCTATAGCCGTTCAGCGCGTCACCGATGCATGATGCGCCTGAGAGAGGGAGGCACGATGTCCGAGATCAAGGCAACGGGGTGGGTCAGCTGGGCCTATTTCGCCGCCGTCATGCTGTTCATCGGCGCGGCGATCGACATCTTCTACGGGATCATGGCGATCATCGGGCCGAACACCGCCTACTTCGTGGGCGCGAACGGCACGGCGAGCTTCAACGTGGCCGCATGGGGATGGTGGGCGCTGATCATCGGCGTCGGCCTGCTGCTCGCCGGCATCTTCCTGCTGCGCGGGGCGATGTGGGCGCGCGTCTTCGCGGTCGTGGTGGCGGCGCTCAACGCGGTCACGCAGCTGATGTCGCTGCCCGCGCAGCCGTGGTGGTCGATCGTCATGGTCGGCATCGACGTGCTGGTCATCTACGCGGTGACGGTGCACGGGAGGGAACTGAAGGCGGCGTAGGGCGTATCCTCCCCGCCATGGAGATGCGCTTCCGCGGGGAGCTCTGGTACTGGCGCGGGCCGGCGCCGTTCCACTTCGTGACGGTTCCGGAGGGGGAGGCCGAGCTGATCTCCGAGGTCGCGCCGCGCGTCACCTACGGCTGGGGGATGATCCCGGTGCGGCTGCGCATCGGCCGCACCGAGGTCACCACCTCGCTCTGGCCGAAGGACGGCGGCTACATCGTTCCGGTGAAGAAGCGCGTTCAGGAGGCAGAGGGCCTGGAGCTGGGGGATGTGGTGGAGGTGCGGCTCCGGATCGACGCCTGAGCCGCCTCCCCGTCTCCCTCGACCTCCTCGCGCTCTTCGCGCAGCCGCTGCAGCGCTCGTTCGCTCGCCGAGCCGGGGGCCGCGTGGTAGATGACGAGCAGCTGGCCGTCGGAGCCGCCGACGGGGAGCTTCTCGCGGCTGAGCTCGAGCATCCCGGCGCGCGGATGCAGCATGCGGGCCGTGCCGCCGCCGAGTCCGCGGACGTCGTGGCGGGCCCACAGCCTCCGGAAGTGCTCGCTCGCCAGCGACAGCTCGCCGACCAGTTGCGCGATGCGGGGGTCCTCCGCGGCGCCGGTGCCGATGGAGGCGCGGAAGCTCGCGATCAGCCCCGCGGTCGCCTGCTCCCAGTCCGGGTACAGCTCGCGCTCGGCCGGGTCGAGGAACACCGAGCGGAGGCGGTTCTCGCCGGGCCGCAGCGCGGGGGAGAGGGCGGTCGCGAGGTCGTTGGCCGCGAGCACGTCGAACATGCGGTCCTCGACGAACGCCGGCAGGCCGACCACCTCGAGCAGCTGGCGGATGCCCGCCGGCACCGCCTTCCGCTGCGACGGTCGCGCGCGCACCGGCGAGGCGGCGGCGAGTCCGAGCAGGTACTGCGTCGCCGCCGCATCGAGACCGTAGACGCGCGCCAGGGCCTCCAGCACCTGTGGCGAGGGGTGGCGGTCGCGGCCCTGCTCGAGCCGCAGGTAGTAGTCGGCGCTGATACCGGCGAGCGTCGCGACCTCCTCCCGCCGCAGCCCCGGCGTGCGGCGCACGCCCGTGACGCGCAGGCCGACGGTCGCCGGATCGACCTGCTCGCGCCGGGCGCGCAGGTACTCGCCGAGGGGGTTGGAGGGGCTCACCCGGCCGAGTCTAGGTCGGTGCGGCCCGCGCCAGCCAGGGCCCCCGCACCCCCAGTCACCTCGGGACCAGGATGCGCGGGGCACTCCCTGCCCGCGCCGGCCGCGCGCAGGCTGGACGCATGACACAGAACACCCTGCCCGGCGGCACCTACCGCGCCGGCGACCTCGACCTCACCCGCGTCGGCTACGGCGCCATGCAGCTCGCCGGCCCCGGCGTCTTCGGACCGCCCGCCGACCACGACGGCGCCATCGCCGTGCTGCGCGCCGCGGTGGAGGCGGGCATCACCCACATCGACACCGCCGAGTTCTACGGCCCCCACGTCACCAACGAGCTGATCCGGGAGGCGCTCGCGCCCTACCCGGACGCGCTGCACATCGTCACCAAGGTCGGCGCCGAGCGCGACGCCGACGGCGGCTGGCCGCACGCGCGCTCGCCGCAGCAGCTGCGCGACCAGGTGCACCAGAACCTCCGCTCGCTCGGCCTCGAACGCCTCGACGTCGTGAACCTCCGGGTCGGCGGCTTCGACCGGCCGGAGCCCGGCTCGCTCGCGGAGCAGTTCGGCGCCCTGGCAGACCTGCAGCAGGAGGGCTTGATCCGGCATCTGGGGCTCAGCACCGTCGACCGCGCCCAGCTCGCCGAGGCGCGTGCCATCGCGCCGGTCGTCTGCGTGCAGAACTTCTACAACATCGCCAACCGCGAGGACGACGCCTTCATCGACGAGCTCGCGGCCGAGGGCATCGCCTACGTGCCGTACTTCCCGCTCGGCGGGTTCACGCCCGTCCAGTCCGGCGCCCTCAGCGGCGTCGCGGAGCGGCTGGGAGCGTCGACGATGGCCGTGGCGCTCGCCTGGCTCCTGCAGCGCTCGCCGAACCTCCTGCTCATCCCCGGAACCTCGTCGGTCGCCCACCTGCGCGAGAACATCGCGGGCGCCGGGTTGGAGCTGCCGGAGGACGCGGTGGCCGAGCTCGACGCGATCGGGGCGCGGGCGGCGGCCTGAGCGCGGCGCAGACGGTTGCGGCCGGCGGCCGCGGGCCTCAGCGCCCGCGTCGCCGGCGCAGCCCGAAGCCGATCAGCACGCCGCCCCCGATGGCGACCAGCACGCCGAGACCGCGGACGAGCCACTGCACCTGGCCGGTGACCGTGTCGATGACCAGCGGAGCGGCGAGGCCGACGACGACGAGCAGGATGCCCAGGACGAAGAACCAGGGGGAGCCGTTCGTGCGTTCGACCATGCTCCGAGCCTACCGGCGGGGTTCGTAACGCACGGCGGGATTGCAGGAGCCGCTTGTATGGTTGTCACCCGTATGCGCACCGAAATTCTGGACCCGGCCCGCCTGCGTGCGGACTTCCCGATCCTCGACCGGGAGGTGAACGGGCACCCCTTCGTCTACCTCGACTCCGGCGCCACCTCGCAGAAGCCGCGCCAGGTGCTGGACGCCGAACGCGCCTTCGCCGAGCGGTACACCTCCGCCGTGCACCGCGGCGCGCACACCGTCGCGGGCGAGGCGACCGAGCTGTTCGAGCAGGCGCGCGAGCGTGTCGCCGGGTTCGTCGGCGCCCGCGCGGACGAGCTGGTCTGGACGAGCAACGCCACCGAGGGCATCAACCTCCTCGCGTACGGCATGTCCAACGCCTCACTCGGCCGCGGCGGCGCCGAGGCCGAGCGGTTCCGGCTGGGCCCCGGCGACGAGCTGGTCGTCACCGAGGCCGAGCACCACGCCAACCTCATCCCGTGGCAGGAGCTCGCCGCACGCACCGGCGCGACCCTCCGCGTCATCGGCCTCACCGACGACGGCGCCCTGCGCCTCGACCAGGCCGCCGAGCTGATCGGGCCGCGCACCAAGGTCGTCGCCTTCGCGCACGTCTCCAACGTGCTCGGGGCCGTGGCGCCGGTCTCCGAGCTGGTCGCGCTCGCGCACGAGCACGGCGCGCTCGTCGTGCTCGACGCCTGCCAGTCGGTGCCGCACCTCCCCGTCGACCTCCCGGCGCTCGACGTCGACTTCGCCGTCTTCTCGGGCCACAAGATGCTCGGGCCGACCGGCGTCGGAGCCCTCTACGGCCGCTCCGAGCTGCTGAACGCGCTCCCGCCCTTCCTCACCGGCGGCTCCATGATCACGACCGTGACGCTGGAGGGCGCCGAGTACCTCCCCGCGCCGCAGCGGTTCGAGGCCGGCACGCAGCGGGTCTCGCAGGCGGTCGCGCTCGCCGCGGCCGTCGACTACCTCGACGGCGTCGGCATGGCCGCGATCCAGGAGCACGAGGAGGCGCTCGGCGCGCGGATGCTCGCCGGCCTCGCCGAGATCCCCGGCGTGCGTGTGCTGGGCCCCGGAGCGGGCAGCGCGCGGGTCGGGCTCGCCAGCATGGTCGTCGACGGCATCCACGCGCACGACGTCGGCCAGTTCCTCGACGACCGCGGCATCGCGGTCCGCGTCGGCCACCACTGCGCGCAGCCGGTGCACCGCCGGTTCGGCGCCACGGCCTCCACGCGCATCAGCACCTACCTGTACAACACCGCGGACGAGGTGGATGCGGCCGTCGCCGCGATCGCCGACGCCCGCGCGTTCTTCGGCGTCGTGGCGTAAAGGGGAGTGACGGCATGAGCTCTGCGGACCTCCAGAACCTCTACCAGCAGGTGATCCTCGACCACGCGCGCGAGAAGCACGGCTACGGCCTGCGGCCCGACGCGGCGGCGAGCTCGCACCAGTACAACCCGACCTGCGGCGACGAGGTGACGGTCGCCGTCCATCCCGCCGCCGACGGCCGGGTCGCCGCGATCAGCTGGGAGGGCCACGGCTGCTCGATCTCGACCGCGTCGGCGTCGCTCCTCAGCGACCTCGTGCACGACGTCGAGCCGGAGCGCGTGACGGAGGCGGTCGCCGCCTTCCGCGAGCTGATGCACTCCAAGGGCGCGCTCGAGGGCGACGAGGAGGTGCTGGGCGACGCGGTCGCGCTGGCCGGCGTCTCCAAGTACGTGACCCGGGTGAAGTGCGCGATGCTGCCGTGGGTGGCGCTGGAGGACGCGCTGGCGAAGGCGTCGGTCTGAGCCGGTCGCGCTGAGCCGGTCCGCCCGTTGCGCTATGGCACCGGCGCCAGGTCGACCTCGTCGGCGATGCAGACGAGGGCCGCGGGGAGCGACGGGAACGTCGTCCCGTAGACCAGCCCGGACGGTCCCGCCGCTGTCCAGGCCGTCCCGCCGCGGCTCACCCGGCCGACGAGGTACCTGCGGTGCCCGCCGAGCACCTGGCGCTGCGCGATCGGCAGCGTCAGCGGGAACGCGTACACGTCGCCCTGGGGGCTGACGACCAGCTCCCAGCGGGCGCGTCCCGGGTTGTGCTTGCTCGTGAAGATGCGCGACATGATCGACCGTTTCTACCGCGCCGTGCGGGACCGTCGCCACGAACATGACGGCCTGTTGCGCGGGCGTCACGGAGCGTCACGCGCGCTTGACGGACCGCGGGTGACATTCGTGCCGAATGTGTGGAATGCGGGCGCCGAACCCTGCATTCGTGCCGAATGTGTGGAATGCGGGCGCCGAACCCTGCATTCGTGCCGAATGTGTGGAGCGGGCGCGCCGGAACACGCATCCCGGCCGAGCGCCGTCAGCGACACCGCGGTGTCGCCAATTGGCGCAAATGTCGGGATACCGACAGCGAGAACCGCGATTCGGCGCAAATGTCGCACAGCCGCGGGCGGACGGGCAGGCGGCGCCGACGCTACCCCTCCAGGCGGGCCAGCCAGCGGGTCAGGATGCGCTCCAGCTCGGCGGCGTCGCGGGCGCCCAGCATGTCGACCAGCCGGCGCTCGTTGGCGAGGTGGTCGGTGACCGCGGCGTCGATCGTCTCGCGGCCGCGCTCGGTGAGGGCGACGATCCTCCCGCGTCCGTCGCCGTCCGCTGCGCGGCGGGTGAGGAGGCCCGCGCGCTCGAGCCGGTCGAGGCGCTTGGTCATGCCGCCGGTGGTGATCATGGTGTGCTCGGCCAGCTCGCCCGGGGTGCGCTCGTACGGTGCCCCGGCCCGGCGCAGGGTGGCGAGCACGTCGAAGTCGCCCTCGGCGAGACCGTGCTCGGCGTAGACGGCCACGAGCTCCTCGGTGAGCCGTGCGCCGACGCGGTGCAGCCTCCCGATGACGCCCTGCGGTGCGACGTCGAGGTCCGGGCGCTCGCGACGCCACTCCTCCTGGATGCGGGAGACGCGGACGGTGGTGCTGCTCATGAGCCGAGTTTACCTTCCGGGGAAGCTTTTGCGGCGCCGCGGTACTACGATAGCTTCCATGGAAGCTATCTCACGGCTGCGCTGGGTCGCCGTCACCGCCATCGCGCCCGTCGCCTGGGGATCCACGTACGTCGTGACGCGGGCGGTGCTGCCGCCGGAGCCTCTGTGGGGAGCGGTGCTCCGGGCGCTGCCGGCGGGCCTGCTCCTGCTGCTCGTGGCACGGCGGCGGCCGCGGGGAGCGTGGTGGTGGCGATCGGCGGTACTGGGCGTGCTCAACACCGGCGGCTTCTTCGCGCTCGTCTACGCGGTCGCCCAGCTGCTGCCGTCGGGCGTCGCGGCGACGCTGATGGCGGCGGCGCCCCTCGCGATGACCGCGTTCGCGTGGCTGCTGCTCGGGCAGCGCCCGCGCCTCCTCGCCCTCCTCGGAGGCGTCGCGGGCGTCGGGGGAGTGGCCGTGATGCTGCTCGGCGGGAGGGTCGCCGCCGATCCGCTCGGCGTCGCGGCGGCCGTGCTCGCGATGCTGCTCTCGTCGCTGGGGTACGTGCTCGCCACCCGCTGGGCCAGCGGGATCGACGTGGTCGCGTCGACGGCCTGGCAGCTCGTGGCCGGTGGGCTGATCGTGCTGCCGGTGGCGCTCGTGGTGGAGGGGGCGCCTCCCGCGCTCGACGTCCCGGCGGTGCTCGGGTTCGCGTACGTGACGGTGGTCGCGACCGCGCTCGCCTTCCTCGCCTGGTTCGCCGGGCTCAGGAGGCTGGGGCCGGCGACCGCGGGTCTGGTCGGCCTGCTCAACCCGGTCACCGGTGTGCTGCTCGGGGCGGTGGTGGCGGGGGAGGCGCTCACCGGCCGCCAGCTGCTCGGCCTCGCGATCGTGCTGGCCGCCGTCGCGCTGGGGCAGCTCGGCGCGGGCCGCCGGGCCGGCGCCGCCGGTCAGTCCGCGAGCGCGTCGAGGAAGCCGCGGGTCGGGGCGAAGAACGTGGTGCCGGTGACCGCCGTCGAGAAGTCGAGCATCCGGTCGTAGCTGCCGGCGGGCTCGCCGACGAACATGCGCTCCAGCATCCGCTCGATCACCCACAGCTGCCGCGAGTAGCCGATGAAGTAGGTGCCGTACTCGCCCTGCCCCGGGCGGCCGAACGGCATGTTGTCGCGCAGGATGTCGTGCTCGACGCCCTGCTCGTCGGTGATCGTGGCGAGGGTCTTGTGCGCCTTCTGGCCGTGCTCGACGTCGTCCAGCTCGATGTTCTCGAGCTTGGTGCGGCCGATGATGCCCTCCTGCGCCGGCACGGGGAGGCTGTTCCAGCGCTCGAGGTCGTGCAGGTACTTCTGCACGACGACGTAGCTCCCTCCCGCGTGCTCCGGGTCCTCGTCGCCGACGATCGCGGAGGAGCCGAGGTCGAGCCCCATCGGGTTGGCCGTCCCGTCGACGAAGCCGAGCAGGTCGCGCGAGTCGAAGTACCGGAAGCCGACCACCTCGTCCACCACGGTCACGGCATCGCCCAGCGCCGCGAGCAGCAGGCGCTCGAACTCGAAGGTGAAGTCGTCGCGCTCGGCGCGGATGTGGAACAGCAGATCGCCCGGGGTGGACGGCGCGGTGTGGACGGCTCCGCGCACCTCCCGGAACGGGTGCAGCTCCTTCGGCGGCAGCGCGATCGTCAGCCGCGGCCAGAACTCCGCGCCGATGGCGACGTTGCAGGACAGGTGCGCATTGAGGTCGCGGAACCCCACGGTCTTCACCAGGCCCGAGAGGTCGCCGAGCACGTCCTTCACGGTCGCCAGGGCTTCCGGCGTCTGCGCGACGGTGACGACGAGGAAGACCGCCGCGCGCGAGAGCGGGGCATCGACGCTCTGCGGCTCGATCGGGACGCGCTGCCAGGAGTGATCGCCGGTCGGGTTCGCCATGGAACGAGTCTGCCGCATCCGCCGTCGGTGTGCCGAACCGGCGCGACGCCCGATTTGGCATGCTCCCGGAGGCGTTTGATACGGTCGATGACGCCTCCGCGGCGCTCCGACAGTGCTGCGCGGGGCCGTGAACCCAGCCCGCGGGAGGGGGCGCGTGGCCGCAGAGCGGCCCGCCCCGCACCGTACGGTCGGCTGGCGTGGGCGCACCCCGATGGTCGCGCCGGCGGTGCGATTCGCGCGGAGAGTCCGCGCTGGAGTCGCCGCTTGCCGCAGCACGCCGACGACCCGGGCGCGACCATCGAGCGCGCCGGCGCCCAGCAGGCGCGCGCTGTGGAGAGAAACACGTGTCAGAAACCCTGGCTGTCGAGGCGAGGAACGTCTACAAGGTCTTCGGCCGCAAGCCCCAGGAGGCCGTCCGCCGGCTGCGCGACGGCGCCGCCCGCACCGAGCTCGCCGGGCTCGGGACGGCCGCCGTCATCGACGCGAGCCTGAGCGTCCGCCGCGGCGAGATCTTCGTCGTCATGGGCCTGTCCGGCTCGGGCAAGTCGACGCTCATCCGCCTCCTGAACGGGCTGCTCGAGCCCACCGCGGGCGAGGTGCGGGTGATGGGCGAGCCGATCACCGGCGTGCCCGCCAAGCGGCTGCGGGAGGTGCGGCGCCGGCACATCTCGATGGTGTTCCAGCACTTCGCCCTGCTGCCGCACCGCACCGTGCTCGACAACATCGCCTACGGGCTGGAGGTGCAGGGCGCCCCTGCCGCCGAGCGTCGCGCCCGCGCCACCGAGGTGCTGCAGCTCGTCGGGCTCGACGGCTGGGGCGACAAGCTGCCGTCGGAGCTCTCCGGCGGGATGCAGCAGCGCGTCGGCATCGCCCGCGCACTCGCCGCCGACACCGACGTGTTGCTGATGGACGAGGCGTTCTCGGCGCTCGACCCGCTGATCCGGCGCGAGATGCAGGAGCAGCTGATCGAGCTGCAGGCGAGCCTCGGCAAGACGATCGTGTTCATCACCCACGACCTCAACGAGGCCATGTTCCTGGGCGACCGGATCGCTGTCATGCGCGACGGCCGCATCGTGCAGACCGGCACGCCGGAGGAGATCCTCACCGACCCGGCCACCGACTACGTCGCCAGCTTCGTGCAGGACGTCGACCGCGCCCGCGTGCTCACCGCCGCGAGCGTGATGGAGCCGGCCCGCGCGCTGGTGACCGTGGCGGGCGGACCGCGCGCCGCGATGCGGACGATGCGCGACCTCCAGACCTCCGCCGCCCTCGTCGTCGGGCAGGGCCGCAGGCTGCTCGGAGCGGTCCGCGACCGCGACGTCATGCGCCAGGTGCGCGAGGGCCGCGGCGACCTCTCCGAGGTGATCCGCGACGACGTGGCCGTGGTGTCGCGCGACGACGTGCTCAGCGAGCTCGTGGAGCCGTCGGTCGGCAGCGCCCTGCCGCTCGCGGTGGTGGACGGTCAGCAGCGGCTGCTCGGCGTCATCCCGCGGGTGACGCTGCTCGCCGCTCTCGGCAACGTGTCGAGCGACACGATGGAGATCCCGGTCGTGGTGGAGCCGCCCGCGACCGTGCCCGTCGACGCCATGACGACCGTGTTGCGGGAGACCGCGCCCGATTCCCCCGATGTCCCGGCCGTCGAGCGCGAGGAGGTGCGCGCATGAACGCCGACGCCTTCCGCCTTCCCCTCGGCCAGTGGGCCGACGCGGTCGTGGAGTGGGTGACCGCCACCCTCGGGCCCGTCTTCGACGTCATCCGCGCCGTCTTCACCGCCCTCTACACGGGGATGGACTGGCTGCTGCAGACGCCGCCGTTCTGGGGCGTGATCCTCATCGTCGCCGTGCTCGCCGTGTGGCTGCGCGGCTGGGTGTTCGGCGCGGGGACGGTGATCGGGCTGCTGCTGATCGCCTCCATCGACCAGTGGGCCAACGCCATGGACACCCTGGCGCTCGTGCTGGTCTCCGCGGCCATCGCGATCGCGCTGAGCGTGCCGTTCGGCATCCTCGCGGCGCGCTCCAAGGTCGCTGCGACGATCATCCGGCCGGTGCTCGACCTCATGCAGACCATGCCGGCGTTCGTGTACCTGATCCCGGCGCTCATCCTGTTCCGCGTCGGCGTGGTGCCGGGCATGGTCGCGACCATCGTGTTCGCGATGGCGCCGGGCGTGCGGCTCACCGAGCTGGGCATCCGCGGCGTCGACCAGGAGCTGGTGGAGGCGGGCCGCGCGTTCGGCTCCGCGCCCCGCCGCATCCTGCGCCAGATCCAGCTGCCCCTCGCCATGCCGTCGATCCTCGCCGGCGTGAACCAGGTCATCATGCTGTCGCTGTCGATGGTCGTCATCGCGGGCATGGTCGGCGCGGGCGGCCTCGGCCGCGACATCGTCCAGGCGCTGAGCCGGGTGGATGTCGGTCTCGGCTTCGAGGCCGGCGTCGCCGTGGTCATCCTCGCCATCGTCCTCGACCGGATGACCGCCGCGGTCGGCCGCGCCCGGTTCCGGATGCCGAAGCGCGCGCTCGCCGTGCTCGGCGCCGCGCTGATCGTCGTGGTCGGCGGCACGGCCGTGACCGCGGCCTCCAGCTCCGGCGGCGGCAAGGGGCAGGTGAAGATCGCGGTCTTCAACGGCTGGCCGGAGGGCGAGGCCGTCTCGTACCTGTGGAAGCACGTGCTCGAGAAGAAGGGGTACGACGTCGAGTTCGAGTACGCCGACGCCGGCCCCGCCTTCGCCGGCCTCAGCACGGGCGACTACGACATCGCCTACGACGGCTGGCTGCCCACCACGCACAAGGCGTACCTCGACAAGTACGGCGACGCGCTGACCGACCTGGGCGCATGGAACGAGGAGGCGAAGCTCACCATCGCGGTGAACAAGGACGCCCCCATCGACTCCCTCGACCAGCTCGCCTCCCACGCCGACGACTTCGGCAACCGGCTCGTCGGCATCGAGCCCGGCGCCGGTCTGACCGACGCGACCCAGAACAAGGTGATTCCGGGATACGGGCTGAAGGGGATGGACTTCGTCACCTCCTCCACCCCCGCGATGCTCGCCGAGCTGACCAGTGCCATGAAGGCGCACCAGAACATCGCGGTCACCCTGTGGCGGCCGCACTGGGCGTACGACGAGTTCGACCTGAAGGACCTGAAGGACCCGAAGGGCGCGCTCGGCGCGGCGGAGTCCCTCCACTCGATCGGCTCCAAGCAGCTCGCCACGAAGCTGCCCGAGGTGGCCGGCTGGGCGAAGGACTTCCGGATGGACTCCGACCTGCTGTACTCGCTCGAGAACGCGATGTTCAACAGCGGGACGAAGGACTACGACAAGGCGGTGTCGACGTGGATGGGTCAGCATGAGGAGTACGTGGCGTCGCTGACGGCGGGCGCGCGGGTCGCGTCGCGCTGACCCGGGCGGTGACCCCTGCGGCGGGGCGCTGGTCGCATAGCCTGGAGGCATGAGCCTCCCGACCACGCCGCTCCCGTCCGCCGACACCGTCGTCACCTACCCGGACGGCGCCCTCGTGTCGGCGGGGACGGTGGTCGGCGTGACGGCGCTCCCCGACGGCCGGTCGGCCGTGCTGCTCGACCGCACCGCGTTCCACGCGCTGGATCCGGTGTGGCCCGACCAGCCGGCCGACCGCGGCACGCTGACGGCGGGAGGGGCCTCCCACCCGATCGTGGACGCCGTGGTCGGCGCGACCGACGGCACGCAGCTGTACGTCGGCGACGCGCCCGTTCGGACGGGCACAGAGGGGTGGACGTTCGTCGTGTGCCACCTGGTCTCGGACGGAAGCGGCCTGGAGCCGGGCACGCCGGCGACCGTGTCGGTCGACGCGGACTACCGCCGCGCCCTGTCGGCCGGCCACACCGCCTGCCACCTGGCGTCGCTCGCCCTGAACGACGCCCTCGCCGGCCTCTGGACGAAGGACGTGCCCGGCGACGGCCGCGGCCGCCCCGACTTCGACAAGCTGGCGATCACCTCCTCCCGCATCGTGGAGAACGGCTCGGTGGACGAGTACCGCATCGGCAAGAGCCTCCGCAAGAAGGGCTTCGCCGCCGCCGACCTCGCCGACCGCCTGCAGGAGGTGCAGGACGCGGTGAACGCCGACCTCGCCGACTGGCTCACCACCGACGCCCCGGTCTCGATCGCCCGCGACGGCGAGGGCCTCTCCGAGCGCCGCTACTGGCGCTGCGAGCTCCCCGAGGGCACGGTCGAGATCGCCTGCGGCGGCACGCACCTCACCTCGCTGGGCGAGCTGGCGTCGGTGACGGTGGAGCTCACGCTCACCGAGGGGGAGGGTGCGCTGGAGCTGCGGATGGAGACGCGGGGGCGGGTGCGGTAGCGCCGCTAGTCGTCGGTGCCGGCGCCCTCGTCGGCAGGTGCCCCCTTCGTCCGCGGCAGCTCCTCCTCGCCCGGGAGGCGCTCCTGCAGCGATTCGTTGTGCTCGGCGACCGCGTCGAGGCGGTCCTCGTCGGTGTCGCCGAGCTCGGCGACCTGGCGGGTGAGCTCGTCCGCGTCGCGCGGCTCGTCGTGTCGGTCCGTCATGCCGGGCACTGTACGCGCCGAGCCTCCGGTCGTCACCCGCGGCGGGTAGGGTGCCTGGCATGGCTCGAATCGAAGCAGGAATCGTCTCGTACACCGTCTCCGGCGACTACTTCGCGCGCGTCGGCGCCGACTTCGACACCGAGGCGGTGGATGACGCCATCCTCGCCGAGGTGAACCGCCGCGTGCCAGAGGGCATCGTGGTCGAGCGCAGCGGGCGCGTGCTCGCCGACGAGGACAAGGCCGAGGAGGCGCGCAGCCTCGACTGGGACGCCATCCTCGCGAGCATCGACGTCGACCAGATCCTCGCCGACCACGCCCGCTGACCCGCACGCCGCCCGACCGGCGTCAGTCTGCGGTGCGCGCGCTCTTCACCACGTCGAACGCCGCCAGCGCCGCGCGGCGCGTCTCGGCGAGGTCGACGATCGGCTCCGGGTAGTCGGGCGTGTCCCACTCCGGCACCCAGCGGCGCACGTAGTCGCCCTGGCGGTCGAACTTCTCGCGCTGCAGCTCCGGGTTGAAGACGCGGAAGTACGGTGCGGCGTCCGCGCCGCTCCCGGCGACCCACTGCCAGTTGAACGGGTTGTTCGCCGGGTCGGCGTCGACCAGCGTGTCCCAGAACCACTGCTCGCCGTGCCGCCAGTCGACGAGCAGGTTCTTGATGAGGAACGACGCGGTCACCATCCGCACCCGGTTGTGCATGACGCCCGAATGCCACAGCTCGCGCATTCCGGCATCCACGAGCGGGATGCCCGTGCGGCCGCGCTGCCAGGCGTGCAGGGCGGCGGGGTGGAGGCGCGGCCAGGGGAAGGCATCGTACCGGCGGTGGATGTTCACGGTCGCCATGTCCGGATGCTCGTAGAGCGTGTGGTACGCGAACTCCCGCCAGCCGAGCTCGCTCTGGAAGGTGCTGACGCCCTTCGCGTTCGACCGGTCGCGCGCCGTCGCCGACGCGTGCCACAGCTGGTGCGGGCTCAGCTCGCCCCAGCGCAGCCGCGGCGACAGCCGGGAGGTGGCGTCGACGCCGGGCAGGTCGCGGTCGTCCGCGTAGGCGGCGACGTCGTCGGCGAGGAACCGCCGCAGCTGCTCGTGCGCCGCGCGCTCGCCCGGCTGCCACGTCTCGCGCAGCCCGCCGGCCCAGTCGGGGTGCGTCGGCAGCAGGCCGAGCGCCTCCAGCTCCTCCCCGTCGATGCGGGAGGCCGGGGTCAGCCGGGCGGGCGCGGCCACCGGCTTGCGTGGGGCAGGTGCGGCGAGGCAGGCCCGCCAGAACGGCGTGTACACCGAGAACGGGCCGCCCTGCCCGGTGCGGATCGTCCACGGCTCGAACAGCAGGTTCGCGCCGAAGCTCGACGCCTCCACGCCGCCCTCGCGGGCCGCGGTCTTGATGCGCTCGTCGATGCGCCGCTCCGAGCCGTACCGGCGGTTCCAGTAGACGGCGGCGGTTCCGGTCTCGCGCAGCAGGCCGCCGATCACCTGCTCGGCGGGGCCGCGCCGGATCGTGAGGGTCGCGCCCATCGCCTCCAGCCGCTCCGCCAGCGAGTGGAGGCTGTGGTGCAGCCACCAGCGCGCCGCGCCGCCCGGGGCGCGCACCTCCGGCGACCGGTCGTCCCAGACGTACACGCACAGCACCGGCCGGCCGGAGTCGGCGGCGGCGCGCAGGGCGGGGTTGTCGGCGACGCGGAGGTCGTCGCGGAACCAGACGACAGCGGGGCCGTCGCCGTGCGCGCCGCCGCCGGCGCCGCCCGCGCCGCGCTCGCTCACCGGCCGCCGCTCACAGGTCGAGCGCGTCGCCGGGCTCGAGCGGGAAGAACTGTCCGCCGCCCTGCTCGGTCGCCCAGGCGAGACGGGAGTTGGAGAGGTCCTTGCCGGCGCGCGACAGCACCATCTCGTGCACGGGGAAGCTGCGCTTCGGCTTGACGGCCAGCACGTAGTCGATGGTCTCGGCGACCTTCATCCACGGGGCGCCGGCCGGTGCGGCGAGCACGTCGACCTCCACACCCTCCGGGATGAAGAAGGAGTCGCCCGCATAGTAGAGCTCGTCGTTGATGAGCACGCCCACGTTGTCGACGACCGGGATGCTCTCGTGGATGACCGCGTGCCGCCCGCCGAAGAAGCGGAGGGTGAACGGCTCCGCCTCGACGGCGTCGCCGGGGTGCACCACGGTGATGTCGAAGTCCGCCGCCGCCTTCGCCACGCCCTCCGGCGCGTAGATGGGCACCTCGGGGTTGCGGTCGAGGATGCGGTTCAGCTGCTCGGGCGTCCAGTGGTCGGCGTGCTCGTGGGTGATGACGACGGCCGCGGTGTTCGTGGTGTCGGTGAGCGGCGACGTGAAGCTGCCCGGGTCGACGAACAGCTTGCGTCCCGACTCCTCGAGGAGCAGGGCGGCGTGTTCGAACTTGGTGAGTCTCATGGCTCCAGGAAATACCGGAACAGGGGAGCGCGCAACTCCGCCGGGCCATTGCGGAATATACCCGGTGGGGGTATCGTTCCACGGGTCATGGACGAGACGCACGAGCACCTCAGCACGCACGAGACGCACGACATGCACGCCGGCGACCACACGACGCACGAGATGCACGGCGACCACGACATGCGCGCCGGCCACGGCGACCACGCCGGGCACGATCCCGCGATCTTCCGCCGCAAGTTCTGGCTGACGCTCGTGCTCACCATCCCGACGTTGGTCTTCTCGACCGGCCTGCAGGAGATACTGGGCCTCGACGGGCCGCGGTTCCCCGGCAGCCAGTTGATCCCCGCCGCGTTCGGTGTCGCGATCTTCCTCTACGGCGGCCTCGTCTTCCTCCGCGGCGCCCGCGACGAGCTGCGGGCGCGGCGCCCCGGCATGATGACGCTGATCTCGCTCGCGATCACCGTCGCCTTCGGCTACAGCCTCGCCGTCACGCTCGGCCTCCCGGGCATGGACTTCTGGTGGGAGCTCGCCACCCTGATCCTGATCATGCTGCTCGGCCACTGGATCGAGATGTCGGCCGTGATGGGGGCGCAGGACGCCCTCGGGCAGCTCGCCAGCCTCCTGCCCGACACGGCGGAGCGGGTCGCCGATCCGCACGCCGCCCCCGAAGACGTCCCCGTCGCCGACCTGCGCGTCGGCGACCTCGTGCGCGTCCGCCCGGGCGCTGCCGTGCCCGCCGACGGGGAGATCGTCGACGGCAGCAGCGACCTCGACGAGTCCCTGCTCACCGGCGAGTCCACTCCCGTCACGCGCGGGCCGGGGGAGCAGGTCGTCGCCGGGAGCATCTCCGGCAGCGGCTCGCTCGTCGTCAGGGTGGGCCGCACCGGCGGCGACACGGCGCTCGCGGGCATCATGCGGCTCGTCGCCGACGCTCAGGCCAGCCGCTCGGGCGCGCAGGTGCTCGCCGACCGCGCCGCCGCCTGGCTGTTCTACGTGGCGCTGGCGGTCGCCGTCGTCACGCTCGTCGTCTGGCTCGCGCTGCGTCCGGACGACCCCGGTTTCGTGCTGGAGCGCGTCGTCACCGTGCTCGTGATCGCCTGCCCGCACGCGCTCGGCCTCGCGATCCCGCTGGTCGCGCAGATCTCGACCGCGCTCGGCGCCCGCAACGGCCTCCTGATCCGCGACCGGCACGCCATGGAGGACGCCCGCGCCATCGACGTCGTCCTCTTCGACAAGACCGGCACGCTCACCGAGGGGCGTCAGGGCGTCGCCGCGGTCGTCGCGACCGGGGGAGACGCGGACCAGGATGCGCTGCTCGCGCTCGCCGCAGCGGTGGAGGCGCCGGCCGAGCACCCGATCGGGCGCGCGATCGTGCAGGCGGCCAGGGAGCGCGGCCTCGCGGTCGCCCCGGCGACCGGCTTCGAGGCGCTCGGCGGCCGCGGCGCCGCGGCAGAGGTCGACGGCGAGCGCGTCGTGGTCGGCGCCCCTCGACTGCTCGCCGAGAGCGGGCTGGAGGCGGGGGAGCAGGTCGCCTTGGCCGCCGCCGCCGCCTCCCGAGCCGGGCAGACCGTCGTGTACGTGCTGCGCGGGGGCCGCGTGGAAGGCATGCTCGCCCTCGCCGACGTGGTCCGGCCGGAGTCGGTGGAGGCGGTGCGCGCCCTGCACGACCGCGGCATCCGGGTCGCCATGCTCACCGGCGACGCGCGGCCGGTGGCCGAGGCGGTGGCGGCCCAGCTCGGCATCCGCGAGGTGATCGCGGAGGTGCTCCCCGGCGACAAGGCGGGAGCGGTCGCACGCCTGCAGCAGGACGGCTCGCGGGTCGCGATGGTCGGCGACGGCGTCAACGACGCCCCGGCGCTGGCGCAGGCCGATGTCGGCATCGCCATCGGTGCCGGCACCGACGTGGCGATCGAGTCGGCGGGCATCGTGCTCGCGTCGAGCGACCCGCGCGGCGTCGCGAAGGCGGTGGAGCTGTCGCGGGCGACCTACCGCAAGATGCTGCAGAACCTCGGCTGGGCCACCGGCTACAACGTCGTCGCGCTGCCGTTGGCCGCGGGTGTCGCCACCGGACTCGGCGTCGTCGTCTCGCCGGCGTTCGGCGCGGTGCTCATGTCGGTCTCCACGATCGTCGTCGCGCTGAACGCGCAGCTGCTCCGCCGCCTCCGCCTCTGAGCCTGCTGTGCGGCCTGCCGAGCGCCTCCGCTCGCCGAGGGGCGTCGTTGCGACGGAATCCTGCTCGGATAACGACACAACGGCGGCCCTCGGCGCCGTGTCATGGTGCCGATGCGGGTGGAGCGGTATGCCATAGTCGGGAGGCATGACCGCATCCCGCAGGACCGTGGTGGTCGCGGTCAACCCGATGGCCGCCTTCGGCCACCGTCGCGACGCCGGCCCGCGGACCGTCGAGCGGCTGCGCGCCTCCGGTCGCACCGTGATCGCGGTGGAGCAGGCCAACCGCGAGCTGCTGCGCCGCGAGACCGCCAAGGCCCTCGCCGACGGCCCCGACGCGCTCGTGGTGGTGGGCGGTGACGGGATGGCCAGTCTCGGCATCGACCTGGTCGCCGAGACCGGGCTGCCGCTCGGCATCGTCGCGTCGGGGACCGGCAACGACCTCGCCGACGGCCTCGGCCTCCCCGTCGACGACACGGAGGCCGCGATCGACCGGCTGCTGGAGGCGCTGGACATGGCGCCGCGCGTGATCGACGCCGCCCGCATCCGGCACGGCGAGCTCACCACCTGGTTCGGCTGCGTGCTCTCCGCAGGCTTCGACGCGCGGGTCAACGAGCGCGCCAACCTGATGACGCGCCCGCGCGGCCGCGGCCGCTACGTGCTGGCCATGCTCCGCGAGCTGGCGACACTCCGCCCGCGCCGGTACCGCATCGTCGCCGATGGGGAGCCGATGGAGCTGGAAGCCATGCTCGTCTCGGTCGCCAACAACCCCTCCCTCGGCGGCGGGATGCGCATCGCTCCCGACGCCCGCCTCGACGACGGCCGGCTCGACCTGTTCGTGGTCGCGCGCATGTCGCGCCTGCGCTTCCTGCGGTTGTTCCCGCGCGTGTTCGCGGGCACCCACACCGACCTGCCGGAGGTCACCCTGCGCCGCGTCTCCACGGTGCGGATCGAGGCGGACGACGTGATCGTCTACGCCGACGGCGAGCGCATCGGTCCGCTGCCGGTGGAGGTGACGGTCGTCCCCGCGGCGCTGCGCGTGCTGGCCTGACGAGGGCGGCCCGACACACCCGGGATGCACCCCTCGATTTGGGCTGATCGCGGCCGATGTGGCATGATCATTGAGTTGCAAGACGGCCCCATCGTCTAGCGGCCTAGGACGTCGCCCTCTCACGGCGGTAACGCGGGTTCAAATCCCGCTGGGGTCACCAACCACCAGAAGCCCCTCCGAGCAGTGTTCGGAGGGGCTTCTGCTCTACCCGGACCGGGCCTCCGCCACCGCCGTCCGCTACCATGAGAGTTCGCGAAGGGGAGTATCCCGGACGGCCCGATCGGCGGGCCGGCGCTGTGCACGTCAGCACGGCCCGAGACCGGCCACACGGCCGGGGCAGGGCCCGGACACAGCGGCACCGAACGGTGCGGGAGAGACTTTCGGTCCGTCGTCGACGCCCTCCGAAAGGTCCCCGCTTTGGAACTCGCCCTCCCCGCCTGGTTCGAGATCGGCTCGTTCGTCGTGCTGATCCTCATCCTCGCGTTCGATCTGCTGATCGTCTACAAGCGCCCGCACATCCCCAGCCCCAAGGAGTCGACGCTGTGGGTGTCGTTCTACGTCGGGCTGGCGCTGATCTTCGCGCTGCTGATGCTGCTCGTCGGAGACGCGGAGCATGCCGGCCAGTTCCTCGCCGGGTGGCTGACCGAGTACAGCCTCAGCATCGACAACCTGTTCGTGTTCGTGATCATCATGGGCAGGTTCGCCGTGCCGAGGAAGTACCAGCAGGAGGTGCTCATGGTGGGCATCATCCTCGCGCTGATCTTCCGCGGCGTCTTCATCCTGCTCGGCGCCTCGCTGATCGCGAGCTTCAGCTGGATCTTCTACATCTTCGGCGCGTTCCTGCTCTGGACGGCGTTCAACCAGGCGTTCACCGACCATGAGGACGAGGGGCAGAAGGACAGCTGGTTCATCCGCTTCGCCCGCCGCCACCTCCGCGTCTCCACCCAGTACGAGGGCAACAAGCTGCGCACGACGGTCGCCGGGCGGCGCATGTTCACGCCGCTGATCATCGTGTTCCTGGCGCTCGGGACGACGGACCTGCTGTTCGCGCTCGACTCGATCCCGGCGATCTTCGGCATCACGCGGAGCCCGTTCATCGTGTTCACGGCCAACGTGTTCGCGCTGATGGGGCTGCGCCAGCTGTACTTCCTGCTCGGTCACCTGCTCGACAAGCTGGTGTACCTCAAGTACGGCATCGCGTTCATCCTCGCCTTCATCGGCGTGAAGCTCGTCTTCCACGCGATGCACGAGAACGAGCTGCCCTTCATCAACGGCGGCGAGCACATCGAGTGGGCCCCCGACATCAGCACGTGGACCTCCCTCGCGGTGATCGTGGCGGCCATGGTTGTCGCTACGATTGCAAGTCTGGTGAAGCTGCGGCTCAGCGGCACCACGGTCGCCGAGGCCATCCACGGCGATGACGACGACAGCGAGCCGGACGACGACGCTCGACCGGCCGACCCGGCCACGGCGGACGGCGCCGAGGCCCGGCCCACCCAGGAGGACCCCCGCACATGACCTCACTCGTCGGCGTGAGCGCCCGCACGGACGTCGGAGCGGTGCGCCACGTCAACGAGGACAGTCTGCTCGCAGAGGACCCGGTGTTCGTGGTCGCCGACGGCATGGGCGGGCACGCCAGGGGAGACCTGGCCAGCCGCACGGCCGTCGAGAGCCTGGCCCGTACCCTCGCCTCCGGCACCCGGCCGACGCCCGACGAGGTCGTCCGCGCGATCGACGAGGCGAACGCGGCCGTGCGCGCGCTGTCGGGCGCCGACGAGTCGGGTGCGGCGGTCGCCGGCACGACGCTCGCCGGCATCGTCCGCGTGCGGGTGCCCGAGCTGGCCGCCGAGCAGTGGATGGTCGTCAACGTGGGCGACTCGCGCGTCTACGCGTGGGACGGCCGCGAGCTGCGCCGGCTCACCGTCGACCACTCGGCGGTGCAGGAGCTGGTGGACGCCGGGCTGATCACCGAGCAGCAGGCCGCCGTGCATCCCGAGCGCAACGTCATCACGCGCGCGCTCGGCGCCGAGGACTTCGTCGACGCGGACAGCACGCTCATCCCGGAATCGGGCCGGCAGACCTTCCTCGTCTGCTCGGACGGCCTCACCCGCGAGCTGAGCGACGAGCGCATCGCGCAGCTGCTCGCGGAGGGTCCTGCGGACCCGGCGGCCGCGCTGGTGCAGGCCGCGGTCGCCGCGGGCGGGCACGACAACGTCACGGTGCTCGTGGTTGAATCGGTGAGCGGGGAGGACACCCCCGCCTCTGTCGACACCCGGGACCGGGCCGCGGAGCGCGCGATCGAAGACACGCAACCGAGGGGATAGCGTCCGAGTGTTCGACGTTCAGCAGACGACAGCCGGGGAGTGGGCGGTCGTCGCGGCGGGTGGTCGCGCTCTCCTGGTGGCCGACCGCGACCGCGCGCGGCTCCTCCGCTATCGCGCCGCGCTGCGGGCCGGCTTCGCCGAGACCCTCGACGCGCTGGTTGCCGGCGGCCTCAGCCGGACCCCGGCCTTCGCGCTGCTCGACACCTCCAGCGCCACTGTGCTGCTCGCCGTGCGCGGGCGCGCGTCGGCGACGATCGTGACCGGGGGAGCGAGCCGGGAGGTCCACGCCGGCACCGCCTCCAGCTGGCTCGAGACGCAGGTCGACGGCGCGGACCGGGTCGTGCTCGGCGCCGCAGGCGAGGGCCTGCCGCTCACGGACGGGATCGTCTGGGGCGACGGCGTGGGCTGGGCGGCCGCGGAGGCCGCGAGCGACGCCGAGGCGGCGGAGCCC
This sequence comes from Leifsonia williamsii, assembly GCF_030433685.1. Classification (NCBI taxonomy): domain Bacteria; kingdom Bacillati; phylum Actinomycetota; class Actinomycetes; order Micrococcales; family Microbacteriaceae; genus Leifsonia; species Leifsonia williamsii. The sequence goes on from NZ_JAROCF010000001.1 coordinate 2,322,063, forward strand.
GAGGGCGCGTCGCGCGGCCAGCGCGACACCGGGCCGGTGGAGCTGGGGGAGGCGCAGGCCGTGGCGGGGGAGACCGTGGCGCTCGTGCCCGAGGCCACGATCACCGGGATGACCGTCACCGGGTTCGCGGAGGAGACCGCGGCCGACGCTCCGGTCGCCGAGGCGGACACGACCGGGTACGACCACCTGTTCGGCGCCACCATGATGCGCTCCGTCGAGGAGGCCGCGGTGCGCCCCGAGGACGAGGGCGAGCCACCCGCGCGCATCGACCTCCCCACCTTCATCACCGACTCCTTCCCGGCCGGCGCAGCGGCAGGCTCCGGTACGGGCGGTGACCCCGCCGCCGCGGGCGACCACGACGGCATGACGGTGTTCAGCGGCGACCTGCCGCCCCGAGCCTCCCGCCCCTCCACCGAGGCGGTCGCTCCTCCGCTGCCCGCACGCCCCACCTTCTCGGTCCTGCTCTCGGACGGCCGCCGCGAGCCGCTCAGCGCCCCCGTCGTCGTGGGCCGCGCGCCGAGCGTCTCGGCGGTCCCATCGCTGCCGGGTGCGCGTCCTGTCACGCTCACGAGCGCGGAGGACGACATCTCGCGCTCGCACGTCGCCGTGTCCGTCGAGGGCGACAGCGTCGTGGTCACCGACCTCCACTCCCGCAACGGCACGCTCATCGTGCTGCCCGGCAAGTCGCCGCAGAAGCTGCGCAGCGGCGAGCCGACGACCGTCGTCGTGGGCACGCTGATCGACCTCGGCAGCGGCGCCACGCTGACCGTGGACGGCGACGCCGCGGAGGCCGGCGCATGAGGCGCATGGCGTCGCAGCCCCCGCAGCTCGACGGCTTCCACTTCATCCGGCTGCTCGGCTCCGGCGGCTTCTCCGACGTGTTCCTGTACGAGCAGGAGCTGCCCAAGCGCAGCGTCGCCGTGAAGGTCCTGCTCACCGACAGCGTCGACGCCACCGCCCGTGCGCGGTTCGTCGCCGAGGCGAACGTGATGGCCCAGCTGTCGGCGCATCCGTACATCGTGACCATCCACCACGCCGGCGTCTCGCCGGACGAGCGGCCGTACCTGGTGATGGAGTACTGCTCCGGCCCGTCGCTCGCCGACCGGCTGAAGCGCGAGCGGATCGGCGTGGAGGATGCCCTGCGCACCGGCGTCCGGCTCTCCAGCGCCGTCGCCACGGCCCATGCCGCCGGCATCCTGCACCGCGACATCAAGCCGGCGAACGTGCTCACCAACGCGCTCGGCTGGCCGGCGCTGACCGACTTCGGCATCGCCTCCGCCCTGGAGGAGCTGCCGGTGCACACCACGACCCTCTCGGAGCTGCGTCGCGACCCGGCCGACACCGGCACCAGCGGCGACCGCTCGGTCGGCCTCAGCGTACCGTGGTCGCCGCCCGAGATGTTCGCGGACGACCCCGCCCCTGACGTGCGCAGCGACATCTTCTCGCTCGCCGCGACCGTGCACACGCTGCTCGCCGGGCGAACGCCGTTCGAGGTGCCGGGGCGCTCCAACGGCACGCTCGACCTGATGGGCCGCATCGAGCGGGGCATGGTCACGCCGATCGACCGCGGCGATCTGCCCGCCTCGCTCGTCGCCTCCCTGCGCCGTGGCATGGCGCTGCGGCGGGAGGACCGGTACCAGACGGCCGTCGACTTCGCCCGCGCACTGCAGCGCGTCGAGCTGGAGCTGGGACTCGCTCCCACCAGTATCGACGTGCCCGACCTCGTGCTCGGCGCCGAGCGGCCCGCACCGGGCGACGGCGACGGCGGACAGGAGACGCGGGCGCGCTCGGTCGCGACCATCCAGGCACAGCCGCCGCGCGAGGCGGCGCAGGGCGGGAGGACGGCCGCAGGCTTCGTCGCCGTGGAGCCTCCGCGTGCCGCACCGGAACGCCCCGCCGCACCGGAACGCGCCGCCGAGCAGGAGCCGACGCGGGTGAGGGGCGTCGTCCCGGTGGAGGCGCAGCCGCCTGCGACCGCGTCGGCTCCACCCGCCGCACGGCCGGTCGAGGAGCACACCATGCTGCGTCCGCGGCGCGACGCCGCGCCTCAGGACCGCACCGACGCCGACGCCGACACCGGCGCCACCTCCGCCGACTCGGTCGAGACCCCGCGCGACCCGCGCCGCCGCGTGCTCGCCTGGGTCGGCGCGGGCGCCGCCGCGGTCGTCGTGCTCGGCGTGGCCGCCGCGATCGTCGCGAACGTGCTGGCGCCGGCCCCGCAGCCGTCGTCCACGGCTCGGCCGGGCGGCGACGATCCGATCGCGGTGAGCGTCGTGCCCGCGCCCACCCTGGTTTCGGCGCAGCGCGGCTCCGGCGGGACGTCCGCGATCTTCACCTGGAAGACCGCCGACCCGCAGGAGGGCGACCAGTACACCTGGGTCCGCGAGGGCACGACGAACCCGCCCACCGTGACCACCCGGCCCACCGCGACCGTCACCGGCATCGCGGCCGGGGCCCCGGTCTGCATCGACGTGTCGACGATCCGCGCCGGCCGCACCTCCGAGCCCCTGAAGGCGTGCGCACCCTGATGACCGACGACGCCGTGACGAACGACACCTCGACGACGACAGCGTCCGCCTCCCGGCAGGCGAAGCCGCTCACCGTCGAGTTCTGCGGCGAGCTGTATCCGGTGGCCCCCGACGCCGAGTTCGGCATCGGGCGCGAGTCCGACCTGACGATCGACGACAACCCGTACCTGCACCGACGCTTCCTCACGCTGAGCCGCGACCACGGGATGTGGTGGCTGGCCAACGTGGGCACCCTCCTCACCGCGACGGTGACCGACGCCACCGGCACCATGCAGGCGTGGCTCGCGCCAGGGGCGAAGCTGCCGATCGTGTTCCAGACCATGCACGTGATGTTCAGCGCGGGGGCGACGACGTACGACTTCACCATCACGAGCGACGAGGACTGGTTCGGCACCGCGGTCGCGGCCGACGGATCCGGCGGCTCGACCACGGTGCTGCCCATCACGCTCACCACGACCCAGCGCCAGCTGATCGTCGCCCTGGCCGAGGGCGTGCTGACGCAGACGGTGCCGGGCCGGGGAACGATCCCGACGTCGGCGGAGGCCGCGGCGCGCCTGGGCTGGAGCATGACGACCTTCAACCGCAAGCTCGACAACGTCTGCGACAAGCTCGACAAGCTGGGGGTGGCCGGGCTGCGCGGCGGCCGCGGCAAGCTCGCGACCAACCGCCGCGCCCGCCTCGTGGAGTATGCCGTGACGACGCGCCTGGTCGGTGTCGAGGACCTCCCGCTGCTCGACGCGGCACAGGATGCGGCGGCGGCCGACGAGGCCGACGAGGGCGAGCAGCCGGGGCGGCAGGGCGCGGAGGGCTGACACCCGAATGGGGAGTCCTCCCCATCTGGCCCCTGTTCGGGAGCGTGTTACCGTAGGCAGCGGTTTTTCCAGGCCGGGGGATATTCGAACGTGGCGTCGTTGAGCAAGTGGGTGCGGGAACGCAAGACCCTCGCTTTCGCGACCGCCCTCGCCGTGGTCGCCGGCGTGCCGCTGACGATCGCCGTGCTGCACAAGGGCTTCCCCGTGAACGCGGTGGAGCTGGACACGCGCGACGTGTGGGTGACGAACGGCGAGAAGCTGCTCGGCGGCCGGCTCAACCATCAGATCGATGAGCTGGACGCCGCGGTCACGGGCTCGAGCTCCGACCTCGACGTGCTGCAGGACGGCTCCTCCTATTTCCTCACCGACCTCCCGCACGGCACGGTCGACAAGATCGACCCGGCGTACGTGTCGCTCGGCGGGCGCATCCAGATCCCCGAGAACTCGCAGGTCGGCTACGGCGATGCGACGCTGTCGGTGCTGTCGCCGACGGGGTCGCTGTGGGTGCTCGACGCCTCCGGCCGCCTCGACTTCGACAAGGCCACGACCAAGCCGGTCGCCAAGGTGGGCACGGGCGCGAAGCTCGCGGTCGCCAAGTCGGGCAAGACCTTCGTCGTCGCGCCGAAGGGCCGCAGGCTCGTCACGGTGGACCACCCCGGCGCGTCCGCGACGACGGCGGCGTTCGCGGTGCCGGGGGAGTTCCAGCTCTCCGCGGTGGGCGACCAGCCGATCGTGCTCGACACGCAGGGCAACAAGCTGATCACCGGCTCGGGCACCACCGTCAGCCTGCCCGCGAAGGCGCTGCGCGTGCAGCAGCCGAGCGCAGAGGGCGACCGCGCGGTGGTCGCGACGGCGAACAGCCTCCTCTCGGTCCCGCTCGGCGGCGGCGAGGTCACCGCGTCGCCGGCCGGCAAGACGTCGACGGGAGGCGCGAAGGCGGTGAGCGCACCCGTCCGCCTCGGCGACTGCTCGTACGGCGCCTGGTCCGGTTCCGCGCGCTACCTGTACGCCTGCGACGGCAAGAAGCCGATCGGCATCGACATCGACCGGTCCGTGAAGGGCGACGACCTCGAGTTCCGCGTGAACCACGGCGTCATCGCGCTCAACAACCTCCGCGACGGCAACGCCTGGGTGGTCTCCTCCGACATGCGGCTGGTGCAGAACTGGGCCCAGCTGAAGCCCAACGACACCACCATCGAGGGCGACACCGGCGAGGAGAAGCCGGTCGTGCAGTCCTTCGCCGACACGCTCGCGCAGCGGACCTCCGTCAACCGCCCGCCGACCGCCGCCGACGACTCGTACGGCGTGCGGCCGGGGCGGTCGACCATCCTGCACGTGCTGAGCAACGACACGGACCCCGACGGCGACATCCTCACCATCACCGATCTCGCCGGCGTGCCGGCCGGTCAGGCCGACGTGCAGCTGGTCGAGGGCGCCCGCGCGGTGCAGTTCACGCCGAAGGCCGGACTGAGCGGCACGATCACCTTCCGCTATGCGATCTCCGACGGCCGCGGCGGCACCTCGTCGGCGCAGGTGGATGCGACCCTGAGGCAGGCGGCCGAGAACGCGCCCCCGGCCTCCACCCGCCCCTCCACCGGCCAGACCGAGGTCGGTCAGTCGTTCACCTACAACGTCCTCAACGACTGGGCCGACCCCGACGGCGACGACCTGTCGCTCGTCGCGGCCACCGCCACCACCGAGGACGACGTGCGGTTCAAGCCGAACGGCGACGTCACCTTCACGAGCAAGACAGGGCAGGCGGGTTCGAAGGAGGTCCGCGTCACCGTGTCGGACGGCCGCGCCTCCGCCACCGGCAGCCTGATCGTGACCGTCAAGCCGACCGGCTCCTTGGAGCCCGTCGCCGTCCCGGACTTCGGCGACGGCTTCACCGGCCGCCCGATCGTCGTGCACCCGCTCGACAACGACCAGACGCCCTCCGGCGACCCGTTGACCCTCGTCGGCGCGGCCCTCGACAGCGGTGGCCGCGCAGAGGTCACGACGGACACACAGCGCGGCACCGTGACCTTCACGGCGAATGCCGCCGGCGAGTACTACGTCGTCTACACGCTCGGGGCCGGGGCCAAGACCACCACGGGGCTGGTCCGCTTCGACATCGCCCAGCAGGGCGCGTCGGAGGCGCCGCCCATCGCGGTCACGGACAAGGCGTACGTGCGGCCGGGCGAGCCGACCTCCGTCGCGGTCCTCGCCAACGATGTCTCGCCCTCCGGCCGGGTGCTCGCCGTGCGCTCGCTGACGATCGACAAGGGCGCCGAGGACCTCAACGTGGAGGTGCTCGACAACGCGATCGTGAAGGTCACGGCGCCGACCGTGCTCACGGGCCAGGTCCAGCTCTCCTACACCGTCTCGGACGGCGTGGCCGAGTCGACCGCAGGGATCACCGTCGTACCCGTCCCTCCGCTCGTGCAGCACCAGCCTCCCGTCGCCGTCGATGACACCGTCACGGTCCGCGCGGGCGACGTCGGCACGGTGGACGTGCTCGACAACGACTACTCGCCCGACAACGCCCCCTTCGAGCTCGACCGCGAGCTGCGGGACGCCAAGGGCGCCGGGCAGGGCGCCACCGCCTTCGTCAGCGGCGAGACCGTCCGGTACCAGGCGCCCGGCACACCGGGGCAGTACAACGTGGTCTACGGCATCACCGACAAGTACGGGCAGAAGGCGCAGGCGACGGTGACCTTCGTCGTCACGGCCGCCGCCAAGGCCGGCAACAAGGCGCCGCAGCCGCAGCCGCTCACCGTGCGCGCCTTCGCCGGCTCGTCGGTGCCGGTGGAGGTGCCGCTCGACGGCATCGACCCGGACGGCGACTCCGTCACCCTCTCCGGGCTCGCCTCGCAGCCGACCCTGGGCCGCATCTCCGCCTCCGACAGCCGCTCGTTCACCTACGAGGCGTACCCCGACTCGGCCGGCACCGACACCTTCACGTACACCGTCAAGGACACCTACGGGAAGGCCGCGACCGGCACCATCACGATCGGCGTCATCCCGCGCCCCGACCAGGTGCGGCCGCCGATCGCGGTCAACGACCCGATCCAGGTCAAGCCGGGGCGCACCGCCGCGGTGCCGGTGCTCGACAACGACTCCGACCCCAACGGCTACGCCATCGCGGTGCAGAAGAAGCTGCTCCAGGTCGACGAGGGCCTCAAGGCGTCCGTCCACGGCAAGCTCGTGCTCGTGGAGGCGCCCAAGACCGAGGGCTCGTATGTCGTCCGCTACCAGATCGGCAACGGCCAGGGCGGGGTGGCCAGCGCGTTCATCCAGGTGACCGTCACGAACAAGGCCAAGGACGTGCCGCCGACCGCGGTCGACCACGTGATCGAGCCCGACGAGGTCGCGAAGAAGGACAGCGTGAAGGTCGACGCGCTCGCCGGCGCGACCAACCCCTCCGGCCTCCCGGACGCGCTGAAGGTCGCGGTCACCGGCCCGAACGCCTCCGCCGCCTCGGTCGGCGACGACGGGACCGTGACCGTCAAGCCGGGCGAGCGCCGCTTCGCCGTCGCCTACACCGTCACCGACCCGGTCACCCAGCTCGTCGGCCACGCGTTCATCATCGTTCCGCCGAAGGGCGAGGCCACGGCTCCGCCGCGGATCAGAGACGGCCTGCCGCAGCAGATCGTGACCATGAACGGGTCGAAGAGCTGGCGCCTCTCCGACATCGTGACGGTGCCCTCGGGCCGTTCGTTGAAGCTGTCCGGGGCCTCGGGAGTCAGCGCGACGAACAGCTCCGGCGACTCCTCCTACGGCGACGACCAGACGCTGACCTTCACGGCGGCCAAGGACTACCGCGGCCCGGCGGCCATCACGTTCACGGTCAACGACGGACGCGAGAGCGGCACCGACGACGACCGCCTGACCAAGCTCGTGCTGCCGCTCACGGTCGGCGACCCCGACCAGTCCGACGTCGCGCCGACCTTCACGTCGCCGAGCGAGAAGATCGAGCCGGGGGAGGCTCCGCTCCCCGTCGACCTGCGCGCGTCTGCCTTCCACCCCAACCCGAAGATCCTCAGCGCCCTGACGTTCACCGGCGGCACCTCCAGCAACCCGAAGATCCAGGCCGCGCTGAGCGGCTCCACGCTCTCGCTCTCGGCGCCGCTCGGGGTGCAGGCGGGGGAGACGGCCACGATCTCCGTGACCATCAGCTCCGGCACCCACACCATCACCGGCACGGTGAACGTGCAGGTCGTCAGCTCCAGCCGGCCCGTCGCGACGCAGAAGAACCCGCCGCAGACGAACGAGCTGCAGCGCGGCAAGACCGTGACGCTCGACGGCGCCTCCAGCGACGCCCAGTGGATCAACCCGTTCCCGGGCAAGCCGCTGACGATCACCGACGCGAAGGCGCAGAGCGCGCCCTCGGGCGTGACCGTCACGCACACCGGCTCGTCCATCACGGTCAGCGCGGCCTCCGGCGCGGCGATCGGCGCGGTCAACATCGTCTACCACGTGCAGGATGCGACGAAGGACCCCAAGCGCACCGCCTCCGCGATCGGCCAGTACCGCGTGACGGTGCACGACGTGCCGTCGAAGCCGAAGGCGCCCGACAACGCCCGCGCGACCGACGGGCAGGCGACGGTCGAGATCGCGGCGCCCGCGAACAACGGCAAGCCGATCGACCAGTACGAGGTGAGCGGCGGACCGAACCCGGTCACGGTGAACGACGTCGGCACGGTGACGATCACCGGCCTCACGAACGGCACGGCGTACGCCTTCGCCGTGCGCGCGCACAACGCGGACGGCTGGAGCGAGCTGTCGCCGCAGAGCGCGTCGGTCACACCGTACGGCACCCCGGCGAAGGTGCAGAACGCGAAGGCCTCGCGCTCCGACCAGTACGCTCCGGCGGACGTGCGGATGAGCTGGAACGCCCTCTCCGGCTCGGCGGAGACCGGCGGCGGGTCCGTCACCTACCACTACCGGTTCAACGGCGGCGGCTGGGTGGACACCAAGAACACCAGCGCGACCGCGGGCAACCAGGGTGTCGGCACCTACTCGTTCGAGGTGTACGCGACCAACGACGGGAGCGGCAAAGCCGGTCCGCACGCGAGCTCGAACAGCGTCCAGATCGACAAGAAGCCGGACCCGCCGCCGTCCATCACGCTGCGGCAGGGCGACAAGGAGCCCGGTTACGACCACAGCTTCACGTACGACGTCACGATCAACCACTTCGCGCCCAACCGGACGTTCACGATCAACTACTACTGCAACGGCGGAAAGCTGTCGTCGGCGTACTCGATCTCGTCCGACGGCAACGGCTCCGGCCACTACCGGGGGACTCCGAACGGGCTCCACCCGTACTGCGGGTACACCGGTGCGTACGTGATCGTGAACGGCGTGCAGAGCGACGTCCAGGACTGGTCGCCGTGATCGCGGCAGCGGGCGTCACGCGGACGCGCACAGGATTCAGCAACGGAAGAGAGGCACAGCAGTGGCAGTGACCCAGGAGCAGGCGGACTGGTTCGCCGGAGCGTTCGCGCAACTCGTCGCGAACGTCGACAAGGCGATCCTCGGCAAGGAGCACAGCATCCGCCTGGTGATCACGGCGATGCTCTCGGGCGGCCACGTGCTGCTCGAGGACGTGCCGGGCACCGGCAAGACCGTGCTGGCAAAGGCGCTCGCGAACACGATCGAGGGCACCCAGTCGCGCATCCAGTTCACACCCGACCTGCTGCCCTCCGACGTGACCGGCGTCACCATCTACGACCAGTCGACCGGCCGGTTCGAGTTCCACCCCGGCCCGATCTTCGCCTCCGTCGTCCTCGCCGACGAGATCAACCGCGCCAGCCCCAAGACCCAGTCGGCGCTGCTGGAGGTCATGGAGGAGGGGGTCGTCACGGTCGACGGCGTCGGCCACCCGGTGGGCTCGCCCTTCATCGTCATCGCGACCCAGAACCCGGTGGAGCAGGCGGGCACGTACTCGCTGCCCGAGGCGCAGCTCGACCGCTTCCTGATCAAGACCTCGCTGGGCTACCCCGACCACGCCACGACGGTCGACCTGCTGCTGGACGCCTCCAACCGCTCCCGGGCCTCCGCGGTCCGTCCGATCATCGCCGCGGACTCGGTGACGACGCTGGCGCAGCTCGCGTCGGAGGTCCACACGGACGCGTCGGTGATGGGCTACCTGAGCGAGATCGTCACCGCCACCCGCGACGACAAGGACTCCGCGCTCGGCGTCAGCATCCGCGGCGCCCTGGCGCTCGCCCGCGCGGCGAAGACCTGGGCGATCGCGGCCGGGCGCACCTACGTGACGCCCGACGACATCCGCGAGCTCGCGCAGCCGGTGCTGGCGCACCGCGTGATCGTCGACCCGGAGGCCGAGTTCTCCGGCGTCCGCTCGGCCGACGTCGTCGAGCGCGCGGTCGCCGCCGCGAACCCGCCCGCGTACCGGGCCGCCTGAGCGACCCCCGGCCCCCGGCCCCACACCGACCGCAGCCCGACCCCGGCCCCCGGCCGCGACCTCCCGGAGACCCCCGCATGACCACGCAGAGCCCGACCGCCCGCGGCCGCCGCCGCCGCGCGTCCGCGCTCGACCAGGCGCGCTTCGCCGGCGCCCAGGTCGCGCGCTCGCTGGGCGGCGCTGCCCGGGCGGGAGGGGCGAAGGTCGCGCCGCTCTGGCGGGCCGTGTCGTCGCGCGTCGCACCCGTGGTCGGTGTCGTCAGCGTGCTCGGCTGGATCGTGCTCGGCACCGCGGTCGTCGCGTTCGCGATCGCGTTCTGGCTGGGCTGGGCGGAGCTGCTCTTCGTCGGAGCGACCCTCCTCGCCGCCCTGCTGATCGCGACCGCGTTCGTGTTCGGCCGCTCGACCTACGCCGTGACCGTGGAGCTGAACCCGCGCCGCGTCGTCGCCGGCGACCGCGCCCTCGGCCGGCTCGGCGTCGTCAACAACGGCCAGCGGCCGGTGCTTCCGACCCGGATGGAGCTGCCGGTCGGGGAGGGACAGGCCGAGTTCACCGTGCCCCGCCTCACGCCCGGCGCCGAGACCGAGGAGCTGTTCGCCGTCCCGACCGCTCGTCGCGCGCTCATCCTCGCCGGCCCCGCGATCTCCGTGCGCGGCGACCAGCTCGGCCTGCTGCGCCGGACCACGCGCTGGACCGACCGGGTCGAGCTGTTCGTCCATCCGCGCACGGTCCGACTCGCCGCCACCGCGAACGGTCTCGTGCGCGACCTGGAGGGTCAGACCACCTCCACCATCACCGACAGCGACCTCTCGTTCCACGCGCTGCGCTCGTACGAGCCGGGCGACGACATCCGCAACGTGCACTGGCGCACCTCCGCGCGCACCGGTCAGCTCATGGTCCGGCAGTACCAGGAGACGCGCCGCTCGCAGCTGCTGCTCGCCTTCGACGCCGAGCGGGAGCGGTTCGCCTCCGACGACGAGTTCGAGCTCGGCGTATCGGTGCTCGCCTCGATCGGCGTGCAGGTCATCCGCGAGGAGACCGAGCTGCGCGCCCTCTGGCAGCGCGGCGCCATGCGCGTCGAGACGCCGACGGCGCTGCTCGACGACTCCTGCCGCATCCAGCCCGTGGAGGCGAGCGGCGCCGGCCTGCGCGAGTACCTGCGGCAGGCGACCCTGCGCCTCGCGCCGCCGAGCCTCGCCATCACCGTGGTGGGCAGCCAGGTCGAGCCGGCCGAGCTGCGGGCGGCGACCACGCTGTGGGGGCTCGACACCGAGACCATCCTCATCCGCGTCGACGAGGCGGGAGAGCCGCGGCTCGGCCGGCTCGGCCGCAGCATGCTCGTCACGGTGTCGGCGCTATCCGAGCTGCCGGCCCTCCTGAAGCGGGCGAGCCGATGACCGCCACGACCGCCTCCGTGCGCCGCGACGGCTCCGGCGCCACCGCCTCCACGCCGCTGTTCGACCGCCCGAGCACGACCACGTGGATCGACGTCGCCGTCATCGTCGGCCTGAGCCTGCTCGCCGTGGTCGGCTTCGAGCCCGCGTTCGGCCACTACGCCTTCGCCGCGGCGGCCGTCGGCGGCATCGTGGTCGGCGGAGGCGTCGCGCTGCTCGGGAGGCTGCTGCGGCTCTCCGTGCCGCTCACGGCGATCATCGCCCTGGCCGCGTACTTCCTGCTCGGGACGCCGCTCGCGCTGCCCGGCCTCGCCCTCTACGGCGTGCTCCCGTCGCTCGACAGCCTCTCCGGCCTGGTGCTGGGAGCCGTCTTCGGCTGGAGCGATGCCGTCACCCTCCAGGCGCCGCTGGAGGCCCCGCCGTACGTCGCCGTCGTGCCGTACGTCGGCGGATGGCTGGTGTCGTTCGTCTCCCTCACACTCGCCGTCCGCTGGCTGCCGCGCATCCGCAAGCCCGCGGTCGGCCGGGCGGCCGTGCTGCTGATCGGGCCCGTGCTGCTGTTCGTGGCCGCGATCCTGCTCGGCACGCGCGACCCGTTCTTCGCCGGAGTCCGCGGCGTCGCCTTCGCGGGCGTCGCCCTGGTCTGGCTGGCCTGGCGCCGCCGCCGGTTCGCGCGCGACCACTTCGGCATGGATGCCGCGGTCCGGCGCAGCCGCCTGCTCGGCGGCGCGGCGGTCGTCGTCGGCGCGGTCGTGGTCGGCGCGCTCGCGGGGACGCTGCTCGCGCCTCCCGCCGCCTCCCGGTTCGTGGTCCGCGACGAGGTGACGCCGCCGTTCGATCCGCTCGACTACCCGAGCCCGCTCGCCGGCTTCCGCAAGTACACGAAGGACCTCCAGAAGACGAAGCTCTTCACCGTCCGCGGCCTCACGGAGGGCCAGGTCGTCCGGCTCGCCACGATGGACAGCTACGACGGCGTCGTGTGGTCGGTGGCCGAGCCGGGCAGCGACACCGACGCCTCCGGCGCGTTCGAGCTGCTCGGCAGCACCATCCCCGAGCCGCCGCTGTTCGAGCCGGGCGCGACCTCCACGGCGACCATCGACATCCTCGACTACTCCGACGTCTGGCTGCCCGCCCTCGGCTACCTCGACCGCCTCGGCTTCGACGCCTACACCGGCACCGACCCGGCCGGCACCGTGCGCGTCAACACCGCAACGGGCACCACGGCGGTGACCAGCGGCGTGAAGGAGGGCCTCCGCTACACGATGCAGGCCACGGCGCAGAAGGTGCCGAACGACCGGCAGTTGCAGAAGGTGCCGCCGGCCCGGCTCACGCTGCCGTCGGTGACGAACGTTCCCGACGTCGTCTCGGCGAAGGCGGAGGAGTACGCGGGGTCGGCGACCACCGCCATCCAGAAGCTCCGCAACATCGAGCGCTCGCTCAAGAACCTCGGCTTCCTGAGCCACGGCCGCGCCTCCGACCCGGTGCCGTCGCGCGCCGGGCAGGGCGCCGACCGGATGACCGACCTGCTCACGAAGTCGCCGATGGTGGGCGACCAGGAGCAGTACGCGAGCGCCTTCGCCCTCATGGCCCGCCGGCTCGGCTACCCGACCCGCGTCGTCATGGGCTTCGCGCCCAAGGTCACCGGCGACACGACGACCGTCACCGGCAACGATGTGACCGCGTGGGACGAGGTCGCCTTCGACGGGGTCGGCTGGGTGCCGTTCTTCCCGACGCCGACCAAGACCGACGCGCCCAAGAACCAGACCACCAAGCCCAAGCTGGAGCCGCAGCCGCAGGTGCGCCAGCCCCCGCCCGCCGACCCGCGCGCCGAGGACCTGCTGACCCCGGTCAAGACCAAGGAGAACGAGAAGAAGGAGCAGAAGCACGCCTTCCAGCTCCCCGCCTGGGTGTGGGTGGTCGGCGGCATCGTCGCCGTCCCGCTCGTGCTGGCGCTCGTGCCGCTGCTCGTGATCACCCTGCTCAAGCGCCGGCGGCGGCGGAAACGGCGCTCGACCGGCCCGCCCGACCGTCGTGCGGCCGGGGCCTGGGACGAGCTGACCGACCGCTACGCCGAGCTGGGGCTCACGCTCCCGGAGCGCGCCACGCGCCTGCAGACGGCCGCAGCGCTGGCGGAGCAGTCGCGCCGCCAGGACCTCCCGCTGCCGGAGGACGGCCTCGACGACCTCGCCCGCCACGTCGACGCCGCCGTGTTCGACGGCAGCGAGGTGGCGGAGGAGCGCGTGGCCGAGGCGTGGAGCTCCGCCGACGCGACGGTGGGAGCCGCGACGAAGGCCGCCGGCCCGCTGCGTGCCCGCCTCGCCGCCTTCCGCTACCGCCGTCGCCCCCGCGCGCGCCGCGCCTGACCTGCCGCGCCTGGCCCGATCGAGTTGGCACGACATGCCGCCAGGGCTCCGCCCGAGACGGCATGTCGTGCCAACGGGATGAATAGAGTGGGGGCGTGGATGACCGTCCCGCCTTCATCGTGCCGCCGCCCGGCCTGATCCCGTCGCGCCCCCAGCAGCCTCCCGCGCCTCCCGCCGCCGAGCCGATCCGGCCGCCCGCCTCGCCCGGCACCCCTCCCGCTGCACCCGGCCGCTCGCTGCCCGCGTTCCACCCTCCGGCGCCCGGCCCCGCGGCGCCGCAGGAGACTCACGTGTGGCGGCTCGTCCTCCCGAACGGCCACCGCGTCCCGGTCACCGGAACGCTCCTGCTCGGGCGCAATCCGTCCGCCGCCGCGCACCCCGGCCCGGCCGACCCTGTCGCGCTCGAGGACCCCACCTCGACCGTGTCGAAGACGCACGCCGCCGTGGAGGCCGTCGGCGCCCTCCTGCGCGTCACCGACCTCCACTCGACCAACGGCGTGACCGTCGCTACCGCCGAGACGCAGACCCGGGCGACGCCGGGGGAGCCGCTGGAGGTGCCCGCCGGCGCCGAGCTGCGCCTGGGCGGATACCGCATGCGCGCCGAGCGCTCCTGAGCAGCACCCGGGAGCACCGGTGCTACCCTGAACAGGTGCACGCGCGTCTCCTCCTCCTTAGCCGCCGCGGCGAGTCCTAGTCTCAGGCCACCCTCGCCGCGGAGTCCGTCGACGGCTGATCCGTACGCAAGCTAGGAGTTCACGAGAACGATGACGACCGACATCAGCACAGAGCACACCGGATTCACGCGATCCGGGCGCACCCTCGCGGAGAAGGTGTGGGACGACCACCTCGTCGCCAAGGGCGAGGACGGCTCTCCCGACCTCATCTACATCGACCTGCACCTGGTCCACGAGGTGACCAGCCCGCAGGCGTTCGACGGCCTCCGCATGGCCGGCCGCCCGGTCCGCCGCCCCGACCTGACGATCGCGACGGAGGACCACAACACCCCGACCATCGGCATCGACCGCCCGATCGCCGACCTGACCAGCCGCACCCAGATCGAGACGCTGCGCAGGAACGCCGAGGAGTTCGGCATCCGCCTGCACTCGCTGGGCGACGTCGAGCAGGGCATCGTGCACGTCGTCGGCCCCCAGCTGGGCTTGACCATGCCGGGCATCACGGTCGTCTGCGGCGACTCGCACACCTCCACGCACGGCGCGTTCGGGGCGATGGCGTTCGGCATCGGCACCTCCGAGGTGGAGCACGTGCTCGCCACCCAGACGCTGCCGCTGAAGCCGTTCAAGACCATGGCCATCACGGTCGAGGGCGAGCTGCGCCCCGGCGTCACGGCCAAGGACATCATCCTCGCCGTCATCGCCAAGATCGGCACGGGAGGCGGCCAGGGCTACGTGCTCGAGTACCGCGGCAGCGCCATCCGCTCGCTCTCGATGGAGGGCAGGATGACGATCTGCAACATGTCGATCGAGGCCGGCGCCCGCGCGGGAATGGTCGCACCCGACGAGACCACCTTCGCCTACCTGAAGGGCCGCCCGCACGCGCCGGAGGGGGCCGACTGGGACGACGCCGTCGCCTACTGGAAGACGCTGCAGACCGACGACGACGCCGTCTTCGACGCCGAGGTCTACCTCGACGCCGCCGACATCGAGCCGTTCGTGACCTGGGGCACCAACCCCGGCCAGGGCGTGTCGCTCAGCCAGACCGTGCCCGACCCCACCGCCATCCAGGACGCCAACGAGCGCGCCGCCGCCGAGCGGGCGCTGGAGTACATGGACCTGGCGCCGGGCACCCCGATGAAGAGCATCCCGGTCGACGCGGTGTTCATGGGCTCGTGCACCAACAGCCGCATCGAGGACCTGCGCGCCTTCGCCTCCGTCATCAAGGGCCGCAAGAAGGCCGACAACGTCCGCGTCATGGTCGTCCCCGGCAGCGCCCGCGTGCGCATCGAGGCCGAGGCGGAGGGCATCGACAAGATCGTCGAGGAGTTCGGGGCGGAGTGGCGCTTCGCCGGCTGCTCCATGTGCCTCGGCATGAACCCCGACCAGCTCGCGCCGGGGGAGCGCTGCGCCTCCACCTCCAACCGCAACTTCGAAGGACGGCAGGGCAAGGGCGGCCGCACGCATCTCGTGTCGCCGCTCGTGGCGGCGGCGACCGCGATCCGCGGCACGCTGTCGAGCCCGTGGGATCTCGAGCATGACGGCGCGGATCTGACGACCGGTGAGAAGGTGGGCGCCTGATGGACAAGTTCGAGACCGTGACCGGCGTGGCCGTGCCGCTGCGCCGCTCCAACGTCGACACCGACCAGATCATCCCCGCGGTGTTCCTCAAGCGCGTCACCAAGACCGGCTTCGACGACGCCCTGTTCCACGCCTGGCGGCAGGACCCGGAGTTCATCCTCAACCAGCCCGCCTACCAGGGCGCGACCGTGCTGGTCGCCGGCGCCGACTTCGGCACCGGCTCCTCGCGCGAGCACGCGGTGTGGGCGCTGCGCGACTACGGCTTCAAGGTCGTCCTCAGCCCGCGGTTCGCGGACATCTTCCGCGGCAACTCCGGCAAGCAGGGCCTCCTCACCGGTGTGATCACCGAGGAGGACGCCGAGCGCCTCTGGCAGGCCATCGAGGCGCAGCCGGGAATAGCGGCGACGGTCGATCTGGTTGCCAAGACTGCGACCGTCGGCGAGGTCCAGGTGTCTTTCGACATCGACGATTACACTCGCTGGCGTTTGCTCGAAGGGTTGGACGACATCGCTCTGACCCTGCGCGACGAGGCGCGCATCTCCGAATACGAAAGCGGCCGCGCGTCATGGCGGCCCACGACCCTCCCGGTGAAACTTTGAACTCACTTCTTCAGGACGCCCAGGCAGCTGGAGCGCGCGTCGGCCTCAAGGGCGACCGCATCACGATCAACGGCGGCATCCCGCTCCGGGGCCGCATCGAGGTCCGCGGCGCCAAGAACTTCGTCACGAAGGCGATGGTCGCCGCGATCCTCGGCGAAGGCCCCAGCGTGCTGCGGAACGTGCCGGACATC
Source organism: Leifsonia williamsii (assembly GCF_030433685.1). NCBI lineage: Bacteria > Bacillati > Actinomycetota > Actinomycetes > Micrococcales > Microbacteriaceae > Leifsonia > Leifsonia williamsii. The sequence continues at coordinate 2,338,608 of NZ_JAROCF010000001.1, forward strand.
AGCGACGTCCGGGTCGTCCGCGGGCTGCTCGAGGTGCACGGCGTGAAGGTGACCGACGGTGCGGAGGAGGGCGAGCTCCTGCTCGACCCCAGCGCCGTCGAGTCGGCGCACATGGCCGACATCGACGCGCACGCCGGCTCCAGCCGCATCCCGATCCTGTTCTGCGGCCCGCTGCTGCACCGGCTCGGCGAGGCGTTCATCCCCGACCTCGGCGGCTGCCGGATCGGCGACCGCCCGATCGACTACCACCTCGACGTGCTGCGCAAGTTCGGCGCGGTGGTCGACAAGCTCCCGAGCGGCATCCGCATGTCGGCCCCCAACGGCCTCCACGGCGCCAAGCTCGAGCTGCCGTACCCGAGCGTCGGCGCGACGGAGCAGGTGCTCCTGACCGCCGTGCGCGCCGACGGCATCACCGAGCTGCGCGGCGCCGCGATCGAGCCCGAGATCATGGACCTGATCAACGTCCTGCAGAAGATGGGTGCGATCATCTCGGTCGACACCGACCGCGTGATCCGCATCGAGGGCGTCAAGAAGCTCGTCGGCTACAGCCACACCGCGCTGTTCGACCGCAACGAGGCCGCCAGCTGGGCCGCGGCCGCGCTCGCGACCAACGGCGACATCTACGTCGGCGGCGCCCGCCAGCCCGAGATGCTGACCTTCCTCAACGTCTTCCGCAAGGTCGGCGGCGCCTTCGAGATCCACGACGACGGCATCCGCTTCTTCCACCCGGGAGGCCCGCTCAAGCCGGTCATCATCGAGACCGACGTGCACCCCGGCTTCATGACCGACTGGCAGCAGCCGCTCGTCGTGGCGCTGGCGAAGGCCGAGGGCGTCTCCATCGTGCACGAGACCGTGTACGAGCAGCGCTTCGGCTTCACCGACGCGCTCAACGACATGGGCGCCAAGATCCAGGTGCACAAGGAGTGCCTCGGCGGCCACCCGTGCCGCTTCGGTCAGCGCAACTTCAACCACTCCGCGGTCATCATGGGCCCGGTGGAGCTGAAGGGTGCCGACATCGAGGTTCCCGACCTGCGCGGCGGCTTCAGCCACCTCATCGCGGCGCTGACCGCCGAGGGCCGCTCGACCGTCAGCAACGTCGGCATCATCAGCCGCGGCTACGAGAACTTCATCACGAAGCTGCAGCTGCTCGGGGCGGACTTCGTCCTCGAGGGCTGATGCCACGGATAATGGGAGGGTGCCTCATCCCGACACCCCCGCTCCCGCTTCCGTGAAGCAGCGCTCCGAGAAGTCCCGTCCGTCGATCTTCTGGGTGCTCGCGGGCATCATCGTGCCCCTCGGCAGCCTCCTCGCCCGATTCCGCATCGTGGACGGGGAGAAGCTGCCGAGGCAGGGCGCCTTCATCGTCTCGCCGAACCACTACAGCGAGATCGACCCGGTGATGATGGGCATGGTGCTCTGGAAGCTCGGGAGGCTGCCGCGCTTCCTGGCGAAGGACAGCCTGTTCCGCATCCCCGTCGTCGGCTGGTTCCTGCGCAAGTCCGGCCAGGTGCCGGTCGCGCGCGGCGGCGCCGCCCGGGGCGCGGCCCCGCTCGACGCGGCGCAGAAGATCGCCGACGAGGGCCGCATCGTGGTCATCTACCCGGAGGGCACGCTGACGCGCGACCCGGACATGTGGCCGATGCGCGGCAAGACCGGCGCGGCGCGCATGGCGCTGGAGACGGGCATCCCGGTGATCCCGATGGCGCACTGGGGCACGCAGCAGGTGATGGCGCGGTACGCGAAGAAGATCTCGCTCTTCCCGCGCAAGACCATCGCGGTGAAGGTGGGCGACCCGGTCGACCTGTCGGCCTTCGAGGGCCGTCCGCTCGACGCGAGCACGCTGAACGAGGCCACCGCCGTCATCATGGACGCGATCACGCACCTGCTCGAGGACCTGCGCGGCGAGACCGCGCCCGCCGAGCGCTGGGACCCGGCCACGCACAACCAGAAGGAGACCGGCCGCTTCGATGGCTAGAGCACAGAAGGCCCGCATCCCCGTTCCCGCGGCGCCCCGCAGGATCGCCGTGCTCGGCGCCGGGAGCTGGGGCACCACGTTCGCGAAGATCCTCGCCGACGGCGGCAACGACGTCACGCTGTGGGCGCGGCGGCCGGAGCTGGCGCGCGAGATCAACGAGGTGAAGCGCAACAGCGACTACCTCGAGGGCATCAACCTGCCGCGCACGCTGCACGCCACCTCCCGGCTGGGGGAGGCGATGCGCGACGCCGAGCAGGTGTTCGTGTCGATCCCGAGCCAGTCCCTCCGCTCCAACCTGGAGGCGATGACGCCGTTCCTCGGGCCGGAGACGATCGTCGTCAGCCTGATGAAGGGCGTCGAGAAGGGCACCGGCCTGCGGATGAGCGAGGTGATCGCGCAGGGCCTCCCGGTCGACGTGGAGCGGATCGCCGTCGCCTCCGGCCCCAACCTCGCGCTCGAGATCGCCCGCGAGCAGCCGACGGCCGCCGTCGTGTCGTCGGCGAGCCTGGAGACCGCGCAGGCGGTCGCGATGGCCGCCACCAACCGCTACTTCCGCAGCTTCGTGAACACCGACGTGATCGGCACAGAGTTCGGCGGCGTGCTGAAGAACCTGATCGCGGTGGCGATCGGCATCGTCGACGGCGTCGGCTACGGCGAGAACACCAAGGCGTCGATCATCACGCGCGGGCTGGTCGAGATGACCGACTTCGCGGTCGCCTACGGCGCGGAGGCGCAGACCCTGTCGGGCCTCGCCGGGCTCGGCGACCTCATCGCGACCTGCGAGTCGTCGCTCAGCCGCAACAACACCGCCGGCCGGCTGCTCGGACAGGGGTACGCCTTCGCCGACGTGGTGAAGCAGATGAACCAGACGGCCGAGGGGCTCGCGTCGGTCGCGCCCATCCTGAGCCTGGCGGAGGCGCGCGGGGTTGACATGCCGATCGTGCGGCAGGTGAGCCAGGTGCTCGCCGGTACGCTCGATCCGAAGGACATCGCACCGCATCTGACCACGGATTCGGACGAGCCGCAGGGCGAGAGGACAACGGATGACGGAACAGGTCGCGGTCGCACTACTCTTCGGGGGGCGCTCAAGCGAGCATTCGATCAGCTGCGCGACGGCGGCGGGAGTGCTCGCCGCGATCGACCGTGACACGTATCGCGTCATCCCCGTCGGGATCACCCACGACGGCGCCTTCACCCTCCAGCCCGACGACGCCGCGCGCTTCGCGCTGAACGCCGAGGAGCTGCCGCAGGTCGAGGACAACGGGTCGCGCATCCAGTGGCCGGACAGCGTCGCCTCGCGCGAGGTTTTCGTCACCGACGCCGACGGCGCGCGCACCTCGCTCGGCGAGGTCGACATCGTCTTCCCGATCCTGCACGGGCCGTGGGGCGAGGACGGCACCATCCAGGGCCTGTTCGAGCTGGTGGGGCTGCCGTACGTCGGCAGCGGCGTGCTGGCGAGCGCGCTCGGGATGGACAAGCACTTCACCAAGACCGTGCTGCAGCAGGCGGGCATCCCCGTCGCGCCCTGGCGGACCGTCACCGCCTACGAGTGGCGCACCGCCGCGGACGAGGTGCGGGAGGCGGCGCGCACGCTCGGCCTGCCCGCCTTCGTCAAGCCCGCACGCGCCGGGTCGAGCGTCGGCGTGACGAAGGTCAAGGACTGGTCGGAGCTCGACGCCGCGATCGAGGTCGCGTTCGCCGAGGACGACCGCGTGCTGATCGAGTCGGCGGTCGTCGGCCGCGAGGTCGAGATCGCGGTTCTCGGCGGTCGTCCGGGGGAGCCGACCCGCGCCTCCGTCGCCGGCGAGATCGTCGTCTCCGGTCGCGACTTCTACGACTTCGCCGCCAAGTACCTCGACGCCCCCGGGATCGACCTGGTCTGCCCGGCCGACCTGACCGACGCCGAGCTCGCCGACATGCGCGACCTCGCCGTCCGGGCGTTCGACGCGATCGGCGGGGAGGGGCTCGCCCGCGTTGACTTCTTCCTCACGGCGGACGGCTTCGTGATCAACGAGATCAACACGATGCCCGGCTTCACGCCGATCTCGATGTTCCCGCGCTGCTGGCAGGAGAGCGGCCTCTCGTACCCCGCCCTGATCGACGAGCTGATCCAGGTGGCCCTGGCGCGAGCCGCCGCCTGACGGCCTACGAGCCGGGGCAACCGCCGAGTACGCGGATTCTCCGCGTACTCGGCGGTTTCTGGCCGAATTCGCGCGTACTCGCCGGTCAGTTGCTGGGTGTGGGCGCCGGAGTCGGGGTCAGGTCGGTGTCGAGGGTGCTGAGGCACTTCTGCGTCTGCTTGACGACGGCGATGGCGGAGGCGAACTCCGGCAGCACCGACGAGTCCGACACGCCCTGCACGTGGTCGATGATGACCTCGGTGGCGGGGGTGCGGCCGAAGGTCTGGTAGACGATCGTCTTCGCCGCCGGGTCGGTCATCAGCACCCAGTCGATGCCGTTGACGCTCACGCAGGGCTTGGTCGTCGCCCCGATCGGCGGCACGCCGCAGCGCAGCAGCACCGCGGTCGGCGACCCCCACGCGCCGGTCGCCTGCGCGTCGGTGACGCGCTTCTGCTGCCCGGCGACGGCGTCAGGGAGGCGCACGGACACCTCGGCGCAGCCGGGGTCGTTCGCGTCGGCGGCGGGCTCCAGCGAGACGGTGGGCGCACACCCGGCGAGGGCGAGGCCGGCCCCGGTGAGGAGCACGGCGAGCAGGGCGGCGAGGGCGGGGCGGCGAACGGACATCGGATTCAGGCTACCGTTTCACCTCATGGGGAACTCTGGGAGCACGACCATCCAGGACGCGTCCGAGCGGGAGGCGCTGCGCCGCATCTTCCCGCGCCTCCCGCAGTCCCGCGCGACGATCGTCGGCCCGGGCGACGACGCCGCCGTGCTCGCCGCCCCCGACGGCCGCTACGTCGTGACGACCGACATGATGGTGCACGGCCCGGACTTCCGGCTCGCGTGGTCGAGCCCGTTCGACCTCGGCTGGAAGGCGGCCGCCACGAACCTGTCCGACGTGGCCGCGATGGGCGCGGTGCCGACCGCGCTGGTGGTCGCGATCGCCGCGCCTCCCACGACCCCGCTGACGGACCTGGAGGCGATCGCCGACGGCTTCCGCGCCGCGTGCGACGCCCTCGCGCCGGGTTGCGGAGTGGTCGGCGGCGACCTCTCGGTGTCGGCGGCGCTCACGTTCGCGGTGACGGCGTTCGGCGACCTAGAGGGGCGCGCCCCCGTGCTGCGCAGCGGCGCTCGGCCCGGCGACGTGGTCGCGGTGTCCGGTCGGCTGGGTGCGGCGGCGGCCGGCCTCCGGCTGCTGTTCGCGGAGGCGGTGGACGCGTCGGGCGAGCCGGACGCCTCCCGCTTCGCCGCGGTGGCGGCCGCGCACCCGGCGGAGGTGGCGGCGCAGCTGCGCCCAGAGCCTCCCGTCGCCGACGGCCCGCTCGCCGCCGCGGCCGGCGCGACCGCCATGCTCGACCTCAGCGACGGCCTCGCCCTCGACGCCCGCCGCGTCGCGGAGGCGAGCGGCGTCGCGATCGACCTCGACCCGTCCCTGCTGCACGCCGCGGCCGCGCCCGGTGTCGACCTGCGGACGGCGCTGACCGGGGGAGAGGACCACGGCCTCCTCGCCGCCTTCCCGCCCGACACGGTCCTGCCCGGCGGGTTCCGGCCGGTCGGGATCGTCCGCGAGGGCGCGGGCCTGCTGGTCGACGGCGCCGTCTTCGACGAGCGCGGCGGCTGGGACCCGTACCTGGAATGGGACGGCGGCCGCGGCTAGCGACTCCGGAGGCGCGCGGCGACACGCCGCCTCACGGCCAGCAACTCCGGAACCCGGCCTCGCTCCGCACCGGCATCTCCGGACGTACGCCCGCGGCAGCAACTCCGGAGAGGCGGCCCGGCCCCGGCCCGATCTCCGTGCGAACCCGCCACGCCCCGGCGCGTCGCCGGAGACCTCCGGAGCTGTCGCGCAGGCTTCCCATGCGCGTACGGTGGCGGCACCGGGAGGAGCGACCATGTCCACTGATCAGTACCACGAGCCGCCCAGCGAGCTGAGCCAGGAGACCCGCACCTTCGCCCGCATGTGCGCGAGCCTGGCCGAGGAGGCGGAGGCGATCGGCTGGTACGAGCAGCGGATCGCGGTCGAGCACGACCCGGTCGCGAAGGCGATCATGCTCGACTCGCTCGCCGAGGAGTACAAGCACTTCAGCATGGAGCTGGAGTTCCTGCTGCGCGCGAAGCCGCAGTGGCGTGCGACGGCGCAGGGCATCCTCTTCACCGACGGCGACATCGTGGAGCACGGCGAGGAGGCCGAGGAGGAGGCCGAGGACGTCGAAGGCTAGGCCCGCCCCACCCACCACAGCGCGGTCTCGCCGTAGTCCTTGCGGCGCTCGACCACGAGGCCCGCGGGGAGGCTCGGCTCGCCCGTGCGCGTGCTGCGCTCCACGCAGACGACCGCGTCGGGGGCGAGCAGCGGCTCCAGCGCGGTCAGCACGGCGAGCAGCTCGGCGTCGTCGACGTCGTACGGCGGGTCGATGAAGACGAGGTCGAACGGTCCGGCAGCGCCCGCGAGGTAGGACTGCACCGACGTTGCCCGCACGTCCACCACCGGCCGGGCGGAGGCGGGAGCCGCTCGCGTGACGGCCGCCGCGTTGCGCCGGCACACCTGCGCCGCCGGAGCGCTCTTCTCGACCAGCGTCACCGCTGCGGCACCGCGGCTCGCCGCCTCCAGGCCGAGCGCGCCCGAGCCCGCGTAGAGGTCGAGCACCCGGGCGCCGCGGATCGCGTCCCGCGCTTCCAGCGCCGAGAAGGCCGCCTCGCGCACGCGGTCGCTGGTCGGCCGCGTGCCGCTCTTGGGCACCTGGAGGGTGAGCGAGCCGGCGAAGCCGGAGACGATGCGGGTCATGGCTCGACGAGCCTACCGGCCGGAGCTCGCTGCCGCCGGGCCCACCGGCGCCCAGCCGCCGGGTCGCCCGATGCACTGGTGCATCGGCCGGGCGACCGCCAGAATGTGCGCATGGAGGATCGCCTCGAGCAACCCGAGCTCGACGCGCTCTGGAGGTTCGACGATCCCGTCGCCTCCGCCGAGCGCTTCGCCATGGCCGCCGCAGAACCGTCCCGCTCCGAGTTGGTGCGCGCCGAGCTCGAGACGCAGCGCGCCCGCGCGCTGGGCCTGCAGGCACGGTTCGAGGAGGCCGAGGCGCTGCTGGAGTCGCTGGAGCCGGCGTTCGGCCGCCTCCACCTCCGCATCCTGCTGGAGCGCGGCAGGCTGCGCAGCGCCGAGGGCCGGCCGCAGGAGGCGGTCCCGCTGTTCGAGGAGGCGCTGCTGACCGCCCGTCGCGACGACGAGGTCTTCCTCGCCGTCGACGCCGCCCACATGCTCGCCCTCGCCGACCCCGAGCGCGGCGAGCAGTGGACGGAGGAGGCGCTGGCCGAGCTGCGTGCGACCGACGACCCGCGCACCCTCCGCTGGGGCGTCGCCGTGCACTCCAACCGGGCCTGGGCGCTCCTGGAGGCGCACGAGGCGGCCAGGGCGCTGCCCGAGTTCGAGGCCGCCCAGGAGTCCGCCGAGCAGTACGGCACGCCTGACCAGCTGTTCGCGACCCGCTGGAGCGTCGCCCGCTGCCTGCGGGAGCTCGGCCGCACGAAGGAGGCGCTCGCGATCCAGCGTGCCCTCGTCGCCGAGCGCCCGGAGGACACGGATGTGGCGGCGGAGCTCGCCGCGCTGACGGAGGAGGCGCATACGATCGAGTCATGACCTCTGCCTCCGCCCCGGCCATCGAGGGCGCCGTCACCCTCGACTCCCGGCTCACGGGCGTGCTCGGCGGCCGCACCGCCGGCGCGTTCGAGAAGGCGTTCGGCATGCGCACGGTCGCCGACCTGCTCTCGCACTACCCGCGCCGCTACGCCCGGCGCGGTGAGCTGACCGCGCTCGCCAACCTCCCGCTCGACGAGCACGTCACGATCGTGGCCGAGGTGCTGCGCGTGCAGGAGCGGCCGATGCGGGCCCGGCGCGGGTCGATCCTCGAGGTCAGGATCTCGGACGGCGAGGGCATCCTCACCCTCACCTTCTTCAACCAGGCCTGGCGGTCGAAGGAGCTGGTGCCCGGCGTGCGCGGCATCTTCGCAGGCAAGGTGTCGGCATACCGGGGAGCGCTTCAGCTGGCCCACCCCGACTACGAGCTGTTCGAGCCCGACGCCGAGAACGCCGTCACGCCGGGGAGCGCCGCCGCGGCCTCCTGGGCGATGACCCCCATCCCGATCTACCCGGCGACGGGCACGGTCGCGAGCTGGCAGGTGCAGAAGGCCGTCGCCCTCGCGCTCGACGCGCTCGGCCCGGTCGCCGACCCCGTCCCCGCCTCCGTCGTCGCCGAGCGCGGCCTGCTGTCGTTCCGGGAGGCGCTGGAGGGCGTGCACCGGCCGCAGAAGGACGCCCAGTGGCAGCGCGCCCGCGACGCGCTCCGGTTCCAGGAGGCGTTCGTGCTGCAGGCGGCCCTGCTGCAGCAGCGCGCCGCCTCGCGGACCGTCGCAGCCACCCCGCGCCGTGCCGCCCCCGGCGGGCTCCTGGAGCGCTTCGACGCGGTCCTGCCGTTCACCCTGACCGACGACCAGGGCGTCGTCGGCGGCGAGATCGCCCGCGACCTGGCGCAGGCCGAGCCGATGCACCGGCTGGTGCAGGGCGAGGTCGGCTCGGGCAAGACGCTGGTCGCGCTGCGCGCCATGCTCGCCGTCGCCGACTCCGGGGGCCAATCCGCGCTGCTGGCGCCGACCGAGGTGCTCGCCGCGCAGCACCTCCGCTCGATCGCCGCGATGCTCGGACCGGATCTCTCGGCCGAGCTCATGCCGACCCTCCTCACCGGCCAGCTGAGCGCCGCCGAGCGCAAGCGCGCGCTGCTGCGCACGGTGTCGGGCCAGGCCCGCATCGTGGTCGGCACGCACGCGCTGCTCGGCGACGCGGTCACGTTCTTCGACCTCGGGCTCGTGGTCGTCGACGAGCAGCACCGCTTCGGCGTGGAGCAGCGGGAGGCGCTGCGGGCGAAGGGCGGCACTCCGCCGCACGTGCTCGTGCTCACCGCCACGCCGATCCCGCGCACGGTCGCGATGACGGTCTTCGGCGACCTCGACGTGTCCACGATCGCGCAGCTTCCCGCCGGCCGCCAGGGCATCGAGAGCTTCGTCGTGCCGCTCGCCGATCATCCCCGCTGGGAGCGCCGCATCTGGGAGCGCGCCGCGGAGGAGATCGCGAAGGGCCGCCAGGTCTTCGTCGTCTGCCCGGCGATCAGTGGCAAGGAGGCGGAGGACGACGGCGAGGAGCAGCAGCCGGACGAGGGCGCAGAGCCCGGCGAGGCCCCGCGCCCGATCGCGAACGTGGAGGCGGTGGCCGCCCAGGTGCGCGCCGATCCGCTCTTCGCCGACTCCCGCATCGGCGTCCTCCACGGCCGGCTCCCGAGCGACGCCAAGGACGAGACCATGCGGGCCTTCGCGGCGGGCGACATCGACCTCCTGATCGCCACGACGGTGATCGAGGTCGGCGTCAACGTGCCCAACGCGTCCGCGATGGTCGTGCTCGACGCCGACCGGTTCGGTGTCTCCCAGCTCCACCAGCTGCGCGGACGCGTCGGCCGCGGCGGCGTGCCCGGTCTGTGCCTCCTCGTGACCGGCGCCGAGCAGGGCTCCCTCGCCCGGGAGCGGGTGGAGGCGGTGGCCGCCACCCTCGACGGCTTCGAGCTCGCCAACGTCGACCTGGAGCTGCGCCGCGAAGGCGACGTGCTGGGCAGCCGCCAGTCGGGCGGGCGGTCGTCGCTGCGGCTCCTGCGTGTCGCCTCCGACGGCGACCTGATCGCGGAGGCGCGCACAGCCGCCGAGGAGGCGCTGGAGGCCGACGGCGGCCTCGCCGCGCACCCCGCCCTCGCCGCCGCGCTGGCCCGCCGCCTCGACGAGTCGGAGCGGGCGTTCCTCGGCAAGTCCTGAACCATCCCGGCCGCTGTCTCGTGGAGTCCGTGGGCGGGTCCGCGAAGATAACGGATTCACAACGAAATGCCGGTTTCCGCGGGATAGTCTGGAGGTCTATGAACAGGATCGCCGTCGTCCCTGGATCGTTCGACCCCGTCACGCTCGGGCATCTCGATGTCATCGAACGCGCCGCGGGCCTCTGGGACGAGGTCCATGTGCTCGTCGTGCACAACCCGGCCAAGACGGCCCTGCTCCCGATCGCGCAGCGCGTGAGCCTGATCGAGAAGTCGATCGAGGACGCGGGGATCGTCGGCAACATCGTCGTCGCCTCCTGGTCGGTCGGCCTGCTCGTGGACTACTGCACCGACGTCGGCGCGCACGTGCTCGTGAAGGGCATCCGCTCGCAGGTCGACGTCGCGTACGAGACGCCCATGGCGATCGTCAACCGCCACCTCGCCGCGGTCGAGACCGTGTTCCTGCTGCCGAACCCCGCCAACGCCCACGTGTCGAGCTCGCTCGTCCGCCAGGTCTCCGCCCTCGGCGGAGACGTGAGCCCCTACGTCCCCTCCGCCGTCTACGAGTACCTGCAGGAGACATGAACAGTTACGCGACGCGCCAGCCCACCGAGTCCTCCGTCGCGCCGGAGGAGGTGGGAACCGCCGCGCCCGGCATGGACCTGGCGGAGCTGCGGCGCGCCGCCGAGCAGATCAGCGCGAACGTCGAGTCGGTGATCGACGGCAAGCACGAGGCCGTGCAGACCGCGCTCGTGGTGCTGCTCGCCGAGGGCCACCTGCTCATCGAGGACGTGCCAGGCGTCGGCAAGACGATGCTGGCGAAGTCGCTGGCGAAGTCGGTCGACTGCTCGGTGAGCCGCATCCAGTTCACGCCCGACCTGCTGCCGAGCGACGTCACCGGCGTCTCCATCTACAACCAGGCGGAGCGCCGGTTCGAGTTCAAGCCGGGCGCCGTCTTCGCCAACATCGTGATCGGCGACGAGATCAACCGCGCGAGCCCGAAGACGCAGTCGGCGCTGCTGGAGTGCATGGAGGAGCGCCAGGTCACCGTCGACGGCACGACCTACCCGCTCGCCGCGCCCTTCATCGTGGTCGCCACCCAGAACCCGGTCGAGATGGAGGGCACCTACGCCCTGCCGGAGGCGCAGCGCGACCGCTTCATGGCCAGGATCGCGATGGGGTACCCCGACGAGGGCTCCGAGCTCGCGATGCTCACCACGCGCGACACCTCAAGCCCGCTCTCCCGGATCGGACCGGTGGTGACCGCCGAGCAGCTCCGGGCGATGATGGTGACCGCACGCAGCGTGTTCGCCTCGCCGCCGGTGAAGCAGTACGCCGTCGACCTGGTGCGGGCCACCCGCGAGGACCGCGACCTGCGGCTCGGCGCGAGCCCCCGCGCCACCCTGCAGCTGGTGCGGGCCGCCAAGGCGATGGCGGCGCTCGACGGCCGCGACTTCGTGCTGCCCGACGACATCGACGCGCTGGCCGTGCCGGTGCTCGGCCACCGGCTGCTGCCCACGAGCCGCGCGCTCGGGCACCACCACGAGAGCGCGCCCGTGATCGCGGACATCGTGCGGCGGATCGTCGCCTCCACGCCGGTCCCGGTCGGCTCCGGCGCCATCGGCGGGCGGCCGTAGCCCATGCCGCGCCGCGCCACGGCGAAGCGGCCCTCCGCTCCCCGGGTCTCAGCATCTCGGGTCTCGTCGCCGCTCAAGAAGCCGCGGCCGACCGCGCGCGGCTGGACGCTGGGAGCGGTGGGAGTCGTGGCGCTCGCGTGCTCGGCGCTGTTCGGGCGCACCGACGTGCTGTTCGTGGGCGCCTTCCTCACCCTCCTCACCCTCGCGGCGATGATCTCGGTCACCTGGGACCGGCCGCGGCTGAGCGTGACGCGCAGCTTCCATCCCGACATCGTGGCCGCCGGTGACACGGCAGCCATCGTCACTACCGCCCGCAACCTGTCGTCGCGGCCCAGCCCGGCGGCCCGCTGGCGCGAGTTCGCCCCGGCGGCCGTCGCCGTGCAGCGCTCCGCGCCCTTCCCGCGGCTCGGCGCCCACCAGCCCGACACCTCCCACGGGCGCGACACGGTGGTGCTGCGGCAGGAGGTCGTGGCCGAGAAGCGCGGCTCGCACCCGGTCGGTCCGCTGATCATCAGCCGCACCGACCCCTTCGGCATCGCCTACGCCGAGTACGCGATCGGCCAGCCCCGCCAGTTCCTGGTCACGCCGCGCGTGACCCCCCTCGACCGCGGAGAACTCGACGTCGCGCACAGCGAGGGCACCGAGCACGAACTGCTCCGGCACAGCATCCCGAGCGCCGACGAGCTGATCGCGCGCGAGTACCGGCCGGGCGATCCGCTGCGCCGGGTGCACTGGCGGGCGACCGCGCGCCACGACCAGCTGATGGTGCGGCAGGAGGAGCAGCGCAGCAACCCCGAGGCCTGGCTGCTCGCCGACACCCGCGCCGGCCTCGCCGACGAGGACGCGTTCGAGGCGCTGGTCGCGCTCTTCGCCTCCGTCGCCGTGCACCTGCTCGACGAGGGCTTCGCGGTCAGCATCGTAGAGACCGCCGCGCGGCAGCTCACCGGCCGCAGCGGCGCCGGACGCACCGGCACGCTCGGCGCCGCCACGCCGACCTACGACACCGGCGGCGCCGACCGGCTGCTGCTCGCCGACCTCGCCGCGGTGGAGCCGCTCGCCGAGGCGCGCGACGACGCCGTCTCCGAGCTGGCCGCCGGCCTGCGCCGCGCCGGCCGCCCGGTGCCGGTCTTCGCCGTGCTGCTCGGCGGCACGCCGGAGCTGGGCTCCCTCGCGTCGCTGCGGCCCATGGGCGACCCGGCCGTCGCCTTCCTCGGCCCCGGCGCCTCGAGCGAGGTGGAGGAGGTGCTCGGCGACGCCGGCTGGCTCTGCGTGCCGTTCGCCGCCGGTGTCGACCCCTCCGAGGCCTGGCAGCGCGCGCTGCGGCGGCAGCGATCGGTGGTGCCCCGTGGTCAGTGAGTCCCTCGCGGTCCCGCTGGCGCGCACGCGCCGGAGGCGGATCGGCTACTGGCGGATCACCGGAGCGCTGGTCCTCCAGCTGCTCGCCGTCAGCATCGCGCTGATCGGGCTCATCCAGGGCTGGGGCTGGTGGTTCGCGCTGATGCTCACGGCCGGCGGCCTGCTGGTGCTCGGCGCGGCGCTGCGCTCGCTGGGCCTGCACCGCGGAGTCGTCCCCGTGGTGCTGCTCGCCGTGGCCGCCGGCATCATGACGGCCGCGTTCGGGCGCGGCAGCGGGCTGTTCGGGCTCGTTCCGACGCCGCGCACGTTCGAGGTCTGGGCCGAGTACGGCCGGCAGGCCCTGCTGTCGATCTACCAGCAGGGCACGCCGGCCGAGAGCCTGCCGGAGTTCCTGTTCCTCGTCGTCGGCGGCGCGTGCCTGATCGCGCTGATCCTCGACACGGTCGCGGTCGCGATCCGCACCCCGGCCTTCACCGCGCTCGGCGTCGGCGCCGTGCTCGTCGTCCCGGCGGCCCTCCTGGGAGACGGACTCGACCCGACGGCTCTCGCCGCGTCCGCCGCCGCCTTCCTCTGGCTGCTGCGCTGCGATGTGCGCACCCGGCGTCCCGGCTCCCCGCGGCCGGTCGCAGCGCTGTCGGTCGGGGTCTCCTCCGTCGCCATCGCCGCCCTGCTCGCGGGCACGGCTCCCGGCTTCGACCAGGGAGGCGCGACCCAGTTCACGGCGGGCGGCATCAACATCGGCGGCACGGTCACGCCGCTCGTCGACCTCGGCAAGGACCTGCGCCGCCCCTCCGCCGTCCGGGCGCTGACCTACACGACGACGGCGGCCTCCGGCCAGTACCTCAAGCTCGCCTCCCTCGACCAGTTCACCGGCTCGGTCTGGAAGCACCGCGCCCGCGACACCAACCGCCTGCAGGACGGCGCCGAGATCGGCCCGGTCACGGGCCTCGCCGACGACGTGCAGCGGGTCGAGATCAGCACCGACGTGCAGATCGACAACATGCTCAGCCGCTGGCTGCCCGCGCCCTACCCGGTGAAGTCGGTGAAGGGGCTCGACGGCACCTGGTCGTGGAACCCGGAGGATCTCACCATCGGCGGCGTCAACGCGACCACCCAGGGTCAGCGCTACACCGTCACCTCGCTGCTGCTGCAGCCCACCGCCGAGCAGCTCAGGAACGCGGGCGGCTTCGTGCCGGAGGAGGCCCAGCGCGACCTCTTCCTGCCCGCGAACCTGCCCGGCATCATCGGCGCGACCGCCCTGGAGGCGACGGCGGGCGCCACCTCGGAGTACGAGCAGGCCGTCGCACTGCAGGACTACTTCCGCGACAACAACTTCGTGTACTCGACGCAGACGCCGCTGCAGCAGGGGTACGACGGCGACGGCGGCCGCGTCATCGCCAAGTTCCTCGAGGTCAAGAGCGGGTACTGCGTGCACTACGCCTCGGCGATGGCGCTGATGGCCCGCTCGCTCGGCATCCCGGCGCGCGTGGCGGAGGGGTACCTCCCCGGTTCCACCAGCGGAGGGACGGCCAGCAACCCCGGCGAGTACACCGTCACCAGCGACGACCTGCACGCCTGGCCGGAGCTGTACTTCGCCGGCGTCGGCTGGGTGCCGTTCGAGCCGACGGTCGGCCGTGGCACCATCCCGTCGTACACGCGGCCCGAGAGCACGATCGTGACGCCGGTGCCGCAGTCCACCTCCGGCGCCACCTCCCAGCCGCAGCGCGTCGTTCCGACCGACCCGGCGCAGGTCGCGGGGGCGCGCGCCGCCACCCCGCCGTCGCCGCTCCAGCCCGTGCTCTCGGGGGCCGGCATCGCCCTCCTCGTGCTCGCCGTCCTGCTCACCCCGGCCGTGCTCAGGCGGGTGCGGCGCCGGTCGCGACTGCGGCGGCTGGGGGAGTCGTGGGGAGGCGCGCCGATCGTCTGGGACGAGCTGCGAGACACCGCGCGCGACCTGGGCTGGGAGGCCCCCGCCACCGAGACCTCGCGTGTCTTCGCGCAGCGGGTCGCCGCCGCCGTCCGCGGCACGCCGGGGGAGGAGGCGATGGGGAGGCTGCTGGAGGTGCGCGAGCGCGACGCGTACGGCCCGCCCACCCGGGCGGTCGCCGTCGGCCTGGCCGACGACCTGAGCCGGGTCCTCTCGGCGCTGGAGGCGCAGGCCGGGCGCGCCAGACGGGTGCGCGCCGTCCTCGTTCCTGTGTCCTTGCTGCCAGCAGGCTGGCCGCCCGCCGTCAACCCGGGGAGAGCCTCGTAGAATAGTCGGTCGTGACCACGTTCAAGAAGACTCCGTACACGGTCAATGTGTACGACCTCATCCGCCGACCCGGCGCGATGAAGGAGCAGCACCTGAGCATCCCGGTCGGCGACAAGCTGGGCGAGGGGCTCATCTCCGTGCCGGAGGGCGCGACCATCGATCTCGACCTCCGGCTCGAGTCGATGCACGAGGGCATCCTCGCCACCGGCGAGGTGTCCAGCACCGCCACCGGCGTGTGCGGGCGCTGCCTGATCGACATCGAGCAGCCCGTCCAAGTCGATTTCCAGGAACTTTTCGCGTATCCTGCTGAGGAAGCTTTCGATCATGAGGTTCACGACGACCACGTGGATCTTGAACCTCTGATCAGGGATGCGGTGGTGCTGTCACTGCCGTTCCAGCCGGTGTGCCGGCCGGACTGCCCGGGTCTCGACCCCGAGACCGGGCAGCGGCTTGCGGATGTACCGGACCACGAGCCCAAGCAGACCATCGATCCGCGCTGGTCTGCGCTCGCGGCTTTCCAGGCTTCCGACACCACCGAATCCACCAGCAGCAGCGCCCCGTCCGACGGGGCCGGAGAAGAGAGATAGACATGGCCGTTCCGAAGCGGAAGCAGTCTCGCGCCAACACCCACGCCCGTCGTTCGCAGTGGAAGGCCGAGGTCCCCACGCTCGTCAAGACCGTCGAGAACGGCAAGGTCACCTACTCCCTGCCGCACCGCGCCAAGGTCGTCGAGGACTCGGCGGGCACCGCCCTGTTCCTCGAGTACAAGGGCCGCAAGGTCGCCGACGTCTGAGCGTCACCCACAGCACGTGAGCACCGTGGTCGGCGAGAACACTGACCGCAGCACACTCTCCGAGAAGCTCGGGGTCGATATCGACCCCGAGCTTCTCGAGCTTGCGCTGACCCATCGCTCATACGCGTACGAGCACGGTGGCATCCCCACCAACGAGCGCCTCGAGTTCCTCGGCGACTCCATCCTCGGGCAGGCCGTCACCGTCAAGCTGTACCGCGAGAACCCCGACCTCGACGAGGGCGAGCTCGCGAAGCGCCGGGCCAGCCTGGTCAGCTCGGTCGCGCTGGCCGAGGTGGCCCGTGGCATCGGCCTGGGGGAGTATCTCCGGCTGGGCCGCGGCGAGAACCAGAGCGGCGGCCGCGACAAGGCGTCGATCCTCGCCGACACGGTGGAGGCGCTGATCGGTGCGACCTATCTCGACCGGGGCGGCGAGGTCGCGACCGCGCTGGTCCTGCGGCTGATCGAGCCGCTGCTGGCCGACCCCGACCGCTTCGGCGCGGCCATGGACCCCAAGACAGCGCTTCAGGAGGCCGCCGCCCGCCGCGGCGCCGGCGCACCCGTCTACACGGTCACGAACACCGGCCCCGACCACTCCAAGACCTTCCATGCGACCGTCGAGGTGGAGGGCGTGGTCACCGCGAGCGGCGAGGGCACGAGCAAGAAGCAGGCCGAGATGGCCGCCGCGCTCACCGCCTGGACCGAGCTGAGCAACCGGCGTGCCCGAGCTTCCCGAGGTTGAGGTCGTCCGCGCCGGGCTCGCCCCGGCGGTGACCGGAGCGACCATCCTCGGCGTGGAGGTGTTCGAGCCCCGCTCGCTCAAGCGTCACGACCCGCTGGCGGGCGCCTTCGAGACCCTGCTGACCGGGCGCGTCATGCAGACCCCGGTGCGCCGCGGCAAATTCCTCTGGATCCCGCTCGTCGGCACGCCGCGCCGCGCGATCGTGGCGCACCTCGGCATGAGCGGCCAGATCCTCCTGCGCGATCCGGGAACGGTGGAGGCCGGACTCCTGCGCATCCGCCTCCACATCGAGCACCCGTCGCACGGTGAGCTGTGGGTGCACTTCGTGGACCAGCGCATCTTCGGCTCGATGGCCGTCGACCAGCTCGTGCCGACCGCGGACGGCGCCCACGGCGGCCTCGGCACGGACGAGCCGCTGATCCCGACCCAGGTCTCCCACATCGCCCGCGATCCGCTCGACCCGGACTTCGACGACGCCGCCTTCGCGGCTGCCCTCTCCCGCAAGCGCACGGGCGTCAAGCGGGCCCTGCTCGACCAGACCCTGATCAGCGGAATCGGCAACATCTACGCCGACGAGTCCCTCTGGGCGGCGCGCCTCCACTACGACCAGCCGGCCGACACGCTGAGCCGGCAGAAGGTGCGCACCCTGCTCGCCGAGATCCGCCACGTGCTCGAGAAGGCCCTGGCCGAGGGTGGCACGAGCTTCGACGCCCAGTACGTCAACGTGAACGGCACCTCCGGCTACTTCGCCCACAGCCTCAACGTCTACGGGCAACAGGGCAGGCCGTGCCCTCGCTGCGGCACCCCGATCGTGCGCGAGCAGTTCATGAACCGGGGGTCGCACTTCTGCCCGCGGTGTCAGCGCCTGCGGGCCCGGCGCGAGCAATCCAGTCGATAGGATAACTCGATGTGCGCGGCGCCTACAGCGGTGCCGTTTTCGCCCCGAGGAGGCCGCAATTTCGACTGCACCACATGACCGGAGTACCGATGTATACCCGATCCTGAATGAAGAAGGAAAGTACATCTGTCTGACTGATGGAGCGCTGCTCCCGGCGACTCCTGAAGAGGCAGTTCGCCAGGGATTCATCGCGGTCTTGCGGAACGAGTACGGATACCCGGCGAACCGCATCCGGCGCGAAGTTCCGATCCATCACGGAAGCAGCGAGCTCACGGGAAAGGACGGCACAGCGGTACGGGCGGACCTCGTTGTCTACGCCGATGCTGTTGCCGCCGCCAAGCGTGACCAGGGTCGGATCACCTTCGTAGTCGAATGCAAGAAGCCTGACGTTAAGTCCGGTTATCAACAGTTGGTCAGCTACATCTTCTCCACGAATGCGCCAGGCGGTGTCTGGACGAACGGCATGGAAGGCGATGGCGCCGACACGAGGTTTTACCGCGTGGACCGGAAAATCGGGCAGCTGTTGCCCGTAGCGGAGCTTCCTCGGGCCGACGAAACCTGGGGCGCGGTCAGTCGGAGAAAGAAAGCAGAACTCGAAAAACCACACGATATCCGCCGCTTGTTCCGCTTGTGCAATAGCAAGTTGTACGGCCGCGGAATGGAGAACTACGACTTCGACCTGACGATGGATATGGTGCGGATCCTCCTCGCCAAAATCCATGATGAGTCGTCCGCCGGCGACTACCCGGACTTCTACATCTCCCAGGACGAGTATGAGAGCGCCGATGGGCGTGCGGCCGCAGCCGCGCGCGTGCGGTCGCTTTTCGAGCAGTTCGCAGAACGAAATCGCGAAGTGTTCCCCGAGGGCGAGAAGATCGAAGTGCCCGACTCGGCGATCGTCGAGGTGATCACAGTTCTACAGCCGTGGTCACTCGTCGTGGGCTATCAAGATGCCGATGATTGGGACGTGATGGGTGCGGCTTACGAGCAGTACACCCACCAAAACCTGAAGCGTCAGCGAGGTCAGTTCTTCACGAACCGGCTCATCGTCTCGGCGATGGTGCGGATCGTGGATCCCATGGTCGGAGAGAAGGTCCTCGATCCCGCCGGGGGTTCCGGGGGCTTCGTAACGGCGGCGTTCCGTTATGTTCGCCAGGCCGTCTTGGAGTCGACGCAGCCTGGCAGTCCGCAGCGTGAGCGACAGCTGGACGACGCGAAGAACGACATCTTCTTGTCCGAGATCACTCCGCGACTCGTTAAGCTCGCTAAGACCGCCATGCTGCTGAACGGAGACGGACATGCAGGCATGACGAGAGGAAATTCTCTCGGTCCGTACGAGGAGCTTGACCCGTGGATCCAGTCGCGTTGCTCCCGTGGCGTTCCGAAGGTGATCCTCTCCAACCCGCCGTTCGCAGGCCAGGGCGAGTCCCGCATCACAGATCCACATATTCTTGCCCAGTACGAGACGGCCAAGCGGACGGTCGTTTCCAGGGTTACCGGAATCCCTAGCGCAGAGCTGATGCCGCACCAGAGCCCGGAGCTTCTCTTCTTTGAGCGTTCGCTGGACTGGCTCGCCGAAGGCGGTCGAATGGGGATCGTCCTGCCCAAGGCGTTCCTCGACACGGCGCAGGCTTCGCGAGCGCGGCAGCTGCTTTTCGACAACGCGTACCTGGATGGCGTTGTCACGCTTCACAAGGACTCGTTCCAGCCCGACACCGGCGTGCGGACCTGCATCGTATTTCTGACGAAGAAGACCGCCGAGCAGCGGGAGCAGCTCGAAGATGATTACGAAATCTTCATGGCCGTCTCTCAGAAGATCGGTCAGACCTCCGAGGGAGTGCCAATCTTCGTTCTCGACGATGATGGTACGGCCACCGCCCGGATCGATCACGACCTCGATGAGATCGTGAGCGATTTCAAGGCGCTCCGTCGCGGAACTCTGGTGCCATCGCAGTTCCGATACGCCGTCAAGCGCTCCGACCTCGACGAGCGTCTGAACATCAACCCGCAGTATTACTCGCCCCACCTCAACGAGTCGATCGCGACTGTTCGCCGTTTCGATGAACTCGACGGATGGTCCGTGGTGACCCTCGGGCAGATCGAGAAAGGCATCTCGATCTTCAAAGGACCGCGTCTGAAAACCGAGAATGTGATCGTTCCGGAGGCCGAAGCCGGCAAGGAGGTTGTGGGGTACTACACGCCATCGGCGATGCTGCAGGACAAACGAGACTCCGCCAAATACGTCGATCTCGCACGAGCCAATGCAAAGCAGTTACGGAACTTCAAGACTGTCACTGTTCGGGAAGGCGACCTTCTGCTCACGCGATCCGGTTCCATCGGCAGGCTAGCCTATGTCTCGAGCGTCATGGACGGGCAGATCGTGTCCGACGACATGATCCGAGTACGCATTCCATCGGAGGAGATTCGGGCGTACGTCGCCGCATTCCTGCTGTCGGATAATGCCGCAGCTCAGATGCTGATGAACGAGTATGGCTCGATCCAGCAGCACCTGGAGCCCGGCCACGTCCGTGACCTTCTGATCCCGGTGCCGGACGACTGGGCCGACGCTGCGGAATTGGTAGCGAACGGACGCGCGTTCATGAAGGCGAAGGAAGTCTCGGATCAGGCGATGCACGCTCTCCGAATCAAGGGGTTCGACAGCGGCATCAGCGACCTTCTCGAAAACGCCTAAAGCTCGTCTGGGGGCGTTCGCAACTGCGTCAGGAACGAAGATGGCCCCCGCCCGAGATCAACGATCTCTGGCGGGGGCCATTGACTTCTCCGAGGAGGGCCTCACCCCTGCGGCAGCGCCGCCACCACGTCGATCTCGACGAGAATATTCGCCAGCTGCGACCCCACGGTCGTCCGCACCGGGTACGGCGCCGTGAAGAACTCCTCGTAGGCCGCGTTGAACTCGGCGAAGTCGGCGAGGTCCTGGAGGTGCACGGTCGACTTCACGACGTCGGCGAACGTCAGGCCGTGCACCGCGAGCACCTTCTCGATGTTGCGCAGCACCTGGCGGGTCTGGTCGCCCACGTTGTCGGCGATCGCGTTGTCGTTCGCGGCGTCCTGCGGGCCGAACCCGGCGGTGTAGAGGAAGCCGTTCGCGACGACGCCGTGGCTGTAGGGTCCGGCGGGGGCGGGTGCGCCCTCGGCGTAGAAGCCGGTCTTCGGCATGGTGTTGTTCCTTTCTGTTGACAACAGGGGTGATCCCCGAGCGGGGACGTTCAGGGGCGCCCGGCGGCGGGCAAGGGGCCGGCCCGGCGCAGGCCGCGGCCGGGCAGAGCGCCGGTCGGCTCGCCGGCGGCGAGGACCCGGACCCCGCCCACGAAGACGTCGTCGATTCCGACGGCCGTCTCGCGCGGACGCTCGTAGGTGGCGAGGTCGGCCACGGCCGACGGGTCCACGACCGCGAGGTCGGCGACCGCTCCCGGCGCGACGGCGCCGCGCCGCTCGAGGCCGAATCGGCGGGCCGGCAGCGCCGAGAGGTGGTGGACGGCGTCGGCCCAGCTCCACGCGCCCAGGTCGCGCACGAACTCGCGAAGGTAGCGGGCGAAGGTGCCGGCCGCGCGCGGGTGCGGGTGCGCGCCGATGAAGATGCCGTCCGAGCCGCCGGTGTGCGCCGGGTGCGAGAAGACGCGGGCGAGCTCGGTGCTGGAGCGCGGGCTCCGCACCGCCATCACCGCGCTGCACTCGAGCCACGACGCCGCGAGCACATCGAGCGCGAAGTCGATCGGGGTGGTGGCGGCGCGCTCGGCGGCGGCGCGCAGCGTGAGCCCGTGCGCCCAGGCGGGGCCGGGGGAGGCGATGTGTGCCAGCGTGATCATGTCGGGCCAGTCGGGGCCGAGGCTGGCGCTCTGGGACGCCCTCCGCTCGCCGACCTCCCGCAGCCAGGCGCGCCGCGACGGGTCCGCGAGCACGGCGACGGCCTCCGCGCGGGGCAGTGCCGACACCTCCGGCGGCAGGAGGGGCATGCCGAGCAGGGTGCAGCCGCGGGTGTACGGGTACGCGTCGAAGGTCGCGTCCACGCCGGCGTCCTCGAGCGCGGCGAGCTGGCCCAGGAGGATGTCGGCGTCGGCGTGGAAGTGCGAGACGTGCACCGGCAACGGCGCGCCGGCCTCCTGCTGCGCCCACCGGGCGATGTCCACGATCTCCGCGATCCCCGCCGCCGTGTTCGACTCGTAGCCGCCGCGCATGTGGGTGACGTAGACACCGCCCGCAGCGGCGACGGGAGCGCAGAGGGCCGCGATCTCGGCGGCGTCCTGGAAGACCCCGGGCACGTAGTCGAGCCCCGTCGACAGGCCGAGCGCGCCCGCGGCCATCCCCTCGGCGACGAGGGCGGCCATGCGTCGCCGCTCGTCGTCGCTCGCCGGGTGGTCGTGGCGGCCGCAGACCTCGAACCGCACGGTCCCGGCTGGCACGAGGTACCCGGCGTTGATCGGGGAGGCGCCGTCGACGGCCGAGAGGAAGGAGGCCGCACCCCCGCCGCGATAGGAGGGGTGCGGCCCGTTGATGGCCGCGAAGTACTCGGTCGCGTATGCGCCGTCGCCGGGCGCGTACGACACGCCGTCCTGCCCGGCGATGACGGAGGTGACGCCCTGGCGCAGCAGCGCACGGGTGACCTCGGGGTCGCCGAGCAGGCCGTCGGCGTGGGAGTGGGCGTCCACGAAGCCGGGGAGGACGAACCGGCCGGAGACGTCCAGCACGTCGTCGGCGGGATCGTGCCCGACCGTCCCGACCTGGGCGATGTCGCCGCCCTCGATCGAGACATCGGCGCGAACGGGCCCGTCGGCGCCGATCACCGATCCGCCGCGCAGCACGATCCGTGTGCTCATGCTGCGCCCCCTCAGAACCACGTGCGGACGAGGTCGACGACGAGGTCGGAGTCCGCCGACGCGACGACGGGCAGCAGGCGCCACTTGTCGAAGGCCGTGCACGGGTGCGACAGGCCCAGCCGGATCTCCGCCCCGATCGGCAGGTGCTCCTCCGAGCGCACGTACGAGTGCTGGTCGTTCATGGCGGACACCGTGGCCTGGAGGGGGCGCCACGGCTCCGACGCGTCGATGCGCCACGCCCGCGGGATGGGGAGCCCCTCGTCGTAGGGGAAGTCCCGCTTGCCCCCGTCGACCAGGGCGAGGCCCGGCTCCGGACTCGACACCACGCGGGCGAACCCGTGCAGGGCGTTGACGAACCGCGGTGCCTCCGCAGTCTCCCCACCCGCGCCGGAGGAGGCTCCCTCATCGAAGGGGGAGATGCCGCGGTAGAAGCCGTCGTCGTGCGTGATGTACGCGCCCGAGCGCAGGGTGAAGCGCGTGCGCCCGTCGCGGGCGGCGCCCTCCCAAACGCGCGCGACGATGTCGAAGTAGGCGCTGCCTCCCGCTGTCACCACGAGGTCGCCGTCGTCGTAGAGCGGGGCGAGCGCGCCGTGCAGGTCGAGCTGCGCCTCGAGGTACGCCGTCACGGCGGAGAGGGAGGCGGGGGAGCGGTCGTGGCCGAGGCTGCCCTCGTAGCCGGAGACACCCGCGAGGCGCAGCACCGGGGAGGCGGCGATGCGCTCGGCGACCGCGACGGCCTCCGCGGCCGAGCGCGCGCCGGTCCGGCCGCCGGCGGCGCCAAGCTCGACGCAGACGTCGACCGCGCGCGGTGCACCGCCGGCGATGAGGCCCGCCTCCATCGCCTCCACCGTGGCGAGGGAGTCGGCCCAGCACACGAACCGGAAGTCCGGGTCCGCCAGCTCGCCGGCGAGCCAGGCCAGCGACCGCGGGTCGACGGCGGCGTTGGCCAACATGATCGACGTCAGGCCGAGGTCGCGCCCGGTGCGCACCTGACCCATCGTCGCGAGGGTGATGCCGGTCGCGCCGGCGTCGAGCTGGCGCTGCCACAGGGCCGGGGCCATCGTCGTCTTGCCGTGTGGCATGAGATCGAAGCCGCGCTCGGCGCACCAGGCCGCCATCGTCGCGATGTTGGCGGTCATCGCGGCGTCGTCGAGAGCGATGAGGGGAGTCCAGAATTCGCGCAGCCGCGGCCCCGTCGCCAGGAACTCGGCGACCGTGCGGCCGACCGCCCGGTCGGGCAGGCCCTTGTCACGCGTGGTCAGCACGTCGCGTGCCGTCAGCACGTCGCGTGCCGTCAGCACGTCGCGTGCCGTCAGCACCTCGTGTGCGGTCGGGTACGCATCCTCGGCGCGGTTCATCCTGGACTCCTCCTCGCTCAGCGGGACTTCTTGACGGTAGCGGTCGCGGCCAGCTCGTGCAGGCGACCCGCGCCCTCGACATCCGGCCGGATCGACGCGCTCAGCGTGGCGATCACGCCGACGATCGAGATGACCGCCGCGTACGCGACCACCGGCCAGAACGACCCGCCCGCCGCAGCGACGAGCGCGGTGCAGATCAGCGGGGCGAGCCCGCCGCCGAGCGTGTTCGACACCTGATATCCGATGTTGACGCCCGTCGTGCGCGCCTCCGGGTCGAACATCTCGGCGAGCATCGTCGACAGCGTCGCCTGCATGGCGACACCGAACACGACGAAGCCGAGGATCTGGCCCAGCCAGATCAGCCACATGTTGCCGGTGCTGAACAGCATGAAGGCCGGATAGACCATCAGGGCGAAGCCGACGCAGCCGATGATGTACACCGTGCGGCGGCCGATGCGGTCCGAGATCGCGCCCCACAGCGGGGCGACGACGATCTGCAGCAGGCCGACGATCATCGTGCCGGCGAAGCCCATCCACGCCGGGAGGTTCTTGTCCGACACCATGAAGGCCAGCCCGTAGGTGAGCACGACGTAGCCCGCGATCGACTGCGGGAGGCCGATCAGGATGCCCATGATCGCGTTCTTCGGGTGCCGGAACGCCTCGACCAGCGGGTTCGCCTTCTTGCCGGTGGCGGCGATCTGGATCGCCTGCGTGTCGAGGAACTCCTCCGACTCCTCCAGGTGCCGGCGCAGCACCACCGCGACGATCGCCAGCACGAGCGAGAACACGAACGGGATGCGCCAGCCCCACTGCAGGAACCACGACTCGGGGGTGAGCCCGAGCGCCGCCATGAACCCGCCGGAGACGACGTTGGCGATGCCGGCGCCGCTGATCAGGAACGCGCCGTAGAGCCCGCGCCGGCCGGTGGGCGCCGCCTCGACGACCATCGTCGCCGCGCCGCCCATCTCGCCGCCGACGAAGAAGCCCTGCAGGAGCCGGAAGAACAGCAGGAGCAGCGGTGCCGCAATCCCGATGGCCTGGTCGGAGGGGATCAGGCCGATGCCGGCGGTCGCGAGGCCCATCCCGATGACGGTGCTCATGAGCACGGTCTTGCGGCCGATCCTGTCGCCGACGAGACCCCAGATGATGCCGCCCACCGGGCGCAGGAAGAAGCCGACGGCGAAGGTCGCGAACGACGCGAGCTGGGCGATCACGGGGTCGTTCGACGAGAAGAAGACCGTCGGGAAGACCGCGGCGGCCGCCAGGCCGTACAGGTAGTAGTCGTAGTACTCGATGAGGGTGCCGATGGCGCCCCCGGCGACCGTCTTGCGTTGCGTGCGGGACAGACCCCGCTGTGCGGTCACAGTCGTCATCCGAGCCTCCTTGCTGGGTGGGGTGTGTTGAGTGGGGACAAGCTAACAGGCGAATAGACATTCTGTCCAACTGCCGTATTATTTGTTCAGTACCCTACCGTCGAGGGAGAGCGATGAGGATCAGAACTGCGGCCGAGCACGCCACGGCGGCCCTCGCCGACGACGCAGCGCGTCAGACCTACGAGAGCGCCGAGGAGGTCCTGCGCCTCTACCGCCCGGTGATGCGGGCGCTCGCCGCGGCCGCCGGCCCCACGACCGAGATCGTGCTGCACAACCTCGACGGCGCCGACGTCGACCTGGGCCACACGATCGTGGCGATCGAGAACGGCCACGTCACCGGGCGCTCCGTCGGCGGCCCCTCCACCTCGCTCGGGCTCGATGTGCTGAAGGACCGCCGAGGCGACCACGACGCGTACGGCTACACCGGTCACACCAGCGACGGGCGCGAGCTGCGCTGCTCCTCGGTCTACTTCCACAACGCCGCGGGCGACATCATCGCCTCGCTGTGCGTCAACGTCGACCTCAGCCCGCTGCAGCAGGCCCGCAACGTGCTCGCCGCGCTCCTGCCGCCAGAAGGGGCCGCCCCCGATGCGCCCCGGGAGCACTTCGGCAGCGACCTGGTGAGCGTCATGGATTCGATGATCAGCGACGCGATCCGCGAGATCGGCCGCCCGGTCGAGAGCATGTCGCGCGACGACAAGATCACCGTCCTCGAGCGGCTCGACCAGCGCGGCGCGACGCAGATGCGCAAGTCGGTGGAGGCCATCGCCAAGCGCCTCGGCATCTCGCGGGTGACCGCGTACAACTACCTGGAGGAGGCGAGGGCGCGACGATGACCGCCTCCGACACGCCCGCCCTGATCGCCCTCGGAGAGACGATGGCGCTGCTCACCCCGCGCGACGCGACACGCCTCGCCGACGCGGACGACCTCCGCCTCACCATCGGCGGAGCGGAGTCGAACGTCGCCGCGCACGTCGCCGCCCACGGCCACCGCACGGCGTGGGTCAGCGCCCTGGGCGACGATGTGCTCGGCCACCGGGTGCACCGCATGGTCGCTGAACTGGGCGTCGACACCCGCTGGGTGGTCTTCGACCCGGATGCGCCCACCGGCGTCTACTTCAAGGACCCCGGCCATGGCGTCCTCTATTACCGCGCCGGTTCCGCCGCGTCGCGGATGACGGCCGAGAGCGTCGCTCGCGTCCCGCTCGACGAGGCATCGATCGTGCACGTCTCCGGCATCACCCCGGCGCTCTCCGGCGGCTGCTCCCGCATGATCGACGCGGTCATCGACCGGGTGGCCGCGGCCGACGGCACCGAGCTGAGCTTCGACGTCAACCACCGCGCGGCGCTGTGGGAGGCTGCCGCTGCCGCGCCGGTGCTGCTCGCGCTCGCGAACCGGTCCGACATCGTCTTCGTCGGGCTCGACGAGGCCGAGACGCTGTGGGGGTGCGCGACCCCGGACGAGGTGCGGGCGCTGATCCCGGCCCCCGCCCACCTCATCGTCAAGGACGGCGACGTCGGCGCGACGGAGTTCACCGCCGACGGCGCGGTGTTCGTGCCCGCCATCCCGACGGAGGTCGTGGAGGCGGTCGGCGCGGGCGACGCGTTCGCCGCGGGCTGGCTCGCGGCGCGGCTCGCGGGGAAGGGCGCGGCCGAGCGGCTGCTGTCCGGCCACCGGCGCGCCCACCTCGTGCTGCAGTCCACCGACGACGTCGTCGGCATCGCCGCAGAAGGAATCGAGACCCGATGAACGTTACAGAGAGAGGGACGACCGTGGACAACGCAGCATTCGAGGAGCTGTTCGGCGCAGCGCCGCTCATGGCGATCCTCCGCGGCATGGGCGCCGAGCGCAGCCTCGCGGTGTCGACGACGGCGTGGGACCTCGGCATCGACGTCGTCGAGCTGCCGATCCAGAGCCTGGACGACGTGGAGGCGCTGCGCGTCGTCGCGGCCGCGGCGAAGGAGCGCGGCAAGGTCGTCGGCGCCGGCACGGTGGTCTCCCTCGAGCACGTGCAGCAGGCCGTCTCCGCAGGGGCCGCGTTCACCGTCAGCCCCGGCCTCGACCTCGACGTGGTGCGCGCCTCGCACGACGCGGGCCTGCTCAGCATGCCCGGCGTCGCGACGGCGAGCGAGGTGCAGCTCGCGATGAAGGCGGGGCTGACCTGGCTGAAGGCGTTCCCGGCCTCGGTGCTCGGCACCTCCTGGCTCGGCGCCATGCGCGGGCCGTTCCCCGCCGCGCGCTTCGTCACGACCGGCGGCATGAGCGCGGCGAACGCGGGCGACTTCCTCCGCGCCGGCGCCCGCGTCGTCGCGGTCGGCTCTGCCCTCGAAGATCCGGAGCAGCTCCCGCAGCTGGCCCGCCTGCTCGACCCTGCGGCGCGGGCGTGAGCAGCGCACCGGCGCCCGCCGACCTGGAGGTGCGGCTGGCGCACGTCGAGGCGCGCCTGGCGTACGAGCTCGACATCGTGGCCGCGGCGGAGGCCGTCGAAGCGGGGGAGGCCGTCCTCGTGGACACGCGCAGGCGCGCCTCCTGGGACCACGGGCACATCGCCGGCGCCCTGCACCTCCCGAGCCCGGAGCTCGACGCGCGCATCGGCGAGCTGCCCCGCGACCGCACCCTGGTCGTCTACGGCTGGGGCCCCGGCTGCAACGGCGCGACGGCCACCGCCCGGACGCTGCTCGCGGCGGGTCTCGACGTACGGGAGCTGCTGGGCGGGTACGAGTACTGGGTGCGCAACGGCTTCCCGACGGAGGCCGCGGGCGTGGTGACGCGCGCCACGCCCGACCCGCTGGTGACGGCCGACGACGGAACAGCACGCGACCACTGAGCGACGCCGACCACTGAGCGACGCCGACCACTGAAGGCCGACCACTGAAGATCGGCGGACGCCCCACGGAGACGCCCGAACGGTCCGGGGCGTCGCGGCTACGCTGCCGAGGTCCCCGACCCCTTCCGTGAAAGCAGTCCGCCGTGTCCGACGCCCCCCTCACCTCCGCCATCCCCGTGATCCGCCCCGCGGATCGGACGCCGGGGCTGCGGCGCCGCCTCGCCGCCGAGGCGGCCGGCACCTTCGTCCTCGTCTTCGCCGTCGTCGGCACCGCGGTGTTCGCGGCAGGGTTCACCGGGGCAGACGGCATGAACGTCGGCTTCACCGGGGTGGCGCTCGCGCTGGGCCTCGGCGTCGTCGTCTCGGCGTACGCCTTCGGCCCGGTGTCGGGCGGCCACTTCAACCCGGCGGTCACCCTCGGGCTCGCGGTCGCCGGCCGGTTCGCGTGGCGGCATGTCGGGCTCTACGCGCTGGCGCAGCTCGTCGGCGCGGTGCTCGCGACAACCGTGCTGCTCCTCATCGCGGCGGGAGGCCCGCACGGCTTCCTCGCGTCCGCGCAGCAGAGCGGGTTCGCCTCCATCGGCTCCGGCCCACTCTCGCCGGGCGGCTTCTCGATCGGCTCCGTGTTCCTCGTGGAGGCCGTCGGCACCTTCGTCTTCGTGGCCGTGATCCTCGGCGTGACGAGCGCCGGCGCCGAGAACGCGTTCGCGCCGCTCGCCATCGGCCTGACGCTGACCATGCTCGCCCTGGTCTCGATCCCGGTCTCCGACACCTCCCTCAACCCCGCCCGCGCGCTCGCGTCCGCGCTCTACGGCGGCCAGGAGGCGCTGGCCCAGGTGTGGCTCGCGATCGTCCCGCCGCTGATCGGCGCCGCGATCGCCGGTGCCGTCATCCCGCGCGTCGTCGCACCGCGCGAGCGCTGACCGACGCACCGGCCGCGTGCGTCGGCCTCACAGCTCCTTCTGCCACGACCCCGTCAGCGCGTGCGGCCGGAAGCCGAACGCGCGGTTGATCGCGAGCATCGGGTCGTTCTCGTCGGCGTTCCAGGTGAGCACCCGGCGCACCCGCGGGGACCGGCGCTGCAGCTCGTGGAGGTTGTGCAGCTTCACGAGCGTGCCGAGCCGGTGCCCGCGGTGGTCGCGGGCGACGAGCGTGTCGTACTGCTCCGCCTTCTCCCCATCGGCCGGGACCGCCAGCTCGGTGTAGGCGGCGAGCTCGCCCGTCGCCAGGTGCTGCGCCGCCGTCACCAGCAGCGGCTCGTCGCGCCGGGCGAGCTCCGCCTCCTGCGCGCGCACCCGCGCGGCCGTCCACTCCTCGCGGTCCACGGCGAGCGCGGCCTGCGGCGCGTCGATCGACATCCGGGCCTTCAGCGCGGCGAACCCGTCCACCAGCTCCGCGGGCGCCGCCCCGAACCACGACACCACCCGGTAGCCCTGGACCGTGGAGGCGGTGCTCGCGAGCGCCGCCTCCCGCGCCGCCGGCAGCGGCAGCGTGAGCTCGCTGGACCGCTCGATCTGACCCAGCCGGTAGCCGTGCCGCAGGGCGAACCGCACCGACGGGTCCGCGCGTGGCAGCCCGGTCGCGCCGACCGGCGCATGCACCCACGGCCCCTCCGCCGGCAGCGACGCCACCGGATGCTCGGTGTACACGTGCACCACCCGCCGGCCGCCGTCGGCCGCGAGCTCCTCCCCGGCGCCGAGCAGTGCGGAGCCGATGCCGCGGCCGCGCAGCGCCGGCGCGACGTCGACCAGCAGGGAGGCGGTCTCCGCCTGCTCGTCGAGGGGGAACTCGGCCAGCACGCGGCCCACGATCGCGCCCTCCTCGATGGCGACCAGCACGATCTTCTCGATGTACTCCTGTGCGCTGAGCGAAGCCAGCGCCTCCTCGGCGGTCTCGACGAAGTCGTCGTTGCCCCAGAGGCCCACGGCGATCCCGTTGAGCACCCCGATCAGCTCCTCGAAGGCGGCCGACTCGGGCGTGCCGCACGCGTCAGGGAGCGGAAGACGGCGGATCTCCACGGCTGGCACCTCCTCGAGCCTCACACGCCCCAGCAGCGTAACCCCGGGACCGCGCGCGTGTGAAAAGCGGCGACCGGTTTCGTTTCGATCGTGTAAATCTGCGCGTCCCGGTCGGTTGCAAATGCTTGCATTCCCTGTAGTCTCAGCACACATATTCGTGGTGCGACGCGGCAACCACGCCGCGTTCGCGACGAATTCACGTCGAGAGGCAAGAGATGCTACGGAAGAAAGTGATCATCGGTGCGGCTGTTGCAGCGTCAGCCGCGCTGTTCCTCGCGGGATGCGCCAACCAGGCGTCGACCGGGGGGTCCACGAGCGGCGGGAGCTCGAACAAGGTCGACATCCCCGCCATCACCTCGGTGGACGTCCCGAAGGACGCCGTCCTCCCCGCGGGCGACGGAAAGGCCACCTGTCCTGCCGGCCTGACCATCGGTTACATCGGCGCGGAGACGGGCCCCAACGCCCAGCTCGGCATCAACATCTACAACGGGATCCAGCTCGCGCTCGACCAGCACAACGAGTCGAACAAGGACTGCCAGGTCGGCTTCAAGAAGTTCGACACCGAGGGCGACCCGAACAAGGCCACCGGCCCGGTCACCCAGGCCGTCAACGAGGCCGACATCATCGGCGTCGTCGGCCTCCCGTTCTCGGGCGAGTCGAAGGCCACCGGCAACATCTTCGAGCAGCAGGGGCTGGTCCACATCACCCCGTCGGCCACCAACCCCGGCCTGACCCAGAACGGCTGGAAGACCTTCTTCCGCGGCCTCGGCAATGACGCCGTTCAGGGCCCGGCGGCGGCGAAGTTCCTCACCGACCAGCTGAAGGCCAAGAAGGTCTACCTCGTCCAGGACGACTCCGACTACGGCATCGGCCTCGGCACCCAGACCTCGAAGGCGCTCGGCGACGCGCTCGTCGGCACCGACAAGGTGACCACCGGCCAGAAGGACTTCTCCGCGGTGATCTCCAAGATCATCAACGCGAAGCCGGACGCCGTGTACTACGCGGGTTACTACGCCGAGGGCGCTCCGTTCGACCAGCAGCTGGTCTCGAAGGGCTTCAAGGGCACCTTCGTCGCACCGGACGGCGTGAAGGACGACCAGTTCATCAAGCTGGCCGGCGACGCGTCGAGCAACGCGTACTTCACCTGCCCCTGCATCCCGGGTGAGCTCATCCCCGACTTCGAGGGCGCGTACAAGAAGCTCGCGAACGCCGAGCCCGGCACGTACTCGATCGAGGGCTACGACGCCACCACCGTCCTGCTCGCGGGCATCGACGCGGGCAAGACCACCCGCGCCGACCTCCTCGCCTGGGTCAAGGACTACGACAAGGACGGCCTGAGCAAGCACTACAAGTGGGACGCCACCGGTGAGCTCCAGGCTCCCGCCGTCTACGGCTACAAGGTCGAGAACGGCAAGATCGTCCCGATCGGAACCATCGGCGAATAACCGGCACGTGAGGGTGCCGCGGGCCACCACCGTGGTCCGCGGCACCCCACCGCGCTCCGCCTCCTCCCGCCGATCGGGTCCGCCCGGCCGGCACTGACCCCTGGAAGCTCGAATGCTCGAAACCCTCGCCATGCATGCCGCTGTCGGCGACAACTCCTGGATCAACTTCGACGTCAACGCCCTCATCCAGAACTTCTGGAGCGCAACCTTCGACGGCCTCACCTTCGGGGCCATCTACGGCCTCATCGCCGTCGGGTACACGCTGGTGTACGGCGTCCTCAACCTCATCAACTTCGCCCACTCCGAGGTGTTCATCGTCGGCGCGTACGGCGTCGTGATCACCCTGACCTCGCTCGGCTTCGGGCCGAGCGCCCCCAACCTCAGCCCGGCGGCCATCATCGGCGACCTCGTCCTCGCGGGACTGGTCGGCATGGTGGCGGCGGCGGCCACAGCATGGGTGCTGGAGCGCGTCGCCTACCGGCCGCTGCGCAAACGGAACGCGCCCCGCCTGGTGTTCCTCATCACCGCGATCGGCGCGTCGTTCACCATCCAGTACCTGATCTTCCTGATCCGCGGCGCGAACGCGGAGCCGGCGGTGACCATGTTCATCCCGACGCCGATCTTCGACGTCTTCGGGACGATCGTGAACAGCCAGCAGTTGATCATCGTGATCGCCTCGGTGATCCTCATGGTCGGGACCGACCTGTTCATCCGCCGCACCCGCACCGGTCGCGGCATCCGCGCCGTCGCGCAGGACGCCGACACGGCGACCCTGATGGGCGTGAACAAGGAGCGGATCATCCAGATCACGTTCATCACCGGCGGCATCCTGGCCGGCGCGGCCGCGCTGTTCTACGTGATGCTCGTTCCGTCCGGCGTCATCTACAACGGCGGCTTCGTGCTCGGCGTCAAGGCGTTCGCCGCCGCCGTGCTCGGCGGCATCGGCAACGTCCGCGGCGCCCTGCTCGGCGGCCTCCTGCTCGGCGTGATCGGCAACTACGGCCAGATCCTGCTGGGCGACTCGCAGTGGACCGACGTCGTCGCGTTCGTGGTCCTCGTCCTGGTGCTGCTGGTGAAGCCCACCGGCATCCTCGGCACCTCGCTCGGAAGGAGCCGCGCATGAGCATGACAGAAGGCCCCAAGGTCCTGCCCGACGGCCGGTCGGAGCAGGCCGACGACGCGATGGAGGCCGCGCGCGGCACCAAGCGCGGCGGGTTCCTGCAGCCGGTCCGCGACCGCTGGAACAACCTCCCGCGCCAGATCCAGTGGCTGTGGCTGCTGATCGTCGCGGCGCTCGCGTACGCCCTGCCGTACCTGAACTTCTTCCCGCTCACGACGGCTCCCGGCAACGACTGGCCGCTGGCGTGCTTCTCGATGGCGGTCTACGCCCTCGTCGCCATCGGCCTGAACGTGGTCGTCGGCTACGCCGGCCTGCTCGACCTCGGCTACGTCGCGTTCTTCGCGGTCGGGTCGTACACGGCCGCCATGCTGACGAGCCCCGACTCGCCGTTCCTCAAGATCCCGTACCTGTGGACCATCCCGGTCGCCATGGCGATCACGATGATCTTCGGCGTGATCCTGGGCGTGCCGACGCTCCGCCTCCGCGGCGACTACCTGGCCATCGTGACCCTCGGCTTCGGTGAGATCGTGCGCATCCTGGCGACGATCATCCCGGCGATGAAGGGCCAGGTCGGCTTCCAGAACGTCGGCCACCCGCCGGGGGAGAACGCGGACGGGGTCCCGATCTTCTCGAACTCGAACGGCGTGCCCTGGTACTGGCTGACGGTGACGGTGATCATCATCATCCTGCTGCTGGTCGGCAACCTGGAGCGCAGCCGCGTCGGTCGCGCCTGGATCGCCATCCGCGAGGACGAGGACGCGGCCGAGATCATGGGCGTTCCCACCTTCAAGTACAAGGTGTGGGCGTTCGCGATCGGCGCCGGCGTCGGCGGCCTCTCCGGAGCGCTGTTCGCCGGCCAGGTCGGCTTCGTGAACAACCAGAAGTTCGACGTGCAGACCTCCATCCTGTTCCTCGCGGCCGTCGTGCTCGGCGGCGCGGGCAACAAGGTCGGAGCGATGCTCGGCGGCGCGATCGTGGCGTACATCCCGCTGCGGTTCACCGCCATCGCGGACTACAAGTACCTGATCTTCGGCATCGCCCTGGTGCTGATCATGATCTTCCGGTCACAGGGCCTGTTCCCGGCGCGGCAGAAACTGCTCGCCTACGGCAGGCATGCCTATAAAGCGGTGGCCCAGGCGGCGAGAGGAGGCCTGCGATGACCGACCAGCGGACCCCCGGCTCGGCGCCCGACGAGGTGCCGGCCACGACAGAGCTCGGTGTGAACGAGGAGGAGCTGGAGGCGGCGGGCATCGACCTCGCCGTCGCCGAGGCGGCCGCCCCCGACCGCGAGATCGCGGTCGAGGTCGGCGAGAACATCGTCGAAGTGCGCAACCTGACGGTCAAGTTCGGCGGCCTGCTCGCACTCGACGACGTGTCGTTCGACATCCGCCGCGGCGAGATCCTCGGTCTGATCGGCCCGAACGGCGCCGGCAAGACGACCTGCTTCAACGCCATGACCGGCGTCTACAAGCCGACCAGCGGCGACGTGCTGCTGGAGGGCGCCTCCATCAAGGGGCAGAAGCAGCACCGGATCACCCGGATGGGACTGGCGCGCACGTTCCAGAACATCCGGCTGTTCGGCGAGATGACGGCGCTCGAGAACGTGGTGGTGGGCCTCGACGCCCGGCACCGCACCTCGGTGCCCGGTGCACTGCTGCGCCTGCCGCGGCACACCCGCGAGGAGAAGTCGGCCATCGAACGCGGCATGGCGCTGCTGGAGTTCGTCGGCATCGCCGACCACGCCGGCACGCTGTCGCGGCACCTCCCGTACGGCTACCAGCGGCGGCTGGAGATCGCGCGCGCCCTCGCCACCGACCCCAAGGTGCTCTGCCTGGACGAGCCGGCCGCCGGCTTCAACCCGGCGGAGAAGGAGGAGCTCATGGAGCTCATCCGCACCATCCGGGCCGACGGCTACACCGTGCTGCTGATCGAACACGACATGAAGCTGGTCATGGGCGTCACGGATCGGATCGTGGTGCTCGAGTTCGGGCGCAAGATCGCGGACGCCGTGCCGCACGAGATCCGCAACGACCCGCGCGTGATCGCCGCCTACCTCGGGGAGCCTGAAGATGACGTTGCTTGAGCTGAAGAACATCCGTGTGGCATACGGCCGCATCGAGGCGATCCACGACATGTCCTTCTCCGTGGAGGAGGGCGAGATCGTGACGCTGATCGGGGCCAACGGCGCCGGCAAGACGACCACGATGAAGACGATCTCGGGCATCCTGAACCCGTCGGCCGGCTCCATCACGTTCGACGGCCAGGACATCACGAAGATGAAGGCGCACATCCGCGTGGTCCGCGGGATCTCGCAGGCGCCGGAGGGCCGGGGCATCTTCCCGGGCATGACCGTGTACGAGAACCTCGACATGGGCGCCTTCGGCCGCAAGGACCGCTCGAACATGGGCGAGGACTTCGACCGGGTGTTCGGCCTGTTCCCGCGGCTCGCGGAGCGGCGCACGCAGCTCGGCGGCACGATGTCCGGCGGCGAGCAGCAGATGCTCGCCATCGGGCGCGCGCTGATGTCGAACCCGCGGCTGCTGCTGCTCGACGAGCCGTCGATGGGCCTCGCCCCGCAGTTCATCCGGCAGATCTTCTCGATCATCACCGAGATCAACAAGCAGGGAACGACCATCCTGCTGGTGGAGCAGAACGCCAACCAGGCGCTGGCCCGCGCACATCGCGCCTTCGTGCTGGAGACCGGGAGCATCACCCGCGCCGGCAGCGGCCGCGAGCTGCTCGCCGACCCCGCCATCAAGGAGGCGTACCTGGGCGTCGCCTAGCCGACCCGTGAAAAGGGAGGAGGTCGCAGCCGCCACGGCCGCGGCCTCCTCCCTTTTCCGTGCTGATGCGGCGTGTCGCGGCGTATCTCCTCCCGTTCCGCGCGGCGCTCCCCGCGGGCGGAGGCGTGAACGTCCGGTAAATTCACCTGCGTGTATCTGAAGAGTCTCACGCTCAAGGGCTTCAAGTCGTTCGCGCAGCCGACGACGTTCGCCTTCGAGCCGGGCGTCACCGCGGTGGTCGGGCCGAACGGCTCCGGCAAGTCGAACGTGGTCGACGCGCTCGCCTGGGTGATGGGCGAGCAGGGGGCCAAGACCCTTCGCGGCGGCAAGATGGAGGACGTCATCTTCGCCGGCACCTCGACCCGCGGCCCGCTCGGCCGGGCGGAGGTGCAGCTCACCATCGACAACGCCGACGGCGCCCTGCCGATCGAGTACTCCGAGGTCACCATCTCGCGCACGCTGTTCCGCAACGGCGGCAGCGAGTACGCGATCAACGGCCAGTCCTGCCGGCTGCTGGACGTGCAGGAGCTGCTGAGCGACTCCGGTCTCGGCCGCGAGATGCACGTCATCGTCGGCCAGGGCCAGCTCGACGCCGTGCTGCGGGCGACACCGGAGGACCGCCGCGGCTTCATCGAGGAGGCGGCCGGCATCCTCAAGCACCGCCGCCGCAAGGAGAAGACCCTCCGCAAGCTGGACGCCATGCAGGCGAACCTGACCCGGCTGAGCGACCTGGCGGGGGAGGTGCGCCGCCAGTTGAAGCCGCTCGGTCACCAGGCCGAGATCGCCAGGGAGGCGCAGTCCATCGCCGCCGTCGTCCGCGACGCCCGCGCGCGCCTCCTCGCCGACGAGGTGGTCGGCCTGCGCCGCACCCTCGATGACCACACCCGCACCGAGGCCGAGCGGCACACCGAGCAGATCGTGCTGCAGGAGCAGCTGGAGCAGAAGCAGCTGCGCCGGTCCCGGCTGGAGCAGGAGCAGGTCGGCGACGCCGTCGACCGTGCCCGCAGCGTCGCGTTCGCGTTGGAGTCGGCGCAGGAGCGGCTGCGCGGCCTCTACACGCTCGCGAACCAGCGGCTCGCGCTGCTCGGCAGCCAGTCGGACGCCCCCGACGACGGCCCGCGCGTCAGCCCGCAGATGGTCCAGGACGCAGCCGACGAGGCCGAGCGCCTGCGCGGCGTCGTCGCCGAGGCCGAGGCGGCCTGGCAGGCGGCGCAGGCCGCGACCCGCTCCGCCCGCTCCCGGCTCGACGCCGTCGATGAGGAGATCGCCGCGCAGAGCGCGCTCGTCTCCAAGCACGACCTGGAGATCTCGACGCTCGGCGGCCGCGCAGAGGCCGCCGCCCAGCGCCTCGCCGCGGTGCGCGGGGAGGTGCTGCGCCAGCAGAACGCGCTCGACGCCGCCGCCGAACGCCGCGACCGCGCCGCCATCGCGTTCGAGGCGCACGAGGAGGAGGCGCAGACCGAGGGCGTCGAGGGCGCCCTCGACGAGGCCTACGACATCGCCCAGGCCGACGTCTTCGAGGCGGAGGCAGAGATCGAGCGGCTGCGCGACGAGCTGCACGCGCTCGAGCGCGAGCGCGACGCCCTCGCCGCCCGCACGAGCGCGCTGTCGATGGCGCTGGACCAGAAGGACGGCTCGGCCGCGCTGGTCGCCGCCCGCCCGGCCGGCGTGCGCGGCCTCGTCGCCGAGCACGTCCGCGTGCACCCGGGCTTCGAGGCGGCCGTCGCCGCCGCCCTCGGCACGATCGCCGACGCCGTGCTGGCCGACGACCGCGACGCCGCTTTCGGGGCCGTCGAGCGCGCCGCCGCCGACGACCTGGGCCGGGTGGAGGTCGTGGTCGCCGACGCCGTCGCGCCTCCCGTCGACCTGTCCGGCGTGGCGGGCGTCGTGCCGGCCGCGTCGGTGGTGGAGGCGCCGGACGGCATCCTCGGCATCCTGGCCTTCACGGCCGTGGCCGACGACGTCGAGGCCGCCCAGGCGGCGTTCCGCGCCTTCCGCGACCGCGGCCTCCCGGCGCCCGCCACGATCATCACGCGAAGCGGCGACGTGCTGAGCGAGTACGTGCTGCGCGGCGGCTCCGGCGCCAAGCAGAGCCGTATCGAGCTGATCGCCGACCGTGACGCCGCGCAGGAGCGGTTGACCGAGGTGCTGTCGCTGATCGACCGGGCCGGCTTCGCGCTGGCCGAGCAGCGCGGTGTGCTGACCGTCGCCAAGGAGCAGTCGCAGGCCGCCCTGGCCGCCCTGCGTGAGCACGACGCACGCCTGGCCGCACAGTCGGAGGCGCAGAGCCGCCTCCGCTCGCAGCTCGAGTCGGCCGACGCCGAGGTGGGCCGCCTGACCAAGGCGCTGGAGCAGGCCGCCGAGCGCGTCGCCGAGGCCGAGACCGCCTCCGACTCCGCGAAGGCGGCGCTGGAGGAGGCACGCTCGCGTCCGCGCCCCATCCTCGACGTCAGCGCCCGCGACGCCCTCTCGGCCGAGCTCGACGCCGCCCGCGAGGCGGAGGTGGAGGCGCGGCTCGCCGTCGAGACCGCCAAGGAGCGCGTGCGCGCCGAGCAGGCCAGGGGAGCGGCCCTCGCGAAGCAGCTGGAGGCCGAGCGCGCCGCCGCCGAGGAGGCCGCCCGTCGCGCCGTCATCCGCCGCCGTCAGCTCGACGCCGCGCAGCGCGTCGTCGACGCCCTCCCGGCCGTGCTCGACTCCGCCGACCGCTCGGTCGCGCAGGCCCGCGTCGAGCTGGCCGCCGCCGAGGCCCAGCGCTCCAGCCAGAACGAGGAGCTCGCGACCGTGCGCCGCGAGGAGAACGCGCTCCGCGAGCGCCTTCACGGCATCACCGAGAGCGTGCACGGTCTCGAGCTGCAGATCTACGAGAAGAAGCTGCACCTCTCCAGCCTGCTGGAGCGCGCGGGCAGCGAGCTCGGCCTGGTGGAGGACGTCCTGGTCGCCGAGTACGGCCCCGAGGTGCCCATCCCGGTCGACCGCGATCGCGATGCGGGTGAGCCCGCCGACGACGAGGAGCCTCCGACCGTCCCCTTCGTCCGCGAGCAGCAGCAGAAGCGGCTCGCCCAGGCAGAGCGCAAGCTCGGCCAGCTCGGCCGCGTGAACCCGCTGGCGCTGGAGGAGTTCGCGGCCCTGGAGCAGCGGCACAAGTTCCTCACCGAGCAGCTCACCGACCTCACGAACACGCGCAAGGACCTCCTCACGATCATCGAGGAGATCGACGAGAAGATGCAGACCATCTTCGAGTCCGCCTTCGCCGACACGGAGGAGGCGTTCAAGCGCGTCTTCCCGATCCTGTTCCCCGGCGGCACCGGCAGCATCTCGCTGACGAACCCCGACGACCTCCTCACCACCGGCATCGAGGTCGCCGTGAAGCCGGCTGGCAAGAAGATCGAGCGCCTGTCGCTGCTCTCCGGCGGCGAGCGGTCGCTCGCGGCGGTCGCGCTGCTGATCGCGATCTTCAAGGCCCGCCCCAGCCCCTTCTACATCATGGACGAGGTGGAGGCGGCGCTCGACGACGCGAACCTCGGCCGGCTGCTGACGATCTTCGAGGACCTGCGCGAGAACAGCCAGCTCATCGTGATCACGCACCAGAAGCGGACGATGGAGATCGCGGACGCCCTCTACGGCGTCTCGATGCGGCAGGACGGCGTCTCGGCGGTCGTCGGCCAGCGCATCGCTCAGGAGCAGGCGAGCTAGCCGAGCTAGCCGAGCTAGCCGAGCAAGTTCTCCAGGGCCTCGCGCGCGCCGTCCAGCGCCTCGTCGGCGCGCTGCTCGCAGCGCTGCGCGAGACTCGGCAGGTCGTGCTCCCGCAGGTACCGCGCGAGCAGGGCCAGGTCGCGGTGGTCGCCGAGCGCGTCCTGCACCGCTTCGGCGGATGCCGACAGATGCACCGCATCGCGCCCGAGGTCGTCGGCGACGGCGTCGGCGGCGTAGCGGAGGCGCCGGGCGGCCTTCCGGGTCTCGTGGCGCTCCTCCAGGCTCTCGCCGTGGGCGTGGCGCACGCGCTTGAGCGCCTTCTTCAGCCCCTTTTTCATGACGCGCCGCGGGTGATCGCGACCGAGGTCGGAGAGCGGCGGCGCGGCGGCGAACGCGATCACATCGGCCAGCAGCCGGCGGTGTCCCCGCGAGCGCAGCCGGCTCAGCAGGTCGCGCACCGCCACCTCGTACTCCGCGCGCACCGACGCGGCCAGCGCCTCGGCGCGGTCGACGACCTCCGGGTCGGTGTCGGCCTC
Organism: Leifsonia williamsii; assembly: GCF_030433685.1. NCBI lineage: Bacteria > Bacillati > Actinomycetota > Actinomycetes > Micrococcales > Microbacteriaceae > Leifsonia > Leifsonia williamsii. The sequence goes on from NZ_JAROCF010000001.1 coordinate 2,378,213, forward strand.
CAGGAGGTCCTCGAGGGCGAGCGCCCGCACCTCCAGATCCCGTGCAGCGCCCAGCCGGTCGCCGAGCTGCTTGAGCCGCTCCCGCAGCCGCGTGGCCTCCTCGCGCTCGAACGCCTTGCGGTACACCGAGAGGATGCTGCGGAGGCGGCGCACGCGCGTGCGCGCCTGATGGACGGCGTCGTCGCCGCCCGTCTCGATCGCCACGAGCTGCTCGGCGAGCTGGGCCGACACCGCCACCAGGGAGAACATGCCGACACGCTACCAACTAGTCTGAAGGGCATGGCCGAACGCACCCCCTGGTCGCTGTCGAACGCCCTCCGCGGGCTGTTCGCCAAGAAGACCATCGACGACACCACCTGGGACGACCTGGAGACGGCGCTCATCACCGCCGACTTCGGCCCGGACGTCACCGAGGCGGTCGTCGACGACCTGCGCGCCAAGGTCGAGCGGTACCACACCACCGACCCGGCGGACCTGCAGCGGATGCTGCGTGAGACGCTGGAGGAGCGGCTGTCGAAGCTCGACACCACGCTCAAGCTCAGCGAGCGCCCGGCCGTCGTCCTCGTGGTGGGCGTGAACGGCGTCGGCAAGACGACGACGATCGGCAAGTTCGCCAAGTTCCTGCGCACCTACGACCGCTCGGTCGTGGTGGGCGCGGCCGACACCTTCCGCGCGGCGGCCGTCGAGCAGCTCGCCACGTGGGCCGAGCGTGCGGGCGCCGCGATCGTCCGGCCGCAGCAGCAGGGGCAGGACCCGGCCTCCGTCGCCTTCCAGACCGTCGAGAAGGCGAAGGCCGACGGCACCGAGATCGTCATCATCGACACCGCGGGGCGCCTCCAGACCAAGGGCGGCCTGATGGACGAGCTGTCCAAGATCAAGCGCGTCGTCGAGAAGCAGGCGCCCATCTCCGAGGTGCTGCTCGTGCTCGACGCGACCACCGGCCAGAACGGCCTGGCGCAGGCGGAGGCGTTCCTGGAGCACGCCGGCGTGACCGGCCTCGTGCTCACCAAGCTCGACGGCTCGGCCAAGGGCGGCTTCGTGCTCGCCGTGCAGGAGCGCACCGGCCTGCCGATCAAGCTCGTCGGCCAGGGCGAGGGCATCAACGACCTCACCGGCTTCACCCCGCACGTCTTCGCCCAGCAGCTCGTCGGCTGAGCCGGCCGGAGGATAGGGTCGTCCCATGGCCATCGAGCACGACTTCTTCGGCGTCATCGACGAGACCGCGAGCGGTGGCCTCGCCTGGGACGACAGCGCGGAGCTCGCCGACCAGACCGTCGACGTGGAGCTGATCGCGGACGACGAGAAGGCGGTGCCTCCGTTCGCGCTCGACGCCGCGGCGGCGCTCCTGCAGGCGCTGGAGGGCTTCGACGCCCGGGCGCGCGACGCCCTCGTCGCGGAGCTGAGCTCGCGCCAATCGGCGACCACGAGCTACATCGACGAGCACGTCGACAAGCTCGGCGACAGCCTGGTCGACCTCCTCGTCTACAACTCCGGCGACATCGCGATCGACGTGCTGCGCTCCCTTCAGCTGCTGCGCGTCGTCCTGCAGCCGGACCACAGCGACGAGGACGAGGTGTTCGCGACCTTCGACTACTCCATCGCCCCGGACGAGAGCGACTCGCTGCTCACGGTGTCGTTCGACGTGCGCGGGGACGTGGTCGCGGTGGAGACGCAGAACTGACGCCCAGCCCGCCCCGGTAGACTGACAGGATCATGGCTACTTTCGGGACGCTGTCCGACCGTCTGGCGGACACCTTCAAGAACCTGCGCACCAAGGGCAAGCTCTCTCCTGCCGACGTGGACGGGACCGTGCGCGAGATCCGGCGCGCGCTGCTCGACGCCGACGTCGCGCTCGAGGTGGTCAAGGACTTCACCGGCAAGGTGCGCGAGCGCGCGCTCAGCGACGAGGTCAACAAGGCCCTCAACCCGGCCCAGCAGGTCGTGCAGATCGTCAACGAGGAGCTCGTCGCCATCCTGGGCGGTCAGCAGCGCCGGTTGGAGTTCGCCAAGCGCCCGCCGACGGTCATCATGCTCGCCGGCCTCCAGGGCGCCGGCAAGACCACGCTCGCGGGCAAGCTCGGCAAGTGGCTCGCGAAGGACGGCCACACGCCGCTGCTGGTCGCCGCCGACCTCCAGCGCCCCAACGCCGTCACCCAGCTGCAGATCGTCGGCGAGCAGGCCGGTGTCGCGGTGTTCGCGCCCGAGCCGGGCAACGGCGTCGGCAACCCGGTGCGCGTCGCCAAAGACGGCCTCAAGTTCGCCGCCGACAAGCAGTACGACACGGTCATCATCGACACCGCCGGCCGACTGGGCGTCGACGCCGAGCTGATGAAGCAGGCGGCCGACATCCGCAAGGCGACCGACCCCGACGAGGTGCTGTTCGTCATCGACGCGATGATCGGTCAGGACGCCGTCGCGACCGCCAAGGCCTTCCAGGACGGCGTCGACTTCACCGGCGTCGTGCTCTCGAAGCTCGACGGCGACGCGCGCGGCGGCGCGGCCCTCTCGGTCGCCTCCGTCACCGGCCGCCCGATCATCTTCGCCTCCACCGGTGAGGGCCTGGACGACTTCGAGCCGTTCCACCCCGACCGCATGGCGTCGCGCATCCTCGACCTCGGCGACATCCTCACCCTCATCGAGCAGGCCCAGCAGGCCTTCGACGAGGAGGAGGCGCGCAAGGTCGCCGAGAAGTTCGCGACCGACAGCTTCACGCTCGACGACTTCCTCAAGCAGATGCAGCAGCTGCGCAACATGGGCTCCATCAAGAAGATGATGGGCATGCTGCCGGGCGCCGGCCAGATGAAGCAGCAGCTCGACAACTTCGACGAGAAGGAGATCGTGCGCACGGAGGCGATCATCCAGTCGATGACGACCGCCGAGCGCACCAACCCCAAGCTGCTCAACGGCTCCCGCCGCCTCCGCATCGCGAAGGGTTCCGGCACGACGGTCACCGAGGTGAACCAGCTCGTCACCCGCTTCGAGCAGGCCGCCAAGATGATGAAGACCGTCGCCAAGGGCGGCGTGCCGAACGTCCCGGGCATGGGTCCGATCCCGGGTGCGGGCTACGCGGGCGGCCGCGGCAAGAAGCAGGCCCAGAAGAAGAAGGGCGGCTCGCGCTCCGGCAACCCGGCGAAGCGCGCGGCCGAGAACGCCCTGCTCGCCAGCGGCGGCAAGCCCGGCGGCGCCTCGACCCCCACGGGCAGCGGCTTCGGCCTCGGCGGCGGAGGGGCGCAGGCCCCGGCCGGTGGCCCCAGCGAGGAGGAGCTGGCGGCGCTGCAGAAGTTCCTGGGGCGGTAGTTACCGGGGCGGTAGGCGCGATCCGCTAGAGCGCCTTCGACAGCGGCGCCAGCTTCTCCTCGATCGCCGCCGCGACCGCGCGCTCGCCGGCCGCGTTCGGGTGGATGCCGTCCTTCTGCACCAGCTCGGGGTGGCCGGCCAGCGGGTAGCCGATGTCGAGGACGTCGCCGTCGACGCCGCGGACCGCCGCGCCGACGATGCCGTTGACCCGTGCGACCTCGGGCGGAGGGGCGTCGGCGCCCCACACCGTCGTGATGCCGATGATGTGCGCCTCGGGGAACGCGTCGCGCAGCTCGCCCAGCAGCCGATCGGCCGACTCCGTCACCTGTGCCGGGTCGGAGGCGCGGTCGTTGCGGGTCGCCGCGACGAGGATGTAGTCGGGGTGCAGCTTCAGCGCCTGGTCGACCTGGTCGGCGTAGGTGGTGCCGTTCCAGCCGGGCTTCACGAAGCCGGAGCCCGAGACCGCGAGGTCGGTGAGGCCCCAGCCGTGCTGCTCGGCGACGACCGCCGGCCACGCCTCGTCGGGTGCGACGCCCTTGCCGAAGGCGATGGAGTCGCCGATCGCGATGACCTGCGGCCGGTCGCTCTCGGCGGGGGCGGCAGCGGCGGCGGCGCCGTCGGCGGCGACGGGCCGCGCGGGTGCCGCGGTGCAACCGGCGGCGGCGAGGGCGACGAGCGCCCCGAGGGCGAGCGCCAGCGAGGCGCTGCGGCGGCGATTCGGGCGCGCGCCGCTGGGGGTTGACGAGGGCACGGTGCGAGGGTAGAACGCGAAACCTGCCAAAACCCTGTGTGCGGTGCGGCGCGTCGTCAGGCGTTGTTCACGGGCTCGGGGTGGAGGAGGCGGTTCCGGTGGTCGTCGTGACCGTCACGCCCGCGGCCGCGAGGGCCGAGCGCACCGCCATCGCAATGGCCCGCTGGCCGGCGGCGGTGGGGTGTTCGCCGTCGTCCTGCACGAGTCCCTCCTGCGAGCGATAGGGCTGGCCGAGGTCGAGCCACACGCCGCCCGCGGCCGTGACGGCGTCGCGCAGGGCCTGATCGACATCGGCGAGCTGCTCGTCCGTCGCCTCACCCGTGAGCGCGCCGTAGCCGACGATCTGCGCGTGGGGGAGACCCTCCCGCAGTTGCTGGACGGCGTCGGCGGTCGCCTGCCGCGCGTCGGCGTCGTCCGCGCCGAGGTCGTTGTCGGAGGCGCCGACGAGGACGAGCTGGGCGTCAGCGGCGATCGCCGCCGTGACCTGGGGACCGAAGTCGTCGCCGTCGCCGTCCGTCGCGACGAAACCCGCGCCGGACGAGCTGAGGTTGGAGAGCCTCCACCCGTTCTCGGCGGCGAGGAGGTCCGGCCAGGCCTCGCCGTCCTCCACGCCGAGCCCGGCGGCGATGGAGTCGCCGATCACGGCCACGCGCAGGCCGTCTGCGGGCCCGGTGGCCGTGGCGCTTCCGCCGTCGGGTGCCGCAGACGCCGACGAGCAGCCCGCGAGCGCGAGCGCGCTCACCGCCGCCAGGGCGAGCGCGGTCAGCGGGCGGCGTGCGGTCATGCGGCGAGCGTAGCCCCACAGGCTATGGGTGAGCCGAGCGGCGCCGCTCAGCCGCCGAGTCCGGAGCGCAGCTCGTGCGTCAGCGAGCTGACGACCGCCTGCAGGCTGCCGCCGTTGGCCTCGGCGACGCTCAGCTGCCGCTGGTAGCTCGCGCCGCCCTCCAGGATTCGCGGGATGGTCTGCAGCTCCTCGACGCAGCCGAGCCGCTCGGCCTCGGGGGCGAGGTCGTCCACCAGCTCGAGCAGGCACTCCGACACCAGGCGCTCGGAGCCGTCGGGCGCGACGATGATCTCGGCGTCGAGGCCGTACCGCGCGGCGCGCCACTTGTTCTCGCGCACGAACCAGGGCTGGAGCGTCATCGGCTCCTCGCCCTCGTCGAGGCGGCCCGACATCCGGTCGGTGAGGCAGTGGATCAGCGCGGCCACCGCGCCCACCTCGTCGGTGGTCGAGAGGCCGTCGCACGCGCGCATCTCCACCGTGCCCCACTTGGGCGAGGGGCGGATGTCCCAGCGGACCTCGCTGTGGTCGGTGACGACGCCGGTGGTCACGAGGTCCTGCACGTACTCCTCGTAGTTCGCCCAGGTGCCGAACTGCCACGGCAGGCCGGCGGTCGGCAGCTGCTGGAACATCAGCGCGCGGTTGGAGGCGTACCCCGTCTTCGCGCCGCCCCAGAACGGGCTGGACGCGCTCAGCGCCTGCAGGTGCGGGTAGTACGCGAGCAGCCCGTTCACGATCGGCAGCGCCTTGTCGCGGGCGTCGATGCCGACGTGCACGTGGATGCCCCAGATCATCATCTGCCTGCCCCACCACTGCGTGCGGTCGAGCAGGCGGTCGTACCGCTCGTTCGGGGTGATCTTCTGGTCGAACCACTGCGCGAAGGGATGCGTCCCCGCGCACATGAGCTCCACGCCCAGCGGGTCGGTGACGCCGCGCACGAGATCGATGAGGCCCTGGAGGTCGGCGATGGCCGCCGGGACCGTGTGGTGGACGGTGCTCACCAGCTCCACCGTGTTCATGAGCAGCTCGTGGGTGATCTGCGGGTGCTCGCGGCCGTCGGGCGTGCCCAGCTCGCGGAGGACGTCGTCGGCGATCTGGACCAGGTCGCCGGTCGTCCCGTCGACGAGGGCGAGCTCCCACTCGACCCCGATGGTGGAGCGCTCCGACGGCGAGAATTCGATCTGCATGGAGGGTATGACGTCCGTTCTCGTCGGCCGGAGGGACTCGATTGGCCCGACCGGGGCGGTATCTGACAGAATAGCTAGTTGAGTTCCCCGTACCCGACCCTCTATCCGGTGCGGCGGGATGACCAAAGACCTCCTGCCGAGTGTGCCCCCACGCCCACGGCAGTCAGCTCGACTTAACATCACTCATCGAAACAGGAGAATTGTGTCTGTCAAGATCCGCCTGAAGCGCCTGGGGAAGATCCGCGCTCCGTACTACCGCATCGTCGTCGCCGACTCGCGCACCAAGCGTGACGGCCGCGTCATCGAGGAGATCGGCCTCTACCACCCGACCGAGGAGCCGTCGCGCATCGAGGTCGACTCCGACCGCGCCCAGTACTGGCTCGGCGTCGGCGCGCAGCCGACCGAGCAGGTCATGGCGCTGCTGAAGCTCACCGGCGACTGGGGCAAGTTCAAGGGCGACAAGAACGCCGTCAGCACCGTCCGCACCGCGGACGCCAAGGCCGAGTTCGTCGCCGACGAGAAGAAGTCGTCCGTCGTGAAGCCGAAGGCCGCTCCGGCCGACGTCACCGCTGAGGCGGAGGCCGTCGTCGAGGCCGAGGTCGAGGCCGAGGAGGCCGCAGAGGCCGAGGTCGTGGCCGAGGCCGAGACCATCGCCGACGACGCCGCCGACGGCGAGAAGGCGTAACACCTTGCTCGCACCCGCGCTCACGCACCTGGTCAAGGGCATCGTCGACCACCCGGACGACGTGCACGTCGTGGCCAAGGGCTCCCCGCGTGGCGAGGTCCTCGAGATTCGTGTGAATCCCGAGGACCTCGGCCGGGTGATCGGCCGCTCCGGCCGGACCGCCAAGGCCCTCCGCACCGTGGTGACCGCGCTGGCCGACGGCCGGCGCGTCCGTGTCGACGTCGTCGACGACTGAGGTGTCGGAGCACAAACTGCCCCGCAAGGAGGTCGCTCCGCGTCCGGGCGAGACCGAGCTACGCGTCGGCCGGCTGACCAAGGCGCACGGCCTCAAGGGCGCCATCAAGCTGGAGCTCTACACCGACGAGCCCGAGAAGCGGTTCGTGCCGGGAGCGGTGTTCACCCTCCAGGTGCCCACCGCCTCCAAATGGCACGGCAAGACGCTGGAGCTGCGCGAGCTCCGCTGGTACAACGGTCACCCGGTCGGCTTCTTCGCCGGCGTGGAGGACCGCACGGAGGCGGAGACGCTCATCAAGGCGATCCTCTGGGTCAGCCAGGACGTCGCCGAGCTGCCTGACGAGGACGACGCCTGGTACGACCACCAGCTGGTCGGCCTGTCCGCACTCCGCGACGGGCAGCCGGTCGGCACGGTGGCGCGCGTCGACCACCTCCCCGCTCAGGACCTCCTGGCCATCAAGACCGACAACGGCGAGGTGCTCGTGCCGTTCGTGAAAGCGATCGTGCCCGAGGTCGACATCGCCGCGGGGACGCTAACGCTCACGCCGCCGGCCGGGCTCTTCGAGGAGCTGCCGGACGACGACGAGGGCGAGGCGCCCGAACGGGACGACTCCGAACCGGACGACCACGAGTCGCAGGACTGAACACACGAAGAGGGCGACCCGCACGGGTCGCCCTCTTCGCATGTCCGGGCTCAGCCCGCGGCGTCACCGCACGATCGCGAGGCCCCGGGCGCGCAGCCCGCGGGCATCCGCGTCGAGCGCCGCGAGCAGGCGGTCGTGGGTCGCGACGATGTGCGCGTGGATGCGCTCGGCGGCGGCGTCCGCGTCCCGACGCCCTACGAGCTCCACGATCGCTCGGTGCTCCTCCCACGCGGCGCGCCGGGTCTCCTCGGTGCGCACCTCCAGCCAGCGCGTCCGCGCCAGGCGGGTCATCGCCGACTGCACGGCGTCGGCGAAGAAGTGGTTGCCCGACAGCGCCGCCAGGCGCACGTGGAAGTCCTCGCCCGCGCGCACCGCCGCGTCGTGGCCGTGCGCGCTCTGCTGCGTGTCGAGCGTGCGTGCGATGGCGGTGATCGCGTCGTCGCCGGCGCGGGCGCAGGTGTGCCGCACCGCCGCCGTCTCGAGCGCGTCCCGCAGCTCGGAGAGCCGCCCGATCTCGCCCAGGTCGATGGGGGAGACCTGCCATCCGCGGCCCTCGTGCGCGATCAGCCCCTCCGCCTCCAGCCGCTGCAGTGCTGCGCGCAGGGGCGTGCGGGAGGCTCCGAGCTCGGCCTCCAGCCCGCGCTCGGTCACCCGCGACCCCGGCAGGCGCTCGAGCTCCAGGATCTGGGTGCGGAGGCGGTCGTAGACGGTCGACGGGTCGGTCATGACGCTCCTTTGGTATACCGACTTGGTATACCGATAGTGTATGGCCATGACCGCCCGAACACGTACCCCGCGCCCCTGGCTGATGCTGGCGTTCGGAGTCGCGGCGCAGGCCAGCTCCACGGTCTTCGTCTCGACGCCCGCGTTCCTCATCCCGCTGCTCCACACGGAGCGCGGGCTCAGCCTCGCGCAGGCCGGGCTGCTGGCCTCCGCCCCGACGCTCGGCCTGGTGCTGACGCTGATCGCGTGGGGCGCGCTGAGCGACCGGATCGGCGAGCGCTGGGTGATCGCGTCCGGGCTCGCACTGACCGCCCTGGCCGGGCTGGGCGCCATGCTCGTGTCGTCGTACCTCGGGCTCGCCGCGCTGTTCCTCGTCGGAGGGATGGCCTCCGCCAGCCCCAATGCGGCCAGCGGGCGCGTCGTGATCGGGTGGTTCCCGAAGGAGCGGCGCGGTCTCGCCATGGGCATCCGGCAGATGTGCCAGCCCCTCGGGGTCGCGATCGCGGCGGTCACCATCCCGACCCTGGCCTCCGTCGGCGGCATCGGGCTCGCGCTGCTCGTGCCGACCGCGCTGTGCGCCGTCTCGGCGGTGCTCTGCGCGGTCGGGATCGTGGACCCGCCGCGCCCGCCGCGGACCGCCGGGGCGGGGGAGGAGGCGCACCCGCAGGCCGTGTGGCGCCCGTACCGCGAGACGACGCTGCTGTGGCGCATCCACGCGGTGTCGATGCTGCTCGTGATCCCGCAGTTCACCGTCTCCACGTTCGGGCTCGTCTGGCTGGTGTCGGGGCTGCACGTGCCCGCGCTGGCGGCCGGCATCGTCATCGGCGTGAGCCAGTTCGCCGGCGCGCTCGGGCGGATCGGCGTCGGCGTGCTGAGCGACCGCGTCGGCAGCCACCTCCGGCCGCTGCGCTGGGTGTCGCTCGCGGCGGTCGTGGTGATGCTGCTCCTCGCCGCCGCCTCCGCCTTCGGCGTGGTCGCGGCGGCCATCATCCTCGTGGTGGCCGCTGTGGTGACGGTCGCCGACAACGGGCTGGCGTACACGTCCGTCGCCGAGATCGCCGGCCCGTTCTGGTCGGGACGCGCCCTCGGCACGCAGAACACCGGGCAGTTCCTGGCCGCCTCGGTCGTGGGGCCCGCGGTCGGTGCGCTGATCGGGTGGCTCGGCTACCCGGTCGCCTTCGCCATCGTCGCCCTCTGCCCGGCGGTCGCGGCGCCGCTCGTGCCGCGGGATCGTGAGCTGGCGGTCGTGCCCGCCTGAATAGACTCGATCCATGCGCATCGACATCGTCACGATCTTCCCGACCTTCTTCGATGTGCTGGACATCTCCCTGCTCGGCAAGGCCCGTGAGGCCGGGCTGATCGAGCTCGGCGTGCACGACCTGCGCGACCACACCCACGACCGGCACCGCACGGTCGACGACACGCCCTACGGCGGCGGCGCCGGCATGGTGATGAAGCCCGAGCCGTGGGGGGAGGCGCTCGACGGCATCCTGTCCGCGAGCGATGACCCGGTGGTGATCTTCCCGTCGCCGGCCGGTGAGGTGTTCACGCAGGCGACGGCGCGCGAGCTGGCGGGGGAGCAGCACCTCGTGTTCGGCTGCGGCCGGTACGAGGGCATCGACCAGCGCGTGTTCGACGACACCGCCTCCCGAGCCCGCGTCCGGCTCATGAGCATCGGCGACTATGTGCTGAACGGTGGGGAGGTGGCCACCATGGCGATGATCGAGGCGATCGGCCGGCTCATCCCGGGCGTCGTCGGCAACCCGGAGAGCCTGGTGCAGGAGTCGCACGAGGACGGCCTCCTGGAGTACCCCAGCTACACGAAGCCCGCGGAGTGGCGCGGCCACGAGGTGCCGCCCATCCTGCTCTCGGGCAACCACGGCGCGATCGCGGCCTGGCGGCACGAGCAGCAGCTCGAGCGCACGCGCCGCGTCCGCCCCGACCTCCTGCCCTGACACAGTGGCAAACCGCCGAGTACGCAGATTCTCCGCGTACTCGGCCGTTTCCGGCCGAATTCGCGCGTACTCGCGGGGTTGCTACGGAGCGGTCAGGATCAGCGGGCCGTCCTCGGTGATCGCGACGGTGTGCTCGGAGTGCGCGCCGCGGGAGCCGTCGGCGCTGCGCAGCGTCCAGCCGTCCGGGTCGGTGAAGATCTCGTCGGTCGTCTGCAGGAACCACGGCTCGATCGCGATGACGAGCCCCGGCCGCAGCGGGTAGCCGCGTCCGGCGCGGCCGTCGTTGGCGACGTGCGGGTCGCCGTGCATCGTGCGGCCGACGCCGTGGCCGCCGAACTGCAGGTTGACCGAGTACCCCTCGGCGTGCGCGACGGCTCCGATGGCCGCCGAGATGTCGCCGATGCGGCCTCCCGGCTGTGCGGCGGCGATCCCGGCCGCGAGCGCGCGCCTGGTCGTGTCGATCAGACGCAGGTCCTCGTCGCGGGGCGTGCCGACGACGACCGACACCGCGGCGTCCGCCACCCAGCCGTCGACCGCGGCGGCGAAGTCGAGGGTGAGGAGGTCGCCGTCGCGCAGCCGGTAGTCGTGCGGCAGTCCGTGCAGCACGGCGTCGTTCACCGAGGTGCAGATCACCTTGCCGAACGGGCTCGCGCCGAACGACGGGTGGTAGTCGATGTAGCAGGACTCGGCCCCGCGGCTGCGGATCATGTCGTGCGCGAGGCGGTCCAGCTCCAGGAGGTTGACCCCCTCCTTCGCGGCGGCCGCGGTCGCGGCGAGCACGTCGGCCACGAAGCGCCCGGCGGGGCGCATCTGCTCGATCTCTGCGGGGGTCCTCAACTCGATCACGCCCCAAGTCTTTCATGCGCCGACGCGCCGCGGGCGGCCTCCGGACGAGGGAGGTGCGCCCACGGCGAACCCGCAGCCCCCGCACAGCCACGCGCGGCTACTCTGGTCGCGTGATGATCCGCAGGGCGTTCTACTGGTGGCTGTTCCCCTCCGCCGTGGTGCTGCCCGCCTGGCTGCTGATCGGCTGGGCGGCGTTCAACCAGGAGAGCGGCTGGTCGCTGCTCGGCCTGCTCATCCTCTGCCCGGCCCTGTTCGTCGCGATGCTCGCGGTCGGCGGCATCGTCGTCGCGCGCCGTGGAGCCCGGCTGCGCCGAGCGGTCTCCTGGCCCATCGCGGGGCTCCTCGCGGGCTGGCATCTCTCCCTGATCGGGTTCGGGTTCTTCCTGCCAGGGGCGACGGGCTGGTTCGCCGTGCTCGCGATCCTGTTCTTCCTGGGCCTGTTCTGGCGCGCCCTCTACGAGGTCGTCACCGAGACGCGGGCGCGCGTCGCCGACACCTTCGCTGCGTACGAGCGCGCCGCCCAGCCGCAGCAGGTCGGGCAGCCGGAGCCCGTGGTCGTCGAGGACGCCGAGGTGATCGTGGTGCAGGAGCGCCGGGAGCCGCGCGCCGAGCGCTGACGCCATCCCGGCTGTTTTTGGCGATCACCCGCTCTCATGGCAGAATTGATCTTCGTGCCGCGGCCAGGCTCTGCCTCAGGGGAGCCAGCATCTCTCGCGCACACCCCAATCGAATGATCGGCTCCACGCCGCGCGTCCGCGCGACAGGAGCCCCGAGTCCGTCCCCGACCTGTGGCGGGTACAGAGAGCGAACAACCATGCACATCCTCGATCAGGTGGACGCGGCGTCCCTCAAGCAGGACATCCCCGCCTTCCGCGCCGGCGACACCGTCAAGGTGCACGTCAACATCATCGAGGGCAGCCGCTCTCGTATCCAGGTCTTCCAGGGCGTCGTCATCGGACGCTCCGGCGAGGGTGTCCGCGAGACCTTCACGGTCCGCAAGGTCAGCTTCCAGGTCGGCGTCGAGCGCACCTTCCCGGTCCACTCGCCGGTCATCGACAAGATCGAGGTCGTCACCCGCGGTGACGTCCGTCGCGCCAAGCTCTACTACCTGCGCGAGCTGCGCGGCAAGAAGGCGAAGATCAAGGAGAAGCGCGAGAACTGAGCAGCGGTCTCCGCAGCCTCTCGCGTCCTCGCGACACAGCACCACGAACTCCCGGTCCGTTCAGGGCCGGGAGTTCGTGCGTTCTGCGCGTGCGTTCCGGGGGCGCGAGCGGTCGGGCGCGTTATCCTGGCCTGGGCGCCGGAGGTCTCGGCGCCGTTGGAGGGAAGCACCGTCATGATGGCACCGGTGACGCCGTCGCTGAGGTTCGAGAAGGGCCTCTTCCGGCAGGGCGTGACGTCGATCGTCGCCGTGGACGAGGTCGGCCGCGGCGCGCTCGCGGGCCCGGTCGCGGTCGGCATGGTCGTCATCGACACCGCGGTCAAGCGCATCCCGCCGGGGCTCCGCGACTCCAAACTGCTGCCGGAGCCGGTGCGGGAGGCGCTGGAGCCGGCCTGCCGCCGGTGGGCGCTCCATCACGCCGTGGGGATCGCGAGCGCGGAGGAGATCGACACGCTCGGCATCATCCACTGCCTCGGCCTCGCCGGCGCCCGCGCCTTCACCCAGCTGCAGCAGCAGGGCGCGCCCGTCGAGGAGGCCACCCTCATCCTCGACGGCAACCACGACTACCTCAACGCGCTGCTCATGCGGCCGGCGCGGGTCGTCACCCGGATCAAGGCCGACCGCGACTGCGCGTCGGTCGCCGCAGCCTCCGTCATCGCCAAGGTCCACAGGGACCGGCAGATGATCGCGCACGACGCCGACTACCCCGGCTACGGCTGGGCGGGCAACAAGGGGTATTCGACGCCGGAGCACTTCGCCGCCATCGACGAGCTGGGTCCCACGGCGCTCCACCGTCTCACCTGGTTGAAGCCGCCGACGCTGGATCTGCCGTTCGACGGGGCCGCCGAGGCGTCGGCGGCGGACGCGGCGGAGGCCGCCCTGCGCGAGCTCGAGCTGCCCGCCTGATCCGGGCGGCACACCTTCCCGTCAGACCGGCATAGACTTGACGGACGATGGATGAGGACGAGTTCGACGACTACGACCGCGAGGTCGAGCTGGCTTTGTACCGCGAATACCGGGACGTCGTCTCGCAGTTCAAGTACGTGATCGAGACCGAGCGCCGGTTCTACCTCGCGAACGAGGTGGAGTTCGTGCGCCGCGACACCGAGCACGACTTCTATTTCGAGCTGACGATGAACGACGTGTGGGTGTGGGACGTCTACCGCGCCGACCGGTTCGTGAAGTCGGTGCGTGTGCTGACCTTCAAGGACGTCAACATCGAGGAGCTCTCGAGCAAGGAGTTCGAGCTGCCCAAGGAGCTAGCGCTCGACGAGTGACCGGCCTCTGCCGTCGGTCCTTCTCCACAGGCGCTCCTGACTTCTGAGTTCTCCACGGATTCGCGCCCGCCGCACCCCCCTGATCCCGCCTCCCGCGAGGCTGGATCCGGGAGGAAGCAATGGCATGGAAAGACGAGTTGGGTCGCCGCGGCGAAGTGGTGGCTGCGCAGTGGTTCGAGGCCCGTGGATTCACGGTGGTGGACCGCAACTGGCGATGTCGGTCGGGTGAGGTCGACCTGATCCTGCGGCGCGACGCCACGACGGTGTTCGCCGAGGTCAAGACGCGCACGTCGGTGGCGTTCGGGCATCCGTTCGAGGCGATCACGGCCGAGAAGGCGGCGCGGCTGCGCCGGCTGGCCGCCGAGTGGTGCCGCGAGCACGGGCCGGTCCCCGGTGCCATCCGCATCGACGCGGTGGCGGTGGTCGACGCGTGGAGCGCGAACCCGCAGGTCGAGCACCTGGCGGGGGTGGCCTGATGGCGCTCGCACGCACCTTCGCTGTCGCGCTCACGGGCATGGACGGCGACATCGTCGAGGTGGAGGCCGACATCTCGGCGGGCCTGCCGGCCTTCGTCCTGATCGGGCTGCCCGATGCGGCGCTCGGGGAGTCGCGCAAGCGGGTGACCGCCGCCGCAGCCAATGCGGGGTGCCCGCTGACGCAGCGCAAGCTCACGGTCAACCTGTCCCCGGCATCCTTGCGCAAGCAGGGGAGCGCGTTCGACCTCGCCATCGCGATCGCCGCGCTGGCGGCCGCCGGTGAGGTGCCCAGCGCCTCCGCCGCCTCCGCCGTCCACCTGGGAGAGCTGGGACTCGACGGCAGGCTGCGACCGGTCCCCGGCGTGCTGCCCGCTGTGCTGGCGGCTCGTGCCGCGGGTTTCCAGCGTGTGTTCGTCCCCACGGGCAACGCCGAGGAGGCCGCGCTGGTCGACGGCGTCGAGATCGTCGCCGTGCCCGGCCTTCGTGCGGCGGCCATCGCCCACGGCGCGGAGCTCGACCCGATCGAGGTGGAGGCCGTGCCCGGTCCACCGGGTGTCGTCGTCGGTCCCGCGGAGCCCGACGTCGTCGACATCGCGGGCAACGACGAGGCGGTGGAGGCTCTGGTCGCCGCCGCCGCGGGTGGTCACCACCTGGCGATGACCGGCCCGCCGGGCGCCGGCAAGACCATGCTCGCGCGGCGGCTGCCGTCGCTCCTACCCGACCTGACCCAGGAGGAGGCGCTCGAGGCGACCTCCATCCGCTCCCTCTGCGGCCTGGGCGTCGGCGGCGCGCTCGTCGTCCGACCGCCCTTCGAGGCGCCGCACCACACCGCCTCGGCCGCGGCTCTGGTGGGCGGAGGCTCGGGGCGCATCACGCCCGGCGCGATCGTGCGCGCGACGAACGGGGTCCTGTTCCTGGACGAAGCGGCCGAGTTCCCCGCCTCCGTCCTCGACGCCCTGCGCCAACCGCTGGAGCAGGGCACCATCAGCATCCACCGCGCCGCGGGTGCCGCGACGTTCCCGGCCCGCTTCCAGCTGGTCCTGGCCGCCAACCCCTGCCCCTGCGGCCGCTACGGCTCGACCGACGACGAGTGCACCTGCACCCCGATGGCCCGCCGCCGCTACCTCTCGAAGTTGTCGGGCCCCCTGCTCGACCGCATCGACATCCGGCTCACCGTCCGCCGCATGGGCCTGGCGGCGCTGCAGGCGTCGGGGGCGGGTGCGGGGGTCGCGGCTGCGCCGGCGGGGAGGGGCGTGCCTGGGGAGGGGACGGATGGCGCCCTGTCGGCGCAGGACTCGGGAGCGGGGTCGGCGGGGTCTGCTGCGTCGGCAGGGACTGCTGCGTTGGCTGCGGCTGCCGCTGCCACTGCTGCATCGGCTGCGGATTCGGGCTCGGCTGCTGCATCGGCTGTGTTATCGGCACGGGCTTCGGACGCGGCTCCGGCGGTGGCATGGGCTTCGGACTCGGATCCGGCTTCGGTCTCGGCTACCGCTTCAGCCTCGGCTCCGATCTCAGTCCCGCAGCCTCAGCATCCTCGACCTCAGACGGCTACGCCTCCACAGGGGGGAGCGATCACCGGCCACCCTCGCACGAGTGCGGCCCTTCGCGCGCGGGTGACGGAGGCCCGCGCCGCCGCCGCGGTCCGCCTTTCCGGAACTGGATGGATCCGCAACGCTGATGCTGACGGCACCTGGCTGCGCTCACCGGACCATCGGCCGGGACCCTCGGCACTGGCACCCCTCGACCGAGCCCTCGAACGCGGCGCACTCACCATGCGCGGCTACGACCGCACCCTCCGCCTCGCCTGGACCCTCGCCGACCTCGACGGCGCCACCTCCCCGACGCCCGACCACATCGGCCGGGCGCTGTTCCTCCGACGAGGGATCGACGCATGAACGCCGGCAACGCCGGGCCGCAGCCCGTCGACGACCACGACGCGGCTGGGTCTGTGGCGATCCATCCGTGCGACGTGTGCCCCCTGATGACAGTGCTCGAAACCGGGGCGCACGCGCGTCCGACAACGCCGCCTTCGGCTGAGCCCGGCTCGCACACCCGGGAGGTGAACCGTGGCTGAGCCGACCCCGCCGGGAACGCCGTGGGACCGCGGCGGCAGACGACGCCCCGCTCCCGACGCGTTCCTCAGCATCCCGTACACCCGCCTGGAAGCGCTGCTCGCCCCGGTCTCCGCTCAGAAGACGATCGAGCGAGAGCAACTGGCCGCCGTCTTCGCCCGCGGAGCCCTGACCACCGTCATCGAGCCGGGCGACACGGACGCCCACCACCTCATCGAGGCGATCGGCCCCGCCGACACCCTCCGAGCCATCGTCGAGGGCTGGGATGCGGAGCACGTCCTCGCCTACGCGGCGGGAACGTGGACGGGCGAGACGCGTGCGGAGGCAGCGTCGGTCTCCCTGGTGACGAGCGCACAACCCCGCTCGTCAGTCGCCGATGGAGCCCATGCTGCAATGGGTGCTGACACGGCGCCGGGCGCCGAGGCTGGTGTGGTTGTTGGCGGCGGTGTCGGCGCCGATGCAGGCGAGGACGTCGGTGCTGGTCCCCATGCAGGCGGAGATGCTCCTGCAGTTTCCGGTGCTGGTGCCTCTGCAGACGGGGACGTCCGTGCAGTTGTCGGTGGTGGTGTCCATGCAGGTGTCGATGTCGATGTCGACTCCGGTGCTCATGCAGGTGTCGATGCCGACTCCGGTGCCGGTGTTGATGTCGATGCCGACTCCGGTGCCCATGCAGGTGTCGATGCCGACTCCGGTGCCGGTGTTGATGCCGATGCCGACTCCGGTGCCCATGCAGGTGTCGATGCCGACTCCGGTGCCGGTGTTGATGCTGGTCCCGACGGTGGCTCCGATGCAGGTGTCGATGCAGGCTCGAGTACCGGTCGTGATCCTGGTCCAGGTGGCGATGTCGGCTCTGGTGTGCGTGCCCATATCAGTCCCGGCGCAGATGCCGGCGACGATTTCGGTGATGGTGCGGATGCTGGTCCCGGTGGTGTCGTCCACGCAGGTGTCGATGCCTCTACGAGTGTCGATGCAGCGGCGGCGCCACGCGTGACCGCGACCACCACCGGCAGTGCGGCGGCCGCTGGCGACCGGCGGGAGGTCGCCGAGAGACGGCGCGCAGTCCGCCGCCTGACGGAGGCCCTGACTCGGTGGCGGGGGCGTTTATCGCAGGGGACGGCGATCCGCGCTTTCGAATCAGCCGCCCACGTCCACGCGTATCTCCTCACGCCCGAATCGGAACGCTGGCCCGAGGGCTTAGGGCTCCTGGACGCGGGCGAACCGCTGGCGCTCTGGATCCGCGGTGACGTGGAGCGGCTGTCGGCACTCCAGCAGTCGATCGCCCTCGTGGGCGCTCGGGCGGCGACCGGCTATGGCGAGCATGTCGCGATGGAGAGCGCCGCCGGCCTCGGCGCCCGCGGATTCGCGGTGGTGTCGGGAGGCGCGTATGGGATCGACGGCGCAGCCCATCGGGCAGCCCTGGCCGCTGGTCACCCGACGATCGCCTTCCTCGCGGGCGGTGTCGACCGCCTCTACCCGGCGGGCCACAGCGACCTCCTCCGCCGGATCGCCGACACCGGCGCGCTGATCGGGGAGCTGCCCTGCGGTTCGACGCCCACACGTTGGAGATTCCTGATGCGCAACAGGCTCATCGCCGCCGTCAGCAACGCGACGGTCGTCGTCGAGGCGGGTCACCGGTCGGGCTCGCTCAACACCGCCGGCCACGCCTCGCAGATGGGCCGGCCACTCGGCGCCGTGCCGGGGCCGGTCACGTCGCCCGCTTCAGCAGGCTGCCACCGCCTGATCCGCGAGTACGCAGCGACGTGTGTCACGACGGTGGACGAGATGGTTGAGCTTGCGGACCCGCTCACGAGCGAGAACAGGCAGCCCAGGGAGCCCGGCAACGACGACCTGGAAGGCGGCGCCGATCTACAACAGGCCCCTCATGGCGACCCGGATGATCGCATCAGGAGGGCGCTCCACCGCACGACCGCGACCAGGACGGAGGATCTCGCCGCCCGCACCGGGCTGCCGTACCAGGACGTGCATGCGGCGCTGGGAAGACTCGAGGCTCTCGGGGAGGTGATCGAGCGTCCGGACGGATGGCTGACGCGACGTCCCCGCTGACCGGGACGTTGGGGTGCCGCTCCACCGTTTCGGTGATGTTCGCTCCCTCCTCTCGTGCGGAGGGCGTGCCGCGCTCGGTCCGCCTGATGGTGGGTCGCTCCGTCTGCTCGCGCGGACGCGGGCGGCGCCGTTGGTCCGCCTAGTTGGTAGGTAGCTCCGTCCGTTCGTGTGATGGGCGTCTTGCGTTGGGCCGGCCTGTTGGTGGCTCACTTCGACCTCTTGCGAGACGGGTGTGGTGTGCATGGGCAGCGTGGTTGGTCGCCTACTCCTCACTCGGCACGGGGCGTGGCGCGATTTGCCCGCCTGGTCGGTGGGTCGCCCCGTCCTCTCGCTCGCCGGGTTGGCGCGCTGAGCCAGCCCCGGTGGTGCGTCGCTCCGTCCGATCACGGCCGCGCGCGGCAGGCTGGGGGTGTGCAACTGCGAGACGCGATCGAGCGCTACCTGCGTCACCTGGAGGTGGAACGCGGGTACTCGCCGCGTACCGTGCAGGCCTACGGCTCCGACCTGGAGGCGCTCGCGGCATTCGTCGGACCTCGCGGCGTCGGAGCCGTCGGCGATCTCACGCTCGACCATTACCGGGACTGGCTCTGGGACGGCTCCCAGCGGCAGCTCGCCAAAGCAACCCTGGCCCGCCGCTCTGCGGCCGCTCGCGGATTCAGCGCGTGGGCAGCCCGCAACATCGGTCCCGCCGCCGGGGGCGGTGCCGGTGCGCGCGCCGCCGATCCCGGCACCAGATCCGGCTCCCCGAGCGGAGTGGCCGCAGAACACCCGGGAGTGAGTAAGGACGATGGCGGGGGAGGAGCCGAGCCGTCGGTGGCTGAGCCGGGCACGCCAGTTTCTGCAGGTGTTCTCCCCGGCGGCTCCGGCGCGGAGCCTGCACCGGTCGACGCCGCTGCGCGTCTCCGCGCGCCGAAGCCGGATAAGACGCTGCCCCGGGTGATCTCCCGCGCGCAGATGGACGGCATCCTGACCTCGCTCGCCGCCCGGGCCGGCGACGGTGACGCCCAGGCGCTCCGGGACGTGGCCGTCGTCGAACTGCTGTACGCGTCCGGCGTCCGCGTCTCGGAACTCGTCGGCCTCGACGTCGACGATGTGGACCTCGAGCGGCTCACGGTGCGCGTGCTCGGCAAGGGATCGAAGGAGCGGGTGGTGCCGTTCGGCGTGCCGGCGCTCGCCGCAATCCGCGCTTACCTGGCGCGCGCGCGTCCCTCGCTCGCCACGCCTCGCTCCGGGCCGGCCTTGCTGCTCGGGGCGCGCGGCGGGCGGCTCGGTCCGCGGGCGGTGTACGAGCTGATCGCTGGGCTGCTCGCCGACGTCCCCGGCGGAGGTCCTGCCGGCCCGCACGCGCTGCGGCACACCGCGGCCACGCACCTCCTCGACGGAGGTGCCGACCTGCGCGCGGTCCAGGAACTCCTCGGCCATGCGAGCCTCGGCACCACCCAGATCTACACACACGTCTCCGCCGAGCGCCTGAAGGAGAGCTACCGCATCGCACACCCGCGCGCCTGACCTCCGATCGCCTCGCCGGTGCCGGAGGGTGTTCGTTGTGGCTCGCCTCGTCTGCCGCAGCTCACCCACTCCTTGTCTTGGCCGCCCGCCCGTCCCCGCTCCGTTCCAGCGGCAGCAGCACCGAGGGCGGTAGCCGGTCGAGGAACAGCAGAGGGGAGACGTATTCGCCGTCCACCCGGACGCCGAGATGGAGGCACGCGTCACAGTGGCCGCCGGCTGCGATCGTTCCGATGGGTTCTCCGCGCTGCACGAAGGTGCCGTCGGGCAGGTCCGTCGCCACCGGTTCGAAGCTCGCGAGCACCCCGCCGCCGACGTCGAGTGTCAGGACGGGGCGGTCGACGACCGTTCCTGCGAAGTGGACCCGGCCGGCCGACGGCGCGGTCACGGTCGCTCCCGGGCCGGCGGCGAGATCGATTCCGCGATGCCCGGCCGCGTATTGCGTCGGGGGAGCGGCGTATGCCCGCGTCACACGCACCGGCGTCACCGGCCATGACCATCGTGGAGGCGCCGCATCAGACACGAAGGCGTCTGCGCCAGCGGCACCCCGCTCCGGAGTTCCGCGAACGCGGCAAGCGGCCAGGTCCGGCTCGGCGAGCACGGTGCCTGGGGCCGGCGCCTCTGCCGCCGGCTTCACGCGGCGCCTGCCGGGAAGCTCCGGCGGTGCGTCGCCGTCAGTGGCCATACCTCCGAGGGCCGGACGTCCGAGAGCACCACGCGCTTCGTCCCCGACCGGTACCCCCGATGCGCCCGGCGCGCCCGATTCGCCCGCCGCACCCCATTCGCCCGGCGCACCCGATGCGCCCGGCGCTCCCGGCGTTCCCGCCACCCCCGCCGCCCCACACACCATCGCGACCACCGCCAGCACACCCAGCAGCGCCCGCACCACCGCCCCCAGCAGCCAGTTCCGAGCCCACCGCCCCGACCACGGCCCCGACCACCGCCCCGACCACCGACCCGGCGCCCACACCCCCACATCCTCGATCACCCCGTGCCACCCCTCCCGTTCGCCACCCAACAACCCCTCCACCATCCCGGCCATCCCGTCCGCCCCGCCCCTCCATCGCCGAACCCGTGGAGAACACCTCTCTCCACACCCCTGTGGAGACCGCGCGGAGTTTCGTACGTTCACCTCGCCCGAAACACGGCGTACCGTATTCATCGCCGGTCGCTCGAAGAGGCCACCAGCCGAGGAGGGCGCCGGCGCACGACAACCGAAAAGGGATGAGATGTCTGAACAACGCAGCAGTCGCCTGACGAGTGAGAACGAACACGTACCGACCCCCACCCCCGCGATGAGGCGACGGGTGACCGGACTGGCGATCGCGGCGGCGGTCGGCGGATTCCTCTTCGGCTTCGACTCGTCGGTGATCAACGGCGCTGTCGACTCGATTCAGGAGCACTTCGCGCTCAACGCTTTCGTGAAGGGCTTCGTCGTCGCGATCGCGCTGCTCGGCTGTGCGCTCGGCGCGTACATCGCCGGCCGGCTCGCCGACCGCTGGGGGCGCCTCAAGGTGATGCTGCTCGGCGCCGTGCTGTTCCTCGTCAGCTCGATCGGCGCCGGCCTGGCGTTCTCCGTCTGGGACCTCGGCCTCTGGCGCGTCATCGGCGGCCTCGGCATCGGCATCGCGTCCGTCGTCGCCCCCGCATACATCGCCGAGATCTCGCCGAAGCAGTCGCGCGGAGGCCTGGCGTCGCTCCAGCAGCTCGCCATCACGATCGGTATCTTCATCGCGCTGCTCTCGGACGCGCTCCTGGCCGGTGCGGCCGGTGCGGCGTCGAACCAGCTCTGGCTGGGCCTCGAGGCGTGGCGGTGGATGTTCCTGGTCGGCGTGATCCCGTCGGTCGTGTACGGCATCCTCGCGCTCACCCTGCCGGAGTCGCCGCGCTACCTGCTCACGACCGGCAAGCGCGACGAGGCGCGGGAGATCTTCCGCACCCTCGTGCCCGCCGAGGACGTCGACCGCCAGATCTCGGACATCGAGCGCGCCATCGCGGAGGACGAGGAGGGCGCCAAGAGCACCCTGCGCGGCAACCGGCTCGGCCTCAAGCCGATCGTCTGGATCGGCATCATCCTGTCGGTGTTCCAGCAGTTCGTCGGCATCAACGTGATCTTCTACTACTCGAC